>NZ_VSMB01000010.1 GCF_009805705.1 Ruania rhizosphaerae
AGCCATCACGACCTCCCACGATCACCACTTGTCGCAACGACCGTATGAATCCACCACGCGAGAATCGGCACTCAAGCCACCCTCGTGCGGCTGCGCACCTGGCGCCAGAGCACGACGGCGGCCCGCCACCCGAGCAGCAGGGCCCCGAGGGTCAGGAGAGCCACCAGGGGGAAGGCGCCGGAGAGGCCGCCTCCGGTGAGTCCGCGCAGCGCGAGTCCACCGGCCGCTGTGATGAGCCAGATCAACGCGCCCGTCGGCCACACCTGGTACGGGTGGCGCCATGCCCGGGACACCAGCCAGCCCGCGGCGAGAGCGACCAAGAACGGCCAAGCTGTTCCGAGCGTTCCCAGCAGGACCCCGGCGTCGTGGTGGGTGCCGCGCCCAGCAATCACGAACACCAGCACGGCCAGCACGTCACTGGCGATGGCCCACCAGCGGTGACCGCTCGGTCGGGAGGGAGCTGGCGCCGTCGGGCGGGGGCACTCGCTCAGACCAGCCGCCCAACGGTCGCGAGTGCGGTGCGCACCAGGGCCCCGTGCCCGTCCACCATGTCTGCTTGCACCATCGGGGAGACCGCCTCCTCAGGCGTGAACCAGCCGATGTCGAGGGCATCCTGCTGGGGGCTGCAGTCGCCGTCCACAGGGACGATGTAGGCCAGCGCGACGGCGTGCTGGCGTGGATCGTGGTACGCGGTGATTCCCGGGGTGGGAAAATACTCGGCCACGGTGAACGGCGTAAGCGTCACCGGTAGCCGGGGGAGTGCCATCGGGCCGAGGTCCTTGTCGAGGTGACGGGCAAGTGCGTCGCGGATCAACTCGTGGTGCATCACCCGGCCGGAGACGAGGGCGCGGGAGATGCCACCGTCGCGCGGGGTACGAAGGAGCAACCCGATCTGCTGGATCACACCATCCGGGTCGACCCGCACGGGGACCACGTCGACGTACAGAATGGGTAACCGGCGGCGAACTGCCGCCAGCTCGTCGGGCTCGAACCAGCCGTCGCCGGTCTCGATCGCAGTCTCGCTCATTACGTGCCGTACCCCGTCGATGAACTCTCGATGAACTGTGCTGGTGTCAGGATCTCACGCACCAGAACCCGGTCGGTCGGTTTCCACAGCAATCGGTTCGTCCGTCACAGTGCGCGAGGGGCCGTCGCTTCGCTCCTCCTCGTCCCGCTCGGGCAGGGTTCCTTCGTCACAGTGCGCGAGGCGGGACTCGAACCCGCACGCCCGAAGGCACAGGAACCTAAATCCTGCGCGGCTGCCAGTTACGCCACTCGCGCGCGTGCCCCTAGCGTAGACCGTGGCCGGGTGCCGTCGCGCACCCCACGGTGCGGACGCGCCCGGACGACCCTTTAGCCTGGGTGCCGTGACGCTCGCATCCCGACCCTCCGCCGTCCTCGTGCTCGACTTCGACGGGACCCTGTGCATCGGTGACGATCCGGTGCTCTTCTACGCCGAGGAGATCCAGCGCCGGCACAACGCGGCCCGTGGCCTCGTGGACCAGACCCGGGAGTTCTTCGCCCGGGTGCGCGACGTCCCCGATGCCCCCGACGGTTATCACGCCGTCGCGACGCTGGCCACCGCGGCCGGCGTCCCGACCTCGGTGCTCGGCGAGGGCTACCTCGCCTCCCGCCGCCGGCTCGATGACGGTGAAGGTGAGACCAACCCGCCCGACGGCGTGGCGGAGCTCCTCACCCAGGTACGTCACCACGGGGTGCAGGTGGTGCTGGTCACGAACGCGCCAGCGGTGGGTGCGCAGAGCTGGATCGAACGGCAGGGACTCGGGTCATTGATCGACCGGCTGTGGCCGGATGCCGGCAAGCCGGCGGCCATGCCCGGGATCCTTGAGGAACTCGCTGCCGGGCTCGCCGGCCCGGGCCGGCTCGCGAGCGTGGGCGATGTGTGGATCAACGATGTGGAGCCGGCCGTGCGACGTGGTTCGGCAGGATTCTTCATCGACAGGTTCGGGCGGGGAGACGGGCCGTGTACCGCTGCAGCGCCCACATTCGAGGAACTGGCGCCGGCGATCGCGTCGTGGGCTCGCGAGCACCTCGGGGCTGACGACGTGGCGTCCTGAACAGTGCGCCCCGGTGCCGCCGCGCCGGAAAAGTCTCGATCGTTCCGTGAGTGTTTACCGGACTGCAACCCTGTATCCCTAGCGCGTTCGCCTTTGCCTCAGTAGCGTGCAACTCGTGTTCACCGCGCCCGCGGCTGACGTAATGACGTTGCGGGGGCAACCGATGGTGCCGATCGGCACCCTGACCTTACGAGGGTGAAAGATGAAGCGTGCGATGCGATTCGCGGCGATCGGCGCCGCGGCTGCGCTTGCTCTGACGGCATGTGCGAGCGAGGAACCGGCCGATGACGAGACGACCGCCGAGGAGACCGGCGGCGAGGATGCCGGTGACGAGACCGGCGAGGACATGGCCGACCCCGAGGAGCTCGTGCTCGGCTTGGTGCCGTCCCAGGACATGGATGCGCTGGTGGAGGACGCCGATCAGCTCGGCGCCCTGATCGAGGCCGAGCTCGGCATCCCCGTGACGACCACAGTGACCGACAGCTACGCCGGCCTGGTGACCGCGATGCAGACCGGTCAGGCCCATATCGGCATGTTCGGACCGATCGCTCTGGTGCAGGCTGCCGACCAGGCCGGTGCCCAGATCGTCCTGCAGTCGGTGCGCTACGGCACGTCGACCTATCACACCCAGTGGTTCACCAACGACCCGGACACCTACTGCCTGGACGAGGTGGTGGAGGTCGAGCAGGAGGACGGTGCGATCTACACCTTCTGCAACGGCACCGATGAGGCGGAGACCGGCCCGGCCGGCGAGGATGCCCTGGCCCTCATCGAGCAGGACACGCAGATCTCGATGGTCGACGAGTCCTCCGCATCCGGCTACTACTACCCGGCGACCCAGCTCGAGCGGGTCGCAGGCCTGGACCCGCTGGCGCTCAACACGCTGTTTGCGGGCGGTCACCCGAACTCGATCATCAACGTGGCCAGCGGTGACTACGCAGTGGGCGTCAGCTTCGACGACGCCCGCGACAACGTGGTGGAGGAGAACCCGCAGATCGGTGAAGAGGTGACGGTCTTCGCCTACTCCGACGAGATCCCGAACGACGGCGTCGCCGTCGCCGGTGACCTGTCCGAGGACCTGCAGCAGCGCATCGCCGACGCGATGGTCGCCGTGATCGAGACCGAGGAGGGGGCCACCGCCTTCGACGAGGTGTACTCGATCGAGGGGCTCGTGGAGGCCGACCTGGAGGCTCTGGACGCCGCCCGGCAGGTCGAGGCGAACTTCGCCGGCCTGTGACCGCCAGCTAGCTCTCGGCGCGGGCGGGGTGCATGCACCCCGCCCGCGCCCACGCGTGAGAAGGAATCAGATGATTGAGTTCCGCGACGTGTCCGTCACGTACCCGAACGGCACGAAGGCTCTCGACGGCGTCGACCTCACCATCCCGGACGGTCAGTTCGTCGTGGTGGTCGGACTCTCCGGTGCCGGGAAGTCCACGCTGGTGCGCACCATCAACGGCATCGTGCCGGCCACCGGCGGTGAGCTGTTGGTGGACGGTGCGCCCGTGGCGGCCGCCAACCGGAGACAGTTGCGTCGGCTGCGCTCCCAGGTCGGGATGATCTTCCAGTCGTTCAACCTGGTGAATCGGACGACGGTGATGAACAACGTGCTGACCGGTCGGCTGCACTCGGCGGGTTTCCTGCGATCGATGTTCGGCTGGTTCTCGGGCGCAGACAAGGAGGTCGCCTTCGACGCACTGGAGCGTGTAGGCATCCTAGAGAAGGCCTACGTACGCGCCTCTCAGCTCTCCGGCGGTCAGCAGCAGCGGGTCGCGATCGCCCGTGGGCTCGCCCAGCAGCCGAGGATCATGCTCGCCGATGAACCCGTCGCCTCTCTGGATCCGCCGACGGCAGATGCGGTGATGCGGGACCTGCAACGCATCAACCGCGAACTCGGTATCACCACCGTAGTGAATCTGCACTTCCTGGACCTGGCCCGACGTTACGGTGACCGCATCATCGGCATGCGCGCCGGGAAGGTGGTCTTTGACGGCACTGGCGCCGAAGCCGACGATGCCGTCTTCGAGTCCATCTACGGACGCTCCCTGACCGCTGAAGATGTGGTGGAGAAAAAGGCGGGTCCGGTGGCATGAGTACGCCAGCCACTACCGACCGGGCACCGACGGATCAGCCACCCGCCGACCGGCCGGTCAAACCGCCGCCGTCGATCGGCACGGTCGTCGGGCTGCTCGTCTTCGCAGCGATCAGTGTCTACGCTGCCATCGGGATCGAGTTCACACTCCGGCCCCTGTGGGAGGACGTCAACCGCGGCCGGGAGATCGTCGCCCGGTACTTCGACCCCAACTGGGCCATCCTGACCCGGCCGGCAGTTCGCGAAGGGTTTCTGGAGACCCTCTACATCGCGATCATCGCCACGCTGGTGGGCTGTCTGATCGCGCTGGTCTGCGCGATGCTCGCCTCCAAGGTCTCAGCACCCAACACGCCGGTGTACCGGATCACCAAGTTCGTACTCTCGGTGCTCCGCTCGCTGCCGGACCTGGCCTGGGGTCTGTTGTTCGTGGCGTTCGTGGTGAATCCCCAACTTTCGGGTGTACTCGCGCTGACCATGTTCAATATCGGCATCGTCGCCAAGTTGACGTCCGAGAGCATTGACGCGGTGGAGCGTGGGCCGATTGAGGCTGTCGAGGCCGCCGGTGGAAGCCGGTTCCAGCGTGGACGGTACGCGGTGCTCCCGCAGGTGGCTCCGAACTACCTCTCGTACTGCTTCTACGTCTTTGAGATCAACATCCGCGCCTCGGCCGTGCTTGGCATGATCGGTGCGGGCGGTATCGGTACGGTGATCAACATTCTGGTCTCCCGGCTCCAGCACGAGGACCTGGCGGCGGTCGTCTACGCGCTCGTCGTCGTGGTGTTCATCCTTGATCAAGCTTCCCGGGCCGTGCGACGGAGGCTGACATGAGCGCACGCAAGACTCACCCGCCTACCCAGGAGTCCACCACCCGTCCACGCCCGCCGTCGAAGGTGCGCAGCACCGTCTGGCTGCTGGTCAGCGCCCTGATCGTGCTGTTCGCGATCTGGCAGGTGAATGCCGACTGGTCCCGGTTTGCGAATATCTTCACCGAGGCGCCCCGGTACATCGCCCTCATGGGTCAGGGAGTGATCGAGAACCCGTTCACGATGCCGTGGAGCGAGTACTGGACCAAGAGCCTGGCTCTCATGATCGAGTCGTTGCAGATGGCCTGGATCGGCACGCTCATCGGCGCCGTGCTCTCCTTCCCGGTCTCTTTCCTCGCAGCGAGCAACACGGCACCACGCGTGGTGGTCATCGTGACGCGGCAGGTGCTCAACATCATCCGCGCAGTCCCGGAGATCGTGCTGGCACTGGTCTTCATGATCCCGATCTTCGGCCTGGGGCCGCTCGCCGGCGCGATGGCGCTCGGGGTGGGATCGGTGGGCACCCTCGGCAAGCTCTCCAGCGAGGCGATCGAGGGCATCGACCGCGGGCCGCTGGAGGCGCTCGATGCGGCCGGTGCGTCGAAGCTGCAGCAGCTGCGCTGGGCAGTCGTGCCGCAGGTGCTGCCCGAGATCGTCGCCTTCTGGCTCTACCGGTTCGAGATCAACATCCGCGCCGGGGCGATCCTCGGCATCGTCGGTGCCGGGGGCATCGGCTCGATCCTCGACCAGCTCTTCAACGCCCGGGAGTGGGGCCGAATTGGCCTCACGCTCGTCGTGATCATCGTGGTCACCGTGATTGTGGACCAGATCTCAGCGAAGGTCCGGCAGCGCATCATCGCCGGACCGGGCGCACCGGCGGCGGCGAAGCAGGTGCGTGAGCGGGTCGCGGTGTGATGAACGGTAACCCAGAGCCGGGGAGTGTCCCGGCGCTGATCCGTGCTGGCGTCGCGGGCCTGCACCCGAGCGAGCAGCGGGTGGCCCAGGTGTTCATCGATCGCCCCGAGTGGACGATCGAAGCCTCCGCACAGGAGGTGGCAGATGCCGCGGACACCTCACGTGCGACAGTGGTGCGGACAGCGCAGCACCTGGGATTCTCCGGGTACCCGCAGCTCCGGGTCCTGCTGGCCCGGGACGTGGGCCTGAGCGCCCGCGCCGTCGACGAGACAGAACCCAAGGACGCTGCCGGCGTGGTGCGGGCAGTGGTGCGGGACGTGGCCCGGGCAGCCGACGACCTCGCGCTGCTGCTCGATGGTGACGATGTTCATCGAGGTGTGGAGCTGCTGCTGGCTGCTCAATCGGTGCTCGTGATCGGGAACGGGCTGTCTGCTCCGGTGGCGATGGAAGCCGCGATGCGCCTCAACGCGATCGGCCGCAGTGCCGATGCGCCGATGGATCATGTCGCACAGGGAGTGCGGGCCCGGCTTCTCGGCCCCCAGGACCTGTGCATCGTGGTCAGCGGGACCGGGAGCACTCGGCCCACGGTTCAGGCGGCGCGGGCTGCCAGAGATGCCGGGGCCGGGCTGATCGCGTTCACCGCGTTCACGGGCTCACCGTTGACGGAGATCGCCACGGTAAGTTTCGTCTCGGGGCTGGGCTCTTCCTCGTTCCGCGACGAGATCACCCGGACCACGCGTCTGAGTCAGACGATCATGGTCAATGCCCTGATCCGGGCGCTCATCCAGGCAGACCCGGAGAGCGCCCGGCTCGCGCAGGCGCGGATGCTGGACGTGATCGGCGAGGTGTTCCTGCAGGACCCGCCCTGACGGGACCGGTCCTGCCGCCTCGGTCGGCGGGGACCGGTCAGTCGATTCCGAGATCGCGACGAAGCTTGGCGACGTGCCCCTTGGCGCGCACGTTGTACTGAGCCTCCGTGACAGTTCCGTCTTTGCCGACGACGACGGTCGAACGGATCGCGCCGACATAGGTCCGCCCGTAGTTCTTCTTCTCGCCCCACGCCCCGTAGGGCTCGAGTGCGGTGTGCTCGACGTCACTGACCAACGGGAAGGTCAAGGACTCGTCATCGGTGAACTTCTTGAGTTTATCGACCGGGTCCGGTGAGACGCCCACGACGGAATAGCCGGCCGCGGTCAACGATGCGAGCGAGTCGCGGAAGTCGCACGCCTGCGTGGTGCAGCCCGGGGTGCTGGCGGCGGGGTAGAAGTACACGATCACGCCGTTTTCGGCGGAATCGCGCGCCTCGGCGAGAGAGAACGAACCGCCGTCGGCAGTGGGCAAGGTGAAGTCGGGCGCGGCCTGGCCCGGCTCGAGTCGCGGCATGGATGACCTCCGTGGTTAGGGTGCGGCTCCACCCTACGTGGCGTGCGTCACTGCCGGTGTTCTTGGTTCGCATCGGCGGTGCGAGCGCTGCTAGTATTGCTGTCGCGCTCGCACCTCTAGCTCAATTGGCAGAGCAAGTGACTCTTAATCACTGGGTTCCGGGTTCGAGTCCCGGGGGGTGTACCCCAGACGGCCCGTCAGCACCACGCTGGCGGGCCGTCGCCGTTCCCACGAGGCCGTCAGTGCATGTGGTCAGTCCCAGTCGGCCCGGCCTCGCGATCCGTCGCTAGGGGCGCTGGACGAGGAGGGCGCCCGGCAGGAGCGAAATGCTCACGGCAGAGACCAGACCGAAGCTGTCTCCGTCGAGCTGGATGTGCTGCGCTTCGTCGAACCGGGCCGTGAACGTGCGATCGCGCACATACTGCATGGCGCGCAGGTCGGGTGCCGCGCGCAGGACGACGCGTCCGCCCTCCGTGTGGTGGAGCATCCCGCCGATCCCGAGCCGGGCTGCCACGCGGAGCCACTGCCAGAACCCTTTGGGTCGTAGCAGGATGACGTCGAGCAACCCGTCGTCGGGTTCGGCGTCCGGCAGCAGGAGGATGCCGGCCGGGAGCGTGCCGCAGTTGCCGACGATCACGGTGTGTGCAAGAACTGTGCGCTCTGCGGCGTCGCCCACCCGGTAGCGCATCTCGAACTGTTCGTTGCCGAGCACCGACCGGCTGATCGGCTCGGTGTAGGCGAGCCAGCCGATCCGCTTCTTCAGGTTGCTGTTGGTGTCGTTCGCCATCCGCGCGTCGAGGCCCACGCCGGTCATCACGAGGAACATGTGTGTGCCCACCCGGCCGTCCGGGTGCGTGAGCCGGGCGACGCCGACATCGATCGCGTGTGCCGAGCCGGTGAACGCCGCGTGCACGGACGCCTCGATGCTGCCCATCAGGCTGAGGTTGCGGGCCAAGAGGTTTCCTGTTCCGGTGGGGACGACTGCGACGGGTGTTCCGCTCGAGTGCAAGACCTCGGTGACGGCGCGGACGGTACCGTCGCCGCCGACCACGATCACGACCGTCGGGGCGTGCTCCAGCGCGGCGCGCGCGACGTCACGTCCGGGATCGTCGGCGGATGTCTCGAGCCACACCGAGGGGCACCAGCGGCCCGCCTGCTCCTCGTCGGCGACCGCCGACCGCAACCGTGCCACGTCGACCTTCAAGGGATTGACGATCAGCACCGCCCGGCGCTTCTCTCTCGGCAGGTACTCCTCGGAGTTCTGTCCTGGCACGCGCACACCACCCCTTCGGGGACTCGACCTGTGCCGCTCTGGCGGGCCTGCTCGCCTGGCACGGGACCGACGTTGTCGTGATCATGATCCCATCACGGCCGAGGGGGACCGGGCAGTCGAACCTTGTCAACCATCTGAGCGTGAGCAGGTGCTGGTGGACCTGTCACCGCCTGCGGTCCTATCGTGAGGATCGGCGCCGGCGGGTGCCGGTCGGTGCTTTCGGGTCGCCGGGACGTCGCCGATCGAGTGCGCCCTCACCGCCGAGCCCCCCGAGGAGATCCTCCACATGACAGCCACCGGCACCTCTCCCTACCGAAACCTCGGCCGCAGCGGAGCCGTCGTCTTCGAACAAGCGCTGGGGACGATGACCTTCGGCAAAGAGGCCGACGAGGAGACCTCGCACGCCCTCATCGATGCCTACCTCGAGGCCGGGGGCAACTTCCTCGACACCGCCGACGTCTACAGTCAGGGCGTCAGCGAAGAGATCATCGGACGGTGGCTCGCGGCCCACCCCACACAAGCGCAGCAGGTGGTGATCGCCACCAAGGGCAGGTTCCCCATGGGGGCCGGTCCGAACGACCTGGGTACCTCGCGCCGTCACCTGCGCACTGCGCTGGACGATTCGCTGCGTCGCCTGGGTGTGGACCATATCGACCTGTATCAGCTGCACGCATGGGATGCCCTGACGCCGCTGGAGGAGACGTTGCGATTCCTCGACGACGCCGTCTCCGCCGGCAAGATCGGCTACTACGGGTTCTCGAACTTCACCGGTTGGCAAATCACCAAGGCCGTGCACCTCGCTGAGCGGCACGGCTGGGCCCTCCCGGCGACTCTGCAGCCGCAGTACAGCCTGCTCGTGCGCGGCATCGAGCACGAGATCGTACCCGCCTCGCTCGACGCCGGGATCGGCCTGCTGCCCTGGTCTCCGCTGGGTGGCGGCTGGCTCAGTGGGAAGTACCAGCGTGACGTCCCCCCGACCGGTGCGACCCGTCTCGGTGAAAACCCGGAGCGGGGGATGGAGGCGTGGCGCAAGCGCAACGACAGTGAGCGCACCTGGCGGATTCTTGACGCAGTCACGGACATTGCCACGGCTCACGGATCGAGCCGGTCGCAGGTGGCGCTCGCATGGCTCAGCGCCCAGCCCGGCGTCACGTCGGTGATTCTCGGAGCGCGGTCTCTCGACCAGCTCCGCGACAACCTCGGTGCCGTGCAGCTGCACCTGACCGACGAGGACCTCGCTCGCCTCACTGAGGCCAGTGCGCCAGAGACGGAGGACTACCCCTACGGCGGTCCCGGGGTCAACCAGCGGCACCGCAAGCTCGAGGGCGGCCGCTGAGAACCCGCGCTCCTCAGGAGAGTGGCACCGGCGTCCGGTCGAGGTTTAGTACGGTTTCATCGTGACCACCTCACCCGACGCCGGTGCACGGCTCGCCCTCGTGACCTGTTCCGCACTGCCCGATCTGCATCCTGAGGATGCCCCGTTGATCGAGGCACTCGCCGCACGTGAGGTATCTGCCGATGTCCTCGTGTGGGATGACCCCGAGGTGGACTGGTCCGTCTACGACCTCGTGGTGCTGCGTTCGGTGTGGGACTACACCTCCCAGCGCAAGAAGTTCCTCTCGTGGGCCGGTTCCGTGCCGCGCCTGGTGAACCCGCCGAACGTGGTGCGCTGGAACATCGACAAGCACTACCTGCAGGCGCTGGAGGACCACGGGCTGCCCGTCGTCCAGACCACCTGGCTGGAGCCGGAGGCAGGCTATGACAAGCGCGGCCTGCACAACCGGTTCCCGGCACGCGAGGACTTCGTGATCAAGCCCGCCGTGGCAGCAGGATCGGAAGGGGCGGGGCGCTACACCGCCACCGATGCGAACTCCCGCCGGTACGCCATCGAGCATGCGAAGAACATGATCGAGGCGGGCCACAGCGTGATGGTGCAGCGGTACATGCCGGAGGTGGACTCACACGGTGAGATTGCGCTGGTGTTCTTCCACGGAACCTTTTCGCACGCGATGCGCAAAGACGCCATGCTGACCGGCATCGACGACCCGAATGCCTTCCAGGTGGAGGAGATGGAGGCCTACAAGGCCACCCACGCGGAGATCGAGGCGGCGCAGCGGGCGCTCGCCTTCGCCCGTGCCCGGATCCCTGGCCGGAGCATCTCCAGCCGGCCGCTGCCCTACGCCCGCGTGGACCTCATTCCTTCCGGACGCACCCCGGTGGTGATGGAGCTCGAACTCATCGATCCCGCCCTGCACTGCTCCCTGGGTCGCGACGCGATGGCCCGCTTCGCCGACTCGCTCGCCGCGGAGATCCGGATGGGTCCGGACTCGAACAATATCGACCTCGCCTGAACCGCACACTCGCCGGCGTTTCAGGCGCCAGTCTCGTTGTCAGCACCGGCCTCGTCGGTCGAGTCGGTGCCTCGGCGAGTCCGCCGCACCAGCGCGACGGTCACGGTGATAGCGGCGGCCCATACGACCCAGCTGACGGCGTGGTGCAACCAGTACGCGCCGTCGTCGAGTTCGGCGGTGGGGATGATGAGGTTCGCGTAGGCGTACACCAGCACCGTGTTCAGGAGCGCATGCCCGAGCACGGCCGGCCACACCGAGTGCGACAGATACCGCACCGCACTGAGGACGAACGCGGCGAGGAAGAGGTTCACGGTCGTGGCCAGCACTTCACGGCCCGGGATGGTGCCGTCCACGAGATAGGTCGCGGTCAGCGGGAGGTGCCACAGCGACCACACCACCGCGATCGCCGTGCTCGCTCGCCAGAATCCCCACGGTGCCAGAAGCGTGGTGAGGTAGCCGCGCCAGGCCACCTCCTCGCCGATGGTCATGACCGTGGTGACCACGACGAGCGGGAGGATCAGAGCGGCGGTTGAGGCTGCGCCGTCGGCAATCGTGAGTTCCTCCGCTCCGACGCCGACCGAGACGGCGATGGTGATCGCCGGCACCAGCACCAGCACCACGATCACCAGCAGGCCGGCCCGCCCGATCGGGGCAAACGGTCGCAACGGTGTGATGGCGGACTGACGCAGGAACGACCTGCCACGCCGGGTGATCAGGTGCACCCCGAGCATCACCACCAGCGGGAGCCACTGCAGGACGGGTGTGAGCGGGCCGAGCAGATCGGTGCTGGTGCCACCGAACCAGATCGGGGCCATCGCTGCTGCGGTCAGGAGCAGTAGGACGATCACGAACCCGACGAACGTGCGGACCGCCTCGCTGGGCAGAGGCCCCGCACGGTGCCAAGGAAGAGGGATCAGGTCGCTATTTGTACTCCGTACAGACTCCATGTGGACGACTATACTTCTTCGATGCCACACCGCCGCAACCGAGGCCCTCGCGGTGACCTCGACCTCGAGCGTGTGCTGGATGCGGGCGAGGCGCTGCTGGCCACCGGAGTGCCAGATCGTGTGAGCATCCGGGCGGTCGCCGCATTCCTGGACGTGGCCCCGAATGCCCTCTATACCTACGTTTCCTCCAAGGCCGAGCTGCATCAGCGGCTCGCCGACCGTGGTCTCGCCAGGATCGATCTGGAATCGCTCGCCGCAGGCGCAGGTCCCCCTGCCGATCGGCTGCTCGCGTTTGCGATGCAGGCGCGCCACACGCTGCTCGCCCATCCTGGGGTGCTACGCATCCTGGCCACGACCCCGGTGCGAGGGCCCGCGTCCGTGGCGCTCAACGAAGCGCTGCTACAGACGTGCCGGGACGGCGGACTGGACCTCGCGGGAGCCCGGAGCCTGATCTACGCCCTCACCGTGTTCCTGCACGGTTACCTGTTCCTGGAGATCGGCGATCGTGAACGCGACCAGGAACCCGAGCCGTTCGATATCGACCTGTCGACGGCCCCGTTGACCGCTCGGATGGCTGACCTTCCCTGGGATCCCGCGGGGGAGTTCGCTCGCGGGGTCAGAGCTTTGCTGTCCGGGCACGGACTGCCGGCCCAGACGACATCACATGAGGCATCCGCCGACGGGGATCGGCCCGGCCACCGTGAGGTAGCCGGGCCGGATCGCGCCAGGTGAGGGTGCCAGGTCAGGCATCCTCAGGTCAGGAGTGCTCAGGTCAGGGAATGACGGCGTCCGGCATGTTGTCCATCGCCGCCCGGTTGGCCGCAGCGATGCTCCACGCGGTCTCCCGCGGAGAGACTCCCGTACGCATCGACTCCTCCAGCAGCCGCGCGACCTTGGTGCGCATCTCGGTGTGCAGCCGGTCGAAGGACTCGGCCGGGTCGGCGCCCACCCACCCGAACAGCAGCCACCAGGCCCATGCCGCGGCGCCGGTGTTGGCGACGATGTCCGGGACCACCATCACGTCCCGCCGGGCGAGCATGGCCTCCGCCTCCCGGGTGACGCCGGTGTTCGCGGCCTCGACGATGACCGACGCGGCGACGTCGTCGACGTTCGCGGGTGTGATCGCGTAGGAGATGGCAGCAGGAACGAGGATGTCGGCCTCCACCGCCAGGACTGCCTCGCGGGGCAACTGGGTGACGGTGCGCGGCACCCGGCTGCGGTCAATGGTCCCGTAGTCGTCGCGCAGGTCGAGCAGCGCGGGCACGTCGAGCCCGTTCGGGTCGTACAGCGTGCCGAGCGCATCAGCCATCGCCACCACGTGCACGCCGGCCTCGTGCAGGTAGAACGCAGCAGCTCCGCCCATCGTCCCGACACCCTGGATCGCGACCTCGGGTTGCATCCATGCACGCGTCTCGAAGACGCCGAGGCAGGCCTGCGCCACGCCGTAGCCTCCGATCACGTCACCGAGGACGCACCCGTCGTCGGTCATGATCTCCAGCCCGGCGCGCACCCGATTGAGAGTGTCCGCCGGGTTGCTCGAGCGCTGGATCGCCGCGTGGAACGACTGGCCGAGTCCGACGGCGGCGAACGCGTCATCGATGCGTTGCTGGGTCACGCCGAGGTCCTCAGCGGTCACCCAGTGGGCGTCCAGCCACGGCTTCATATCAGCGAAGAAGCGCTCCAGCACACCGGTGGCGCGCGGATCCTGCGGGTCGAAGTCGATCCCGCCCTTGGCGCCACCGACCGGGAGCCCGAAGACGGCGGTCTTGGCGGCCATGCCGCGGGCCAGGTCCTCCACCTCGGAGAGCGTGCATCCCGGGCGCATCCGGGTACCGCCGGTGGCCAGGCCGGAGACGAGGGTCTGGATGACGAGGTAACCGTGAGCGCCGGTGACCGGGTCGGTCCAGTGGATCCGCCGGTACGGCTCGGTTCGGTTCTCGACGCCTGTCAGCGACTGGCCGGCGCGGCCGTCGTCGGCGGATGGATTCTGCCACCGTGTGTCGAGAGTCGTCATCACGATCACCTCCTGCTGGTCGTCTTCTCGGTCCCTGAGGAGAGCCCTGACGGCGTCCCTCACCTGGTGCTTCCAGCGTGCGGGTGGCACGGCCGTACGTCTAGCAACGGTTCATGCACGGAATCGTTCAGTTCTGCTTCAGATTTGACTTCTGGCGCGTACTCTGGCCGATATGGAGCTGTCTCTACGCCGCCTGCGGATGCTGCGCGAGCTCCATCGCCGCGGAACTGTGACCGGTGCGGCAGCAAGCCTGCACTACAGCCCGTCGGCGGTGTCTCAGCAGCTCGCTCAGCTGGAGCGCGAGGTGGGTGCCACCCTGTTCGAGCGGATGGGACGCCGGATCCGCCTCACCGAGCTGGGGGTGTTGCTCACCGAGCACGCTGAGGACATCCTCGATTCGGTCGAGCGTGCCGAGATGGCGCTCGAACACGCTCAGGGCGGTGTGGTCTCGCGGCTCGAAGGAGGGGTGTGGGCATCGGTCGCCTCGGGCTTGCTCCCGACGGCGTTGGCCCGGCTCGCCGAGGAACACCCCGGTATCGAGGTGCGTACCACGGAACTGGCTCCCGAGGACACCGCCGGAGCCGTGCTGGACGGCTCGCTCGACTTCTCATTCGTCATCGACTACTCCGACTACGCCATGCCGTGGGATCCGGCGCTTGCCCGGGAGGTGATCGCGGTGGAGCGGCTGCACGCTGCCGTGCCCGCCGGGTCAATTCTCGAGACCAGCATTTCCCTGGCTGCGCTCGCAGAGACCTCGTGGGTGCTCGCCGGGCCCCGTTCCCACTTCGGCCGGGCCGTGCGGATCGCCTGCCGCCGCAACGGATTTGAACCCCGGATCGCACACGAGGTCGAAGAGCAGTCCACCGCGCTGGCGATGGTGGCAGGTGGTCTGGGTGTCACCTTGGTCTCGGACCTCGTACTCGACGTCGTTCCTGACGGCGTGGACATCATTGCGTTGACCGAGCCGGTCCTGCGCACCGTCTCACTCGCCCACCGGGCCACTACTCCCACCCGGCGCTCCCTGGAGCTCGTGATCGACGCCGTGCGTGCCGCAGCAGCTGAGCGAGGGTTGGCGGCGAGCTCGACACCGCCGTGACCGGGTACGCCGCCAGTCCCGGCAGGTCTCAGTCTCGGGTGAGCCAGCCTGGGTAGAGCCGGTCCTCGCCCAGGGAGTGGGCGAGTTCGGCCCAGACGGCGTACCAGCGTCGGCGCACACGCGCCGGTTCCCACTCGGGAGATCGGAGTTCTGGAGGGACAAGCGGATCGTGACGTAGCGCTCGTTCCATGGCTTCAGCCAGGTGTAGCTGAGCTGCCACGAGGGACGTCGAGCTCGTCGGCGGTGAACTGGAGAGCTCCTCCAGCGTCGCTTCAACACCCCGGTAACCAGTCTCGATAGGTCCTGCTGGCCACAGGCGTTCTGCCAGTTCGGCCGGCGTCGAGCAGCCCGCGACCTCCAGATCGGTTGCGGTTGCTCGAACCAGGCTGACGTCGGTGGAGATCGCGAGTACGCCGTCCAGGGAGTGGGGGCTCACGTAGAGCGACGTTGACAGTGCTGCGGCGCCCGCTCGAATCAGCGCTCGTCGTGCAGTATCTCGTTGCGCGCGGTTGCTCTCCGCAGCGCTGACGGCGGTGAGACGCCACTTCCCATCCCACGAGGCGTACCCGTGGTCCTGTGCGACGGCAAGCCGGAATGCTACGCGGTCCCGCTCGAGACGGGCACGTCCACTCGCAGTGGGTGCTATCTGTGCCGCGCGTCCTCTGCCATGTTGTCGAAGGTCGCCCTGGGCAACCATCCGTCGTACGGCGAGTCGGAGAGTGTGGTCGTTGATTCCGACTGCATGTGCTGCCGCGTAGATCGGTTCCATGTCGGCGGTGCCCGTAGCGGGCAGGTGTGCCTCGAGGACCGTGCGGGGCGAGATGGCGGGTTCGGTAGATCTCATGCCCTCACCTCCTTGTGCATGGTGGCGTATGACGCGAAGCCGTAGAGGTGGCGCAACGGGCCGAGCGTGTCTTCGCCGACCACCTGGTAGCCGCGTCGCAGGTAGAGCGACCGAGCGCGTGGATTGGTGCTGATGACCGAGAGTTGCACCCGCGTCGCGCCCGACGAGCGAGCGTGATCCTCTGCAGCGGCCAACAGGGCCGTGCCGACTCCGCGACCTCGAGAGGTGGCTGCGACACAGATCCCGTCGAGCACCAGGGTGCCCGGCGAGGGTGATCTCGATAGCGGGGCGAGTGCGAGCAGGGCCCATGATGCACCGAGAACACCGAGGCGCCGGCGCAGGACACTCCAGGTCAGATCGACGGCCCCCGCTGCACTGTCGTAGAAGCCGCACATGCCGAGAACAGAGTGCTCGGATCTGGCCACGAGGACTCGCTCCGACTGCAGTGCGGAGGTCACCTCACCTGCACCAACGTGCTCGCTGGAGAAGGCGATCCTGAGCTTCGGTCCGAAGGCCTCCCAGTAGAGCGCCCCGACAACGTCACGCTCGGCTTCGGAGAATCCTCGTTCGACCACACAATCACCACGGATCATTCATATCATGTAGCGTACGAACGTGAACAGAACGAGAGTCGCTCGCCGGATGGTGATACGGACGGCTGTTGTGCTGACCCTCACGCTGTGCGCGCTGTTGGTCACCGCTCTGGTTGGTCACGATTATCGATATGAAGAACGTCGACTCACGATCGACCTGCCGGACGTTTCCCTGGACGCCATACTGACGACGCCGGAGCGTGTTCCGGCCCGCGGAATCGTCGTCGTGATCCACGGGGACGGTGCCGTGGACAGCACGCATGACGGTGGGTACAACCCCTGGTTCGAGGCTGCAGCCGATGCTGGCTTCGCCACCCTGTCCTGGAGCAAGCCGGGCGTCGGTGGCTCGACTGGGAACTGGCTACATCAGAGCATGGCTGATCGAGCCGATGAAGCCTCTGCCGTGATCGACTGGGCGCTGGCGAACGAGATCGCACCGACCGGGACGATCGTGCTGTGGGGTGCCAGTCAGGCCGGTTGGGTGCTGCCGGAGGTCGTGGCCGCACGGACTGACATCGATGCGGTCGTCGCAGTGAGTCCAGCGATCAACTGGCTCCGGCAAGGGAGGTTCCATCTCCTGGCCGAACTCGACCACGACGGTGCTGGCACGAGCGAGCGGGCTCAGGCGATCCGTGTCAGCGATCGTGTGCGAGAGCTCTTGCGTAGCGGAGTTGACTACGCGACCTACCTCGACCTGACCCTGGAGTCGCACCCGATGAGTGCCGATCGTTGGCAGTTCGCGCTGCTCAATTACACCTCCGACGCCGAGGCAGGTCTTGCTGCCATGGCCGCGAGGGACATCCCGGTTCTGCTCATGCTCGCCGAGCATGACCGTCACGTCGATATCGATGAGACGGCCACGACGTATCGGCGACTGCTCGAGGAGGCGCTGACCATGGAGTACGTCGATGCGGCACATTCCATGGTGAGACGTCCCATGGACGACTCGCCCGGTCTGGCTTTCGTGACGGCGATCATGTGGCCGCGCGCCTTGTTCTCCGCCGAGACGCTTGACAGCTACCGGGACTTCCTCGTGGCGCAGTGACCTGCCTGTTATCTCGGGAGATCGAGCCGTGCGATGAGGCCTCCTCCTGGGTTTGCTTCGAGCGTCAGCGTCCCTTCGTGCGCGTGGGCGATGGCGGCGACGATAGCGAGGCCGAGCCCGTGGCCGGTGCCGCGCGTGACGGTGCGGCCGTTGCCGCGGGCGAACGGTTCGGTGAGCTGATCGAGCGTGTCGCCGTCGACGACGGCGCCGGTGTTGGTGATCGTGAGGCGTGTCCGGTCGGCGCCGGTCGAGGTGGCGATCGCGATCGTCCCGCCGGCGTGGTTGTGCCGGGCGGCATTGCGCAGCAGGTTGGAGATGGCCTGGCGCAGCAGGATCGCGTTCCCGAGGGTCCTCGCGCCGGCAGTCTCGACCGTGACGGTGAGGTCCTTGGCCTCGATCTCGTCGGCGAGTTCTGTCATGACCTCGTCGATGAGTGGGGTGAGGTCAACCGGTTCGGGGGCAAGGAGGGCGTTGCTTGCGCTGGCGAGGTTGAGAAGGGCCTCGACGGTGTCGATGTGGGACTGGTTGACGTCGCGGATGCGTTCGGCCAGCGCACGGAGCTCGCAGGCCTCAGCGTCCGGGTCTGCGAGGGTGACGTCGATCATGGTCTTGACGGTGGTCAGCGGGCTGCGCAGCTCGTGGGAGGCGTTGGCGGCGAACCGTCGTTGTGCCTGGAATGAGTGCTCGAGCGAGGCGAGCATGCGATCGAAGGTCTCGGACAGGTCGCGGATCTCGTCCCGGGGGCCATCCATGTGGATACGGTGGTCGAGATCGCCGTTGGCAGCGCGGTTGGCGGCGGTGTTGATCGCGGCGATCGGCTCGATGATGCGACCGGCCATCACCCACCCGAGCACGGCCCCCAGGACGATGAGGATGCCGAGCGCGATCGCCGAGGCGATCAGGAGGTTCTCGAGGAAGTCGTCGGCGCTCCTGATCTCCAGGGGCTGGGCCGTCCCGAATCCGGTGGGCTCGGTGGGGCCGGAGGCGGCGTCGGGGGACGCGCTCGGATCGAGTTCGGGCGCCTGGCGTACCTGCAGGTCGTAGCTCGGTACGTACCGCATATAGAGATAGAGCAGTGCGATGAACACGATGCCGCACACGGAGACGAGGCCGGCATAACTCGCGCACAGGCGCGCGCGGATCGTCAGTCTGCGCCTGCGCGAGGCGGAACGCGGTTCCTGCGCGGTCATGCGGCGGGGCCGAACCGGTAGCCGGCCCCCGGCACAGTCTCGATGACCCAGGGCCGGCCGAGGCGTTTGCGAAGATTGGAGACGGTGACGCGGACCGTATTGCTGAATGGATCCGCATTGGCGTCCCAGGCCTGCTCGAGCAGGCTCTGCGCCCCGAGGGCTCCGCCGTCGGCCTTCATGAGGGTGTGCAGGACGGCGAACTCCTTCGGGCTCAGGCGGATGAGGCGCCCACTGCGGTAGACCTCGCGGCGGAACGGATCCAGCCGGACGCCGTGTGCGTCGAGGACCGGCGGACTGGCCGGTTGGTTACGGCGTTCCAGCGCGCGTAGACGCACGACGAGTTCGGGGAACTCGAACGGCTTGGGCAGGTAGTCATCGGCACCGAGCTCGAACCCGGTCACCCGGTCGTCCAGGGTGCCGGCGGCGGTGAGCATGAGCACGCGGACCTCGGGATGCTCGCGGGCAAGGCGAGAGCAGACCTCGTCGCCGTGCACACCGGGCAGGTCGCGATCGAGGACCACGATGTCGTAGTTCTCGTCAATGACAGCATCCAACGCTCGTATGCCGTCATGGACGACGTCCGCGGCGATCGTCTCCCGACGCAAGCCGGTGCGGATGGCGTCGGCGAGGTAGGGGTCGTCCTCCGCGATCAAGACCCGCATCACATACCTCTCCTGACGTGTCGTCTGCCTACGACAGCGAACCACAGCAGGCGTTGCGAGGACATAAAGGAAACCCTGAACGTTCTGAGAACACCACTCCTGATCGACTGATTGCACGCCGTCGGAGAGACCGCGGCCACGATCTCAAGGAGTGCAGATGCGTCAATCACGCCGAACCGTCACCCGTGCCACCACGGTGATCGCGCTGCTCCTGGCGGGCGTAAGCCTGGCCGGATGCAGCAACGATGATTCGGACACGACAGTGGAGAATTCCGACCAGCCGTCAGCGGAGAGTTCCGACCAGCCGGAGTACTCCAGCGCGGAGGAGTATGGCCTCGCGTTCGCCGAGTGCATGCGCGAACAGGGAATCGATGTGCCGGACCCGGGGGAAGACGGCGTACAGCTCGAGGGCGGTGCCGGAGATGGGTTCATGGAGGCCGCCGAGATCTGCACGGACGAGCTCGGCACGCCACCCGGGGGCCAAGGGGGCGCTCGACCGGCGCACGGGCAACGTGAGTTCGACCTCGCGATGGCCGAGTGCCTGCGTGACAACGGCCTCGATGTCCCGGACCCGGGACCTGAGGAGACGCTCACGATCCCGATGGACGCCGGACAGGCACTGCTCGACGAGTGCGCGGCAGACGCGGAAGCGGCCGTGGGAGAGATGCCATGACCACGCTCGAGCACAGGGACGGACCCGGGGCCGTACCCATATCATCCGATTCCGCCGATGCCCGTCCACCGCGGAAGCGTTCGCGACGCCGGGTTGTCGGCGTCGTCACCGGGATCGTGCTTCTCGGAGCGGCTGGGGCGGCGGCCTGGGTAGTCTCCACCGGCGCGTTCGCCGATTCCGGCCAGGAGACCCCGCAGCAGCAGTTCGCGACCGAGCACGTCGCGGGCGGTGATCTGGAAGAGAGCACCAACACGACCGGAACCTTGCGATACGACGGCTTGCGCACGGTCCAGGCGAGGGAAGCGGGAACAGTGACCGGGCTGCCCACCCCGGGGTCCACCGTCGCTGCCGGCGAGCCCTTGTACTCGATCGACGATGTACCGGCATTCCTGCTGCACGGCGAGACACCCGCGTGGCGCGGGTTCGCCAGCGGGATGGAAGACGGCACGGACGTGCACCAGCTGGAGCAGGCACTGAGCGACCTCGGCTTCTTCACCGACGAGCCCGACGAGCAGTTCCGGTGGGCGACCACCGAGGCGATCATGGACTGGCAGGAATCCCTCGGGCTCGAACGCACCGGGGAACTGCCGTTCGGTTCCATCGTCTTCGCTGACGGGGATGTGCGCATCGGCACAGTCGCCGCCACTGTCGGCGATCAGGTCGCTGCGGGGACTGAACTGTTCCAGCTCTCCGGCACCACCCAGATCGTCGAGGTGGACCTGAGCCTGTCCGACCAGCAGCTCGCCGTCCTGGACACGGCCGTCGTCGTACGTCTGCCAGGGGGTGAGCAGACGTCCGGGACGATCGTCTCGGTCGGGACGCCGACCGAGACCGAAGACGCGGCCGGTCAGGCCACGACGGTGATTCCGGTGGTGGTCGCCCTCGAAGACCCGGACGCCGCGGCGGCGTTCCAAGAGGCCTCGGTGACGGTCGAGATCCCGAGCGAATCCCGTGAAGACGTCCTCTCGGTCCCGGTCAGCGCGCTCCTGGCGATCAGTCCCGATCAGTTCGGAGTCGAAGTGGTCGGCGCCGACGGTTCAACCCGTCAGGTGCCGGTCGAGACCGGCCTGTTCGCCGGTGGCCGCGTGGAGGTCACCGGCGACGGCATCACCGAGGGAACAGAAGTGGTGGTCCCGCAACGATGAGCACCGTCATCACACTCGACAACGTCCAGCGCGCGTATGGCGACCCCCCGGTCCTGGCCTGCGCGGGAGTCTCCTTGCAGATTCACCGGGGGGAGTTCGTCGCCATCGTCGGGCCGAGTGGGTCGGGCAAGTCCACCCTGCTCAACCTCATCGGAACCTTGGATCGGCCGACCGCCGGCAGCGCCCATATCGACGGTCTGAATGTCGAAGACCTCGACGACCGTGCGTTGTCGGCGCTGCGGGCCCACCGGATCGGCTTCGTCTTCCAGCAGTTCCACCTCGCCGAGGGCGTCACCTCCCTCTACAACGTCGCCGATGGGTTGCTCTACACCGGAGCACCGATCGGCGAACGTCGCCGCCAGGCCGAGATCGCACTCGAGCGGGTGGGGCTGAGCCACCGCCTGCACCACGTTCCGCATCAGCTCTCCGGAGGCGAGCGCCAGCGGGTCGCGATCGCTCGCGCTGTCGTAGGTAACCCGCCGTTGCTCCTGGCCGACGAACCCACCGGAAACCTCGACAGCACGGCCGGATCTTTGATCGTCGAACTGCTGCACGAGTTGAACGCCCAGGGCACCACCGTGGTGGTCATCACCCATGACCGCGAGCTTGCAGCCCGGCTTCCCCGTCGTATCGCCATCAAGGACGGGCGTATCGTCGCCGACTCCGCCCAGGAGACCCCCGCATGAACGCCCTCACGACACCCACGAGCCCGACACCCACGACGAGCGGTCCGCCGCAACGCTCGCGGCTACTCCTGCGCGACGTTCTTCGCCTGGGTACCACCGGGCTCCGCACCCGGCCCACGCGGGCGGTCCTGTCCGCCCTCGGGATCGCGATAGGCATCGCAGCGATGATCGCCGTCGTCGGGACCTCGTCATCGAGCCAGGCCCGCCTCAACGAGCAACTGTCTCAGCTCGGTACGAACCTTCTCACCGCGACCGCTGGTACCAGCTTCACGGGCGAGCAGACGAGCCTGCCCCCAGACGCTCTCGGGAAGGTCACCCTGATCGAGGGGGTCGAGTCCGCCAGCAGCACGGCGATACTGCCGGAGAGCGTGTACCGCAGCCCGCTGTCGGACGCGGCGGCCACTGGTGGGATCACCACCATGGTCGCCGACCACGACCTGCTGAACGTCACCTCCACCGAGGTTCGCTCGGGGACCTGGTTGAACGATGCGACCGCCGGCCTGCCCACTGTCGTCCTCGGCGACACCGCCGCTGCGCGCCTCGGTGTGGTCACTCCCGGCACACAGGTGTGGCTCGGCGGGCAGTACTTCACCGTGATCGGCATCCTGGAACCTTCGGCACTGACTCCCGAACTCGACACTGCTGCCCTGGTCGGTGCTGGTGTGGCCGACGAATTGTTTGGCTACGACGGCTCACCCACCACGATCTATGAACGTTCCGCCGATGACGCAGTTGAAGCCGTCCGTTCCCTCCTCGCACCTACGATCTCCCCGCAGGCACCGGACGAGGTCGACGTCTCACGCCCCTCGGACGCGCTCGCTGCGCAGAGCGCTGCGAACGACGCCTACACGGGCCTTCTCCTGGGCCTGGGGTCGATCGCGCTGCTCGTCGGGGGGATCGGGGTGGCGAACACCATGATCATCTCGGTGCTGGAGCGACGCCGTGAGATCGGGTTGAGGCGCGCCCTGGGCGCGACCCGCCACCACATCCTCGTCCAGTTCCTCGCCGAAGCGCTCCTGCTGTCCGCGCTCGGTGGCATCTTCGGCAGCCTCCTGGGGGCAGCCGCCACAGGCGTGATGGGCCTCATCAACAGCTGGCCCTTCGCCCTGCCACCGGCCGCCATCGCCGTCGCGGTCGGCGCGACCCTCCTCATCGGAGCGATCGCCGGTCTCTACCCCGCCGTCCGCGCTGCACGTACACCACCCACTGCCGCACTCAATTCGTGACCCGAGCCACGGCCCGATCGCCATGTGGCCCGAACATGTGCAGGATCTCGACCGCGGTGTCCCCGGCCGGGCCGAACCAGTGCGGCACGGCGGCGTCGAACTCGGCTGTCTCGCCCGGTGTGAGCTCGTGCTCGTCGTCGCCCAGCACCAGCCTCAGGGTGCCCGCGAGAACGTAGAGCCAGGCGTGGCCCTCGTGGGAAGTCAGCTGGGGCTTGCGTGGGCCTAGCACGTGCTTGAACACCTGGACCCGGCCGGGGTAGCGGGTCAGCGGCACGATCACTCCGCCACGGGTCTGACGACGGGGCTCCAGATGGACGCGCGGGTCACCGGTGCCGGGAGCGTCGACGATCCGGTCCAGCGCCACTCGATAGATGCGAGCCAGGGGGATCAACAGCTCCAACGTGGGCTGGCGATGTCCCGTCTCCAGCCGCGAGAGTGTGCTCACCGACGTGCTGGTCTGCTCGGCGACGTTCTCGAGCGAAAGTCCACGTGACCGGCGAATCTCACGGAGTCGGGGCCCGATACCGCTGAGGATCTGAGCGACGTCTGCATCCACGGGGAGATCTTTGCAGATTCTGCAAACTTCCGCCGCATGCGACCAGTTCTGCCCGCAGGATGACTGGCGGCACAGCATGTGGCATGTCATGAGAGCGGAGATCCGGATGAGCGAGACCATGGTTGACCAAGCATCCGAGCTGAACGCGCGGCAACGATGGACAGTGATGGTGGTCTGCGCCCTGGCGCTCTTCCTCGTCGGGCTTGACACGACGATCGTCACGATCGGGCTGCCACAGATCGCCGCCGGTGTCAGCGCGGATCCAGGGCGGATGGCATGGGTGATCGACGCCTACACCGTTGTCTTCGCGAGCCTGCTCATCACGGCCGGTGCGCTGGCGGACCGGTTCGGTAGGCGGCGGGTGTTCCGTACCGGCCTGGTGGTCTTCGGGCTCGCGTCCCTGGCGTGCGCGGTGGCACCCTCACTCGGCTTCCTGATCGTCGCCCGCCTCGCACAGGGTGCCGGTGCCTCGATGCTGTCGCCGGTAGCTCTGGCGATCGTGGTCAACGTCATGCGCGATCCGGCCGAACGTGCCCGGGCGATCGGCGTCTGGGGTGCGGTGTTCGGTCTGAGTATGGCGGCAGGTCCGGTGACCGGTGGGGCGCTGATCGCGGCATTCGACTGGCGGGCGGTGTTCTGGATCAACCTGCCCGTGGTGGGCGTGGCACTGCTCCTGGTCGCGGCCGTGGTGCCGGAGTCGCGCGGGTTGCGGGTGCGGCGCCTCGACATCCCGGGCCAGCTCCTCCTGGTGCTCCTTTTGGGAGGGCTCGTCGCACTACTCATCGAAGGGCCGCGCCTGGGGTGGCTCTCGCCCGTGGTGATCGTCGCCTACGTGCTGGTGCTGGTCGTCGCGATCGTGTTCGTCCTGGTGGAGTCCCGCAGCCGAGAGCCGTTGATCGCGCCCAGCCTGTTCCGGGTGGCGAGCTTCACCGGTGCCGTGCTCGGTGCAGTGGCGATCTTCGTGGCGTTCAGCCTGACACTGCTCGTGACCACTGTTCTCTTGCAGGAGGGCTCCGGCCGATCGGCTCTGGCTGCCGGGGCGCTGACGCTCCCGATGGCAGTGGCCGCCACCGTCTTCGCGCCGATCTCGGGCAGCCTCGTCGCCCGCGTCGGGCCGCGCCTGCCGCTCCTCGGTGCGGGCGTCGCGGTAGTGGCGGCCGGGGTGTGCCTGCTGATCGCGCTGTCGGTCTGGGGCCCGGGATTGAACGTCCCGCTGCTGGTGGTCGGCTATGTGCTGCTGGGGGTGGGTGTCGGGCTGGCGAACGCCCCGATCACGAATACCGCGGTCAGCGGACTGCCGCCGGACCGGGCCGGTGTGGCCGGGGGGACGGCGTCGACGGCGAGGCAGCTCGGGACTGCACTCGGTGTCGCGCTCGGCGGCAGCCTGGTCGCCCAGTCCGCACCGGAAGATCTTGCCACCGGCACGCTCGCCGGCTGGCTGGTGGTGATGCTGTGCGGCGGCATTCTCATCCTGGTCTCTCGCACGGCTCGGCCCGCGACGTCGGTGCGCTCAGCTCAGGGGTGAGGGCCGCCGTCATGACGTCGTGCGATGCGCTCGAGGCCGACGAGAGTGGACTCGACGATGAACCGGAAGTAGCGTTCGCGCACCTCGGCGGCAGTGTGCTCACTAGCTGTCAGGAGAGCGAGTAGGTCGTCGACGAACGCTGTCGGCCGCCGGAGCGACGGGCGGAGAACGGGTGCGTTGACCCGAGAGGTCGGATTGCGCGAGCCTACGGGTTCGAGTCACGTCGTTGACAAGTGACCTCAGCCATGCTCGGCTGAAGATCCGAATCAACGAGGGGTGGCAAATGCGTGTTATCCGTATGCGGATATCCCTCTCTGGGGTGGAGTGTGACGGCGACTCTGCGGGGAACTATTCTCCTTGCCCAAGGAAGTATGGCGTCGTAAGGTCAGTTGGTGAGTGATTCAGGGCGCAGCCGTGGTGCACGTCTAGTTGAGCCCTTCCGTGACGTCAGAAGCCGGAGATTGCTCGGCGCTTTTCTCTGCTCCGAGCTCGCAGACGGAATTACGTTTATCGTGGTTCCGCTCGCTGTGTATGCGGTGAGCAACGATCTGATCGCCCTCGCGGGGACATTTCTGGGGCGGCTGCTACTGGCATCGGCGGTGGCGGTGGCTGGTGGTGCCGTGGCGGATCGATGGGAGCGCAGACGCACCCTTCTGGTGACCTATGGGGTGCGCGCCGTGCTGGTCGTGTCGTTAATGTTGGTTCCTTCTGATGAGGTCACCGTATTTGCGCTGGTAGGCGTTCTGCTTGGTGCGAGCGGCGCGTTCGACAACCCTTCCGCTGAGGCGAGTCTGCGCGCCGTCTACAGGCACGATCTACAGTCCTTGGCAGCGGCCCGCAAGACAGGAAAGACGCTGTCCAGCCTCGTAGGGCCCGCCCTGGGTGGCCTATTCGTGGGTATCGGCGGAATGAATTTTGCCCTCGGGGTGAATATTGTCATGTTTGTCCTCGCTTGGCTTATCCTCGTCGGGGACGTTCGCCACCAGGTTCATCGGGAACGACAGACTGCCGATAGCTTGGTTCGGCGGATGGACTGGGGAGTGCTTCGTCGAGCACCCAGGGACTTGAAGCTTGCGTTCTTCTCGACCCTTGTGGCCTCATTTCTTGTTGGTTTGTCGACAGTGGTCGCGGTCCCGTACTTGGATCATCTGGAACGGGCCCCGTCGGGTTCGTACGGGTATGCGATCGCGGCCTACAGTGCTGGTGCGTTGTGCGGGCTGTGGCTGGCCGGCATCACTACCTGGGAGCGCGTCAGTTTGCGCGTCATGTTGAGCATCGCCAATGGCGTCTATGGGCTGCTCGTGGTGCTGAGCGTGGCGGCGCCTTCGTGGGAGCTGCTTGCAGTGGCGTGGTTCTTGTGGGGCCTGGCCTTCGGCCCGGAGGACGTGGTCGCGGATGCCAGGGTCGCGGCGCTCGTGCCGGACGATCGACTCGGTCGCCTCTACGCATGGTGGTCAATCATCGCGCGACTGGGCTCGGCTCTCGCCTTCGGTAGTGCCATGCTCTTGGGCTCCCTTGATGAACGAGCGGCCCTGCTGCTGACGGGGCTCGCATACGCTGTGGTCGTCCCACTCCTGGTCCTACTTCTGGGAGGCAGACGGAAGCGAGAGGTCAAGGCTCAGAACCGCTAGGTCGGATTCCCATGGTTGGCGACCTACGGGTGCGGCCCACCGGCCCTCGCGTCGGGCCGTTCCTGATCGTCGGTCGCGGTATGTTCTCAGCCCAGGGGTTGGTGCAGCGTGAGGAGCAAGGTGGCCCGGCCGACACACTCCGAGTTCCGCGCCGCTGCCCTCTCCGACTTCCAGGAGCCTCACAGATAGTCCTCCAACCGGGCGATCGTGAAGCCGGCCTCGTCGGCCATCCGCTGGATCTGCTCGAGGTTCGCCGGTAGATCGTCGGTGAAATGGGTGAGGATGATGTCGCCCGGCAGCAGCTCGTCGCCGTGCGCGAGCGAGACGTGCCCGTCCTCGGCCGTACCGCTCCAGTGCACGACGGCGGTGGTGCCGCATGCGGCCGCGGCTTCGGTGGTGCCCTCATCCGAGGCACCGTAGGGGGCACGTAGGAGGGAGCCGATCGCACTGGGGTCGAAGTTTTCCTGAAGCATCTCCACCATCCCGCAGATCTCCTCCTCCTGACCGGTCGGCGTGAGTTGCCTCAGGTCCGGGTGATTCATGGTGTGCGAGTGCACGCGGTTCCCGAGGGTCACGTACTCCTCGAAGTACGAGGCGTGCAGGCGCACCGGTTCGGCGTTCAGGAAGAGCGAGACCGGCATCTGGTGCTCTCTGACCAGGTCCAGTGCCCGCGGGCTGGGGTAGTGGCCGTCGTCGATGGTCACGAAGATCACGCGGTCGTCGGTGTTGACCTGGTGGATCACCTCGTCCGTCCCGCCACCATCGCTCGCCTGTTGATCGGTGGCGCCCATCGGGTGCGGCTCGGACCCGGAAGAGAGAGTGCCGGTCACCATGTCACGGAGCGCCCGCACGGCTTCGGGCCCGACGGCGGCGGCCACCGTGGCACAGGTCAGCACCAGCACTGTGGTCACCGCGGCTATCAGGCGACCATGCGGCCGGCGCCGGTCCTGAGGTGTGTGGGGGGAGGAACTGGAGATCTGTGTCGTGGTCATGCCTCGACGGTGCCGATCCGGTGGTGCAACCGCGTGGCCGCGATGTCGCAGCTGTGTCGCAACGTCCCTCTGTGACCTGCGTGCGACCTTTCGGCGACCGGGAGCCGACGCAGAGTCGGGAGGGTCGCCGGTATGTCCCAGCCGACCAGTCCAGCAACCCGGCGCTCTACCCTGTCCGTCGTGCCACCGTCCAGGCCGCCACGGACTGGGCACATCGTCTCGCTCGATGGGCTGCGCGGCATCGCCGTTGCCGGGGTGCTGCTCTTCCACACCGGTCATCTCAGGGGAGGCTTCCTGGGGGTCGACCTGTTCTTCGTCCTCTCCGGCTTCCTCATCACCTCCCTGCTGCTGCGCGAGATGCGTGGCGGGAGCATCTCGTTGACCGGCTTCTGGGCGCGCCGGCTCCGGCGGCTCTTTCCGGCGCTCGCCGCGATGCTGGGCGCCGTCACGCTCACCGTGTGGGGACTGGAACGCGCGGGAGCTGCGATCGAGACCGATCTCGTACGGACCACGCTCGCCGATGGCTTCTGGGTGCAGGTGAATCTGGCGAACTGGCACCTTCTTGCCCAGGACGCCGGCTACTGGGAGGCGTTCGGCCAGGCGCGCGTCTTCTCTCACCTGTGGAGCGTCGCCGTCGAGGAGCAGTTCTACCTCGTGTGGCCGATCCTGCTGATCGTGGCGCTGACGCTCGTGCGGCGCCGGTCCGAGGGGACGATGCAGTGGGCGGTCCTGAGCGTGTGCGGCGTGCTGGCGGCGGCGTCCCTCGCCCTGATGGTGCTGCTCTACGACCCTGCCGACTCCACCCGTGTGTACACGGGCACCGACACACGGGCGTTCTCGTTGCTGCTCGGTGCGGCGGCAGCGACCGCACCGCTCCAGCGCTGCTTCGCGGCGCTCCTCAGCGTGCTGGGCCGTGCGGCAGGGGCAGTGCTCACCGTGCTGGTAGCGGCACTGCTGACTCCGTGGTTCCTCGTCGACGGGACGAGCTCGACCACGCTGTTCACCGGTGGGCTGTTCCTGCACGCCCTGGCAGCCGCCGCGCTCATCGGCATGTGCGCGGCCGCCCATGCCCGGACCGGGAGAACGCCTCGTCCGCTCGGCACAGTGCTGGAGGCACCGCCGCTGCGCTGGCTCGGGCAGATCTCCTACAGCCTCTACCTCTGGCACTGGCCGGTAATCGTGCTGCTCCCGCCGGAGCGTGCGAGCATCGACGGAACGCTTCACACCGTGGTGGTACTCGGCCTGTCGGTGGCGCTGGCCGCGGCATCGACGCACCTGGTGGAGAACCCGCTGCGGTTCCGGGCGGGCTGGACGCGAGGCCGCGCCGGTGCCCTGCTCTTCGTCCTCGTCAGCCTTGCGCTGCTGGGATTGTGGTCGCTCCTGCCGGAGCCGGCGGGGCCCCAGATCGACATCGGCAACCTGTGAGGACCGGCCCGGCTACAGGAGCGGGCAGGTGCGCGGTTCTGTCAGCGGGTTTGAGTTCGTGGCAGGGACGTCGGTGAAGGTCAGACGCACCTGCATCTCCGGTGAGCCCCCCGCCTGAACGTGCGTTGCCAGCACCGTGCAGACGATCTGGTCCACGCCGTCGGAGGTGACATCGCCGGTCGGCAGCGGCAGACGCACATCGATGACGTCCTCTCCGACGGTCACATGGGTGGTGTGCACCGCCACCTCCGCGATCCCGGTCGCCAGACCGGACCCGCCTGGACCGGTCAGCAACAAGGAGACAGCCTCCTGCATGGACCCCAGACGCCGGGTCTGACGTTCCTGGGGCACCAGATCGCCGTCGTCGAGGAAATACAGAGTCACACCGGGCGCCAGACCGGTGGGTGCCTGCGGGCCCTGCTCCACCGGGGAGGGTTGCACCGCGCAGCTGCCGACTCCGGCTAGGGCTACCAGGAGCGCCACGTGGCGCAGCCATCTGGTCATCGTTCCTCACCTTCCGGCGTGCTGCCCGCCCGGGGCAGCCACATCGTGAACTGGGCTCCGCCGTCGGGGGTGTTCGCTGCGGTGAGACTCCCGCCGTGGAGTGCCGTGTTCTCCCAGGCGATGGCGAGCCCGAGTCCGCTCCCGTGGCTGCGCGTACGGGCGGCATCGGCCTTGTAGAAGCGCGTGAAGATCCGCGGCAGCACATCCTCACCGATGCCGGGGCCGGAGTCGGCTACGGTCACCTCGACGGCGTCCGGTGCGGCGGAGAACGCGATCCGTACCGGTGGTGCGCCGTGCCGGCGGGCGTTTCCGACCAGGTTGGCCAGGACGACGTCGAGGCGCCGCCGGTCCGCCTGCACGACCAGGTCGGCGCCCTCGGGAGAGGTGAGGGTGACGTCCTGCGTCCAGCCGCGGCTACGGACGCAGTCGCGGGCGAGGGCGAGAAGATCGGTGGGCTCCAGCCGCATCGCGGCCGTGCCGGCATCGAATCGCGCGATCTCCATGATGTCCTCCACCAGGCGCACCAGCCGCCGGGTCTCGACCAGTGCCATCCGGGCCGACTCCTGTGCGGCGTCCGTGTCCGTGCTCGTGCTCGCGTCCGTGCCGGGGTGGGGGGCGGACCTGTGCTGGAAAGCGTCGTCGAGCACTTCCACGGCCGCGGTGAGTGTCGACAGTGGCGTGCGCAGCTCATGGGAGACATCGGCAGCGAAGCGCCGAGCGTCGTCCTGGATCCGGGCCATCGAGACCATCGACTGCTGGAGCGACTCGGCCATCTCGTTCACCGTGCTGGTGAGCTGCGCCAGCTCGTCGACACCGCGCGGATGCGTCCGGGCGTTGAGGTCGCCGTCGGCCAGCCGCCGGGCCGTGGTGCGCAGTCGCCGTACCGGCGCGAGCACAGTGCGGGAGGCGAGCAACGCCAGCAGCACGGCGACCGGCAGCACGAGCGCGGAGGTGCCGATGGCGGCGCGCGTGAGAGCGTCGATGTCAGCGTCGACGGGGGAGAGGTCCTGTGCTCGGTAGACCTCGACCCCGGAGGGACTGCGGGTGCCATCTGGTGCGGTGAGCATCACCGGGGCTCCGATGACCACCCAGGGAGTGTCTTCCACCATGACGCGTTGTGTGAAGGTGCCCCCTGGCGCCGTGGCGTTGGCGACGGCGTCGCGCAAGTCACTGGTGATGAGCCCGTCTTGGGCGATGAAGATGCCAGAGGCCGACTGCGCGTCCTGGTAGACCGCGAGGGCATGCGGCCCGACCGCGGCGCGGAGCTGGTCGAGTGCATCCCGGCTCGGCGGGTACTCGACTGTGGGTGCGGCGGCGGTCACCTGCGCGACAAGGGCGTCGGCATGCTGTTGCTGGCTGGAGTCGGTGAGCGCCCGAGAGGCGTACTGTGCGCCCGCCCACGCGGCCGCGCTCGCTCCGAGGACTGCGATCAGGACGAACACGAGGACGAATCTCCCGCGTAGCCCACGCAGCCCACGCAGTCTGCCCAGCCCCTGCGGCCTGCCCGGGCGGAGCCTCCGCCGTCGCTCCTGACGCGGTGCCACACTCACACCGGGCCGAATCGGTATCCGAATCCGCGCACGGTCTGGACGTACTCGGGGTGGGCGGGGTCGTCCTCGATCTTCGCCCGCAGCCGCATGATCCCGTTGTCCACCAGCCGCGAGTCCCCGAGGTATCCGTGCCCCCAGACCTCCTCCAGCAGCTGTTGCCGGCTGAAGACACGGCCGGGGGAGCGAGACAGCGTCAGCAGGAGGCGCAGTTCCGTCGGCGTCATCGGAACCGGAGCGCCACCCAGGGTCACCGTGAGCGACTCGGTGTCGATACGCAGGGAGCCGTGGGAGCGGACGCCGTCGAGATCGCTGACCGCCCGGCGCAACACCGCCCGGATACGGGCGTCGAGCACCGCCGGCTGGACCGGCTTCACGACATAGTCATCGGCCCCTGCCTCTAATCCGCCGACGACATCGAGGTCGTCCGTGCGTGCGGTGAGCATGATGATCGGTGCCTGCGAGTCCAGACGGAGCCGACGGCACACCTCGAATCCGTCGATCCCCGGGAGCATCAGGTCGAGGACCACGATGTCGGGCGCCTCCTCGGTGAATCTCGACAACCCGTTCTCACCGGTGGCAGCCGTGATCATGGTGTAGCCGTACCTTCCCAGGGCCAGTTCCAGGCTGCGTCGGACCAGGGGGTCGTCTTCGATGAGGAGAACTGAGGTCACGCCAGCCAGTCTAGGAACGAACCCGCCGCGCCGGAGGCCGGAGCCGGGGAGGACCGTTCTTTGCGACAGGATTGTGACACCGACGTGCCGGGGCGGCGAAATCCGGCGTGCAGAGTCGACCACATGATGATCAAGCACACCAGGACTACAGCGACGACCACCGCACTCCTCGCAGTATTCATGCTGGCGTCCTGTGGTGGCGGGCCCGGCGAAGACACCGGCGACGAGACCGGCTGGACCGAGTCGGAGGCGGCGGCTGACGCCGGCGTCTCACCACTGCTCCTCCTCGGAGACTCGGTGGCGGCAGGTCAAGCTCTGCCGCTGTCCCAGGCGGTGGCGTCCAGCGGGGCGTACTTCGTTGACGAGACCTCCGCCGGGGGCGGCAACGTGGTGGGGCCTAACGCGGAGGCCCAGTGGGAGGAGCTGCCGGAGCGTCTCGCAGAGGCGGAGGGTGGCGTCGTCGTCTACCAGATCACCAGCTACGACTGGGGCACGCGGGAGGAGCAGCGCGAGGCGTACGTGCGGCTCGCGAGCGTAGCCGCCGATTCCGATGCGGACCTGCTGCTCGTGTCCATGCCCCCCATCGAGCCCGACGAGTTCTACGCCGACCACCTGGATGAGCTGGCCGCCACCTCCGAGGTCGCTGCCGAGGTGGCGGCACAGGACGACGGCACCGAGTTCCTCGATGCCTCCGAGGTCTGGGGCGAGGAGTACTCGCGCGAACACGACGGGCAGGTCTACCGGAGCAGTGATGGGATCCACACGTGCCCGCAGGGTGCCGCCGAGTTCGCGAGTTGGCTGCTCGATGAGCTCGTTGGGCTGTATCCGGGCTTCGAGCCCGCTGACGCAGAGGAGTGGGCCAACGCAGGGTGGTCCTCGGACGAACTGTTCACCGGCTGCTGAACTCCGCCGAGGCGGTCGCGATTCCAGCAGCATTCCAGATCCCGCCGCGGGCGCACGGGGTCCTCCTGGAGGACGACCCCGTCGCGACGCCGATATCGGTCGCTGGAAGGTCGAGTGATATCGGCGCGGCTCCGTAGCGTCGTTGACGGAGGAGCCATGAGGCTCTCGCCCATCGACGACAGGAGAACTCATGATCGAGGTGGAGGCGCTGACGAAGTGCTACGGGCCCACCAGGGCCGTGGACGGGTTGACCTTCACGGCGCAGTCGGGCACGGTGACGGGCTTCCTCGGTCCGAATGGCGCCGGCAAGTCGACGACGATGCGGATCATCGTGGGGCTCGAACGCCCGACATCGGGCAGGGCCACGATCGACGGTCAGCGGTACGCGGATCTCGTGGCGCCGCTGCAGGCGGTCGGCGTCATGCTCGACGCCCGCTCGGTGCACCCCGGGCGGACGGCCTTCCGCCACCTGCTGGCGCAGGCGCGCACCCATGGCATCTCGCGTTCGCGGGTGGATGAGGTGATCGAGATGACCGGGCTGGAGTCGGTCGCAGGCCGCCGAGCGGGGACCTTCTCGCTCGGGATGGGGCAGCGCCTGGGGATTGCCGGTGCCCTCCTCGGCGACCCGCACACGCTGATCCTCGATGAACCGGTCAACGGTCTCGACCCCGACGGCGTCCTGTGGGTGCGCGGACTCGTCCGTGACCTTGCGGCGCAGGGCCGGACCGTTCTCCTCTCCTCGCACCTGATGCACGAGCTGGCCCTGTGCGCGGACCGAGTGGTGATCATCGGAAAGGGGCGTCTGCTCGCTGACGCCTCGGTCCCCGAGCTCACGGCCGAAGGTGGATCGCTCGAGGATGCTTACCTGAAGCTGACCTCAGATGCGGTGCAGTACCGGGGCCGGAGCGCCACGGGTTCTGTCGTCCCCATCACGGGAGTGACCCGATGAGCGCGTCCGCATCTTCTCCCACCGCCACGTCGGCCCGCCCGCCCGCTGTGTCCGGCCGAGGCGCGACCTTCGGGCGCGTGATCGCCGCGGAGTGGACCAAGATCACCAGTCTGCGGTCCTCGTACCTGCTCGCAGCCGTCACCGTCGCCGTGTCCGGGGCTCTCACCTACCTGTCGGCGAACGCTTCCTCAGGTGACCCGGGATTCGACCCGCTCGGCTCACTCACCTCGGCACTCGTCCTGACGCCGATCGGACTTCTCGTGCTCGGCGTGCTCGTGGGAACGGGAGAGTTCAGCACCGGGACCTATCAGAGCACCTTCACGGCAGTGCCACGGCGTCTGCCCGTGCTCGCCGCTCAGGTGGTGGTCACTGCCGCATTCGCACTCGTGACCTCGCTGGTGGCCGTGGGCGCAGCGGTCCTCGGAATTCTGCCGGCGGCCGGCTCCCGAGGAATCACCGTGGACCTGACGGGGGAGCAGACGATGCAGATCCTCGCCGGAATGGTCATCTATCCCATGGGTATGGCGCTGTTCGGTATGGCCATCGGTGCGCTGCTGCGACGCCCGGTCCGTGCCGTCGTCACTACGGTGACGCTGACCCTTGTGCTCCCCATCGTGCTCATGCTCGCGGCCGATATGGCGACCGACCCGATGGCCCCGAGCCAGCCCGGGAGTTCCCCGCCGGCACAGGCCGTGGTCAACACCGCCGTCACCTTCTCGCCGAGTGGGGCCGGTTCGCTGCTGACCGTTCCGGAAGGCAGTGGCGTCGAGGGCGCCCCTGACCTCGGCCGGTGGGGCGGGGCAGGTGTTCTCGGTGCCTGGATCCTTCTCCCGCTCGCAGGGGCCGCCGTGCGCCTGCGCACCCGCGACGCGACCTGAGGAGCTCGATGAATCGCGCGACCAGTACTCCTCAGCACCGGCTGGAATCCACGCGCCCCGGGTCGCCGTCCCCGACCACAGCACCCGCGCGGCCCGGCGTCACGTTCACCCGCGTTCTCGCCGCGGAGTGGACCAAGCTGCTCAGTCTGCGTTCGACGCTGTGGACCGCAGTGGGAACGATCCTCGCGGCGGCCTCGCTCGCCTACGCACTGGGTCTGTTCGTCCGCCCCGGCGACGACCAGTCCGGGGCGTCGCTGATCGTCTCCGGCTACCTCCTTGCCCAGCTCGGCGCCCTGGTCCTGGGTGTTCAGGTGGGAACGGGCGAGTACGGTGCCGGTACCTTCAGAGCCACGTTCACCGCTGTTCCCCGGCGCCTGCCGGTGCTCGTGGCGCAGGTAGTCGTCACGATCGTTGCCGCGTTCGGGACGGCGGCCGTTGCGCTCCTCGCCTCGTACCTGGTGACGATCGGTGCGCGTTCCGACCACGGGCTCATCGTCACCATCACCGACAGTGAGACAGCCCGGATCCTGGCTGGATTCGCCGTGTACCTGGTGGGTATCGCGCTGGTCGGGCTCGGCATCGGGGCGTTGCTGCGTCGCCCCAGTGCGGCCCTCGTTGCCGGGGTGTTGATGGTGATCGTGATCGACCACCTGCTGGCAGTGAACCCCGGGAAGATCGCCGACACGGTGCGTGCCCTCCTGCCGGGATCCGGCGCCCGTCTACTCATCGACGACGCCGGGCTCGCTGTGCTGGATGCGACGAGCCTGGGGCCCCAGCTCGGAGCCTGGGGTGGCACGGCCGTTCTCGGTGGCTGGGTGCTCGCGTTGCTCCTGGCCGGGGGATACCGGTTACGCCGCCATGACCTCACGTGAAGCGTGCGCAGCGGGACCTGTCTGCACAGGTGTGCCGCTCCTGGGCCCCGGCGGGGCGATGGATGGGAGAGTGAGGTCGTGACGACTCGGCGCACCACCGGATCCCTGCGGCTTCAGGGTGCGGACTCGGCCGCGCCACTGACGCAGATGCAGGTCCAGCGGCGGGGGCCGCTGGGGCGCCTCGTCGCCGCCCATCCCCGGATCGCCGACGTGGCGCTGATGGTGGCGGTATTGCTTCTCGGGCTGCTGACTGTGCTGTTCGCGTCCCTGACTGTCCGGGGAGCGACTGGCCTGGGCTTGTACCCGCAGGACGCGCGTGCGTCGTGGTTGGTCCCAACCGCCTGGCTCGTCGGGGCTGCGGTAGGGGCGGTGCTACTGCTCGCCCGGCGAGCGCGGCCGCTGACCGTCACAGTGGCGCTGTGCGTCCTGGCCGTGGCGTCCCTCGCCAGTGCGGGGGTCCTGGGGGTGGTGGGAGTCTGCCTCGCGTGTGCGCTCTATGCGGTTGCCTCCGACCGGCCTCCGCGGACCACCTGGCTCAGTTGTGCGGCCGTGTTCGTCACCGTCTCGATCGCGATGTGGTGGTGGCAGGACATCGGTCTGGCAGAGATCTTGCTCTGGAGTGATCCGATCATGACGCCGACGGGTGACCCGGTCCACGAGCTCCCCGAGCCGCTCTTCTCGCCGGGGCGTCGCTCGGCGTCGGTGTTCCTCCTGCTCGCTCTCCTGTTGCTGGGGGTGGCAGCCGGGTCGGGAGTCCGTGCCCGCCGGTTGCACGCTCTCGGACTCATGGAGCGATACGAGGCGATGGCCCGCGATCGCGACAAGAGTGCGGCGCTCGCCCGCGCTGCCGAGCGGTCACGCATCGCACGCGAAATGCACGATGTCGTCGCGCACAGCGTCTCGGTGATGGTTGCTCTTTCCGACGGCGCTGACAAGGCTCTTGAGCGCGCGCCGGACAGTTCACGTCAGGCCCTGCGTGAGCTCTCCAGTACTGGTCGGACGGCCTTGTCGGACATGCAGCGCGTGCTGGAGGTATTCGATCCCGATGATGCCGACGACGATGGGCACCCCGACCTGGCTGAAACTGCTGCGACTGACCTGCGTACCGTCGTCGAGAGGTTCCGCGTGGCCGGCCTTCCGGTCACGGCCTCTGGCCTGGAGACAGAGCTCCCGCAGGACACCTCGCTGCGCCTGGCCGTGGTGCGCATCGTCTCCGAGAGCCTGACCAACGTGCTCCGGCACGCTCCCGGCGCTTCGTCCGTGGAGGTCACGCTGCGGCGCAGCGGCACGTTCGTCGAGGTGGAGATCATCGATTCCGGTGGCACACGGCCCGGCGCCGGCGGCACCGGGCGGGGTGTCGTCGGGATCCGCGAGCGGGTCGCGCTCCTGGGCGGCCATGCTGAGATCGGCCCGCGGACGGACGGAGGATGGCGTGTGGCCGTCGTCTTGCCGTCGACCGGTGGCCACGAGGGAGAACGCCGATGACGACAGTGCTGCTGGTAGACGATCAGGCTCTGGTGCGGATGGGATTTCGGCTCGTCATCGAGACCGAGCCCGACCTCGAGGTGATCGGCGAGGCGTCGGATGGCAGGATCGCGCTCGAGCAGGTGGCGGCGCTCTCGCCTGACATCGTGCTGATGGACATCCGAATGCCCGGCATGGGCGGAATCGAAGCCACGCAGCGGCTGGCTGCGGAGCACCCGTCCACACGGGTGCTCGTGCTGACCACCTTCGATGTCGATGAGTATGCGTTCGCCGCATTGCGTGCGGGAGCGAGTGGATTCCTCGCGAAGAACGCCCGCCCGGATGAACTCGTCGAGGCGATCCGCACGGTGGCCTCAGGCAGCTCCGTCGTCGCACCGCGGCTGGTGCGCCGCATGCTCGACCTGTTCGCCGCGCACCTGCCCGCCGATACCGGTGCTGGTCACGGCGAAGACGGGCTCGATCCTCGCCTGCATGTCCTCACCCCGCGAGAGCTCGACGTGCTGCGGTGCGTGGCGGAAGGGCTCTCCAACGCGGAGATCGCCGCGCGTCTTGTCCTCTCGGCCACGACGGTGAAGACCCACGTCGGCCGGATCCTGGCCAAGCTCGGCGTGCGCGACCGGGTGCAGGCGGTGATCGCAGCGTACGAGTATGGTCTCGTTGGCGTGGGGGAGGGCGACGGCGGACCTCACCCTGGCCTGCGCCCCATTGACTGAGGCTTCAGGGAGTCCCACCAGCAGTGCCGCCGTCGGGCGCGTACGCCAGCCGGACAGTGACACGCAGCCCTCCGGGTGCACGTGCCGAGATGGCGAGCCGTCCGGCGTGTGCCTCGCAGATACTGGCGACGATCGCCAGCCCGAGGCCCACCCCACCGCGCTGATCGTTGTGCAGGCGTTCGGTCGCCCGCTGAAACGGCTCGGTCAGCGTCGAGATCGCCTGCGGTGGCACCGGTTCCCCGGTGTTCTCCACCGTGAGCAGCACGGTGTCACGGTCGACGGCGGTGCTCACCCAGACCGAGCCGCCGGCACCGTCGTTGTGCACGATCGCGTTGTGCACCAGGTTGGTCACCAGCTGCAGCAGAAGCGCGGGGGAGCCGACGGTCTGCGCCACCTCACCGGAGACGTCGAGAGCGATACCCCGCCGTTCGGCGAGAGGCAGGAGCGTCTCGGTGGCTTCTTCGGCCAGCAATGAGAGGTCGACGCGCTCGCGGGCGAACGTCCGGCGACCAGCATGGCTGAGCACGAGCAGGGACTCGGTGAGGGTGATGGCTCGTGCATTCACCTCGTGCAGGCGTGCGATCAGCTGATCGACGTCACGGTTCGGGTCTGCACGGGTGGCCTCGAGCAGCGACTGCGTCGTGGCCAGTGGTGTGCGTAGTTCATGGGAGGCGTTCGCCGCGAACCGCTGCTGCTCGGCGACGTGCGCCTCCAGCCGCTCCAGCATCACGTCGAAGGCGTCGGCGAGCTCACGGAACTCGTCGTTGCGACCCTCCATCCGGATCCGGTGCGAGAGGGAGCCCGTCGAGGCGGCACGGGTGGCACTGGTGATTCGCGCGAGCGGTGCCAGCATCCGGCCGGCGAGGAGCCAGCCGCCGGTGAGACCGAACACCAGGAGCAGCACCCACGCCAGGGCGATCCGTGGGGCAAACGCTCGCTCGAGATCGGAGCGGTTCGGGACGAAGGGTCCGCGAGTGTCGATCGGCCCGTCGGGCACGTAGCGCAGCAGGAACACCCATACGACAGCGAGCAGCAGCGTGCCTGCGATCATGACCAGCCCGGCGTAGCTCAGCGTGAGCTTGACCCGTACGCTCACGCCCGGTCGCCTCGACACCGTCACCGCCGAGAGTCCATGGCTTCGGTGTCGATGCGGTAGCCGACCCCCGGGATGGTAGCGATCACCCACGGCTCACCGAGGCGCTTGCGCAACGCGGAAACCGTGATCCGCACGGCGTTGGTGAACGGATCGGCGTTCTCGTCCCAGGCGCGCTCCAGCAGTTGTTCGGCACTGATCACCCCGCCGCCGGCGGCGGCGAGCACCTCGAGTACTGCGAACTGTTTCCTGGTGAGCGACACATGGCGCCCTTCCCGGTAGACCTCGCGCCGGAACGGGTCCACCCGCAGACCGGCGATCTCCAGGACCGGGGGCCGCTGGTGGGATCGGCGGCGCTGCAGCGCCCGGATGCGCAGCACGAACTCGCGCATCGCGAACGGCTTGGTGAGGTAGTCGTCGGCGCCGAGCTCGAACCCGGACGCCTTGTCGTCGAGCCGGTCGGCGGCGGTGAGCATGAGGATCGGAGTGCCGGTGCCGGAGTCGACGATGTGCCGGGCCACGTCATCACCTGAGGGTCCCGGGATGTCCCGGTCCAGCACGGCCACGTCGTAGTCGTTGACCGCCAGCAGCTCCAAGGCGGTGTCCCCATGGCCGGCGATGTCGGCGGCGATCGCCTCGAGCCGCAGGCCGGTCCGGATGGACTCGGCCAGGTACGGCTCGTCCTCGACGATCAGCACGCGCATCCTGTGATGTTACGAGCCGGGACCTATCGTCGGCGTATCGAGAACTGCATACGCCGGCGCAACACGGCCCCACCTTGACTGGCGTGATGAGTCGCAACAGATCAGTCGTTCGCACCCCTCGGATCCTTCTCGTCGTCGGCGTGGCCGTCGCGGTACTGGCGGGCCTGGTCGGTTACCGCGCGCTGCTCCCGTCCGCGCCGGCAGCGCTGGAGGTGCTCGAGGGTGGGCACCGCGGCGCCCCGGACGAGGCCGACGGCGTCGTTCCTGACGGCGCCACCGTGTCCGTTTTCGATGACGACACCCCCGCTGTGGCGAACCTTGAGCCGGAGCTTCTTGACGCCGTCCGCCGTGCTGCCTCCGTCGCCGCCGACGACGGCGTCGAGTTCTCGGTCACCAGTGGCTGGCGCTCGGCGAGGTTCCAGCAGCAGCTGCTGGACGACGCCGTCACCGAGTACGGCTCCGAGGCCGCGGCGGCTCGCTGGGTCGCCACGGCCGAGACCTCGGCCCACGTGTCGGGTGAAGCGATCGACATCGGGCCCGTCGACGCCATGTCATGGCTCTCCCAACATGGCGTCCGGTACGGGCTCTGCCAGGTCTACGGCAATGAGCCCTGGCATTACGAGCTGCGCCAGGAAGCCGCCGAGCACGGGTGCCCGCCGATGTTCGCCGATCCCACCGAGGATCCTCGGCTCCAGTGATGCCGCGCCGAGGGCGGCCTGGATGTCGTCGGAGCGCGTTCGAACGACACTCAGGCCACCGTCGCGATGGGCACCAGGTCATAGCACGGCTGCGTAGCTTGTCTCGAGCGTCGCCGTGCGCTCGGAGCTGAAGAGATCCACCTGCTCGTCGTGGAGGTGTGCCACGAGGGCATCGACGCACAGGTGGTATCCGGTGGCGGTGCTGGCGAAGCCTCGCGGTGCGGGCTTGTCGGCGTGCACTGTCACGGTCAGGCGAGTTCCGCCGTCGACCGCCTCGATCTCGAACCGGAGCCGCTCACTATCCCAGGTGAACTCGAACGTGCGAGGTGGGTCCCAGGTCAGCAGCTCGCCGGGAAGGCTCGCATCATTCAGATCGAGCCCGGCGGCCTCGATCTCGGACCCGGCCTGCTCGATCGATTCGGGCCAGAACGCGATCGTGAGGGTTGAGCCCGGGATCCGTTCGCCGATGATGTCGGCGGGAAACCAGTGTCGCAAGTGCTCGGACTCGGTGATCGCTCGCCAGACCTTCTCCGGGGGGTGGCGCAGTTCCCGTTCGTAGCGCAGCACGACTCCCGCACCATCGCGGGTGACGGTGCCCATGGGTGTCTCGGACATCAGTGTTCTCCTTCGGCGTCGGTCATTTCGTCCAGGTGTGCCTCGAGGGCGTCGAGGCGGTCGGCCCAGGCGCGCCGGTAGGGCCCGAGCCACTTGTCGAGCTCACGCAGCGGTTCCGGTGTGAGTGTGTAGTGCCGGCGTGGTCCATCGACGCGCGCATTCACCAGCTGGGCCTCGCCCAGCACCTTCAGGTGCTTGGAGACGTTCGGCTGTGCCGTCCGGAGCAGGTCGACCAGTTCCGAGACCATCAGGTCACGCTCGCGCAGGAGGTCCAGGATCTGGCGCCTGGTCGGGTCGGCCAGCACCGTGAACGCGTCTCGGGTTGGCATGGAGGCAACTATTCCGCTCGGAGAATATTCCTGTCAAGGAATTTGATGCGTGCTGCACCCTGCGAGCCGGCACCGAACGGCACCATCGCGCTACCAGCGGCACTTGTAAAGAACAAGTGGCTACTGGCAGAGTACAAGTGTGCGTAGTTATCTCGACGCTTGCGGAATCACGCGGGCCCTGGATGTGGTGGGGGAGCGATGGGCGATTCCGGTGATACGTGAGCTCATCTTCGGTCCTCGCCGATACTCGGATCTCGACACGGCGCTGCCGGGCGTCAGCACCAACATCTTGGGTGCTCGACTCAAGGAGCTCGTCAAGGCGGGCGTTGTCGTGAAGCGGCGGCTGGCTCCGCCGACGCCAGCGAACGTCTATGAGCTGACACCCTGGGGTGCCGCCCTGGAGCCTGTGCTGATTGAGCTTGGGAGGTGGGGGTCGCGCACCGCGGTGGATCTCTCTCATCAGGCGCTCAGTGCCTCATCGCTGGCCCTGTCGCTGAAGACCACCTTCGATGCCCATGCTGCTGCCGGTGTCGAGCTCGACGCGCAGTTGGTGATGGGCGAAGACTGCTTCGGCGTGCACATCGGCAGCGGGGTCCTCACGATCGGTCGCGACGCTCCGCACACCGGCCGGGCGTCGGGACTACGCCTTCATGCAGACCCTCCCACGATGGCGTCCTACGTCTATCAGGGTCTTGAGGCGGCTGGGACGGCCTTCGATGTGATTCGCATCGAGGGTTCGCGCGGATCGGCAGAGCTGTTCACCCGGTGCTTCACCCTTCCTGAACCTCCAACGAAAGGAACACTATGAATGGACCCGAAATCGACGTATCGACGGCGGTGAGCCGCGGCGGCACGTCGGCCGACCACTCACCTGAGGGGTCGGGGCGTGTCATCGTCTACGAGTTCCTCTCCCTCGATGGGCGGTTCGAGGGCCCGCCCGGCAACGAGATGGACTGGGTGCAGCGACACTTCAGCCATGAGATCGAGGTCGACATCGCTGCACAGTACGAGCGTCTCGGTGGCTTCCTCATGGGTCGCCGGACGTTCGATTCTCTCGCCTCCTATTGGCCCACCTCGGCCGCCGCGCATGAGCACCTGGTCGGGGCCATGAACACCCTCCCCAAGTTGGTGATCTCCCATCGCTCGGATGTCAGCGCGTGGGCCAACTCCCATCATCTTGGTGATGAGCCCTTCGTGGCGTTGCGGCGCGAACTGGCTGCGAGGGGGGAGATCATGCTGATCGGTAGTCAGGACATCGCGGATCAGTTAGCCCGGGCCGATCTGGTCGATGAGTACCGGTTCCTCGTCTTCCCGGAGGTTCTCGGGCGTGGCCGACATCTCTTTCCTGCTGAAGGACCGTCGAGGTCATGGATGACGACTCGCAGTCGTCGATACGACACAGGTGCCGTCGCGCTGCACCTCGAGCGACCGCCCACTCGATCCTGAGGGCAGCACCGCCACCTGGCGTACGCCGTCACGAACTGTCGAATTCTGCTCCGCCGCCGGCGGAGCGGCCCGCTGCGCGTGCTCGCGTCATGTGGGCCCCGCGCAGCGCGTTCGCCAACTGTGCCCCGCTGTCAAACCGGTGGGAGCGGGGGTGTCGACCGGTTCGCGCAGAGACCGGACGGCGGCTCGGTCGGGACTCCCGGGTGCCCGTGGTCCGGAGGGGCAAAGATTCATCAGAGTTCCGCTCCGCTTCTGAGGTCAACCGCCTCGTAGCGGACTATCAGCATCAACGAACCTGCTGAGCGCTACGGCGTGTATGGGGGTGCGGTCGACGCTCCTCACTCGTCGTGAGTCAAGGGACCGCGTGACTCCGCGTCGACGTCCGGGGCTCGGAGTGGGAAGCGGCCGAGTCCCGCGCGCGTTGCCACCGGGAGTCTGCGGCAGCCGAGCGAACTCAGGCGCCTGGCGCGTGGTCGGCCGAGCGGCCTACCACGTACGATCGAGGGTATGACTTACACGTTCTTCCGACTCGGCTAGCTATCCGCTAGCCATTCTCAGCGGCTCCGTGCCCGCGGCTAGCGATGCGGGAGCAGTCCTCCGGCAGCTCCCGACCGCTGACCGGAAGAGTTCGTCATGTCTTCTGCGCGCGTTTCCGATGCGCCGTACCGTTACCACTTTTCTCCTGACTCGAAGGTCGTCGTGCGCGCCACGACTGGCCTGGAACAGCTCGTGGCCACTGAAGTCACCGCTGCCGGCCACTTCGTCGAGGAGGTGTCAAAGCGCCAGATCATTGTGTCGCCTGCTGCTGGATGGATCCTGACCCGCCCGCCCCGGCTTGCCGACGACGTCTTCGCCGTCGCGGCCCAAGTTCCCGACCCGGGTCCCGGGCGCGTTCCCCTGTGGAATACCACTGCCAGTCTGGGTCCGGTCAGTCGTGCGTGGGTGGGCCCACCAACGTTCGCTGTCTCAGCATCGTTCGTCGGGCGACGAAGATACTCCCGCTTCGACATCGAAGACGCTGTCGGTCGCGCGTTGTCGCGGCAAGGGGTCGGCACCTATGTCTCCCGTCGCGACGGCGGGGTGCGGCCACGCGATGCCGCGCAGTGGCGCGTCACGTTGGACGGATCGACGATGTACGTCGGTCCGCGCCTCTTCGCTGCGCCCCTCCACCGGCGCCCGTGGCGGGCACGCACGGTTCCCGGGAGTCTGCACCCGCCGGTTGCGGCGGCAATGGCTCGTCTCGCTGGGATCGACAGCCACCACACAGTGGTCGACCCCTGTTGTGGTGCAGGAACGATCCTGATCGAGGCTCATATGCACGCACCTGCGGCTGGGTTCGTCGGACGTGACATCGCCCCCAGCGCGATTGCGATCGCCCGGCACAACAGCGGTGGGCGACCGATCGAATGGAACCGCGGCGAAGCGAGTGCATGTGATGTCCCACCGCACAGCGTGGATCGAATCATCACGAACCCACCCTGGGGCATCCGTCAGCGGGCCGGCGACCTCGCCACGTTCCTGACCGAGTGGCACAGAGTGATCCGGCCGGACGGGCTGCTCGTCGTGCTGCTGGATGAAGCCCAGGAGCCCGTCATGACTCGTCGCCGGGACTGGGCGCTCACCGCCACGTATCCGCTCAGCGTCGCAGGCAGACACCCACGCATCCTTCTTGCCGTACCTCGATGAGCTCCGAGAGGGCGCGCCCCGTGGTTCCCGGGTGCCGGTGGCGTCGGGTGGCCCGGCTATTCGTGGGCTGATCTTGCTGTCACAACATGAGCGAGGCCCGGGCTCCGCCCTACCGTGGTCGGTGAGGGAAAGGAGTCCGGGCCTCGCTCGTCTGGGGTGGCTAACGGGGCTTGAACCCGCGACCCCCGCGACCACAACGCGGTGCTCTACCAACTGAGCTATAGCCACCAAGTGCATCCGCACACAGCGGCTGCGATCCACCAGTGTAGCGAACGATCCGGGTGTCTCGGGACGCCGCACGATGTGTCTGTGGGCACACCCGGGAGCGGGACTGCTGGTTCTCAGGCGGGCGGTTCCGCCTTGGCAGGGAGCGTGGGGGAGGAGGCGATCAGGGCGGCTGTGCGCTGCGCTGATTTGGAGTCCGGCTGCTTGGCATCGTCCGGGAACAACACCGCGCGGTAGTAGCGCAACTCGTCGATGCTCTCGGCGATGTCGGCGAGTGCGCGGTGCCCACCATCCTTCTTCGGGGAGTTGAAGTACGCCCGTGGGTACCAGCGCCGCGCCAACTCCTTGATGGAGGAGACGTCGATGATCCGGTAGTGCAGATGCCCGGTCAGCTCGGGCATGTCGCGCTCCAGGAAGGCTTTGTCGGTGCCGACCGAGTTGCCCGCCAGTGGTGCCTTGCCCGCCTCTGGCACGAACTGCTTGATGTACTCGAGCGTCTGCGACTGCGCGTCGGCCAGCGGAATCCCGTTCGGCAGCTCATCGAGCAGTCCGGAGGTGGTGTGCATGGTGCGCACCACCTCGTTCATCTGCTCGACGGCGCCCGGCGGGGGAGCGATGACCAGGTCCAGACCGGGATCGAGGGTGTGCAGCTCGGAGTCGGTCACGAGCACGGCGATCTCGATCAGCGCGTCGTTGTGGAGGTCGAGGCCGGTCATCTCGCAGTCGATCCAGACGATCGGATCGCCGCGGCCAGGGGTCTTGGACGGAGAACTCACGCGCCTCACTGTATCGACCACCGCCGACAGGGGGGTCACGGCCGTCGCGAACGCCTCCAAATCGGACTCGTCATCAAACGCATCAAACCGGTTGACCTCCGAGAATCAAACCGGTTAACGTCACCACTAACAGTCCAACGAAGGAGATCCCGAGATGCCGCAGCTGCCGAGCCCGGCGAAACCGACCATCGGTGACGTGGCTGCCAAAGCAGGAGTGACCAAGGCGACCGTCTCGCACGCCTTCAGTGGCCGCCGTCCGATCTCGGAGGCCACCAAGGCACGGGTGTTCGCCGCCGCCGAGGAACTGCAATGGTTGCCCAGTGCCAGTGCCCGCGCGTTGGCCACCCGGCGTGCCAACGCGATCGGCATCGTTCTCGCACGGGACCCCGAGATCATCGCCTCGGACACCTTCTTTCCCGCCTTCATCGCCGGGGTGGAGTCAGTGCTCGCCACCGCCGAGGTGGCCCTGGTGCTCCAGGTGGCCGGCAGCCGAGACGCCGAAGAACGTGCCTACCGGGCGATGGCCAGTGGTCGGGCCGACGGCGTGATCATGCTCGACCTGCACCGCGCCGACTGGCGGGTGCCGTACGTGCACCAGTTGGGCTTGCACGGCGTTGTGCTGGGCGCCTACGACGCCCCCAGCCCATTCACCTGCGTACGCACCGATGACGCCACGCCGATGGCCGAGATCGTGGCCCACCTGCGCGGTGAGGGTCACACGCGGATCGCCCACGTGGCGGGACCGTTGGACTACGTCCACTCCCACGTGCGCTCCCAGGCATACCTGGCCGCCGTCGGGAGTGAGGACCTTCTCGCCGAGGGCGACTTCGGCGCCGCAAGCGGTCGCGACCGCACCGCCGAGCTGCTCGCCCTGCCTGACCCGCCCACCGCCATCCTCTACGCCAACGACACCATGGCCATCGCGGGCTTGTCGTACGCACGCAGCATCGGCCTGTCCGTCCCGGGCGACCTCGCCGTCGCGGGCTTCGACGACGACCATCTCTCCGCCCATCTGTCGCCGGCTCTGACCACCGTGGCCACCGACCCGATCGAACGTGGCCGCGTCTGCGCCGAGGCACTGCTCGCCGATATTGCCGGTGAGCCCGCGCGCACCATCCAACTTGACTGCAACCGGCTCCAGCTGCGTGCAAGCACGCAGGTCCAACCCACTCTCCAAGGAGAAGAACGATGAAGTTCACGAAGACTGCGGCACTCGTTGGTGCCGCGACCCTGATGCTTGCCGCCTGTTCCGGAGGTAGCGACCCTGCCGACGGCGGAAACGCAGCGCCCGCCGGCACCGGCCCGATCGAGATCTGGCTGTCCAACAACGAGGCCGAGATCGCCTGGGGCGAAGGCGTGGTGGAAGCCTGGAACGCCGAGAACCCCGACCAGCAGGTCACCGCCCAGGAGATCCCCGCCGGCTCCTCCTCCGAGGAAGCCATCACCGCGGCGATCACCGCCGGCACGGCACCATGCCTGGTGTACAACATCGCCACCGCCGCCGTCTCCGGCTGGGTGCAGCAAGGCGGTCTCGTCGACCTGACCACCTTCGACGATGGCGCGTCCTACATCGAAGAACGTGGCGGCGACTCCACCGCCGCCTATCAGAACGATGGTGGGTACTACCAGCTGCCGTGGAAATCCAACCCGGTGATGGTCATGTACAACAAGGACCTCTTCGAACAGGCCGGCCTCGACCCGGAGAACCCGGGGATGAGCACCTACTCCGACTTCCTCGACGGTGCCCGCCAGCTCGTCGACTCGGGCGTGCAGTCCGCCATCTGGCCGTCCCCGACGAACGAGTTCTACCAGCCCTGGTTCGACTTCTACCCGCTCTACCTCGCCGAGACCGGCGGCACGCAGCTCGTCGAGGACGGCGCCGCCACCTTCGACAACGAGGCCGGCGCCGCCGTGGCCGAGTTCTGGTCCACGATCTACTCCGAGGAGCTCGCCCCGCAGGAGGCGGCCACCGACGACGCCATGGTCTCCGGCAACACCGCCATGCAGCTCGCCGGGCCCTGGGCGATCACCTCCTACGGCGAGGACGTGAACGTCGGGTTCATGCCGGTGCCGACCTCGGGTGGGAGCGAGGAGGTCGTCACCTTCGCCGACTCCAAGAACATCTCCATGTTCACCGCCTGTGAGAACCAGGCCACTGCCTGGGAGTTCCTGAAGTTCTCCACCAGCGCCGAGGCCGACGGGCAGCTCCTCGAAGCCACCGGGCAGATGCCGATGCGCGTCGACCTGGCCGGCACCTACCCGGACTACTTCGAGGCCAACCCGATGTATGCCGCGTTCGCCAGCCAGACCGAGCGGGTGGCCGATGTGCCGAGCATCCCGAACTCTGTGGAGGCGTGGCAGGTGTTCCGCGAGGCCTACTCCTCAGCGGTGATCTTCGGCAACACCTCCACCGAGGAGTTCCTCTCCGGTTCGGCCGAAGAGATCACCGGGCTCGTGGGCTGACATGACCGACATCGCCGCCCCTCCCGCGCGCACTCCGTCGTCACCGGGGCCGCGCGCGGGAGGCCCGCTCCGGAACCGGCTGCTGGGCAGGAACCCCATCGGCTCGCTGTTCGCGTTGCCGTACATGGTGTTCGTGGCGGTGATCTTCGCCTTCCCGCTCGGGTTCGCCTGCTACATCGCCTTCCACGACTACTTCTTCACCGCACCCGGCGTGGAGGTGGAACGCCCCTTCGTGGGGTTGGACAACTTCGCCGACGTGCTCACCGACCCCCAGGTGCTGGAGTCCTTCCGCAACACCGCCGTGTTCCTGGTGATCAACGTGCCCCTGACGGCGGTCGGAGCCCTGGTCCTGGCCAGTGCCCTGAACGCGGGGATCCGGTGGGCGGCCGCGTTCCGGGTGGCCTTCTACGTGCCCTATCTGACGGCGAGCGTCTCCCTGGTGGGCGTGTGGATGCTGCTGTTCTCCTCCGGCGGGCTGGTGAACAGCGTGCTGGGTCCGCTCGCACCGGACCCGTCCTGGCTGGTGAACTCCGCCCTGGCGATGCCGAGCATTGCCCTCTACGTCACCTGGAAGCAGCTCGGCTTCTACATCCTGCTCTACCTCGCCGCCCTGCAGAACATCCCCTCCGAGCTGCACGAGTCCGCCGCCACGGACGGCGCCACCACCCTGCAACGTTTCCGGCACGTGACCATCCCCGGCGTGCGCAGCGCCACCACGCTGGTGCTGATCCTGGCCATCATCACCGGCGCGAACCTGTTCACCGAGCCGTACCTGCTCACCAACGGCGGTGGCCCGGACGGGGCAAGCACCACACCCGTGCTGCTCATCTACCAGCAGGGGATCCAGCAGCAGAACCCGGACACCGCCTCGGCCATCGGCATGCTGCTGGTGATCGCCGTCGGGCTGCTCTCGCTCACAGCCAACCGACTCACCAGGGAGACGTGAGATGACCCGGACCACGACCTGGTGGCGTTACGTCCTGCTCGCCGCCGCAGCCATCGTCTTCGCGTTCCCGTTCTACTTCATGGTGGTGGGCGCCTTCCAGGAGAACCCGACCAACACGCCGGACGAGATGTTCCCCATCTCCGGTTGGACGTTCGGGAACTTCACGGCCATCAACGCCCGGATCGACCTGCTCGGCTCACTGGCGAACTCTCTCATCTTCACCGCCGGGGTGTTGCTCGGCACTGTCACCTTCGGGCTGCTCGCCGGGTACGCCCTGGCCCGGCTGGACTTCCGCGGCAAGAGCGCCACCTGGGTGTTGATGATGCTGGTGCAGATGGTGCCCTTCCAGCTGCTGATGATCCCGCTGTACGTGCAGATCACCCGCAGCTACGGCCTCGGCGACACCTATCTCGGGATGATCCTGCCGTTCGGCATCAACACCACAGCCGTGTTCATCTTCACCCAGTTCTTCAAGGCTCTCCCCAAGGAGATGTTCGAGGCCGCGCGCATCGACGGTGCCTCCGAGCTGCGCATCCTGCGCTCGGTGGCCGTCCCGATGGTGCGGCCCGCGCTGGTCACGGTGGTGCTGGTGACCTTCATCGGCCCGTGGAACGAGTTCCTCTGGCCGTTCCTGATCACCAAGGACACGTCCCTGCAGCCCCTGGCCGTCTCCCTGGCGAACTACATCTCCAACGCCGCCCAGTCCACCGCCAACCCGAACGGGGCCATCCTCGCCGGCGCCACCGCGCTCGCGTTCCCCGTGGTGATCCTCTTCCTGCTGTTCCAGCGCTACTTCACCGCCTCCGACATCGGCGCTGCCGTCAAAGGCTGAAAGGAATCCATGTCTACCCTCCCCTCCACCGAGCCCACCACTGAGTCCACGGTGCCCAGCATCTTCACCGGCGCCACCTTCCCGCTCGGCCCGTTCACCCCGTACGAGCACAACCCGATCCTGCGCCCCCGCGGGAACTCCTGGGAGTCGGCCAACCTGTACAACCCGGCCGCGCTCGTGGACGGTGACGAGGTGCTGCTGCTCTACCGTGCGCACGCCGACGACATCGTCTCCCACATCGGCCTGGCCAGGAGCCGTGACGGCTACCACTTCGAGCGCGAGGACGCCCCGATCCTCTCCCCGAGCGAGGACTACGAACGGTACGGCTGCGAGGACCCGCGGATCGTCGCGATCGACGGCACCTACTACCTCACCTACACCGGCTGGGACCGCCGTAGCGCCCAGCTGTGCCTGGCCACCTCCACCGACCTGCGCAGCTGGACCAAGCACGGGCCCCTCTTCGAGGACTTCGACACCTTCGCCACCATGGACCCGCGCGGCTTCAACTGGTCCAAGGCCGGCGTGATCGTGCCGTTCCCGATGCAGGGCCAGTGGTGGATGTACTTCGGCGAAGGTGCGATCTACTGGGCCACCAGCGAGGACCTGATCCACTGGAAGCCCGGCACACCCGACACCGAGCCGATGTACGCTCCCACCCCCGGTTCCTTCGACGCCGACCTCGTGGAGATCGGCACCTCCCCGGTGCTCGCCAGCAACGGGCTGCTCGTCTTCCTCACCAACGGCGCCACCCGCACCGTGCACGCCGACGGCCGTGTGGACGTGGACTACCGATGCGGGCAGATCGCCATCGACCCGGACAACCCCACCCGCGTGCTCGCCCGGCTGCAGGAACCCTGGCTGCGCCCGCAGACCTTCGAGGACACCCACGGCCTGGTCTCCAACGTCACCTTCGTGGAGGGCCTGGTGAGATTCGCCGGGAAGTGGTTCGCCTATTACGGCCAGTCCGACACCACACTCGCCGTGGCCGTGCACGATCCCGCCCAGGGCTGGGGTTCCACAGTCACGATCCCTGACGGCGGAGGGTCACGATGAGCGCCTCACGTCGAGCATTCCTCGGCCTGGCTGCCGGTACGACGGCGGCCCTCGCCACTGGTTCCTCCGCTGCCCTGGGGCTTGCCCCAGCTCATGCGATGCCCCCTGGCGCTCGCAGCCCCGGCGGCACCGCGCGCCTGACGAACCTGGACCACCTGCGATTCCTGCTTGACGAGGTGCCTTTGCCCGAGCTGGAGCACCACCGTACCTACGACCAGGGCAGCCTCGGTCTCGCCCCGTGGACCTATGCAGACTTCGACGGCGAGACGTTCACTCGCGTCGGCGGCGGCTCCCTCGACCCCGCCACCGGGCACTGGACCCAAGGTGCGTACAACGTCGACGACATCGCCCGTGCCGCCGTCGTGTTCCTGCGCGACTGGCAGACCAGCGGTGATCCACGCAGCCGGGAGGCCGCCGTCGGGACCCTGCGCACCCTCGCCTACCTGCAGAACGACTCCGGACCCGACGCCGGTCGGGTCGTCCTCTGGCAGCAGAGCGACGGCACGCTGAACCCGAGCGCCGAACCGGTAGAGCTCCCGGATCCGTCAGACTCGGCCGAGTCCTACTGGCTCGCCCGTGCCGTGTGGGCGTTCGGCGAGGGCTATGCCGTGTTTGCAGGCTCGGGAGTGGAGTTCGTAGCGTTCGCCGGATTCCTCCGCGATCGGCTGCACCTGGCTCTGACGGCACTGGGCGAGGAGTCGCTCGCCCGGGTCGGCGACCTGGTGCGAAGTGACAGCGTGGAACTGCCCGACTGGCTCATCGCCGGCGGAGCGGACGCCACCGCCGAGGCCGTGCTTGGGCTCGCCGCCGCGAATGAAGCAGACCCCGATGACGCCGTGGTGGCCGACGCGCTGCGCGCCTACGCCGAGGGCATCGCCCGGATGGGCACCGGCACAGACGTGTGGCCATTCGGTGCCGTACTGCCATGGACCGGTTCGCTCGGGTTCTGGCACGGGTGGGGAGCAGCCACCCCTGAGGCGCTCGCCCGCGCCGGCGCCGTGCTCGGCCGCCCGGACCTGGTGGAGGTGGCAGTCGCTGATGCCGGATCCTTCACCCCACTGCTGCTCGCCACCGGGGGACCGGTGAACGCCTGGGCGCCCACTCCCGCTGAGGCGCAGATCGCCTACGGCGTGCACGGCCGGGCGGCGGCTGCGCTTGCAGTCTCGGAGGCAACCGGAGGCCCCGGGCTCGCCGAGGTGGCGGCGCTCGCGGCCGGCTGGTTCTTCGGTGCCAACCCGGCCGGTGAGCCGGTGTACGACCCGGCCACGGGTGTGACGGTGGACGGGATCGAACCGGACGGGCGGATCAACCGCAACAGCGGGGCTGAGTCCACCATTCACGCCCTGCTCACCATGCTGCTGCTGGACGAGCGTCCTGAGGTGGCGGCCATCGCGCGGTCCATGACCGGCATCGAGTCCACCCATGGGGTCAGCATGGTGGAGGCCGAGGCGGCAACGCTGAGCGCCGGGTGCGTGGTGGAGCTCCCCGATAGCGGTGCATGGACCGGAGAGGGCAACCTGTCCGGTGGTGCGTACGTGAGCGTGCCGGCGGGGGAGTGGGTCGAGTTCGAGCTCGACCTCCCGGGCGATGCCGAACTGCACCCGATCGTGTGGCAGCGTGCCGAGGAGGCTGGACATGGTCAGTGGGAGATCGTCGACGGTCCCGTTCTCGGATCCACACCAGCCGGCGGTCTCGGCGCCGCCGGCTTGACTGAGGCGCCTGGCGCGCTCCGACCGCTCCCGCTGGAGCGTCCGCTACCGGCTGGGCGGATGCGGGTGCGGTGCACCAGCACTGGCGACCTGCGCCTGGACGGGGTGCTGATGCGGCCGGTCGTGGCCAGTGCTGTGTACCGCACCGAGACCGGGGAGGCAGCGCTGTACGTCAACGCCTCCGATCGCACGCTGCTCACCGAGGCGCTCGCCGACGGCAGCGGCCGCACCTTCACCGTGCGAGGGGCCCAGCGCGGGCAGGCTCGTGCCGGACGTCGCGTGCGCATCGCCGGTGGCGGGTTTGCCACCACCCGATAGGGGCACCGAACGCACCAGGGCCCCGCAGGAACGAATCCTGCGGGGCCCTGACTCTTCTTCAGCGCGTCAGCGCCAGCCGCCACCACCGAACGACTGGCGCGACCGCGTCAGCTGGCTCGGATGTAGTCGGCGTTCTCCTTCTGCGGGGTGGCGCCAGGGCTGCCATCAGTAGCAGTGCCCTTGGGAGCAACGGTGTCCATGGCAGCAGAAAGGCGGCCGGTGGACCGACCGCCTCGGGTGAGTTGCGCGATGATCTGCCGGATCCTCAGCTCCCGCAGGATGGTCCTGCGGTGGGTGAGTTCGGCGAGCCGCTGCCTGTGCTCGAGGCGGTGTATCTCGTAGACGACGATCGGGTGCATGAGTGGATCCTGCTTTCGGCGGTGGTGTGGGCGTACCCGGCTGGGCACGGTGACCACCCTGGCAGGGGGCATGTCTCCTGGTCACGGCATTTTCCGCCGTCAGCGATCAGGAACTTGCGGCCAGCAGCACCGCCACCCATGACCACCCGAGGAGGATGGTCAGGCGCTGCCACAGCCCGGCGTGCGGCGAATCCCGTTCCCACGCCTGGCCGAAGACGAGGAACCCCGCCGTGGCGGCCGTGGCGGTTCCTGCCGAGTACAGCCGGAGCGGCCCGCCCAGCTCCGGCGTGAGGGCCGCGATCACCGCTGCGATGGGTACCGTGGCGAAAACCACCATTCCTGCATGATCGTGCAGTTGGTGGTGCCGCGAGAACGTCGAAGGATCTCCTGCAGGAGTGCCTGCCGGATATCCACGCATCGGATCCATCGTGAACACACCGGAGGCGACCAGCGCGAGCCCGAAGACTGCGATCGCCACGGTCAGCAGCACGTTCGCGCCGAGGAGTGCGAGGCTCCCGACGGCGACTCCCGCGCCACAGACGATGAAGCTCGCCTTCTGTATCCAGCCCCGTCGCCCCAGGGAAAGCGCGCTCACCGGGTGGTAGCGGGGGCGGTAGTCCGGTCGGGTCCACCCGTCGGCGGTGAAGACAATCATGAACAGCACAGCCGCGCTCGGGCCGACCCATCCCCAGGCAGTCACTGCGTCTACTCCCACCGGAACACGACGGCCGCCACTGCGAACCCGACGACGGCGGTCACCGTCATCCCGATCAGGGACGAGGCCTCGACGGAGGCGCCCACCCACGCCGCCCCGAGTCCCTGGACCGCCCCGCCGAAGGGCAGGGTCGTACCGATCGACGCCAACGGGTCGGGCAGCGTCGCCATGCCGCCGAACAAGCCGCCGAGTGCACCGACAGCGAAGAAGGCCACCAGCCCGATCGCCACCGCCGAGTTCGGCGTCGGAGCGAGTGCGGCCACCATCATCCCGATCCCGTACATCGCCAGGCTCGCCAGGGCGAACACACCGACCGCGACCCCGAGATCCTCGGGTGGTCCAGCTCCGAAGCCCACCACGGCCACCGCGACAGCCAGGGTGAGGCCCAGGAGCGCCTGCACGATGCTCACCACCGTTTGCGCCACCAGCACCAGAGCTGGGGACGCCGGGGTGACCGCCAACCTCCGCAGGATGCCGGTCCGCCGGTAGTAGGCGAGGAAGCTGGGCATGTTCACGATCGCGATCATCGCGATCACGATCGTCAACGCCAGCGGCAGCACGAACACCTCCAGCGCGGTGTGACCGTTCTGCACCACCTGCGAGGCGGCACTCGAGGCGCTCATCAGCAGGATCAGCAGCGGCAGTCCGAGTGGCACGATCAGGCCGGAAGTATCGCGCGCGACCATCTTGGCCTCACACACCACCAGCGTGCGCCAGGCGCGTAGACCTGGACGCTGAGCCTGGATCTCCGTCGTCATAGGACCTCCTCCGGTTCCTGCCCTGTGAGGGCCACGAAAGCCTCGTCGAGAGAGGAGGCTCCCGCTCGATCGGTCAGCCCGCTCGGCGTGTCGAGCGCTGCCACCTGCCCAGCAACGAACAGGGCCACCCGGTCGCAGAGGGCCTCCACCTCTTCCATGGCATGACTGACCAGCAGCACCGTCGCACCGCTGGACCGCAGGTTCTCGATTGTCCGCCACATCTCACGCCTGGCGCGGGGATCCAGCCCTGTGGTCAGCTCGTCCAGGATGACCACTCGTGGCCTCCCGACCAGCGCGAGCGCGATCGAGAGCCGCTGCTGCTGCCCGCCGGAGAGTTTCTCGAACCGAGTGGTGACCTGCGAGGTCAGGCCGACCTGCTCGATCAGTTCGCCGGTCGGCACCGGGCGGGCGTACAGGCTCGCATACAGGTCGACCAGCTCGGAGACGGTCAGAGACCCGTGCAGTGCCGACGACTGCAGCTGGACGCCCAGCACCTGGCGGACCTTCCCACGGTCGGTAGCGGGGTCCAGTCCCAGCACGCGGACCTGACCCGCATCGGGCCGACGCAGCCCGGCGATCATCTCCACCGTGGTGGTCTTGCCGGCCCCGTTGGTCCCGAGGATGCCGAACACCTCGCCAGGGTGGACGCCCAGACTGATCCCGGCCACCGCCTCGGTGCTGCCGTAGCGTTTTCGTAGATCGATCGCCTCGATCGCCAGGTCGTGAGAAGCCATATCTCGACGCTAGGCAGCCGGTCGCTCGTGCACAGGTGCCGGTGGTCACCACCTCGACCCATGACTTCTGGCACGGGCGCCAGACTCGGGTGGGCCCGTACGCTGAAGGGATGCGGCGGATGGGGTCGGACGAGTGGGCAGGCCTGGTGATGCTCGCGGTCGCCGTCGGCGTCTCGCTCCCGGCGCTGCTCGGTCTCGTGCCCACCGAGATCGGTCGCGGCCCGTGGATCGCCGTGCTGAGCGTGTTCGTGGTGTGTCTCCTGCTGGCGGTCCTCGCCGACGGCCGTCGAAGCCGGTATGCCGCACTCGCCGGAGCGGTGCTCAGTTCGTGGGCGCTCGTGCTGACCGTCCACGTCTCGGGGCTCCTGCCCGTGATCCTCGTGGTGATGGCCGCCGTCAGTGCCTACCTGGTGCCGGTCCGGGCGGTCGCAGGCATCGTGGCAGGGAACACGGTGGTGCTCTGGCTCGCCCATCTGCCGGTGGAGACATTCGCCGAGCCGCTTGTCATGGTCGGCTTCTACCTGCTGATCCAGGTGGCCTCGGTGCTCAGCTCGCTCGCTCTCATCCGAGAGCAGCGGATGCGCCGCGACCTGGCACGCGCGCACGTCGAGTTGCAGGGTGCCAGCGTCTTGATGGAGCAGTCAGCCCGGTCCGCGGAGCGGTTGCGGATATCGCGGGACCTGCACGACCTCATCGGGCACCAGCTGACTGTGCTGACCCTCGAGCTGGAGGCCGCTCGCCACCGGGGCGCAGAACATGGGCGTGACCATATCGACCGCGCGGACAGGGTAGCGCGCGACCTCCTCGCCGACGTGCGGCACACCGTCTCCGAGCTGCGGGCGCCTCCTGCCGACCTGACGGAGGCGGTGCGGCGCGTCCTCGAGGACATTCCCGGGTTGGAGGTCGAGCTCGACATGGAGCCGGAGGTGAGCCTCGACGAGGAGCGAAGCGCCGTGGTCCTGCGCGCAGTTCAGGAGATCGTCACCAACACTCTCCGGCACGCTGAGGCCCGCACCTTGACGATCCATGTCGCCCAGGATGGGCACGAGGTGGTCCTGACGGGATCCGACGACGGCCGTGGGGACGAGCGCCTCACCTGGGGCAACGGGCTGCGTGGGATGGCCGAACGACTGACCGACCTCGGCGGCCGTCTCGACGTCGATGGCAGCGGAGGGTTCACTGTCACCGTCCGGGTCCCGGCCGTATGACACGCGTGGTCGTGGTCGACGACCAGGCGCTGGTGCGCCAAGGCATCCGCACGTTGCTGACCATTGCCGAGGTCGACGTCGTCGGGGAGGCCGGCGACGGAGAACGTGCCGTGACAGTCGTGGCCGAGACGGCACCCGAGGTGGTGCTGCTCGACCTGCGGATGCCCGGCAAGGACGGCATCTGGGTGCTGGAGCAGCTGCGGGAACGTGGCCTGGACGTGCCGGTGCTGGTGCTGACCACCTTCGACGACGACGCCCTGGTGCTCCAGGCTCTCGGAGCCGGGGCGCGCGGCTATCTGCTCAAGGACGTCACCGTCGACCAGCTCACCCGTGCGGTGCGCACGTTGGCCGACGGCGGCACGCTGGTCTCCCCGTCACTGACCGACCGCCTGCTGCGGGCCATCCGCTCCGGGCCCGTGCCAGGGGGAGCCAGAGGCGCGGTCGTCGAGGACCTCACCCCGCGCGAACAGGAGGTCCTACGGTTGGTGGCCGAGGGACACAGCAACCGTCAGATCGCGCAGACGCTTCACCTGGCCGAAGGGACGGTCAAGAACCACGTCTCGACCGTGCTGGTCAAACTCGGGGCCAGGGACCGCACGAACGCCGTCCTGCGGGCTCTGCACCACGGTCTTCTTGGTTAGTCCTCCGGCGGGTGCGGTCCTCGCCGTGCGCCCGAGCCACTGGTCCAGGAGCCAGCTGAGCAGAGACGACGCCGTCATGTCGGCCGGCGTACTCAGCCCACCCCGGGAGTGGGGAGGGTTGAGCACACTGGGCTTGCGACGTCAGGACTTGCGGTTGTAGATGAACATTGAGATCGGTCCGAACACCGCCACCAGCACCACGCAGTAGATCAGCACGGTCATCATCGAGCCCACATCATAGATACCCGACATCAGCTCGCGCACCGAGGTGACCACGACCGAGACCGGGTTGACGTCGACCACGGCCTCGAGCCAGCTCGGCATGGTCGTCGGGTTGACGAAGATGTTCGAGGCGAACGTCAAGGGCATCAAGATGAACATCGAGATCCCCATCGCTGCCTGCTCGCTGCGCACTGCGAGTGAGACCACGGTCCAGATCCAGGAGACGCTGAAGGAGAACACCAACAACATCAGGAACGCCGCCAGCACACCGAGCAGACCTCCGTCGGGGCGGAAGCCCATCACGAAGCCGACGATCAGGATGATCGCGCCGGCGAGGGTGTAGCGCACCTGGTCGCCGAGCAACGCGCCGACGAGCTGAGCAGGTCGCCAGGTCGGCAGGGAGCGGAACCGGTCGAAGACGCCCTTGGAGATGTCCTTGTTCAGCGTCAGCCCCGTGTACATCGTGATCATGATCAGCGTCTGCACGAAGATCCCCGGGATGAGCCACTGCACGTACTGATCCACGGACCCGGCGAGCGCACCGCCGAAGATGTACGTGAACATCACTGTCATCATGATCGGGAAGATCGTGACGTCGAAGAGCTGCTCCGGGACGTGCTTGATCTTCAGCAGCGCCCGCCAGCCATAGGTGAGTGACGCGCTGACCGGCCCGGACCGATGCGGTCGGTCCTGCTTGCTGACGAGGATCTTGCGGATCCGTTCCGGTTCGGCCGTTGTGGTGGGAGCCTGCGGCTGTGTGGTCGTGGTCATCAGGCACTCACCTTCTGCTCGTCTGCGGCGTTCTCGGTGGTCTCGGACTCGACAGGTTGCCCGGTGAGGGCGAGGAACACTTCGTCCAGGCTCGGGTGCCCGAGCGCGAATGTCTCGATCTCGATGTCGGAACTTTCCAACGCGTGCAGGGCATCGGCTGCGCGCGAACCGGCGTCCATCCGCAGCAGGAGCGCCGACGGATCGGACTCGCGGGTGACCTCGGCGTCGATGCTGCCGGAGAGAATCTCGGCTGCCTGCTCGCGCTGAGCTGGATCGGCCACGCGCACCTTCAGCGCACCTGAGCCGACTTGTGCCTTGAGCTGGCCGGGCGTGCCCTCCGCGATCACCCGGCCGTGGTCGATCACAGCCAACCGGTCGGCGAGCTGGTCGGCCTCCTCCAGATACTGCGTGGTCAACAACACCGTGGTTCCGGTGGCCACCAGCGTGCGGATGATGTCCCATACCTGGTTGCGGCTGCGCGGATCGATCCCGGTCGTGGGTTCGTCGAGGAACATCAGCTCGGGCGTGACGAGCAGGGAGCCGGCGATGTCGAGTCGGCGGCGCATCCCGCCCGAGTACTTCTTCACCTGCCGTGTGGCGGCATCGGCGAGGCCGAACGCTTCCAGCAGATCGAACCCGCGGCGGCGAGCCGCACGGGCCGAGAATCCGAGCAGCCTGCCGAGCAGCACCAGGTTCTCGATTCCGGTCAAGTCCTCGTCCAACGAGGCAAACTGCCCGGTGAGAGCGATCTTCTCCCGGATTGTGGACCCTTCGGTGAAGACGTCGTGCCCGAGCACACTCGCTCGTCCGGCGTCCGGCCGCAGGAGGGTGGCAAGCATGCGGATGGCAGTCGTCTTCCCGGCACCATTGGGGCCGAGGACTCCGTAGACCCCACCGCGCGGGATCGACAGGTCGACCCCGTCGACGGCGATGTTGTCGCCGAACTTCTTCACCAGACCCTCGGTCTGGATGGCCAGGTCGTGTGAACTCACGCAGGGATCCCTTCCAGTACGTGACCGGTGGGCGCGCCATCGAGACGGTTACAGAACTCGGGCGCGCACCATCGCGGTCTTCTGACCCTATGGTCTGACGGAATAGGCGCTCCGTCCAGAGTTTTCTGACGTCGATTCAGCATGAGCCGGACTCTACGGGCGAGCACCGACATCGAACTCGCAGCCGGCCGCACCCCCAGCGATCGCCGGTCAAGGTCCGTTCGAATCCACGCACGGCCATCGAATCCAATTGCAGCTTCCATGGGCTGGATTCGCGCGCAAGAGATGCTTTCGAATGCGCTCGAGGTGCCTCAGCGCTAGCGCGCATCGGTGCCCCCGGCAGGGCCGTCGCTGCGCTCCTCCTCGTCCTGCGGGCGCACAACTCCTTCGTCGCTGGTGCCCCCGGCAGGACTCGAACCTGCAACCTACGGATTAGAAGGCCGTTGCTCTATCCATTGAGCTACGAGGGCGTCCGCCTAGGATATCGAGGTACGGGGTCCCTCGATATCCACCGACCCCGCGGCGCGCCCGCCCGGCGCGCGAGTTGGCCCACGACCGAGGAGACGGCAGGCTAGGCACGTGAGCTCGACCCCCGCAACTTCGCCGCCCGAGCCGGGCACCGATTCCGACGACGCCTACGAGGACCTCGCCGGCCGCGTGCCGATGGTGGAGGTGATTGAACACCTGCTCACCAACGTTGACGCCGCGTCGCTGCCACTCGAGGTTCCCGGGATCGGCGAGTATCGCGCTCGCAGAGACCGGCTGGCCACCCAGATCCGCCACCACCTGTTGCCACGGCTGAAGCAGGTGGCCGCCCCGGTCATCGTCGTCGTCGGTGGTTCCACGGGCGCGGGCAAGTCCACCATCGTCAACTCCGTCGTCGGCGAGGAGATCACCGAGGCCGGGGTGCTCCGGCCCACCACCCGTCAGCCAGTCCTGGTGGTGCACCCGAAGGACGCCGAGCTGATGGACGAGCACCCAGTCACTCAGGTGGCTGATGCGTCGACCACCGAGAACATCCCCCGGGGGATGGCATTGCTCGATGCGCCCGACCTGGACTCGGTCCATGCCGGTAACCGCGGCCTGGCCGACCAGCTCGTCGAACTGGCCGATCTCTGGGTGTTCGTCACCACCGGGTCCCGGTACGGCGACGCCGTGCCATGGACGCGCCTGCGGGCGGCATCCGAGCGAGGCGTCTCGCTCGCCGTCGTCCTGAACCGGGTGGATCCCGATGCACTTACCACGGTGCGCCGGGACCTGTTCGAGCGCCTCGACGGTCAAGGCTTCGGATCCGTGCCCTTCTTCGTGGTCCCCGACGTCGGACCGCACGAGGGTGTCCTGAGCGAGGACCGGATCCGCGAGTTCACCCAATGGCTCACCGTGCTCGGTGCACGCAGCCAGTCACGCAGTGTCATTGCGCGTACTGTGCGCGGGGCGTGGCCAGCCCTGCGCCAGGACGTCCAGCAGGTGGCCCTGGCCCTGGAGGAGCAGTGGCGGGCTCGGGTCGGTCTGCGCAATCAGCTCACCAGCGCCGCGACGGGCTCCGCGGACCAGGTGCGGGAGGATCTGACCACCGGCGCGGCCGCCACCGGAGCACCGACGACGGCCTGGCTCTCCGGCGCGAGTACCGGCGGCCCGCTGGCACCGTTGGTTGCCCCGGCTGCCAACCTGTTCGAGTCGTGGCGCTTCCGCCGCGCCGCGCCCGCCCGCGCCGAGGCGATCCGTTCGTTGCGAGAGGTCGCCGTGCAGGCCGCCCGTACCCTCATCGAGGAGGCTGCCGAACGGGCGGAACGAGCCATTCGGACGACGGCGGAGCAGTCTGATGCCGGGCGTCACCTCGCCGCTTCGGTCAGCACCGAGGAGTGCCAGCAGGCACGCGCCGAACGGCTCACCGTGCTTTTCGCTGAGTGGGATGACGTCGTGGCGGAGCTGTGCGAGACGTTGCCGTTCTCCGGTGAGGACGCTGGCCTGGATGGTGGCGGTAAGGCGGCGCTGGTCGAGGCTGCTGCTGTCGGTCTGGACGGGGCCGCGCGCGCAGTGACGCGTTTGCTGGGGGAGCGAGGTGACGCCGTCGTGGGACGCTTGAGCAGCGACCTGGGCTCCTGGGCGCACATGGCCGTCACAGCTGAGTCCGAACCGTTCGTCGCTACGCTCGACGCGCTGGGTATGGATGAGGACTCTGCCCGTAGCCTGCGCCTGCGAGCCTCCGAGCTGAAGGGGTACATGTGAGTGAAGTCGTCGAGACCGCCCGCCCGGCCGATGGTGTTGGCACGGTGCTCGGTCACCGGGTGGAGGAGATCTCGGCGGCGCTCGACGCCGCCGGTGACCTGATCCCCTCCGAGGCCCATGACCAGGCACAGGCGGATCTGCGGCGCGTCATGCGCCGGCTCGAGCTCGGCGTGGACTACACGGTCGTTGCTCTGGTCGGCGGAACCGGGTCCGGCAAATCGAGCCTGTTCAACGCGGTCTCCCATCTCGAGTTCGCAGATGTCGGTGTGATCCGCCCGACGACGGCGCGCGCTGCGGCCTGCGTGTGGGGCAGTAAGGCGACGACACTGCTGGACTTCCTCCAGGTCGCACCGGACCGGCGCATCCAGCGTGAGTCTGCCCTCGACGGTGACTCCGAGGACGACCTGGCGGGCTTGGTCCTGCTGGATCTGCCCGACCATGACTCGGTCGAGTCCGGGCACGCCGATCAGGTCCAGCGTCTGTTGCCGCTCATCGATCTGCTCGTGTGGGTAGTAGACCCGCAGAAGTACGCCGACAACGTCCTGCACGAGGAGTACCTGCGAGCACTGGCCGACCGGCACGAGGCGATGGTGGTGGTGATCAATCAGATCGATCGCTTGCCGGATGCGGCCCGTGACCGCGTGCGGTCCGACGTGCAGCGCCTCCTGATCGAGGACGGTCTTGCCGACGTGCGCATCGAGATGGTCTCCGCCCGGGAAGGCACCGGGGTCGACCAGCTCCGTGCGTTGCTCGCGCGGGTGATCGGTGGAGAGTCGGTTGCCGCGCGGACCGCGAGGGACGAAACCGCGGCGATCTGCCGGCGGCTCGCCGTGCACCTCGGGCCGCAGGATCCGCAACCACCGTCAGCGCAGGAGACCGCTGAGCGCCTCGCACTGGCCTCCGGAGTGCCCTCGGTCGCCGAGTCGGTCCGGACTGCCGTCAGCTCGGCGCGCGCCGTTGCCCTGGCGCCTGTGCAGGAGCCGGCGAGTAGCAGGATCCAGGCGATCCGGGACCGATGGCTTGCGCAGGTCACCGAACGGCTCCCCGAACCGTGGACGGAGGCCGTGCTGGAGGGTGTGGCGTCATCCGAGGAGTTCGGGGCGCACGTCTGGCAGGCGCTGTCGGGCTCCGCGCTCCCTTCTGGTCGTGACCGGGCCGCTGCGACGTTACGGCTGCTCGGGCTCGTCATCGGCGGGTTCGCTGTGGCGCTGGTGATCGCTGCCGGAGCCGTGATGTCCACCTCGGGTGTGGTAGCGGCATCGATGGCGGGGGCGGCACTCGCCCAAGTGTTCGTGTGCATCGCATTTCTGATCGCAGCCCGTCGCCGGCGCCGGCACACGGGGCACGAGCGGGCCGAGGACTACCTCCAGCGCACGACCGAGGCACTCCGGGCCGTGGTCGAGGAGGATCTGGTCAACCCGACGGCAGCACCGCTGCAGCGTCATGCGACCGTGCGCCGAGGCATCTCCTCGACTGATCACTGACGGGTCTGCCGCGCGCAGGCATATGGGCCGCGCCTCCCGATGTTCCTTCGTCCACAGCCCCATGCCGGCGCACCTCGGCTGTCGCGCTCGTGCCTCCACTCTGGGTTCAGCGCCGGAAGGCCCGGCGCTGAACTGGAGGAGACGAGATGGTCAACGAGGTAGATGTGACGATCCGTGGCTACATCGGGCACGACCCGACCCTCATGCAAGGCGAAGGAAAAGTGCCGTATCTGCGCCTGAATGTGGGGAGCACCCCACGCATCCGGGACCGGGAGGGTCACTGGTCGGACGGGGCGACGCAATGGTTCGCGGTCAAGTTCTTCGGTGAGTTCGCCGTCAATGTTGCCAGGAGTATCCGTCGCGGAGACGCCGTGGTTGCCCGTGGTCGGCTCGAGCACGAGGAGTACGTGAGCAGGGACGGTGAGGATCGGTGGAGCGCCACGATCATCGCGAACGCCTTCGGGCCAGATCTGCGTCACGCCGAGGCGAACGTACGCCGGAGCAGCTGGGCAGCCGAGGTGGCCCAGCAAGCGGCGGAACGGGCCCAGCACAATGTTCCGGATGTCTCCGGTATGGAGGAAGTGCCGGAGAACTGGGACACACGAACCGATCAGGCTGAGTCCGGCACCGGCGATGCAGAAGGTGCTGACGACCCGCAACACGACGGGGCAGATCCCGGTGTGCTGGCGTCCACCGACGAACCCGCAAGTGAGGAGTCGCTGGTCGAGCGGGTCTCCGCCTGAGCAGATGACTCGGCCACAGGTACACCCCAGTGCGTCGAGGGCCGTAGGCTGGGAGATGCGATCCACCCGAACTGATCTGGGAGAACTGTGGCCGAGTACATCTACTCGATGGTGAAAGCGCGCAAGGCGCACGGTGACAAGGTCATCCTCGACGACGTGTCGATGTCGTTCCTGCCGGGTGCGAAGATCGGCATGGTCGGCCCGAACGGAGCCGGAAAGTCCACGATCTTGAAGATCATGGCCGGTCTGGACACCCCCTCCAACGGAGAGGCACGCCTTTCGCCCGGCTACTCGGTGGGCATCCTGTTGCAGGAGCCGCCCCTGAACGAGGAAAAGACCGTCCTCGGCAACGTCGAGGAGGGGATGGGCGCGATCAAGGCAAAGCTCGACCGCTTCAACGAGATCGGCAACCTGATGGCCGAGCCGGACGCCGACTTCGATGCCCTGATGGCAGAGATGGGAAGTCTGCAGGCGGAGATCGACGCGGCGGACGCGTGGGACCTGGACTCACAGCTCGAGCAGGCGATGGACGCACTGCAGCTACCTCCGGGCGAGGAGGCGGTCACTCACCTCTCCGGTGGTGAGCGGCGCCGTGTCGCGCTCGCCAAATTGCTGCTGGAGCAGCCCGACCTGTTGCTGTTGGACGAGCCGACGAACCACCTCGACGCCGAGTCCGTGCAATGGCTCGAGCAGCATCTGGCCAAGTACCCCGGCGCCGTCATCGCCGTCACCCACGACCGGTACTTCCTTGACCACGTGGCAGGCTGGATCGCCGAGGTGGACCGTGGTCGCCTCTACCCCTATGAAGGCAACTACTCCACCTACCTGGAGAAGAAGGCTGCCCGACTGGACATCCAGGGCAAGAAGGACGCCAAGCTCGCCAAGCGACTCAAGGACGAACTGGACTGGGTGCGTTCCTCCGCCAAGGGCCGGCAGGCGAAGTCGAAGGCACGTCTGGCCCGCTATGAGGAGATGGCAGCGGAGGCTGAGCGCACTCGTAAGCTCGACTTCGAGGAGATCCAGATCCCGCCCGGTCCTCGACTGGGTTCAGTGGTCATCGAGGCCAGCGAACTGCGGAAGGGCTTCGGAGACCGGCCCCTCATCGACGGCCTCTCCTTCACACTGCCCAGGAACGGCATCGTCGGCGTCATCGGCCCCAACGGTGTCGGAAAGACGACGCTGTTCAAGACGATCGTCGGTCTGGAGCCACTCGACTCCGGCGACTTGAAGGTTGGCGAGACCGTCGACATCTCCTACGTCGACCAGGGCCGCGGTGGGATCGACCCGAAGAAGACACTCTGGGAAGTGGTCTCCGATGGCCTCGACTTCATCCAGGTCGGGAACGTGGAGATCCCCTCGCGTGCGTATGTCTCCCAGTTCGGGTTCAAGGGCCCCGATCAGCAGAAGCCGGCCGGTGTGCTCTCCGGTGGTGAACGCAACCGGCTCAACCTTGCCCTGACCCTCAAGCAGGGCGGGAACCTGCTGCTGCTGGACGAGCCGACCAATGACCTGGACGTGGAGACGCTCGGCAGTCTCGAGAACGCGCTCCTGAACTTCCCGGGCTCGGCGGTGGTGATCTCCCACGACCGGTGGTTCCTCGACCGCGTCGCCACCCACATCCTCGCCTACGAAGGAACGGAGGAGAACCCCGCGAACTGGTACTGGTTCGAGGGCAACTTCGCCGACTACGAGGCCAACAAGGTTGAACGCCTCGGGCCGGAGGCCGCCCGTCCGCACCGTGTCACCTATCGCAAGCTCACGCGGGACTGATCAGGATGGCGCGGGTGCGCGTGCCGGTGCCGGTCCGCTGGTCCGACCTGGACGCCTACGGGCATGTCAACAATGCAGCGATGCTGACTCTCCTGGAGGAAGCGCGCATCGCGACGTTCTGGACGAATGGCCAGGTCGCCAGTGGTACGAACGTCCTGGCCGGCGGCCCAGAGGCGAGTAGCTACACACTGGTGGCGCGTCAGGAGATCGAGTACCTCGCACCACTCGGGCACTCCCATGAACCCGTGGTGGTCGAGTTGTGGATCGGGCGTATCGGCGAAGCGAGCCTCGAGGTCTGCTACGAGCTGCTCTCACCCCGCGGGGAGGTTGCAGCCAAGGCGGCGACCTCCATCGTCATGGTGGATGCTGCCACCGGCCGGCCCCGGCGACTCAGCGACGAGGAGCGTGCGGCGCTCGCCCCGCTCGTCGAGGATCCGGTCGAGTTCAGGCGCCGCTGACTCAACACGGCGCCGACCGTGCCCGACGACGGTGCGTGATCGTGCCCGCCCCGGTACGGGTCCGTGCCGACATAAGAACGGGGGCGGCCCGCCAGGGCCGCCCCCGTTCTTGGTGGGTTCGGGTGCGATCACCTCAGCGGGGTGAAGTCCCGGCTGGCGATGTGCTCCGGTCGCGGTGCCGGTGCTGCATAGGGCTCCACCAGCGCATTCTCAACGGAGTTGAACACCATGAACACGTTCGACCGGGGGAACGGGGTGATGTTGTTCCCGGAGCCGTGCATGATGTTGGAGTCGAACCACAGTGCGGACCCGGCCGGCCCGGTGAACTGGTCGATCCCGTATCGGTGGGCCATCTGCGTCACCGCCTCCTGGCTGGGAACGCCCACGGTCTGCTCCTTCAGCGAAGACGTGTGGTTGTCCGCCGGGGTCTCACCCACGCCCGGGGCGTAGGTTCGATGCGAGCCTGGCATCACCATCAGTCCACCGTTGAACGGGTAGTTCGGCGTCAGCGCGATCGAGCAGCTGACGGCCCGCGGCAGCGGCATCCCGTCCTCGGCGTGCCAGGTCTCGAAATCGGAGTGCCAGTAGAACCCGCTGCCCTTGAACCCCGGCATGTAGTTGACGCGGGTCTGGTGCAGGTACACCTCGGAGCCGAGCAACTGCCGGGCCCGGTCGAGCACGCGTGGGTCGCGGCTCAGGGCGTCGATGGCCTGGCTGAGCTTGCTCACCTCGAACACTGAACGGACGTCGCCCGTCGACTTCTCGGTGATGAGACGCGGGTCGCCTGTCAGCGAGTCGTCGGAGGAGAGCCGGCGCAACTCGGCGGAGTAGAGTTCGATCTCGTCCCCGGTGATGAAGTCCTGGAGGATCGTGAAGCCACGCTTCTCGTGTTCCTCCAGGGCGTCGGCGTCGAACGGACCGTCCGAGGCCGAGCCCCAGACAGTCTGGTGCTCGCGTTCGAACGCCGGACCGGGCACCTCTCCGGTGCGGGTCGGGTAGAGATCCTGCTGGATCGTCGTGGTGGTCATGGCCAATTCCCTTCTCCCGGAACGTTCCGGGTGTCGTGAACTTTCCCTGTCCGACCTAGCGGCTAGGCCGGACCCACCAACGTCGAAGGCTGCGACTCCTCGCCCGTTCCGTTGGGAACGGGCGAGGGGTCGCAGCCCCCGCGTGAGGTTTCAGGCTTCCTCAGTGACCAGCGGGTAGACCCCGTTCTCGTCGTGCACCTCCCGACCGGTCACCGGGGGGTTGAACACACACACCGTACGCATATCGGTGCGCGGAAGTACACGGTGCTTGTCGTGGTTGTTGAGCAGATACAGCGATCCGGGCTTGAGCTCGTGCACCTCGTTGGTCGCGAGATCGACGATCTGTCCCTCGCCTTCGACCACGAAGACGGCTTCATAGTGGTTGGCGTACCAGAACTCGTTCTCGGTACCCGCGTACAGCGTGGTCTCGTGTACCGAGAACCCGACGCCCTCCTTGGCGAGCACGATGCGCTTGCTGCGCCAGTTCGGTGTCTTGATGTCGGCGTCGGTGTCGTTGATCTCGTCGATGGTGCGCACGAGCATGGGGCTTCTGCCTTTCGAATCGGGGGCCGCGGTCGGGCCGGGTGATGGGGTGGCTCTCAGGCCGAGAGCACAGTAGCGACAGAGTCGGCGATGATGTCCAGTCCCCGGTTCAGCTCGTCGTCGGTGAGGGTCAGTGGCGGCAGCAGCTTGACCACCTCGTCCTCTGGACCGGAGGTCTCCACGAGCAGCCCGCGCGTGAAGCACTCCTTGGCGACCTCACCGGCCTTGGCGGACTCGCCGAACTGCAGTCCTCGTGCCAGGCCCCGGCCCTTGGAGATGAGGTTGGCGTCGGGGTACTTGGCGACGAGAGCGTTGAACGCTCCCTCGATCACCATGCCCTTGGCAATGGTGGACTTGTGGAGGCTGTCGTCGCTCCAGTACTGCCGAATGGTCTCCGCGCCGGTAGCGAAGGCCGGGGCGAAACCGCGGAAGGTGCCGTTGTGCTCACCCGGCTCGAAGACGTCGAGCTCGGGCCGCACGAGCGTCAGCGCGAGCGGGAGTCCGTAGCCGCTGATGGACTTCGACAGGGTGATGATGTCGGGCACGATACCCGCCTCTTCGAAGCTGAAGAACGGACCGGTCCGGCCGCAGCCCATCTGGATGTCGTCGACGATCAGCAGCATGTCCTGCTTCTTGCACAGCTCCGCAAGACCCTGCAGCCACTCCACGCGGGCGCTGTTGATGCCGCCCTCACCCTGCAACGTCTCCACGATCACAGCCGCTGGCTCATTCAAGCCCGAACCGGCGTCCTGGAGCAGCCGCTCCAGGTAGAGGAAGTCGGGCACGTCGTGCTCGTCGTCGAAGTAGTCGTCGTAGGGCATCGGGGTGGCGTGCACCAGCGGGATACCGGCGCCGCCGCGCTTCATCGAGTTCCCGGTCACGGACAGCGCACCGAGGGTCATGCCGTGGAAGGCGTTCGTGAAGTTGACGATCGCTTCCCGGCCGGTGATCTTGCGAGCCAGCTTCAGCCCGGCCTCGACAGCGTTGGCGCCCCCTGGCCCCGGGAACATCACTCGGTGGTCCAACCCTCGGGGCTTGAGGATGTTGTCGGAGAAGGTCTGCAGGAACTCACTGCGGGCGGTGGTGAACATGTCGAGGGAGTGCACCACCCGGTCCGAGCTCAGGTAGTCCAGCAGCACCTTCTTCATGTGCGGGTTGTTGTGTCCGTAATTGAGGCTGCCCGCACCAGCGAAGAAGTCGAGGTAGGCGGTGCCGTCCTCGGCGTACATGGTGGCACCCTGTGCTCGGTCGAACACCACCGGCCAGGAGCGCGAGTAGCTCCGGACGTCAGATTCGAGCGCCGTCGTATCGGTCGTCATCAGACTCATGCCATTCTCTCGTGGTCGCGGCTGGTATCAGCCATCATCGGTGAACGTGAATTCTCGTACGGCGGTCCGTCGTACCCGGCGAAGCCCGGGTCGGTGGACTCAGTGGGGATCCATACCTGTGATCTCGAGGCGTGGTTCGCTCGGGTGATCGTCGGGGAAGTCCTCGGCGCGCACCCCCTCGGTCCAACTCAGGGTTCCCCCGTGCGCACGGGCCACCGCGGCGAACAGCGCACGGGAGGCCTCGTTGGACTCTTCGACAGTCGCCTCCAGCACCGTGCCCTCGGGGTGTGCGCGCAGGAGATCCTCCAGCATGCGCCGGGCGAGGCCCCGGCCACGAGCCCGGGAACTGACCGCCACCTGCCATACGAACAGATGATCTGGCCGTTCCGGGGGCTGATACCCCAGCACGTAACCGACCGGCTCCCCGCCCAGCAACGCGATCCGGCAGGCCGCGGCGAAATCCGCGGCGAAGATCAGATAGGCGTAGGAGGAGTTCAGGTCCAAGCCGCACTCGCGGGCCAGGTTCCACATGGCTGCGCCGTCAGCGACGACGGTGCGGCGGATCTCCAGGTCGTCGTTCGATGTCGAAGGGCTCGGGTCTGCTGATGTGGTCGCCATACGGACCTCTACGGTAGCCACTGTGCTTCTGGATGGGAACCAGCGTAGCGCTCCATCGAGGCTGTCTGCGCCGCTTCGTCTTCCCCATCAGCGGTGTGGTGATGCGGAAAGGTCGAGGGTCGGCTACCACCCTCCGGTGGCTGCCCAGTTCAGTCCGTATAGTGAGACGGGCCGGGTGTTCGTGGCGCGATGTCGCGGAAATGAGGGCTGGGTCACAGGCGTGAGGGGAGTGTGCGCCTTGGGTCGAAGCAGGGTCGGTAGCCAGCCAGTAAGGTGTGAGGTGTGCACCCGGTGGAGCGTCGATGACCAGCCAGCTGCGACGAGACATTCATGCTCTTCTGTTGCCAGGCTTCTCCGGCACCGCGGTTCCGCAGTGGGTGGCTGAGACTGAGGATCTGGGCGGTGTCCTGCTTTTCGGCCAGAATACGCCGGACCTCGAGACTACGGTCGCCCTCACTCAGGCGTTGCGCGCCGCGCAGCCCGGGTTGCTGGTGGCGATCGATGAAGAGGGTGGCAACGTCTCGCGTCTGCAGGCCCAGGCAGGTTCGGACCTGCCGGCACCGGCCGCCCTCGGCACCATCGACGATCCCGCGCTGACCGAGGCCTGTGCACACGCGATGGGAGAGCTCATCGCTGCCTGCGGTATCGACCTCACGTTTGCGCCTGTGCTCGACGTGGCCGCGCGGCCCGACAACCCTGTGATCGGTCCCCGCTCGTTCGGTGCAGACCCAGTACTGGTGGCGCGGCACGGACGGGCCGTGATTCGAGGACTCCGTGCCGCCGGTGTGCTCAGCGGAGGCAAGCACTTCCCGGGGCACGGTGACACCGATGTCGACTCCCACCTCGCGCTCCCGCGCCTGGACGTCACGGACGCTGAGCTCAGCGCACGCGATCTTCCACCGTTCATCGAGGCGTTTGCCGAACGTATGGACACGCTCATGGTCGGGCATCTCATCGTGCCCGCCTGGGACCCGCATGCGCCCGCGTCACTGTCCGCGGTGGCGATCGACCGTGCGCGTTCCTTGGGCTTCGCCGGCCCGGTGGTGACAGATGCGCTGGACATGAAGGCGGTCTCGGAGGACGGCGTCGGAGCCGCTGCGGTGCGGGCGATCGCCGCAGGCGCCGACCTGCTGTGCCTGGGCTCTACGGCCGAAGTTCCCGACGACGCAGCTCACTTTTTCCAGGTGCGCGACACGATTGAGGACGCCGTCCGGGTGGGGAGTCTTGATGCGGGCCGTATCCGCGAGGCAGCGGGACGCGTACGGGCACTGCGCGGCCGTTCCGGCCGGCCGGTGCCGGACCTTGACCGTGTCGGAGCACGCGTCGAAACTCTCGGTCTGGAGGCGGCCAGGCGCGGACTGCGCGTGCGCGGCGACGTCAGGTTGCAGGCGGGGGACGTTGTCGTCGACCTGATCACTCGCTGGGACCAGGCCGCTGGTGCCACCTCCGGACCGGTCGTCCGCGAGCTCAGCAACGCCCTCGGACTGACGCCGCTGAGTGCAGCGGACACGCCCCGCGTGCTGGACGGCGCTCGCCTGGCAGTCGTGGCCCGGGAGTCTGACGGTCGCCTGCTCCGCCTACTCACCGACCACCCGGACGCGGTTCTCGTGCATGTCGGGGTGGAGGATGCTGCCCCGGATCACCCGCATATCGTCTACACCCACGGGATCGCGCGAGCCAGCGCTCGCGCGGCAGCTATCGCCTGCGAGTCCTCCAGGAGGTTTCGCACCGGTGACTTACAGGAGGACGCATGACACCGCACCCGCAGGACACGCCGTTGCGTGTGCAGTCCGCCACCGAGGACCGCAATCCGCGCACCACCGAGATCGACACGCTTACCTCGGGCGATCTTGTGCGCCTGATCACCGCCGAGGATGCTGCCGTCGTACCGGCCGTGGCCGCGGTCGGTACGCAGATCGCGACACTGGTTGACCTGGCAGTCGATGCGCTTGGCTCCGGTGGGCGGATCGTCTACGTCGGGGCGGGCACGTCAGGTCGCCTCGGTGTGCTCGACGCTGTCGAGTTGCTCCCCACCTACCGCGTGGGTTCGGATCAGGTGGAGGCGTTCCTCGCCGGGGGAAGTGAAGCGATGACTGCTCCCGTCGAGGGGGCCGAGGACGACCCCGCGGCCGGAGCGGCGGCCGTGGCGGAGGTCGGACCGGGCGATCTCGTGGTGGGACTGGCGGCGAGTGGACGCACGCCCTATGTGGGCGGTGCCCTGGAACAGGCCCGATCCCGCGGCGCTGCGACTGGGCTGATTGCCTGCAACCCGCGCGCCACGCTCGCTTCATCGGCCGATGTGGCCGTACTGGTCGATACCGGACCTGAGGTGGTCACCGGGAGCACGCGGATGAAGGCGGGTACCGCGCAGAAGCTGGTGCTCAATACCTTCTCCACCGCGACGATGGTGAGACTGGGCAAGACGTACTCGAACCTGATGATCGACGTGCTGCCGACGAACGAGAAGTTGCACGCCCGGATCGTGCGGATGCTCGCACAGGCCACCGGGCGCCCGGCCGATCAGTGCCGGATGGCGCTGACCGAGGCGGGAGATGTGCGCACAGCGCTCGTGTGTCTACTCGCTTCAGTGGATGCGCTCGCGGCGCGCGCCGCACTTGCCCAGCATCCTCCGGACCCGGCTCGCGCTGGGGATCCGGCGGGGATCCGGACCGCTGTCGCTGAGCTCGGCGGACAAACTGTCGCGCTCGGCGGGTAGACCCGCCGAGCGCGACTGGCGATCATCGTAGCCAGGGCAGGCGCTGGACGATGGCGGTACCTGCCCACCATTTGCCCAGGCCCCAGGTGTCCCCGGCGAGGGTGAGAGCGGCGACGATCAGCAGCAGCGCTTCGTGCCAGTGCGAGTCGATGATCGGGTTGGTGGCCGGCTCGCCGATCCATGGCAGTGCCACCAGGTACATGAACAGCATCAGCAGTGCGCCGCCGACGGCGGCGATGCGTAGACCGGCCCCGGTGATCATGGCCACGCCGATACCGAGCAGACCGATCATGAACAACGCGTCCCCGAACGGGTTCAGGAAGAGATCCTGGAACAGGCCTGCGAGCGGCTGCGACGGGTCGAGATTGCCGAGATACCCCTGGGCGGGCGTGCCACCGTTGATCCAGGCTCGTTCAGCTGGGGTGGTGAATCCCAGGCCGAAGGTCTTGTCCAGGAATGGCCACAGGAAACTGAAGCCGATCACGATACGGCCGATCGCGAGAGCCCGCCGGGCCCACACGGAACGGATGAGGTCGTCCTGCGTCCTCGTACCAGTAGCGGTCTGAGAGAGTGTCGTGCTCATCGTCGGTGTCCTTGTCTACGGGGGTTCTGGTGCACCCCGTGACACGTAGTCTGCTCCGGCGCCGTCCTCCTCCCTAGGGCCGAAGGTCCCACGGACACTCTCCACCCCTCGGGTCAGCCCTGACCCTGCGGCACCCGGAGCATCCCCTCCTGGGCGATTGTCGCGACCAGGCTGCCACTGCGGTCGAACACCTTCGCCTCACCCAGTCCACGACCACCCCGGGCAGAGGGGGACGACTGCGCGAACAGCAACCACTCCCCAGCGTCGACATCACGGTGCCACCACATGGCATGGTCGAGACTGGCCACACTCGCTTCCCTGGTCATCCACGACAGGCCGTGCCGGCGCATGATCGGCTCCAGCATCACCTGATCGCATGCGTAGGCGAGCATGGCCCGTTGCTGCAGCTGGTCACCGGGGATCGGTGCCCGTGCCCGCATCCACAGGAACTGCCGGTCCGAGTGCTCGGCGGCAGGTCCGGTGAACAGGTTCCCGCTGACATGGCGCAGATCGAAGGCGCCGTTGCGGTAGAAGAACTGCGCGACCGGGTGGTCGAGGGAGTTGAACAGGGCCACCGAGCTCGGCAGCGACTCCGGCTCGGGTACCTCCGGCATCGGGTCAGCATGCTCCAAGCCGGGTTGCTCGGACTGGAAACTCGCGATCATCGACAGGATCGGCTTGCCGGATTGCAGCGCGTGGGTACGCCGCGCGCTGAACGATCGACCATCCCGCAGCCGCTCCACGGCAAAGGTGATCGGATCCTCCAGCGACCCGGGCCGCAGGAAGTATCCGTGCACAGAGTGCGGTAGCCGGCCGGGGTCCATCGTGCGTCCGGCGGCCAGCAGTGCCTGCGCGAGCACCTGCCCGCCGTAGACGCGGCCGTGCAGCTGCGGCAAGGAGGTCCCGACGAAGGTGTCGGAGTCGGTCTGCTCGAGGTCGAGCGCAGCTAGCACTGCCGCCAGCGGCATGGGCTCCTCGCCGTGTTCGCCCATCACTCCTCCTCGAACGTGTTCACCAGGGAGTGCGCGGCGCGCTCCAGGTAGTCCCACAACGTGGCGCGATGGATGGGAGCCAGGTCGGCCTCGTCCACGGCCACGCGCATGAAGTCCAGCCACCGGTCACGGGCGGCGGGGGAGACCCGGAACGGCGCGTGTCGCATCCGCAGTCGCGGGTGGCCGCGGGTCTCGGAGTAGGTGGTCGGACCGCCCCAGTACTGCTCGAGGAACATCCGCAGCCGGTCCTCGGCAGGCCCGAGGTCGGCGTCGGGGTACATCGGGCGCAGCAGGTCATCGCCGGCGACCTGCTCATAGAAGCGGTGCACGATGCGGCGGAAGGTCGCTTCGCCGCCGATCGCTTCGTAGAAGGAGGGCTGGCGTTCGCTACGCAGCGGCCCCGCGGCGGACAACCCCAGGGTGGGGCGGTTGCCGGCTGCGCTCTCGGGATTGGTGCTCACTGTCCCAGCGTAAGAGATCGCGCGCAGGGTCGGAGCCGACGCACGACAGCCGCCGACCTCTCCCTCGTCCTCGCAGGCGCCGTTCCTGCTACAGCGCCAGGTCGGCAAGCACCGGGAGCGCCTCACGTACCGCACGCCGCGCATCGTCCGCACTGTCTGCGGCGAGGGCGAGCCCGGCTGCCGCCTGGCACTCCTGGTGGGTCACTGCGCCGAGCAGGGCAGCCACGTCCCCCAGCGCCCGCGGTGTCATCGACAGGCTCGCGACGCCGAGTCCCACGAGTACGGCCGCCAGAGCCGGCGAGGCGGCGGCCTCTCCGCAGACCCCGACAGGGCGCCCCTGCGCCTGTCCGCCCGTGCACGTGAGCTGGATGAGCCGCAGTACCGCCGGGTCCCATGGCGTAGACAGGGGCGCGAGCGCACCGAGGAGCCGGTCGGCCGCCAGGGTGTACTGCACGAGGTCGTTGGTCCCGATCGAGGCGAAAGCAGCGCGTGCCAGCAGGGGGCCGGCCAGCAAGGCTGCGCTGGGCACTTCGACCATCACCCCGGCAGTGCGGAGCCCATGTGCCGTGCAGCGAGCCACGAAGTCCTCGGCCTCGGCCACCCGGCTGATCATCGGAGCCATCACCCACACGTCCGCCTCGTACTCGTCCGCTGCCCGGGCGATCGCTGTCAGCTGGTGATCGAGGACGTCGGGGTTCTGCCATGACGTGCGGTAGCCGCGCACACCCAGCGCGGGGTTGGTCTCGTCGGTATCTGTCAGGAACGGCAGTGGCTTGTCCGCCCCGGCGTCCAGGGTGCGGATGACCACCTTCTTTCCCGCGAACGCCGCCATCACGGGCCCGTAGGCGGCGACCTGCTCGTCGATGGTCGGCTCGTCGTCACGGTCCAGGAAGCAGAACTCAGTCCGGAACAGGCCCACCCCCTCGGCTCCCGAAGCCGCGGCGGGCTCGGCGTCTTCCGCCTCCCCGACGTTCGCGAGCAGCTCCACCCGATGACCGTCCTTCGTGGTGCCCGGGGGAGTGAACGTGCGCACGGTAGTGCGCTCGCGGGCTGCAGCGACCGCTTCCTCGGACGGGTCGAGGTAAACCTGACCGGCCCCACCGTCGACGAGGACGACCATGTCGGTGCTGATCTGCTCGACTGCCTCCCCGATACCGACGACGGCGGGGATGCCGATCGCCCGGGCGAGGATCGCGGTGTGTGAGGTGGGTCCGCCCTCTTCGGTGACGAGACCGCGGACGATCTCCGGATCCAGTTGCGCCGTATCGGCTGGAGCGAGGTCGCGGGCGACGAGGATGAACGGTTCCTCCCGGCGTGGCACTCCCGGCGTGGGCGCGCCCAGCAGGTACGCCACGATCCGGTCCCGCACGTCGATCACGTCGCGCGCACGTTCGGCGAGGTAGCCGCCGAGCGACTCGAACTGGTCGGCGACCGCCCCCGCAGCCTCCCAGACTGCCCGCTCGGGGCTGACCCTGTCCGCACGCACCCGCTGCTGGGCGTCCCGCACCAGCGTCGGATCCTGGGCGATCTGGGCTGTGGCCTCCAGCACATCCCGTGCCGTGCCGTCGGTCGCCTCCGCTCGGTCGGCCAGGTCCCTCCCGACGGCGCTGGCCGCATCCGCGATGGCCGCAGCACTGACCTCGGGATCGGCCGAGCTGCGCCGTTTGGGCGGCTCACCGGCGGCACTGGTCATCCACACCGCCGGACCGGCGGCGCGCCCTGGTGAGACACCTGCTCCCGAGATGCCCACCGGATGGTCGCCGTGCGTCATGGATCGCCTCCCCGTCGTTGGTTGCTGATCATTGTGCTGGTGGGCAGTGCCCAGGGCCATGCGGTTGTAGAGTGGGATGTATCACAGAGCGATCGCATCGACGAAGAAGGAGTGGACGTGACCAAGGCTGAGGAGTTCCTCGCGGCACTGGGCGGCGACCAGAACGTGGTCGACCTGGAGCCGTGCATCACGCGGTTGCGGGTCGAGGTGACCGACCCGGGGCTCGTGAACGAGGACGGCCTACGTTCACATGGTGCCTTCGGTGTGGTGCGGTCCGGTCGCGTGGTGCAGGTCGTGGTCGGGCCGGAGGCGGATGATCTCGCCGCCGAGATTGACGGGTTGCGCTCCGGGGCCTGACTCGGCGGAAGCGGTCGGCGTGTGGTGCTGATATCACCAGCTGGTGCCGACGCGCCCGCAGGCGGCGTCTCTGGCAGGATCGGGCCAAGCAGATCATGGTGAGCCGGATCGATGTCAGGAGCGGACCACCGTGCCGCCGAACCGACTGATGGGGAGCGTTGGACCACGCCGTGACCGAAGAGAGCACTGGTGCCTTGAGCGAAGACTTGCGTGCGCTCGCGGCCGCCTACGGGGTCGCGACGGACTTCTGGGATTTCCACGGGGAGCACCGCGACGTCCCGGCCGCCACGGTGCGTGCTGTGCTCGCTGCGATGGGGGTGCGAACCGGCTCCGCTGAGGAAATCCTCGCCGAGCGCTCCCGCGCCGATCTCGCGCCGTGGCGCCGTGTGCTGCCTCCGTGTGTGGTGATCAGGCAGGGCACCGAGGCCACTGTGCCCGTCCATGTCGACGACGGTATGGCCGTGCGGGCACATGTGGTGCTCGAGTCCGCAGGATCCGTCGAGCTCGCACAGTCGGATCGCTGGGTCGAGCCGCGAACGATCGACGGCCGGTCCGTTGGCGAAGCGACCTTCATCCTGCCGGACGATTTGCCGTTGGGATGGCATGAGCTGGTGGTGGTGGTCGGTCTCGACGAGGAGAGTCGTGCGCCGTTGGCCGTCACCCCGGTCACGCTCCCGCTCCCGCCGTTGCGGGAGGATCTCGGCGGCCGCGGATGGGGACTGATGGCGCAGTTGTACTCGGTGCGCTCTCATCGCTCGTGGGGAATCGGGGACTTTGCGGACCTGGCTGAGCTCGGGGCGCTCGGGGCCGAGGTGGGGGCGGATTTCCTGCTCATCAACCCGGTTCATGCAGCCGAGCCGAGCGTGCCGATGACGCCCTCCCCGTACCTGCCGGCGACGAGACGGTTCGTCAACCCGATCTACATCCGTCCCGAAGAGGTAGCCGAGGCGGCGTACCTGCCCAACAATCAGCGCACGCTCCTGGAGTGGGGAGCGCAGTCGGTGCAGGTCATGAACACCGATACCTCGCCCTTGGACCGGGATGCGGTCTGGCAAGAGAAGAGGTCGGCACTCGAGACGATCTTCGCCGCGGGCCGAAGCCGCTCCCGCCAGGGCGAGTTCAACCGGTTCCGCGCTGAACAGGGACAGGGGCTGGAAGATTTCGCATTGTGGTGCGCCGCCCGGGAGTCCTTCAGCTCGGACGAGTGGCCGCTCACCGACGGCGCCACCTCTGGTGCGATTGCCGCGCTGCGTCGTCAGCTGGCCGAACGGGTCACCTTCCACTGCTGGCTGCAGTGGGTGGCCGATGAGCAGCTGGCCCGGGCCCAGCGGGTCGCGCGTGAGGCCGGTATGCGCATCGGAGTCATGCAGGACTTGGCGGTCGGCGTGCACCCGGAAGGGGCCGACTCGTGGTCGATGCGGCACGTGCTCGCCCGGGGGATGTCGGTCGGTGCGCCGCCGGACATGTACAACCAGCAGGGGCAGGACTGGTCCCAGCCGCCGTGGCGGCCCGATGCACTCGCCGACGTGGGGTATGCCCCCGTGCGCGATCTGGTCCGTACCGCACTGCGTCACGCGGGTGCGCTCCGGGTTGACCACATCATGGGCCTGTTCCGGTTGTGGTGGATACCCCACGGCTGCAGCGCGGGAGAGGGCACCTACGTCAGCTACGACCACGAGGCGATGGTCGGCGTGCTGGCACTGGAAGCACACCGGGCCGGGGCCGTGGTGATCGGTGAAGACCTGGGAACGGTCGAACCGTGGGTGCGCGACTACCTGAGCGAACGGGGGGTATTGGGCACCTCGGTGCTGTGGTTCGAACAGGAGGATGCTCGTCCCAGGCCGCCGGAGGACTACCGCGAACTGGTCCTTGCCACCGTCACCACCCACGACCTGCCCCCGACGGCCGGATACCTCGCTGAGGAACACGTCGATCTGCGGCACCGCCTCGGACTGCTGACTGAACCGGTGGAACGCGTACGACTGGCCGCACGAATCGAGCGAGAACGCATGCTCCAGGGGTTGCGTGAGCGGTTCCTGCTGCCCGCCGATCCCACGGAGCGCCAGATCGTCGAGGCCTTACACCGCTACGTCGCCCAGACTCCCGCCGTCCTGGTGGGGGTCTCGCTCGCCGATGCGGTGGGTGAGCGCCGCGCTCAGAACCAGCCCGGCACCGACACCGAGTACCCGAACTGGAAGATCCCCTTGGCCGACGGTGCCGAACAGGCTGTGCTCGTCGAGGATCTTCCGGGCAATGCCCGGTTCGCGTCGCTGGTGACGGCCCTGACCCACGAGCTTCGCGAACGCGGGTGAGGACGGCCGATGACGCTGCATGTGCTCGCCCCGGTCTCAGGAGACGTGATGGCGATGTCCCAGGTTCCGGACCCGGTCTTTGCGCAGGAGATCGTCGGACCCGGGGCCGCGATTGACCCGTTGGCTGCCGCCGCTGGCGACCCCGTGGACGTGCTCGCCCCGATCTCCGGGCGCATCCTGAAACTGCACCCGCACGCTTTCGTGGTGGTCGCCGCGTCAGGTCAGGGGGTGCTGGTGCACCTGGGTGTCGACACGGTCCAGCTCGGCGGCGAGGGCTTCACCGTGCACGTGGCCGAGGGCGAGAGTGTGGAACGACGCCAGCGGATGGTCACCTTCTCGCCACGGGAGATTGCCGACGGCGGCCGCTCGCCCGTGTGCCCGGTGGTCGCCCTGGAAGCGGTGTCGGAGGCGGTACGTATCGGCCCCCGCGGGTCCGTCCAGGCGGGGGAGTCGCTGCTGGAGTGGATCGAGTGAGGGCTCAGCCCGCCGAACGGTCCACCTGCTGTGCGGCCAGGGCTCGTCGCACCGTGTCACGGTTCTCCACCATCAGGCGGCGCAGCGCCGGCCTCCGGTCGCCGAGCTGATCGAGGAAGGCGTCGGTGCGGGCGAGCACGTCCACTCCGGTCGAGGTGTCGATATCGGCGATCCGGGAGGGGTACAGACCCACCACAATGTTCTGGGCGATCTCGTTCGTGCGCTTGGCCCAGACTCCTTCGATCGCTTCGAAGTAGCGATCCGCGAAGCCGGCCAGCAGGGCTCGGCCCGCCTGCCCGTGCACTCGCGTGAAGCCACCGATCAAAGCGCTCTGGACGGCGTTCGGGAGGTCGTCGGCGTCCACCACGGACGCCCAGACGGCCTCCTTCGCCTCCCTCGTCGGCAGGGATGACCGGGCTGCTGCCGCGGCCCTGCGTCCAGCCGCAGTGGAGTCACGCTTCTCCTCGGCCGCGATCTCGCGTTCGCCGACCGCTCCCAAGGTTGCCATCCTGCTCAGGAGCTCCCACCGCAGATCGGTGTCCACCGTCAGACCCTCGAGGGTTGTCTTGTCGGCGAGTATCCGGGTCAGTGCGGCCCGGTGCGCGGCGGTGGTCGCGTGGGTCGCGAACGCCTTGAGGAGCTGGAACTGACTGTCCGACCCAGGTGTGGCTGCGTTGGCGAGGTCCCAGAGTCGATCCGCGACGGTGGCCCTGACCCGGTCGACGTCCGCTGGGTCGGTGTAGAAGGTCACCGCAGTGGCGAGTTGGCGCAATAGCACCAACGCCATGGTGGAGTCGGTCTCGGCGCCGATGTTGTCCGTCACCAGGTCGATGAAGCGACGTGCCGGCCACTCCCCGTCCCGGGTCATGTCCCATGCGGAGCTCCAGACCAGCGAACGGGGGAGGGAATCGGTGAAGGCATGCAGGTGCTGGGTCGCCGTCGTGAGCGAGTTCTCGTCGAGGCGCATCTTCGCGTACGCCAGGTCGTCGTCATTGACCAGGATCAGCTGCGGTCGGTCGATCCCGACGAAGTCCGGCACGGGGGTGCTTGCCCCGTCGATGTCGAGTTCGACCCGGTGGGTGCGCCGCAGATGCCCCTCGGCATCGATGTCGTAGCCGCCGACGGCGATGCGGTGCGGGCGCAGAGCCGGGTGCTCGTCGGGAGCCTCCTGGCTGATGAAGAAGGAGGCGATCCTGCCCATGGAGTCCACCTCGATCTGCGGACGCAGTGTGGTCACGCCTGACTCTTGCAGCCACACGCGTGACCAAGCGCTCAGGTCGCGACCACTGGTGGTTTCCAGCTCGGCGAGCAGATCGCGCAGCTCGGTGTTGCCGTGGGCGTGCTTGCGGAAGTACGCCTGCACGCCGGCGAGGAAGTCCTCTTGCCCTACCCACGCGACGAGCTGCTTGAGCACCGAGGCGCCCTTGGCGTAGGTGATGCCGTCGAAGTTGACCTCGACGTCCTCGAGGTCGTTGATCTCGGCCACGATGGGATGGGTGGTGGGCAGCTGGTCCTGCCGGTAGGCCCACGACTTCTCCAGTGAACTGAAGGTGGTCCACGCCTGTGTCCACCGCGTGGCTTCAGCGGTGGCCAGCGTGGAGGCGTACTCGGCGAACGACTCGTTCAGCCACAGGTCGTTCCACCAGCGCATGGTGACCAGATCGCCGAACCACATGTGCGCGAGCTCGTGCAGGATCGTGACGGCTCGTCGTTCGATCGTGGCCTCGGGCACCTTCGACCGGAAAATGTAGTTCTCCACGAGGGTCACGCAGCCGGCGTTCTCCATCGCACCGGCGTTGAACTCCGGTACGAACAACTGGTCGTACTTCTCGAACGGGTAGGCCATGTCGAAGGCCGTCTCGAAGAAGGCGAACCCGGCGCGGGTGACCTCCATGATGTTCTCGGAATCCAGGTGCTCGGCGAGGGATGCCCGGCAAAACACTCCCAGCGGGACGGTGCGACCGTCACGGGAGGTGAGCTCACTCTCGACCCGGTGGTAAGGGCCGGCGACCAGGGCGGTGACATAGCACGGCAGAATCCCGGTGGGCTGGAAGACCCAGGTGGCTGCGCCGTCGTGGGCCGCGCGGGGTGCGGGAGTGGGAGCGTTGGAGACCACCTCCCAGTGCTCGGGCGCGGTGACCGTGAACTGGAAGGTGGCCTTGAGGTCGGGCTGCTCGAAGACGGCGAACATTCTCCGGGTGTCAGCCACCTCGAATTGGGAGTACAGGTAGACCTCCTTGTCCACGGGGTCCACGAACCGGTGCAGTCCCTCCCCGGTGTTCATGTAGGCGCAGTCGGCCACCACGTGGAGTTCGTTCTCGGCCCGGAGGCCGTTCAACTGGATCCGTGAGTCGGCGAACACCAACTCCGGGTCCAGCGAGACTCCGTTCAGCACGATCTCGTGCACAGCCGGCGCGATCAGGTCGATGAACGTGCTCGCTCCAGGGGTGGCAGTGAACCGCACTCGCGTCCTCGAGCGGAAAGTCGGTTCGGACCCGATGAGATCGAGCGCTACCTCGTAGGCGGCGGGTTGGACCGTCGCGGCCCGTTCAGCAGCTTCGATACGGGTGAGGTTCTCTCCAGGCACGAACGTTGCTCCTCATCGATGCGGGCAGATCGGGGTGTGCTACCCCGGCCGGTAGCGCAGTGACACGATCCTGCCATCACCAACCGCCACGGGAGCGGCACCCGGCCATAGGGTGGGTCCATGATCGATCAACGGTGGGTTTTTCGCGACGACGTCGAGGCGACTGAGGCAGGCGGCGGGGTCACCCGCCGGGTGCTCGCCTACGACCAGGCGATGATGTGCGTGGAGAACACGTTCGAGACCGGAGCAGTCGGGCCGCTCCACCACCACCCGCACACCCAGATCACCTATGTCGTCAGCGGGGTGTTCGAGTTCGAGATCGATGGCGTCGTCAAGACCGTCAGAGCCGGTGATTCGATGCTCAAGGCGAGCAACGTCGAGCACGGGTGCCGCTGCCGTGAGGCGGGAGTGCTGCTCGACCTGTTCACACCGATGCGCGAGGATTTCGTCTGAGCGTGCCTCCCCGGCCGGTTGACTACCCGGGTCGGAGCGCGGCATAGAGCGCCATGTCGCGTCGCACACCGTCGATCTCCTGGTGCGAGCGGAGCAGGCCCTCCCGCAGGTAGCCGGCACGCTCGGCCGTACGGATGGAGGCAATGTTCCACGGCTCGATGTACAGCTCGATTCTGTGCAGCGCCGGGATGCTCCAGCCGAAGCCCGTCAGCGCGATCAGTGCGTCTTTGGCGTACCCGCGTCCACGACATGGTGGCGAGATCGAGTAGCCGCCTACAGCCCGGCCGCTGTCGAGGGCTCGCAGGGAGAGACCAGCATGGCCGACCGCACGATCGGTGCGCTTGTCGGCCACGGCGAACGAGTAGCCCGTCCCTTGCTCGGCCCGGGCGAGCTGGCGCGAGATCCACGCCGCGGCCTTGTCGTCGTCGACCTGCGCAGGCACGGACCCGATGGTGGGGATGTAGGAGTCGGAAGCGAACTCGGCCACCAGGCGGGCATCGATCGCTCTCCAGGGGCGCAGCAGGACCGATCCTGCTGAGGGTGCCTCGGACGGCCACGTAAGACGCATCCGGCGATCATCCCAGCCACCTCACCCTCGCGGAATGTCGGACGGTCGTTCTCGGTTGGCGACAATGGACATGTCTCGACCTGACGAAGGAGATTCGATGAGCACTGCCGCCCAGGCCGCCTCTGATTCGGCCGATGCCACGCACACAGACGTCGCCGACTTCTGGTTCGACCCCGCCTGCCCGTGGGCGTGGATGACCTCCCGCTGGATCACCGAGGTGGAGAAGGTCCGTGATATCTCTGTCCGCTGGCACATCATGAGCCTGTCGGTCCTGAACGAGGGGCGGGACGAGCTGCCCGAGGAGTACAAGGCGATGCTCACGAAGGCCTGGGGCCCCGTGCGGGTGATCAACGCTGCCCGGGTGCTGCACGGCGAAGAGTGGGTCAAGCCGCTCTACGACGCGATCGGCACACGTTTCCACCCGGGAGGCCGCGGCGACGACCGGCATGAGGTGCTGGTCGAGGCGCTTGCTGAGGTGGGTCTTCCCGCCGATCTGATCCGGTTCGAGGACTCCGACGAGCACGACGAGTCCCTGCGCGCCTCGCACGCCGCAGCCATCTCGCGCGTCGGTGAGGACGTCGGCACGCCGGTCGTCGCCTTCAACGGCACGGCGTTCTTCGGCCCGGTCATCACCCCCGCACCCAAGGGTGAGGAAGCCGGCAAACTGTGGGACGGCGTGGTGGCCGTGGCTGCCTATCCCGGCTTTTACGAGATCAAGCGCACCCGCTCCCAGGGGCCGATCTTCGACTGAGAGTTCTCTCGGCCTCCGGGGTGAGTTCCGGTCAGGTCGTCCGCATGGTCTCCGGCCGCTACCGTAGACGAGCATTCGGAACCGGACGACGGAGGATCGATGGCCCAGCGCGGCGGCCTTGGACCATGGGGTGTCGCACTCGTGTGCGTGGACGCGCTGCTGATCGTGGCTTTGGTGATCATTCTGGTCACCTGGCCGGACAGCGGCGCTGCGCGGGAGGACCCCACCGGCGACGCCGGCACCGCGACGGGCGGGGCCGCGGCGACCGATGGAGCAGGAGCCGGTGACGATGGGAGCGACAGTGGTGAGACCACCGATGCCCCGCAGGTCGACGTACCCGAAGACGTGCTCGACGTGGCTGGTTTCATGTTGCCCAGCGGCAACATCTGGTGCGAGCTCGGCAATGACGCCGCGTCGTGCGTGATCGAGTCCTTCTCGTACTCGCCGCCGAGCATCGATGACTGTGCCGCCGACGACTCCGGGTACCGGTGGGAGGTCTCCGCCGACGGCGCCACGCCTGTCTGCGGTGCGGCACCCGAACAGCCCGGTGACCTCACCGAGCTCGACTACGGTCAGGCGACGCGCGTCGGCGACATCCTGTGTGAGAGCACGAGGGACGGGCCCGTCTGCCGGTCCATCACCACCGGGCACGGGTTCCAGATCGCGCGCGGAGGTACCCGAACCTTCTGAATCTCCTCTACCGGTGACGTGGCACTGGTGTGGTTCCCGTGGTGCGCCGCGCCGTCCGTCTGACTAAGGTTCCGCAGACTGACCCACTGACGGCAGGGGACGACGGTCTGTCAGTCTGCCTCCGGTGTGTCGGACGCGACGGGCATGCCCCGCGTCCCATCTGATGAGACAAGTGGTGGGCTTGCCCGGCGCCGCCGGTCGATGTGGTGAAGTACTTCTCATGTTCCTCGACCTCGTGGCCACCGGTGCGCGGGTCGAGCACGCCCTGATGGGGGCACCGGCGCGAATGCCGGGGCGAATGCGCTGTCGCTCGATGAGCAGCGCCGCGATGTGCGACACCTGTCGCCGTCGCTGACTCGCCCCGCACCCGCCCACCCATCAGGAGCACATGCACATGGCCGTCACCACCGGCACCACCTGGGACGTCGTCCTCTCCGCCCGCCCCACCCAGACTGAGCCAGGCAGCGCCGCGATCTCAGTCCGCGCCGCCTACCAGGCAGCCCTCTACGAGCGTGCGCTGCTGGTCGACCTGGGTGACCAGCACGCTACCGGTGAGGTGCACCCTGACCTCGCGGCTGCCGTCCTCGCGCCGCAAGAGCTGCTCGGACATCTGCTCAACTCCACCGACTCGCGGCCGGTGATCCTGCTCAGCGAGGATGGACAGCTGGCACGGGAGACAGCCGAGGCGCTTGCCGAACTCGAGCTCGCCCGGGTGAGCTACGCCGTCGGGGGATTCCAGGGGTGGCTGCGGGCCGGATTGCCGGCCCGCAACTGATCACCAGATCCGGACGCGCTCGTCAGGGTCGAGCCACAGCCCGTCGCCCGGCTGCACGTCGAACGCGTCGACGAACTCGTCCAGGTTGCGTACGGGGGCGTTGCAGCGGATCTCGTCGGGGGAGTGGGGGTCGATCGAGAGCAGCCGTAGTGCCTCCTGCTCGCGGGCTTTCGTACGCCAGCACCGGGCCCACGCGAGGAACAGCCGCTGCATCTCCTCCTGCGTAGGCTCCTCGCCGCTGCGCTCCTTCGCGATCCGGAACGCCTTGATGCCGATACCGAGACCGCCCAGGTCGCCGATGTTCTCGCCGACCGTCAGGGCGCCATTCACGGTATGGGAATCGTCCAGCTCGCTGGGGGAGAGGACGTCGTACTGCGCGATCAGGGCCTGGGTACGGGTGTCGAACTCAGCCCGGTCGTCCTCAGTCCACCAGTCGAGCAGGCGACCGGTGCCGTCGTACCGACTGCCCTGATCGTCGAATCCGTGCCCGATCTCATGCCCGATCACTGCGCCGATTGCGCCGTAGTTCGTGGCATCGTCCGCGTCGGCGTCGAAGAACGGGGGCTGCAGGATCGCCGCCGGGAAGACGATCTCGTTCATCGATGGGTTGTAGTAGGCGTTCACCGTCTGCGGGGACATGAACCACTCGTCACGATCGATCGGCCCGCCGAGCTTGTTCAACTCGTAGTCGGTCTCGAACGCGTGCGCTGCGCGGACGTTGCCGAGCAGGTCGTCGCTGGCGACCTCAAGGCCGGAATAGTCGCGCCACTTATCCGGGTAGCCGACCTTCGGGGTGAACGCCTCGAGCTTGTCGAGGGCCTTCTGACGAGTGGCTGGGCTCATCCAGTCCAGGTCGTTGATCGAGCGCCGGTAGGCCTCCACCAGGTCGGCCACCAGCACCCGCATGGCCTCCTTGTGCTCGGGCGGGAAGTGCCGGGCCACGTACAGCTTGCCCACGGCTTCCCCGAGCACACCTTGTACCAGGCTCACGCCCCGCTTCCACCGTTCGCGCATCTCCGGGGCGCCGGTGAGGGTCCGGCCGACGAAGTCGAAGTTCTCCTCCACGAGTTCGCTGTGCAGGTACGGGGCACGTGCACGCACCACCCGCCACGTCAGCCACAGCCGCCACAGGTCGGTCGGCTCGTTCGCCCACGCCGCCGAGAGCTCGGCGAGGAACTCCGGCTGCCGGACGACGACCTCCGCCAGCGTGGACTCCTCGCCTCCCAGGGCGCTCACCCAGGTGGACCAGTCGAACTCCGGGGCGAGTTCGCTCAGCTGGGCCAGCGTCATCCGGTTGTAGGTGGCCTGGGCGTCGCGGCACCGCACCCGGTCCCAGTGCGCGCCGGCCAGCTTGGTCTCCAGGGCCATCACCCGCTCGGCAGCGCCGTGTGCTTCAGCCTCGGTCACCACACCCGCGGTGGCGAGCATCGCAGCCACGTGTGGGATGTAGGCAGCTCGGACGGCCGCATGCTCCTCCGCTTGGTAATACGCCTCGTCGGGCATCCCGAGACCGGACTGCTCGAGATAGACGATGTACCGGCTGGGGTCGTCGGAATCGACATCGATGAACGGTTCGACTACGCCGCCGACGCCCGTGCGCTGCAGCGTCCCGAGTGCGCGGGTGAGCTGATCCTTCGTGTGCGCCGCCGTCACCAGTTCCAGGTCGGCCGCAAGGGGGAGGATACCGAGGGCGTCCACTCGTTCGGTCGCCATGAACGAGACGTAGACGGCTGCGATCTTCGCTGCCTCGTCCCCGGCCGGATCATCGGCCGGGACGTCGGCAGCCTCAGTGATCAGGGTTCGCACGTGTTGCTCGGCCTGATCGTGCAACTGGTGGAAGGTGCCGTCCCGCCCACGGTCGGCTGGGATCTCGTGCGAGTCCAGCCACGTGCCGTTGACGTGGCGGAACAGGTCGTCCTGCGGACGGACGGAGTGGTCCATGGCAGCGGCGTCAGCTTCGGAGATGATGCTCATCCTCCGAACATACCCGTGAGGAGCGACCTCCTGTGCGGCACAATGACCGCATGCGCCTTCACCTCGCCGCCGACCACGCCGGGTTCGAGTTCAAAGCCGTACTCGCCGACCACCTACGCAGCAGCGGGCACGACGTGACCGACCACGGAGCTCATGCCTACGACGCTCTGGACGACTACCCTGCCTTCTGTTTCGCAGCCGGTGAAGCCGTGGTCGCGGACCCGGGTTCGCTCGGAGTGGTGATCGGCGGGAGCGGCAACGGAGAGCAGATTGCTGCCAACAAGGTCGCGGGAGTGCGGGCCGCCCTCGCATGGAACGTGGAGACTGCTCGCCTGGGGCGCCAGCACAACAACGCGAATGTCGTCGCGGTCGGGGCCCGCCAGCACAGCACCGCGGATGCCCTGGCGATTGTCGATGCCTTCGTGGCTGAGGCGTTCTCCGGCGACGAACGCCACCAGCGGCGTATTGACCAGCTGGCCGAGTACGAGGCGCGCTGAGCGCTTCGTTCTGACTAGGCGGAGGTCCGCCGGGGCCAGGCAGCCCACCCGTCGGAGACAGTCCGCAGGAGTGGTTGAGCGGCTCGGAGACGCTCGATGGGGAGATCGTCTGAATTCGACGACCCTGAGCTCGCGCCGTCAGGATAGGTGAGGCCGAAGTCGACCCAGGGCTGGCTACCTTCCCCGATGCCCTCCCGGTAGTGCCCGTTGACCACCGCCAACACCAGACGCTCCACAGTGTCCGCTTCCTCGGACCACGTGGAATCGCACGCATCGCAGCCGCAGACCGGGAGATGGAAGTCGTGCAGCAGGCCGGCGTGCAGGAAGATGCCGGGGAAGGCAGTGAACACGAACGTCAACGATGCGCAGGCCGGATCGTTCGGCCGGATCCGCACCGCACGCACCACCTCGGCTCGGGCTGACGTCAGCAGGTCCAGCGCCGTCTCCTCACCCTCGTCGGTTTCGACGTCATAGTTCTCCTGGAGGTGGGCGATCAGTGCGTCGCCGATCGCGTGGAGCGGTGCGAATCGATCCGGGTGCGTGACCACGGAGTAGGTCTCCTCCGGGGGATGATCGAACCACCGGTTCCCGTAGTCGATAACCCGACCGTCGGTGTCGCGGAAGACCGGCGCATCGATCGGCGGGCGTCGGTAGGTGCTCACCCACCCAGCCTCTCGTACTCGATCGGCTCTAGGGGAGGGGGAGCGGGCGGCGTTGCTGCGCCCGGCCGACCAGCGCCGCCACTGCCACGTGCAGGGGTATGAGCACGATCACCAGGATCGGCAGCCACAGGCATACCAGGAGCTCGATCCCCACGACGATGGCGGTTGCCGCTGCGGTACCCAGCCCGCGCCACTCATGTGTGTGCTTGCGCAGCCGCACTGCTGCTTCCCGGGCCACCTCTCCGGCGCGGGTATCCGCGACCAGTAGAGCGCGCAACCTGAGGTTGCTGATCGTCTCGGCGGTCGCTGAACCGGCGAACCAGCCGGCCGCGGCTGCGCCTGCCACCGTGAGCGGATGCGCCTCGACGACTGCGCCGGCTGTCAGCGCGAGGCCGAGTGCGGCGAGCGGCGTGAGCGCGGCGCCGGTGAGTACCGAGACCAGCACGAACCGGCGCTCGTCGCGCTGCGCCGTTCCCATCCGCGTTCCAGAGTGCGGGCGGCGAGCGAGGTCGACGACGGCCGCGCCCCATCCGGCGCCGGTGACCACTGCCCAGCTGAGGAGCCCGAGCCCCGCCAGTGCCAGCAGGCCGAGAGAGCCGAGCAACACGGCGGTGAGGGTGACCAGTATCACCGCCATCCGGGCAGCGCTGGCCCGGGCCAGAGTGCGGCGGTAGCCGTCGACCACCGCTCGCTCGTCGACGTGCTCGTGCTCGTGGGTGGCCTCGCAGTGCGGGCAGACGTAGGTCTCGCCCGGCGCAGTGGCGCTGTCGCTGTCCGTCATGTCATGGGAGATCATAGGGCGGGTGAACACTGCCGCTGAGCAAGGGCCTGGGGACTATGTGGAGACGGTGCTCGATCTGGTCGAGCAGATTCCATCGGGCCGGGCCACCACCTACGGGGTGATCGCTGAAGCGGCGAGGGCATTGACGGGCAAGGGCAGCGCGCGGACGGTCGGCACCGTCATGGCTCAGTACGGTGGCGGCGTGCCCTGGTGGCGCGTCGTCACGGCCAGCGGTGCCGTGGCCGAACGGGTGGCCGGGCGTGGATTGGAGCTGTTGCGGAACGAGGGGGTGTCGATGACGGCGCACGATCCGCCCCGCGTCGACCTCTCCGAGGCAGGGTGGGAACCGGGCGAGCAGGAGCCCTGACGGGCGGGGCCTCAGATGTAGATCGCGGGATCCAGGTAGAGGGCCGGGTCGGCGGTGTCGTCCTTGCTGGACGGGGGAGCCTGGCGGGTCTGCCCCGGGACGCCGACGACCACGGATGCGGCCGGGACGTCCTTGACGACGACGGCGTTCGCCCCGATCTTGACGTCGTCCCCGATGTCGATCGGGCCGAGTACCTTGGCTCCCGCACCGATCACCACCCGGTCTCCGATGCTCGGGTGACGCTTGCCGGCACTCATCGACCGTCCGCCGAGTGTGGACCCGTGGAACATCAGCACGTCGTCGCCGACCTCGGCGGTCTCGCCGATGACCACTCCCATGCCGTGATCGATGAAGAACCGGCGCCCGAGTACCGCACCGGGGTGGATCTCCACCCCGGTGACGGCGCGCGCCACCTGCGAGATCAGCCGGGCGGGCAACTTGAGCAGCGGATTGGTCACCCACAGTCGGTTCGCCAGCCGGTGCAACCACAGCGCGTGGACGCCGGGATACAGGAGGGCGACCTCGAGACCGCTCCGGGCCGCGGGGTCGCGGCGCCGGGCGGTCTCGAGATCCTCTGCGACCAGCTCACGCAGGCGCAGGTGACGCGTCGGACTCATGAAAGCGACCTTGTCCCGATCACTCGGCGAGGTCGGCGTACAGGATGGTCGACAGGTAGCGCTCACCGAAGGAGGGGATGATCACCACGATGTTCTTGCCGGCGTTCTCCGGGCGCTGCGCCACCTGGACGGCGGCGTGCAGGGCGGCACCAGAGGAGATGCCGACGAGCAGGCCCTCCTCGCGGGCCGCGCGTCGGGCGACCTCGACGGCGGTCTCGGCGTTGACGTCGATGACCTCGTCGTAGATCGAGGTGTCGAGGATCTCCGGCACGAAGTTCGCGCCGATGCCCTGGATCTTGTGCGGACCGGGCTGCCCGCCGTTGAGGATCGCGGACTCCTCCGGCTCGACGGCGATGATCTTGACGTCGGGCTTGCGCTCCTTCAGCACCTGGCCCACACCGGTGATCGTGCCGCCGGTGCCGATGCCCGCCACCACGATGTCGACCTCGCCGTCGGTGTCGGCCCAGATCTCCTCGGCCGTGGTCTTGCGGTGGATGGCGGGGTTCGCTTCGTTGGCGAACTGGCGCGCCAGGATCGCACCGGGGCGCTCTGAGGCGATCTGCTCGGCGCGGGTGACCGCACCCTTCATGCCTTCTGCTCCCGGGGTGAGGACCAGTTCGGCACCGAAGGCGCGCAGCAGCATCTTGCGCTCGTTCGACATCGTCTCCGGCATGGTCAGCACGACGTTGTAGCCGCGGGCCGCGCCGACGAACGCCAGCGCGATACCGGTGTTGCCGCTGGTGGCCTCCACGATGGTGCCACCGGCGGGCAGCTCGCCAGCAGCCTCGGCGGCGTCGACGATGGCGACGCCGATCCGGTCCTTGACGCTGTTGGCCGGGTTGTAGAACTCGAGCTTCGCGAGCACGTTCGCGCCCGCGCCCTCGGTGAGTTTGTTGATGCGGACCAGCGGGGTGTTGCCGATCAGCGCAGTAGCGTTGTCGTAGATGCGGGCCATGGGGTCTCGTCCTTCGTTGACTGGTTGTTCGGTATGGACGCCGGCTGGACCCTCGGGAACGGTGGGACCGGCGGGCCGGACAGCCGCTCGGGCTCGCGGGGAGCTGTGGGCGTCGCTCGTCCTCATCTTCGCAGTGCCTCTGCGCAAGGGAAGGGAGGTTGCCGACTGTCCCACGATACGGGCACGCCCGGGTGAGTTGTTCGTCACAGTCGCCGACCTACGGTCCTGACCTGCGTCGTCGTGGGTGCGCCTGCGCAGAGGTGAGTAGGCGTCCAGCGCCAGATATGGGTATCATTCCGTGGGCGCGCCGTGAACCGATGCCCGCGTGGAACCAGCTCTTCCGCGACGGGTGACCACTCGGTTGCCCGATCCGCCCGACGTCATGAGGTGCCGTGACGAGGCGTGTGAACGGTGCTGCTCGCAGCGCAGACCACAGAGCACAGACCACTGAAGCAACCGCGTGAGAAGTAGGTAGGAAGTAGACATGAAGAAGGACATCCACCCCGAGTACGGGCCGGTCGTGTTCCGTGACATCTCCGCGAACTTCGCCATCCTGACGAAGTCGACGATCTCTTCCGAGACCACGGTCGAGTGGGAGGACGGCAACACCTACCCGGTGGTCGACGTCGACATCTCCTCTGCCTCGCATCCCTTCTACACGGGCAAGCAGAAGATCATGGACACCGCCGGGCGCGTCGAGAAGTTCCGCCAGCGGTACGCCAAGGCTGGCAACAAGGCCTGATTTCTCCGGCGCCCGTAGGCGCTGGCAGTACATGCTGCGGCGGACCAGCCGCAGGAAGACAACGACGACGGAAGGGGAGGTAGAGCCATGGCAGTTCCCAAGCGCAAGATGTCGCGCAGCAACACCCGCGCGCGCCGTTCGCAGTGGAAGACCAAGGCGGCGGACCTCGTCCCGGTCCGCTCCGGTGGTCGTGAGGTCCGGGTGCCGCGGCGCCTGGCCCGCGCCGTCGAGCGCGGTCTGGTCGACGTCGAGAGCTGAGTTTCACACTCGCGACACGCGAACCTCGAAGCGGTCGCCCCCTGACGGGGCGGCCGCTTCGTCGCGTTCGGGGATCTGGCCTCGTGTCTTATACGAGCGGCTAGGTCTGCGCTACGATCCGCTTGGTGCCGCGTGCTGAGCCGGGCCGTCGACGGGTATGTGAGTACCGGTCGACTCACCCACTGCAGGGAGCAGACGTTCCGATGGTGTCTCGTGCTGATTTCCACACTTGTGTGCAGCGGCTGATTGCAGTCGTTGCCGCTGCAATCCTGGTCTGCCTCGGCGGCGTCGTCACTGCGCCGAACGCATCGGCCGTCGGCACGGTCGTCATCGACGACTTCGCCGGGAACTCGCTCGGCACGAGGACGGTGACGCTCTCTCCCGCGATGGGCGGTACCCAGGCCTCGACGTTCACCGAGTCCGGTGGCGTGGGCGTGTTCTCGATCGGCGGGCAGGGCAACACCCAGGGCAGTGTGCGACTCGACTACACGTTGCCTGGCCCGACCGACCTCACCGAGGGGTGGACGAACACCCGAATCAGTTTCGCCTTCGACTCGATCCAGCGGACGCCAGACGACGGTGGCACTGCGCTCAGCTACTCGCTGACGCTGGTCGATTCGGACGGCGGTACGGACAGCATCTCCTCCGGGATCGCCTCCACGGAGAACTTCGACGCGAGCTTTCCGCTGCTGTGCGAGGGGTTGCTGTGCTACGAGGACGTCGATGTGACCCGGGTTGTCAGCGCGACGCTGGAGTTGCGGGCACCTGGCACCTACGACGAGGGCCACTCGGTCACGGTCAGGATGGAGGGGGTGCAGGCGGCTCCACCCGTGGGAACGCCCACCGAGCCGCTTACCCCGACGGTCACGACCCCGACGACGACGATCGCCGCGAGTGCGCCGACCTCCGTGCAGTTCACGGTCTCGTTCGCCTCTGATGGGTTTCTCGAGGGGGCCACTGCACTCGAAGCGTCCGACCTGACCGTCTCGGGCACCGCGGCAGGACGGGACAACGTCCAGGTCAGCGGTGGGCCATCGGTCTATCAGGTGACGGTCGGCCCACTGACGTCGGATGGGACGGTGTCGGTGGGAGTGCCCGCCGATGTGGTGACTGGACTCGCGAGCCGCCCCAACATCGCCAGCAGCGATGACCCAGTCGTCACCTTCGACCTCGGGGCTGCACCGACCATCACGAGTGAAGACTCGGCGACCTTCATCGCCGGTGAGGCTGGGTCGTTCGATATCGCCTCGACCGGGGACCCCGTACCGGATGTCACGATCACCGGCGGGCTCCCGGCCGGCCTCACGATCTCCGACCTCGGCAGCGGCACTTTGGCGATCACCGGAACACCGGAGGCCGCCACCGGCGGAACCTACCCCGTCATCGTGACGGCATCGAACGGCTACACACCGAACGCCGTGCAGGAGCTGCTGGTCACGGTGAACGAGGCGCCGGCTTTCACGAGTGCGGATGCGGTGACGTTTACTGCTGGTGAGGTGGGCAGTTTCACGGTGGAGGTCTCGGCGGGGTTTCCTGGGCCGGTGACGGTGGGGGCTGAGTCGGTGTTGCCTGAGGGTTTGTCGTTGGTGGATCACGGTGATGGTTCGGCGACGTTGTCGGGGGCTCCGGTTGCTGGTGGGGTGAGTGTGTTGGAGTTGGTGGCGAGTAACGGTGCGGGTTTGTCGGCGCAGCAGTCTCTGACGGTCACTGTGGATGAGGCGCCGGCTTTCACGAGTGCGGATGCGGTGACGTTTACTGCTGGTGAGGTGGGCAGTTTCACGGTGGAGGTCTCGGCGGGGTTTCCTGGGCCGGTGACGGTGGGGGCTGAGTCGGTGTTGCCTGAGGGTTTGTCGTTGGTGGATCACGGTGATGGTTCGGCGACGTTGTCGGGGGCTCCGGTTGCTGGTGGGGTGAGTGTGTTGGAGTTGGTGGCGAGTAACGGTGCGGGTCTGTCGGCGCAGCAGCAACTCACCCTCACGATCCAGCAGTCGGTTGAACTCCTCACAGAACCCTCCCTCGTGCTGGTGGCCGGCGTGCAGGACGCGCTCGTGCTTGAGTCAGTTCCCGGTTTTCCGCCCGAAACCACACTGACCCTGACCGGAGATCTCCCAGTGGGGGTGACGTTCACCGATCACGGTGACGGTACGGCGACGCTCGCGGGCGTAGCCGGGCCGGACGCCGTCGGGCAGTACCCGATCACGGTGACTGCCAGCAACGGTGCTGCGCCGGATGCTGTTCGCGCGGGCACGGTCGCGGTCGAGCTCGCCGCCGCTGTGACCCTTCCGGACGACGAGCCCGTTGCAACTGGTCAGCTCAGTGGAGTGCCGGCTCGGACCACGGTCGGCCAGGAGATCACCGTGACTGGCACCGGGTTCGCTGCCGGTGCCCCAGTGAGCCTCGGCATGTACTCCGAGCTCACGGTGCTCGGCAGCGCGGCCGCGGATGCGGCCGGTGAGTTCACGGCCACCTTCGTGATCCCCGATCAGCTCGGTAACCACACGATCGTGGCGGCCGGGCTCAGTGCATCCGGCGAGGTGCAGTACCTGACCGCACCCACCGAGATCGCTCCGGAGCCAGTGGTGGAACCCACCGACGACGGCCCCTCCTTGCCTGTCACCGGCACCACCGTGGGTGGAGTCCTGAGCCTCGCGATCGTCCTGGTCGGACTGGGCGCCTTCCTCAGCCGGCAAGGACGCCACAGGCAGGCATAGCCCCGTCACCCTCGTTCCTCGGGCGACCGGCCCTCCTGATGGTCGGGATGACAGGAGCCGTCGCTCGCGAGGGCGAGCTCCTCGGCAAATCCTGCAAGCCAGATAATGAGTGTGGCCAGCCACCCTCGTTCCTCGGGCGACCGGCCACACTCATTGGTCGGGATGACAGGAGCCGTCGCTCGCCAGGGCGAGCTCCTCCCAAATCCTGCAAGCCAGATATCAGGAGGGCCTGCCACCCTCGTTCCTCGGATGACAGGCCCTCCTGATGGTCGGGATGACAGGATTTGAACCTGCGACCTTCCGCTCCCAAAGCGGACGCGCTACCAACCTGCGCCACATCCCGGTGCGACCCGCAGGTCGCCGGGACGAGTCTACGGCGTCGGAGGCAGTGTCTTGGACCGTGCACTGCCGGAGAGCAGGTACGCTAGGACACGCCTTGCGGGTGTAGCTCAATGGTAGAGCCTCTGCCTTCCAAGCAGATGGTGCGGGTTCGATTCCCGTCACCCGCTCCAGATCTCCTCTGCGGCTGGTCCTCGGCCGTGCTGCAGGTGCCGTACGATAGGTGGCTGCGTCCGATTTCGCATGCCCGCTCCGGGTGTTCGTGGACGCGACCGATCGTCGCCCGCAGATTCTCTTCGCGCGGGCGTGTCCCTCATATGCCGACCCACGAGTGGAGAGCACGTAGTGAAGAGCGCCGTCGAGAACCTCGAGCCCACACGGGCAAAGCTGACCGTGGAGGTGCCTCTGGCCGAGCTGCAGCCGAGCGTGGACCACGCGTACTCCCACATCGCCTCCCAGGTGAACATCCCTGGCTTCCGCCGCGGGAAGGTTCCGCCGCGAATCATCGACCAGCGCGTCGGCAAGGGCGCGGTCATGGAGCACGCGATCAACGAGGCACTGCCGGGCCTGTACCGCCAGGCAGTGACCGAGTCCGAGCTCAAGCCTCTCGGCCAGCCGGAGATCGAGGTCACCGCCGTGCCCGGCCTCACCGACGAAGCCGAGGAACTGATCTTCACCGCCGAGCTGGACGTGCGGCCCGAGATCGAGCTGCCGGACCTGGAGAGCCTGACGATCACCGTCGAGTCCACCGAGGTCACCGACGAGGACATCGAGGAGCGCCTGACGTCGCTGCGCGAGCAGCACGCCACCCTCGCCGGCGTCGATCGCGCAGCCCAGGACGGCGACTTCGTCACCATCGATCTGAAGGCGACGATCGGCGACGACGAGATCGACTCGGTCTCCGGAGTCTCGTACCAGATCGGCTCGGGCAACATGCTCGAAGGCATGGACGAGGCGTTGACCGGCCTCTCCGCGGACGAAACGGCCACCTTCACCGCTCCGCTCGCCGGTGGAGACCGCGCCGGTCAGGAGGCGGAGATCACCGTCACGCCTACTGCGATCAAGGTGCAGGAGCTGCCGGAGGTCGATGACGAGTTCGCTCAGACCGCCTCCGAGTTCGACACCGTGGACGAGTTGCGGGAGAACCTGCGTACGCAGGTGGCCGAGGCCAAGGAGAACAACCGCGCCGTCACTGCCCGCGACCAGCTGCTCGAGCAGCTCGTCGAGGCTACTGACTTCCCGCTGCCGGCCAAGGTGATCGAGGCCGAGGTGCACCAGCACCTCGAGAACGAAGGCCGCCTCGAGGATGATGAGCATCGTGCAGAGGTCACCGAGGAGACCACGTCGGTACTCACGCGTCAGTTGCTGCTCGACACGCTCGCTGAGAAGGTGTCGGTCTCTGTCGGACAGAACGAGCTCCTGGAGTTCCTGCTCCGCACGGCGCAGCAGTCCCAGCAGGACCCGAGCGAATTCATCCGCCAGGCGGACGAGAACGGTCAGATCCCGCTCTTCGTCGCTGAGCTCACCCGCAACAAGTCCCTCGCCGTCGCACTGCGCCAGGTCAAGGTCGTCGACTCTGCCGGTGATGACGTCGACCTGTCCGCCTATATCGGATCGGATGAGGAGGACGCGGCTGAGGCCGCGGCCGCTGCGGCCGCCGCGCAGGATGAGGTGGCCGGGACCGAGACCGTCGACGTGACGGACGCTGCCGAGGGCGAGGGCGCCTCCTCTGAGGACGCGCCTGCCGAGGACACCTCCGACGACGAGAACGAGTCTGAGGGCGACGAGGCCGCCAAGGCCTGACCGTCGCTCGAGCTGCCCCCGTTGCCTCCAGGATTGCCCTGGCAGGAACGGGGGCAGTTCTCGTTCCGCCGAGCACGCGTGCGCCGACAGCGAAACAGGTGCGGCTGCGGGCAGGTCTGACCTCCCGACGGCGTTAGTGTCATCGCAGACATCACCACGATCGAGGAGCATGCACGTGAGCGACTTCCCGCAGGCCGCCGGTAGCGACACCCAGGGTCTGGCACTGGGCGACCACATCTACAACCGTCTCCTGAAGGAGCGGATCATCTGGCTCGGCTCCGAAGTCCGGGACGAGAACGCGAACCAGATCTGTGCCCAGATGCTGCTGCTGGCAGCGGAGGACCCGGAGAAGGACATCGCCCTCTACATCAATTCCCCGGGTGGTTCAGTCACTGCCGGGATGGCGATCTACGACACCATGCAGTACGTCAAGCCCGACGTGGCGACCGTCGCGATGGGCATGGCGGCCTCCATGGGGCAGTTCCTGCTTTCTTCAGGTGCGAAGGGCAAGCGTTATGCGACACCCCATGCCCGGGTGATGATGCATCAGCCCTCCGGCGGCATCGGTGGTACGGCCTCCGACATCAAGATCAATGCGGAGCTGATCCTGCACATGAAGAAGGTGATGGCGGAGCTGACCGCCGAGCAGACCGGCCGTACGGCCGAGGAGATCAACCGCGACGCCGACCGTGACCGCTGGTTCACTGCGGACCAGGCGCGCGAGTACGGCTTCATCGATCACGTGGTCTCCGACTCCGATGCCGTGACCGCGGCCCAGTCCTGACGCCCGCCCACCACATCCAAGGAGCGAGAACTGTGAACCTTTCCCCCCAGGCATTCGGTGGCCGGGCCCCGCAGCCGGCGACGGCGCGTTACGTGCTCCCGCAGTTCGAGGAGCGCACCCCCTACGGCTTCAAGCGCCAGGACCCGTACACGAAGTTGTTCGAGGACCGCATCATCTTCCTCGGCGTGCAGGTGGACGACGCCTCGGCCGACGACATCATGGCCCAGCTGCTGGTGCTCGAGAGCCAGGACCCGGACCAGGACATCACGATCTACATCAACTCCCCGGGTGGCTCGTTCACGGCGATGACAGCCATCTACGACACGATGCAATACATCCGCCCGCAGATTCAGACCGTGTGCCTGGGTCAGGCCGCCTCAGCGGCGGCCGTTCTCCTGGCTGCGGGGACTCCGGGCAAGCGTCTGGCGCTGCCGAACGCCCGCGTCCTTATCCACCAGCCCTCCCTCGAGGGCGGCTTCGGACAGGCTTCCGACATCGAGATCCACGCCAACGAGGTGATGCGGATGCGTGAGTGGCTCGAGACTACGCTCGCTCAGCACACCGGCACGGATCTGGAGAAGGTGCGTCAGGACATCGAGCGCGACAAGATCCTCTCGGCCCAGCAGTCGCTCGAGTACGGACTGGTCGATCAGGTGCTCGACAGCCGCAAGGCACCGGCACTGACGGCCGGCGAGGGCTCCTGAGGCTTGGAGCTTTCGGGTCGGACGGGCCACCGCACTCACGACACGCGGTGGCCCGTCCGGCCTTCATGTGTCAGGCCACGTATCGTGGATGCAGGTTCGCCTGACGGCAGGATTTCGGCTGGTCGCCCAGCCGTGCTTGGCGCACAATGATCACGACGAGTGCCTCGGCCCCCGACGGCAGGAAAGTGAGGAGAGATGGCGCGAGTAGGTGAAGGCGCCGATCTGCTCAAGTGCTCCTTCTGCGGGAAGAGCCAGAAGCAGGTCGTCAAGCTCATCGCCGGTCCCGGCGTGTACATCTGCGACGAGTGCATCGACCTGTGCAACGAGATCATCGAGGAGGAGCTCGCCGAGGCGAACGAGCTGGGTCTGGTCGACCTGCCGAAGCCGCGCGAGATCTTCGATTTTCTCGAGGAGTACATCATCGGCCAGGAGGATGCGAAGAAGTCCCTGGCCGTTGCGGTCTACAACCACTACAAGCGGGTGCAGTCCGGCGCCACGGGCGCTTCGACCACGGGCGAGAAGGACGACGTCGAGCTGGCGAAATCCAACATTCTCCTCATCGGCCCCACGGGGTGCGGGAAGACCTACCTGGCGCAGACGCTTGCCCGGATGCTCAACGTCCCGTTCGCGATCGCCGATGCCACTGCCCTCACCGAGGCCGGCTATGTCGGTGAGGATGTCGAGAACATCCTCCTCAAACTCATCCAGGCGGCGGACTTCGATGTCAAGAAGGCCGAGACCGGGATCATCTACATCGACGAGATCGACAAGATCGCACGCAAGAGCGAGAACCCGTCGATCACCCGGGATGTCTCCGGCGAGGGCGTCCAGCAGGCGCTGCTGAAGATCCTCGAAGGCACACAGGCCTCCGTTCCCCCGCAGGGGGGCCGCAAGCACCCGCACCAGGAGTTCATCACGATCGATACGTCGAATGTGTTGTTCATCGTGGCCGGCGCCTTCGCCGGGCTGGACGAGATCATCACCAGCCGCTCCGGCCGTCGAGGCATCGGCTTCGGCGCTCCGTTGCGTGAGGCCGACCAGGCTGACGTCATCGAAGACGTCATGCCAGAAGACCTGCTGAAGTTCGGCCTCATCCCGGAGTTCATCGGGCGACTTCCCGTGCTGACCACGGTCACGCCACTGGACGCCCCCGCCCTGACTCGTATCCTCACCGAGCCGAAGAACGCCCTCATCAGGCAGTACGAGCGCATGTTCGAGATCGACGGCGTGGAGTTGGAATTCACCGACGACGCGATCGCGGCGGTCGCCGACCAGGCGATCATGCGTGGAACCGGCGCTCGCGGGCTCCGCGCGATCATGGAGGAAGTGCTCCAGCCGGTCATGTTCGACGTACCGAGCCGTGAGGACATCGCCCGGGTTGTCATCACCCGCGAGGTGGTGCTGGAGAACGTCAACCCCACTCTCGTTCCTCGTGAGGCGCCTCGGTCGAAGCGAACCCCGCGGGAGAAGAGCGCCTGAGGTTCAACGCTTGCCGCTGAGGTCGCGAGCGCCGCCGCGAGGAGGCACGCTAGAGGGGACCAGCATCCGATCAGGAAGCGAGGTCTCCATGGTGGACCTTCCTCAGTTGTCTCTCCCGGATCATGCGCCGGTCTTGAGCGTGGTCATTGATGCCACCCGCTCTGATGACGGTCGCAACGCGGTGGTGCTCGACCGGTGGGCCGACCTGCAACGTTCGGTCACGCTCGATGGTGCCGACGATGTGCCGCGGGCCGACGCCGACGCGGTCGCCGCCGCACTGGAGCGCCCCACCTGGGTCCACGGTCCGCACGGCCGGGTACTGGTGGCCGCGGGTGGTGAGGTGCTGCTCGACCGGGTCATCCCGGATCCCCCGACCGAGGGCAGGGCCGTCCTCTCCGACCACGCCCACGCTCTTGCGCTCGCATACGCGGCCGATGCCGCCGCGCGGTACCTCGTGGTCGAGTCAGATCGTGCGGGGGCGCACCTGTCACTGCACGAGGCGTCAGCCGTCATGGGCAGTCAACTGTTGCAGGACAGAGAGATCGACGGTGACCACGATGTGCTCACCAAGGTCCGGCCCAGCCGCGATCTTCCCCGGGACCGGGTCAACAATCGTGCCGAGGATTCGTGGGAGCGCAACGCTGAGACCGTCGCCGCGGAGGTCGACCGGGTGATGGCGCGGGAGAAACCCGATCTGGTGCTGCTCACCGGCGACGTGCGCTCCACCGCCTACGTCGAGGAGGCCCTCGGCGCGCATGCCCGCGAGGTGCTGGTGGACGTCCCCGGAGGCGCCCGCACCGAAGGCGTCAACTCGCGCGCCTTCGCCGCCGCGGTGGACGAGGCCGTCACCGGCTTTCGAATGCGCCGGAGGCAGTCGGTGCTCGACCACGTCGAGCAGGAGATCGGCCGCGAGGGCGCAGCGGTGAGCGGCCTGGAGGACGTGGTCGCCGTACTGCGACGCGGTCAGGTGACTGAGCTGGTGCTGGACGTCGGTGCCGTCAGTTCCCCGCGTCAGCGGCTCGCTGCGCACAGGCTCTGGATCGGTGACGCCCCTCTCCAGCTGGGTACCTCGGCGGAGGAACTCGCCGACCTCGGCGTGGGGGAGCCGAGGCAGGTCCGCGCCGACCTCGCCCTCGGCCGGGCGGCTACGGACCAATCGGCAGGTATCACGATCGCCGAGCAGCTCGATGTCGCCGACGGCGTGGCTGCCTTGCTGCGCTGGACCGATGCCGCGACTCCCGCTGAGACCGCGTTCACCCAGAGCGGAGATGCTCAGCGCGTGCATGCCTCAGCCCAGGCGGAGGAGCCGAGCCCTTAAGATGGGGGACCATGAGCGATGCACCCCGCAGCCAGGGACCAGTGGTCGGAGTAGCGGTACCGGAGCGGCTGCGCGGACTGCGCGGGAGCATCGACAACATCGACGCCGCGCTCGTGCACCTGCTGGCGGAGCGGTTCAAATGCACGCAGGCCGTCGGGCGGCTGAAGGCCGAGCACGGCCTCCCGCCGTCGGACCCTGCACGCGAAGAGGAGCAGATCGCCCGCCTGCGGTCTCTCGCCGAGGCTGCCGGCCTGAACCCGGTCTTCGCGGAGAAGTTCCTGGCGTTCATCGTCGCCGAGGTGATCCGCCACCACGCCGATATCGCGGCTGAGCGCCCGCCCGCCTCCTGACCCGCATCTCACACCGGCGCCGCGGTGCGGTGTGCGATCTTCCTTACGGCAGCGAAACTGCTCGCGACGTGCGCTGAAACACGGCCTCCCTAGCGTCGTACCCACTCGCCGGTACGACACCAGGAGCCAGATATGTCTGCACCGTCATCGCCGCAGGTTGCTGAACCCACGGCCACCGAATCCGATCGAGAACTCGCCCCTCGCCGGCGGACCGGCCGGTGGATCGAGCACTGGGATCCGGAGGACACCACGTTCTGGGCTGGCGGTGGCCGCCTGGTCGCACGCCGGAACCTCTGGATCTCGATCTTTGCCGAGTTCCTCGGCTTCGGCGTCTGGGCGCTGTGGTCGATTGTGGTCCCGCAGCTGCCGGCAGCAGGCTTCGCCCTCACAGTCGATCAGCAGTTCTGGCTGATCGCAGTGCCGAGCCTGGTCGGCGCCACCTTGCGGATCCCGTACACCTTCGCCGTGCCGCTGTTCGGTGGGCGGAACTGGACGATCATCTCAGCACTGTTGTTGCTGCTGCCGACCACCGCGCTCGTCTTCGCGGTGCAGCGCCCGGACCTCTCCTTCGGGGTTCTGCTGGCCGTGGCGGCCCTCGCCGGCGTCGGAGGCGGGAACTTCGCTTCCTCGATGGCCAACATCTCCTTCTTCTACCCGGAGCGAGAGAAGGGTCGCGCGCTCGGGATGAACGCCGCCGGCGGCAACGTGGGCACCGCGGCCGTGCAACTGGCCGTCCCGTTGGTCATCGTCGCCGGGGCTGGGCTCGCCCTGGAACGTGCCGGGCTGATGTTCATCCCGCTCGCGATCCTGGCGGCCTTCCTCGCGTGGCGATTCATGGACAACCTCGGCACCGCCAAGGCCGATCCGCGCTCGTTCGCCGTGGCCACCCGCAAGAAGCACACCTGGATCATCTCCTTCCTCTACATCGGCACCTTCGGGTCCTTCATCGGCTACTCCGGCGCCTTCCCGACCCTCATGCGCAACGAGTTCAGCGAGGTCACGCTCTCGATCGCGTTCCTCGGCGCCCTCGTCGGGTCGGTCTCACGCCCCCTGGGTGGCATCATCGCCGACAAGGTCGGCGGAGCCTGGGTGACGATCGTCTCCTACGCCGTGATGGCAGCAGGAGCCGTCGGTGTGATCGCGGCGCTCGGCCAGCACCACTTCGTGCTGTTCTTCGCCTCCTTCATGATCCTGTTCATCGCCAGCGGTGTCGGCAACGGCTCCCTGTACCGGATGATCCCCGCGGTGTTCCGCAACGGTGCGCACACTCCCGAGGAGGCGTCGGCGGCGCGCCGAACCGCCGCCGGGTGCATCGGTATCGCCGGGGCGACCGGCGCCTTCGGCGGATTCCTGATCCCACGAGGGTTCGCCGTCTCCACCGACCTGGCGGGCTCATTGGTTCCCGCGCTGTGGTTGTTCATCGGGTGCTACGTCGTGATGGCTGCCGTGACGTGGGTGGTGTACGCACGCCGGAGCAGCGGTATGGCCGGCATCTGATGCCCACCACGACGGCGCAGGTCACCCCGGTCACCGACGTCACCTCGGCTGCCACGCACTGCCCGTACTGCGCCCTGCAGTGCGCGATGGTGCTGGATCCGGCCGATCCGGGAACAACCGGCCCCGTCTCGGTTCAGCCGCGCCAGTTCCCGACGAATGCCGGGGGGCTGTGCCAGAAGGGCTGGACGAGCGGTGAACTCCTGCACACTCCGGACCGCATCACCGCCCCGTTGCTCCGCGGCCCCGACGGGCAGCTTCACCCGGCGAGCTGGGACGAGGCGCTGGACGCGATCGTCGTCCGCCTGGCTCAGCTGCAGGCCGAGAGCGGCCCGGAGACAGTGGCCGTCTTCGGGGGAGGGGGCCTGACGAACGAGAAGGCGTACACCCTCGGCAAGTTCGCCCGTACCGTGCTGCGCACCCCGAATATCGACTACAACGGCCGGTTCTGCATGTCGAGTGCGGCGGCGGCCACGAACCGCGCCCTCGGCCTGGACCGGGGCCTGCCGTTCCCACTCACCGACCTCGCTGGGGCGGACGCCGTGATGCTGCTCGGCTCTAACCTGGCCGAGACGATGCCACCGTCGGTGCAGCATCTCGCCCCCGTTCGCTCCCGTGGCGGGCTGGTCGTGATGGACCCCCGCCGCAGTCGCACGGCAGCCCTCACCGAGAACGGACAGGGCGCGCACCTGCAACCGGTGCCGGGGACCGATCTGGCGGTGCTGCTGGCCCTGACGCACATCGTCATCGCCGAGAACCTCGTCGACTCGGTGTACCTGGACGAGCGCACCTCTGGTTTCGAGGCAGTTCGCCGGTCGGTGGCGGCCTGGTGGCCCGAGCGTGCCGAGACTGTCTGCGGGGTGCCCGCCGCTCAGCTGCGCCGGGTGGCTCGCCTGCTCGCGGCCGCGTCCCCGGCCGGTGGTGGCCGGGGCGCCTATCTGCTCACCGGGCGCGGGGTCGAGCAGTCCAGTCAGGGCACCGCCACCGTCACCGCGACGATCAACCTCGCCCTCGTGCTCGGCCTGCCGGGACGAATCGGCAGCGGGTACGGCGCCATCACCGGGCAGGGCAACGGGCAGGGAGGACGTGAGCACGGCCAGAAGGCCGACCAGCTGCCCGGCTATCGGTCCATCACCGACCCCGCAGCGCGTGCGCACGTTGCCGCCGTGTGGGGCGTGGCGCCCGAGACGATCCCGGGGCCAGGGCGTCCCGCGGTCGAACTGCTCTCCTCGCTCGGCCGCCCGGCCACCGCAGACCGGCCGGCTGGTCCGCGTGCCCTGTTCGTCCACGGTGCGAATGTGCTCGTCAGCGCTCCCAATGCCGGCCGCGTCGCCGACGCCCTCGACCGGCTGGATCTGCTCGTCGTGTGTGACTTCGTCCCCTCCGAGACCGCCTCCCGCGCCGATGTGGTGCTTCCGGTCACGCAGTGGGCCGAGGAGGAGGGCACTATGACCTCCCTTGAAGGGAGAGTGATCCGCCGCCGCCAGGCGCTCCCGGCGCCCGGCCAGGCACGCTCAGAGCTGTGGATTCTCGCTGAGCTCGGCCGCCGTCTGGGCGCCCAGGTCGAGTTCGCCGTCGAGCCCTCGGACGTCTTCGATGAGCTGGCCCGTGCCTCGGCGGGCGGAGTGGCCGACTACGCCGGGCTGAGCCACGCCCGCCTGGACGACGATGAGGCTGCCAGCGGTCCGGGCTTCTACTGGCCGGTCCCCGCCGCCGACCACTTGGGCACGCCGCGTCCGTTCCAGGACCGGTTCGCCACCCCGGACGGCCGGGCGCGAATGGTGGCCGTCAACCACCACGCCCCCGCCGATGACGTCCGGCCGGGTGCGCCGATCTACCTCGTCACCGGCCGGGTGCTGCAGCACTACCAGTCCGGTGCGCAGACCCGGCGAGTGGCCGACCTGAACCGGGTCGTCCCCGAACCCGTGGTCGAGCTGCACCCGCTGCTGGCCAGTCGGCTCGGTATCGAGGACGGTGAAGAAGTGCGGTTGCGCTCCGCCCGGGGCGAGGCGGTCGCCCGGGCCCGGTGGTCCGACGAGATCCGCCCCGACACCGTCTTCATGCCGTTCCACTTCGCCGGGACCGGCAGCGTCAATCTGCTCACCAGTGACGCCACGGACCCGATCTCCGGGATGCCGGAGTTCAAGGTGTGCGCTGTCGACCTGAGCCCAGCCACCGATGGAGGCCAGCCATGACCACACCGACCAAGATCGTCGTCGTGGGCCACGGGATGGTCGGCGCCCGGTTCGTCGACGACGTGCTCGCCCGTGCCGAACCCGGCACGCTGGAGATCGAGGTGCTCGGCGGGGAGGAGTACGAGCCCTACAACCGGGTGCTGCTCAGTGACGTGGTGGCCGGGCGCACGGATCTGAACTCGCTCACGCTGCCGGTCACCGCGTCCGAGCACGTCACCGTCACGCGGGGCGCCGTCGCGACCGCCATCGACCGTGCCGGACAGTGTGTGCACACCCCGCTCGGGCGCCATCACTACGACCACCTCGTACTGGCGACCGGTGCGCGGGCCCGCATCCCCGCCGTCGAGGGCTTGGACTACGGCCTCCCAGCCGGGGTCCATGCCCTTCGCACCCTGGACGACGCCCGCGAGATCATCGCGGCCACGACCAACGCCCGCCACGCCACCGTCGTCGGGGCGGGAGTCCTGGGGCTGGAGGCGGCCTGTGGGTTGGTGCGGCGCGGACTGGACGTCACCGTGCTCCACACCGGCCACGGCCCGATGGATCGCCAGCTCGATCAAGGGGCCTCCGCCGTCGTGACGTCCGAGCTGGAACGTCTCGGTGCCCAGGTGCGCACCCAGGCCCGCACGACGGCGGTACGTACCCAGGGCGGACGGCTCACCGGGGTCGTCGCCACCGTGGGCGAGACGGAGCATATCCTCCCGACGGACCTGCTCGTCCTGGCATGCGGTACGCAGCCGGAGGCCAGGCTCGCCCAGGACGCGGGCTTGCCCGTCGGGCGGGGGATCCGTGTGGGAGCGGACCTGGCCAGCCCGGCGGACCCCCGTGTCCACGCCATTGGCGACTGCGCCGAGCCCGCGGAGGGCGCTACGGGTCTGATCGCTCAGGGATGGGACCAGGCGCGTCGCTTGGCCGACCGGATTGCCGGTGTGGTGGCCGCCCGGGCTGATCGGGCCACCAGAGTTGATCGGGCTGCCCCGCTGTTGGGGTCACGGCGACCGAGCATGGCGCTCCGCCTGGCGCTCGCGGCAGGTACCCGGCCGATCGCCTCGCACGAGGTCGATGCCGACAGTTCCGGCAGTGCTGCCGATCTCGCCGATCCAGCCGCAGGTCTCGCCGGGACGGATGTGGTGCGGCTGAAGGCGGCCGGTCTGGACGTGGTCACCATGGGGCGCACGGCCACGGGCGGGCGGGTGCGGACCGTCGCGCTCTCCGATCCCTCGGCAGGCCGGCATCTGACGGCGACCGTGTCCGACGGCCTGATCGTCGCCGCCACCTGTGTCGGGGCGCCGGACGTGGGTGCCGACCTGGTGGCCGCCTACACGCGGCGCCTGCCCGTCCCCAGCGATCCGGCGCACCTGCTGCTTCGTCCACTCACGCAGACGCCGGCTCCCGCAGCCGACCCGTCCCGGATGCCGGCCGGTACCACGGTGTGCACCTGCAACGGCGTCACCAAGGCCGATATCACCGACTCCTGGGAGCGTGGCGCTCGAAGCACCGAGGAGATTGCCCGCGCCACCCGCGCCACCACCGGGTGCGGGGGCTGCACCGACGCCGTGTGCGGCCTGGCGCAGTGGCTCTCACAGACCGACCACCCCGCGGCCTCTCATGAGGGAGACGGTGGCGGTGAGGAAACCGTGACGGAGGCGCAACGCAGGCAGCACACGTGCGAAATCGCCGCCACCTAACGTCTCTGACCAGAACGAGAAGTCCCCTCTCGCCGCAAGGAGCACACCATGACCTCAGCCGACCAGCAGCGCCGGCACCTCGTCGTCATCGGCGGTGGGATGGCCGCTCAACGACTCGTCGAGGCACTCGTGGCCCGCGACAGCGACACTGACGGACGGTGGCAGGTCTCGGTCTTCGCCGAGGAGCCCCTTAAGCCCTACGACCGGGTGGCTCTGACCTCCTACTTCTCCGCGCGTGACGCCGACGAGCTGACCCTCGGTGATCCGGGACTGTGGGACCAGCCGCATGTGCGCCTGTACCGCGACCGCAAGATCGAGAGCATCGACCGCGAGGCCCAGCAGGTCACTGACCGGCTGGGGGAGACGTGGAACTACGACGAGCTGGTGCTGGCCACCGGCTCCAGTGCAGCGATGCCGCCGATCCCTGGCAACGACCTGCCCGGTGTGTTCGTCTACCGCACGATCGACGACGTCGCCGCGCTGCGCGGGTGGGTCGAGGCCAAGCGGGAGGAGGGGAAAGGGGCCCGCTTCGATCGACCGGTGCGGGGCGCCGTCATCGGTGGTGGTCTGCTGGGACTGGAGGCTGCCGGGGCGCTGAAGGCGCTCGATGCCCAGGCCACCGTGATCCAGTTCGGCACCCACCTGATGGACGCTCAGATCGACCTCGGCGGAGGTCAGGCGCTCAAGCGCCTCATCAATGACAAGTTCATCGCCGTCCGCACCGACACCGTGACCCAGGAGATGCGGCCCTCCCGGCGCACCGGCCACGTGGGCCGGCTCGACTTCGGTGATGGCGGCCGCCTGGACGTGGACGTGGTGGTGGTCGCGACCGGTGTGCGTCCCCGGGATGAGCTCGCCCGGGATGCCGGTCTGGCGATCGGGGAGCGCGGCGGTGCGGTGGTCGATCTGAGCTGCCACACCGAGGACCCGCACATCTGGGCCATCGGTGAGGTCGCCTGTATCGAGGGCCGCTGTATCGGGCTGGTCGCTCCCGGCTACGCGATGGCCGAGGTGGTCGCCGATCGGCTCTTGGGCGGCCAGGCCACCTTCCCGGGAGCCGACACTGCGACGAAACTCAAGTTGCAGGGCGTGGACGTCGCGAGTTTCGGTGACGCTTTCGCCCGCACCGAGGACTCGATGGAGATCGTCTACGCCGACCCGGTGGCGGGGATCTACAAGAAACTCGTGATGTCGGACGACGGCAAGACTCTGCTCGGTGGTGTGTTCGTCGGCGACGTGGCTGCCTATGCGAGCTTGCGCCCGCTGCAGGGGTCCGAGCTGCCGGGTGACCCGTCCTCCTACATCACGCCCACAGGCTCCGGTGACGGACTGGCTGGGCTGGAACTGCCCGACGACGCCGGCGTCTGCTCGTGCAACAACGTCTCGGCCGGCACCATCCGGTCGGCGGTGACCGAGCAGGGATGCACCGATCTGGCCGGCGTGAAGGCGTGCACGAGGGCGGGTACCAGCTGTGGGTCGTGCCTGCCGCTGGTCAAGAAGATCACCACCACCGAGCTCGAGAAAGTTGGGGTTGAGGTCTCCAACGCGCTGTGCGAGCACTTCGAGCTCTCCCGCGCCCAGCTCTTCGACGCCGTCCGTGTGGCCGAGGTGCACACGTTCACCGAGATCATCGACCGCTTCGGGTACGTGCCTGAGGGCGCCGCCGATGCCGGACGTGGGTGCGACATCTGCAAGCCGGTCATCGCCTCGATCCTGGCCTCGCTCGGCAACGGGCACATTCTCGACGGTGAGCAGGAGACCCTGCAGGACACCAATGACCATGTGATGGCCAACATGCAGAAGGACGGTACCTACTCGGTGGTGCCGCGGGTCCCGGGCGGGGAGATCACTCCGGACGGGTTGCTGGTGATCGGGCAGGTGGCCAAGGACTTCGGCCTGTACACGAAGATCACCGGCGGGCAGCGCATCGACATGTTCGGAGCACGGATCGAACAGCTCCCGCAGATCTGGCGCCGGCTGGTCGAGCATGGGTTCGAGTCCGGCCATGCCTACGGCAAGTCACTGCGCACGGTGAAGTCGTGCGTCGGGTCCACATGGTGCCGGTATGGCGTGCAGGACTCGGTGGCGATGGCCGTCGAGTTGGAACTGCGCTACCGGGGTCTACGTTCACCGCACAAGCTCAAACTCGGCGTCTCCGGTTGTGCCCGGGAGTGCGCCGAGGCACGCGGTAAGGATGTCGGCGTCATCGCGACCGACAAGGGCTGGAACGTCTACGTCGGGGGCAATGGAGGATTCACGCCGCGCCACGCGAAGCTGCTCGCCGAGGACCTCACCTCGGAGGAGCTACTGCGCACGATCGACCGATTCCTCATGTACTACATCCGCACTGCGGACCGCTTGCAGCGCACCGCCGCCTGGATCGAGGACGTCGAGGGCGGTCTGGAGGGGGTACGTGAGGTGATCATGGACGACAGCCTCGGGATCGCCGCCGACCTCGACGAGGCGATGAGCCGGCACGTGGGTGCCTACCGGGACGAGTGGCGCGCCGTGCTGGAGGACCCGGAGAAGCTGAGCCGGTTCTCCTCATTCGTGAACGCCCCCACGACACCCGACCCCGACCTGGCCTACGCCTCCGAGCGTGGGCAGATCCGGCCGGCCACGCCGCAGGAGCGGGACGCAGACGAGGACCTGATCCGGCCGGTGCTGATCGCCGGGACCACGCTGGAGGTACGCGCATGATGAATGCAGGAGCGACAACGCGGAGCGAGCAGACGTCCGGCCCGGCGCCGTCGACGTGGGTGGCGGTGTGCCAGCGTGCCGAGCTGGGCGTGGAACGCGGGATCGCTGCCCTCGTCGACGGACAGCAGATGGCTCTGTTCCGCCTCCGGGACGATTCGGTGCACGCGGTGCAACAGCGAGATCCCTTCAGTGGGGCGAATGTGATGTCCCGGGGCATCGTGGGCACTCGGCAGGGTGAGCCGACAGTCGCCGGCCCGATGTACAAGCAGGTGTTCTCGTTGCGAACCGGCGCATGCCTGGAGCGGGGGAGCTACGAACCGGTCGACGACAGTGCCGATCTGCGGACCTGGGACGTCCAGGTGCTGGACGGTGTCGTGCACGTCCGTGCACCTCACAACGGTTCGGTGGAGGATGTGAAGTCATGACGAGCTTGTTCGGCCTCGATCTGGCCGACCGCACCGTGCTGATCGCCGGTGGCGGTCCGGTCGCGGCTCGTCGCGCCCAGACGCTCGCGGACGAGGGGGCGTTGCTGCGAGTCGTCGCACCGTACGTGTGCGAGGACTTGTCGGACCTGCTGCGTCTGATGCCCGACCGTGCCGAGTGGCTCGAGCGAGATGTCCAGGCGTCCGACCTGGACGGGGTGTGGCTCGCGCTCGCTGCGACCGATTCGAAGGTCGCCAATGCCGATGTGGCGGCATGGGCCGAGCAGCACCGGGTGTTCTGCGTCAACGCCGGGGCCGCGAACGAGGGCAGCGCCCGGACACCGGCGACGACGCGCTCGGGAGACCTGCTGGTGGGTGTGGTCACCGATGTCTCACGCACCCCGGTGGGCGTCGGCGCGGATCCGCGCCGGGTGGCGTCGGTCCGGGATCAGATCGGGGACCTGCTGCGGGCGGGCGTCGATCAGCGCCGGCAGCGTCCTGCCACGGGGCAGGTGACGCTCGTGGGAGGGGGACCGGGCGCCGTCGACCTGCTGACGATCCGGGGCCGGCAGGCCCTCGCGCAAGCGGACGTGGTGGTCACCGACCGGCTCGGCCCTGTGGACGTGCTCGCCGATCTCGCGCCCGGTGTCGAGGTCATCAACGTCGGAAAGACCCCCGGGCATCACCCGGTGCCACAGCACGAGATCAACACCATCCTGGTGGAGCAAGCCCAGCGCGGGCGGCAGGTGGTCCGGCTCAAGGGCGGAGACCCGTTCGTCTTCGGGCGTGGGGGCGAAGAGGCCATCGCGTGCCGTGAGGCGGGCGTGCCGGTGCACGTGGTGCCGGGGATCAGCAGTGCACTGTCGGTGCCCGCGCTGGCGGGGATCCCGCTGACGCATCGGGGGACATCGGCCTCCTTCCACGTGACGACCGGTCACGTGGGCCTCGACCGCGCTGCGGCAGTCGCTGTCGCCGAGGGGTCGACGCTGGTGGTGCTGATGGGTGTCTCGAAGCTGGCGACGATCGCGGCGCAGGCGGTGGAGGCGGGCGCGCGGGCGGACTGCCCGGTCGCAGTGGTCGAGCGTGGGTCCACGCCGCACGAGCGGATCACTCGTAGCACTCTGGAGCGCGTGGCCGACGAGGCCGGGCGAGTGGGGGTACGGGCGCCGGCGATCATTGTGATCGGGGACGTGGCCGACGAGGACAGGCTCGGGCCTACATGAGCGAGGGTGAGTCCGTCCGCCCCAACCTCCACCAGGTGATGGCCGGGTGTACAGTGCTGCTCACCGCCGACCGGCGCAAAGGCGAGCTGGCGGCGGCCCTGGAACGCCGTGGAGCGAATGTGCGGCACGCGCCGGCGCTGAGCATTACCTCGCATGTCGATGACGAGTTGCTGGTCGCGGACACGCGGCGGTTGATCGATGAACCACCGGATGTGGTGGTGGTGACCACCGGTATCGGCTTTCGCGGGTGGGTGGAGGCGGCGGATGCACATGGCATCGCCGAGCCTTTCCTGGCGGTGCTGGAGAAGTCGCGGATCGTCGCTCGCGGGCCGAAGGCGCGTGGTGCCATTCAGGCGGCGGGACTGACCGCGGACTGGGTGGCCGAGTCGGAGACGTCGGCAGAGATCGCGGATGTGCTGCTGGGGGAGGGCGTCGCCGGTTTACGGGTGGCTGTGCAGCACCACGGTGCCGGTGCCGACGGGCTCGATGTGGTGTTCGCCGAGGCCGGGGCCGAGGTATGCAGCCTGGTCGTCTACCGTTGGGGACCGCCGCCAGACCCGGTCGCCTTGCGGGACTCGGTGCATGCGGCGGCCGACGGCGAGATCGATGCGGTGGTCTTCACCTCGGCTCCCGGGGCGGAGGCGTGGCTGAGCGCTGCCGAGGGCGAGGGGGTGGACGCCGGTGTGCTGGCACGCTTCAAGGACTGGTCGATGCTGCCGGCCGCGGTCGGGCCGGTGACGGCTAAGCCGTTGGAGCACCGCGGTGTCACGCCGCTGCAGCCGGAGCGGGGTCGCCTGGGTGCCCTGGTGCGTGCGTTGGTGGCGCACTACGAGCATGCGGAGACCGTGGCCCTGTGCACCCCCGTCGGCGCGTTGCAGATCCGCTCCCGGGTCGCGGTGCTGGACGGGCAGGTGCTGCCGCTCTCGCCGAGCGGTATTGCGGTGCTGCGGCTTCTCGCCGCGTCCGCGGGCGGAGTGGTCTCCCGTGCGGACGTGCTCGCTGCCCTTCCTGGCGAGTCGACAGATCCGCATGCGGCTGAGGTCGCGATCGCCCGGCTGCGGGAGGCGGCAGGAAAGGAACTCATCAAGACCGTGGTCAAGCGTGGCTACCGGCTGGAGCTGACGTCCGCCTGACCACGTGGCACCACCGTGTGGCCCCGGTGATGGTCGCGTCAGCGCGGCGCTGGGGCTTTCGCGCGCGCCCGTGCTGTGAATGCGGCTGACCCGATGATGGCACCGACTCCGAACACCAGCAGCGCCCCGTTCGCCAGGTCACCCTGCGGGGCGATGTAGGCATCCGTGAGCACCGGCTTACCGTCGACCGACCACGTGCACGTCAGGCGGGTGGGCATCGCTGCGAGGCGGGCATCGGCGAGGGAGAGCGAGGGCTTGCCCTCGATCGCTGCCGGCATGGAGTCGGCACGGTTCGCGCAGATCAGTTCGGGTCCGGTCTTCAGCCCGGACAGGTACGCAAGCGTGCCACCGAGGATTCCCAGGACGATCAGCACGGCACCCACGGTACGAACCAGGCGTGCCACAGGATGCGGCTGCTGGTTGGCGATCAGGTCTCCCATGCTGCCCAGGTTCACACACACGCCAGCGGCCCCGCAGAGCGTGGCTCGGCAGGGTCCGGGGCGGCACAGTCAGAACGGGGGAGGGTCGAGCCACTCGTCGATCGCTGGCCGATCTGCTCTGGGCGCAGGGTCAACCTGCGTGCCATGGACTTGCGTGCCATGGACTTGCGTGCCGTGGACTTGCGTGCCGCCAGGCTGCGTGTTCGCAGCAGGTGCCGAGCGTGCCGGATCCGAGATCGGTCGATCGGGTGGCTCCGACCGGTCCCGGTGGGCGGCGTGCCCGCATGGGGTATCGGGTGCCGCATGGCTCGGGACACGGGTGGGGACCGCGAAGGTTCCGCGCCCGTCCACAAACCACAACTCACCGCCGGGCGAGGTCCACAGGTATGTCCCGGGCGTGACCATCACGTAGGACCACGAGCCATGCGTCTTCGCTCGATGATGGCGACGACATAACGGCGCCAGATTGCACCCGCAGGTAGGCCCACCCTGCTCGAACGGGACGATGTGGTCGAGGTCGCAGGCCCGGGCGCGCCGGGTGCATGAAGGAAAGACACAGTGCGGGTCGCGCGTGGCCACCTGGCGGCGCAGCCGGCCCGGAATCTCGTAGCACTCGGCCGGGTAGTGGCCGGCGAGATCGACCACGGGGCGTACCAGCACCTTCGTCCCGGGTGAGCCGCACCAGGCCCTGATCTGCTCGGCCGAGACCGGCGAGCGCGTGTTCTCGCACCGGCCGACCGCACCTGAGCCGGGACCGGATTCGAGGGCGGGGTCGAGCGCCGGGTTGAGGGCGTCGACGCCCAGATGCAGGACGAGTTCGATCCTGCGCCCTGGGTCGCCCGGGACCGGGGCCCTCACGTCCAGGCTCCCGCCATTCATATCCGGTCGTTGGCCGTCAACGTCGGAGAGTTGCTCAACCACACCCTCGGAGCGGCTGACCGGTGGCGGACCGGCGGATTCCGGATCGCTCTCGGTGCGCTCGGCCGACGGCAGCGGCAGCATCAGATCCCTGCGCGCGATCTCACCCACAGCACGGGCACGGCGGGCGTCGAGGCTCTCAATGGACCCGAGCGCCTGCAGCTGGGCGGCGCTCGCGGCCACCGCGGCATCGAGGTCGAGCGCGTCGGCCAGGTCGATCACGCCCTCGACGGCCGCGGTTCCTGCCGCGCCGACCAGGTCCGGTCCTTCGGGCTCGTCGAGGTGGATGTCGAAGTGCCGATGCTCGTCCGCCTCGCGCCGCCGTGCCTCGGCAGCCTCGGGGTCGAATCGGTCCAGTGCGGCAGCGACCGCGCGCTGCACCTGGGCTCCGGAGCAGGAACCGATGACCGGGGCGAGCTGGGCGTCGACCCAGGCTGCGCCGTCGGGAGGGAGGATCCGCGTACCACGGGCTACTTCCCGCGCCCGCCACAGGCGCACCTGCCCGGACGAGACCCGGTCCCACAGGTGTGGCAACCGGAATGCGAGCTCGGTCACCTCCCCGACGTAGCCGCGTGCCGCATCCGGCGACATGCACAACGTGGCCGCGACCTCGCAGAACTCCAGATCCGGGACCAACGGAGCGCCCGGGCCCGCTAGCTGCATCGGTGCCTCCAGCCCGGCGAGCGCTGGTCGCTCGATCGGCTCGTCCGGCCCGATCACGCGCTCGGTCGACTCCGGACCGGCGTCGGGGATGGCGTGCTCGGCGACCCAGGCCGCCACGAGCCGTGCCGTCTCCACCTCCCACGCCGACGCTGCCGTCCGGGCATGCCGCAACGACGACAGCACGCTCCGCGATGCGTCCACCGCGGGTGCCGAGGGAGATGTCGTCGTCATGGTCTTACTCAACCATCGACCACCGACAATGACCTGTGAGTGAGTCCGTGGGCGGGCCGAACCACTGACACTGGACCGAGGAGGTGCTCGTCCGGCTTCACGAGAGGTACGGCGTTCACCCCGTTCTGGTGACCCACGGTATGTCAGTGCGAGCGGTGTCCCGCTGTGCCGGGAGATCACGATGCCCGAACTGACTCAGCCGGCCGGTTGCGTGACGCGATCACCCAGGCACGGATCCCAGTGGGTGTCCGACTCGCTCGTCGCCGCGATGCGGACACCGTCCCAGAACACCGGCATCTGCATCCGCGCGCCGGCGGCGGTTGCGATGATGAGCACATCTGATTCGTAGTGCTGTCCCTCGCCGTCGATGCCTTCCACCCGGAGGGCGAACCCCCGCGGGCTCGAGCTACTCGCTGGTGCCTCACGCTGGCACACGATCACTGGCGGGCGCTGTGCATCCGGAGGCGAGGCAAGCGGGGCGATCCCGTCCTCCACGTACTGGCGGCACAGGCCTTCACTCGCGGCGATCCCCGCACCGCAGAGACGATCCCAATCCTGTGCAGCGGCTGCCTCATGGGCTGCGAGAAGCAGGGCGCGGGACTCCTCTGCCGTCGGTTGCCGGCCTCGGCTGAAGGTGGTGGTCCCGAGCGCAACGTAGGCAAGCCCGCCCACCAGTCCGAGCAGCACGACGACGGCGACAATCACACTCCGCGGCTGCATCCGCAAGGAACTCCTCGGCACCGGCGCCCCCCATCTCCCGCTTGCCAGGTGACTCTACTCCGAACGCTGGCCATACTCGGGAAGGTGAGGGCCGCCGTCGGGGTTAGATTCGACATACCCCATCGAAAGGACGCACGCGATGCTGCCCCTCACCCTCGGCTACAAGGCCTCCGCCGAACAGTTCGGCCCCCGTCAGCTCGTCGAACTGGGCGTTGCTGCCGAGGCGCATGGCATGGATTCTGTCGCGATCAGTGACCACTTCCAGCCGTGGCGGCACGAGGGAGGCCACGCCCCGTTCTCGCTCGCATGGATGGCGGCAGTCGGGGAGCGCACCGAGCGAATCCGGATCGGCACCTCCGTCATGACGCCCACCTTCCGCTACAACCCCGCCGTACTCGCTCAGGCGTTCGCCACGATGGGCATGCTCTACCCGGGCCGGATCATGCTCGGCGTCGGCTCCGGGGAGGCCCTGAACGAGATCGCCACCGGATTCCAGGGAGCGGGGGAGCAGCAGTGGCCGGAGTTCAAGGAGCGCTTCGCCCGCTTGCGCGAAGCGGTCCGGCTGATGCGGGCGCTCTGGTCGGGGGAGCGGGTGGATTTCGACGGTGAGTACTACTCGACCCACGGCGCCAGCATCTACGACACCCCCGATGGTGGTATCCCGGTCTACATCGCGGCCGGTGGCCCGATGGTCGCCCGCTACGCCGGGCGAGCCGGGGACGGGTTCATCTGCACCTCCGGCAAGGGCATGGACCTCTACACCGAGAAGCTGCTGCCCGCGGTGGCCGAAGGGGCCGCGAAGGCCGAGCGCGACGCCGAGCAGATCGACAGGATGATCGAGATCAAGATCTCCTATGACACCGACCCCGAGCTCGCGCTGGAGAACACCCGATTCTGGTCCCCGCTCTCGCTCACTGCCGAGCAGAAGCACTCCATCAATGACCCGATCGAGATGGAACGTGCCGCCGATGCCCTGCCGATCGAGCAGATCGCGAAGCGGTGGATCGTCGCCTCCGACCCCGACGACGCCGTGGAGCAGGTGCTCGCCTACCGTCGCATCGGGTTCAACCACCTCGTCTTCCACGCCCCGGGCCACGACCAGCGGCGCTTCCTCGAACTGTTCGAGCGCGACCTGGCGCCGCGGTTGCGCGCCGCTGAGTGAGCACGCCGCCACACGGCGAGACGGATGTAACACAGCCGTCACTGCCCCGCCCGGATGTGGAAACCTGAGGGTCCTATCGTCACGATCGTGACGACCACCGATGTGGCTCCACCTGAGGACCCGATGATCACCGACCAGCCGCCAGCGACCCCACCGGTGCTGCTCGCGTGCTCCCACGGGACGTCCTCTCCGGCCGGGCAGCGGGCGATCGAAGCGTTGGTGGAGGTCGTCGCCACCCGTGCGCCGGAGCTTGCCGTCTCCGCTGCATTCGTGGACGTGCAGGACCCTGACGTTCCCTCCACGCTCGACGCGCTCGGCGAGTCTCAGGTGCAGGTGGTGCCGCTGTTGCTCTCGGCCGGCTACCACGTGCACGTCGACCTTGCCGAGGCTGTGGAGGGCCGTGACCACGCTCGCGTCACCGGTGCGCTGGGCCCCGATTCCCGGCTGGTGCGCCTCCTCGCGCGCCGCCTGCACGAGGCGGGGCTGCGCGAGGAGGATGCCGTGGTGCTCGCTGCTGCCGGATCGTCCAACACCAGCGCTGTGGCGGACTGCCGGCATGTGGGGGAGGAACTGGCCGCCACGCTGGGCCGCCGGGTCACCACGGCGTTTCTCTCCGCGGCACAGCCGCGCCTTCCCGACGTCGTAACCCAGGCCCGTAGCCGCCTCACCTCACCCAGTGCCCGGGTGGTGGTGGCCACCTACCTCCTCGCGCCGGGATTCTTCGCCGATCTCGCGGCCGCCTCGGGAGCCGACGTGGTCACCCCGCCGCTGCTCACCGACGACGAACCCCCTGCCGCCGAGCTGGTCGAGATCGTGCTGGACCGGTACCGGGGCCGCTGACTGCCCGGCTCGGACGCTCACTCGATCCGTAGCACGACCTTGCCGGTGGTGGATCCGGACTCGACCGCCTCGTGCGCGGCGGCCGCCTGATTCCATGGCAGCACCCTGTCGATGATCACCTCGAACCGGCCCTCGGTGATCAGCTGCGCGACCTCGCCGAGCGCGTACCAGGCGCGGCCCTCGGATCCGTCGGAGACGATCGCGTCCGTCTCGCCCGAGAAGTCGGCGATGGTCACTACCCGGCGCGCATCGCCGGTCAGTTCAATCAGTTCCCCGGCCGCACCCTTCCCCGCCAGGTCGGCGCCGAGCAGAGCCTCCGCCTCGAGCCCAGCAGACTCGAGCCCAGCCTCGGCCAACACACTCCGCACCCGGCCGGCCAGCCCCGGACCGTAGGTTGTCGGCAGCCCACCCAGGCGACGCACCAGCTCGTGCTTGCTCTCCGAGGCGGTGCCCACCACGTGCAGGCCACGGGCAGCGGCCAGCTGTACCAGCGTCGTCCCGACACCGCCGGAGGCGCCGTCGACCACCAGCACCTGGCCCTCCTGCGCGTCCAGTGCCTGCAGAATGCGCGCCGCTGTCTCGGCCACGGTCACCACAGCGGCCCCCTGCTCACTGGAGACTCCCTCCGGAGTGCGCCAGAACGCCGTCAGGGTAGCGTGTTCGGCCGTGACCGAGGTCCCGGCGCCGAACACGCGCTGGCCGATCTCGTACCCCTGCACGCCCTCACCGATCTCGTCCACCACTCCGGCGGCGTCGAAGCCCGGGATGCGCGGGGCACGCAGCACCCGCCCGGGCTTGGCCATCGCTCCCGAGCGCAGGGTGGCGTCGATCGGGTTCACTGCCGCCGCCTCGACGGCGATACGCACCTCACCGGGGCCGGCGTGCGGCTCCTCCGCCTCACCCAGGGTCAAGACGTCAGGTCCACCGAAAGTGTCGTACTGAAGTGCGCGCACGAGAAGCTCCGATCTCGCTACTTGGGCTGCTTCGGTTCGGGAGGCAGCAGTTCACCGGTCACGCCGATCGCACCGGCGTCAGCGTCGGTCGACGTGGTGACTGTCAACTCTCCGGCCACGCGTCCGGCTGACTTCAGGTCACCGGCCACCGCCGCGACCAGCGCCTGCTGGCCAGAACGAACGGCCAGCTCGGCCGACACGAACGCGGTGCGCTGGGAGACCTTGGCTTCCGACTTCACCTTCCGCATCGCGGCCAGGGCGCCACCGGCGGCGGGCAGCAGCGCCGGATCCCCGTCTGCGGCAGCCAGCCGGAGCGTGTCGGACGTCGGCCAGGCGGCGCGGTGCACCGACCCCTCCCGCCACCAGGACCAGACCTCCTCGGTGGCGAACGGCAGGAACGGGGCGAACAGCCGCAGCAGCGTGTCGAGGGACAACCACAGCGCCGCCCTGGCGCTCGCGATCGCCTCCGGGCTCACCGCAGCGGCCTCACCGCCGTAGGCGCGATCCTTGACCAGCTCCAGGTAGTCGTCGGTGAAGGTCCAGAAGAACGACTCTGACAGCTCCAGCGCCCGCGCGTGATCGAACGCCTCGAATGCTGTGCTCGCCTTGTCCACCACGCCCGCCAACTCGGCCAGCACGGCGCGGTCGATCGGCTCGGTCACCGCCACGGGGTCCAGTGTCACCTGCGAATCACCGGCGAAGGACAGTGCGAACTTGCTGGCGTTCAGCAGCTTGATCGCCAACCGGCGCCCGATCTTCATCTGGCCCTCGTCGAAGGCCGTATCCGCGCCCAGACGGGCCGAGGCCGACCAGTAGCGGACGGCGTCGGAGCCGTGCTGCTCCAGCAGCCCCAGCGGGGTGACCACGTTCCCCTTCGACTTCGACATCTTCTTGCGGTCCGGGTCCAGGATCCAGCCCGAGATGGCGGCCCGGTGCCAGGGCAAGCAGTCGTGCTCGGCATTGGCGCGCACCACGGTGGAGAACAGCCACGTCCGGATGATGTCGTGCCCCTGCGGGCGTACGTCGTAGGGGAAGACAGTCTCGAAGAACTCCGGGTCGCGCTCCCAGCGCCCCGCCAGCTGCGGTGTCAGTGACGAGGTGGCCCAGGTGTCGAGCACGTCCGGATCGCCCGCGAAGCCGCCCGGCTTCCCGCGCTGCTCGGGCGTGTAGCCCTCGGGCACATCGGTGGCCGGGTCGATCGGCAGCTGGTCCTCCGTGGGCACCAGCGGATCGTCATACAGCACCTCGCCCGCATCGTTCAAGCGGTACCAGACCGGGAACGGCACGCCGAAGAACCGCTGCCGGGATAGCAGCCAGTCGCCGGTGAGACCGTCCACCCAGTTCTCATAGCGGGACTCCATGTGCCCCGGATACCAGGTGATCTCCTTGCCGCGCTTGACCAGCGACTCGCGCAGATCGGCATCGCGGCCCCCGTTGCGCACGTACCACTGCCGGGAAGAGACGATCTCCAGCGGCTTGTCGCCCTTCTCGAAGAACTTCACCGGGTGGGAGATCTTGCGCGGCTCGCCGTGCAGATCCCCGGACTCGGTGAGCAGCTCCACCATCGTCTTCTGCGCGGAGAACACCGTCAGCCCCACCAGGCGCTCGTAGGCAGCCAGCCCCTCGGCGGAGGCGATCGCGGCGGGCGGCTCGGCCAGGATCCGGCCGTCGCGGCCGATGATGGTACGCGTGGGCAGGTTCAGCTCCCGCCACCACGTGACGTCGGTCGTGTCACCGAAGGTGCAGATCATCGCGATCCCGGCGCCCTTCTCCGGGTCAGCCAGCTGGTGGGCGAGCACCGGCACCTCCACCCCGAACACCGGGGAGGTGACCGTGGAGCCGAACAATGGCTGGTAGCGCTCGTCGTCGGGGTGGGCCACCAGCGCCACACACGCGGCGAGGAGCTCCGGACGGGTGGTCTCGATGAACACGGGACCGTCAGCGCTGTGGAAGGAGATCCGGTGGTACGCGCCCTCGCGCTCTCGGTCCTCCAGCTCGGCCTGCGCCACCGCCGTCTGGAAGGTGACATCCCACAGGGTCGGCGCCTCGATCTGGTACGCCTCACCCCGCGCGAGCTGACGCAGGAAGGCGCGCTGCGACGTCTGCTGCGCCACGGGTGAGATGGTCTGGTACGTCTGCGCCCAGTCCACGCTCAGCCCCAGGTAGCGGAAGACCCGCTCGAAGCTCTTCTCGTCCTCGGCCGCCAGCGTCAGGCACAGCTCGACGAAGTTCTGCCGCGAGATGGGGGTGGGACGGTGCTTCTTCGGCACATCGCCCGCGTACGGCGGGGTGAAGTCCGGGTCGTAGGGCAGGGAGGTGTCCACCTGCACCCCGTAGTAGTTCTGCACCCGCCGCTCGGTGGGCAGGCCGTTGTCGTCCCAGCCCATCGGGTAGAACACCTCGCGGCCGCGCATCCGCTGGTAGCGGGCCATGCAGTCGGTGTGGGTGTAGGAGAACACGTGCCCGATGTGCAGCGAGCCGGACGCCGTCGGGGGCGGGGTGTCGATCGAGAAGACCTGCTCGCGCGGGCGCGTGCGGTCGAAGGCGTAGGTACCGTTCTCGCCCCACGCCTGCGACCAGCGGTCCTCAAGGCCGTCGAGCGAAGGCTTCTCCGGTACCTGCGCGACCGGGCGGAGTGGCTCGGTCACGGCGGTGGCAGGGTTCGGGATGTTCTCGCTCATGGTGCCTGATCATCCCAGATCCTCCCGGCGCCGTGGTAATCGCGGCGCCGCCTCATTGCCCTGAGGAGGGCGCCGTCGGAGGCTCCGCATCCGGTGAGGCGAGATCCGCGTCGGAGAAGCGGGCGATGGTGGCTTCCGCGCGCCGCACCCGCCGGGTGGTCATTCCCGCGAGGCACTCGGTGAGGAAGGAATATGCTCCGGCGGTCTCGCGGGCGCTGCTCTCGCCGGCGTCGGCCCGGGTGCGCACGTCCCGCCACCAGTCGGCGATGTCACCCCACCCGGGAGCGGCCAGCGACCCTCCGAACTGCTGGACCGCCAGGGAGGAGCACAACGTGGCGAACCGGAGCCGCTTGGTCAGCGGCCACCCGCGCACGGTGCCGAGTACCAGGGCGGCGGCGAAGACATCGCCGGCGCCGGTCGGGTCGATCGCGGCCACATCCAGGGCAGGCACCTCGGCCTCCTCGCCGGTGGCGGAGTCGATCGCGATCACGCCCTCGTGGCCACGGGTCACCACGGCCAGCGGCACATGATCGGCGAGTGCGCGCAGCGCAGCCTGGGGGGAGTCGGTGCGCGTGTAGCCCATTGCTTCCTGTGCGTTGGGCGTGAACGCGTAGCAGTCGGCGAGGTCAGTCAGGATCCGCCGGTCCCACACCTGTTCGGGATCCCAGCCGGCGTCAGCGAACACCAGCGCGCCCTGCGTGGCGGCGGTGCGCCACCAGTCGGCTGACCTGACCTCAGGGTCACCCAGGTCGGCGAGCACCGCCCGGGTGGGAGGCGGCGGATCGAGCAGGGCTGCTACCGACTCCGGCGGCGGGTGACCGTGGGTGACCATCGACCTGTCGTCGTCCATGGCCAGGGAGACGGTCACCGGCGTGTGCCAGGCGTGGAAGCGGCGCGATCGGCTCAGGTCCACGTGCTCCTGGTCCCGCAGCACCTGCCACATCCAGTCCCCGTACAGGTCGTCACCGAACCCTGCCGCCAGGCCGGTGCACAGTCCCAGCCGCGAGGTGGCCACCGCGAGATTGGCGATTCCGCCGGGGGAGGAGCCCATGCCGGTGGTCCACACCTCGGTTCCCGGCGCCGGGGGATGCGGGAAGCCGGTGAAGACGATGTCGAAGAAGACGGTGCCGGCGAGCAGCACGTCGAAGGTCGGGGCGTCCTCGGAGCTGGTGGACATGATGGTGTGAGTCTGCCATGGGACTGCCACGAGTGTGCCGTCTGGATGCCATGATCCGTGGGATACGTTGAGGCTCATGAAGCTGGTGATTCTCGGTGGTGGCGGGTTCCGCGTGCCGTTGGTCTTCTCGGCGGTGCTGGCTGCACGCCACCGTGTGCCGATCACCGAGGTGGTGCTGCATGACGCCGATGCCGCCCGGTTGAGCGTGATGCACCGCGTGCTCACCGCGCAGGCGGAGCGGCTGGCTCCCGACGGCGGGGCTCGCTCTGATGGTGCACGGGGACTTGGGCAGGCTCCCGGCCCGGGCGTGCGCGTGCATGCCACCACGGACCTGGACGAGGCAGTCACCGGAGCGGATGTGGTGTTCGCCGCGATCCGGGTGGGTGGCACCCGCGGCCGGGTCCTGGATGAGCAGGTGGCGCTCCAGCGCGGGCTGCTCGGCCAGGAGACGATCGGGCCCGGTGGCCTGGCCTACGCCCTGCGGACGCTGCCCATGATGGACCACATCGCGGCCCGGATCGCGGAGCTGGCACCGCAGGCGTGGACGATCAACTTCACCAACCCGGCCGGGCTGATCACTGAAGCCATGCGCACCCACCTGGGCGAGCGGGTGGTCGGCATCTGCGACACCCCGATCGGCCTGGTGCGGCGCGTGGCCCGTGTGCTCGGTGTGGACCCGGCCGCCGAGTCCGTGCAGGTGGACTACCTGGGGCTGAACCACCTGGGGTTCCTGCACGGGCTGCACGTCGACGGCGTGGACCGGCTGCCGGAGCTCCTTGCCGACGATGGCCTGCTGGGCCAGATCGAGGAGGCGCGCACCCTCGGTCTGGACTGGGTGCGTGCCCGCGGTGCGATTCCCAACGAGTACCTCTACTACTACGACTACGCGCGGGAGGCGACCGCCGCGATCCGTGGCGCCGGCCAGACCCGTGGTGAGTTTCTCGACGCCCAGCAGGCCGCGTTCTATCTCGAGGCGGCCCGCGCCGAGGATCCGCGAGCGCTGTGGGTGGACACCCTGGCTGAACGCGAGGCCAGCTACATGGCCGAGGCACGCGATGCCGACGCGTCGAGGGACGACGACGACCTTCAGGGCGGGTACCACGAGGTGGCGGTGGATTTGATGGCCGCGCTGCTGGCGGGGGAGCGGCACCGGATGATCCTGGACGTCGCCAATGACGGGATCGTGCCCACGCTCGCTGATGAGGCGGTGATCGAGGTGCCATGCGTGGTGAGTGAGGGGACGATCCGTGCGGACGTACCTCCCACGCCGCTCGCACTCGACGAGCTGGCACTGGTCACGGCGGTCAAGTCAGCCGATCGCGGCATCATTTGCGCTGCGCGGTCCGGTTCCCGGCAGCGGGCCTGGCACGCCTTCGCCGTGCACCCGCTGGTCGACTCAGCCGCCGTGGCGCGTGATCTCGTGGATGCCTACATCGACGCCCACCCGACCATCGCAGCGGTTCTCGTCGAACCGTGAGGACCTGATCTCCCGACAATCCCGGATACTGGATACAATCGTGGGGTGAGTCGAGGACGTCTAGGCTGACTGGCATGGCGACCATCGGCTACGCGGCGGCACTGGAGCAGCTGCACCCGAGAGACGCCGTCGGCCTCGCGCAGACGGCGGAACGCCACGGTCTCACCGGCGTCATGGCCACCGATGTGATGCAGCCCTGGGTGCCTGCCCAAGGTCAGGCGAGTTTCGTCTGGAACGTGCTCACCGCCGTCGCGGAGCGAACGCAGGGGGATATCGGACCGGGCGTGGCCGTGCCGACGTTCCGCTGGCACCCGGCAGTGCTTGCGCAGGCAAGCGCCACCCTGGCTGCCATGTATCCGGGACGGCACTGGCTCGGTGTCGGCTCAGGTGAGGCGATCAACGAGCACGCGGTGGGACGGTACTGGCCGGAGGCACCGGAGCGGATCAACCGGATGTTCGAGGCGATCGACATCATCACCAAGGTGTTCAGCAACTCCCTGGCGGGGAAGGACTACAAGCACTCGGGGGAGTTCTTCCGGATGGAGTCCACGCGGCTGTGGACCATGCCCGAGACGCCGCCGGAGATTCTGGTGGCGACCGCGGGGCCCGTGACGGCACGACGTGCCGGACGCCTCGCCAACGGGCTGATCACCATGGGTGGACCGAGCGAGAAGGTGGCCAGGCTGTTCGACCGGTTCGCAGTCGGTGCCAGGGATGCGGGGAAGGACCCGGCCATGATGCCGAAGGTGATACGGCTGCACCTGAGCTGGGCACGCACCCAGGGTGAGGCGATGCGCAACGCGGTCACCGAGTGGCCCAACGGGGCGATGAAGTTCTCGAAGGCGGACCTGCGTTCACCGTTCGAGGTGGCTCAGATCGCCAAGCTGATCCGGCCCGAAGACTTCTCCGGTGCCATGGTCGTCTCGGCGGACCCGGCCGATCACCTGCGCGAGATCCAACGTTACGTCGATCTCGGTGCCAGCCGGATCTACCTGCACAATGTGGGTCGCAACCAGGACGAGTTCCTGCGTGTGTTCGGCTCCGACGTACTCCCCAAGGTGGTTCATTGATGTTGCTCGCCCAAGCCCCCGACGGCCTTCCCGAGGTGACGTCCTCGACCGATCTTGCCGCTGCGCTGACCCCGGTGCTGGGCGGGCTCACGTGGCCGGACGGGTCCACGGGGCTGGCCGAGGGTGACATCGTGGTGGTCGCCTCGAAGGTGATCGCCAAGGCGGAGGGACGGCTGCGCAAGGCCGCAGACCGGGAGGCCGCGATCGAGGACGAGACGGTGCGGGTGGTGGCCACCCGCGACTACCCGGACGGGTCCACGCTCAAGATCGTCGAGAACCGGCAGGGGCTGGTGATGGCGGCCGCCGGGGTGGACACCTCCAACGTGCTTCCCGGGACGGTGCTGCTGCTGCCCGAGGATCCCGACGAATCCGCACGGGTGCTGCGTCGTGGCCTGAACGCACGTCTCGGGCTGCGACCGGGGGTGCTGGTGACCGACTCGGTGGGCCGGCCCTGGCGGCGCGGCATCGCCGACATCAGCATCGGGGCGGCGGGTATCGACGTCCTGCAGGATCTGCGGGGGCGCCAGGATGCTCAAGGGCGCGAACTGCGGGCCACCGTGATCGCGGTGGCCGACGAGATCGCGGCCGCCGCCGACCTGGTGCGGGGCAAGACCGGCGGGCGACCGGTCGCGGTGGTGCGGGGCCTGGGGCACCTGGTCACCGCCGAGGACGGTGACGGCGCCAACGTGGCGATCCGGCCGCCCGAGGAGGACATGTTCCGTACCGGCACCTGAAATCGCTCGTCGATCTGGCGGTTCGTCAACGACCAGATCGACGAGCGATTTCGGCTAGGCGTCGATGGAGTGCCGTCCCTTGCGTGGCGCGGCCGACTCTCCGGTGCCGTCGGCCTCGGCGAGGGACTGGACCAGCTTGTCACCCTCGACGTCCAGGTTCGGCAGGATCTTCTCGAGCCAGCGCGGCAGCCACCACGCCTTCTCCCCGGCGATGGCCATCACCGCGGGGATCAGCGTCATCCTTACCACGAAGGCGTCGAAGAGGATGCCGATGGCGAGGGCGAAGCCGATCTGCTTGATCATCGCGTCGTGAGCGAAGATGAAGCCAGCGAACACCGAGACCATGATCACCGCAGCGGCGAGCACGACCCGAGCGGCGAGCTGGTAGCCGTGCACCACGCCCTTCACACCCGGGTGGCCGTGCACGTGTGACTCGCGCATGGAGGAGACGAGGAATACCTGGTAGTCCATCGCCAGCCCGTACAGGATCCCGGTGATGATGATCGGCAGGAAGCTCAGTAGCGGGCCGGGGGTGTCGAAGCCGAACAGCTCCTTCGCCCAGCCCCACTGGAACACCGCGGTGGTGGCCCCGAGGGTGGCGAGGATGCTGAGCACGAAGCCGAGCGTCGCCGTCACCGGCACGAAGAGCGACCGGAACACCAGCAGCAGGATGATCAGCGAGAGCACCACGATCACCGCCAGATAGGGAATCAGCGCGTCGGAGAGCACCTGGGACATATCGATGTTGATGGCGGTCACCCCGGTCACGCCCAACTCGGAGCTGCCCAGGTTGCTCACGCCGTCCAGATCGAGGTCGCGGATCTTGTTCACCAGGTCCGCGGTGGTCTCATCGTTCGGACCTGCGTCGGGCACGACCGTCAGCGTCAGGAGCGTGCCGTCCTCGGACTGCCCGGAGGGCATGACGGCGCTCGCACCGGCCAGATCGAGCAGCTCCGCCTTGAGCGTCGCGACATCGTCCGGGGTGTAGGCCTCTCCGGACTCGGCAACGACGAGCAGCGGGGCATTGAACCCCTCCCCGAAACCTTCGGTGAGGGCGTCGTAGCTCTGCCGCTCCACCGTGTCCTGGTTCGCAGTACCGGCCGAGGGGAGATTGAGCTGCATACTGGCGAACGGCACCGCGATCACGCCCAGGCCGAGCACGACGGCGACCGTCACCAGCGCCTTGTGGCGCACCAGTCCGGTGGCCCAGCGAGTGGCCGGACCGGGCCGGTCGATCTCGTCGGCGTTCGCCTCGGCTGCCCGACGACGCTGCTTGGCGGTGACTAGGCGTTCTCCGACCAATCCGAGGATGGCCGGTAGCAGCGTCAGGGCGACGGCCACGGCGATGGCCACGGTCCCGGCGGCGATGAGCGCCATGATGGTCAGGAACTCCACACCCACCACGGATAGGCCGCTCAGGGCGATGATCACCGTGAGGCCGGCGAAGAACACCGCGCTGCCGGCCGTCCCGACTGCGCGGGCTGTGGCCTCCCGGGCACTCAGGCCCTGATCGAGAACGAAGCGCCGGGCGCGGTTGACGAGGAAGAGTGCGTAGTCGATGCCGACGGCCAGTCCGATCATGAGTGCCAGCACCGGCGTGATCGAGGTCATCGGGATGAGGCTTGAGAGAGCGTAGGCGCTCCCGACACCCACCCCGACGCCGATGATCGCGGTGATGAGCGGCAGCCCGGCGACGACGAGGGAACCGAGGGTCAGGAGCAGCACGATCGCCGCGACCACGAGCCCGACGATCTCGTTGGACCCGATCGGTGACTCGAACGTCTGGGTCAGGCTTTCCGAGGGCAGCACGGTCAGCCCGGCGCTCTCGGCGGTCTCGGCGGCCGCGACGATCTCGTCGGCAGCACCCTCGGGCAGGTCGAGTACCTGGTCGGTCAGCTGCACCGTCAGCATGGCGATCGAGCCGTCCGCGGAGGTGATCACCCCGGTCACCGGTGCCTCGCCGTCCATCAGCGGCAGCAGCTCGAGGTCGCCGGCAGGTGCGAAGGCTTCCGCGGCGGCCTGCGCTGCGGCGGCCTCTTCGTCGGTCATGGCGCTCGGGTCGGCCTGCTGGGACTCGGTGTCCGGTTGGACCACGATGTCGCTGTCGTTGATCTCGGTGACGGCGTCGGCGATCGCCGCGGCGGCTCCGGGATCGTCGACGCGTTCGCCCTCGGGTGCGGTGAAGACGATCGTCGCCTGGGCGCCGGCGGCGCTGGGCATCTCCTCGTCCAGCTGGTCGAGGACTTCCTGGGCCGGGGTCCCGTCGATGCGGAACTCGGTGGACATTTGGGGCGGGTTGAGCGCCAGGGCGCCACCGACGATCGCGAGGAGCACGACCCAGATGGCGATGACGCGCCAGCGTGCGCGGTAGGCGAAGGCGCCGAGGCGGTAGAGGAGAGTGGACAACGCAGGTTCCCTTTCGGTGTGCCGGGTGGGCCGTGGGTGGTGCCAGGGATGTCAGCGCGAAGGTGCGGCGGGGCCCGTGTGCCGTGGCTCGCCGGGGCCGATCCCGGTGGTGATGAAGTGGAGCAACTGGGCGACGAACTCGTCGGTGCTGACCGCATGCGGGGCGGGGCCGTCGATCTCGGTGACGTGGCTCTCGCGCAGGACGACGGTGGACAGCGCGGAGATCACGACTCCCGGCACCAGCCGTGCGACGAACGGATCGAGGGCCCCGAAGGACGGATTGGCAAGCAGCTCGGCCGCCCGCTCCCGTACCTGCGCCTCGACCTGGCGGACGTGCGGGAGCACGGAAGGATGAGACCCGGCGAGGTCGGCGAACTGCCGGAAGGTGGTCACCACATCGGGGCTGAGCAGGGCGCGGGTGACACGGCCGATGGTCTCGAGCAGGTCGGAACGGCCGAACGCCTCGATCACGGCGCAGTCGTCGACACCCGGGGTCGCGCCCGGATGCACGAGCTCGGCGAGTGACTCGTGGACGGCCATCGCCACCACGTGGCTGATGGCTTCTTCCTTCGAGGAGAAGTGGTTGAAGAACGTCCGCCGTGCCACACCCGTCGCCTCAGCCACCTCGTCGATGGTGAAACCGTCGACACCGCGCTCGCGGGCGAAGGTGAAGGCGTCGCGTGCAAGCTGGGCGCGGGTCTGTGCCCGCTTGCGCTCGCGCAGACCAGGGGAGGAGTGCGCAGAGGTGGGGGCCGTCGTCACTCCTCGACTGTCACATGAAAGTGCACAGAGTGCAATCATGCACTGTGTGCACCTCGTCACAGGTGCGCTGCTCCGTGGACGCGGGACAATAGGCGCATGAGCATGATTCCTCCCGTCGCCGTGGGCGGCATGACTGATCCGGACGAGCCCAGCAGATTGAGTTATGCGGGCCTGTACGTGGCGGCGGATCGTGAGCGCGTGCTGACCGCGCTCGGTGAGCTCGGGTTCACCGGCTGGGTGGGGCCGCAGGAATCCCGATGGGTCCTGGTGATCGCCGCCAACGCACGCGGCGCCGTCGCCTCCAGGAAGCGCACGATCGATGCCCTGGCGCGAGATGCGGCAGGGCAGTTGCAGGCAGTAGTGCTCGCTGCCGAGGTGGACCGGGAGAGACGGCTGCGCCTGTTCGGCTACGACAGTGACGGTGAGCGCGTGCGCTACGACAGCAACCCGCCCGAGGGGGAGGTGCCGGAGGCCGAGATCACCCTGGACGAGTTCGGTGAACCCGTCATGTCCGGCGACGCCTTCAGCGAGCTCGACGGTGAGGAGATCGCAGCAGGGCTGCTGGAGCTGTGCCAGGTGGGAGGTCCCGCTGACGGTGACGCCGGCAAGGACACGTCCGTAGCACTCGCCGACTTGCTCGAGGAAGAGCTGGGCGAGTCCACGAACGAGTCCGAACGGATCAAGGCTGTGGCCCGGGCGCTGAAGCTGCCCACCTGGATCGTCGCCTCGGCCTCACTACCCAAGCGTGTCCCCGGCGGTCCGGACAAGGACGAGGTCACCTATCTCGGGCGTGGAAAGCAGGGCGCCGCCGGCCGGTTGGCGGCAGCCTGGACCAACCGGGTCCGCAAGAAGGCGAAGGATCCCGAGGACCGTCGTTGATTACAGCAGCGGGCCGAAGGGTTTGATCAGTTGCTCCAGCGCGCGGGTGATCGTCCGCCGCTGGTTCCACTGCTTCAGCGTGAGGCGCTGGGCATTCGTCAGATCCGTGTCGAAGACCTGCTCCATGTGCTCGGCGGTGCCGTCGTCGAAGATCTCGAGGTTGACCTCGAAGTTGCCCGTCATCGACATCCGGTCGATGTTCGCCGTGCCGATCGTGGACCAGCGCCCGTCCACCGTCATCGTCTTGGCGTGGACCATCGCGCCGCGGAAGAGCCACAGCTCCACACCCGCTTCCAGCAACGTGGCGTAGTAGGTGCGGGCAGCCCAGTCGGCGATCACGTGGTTGGAGACCTTCGGAACGAGCACCCTCACCGTGACGCCGCGCTGAGCAGCGTTGACGAGGGCGTTGAGGATCTCGCGGTCCGGGATGAAGTAGGCCTGGGTGATGTAGATGTGGTGCTGGGCGCGGTCCATGGCCTGCAGGTAGAGCGCCCGGATAGGGAACAGCATCCGGCTCGGAGCGTTCTCCGCGCCGCGGATGCGGGCCTCCCAGGCGCGGGCGCCGCGATCGGGCAGCTTCGGGTGGCGCTTCTTGCGGTGCTCGTTCCAGAAGTCGACGAAGGAGTCCTCGAGCTCCCACACCGACGGACCCGCGAGGCGCGCGTGGGTGTCGCGCCACTGGGTGGCGTACAGGGAGCCGATGTTGTAGCCGCCGACGTACCCGACGGCGCTGTCGACGATGAGCAGCTTGCGGTGATCGCGGCCCGTCTTGCGTATGTTCATCGTCAGCAGCCCTGGGCGGAAGAACGGGAACCAGAGCACGTGCAGCGTGGGCAGGTCCGGGAGTCTCTTGAACCGCGGGTCGACCACCAGGTTGCCCCAGGAGTCGACGACGACGTACACGTCGACTCCGCGACGCGCGGCGGCGATGAGTTCGTCCTTGAACTCCTGACCGACCTCGTCCGCCTTCCAGATGAAGGTCTCGAAGTACACCGTCTGCTCAGCGCCGCGGATCGACTCCAGCATCGCGTCATAGACATGCTGACCGAAGGTGTAGACCGTGACCTCGTCATCGTCGGAGACCGGCATGGTCTTCGGCGGGGTACGCGGGAACTCCCCACCCGGTGGGTCCCGTCGCTTGCGCAACCTGTCCACCGTCATCACGACGGCGACGGCCGTCCCGTGCAGAATCGTCGCCGCTGCGAGCCACCAGGCCAGCATGCGCCGACCCCGACGGATCGTCTCACCCACCCTCGACATGGCCTCACCGTACCTGCCTGGGCGCGCTCGGTGTCGGGCGGGCTCGCGCTCAGAGCGCAGTGAAGAGCAGCGTCCGGCCGGTGCGCCCGGTCACCCACTCTGCCCGCACCCCATACACCCGGGCGATGAGGTCGGGGGTGAGCACGTCCGCCGGCGCACCGGCTGCGGCCACCTCCCCCTGATGCAGTACGAGTACCTGGTCGCAGGCGTGGGCAGCGTGGGCGAGATCGTGCAGGGCCATCAGCACACCGGTGCCGGCGTCGGCCACCTCACGGACGAGCGCGAGCATCGCCAGCTGTGCGGCGACGTCGAGGTGATTGGTCGGTTCGTCCAGCAGCAGCAGTCGCGGCTGCTGTGCGAGCGCCCGGGCGAGCTGGACGCGTTGGCGCTCACCACCGGAGAGAGTGGCGAAGTCCCGATCGGCGAGCTGGGCCGCCCCCGACCGGGTCAGGCACTCCTGCGCCAGGGCGAGATCCGCCGGGGAGTCGCCGCCGAACGGCCCGCGGTGGGGGATCCGGCCCAGCAGCACCACGTCGCGCGCGCTGAGGGTGATCTCGGCGTGGGCCTCCTGCTCCACGAACGCCATCGCCTGTGCCCGGGTGCGGCGGCTGAGCTCGCGGGCGTCGGTGCCGTCCAGGCGCAGCAGCCCGGCGCTCGGGGGGAGGGCACCGATCAGCACCCGCAGCAGCGTGGACTTCCCGGACCCGTTCGGACCGAGGATCCCGGTCACCTCACCGGCGCGCAGGCTCAGCGAGACCTCCCGCAGCAGCTCGGCGGACTCGACCCGGTAGCCCAGACCCTCGGCCGTCAGGTCCGCGACCTCGATCTCCGGTGGGGCGCTCATGAGGCTCCCCGGTTGCGTAGCAGCAGCCAGGCGAACACCGGCGCCCCGATCGCGGCCGTGAGGATGCCCACGGGGACTTCGGAGGGTTCGAAGATCGTTCGCGCCCCGGTATCGGCCCACACGAGGAAGATGGCTCCGCCCAGCGCGGCCAGCGGCAGCAACCGCACGTGCCGCGCGCCCACCAGCAGGCGCACCACGTGCGGCAGCACCAGGCCCACGAAGCCGATCGATCCGCTGACGCTCACCAGGGCACCGGTGAGCAACGCCGTCAGGGTCAGCAGCAGCCATCGGGTGCGCGGCACGTGCACGCCGAGAGAGGTGGCTGCCGTGTCGCCGAAGGCGAAGGCGTCCAGGCTGCGCCCGTGCGCGAGCACCAGCGCTCCGATGATCACGACGGCGGCCCCTGAGATGGCCACGGACGTCCAGGCGGCCGCGGCGAGGGATCCCATCAGCCAGTTGATGATCTCCCGGTAGGAGTCACCCTGGGCGGTGGAGAAGATCACGAAGGAGACCAGCGCCGAGCAGGCCTGGGCCACGGCGATCCCGGCCAGGATGGTGCGCGCAGGCGTGAGCCGGCCACCGATCCCGGCCAGGGCGAGTGTGGCGCCGAGGGCGAGGAGCGCGCCGGCGAAGGCGGCGATGGGCAGGGCGATGGCGACGCCCAGCAGCAGCACTGCCACAGCACCGAGCGCGGCTCCGGAGGAGACCCCGAGCAGATACGGATCGGCCAGCGGGTTGCGGGTGATCGCCTGCATCACCGCACCGCACAGCGCCAGGCCCGCGCCGACGCAGGTCGCGGTGAGCAGCCGGGGGGCGCGCCCCTGCCACACGATCGCGTCGCGGATGGTGGTGAGCGGGTTCTCGGCCGGGGTGATCGGGACACCGCGCTCGGCGAGCCAGGTGAGGCTGTGGTGCCAGGCGCTGCCGAGCACGTCGGCCGGAGTGATTGCGGCCGGGCCGATGGTCAGCGCGATCAGCACCGACCCCAGCAACAGGCCGAGCCCGAGCAGGATCCACAGGCCCAGGCTTCCGCGTCCCGGGGTGGGCGTAGGCGGTCGGGTATCCGTGGGCGCCGGGGCAGCGAGGGCTGGCGCCACCCCCTCCTCGCGCACTGGGGCGGACCGGCGATCCTCGGAGGTTCGCCGGTCCGTCCTGGTGGTGCCGGGGCTGGTCACGCGCCCGCCATCGCCTGTTCCAGCTCGGCCAGTTGAGCGGCGAGGTCTGCCGCGGCACCGACGCTGCGCATCCCGGCCTCACTGGCCGGGAACGGCACGATCAGGTAGCGCTCCTCCTGGACTGCTGGCAGCACGGCAGTGGTTGGGGTGGACTCGAGCACCTCGATCTTGTGGTCGGCGGTGTTCCAGGCGGAGTCCACGAGCACGATCACGTCGGGGTTCGCATCGGCGATCGCCTCCCACGAGGCGGAGGTCCAGGTCTCCTCGGTTCCGGCCATGATGTTGGTGAGCCCGGCGGTCTCCATCAGCAGCTGCGGGGCACCGATCCCGGCGCCGACGAAGGGAGTATCCGAGCCGGAGGAGTACCACAGTGCGGTGAGACCGGCGTCGGAGGCCTCGATCTGGTCGAGCTGGGTTTGCTGGTCGGCCACCAGATCGGCGGCTGCGTCGGGGGCGCCGAGCAGGTCTCCGGCCTCGGTGATCGAGGCGAAGACGTCCTCGAAGGTGAGCGGGTTGGGCTGATACTCGGGCTCCTGGCAGGCGGCGGGGGAGACATAGGTGGCGATACCGAGCTGCTGCAGGTCGGCTCGCTCACCGGCGCCGTCGGCGGAGAAGTTCGACTCCCAGCCGGCGAACACGAAGTCCGGTTCGGTCTCCAGCACCACCTCTTCGGACGGCGCCCGCTCGGCCAGGATCGGAACGTCGGCGCCCGCCTCGGTCAGGTTCTCGGGGAGGGGACCATCGGAGAATGCAGTGCCGACGAGGCGGTCTCCCAGGCCGAGGGCGAGGACCATCTCCGTGGAGGTCGACTTGATCGTCACGATCCGCTCTGGCGCCTCAGTCACGGTGACTTCGGAGCCGCAGTTGTCCACCGTGACGGGGTAGGTGCTGACGTCAGCGGAGGTGGCGCTGGAACCGGTGGACTCGTCAGGCTCAGGGCCGCCGGCGGAGGCGTCCGGTGAGCAGGCGGCAAGGGCAAGGACGAGGGGGACGCACGCGAGTGCGGATCGGGTCGACGGCACGGCAGGGACTCCTGGGCAGGCAGAGGTCAGATGGTGCGCGGGACCCTCCGGCCAGATCGGGCCGGTCGACCCGGGACAAGTCAGTCCCGGGGTGTCCGTACCGGGCAGTCTAGCGCGGTGCCCGCCGACGGCGGTCAGTCACCTGGACGTTCGATCGTGACCTCGAGCTCGTCACCATCGTCTGTGGTGACAGTGGCCGTATCACTGAGCTGCACTGCGTCTGGGAACCAGACCAGGAACCAGCCGTCCATCACGCTGGCTTGGGCGAAGCTACCGTTCTCGGTGTTGAGCTCGACGGCCTCGACGTTGTTGCCCACGGTGCCGAGGAACACTGTCATCGGACCGTGGTCAGGTGATGGCTGCCACGGTGTTCCCGTCTGAGCCGTATACAAACCATCGTCGTCGGATGGCCAGATCTGGGCGCTCGGACCCGGGTCGTAGCTTTCGATGTGCGGGCGGTACCCCGAGTCGAACTCGGGATCGGGCAGCAATATGCAGTACTGGTATGCGCCCTCCTCGGATGCCGAGAGAAGGACCTGAAACTCACCGCGTCGTTCGGCGAGGACTGGCGTTACCTCGGGCGGATCCTCACCACCTGGTGTACCGAAGAACTGGGCTGGACAGATGTTGGTGATCTCGTCCATCTCTGCGGGCCGTAGCTCGGTCGGCACCGGTGACCAGTCCGCGTGCGCCGTGGGCGTGTTGTCGTCGCTGAGGGTGATGGCTCCGACGGCGATCAGGCCAGCTGCGGCCGCTCCAGCGAGGATGCGGCGGGTGGCTGCAGGCGGCTGGTACGGGGTGAGCCTGCGCGCTTCCTCGGCCGTTGTCACGCCCTTCGCGATCCGTGCGTTCACCCGGTCCAAGAGCGCGTGAGAAGCCCCCTCGGTAGTTTCGGGTGTGGGCGGTTTCAGCGCGCCGACAGCGCGCAGCAGCGTCGACTTCTCACTCATGTCGTCCCCCTGGAGTGCGTCGTCCGGTTGAGCAGGTGCAGCAGGCGGCGTCTGGCCCGGAACAGGCGCACCGCGAATGTGGACTTGGTGCATCCCAGCACGGTGGCTGCTTCGTCGTTGCTCAGCTCGTCCCACGCGACCAGCGAGATGACTTCCTGCTCGGCGCCGGTGAGCCGGTTCCAGGCTGCCGCCAGATCGTGCCGGTCGGCGATGGCGGTGGCCAGATCGGGCTGATCCTCCTCCGGTTGTTCGTCGATCCGTACTTTCAGCAGGGTCTGACGGTTCTGCGCCCGGAGGTGATTGCGCAGCACGTTGCGTGCGACGCCGAATAGCCACGGCCGCGCGTTGTCCGGCACGTCGTCAAGTCGACGCCATGCCACCACGAACGTCTCGGCCACGACGTCCTCGGCTTCCGTCTCGGTGCGGCGGCGGATGAAGGCCAGCAACTCCCGGTGATGCTCCCAGTAGAGAGCCTCGAACCGTCCCTCCGGGCCGGCCTTCATCCGCCTCCTCCCCGTCCCTTACACCTAGATATGTCCGGCACCTGGGGGGTGATTACACACGAGTTTTGTGTCACGATCAGATCACGCTGGGAGGTGGCCGCAAGGTTGACCGGATCGCCTCCGCCCCATCCATCACTCGGAGGCATCCCCGTGCAGTCATCGACCACAAGCAGAACGCGTGCCCTGACCGTCGCCGTCGCCGGGGTCGCGCTCGTGGCCAGTTCGGTCATCGCGACCGGATCGCAGGCCACGGCCGAGGAGCACACACCCGCGGTGGACGCCCAGGAGGTACCTGGGGTCGAGTCGACCGATGCTGAGTGGCTCGCGTGGGCAACAGCACTGGAAGACGAGGTCAGCACCACGGACTGGGCAGCAGACTCGGCTGAGCGCGGGTGTGAGCTGGTATCGATCGACATCAGGGACACCACTGTGCCAGAGGGGCAGGGTGCTCCTGCGGGGTTGACGATCCCGATCGTGGAGCGATCGGAGGACTGCACCACCACTGCGAGCCTGGCACAGACACCCCGGCTGCAGAACCGCACCACGGACGCAACCGCTGCGCTCGCCTCCGCCTGCGCCTCGACCTCCGGGCCAGGGACGATCTGCCTCACCCGGTCCGGTAGTTACGTGACGTCCTCGTTCACGTACTACGGGTCGTCGAGCCCGAAGGGCTTCGTGCGGCTCTACCAGCGGTCGTCCTCCTCAGGGTGTGGCACCGGCAGCACGATCGCCACGGGTGGTTCCTACACCTACTCCTACGGCGAGACCCACAGCATCTCCGCCTATGCCGGCTATGGCCACTACTCAGGTGCCTTCTGGCGCAAGACCACCTTCGGACACACCAACTGGGGCACAGTCTGCGACACGCTCTGAGGATGACCCTCGTACATGCCACCATGGGCACGTGAGCACACAGCCACGCGCCGTCGTGACCGGCGCGTCCACCGGAATCGGGGCCGCCACGGTGGCCGAGCTACGCAGTCGGGGCTACGCCGTCGTGGCGACTGCCCGGCGTGAGGATCGCCTGCAGGCGCTGGCCGAGGAGACCGGCTGCGAGTACGTGACTGCCGATCTCACCGACGCTGACGACGTCGCCCGCCTGGCGGCCACGGTGGCCGCAGGTGGTCCCCTGACAGCTTTGGTGAACAACGCCGGCGGAGCTCGAGGGGTAGATCCGGTCGAACGCGGCGACGTAGCCGACTGGGAGGAGATGTACCGTATCAACGTGCTCTCCACGCTGCGGGTGACGCAGGCACTGTTGCCGGCACTGCGGGCTGACGGCGGGGGAGACGTGCTCGTGCTGACTTCCACCGCTGCGCATGACACCTACCCGGGCGGTGGCGGGTACGTGGCCGCCAAGCACGCCGAACGGATCATCGCCAACACCCTCCGGCTCGAGCTCAACGGCGAACCGATCCGGGTGATCGAGATCGCGCCCGGCATGGTCAGGACCGAGGAGTTCTCCCTCAACCGCCTCGGTGACGCCGGTGCAGCCGACGCCGTCTACGAGGGTGTGGAGAATCCGCTCACGGCCGACGACATCGCCGATGCCATCGCCTGGACCCTCACCCGGCCGCGGCACGTGAACATCGACTCCATGACGATCCGCCCGGTGGCACAGGCCTCCAGCACGCAGGTAGCCCGGCACACCGGGCTCTGAGAACGCCCGCTCTGAACACGCTTGCTCTGAGGTGTCAGCGCTCGGCCACCTCAGTGATCCCTTGCCAGCACCCGCAGTGCGGTCGCCGGGTCGTCGGTGCACAGCGCATCCGCTCCCAGGTCAGCGATCTCGCCCATCCGGTCCGGGTCGTTCACGGTCCACACCCACGCCTCGAGCCCGCGGGACCGGATCGTCTGCACATCGCCCGCCGTCAGGTTGCGCTCCCACACCGACACCCCGCCTGAGCCTGTACGCAGCGCGAAGGCGACGGCGTCCTCCAACGTCCCGACCCGTTCCAGCATCTCGGCCACGGTGGCCTCCGCCTCCGGTCGGTGAGCACGGACCTGAGCGAGCAGCTCGGACTCGTTCCCCTCATGCCCGAGGCTCAGCGGGTACGCCGCCAGACCCGGCACCAGGTCGGTCAGGCGGGCGAGCGCCTGCCAGTGCCCTCCGGAGGCGAACCAGTGCACCTGCGGGTGGTGCGCCGTCACGGTGGCTACGGCATCGATCGCGGTCGGATCCTTGATCTCGACATTGACCACGGCCGCCGACCCGACGAGGTCCAGCACTTCGTCCAGAGTCGGCACATGCTCCCCGCCACCGGCGTCCACCCGTGCCAGCTCCGCCTCACTGCGAGCCCCCACAGGTCCGGTGACTGAGGTGGTCCGGTCCAGCGTGTCGTCGTGAATCACCACCGGCACCCCGTCGGCGCTCAGGTGCACGTCCAGCTCGACGCCCTCCACCCCGAGTTCCAGCGCCCGGGAGAACGCGGCGAGGGTGTTCTCCGGCAGTTCTGCACTGGCACCCCGGTGGGCGTAGATCTTCACGCTGGATACCCTCCTCGTCGGCGACCGCGAGAGCGCGGCCCACCTCGACAGGGTAGATCGGCCGGGTGCCGACCGGGTGAACGTGGCGCGAACAGTCGCGGACCGAAGCGACCAGGCCCGAACCGGAAATCCGGTGACCGGACGTGGTGAGGTCGATACGGTCTGCGGATGGACGCCGTCCCTCCACGCCCTGCGCAGACTGTGCTCTGGCCACCCGCCGGTCTGCGGGTGCATGCCGGTGATCTGGAACTGCGCTACCTCGACGACGAACTCCTCGTGGACCTGGCCGAGCTCGCCTCTCGCGGCGTGCACGCACCGGGGGCGATGCCGTTCATGGTGCCCTGGACCCGGGGCACGCCGGAGGAGGTCGCGCGCAGTGTGCTGCGTTACCAGTGGCAGGCACGGGCGCAGATGAGACCGGATGCCTGGGGGTTGGAGCTGGCGGTGCTGCATCGGGGTGCTCCGGTCGGGATCCAGGCGGTCGGTGGGACGGATGTGCCGACCACTCGTGTGCTCGGCACCGGCTCCTGGCTGGGCCGGGAACACCAGGGGCAGGGGATCGGCACCCGGATGCGCGCGCTGGTGCTGCACCTGGCCTTCGACGGCTTCGGCGCGGATGTCGCGCGCACCGAGGCGTGGGTGGACAACGCCGCCTCGAACGGCGTGTCCCGGCGGCTCGGGTACCGCGAGAACGGGTGCAGCCGCGAGGTCCGGGAAGGAGCCGCCGTCGAGCACCGTGCCTACCGCCTCGACCGGGCGGACTGGGAAGCGCACCGGGTCGCCCACCCCGAACTCCACCCGGATGAGGTGACGTACGAGGGACTGGACGCCCTCCGGGACTTCCTGCACCTCACCTGAACTGCCGTTCTCACGCGGTGGACTGAGGTCGGCCGTGGCATCCTGAGGCTGCGGGCGACCCCCGCAGCACAAAGGAGAGTCGATGACGATTCTGGCCAGCGCCGCAGACCCGGCGAGCTCGGAGTTCACCGCCAATGACGCGACCCAGCGCGCCCTTGCGGCCGAGCTGACCGAACGGCTCGCCACGGTAGCCCGCGGGGGGCCGGAGCGGTCTCGGCAGCGGCACACCGACCGGGGCAAGCTGCTGCCGCGGGATCGGATCACCACCCTGCTCGACCCCGGCAGCCCGTTCCTGGAGATCGCGCCACTGGCGGCCTGGGATCTCTACGACGGTGAATGCCCGGCTGCCGGAGTGGTCGCCGGCATCGGCATGGTCCACGGCAGGCAAGTGCTCGTGATCGCCAACGACGCCACCGTCAAGGGCGGCACCTACTACCCACTCACGGTCAAGAAGCACCTGCGCGCCCAGCAGATCGCCCTGGAGAACCGGCTCCCGTGCCTGTACCTCGTGGACTCGGGCGGCGCCTACCTGCCGATGCAGGACGAGGTCTTTCCCGATGAGCAGCACTTCGGGCGCATCTTCGCCAACCAGGCCCGCATGTCCGCCGCCGGGATCCCGCAGCTGGCCGCCGTGCTCGGGTCCTGCACCGCCGGCGGCGCCTATGTGCCCGCCATGAGCGACGAGACCGTGATCGTCCGCGGCCAGGGCACCATCTTCCTCGGCGGCCCACCGCTGGTGAAGGCGGCGATCGGTGAGGAGGTGACGGCTGAGGAACTCGGCGGCGGGGAACTGCACGCCCGCACCTCCGGGGTGGTGGACCACCTGGCTGACGACGACGCCCACGCCCTGCGGATCCTGCGCGACATCGTCGCCACCCTGCCGCCACCGCCACCGCGGGTGTGGGACGTCGCACCACCGCGAGAACCCGCAGTGCGGGCCGAAGAGATCTACGGGGTGGCGCCCACCGACCTGCAGGCGGCCAGCGACCCACGCGAGGTCATCGCCCGTCTCGTGGACGGCTCCGAACTGCGGGAGTTCAAGGCCACCTACGGCACCACCCTCGTGACCGGCTTCGCCCGCATCCACGGTCATCGGGTGGGCATCGTGGCCAATGACGGCGTGCTGCTGAGCGAGTCGGCACTCAAGGGCGCCCACTTCATCGAGCTGTGCGACCAGCGCGGCATCCCGCTGCTGTTCCTGCAGAACATCTCGGGCTTCCTCGTGGGCCGCGAGGCCGAAGCGGGCGGTATCGCTAAACACGGCGCGAAGATGGTCACCGCCGTGGCCACCACCCGGGTACCGAAACTGACCGTGATCACCGGCGGATCCTTCGGTGCCGGCAACTATTCCATGTGCGGACGTGCCTACGGGCCCCGGTTCCTGTGGATGTGGCCCGGGGCGCGGATCTCGGTGATGGGCGGACGTCAGGCCGCCGCCGTACTGGGGACGGTGCGCGCCGACCAGGCCGCTTCCCGCGGCGAGGACTGGCCCGCCCACGAGCGGGAGGCGTTCGAGGCACCGATCCGTGAACAGTACGAGCGTCAGGGCAACCCGTACTACGCCACCGCGCGGCTGTGGGACGACGGCATCATCGACCCCGCCCAGACTCGCACCGTGCTCGGGCTTGCCCTGGACGTGTGCTCGCGTGCGCCGCTGCCCGATCTGTCCGAATCTCGCTTCGGCATGTTCCGGATGTGAAGGGAGCCGTCCTCCGTGTTCACGTCCGTCCTCATCGCCAACCGCGGCGAGATCGCCGTCCGCATTGCCCGCACGCTCCGGCGGATGGGAATCCGATCCGTCGCCGTGTACTCCGACCCCGACGACGGCGCAGCGCACGTCCGGGCCGCCGACCTCGCCGTCCGGATCGGACCCGCTCCGGCGGCACAGTCGTACCTGGATGTGGCCGCGATCATCGAGGCTGCGCGCCGGACCGGAGCCGAGGCCGTGCACCCCGGGTACGGCTTCCTCAGCGAGAGCCCGGAGCTTGCGCGCGCCTGCGCCGACGCCGGGCTGGTGTTCATCGGGCCGGGCCAGGCGGCACTGGAACTGATGGGCAGCAAGATTCGGGCGAAGGCGCACGTCGCCGCGGCGGGGGTGCCGGTGATCGAGGGGGTCAGTGAACCGGACGAGGACCTCCTCACCGCAGCGGCGCACCTGGGCCCGCCCTTGCTCGTCAAACCCTCCGCGGGCGGCGGTGGGAAAGGGATGCAGGTTGTCCGCGACCTCGCCGATCTACCGGAGGCGCTCGCGACTGCCCGTCGCATCGCCCGTGCCGCCTTCGGGGACGAGGCGCTGCTGGTGGAACGGTTCGTCGACGCTCCCCGCCACATCGAGATCCAGGTGCTGGCCGACGCCCACGGCCACGTCCTCAGCCTGGGCGAGCGGGAGTGCTCGCTGCAGCGCCGCCATCAGAAGGTCATCGAGGAGGCTCCCTCACCGTTGCTGACCGAGACCACCCGGCAGCGGATGAGCGACGCCGCAGTCGCCGTGGCCGAGAGCGTGGGGTACGAAGGCGCCGGAACGGTGGAGTTCCTCGTGCCCGCCGCGGATCCGGACGCCTTCGCCTTCATGGAGATGAACACCCGCCTCCAGGTGGAGCACCCCGTCACCGAAGCGGTCACCGGTGTGGACCTGGTGGAGTGGCAGGTGCGCATCGCCGCCGGCGAAGCGCTCGATCCGGGCCTGGACCGGGCGGTCGACGGGCATGCGATCGAGGCACGGATCTACGCCGAACGTCCGGACTCCGGTTTCCTCCCGGCGACTGGAACCGCCGCGGTGGTGCGCTGGCCGGACGAGGTGCGCGTCGATCACGCGCTGGCGAAGGGCACCGTGGTCGGAACCGAGTACGACCCGATGCTGGCGAAGGTGATCGCCCACGCTGACACGCGTGCTGACGCCCTGGCGCGGCTGGACCGGGCGCTCGCGGACACGGTGATCTTCGGGATCGAGACGAATGTGGACTACCTGCGGCGGCTGCTGGCCCACCCAGAGGTACGCACCGGCACCGCCGACACGACGTTGCTGGACGGACTCACCATGTCCCGGGAGCACACGCCGAACGAGGCGCTGATCGCTGCAGCCCTGGCGCGGCATGCACACGCCTGGACGGACGAGCTCTGGCGCCGGCCGTCAGGATGGCGGCTGGGCGCCGACCAGCCCGTCATCTATGCCTTCGCTGCGGGCACAGTCGCAGTATCCGGTCCTCCCGAGCGCGCGCTCGTCGCGGTCGGGGACACAACCGACGGCCAGCAGCGACGCTGTGCCATATCTGGCACGGTGTTGCTGCGGGCCGTCAGTTCGTGCGCGCTGGTCCTCGACGGCATGAGCGCAGGTGTGGACGTGTTGCTCGAGCCGGCTGCCACCTGGGTGCGGTGGGATGGCCGGACGTGGGGTCTCGATCACCACGATCCGGACACGAGTACCGCGATGTCGGCTGGGGTGAGCGACCCGCAGCTGCGCACCCCGATGCCGGGCACCGTGGTTGCCGTGCACGCCGCCACGGGCGACCGGGTCGAGGCAGGAGACCGCATCGTCACGGTCGAGGCGATGAAGATGGAGTACCCACTGCGCGCCGGTCGCGCCGGTACGATCACCATCGACGTCGTCGTCGGTGACCAGGTCACATCCGGCCAGGTGCTCGCCGCCGTCACCGGCCCTGAGGGTTCACAAGACCCGCGAGGGCCGAGCGCAACGATCCACAAGATCTGACGAAGGAGTCACGCTCATGCCGTACGGCTTCACCCCCGAGCACCTCGCGCTCGCCGAGAAGGTCCGCACGTTCGCCGATACCGTGGTGCGCCCCGCCGCCTACGACTGGGACACCCGGCGGGAACTGCCGCTGGACGTCATTGCCGAGATGGGCCGGATGGGGCTCTTCGGGCTTCCCCTGCCGCCGGAGTTCGGGGGCACCGGCGCCGACTACACCGCGTTCTGCCTCGCCGTGGAGCAGATCGCCCGTGTCGACCAGTCCCTCGCCGTCACCCTCGAGGCCGGGATCGGACTCGGTGCCATGCCGGTGCTGCGGTTCGGCACCGAGGAGCAGAAGCGGCAGTGGTTGCCCAGCCTCGCCACCGGGCAGGCGCTCGCCGCTTTCGGACTCACCGAAGCCGGTTCCGGTTCAGACGCCAGCGGCACGCGCACCACCGCTGATCTCGTCGGTGGTGAGTGGGTGCTCAATGGCTCCAAGCAGTTCATCACCAACTCCGGAACGCCGATCACCACGCTCGTCACCATCACGGCTGTCACCGGTGAGCGCACGCGCGACGACGGCACCCGGGTACCGGAGCTCTCGGCCTTCCTCGTGCCCGTCCCCAGCGAGGGACTGGCCGTCGGACCCGCCTACGACAAGGTCGGCTGGCACACCTCCGACACCCATCCCCTCACGCTCACCGATGTCCACATTCCCGAGGAGAGTCTGCTCGGCGAGCGCGGCCGCGGGTACGCCTATGCCGTCACCTGCCTCGACGAGGGCCGTATCGCTTTCGCCGCACTCTGCACCGGCGCTGCCCAAGGATGCCTGGAAGAGGCGATCCGGCACAGCCACGAACGGCAGGTCTTCGGACGAGCGCTGGAGGACAACCAGCACGTGGCTTTCATGATCGCCAGGATGCAGGCACGCGTGCACACCGCCCGGCTCGCGTGGGTGGAGGCGGCCCGGCTGATGGACACGGGGGTGCGGTTCAAGATGGCCGCCTCGCTCGCCAAGCTCGTCGGTGCCGAGGCTGCCGTGGCCAACGCTCACGATGCCTCGCAGATCTTCGGCGGCTACGGTTTCCTCAACGAGAACCTCGTGGCCCGGCACTACCGGGACGCGAAAGTGCTGGAGGTCGGTGAAGGCACCACCGAGGTCCAGCTCGCAGTGATCGCCCGTGAACTGGGGTTGACCGGCGCGGGCCTGACCCGCCGATAGCACCGGCCCGCTCGGCGACAGCGAGAGAGGGAGAACGATGGACACCCAGCCTGCGGAGCCGCTGCGCGAGGAGGTCCAGCGTGGCAAATACCTCGACGAGCTCGAGCTCGGGGTGCGCTACCGGCACGCCCCGGGCCGGACCATCACCGAGGCCGATGACGTGCTGTTCACCACCGCCACGATGAACCCACAAGCCCTGCACCTGGACGCCGCCTGGTGCGCGACGCAGCCGTTCGGCCGCCCGGTGGTGAACTCGATGTTCACCCTTGCCACAGTGGTGGGCCTCTCGGTCGGGCATCTCACCCAGGGCACGACCGTCGCCAACCTTGGCTTCGAGCACGTACGGTTCCCGGCCCCGATGTTCCACGGCGACACCCTCTATGCGCAGACGGTGGTGCTCGAGACCCGTGCTTCGGCCAGCAGGCCGGGGCAGGGCATCGCCCGGCTCGAGCACACCGGTCGCAACCAGGACGGCGTCATCACCGTCGTCGCGGTGCGCTCGGCGCTCATGTGGTACCGCCAGGCTCATGAGGGACGCGCGGGCGGCGGGAACGCTGGGGGTGAGCGCTCATGACGGCGCCAGGGCCCGCGAGGTCCGCAGCGGATCTGCCCGGACCTGCCCTGCTGTTCTGCCCCGCCGACCGACCCGACCGGTTCACGAAGGCGGCCGAGCGCGCAGACGGGGTGATCCTCGACCTGGAGGATGCCGTGGCTGCCGACGCCCGGGCGGCTGCGCGGCGTGCGCTCGAGGCGCACCCACTCGATCCCGACCGCACCATCGTCCGGGTGAACGCGGCGGACTCACCGGAGCATGAGGCCGACGTGGACGCGGTCCGTCGTGCCGGATACCGGCGGGTGATGCTCGCCAAGGCCTGCAGCCCTGCCGACCTGACCGGGCTCGAGGGCCTGCAGGTGATCGCCCTGTGCGAGACGGCGCGCGGCGTGCTCGTGGCCCCCGAGATGGCCGCCGAGGACTCGGTGGTCGGCCTGATGTGGGGCGCCGAGGACCTGATGGCCTCCCTCGGGGGCACCTCCAGCCGATTCTCCGTCTCCACCTCCGGTGTGGCGGCACCCTATCGGCCGGTCGCACGTCACGCCCGGTCCCGGGTGCTGCTCGCCGCGGGCGCCTACGGCAAGGCTGCCATCGACGCCGTCCATCTCGACCTCGACGACCTCGTGGGGCTGCGCGGCGAGGCAGAGGACGCCGCCGCCTCCGGGTTCGCCGCCACAGCCTGCCTGCACCCGCAGCAGGTGCCCGTCGTCCGCGAGGCCTACCACCCCGACGCTGCCCGGGTGCGGTGGGCGCGGGAGGTGATGGCCGCCGTCGGGGAGCGTGGGGGCGTGCAACGCCACGGCAGCCAGATGGTGGACGAACCCCTGCTCGCCCAGGCGCGCGCTGTGCTGCGCCGCGCCGGAGAGGAACTCCCGTGACCAGCCCGCCCCTGACCACCGTCACCATCTCCTCTCCGGCGCCCGGCCGGCAGCCACCGGAGGACGTGCGCGTGTGCCTTGATCTGCACCGATACCCGGTCTGTCTGTGGATCTGCGCGTCGCGCACCTAGGGTGGTGTCATGGAATCCGAAGAACGTCTCGCCGTCTTCCTCGACTACGAGAATCTCGCGCTCGGCGCGCGCGAGCACCTGGGCGGGATGGCGTTCGACTTCGGCCCGATCGCCGACGCGCTCGCGATCCGGGGTCGCGTGGTCGTGCGCCGCGCCTATGCGGACTGGTCCTACTTCGACGAGGACCGGCGCTCACTCACGCGCCACCAGGTGGAGCTGATCGAGATGCCGCAACGGATGGGTGCCTCCCGCAAGAACGCCGCGGACATCAAGATGGTCGTGGACGCGATCGAGATGGCCTTCGAGCGCGACTACATCTCCACCTTCGTCATGTGCACCGGCGACAGCGACTTCTCCCCGCTCGTGCATAAGCTGCGCGAGCTGAACAAGCGCGTGATCGGCGTGGGTGTGGAACAGTCCACCTCGCGGCTGCTGCCGCCAGCGTGCGACGAGTTCCTCTTCTACGACCGCCTCGAGGGAGTCGAGGTGCCCGAGACCGAACCCAGCGGGCCGCGCCGGCGTGGGCGTCAGGGTGGCAAGACGGCGGAGAAGAGCAGGCAGGAACCAGCGCCCCCACCGGCCGCCGCCGGGGAACCGGTGAGCCCACCGGCCGAGCCCACTGACGACGAACCGGCCGCTCGCAGTGAAGAGGCCGGCGCGCTCGAGGTGCTTGTGGCGCAGACCCTGGCCGGGTTGCAGTCCTCCACCGGCGGGAGCGTGACGGCCTCGGTACTCAAACGCACTCTGCTGCGCAAGGATCCGACCTTCAGCGAGTCCGACCACGGGTTCCGCACCTTCTCCGATGTGCTGCGCCACCTCGCCGAGCGCGGCCTGGTGGAGTTGGCCAGGGGCCCGGCCGCCGGCGACCCGGAGGTGTCCGTGCCCGCTCATGGGGAACGTGCGGACGCCTTCGCGCTGCTGCGGTCTGTCGTCACGGAGTCCGACGGGCCCGTGGCCCTGTCCAGCCTGAAGAACCGCCTGCGCAAGCGGCGCCCGGACTTCAGCGAGAAGGCGCTCGGCTATCGCACCTTCCTGCAGTTCTGCACCGACGCTGCCGACGGGGCACTGGACCTGCGCTGGGACGAGGAGTCCGAGGACTATCTGCTCAGCGCCGGAGCCTGACGGGACCTGAGGAGGTGTACTCAGCTCACCGGAGGTGACCGTCGTCTGTCAGACACGTGGTGGTCACCGGGTGTTCGCCTGGTCCCGGTACGTTCGCCGCCATGATCCAGGACGTGCGGGAGTACATCGACCGGCTCCAGACCGATGGTCACAGCCTCGGCGAGGACCACGACGACGACCCGGTGCTGATCGACCCCGCGGGCCGCGCGGTCGACACCTGGCGCGAGAACTATCCCTACGACGAGCGGATGGACCGCAGCGAGTACGACCAGACGAAGTACCTGCTGCAGGTGGAGCTGCTGAAGTTCCAGCGCTGGACCTCTGCTACCGGCGGCAGGCACGTGATCCTGTTCGAAGGGCGCGATGCCGCCGGCAAAGGGGGCACGATCAAACGGTTCATGGAGCACATGAACCCGCGATACGCCCGCACGGTGGCGCTGTCCAAGCCCAGTGACCGTGAGCTCGGCCAGTGGTACTTCCAGCGCTACGTGCAGCACCTGCCCACCTCCGGTGAGGTGGTCCTGTTCGACCGCTCCTGGTACAACCGCGCCGGAGTGGAACGGGTGATGGGCTTTTGTGATGACGACCAGTACCAGCAGTTCATGGGTGAGGCCCCGCTGCTGGAGAAGATGCTCGTGGAGTCCGGGATATCGGTGACCAAGTACTGGTTCTCGGTCACCCGGGCCGAGCAGCGGACCCGCTTCATCATCCGTCAAGTGGATCCGGTGCGGCAGTGGAAGCTCTCGCCGATGGACCTGGAATCCCTGGACAAATGGGGCGCCTACACCACGGCCAAAGAAGAGATGTTCCGCCGCACCGACACCGACTGGGCGCCGTGGACCACGATCAAGAGCAACGACAAGAAGCGAGCCCGGATCAACGCGATGCGCCATTTCCTTGCCCAGTTCGAGTACGACGGCAAGGACCATGAGGTGGTCGGACAGCCCGACCCGGCGATCGTGAAGCGGGGGATCGACGCCGTCGGCGACTGAGGACGCTAGGGCGTGTCTCCGAACTTCTGTGCCCAGATGAGGCGGGCGTGGATGAGCGCACTGGCGCCGTCGTCGCAGTTCTCGAACGGGATGAGCTCCCATCCCACGCCTGATGTCTCGCATGGAGCGCCTCAGGCCGACTCAACTGGCGTCTCGAAGTCCGGGAGGGGCCCTGTTGAGGCCGGAAGTGCCGAGATGGAGCGTGCGGGTTCGTCGCGGAGCCCGAAGCGGCGAAAGACGGGGGTGAGGAACGCTGGGGCCCACCAGTTGGCGGGGCCGGCGAGGCGCATGAAGGCGGGGACGAGGATGCCGCGGATGATGGTCGCGTCGACGAGGATCGCGACGGCGACGCCGATGCCGATCATCTGCAGGTACATCACCGAGCCGGTGGCGTAGACGCCGAATGACACAGCAAGGGTGAGGGCTGCCGCGGTGATGAGTGGGGCGCTGCGCTGGAGGCCAGCGAGCACGGCACGGTCGTTGTCACCGGTGCGTTCGTACTCTTCGCGGATGCGGGAGACCATGAACACCTCGTAATCCATGGAGAGTCCGTAGACGACGCAGAACATCAGGATCGGGAAGGCCGGGTCGAGGGTGCCGACGGGGGTAAAGCCGACCACGTCGGCGAAGAGCCCGTTCTGGAACACGGCGGTGAGGACGCCGAACATGACGCCGATGCTGAGCAGGTTCAGCACGGTCGCCTTCAGCGGTACGAGGAGGCTGCCGCTGAGGAGGAACAGCAGCACGAAGGTGACGAGCAGGATGAGTGCGGCGATCAACGGCAGCCGTTCGAGGAGCGCTTCGCGGAAGTCGGCGAGCTGGGCGGGATACCCGCCGACGAGAGTGCCGTCGAAGGGGGCCTGGAGTGCGCGTATCTCGGCGATGATCTGGTCGCCCCCGGTGCCGTCGAGTGCTTCGCGGGCGGGGATGGCATCCAGGCGTACCGTGTCGCCGGAGTCGAGTCGTTCGTCGCCCTCGGCGATCGGAGTGCCGTCCACGAACACGCCCGCAGGAGAGTTCACCTGGGCGATCCCGTCGATGCGGGACATCCGGGCGGCGTAGCCGGCCACGTCGGTGGCGGTCGGGGATGCGTTGCCGGTCTCGATCACCTGGATGGCGTCGTTGGCCTCGACGGCGAAGTCGTTACGGAGCTGGTCGTAGGTGTCACGCACGGAGGAGCCCTGCGCGAGCACACGGTCATCGGGCACCCCGATCTGCAGGTCAAAGGCCGGGGAGGCAACAGCGAGGAGCGCGACGAGCGCGGCTCCGCCCCACAGGATCGGGCGCCGCATGACGCGCTGCCCGAGCCGGTACCAGCCTCCCTGCTCCACCGGTTTCGACACCGGGACGGTGACGCCGCGTCGTGCCATGCGCTCGCCGAGGATGGCGAGGGCGGCGGGCAAGATGATGAGCGCGCCAGCCGCAGCAGTGATGACGGTGAGTACGCCGGCGTAGGCGAAGGAACGCAAGAAAGGGAAGGGCAGTGCGAGCAGCACCGCGACGGATGCGGCGACGGTCAAGCCACTGAACACGACGGTTCGTCCGGCGGTGTTCAGCGTCTCGCGGAGCGCATAGCGGACCATCGTGCCGCGGGCGAGCGCCTCGCGGAATCGCGATATGACGAACAGGCTGTAGTCGACCCCTAGGCCGATTCCCATGACGAGGACGATGTTGGAGGCGAAGCTCGCGATCTCAACGACCGAGGTGAGCGCGCGGAGTCCGGCCAGGGTGGTGATCACGGAGAACAGGCCGACGCCGAGGGTCAGCAGCGCGGAACTCACGCGACGGTAGATGATCACGAGCAGGACGAGCATGAGCGGGATGATGATGAGCTCCGCGCGCAGGAAGTCCTCGGTCGCCTGCGCGCTGATCTGCGTCGATGCCGCCTCCGATCCTGCGACCTGCACTCTGATGACACCGTCGTCGCGGGTGTAGTCGGGGATGTACTCGGCGATCGCAGTGCGGGCCTCGGTGGCGTCGCCGGTCACGTGGGCGAGGATCATGGCCGAGGCTCCGTCGTCGCTGCGCAGGGTCGCATCGCCGTCCAGCGACCAGTACGACCACACATCGGCCACGGCATCCTCGCCTGCGAGTTCGTCGGCGACAGCGGCCGAGGCTGTGGCAACGGCGGGTTCGTCCACGTCGCCACCGTCGGCGGTGATGAGCAAGATCAGATTGGAGTTGCCGGTGGCGAACTCGTCCCACATCACTTCCTGTGCCGCCACCGACTCGCTACCGGCTGCCTCCCAGCGGTTGAGCACGAAGGACGACAGCGCGCCCGCGGCGACCGCACCGAGCCCCGCGAGCACGATCAGCGAGACGATCAGCACCGGCCACCGCCGACGATAGGTCAGGTCGCCGACGCGTTCGAGGGTGGTGGTCGGGAGCGGAGCGTCAGTCACGGGGATTCTCCTGTGGTTGATCGTCGGCCGTCGCGGCCTCTGTCGGTGGGTTCACGGCCGGATGCCCTGATGCGGCGGCAGCGCCTCTGCTATCTTTGGGGCGAGTAGAGGCGAGTAGATGCTCGCAAAAAAGAATACGAGCGAATGCTCGTGTTGTCTAGTCCTCGAGGGAGCGAAGAAGCGTGGCGAGCGAGGAAACGGTCACCGATGGTTCGCAGGCACGGCCGCGTAGGCAGGCGCGCGGCCAGCAGCGGATCGAGCAGATCCTGCACGCCGCCGCCGCCGTCTTCGCCGAGCACGGCTATGACGCGGCGACGACAAACGCGATCGCCGCACAAGCCGGCATCTCACCAGGCTCGCTGTACCAGTTCTTCAAGAACAAGGACGACATCGCCCACGCGCTGGCCGATCACTATGCCAGCCAGCTCGCTGCCCTGCGCGGAGAGGTGTTCACGAGAGAGAGTATCGACGACGCGAGCGTCGAGGATCTCGTCGATACCGTGCTCGGACCTCTCGTGGCCTTCAACCTGGCCCATCCCGGATTCAAGGCTCTTTTCGCCAGAACGGACATGCCCGCCGGCCTCCGTGCTGCCGTCACGCCAATCCACACCGCGATTCACCACCGCGTGGCAGAACTCATCGGGCTCCTCTTGCCAGATCGCTCGCACGAGGAGGTCGCCCGTATCGCGACCGTCACTATCCAGCTCGTCCGCAGCATGATGCCCCTGATCGCCGACGCGAGCGGACCGGAACGAGACGCCCTGACCACCGAGCTCCACGCCGTGCTGACCAGCTACCTCCACCAGCACCTGTCCTGAGTGCCGAGAATCTGTCACCCACGGGGGCCGGTCAGCGCGCGAAGAGCATCGTGCGTCATGCCAGAGGTCGGCCAGGTTCGGTCGCCATCATGGTCTCCAGCGATCGCGCAGCGTTCAGTGGATCGCGTCAACACCACTCGGGCCGCCTGGCCACCCCATCGGTGGAGCGGGCGGGATCGATATCGGCTGGCCCCACGCCGGGTACGTCAGGCTAGACTGGAAGCACAGGCATCGACCCGGCCATCACCGGTGAGCCTCCGGAAGAACCGCCCCACCACGGTGGAGCTCAGTAGAACCGGACGGGTAGGCCCGTCACAGCCGCAGATGAAGGGGTTCCGTCGTCCGCGGCGGGGCAACCGAGGTGGTACCGCGGGACGCGCCCGGACGGGAGCGGATCGTCCTCGACACGGATCGAATCAGTCGAAGGACAGCGCAGATGACCAGCGAGCCCACCAGGACCGGCAGCGACCTGCACTTCCCGCGCCACACCCAGGCCGACGGCGTGCAGCCCTCCCCGAACTTCCCGGACGTCGAGACCGACGTGCTGGCGTTCTGGAAGAGCGATGACACCTTCCGCGCCTCGATCGAGAACCGGTCGGCAGGGGAGAAGGGTGAGAACGAGTTCGTCTTCTACGACGGCCCCCCGTTCGCCAACGGCCTGCCGCACTACGGGCACCTGCTCACCGGGTACGTCAAGGACGTCGTGCCGCGGTTCCAGACCATGCTCGGCAAGCGGGTGGAGCGCCGGTTCGGTTGGGACACCCACGGCCTGCCCGCCGAGCTGGAGGCCGAGCGGATCCTCGGGATCACCGACAAGACCCAGATCGAGGAGATGGGGCTCGAGGCGTTCAACAAAGAATGCCGGGACTCGGTGCTGCGCTACACGAAGGAGTGGGAGGAGTACGTCACCCGGCAGGCCCGGTGGGTCGATTTCGAGAACGACTACAAGACGCTCGACCTGACCTACATGGAATCGGTGATCTGGGCGTTCAAGCAGCTCTACGACAAGGGCCTCGCCTACGAGGGCTACCGCGTGCTGCCGTACTGCTGGCGGGACGAGACCCCGTTGTCCAACCACGAGCTGCGGATGGACGACGACACCTATCGGATGCGGCAGGATCCGGCCATCACGGTCGGGTTCCGGCTGGATGCGATCGGTCCGGAGGTCCCCTCCGAGGCTGCCGAGGCACTCACCGGCGCGCACCTGCTCATCTGGACCACCACCCCCTGGACAGTGCCCTCCAACCTGGCCACCGCCGTCCACCCCGAGGTGACCTACGCCGTCGTGGCCGGTAGTGACGGCGGGCGGTACGTGCTCGCCGAGGCCCGCCTGGCCGCCTACGAGCGTGAGCTGGGGACCGAGCCCGAGGTACTGGCGACCCTCACCGGTGCCCAGCTGGCAGGCAGCCGCTACGCCCCGCCCTTCGGGTACTTCGCCGGCCGTGAGAACGCCCACCAGGTGCTCCTCGCCGACTACGTCACCACCGACGACGGTACGGGCATCGTGCACATCGCCCCTGCCTACGGTGAGGAGGACAAGGTCGTCACCGACGCCGCCGGCATCGAACCGGCGACCCCGGTGGACGCCGCCGGCAAGTTCGATGCCACCGTGCCCGACTATGCCGGGATGAACGTCTTCGACGCCAACGCCGCCATCATCAAGGACCTGAAGGCCGGTTCCGGCGGGGCGCAGGGTCAGAGTGCCGTACTGCTGCGCCACGAGACCTATGACCACTCCTACCCGCACTGCTGGCGCTGCAAGAACCCACTCATCTACCGGGCCGTCTCCTCGTGGTTCGTGAAGGTCACCGAGTTCCGGGACCGGATGGTCGAACTGAACGACCAGATCACGTGGGTGCCCGAGCACATCAAGGACGGCCAGTTCGGCAAGTGGCTCGCGAACGCGCGTGACTGGTCGATCTCCCGCAACCGGTACTGGGGAACCCCCATCCCGGTGTGGGTCAGCGACGATCCCGCCTATCCCAGGATCGACGTGTACGGCTCGCTGGCCGACCTCGAGGCCGACTTCGGCGTACAGGTGACCGACCTGCACCGGCCGTTCATCGACGAGCTCACCCGTGCCAACCCGGATGACCCGACGGGTCGTTCGACGATGCGCCGTATCCCGGATGTCTTCGACGTGTGGTTCGACTCCGGCTCGATGCCGTTCGCGCAGGTGCACTACCCGTTCGCGAACGCAGACTGGTTCGAGAACCACTACCCGGGTGACTTCATCGTGGAGTACATCGGGCAGACCCGCGGCTGGTTCTACACCCTGCACGTGCTTGCCACGGCGCTGTTCGACCGCCCCGCGTTCCGCACCTGCGTCTCGCACGGCATCATCCTCGGCGACGACGGCCGCAAGGCCAGCAAGTCGCTGCGCAACTTCCCCGACCCGATGGAGATGTTCCACTCCTACGGCTCGGACGCGGTGCGCCTGTCACTCATGGGCTCACCGGTGCTGCGCGGCGGCAATCTCGTGGTGGCCGAGGAGTCCATTCGCGACCAGGTGCGCCAGGTGCTGCTGCCGCTGTGGAACACCTGGTACTTCTTCGGCCTCTACGCCAACACCTGCAACGACGGCACCGGCATCGACGTGCGAGCCCCACGGCCGGAGGAACTGGCCGAGCTGGAAGACATGGACCGCTACGTCCTGGCCCGCACCCGATCACTGGTCCAGACCGTGCGAATGGAGATGGAGCGCTACGAGATCGCCGAGGCGGTGGCCCGGGTGCGTGAGCATCTGGATCTGCTGACCAACTGGTACGTGCGCACCTCGCGGCAGCGGTTCTGGGACGAGGACGCCGGTGCCTACCAGACGCTGTACACGGCGTTGGAGGTGTTGCTGCGGGTGATGGCCCCGCTCGCGCCGATGGTCACCGATGAGGTGTGGCGCGGGCTGACAGGCGGGCGCAGTGTGCACCTGACCGACTGGCCGGTGCCCGGCAACCCCGACGACCCGACGGCGGCTGCTCTCGTGGCGGACGAGGAACTGGTGACGGCGATGGATGCCGTCCGGGACGTCGTCTCGGTGACCCATGGGTTGCGCAAGGCGAACCAGTTGCGTGTGCGTCAGCCGCTGCGCAGCGTCAAGGTCGTGGTGGACCGGCCGGATGCGCTCACGGCGTTCACCGGTCTCGTGGCCGATGAGGTGAATGTCAAGGATGTCGAGGTCCGTGATCTCGCCGACGGTGCCGCCAGCGAGTACGGCGTCTACACCAAGCTCACCGTGAACGCCCGCGCCGCCGGGCCGCGGCTCGGCAAGGACGTGCAGCGTGCGATCGCCGGTGCGCGCAGCGGTGCCTGGGAAGCCCAGGGTGAGCGCGTGAGCGTGGACGGGATCCTCCTCGAGGAGGGCGAGTTCACACTCACCACCGAGATCGAGGACCGCTTCGGCGACACCGTGGCCGCCGGAGTGCTGCCCGGTGGTGGGTTCGTCGTGCTCGACCTGGAGCTGGACGATGAACTGATCGGGGACGGATACGCTCGCGACGTCGTGCGCCAGGTGCAGGACGCGCGCAAGGCAGCCGACCTGCACGTCTCGGACCGCATCCGGCTCTCCCTGGCGGTGCCCCGGCAGTGGGCCCAGGCGGTGACCGACCGGAAGGACTTCATCGCCGGGGAGACCCTCGCGGTGAGCGTGCACGTCGATGTCGCTCCCGTCGTCGGCGACGATGAACCACCCGTCGGTATCGACCTGGCGAAGGTCTCCTCATGACCGGGGCGGCTGACGCCGAGGCCGAGCAACAGGCGAAAGAGATCTACTCCGAGATCCTCTCCCGCGCACCCGAGCACAAGATCTCCCCGACGATCGACCGGGTAGCCGAGTTGGTGGACCTGCTCGGCCACCCGCAGCGTGCCTACCGGGCCATCCACCTGACCGGGACCAACGGCAAGACCTCGACCGCACGGATGGTGGAACGGCTGCTGCGGGAGATGGGGCTGCGCACCGGACGCTTCACCTCCCCGCACCTGCACACGGTGCGCGAACGGATCGCGATCGACGGAGAGCCGATCTCAGCCGCGGCCTTCGTGGAGGTCTGGCGCGATATCGAGCCGTACGTGCAGATGGTGGACGCGAGCCTCGAAGGGCGTGGGCACCCGCGGCTGAACTTCTTCGAGGTGCTTGCTGCGTTTGCCTTTGCAGCCTTTGCGGATGCGCCGGTGGACGTGGCGATCATCGAGGTCGGGCTCGGTGGCGAGTGGGACTCGACCAACGTCATCGACGGCGAGGTGGCGGTGATGACGCCGATCGCCCGCGATCACGAGAAGTGGCTCGGGCACTCCCTGGAGGAGATCGCGCAGGTCAAGTCGGGCATCATCAAACAGCTCGACCCGCCGGCGGTCGTGGTGACCGCCGAGCAGGACGACGAGGTGGCTGCCGTCATTGCCCGGCGCGCCGTCGAACGCGGTGCGCGGGTGGTGGCCCAGGGGTACGACATCGAGGTCGCTGAGCGGATGGTGGCCGTTGGGGGACAGCTGGTGAACCTGCGTGGTACCGGCGGGCTCTACACCGACATCTTCCTTCCGCTGCACGGCGCCCACCAGGCGCAGAACGCCCTGCTCGCCCTGACGGCGGTCGAACAGTTCCTGGGGGGAGGCGCCCTGGGCGCGGAGGTTGTCGAGGCCGCCTTCGGCGATGCCACCGCACCCGGACGGATGGAGCTCGTGCGCTCCAGCCCGGCCGTGGTGGTGGACGCGGCCCACAACCCGGCCGGTGCGGGAGTCCTGGTGCAGGCACTGGAGGAGGCGTTCTCCTTCACCCGGCTGGTCGGCGTGATCGGGGTGATGGCCGACAAGGACGCCGAGGGGATCCTCTCAGTGCTCGAACCCGTCCTGGACGAGGTGGTCATCACCCAGTCCAGGTCGATGCGTTCGATGGACGTGGATGATCTGGCCGAGATCGCCCGCGATGTCTTCGACCCTGACCAGGTGCACGTGCAGGCGAGTCTTCCGAACGCGATCTCCCTCGCGGCCGACCTGGCCGAACAGGGTCAGCAGGACCAGATCGCCTCCGGCACGGGCGTGCTCGTCGCCGGTTCGGTGATTCTGGCAGCCGAGGCGCGCGCCGTGTTCGGCAAGGACAAGCCGCCTCGGCAGCCGAGGCGACCGACCGACGCACGCTGATCGCCGACACCCACGGTCACCGGATCCTCTCCCGCGATGGCCGCGCAGCGGTCACAGGGTTCCTTTGCGCCAGTAGGGTGGCGATGTGAAGGTTCTCGTCACCGGCGGCGCCGGATACCTCGGCTCGGTGACGGCGACCGCCCTGGAACGGGCCGGGCATGAGCCCGTCATCCTCGACTCGCTGCTGACTGGCCCACGGGCGTTCACCACCAACCGGATCTTCTACGAGGGCGACATCGCCGACCGCCGCCTGGTGCGGCAGATCCTGGCCGAGCATCCAGAGATCGCCGTCACTGTGCATATGGCGGCCAGGGCGAGCGTGCCCGAATCGGTGGCACACCCGGCGGCGTACTACCGCGACAACGTGGCCAAGTCGCTCGATCTGTTCGAGGAGCTCAGCGACGCCGGGCACCCGCGGGTGCTGTTCTCCTCCTCGGCGGCTGTCTACGCTCACTCGCCCAGCTTCGAGGTTGACGAGAGTTCCCCGGTCGCGCCAGGTTCGCCTTATGCGCGCACCAAACTCATGGTGGAGCAGATCATGGCAGACCTGGCAGGTGCCGGGTTGCTGCGCGGGGCAAGCCTGCGTTACTTCAACCCGATCGGCTCTGATCCGCAGCTGCGCAGCGGCATCCACGCCGCGGAGCCTCTGCATGTGCTCGGGCAGCTCATCCGGACCGCGCGCGGGGAGCAGGACGAGTTCATCCTCACGGGCACGGATCTGCCCACGCGCGACGGCACCGGCCTACGCGACTACGTGCACGCCTGGGATCTGGCCCGTGCGCACGTACGGGCGGTCGAACGCTTCGATGCGCTGCTCACCGCCGTCGGGAACGAGGCCGCCGTGGTCAACATCGGCACCGGGACCGGCGTCACGGTGCGCGAGCTGCATGCCGCCGTCGAACGTGTCACCGGACGCCGTGTGCCGGTGCGTGAGGCTCCGGCCAGACCCGGGGACGCCATCGGCGCCTACGCCAACGTCGACCGGGCCAAGGCGTTGCTTGGCTGGCAGGCTGAGCTCAATCTGGACGAGGCGATCGCCTCGTCGATTGCGTGGGCCGAACGTCGCGCCGAGGTACTCGCTGTTCGCGGAGGCGAGGGCAGGTGATCCAGTTCCACACCGAGACGACCATCGTGGCGCCGCCACCGGAGGTCTTCGACGCTGCGCTCGACATCGGCGCTCACGTGGCATCAATGTCGGCGAGCGAGGAGGCTGCAGTGGATGGCGTGACCTCCGGGGTGATCGGGCTTGGTGAGACGGTGACGTGGCGGGCCCGTCATTTCGGTCTGTGGTGGACCATGACGAGCCGCATCACTGCCTACGAGGCACCCCACAGCTTCACCGACGAGCAGGTGCGTGGTCCGTTCGCCCAGTTCCGTCACGTGCACCGGTTTCAGCCTCGACCCGACGGCGGCACCCAGATGAGCGACGACGTCACCTTCGTCGCTCCGTTCGGACCGCTCGGAAGGCTGGCCGAGCGGCTCGTGCTCGCACGCTACGTCCGCCACCTGATCGCGTCCCGCAACGATTGGCTGCGACGGCATGTCGACGCCCCGCACGGAACCGGCTGAGGGCCGGCCGGACAGTGCCCTGAACCGATTGGACAGTGCCCTGCCCCGATCCTGAGGCTAGGTTCTGGACTCTACGCGCTCCATCACGCCGGCGATGTAGGCGATCTGACCCACATGCTGCAGGTCCTCGGCGAGCACGCTGACGAGCCGCACACCGAGGGTGACCGGCGGGTCCCACGAATGGTCCACCGCGCGGTCCAGATCGGGCTCCACAAGCCGCTGCAGGTAGGTGACGGTGGCCGCGTGCACGGCATCGTGGTACCCGAGCAGATCCGTGACGGAGATACCCCGCACGTGTCCCACCTGGGCGCTGGTGTGGCCATACCCGTGCTCCGAGACGTCGAAGGGCAGCCCGAATCGCTCGGCCCAGCCGCCGGCGAGCCATTGCTGATCTGCTCCGGAGACATCGGCGACGTGATCGTCCTGCACGCGGGTCAGGTGCCATGTCAGCCATGCGATGGTGTTCGCCTCCGGATCGAGCCGGGCCACCAGGTGGCCCGGCTCGATCCCGTCCAGGGCGCGATGGAGTTCGCCGGCCACCCGGTCGAAGCCGTCGATCAGGATCGTGCCGACAGCACTCGGAGAACCCGAGGTGCTCATCGTGATCGCCACCTACTCATGTCACGTACTGTCCGATCAATTCAGCCCGTTCTCGGCCAGCCACTCCGAGGCGATGGTGGCCGAGTCGAGCTGTTCGGAGACGCTGCGGGCGTTCATCGCGATGAGATCCTCGGTGGTCAGTACCGCACTGATCGGGTCGAGCACCCCGGCGATGTCCTCGGCGATCTCGGCATCTGCCAGCGGAACGACGTTTTGCGCCAGGATCATGCTCTCCGGGTCCTCCAGGGTCACGAAGTCACCGGACGCGAGATCCGGATCCGCGGTGTAGATGTCACCCATCGTGATGTCCCCGCCCCGGATCGCATCCTTGGTGAGTGGGCCACCGCTGTCACCGATCGCGACGAACTCCACCTCCACCCCGTAGAACTCGGCGAGTCCATCGGGCCCGTAGGGGCGTGACTCCAGCTCGATGTTGCCGCCGACTGTGATCTCACCGTCGTAGGAGGCCAGATCCGCGAGGCTGGTGATGCCGTTCTCCTGTGAGAACGCCGCGGTCACGTTGTAGGAGTCGGCGTCCTGCGCCTCGGCACGGTTGAGTACTGTCAACCCCTCCGGGAGGGCCTCGGGCAGCGCGGCGGCGACGTCGTCGGGGCTACGCGCCTCGGTCTCGGCGTCGTAGAACTGCAGCAGGTTCCCGGAGTACTCGGGAATCAGGTCGACCTCGCCGCTCTCCATGGCCGCGAGGTAACTGTCCCGTTGCCCGATCTGGAACTGACGCTCCACCTCGAAGCCGTCGACCTCGAGCGCCTGCGCGTAGATCTCGGCGATGATCTCGTTCGAATAGTAGGCCTGGGAACCGACCACGACGGTGGAGGCATCCGCGGGTTCCTCGCCCGCGCCGGTGTCGAGCGGGTCGGACGAACCGCCGCATGCGGCCAGCAACACCAGTGAGGTGGCAGCAGTGACGGCGCCGGACATGCGGACGCTGCCGCGGTCGAGCGCCCGACGGCGCTGGGGAGGCAAGGTCATGACGTTCCTTCCTGAGGGTGAGTGTGAGAAACAACGGCCGGCTTGGCCGCATTCCCCGGTCTGTGCCGTGTGGTGCTCTCCGCCAGCCACGCCGTGAGCGAGAACGCTGCATCCAGCACGAGCGCGAGCGCGACGATGACGATCGCGCCACCGAGCATCTGGACGTAGTCGTTGAGGTTGATCCCGCGCAGGATGTAGGTGCCGAGCCCGCCGAGGCCGACGTAGGCGGCGAGCACTGCGGTTGAGACGATCTGCAGGGTCGCGCTGCGCAGGCCGCCGATGAGCAACGGCAGCCCGATCGGGGCCTCGACGCGCCACAAGATCTGCCACTCGGTCATCCCCATCGCCCGGGCAGCATCCACGACGCGCTCGTCGACCGCCTCGACTCCGGCATAGGTGCCCGCCAGCACGGACGGAACACCGAGCACGACGAACACGATCGTGGCAGCCATCGGCGCCTGGCCGATGCCTACGAACAGAGTCAGCAGCGTCAGTAATCCGAGTGAGGGGAGCGCCCGGGCCGCGCCGGAGAACGCGACGGCGACCTGCTTGCCGCGTCCCGTATGGCCGATCACGTACCCGATCGGTACCGCGATCGCGGCGGAGATGAGCACCGCGATGGCCGAGTACAGCAGGTGCTCACCCAGCCGTACGGCGATGGCGTCGCCGCCGGTGTGCTGCTCCGGTGAGGCGAGCCAGGCGAAGGCGTCAGCGAACAGGTTCATCGCGCCACCGCCGCTCTGGGTGACCGGCGCCGGCGCGCCGCCACGCGACCGCGCCCGTCCCTCGACCAGGGCATCAGCCACCGGCCGAGCAGCACCAGCAGTGCGTCGAGGGCCAGGGCTGTCACCACAGTCATGACGATCCCTGTCAGGATCTCCACCGGGATGTTGCGCTGCAGGCCGTCCGTGAACAGGAATCCGAGCGAACGAATCCCCACCAGGACTCCGACGGTGACGAGACTGACCGTGCTCACCGCCACCACGCGCAGACCCGCCAGGAGCACCGGCCCCGCCAGTGGCAGATCGACTGCCCAGAACCGGCGCCAGCCGTCATAGCCCATCGCCACGGCGGCCTGCCGCACGTGTGAATCCACGGAGGCGAAGGCGTCCGAGGCGAACCGCGTCATCAGGGCCACCGCGTAGATGGTCAGCGCCACGATGAGGTTCGCGCGGCTGAGGTACCCGATGCCGAGTATCGGCGGCAGCAGCACGAACAGCGCCAGCGACGGGATCGTGTACAGCAGACCGACGAGCGAGAGCATGGGCCCACGTAGCCACTGCTGACGCCAGGCGAGTTGGCCGAGCGGTATGGCGATGATCAGGCCCGCCACAATCGGCAGCAGGCTCAACCACAGGTGCTCGAGCGTCAGTTCCAGCACCAGGTCGATATTCCGTGAGAGCCAGGTCATGACGGCGCGGCGTCCTCGGTCAGGACACCGGCGGGTCGGCCGTTGCTGTCGACGACCACGGCGACGCCGCCCCGGTGCTCCACCCGCAGTGCCCTCCGTCCACGGTCTGCGCCGATGAAGTCCGCGACGAACTCGCTCGCAGGAGCGGCCAGGATGTCGGCCGGAGCCCCACGCTGGGCGATCACGCCGCCGTCCGCCAGGATCACCACCTGGTCCCCGAGCAGGAATGCCTCCTCGATGTCATGGGTGACGAAGACGACCGTCTTGCCGAGTTCTCCCTGCAGTCGCAGCAGTTCGGTCTGCAGGTCGGCGCGCACGATCGGGTCGACCGCACCGAACGGTTCGTCCATCAGGAGGATGTTGGGGTCTACCGCCAACCCACGGGCCACGCCCACCCGCTGCTGCTGACCACCCGAGAGCTGGTTGGGGTAGCGCCCGGCCAGATCCCGGTCCAGGCCGACGGTATCCATGAGCGTCAGCCCCAGCTCGGTCGCCTCGGATCGCCCCATCCCGTTCAGCCGCGGCACGGTCACGATGTTCTCCAGCACCCTGCGGTGCGGCAGCAGACCCGCGCTCTGCATCACGTAGCCGATCCGTCGCCGCAGTGCGACCGGGTCGAGTGCGGCAACGTCCTCGCCGTCGATACTCACGACCCCCGACGTCGGTTCGACCATCCGGTTGATCATCCGCAGCAGCGTCGTCTTACCCGAACCCGAGGAACCGACGAACACCGTCACCTGGTGGGACGGGATGACCAGATCGACACCTCGCACCGCCAACGTGCCGTCATCGAACCGCTTGGCGACCCCCTCGAACTCGATCATGCCGTTGCGGGTCGCGTCGACGGCAGGTGAGGTTCGCTTGTCTGTGTTCCACTGAGTACAGCCATGGGAACGAGCGTAATCTGCACCTATGACATCGGCCTGACGAGACCGGGCGGGTCCGCCCACGAGGAGCACAGATGCAAACCTGGGACGTGATCGTGATCGGGGCAGGTGCGGTGGGGGAGAACGTCGCCGGCCGGGTCGTCGCCGGAGGCCTGAGTGCGGTGATCGTCGAGGCCGAGCTCGTCGGCGGCGAATGCTCCTACTGGGCATGTATGCCGTCCAAGGCTCTGCTACGTTCCGGGCACGCCCGCCGCGCCGCTGCCCATGTCCGTGGCACCGGAGTCCACGAGCCGACTGGACCTGGATCCTCCCTCGATATCGCCGAGGTCCTCAACCGGCGGACGTCCTTCACCAGCGGATGGGACGACGCCGGGCAGGTGCAGTGGCTGGAGGGCGCGGGCATCGACCTGGTGCGCGGCCACGGCCGCCTGACCGGGGAGCGCGAGGTGGAGGTGACCACAGCCGAGGGGACCGAACGGCTGCAGGCGAGCTACGCCGTCGTGATCTGCACCGGTAGCGACGCCCACGTTCCGGACGCCCTCGCTGCGGTCAGCCCCTGGACCTCCCGCGAGGCCACCAGTGTCGAGGAGGTGCCCGGGCACCTGGCCATCGTCGGGGGAGGGGTGGTCGGCACGGAGATGGCGACGGCGTACCGGGACCTGGGCGCCGACGTCACCATGCTCGTGCGCGGGCAGGTGCTGGCCGGGCAGGAGCCGTTCGCCGGCGAACTGGTCACCGCGAGCCTGGCCGAGCGAGGAGTGGACGTGCGCACCGGCGTCACCGTGGTCTCAGCCACCCGCGACGGCGGCCCCTCCACGCCCGTGCGCCTCACCTGTTCCGACGGCCAGGTGGTGGAGGCCGACGAGGTGCTCGTGGCCACCGGCCGCCGCCCCCGAACCGACGACCTGGGCTTGAGCACCGTGGGACTGACCGACGGTCAGTGGCTGGACGTCGACGACACGTTGCGGGTGCAGGGAGCACAGTGGCTCTATGCCGTCGGGGACGTCAACCACCGGGCGCTGCTGACCCACCAGGGCAAGTACCAGGCGCGGGCGGCGGGTGACGTGATCGTGGCACGTGCTCGCGGGGGTCCGGTTGCGGACGGTTCGTGGCAGCGGCACGTCGCCACCGCTGACCATCGCAGCGTCCCGCAGGTGGCGTTCACCTCCCCCGAGGTCGCCAGCGTCGGTCTGACCGCCGCGGTGGCCAGGGAGGCGGGGTACGCGGTGCGGGTGATCGATCACGACCTCGGCGCCGTGGCCGGTGCAGCGTTGCACGCCGACGGGTACAGCGGTAGGGCCCGGATGGTGGTCGACACCGATCGTCAGGTGCTGCTCGGGGTCACCTTCGTGGGGCCTGACGTGGCCGAGTTGCTGCACGCGGCCACGGTCGCTGTGGTCGGGGAGGTCCCGATCGAGCGTCTCTGGCACGCAGTGCCCGCCTACCCGACGATCAGCGAGGTGTGGCTGCGGCTGCTGGAGGCCTTCGGTCGCGAGGGGTAGGTCTGCCGCGCGGATACGGAGACGACGCCGGTCTCAGCCGTTGTCCTGCTTCTTGCGGATGAGGTCGAGCGCGATCACAGCACCGAGCACCGCCTGACGTTCGCGGGGTGCCAGGTCCGGGGAGAGGTCGACGACGTAGCGACTGTGCCCCAGCAGCGCCCGGCCCATCCCGGCCCAATTGCGGGCCACGGTGGCCATGAGGCCCCGGGGGCCGGACAGGGTGAAGTCGAAGCCCCACAGATTGCCGGTCATCTCCAACGGTGCACCGTCGAGTTCGATCGTCACCCGGGTCCGGAAGAACGCGATCCGCTTGACCATGTGTGCCAGCGGGTGGCCGTGCCCGTCGAGGATCTCCATCCGGTCGCGGCCGAAGGAGACCGTATCCTTGAGGTGGAGCAGTGGCTCGCCCGGGCCGTCGAAGACGGTGAGTTCGCGGCTGCCCATGAAGAAGCGGCTGAGTGCACTGCCACCGGTCTCGATGTGGCCGATCTGCTGTCCCTGGGCATCGGCGATCGCGAAGTCGTTGCTCATGAAGTTCGTGACCTGGTCGACGACCAGTCTCTGGTGTGCCAACAACGTCATGCCCCGATCCTCCCACGTGGGCTGACTGTGGCAGGATCCCGTGCGTTCACGAACTGCTTGTCACGATCACCCTGTGCACGAGGCCGTCGAAGGAGCAAGATGGACCCAGGGCTAGGCAACCGCACCCGGCACGGTCCACAGTGGACTCGTGGGGTCCGAACCCGCCCGCACTGGTCACTCGCCGCCCCGGCGTCCATGCGAAGGAGCAGACATGAAAAAGCTGATCAACGATCCTCAGGCGGTCGTGGCCGAATCGGTCGAAGGATTCGTCGCCGCCCACGCCGACCTGGTCGTCTCCAGCGGTGACGAGGAGAAGCTGTTCGTCTCCCGCGCTGGCGGAGCGATGTCCGGCAAGGTCGGTCTCGTCAGTGGCGGGGGTAGCGGGCACGAACCGCTCCATGCCGGGTTCGTCGGTCTCGGCATGCTCGATGCCGCCGTACCGGGTGCGGTGTTCACGTCTCCGACGCCCGACCCGATCGTCGCCGCGACGGTGGCGGCTGATGGTGGTGCCGGCGTCCTGCACATCGTGAAGAACTACACCGGTGACGTGCTGAACTTCGAGACGGCCGCCGAGCTCGCCGAGCTGGAGGACGTGACCGTGACATCGGTGATCGTCGACGACGATGTGGCGGTCCAGGACTCCCTCTACACCGCGGGGCGCCGCGGGGTGGCCGGCACCGTGCTGGTGGAGAAGATTGCCGGCGCTGCGGCCGAGCGCGGCGACGACCTCGAGACCGTGGCCGCCATCGCCACCCGGGTGAACGAGAACGTACGCTCGATGGGAGTGGCCCTGACCGCATGCACGGTGCCCCATGCCGGCAAGCCGTCCTTCGATCTGGCCGAGGATGAGATCGAGATCGGGATCGGGATCCACGGCGAACCCGGCCGGGAGCGGATCCCCGCCGCCTCCGCGGACGAGATCACCGAACGGCTCCTGACGGCGGTCGCCGACGACCTGCAGGTGGCCTCCGGTGACCGGCTGGTGCTGCTGGTGAACGGGATGGGCGGGACACCCGCCTCCGAGTTGTACATCGTCTACCGGCAGGCGCGTGCGCTGCTCGAGCAGCGGGGCGCGAGCGTGGAGCGGTCGCTGGTCGGCAACTACGTGACGTCGCTGGAGATGCAGGGTGCCTCAGTCACCGTGCTCCGTCTCGACGATGAGTTGCTCAGCCTCTATGACGCTCCGGTGCACACGGCCGCACTGCGATGGGGGGCGTGAGGATGGAGGGGGGCGCGAGCACTCCCGGGTCACTCGGCGTCGCGTGGGCACGGGCCTGGGTGGAGGCCAGTGCGGACGTCATGCGGCAGAACCGGATGGCACTGATCGACCTCGATCGCGCGATCGGCGATGGCGATCACGGCGAGAACATGGACCGCGGATTCACCGCCGTGCTCGCTAAGCTCCAGAGTACCGAGACCGAGACGATCGGCGATGTGCTCGCACTCGTCGCCAAGACGCTCATGTCAACAGTCGGCGGGGCGGCCGGACCGCTGTACGGCACCGCCTACCTCCGCGCCTCGAAAGCTGCGGGATCCACGCTCGACGCCGCCGGGGTGGCGGACGTGCTGGAGGCGGCCCTGGGCGGGATCGTCGCCCGTGGGAAAGCCGAGCGCGAGGACAAGACGATGGTCGACGCCTGGGGGCCCGCGTCCGAGGCCGCCCGGGAGATCGCCGAGGCAGGTGGAAGCGGGGTCGAGGCTCTGCAGGCGGCCGCCCAGGCAGCTCAGGCCGGTGCGGCGGCCACCGAACCGCTGACCGCCCGCAAGGGTCGAGCGAGTTATCTCGGCGCACGCTCGGTGGGGCACCGAGATCCAGGTGCGCAGTCGACCGCGCTGCTCCTCGAGGCGGCAGCGGGCGCCGCAGGTGATGGGGGCGGGGATGAGTGAGCCCACGACGGCTCTCGTCCTCGTCTCCCACTCCGCGGCGCTCGCGGCCGGTGCGGCCGAGGTCGCGGCCCAGATGGCGCCCGATGTAGCGATCCGTCCCGCCGGTGGCACAGATGACGGGCGCATCGGGACCAGCTACGACCTGGTGGAGCAGGCGGTGACGGCGTCCTTGGAGGATGAGGCCGGTGCCGTGGTGATGGTGACCGATCTCGGGTCTGCGGCTCTCACAGCCGAATCCGTCCTCGAGATGCTCGACGATGAACGGGTCCTCCTAGCGGATGCACCGTTCGTCGAGGGTGCGGTCGCGGCAGCGGTCGCGGCCCAGGGGGGCGCGGGGGGACGGGCCGTCCTGGCCGCTGCTGAGGAGGCGGCGTCCAGTTTCGGACCGGTGGATCGCGAGGACGACGGTCCGCCCTCACCCGGGTCCGTCGGGCCGGAGCAGGGTGAGGTGCTCACGCGCACCCTGATTCTGCGCAACCGGCTCGGACTGCATGCACGGCCGGCCGCGATGCTCGCCCGCAAAGTCGGGGAGTTCGATGCACAGGTCAGCCTCAACGGGATCGATGCCGCGAGCATCCTGGCGATCATGGGGCTCGGGCTGACGGGCGGTGCTGAGCTGGCACTCGAGGCGAGCGGCCCGGAGGCGGCCCGGGCGCTGGATGCGATCGAGGCGGACGTCGAGGCGGGCTTCGGCGAGGAGTAGCTCGTCGCCACCACGAGGGTGGTCTCAGTGTCGTCGTCGATGCGGTGGATTCATACGGTCGTTGCGACAAGTGGTGATCGTGGGAGGTCGTGATGG
>NZ_VSMB01000011.1 GCF_009805705.1 Ruania rhizosphaerae
GGTGAACCGCCGTACCCGCATTCGGCACAGTCGCCCACAACTCCGTGTTCCCCGGGCCACCACCATCAACATCGGTCCGGTACAGACCACCACGACCGCCCGGCCCGTAGTAGGTATGCGCCTTCGCATACGCTGCTGAGTAGATCTGGTTCGTGGAGTGGTCCCAAGCCAAGCCAAGAACCGTCCCGGTCTCTGCCTGGGTGGCGAGCGTTGTGATGCCATCCGTATTGTCTGCATCGCTCATCGTGTTCGGCCCGCGGTTGTCCCAGTCGGTCACGACCAGTGATCGATGACTACTGGGACCGTCCCTGCTGATCTGCTGCGCGACAGCGAGCTGGGTGCTCTCCTCCACATACGTGTCCGGGTTCCACACACCCACGTGGATCGTCTGCGTCGCACCGTCGACGAACGTGGTGAAACTGCGGAACGCATTCACAGTGTCAGCAGTCGCCGCCGGCGCCGCCTGAAGATGATCGAGCTCAGGATCGGTCACGGCGACATCGACACGGAACCCCTCCCCCGACAGCGTCGACAGATCGAAGGACACCTGACCCGAGAAGTCCGTCACCAACGGCCCAATCGAGTCCGTCCCATCCGTGACAGTCACCTCGACACCAGCCTGCGGCGGATCGAACGCCGCGTCATAGACACCATCGCCAGAGAAGTCACGACTGACCTGAACCGTCAACACGCCATCACCCGGAGCTGCCGACGCCGTCGACATCGTCACCCCGGCCAAACCGGCGATTCCCGAACCGACGAACACGGCCGAGGCGACGGCGAACGCCACCAACCGACCAGACATACTCATCCGACAGCTCCTCGTTTGTCCGAACATTCCAAGAACAGATCGCAACGTAGCAGCGGAGCCAGCGTCGCGTACGAGGTTTCGTGCACACGAGTGTCATCAAAACTGAACAGTCGAGTAGCGGCCGTGCCCGAGAACTCACGACGGACACACATGACTGTGGCCGGGTGCAGAGAGTGCACCCGGCCACCAGCCGATCCTCGAGGAGCGCCTTCCAGTCGCGATTCGAACGCTCTCACGCGGTCGAACGGCGGCCCGGCGCTCTCGGAGGCCTACTTCATCGTGCCCTGGCTGACCGAGCCTTGCAGCTGACGCTGGAAGACGATGTAGGCAACCAGCACTGGCACGATCGTCACGACCGCCGCAGCGAACATCGCGCCGAAGTCGACGGCGTACCCTGCCGAGGAGATGAAACTGGCCAGCACCTGAGCCAGGACCCAGTTGTCGCGGTCGGTGTTCAGAGCCACCGGAAGCAGGAACTGGTTCCAGAGCCCGAGGAAGTTGAAGATCGCCACCGAGGCCATGCCCGGACGGGCCATCGGCAGCATCACCTGGAAGAAGGTGCGCCACTCCCCCGCGCCATCGATCGCTGCCGCTTCACTGATCTCCACCGGCAGACCGCGGAAGAAGGAATACAGGAAGAAGACGGTGAACGGAAGCGCGAAGGAGACGTAGGTGACGATCAGCCCCGGAAGCGTCCCGAGGAGGCCGAGGTTCTGCAGCACGAAGAACAGCGGCACGATCGCCAGAAAGACCGGGAACGTGAGCCCTGCGAGCATCAGGTAATAGATCGCCCGGCGCCCGAAGAACTCGAACCGTCCCAGCACATAGGCACACATCGACCCGAGCAGCATCACCAGCACCAAGGCAGTGCCGACGACGATCACAGTGTTGATGAACGCATCGCCCAACCCCGAGTCCACCCACGCATTGGCGTAGTTCGTGAAGCTCCACTCGGCCGGCAGTCCGAACGGGGACGCGAAGATCTCGCCCGACGTCTTGAACGAACTCAGCAGTGTCCACAACATCGGGGCGATGACCAGCACACACCAGAGAACCAGCGCACCGTGCGAGGCGACGGCCACGGGACGGTCGCCCTTGGCGGGCACTACCTTGCGCGTCTGCGGCCGCGTTGTCGTGGCGCTCATGAGGCACCTCCTTCGTCCTTACCGCCGGCCAGGCGGTTCACCGTGAACACCAGGGCCGCAAACACCAACGTGACCAGTGCGATCACCACACCCATGGCACTCGCATAGCCGAACTTGCTCTCGGCGAACGCAGTCCGGAACAGCTGCTGGGACATCACCAGCGTCGAACTGTCCGGCCCGCCCTGCGGATTCAGCGCCTGCATGTACACGTAGGCGTCGAGCGCCATGATGCCGATGTAGATATAGGCCGTCTGCACGTTGTCGCGGATCAGCGGCAGGGTGATCGACCAGCTCATCCGTGCCCGGCCGGCGCCGTCCAGGCGCGCCGCCTCGTAGATCTCGGCAGGGATGCCCTTGATCGCCGCAATGAACAGCAACATGTAGAAGCCCACGAAGCCCCACACGATCACGAAGATCGAGGCAGGCATGGCCGTGGTCACGTTGCCGAGCCAGGCGAAGGACTCGAACTGGTCGAGCCCCAACCCGGTCAGCACACCGTTGACGAGGCCGCTGCTGGGGTCCAGGATCAGGCGCCAGATGAGGCCGATGGCAATCCCCGGGATGACGTACGGGAAGAGCGAGACCACCCGGTAGAACCCGGCACCCTTGACGCCCCGGATCTGCCCGCGGCCGGCACCGCCGATCGTGATCAGGATCGCGAAGATGAGCGCGATCGTCAGCGTCACGAAGGGCACCACCAACCCGAGGACCACGCTGTTGCCCACTGCATTCGTGAAGCGTGGGTCCTGCGCGAGATCGATGAAGTTCTGCAGCCCGACGAATTCCTGCTCCGGCGAGAATCCTGACCAGTTGGTCAGCGAGTAGTACCCGGCCTGGATGAACGGGTTGATGACGAAGATCAGGAACAGCGCCAGCGGCAGTCCGAGGAAGACGATGAAGAAGCTGATCCGGTCGAGTGTCCACTTCCGGCGCCGCCCCCTACGGGGCCCGGGAACGGGCCCCGTAGGAGTGGTCTGGTTCGGCGGCTGCCCGTCGATGACCGAGCCGGAGAGGGTCATGAGACCTCGACCTTGTCGATCGTGTCATCCTCCCGGATCCGGTCGGTGATCGCCTGGAGCTCGCTCGTGAGGTCGGCCACCGACTTGCTGCCGTCCAGGAAGGAGTTCCAGATCGGCAGCTGCTCGGAGTTCATTCCGTAGGTGTTGACGAAATTGAAGGTGAAGATGCTCTCCCCGGCTGCCGAGAGCAGATCGGTCTGGGAGACCAGGGCCGTGGAGCCGAATCCGTCCGCCGGCACCGTGTCCCGCACGATGGTCGGAGCGAGCTTCGTCGCGGCGAAGTTTTCGGCCGCCTCCTTCGAGAGCATGATCCGCAGCAGCTCCTTGCCTGCGGCGGTGTTGCCGTCGGAGGGAACGATGAACGGCTCACCGGCTGTGGAGTGCAGTGCGTCCGCCCCCAGCGCCGGGCTCGAGGTCAGGCTCATCGAGGAGATGCCCTTCATCTCGAAGCCCTCGGTGGTCTGATCACGCATCTCGTTCTCGATCCAGGATCCGGAGGGGTAGAGCAGGAACTCCTGCGTGTTGGACCATTGCGCCTGAGCAGCCGTGAACTGGGTACCGGAGCCACCGGGCTTGAAGTAGCCGGCGTCGACGGCCTCCTTCATCGCCGAGAAGACGCCCTGGATCGCGTCCTGCGACCAGCAGTCCGCCTCCAGGTTCTCCAGCGCCAGCCGGACCTCGTCGCCACCCTCCTTGATCGCGGACTCGATCGCCAGCGTCTGGTAGTAGGTGGCAGCCTCGGTACCCCAGCCGAACAGGTACAGGTCCTGCTCCTTCGCCGCGGCTCCGAGTTCCAGTGCCTCGTCCCACGTGGTGGGCGGGGTCCAGCCGTTCTCCTCGAACAGACTGGACGAGTACCACACGCCATAGACCGTCAGGACGTAGTTGATGGCGGCGAGCTTGTCCTCGTAGGTGCTCGGGGCCAGGACGCCGTCGTAGAGCGTGTCGCGGATCGTGGTGCCCTCGAGGTTGGGAGCGTCGATCACATCGTTGAGGTCCTCGAGCTGGTCGAGGATCGCGTTGAAGCCGATCGAGCCGGCTCCGGAGTTGTCGACCAGGTCGGGCGGGTTGCCGCCCACGAACCGCGGCTGCAGCTCGGTGGCGATCTGCGTCGACGGGGACACCTCGACCGAGGATCCCTCGTGGGTCTCGGCGAGGATGTCGGCGGCGAACTCGACGTAGTCGACGCCGTAGCCACCATCGAAGATGACGGCGTCGACGGTGGTGTTCTCGGCCATACCGAAGGGGTTGTCGGCCGAGGTCTCGCCGCCCGGCTCCTCGCCACCGCCGTCAGTGGTTTCCTCCTCGCCGCCACCTCCGGTGGCGCAGGAGGCAAGGGTGACACCGAGGGGAAGGCTGGCTGCGGTGATGATTCCACCGCGGAGTACGGTCCGGCGGTCGGGGGTGGTGGTGAGCTTGGCATTCATGTCGTCGTCGACCTTTCTGTGGTGGGGGTAGTGGATCGTGCAGTGATGACAGGACGAGCGGCCACGCGCATCCGGCGTGCGGCACGCTCAGCCGGATCGCCGGATCCGGCCGCGGTAACGCTCTTCGAGTGCATGGTTGTGCTCGTCACCTCCTGGTGAGTTGGCTGAGATGTACAGCGGCGGGACGGATCCCGCAGCGAGCATGCGCTCGGTCACACCGAGCGTGAGTGCCTGGGCGATGAACGCGGCGGTCAGCGACGAGACGGCCCCGGCGCCGTACTTCTCACCGAGGGTGAGCGTCGCGTCACCGAACGGCGCGAGGTTGTCGAGGACCACATCGGCCACGTCCGCGAGGCGCTGACCGCTCGGGTGCTTGGGCGGCACCGCCATCGTGTGCTCCAGGCTCGTGACCGCGATGACCTTGTGGCCACGCTCCTTCACCGCCAGGGCAAGTCCGACGATGGATCCGTTGACTCCGGAGTTGGAGGCGATCACGAACACGTCCTCCGGGTGCAGCGGCGAGGCCGCCAGCAGTTCCGCGACGATGTCCGGGTCGCGCTCCATCGTCGCGCCCTCGAGGTCGGCTACCGAACGCTCGCCGTGGAGGACGACATCGCGGAGCGCGATCCGGGTGGTGGGGATCAGCCCACCGGCCCGTCCGGCGATCTCCATCGCGAAAGCCTCGGAGTGGCCGGTGCCGAACGCCTGAATGACGCCACCAGCTTCGAGAGCGTTCACGAGCAGATCGACCGCCGGGTCGAACGTCCCGTCGGCTGCCCGCTGCGCGAGCGTGTCCAGTCGACCAGCCACCTCGCGGTGGAAGTCGGCAACGGTAGAGATCATCGGGTTCCTCTCGTTCTTTCGGGTGAAGGGCGAGGCATCAAGCCGGGTCAGTCCGGACGACGTCGAGCCGCCACCGCGTCGGCGGATGCGGCGATCTTGGCGGCAGCACCGCTGTAGTCCTGCTGCGCGACGATCAGGTACAAGACGTCGAGTACGAACAGCTGGGAGTGCTTGGCAGACAGGTCGGCCGGATGCAGGTACTGCTCCGGGACCGAGGCGAGCAGGCTGACATCAGCGAGCTGCGCAAGCGGCGAGGACGGAAAGCTCGTGATGGCGACCGCGAATGCCCCGGATCGCTGCGCCCGGGCGAGCATGTCGATGGTCTCGCGCGTGCGGCCGCTGTTGGAGATTCCGATGGCCGTGGTCTGGGGACCTTGGATGGAGGCGCTCGCCAAGCCGGCGTGGACATCGCCCCAAGAGTGGGCGTTGACGCCGATCCGGTAGAGGCGGGTACGCATCTCGTCGGCCATCGCGAAACTGCCGCCGGTGCCGTAGATGTCGAGGTGGTCGGCCGCGGCGATCCGCACGGCAACCTGGGTGACCGCGTCGAGGTCGAGCACGTCCGCGGTGGCGCGCAAGGACCGCACATGGGCGTTGAGCAGGGCCCGCAGCACGTCGTCCGGGGAGTCGTCCGGATCGAGGGTGCGCCCCATCTCGATCCGCCATCCCTCAGCGTCGGAGTCATCACCGCGGCCCGAGTCGGTCGCCACGCCGACGCGGAACTGCACGTAGCCTGGGTACCCCAGTTGGCGGCAGAACCTCGTGACCGTCGCCGGCGACGTACCGGCGCGGTCGGCCAGCTCAGTGATCGACAGCTCCAGCGGCGCGCTCGGGTCGTCCAGCACGACATCGGCGATCTTGCGCATCGCCGCGGACATCAACGTCCGGTTGGCATGGATACGCTCAGTCACCCGGAGGTTCCGGTCGACCTCCGTCACCGTGCTCGCCACTGAAAATCCCTCTCGCTTGTTCGTCGAAGTACGTGAAAGGTATTCTCAGTGTCGACGTTCGTCAAGCGTCTCGGAGGAATCGTGACCAACTGTTATCTCGGCATCGACGCCGGCGGCACGTCCACACGTGCTGCACTCGTGCTCCCCGACGGCACCTGCCTCGGAACCGGACGGGCCGGATCCGGCAACCCGATCAGTGCAGGGCCGGAGCTGGCCGCACAGAATGTGCTGACCGCGAGTCAGGCTGCGCTGGCGAACGCCGGTGCCGACCCGTCGCGGCTCGCCGGCGGTATCGCAGCCATGGCGGGCAGTCGCGTCGCGCGCGAGGCGGACTGGCTCAACGACCCACTGCACGCGGCCGGCCTCCCGATCTCACTCACACTCGAGCCCGACCTGCTCGCCGCGTTCCTGTCTGCAACCCCCCAGCCCGACGGGTACGCAGTCGTGGCCGGCACCGGCGCGGTCGCCGTTCGGGTGCGGAACTTCGAGCTGGACCGCGTGACCGACGGACTCGGATGGCTCCTCGGCGATGCCGGCTCCGGATTCTGGGTCGGCCACCAGGTCGTCCGGCACGGCCTGGCGGCCCTCGACGGTCGAGCCGATCCCACGGCGCTGACCGATGCGCTGCTGACGGCGCTCGACCTGGATCCGGACGCACCGGCGGAGGTCGAGGGGCGTCCCGGGGCCATCCAGCACGCAGTCGACCTGCTCTATACCTGGCGTCCGGTCGAGCTCGCGCAGCTGGCGCCGATCGCCTTCGACGCCGCACGTGACGGCGACGCCACCGCTCGCGCCATCGTCCACGAGGCCGCACTCGCCCTGCGCGCTGCCCTCACAGCGATGCTTGCCCCGGACATCAGCGGCCCGGTGGTCTTCGGCGGTAGCGTGCTCACGCAGCAGCCCGCCGTCGCCGAGATCGTCGGTGCGCAGCTGCCGGAGCAGGAACCGATCCTCACCTCCGACGGGCTGGTCGGGGCAGCGAACCTCGCGCTCCGCCGAGGTGGAATCACCGTCACCGACGCAGTATTCGACCGGTTGACCGAGACGATCGCAGCCCGCCGGTAGCGGTCAGCGGATGCTCTCAAGCGGTCGCCTGCGTCATCTGCCGCAGCTCCTTCTTCAGATCTGAGATCTCATCCCGCAACCGGGCGGCGAGCTCGAACTGGAGTTCGTCGGCGGCAGCGAGCATCTGGTCGTTGAGCTGCTGGATGAGGTCGGCCAGGTCGCTCGCCGCGGCACCGGCAAGCTTCTCCCGTGAACCGCCCGCACCCGCCGAGCGGCTCGAACCCGCCTTGGCCTTCCGGTAGCCGCCCTCGAGAAGTTCCTTGGTGTCGATATCCTCACGGCTAAGCATGTCGGTGATGTCACCGATCCGCTTGCGCAGCGGGGTCGGGTCGATCCCCATCTCGGCGTTGTACGCGAGCTGCTTCTCCCGGCGCCGGTTGGTCTCCTCGATCGCGTGCTGCATCGACGGCGTGATCGAGTCGGCGTACATGTGCACCTGGCCCGAGACGTTGCGCGCGGCCCGCCCGATCGTCTGGATGAGGGAGGTGCCGGATCGCAGGAAGCCTTCCTTGTCGGCATCGAGGATGCTGACGAGCGAGACCTCGGGCAGGTCCAGGCCCTCGCGCAGCAGGTTGATCCCGACGAGCACGTCGAAACTGCCCATCCGCAGCTCGCGCAGCAGCTCGACCCGCCTCAGCGTGTCGACCTCGGAGTGCAGGTAGCGCACCTGAACCCCGCGCTCGAGCAGGTAGTCGGTGAGGTCCTCAGCCATCTTCTTCGTCAGCGTGGTCACCAGCACCCGTTCGTCACGCCGGGTGCGCTCGGTGATCTCAGCGAGTAGATCATCGATCTGGCCCTGGGTGGGCTTGACCACCACCTCGGGGTCGATCAGCCCGGTCGGCCGGATGATCTGCTCGACGACCCCGTCGGACTGGCTGAGCTCGTAGTTTCCGGGCGTCGCCGACAGATACACGGTCTGCCCGATCCGTTCCAGGAACTCCTCCCAGCGCAGCGGCCGGTTGTCCATGGCGCTGGGAAGCCGGAATCCGTGATCCACGAGCGTCCGCTTGCGGGACATGTCGCCCTCATACATGGCACCGATCTGCGGCACGGTCACGTGCGACTCGTCGATCACGAGGAGGAAGTCCTCAGGGAAGTAGTCCAGCAGAGTGTTCGGGGCAGTCCCGCCCTCGCGGCCGTCGATGTGGCGGGAGTAGTTCTCGATGCCTGAGCACGAACCGATCTCGCGCATCATCTCGATGTCGTACGTGGTGCGCATGCGCAGCCGTTGAGCCTCCAGCAGCTTGTTCTGGCGCTCCAGCTCGGCCAGGCGCTCCTCCAACTCGGCTTCGATGGACGTGATCGCCCGCTCCATGCGCTCCGGGCCCGCCACATAGTGCGTGGCCGGGAACAGGTAGAGCTCGGACTCGGTGCGAATGACCTCGCCGGTGACCGGGTGCAGCGTGGCCAGGGTCTCGATCTCGTCACCGAACATCTCGATCCGGACCGCCATCTCCTCGTACACCGGGATGATCTCGATGGTGTCGCCACGCACCCGGAACGTACCGCGGGTGAAGGCCATGTCGTTGCGCGTGTACTGCATCGTGACGAACTGGCGCAGCAGGTCATCGCGCTCCACCTGGTCCCCCACCCGCAGCGGCACCATCCGGTCCACGTATTCCTGCGGTGTGCCCAGGCCGTAGATGCAGGAGACCGACGCCACGACGACGACATCGCGGCGCGTGAGGAGGTTGTTGGTGGCCGAGTGTCGCAGTCGCTCCACCTCATCGTTGATCGAGGAGTCCTTCTCGATGTAGGTGTCCGTCTGCGGGACGTAGGCCTCGGGCTGGTAGTAGTCGTAGTAGGAGACGAAGTACTCGACGGCGTTGTTGGGCAGCAGTTCGCGGAACTCGGTGGCCAGCTGGGCGGCGAGGGTCTTGTTCGGCGCCATCACGAGCGTGGGCCGCTGCACCTGCTCGATCAGCCATGCCGTCGTCGCCGATTTCCCCGTGCCGGTCGCACCGAGGAGGACGACGTCCTTCTCCCCGGCCTGCAATCGCTGAGTCAGGTCGGCGATGGCGGTGGGCTGATCTCCCGCCGGTGAGTACTCGGAGATCACCTCGAAGGGGGCGATGGTGCGCTGCAGATCGGTCACGGGACGCATGGGACTACGGTACGCGCCGGGTGTGACATCGTGCCTGGGTGGACGTTTCTGCCTCCTCTGCTGCCTCTTCTGCCTCGTCGACGTCCTCCGCTCTCCCCCACCACGCCGGTCGGCAGCCGGCCCTGCTGGCCATCGACGAGGGTGCCCTCGTGTGGACGCTTCCCGCCCGATTCGGCCCTGATGATCTCGCGGCCGCGCTCGAGTCGCGCCCGCTGCTGGTCCTGCTGCACGGGTACGGCGCGGACGAGCATGACCTCGCCGGCCTGGCTCCGGAACTCGTGAGCGACGCCGTCGTGGCCAGCCTGCGGGCCCCGCTCCCGGCGCAGGGAGGCTACGCCTGGTTCCCCATCGAGGACGTGGCATCGGCAGGATCGCCGGATCCGGCGATCGCGGCGGCCGCCACGGCCGGGGTGCTGACGTGGCTGGAGCGCGTCCGGGCCATGGCCGGCACACCAGGGCCGGTCGGGGTCCTCGGCTTCTCGCAGGGCGGTGCGATGGTGACGCACCTGCTGCGGAACCGCCCGGACCTGTTCCGGTGCGGTGTGGTGCTCTCCGGCTTCCACGTCCCCGGGCCGGTGGCCGGTGACGAGGCGCTGGCGCAGATCCGGCCGCCCGTCTTCTCCTGCTACGGCAGTGCCGACCCGTTGCTACCGCCCGAGGTCTTCGCGGCCACGACGGCGTTCCTCACCTCGCATACTGATGTCACCGTCACGGAGTACCCCGGGCTCGGGCACGGTGTCTCGACAGCAGAAGTGGCCGCCGTCGCGAACTTCCTCCGGACGCATCTGACATCCTGAGCGGGGATTCTCTCGCAGCTGTGGGCGGGTGATCGTGCACGCACAGCCACTGGGAAGGCAGGATGGGTGGTGACCACCCACACACTGCCACCTACGGGAGGACACCCATGGCCGTCGTCAGCAACGCCAGTACCGCGTGGACCGGGGATCTGTTCAACGGATCCGGCCGCACCACCTTCGACACATCAGGTCTGGGCACGTTCGACGTGTCCTGGAAGGCCCGCACTGAGCCCGGGGCCGGTACCACCACACCGGAGGAGCTGATCGCTGCCGCGCACGCCTCCTGCTTCTCGATGGCGTTCTCGAACGAACTCGCGAGCAACGGGACGCCGCCGGAGTCGGTCAACACCGCCGCCGAGGTGACCTTCGAGCCCGGCACCGGCATCACCGGCATCGCACTGACCGTCTCGGCGGTCGTGGTGGGGATCAGCGAGGAAGACTTCCAGCGGATCGCAGCTGCAGCGAAGGAGGGGTGCCCGGTCTCCGGTGCACTCAGGGCCACACCGATCACGCTCTCAGCGACGCTCGCAGCCTGAGGCCTCACGACGGCGGCGGGTACCAGCCCGTCGCCGTCGCCCAGGACTGGATCCGGGGCCACGCCTGGTCGAACCAAGGCTCCTTCGCCTCGGCGTACTCCCGGGTACTGGTGGTCTGAGCCGCCAGGCGTTGCTTCATGCGGGCGTAGTCCTCCCGCTCAGCGCGAACGGCACGCAGCCAGTCCCGGAACATCAGCGCGAACCGCCAGGCCGGTCCGTCTGCGACCCGTACGTGCAGGTTCACGTGACGGCCGGGGTCTGCGTTGGCGTGGAAGCGCTTCTCCCACCCACCCTCGGCCCGGAGGTCCTTCGGGCTGTCGCTCCACCGGCCCGGCATGGCCGGGAAGCCCGCCGCTGTGAGCCGATCCGCCAGGACATCGGCAGTGGCCAGATCCTGAACCCCGATCTGCAGGTCCAGCACGTCCTTGGCCACCAGGCCCGGAACGGCGGTGGACCCGATGTGGTGCGCCGAGAGCGCCGACTGACCCGCGGCCCGCCGGAGCCGGGTCAAGATGTCCTCGGCCTGCATCGCCCAAGTGCGTGGCAGGCCCGGATCGGCCACCAGGGCCGCCGCAGGAGGACGCTCCGCCCGCGATCCGGTGCGCAGGTTCTGCGCGTACGGAGCGATCCGGCGCTCCCAGACCCGGTCGACCTGCGCGTGCGTCGCCGCCAGTGAGCCACCGTTGTCGACCCAGATGTCAGCCACACGCCGACGCTCGTCGTCCGTGGCTTGGGCAGCCATACGAGAGCGCGCGTCCGCAGCCTGCATCCCCCGTGCAGCCAGCCGATCCAGCCGCACCGGCTCGGATGCGCCGACCACCAGCACCAGGTGGTGGTCGGCCGCCAGCCCGTTCTCCACCAGCAGTGGGATGTCGTGCAGCGCCACCCGCCCGGGGCCCACGGCGGCGGCACGTGCAGCAGCAGCCTGCCGCACTCGCGGATGCACGATCGCGTTCAGCCGCTGACGGGCGCGGTCATCACCGAAGATCTGGCGCGCGAGTGCCGGCCGGTCCAGAGCGCCGTCCGCGTCCAGTACCTGCTCGCCGAACGTCGCCACCACCTCGGCAAGGCCGCGCGTACCGGCGGCGACCGCCTCCCGCGCGAGCACGTCCGCATCGATCACGACGGCGCCCCTCGCCTCCAGCATCCGGGTCACCGTGGACTTCCCGGCACCGATGCCGCCGGTGAGCCCCACGCTCAACGCTGGAACCCGCGTCGGACTCTCTGCTGTCATGAGGTGCTCCCAGCAGGGATCGCCAGCTCCGGCTCACCTGCGAGTGCCACGTCGAGCACGAGACGCAGACCGCCGGCGAGAGCCGGGACACCGAGCACGTCAGCGGGTGGGACGTGGACGAAGCCTGTACACGGGCGAACGCGATCGGTACCAGCAGGCTGGACCGACGCGGCCCACGTGGCCAGGTGGTACGCCACTGTGTTGCACACATAGGTCCCGGCGGTCATCGACAGCTCGGCGGGGATGCTCGCCTCGGCCAGCGCGCTCGCGATGCGTTTGGCGGGCAGGCTCATCCAGCGGGCAGCGGGGCCATTGGCCAGCACCGGTTCATCGACGGGCTGTGCGCCGTCATTGTCGGGGATCCGGGCATCGCGCAGGTTCACGGCGAGACGTTCGAGGCTCACCCTGCGGCGTCCACCGGCCAGACCCACACCGACGGCCACAGTGGGCCGGTGCGCGCGTAGCAGTTCCTCGAGCTGGTCGACGGCCCGGCCGTAGGCCACGGGCAGTTCCGCGACGACCAGCTCCTCCTCCCGGTCCCACGCGGTGGCGAGCAGGCGCACCGCATCGATCGAGGGGTTGGAAGAAGCACCGTCGAAGGGTTCGAATCCGGTCAGCAACACGGTCGGTGGGCGTTCAGGCACGAGGTCAGCCTATGACGACCGGACGCTCGAGTGCGGCGACGACGAAGGCCCGGACCGCCACCGTGTCGGTGACAGTCCGGGCCTTCGCAGATCAGCGGCTGGAGAGCCTGCGATCAGTTGCCGGTGAGCTTCTCACGCAGCGCGGCAAGTGCCTCGTCGGAGGCGAGGGTGCCGCCCGCGTCAACCGGTGCCGAGGTGTAGGAGGACTCAGGCGCCTCGACGGCAGGACTGCTGCTACTGCTGCTACCGCCTCCGGAGGATGCGGACTCCGCGTCGGCCTCGATCGCACGCAAGACCTGAGCCTTGTGCGCCTCCCAGCGCTCGTGAGCGGACGCGTACTGCGCCTCCCATGCCTCGCGCTGCGCCTCGTACCCTTCGAGCCATTCGTTGGTTTCCGGGTCGAAGCCCTCGGGGTACTTGTAGTTGCCGTGGTCGTCGTACTCGGCGGCCATACCGTACAGCGACGGGTCGAACTCGTCGCTGGTGGGGTCGAAGCCCTCGTTCGCCTGCTTCAGCGAGAGCGAGATGCGGCGGCGCTCGAGGTCGATGTCGATGACCTTGACGAAGACCTCGTCGTCGACCTTCGCCACCTGCTCGGGCAGCTCGACGTGACGCTGGGCCAGCTCGGAGATGTGCACCAGACCCTCGATACCGTCTTCGACACGCACGAACGCACCGAACGGCACGAGCTTGGTGACCTTACCCGGCACGACCTGCCCGATGGCGTGGGTGCGGGCGAAGGCCTGCCACGGGTCTTCCTGGGTGGCCTTCAGCGACAGCGAGACGCGCTCCCGGTCGAAGTCGACGTCGAGCACCTCGACGGTGACCTCCTGGCCGACCTCCACGATCTCGTTCGGGTGATCGATGTGCTTCCAGGAGAGCTCGGAGACGTGCACGAGGCCGTCCACCCCGCCCAAGTCCACGAACGCACCGAAGTTGACGATGGAGGAGACCACACCGGGGCGCACCTGCCCCTTCTGCAGCGTCTGCAGGAAGGTGGAACGCACCTCGGACTGGGTCTGCTCGAGCCAGGCGCGACGGGAGAGCACGACGTTGTTCCGGTTCTTGTCGAGCTCGATGATCTTGGCCTCGATCTCCTGGCCGATGTACGGCTGCAGGTCGCGCACGCGGCGCATCTCCACCAGCGACGCGGGCAGGAAGCCGCGCAGGCCGATGTCGAGGATAAGGCCGCCCTTGACGACCTCGATGACGGTGCCGGTGACGACGCCGTCCTCTTCCTTGATCTTCTCGATGGTGCCCCAGGCGCGCTCGTACTGCGCGCGCTTCTTGGACAGCAGCAGACGGCCCTCCTTGTCCTCCTTCTGGAGGACGAGAGCCTCGACGGCGTCTCCGACGGCGACGACCTCATCAGGGTCGACGTCGTGCTTGATGGAGAGCTCGCGCGAGAGAATGACGCCTTCGGTCTTGTAACCGATGTCGAGGAGAACCTCGTCTCGGTCGACCTTGACGACCGTGCCCTCGACGATGTCACCGTCATTGAAGTACTTGATGGTCGCGTCGACGGCTGCGAGGAAATCTTCTTCCGAGCCGATGTCGTTGACCGCGACCTGCGGTGCGTTCGTCGAGGCCGGGCTGGTGATAGTCATTGAGTGTTGGACTCCGATGCGGACAGGGATAGTGGGTCGGACACAGGACAACAGCGAGCAGTTCGTCCCGCGAGCCGCTCGCGATGGCACTCGGACGATCTCCACTCGCGACTCGTGGTGGCTACCGGGCTGCCCGTTCGAGAACTTTCGAGGGGCTGGACCGCGGCGACCGCCATGTCAGGAGGCAGGAACGCACGAATGACCTCGGCAATCCTACCCCGACGACCGAAGGCCTGGCAAAGGTGATGATGGCCTCATGAACGAGACGGCGCCGGAGGCGCGAGAACCGATCGCCCGCGCGGGCTACGAACCGGTCGATCCGGTGGCGGCAGCGTCCGCCAACGCTGACTGGTGGTCGGAGGAGGCCCCCGGCTACCTGGCCGAGCACGGCGACTTCCTCGGGGCCGCCGACTTCCGCTGGTGCCCGGAGGGGCTTCGTGAATCCGACGCCGGGCTGCTGGGTGATCTCGCGACACTTCGCGGAGCGGAGGTACTCGAGATCGGCGCCGGTGCCGCACAGTGCTCCCGATGGCTGCGTGCCCGGCACGTGCGCGCCACTGCGAGCGATGTCGCTGACGGGATGGCGCACGCCAGCGCCCGGCTCGACGCGGCCACCGGTGTGCCGGTGCCGTTCGTCGTCGCTGACGCACGTGATCTGCCCTTCCCGGACCGGTCGTTCGACGTCGTCTTCACGGCCTTCGGTGCCATCCCGTTCGTCCCGGACGCCGACCGGGTGCACGCCGAGGCAGCCCGTGTGCTGCGTCCGGGCGGCCGGTGGGTCTGCTCGGTCACTCACCCGGTGCGCTGGGCCTTCCCTGACGACCCCACCGACGCGGGGTTGACCCTCGTACGGTCCTACTTCGACCGGGCGCCCTACGTCGAAAGGGACGCGCAGGGACAGCCCCTGTACGCCGAGTTCCACCGGACGATCAGCGATCACGTCCGAGAGTTGATCGCGGCGGGGCACATGCTGGTCGACCTCGTCGAGCCGGAGTGGCAACCGGGCAACACCCACGTATGGGGTGGGTGGGGACCCGAGCGTGGTGCACTGCTACCGGGCACGTTGATCATGGTGGCCGAACGTCAGTGACCCGCGTCACGCCAGGTGGCCCCGGTGCCGACACTCACCTCGAGCGGGACGGCCAGGTCGGCCGCCGCGCCCATGTGCTCGCGTAGGATGCTCTCGGCCTGCTGCTGCTCCCCCGCCGCGACCTCGACCACGAGCTCGTCGTGGACCTGCAGCAGCAGCCGGGAGGCCAGCTTCTGCTCGGACATCGCTCGGTGAACACCGATCATCGCGACCTTGATGATGTCCGCCGCACTACCCTGGATCGGTGCGTTCAGAGCCATGCGCTCGGCCATCTCGCGCCGCTGACGATTGTCGCTGGTCAGGTCCGGGAGGTAGCGCCGGCGCCCGAGGATGGTCTGCGTGTATCCGTTCACGCGCGCCTGGTCGACAACAGAGGCGAGGTAGTCGCGCACGCCGCCGAACCGCTGGAAGTACTCCTCCATCAGCTCACGCGCCTCTGCGGTGGGAATCTTCAGTTGCCGTGAGAGCCCGAAGGCACTCAGACCGTACGCCAGCCCATAAGACATCGCCTTGATCTTCGACCGCATCGGGGCCGTCACCTCCTCGGGCGCGACATCGAAGACGCGCGAACCGACGAAGGAGTGCAGATCTTCCCCGGAGCGGAACGCCTCGATGAGACCTTCATCCTCGGAGAGGTGGGCCATGATCCGCATCTCGATCTGCGAATAGTCGGCCGTCAGCAGTGACTCGTAGCCGCTGCCGACCACGAACGCCGCCCGGATCCGGTGGCCCTCCTCGGTGCGGATCGGGATGTTCTGCAGGTTCGGGTCGGCAGACGAGAGCCGGCCCGTGGCCGCGATCGTCTGGGAGTAGGTCGTGTGGATCCGTCCGTCCGCGGCCACCGTACGCAGCAGTCCTTCGACGGTCTGCCGCAACCGGATCTGATCCCGGTGGGTGAGCAGGTGCTCCAGGAACGGGTGCTCCGTCTTGGTGTACAGGTCCGCCAAGGCATCCGCATCCGTGGTGTACCCGGTCTTGGTCTTGCGGGTCTTGGGCATCTCCAGATCGCCGAAGAGCACCTCCTGCAGCTGCTTGGGCGAACTGAGGTTGACCTCGCGCCCGATCACCTCATACGCCTGACTGGCGGCCGATCGCACGTGATCGTCGAACTGGCGCTCGAGATCGCGCAGGTAGTCGACGTCAGCGGCGATACCGGCCCTCTCCATCTCGGCGAGCACGTGTGCCACCGGCAGTTCGAGGCTGGTGAGCAGCGGGACGGATGAGCGCTGATCGAGTTGTTCGGTCAACACGTCCGCTAGCTCGGCCACCGCGGCCGCCCGGACGGCGGACAGCTCGATCTCATCCGGGCCGTCGAGCACCAGCATCTGCTGCCCGGATGCCTCCGACTCACTCCCGTCGCCGGCCTTGAGCTCTCGCCCCAGGAAGCGCAGCGTGAGGTCGGCGAGCGCGTACGAACGCTGGTCCGGGTGGCACAAGTAGGCGGCGGTCGCGGTGTCGAAGGTCACGCCCGCCAGGGTCAGACCCCGACCATCCAGGCAGTGCCACGCGGTCTTGGCGTCGTGCAGCACCTTCTCCGCGGTCTCGTTCGCGAGCCATGTGGCCAGTACTTTCTCATCCTCCGGGGCGATCTCGGTGAGGTCGATCGTCAGCACGGCGCCACCGGGTGCCGCGATCGCCAGTCCCCACGCGTCCCCCGTACCGGCGGCTGCGCTCCCCCTCACATCGACACCGAGCCGGGTGTCACCGTGCTCATCCATCCAGCGGGTCAGAGCGCCAGTCTGCAACGCGGTGACGTCGAGGGCGAAGGACTCCGCCGTGGCGGACTCGGTGTCCTGAGGATCCATCTCGAACAAGCGATCCCGCAGCACCCGGAACTCCAAGGCGTCGAAGACCTGATGCACACGCTCCCGTTCGAACGGCTGACGCACGATCTCGTCCAGCCCGACCGGAAGTTCCATATCCCGCAGCAACTCGTTCAACTCGCGGTTGAGCAGCACCTGGTCGAGATGGTCCCGCAGCGACTGGCCCGCCTTGCCGGTGATCGCGGGGGCGTTCGCAACAATGCCCTCGAGGCCCCCATGTGCCAGGATCCATTTCGCTGCCGTCTTGGGACCCACCCCGGGAACGCCGGGCAGGTTGTCGCTGGTCTCCCCCACCAGCGCGGCCAGGTCGCTGTACTGCTCGGGACGCACCCCGTACTTCTCCTCGACCGCAGCCGGTGTCATCCGCACCAGGTCGGAGACGCCCTTGCGGGGGTAGAGCACGGTGACGCCGTCGGTCACCAGCTGGTAGGTGTCCCTGTCGCCGGAGCAGATGAGCACCTCGTATCCGGCCGAGCCCGCTTGGCTGGCGAGGGTGGCGATGATGTCATCTGCCTCGAATCCCTCACGGCCGAGGGTCGTGATGCTCAGTGCCGCCAGGACCTCTTCGATCAGCGGGATCTGGCCGCGGAACTCCTGGGGTGTCTCCTCTCGCGTCCCCTTGTACTCGGCATAGGTGTCCTTGCGGAAGGTCTGGCTGGAGACGTCGAAGGCCACCGCCACGTGCGTGGGTTCCTCGTCCCGGAGCAGGTTGATCAGCATCGACGTGAACCCGTAGACAGCATTCGTGGTCTGGCCCGTCGTCGTGGAGAAGTTCTCGACCGGGAGGGCGAAGAACGCACGGTAGGCCATCGAGTGTCCGTCGATGAGCAGGAGTCGGGGTCGCGCAGTGTCACTCACACCTGACAGCCTAGGACGCATGACCGACACTGCAGGCCCTGACTCGCGCTCGACCGCCCCCGCCGAGGACGTCGACCTCCGTGGAACGCTGGTGGAACGTCTCGGGATCGAGCTGCTCGAGATCGGCTCCGACCGGACGACGGGACGCATGCCGGTGGCGGGAAACACACAGCCGGCAGGGTTGCTGCACGGCGGCGCGTCCGCGGCGCTGGCAGAGACGCTCGCCTCCATCGCGGCGACCGTCCACGCCGGTCCAGGGCGCGCCGCAGTGGGGCTGGATCTCAATGCGACGCACCATCGTGGGGTTCGCCACGGCTGGGTCCGCGGGCAAGCGCAGGCGATTCACCTGGGCCGCTCGACTGCCGCCTACGAGATCGCAGTCGTGGAGGAGGAGTCGGGACGGCGGGTCTGCACGGCACGCTTGACCTGCCTGCTCCTGGACTCCGCCTGACTGCGCTCGAGCAGCGCCGTCAGTTCCATCCCGCGCGCTGGCGTCTCCGGCAGCCCACGACTACGGCGACGCCGGGCGATGAGCTCCTCGAGACCCCGTGGCCGGCGCTCCCGCGACGGCGTCCCGTTCGGTTCGAGGCGGCGCAGCAGCGATGCAGTCTCGGCCACGCGGCGCGCACCGGCAGGCAGGAACCCCAGTCCGGCGAGGAACCGCTGCTCGCTACGGGCGCCCGTGAGCGGAGCAGTGATCATACGGTCGGCCCCGTGACGAGCGGCTAGGACCGCACACTGGTGCAACAGTGCGCGGCCGACCCCGCGACGTCGATGCTCGGCGTCGACATACAGCGCTTCGATCTGCGTGTACGGGACATCGCACAGCAATCCTGGCGACACCAGCTGGACAAGGGCAATGCCCACCGTCGCCCCGTCTGACTCGGCGATCACCAGCCGGCTCTCCGGCATCTCGAACCAGGCAGCAAGCTGGCTGTCGAGCCCGGCGACCTCGGGTGCGATGAACTGCGGTCCGAGCGGGGAGTCCGCACGTGCCGAACTCAGGACGGGCAGCACCGAGTCCAGGTCGGCGGCATCCGCGAGACGGGCGCGCACGGCTCCGATGCTCACCGCCATGCCACCTCCTACGACCTCGTCCGGATGCTCTCACACACTACGCCCACTCCTGGGCCGGCGGGCGGGCCCGCTGCCCTCGGGAGTGACTACTTCGCGCCCACCTGGTCGATCACTGCGTCGGCCACCTCGCGCATGGTCAGGCGCCGGTCCATCGACGTCTTCTGAATCCACCGGAAGGCCTCCGGCTCGGACAGGCCCATCTTCGTCATCAGCAAGCCCTTGGCACGGTCGACGCGCTTGCGGGTCTCGAAGCGGTCGGTGAGATCTGCCACCTCGGACTCGAGCGCCGAGATCTCCTGGTGACGGGAGATCGCGATCTCCAGTGCGGGCAGCAGGTCACCGGGGGTGAAGGGCTTGACGACATACGCCATCGCTCCCGCGTCCCGTGCCCGCTCCACCAGCTCTGTCTGGGAGAACGCAGTCAGGAGCACCACGGGGGCAATGCGGGCCTTCGTGATCTTCTCCGCTGCCGAGATTCCATCCAGCACAGGCATCTTGACGTCCATCACGACGACGTCCGGCTTCAGATCAGTCGCGAGTTGGATAGCGGTCTCGCCATCTCCAGCTTCCCCGACCACCTCGTAGCCCGCCTCAGCGAGGGTCTCGACCACGTCGAGACGGATGAGCGCCTCGTCCTCGGCCACCACCGCTCGGCGGGTGCGCCCTGGGGCGGGCTTCTCCTCAGGCACCCCCTCGGGGATGTCGAGGTCCAGCAAGTTGGCGTCAGGCTTCTCCGGCGTCCCGCCGGTGGTCTCGTCCGTGCTCACGAGGCGATCCTAACGCGCGTGGACAGGGCCCGCTGCACCTGCGTTCCCCGTGCCCCGTCCCGGACTCGAACCGGGACGCCCGTGAGGGCAGCCGGGTTTGAGCCGACCGCGTCTGCCAATTCCGCCAACGGGGCATCGGGCCCGTTCACGGGCCGCGAGCAGACATCCTAGCGCGATCTGCACGACCTTCTTCACGCCGAGCCGCTGCATCGCCGGAGCTATTGCTCAACCGGGTCCCGCACGAGCGGGCAGGTCATGCAATGACCTCCGCCACGGCCACGGCCGAGCTCACCACCGCGGATCTCGATCACCTCGATGCCCGCCTCGCGCAACAAGGCGTTCGTCACCGTGTTCCGGTCATAGGTGAACACCACACCCGGCTCGACGGCGACGGCGTTGTTGCCACTGTCCCATTGCTGGCGTTCCGAGGCGTAGACGTCACCGCCTGTCTCGATCACCCGGAGCGAAGGCAGGCCCATGGCCCGGGCCACGACGTCGGTGAAGGTGCCGACCCCCTCGTCGACGACCTCGAGGCCCGGCGGCTGGTCGGCCGGGTAAAGAGAGAAGGTATGAATGCCGTCCACGATCGCCGGGTACACAGTGGCCACATCACGGTCGGCGAAAGTGAACACGGTGTCGAGGTGCATGGCCGAACGCAGTTTCGGCATTCCCGCCACCACCACGTGTGTGGCGGCACCGGCCTCGAAGAGCACGGTCGCGAGCTGGGTGATCGCCTGTCGCGAGGTCCGCTCCCCCATGCCCAGCAGCACCACGCCATTGCCGACAGGCATCACATCACCGCCCTCAAGCGTGGCGTGGCCCCAATCCAGCTCCGGATCCCCCCACCAGATTCGGCAGTCGGCGTACTCCGGATGAAACGTGTAGATGGCCTTCATCAGCAAGGTCTCCTCACGTCGCGCCGGCCAGTACAACGGGTTCAGAGTCAGTCCGCCATACAGCCAGCTGGTCGTGTCGCGGGTGTAGAGCATGTTCGGCAACGGCGGCAGCAGATACTCCGACCGCGGTGTTCCGCTCACCTCCGCGAGAGCCACATAGGCAGGCCGGAACTCACGCGGAAGATCCGTCGTGGCCAGGCCGCCGATCAGGTGGTCCGCGAGTTGACGCGCAGGCACCGTGTCCAGGTAGGCAAGCGTGTCGGCCACCAGGCCCAGACCCACCCGGTTGGGCACGATCGTACGGTCGAGCAGCCAGCGACGGGCCGGCGGCAACTGCATCGTCTCGGTGAGAAGGTCGCCCAGGTCGACAACCTCGACCCCACGGCCGGTGAGCTGATCGACGAAGTCGGCGTGGTCACGTTGAGCAGCCTGCACCCACAGCACGTCGTCGAAGAGCAGATCGTCCGCCGTCGAGGGTGTCAGCCGTTCGTGCGCGCGGCCGGGCGCACAGACCAGCACCTTGCGCAAGCGTCCGACCTCGGAGTGGACACCGAGGGTCATGCTGAGAGCACCGCGGCCGCGAACTCCGTGATGTGACGAACACGGTGCGGATGGTCGAGGTGGCTGTTCCACGGCCGGTCCATCACGTACACGCGCGAACCCGTCTGCCGGATCGCCACCACGTTGTCGGCGCTGTCGTCAACGAAGTAGTCCGTCCGCACACGGGCCTTGTCGGCCGTGAAAGTCAGATCGTCGTACGGGATGCCGTGACGGGCCGCCCATTCGTGCGTCTGCTGCCGCACCGCTGCGGCATAGGGGCTGAACCCTCCGCTGCCCCGCGCGGTGACGAGATGGATCTGGTGACCGGCTGCCCGCAACTGCTGCAAGGCCCCGATCGCACCGGCGATCGGTGGTGCGCCGAAGAGGCTGCCGTCGTGGATCCCGCTCTCGATGACCTCCCACCACTGTTCCGCGGTACATCCGTACTCGCGGTGCGGCGTCCAGGAGGTGATGGCCCGCACCTCGCCGGCGAGGCCCGCCTGGACCGACAGCTGATGTGCCCGGCCCGACCAGTCATAGAGGACATCATCGATGTCCACTCCCACCACGAGGGCCGAGCCGTCCACATCGTCTCCTTCGTCGCATCGATCACCGGAGAACCTACTGTGCCACGTGCACGGCCGCGGCGGTCAGCCGACCACCACACTCTCCACCAGCTCGCGGCAGGATCTCTCGATCTCGGGCCGCGCGGACCCAGACGTCCACTGGCAGCCCAGGAAGAGCAACTCGGTCTGGGAGAAGAGCCAGTATCCGCGGAAGTCGTAGTTCGGTATGCGCATGTCCTGAGTCACGGCAGGCAGGCCGGCCACCTCTGTCACCTGAGGCTCGTTCAACGCCTCAGAGCCGAGCGTGTCCTGGTATTGCTGGACCCGCTCCAGCATGGCCGCCACGGGCACCTGGCCGCATTCGCGTGCCAGGTCGCCCCAGTCAAGTCCTTCGTATCCGATGATGCCGAGCAGATCGAGTGTGTCGTACCCCGGATCGTCGGGAACGAGCGTGATCAGGAAAGTCTGCCGCTCGTAGGCGAGGTCGTCGTAGTAGCCGCCCGCCTCGGTGTACCCGGCCGGGATTGTCCACCGCGCATCGGCAGCGACGCGCGCGTCGGTCAGGTCGATCTGCTCCTCACCGGCACCCTTGTTCCCGGCATCGGGAGCTCCGCACTCCAGCAGCTGCGGCGGGATCGTGCGGCGCGGCTCACCAGGGCGGCCGTCAGAGGTCTCACCCGAGGTGCCGGGCGTGGGCGCGTTCTCGCTTCCAGCTCCAGGCACCTGACATCCCGTGAGCACGCCGGCGAGGAGCAGCCCGACGGCGGCACGCCAGATCACTGTCAGACCCACCGTCAGCCCACCCGTACGCTCGCCACCAGGTCGGCGCAGCCGTCCTCGACGACCGGCCGGTACTGCGCGTCGGTCCACTGGCAGTACACATGCACCAGATCCGTGCGTGAGAACAGCCAGTACCCGACGTAGTCGTAGGAATCGAGCCCAACCTCCTGTGTGATCGCCGGCAGCCCTGCCACCTCCGTCATCTGCGCGTCGGTGAGCGGCTCGGCACCGATCTGGTCACGGTAGCCGGCGAGACGCTCCTCGACGGCGTCCAACGGCACCTGCGCGCACTCGCTGGCCAGCGGACCCCAGTCCAGCCCTGTGTACACGACGACGTTGACGACATTGAGCGACGGGACGGTCGAGTCAGTGGGTTCTGCGACCCAGATCTGGTCGAGCGTCTCGACCGGGTTGTCCTCGACGTAGCCGAAAGCCTCCTGGAAACCGTCGGGCATCGACCAGCTGGCAGTGGTCAGGTCGGTGTCGGTCAGGAGCAGCCCGCCATCGTCGCTGGAATCCGGGTCGGTCCCCTTGTCCTGGTCAACTTTGTCCGGTGTGGACGGGTCACCGCACTCGAGCAGCTGCGGCGGGATCGTAGCCGGCCCGTCGGAGGCTCCATCGCCGCCACTGGTATCGCCGCTGCCCTCCGCGGACGAATCGGACCCATCCGGCTGGCCGTCCTCCGGCCCGCCGACAAGCTGGCATCCGGTGGGCACCAGCAGTGCGAGCACGGCGGTGGCCGCCGCCCACATCCGATTCCTGCGCACTGCGATCACTCCTGTCCGATACTCGACCTCCCCGAACGGTACCGCGACCGTCCGCCGCACACGCGTCCCATGGCGGGCAGATCTGCCCGCCACTGCGCACCACGGGGAGTCAGCACGACCGCCACCTGCGCAACTGCTCAGAGACGGACCGAGGGCGCCGGCGGCGCCTATGCGCGGGACCGGGCGCCCTCGGATGCCGTGGACGATCAGCCGCCGAGCTCTTCCCCGACGGCGTGGACGCGGATGGAGTTGGTGGAACCGGACACACCCGGAGGCATACCGGCCACGACGACGAGAGAGTCACCCTCCTCAACCTGGTCGGCGCCCTTCAGCACGACGTCGACCTGATTGATCATGTCGTCCGTGTGCTGCACACGCGGCACCGTGTACGTCTGCACGCCCCAGCTCAGCGCCAGCTGGTTGCGGACCTCCGGCACCGGGGTGAAGGCCAGCAGCGGAATGGCCGAGCGCAGTCGGGACATCCGTCGAGCCGAATCGCCGGACTGGGTGAAGCACGCGAGGTACTTCACTCCCAGGGTTTCCCCGATCTGCGCCGCCGCCTTGGTGATGACCCCACCCCGGGTGTGCGGAGTGTGGCGGAGCCGAGCGATGCGGTCGAGTCCGTGCTCCTCGGTGTTCTCGATGATCCGGGCCATCGTCCGTACGCACTCGATCGGATACTCACCCACACTGGTCTCGCCTGAGAGCATGACCGCATCAGCACCGTCCAGCACGGCGTTGGCGCAGTCGGAAGCCTCCGCGCGAGTGGGTCGCGGTGCGCTGATCATCGACTCCAGGACCTGGGTGGCGACGATCACCGGCTTGGCGTTGCGCAAGCCCAGCTCGGTGGCACGCTTCTGCACGAGCGGCACCTGCTCCAGCGGCAGCTCCACACCGAGGTCACCGCGGGCGACCATGATTCCGTCGAAGGCGTCGACGATCTCCGGCAGATTGTCCACGGCCTGCGGCTTCTCGATCTTGGCCACGACCGGAACGCGACGCCCCTCCTCGTCCATGATCCGGGCGACGTCCTCATAGTCCGCGGCGCTGCGCACAAACGACAAGGCAATGAAGTCCGCTCCCTGCTTCAGGCCCCAGCGCAGGTCCTCGGCATCCTTCTCGGACAGAGCAGGCACGTTCACGGCAACACCTGGGAGGTTCAGTCCCTTGTTGTTCGACACCGGCCCGGCGACCTCAACACGAGTGACCACGCGGGGTCCCTCCACCGCGGTCACCCGGACGCCCACACGGCCGTCGTCGATCAGGATGGCGTCACCTGGGTTGACGTCCTGCGGCAGGCCCTTGAACGTCGTCGAGACGAGTTCCTTGGTGCCCGGCACGTCCTCGGTCGTGATGGTGAACGTGTCACCTTCGGCGAGATAGTGCTTGCCCTCCACGAAACGACCCAGCCGGATCTTCGGCCCCTGGAGGTCCACCAGGACGGCGACCGCCCGGCCGGCGGCCTCGGCGGCCTCCCTGACCCGCCGGATCACCGCAGCATGCGCGTCCGCGTCACCGTGGCTGCGGTTGATCCGCGCCACGTCCATTCCGGCGTCAACCAACGCCTGGACCATTTCCGGAGACTCCGTGGCCGGACCCAACGTGCACACAATCTTGGCTCTACGCATACCTCAAACCTTATGCCTTCCGACCGTCACGCAGGCACATGGCGGCCACCGGAGTAGTCCGCACCCGCGACAGCTCGCTAGATGTTCGTCCTGAATTACCCCTCCGTTCGCACAGAGGGGCCCGTTCTACGACCTCGACAACCGCTGCTACTGCAACGGACAGCTCATCAGACCGTGATCGATACCGTGGTCGGTTCGATCGGCGCAGGCAGTTCGGTGTGCCCGCGCAGGTACTCGTCCACAGCCGCGGCCGCCGACCGGCCCTCGGCGATCGCCCAGACGATCAGCGACTGGCCGCGCCCTGCGTCTCCGGCGACGAACACCTGCTCGTTCGACGTCTGGAACTCGCTGCTACGCACCAGCCGACCGCGCTGGTCCACCTCCAGGCCCAGCTGCTCGACCAGCCCGTCGGTCTGCACGCTGGTGAATCCCATCGCGAGCAGCACTAGTTGTGCCGGGATGGTGCGCTCGGTGCCCTCGACCGGCTCCGGGCGTCCGCTCGACATGTCGACCTCGACGACCCGCAGCTCCTTGACGGCACCGTTCTCGTCGCCGACGAACTCGACGGTGGAGGTCGCGTACACGCGCTCGCCACCCTCTTCGTGCGCCGAGGAGACCCGGTAGATCATCGGGTAGGTCGGCCAGGGTTGGCCGGCTGGCCGCTCCTCGGTGGGCCGCGGCATGATCTCGAGCTGGATGACGTTCTTCGCGCCCTGTCGCAGTGCCGTACCGAGGCAGTCGGCACCGGTGTCACCGCCACCGATCACCACGACATCCTTGCCCTCGGCCGTGATCTGATCCGGGACATGCTCGCCCAGCGCTGCACGGTTGCCCTGTGGCAGGTAGTCCATGGCCTGGTGGATACCGTCGAGCTCCCGCCCGGGCACGGGCAGATCGCGCCTGATCGTGGCACCCGTGGCGAGCACCACGGCGTCGTACCGCTCCAGCAACTCGGTCCCGGTGAGCTCACCATCGGCCCCGATCTCGACGCTGGGCCGGAATCGCGTGCCCTCGGCCTCCATCTGCTCGAGCCGGGCATCGAGGTGGCGCTTCTCCATCTTGAACTCGGGGATGCCGTACCGCAGCAGCCCGCCGATGCGGTCGTCACGCTCGTAGACGGCGACCGTGTGACCAGCGCGCGTGAGCTGCTGAGCCGTCGCGAGTCCCGCCGGACCGGATCCGATGACAGCGACGGTCTGACCCGTGAGCCGCTCCGGGATCAGGGGGGTGACAAGGCCACGTTCGAAGGCTTCGTCGATGATCGACAGCTCGATGTTCTTGATGGTCACCGCAGGCTGGTTAATACCCAGCACGCAGGACGTCTCACACGGTGCGGGGCACAGTCGCCCGGTGAAGTCCGGGAAATTGTTGGTCGCATGCAGTCGCTCGATCGCCTCGTCCCAGCGGCCGGTGCGCGTCAGGTCGTTCCACTCGGGAATCAGGTTCCCGAGTGGGCAGCCGTCGTGACAGAAGGGGATACCGCAATCCATGCAGCGTCCTGCCTGCCGCTTCAGCGCTGCCGCGTCTTCCTCGCGCGTCTCGTAGACCTCATTCCAGTCCATGATCCGCACCGGGACGGGCCGCCGGGTGGGCAGCTCCCGCTCCCGGACCTTCAGGAATCCCTTGGGGTCAGCCACGGGTCGCCTCCATCACTCGGTTCCATACATCGGGTTCGGCCACGTCCACGCCGTCGGCACGCGCCTGGGCGAGCACTGCGTTGACACGGGCATAGGCCGGAGGCAGCACACGCGTCATGCGGCGCCGCACCTCGTCCCGATCGGCCAGTAGCGTCTCGGCCACACGCGAGCCGGTGTGCTCGTGGTGCCGGGCCAGCAGGTCCATGACGATGTTCAGATCCTCCTCGTCCAGCTGACCGAGCGAGAGCTCGCCCGAGGCGAGGGCCGCTGCGTTGACCAGGTCGGGGTCCAGGTCGAGCACGTAGGCGGTGCCGCCGGACATCCCAGCCCCGAAGTTCCGGCCGGTGTGCCCGAGCACGAGCACCGTCCCGCCGGTCATGTACTCGCATCCGTGGTCGCCGACACCCTCGACGACCGCGGTCGCGCCGGAGTTGCGGACACAGAACCGCTCGCCGACCACGCCACGCAGGAAGATCTCGCCGGCTGTCGCTCCATAGGCGATGACGTTCCCGGCGATGACGTTCTCGCTCGCCTCGAAAGTTGCCGCCTCGTCAGGCCGGACGATCACCCGGCCACCCGAGAGGCCCTTTCCGACATAGTCGTTGGCGTCGCCAAGCAATCGCAGCGTGACACCGTGCGGGACGAAGGCGCCGAACGACTGGCCGGCCGATCCGTGCAGGGTGACGTCGATCGTGCCGTCGGGCAGTCCGGCAGCCCCGCGCTTGCGAGTGACGGCGTTACCCAGCATCGTGCCGACCGTCCGGTTGACGTTGCGCACGTTCTCGGTGATCCGGACCGGCTCGGCGCCTTCGATGGCGGGCTCGGCCTGCGCGATGAGCACATTGTCGAGTGCGCGGTCCAGGCCATGGTCCTGGCCCTTCACCTGCCGCGGCTGGGATCCCTGCGGCAGCGTGGGCTGCACCAAGATCGGGGACAGGTCGAGACCGGAAGCCTTCCAGTGCTCGACTGCGGCGCGGGTGTCGAGGGCGTCCACGGCACCGATCGCCTCGTCCAGTGATCGGAAGCCCAGCTGTGCAAGGTACTCACGGACCTCTTCTGCGATGTACTCGAAGAACGTCACCACGAACTCTGGCTTGCCCGAGAACCGAGCCCGGAGCTCCGGGTTCTGGGTCGCCACACCCACGGGGCAGGTGTCCATATGGCACACCCGCATCATCACGCAGCCCGAGACCACCAGCGGGGCGGTCGCGAAGCCGTACTCCTCGGCTCCCAGCAGCGCCGCGATGACCACATCTCGTCCGGTCTTGAGCTGACCGTCGGTCTGCACCACGATCCGGTCGCGCAGGTTGTTGGCCACCAGCGTCTGCTGGGTCTCGGCCAGTCCGATCTCCCACGGCCCGCCGGCGTGCTTGAGCGAGGTGAGCGGGCTGGCACCGGTACCGCCGTCGTGGCCGGAGATCAGCACCACGTCCGCATGCGCCTTGGACACACCCGTGGCGACCGTACCCACCCCGACCTCGGAGACCAGCTTCACGTGCACCCGTGCCTGTGGATTGGCGTTCTTCAGGTCGTGGATCAGCTGAGCGATGTCCTCGATCGAGTAGATGTCGTGGTGAGGCGGCGGGGAGATCAACCCGACGCCGGGGGTCGCATGCCGGGTCTTGGCCACCCAGGGGTAGACCTTCGCACCAGGGAGCTGACCACCCTCACCGGGCTTGGCGCCCTGAGCCATCTTGATCTGGATGTCGTCGGCGTTGACCAGGTAGTCGGAGGTCACGCCGAACCGCCCGGAAGCGACCTGCTTGATCGAGCTCCGGCGTTGCGGGTCGTACAGGCGGTCTTCGTCCTCGCCGCCCTCACCGGTGTTCGACTTGGCGCCGAGCTGGTTCATCGCGATGGCGAGGGTCTCGTGAGCCTCCACCGAGATCGAGCCGTAGCTCATGGCACCGGTGGAGAACCGCTTGACGATCTCGCTGACCGGTTCCACCTCGTCCATCCGGATCGGCGGGCGCGCGCCCTCCTTGAACTCGAACAGACCACGCAGCGTCATCAGGCGCTTGGCCTGCTCGTCCACCCGGGAGGTGTAGTCGCGGAAGATGTCGTAGCGACGGTTGCGGGTGGAGTGCTGGAGGCGGAAGACGGTCTGCGGGTCGAACAGGTGCGGGTCGCCTTCACGCCGCCACTGGTACTCACCGCCGACCTCGAGCCGACGGTGCGCCGGCGAGATCCCGCTGCGCGGATAGGCGGTGGCATGCCGGGCCGCAGCCTCAGCCGCGATGACGTCCAGGTCCACGCCACCGAGCGGGCTGGCCGTTGCGGTGAAGTAGCGGTCGACCAGGCGCTGTGAGAGCCCGATCGCCTGGAACACCTGCGCACCCCGGTAGGAGTGCACCGTGGAGATCCCCATCTTGCTCATCACCTTGAGCACACCCTTGCCCAGGCCCTTGATGAGGTTCTTCACCGCCTGCTCGGGGGTGACGCCCTCCACGACGCCGGAGCGCACGAGTTCCTCGACGCTCTCCATCGCGAGGTACGGGTTGACAGCAGCCGCCCCGTAGCCAATGAGCAGCGCCACGTGGTGCACCTCGCGCACGTCACCGGCCTCCACCAGCAGCGAGATCCGGGTCCGGGTCTGCTGACGGATGGTGTGGTGGTGCACGGCCGCGGTGAGCAGCAGCGACGGAATCGGAGCAAGCTCGGAGTTCGACTCCCGGTCCGAGAGCACGATGAAGCTCGCACCGTCGGCAATGGCTGCGTCGACCTCGGCGAAGATCTCCTCCAGCCTGGACTCCAGCGCCTCGGCTCCGCCGGCCACGCGGTAGAGACCGCTGATGGTGACAGCCTTGAAGTCCTTGCCCGGTCCACGTGTGCGGTGGATGTGCTTGATCTTCGCGAGTTCGTCGTTGTCGATCGTCGGGAACGGCACGATCAGCTTGCGGGCGTGGTCCGGAGTGTCCGAGAGCAGATTCGGCTCCGGCCCGATCGCTCCGCCGAGGGAGGTCACGAGCTCCTCGCGGATCGCGTCCAGCGGCGGGTTGGTCACCTGGGCGAACATCTGGATGAAGTAGTCGAACAGCATCCGCGGCCGTGAGGACAGAACGGCGATCGGCGTGTCGGTGCCCATCGATCCCAGCGCCTCGGCGCCGGTGGCCGCGATCGGCCGCAGCAGGATCCGCAGCTCCTCCTCGGTGTAGCCGAACGTCTGCTGACGACGGGCGACCGAGCTGCGGGAGTGGTCGACGTGCTCGCGTGCGGGTAAGTCCTCCAGTCGGACGAGGTTGTCCTCGAGCCACTGTGAGTACGGGTAGGCGTCGGAGAGCTGGCTCTTGATCTGCGCGTCTTCGACGACCCGGCCCGAACCAGTGTCGACGAGGAACATCTTGCCCGGCGCGAGTCGTCCCTTGCGTGCGATGCGGGAGGGCTCGATGTCGAGCACACCCGCTTCACTGGCCAGGACGACGAGGCCGTCATCGGTGATCCAGTACCGTCCCGGACGCAGTCCGTTGCGGTCCAGGACGGCACCGATGTAACGACCGTCGGTGAAGCACATGGCGGCCGGGCCGTCCCAGGGCTCCATGATGGTGGAGTTGTACTCGTAGAAGGAACGCCGCTTGGCGTCCATCGAGCCGTGATTCTCCCACGCCTCGGGGATCATCATCAGGACCGCATGCGGGAGAGAGCGCCCGCCGAGGTGCAGCAGTTCGAGCACCTCGTCGAAGCTGGCCGAGTCGCTCTGCTCCTCGTCGCAGATCGGCAGCAATGGAGCAACGTCCCCGAGCACATCGGAGGAGATGGTGCCCTGCCGGGCTGCCATCCAGTTCCGGTTGCCGCGGACGGTGTTGATCTCACCGTTGTGCGCAACCATCCGGAACGGGTGCGCAAGCGGCCAGGACGGGAAGGTGTTCGTCGAGAACCGCGAGTGCACGAGTGCCAGCTCGGTCGCGAAGCGCGGGTCGGAGAGGTCGGGGAAGAACGGCTCGAGCTGCCCGGTGGTCAACATGCCCTTGTAGACCAGCGTCCGGCTCGACAGCGAGGCGAAGTAGACACCCGCAGTGTGCTCGGCGCGCTTGCGCAGCCGGTACGCGCGGCGATCCAGGTCCACCTCGGCGACGTCGCGGCCCGGTGCTGCCACGACCAGTTGACGGAACGTCGGCATGCAGTCGCGTGCCATCTGCCCCACCAGCTCGGTGGTGACCGGGACGTCACGCCAGGAGAGCACCTCCAACCCCTCCTCGACGGCGATCTCGCCGACGAGACGGGCCGCCTCGGCCGCTTCCTGACTGTCCTGCGGCAGGAAGGTCAATCCGATGGCGTAGTACCCGGGTGCGGGAAGCTCAGCGTCGACGACATCCCGCAGGAAGGCGTCGGGGATCTGCGTCAGGATCCCGGCACCGTCGCCCGAGTTCTCCTCCGCACCCACAGCGCCGCGGTGGTCAAGGTTCTCCAGCGCGGTCAGCGCGGCGTCAACGATGTCTCGGCCTGGCGTTCCTCGCATCGTGGCGACGAAGGCGACACCGCACGCGTCCTTGTCCTGCGCGGGGTCGTACAGCCCATGCTTGGCAGGGGCTGCGCTGAAGCGTTGGTAGGGGCTCCAGACCTGGGGGGTGCCGTTCATCCGACCATCCTCACCACCGCAAGGACTTCGGGGGAGATCCTGCGGCATCGATTGCGTTCTGCTGGGACGCCGTCGACCCACGTTCTACCTCAACTTTACCGTGTCACGACCCAGGCACGAAAAGGCGCCCGGGGCCATTGGGGTGACGGCGGTGCACGGCGCCGGTGCATCCGGGACGATATCGCACTGTGGGCGCTCTAGTCCGATCCCACGCTCATCCAGGCGGTCGATCTCACCTGTCGAACGGGCGGGGCATCTCGCTAGCGCGCGTCGCCGTCGGCTTTCTCCGGCTCCGCCGATGCCGGGGTCGACCCACCGGGTTCGGCGCCCTGCTCGTCGGTGGAACCTGCCTCGTCACTGTCCTCACTGCCCTCGCCAGCAGTCGTTTCACTGCCGGTCGTGCCGTCGGAGGCGCCCTCCTCGGGTTCGTCGGCGTCTGCGGACGACGGTTCGAGCCCGGGCAGCCAGGGCGAGTCCTCACGCTCCGGATAGCGCTTGGAGAGCACCACGAAGACCACCAGTGCCACCACCCCGACCAGGATCGAGGTCCAGACGTTCAGCCGCAGACCCAGGACCGTCTCGGCCTCGTCGATGCGCAGCATCTCGATCCATACGCGGCCCGCCGTGTATCCGAAGACATACAGCCAGAACACCCGCCCGTGACCGAGCCGGTACCGTCGGTCGACCCACACCAGCACCCCAGCGAGCGCCAGGTTCCAGAGCAGCTCATACAGGAACGTCGGATGGAACAGCGTCCCCTCCGGGTAGTCCATTCCCTGGGCCACGAGCACGGAGGGATCGATCTGCAGTCCCCACGGCAACGTGGTGGGACCGCCGAAGAGCTCCTGGTTGAAATAGTTGCCGAGACGTCCGACCGCTTGGGCGACGAGGACGGCCGGTGCCATCGCATCTGCGACCGTCGACAGCCGAAGTCCGGCACGCCGCAGCACGATCCACACCCCGAGGGCGCCCGCGGGGATCGCTCCCCAGATACCGAGTCCACCGTTCCAGATCGCGAACGCGTTCCACGGGTTGCCCTCCGGGCCGAAGTAGGCATCCGGAGAGGAGAAGACGTGGTAGATCCGTGCCCCGATGATACCCAGCGGCACCGCGAGGAAGATCGCGTCCATGATGACGCCGGCAGGTCCGCCCCGCTCCCGGTAGCGTCGCACCGAGATCCAGGTGGCCAGCGCGATACCGGCAAGGATCGCGATGGCGTAGGCGCGCACCGGGATCGGGCCGAGCTCCCACGTTCCCTGAGACGGACTGGGGATCCCCGCTGCCACGGCACCCCAGACCGACGGGTCCGCCGCCGCCATGAGCGGGCTCATGCCGACCCCACCGAACCCGCCTGATCCAGATCCTGCGGTGCCGGTGCTCCCCGTGCCGCCCGGACCCCGGACGCCAGATCGCGCGTCAGCCCCTGCAGGTCCGCCAGCGCTGCCTCGATGTCGCCATCGGAACGTTGCAAGGTGCGCACCAGGGCGGATCCCACGATCACGCCGTCGGCGTAGCCGGCCACTTCGCGTGCATGCTCACCCGTGGAAACCCCGAGCCCGACACACACACGCTCGGCTCCGGCCGACCGGGTGGCGGCCACCAGAGCTTCGGCTCGTTCACCGACGCTGACCCGCGCGCCCGTGACCCCCATCGTGGAGGCCGCGTAGACGAAGCCCCGCGACGCAGCCGCGGTCAGGTGGAGCCGTTCGGTGGTGGAGCTGGGAGCCACGAGGAACACCTTGTCGAGACCGTACCGGTCGGCGGCGGCGATCCACTCCCCTGCCTCGTCCGGAATCAGATCGGGTGTGATCAACCCGGCACCGCCGGCATCGGCGAGGTCGGCAGCGAACGCCGCCACGCCATAGTGATGCACGGGGTTGTAGTACGTCATGACCAGCGTCGGCGCTCCGGTGGCAGCCACCTCCCGCACGGCTCTGAGGACGTCTGCGGTCCGGGTGCCCGCGTCGAGGGCTGCCTGCACGGCTGCCTGGATCACGGGCCCATCCATCCCTGGATCGGAGTACGGCAGGCCGAGCTCGACGATGTCGGCGCCGGCGTCGACAGCTGCCTTCGCCGCAGCGATCGAGGTGTCGACATCCGGGTACCCGACCGGGAGGTAGACCACGAGTGCGGCACGGCCTTCGGCCCGCGCGGCATCGATGGCACGCGCCGTCCGGGAGGCGATCGCCTCGGTCATGATGTGCCCTTCTCGATCAGGTCGTTCTCGTCCACCAGGTCGAACCACGATGCCGCAGTCGCCACGTCCTTGTCGCCACGGCCCGAGAGCGAGACCAGCAGCACCGTCTCGGCCGGATCGGTACCCGCCGGAGCGTCACCGACGATCTCGTTGCCCAGGCGCAACGCCCCGGCAAGCGCGTGCGCGCTCTCGATCGCAGGGATGATGCCCTCGGTACGGCACAGCAGGCGGAAGGCGTCCATCGCCTCGGCATCGCTCACGGGGCGATACTCCGCACGCCCGATACTCGACAGCCAGGAGTGCTCCGGACCGACTCCCGGGTAATCGAGGCCGGCCGAGATCGAGTGGGACTCGATCGTCTGGCCGTCGGCATCCTGCAGCAGATATGAACGCGCCCCGTGCAACACCCCGGGGGCACCGGCGGTGATGGTCGCCGCGTGGCGGCCGGTCTCCACACCGTCTCCGGCGGCCTCACATCCGATCAGCCGGACAGGGTCGTCCAGGAACGCGTGGAACAGTCCCATCGCGTTCGATCCGCCGCCGACGCAGGCGATCGCGACGTCAGGCAACCGCCCGATCCGCTCCAGCACCTGCCCGCGCGCCTCCTCACCGATGATCTTCTGCAGATCCCGAACCAGTGTCGGGAAGGGGTGCGGTCCGGCGACCGTGCCGAACACGTAGTTCGTTGTCTCGACGTTGGCGACCCAGTCGCGGAAGGCCTCGTTGATCGCATCCTTGAGAGTCTGCGAACCGGTCTCCACCGGGACGACCTCGGCGCCGAGAAGGCGCATGCGAGCGACGTTCAGCGCCTGGCGGCGCGTGTCCTCGGCGCCCATGTAGATCGTGCACTCGAGCCCGAAGAGCGCGGCCGCCGTCGCGGTCGCGACGCCGTGCTGACCTGCCCCCGTCTCCGCGATCACCCGGCGCTTGCCGACGAGCTGCGTCAGCAGCGCCTGCCCGAGCACATTGTTGATCTTGTGAGACCCCGTGTGGTTGAGGTCTTCGCGCTTGAGCAGCACCCGCACGCCACCGGCGTGGGCGGCGAAACGCGGCACCTCGGTGATCGGGCTCGGCCGCCCCGTGTAGTCGCGGTGAAGCGCAGCCAGCCGGTCGGTGAACTCTGGATCCGTGCGAGCCTTCTCCCAGGCAGCCGTCAGATCGTCCAGAGCAGCAATCAGCGCCTCCGGCACGAACCTCCCGCCGAACTCCCCGAAGTAAGGTCCGAGTGCATCCCGCAGCGCTCGATTGTTCGCACTCATCGCCACCGTCGTCTCTGAGTCCACCGCTGCCTCGCTCCGGCGGGCCTCGTCTCTCGTGTCGCCTGCATCTCCTTCGTCCCGACGGCCCCTCGTCGTCATCGGGAACGTACCGCGCGCAGAGCGGGATGAGCTCCCGCCGCCACCATGTCGGCCACCGCGACCTTGGGATCGCGCTGGGTCACCAACGCCTCGCCGACCAGCACCGCATCAGCACCGGAGCGGGCGTACTCGAGCACATCGTGCGGTCCGCGCACTCCCGACTCGGCCACGGTCACGACCCCGGACGGCACCAGCGGGGCCAGCTCGGCGAAGACCCCGCGGTGCACCTCGAGCGTGTGGAGGTCACGGGCGTTGACCCCGATCACCCGCGCCCCGGCGTCTGCCGCCCGTGCCACCTCGTCGGCCGTGTGCGCCTCGACCAGGGCGGTCATCCCGAGGGAGTGGATCCGCTCGACCAGTGAGGTGAGCACCGTCTGCTCCAGCGCGGCGACGATCAGCAGGACCATGTCGGCACCATGCGCCCGCGCTTCCCACACTTGATACGGAGCGACGACGAAATCCTTGCGCAGCACCGGGATGTCAACCCGGGCACGCACACCGGCGAGATCCTCGAGCGATCCGCCGAACCGACGTCGTTCGGTCAGCACGCTGATGGCGCTTGCCCCTCCGGCCTCGTAGTCGGCGGCCAGACCGGCGGGATCGGCGATCTCAGCGAGCGCGCCCTTCGAGGGGCTCGACCGCTTGACCTCGGCGATCACTGTCACTGCGTCCTCGCGCCGCAGCGCGCCGACGGCGTTCAGCGCCGAGGTCCTGGCCTCCGCCTGGCGCTTGACGTCCTCGAGCGGGACGGCGTCCTCCCGCGCGGCCAGGTCTTCCCGGACGCCGGCGACGATGTCTTCCAGAACGGTCACGATCCGCCTCTCCTCGGTTCGATGACCATCGTAGGACGTGACCGAGGGTGCCGATCACTCGTCTCACGACAGGCACCTCATCCCGGCACAACTCACCGCCCTGGTCGAGCCTCGTCCAGGCCTCGTCTACAGGCTGCCGAGCAGTCTCAGACCCGTGACCACGATGCTGATGAGCATCGCAACGCCCCCGAGGATGATGCCCGCCATCGCCATCCCACCGTTGGTGGCCTCACCAGCGGCGACGGCACTGCGTGCCCTGAGCCCGAACAGTAGCGCGGCGAGGCCGATCAGCGCTCCGCCCATCCACGCACAACTCACGACCACGGCACCGATCCCCACTCCGAGGGCCCAGCCACCGAGGGAGTTCTTGGACGTGCTCACCGGCGGGTAGCCGCCGTACCCGGCCTGGTTGCCTGCAGCCCCATAGGGCCCAGGTGCCCCGTAGGATCCAGGTGGCCCATAGGTGCCGGGCTGGGCGTACCCGCCTGCCGGGTGACCTCCAGCCGGCTGGCCGTAGGGCCCAGGGGGTCCGGGCGGTGCCGGCGGACCGGGCGGTGCCGGCGGTCCGGGCGGTGCCGGCGGTCCGGGCGGACCGGGCGGACCGGGCGGCATACCCGGGCCCGCTCCCGCCGGGCTGTTCCATGGGGTCTGTCCCTGGCTGTCGCCCTGCCCAGTCCCGTAGGGCCCGTACTGAGACGAGGGGCCGTACCGAGCGGACTGCTGCCCTTCGGTCGGGCTACCGGTGCCGTCTGGGTCTGAATCCGAGAAGTACGACCCGTAGGGATTGGTGGGGTGATTCACATGTGCTCCTACATCGGGTCTTACGGTGACAAATAGGGGGCGAGAAAAGGAATATTGCGCAGCACGCCGAAGACGACCACAGCGACAGCGAGAACCGGGTACACGGCATCCGGGATCCGCAGCGGCGACTGCCCGCGCCAGGAACGAACCATCCACACCGCCCAGGCCACGGTGGCCAGTGGGAGAAGCACCGTGAGCATCGGATTCACCGACCACGCCGCCGCGACATCGGCACGAGCCAGAGCGGCGGTCGTTCGCAACCCGCCGCACATCGGGCAGTACAGACCCGTCAGCGCGAGCAGCGGGCACAGGACCGTCCCCCCGGTCTGCGGTTGCATCAGCACCACCAGACCGGTGCCGGCGGCCAGGACGCCACCGATCACGGTCGGGGCCACCCGGTCCCGCCGCACTCGCTCGCCCACGAATGCCCCCGTGTGCGGTCCGTCGGTCGCCACACCGATCATCGCCGCGGGCGGCGTACCTGTCCCAGTCCGGCAGCCCGCAAGGACAGGCTGACGATCCCGCCGAGCACGAACAGCCCGGCACCGACAGCGATCAGCGGCATCGACGGAAGAACGAAGCCGATCCCGGCCACCGTGCTCGCAATGACCCCGGCCAGGAAGAAGACCCAGGCGGCGACTGTGCGACCGTGGTTCTGCGGTGGAGATGCAGGCGGACGGATCTGTTCGGCCGGACCGGTGACTGCCACGGACTGTGCCGCACCGGAGCGTGCTGAGGTGGTCATGAGTCGTGCCCTTCGTCCGCCAGATGGTCTTCTGACACCAGCCTACCGGTCGGAGGGGTCCTCACCGCGGCTCAGCGCGTCCCAGTCCGCCATTCTGGTGGCGCGCCCGGTCTGCCCGGATTCCCCATCCGGGTCGGGTGCGCGCTCGTAGCGCCGAGCGGCGGCCCGCCAGCTGCCCATCCGCCAGGGCAGGATCCCGCCGACCAGCGCGACGGCCACACCGGCCACGAGCGCCAGCCACGGCCAGACCGTGGTCCCCACGGCCCCGCCGAGCTCACGCACCCCGGTCATGTCCGCGGCCACGGACTGTACCGGCGTCTGCGGATCCCGCAGGAACGCCACGACCGCGACGATCGCGCCGAGTCCACCGAGTGCTGCTGCCACGGCGGCCACGACACGCGCGATCCGGCCGGCCAGGCCGATCACCAGACCGGCCACGATCACCACCAGAGCCAGGCTCGGGACCAGCGGGGCACCGTCAGCTCCGGAGACCGATGCCGTCCCCCCGGCTCCGATCGTGGTGCGTACCGGAGCGTGGGCCCACGTCGGCAGGCTCAGCACGAGCAACAGTGCTCCCACCGCCAGCAGCACCAGCACCGCGGTCCGGCGCCCGACGCCGCGGCGATACGGCTCGGGGGCACTCCTGGACGTGCTCACGCCTTATTCCACCTCCGCCACGGCGGACGCGATCTGGACCGCTCGGACCGCCGCGGCAGCCTTGTTCCGGGTCTCCCAGTACTCGTCCTCAGGATCGGAATCGGCCACCAGCCCACCACCGGCCTGCACGCTGGCCCTGCCGCCGCGGATCAGTGCGGTCCGGATCGCAATCGCCATATCGAGGTCACCCGCAAGGTCGAAGTAGCCCACGGTGCCTCCGTAGATCCCCCGCCGGGCGGGTTCGAGCTCATCGATGAGGGCGATCGCCCGCGGCTTCGGTGCACCGGAGAGGGTCCCGGCCGGGAATGTCGCCGTCAGCACATCGACGGCGGAGGCGTCCTCACTCACGGTGCCCACCACAGTGGAGCTCATGTGCATGATGTGGCTGAACCGCTTGATCTCCATGAACTCCACGACCGCGACCGAGCCCGCCTCGCAGACACGGCCGAGGTCATTGCGTGCCAGATCCACCAGCATCAGGTGCTCGGCCCGCTCCTTCGGGTCGGCCAGTAGCTCCTCGGCATGACGCCGGTCCTCCCCCGGGTTGTGACCGCGTGGCCGCGATCCCGCGATCGGGAAACTCTGCGCTTGGCGGCCTGTGACCTTCACGAGCGTCTCCGGGCTGGAGCCGACCACGTGGAACTCCCCGCCATCGGCGTCGGCCAGGTGCAGGAAGTACATATAGGGGCTCGGGTTGATGGTGCGCAGGACGCGGTAGACATCGAGCGGGTCGGCCGGGCAGTCGAGGTCGAGGCGCTGGGACAGCACCACCTGGAACACCTCGCCGTCGCGTATTGCCTGCTTGGCTGCCTGGACGCCGGCGGCATAGTCCTCGCGAGCGGTTCGGAATCGCAGGTCGGGCTGCTCAGCATCGGTCGTGCGCAATGCGTGGGAGCGGGTCGGTGCAACCAACTGCTCCTGCATCGCGTCCAAGCGGGCGACCGCATCGGCGTGCGCCTCGTCGACGCGTGCATCGGAGTCGTCGGTATTGATCGCATTGGCGATCAACCACACATCACCGGTGTGGTGGTCGATCGCGGCCATGTCACCCACCAGGCACAGCGCGACGTCCGGGACGTCGAGCTCATCGGGTGGAACAGCCGGCAACGTGGGCTCCCAGTGGTGCACCACATCCCAGCCGAGCGAACCGACCAACCCACCCGTCAACGGTGGCAGGTGCGGCAGGCTCGGGGTGTGCAACGCAGCCAGCGCCCCGCGCAGAACACTGAGCACGTTCCCCTCGGTGGGAACCGATACCGGCACATCACCGGTCCAGTGTGCCTGCCCGTCCCGTTCGGTCAGGATCGCCCGGGCGGTCACGCCGATGAAGGACCACCGGGACCACGCGCCGTCGGAAGCGGACTCCAGCACGAACGTGCCCGGGCGCCCTGAGGAGAGCTGACGGTACAGCCCGACGGGCGTGACGTCGTCGGCAAGCAGGCGACGCACCACAGGAATCACCCGGCGATGGGTGGCCATCCGACGGAACTCCGGCAGCGCGGGCCAGGTCACCCCCCAGGGCGGCGGAGCGGGCAATGCGCCAGCGGGAGAGTCGGTAGCAGGATCGGCCGGTGCGGTCGACTCCGTGGACTCGCTCATCATGCCTCCCGGCTCAACGGCAGCAGGCCCCCGGCCTGGAAGCAGCTGCGCGTCCCCGTGTGGCAGGCGGGGCCGATCTGCTCCACGCGCAGCAGCAGCGCATCACCATCGCAGTCGATCGCCACCGAGCGGACGTACTGCACATGGCCGGAGGTGTCGCCCTTGCGCCAGTACTCCTGCCGGGACCGGGACCAGTAGGTCACGCGGCCCTCGGTGAGGGTGCGCCGTAGCGCTTCGTCGTTCATCCACGCCACCATCAGCACCTCGTCGGAGTCGTCGTCCTGCACGACGACGCACACGAGGCCCTGATCATTGCGGGAGAGTCGCCCGGCGACTTCCGGATCCAGGGTGAGGCTCACATCGGACACCCCCCGATCCTGCCACGTCTGCGTGGCTACCCTCGCGCGCTGGCCATGATCCAGCAAGCGTGCATCCGCGCATAGACACTGTCGGCGGCCGCGAGCTCGGCATGGCGACCGACCTCGACCACCCGGCCGGCATCCACAACTGCCGGGCCCGCGGGACAGTGCTCGCCCGCCCCGCGTGCCATCCCCATATGCCAGGCTGTGATCATGTGGGCACAACGTGAGCAGCGCGCACTTCTGGAGACGATGCGGGCGGCGGGCCCCGACGCACCGACCCTGTGCGACGGCTGGCAGACCCGCCATCTGGCAGCGCACCTGTACCTGCGCGGTCACCGCCCGTGGGCGCTGCTGCGTGGCGCCGATGCCGCCATCGACGAGTTGTCCACCACGCTGACCGAGCCGCGCGCCTACGACGACCTGCTCGCTGAGTTCTCCGGGAGCGGACGCGGCATGTCGGGCCTCGCCTCCCTGCCGCTCATCGGCGACCGCGCCGACGAGACCGCCAACCACCTCGAGTACCTCGTTCACCACGAGGACGTGCGCCGCGCCGGGGAACGACCTGCCGCCCCCCGCACGCTCACGGCGGAACAGGAGCAGGCCGTCTGGAGGGCCACGGTGACGATGGCACGCCTGGCCTACCGTTCAGCACCGACCGGGGTGGTGCTCGTGTGGCCAGGTGGGCCACGCGCCCAGGTCCGGCGGGACAGCGACAGCGTCGCCCTCGTGGGGGAACCGGTCGAGCAGGCGCTCTACGCCTTCGGGCGCCGTGACCACGCCGACCTCACCCTGCGTGGCGCACCGGACGCCGTCGCCAGGATGCGGGACTGGGCCGCCTGACCCGCGACGCCGGCTCTACCGGACCGGGAAGTCCGCCTCGCGCAGCGCTGCCTTGACCTCACCGACGCTCAGCGCACCGAAGTGGAAGACACTCGCCGCAAGCAGGGCATCTGCACCGGCCCGCGCTGCGTCAACGAAATGCTCGACCGTCCCGGCCCCGCCGCTGGCGATCAACGGGACGCTCACCTCCGAACGCACGCGGGCGATCATCTCCAGATCGAATCCCGAGGTGGTGCCGTCCGCGTCGATCGAGTTCAGGAGCACCTCGCCCACGCCGAGTTCCTCGGCGCGGCGCACCCACTCGAGCGCGTCGAGCCCGGTCCCGCGGCGGCCTCCGTGCGTGGTGACCTCGAATCCTGAGGGGGTCGTGACACCCTCGCGAGTGCGCCGGGCATCCACCGAGAGCACGAGCACCTGTGAGCCGAACCGGGCTGCGATCTCCGCGATGAGCTCGGGCCTGGCGATCGCCGCGGTGTTCACCCCCACCTTGTCCGCACCTGCGCGCAGCAGCGCATCGACATCCTCGGCGCTGCGCACACCCCCGCCGACAGTCAGTGGCACGAACACCTGTTCAGCCGTCCGCGAGACGATCTCCAGGGTGGTGGCGCGCCCGTCGGTGGAGGCGCTGACGTCGAGGAAGGTCACCTCGTCGGCGCTCTCCGCGTCGTAGCGGCGAGCGAGTTCAACCGGGTCACCGGCGTCGCGGAGGTTCTCGAAGTTGACGCCCTTGACCACGCGCCCGGCGTCGACGTCCAGACATGGCACCACCCGGATCGCGACCGTCATGACTCCTCCACCCCGTCGCCGGCGTCGGACCCGGCCGAGCCCTCGGTGCCGTCCAGCGCGGACACGGCAAGCACATCGATCACATAGACGAGCGTATCGTCCCCGAATGCCTGCGAGGGCGGCACGATCAGCATCACCTGCGATCCGACCGGGGTGTCGACGAGTCCGTTCTGCCACCCCTCGATCAGGCCCGTGAAGGCGATCGTGGTCGGTCCCTCGCCGCTGGACCAGGTGCCGTCGACCACCTCGCCGCTCTCCCAGGAGACTGCGGTGTAACGCACCGTGACCGCCATCTCCTCCTGGACCTGCGGTCCGTCGCCGCGTCTGAGGGTGACCACTTCCAGCTCCGAGGGTGGCTCGGATCCGGGGATCTCGACCGACGGTGCTCCGGACTCGTCCAAGGTGACGGTCGGCGTCCCCTCGGGTGGATCGACCTCCTCGCCCCACGCGCGCGTGTGCCGGATGTCGTACACGAGCACCGACGGCTCGGGACGATCGGCCGTGCCGAGCTCGACCCGGAGCAGCCGGGAGCCCTCCCGGGTGCCGAGGAGGTCCTCGTACAACGGACCTGCCTCATCCTCGCTGACACGCAGCGTCTGCGGCTGCGACCCGAAGTTGCTCACCTCGACCTCACCGGTCTCGGCACTGACCGCCATGTAGGAGACCAGCGCCAGGTCGCCCTCGGCCAGCGCGGGTCCGTTGCCCTCGACGACGGTACGCGTGCCGGACTCGGTCACGGCCAGCGGTGTATCGAACTGGACGTGCGGTCGCGCGCCGAAATCGCCGGCGACCTCCACCTGCTCCACCGCGGGGGGCTCCGGTTCGGCCTCGGGCTGGGTGCACCCGGTCAGAAAGAGCGCCATGACGGCCGTGACGAGAACGAGGCGGGTCGCGCGAGAGGCGGGCAAGCGACCTCCGGGCGGGCTTGAGCGGAACACGAGGGCAGATCCTACGCTCCCGCGGTGGGAGTTCCACCGCCAGGCTCGAGACTCGCGATCAGCCGGGCGACACGCTCGTCCTCGGAACGGAACGGGTCCTTGCACAACACGGTCCGGCCTGCGCCGTCGTTCAGCTTGAGGTGCACCCAGTCGACCGTGTAATCACGTCGGCGGGCTGTGGCCGCCTGCACGAACTCGCCCCGGAGCTTGGCCCGCGTGGTCTGCGGGGGCTGCTCGGACGCCGTCCTGATCTGCTCATCGGTGACCACCCTGGTCACCATGTCCCGGGCGGTCAGCTTGGCGAAGAGGCCGTCGGTCCGGGAGATGTCGTGATAGGCCAGGTCCAGACGCAGCACCCGCGGGTCGGAGAGCGGGACGCCGTGTGCCTGGCAGTAGCGGTCCAGGAGGCGCTTCTTGATGGCCCAGTCGAGGTCCCGGTCCACGAGCGTGGTGTCCTGCTGACGCAGCGCCTTCAGACCGCGCGACCAGAGCTCGAGCACCTGGTCGTCGTGAGGTCGCTTGTCGGTCGTGGACAGGAAGTCCCGTACGCGGTCCAGATAGACCTGCTGGACCTCGACGGCGGTGTAGCGTGCGCCGCTGGCGAGAGCTACGGGTGTGGTGGCGGTGATGTCGTGGGAGATCTCCCGCAGCGCTCGCACGGGGTTCTCCAGACTGAGGTCCGGGAACTGCTGCCCGGCCTCCAGCATGCGCAGCAGCAGATCCGTCATCCCGACCTTGAGCAACGTGGTCGTCTCCGACATCGACGAATCTCCGGAGATCACGTGCAGACGCCGGTACCGGTCGGCGTCGGCGTGGGGTTCGTCCCGGGTGTTGATGATCGGGCGGGAGCGGGTCGTGGCCGAGCTCGTCGCCTCCCACAGGTGATCGGCCCGCTGGGAGAAACAGTAGAGCGGGCCGCGGGAGGTGACCTGGATGTGCCCGGCACCGGTGAGCACCTGGCGGGTGATGAGGAACGGCACCAGCACCTCCGCCAGCCGGGCGAAGTCACCGCGGCGGCGGATCAGGTAGTTCTCGTGGCAGCCGAAGGAGTTCCCGGCGGAGTCCAGGTTGTTCTTGAACAGGTGCACCCGTCCGTCGATGCCGTCGGCGTCGAGACGCTGCTGAGCATCCGCGACGAGCCCTTCGAGGATGCGCTCACCTGCCTTGTCGTGCGCGACCAGTTGGGTCAGGTCGTCGCACTCGGCAGTTGCATACTCCGGATGGGACCCGACATCGAGGTAGAGCCGTGCCCCATTTCCGAGGAACACGTTGGACGAACGCCCCCAGGCCACGACCTTGCGGAACAGGTACCGTGCCACTTCCTCCGCCGACAGCCCCCGGCCCTCCGGTGCGGCGCAGGTGACCCCGAACTCAGTCTCCAGGCCGAAGATGCGCCGGCTCATGTGCCCGCGCCACCTGCAGGGCCGCCCGCCGCACCGCTGTCGAGCAGCTCGGCGAGGGCGCCGGCGTCCAGCCGGCGGAACGTCCGGCGACGGCGCGAACGGTCGAGGACGGCAGCCTCCAGCTCTGGAGCGGGAATCCGGCGCTGCTTCCCGGACGAGTCGGTCCCCAGCGTGCCGACGGCCAGCACGAGAGCCTCGGCCAGGGTTAGGCCCAGGCGCCACGACTCACCGATGCGGTGGCCGAGCTGGTCTGCCGCTCCCCCCATCACCACGTATCCGGACTCGTCCGCGACCGAGCCGTCATAGCCGAGCCGGTAGATCTGGTCCCCGGATTGGCCCGAACCGACCTCGGCGACGGCGATCTCGACCTCGAGTGGTTTGGACTCGGTGGTGAACACCGATCCCAACGTCTGGGCGTAGGCATTCGCCAGCCCCCGGGCGTTGACGTCGCTGCGGTCGTAGGAGTATCCGCGCAGATCGGCGTACCGGACGCCGGCCACCCGCAAGTTCTCGAACTCGTTGTACTTGCCGACCGCCGCGAATCCGATCCGGTCATAGATCTCGCTGATCTTGTGCAACGCCCGGGACGGGTTCTCGGTGACGAACGCGATACCGCCCTCGTAGCCGATCACGACGACCGAACGGCCGCGGGCGATCCCCTTGCGCGCGAAGTCCGCCCGGTCCTTCATCAACTGTTCGGGCGAGACGTAGAACGGCTGCGTCATACCTGCCTCCTGCGTTCCGGCAGCTCGAGGAGCCGCGCGACCACCTGCGCCAACTCCGCGTCGGAGACGCGTTGGTAGCCGTCGTCGTCGACACGCGCCACGATCGGGTAGATACCCCGTTCGACGTCGGGACCGCCGGTGGCAGAATCTTCGTCCGCGGCGTCCATCAGCGCGTGCACGACCGCCTCGACCCCGTCCGAGACGCTCATTCCCGGACGCCAGAGCTTCTTCAACGATCCCTTGGCGTGCACCGATCCGGAGCCGACGCTGTGGTACTCGATCTCCTCGTAGCGGCCACCGACGACATCGTAGGAAAAGATCCTCCCCACCCTGCTAGCCGGGTCGTACCCGCCGAACAGCGGCAGGGCGACGAGGCCACGCAACGCCAACCCGAGGTTCCCGCGCACCATCGCTCCGAGTCTGTTCGCCTTTCCCTCCAACGAAAGCAGCGTGCCCTCGATCTTCTCGTAGTGCTCCAACTCGAGCTGGAACAGCCGCACGAGATCGACAGCGACACCTGCGGTGCCGGCGATCCCGATGGCGGAGAACTCGTCTGCTGCGAAGACTTTCTCCATGTGCCGGTGGGCGATGGCCGATCCCATGGTCGCGCGCCGGTCACCGGCCATCACGATCCCGTCATCGAGCGCGACCGCAACGATCGTCGTGGCGTGCGGGGAGCCGGTCACCACCTGGCCCGCATCCCCACCGTGGGACCCGCCCGGAAGCAGGTCGGGTGCATAGGAGGCGAGAAACTCCACGAACGAGGCGCTCCCCGGCCGGGTGAAGGCAGCGGGCAGGCGATCGGGGTACTGCTCCCGGGCACCGACGGTCATTGCCCGCCCTTCTGCACGAATCCGCGGACGAAGGACTCGGCGTTGGTCTCCAGCACGTCGTCGATCTCCTCCAGCAGGGAGTCGACCTCGGTGTCGCGTGCCTGGGCACCACTGCCGGCCGGGGGTGGTGCCGAATCATCGTCGGGACGGGGGTGGGGGTGACGCTGATCGAACTGTCGTGGCGACATCGAGGCTCCGTAGCTGGTTGGCGCGGACGGGTCTTCGTGAGGCTGATCCTACGTCTGCGGGCCAGGCGGACGTGCGGTGAGGGTGGCCAGCAGCGTGCCCGGGTCGGGATGGGCGTCGAGAAGCTCCCCCACGTGCGCACGGGTGCCGCGCAGCGGGTCGGTCATCGGAACCCGCTGCAGCGCCGGGGCGCCGTCGATATCGAAGATGATCGCGTCCCAGCTGGCGGCGGCAACCGCACCGGGGTAGCGGCGTACCGCCTCCCCGCGGAAGTAGGCGCGGGTGTCCTGCGGTGGATGCAGGACGGCGGCGGCGACCTCGTCCTCGCTGACCAGCCGTTCCACGGCGTCAGCAGCGACGAGCCGGGAGTAGATGCTGCGTTCGGGGCGCAGATCGGACCACTGCAGGTCGAGGGCAGCCAGCCGGGGAGCGTCCCAGCCGAGACCGTCGCGACGACGCATGGCTTCCAGCACGCGGAGCTTGGCGACCCACTCCACCTCTCGCGCGCAGGAGGCCGGATCGTCACCGAGCCTGGTCAGCACGTCCGCCCAGCGCGCCAGCACATCGGCGGTCTGTTCCGCTGCCGGGTCCGGCGCCGCTGCCTCACCTCCGGCGGCGTGTTGTACCGCCTCGGTGAGCACCTCGCAGTACGTGCGCTGGATCTCCAGCGCCGTCATCCGCCTGCCGTCCTCGAGGTCGAGTCTGCGGGTGAGCGTGAGGTCGTGGCTGACCTCCTGGGCGGCGCGCACCGGGTCCGCCAGCCGCAACGCCGCCAGCTCCATGGGTAGTCCGCGCCGTTCCAGCAACCACAGCAGCAGTGCGGTGGTGCCCACTTTGAGGTAGGTGGAGACCTCGAGTTGGTTCGCATCACCCACGATCACGTGCAGCCGCCGGTACCGGCTGGACTCGGCATGCGGCTCATCGCGGGTATTGATGATCGGGCGCCGCAGTGTGGTCTCCAGCCCCACCTCTGCCTCGATGAAGTCGGCACGCTGGCTGAGCTGGTAGCCGCCCGCTTCGCTCCGCTGTCCGCGCCCGACCCGTCCCGCACCGCAGATCACCGGCCTGGTCACCAGGAACGGAGTCAAGGCGGCGACGATGTCCTCGAACGGCACGGCACGCTCGACGAGGTAGTTCTCGTGTGTGCCGTAGCTGGCGCCCTTGCCGTCAGTGTTGTTCTTGTAGAGCGCGATCTCGGGCATGCCCGCGATCTGGGCGAGAAGGCGGCTCGACCGCAGCAGCACCTGCTCTCCGGCACGGTCCCACAGGACGGCGTCCCGAGGGGTGGTGACCTCCGGGCTGGAGTACTCGGGGTGCGCATGGTCGACGTAGTACCGCGCGCCGTTGGGCAGGATCACGTTGGCAACGGTGGCCGGCTCGGGCTGCGGACCGGGGCGTCGCCGCAACGTGACCCGGTGCAGGTCACCCTCGGGGGCCGGTCGCTGCGGGTCGTCGGTGAGCAGGCTCGGGTCCGCCTCGGCGCGGTCGAGCCGGAAGCCGCGCGCATCGCGCAGCGGGTCCTCGTCCTGGTAGTCCCACCGTGCGCGCGCCGATCCGGGCATGCCCTCGTTCGCATAGGCGGTGATGAGCTGGGCGGACATCACCATCGGGTTCGCTGCCGGGTTGCCGACCCCGAGCAGGCCGTACTCGGTCTCGATGCCCATCACACGCCGCACAGTCACGACGCCCACCCTATGTGCCTACAGATACTGGCCGGTGGGGCTGATGTTCTCGATGGTGCGACTGGTCCGCGGGGCGTCCTTGTGCTGCACGATCGTGCGGATGAACACGATCCGCTCCCCCTTCTTCCCGGACACCCGGGCCCAGTCGTCGGGGTTGGTGGTGTTGGGCAGGTCCTCATTCTCCTGAAACTCATCGACGAGACCGCTGAGCAGGTGCTCCACGCGGATCCCGCGCACACCCGTAGCGAGCAGATCCTTGATGGCGGCCTTTTTCGCGCGGTCCACGATGTTGGCGACCATGGCGCCGGAGTTGAAGTCCTTGAAGTACAAGATCTCCTTGTCGCCACTGGCGTAGGTGACCTCGAGGAACTCATTCTCCGGATCCTCGGCGTACATCCGCCCCACCGCGCGCTCGATCATCGCGGCTACCGCGGCCGAGGCGTCGCCCCCGTGCTCGGCGAGATCGTCCGGGTGGATCGGCAGGTCAGGCGTGAGGTACTTGCTGAAGATGTCCTGTGCGGACTCGGCGTCGGGGCGCTCGATCTTGATCTTCACGTCCAGCCGGCCGGGTCGCAGGATCGCCGGATCGATCATGTCCTCCCGGTTGGAGGCACCGATCACGATCACGTTCTCGAGCCGCTCCACGCCATCGATCTCGGCGAGCAGCTGCGGCACGATCGTGGTCTCCACGTCCGAGGAGACCCCCGTGCCGCGGGTGCGGAACAGCGACTCCATCTCATCGAAGAAGACCACCACCGGCACCCCCTGGGAGGCCTTCTCCCGTGCCCGGGAGAAGATCAACCGGATGTGGCGCTCGGTCTCCCCGACGAACTTGTTGAGCAGCTCCGGTCCCTTGATGTTGAGGAAATAGCTGCGCACCGGCTCACCCTCGGCGACGCCCTTGCCGGCGGTGTGGGCGAGGGAGGTGGCCACAGCCTTGGCGATGAGGGTCTTCCCGCACCCGGGCGGACCGTACAACAGCAGGCCCTTGGGCGGCTTGAGCCCGTGCTCGCGGAACAGGTCGGGGTGACCGAACGGTAGCTCGACGGCGTCCCGGATCTGTTCGATCTGCCGCGACAGCCCACCGATGTCGGTGTAGGCGACATCGGGAACCTCCTCGAGCATGAGGTCCTCGACCTCCGAGCGCGGAATCTTCTCGAATGCGAAGCCGGTCCGTGTGTCAACGGTGAGGGCATCCCCCACCCGGATGCCGGCGCCGACCAGCGGCCCGGCGAGCCGGACCACACGTTCTTCCTCGGCCCGTCCCAGCACGAGGGCACGGCCGTCGCCGAGCATCTCCTTGACGGTGACGAGCTCACCGACCGGCTCGTAGCCGCCGACAGCGACGAGGATCATGGCCTCGTTCAGCTGCACCTCCTGCCCGGGGTGCAGGGACTCCACAGCCACGTGCGGGGAGGTGCCCACCCGCAGTTTGCGACCGGAAGACATGACGTCGACCGTGCGATCGGAGTGCGAGCGCACGAAGACGCCGTAACTCGCCGGCGGTCTGCTCATCTCCTCCAGCTGGGAGCGCATCTCGACCAGTTGCGAACGCGCTGTGGTGAGCGCGGTGACGAGGCGTTCGTTCTTCGCCGCGAGCGAGACCGCCTGCTCCTGCAGCTCCCGCTCGCGTGCGGTGGTGTTCTCGGCCATCGCTGCTCCCTCCTGCGCCGGGACTTCCTACTCTAGGTCAGCCTCCGGACGGTCCGTCCCGGGGTCCGCCTGCTGGTCCGTGGGCGTGGCAGTGCCCTCACGCGCCCGGCGGTGAGCATCGAAGGAACGGCGCAGCTTGCGCAGCTTCTTCGGCGAGACGTCCCGCTCGCCCAGGTCGGCCGCGAGCGCGCCCTCGTCCACCGCAACCCCCTCTTCGGCGTAGGCACCGGGGGCCGGCCGACGACGCCGCAGCGGTGCGCTCACCCCCGGCGCCATCCGCCGGGTGGTCACGAGGAAGCCTGTGTGCCCGATCATCCGGTGCTCGGGCCGCACGGCCAGGCCCTCGAGATGCCAGCCACGCACCATCGACTCCCATGCGAGGGGCTCGGTGAAGCGCCCGTCCGCCTTGGCGTCCTCGGCGAAGCGAGACAGCTGGGTGGCGGTGGCGACGTAGGCGAGCAGCACGCCACCGGGCGTCAGTGCGTGCGCCACGGCATCCAGGTTCTCCCAGGGTGCGAGCATGTCCAGGATGATCCGGTCCACCGACCCTGGTTCCACGGCCTCCGGGAGGACATCGGCGAGGTCACCAATGCGCAGCGTCCAGGCTGGGTGAGGCCTGCCGAAGAAGTCCTCGATGTTGCCACGGGCGATCTCGGCGAAGTCCTCACGTCGTTCCACCGAGAGCAGGGAACCGGAGTCGCCCACCGCGCGCAGCAGAGACAGCGACAGCGCACCCGAGCCGACACCGGCCTCGACCACTCGCGCACCGGGGAAGATATCGGCCTGAGTGACGATCTGCCCGGCGTCCTTGGGGTAGATCACCGCTGCTCCGCGTGGCATCGAGAGCACGAAATCCGCGAGCAACGGCCGTAAGGCAAGGTACTCGATACCGGCGGTGGTGCTCACGACCGTGCCCTCCGGTGCACCGATGAGCTCGTCATGGCGGAATGAACCGCGATGCGTGTGGTAGACGCCGCCCTCGGTCAGGGTGATGGTGGTCAGTCGTCCCTTGGGATCGGTCAGCTGGACCTTGTCACCGGAGCGGAAGGGGCCCCGGCGCATCGTGGACCCGGTGGGCTGGTCGGTGGAGGCATCGGAAGTCACGGGTGGGCAGTCTACGCGCGCCGCCCACCCAACAGACCCACCACCTGCGAGACCGGGACCAGCCCGAGCACCTGTGCCGGGACCAGCCCCCGGCTCGGGTCACCGGAGGGATCGGTCGGTCCGACCAGGATCACGACGGCGGCCCCCGCCTGTGCTGCGCGGGCTACCTGGGCCACGGCCTCCGGCCCGCGCGTGCGGGTCACCAGCGCAGCCGGCGGGATAGCGTGCGCGACCGCGCTGAGCGGCACCTCCTGGCGGCCAGTGGCAGGCACGGCGGTCAGCGCCTGCCGGTCGACCAGGGCGACCGGCTTGCCGCGGTCGTCGACCAGCACGATGCCGACCGACGGCGTGCGGGCCAGCACCTGGTCGGCGTCGGCGACAGTGCCGCTAACGTGCAGCACGTGAGCACCGGTGGCGATCGCTGCCAGGTCGATCGCCTGGGCGCTGCGCTGGGCCTTGGCTTGGCGCAACGATGCCTGGGCCCCGGTCCACAGCACCCCGGCCACCAGGGCCGCCCAGACGGCGGTGACCACACTCGGCCGTTCCCCGCGCAGCAGCGGCACGAGCAGGCTCCCGCCGAGCACGACGACGGCGAGCACCTGCCCGGCGCGGGCGGCGACGATGGTGCCCAGCGAGCGGTCCTTGCTGATCGACCAGACGGCGGCCTCGAGCAACTTGCCGCCGTCCAGCGGGAGCGCGGGCAACAGGTTGAAGATGCCGACAAAGGCGTTGGTGTAGGTGAAGGCGTCCAGCGCCAGGCCCGGGAGTCCAGGAAGGCCGTCCCCGAGGAACCAGGCGAGGGCGGCGAGCGCCAGGTTCGCAGCCGGGCCGGCCACGGAGATCAAGGCCGAGTCGCCAGGGGTACGCAGTCCACCGCTGAAGGAGGTGTGCCCGCCCCACAACGTGACCACGTACTCGCGGACGGGCACCTTGCGGGCGCGTGCAGCCCAGCCGTGTGCGAGTTCGTGAGCGAGCACGGAGATGAACAGCAGCGCCGGGACGGCCAGGGCCCACAGGTAGGCGATCGGACCCGCACCCGTGATGGACTGCAACTGTGGTCCGACCAGGGCGATCAGGACCCCGGCGATGAGCAGCCACCCGGCGGTGACCACCACCGGCGCTCCGCCGACGCTACCGATCCGCCAGCCGCGGGTGGTCTGGCCGGCTGGTCGTGGACGCGGTGCGGGCCGGTCAGTCATCTGGTAGCCGGTCGTCGACGTCTCCGGCGACGATGCGACGCAGATCGGCGACGGTGATCCCAGCCAGACTGGGAAACCTGCTGCGGCCCCTGGCTGCCGGAATCGGCACCTTGGCCTGCACACCGATGACAGCAGCCCCCGAGGCTTCCGCCGAGGCAAGACCCGGCAGCGAATCCTCGATCGCGATGCAGGACGCCGGGTCGACACCGAGCTCTGCGGCTGCTCGCAGGTAGGGCTCCGGGTGGGGTTTGCCGCGGGCGACCTCATCGCCTGTGACGATCACAGCGAACGGGTTCGGTTCCAGGGCGGCCAGCACCACATCCGTCAGTCGCCGCCAGGACATGGTGACCAGCGCGAGTGGGACGCCCGCGGCGCCGAGCTCCTCGAGCAGCTCCCGGGCGCCTGGCCGCCATGGGAGCCCGCGGGTGGCGATCCGGTCGATGACGCCGGAGATCATCAGCTCGATGACCTCCTCGACGCTGCCGCGCACCCCGGCCCGGTCGCGCAGTGCGGCGGCAGAGACCTGCAATGGCATCCCGACCAGGTCGGTGCCGAGGGATTCGTCCCAAGCGCCGCCGTGTGCAGCGGCCAGCTCCATCTCGACGGCGATCCAGTACGGCTCGGTGTCGACCAGGGTGCCGTCCATGTCCCACAGGACGGCGGCGAGGTCGGTCTCAGTGGTGATTCGAGGCACCCGCCGAGTCTACGGTGTGCCGGGCCCGGGGCCGGCGCCACGAGCGGACGGGAGGCTACGGCGTCGTAGGCTGGAGTGGTGACCACTCCGCCACGCCACCGCGGCCCGGACCCCGACCACACCGCAGACGCCGGCACCGAGGTGCCTCCGGCGATGCTCATCGCTGCGTTCGAGGGCTGGAACGACGCCGGTTCGGCGGCGAGCTCGGCGTTGGCGCACATCGCCGAGGCGTGGGACGTGCGGGAGGTCCATCGGCTCGATCCCGACCTGTTCCACGATTTCCAGGTCAATCGCCCCACGATCGGCCGCGACGAACGCGGCCACCGAGTGCTCACCTGGCCGAGTACGACGGTCTCGGTGACGGCCACACCGCAGCGAGGGCGCCGGCTCGTGCTTGTCCAGGGCGTGGAGCCGTCGATGCGCTGGCGCGACTTCTGTGGCCAGCTGCTCGACATCGCCGAAGAGCTGGATGTGGGAACTGTGGTGTGCCTCGGGGCGTTGCTCGCCGATGTGCCACACACCCGGCCGATTCCGGTGCAGACGAGCTCGGACGACCGGCGGGTGCAGGCGTTGCTGGACGTCGAGGAAAGCGACTACGACGGCCCGACCGGGATCACCGGAGTGCTGACTCACCTGGCCGCCGACCGCACCATGCACGCGCTGAACGTGTGGGCAGCCGTCCCGCACTATGTGGCACAGCCGCCGTCACCCAAGGCCACGCTGGCCATCCTCACGGCGCTGGATGAGTTGCTCGGCGAGCCCACCCCGGTGGGAGACCTGCCGGAGGACGCGAAGGCGTGGCAGGACGGCGTCGACGAGCTCGCCTCGGACGATCCGGAGGTGGCCGAGTACGTGCAGCAGTTGGAGGAGGCCAAGGATACGGCCGAGCTCCCGGAGGCCTCGGGCGAGGCGATCGCGCGGGAGTTCGAGAAGTTCCTGCGCCGCCGCGATCCCGGGCACGGTCCGGGCTGAGTGCTGCTCGGCGGAACGAGCCACGAGGGTGGCGTGAATGTCGTCGTGGCGCCGTTCGGTGACACTGAGGCCGCCCTGACGCGCCACCGACGGAGGTCTTCGACCTCAGCTGCGTAGGTCCACACCCAGAAGAGCGTCGACGGCGTCCACCAGCAGTGCGGGATTGTCGGCTCCGCCTTGGCTCGCCCAGGCGTCCACGGCGGCCAGCGCCGCCGGGGTGTCGAGGTCATCGGCCAGCGCGGCGCGCACCCGCTCCAGGTGGGTGACAGCGTTCGGTCCCTGCGAACTGCTTGGCCCGCCAGATGCGTTCGCCGCCCCCGGCTCGTCCCGGTCCGGGACCACCCGGCGCCAGCGCGCGAGCCGGGCCCCGGCGGTCTCCAGGTGGGCGTGTGCGAACTCCCAGGAATCGCGGTAGGTGTGGTCGAGCAACGCCAGCCGGATCGCGCGCGGGTCCACACCCTGGGCGACCAGGCGCGAGATGAACACCAGGTTCCCCAGCGACTTGCTCATCTTGTGGCCTTGGTAGGCCACCAGACCCGTGTGGACGAAGCACCGGATCGGCTCCTGTGACGTGCCCTGGGTGCTCTGATCGCCGTGGGTGCCCGAAGCGGGCAAGAACCGCAGGTGGCTGGTGCCCATGTCGTGGTGCGGGAAGATCAGGTCTTGCCCGCCCCCTTGCACGCTCACGGGCAGACCCAGATACTCGGCGGCGATCGCACCGCACTCGATGTGCCATCCCGGCCGCCCGGGGCCGAGACCATGCCCGTCCCAGTGGGGTTCACCCGGTCGCTGGCCGCGCCACAGCAGCGGGTCCAACGGGTCGCGCTTGCCTGGCCGATCCGGGTCCCCGCCGCGTTCGGCGAACAGCGTCGCCATCGCCTCCGGATCGAGGTGGCTGAGGGAGCCGAACCGCTCGTCGGCGGAGAGGTCGGCGTAGACATCCTGCTCGACCCGGTAGGCGGCACCGGCGGCGAGCATCGTCTCGACGGCGGTCACCAGCAGGTCCATCGCTTCCACGACGCCGATGTAGTGGTCGGGCGGCAGCACCCGCAGTGTGGACATGTCCGAGCGGAACAGGTCGATCTGGTCGCTGGCCAGATCTCGCCAGTCCACCCCGGTCGCCTCAGCCCGTTCCAGCAGCGGGTCGTCGATGTCGGTGATGTTCTGTACGTAGCGGACATCGACCCCGGCGTCGCGCCAGACGCGGTTCAGGGTGTCGAAGGCCAGATAGGTGAACGCATGGCCGAGGTGGGTGGAGTCGTAGGGCGTGATCCCACACACGTACAGGGCTCCCACACCGCCGGTCACGGGATCGACACGTTCACCGGAGGCTGTGTCGTGCAACCGGGGACGGTGGCCCCGACCGGGCAGCGCAGGGATCGCAGGGCTCGTCCAAGATTGCACGATCTCAGCCTAACGAGTGGCTCGGGCAACTCTGACCACAGGGGTGCCCTGCCTCACGTGCTCGGCAACGGGGCGACGACCCCGGCCAGGAGCAACGCCACGACGATCACGGACAGCACGATGCGGTAGTAGACGAAGGGGAGGTAGGAGTAGGTGGAGACGATCTTCAAGAACGCGATGATCACCACATAGCCGACACCGAACGCCACGATCGTGGCGAGCAGGGTGGGGCCGAAACCTGCTGCGCCACCGGTGCCTCCGCTCTTGACGAGTTGGTAGAAGCCGGAGCCCAGGACGGCTGGGATCGCGAGCAGGAAGGAGTACCGCGCAGCTGCCTCCCGGGTGTAGCCCATGAGCAGGCCGGCGGTGATCGTTCCACCGGAGCGGGAGACGCCGGGCACCAGCGCGAGCGACTGCGCGAAGCCGTACAGCCAGGCGTGCTTCCACGTCAGCTGGGTCAGCACGCGCTCCTTTCGGCCCCGGACGTCGGCGATCCCGAGGATCACCGCGAACACGGTGAGCACGAGCGCAGTGAGATAGAGGTTGCGCAACGCATGCTCGATCGCATCCTGGAACAGCAGCCCGAGCACCACGATGGGGATGGAGCCGCAGATGACGAACCATCCCATGCGGGCGTCCGGGTCACTGCTGGGCACCTGGTTCTTCCACGGGCCGACCGGGAGTGCCTGGGCCCACCGGCCGATGATCCGGGCGATGTCGCGGCGGAAGTAGAGAACCACTGCGGCCTCGGTACCGATCTGGGTGATGGCGGTGAACGCCGCCCCCGGGTCCTGTCCCATCAGATCACCGACGATGCGCAGGTGCGCACTCGAGGAGATCGGGAGGAACTCGGTCAGTCCTTGTATGACCCCCAGCACGAGGGCTTCCCACCATGTCACGAGGCCCAACGATAACCGGCCGACCCGGTCATGACGGGTAACCTCGCTGACATGCAGACACGGCGACTGGGCGCGAGCGGACTGCGCGTCTCCTCGGTGGCACTGGGGACGATGACCTGGGGGCGCGACACCGACGAGCACGAGGCTGCCGAACAGCTCAAGGTCTTCCTGGATGCCGGCGGCACGCTGCTCGACACGGCAGCCACCTACTCCGGCGGCATGGCAGAGGAGGTCATCGGTGGCCTGCTGGGCACGGTCGCCGAACGCGACGAGTTGTTGCTGTGCTCGAAGGCCGGGGTACGCGACGGCCGTGTGGACGCCTCCCGGGGCGCGTTGCTCGACGGGCTCGACGCCACCCTGAAGCGGTTGGGGACCGATCACCTCGACGTGTGGCTCGTCCAGGCCCCCGATCCAGGCACCCCGCTCGAGGAAACCGTCTCGGCGCTGCGCCACGCTGTCGACACCGGCCGCACCCGGTATGTCGGTCTGGCGAACCACCCGGCCTGGCAGACCGCGCGCGCGGCCACCCTGCTGGAGGTCGGGACGGGTCTGCCGGGCCTCTCCCCCGGGCTGGCGGCAGTGCAGATGGAGTACTCCCTGTTGCAGCGCGGGATCGAACGTGAACTCCTCCCGGGTGCCCGGGCCCTCGGTGCGGGCGTGCTCGCCTGGTCTCCCCTCGGACGCGGAGTGCTCAGCGGCAAGTACCGGCGCTCGGTACCCGCAGACTCCCGCGCGGCATCTCCGCACCTGCGCGGATTCGTCGAGCCCTATCTGACTGACGGCTCGCGCAGCGTGGTCGAGGCCGTGGTGACGGCTGCGGACGGACTGGGCCGTGCACCGGTCGAGGTTGCCCTGGCCTGGGTGCGGGACACGCCCGGGGTGAGCTCCGCCGTCGTGGGAGCACGGACACCGGCCCAACTACGGGGCTCACTGGCAGCGGTGGACCTGGAGCTTCCCGAACAGATCCGGGATGCGCTCGACGAGATCACCGCACCGGTCCTCGGGTATCCCGAACGTCGCTGAGGGCACGTTCGACTCAGGGACACAGCGATGAGTGCGCAGCGATCGGCGCTCAGCGCTGGTCGTCCACCTCGACCTCAAGATCGTCGTCGTAGGTGTCGGAGTCATCGCTGTCATCGGTGTCGAACTCGTCGAGGTCGTCGTCCTCGAGATCGTCCTCGTCGCCGTCGTAGACGACGAACGGGGTGTCCACCCCGAGCTCGTCGTAGAGCATCTCGTCATAGTTCTCGAAGGCGTCAGCGAGTGCCGCGGCCGCGTTCAGCACGGTCGGGTCGTCATCCTCCGGAGCACCCTCGGCAGCGTCGAGGTGAGCCTCAAAAGCGGTGAGGAGATCATCCAGCGCAGCGCGCAGATCCTTGGCCATGGCCTGACCGTAGCACCTTCGACCGGCTGGGTGGAGAGCCATTTTCGGCCCGGGTCCAGTACGCTCTGGCACACCCGGCCCGGGCTGCTGACCCACGCTCGGGCCGAGGGCCACTATGGTGTCGCCATGGCAGGCATTCCCGCGACACGATCGACACGATCGACACGGTCGGCGGCTCAGTACGAGTTCCGCGTGGTCTCCATCCCGCCGAGCGCGAGCCGCACCGATGTGCGCCAGCTGCTCACCGAGCAGGCCGAGTACGGCCGGTGGGAGCTCGCACGTCACCGCATCTACCTGGGCGGGGCGCGGAAGGTGTGGTTACGTCGCAAGATCATCCGGGTGGCCAGCACCCTGTGAGCCACAGCGGTCGCCCACTCAGCAGGTCCGCAGGAACCGCTCCAGCACGCGCACACCGAACTCCACCGCCGCCACCGGCACACGCTCATCCACGCCGTGGAACATGCCGGCGAAATCGAGCTCGGGTGGCAGCTGCAGCGGGGCGAAGCCGTATCCGGTGATCCCCAGATCGGCGAGGTGCTTGTTGTCCGTGCCGCCTGAGAGCATGTACGGCAGCACGACGGCGCCCGGGTCCTCTGCGTCCAGAGCGTCCACCATCCGGTCCACCAGGTCGCCGCTGAACGGCACTTCCAGAGCGATCGAACGCTGCACGTCCTCGAACCGGATGCCCTCCCCTGCCAGCTCGCGCAGCGTCGCCATCGTCTGTTCTTCCTGGCCGGGCAGGAAGCGCACGTCGATGACCGCCTCGGCTCCTCCGGGCACCACATTCGCCTTGTATCCGGCGTCCAGCTGCGTGGGGTTGGCCCAGGTCGAGAGCGTCGCCCCGACGAACTTGCTCGCCGATCCGAGTGAGGTGACCAGCGCATCGATCGACGCACGGTCCTGCGGGTCGTAGGCGATCCCGGTCAGGTCTGAGACGCCGTCCAGGAGGGCGCGCACGGTCGGTGCCAGCTCGGTGCCCCACGAGTGAGCGCCGATCCGCGCGACTGCTCCGGCGAGCCGGGTGACGGCGTTGTCAGTGTTGATCTGTGAGCCGTGCCCTGCCGTGCCTTCGGCGATCATCCGCAGCCACGCGATGCCCTTCTCCGCCGTCTGCAGCAAGTAGGCGCGCTGACCACCCAGCTCGACGGAGTAGCCGCCGACTTCGCTGATCGCCTCGGTCGCACCGGCAAATAGCTCCGGACGGTTCTCCACTGCCCACCGGGCACCGTAGGTACCGCCGTGTTCCTCGTCGGCGAAGAAGGCGACGATCAGATCGCGAGGCGGCTGCCAGCCGTTGCGCTTCATGTCGCGCACCACCGCGAGGATCATCGCGTCCATGTCCTTCATGTCCACGGCGCCCCGGCCCCAGATCATGCCGTCCATCTCGTCGCCGCCGAAGGGGTCCATCTTCCAGTCGCGGGCCTGTGCCGGCACCACATCGAGATGGCCGTGTACCACCAGGGCCGGTCGGAAGGAGTCCGCTCCGGGAATGCGCAGCACCACGTTGGCGCGCCGGTCGGCGGACTCGAAGTACTCGGGCTCGTAGCCGACCTCGGTAAGCAGGCCCATCACGTACTCGGCGGCTTCGCGCTCTCCGGGCCCGGAGCCGTCCCCGTAGTTGGAGGAGTCGATCCGGATCAGCTCGCGGCAGATGCGGACCGCATCCAGCTCAGCAGCGGTGGGCGTAGGGGTCTGGGTGCTCATGAGTGCAGTCCTCGGCGTCGCAGCAACGGGTCGATGATCGGGTCGCGGCCTCGCAGGTCGCGATAGGAGTCGAGCGGATCCTGGCTGTGGCCACGAGAGAGGAGGGCGTCGCGGAAGCGTTGCCCGGCAGCCCGGTTCAGCCCGCCGTCCTCATTCTCGCTGGCCTCCTGGCGGAACCAGTCCACAGTATCGGCGTCCAGCACCTCGCTCCAGATATAGGAGTAGTAGCCGGCGTCATAGCCGCCGCCGAAGGTGTGGTTGAAGTAGGTGGTCCGGTACCGCGGCGGGACGAGCGGATCGGCCAAGCCGTACCCGTCAAGGGCGCGCGCCTCGAAGGCTTCCACCTCGCTCACACGGGTGGGCACCTCGTCAGGGCTGAGGTGGTGCCAGGCCTGGTCGAGCAGTGCGGCAGCGAGATACTCGGTGGTCGCAAAGCCCTCCCCGTACGACTGGGACTGCCGCAGACGGTTCAGGAGTTCGGCCGGCATCGGCTCGCCGGTGGCGTGGTGCCGCGCGAACCGGGCCAGTACCTGCGGGTGCCATGCCCACATCTCGTTCACCTGGGAGGGAAACTCCACGAAATCCCGCGGCACCGCGGTGCCCGAGACAGACGGGTAGCGGGAGGCGGCGAACAGGCCGTGCAGTGCGTGACCGAACTCGTGGAAGGCGGTGATCACCTCATCCCACGTGAGCAGCGTCGGCTCACCTGCCGCGGGCCGGTTGATGTTGAGGTTGTTGACGACCACGGGGCGGCGATCGAGCAGTCCGGAGCCGTCGACGAGATTGTGCATCCACGCCCCGCCGCGCTTGCCCTCCCGCGCGTCGTAGTCGGCCACGAACAGGCCCAGGCCGGTTCCATCGGCCTCGAACACCTCGTAGACGCGCACCCTGTCGGCATACCCCTGCAGAGCCTCACGGCGAGTGAGGGTGATGCCGTACAACTGCTCCGCGGCGTAGAAGACGCCGTCGTGGATCACCCGGTCCAGCTCGAGATACGGACGCAGCACATCCTCGTCGAAGGAGTACCGGTCCTGGCGCACGCGGTCGGCGTAGAACGCCCAATCCCAGGCGTGCAGGCTCGCGCCGGGCTCGTCGTGCTGCAACGCCTGCTCGAGTTCGTCCGCCTCCTGCCGGGCGTTGCGGACGGCCGGCCCAGCCAGCTGGCCGAGCAAACCGGTGACGGCGTCCGCCGTCTTGGCCGTGGCGCCCTGGGCGACGTAGTCGGCGTGGTGAGCGAATCCGAGCAACGCAGCCCGTTCGGCGCGGACGCGGGCGAGGTCCAGCACGATCTGGCGGGTGTCAGAGGCTGTATCCGGCCCGGTGCCACGGGAGACGGAGGCAGTGTGCACCCGCTGGCGCAGGCCGCGGTCGGGAGCCTGACCGACGATCGGCTGCGCGGTGGGCAGACCGAGGGTGACCAGCGCACCGCCCTGGCCACGGTCGGCTGCCGACTGCTGAAGAACGGAGACGGTGCTCTCGGCCAGTCCGGACAGCTCGGCATCGGCGACGGGAACGGCCGCCGCCTCGAGACCGCTGACCACGCGCTGGGCGAACTGGGTCTGCAGCGCGGTGATCTGGCCATTGAGATGCCGGAGCCGCTGACGCCCGGCCGGGTCGAGCCCGATGCCGGAACGTTCATACCTGGTGAGGTACCGGTTCAGCACCCAGGCGGTCTCGCCGTCGTGCGTGGCGCCGGCCAGCTCACGGAGCCGGTCATGGAGGCGATCGTCGAGCCAGAGCGCGTCGGCGTGCTCGGCCAGCCGCGGGGCGTACTCGGCTTCGATGTCGCGGAGCTCATCGGTGCCGACGGAGCTGACGAGGGTGTGGAAGACGTGCTCGACCCGCGTGAGCAACGCGCCTGAGGACTCCAGTGCGTCCAGGGTGTTCTCGACGGTCGCGGGCTCCGGCCGGGTGGCGATCCGGTCCCACTCCTGACGCTGCTGCGCCATTCCCGCCTCGAGCGCTGGACGCAGATGTTCGGTACGAACAGCTGCGAAATCGGGGAGTCCGTAGGGCAAGGACCACGGCGCGGCAAACGGGTTGTCGGGCGTGAGAACGGGGGTGGCCATGCCTCATTCATACCTGATCGCGCCGACACGAATCGCGCCTCAATCATGGTCGCGCACGCTCGGATGATGTCGTATAGTCGTGCGCAAGCCGGAATCAGTCCCCGTCCCCCTCGGAGGCGTAGAAGTTCCGGTCAGCCGCGACCGCCGAACGGCCCCCCTCTGAACGGCCGGTCGCGCGGCGGCCCCGATTGCGCTCGACGCGTCGGGGCCGCTTTCATGTCTGCACCGCCTGCCCCAGCACCTCGGCATCGCCTTCCGATCGGCTCGATCGACTCAGGGTCCTGCAGTTCCCTTCCTCCAGCTTCCCTTCGAGCAGCAGCTGGTCGCCACCGGTCGTGTGCCCGGACCCAGATTTCGATGTGATTCGGTTCACAGATCGAGATCAGACGGCTATGTTCGACGGACGTCCCCATCACGGGACGGACGTCGAACACGATGAGGAGACCCTTCATGCGTCGATCCGATCGATCCGGTGCGGACCGGACCCGACGGGGGGCCGTTGCGATGGGCAGCGCTGCCGCCCTCGCGCTGACCGCCATCATCCCGTTGAGCGCCGCATCCGCGGACGAGATCACCGATCTCGGTACAGCATCCGACCACGGCGTCGCAGCGGAACCGGCCGGACTGCAGGCCGAGTCGTCGCCGACCGGAGCCTGGCTCGTCGAAACCGAAGGCACGCCGACCAGTCGCGGTGGCAGCCCGTCGGTGAACTCCCGGCATGCACGTGAGGTGATCGCTGAGGCGCAGGAGCTCGGTGTCGACCTGAGCGTCCGCAGCGAGCTCGGTTCTCTATGGACGGGCCTGTCGGTGACGATGTCGGATGCCGACGCCGCCCTGCTCGCCGGCGCCGACGGCGTTCAGGCGGTCTTCCCGGTGCTTCCACTGGAGCTGCCGCCGACACCGACGTCGGATGTGGTGCCGGAGATGGTCAGCGCCATCACCATGACCGGAGCGGACATCGCCCAGAGCGAGCTCGGCTACGACGGTGAGGGGATCGCCGTCGGGATCATCGACACGGGCGTGGACTACCACCACCCGGACCTGGGTGGCTCGGGATCGGAGACCACCTTCCCCACCGAGCGAGTGCCGGTCGGATACGACTTCGTGGGCGATGACTACAACGCCGACGACAGCAGCGTGGACTTCCAGCCGGTGCCGGCGCCGGACCCGGACCCGGACGACTGCCAGAGCCATGGCACGCACGTGGCCGGGATCGTGGGAGCGGACGGTGACCCGGCGGACGGCGGGGTACGCGGTGTGGCGCCCGGTGTCACCTTCGGTGCCTACCGGGTGTTCGGCTGCGACGGCTCCACCACGTCCGACATCATGATCGAGGCGATGGAGCGGGCACTGGAAGACGGGATGGACGTGGTCAACATGTCCATCGGGGCCGCCTTTGCCTCCTGGCCGGAGTACCCGACAGCGGTGGCCAGCGCTGCGCTGGTGGACGCCGGAGTGGTCGTGGTCGCCTCGATCGGCAACGAGGGTGATCTCGGGCTGTGGGCAGCCGGAGCGCCCGGCGTAGGCGACGACGTCATCGGCGTGGCGTCCTACGACAACGTCGAGTTCATGGCGAACTCGTTCGGTACCCAGCCGGACGGCGCCGTCTACCCGTACATCTCGGCTGCCAGTGCCGCCGACGCGCCCACCTCGGGCGAGCTCCCCCTGGCGATCGCGGACCTCCCGCTCGCGTGCGAACCACTGGCCGGCGACTACTCGGGTCAGGCGGTGATCGTGCAGCGCGGTGACTGCTCGTTCCACATCAAGGCCGTCAACGCCCAGGATGCTGGTGCTGCCGCGATGGTGCTCTACAACAACGCGCCGGGTCTCGTCTCCCCCACCGTGGAAGGCGAGACCCCGATCACCATCCCGGTCCCGTCCCTCTCCCTGGACGACGGGCTGACCCTGGTGGCCGCCGTCGAAGAAGGGACGGCCACCGAGCTGGTGTGGAGCGATGAGACGATTTCCGCACCGAACCCGACCGGTGGGCTCATCTCCGACTTCAGCTCCTACGGCATGACGGCAGACCTGCAGCTCAAGCCCGATCTGGGCGCACCGGGTGGGCAGATCTGGTCGACGATGCCGCTCGAGCAGGGTGGGTACGGATCGAAGTCGGGCACGTCGATGGCATCGCCGCATGTGGCGGGCGCGATCGCACTCCTGCTGCAGGCGCGAGACGACCTCGACCCGGGTGAGATCAAGGATGTGCTGCAGAACTCGGCCGATCCCACGCTGTGGTCGCTCAACACCGACTTCGGGCTGCTGGAGCCGGTGTTCCGCCAAGGGGCCGGGATGCTCGACATCGATGCGGCGATCCTGTCCACCACACGGGTCTCCCCCGGCGCGATCGAGCTCGGCGAGAGCGAGCACGGCCCGGTCTCGCGCACGGTGACGCTGCACAACGACGGCGGGACTGACGTGACGTACACGGTCTCGGCTGAGGATGCGATCGCCACGGGCGGGGATCCGGACGACCCGACGTTCCTGTACGGCGTCAGCAGCGTAGATGCCCCTTCGCAGATCACGGTGCCCGCGGGGTCAAGCGTGTCCGTCGATGTCACGATCGCTCCGAGCGCCGATCTGGAGCAGGCGCAGTACGGCGGGTACCTGACCCTGATGCCCGAGGACGGCGAACCGATCCGGGTGCCCTACGTCGGGTACGCCGGTGACTATCAGGGGGTGCCGCTGCTCACCGACATCGGGTACGGGTTGCCGGTGCTCGGCCAGCTCACCGCGTGTGACCGCCTGATCGGAGCGGACTGCACGATGAACGGCGAGTGGGATCTGATGCCGGACGGCGCCACCTACTCGATGGCCGACGGCGATGTGCCGACGTTCCTGGTGCACCTGGAGCACCCGGCCCAGTCGCTGGAGATGACGGTCTACGCGGCCGTCGATGGTGAGCGCGGCGCGGCGATCGGTCCGACGGCGACGTTCCTGGCCACAGAGCATGTGGGACGTTCGGGTGGTGCGGAGGCGTTCACGCCGTACACCTGGGACGGGGTGCTGGCCTCGGTCTACCGGGCCGGGCGCCACAACACCGAGTGGTCGGTGCCGGACGGGGACTACATCATCGGCCTGACCGTGGTGAACGCCCTCGGCGACCCGGAGAACCCCGATCACATGGAGAGCGCCGATACCGCGGTGTTCACCATCGACCGGGACGGTGATGGCAACCCACCGAGCGAGTTCCGGGAGCAGCTGCGGGACGTGCCGCCGAAGATGAAGGGACAGCTGCGTTGCATCGTCGACGGGCGGTGCTGACCAGACCGGCAGTCACTGCCATCCGGGTGAGTCGCAGCCCCTGATTCACAGGGCGCGGGCCTCGGGCCACCAGGCTCGCGGCCCGCGCCCGGCGTGTCTGGCGCGCTCGGCCTCGTGATCGAAGACACTGCACTACACCAGTGACCGGGTTACAGATCGGCAAGCCCGTCATGGTATGTTTACCGGCGTCGCGAACGCCCCTGCGGGAGTGTTCGCCTCACCCTTGTCCGGGTGGCGGAAATGGCAGACGCGCTAGCTTGAGGTGCTAGTGCCCGTATAGGGCGTGGGGGTTCAAGTCCCCCCTCGGACACCATGTGACCTGCGGCGATGCAGGATCGCGGAAGGCGCATCGCCATCTGTTCATCGTCGCCTCCGCGTGAAGATCACATTCCTGAACGCAGCACCGATCAGGGCATCGGTGCGTTGAGGTCCGCGGCCCACGCACGTATCGCCTCGCGCTCGGATTCGTCGCACACATACCCGTAGCCGATCCAGTAGTCCTCGGTCTCGAGCGTCCATTCGTCATGGTAGGTGAGCGCGTAGCAGTCGGCCATCTTCTCGCTGCTGCCCTGGAACAGCCCCTGGTCCAGCAGCCGTTCGTAATCGCGGGACCCGTCCATGAATCTCGCGGCATCTGCTCGCTGGTAGACGTGGGCAAGCTCGTGCACGACCATCATCCGCAGCTCCCACTCGCTGGAGTACTCGCTCTCAGCGAGCAGATGGATGGTCAGCGAATCCCCCCGGAGCACGCAACCGGTCGTCCTCCACCCGTCCCTGTCAGAGGCTCCGCACACGGACGCAGCGTCCCAGCGGACATCGATGAATCCGTCGCCGGCACCGTCAACGAGCTCCTCACTGAGGGAACCGGAACTGTTCACGCTTCGATCTTCGGCCTCGGCAATTAGCTGCTGCAGGTCCTCCCGGCGCCGCTGCGCTTCCTGAGCGGCTGACTGCGCTGAGAACGCGTTGTTCCCGTCCACTGCGTCTTGCGCCCGTTCCTCGAGTCGTTCGAACCAGACGAGCTCGGTCACCAGCGGTGCGACGGGATTACCGTCGAGCTGGGCGGCAAGATCGTAGTACTGCTGGCGCTCCGACTCAAAGATCGCCATCTGCTCGTCCAACTCCGCATTCCCACTGCCACCTGCGGGTGCCGACGGATCGGCGCCGGTCGGCGTTGCAAGACCCGGGGGGTCTCCAGGATCCGAATGATCCGATGCCAGAAGCGCGCCGGAGCACGAGAAGAGGGTGATCAGGAGAACGACGGCGGACAGGCAGCCACCGGCCGCGAGACCCCACCCGCGGCCTTGGCGAGGCGGGTGCGGGCCAGCAGGCTGTGGGTACGGTCCTGGCCGCGGCCAGGGACCCACTCGCTGCGGAGGCGGGCCGACCGGCTGCGGGCCACGAACGGGCGCTGCAGCGGGCCCTGGCTGCGGGCGGACGCTGCCCTGCCCACGCATGCCACCTGGATTCACCGAGGTCATCCAGTGGCGCAGCGCGGGATAGGCGCGCGGGTTGGCCGCGATCACCGCATGGAGATCCCAGCGCCGGGCCGCGATGGTGGCTAAGTGTTCAGGAGGAGTCCTCGGATCCCTCGCAATGAGCCACTCATGATCCCCCTGACCACCAACCACACCGACACGTTATCCCACGGCGCCCCCTGACCCGCCGTCGGTCGGTCCCCCGCCGCTTCCACAGCGGCAGCGCGCTGATCCAGGACGATCACAACCTCCACCGCCACATCCTCCGGGGCACCCGATCAGGGCACCGGAGCGTTGAGATCTGCCGCCCACGTGCGGATCGCCTCGCGCTCCGACTCGTCGCACACGTACCCGTAGCCGATCTCGTAGCCGTTCCCGCCTTCCGGTAGCTCGAGTGTCCATTCGTTGTGATGGGCGAGCGAATAGCAGTCGGCCATCGATTCGAAGCTGCCCTGGAACAGCCCCTCGTCCAGGAGCCGTTCGTACTCGCTGGACCCGTCCTCGAACCTCGCGGCATCCGCATTCTGGTAGACGTGGGCCAGTTCATGCACGAGGACCATCCGCAGATGCCGCTCGCTGAAGTATTCGCTGTCAGGCAGCACATGGACGGTGAGCACATCCTCGTCGAGGACGCATCCGAGCGTGATCCAGTTCTCCTGATCAGCGGGAGCGTCAACGTCCTCGCACGCGGACGCAGCGTCCCAGCGGATATCGATGAAGCCGTTTCCGGCACTGTCGACGATGTCCTCACTGAGGGTGCCTGAACTATTGACACGACGATCTTCGGCCGCTGCGACAACGTGCTGCAGATCCTCCCGGTACTGCCGCGCGTCCCGCGCCACGCTCGCAGCAGCGGAAGGGTAGTCAGCTGACGCCGCTCGTTCCTCGAGAGCTTCGAACAACTCGGGGCGAGTGACCAACGATGCGACGGGATTACCGTCGACCTGGGCGAGAAGCTCGTAGTACTGCTCCCGCTCCGACTCATAGATCGCCATGTGCTCGTCCACCTCCGGGTCCCGGCTGGGGCCTGCGGGAGCGGACGGGGACGAGGACTGGAACGCGGACGGGGACCGGGACGCGGACGGGTCGCTTCCCGCGCCGGTGGGATCTGGATCGTCCGATGCCAGAAGCGCGCCGGAGCACGAGAAGAGTGCGACCACGAGGACGAGAGCGGTGAGGCAGCCTCCGGCCGCGAGCCCCCACGCGGAGCCACGGCGCCGCGGCTGTGGGTACGGTCCGGCGGGCCGCTGCGGGTACGGTCCGGCGGGCTGCGGTCCCGCAGAGGGGGCAGCGTGCCCTGGCTGCGGCCGCATGCTGCCTGGATTCACCGAAGCGATCCAGTCGCGCAGCGCAGGGTAGGTGCGCGGGTTGGCGGCGATCACCGGGTGGAGATCCCAGCGCCGGGCCGCGATATCGGCCAACTGCGCAGGCGGGGTCCGCGGATCCCCCGCTATGACCGACTCATGATCCCTGTGCCCACCAACCACCCGGAAACGGTACCGCGGGAATCGACCTGCTCCGGCGAAGCCAGAGGTGCGTCCCAGCGCTCTCAATGCAGTGCCCGTATCCGTCACCACAGCCGGGCCGACAGCATGACTGGCATGGTGAAGGCACCGTGACCGGCGTGCGGGCCGTCGCTATGACCGATCCCACCACCAGTCGGCAGCTTGAGACTTTGTTCGAACAAGCGACCAGGAGCAATCACCTAGGAGGCAACGAAAACTCGTTGCCCAATCCGCTTGTGTGATGTCCACCACCACGCTACGGTCCATATGTCCTAACAAACGCGAAGGAGCGTCCATGGCTACGAACCTCCACCGTCCGCCCGCGACCCACATCCGACCCGGGCCAAGTGACGAGCAGCACAATCTCAGCTGACGCATCCGAGACCGGCAGGAGGTTCACATGCGCATCGCAGTACTCGGAGCGGGGCGGATCGGTATCGCCCACCTCTCGACCTTGGCCGCCGTGCCCGGCATCGACGAGCTGATCGTCGCAGACCCCGACAGAGAACGGTCCGTATCGGCGGCGGCAGCGGTCGGGGCGTCCTCGATGTCGATCGACGAAGCCCTGGCGAGCCGGCCCGACGGCATCGTCATCACGGCACCCACACCAGCGCACCCGGACCTGGTCCGCGCCGGGATCTCAGCCGGGATACCCGTCTTCTGCGAGAAGCCCCTCGCCCAGGACGTCGCCGGCTCACGTGCGCTCGTCGAGGACTGCGAAGGCAGCGACGTTCCGGTGCAGATCGGATTCCAGCGTCGATTCGACGCCGGCTATCGGGCTGCGCGGCAAGCAGTGCGCCGAGGTGACCTCGGAGAGCTGCGCCGGGTTCACCTCATGACGTGCGACCCGGCTCCCCCGTCAGCGGAGTACATCGCCAGCAGCGGAGGCATCTTTCGGGACTGCCACGTCCACGACTTCGATGTCCTGCGGTGGGTTACCGGGTCCGAGGTTGCCACGGTCCACGCTGTCGGAGCCAATCGCGGAGCGGACTACTTCCGCGAAGCGCACGACGTAGACGAGTCGGCCGCTCTGCTCACCATGACCGACGGCACCCTCGTGACGCTGTCCGGATCGCGGTACAACGGGGCCGGATACGACGTCAGGATGGAGCTGGCTGGCACGGTAGCTACCCTGCTTGTAGGACTGGACGAGCAGTCACCCCTGCGGAGTGCTGAGGCACGTGTCCCCTTCCCCGGCGGTGCGCCATACTCGGACTTCCAGCACCGGTTTGCGGCTGCCTATGCCACCGAGCTCGAAGAATTCGTGCGCGTCGTCCGCGGCGAGGTCACGAACCCGTGTACGCCGCGCGACGCCCTCTCCGCGCAACTGATCGCCGAGGCGGCACAGACATCCCGACGCGAGGGGCGCACCGTCGATATGGCTGAACTGAATCTGTGAAACAGCGGGACCGCTGGTAGGGACGGTCCCCGACGACAATCACCACCATGAAGTACAACCACCCAACAGGGGCGACCCAACGCCCCATGTGGATTCCAAAGGAGGAAGCCATGACGAAGAAGATGGTGAAGGCGGGCCTGGCGGCCCTCATCGCTGCACCCCTGGCCCTGGCTGGCTGCTCGACGGCGTCGGAGGAGCCCACCACAGCCGGAGGCACTGGCGACAGCGGTTCTGGTAGCTCGGGAGGCGAGACGATCGCGGTCGTCACTCACGGAACCCCGGGCGACGCATTCTGGGACGTGGTCAAGAGTGGTGCCGAGCAGGCTGGTGACGACCTCGGAGTCACTGTGACCTATCAGGGCGACGGCGACCCCGTGGAGCAGTCGCAACTGATCCAGGCCGCAGTGGCCTCCGACATCGATGGCCTCATCGTGTCCATGTCGAACCCGGATGGCGTTCGCGGCGCTGTGGAGGAAGCTGTGGCCGCGGGGGTCCCGGTCATCACCATCAACTCCGGTTTGGAGCAGTCCCAGGAGTTCGGTGCCCAGACTCACGTCGGTCAGAGCGAGTTCATCGCCGGCCAGGGTGCCGGCGAGCAACTGGGCGAGGCCGGGGTCACCAACCTGGTGTGCATCGTCCACGAAGCCGGGAACACCGGGCTGGAGGATCGGTGTGCCGGTGCAGCCGACACCATGGGGGGCACGGTCTCCAACGTGCAGGTCGACGTCGCCAACGTCGCCGACGCCCAGAACACCATCGAGTCCCAGCTGCTCTCCGATGACAGCATCGACGGTGTTCTGACCCTGAACCCGGGCATCGCCGTGGCTGCCGCTCAGGCCATCGAGTCCTCCGGATCGACCGCGCAGCTGGCCACCTTCGACGTCAGCGAGGATGTACTCGAACTCGTCCAGGACGGCGGCATCATCTTCGCCGTCGACCAGCAGCCCTATGCGCAGGGCTACGTCCCGGTGAGCCTGCTCACCCTGCAGGCCCGCAACGGCGACGTCGTCGGTGGCGGCCACCCCATCTACTCCGGTCCCGGATTCATCACCCAGGAGAACGCCGCTCAGGTGGCCGAGTTCGCCGAGAATGGGACCCGCTAAATGAGCGCCGCAACCCTGACAGCCGCCGACGAGCGGGTGGTGAGAACAAACCCGCTCGTCGTGCTGCTCCAACGGCCGGAGATCGGCGCCGCAGTCGCGGCGCTGGCGATCTTCATCCTCTTCTCCAGCCTCACCCAGGCGTTCCTGACACCGGCCGGAGTCTCGACGTGGCTCTACTCGGCCTCTCTGTACGGGATCATGGCGGTCGCCGTGTCGATGCTGATGATCGGTGGTGAGTTCGACCTCTCGACGGGCGCCATGACCGGCACCTCCGGCCTGATGGTCGGAGTGATGGCCACGCACTACGAGATCAACGTATGGCTGGCGGTGACCATCGCGCTGGCCGCCTCGCTCGGAATCGGCGCATGGAACGGGTGGATCACGATGAAGACCGGGCTCCCGAGCTTTATCGTGACCCTGTCGACCTTCTTCATTCTGCAGGGCATCAACCTCGCGGTCACGAAGCTGATCACCGGAACAGTGGCGATCCAAGGCATGTCCGATGTGCCCGGTTTCGAGCAAGTGAAGGTCATCTTCGGATCGGTCATCCGGTTCGGCGACTTCAGTCTGCGCGCGTCGGTTCTGTGGTGGATCGCGCTGACTGCCGTGGCCACCTGGGTGCTGCTGCGCACTCGCGCGGGCAACTGGGTGTTCGCCGTCGGGGGGCAGTCTCACTCAGCCCGCCAGGTCGGCGTCCCGGTGGTTCGCACCAAGATCTTCCTGTTCATGGGAACGGCCGGTGCCGGTTGGCTGGTGGGGATGCTCTCGCTGTTCGACGTCGGCACGGTCCAGGCGACCACCGGTATCGGGCAGGAGTTCATCTACATCATCTGCGCCGTCGTCGGCGGTTGCCTGCTCACGGGTGGCTACGGCTCGGCCATCGGCGCAGCGATCGGTGCCCTGATTTACGGCATGGCACTCCAGGGAATCGTCTTCGCGCAGTGGGACAACAATTGGTTGAAGGCGTTCCTCGGGGCGATGCTGCTGCTGGCCGTCCTGGTCAACCTCTACGTTCGCCGACAGGCAGGAGTCAGGTCATGAGTGAGGACACCGCGCAGGCCACCGAACTCGACCCCGGCGTGCCGATCCTGGCGATGACGCAGATTGCCAAACACTACGGATCGAGTATTGCGCTGCAGGACGTCGACGCCCATATCCACGCCGGCGAGGTCCTGTGCGTGCTGGGCGACAACGGCGCCGGGAAGTCGACGTTCATCAAGATCATCGCAGGAGCGCACCAGCAGACCGAGGGCACGCTGGCCGTCTACGGCCACAACCGCAGGTTCGCGAGCCCCAGAGATGCCCTCGACGCCGGGATCGCGACCGTCTACCAGGATCTTGCCGTCGTGCCGCTGATGTCGGTGTGGCGGAACTTCTTCCTGGGTTCGGAGATCACCCGTGGCTGGGGACCGTTCCGGCGCCTCGACGTCGCCGCGATGAAACGGATCGCCAAGGACGAGCTGAAGAAAATGGGGATCGACCTGCGTGATGTGGACCAGCCGATCGGGACCCTCTCGGGAGGTGAACGACAGTCGGTCGCGATCGCGCGGTCCGTCTACTTCGGAGCCAAGCTCGTGATCCTCGACGAGCCGACGTCCGCCCTCGGGGTCAAGCAGGCCGGCGTCGTCCTGCGCTACATCGCTCAGGCCCGCGACGCCGGACTCGGCGTCATCTTCATCACTCACAACCCCCACCACGCTTATCCCGTCGGTGACCGCTTCCTGATCCTGAACAGGGGCAAGAGTCTCGGTCTGCATGAGAAGGCTGACATCAGCATCGCGGAGCTGACAGCGCTGATGTCCGGCGGAGCGGAACTCGCAAGCCTCGCTCACGAGCTGGAACGTGCGAGCACCTGAGTAGCCGGACCGGACGACGAGGGTCGTCCACTTCACCCGTGCACGGGCGGTCCTGGTCGTCTCCCCCGGGGCCTGGGCCGGCCGTGCACGGGGCTCATGCCGTTGGCCGCCCGCGCAGCCACAGCGGCAACAGGGCCCACAGCACACCGGCCAGCACGAGTGCGGCCGCTGCGGCGATCACACCGGCGGTGCGTCCGAGCACAACGTCGAAGACGAACAGAGCGATCCCCACAACGAGTGCCGCGAGCGTCGCCAGCGCGACTTTCGCGAGCCGGTTCCCCAACCGCACGATCTGCGGTTTGCGTCGTCGCTGGAAGAGCATCCGGTGGATGCTCACCGGTGCTACGGCCAGCGCCGTCGTCGCCATCCCGAGAACGACCAGGCACAGGTAGACAATCACCTGATCGCTACGCAGCTCGGTGAAGCGCTGCTGGAACGGAAGAGTGAGCAGGAACCCGGTGAGGATCTGGGTGCCCGTCTGAGTGACGCGGAGCTCCTGCATGAGCTCATCCCAGTTCCGGTCGGCACGTTGCTCGGCGGACTCATGGCGCCCACTTTCCGACTGCTGCTCGGTGCTCATACGCCCAGTATCGGCACCACCACCGCTGTGCGCCCGGTGAACACCCTCAGGCTTGCCTCCTGCCACCGCTACGCTCGCCTCGTGAGCCCCGATCTCGCCCTGGTCCGAGCGCTGCTGGAGCTCCGGGGGTTCCCGACATCATCGGTCCAGCCGCTCGAGGGCGGCGCCTGGTCGACGGCGTTCGCGTTCGACAGCGGTCAGGACGCCCTGATCCTGCGGCTCGGGGGGTCCACCGAGGACTACGAGGCGGATGCCTTCATCGCCCGCCTGCGTCCGGACGGCGTGCCCATTCCCGATGTGCTCGCGCATGGCACGATCGACAGCGGCCCCCTCACCGGCACGACGTACGCGATCTCCACCCGCGTGCCCGGGACTGCGCTCGAGCGCGTCTCTCGTTCCCAGTGGTCAGTCCTGGTCCCCCAGCTGGCCGACGTCCTGGAGTCGCTCCGTCGCAGGCCCGCACCCGCCGGTCACCGCGTTCAGGACTGGCGCGACCATCTGCTCCAGGTCGGCTCCTACCCGTGGCAGCAAGGCTGGCGCGAGCACGCCATGCCTGCAGCCATACACCTCTTCGATCACGGTCTGGACCGGCTGCACGAGACATGCCCGGCCACCGTACCGGTCTCCCTGGTGCATGCTGATTGGATCAACCGGAACGTGCACGTGGAGAACGGCCGGATCACGGGGATCTTCGACTGGGGCTGCTACCGTTTCGGCGATCACCTCTACGACCTGGCGTGGCTAGAGTTCTGGGCACCCTGGCACCGCAACCTGGACTTGCCGCTGCTGGTGCGGGAGCTGGAGAGCCGGTGGCACGCCGTCGGGATCGCACCACTGGCGGACCCTGACAGGCGCCGCGCATGCCTGCTGCACATCGGCCTGGACCACATCGTCTACAACATCCTGCACGGCACCACGCAGGCGCTCCTCGGCACGATGGAGCGACTCGCCCGCTACCTGTGAGTCCTAGGCGAACGTGAGGCCGTACTCGGTCCGATACTCGGCAAGGAGCGCATCGACCACCCGCGCGGTACGGATGGCACTCGTTCCGGTGCTGGGCGAGACTCCCACACCCGTGAGCTCGTCCACGACCGCCTGGATCAGCGGCTGCTGCACAGTGGCCGGGTACGGCGCCTCGATGTCGCGCACACCGGCATCGTTCCGCAGCAGCAACGGTTCTTGGCCGAAGCTGGAGAACGTCAAGGTTCCGTCGGTGCCGATGATCTCCACCAGGTCACGGTCTTCACCCGCCGCGTAGCACCACAGCCCCGTGCCCACGACGGCGGAGCCCACCCGGAAGGTCCCGCTGACCGTGTCTTCGGCCTGGGAGGAACCGGAGATGTTCAGGGCGTGCCCGTGCACCTGCGTCACAGGCCCGAGCAGGTGGTCGAGCAGGTCCAGCGTGTGCGAGGCAAGATCGACGAAGTGGCCGCCCCCGGAGATCTCCGGGCGCAGCCGCCAGGGCACCGGTTCTCCCCCGGCCGGCGCCGGGCGGAAGTTCTCCACCCGGAACGCGTGCACCTGGCCGATGGCACCGCCGTCGAGCAGTTCCTTCACCGTGACGAAGCGCGGCATCGACCGCCGGTAGTAGGCCACGAACAGCGGCAAACCGGCACGCTCAGCGGCGGCGAGCATCTCCTCGCACTCACGCGTGGTGCGCGCCATCGGCTTCTCCACGTAGACCGGTTTGCCGGCCGCGAGTGCGCGGACCGCATAGTCACGATGGGAGTCCGGCGGCGTGGCGATATAGACGGCGTCGACCTCCGGGTCCCCGAGCAGGTCCTCGGCGTCGTCGTACCAGCGTGGAACCTCGTGCCGGCGCGCGTAGTCGGCCGCCTTCGCACCGTCCCGGCGCATCACCGCGACCAGCTCGGACCGCTGCGCGTGCCGGAAACCTGGCCCGCTCTTGGTCTCGGTGACGTCCCCGACGCCGATGATTCCCCACCGCACAGTGTCCACGTGTTGAGCGTAGCTGCCGGACGGCGGTGGTCGGGTGGATAGCCTGGCACGACTCCACGTCCACAGATCGGCAGGTCGATGCCCGCACCGTCACCGCAACCTGGCGTGTACGTCGGCGCGTACGCCTCCTCCCCCACATCGCGGTCCTGGGATCCCCAGCTCGAACGGGCGTACCTGGACCAGATCGCCGAGATCCCTGGCGTGCGGGGTCTGGAGGTCCCGTGGATCACGTCGCTGCACGCTCACAACCGGGACTGGTATGCCACTCACCTCCCGGCCGGATGGGAGATGGTGATCAGCCAGATCGGTGGGGTCATGCACCGACTCACCGAGGATCCCGCCTACGGGTTGGCCTCGGCGGACCCGGGCGGGCGGGCTCGAGCGGTGGCCGATGTGGCGGCCATTCGTGACGACGTCGCGCGCCTGCACGATGTGCTCGGCCGTCAGGTGGTCATCGGGGTCGAGTTGCACAGCGCCCCAGCCTCCACGTCCGCCCGCGGCACCACCGCCGCACTGACCGAATCCTTGCGGGAGATCGCGGCCTGGGACTTCGGCGGCGCGCAGATCCTGATCGAGCATTGTGACGAACGCAGGTCCGGGCGCCCGACCGCCAAGGGTTTCCTCTCCGTGGCGGAGGAACTGCAGGCGATCGCCGATGGCGACACAGGCACCGGCATGGTGGTGAACTGGGGCCGTTCAGCCATCGAGCTCGGCGATCCGGACCTGGTGCCTGAGCAGGTCCGCGCGATCCGCGACGCCGGTGTGCTGGCCGGTGTGGTCTTCTCCGGCGTGGCTGATGTGGCCACCGACTACGGGCCGGCCTGGGCCGACGCGCACCCCTCGTTCTCTCCGGACCACACCGGCACGGGCGCCGGCGGCTCGCTGCTCACCGATGCCCGCGCTGCCGCCACTCTCACCGAGGCGGGCCCGCACGTGTGGTGCGGTCTCAAGGTCGGGTGCCGCCCTCGGGAGGCCCCGCTCGAGCAGCGGGTGGACCTGATCCGCAACGGCGTGGAGCGGGTGCTCGCCGCCCGCGGCTGAGCCGGACGATCGGGCGGTCAGCGAACGGGTGTCTCGGCGTCCGCCCACGCACGGTTCTTCGCCTGGAAGATGCTCAGCTCCTCGGTGAGGGCAGCCAGCTGATCGCTTCGCTCCGCCGAGACGTCGGTGGTCTCGGCCGGGTCGGTCGCCAGGTCGTAGAGCGCCTCCACGACCGCCGCCGGCGGGTCCATTCCCTCACGGGCCCCGTGCACGAGCTTGAGGTCGCCACGCCGCACGGCCCACTGACCCTCATAGGTCCAGTACACCGAACGATCCAGGCCACCAGCACCTGGCGCACCGGCCGCCGTCAGGGCCTCCAGGAGGGAGACGCCATCGATCGACTCCGCCTCGGTGGGAGTGCCGTCCACGGCGTGCAGCACGGTGGGGAGCACGTCCATCATCATTCCGACCGAATCGAACTCGGTGCCAGCGGGCAGCCGCGCAGGCCAGGAGATGATGCTGGGCTCGCGCACCCCGCCCTCGAAGACCGATCCCTTGGTGCCGCGCAGACCGCCGGCCCAGCCGCCGTCGTAGGAGATCTCCTCCCCGTCCAGCCAGTTCCGGCTCTCCGCGGAAGGGCCGTTGTCGGAGGAGAAGAACACCAGCGTGTTCTCCGCCAGCCCGTGCTCGGTCAGCGCCGCCAGGATCGTTCCGACCGCGTCGTCCATGGCACCCACCATCGCCGCCATCTCCTGGCGTCCCTCGGGCAGGTGGGCGAACCGGTCCATGTACTCGGCCGGAGCATGCATCGGGTAGTGCGGGGCGTTGAACGGGACGAAACAGAAGAACGGGTCGTCGGCGTGCCGGCCGATGAAGTCCGCGGCCCGGTCCCCGATTACCGTCGTGAGGTACTCGCCGTTCAGCCAGACCTCCTCGTCGTCGTCCCATAGGTCGTGGATCGGGTTGTGGTCGCCCCAGTAGAAGATGTGCGAGTAGTAGTCCACGCACCCGGCGCGGATGCCGAAGGTCTCCTCGAAACCGTACTGGCTCGGGCTGTACTCATCCGAGGCGCCCAGGTGCCACTTGCCGAACAGTCCGGTCCGATACCCCCGACGGCGCAACTCACTGGCGAGGGTGTCCTGCTGCGGTAGTCCGGGGGTCCGTCGGGTTCCTCCGAGGATCGCCGGCACACCGGCATGCTCTGGGTACTTTCCCGTGAGCAATGAAGCCCGCGAGGGGGAGCACACCGGGGAATTGGAGTACCACTGGGAGAGTTTGACCCCCGAGGCGCACAGGGCGTCCAGGGCCGGGGTCTCGAACTCGGCGCCGAAACACCCGAGGTCACCCCAGCCGAGGTCGTCGGCGTAGAGGATGACGATATTGGGGCGGTCCGGTCGACCCCGGTCACCAGTTCGGTCCATCTGGTCAGTGCTGAACGTGTTGTCGGTTTGCATACCTCACCCCTTGATAGCGCCAGCAGCGACACCGGCGACCAGCCGGCGCTGCAGGAAAGAGAACAGAATGATCGTCGGTGCCGCCGCAATGGTGGACGCCGCCATCACCACGCCCCAGTCGGTGCCGTACTCACCGAACAGGCCCGCGAGGCCGACCTGCGCTGTCTTCAGCGAATCGTCGGTGAGAAAGACCTGGGCGAAGAGGAACTCCTCCCACATCGCGATGAAGGCCGTCACCGAGACGGTCACGATTCCCGGCCAGACCAAGGGGGCGATCACTCGCGCGATCACGGTCAGAGTGGAGGCGCCGTCCATGCGCGCCGCCTCGTCCAGGGTGCGCGGTACGCCGTTGAAGAACCCGCTCATCAGGAGCACGGCGAGTGGCAGGGTCATAGCGACGTACACCAGCACGATGCCCGGGAAACTGTTGAGCAGACCGAGCTGCGAGAAGAACAGGTACACCGGGGTGATCAGCACGACGAACGGGAGCAGCTGGGTCGCCACGAGCAGCAGGAACATCGCTCCCCTGCCCCGGAAGGAGTAGCGCGAGAGGGCGAAGCCGGCCAGGCTGGCGACGATCACGGTGCAGAAGGTGCCGACGAGGCACACCAGGAGCGAGTTCACGATGTACTGCTCGAAGTTCGTGGCCTCGAACAGCCGCACGAAGGCATCCAGGCTGATGTTGTCCAGGAGGGTCGACCAACTCACGCCCGCGGCGATGTCCTGCACCGGACGGAGGGCGCTGTAGACCATCCACAGCACCGGGAAGATGATGGCCAGCAGCACCACGGCGAGCGGCACGAGTAGCACCAGGTCGCTCGCGCGGCGCGCTGAGCTATCCCGGCGTCGAGCACGGAGCCGGCTGGGCGCAGGTGCAGCCTCCTGCTGGGTCACGGCGCTCATCACTGGTCCTCCGTTCGGGTCGCGCGCATGTAGAGGACGGCGAACACCGCCATGATCATCGTCATCACCAGACCGATGGCCGCACCGGCGCCCAGCTTGTTCGCAAAGAACGCCATCGAGTACAGCTCAGTCGCGAGCACCGCCGTATAGGTTCCCGGTCCGCCACCGGTGGTGAGCCAGACGTAGACGAAGTTGTTGAAGGTCTGGATCACGGTCACCAGTACGACGACCGTCAGCACCGGACGCAGATTCGGCACCGTGATGCTGCGGAAGGCGCGGATCCGGCCCGCGCCGTCGAGCGACGCGGCCTCGTACTGCTCGTCGGGGATCGACTGCAGACCAGCAAGCAACACCATCACCACGAAGGGCAGCTCACGCCAGACGATGATCGCCACGATGCTCCACCACACGGTGCTCGTCTGCGCGAGGAACGCCACTCCGGACTCGGTGAGCCCGGATCCGACGAGCACCTGGTTGAGCACACCGGAACTGCCGTCCAGGAGCCAGCGCCATGAGGCGATCGCGACCACCTGCGGCACCATCCACGGGATGAGCACGAGGGTGCGCGCCAGCCCGCGGACCTTCCACCGGCGCAGTACCGGCGAGTGCAGTGCGACGGCAAGGGCGAGTCCGAAGACGATGCGCAGCAGCACGGTCAAGGCGGTGAGCCAGAAGACCGTGTTGCGAGCGATCGCCCAGAACTCCGGGTTGCCGAAGACGTACTCGAAGTTGCCCAGCCCGATCCACTCTCCGTCACCCGGCCCCTGGAAAGGGGAGATCTCCTGCAGCGAGAGGATGACGTTGTAGATCGAGGGGAAGAGGAACAGCAAGGCGACGATGACGAGCGCCGGAGCGCTCAACAGGTACGCCTGCAGGGAGGTCCGGCGCGTCGTCATCGTCACCGCCTCAGCCCTGCAGCTCGCGCTCGATAGCGTCGATGATCGCCTGCGCTGCAGTGGCGGAGTCCGACTGGCCGGAGTAGACCGCCGAGAACTGCTGGTTCACCAGCTCCTGCAGGGACGCGATGGTGATCGGGGCACCGATGTAGCGGACGAACGGCACCGAATGCGGAAGTTGGTCGACGAATCCCTGTTCGGCCGGATCGACGTCGAGCTGGGTGATCGTGCTCGCCGACGCCGGGTACTGGTCGTAGGTCTCGAACGTCTCCGCGCTGAGCAGGTACTGCACGACCTGCCACGCCTCGTCCTGATGCTCGGTGTTGGCGTTGATGCCCAGTGCACGTCCACCGAGGTGGGTCGAGCCATCATCCAGGCCACCCGGCATGGGCGCGGTGAGGAGCTCGGCGTCGACCTGCTCCTGCACCGCCCGGAAGGCCGCCGGCGGCATGAAGGTCATCGCGCAGGTGCCATCTCCCAGGCCCGCCGCCACGGACGGATCTGCGTAGTCGGTGATCGCCTGCATCGACGTCGGGGTGATGCCCTCGGTGAAGAAGGAGTTGAAGTAGTCGATGGCGCCGGCCAGCTGATCCTGGGTGGCACCGACGGACCAGTCGCCTCCGTTGTTCTCGATCAGCTGGAAGTCGTTGTTCCACATGTAGTAGTTGATCGCGAACCACTGGGCCGCCTGCTGCTGTGCGCCGGCAGCGAAGCAGAAACCGCTCACCTCACCACCCGAGGAGTCGGTGATCTGGCCCGCCACGTCGAGCATCTCGGGCCAGTCACTCGGAGTCCCGCTCACTCCTGCATCGGCGAGCACGTCCTCCCGGTAGACCATCGCCATGGTGTCGGCCGTCCACGGGATGGCCCACGTCGTCTCCTCCAGGATGGTCATGTCCGTGGCGAGCAGACTGTCAGCATCCTCCAGCGGCTGCTCGGTCATCAGCTCGTCCAGCGGGAGCAGGATGTTCGGGTCCGCGAGGAAGGCCGCGTCAGCGAGGGCGATGTGGATCAGGTCCGGTCCCGATCCGGAGTTGGCCTCGCGAGCGAACTGCTGTGGGTTGTTCGGGGTCACCGTCTCCAGTTCGACCTGGATGTCCGGGTTGTCCGCGTTCCAGGTATCGACGGCTTGCACCAGTCCCTGGATCTGATCGGCAGGATCGAACTGCCGGAAGGTCAGCCGGACGACTCCGTCGTCCGGCTCCGCCCCTTCCCCACCACACGCGGCGAGGGTCGCTGCAAGCGCGCCGACTGCTGCGGCGGCGATGTACCGGGATGTCTTCACGTGACTGCCTCTCCGTTGATGCATGTGAGCCACAGTTAATTCCACCAATTTGAGTTTGTCAACGCGGCATGGCCTGCGTAGCATCACCCCATGCCGAGCCGGACGCCGACGCCCTCCGAGGACGATGCTGCGCCCACAGCACCTGGCCGCCGCGGCACGAACCTGCCCCGGGTGGCCGACTACAACAAGATGCTGGTCCTGGACCTGATCCGCCGCTCGGCCGGGATCAGCAGGGTTGAACTGGTCCAGCACACAGGCCTGACGGCACAGACCATGTCGAACATCTGTCGCCGCCTCGGTGACGCCGGGCTGATCAAGGAGTCGGGCCGCATCTACGCCGGCGCCGGGGCCCCGCGCACGATCTTCGAGGTGGAACCAGGCGGCCTGTACGCACTCGGCCTGCACATCGACCCGGCGTGGCTGACGTCGGTCGTGCTCAACCTCGCCGGTGAAGTGGTCGGTACGGTCCGCATCCCGACACCGGCCTCGCCGGACCCGACATCGGTGCTCGACGCGATCGAGAGGATGATCCGCTCGCTCATCGCCGACACCGCGATTCCGGTCGACCGACTGGCCGGACTGGGCGTGGGAACCCCCGGCCCGATCGATATCCGCACCGGCGCCGTGGTCGGCGCGCCCTATCTGGCGGGCTGGGAACGGGTGCCACTGAAGACGGACTTGGAACGGCGACTCGACCTTCCCGTCACGATCGACAAGGACTCGACGGCGGTCGCCGTCGGGGAGATGTGGAATGCAGAGGACGGCACGCGCAACATGGCGTTCGTCTACATCGGCACCGGAATCGCGGCCGGCCTGGTGCTCGACGGCGAGGTGATGCGAGGTTCCAGCGGCAACATTGGCCACATGAACGCCGATCCGAACGGTCCGATCTGCTTCTGCGGCGGACGGGGGTGCCTGGAGAGCACCATCCTGCCGCGCAACCTCGTCGGCGAGGCGACGGTGCGTGGCGTTCTGCCCGCGGTCGACATCGGCGACGCTCGCGCCCTGGGCGCCGCGCTGACCGAACTGTGCCGCCTCGCCGACTCCGGCCAGACCGACGCAGTGGAGATCGTCGAGCGCGCCGCACGCGGCCTGGGCCGGATCACCGGTCAACTCGCGAACCTGCTCGACCTGGACACGATCGTCTTCGGCGGACCCCAGTGGGAGCCGTTCGCGCCCACGATCCTACGGATCGTGCCGGACGTCGTGACGCGGATGTTCATCGGTCGGGCGGTGCACCAGGTCACCGTCCGTGGCACCTCGATCGGTGACCACGTGGGTGCTGTGGGTGCAGCGTCACTGGCGATGTGGTCCAGCACGTTCAACGCACCGACACAGCTGTTCCTGCCCCGCTGAGGCCCCCTGCGACTAACCGCACGAGCGATGGGTTCGCGTTGCCTCCGTACGCCCCGACGTCCCGCCGTGACACGGTGTACGTAATTCCATATGCTTGACTAATTGCCGATCGGAGAACCGATGCCGCGCCGACGCGGTCCGAAGGGACGAGACAGATGACCGAGATTCGCCAGCAGGATGCCGCCACCCAGACTGTCCGGCGCCTGGACCGCGTGGTCCGCGAGGTGATCCGGCCCGCACGGGTGCGCCAGCGTAGTCCGCTCGCGGTGTCTGCTCGACGGGTCGGTGGTGAACCTGTCTCCTTCGCCGAGGGCACCCACCATGGAGGTGCTCCACTCGCTGTCGGCGAGGCGTGGGGGCGGGCTTGGGACACCGTCTGGATGCACATCAGCGGCGCCGTCCCCAGTGAGTGGGACGCGCGTACCGCAGCCGCCGCCGAGCTCGAGATCGACCTCGGCTTCACCACGGCGCAGTCCGGATTTCAGGCCGAGGGGCTGGTGTACACCACGGAGGGATCAGTGGTCCGAGCACTCTCCCCACTGAATCACCGCCTACCGCTCCAGGTGGGCCCGGGCGCGGCCGTCGAGTACTGGGTCGAGGCGGCCGCCAACCCCACATTGAACAACGCCCACGGCACGAACCTGATCCCGCTCGCCCACCTGGGCAGCTGGGAGAGCGCCGGTGAGGAGGAGATCTACCGATTCGCCGGTGCGCACCTCGTGGTGCCCGAGGCGGAGGTCGTCGCCCTCGCCCATGACGTAGACCTACTGCGCGGGATCGCGACCCACGACGGCACCGACGTGCGCCGTCGCGACCTGATCCTGGCCGCGATCGAGCGGATGCTCGCCGTACTCGACCCCACCGACGTCGCCGGAACCGCCGCCGCAGCACGCGAGCGGCTCACCGGCGTGCTGACCGTGCCGGCGCACGCCAGCGCCATGACGCTGACCGCCGTCGGTCACGCGCACATCGACTCGGCCTGGCTCTGGCCGCTGCGCGAGACGATCCGCAAGTGCGCACGCACCTTCTCCAACGTGGTCACCCTGATGGAGGACAATCCGGACTTCGTGTTCGCCTGCTCCTCCGCCCAGCAGTTCGCCTGGATGAAGGAGCATTACCCCGACTTGTACGAACGGATCCGCGAGGCCGTCGCGCGAGGCCAGTTCGTGCCGGTGGGCGGGATGTGGGTGGAGTCCGACACGAACATGCCCAGCGGTGAGTCCCTGGTGCGCCAGTTCGTGGCCGGTCAGGGCTTCTTCATGCGCGAGTTCGGCATCGAGTGCCCGGAGGTGTGGCTGCCGGACAGCTTCGGCTACACCGGCGCGCTGCCGCAGATCGCGCGATCAGCGGGTGCGCGATGGTTCTTCGGGCAGAAGATGTCCTGGAACCGGATCAACCGGATGCCGCATCACACCTTCACCTGGGAGGGCATCGACGGCTCCCGCATCCTGACCCACTTCACACCAGTCGACACCTACAACTGCGACCTCTCCCCCGCCGAGCTCGCCTACGCCCAGCAGAACTTCGCTGATCATGGCCAGTTCTCCGGCGGGCTCGTGCCTTTCGGCTACGGCGACGGTGGGGGCGGACCGACGCGGGAGATGCTCGCGGCCGGGCGCCGTGCCGCTGATGTCGAGGGGCTGCCCCGGGTGCAGTTCGGGGCGCCGGCGGAGTTCTTCGCGCAGGCCGAGGCGCAGGCGCAGGCGCCCGCCACCTGGACCGGGGAGATGTACCTCGAACTCCATCGTGGAACCTACTCCGCCCAGGTCCGGACCAAGCGCGGCAACCGGCGTGCGGAATCGCTCCTGCGGGAAGCGGAGCTGTGGGCCGCCACCGCGGCAGTCCGGACGGGTGCGCCGTATCCGGCCGATGAGCTCAGGCGAATCTGGGAACGTACCCTGCTGCTGCAGTTCCACGACATCCTCCCCGGCAGCTCGATCTCCTGGGTGCATGACGACGCCGAACGCATGCATGCCGAGGACGCTGCGGTGCTCGAGCAGATCATCGAATCCGCGCTCGCGGTACTTACCGGTCCCGGGGACCGGCCGATCGCCGTCAATGGGTCACCGTTTTCCCGCCGTGACCTGCTGCCCTTCAGCGCCGGCGAACTCGCACCACAGCGCGCAGACGTTGCTCTCGATCGGGTCGGCGACCACCACGTCCTGCGCAGCCCGCACCTGACGTTGCACATCGCGGCGGACGGGACTTTTGTCACACTGCACGACCGCGACTCCGACCGGCAGCTGTTCAGCGCGGAACACCCCGGCAACGCGCTGGCGCTCTATCAGGACATCCCTACGGACTGGGACGCGTGGGACGTGGATGCGCACTACCGCGACCTGGAGATCCCGGCCTCGGGTCCAGTCGATGTCTCGATCGCCGACGACGGGTCGGCGCAGGTGCTCATCTCACGCGAGTTCGGGTCCTCCCGGGTGAATCAGAGTGTCACGCTGGCGCCTGACCGGCCGGTCGTCGACATCACGACCACCGTGCAGTGGCACGAACAGCAACGACTGCTGAAACTGGCGCACCCGTTCCGCATCGATGCACCCACCTCCAGCGCCGAGACGCAGTTCGGTCACGTCCACCGCCCGACCCACGTGAACACGTCGTGGGACGAAGCACGATTCGAGGTGGTTGCTCATCGCTGGGTGCACGTCAGCGACGGTGTCGTCGGGGCAGCTGTGGTGAACGATTCCACCTATGGCCACGACGTCACCCGGTTCCCGGGCGATGAGTCGTCGCCGGGCTATCGGACTCAGGTGCGTCAGACGCTGGTCCGTGGGCCGCTCTATCCGGACCCGGAGAGCGACCAGGGTGAGCACACCTTCCGCTCACGCCTGGTGATCACGCCCGATGTCGCCGGTGCGGTCGAGGAGGCGTACGACCTGGACACACCCATACGGACGGTCACGGGTGGGCGGTTGTCCGTGCCTCCGGTCGCGCAAGTGTTCGGCGATGGCGTGGTACTGCACACAGTCAAGCTGGCTGAAGACGGGTCCGGGGACGTGATCGTCCGCGCCTACGAGTCGATGGGTCGACCCACGCGTGCCCGGATCGTGGTGGATTCGGCATCAATCCGCCTTGTCGACGTGCTCGAGCGCCCACTCGATACCGATCGCGAGGTCGCGGAGAACCAGCGCGAGTTCGACCTTCGCGGCTTCGAACTCATCACCGTGCGTGCCCAACCACGCTGACTGAGAAGGGACCGGCTGCTCGGGCTGAGCAGCATCTCGGGTCTGCGGCCGGCTCAGTCTTCCTGGGGCTCGTCGTCGCTCAGCCGAGCGATCAGCTGGAGGAAAACTACCTGTTCGGCCCGCGTGAGTGGCGCGAGGAATCGCTCTTGTGCCTCATCGAGCACCGCGTCGAGGCGGTGTAGTTCCGAACGCCCACGATCGGTCAACGAGATCACATTCCGGCGCCGGTCGGCCGGATCTGCCTGACGGGCGGTCAACCCGCTGCTGCACAGGGCCTCGATCGCAACGGAGATGTCACTTCGATCACTACCCGTGGCTCGCCCGAGCTCAGCCTGACTCACCGGGCCGGACTCATCCAATGCCGCAAGAATCCGGTAGTGGTAAGGGCGAACACCCACTGCACCGAACATCTCCTTGAGCAACGAGTAGGCGCGCACCTGCGCTCTGCTGACCAGCCATGTCGCACGAGTCCGAAGGGCCTTCACCATGGAACGATCGTAACAAGTCGTTGGTGGAACCAATCATCGATTATCGTTGGTGCGACCAACAGATTGGGAGACGCCATGATTCCATTCGGACCACAGCTCATCGGGCAAACCGAGAAGGCACTCAACGCCGTGCTGGGCACGCTCCTCGCACGCCACCACCTCTCGGAGGCACAGTGGGTGAGCCTCAAACTCACGGCTCAGTTCGACGGGGGCGGAAGCCTCACCGAGTACATCACCGGTCAGGCACACTTCCCCGACGCCGCGGCCCAGGTGTCCACCCTGACCGACCGCGGACTCATTGCCGGAGATCGACTGACTGATACCGGTCGTGAAACCGTCGACGAGGTCGGCCGCCGCATCGCAGAACTCACAGGACCGGTATGGGCCGGCCTCGACTCGGACGAACTCGCCGCGGCAGAACGGACGCTCAACCTCGTGCTGGAGCGGACTCGCACGATACTGCGGACGCACTGACTCGCCATCGTGCGGCACTCCCCCAGGATGAGCACCCCCATTCCCCGGATTCGATGTCGCACCTCGGTGCCACACTGACACCATGTCCGCAGGTACCACCCTGATTGCCGACCTGGACGCCACCAGCGCTGCGCTCACGGCGACCCGCTCGCGCACGACCAAGATCTCAACTCTGGCCGATCTGCTCGGGCGACTCGACGCCGAGGAGGTGAGCCCCGCCGTCGGGATGCTGCTGGGCAGGGTGCGCCAGGGGCGCATCGGCATCGGGTGGCGCCGCCTGCAGACCGTGCGACCCGAACCCGCCGGCGTGGCATCGCTGACCGTGCTGGACGTGGACGAGACGCTGACCGAGCTCGCGGCCACGACCGGAACCGGCTCTCAGATGCGCCGCACCGAACTGCTGCACGCACTGCTTGGGCGTGCCACCGCCACGGAGCAGGACTTCCTCGCCAGGGTGATGCTCGGTGACATGCGGACGGGTGCGTTGGAGGGAGTACTGACGGACGCCGTCGCCAAGGCCTGGGGCCTGCCCCTGGAGAGGGTGCGCCGGGCCGCGATGCTGACCGGGGACCTGGGTGAGACGGCGCGGCTGGCCCGCACCGGCGACGACCTGACGAAGGTAGGTCTTCGGGTGGGGACCCCGGTGCTGCCGATGCTCGCCGCCACCGCGACCGCTGCCGGGGAGGCGATCGAGACGCTGGGCCGGTGCAGTGTGCAGGCGAAGCTGGACGGCGCCCGCATCCAGGTGCACCGACAGGGTGACCGGGTGCAGGTGTTCACCCGCAGCCTCGCCGAGATCACCGGCCGGGTACCGGAGATCGTCGAGATGGTGCGCGCCCTGCCTGCGCAGGAACTGATCCTCGACGGGGAGACTCTCGCGCTCACTGAAGACGGACTACCCCGGGCGTTCCAGGACTCGATGGCCCGCTTCGGCAGCGAGGCCGGGGAGGTGGTGCTGCGGCCCTGGTTCTTCGATCTGCTGCACGTGGACGGACGGGACCTCATCGATGAGCCATTGCAGCACCGCCTCGCGGAGCTCACCCGAGTGGCGGGAGAGCTCGTGGTGCCGGGCACCGTCACCGATGAACCGGAGACTGCCGAGCGAGTGATGCACGAGGCCCTGGCCGCCGGCCACGAGGGCGTCGTGGTCAAGGCTCTGAATGGTGCCTATGCCGCCGGACGGCGAGGGGCGAACTGGCTGAAGGTCAAGCCCGTGCACACACTCGATCTGGTGGTGCTGGCCGCCGAATGGGGGTACGGGCGACGCACCGGATGGCTCTCGAACCTGCACCTGGCCGCACGCGACCCCGCCGGGCGGTTCGGGGAGCCGGACGGGCTGGTGATGGTGGGCAAGACCTTCAAGGGGCTCACCGACGCCCTGCTGCGGTGGCAGACGGAGCACTTCCCGGCGATCGCCACCGAGCGGGACGAGGCACTCGTGCGCATCCGCCCGGACGTGGTGGTCGAGATCGCCGTCGACGGGGTGCAGCGCTCAACCCGCTACCCAGGCGGTGTGGCACTGCGGTTCGCCCGGGTGAAGCGATACCGCCAGGACAAGCCGGTCACCGAGGCCGACACCATCGACACGGTCCGGGAACTGCTGCACTGACAGTGTCTCCCGTGTCACCGTCAGCGCATAACGTGGCCTCATGCTGACCACGCTCGCCGTCCAGGGATACCGTTCGCTGCGGGACGTGGTGGTGCCGCTCGGGCAGCTGACCGTGGTGACCGGTGCCAATGGGAGCGGCAAGTCGAGTCTGTACCGGGCGCTGCGCCTGCTGGCCGACACTGCTCGCGGGACCGCCATCGGCGCCCTCGCCGCCGAGGGCGGGTTGGGATCGACCATGTGGGCAGGTCCGGAGCATCTCAGTGGCGCGATGCGACGCGGCGACGTACCGGTGCAGGGCACCCGCCGCACCGGTCCGGTGCGGCTGCAGGTGGGCTTCGCCTCCGAGGAGCTCAGCTACGCGATGGACCTGGGCCTGCCCCGCCCGGATACCGGTTCGCGATTCGCACTGGACCCGGAGATCAAGGCTGAGACCGTCTGGGCCGGACCGCTGGCCCGGCCGGGGTCGCAGCTGGTGCGCCGCCACGGGCCGCTGGTCAAGGCGCGAGGCGATGACGGCTGGGATGAGCTCACCCACGCCCTCACGCCTGCCGACTCGTGTGTGACGTCGCTGGCTGACCCCACTCGGGCACCGGAACTGGTGACGCTGCGAGAGTCATTGCGGGGGTGGCGTTTCTACGACCATCTGCGCACCGATGCCGGTGCACCTGCACGAGCGGCCGCCGTCGGAACCCGAACCCCGGCGCTGGCTGCGGACGGGTCCGATCTACCCAGCGCGTTGGCCACGATCGAGGAGGTCGGCCGCGCAGACCTGCTCCAGCGCGCGGTCGCCGAGGCGTTCGGCGGTAGCCGGCTCGAGATCGAGGTGACAGGGGGCCGGTTCTCCGTACAGCTGCACCAGCCCGGGATGCTGCGAGCGCTGCAGGCGCCCGAACTCTCCGACGGCACACTGCGTTATCTGATGCTCGCCGCGGCGCTGCTCTCACCGCGCCCGCCTCAGCTGCTGGTGCTCAACGAGCCGGAGACGAGCCTGCACCCGGAGCTGCTGGTGCCGCTGGCGCATCTGATGCAGCGGGCGGCACAGGAGACGCAGTTGGTGGTGGTGACCCATGCGGCAGCATTGCAGGAGGCACTGGGTACCGGCGTCGAGCATGTGCACCTGGTCAAAGAACTGGGTGAGACCCAGATCGAGGGTCAGGAGGGCCCGCTGGACCGTCCCGCCTGGGTGTGGCCGTCGCGGTGATCGACCGCCACAGCGGTCCGCAGCGGCCCGGGCTCGACGCCGAGGACCTCCACGATCCCGCGGAGATTGAATCGTGTGTCATCGCACCTGGTCTGACAAAGGCCGTACAGGTGGGGCGGGAGGATCCTGACCCACAGGACGTCCCGATCAGTGAGCACCCCAGCGGTCGTTCTGTACCGGATACGCACCATGTCCCCGTCGAGAACCGCGCGTACCAGCATGCCGACCTGCCGCGCATCGAGCTGCTGGAGCGTCTCACGCACGGCGTCGAGATCGACGGGACGGTCCGGGACGACGTCCCCCGGGCGCGTGCCGGGGTACCCGGCAGGAAGCCCACGCTCTCGGAGTCTGCCCGCGCACGCCAACGGGTCCTCGGGCTCGACCGCCTGACGTGGCTCGAGCACATCCCCCTCGATCACATCTGATGCCTGCGGTGGCACAGCCAACTGGGCGAGTTCGAGCCGCTGCACTGCCCGCCGCGCCTGCGCGCGATCGACATCGTCGGCATGTGCACCGTCCAGCAGCCCCTCGCCGAACTCGCTGACCCTCCCGTCGGCCACGACACCGAGCGCCTCGGCCTCGTGCCAGGTTCGCACCAGGCAGTCCTCGACCGCGTCGGCATACCAGGGAAAGCGCCACATGAAGTGGTCGCGCAATCCGACCGGATCGGCCAACCCGATCCCATCGGGAAGGTGGCGCACATGCGCGAGCATGGTCCACCGGATCGCCGCCACATGCTCTCGCCAGTGTGGGAACAACGCGGGAGCATGTCCATACTCGTCCCGATCGACGGTCGGCAGAGCGAACATCCTCAGCCACGCTCCGGCGAGCACGCCGGACTTGCGCTGCGGCGAGAGGCCGCACCACCACGTCTGATGTGCCTCGGTCGGGCACAAGCTGCGTTCGGATAGCTCGACCAGATCCGCCTCGAACGCGAGCTCGAGCGCGAGACGAACCGTCAGCACCGGCACAGCCGTCTGCTTCCCGATTCTGCGCATCTCACGGATCCCGATCCCGCCCTGCTGCAGCAGCCGCGGCGGTGCGGACACCACACAGGAGAGAACAGCGTCCACGTCGGCCACGATCGCCTCGCGCCGGACCCGGCCAGTACGCTCGGCCACCGCCCGGTCCGTCGCGATCAGGTCTGGCTCGGGTGGGGCTGGAGGCACCTCGACGCTCATGTCGGCCACGGCGAGCAGCACCTCCGAAGGAACGATCATTTCCCCCTCCTCGGTGCGGATCCCAAGATCATGCTCGACCGCCCATTGGGCAGCACGGTGGAATCCCGCATCGCGGACGATCCACGGGTCCGGCGCTCGCTTGGGCGTCCGGAACCACTCGGGCAGGCTCAGCCGCGCAGCTGCCGGCCGGCCCAGGCATCCGGCGAGCGCCGCTCTCGCACGCCGCTGTAGTGCAGCGATGACGTCCGGGGGTGCTGCGGCGAGCATCGCCTTGAGACGTGCCGGCGAGCCGAATCGCTCACCCGCCTGCCGGTTCTGCGCCCGCGTCGCATCCATGAATGGCTGCGTGTCCGCGCCATCGAGCAGCGCCGGATCGGGATCAGGAACGCCGAGTCGGTGCGCCAGGTCGCGGTACTGATCCCAGGGCATCAGAGAACTCAACCGGGTACAGGGTTCCCCCAGGCCCAGCGGATCCGTCACCAGCAGTTCAAGGTGGTCGACTGCGGCGATCGTGCCATCGGCGCGGACCCATACGAAGGCACCGAGGGCCAGTTCTTCCAGTACCTGCTCGAGCGGTTCCTCCGGTGGCATGACCAGCATCGATCGCAGGCGGTCGATCGTCGCCCCGCTGCCGAGTGCGACCACGCACTCGAGGACTGCCAGTTCGGAGTGCGTGGAGTCGATCAGCACGTCGAACATCCACTCCGGGTCGGTCAGGCGCTCGGCCAGATGTTCGTAGTCCACGACGATCGTTCCTGGAAGCAGCATGTTCCGCTTCACCAGGAGGTAGGCGAGATCGTACTCGCTGAGGGATTGCAGATGCGTGAGCAGTGCGGCGCTGGTCATGCCCTCCGAACGTAGTCACACACCGCCGGCACTGCTTCAGTTATCCACAGGTTCAGCCGAGCGGACCACGCCCAGCTACGGTGTCTGCTGTGTTCCACATCGTCTTCTACGAACCCCGGATCCCCCCGAACACGGGCAACGCGATCCGGATGGTCGCCGCCACCGGCGCCACGCTGCACCTCGTGGAGCCACTCGGGTTCGACCTCTCGGATGCCAAGCTGCGCCGCGCCGGGCTCGACTATCACGACCTGGCACGGGTGCACGTACACGCCGATCTGGATGCTGCGCTGGAGCACCTGCAGACCCACGGCACGGGCCGGGTGTACGCCTTCACCGGACACGCGGAGGCCTCCTTCGGTGCCGTCGCCTACCAACCCGGCGACGCACTGCTGTTCGGCCCCGAGCCGGACGGCCTGCCCGCCCATGTGCTCACCGACGACCGGATGACGGCGCTGGTGCGGATCCCGATGCGGCCGGGAGTGCGTTCTCTGAACCTGTCGAACTCGGCGGCGATCGCCACGTATGAAGCGTGGCGCCAGCACGGGTACGCCGACGGCGTCTGAGGCAGTCGGGTGGCAAGGTTCGCCTCCGCCCGGCGTTCTTGGGCGTACTGCGCGCAGACCGGCCCTCTAGCGACGGTGGTCCGGCATCCTCACGCCCAGTGGCCGGGCGTGTGCACACCTTCCGGCAGCTGTGTGCGGGCGCTGCCGCGGGCGGCGTCGAGTTGGGCCTGGGTGCAGTAGAGCACGCCGCGCAGGTCGGCCTCGTCGAGCCGGGCACCCCTCAGGTCGGCTCCGGCCAGGTCAGCGGCACGCAGATCGGCACCACGCAGATCGCTGCCGACGAGGACGGCACCCCTCAGGTTCGCGGCCCGCAGATCCCGCCGGCGCAGATCTGCACCGGCGTGGTCGGTCCCGCGTAGATCTGCGGGGTCCTCCCTGATCTCGGTGCGGACCTGCTCGCTCACTGCCGCCAGCACCGGGGCGACGTTCCGCCAGCAGTCGTCGACGTCGATCCGCAGCAGTTCGTCTGCCTCACCCGCCGCCTCGGCAGCCACGCTGTCCCTGACGCGCGCCAGCTCCTGCCTGATCTCATCGTCGACGTCCCGGGCCGCAGCATGATCGAGGTGCCACAGTGCCTCGTGCAGTCGTCGCAGCACGGCGAAGGCAGTGAACATCTCCCCCGCGACGGCTGGTGTGCGCCAGTCCGGTCCGTCGAGACGGCCATCCCGTGCCGCCTCAGCGAAACGTGCTGTGGTCGCCTGGCCCGCACCGAAACAGTCGAACGTCGTACATCCCGCCATTCCCCGCCCGCGCAGCCGGTCATGAATCCCGCACCGGAAGTCGTCAGCCAGGTGCTGGCATGCTTGCCCGGGCTCCTTGTCGAAGGCGAACTCCGCCGAGGTGCGGAACCCCAGCCCGACACAGCACAGTCCGACGCACGCTGAACAGTCCGCCACGAGTTCCACTGCCGGCCCCATCGGGTCAGCCTAGCCCTCGATAGGCTGGCGCCGTGATGTTGCCTTCTCCTGTGACCGCAGTCCTGCTCGACCTGGACGGCACGATCATCGACTCTGCACCAGGCATCGTGGCGACCGTCGCGGACACGCTGAGCGAACTCGGCCTACCCGCCGTTGCCCCCACGAGGCTCCAGTCCGTGGTCGGTCCCCCGCTCCCCTGGGGCCTGCAGCACGTAGCCGGCGTTCCTGCCACACAGCTCGAGCGGGCCGTCACGCTCTACCGCCACCGCTACGCGGCCGGTGCGATGCTCGCGGCTCCCGTCTTCGACGGGATGCGGGACCTGGTGGTCTCACTCCACGGTGCGGGTCTCCCTATCGCGTTGGCAACGTCGAAACCCGAGCACTATGCCCGCCAGATCCTCGACCACGTCCAGCTGACCGGCTACTTCACGGCCGTCTGTGGCGCCCTCGACGACGGACCCTCCTCGACCAAGGCCGTGGTGGTCGACCGGGCCCTCACCACGTTGCGGGAGACAGGCACTGACACCTCCGGCGCCGTTCTGCTCGGTGATCGTGTACACGATGTCGAGGGTGCAGCCGTGCACGGCGTGCCATGCATCGTGGCCGGCTGGGGTTACGGCGCGGGCGACGACCTCTCCCACGCCGCCGCGACCGTCGCGCACGCAGCGCACGTGAGGGAACTGCTCGAGGTGAACACCCTCCCGGTGGACCGGTGACGATCCACCTCCCCGCTTCCCTGACCGCCGGGGCAGGCTCCACTCCTGCTGGCCGGGCCTGGTTGGACCGGCTTCCCACGCTCGTGGACCGTGCGGTGCGCCGATGGGGCCTGCAGCTCGGGGCGCCGTTCGGACTCGGGACGGCAGCCTGGACCGCTCCGGGCACCCGGGGCGACGGCACCCCCGTAGTCCTGAAGATCACTTTCCCGCACGACGAGGCCCGTCATGAGGCGACCGCGCTCCGGATGTGGCACGGCCTGGCCGCCGTCGAACTCCTCGATCACGACGCCGACGACTGGGCGCTGCTGCTGCGGCGGGCACACCCGGGCACGCCGATGCTGAACGAGCCGAGTCCGGCCCCCGTGCGGCTGCGCGCCGGGCTGGACGTGCTGGCGAACCTGCACACCGCCCGGATCGACACCCCCGTGCCGGACCAGGTGGAGGTCAGCGCCGCGTGGGCACGTGTGGCCGCCGAGCGCGCGGCACGCTGGTCTCACCTCTATCCCGATGCGCGCCACCCGATGCAACACGGTCTGGAACTGCTAGAAGCGTTCGGGACCCGCGGCGCGATGCCTGGCCCGAGCGTGCTGCTGCACGGGGATCTCAATCCGGGCAATGTGCTCCTGGATGCGCCACGAGGCGGCACCGGCTACTGGCTGGCGATCGACCCGAAGCCGATGGTGGGCGACCCCGCCTACGACCTGTGGCCACTGCTGACCCAGCTCGACCAGCCCTTCGAATATCGGGACCCGGCCGGCGAGATCACCGCACGAGTGCGGCTTGCTGAAGCCACGCTGGGCATCCCTGCCCGGCGGATCTGCGAGTGGGCCCTGGCCCGCAGCGTGGAGTCGGTGCTGTGGCAATGGGACACCTGGCGCGAGCCGCAGCGCCAGGCCCGCACCCGGGAGGAGCTGGCACACGTCCACCTCTGGGCGGCACTTGCCACAGGCTGGCCCCTGCATCCCTGACGCCTGGCCCCATGACATCACGCGGCGATTCGCACCCGATCCATCGCACGATCGGCCGACGCTGAGGCAGACTGACAGGGTGAAGATCACCACCCGCCGGGTCGCAACGGTCAAGACTCCGGTCTTGCCGAAGTTGACCCGATCGCCCGCCCGGGGCGCCCGGCTGCACCCGCACCGGCTTCCCGAGCGGCACCTGCGGTCCGAGACGACCGGCGACGGCGTCCCGCGCTGGATGGTCAAGGCCGGCGGCTGGTCGTGGCGTCTGCTCGTCGTGGTAGCCGTGGTGGCCCTGCTGGTGTGGGCGACGGCGAAGATCCAGCTCGTGTTCATCGCCGTCTTCATCGCCTTGGTGTTCTCGGCTGTGCTGCGCCCGTTCGTGAACCTCATGGACAGGGTGATGCCCCGCGGACTCGCCACCGCCCTGTCGATGCTCGGGGCTGTCCTGGTGATCGGTGGCATGGTCACCTACGTCGTCCGGTCGGTGACCGGGCAGTGGGAGCGGCTGTCCACTCAGTTCGCCGACGGCATCGACGAACTCTTCAACCTGGCCGCCAATCTGCCGTTCGGGATCTCCATCACCGCCGAGCAGTTGCGGGAGTGGTCCGACGCCGGGCTGCAGTGGATCCAGGAGAATCAGTCCGAGCTCCTCGACCGGGCCGCTGAAGGTGCGGGATCGGTGGTGGAGACGTTCGCCATCATGGCGTTGGCCACCTTCACGACCGTGTTCTTCCTGGCGCGCGGGAACGAGATGTGGCGCTGGTTCATCAACCAGTTGCCCTCACGGCTGCGCGAGAAGTGGCTGATCGCCGGCGGAGTCGGCTGGTACACGTTCTCCGGCTACGCACGCGGCACCGTCATCATCGCCCTGGTCGACGGGATACTCGCCCTGATCGTGCTGCTGATCGCCGGGGTGCCGCTCGCCGCTCCGCTGGCTGTGCTGGTGTTCATCGGTGCGTTCATTCCACTGGTCGGTGCCCCGGCGGCGATGATCGTGGCGATGATCGTGGCGCTCGCCGTGAACGGCTTCTGGAACGCGGTGATCGTCGGGATCGCGATCGCGTTGATCGGGCAGTTCGAAGGGCACGTGCTGCAGCCGCTGGTGATGGGGAAGCAGGTCTCCCTGCACCCGGTGGCGGTGGCCCTGGCCGTCACCTCCGGCACGCTGGTGGCGGGGATCCTGGGAGCGATCATCGTCATCCCGATCGTCGCAGTGATCTGGGCTGTGTACGCCCGGCTGCGTACCGTGGACCCACCGATGGAGGACGTCGAAGAACCGGACGTCCTCCCCCGGTCGTGACAGCCAGCGAGCTGGTCGCCGCACGGGACTCCCCACGAGGCGAGGTCGCGCTGCTACGCCGCGGGCGGACGCTCGAGCTGCGTGTGAACGGGGTGTTCGTGATGGACACCGCCGAGACCTCCACCGAGCGTGCGCTCGCCGATGCGGCACTGGCCCAGGCTCCGCAGGCGTCCTCGGTGTTGGTGGGCGGGCTGGGCCTGGGATACACCACGGCCGAGGTGCTCACGGATCCGCGGGTCGAGCACGTACAGGTGGCGGAGCTGGAGCCGGCGGTGGTCGACTGGATGGCGCAAGGGTATGTCCCGCACGGCCCGCAGCTGCTGGCCGACGACCGGGTCGAGGTCGCTGTGGCCGACCTGGCGGACGTGGTCGAGCACATTCCTTCTCATACGGTGGATGTGGCGTTGCTCGATGTCGACAACGGTCCCGGCTACCTCGTGTACGAGCGTAATGCCGCGCTGTACCGAGAGGGCTTCCTGGGCCAGGTGCGCCGGGTGCTGCGCCCGGGTGGCGTGGTCGTGGTGTGGGCTGCCAACCGTGCCATCGAACTGCGCCACGCTCTCACGAGCGTCTTCGGCCAGGCCCAGGAGACACCACTGCCCGTGCTGCTGCAGGGACGCGAGGAGCGTTACTGGCTGTACTCGGCACCGCTACCGGAAGTCCCGTGACCGGCTGGGCACCCGCAGGCTGAGCGGCTCGATCCGGTCGGCCATGAGGTTCGTGACGCCGTCGGCGTGCTCGACCACCCCACGCACCACCAGCGCGGCACTGCCCAGGGCGACCTTGCGGTAGCGCTGCCACAGCCCGGCCGAGCAGATCACGTTCAGCAGTCCGGTCTCGTCCTCCAGGGAGAGGAAGGTAACCCCCTTGGCAGTGCCTGGCCGTTGCCGATGGGTGACCACCCCGGCAGCCCGGACCCGGACACCGGATCCGGCTCCGGGCACGTCAGTGACCCGCAGCACCCCGGCCTCGTCCAGGTCGTCGCGGCGGAACTGCGTGGGGAACGACGACGGCGAGACCCCCGTGGCCCACACGTCCGCCACCGCTGTGGTCACCTCGTCCATCGCGGGCAGGTCTGGCACATCCAGCCCGACCGAGGTGAACGGCAAGGGCTCGGCGATCCACCCATGACTGGTCTTCCCGCTCTCCCCGGCGAGCGCCCCCGCCACCCACAACCCCTGGCGACGCTCGTGCCCCAGGTCTGCCAGGGCACCGGACGTGGCGAGCGCTTCCAGCTGGGCGGTACTCAACCGCACCCGGCGGGCCAGATCGGCGACATCGACGAACGGTGCCCGCTCCCGGGCGGTGACGATCCGCTCGGCGGTCTCCTCCCCCACACCCCGGACCGGGGCGAGGCCGAGGCGCAGGGCTAACGCTCCGCCGTCAGGGGTTGAGACCCGCTCCACACTGGCCTGGGCCTGGGATCGGACCACGCTCGCCCGCTCCACCCGCACCCCGCGGCGGCGGGCATCGGCCACCAGCGACTGCGGGGAGTAGAACCCCATCGGCTGGGCGGCGAGCAGACCGGCGTAGAAGGCCTCCGGATGGTGCACCTTGAGCCAGGCACTGGCGTAGACGAGGTAGGCGAAGGAAAACGCGTGCGACTCGGGGAAGCCGAAGTCGGCGAACGCCTTGAGCTTGTCGAAGATCTGCTCACCGACCTCGTGGCTCACCCCGTTGGCCGCCATGCCGCCCAGCAGCCGCTGGTGCAGGGCTTCCATCCGTTCCGCGGAGCGTTTGGATCCCATCGCCCGGCGCAGCTGGTCGGCTTCGTCCGGGGTGAAGGAGGCCACGTCGACGGCAATCTGCATGAGCTGTTCCTGGAACAGCGGCACGCCGAGGGTCTTCTCCAAGGCTGGTTTGAGCAGCGGGTGCAGGTAGCTGATCTGCCCAGGGTCGTTGCGGCGTTCGATATAGGGATGCACGGCATCGCCCTGGATGGGCCCAGGGCGGATGAGGGCCACCTCGACGACGATGTCGTAGAAGGTGCGGGGCTTCAGCCGCGGCAGGGTGGCCATCTGGGCGCGGGACTCCACCTGGAACACGCCGACGGTGTCGGCGGCGCAGAGCAGGTCGTACACCGCGGTGTCATCCTGCGGGAGCGAGTGCAGGCCGAGCTCGATCCCTTCCATCTCGCGGATCGTGGTGAACGCCAGCCGCAGCGCGGTGAGCATGCCGAGGCCGAGCAGGTCGAACTTCACCAGGCCGGCGTCGGCGCAGTCGTCCTTGTCCCACTGCAGCACGGTGCGCCCGGGCATCGTGGCCCACTCGACCGGGCACACGTCGATCACGGGCCGGTCGCACAGCACCATGCCACCGGAGTGGATGCCGAGGTGGCGGGGCAGACGCAGCATCTGCTCGGCGGTGTCGACGACGTGGGCTGGGATGGTCTCGAGGTCGTTGTCACGCTGGGAGCCACGCAGGGGGCCCCAGTGTTCGATGGACTTCGACCAGGCGTCCTGCTGCCCGGTCTCGTACCCGAAGGCGCGGGCGGCGTCCCGGACCGCGGAGCGGGGCCGGTAGGAGATGACGTTCGCGACCTGCGCGGCGTGGGTACGCCCGTAGCTGGTGTAGACGTGCTGGATGACCTCCTCCCGGCGGCCTGACTCGATGTCGAGGTCGATATCGGGCGGGCCGGTGCGGCCCGGGGAGAGGAAGCGTTCGAACAGCAGCTGATGCTGCACGGCGTCCACGGCGGTGATGCCGAGGGCGTAGCAGACGGCGGAGTTGGCGGCCGATCCGCGACCCTGGCAGAGGGTGCCCTCGCGGCGGCAGAAATCGACGATCTCGTGAATGATGAGGAAGTAGCCGGGGAAGTCCAGGGTGGTGATGATGTCGAGCTCGTAGGCGAGCTTGGCGTAGGCCGCGCGGGCCGTCTCGGGTGGGCCGTAGCGCTCCCGGGCGCCCCGGTAGGTGAGCTCACGCAACCAGGTGGCTTCGGTGTGACCAGCCGGCACGGGGCATGGCGGCAGGTGGGGGGCGACCAGGCGAAGGTCGAAGGTGCACTCGGCTGCCAGCGCGGCGGCCGTGGCCACGGCCTGGGGGTGGCGGTGGTGTCGGGCGTACATCTCGGCGGGGCTGCGCAGGTGGGAGCCGGCGGCTGGGAGGTAGCCGTCGAGTTCGTCGAGGCTGGACCGGGCACGGACGGCGGCCAGCACGTGGGCAAGTCGTTGGTCCGCGGGGGTGGCGCAGTGCACCCCGCCGGTGGCCACCAGCGGCAGCCGGGTGCGAGCCGCGAGTTCGGCGAGTGCGTCATTGCGGACGGAGTCGAGCGGGGCGCCGGTGTCGGTGATCTCGATGGCCACGTTCTCGGCGCCGAAGTAGTCGGTGAGGAGGTCGAGCTCGGAGCGGGCGGCGTCGAGGTCGAACCGGCCGGGTTCGGGTTCGAGGGCGCGGCGGACGGCGCCCTTGCGGCACCCGGTGAGCACCAGCCAGTTGCCTGCGGCGAGGTCGGCGAGCTCGGGCAGGTGGTAGACCGCCTCCCCCTTCGTGCCGCTGGCCAGGTGAGCGGTGGCGATGGACCGCGAGAGCCGCCGGTACCCTTCGGCGCCGCGGGCGAGCACGAGAAGGTGGGTTCCAGGCGGGTCGGGCATCCCGGTGGGGCGGACCGGGGCGTCCAGACTCAGCTCCGCGCCGTACATCGCGGGCAGCTTCGCGGCGCGGGCGGCCTCGGAGAAACGGACCACTCCGTACAAGCCGTTGTGATCGGTGAGCGCGATCGCACTCAGCCCGAGCCGGGCGGCCTCGATCACCAGCTCCTCCGGCTGGCTGGCGCCGTCGAGGAAGCTGAACGCCGAGTGGGCGTGCAGCTCGGCATACCCTTCGAACATACGTTCCAGTATAGGTGACGTGCAGCCTTGGGTCGGACTGCGGGCCCGGCCCCAACCCCGCCACCGCCAACACCCCGGCACACCACCCGACCCGCACCATCCCCCGAGAAATCATGCGCACGAGACTGCCGCAGGTCACCGCGGCACGGCAGACCTCCTATGGAAATCTCATACCGCAACCTCGGCGACACAGGATCGGGCGCTGCAGCCACCGGTAGCGGCAATGTGACCAACTGCACCACCCGGATCGACACGACGTCGCTCGTCCATCGGCCGTGCCACCAGTACCGTGAGCAGGTGACCTCTCCCCTGCCCGCCGGCGTCCTGTTCGACATGGACGGCACGCTCGTCGACACCGAACCGCACTGGCAGTCAGCTCAGGAGTCCCTCGCAGCGAGCGCCGGCACTGTCTGGTCCCAGGAGGACTTCGAGGCTTCGATCGGTCGCCCGATGGAGCGCTGGGCCACGATTCTCCGCGACCGCGGGGTCTCCGGGAGCATCGAGGAGATCATCAACCAGGCGGTGACCCACGTCTCGGCACAGATGCGGGCGGAGATGCCCTGGCTGCCCGGGGCGCGGGAACTGCTGACGGAGCTGGCCGCGGCCGGAGTGCCGTGCGCCTTGGTCACCAACAACACGAGCACCAATGCCGAGTTGCTGCTGGAGGCGGCTCCCCACGGTGCTCTCCGCCTGGCTGTCAGCTCGGACGACGTCAGCGCACCCAAGCCCGACCCGGAGCCTTACCTCACAGCAGCAACTCGCTTGGGGATCGACCCGGCCCGCAGCATCGCGTTCGAGGACTCCGCCGCCGGTGCCACCAGCGCCTACCGCGCGGGCCTGGCCGTCTGGTTCCTCACCGGCCACACCTCGGACCCGGGAATACCGGCCCGACTCCTGCCCTCCCTGGACTCGGTGACAACCGCGGACGTCCAGGCTGGGCTCGCACACACTGAGGGAACACCGCAGCACGCGTAGACCGGCAGACATATCTACCCGGTCGTTCGCCATCCATCCGGTCGTTCGCCCCGGACGAACTCGGCAGCGCACAAGGCACCGGCAGCCTACGATCACGTCATGGGTGAAGTCCTGCAGTTCCCCGGCCCCCGGCGCACCTCCCAGGTCACCGACAACCTACGAGCCCAGCGTCCGGCCCCCGGTCGATCCCGGCCGAAGCCGCTACGTCCACTGCTGTGGCGGGAGTCGCTGGGGCATGAGCTTCGCCGCGAGCGCCGCGACCAGGAACGACACCTCACCGATATCGCCGGGCAGGCGGGGATCTCCCCGCAGTACCTCTCCGAGGTGGAACGCGGCCGCAAGGAAGCGTCCTCGGAGATTCTCGCTGCCGTCGCCGAAGCGCTCGGCCTCGATCTCGCCACCCTCACCACACGCGCTTCGCACACGCTCGGCGGTGCGGCACCTCAGCTGCTGGCTGCAGTTGTCTGAGGAGACTCCACGACCGCCCCGCGCCAGGCCATCCTGGTCGCTTCTTCCTCACGCCGCTGACAGTTCCTTCCTGCTCGCCACCACCTCATCGGCCAACCCGTAGGCCACCGCCTGATCGCTGGTGAAGATCCTGTCCCTGGACGTATCTGCCTGCAGCACGTCCAGCGGCTGGCCCGTGTGGGCCGAGAGCACCTCGTCGACGGCGTGACGTAGCCGGGCGATCTCGGCCGCCTGGATCTGCAGGTCCGGGAGTGCCCCGCGCCCACCCATCGACGGCGGGTGCAGCAGTACCCGGGCGTGCGGGAGCACTCCCCGGCGTCCGGGTTCCCCTGCTGCGAGCAGTACGGCGGCACTGGAGGCCGCCTGCCCCACGCAGATCGTCGCAATCGGGGCACGGACGAACCGCATCGTGTCGTAGATGGCGAGCATCGCCGTCACCGAGCCGCCCGGCGAGTTGATGTAGAGGTTGATCTCACCGCCCGGGTCTGCCGACTCGAGATGGATGAGCTGAGCGATCACGGTGTTGGCCACCCCGTCGTCGATCTCGGTGCCGAGGAAGACGATGCGGTCTCCGAGCAGCCGGGAGTAGACATCGGCAGCGCGTTCACCGCTACTGGTGCGTTCGATCACGCTGGGGATCGTGTACTGGCCGGTCATCGCTGCGCCCCCAGTCCCGCCCGCCGGCGCCCCGGAATCACCTGAGCCATCGACGTGACGATCTCATCCACGAAGCCGTACTCGCGCGCCTGCTCGGCGGTGAACCACCGGTCCCGGTCGGAGTCGGCCTCGATCCGTTCGACCGGTTGCCCCGTGTGCTCGGCGATGAGCGCCAGCATCGTGGCCTTGGTGTGCTCAAGGTTCTCGGCCTGGATGGCGATGTCCACAGCGGTGCCCTGCAGTCCGGCCGATCCCTGGTGCATGAGGATGCGGGCATGCGGCAGGGCGTACCGCTTCCCCGGGGCGCCAGCGCACAGAAGAACCTGCCCCATACTCGCGGCCAGCCCCATCCCGAGCGTGATCACATCGTTGGGGATGAGCCGCATCGTGTCGTACATGGCCAGACCGGCCGGCACCGACCCTCCGGGTGAGTGGATGAGCAGGGCGATGTCCGCCGTCGGATCCTGAGCGGAGAGCAGGAGGAGCTGGCTGCACACTCGGGCGGCGAGGGAATCCTCGACCTCCTCGGAGATGACAATCACGCGTTGCTGCATCAACGCCTCGGCCAGCTGCTCGGTCATCGGTGGTGTCTCGGTCATGGCAGTCTCCGTTTCGTGGTGGAGCACCACCATGCGCACCTCACCCGCCCCTGCGGTGCCCATGCGTCTGCGGGCAGATCTGCTGTGAGCAGATCCAGCGACACCGCTGAACCTCTCTCCCGGCACGTCTCTGGATCCACGGCAGGCTCATCAGCACCGATCAGTCGTAGACCCCCTCAGCCCACCACTGCTCTCCGTCCCCGGAGATCAGCAGCGCGACCCCCTCCTCTCCCGCCACCTGCAGGTAGTACCGCGCACCTCTGCCTGCCCACCATCGCTCGTGCACCGGCCATGGACCCGCCCACCGGGACACCGCCAGACGGCGCGGCATCGCCTTCTCGCTGGGACACGGTGCCTGCCGTGCAGGGCGCCCTTGGCGCACAGGTGCCATCTCCACCCGGGCCGGCATCCCGGAGAGCGCACCACGATCATCGACCCCCACCGGCTCGCCCACCTCGTCCAGCACCCTGACCAGTACCGGCTCCGCGGGAACCGTGGCCGGCAGCGGCTGCGGGATCTGCCCCGGCCACGGCTGGGCAGGGTCCCGGACCGGGGTCACGTCGTCACCCCAGGCCACCAGCCGCACCCGGTCCCGCGGAGAGCGACCACCTTCGGGAACCGGAACGAGCACACCATCGGCGCCGAGCATCCCCTGCACCCGTAGTGCTGCCCGGCCTGCCTGCCGCTCCCCACGACCGACTCTCCCCCACAGGCCCTCGGCAACCGTGTTTGCGGGAGACACTTCCTCCGCGGTGAGGGTCAGGCGAGTCAGTGCTGCACTGGGCGGGCGACCGCTGCGGCCGCTGAGCCACCCGTCAAGCTGCCACCGCACCCGGTCGGTCAGCTCGGTGGCCGCCAGCACCCCCTCGATCCGCCAGGTGCGTTCCAGCTCAGCCCCGTCCTCCGTTCGCGCCCGCACCCGTAGGCGACCACAGAGCACCCCACGTCGCATCATCCGCGCATGTAGATCTTCGGCGAGCCGCCTGGCCGCGAAGGCGGCCGTGTCCATCCGCTGCGCGGGTGGGTCGAGTTCGGCCGCACTGGTCAGATCCGGCTCGCCCCGCCGTCCAGAAGGGGGGTGACCGTCCAGACCGGCCGCCAGTCGCCGAGCCTGAGACCCCAAGGCACCGAATCGGGCGGCGACCTGCCCCGAGCGCATCTGCGCCAACGCACCCAGGGTGGTGATTCCCAGTCGGCGCAGCACACCCGTGAACTCAGTCATCTCCGCCCGTGCCTGCCGGGTGGTGGTCACGTGCACGAGATCGCGCACGTCTCTACCGGCGAGGAAGGCAGCCGAGGCACCGGGAGGAACCAGCACTGACTCACGCGCGGCGATCAACGCGGCGAGTTGCCCGTCCGCCACCCCCACCTGCGCCTCGACCCCCGCGCTGGCTGCTGCCCCGATCAGAGTGTCCGCGACCGCCTCCTCCGAACCGAAATAACGGCGAGGCCCCTGGGCTGCGAGTACCACCACCCCAGGACGCATCACCTGCACCTGCGGCACGTCCCCTTCGACTGCCTGAACCACCGCCTCGAAAGCAGACACGTCCCGGCCTTCGTCCATCGGGACGAGCACGAGATCGGGGCACAAGGACTGCGCAGTCCTGCGGCGCTGCCCCCGGCGGACCCCGCTCGCCCGGGCACGAGCAGATGCCGCCACAACGCCCCGCGCATCGTGCACCGCGATGGGCTGGTGGGCCTGCACCAGCCCTTCCACCACGGCAGCGACCACCGGCCAGTCCGGCACCCAGAGGACGGCCAGCCGGGTCGCTGGCTCCTCCCGCCCAGCTGGGACGTGCTCTGACACTGCAGCACTCACTGCACTCACCCCGCTCGCACCAGTTCGCCCGGTCGTTGCATGTCAAGCGCCCGCAGTGCCGGGGCCTGCGCCGACTCCCATCCGTTCCCACTGCGGCGCGCGCGAACGACCAGCGACGCATCGCCCCGCCGGTGCCGTGCAGCGATGGTCACCTCACCGGAGTGCAGCATGCCGCTACCGCGTCCGATGCCGTACCAGCCACCCGGATCCACCTTGAGTACGACGTCGGCACCCGACCAGGGACCAGCGGTGAGCAGCACCGCCTCCCGTACCCGGACCCGTGAGCCGAGTGTGCGACGCTCCCGGTCGAGCAATGCGGTTGTGGAACCGACCACCAGCACGTCCACCCCGTCCACCAGGGCACCGAGCACTGCAGCCAGATCCGGCCCCGGGCGTGGGACCACGACCGTACGCTCCAGTGGTAGCCCCAGCTCGGCCGCAGCCGCGAGGCCCAGGTCTGGGAGCCCCACCATCGCGCACCATGCCCCCTCCCCGGCCGCCGCAGCCGCCAGGGAGAGCAGCACCGAGGTACTGCCCAGAACCTGCACCGCACTGCCCCGACGCATGCCTACCGGGAAAAGTGGAGCAAGGCCACCGGGGATGTCGACGGCTCGCTCCAGATCCACTCGCTGGTCGCTGTCGCGACCGCCCGGGTCGCTTTCCGCCGGCGGTGTCAACGGCACGACGTTCTCGGCTGATCCCAGCCGGGCGTGCACCCCCACCGCCGACTCGGCGGTGGCGAGCGCCCTCCGCGCTGCTTCCAGTCGTGTCGCCACTTCAGATGACTGATCCAGCTGTGGCCGCGACTGCACGGGCGGCGCAGGCGAGGACGGCATGGGCTCCATCACCGGTCTCACTGTGAGGCTCATCAGTCCCTCCCTTCTTCTGCGCTGCACGGTAGGAGCGACCACCGACATCGAACATCGGTTCGAACAAGTACACGTCGCCGGCCGGTTCCTGTCAAGACCTCCCAGGCCGGAGAGATCGTGCGCGACACACCACCGCCGATGTCCCGGCAGAGAACCCATGCAGGCGCGAAGCGTCGTAGGTTGGGACCGACGCCGTCGATCGGAAAGGACGTGTCATGGACCTGCAGCGCCCCGTGGCCCCGCACCCCTACGAGATCCTGCCCACCGTCCCCTCGTTCCCTCTGACCAGCCCGGACATCAGCGAGGGCGAACCGATGGACTCCCAGTTCGTAGCCGACGGGCAGAACACGTCCCCCACCCTGATCTGGAGCGACCTGCCCGAGGGCACCGAGGGACTGCTCGTCACCTGCTTCGACCCCGACGCCCCCACACCCGCCGGTTACTGGCACTGGACCGTGACCGACCTGGACTCCTCAGTCTCCACCCTGGAGCAGGGCGCCGGGGAGAGTGACCTCAGCCTGCCTGGTGCCGCATTCCACCTGCGCACCGACGGCGGAGCTTTCGCCTACGAGGGAGCCGCGCCTCCCCCAGGCGACCGCGCGCACCGGTACGTCTTCGCCGTGCACGCCCTCGACGTCCCCACGCTCGAGCTCACCAGTGAGGACAGCGCCACCAAGGCCTCGTTCCTGGCCCTGTTCCACACCCTCGGCCGTGGCACGCTGACCGCGACCTACCAGCGCTGATGCGGTTCGGCACCCTCGACTGGTCCCCTGCTCTGGACCACCCGCACCTGCTGGCGGCGCCGGTGCGCCAGGCACTGGAGGCCTGGGCGCAGAACTCGCCGGACGCCGTCGGGCAGGTGCTGGTGGCGCCGATCGATCCGGACCGGGCAGACACCGCCGACATGACGGCCACCTACGAACTGCCGCTGGAGGCCTCGGCCAACTGCGTGCTGGTGGCCGGTAAACGCAACGGCGAGGAGCGCCTCGCCGCGGCCATCGTGCGTGCCACCACCCGGGCGGACGTGAACTCCACCATCAAGAAGCTGCTGGACGTGCGCAAGGCCTCGTTCCTGCCCACCGACCGGGCGGTGGCCGAGGCCGGGATGGAGTACGGCGGTATCACGCCCATCGGACTGCCCGGCCAGTACCGAGTGCTGCTGGACACCCGCACCACGGCGAGCCCGGCGATCATCGGCAGCGGCATCCGCGGCTCGAAGATCTTGCTGCCCGGTGAGGTGCTCGCCGAACTGCCGGGGTCTGAGATCGTGGCGGGGCTCGCGAAGGAGTAAGAGGTTCCACCGGTATCGGGCGCCGCACAGCAAGCATCGCCCTCCTGGCGGAACCTCTCACGCTCACACTGAGAAGTACTTCGCCTCCGGATGGTGGAAGACCACCGCATCGGTGGACTGCTCCGGGTGCAACTGCAGCTCTTCGCTCAGCGTCACCCCGATCCGTTCCGGACGGAGCAGCTCGATGATCTTCGCCCGGTCCTCCAGGTCCGGGCAGGCCGGGTAGCCGAAGGAGTACCGCGCGCCCCGGTAGTCCACCTTGAACATGCCCTCCAGATCGGCCGGGTCCTCCCCGGCGAACCCGAGCTCGGCACGTACCCGCGCGTGCCAGTACTCCGCGAGCGCCTCGGTCAACTGGACCGAAAGTCCGTGCAACTCCAGGTACTCGCGGTAGGCATTCTGCTCGAACAGCTGCGCCGTGTGCTCGGCCACGCCGGAACCCACGGTGACCAGCTGCACCCCGAGCACATCGGTCTCACCCGCCGCACGCGGCCGCACGAAGTCGGCCAGGCACAGGTGCCGGTCGCGTCGCTGCCTGGGGAAGGTGAAACGCATCCGTTCGGTCCCCGGCTCGCCGCCACTACCGCCGTCGGGACCCTCGTGGTGCAGCAGCACCACATCGTCCCCCTCGGCGACCACCGGAAAGTACCCGTACACCACCGATGGGGTGAGCATGTCCTCGGTGGCAATCCTGGCCATCCACTCCCGCAGCCGCGGACGCCCCTCGGTCTCGACCAGTTCCTCATAAGAGGAACCGCCCTCCCCGCGGCCGGGCTTGAGGCCCCACTGGCCCATGAACGTGGCCCGTTCGTCCAGGAACGCAGAGTACTCGGCGAGCGCGATGCCCTTGACGATGCGCGTTCCCCAGAACGGCGGCTCCGGCACCCGGTTGTCGGTCGCCACGTCCGAGCGCTCGGGCAGGTCCTCGGCCGGGGTTTCGTCCACGGTCACCTGCGCGTGGCGGCGCTTCTTCAGAGCGGGGAGCCCGACGGCGTCCGCCGCCTCTCCCCGGGCGACCCGCACGAGGGGCTCCATCAGGCGCAGCCCTTCGAAGGCGTCGCGGGCGTAGCGCACCTGCCCGTCGTAGACCTCGTCCAGATCGTCCTCGACGTAGACGCGCGTCAGCGCCGCACCCCCGAGCAGCACCGGGTACTTTGCGGCGAGCCCCCGGGTATTGAGCTCCTCCAGGTTCTCCTTCATCACCACAGTCGACTTCACCAGTAGCCCGCTCATGCCGATCACGTCGGCCTGGTGCTCCTCGGCGGCCTCGATGAATGCTGACACCGGCTGCTTGATGCCGATGTTGACCACCGTGAAGCCGTTGTTGGTCAGGATGATGTCCACGAGGTTCTTGCCGATATCGTGCACGTCCCCACGGACGGTACCGAGCACGATGGTGCCCTTCCCCCCGCCCTCTTCGACCTTCTCCATATGGGGTTCGAGGTGGGCCACGGCGGTCTTCATCGTCTCGGCGGAGGTCAGCACGAACGGCAGCTGCATCTCCCCCGCGCCGAACCGCTCTCCGACCACCTTCATCCCGGCGAGCAGCTGGTCGTTGACGATGTCCAGCGCCTTCCACCCCTGCTCCAGCGCGGCGTCAAGATCCGCGTGCAGGCCCTTCATCTCGCCGTCGATGATGCGGCGGGCGAGGCGTTCGTCCAGGGGCAGCGCGGCCAGCTCGGCGGCGCGGGCGTCCTTCAGTGCTGCCGAGTCCACCCCGGAGAAGACGTCCAGCAGGTGCGCGAGCGGGTCATGGGTGAGCTGGTCACCGTCGTAGGTGCGCCGGTCCCACACCAGATCCTCGGCGGCCTGTCGCTGCTCGTCGGGGATCTGCGCCAGCGGCAGGATCTTCGCGGCGTGCACGATCGCCGAGTCCAGCCCGGCCTCGACGGCGGCGTGCAGGAACACCGAGTTCAGCACCACCCGGGCGGCCGGGTTGAGCCCGAAGGAGATGTTCGAGACTCCCAGGGTGGTGTGCACGGCCGGGTAGCGGCGCTTGAGCTCCCTGATCGCCTCGATCGTCTCGATCGCATCTCGCCGGGTCTCCTCCTGCCCGGTGGCGATCGGGAAGGTCAGGGTGTCGACGATGATGTCCTCCACCGCCATCCCCCAGCGGCCGGTGAGGTCCTCGATGAGGCGGGAGGCGATCTCCACCTTCTTCGCGGCGGTGCGCGCCTGCCCCTCCTCGTCGATCGTCAGGGCCACGACGGCGGCTCCGTGCTCGACCACGTGAGGCATGATCTTCGCGTACCGGGAGTCCGGACCGTCACCGTCCTCGAAGTTCACCGAGTTCACCACGGCCCGCCCGCCCACCAGTTCCAGCCCGGCACCGATCACGGCCGGTTCGGTGGAGTCGATCACCAGCGGCAGCGTGGAGGCGCTCGCCAACCGGGAGACCACGTCGCGGATGTCGGCCACGCCGTCACGGCCCACGTAGTCCACGCACACATCCAGCAGGTGCGCACCGTCGCGGGTCTGCGCCCGGGCGATCTGGACGCACTCGTCCCAGTTCTCGGCGAGCATCGCCTCCCGGAACGCCTTGGAGCCATTGGCGTTGGTACGCTCGCCGATGGCCAGGAAGGCGGCGTCCTGGTCGAAGTCGGTGTGGGCATACAGGCTCGCCACCCCGTGGGTGGGCTCGGGCTCCCGGGTGACGACGGCCCTGCCCCGGACCTTCTCCACCACCGCCCGCAGGTGCTCAGGTGTCGTCCCGCAGCAGCCACCCACGAGGTTGAGCCCGAACTCGCCGACGAACTGCTCGTGGGCGGCGGCGAGCTCGTCCGGGGTGAGCGGGTACTCGGCGCCGTGCTTGCCCAGCACCGGCAATCCGGCGTTGGGCATGCAGGTGATCGGCACCGGGGAGTGCTTGGACAGGTGGCGCAGGTGCTCGCTCATCTCCGCCGGACCGGTGGCGCAGTTCAGGCCGATCGCGTCGATGCCCAGGGCGGCCAGGGTGGTCAGGGCCGCTCCGATCTCGGATCCCATCAGCATCGTGCCGGTGGTCTCGACCGTGACCTGGGCGAAGATCGGCACCTCGAGGCCGGTCTCGCGCTGGGCCTGCTTGCAGGCGTTGATCGCGGCCTTGGTCTGCAGCAGGTCCTGGCTGGTCTCCACCAGCAGCGCATCAGCACCACCACGGATCAGTCCCGCCGCTTGCTGCGCGAAGGAGGCCTTCAGGGAGGCATAGGTGACGTGCCCGAGGCTGGGCAGCTTGGTGCCCGGGCCCATGGAGCCGAGGACCCAGCGCGGATGGTCGGGCGTGGAGTGCTTCTCGGCGCTGCGCCGCGCGATCACGGCCCCGGCCTCGGCGAGCTCGCCGATGCGCTCGATGATGTCGTAGTCGCCCAGGTTGGAGGCGTTCGCGCCGAAGGTGTTGGTCTCCACGCAGTCGACCCCGACGGCGAAGAACTCCGCGTGCAGGGACTCGATCACCTCGGGACGGGTGACGTTGAGGATCTCGTTGCAGCCTTCCAGGCCCTGGAAGTCCTCGAGGGTGAGCCCCGCGTCCTGGATCATCGTGCCCATCGCGCCGTCAGCGACCACCACCCGGCAGCGCATGGTCTCGAGCAGAGCGGCGGAACGGGGTGGGCGCATGGGAAAAGTGTAGGGATCGATACCCCCGCCCCGGCACCGAGTCTGGGATGCGGGATCTCACCCGGCACTTACTGGCACTGATCGGCTCTTGCGGTGTGATTCCGACGTATGAGGCACATCGCCATCGCATCGCAAGCAATGATGTGCAGCGCCTACTGGTCCGCGTACCACCGCAGCAGTCGCTCCACCTCGACGCCGATCGCGTCCAGCCCCGGGCGGAACCACTTCCGGGAGTCGACCAGGTCGGGATTCTCCGCCAGCACCGAGCGGACCTCGCCGGTGAAGATCTTGTTCAGGTGCGTCGAGACGTTGATCTTGGTCATGCCCGCCTCGATCGCCGCGCGCATCCCCTCGTCACTCACCCCGGACGAGCCGTGCAGCACCAGCGGCACGTCCACCGCCGCCGCGATCCGCGCGATCAGCTCCGTGTCCAGCACAGCGCCACGCGTGGTCATCGCGTGCGAGGAACCGACAGCCACGGCCAGCAGGTCCACCCCGGTTTCGGCCACGAACCAGGCGGCTTCGCCGGGATCGGTGCGCGCGGAGGGGTCGTGCACCCCGTTCTTGCCGCCCACCTCGCCCAGTTCCGCCTCCACGCTGACCCCGCGCTCGTGCGCAAGCCGCACCACCTCGGCCGTCGTGGCGACGTTCTGCTCGGTCGGCAGCTTGGACCCGTCGTACATGACCGAGGTGAATCCCAGGTCGAGCGCCTCACGCACCAGATCGACATCGTCAGCGTGGTCCAGGTGCACCACCACGTCCACCGACGCTGCTCTGGCCAGCGCGAGGGTCGCCATCCCGATCGGCGCCAGCGCCCCGTGGAACGTCACCGCATTCTGGCTGACCTGCAGCACCACCGGGTGGCCCGCGCGTTCGGCAGCGGCCACGAAGGCGGCGCCATGTTCGAGGTGGACCACGTTGAACGCACCGAGTCCGGTGCGCGCTGCACGGAGGGGGGCGGCAACGGTCGTGAGGTCAGCGAGCGGCATCGAGAGGCTCCGTCCGGATCGAGGTGCGCATGCGCGCGTAGGCATCGGCGTCGACCGCACCGGCCGTCGGCATGAGCACCGCGGCGGCCGAGAGGGCAACAACATCGGGCAGATGGTCGGCCAGTGCGGCCCCCTCGGCGCCGGAGGCGACCGCCGCCGCAAGCGCAGCCACGGCGGCATCACCGGCACCCGTCGGGTTACCGCCATTGATCGGCTCGGGACGCGCCTGCCAGGCACCGTCGGCGGTCACCAGCAGCACACCGTCCGAGCCGCGGGAGACGAGCACGGCACCGGCGCCGCGGCGCAAGAGCTCGCGCGCCCCGGCGACAGGATCGTCGAGACCCGTCGCGGCCTGCAACTCGAGGTGGTTCGGTTTGAGCACTGTCGGCCCAGCGGACGCGACGGCGAGCAGCGCCGGACCGGAGGTGTCGGCGATCACCCGTGTTCCCGCATCGACGAGGGCCCGTACGAGGTCGGGCAGGTCCGTCTCGCCGGTGCCTGGCGGGGTGGAGCCGGAGATCACGACGACGTCACCCGCCCGGGTGCGGGCCTGCACGGTGCGTGAGAGCCGTTCCCAGTCCCGGTGGGCTACCGGGGGCCCTGGTTCGTTGATCAGGGTCGCCCCGGCCTCGTCCACGATGGTCACGGTGCGGCGCGTCTCTCCCGCTACCAGGGTCCAGTCCTGGTGCACGGGCGAGTGGCTGAGCAGGTGCTCCAGGTGCTCACCGGTGCTGCCGCCGAGGAAGCCGCCGCAATCCACGTCGTGGCCGAGTGCGGCCAGCACCCGGGCAACATTGATCCCCTTGCCACCGGGAGTCTCAGTGACGTCGTCGGTGCGGTGTACCTCTCCGATTCGCAGGCGGGTGAGCCGGTAGGTGAGGTCCAAGGCTGGGTTGGGGGTGACGGTATGAATCATCGGCGCTCCTGTCGCAGCTCAAGGGCCAACGCACCTGCGCCCAGGCATCCCGCCCACGACCCCAGCACAGCAGCACGTAGCGGTGCGCGCAGCTCGGTGGGGAGGCGCTGCGCCAGCGCAGCACGCAGAGGTTCCAGGACGGCGTCCCCCGCCTCGGCCAGTCCGCCTCCCAGGACGATCGGGACGGGTCCGAGGAGTCCGGCGGTGTCGGCAAGCAGGTCGGCGAGGGCATCGATCGCGGTACGCACGATCTCGGCGGCCACAGGGTCGCCGGTGGCGAGCCGCTCCAGCACGCCTCGGGCGCCCGCGCTGACGTCACTCGATCCGGTGGCGGCAGCGTAGCGAGCGGCGAGCGCCGAGGCCGAGGCGATCTGTTCGAACGGGACACGGGCGCCTGGGTGGTCGGGGTCGGGGATGAGCACCTGCCCCACCTCCCCGGCCCAGCCGGTGCCCCGCACGACCCCGTCGAGCACGAGTGCCGAGGCGATCCCGGTGCCCAGCGGCATGAACAGCATGTCCCCGGCCGCGCCGGCGCCCCACAGCGATTCGGCCAGGGCACCGGCCCGGACGTCGTGGCCGAGCAGCACCCGTCGCCCGAGTCTGTGCTCGAGGATCGCCTGGAGCGGCAGGTCCCGCCACCCCAGGTTCGCCGCGAAGGTGACCACACCGGTGCGCTCGTCGATGATGCCCGGATTGACGACTCCGATCGCCGGCTCCGGGGTGCGGTCCACCTCTGTTGCGATCACCTCGGCCAGCACGTGCGGATCGCGAGGCGTCGGTACGGTGCGAGTATCAGTCAGGCTTCCATCACTGGCGACCCGGCCCAGTTTGATGGTCGTACCGCCGATATCCACGCCCAGCGCCGTCGCGGGGCTCACTGCCATACTCATCGCCTCAGTCGAGGATCACGGCGCGCGAGAGGTGCCGTGGGGTATCCGGGTTCAGGTTCCGCGCCTCGGCCCGGGCGACGGCGAGACGATGCAGCAGCACGAGATGAGCAAGCGGGTCGAGATCGCTGGTGGCCAGGTCGGCCCCCGTGGCGTGCACGTCCTCTGTGAGCCCAGCGGGTGGCTGACCGAACACCCACACCACCCGGCCGGGCTGGGCGATCGAGATCGGACCGTGCCGGTACTCCATCGCGGGATAGGACTCTGTCCAGGACTGCGAGGATTCACGCAGTTTCAGCGCCGCCTCATGCGCCAGGCCAATGGTCCAGCCGGTGCCGAGGAAGCTGATCTGGTCCGCCGCCACCCAGTCCGCTTCGATCGGGGCTGCCAGGGCCGTGCGAGCGTCAGCCACTGCGGCCGCGAGGTCCTCACCCAGGCTGGCGCGCAGGACCAGCAGCACGGTGCTCGCGAATCGGGTCTGCACGACCGAGGACTCATCCGCGCGGTCGAGCACGATCTCGTGATCGGCATGGGCGGCGGCAGGTCCCTCACCCACAGCCGTGAGCAGCACGCTGGGAGTAGCCGTGGCGGACAGGAGCTGCACGATCTCGGTGGTGGTGCCCGAACGGGAGATGGTCACGAGCCGGTCATAGGAGCGTCCGGCAGGAAACTCCGATGCGGTGAAGGCGTCCGTGACCCCGTGGCCGGCGGCCTCGCGCAACGCGGCGTAGGACTGCGCCATGAACCAGGAGGTGCCGCATCCGACCACGGCGACGCGTTCGCCCTTGGCGGGCAGGCCGACCGAGTCACGGGTGTGCGCGATCGCCCATTCCCACACCTCGGGCTGGGAGGCGACCTCGACGCTGGTCTGCGACTGCGGTGCTGCGTCTGACACGGAGAACCCCTTCACTGGTTGAAAGTTTCTGATCATAGTACCCTGTCATCAATCAGAAAACATCAAGGAGGGGCGATGAATCGCGACGACCGTTTGGCCTCGCTGCTGGACATGGTGGTGGCGCGCGACCACGTGCAAGTCGAAGACGTCGTCTCCGAACTCAGTGTCTCGCCCGCGACGGCTCGGCGCTACCTGGATTCCCTCGCCGCCCAGCAGCTCGTGGTGCGCACCCGGGGCGGCGCGCGGATGCAACCCTCCTCCGGGGATCTTCCGTTGCGGTACAAGGCGGCGCGCCACAGTGCGCAGAAGGCGAGGATCGCCGCGGCCGCCGCACACCTCGTCCAGCCTGGTCAGGTGGTGGCGATCAATGGCGGCACCACCACCACCGAGGTCGCCCGCGAACTCGCGGTGCACACCGGCCTGCGCGACAGTGGCCAGCCCGTCACCGTGGTGACCAACGCCGTCAACATCGCCGGCGAACTCGCCGTCCGCGCGCACCTACGCGTCGTGGTGACTGGAGGCGTGGTGCGGGCACAAAGCTATGAGCTCACCGGCCCGCTCGCTGACCTCCTGCTCGGGCAGGTCGAGATCGACACACTGTTCCTCGGTGTGAACGGTCTCGATGCCAACGCGGGAGCGTGTGCTCATGACGACGGCGAAGCCTCGATCGCGGCCTCTCTCGCCGCGCGCTCGGCCCGGGTGGTGGTGGTTGCCGACTCCTCCAAGCTGGGCCACCGCGCGTTCGCGCGCATCGTCCCGGCAGCGCAGATCGATGCGGTGATCACCGACGACGGGGCCGACCAGTCCGTGGTGACCTCACTCCAGCGGGCTGGGATCGACGTCACGCTCGTCTAACAGGCGTCCACCGACCTAGCAGGCCCGCCCGGCCGGGCGAACCGGTCAGCCGCGCAGTACTGCGAGCAGTCGCTCGACCGATGAATCCAGACCCCAGCGAGAGACCAGGGCCGCCAACGCCTCCGGATCGGCGGGCGCGGGACGCTCGGGCACGCTCCCCGGGCGGCGCAGGTCGAGCCCACTGCGGTCGATGGCCTCGATGTCACGCGCGACGGCCACCACCCGTGGCGCGACGTCGAGGTAGTCCGCGGCGGCGTTGATCTTCGCGCGCATCCCGGCAGCGAGCGGGGTGCCGGGATCGGCCGCAGCGGCCCTCACCCCGGCGATGTCGCCGTAGCTGGCCAACAGGGAGGCAGCCGTCTTCTCCCCGACACCCTTCACGCCGGGCAGACCGTCAGAACTGTCCCCGCGCAGCGTCGCGAAATCGGCATAGCGAGCGGCCGGGACCCCGTACTTCTCCTGCACGACGGCATCGGTGAGCACCTCGTGCCGCCCGACCCCGCGGGCGGTGTAGAGGACGCGCACCGGGTGGCTCGGACCACCAGGATCGCTATCACTGCCGTCGCTGACCAACTGGAACAGGTCCCGGTCCCCGGTCACCACGTCCACGGCCATTCCGGCGTCGGTGGCGAGCGTGCCGATCACGTCGTCCGCCTCGTAGCCATCAGCTCCGACCACCGCGATGCCCAGCGCCGCGAGCGTCTCGGCGATGACCGGGACCTGGACCGCCAGCGGATCCGGAACTTCCTCCACGTCGCTGCCCTCGCGTACCTCCTCGACCACCCGGTGCTCCTTGTAACTGGGCACCAGGTCCACCCGCCACTGCGGGCGCCAGTCGTTGTCCCAGCAGCAGGCGACGTGTGTGGGCTGATACTGGTCGATCAGCCGGGTGAGGAAGTCCAGCAGCCCGCGCACCGCGTTCACCGGCGTACCGTCCGGGGCGGTGATCGAATCGGGGACACCGAAGAAGGCGCGGAAGTACAGCGAGGCGGTGTCGAGCAACATCAGCGACTGGCGATCGGTCATACCGCCTAGCCTGCCCTATCGCGGGCGGCAAGCCCACGCGATCGTCACTTCCACCACCGCACGGTTTCCTTCAGCCCCTCGGCCAACGGTGTCGGCTCCTGGCCAAGGAGCCCCTCACTGCGGGATGAGTCGACAACGAACGGGCGGTCGAACATGTAGCCGGTTTCGGCCAACTCACGCATCTCGGAGGAGACCATGCCGAGTGCGCGCATCAGGCCGACCGGGATCGCGCCCGTGCGCGGCACCGCAACCTCACCGGCCCGGGCCACCTGTGCCACCAGCTCGCGCTGGGTGACCGGCGGCGCGGTCGGGGCGAGCAGGAAGGTGTTCCACAGTTCTTCCCGGCCTGCCGCCGCGATCATGGCCCGCGTCAGATCGGGTACGTAGGTGAACGAGTGCGGCTGGTCGAGGCTCCCGACGAGCCAGAGCCTCCTACCGGCCAACACCGTCGGCACCAAGCGCTCCCCCGCATGTGCGGTACGCACCCGCGGGCCGTAGAAGTCCGACGCCGCCACACTCACGGTGGGCGTGGAGTGAGCACCGCGCGCAGCGAGCAGATCGCTGCGCACGCCGAGCTTGCCTCCGCTCGCCCACCCGTATCCGGACTCGGTCATCGGAGCCTCGACCACGCCGTAGGAGTACAGACTCTCCGGGAAGACCACGACGGCGCCGACCTCGCCCGCGACGTCCATGACCACCTGCTCGGCGGCGGGCAGCTCAGCCCGCCACGTGGCCGCCTCATATCGGGAACCATGAATGCAGTGATAGATGCTCACGGCCCCCTCGCACGCCTCCCGGAGCGCGGTGCGGTCTGACGCGTCGACGCGACGACGCTCCACCAATGGGTGCTCCGGCCCGGAGCCGGAACGCGTGAGTACCCGCACCCGCTCGCCCGCCTCGGCGAGTTGCAGAGCCAGGGTGGAGCCGACGGGTCCGGCTCCGGTGACGATGTGGATCGTGGACATGACAACTCCTGAGGTCTGAGACAAAGAGAGAGCACCGCTCTCGTTCAATGGTGGCAGGCGTGGAACTCGAAAACAAGAGCATCGCTCTCTTTGGTTGCATGCGCTCTCTCGATGCGCCACGATCGACCGATGAGCCCCACGCCCCGCGAGCGCGCCCGCGCCCAGACCGAACGCGACATCATCCGGATCGCCCGCGCCCACCTGGCTACCGGTGGTGCCGCGAGCCTGTCGCTACGCGCGGTCGCGCGCGACCTCGGCGTCGTCTCCTCGGCCGTGTACCGGTACGTGCGCAGCCGGGACGAGTTGCTCACCCTGCTCCTGGTGGAGGGGTACACGGAGTTGGCGGACACCGTCGATGCTGCCCTGGAGCACGTGGCGGACCAGGACGACCGCACCCGGTTCTACACCCTCGGGAACGCGATGCGGGAGTGGGCGAAAAGTGAACCTGCGATGTACGCCCTGCTCTACGGCACCCCGGTCCCGGGCTACGACGCCCCCGGTGAGCAGACCACCGGCCCGGGGACGCGCGTCATCCTCACCTTCGCAGATCTGGTCGAGCAGGCCTATCGCGCCGGTCGGCTGGCGCCATGGCCGGGCACAACAGCACCGGGTCCGAGTTCAGACTATGACGCCATGCGTCGCGACCTGGTCCTTACCGGCGACGATGCCACCATCGGACGCACCTTCCTCGCTTGGCACGCACTCATCGGCGCGGTCACCGCCGAGCTGTTCGGACAGTTCGGACCGGACACCTTCAGTGACCCCGCTGCCCTGTTCGCCCAGCAGCTGTCGCTCATCGCCGACACTCTCGGACTCGCAGAGGCACCCCTCCCGCCCGAGCAGCCCCAACCAGCCTGCCGACCACCACTCGGTTGACACGGCATCATCGAACACGGGAACCTACCTGACACGTGTTAGGTCGCTGATCTCTGACCCTCTGGGAGTACCCGTGCCCCATCCCCGCCTCGACCCGTTCCCTCGCCTGCATGTGCGGCCGCCCTCGGGCTGGGTAAACGACCCGAACGGCATCGCCTACATCGACGGCACCTGGCACGTCTTCTACCAGCACAATCCGGACGCTCCGGTGCACGGGAACATCTGCTGGGGTCACGCCACCTCGACCGACCTGCTCACCTGGACCGACGAGCCGATCGCACTACGCCCGCGCCCGGAGACGATCGACGCCGGCGGGGTGTGGAGCGGCGTCGCCACGATGGCCGACGATGAGCCCGTGCTCGTCTACACCGCGATGCCCGGCGACCCGGCTGAGGCGGGTGCGGCTTTGGCCCGGCGCCGCCGGGACGGCACGTGGCAGCAGTCCGACCAGTTCGCTGCTCCCCCGGCGCCCGGCCTGCGGGAGATGCGCGATCCGTTCCTCGTGAGCGTCGATGGCCGGCGATACGCGCTTCTCGGCGGTGGCCGGACGGACGGCACTCCGGTCGTCCTGATCTACGATGCCACCGATCTGGAGCACTGGGAGCTGCTCGGCGACCTGCTCACCGGTCCCGACCTCACACCGGACCTGCGCACGCTCGCCCACGCCCAGATCTGGGAGTGCCCGCAACTGGTGCGGCTCCCGAGTGCGGACGAGGAAGGCCACACATGGGCACTGATCGTCTCGCTGTGGCACGACGAGCCGGGGGTCCCCCAGCTCGATGGCGTCACTGTGCTGCTCGGCGAACTCGATCTCACCGGCACTCACCCCCGGATCCTTCCTGAAGCCGGGCACCGGCTCGACGACGGCCCTGACTTCTACGCCCCCCAAGCCGTCGCGCACGAGGGGCGGGTGCTGCTGTGGGGATGGACCTGGGAGTCCCGCAGCGACCGCACCGAAGCCGAGGTCGAGGAGGCCGGATGGGCGGGTGCACTCACGTTCCCCCGCGAGTTGTTCCTGGCCCGGACGGCGGACCGTCCACAGCTCCACAGCGCACCCGCCCCCGAGCTCACCGGCCTACGACGGCGGCCCCTCACCGTGCCCGAGAACGGCACCCTCGCTGTGCCCGCCTGGGAGATCGCGACCACCGAAGCAGGAGAGGTGCACGTGCGCCTGGTCGGCCCCGACGGTATCCGTGAGGTGTGGTCAGCCGCTGCGGCCACCTCCGCGACCGTATTGGTCGACGGCTCGGTGCTGGAGGCCTTCGTCGACGGCCGGGCCAGCACTGTCCGGGCCTACCCCCGCGCCGGGGAGGCCTGGCAGGTGGAGGCGAGCTGCGCCGTCACCGGTTGGGAACTGGGCCCACCGACTCCCTGAGCACGAGACGGCACGGCACGTGCACATCGGAATCCGGCAGCGGATCGCCGTCGAGCAGGTGCGCCAGCAGCAGTTCGACGGTCCGTTCGCCGATCTGCTGATGCGGCAGTGCCACCGTGGTCAGTGCCGGGACGGTTTCGGCGGCGATCTGATCCTCGTCGTCATAGCCGACGACGCAGACGTCCTCGGGAACCCGTAGCCCAAGGTGGGCGGCGGCCAGGAGGACGCCGAGGGCCACGCGGTCGCGGGCGGCGAGGATCGCCGTCGGACGGTCGCCAGCCGGGGCATCGAGGAGCGCGGTCCCCCACCGCACACCGTCCGCGATCTGCCACCCGGCGTCGATGACACGCACTCGCGCACCGGCTGCCGCGGCGGCGCGCTGTGCGCCCGCAATGCGGCATTCGGTTGCGCTCCCTCGTCGCGCTCCCTCGACGCCCGCCAGCATCGCCACGCGCGTGTGCCCGCGGGAGAGCACCGCTTGCGCTGCAAGGGCCCCTCCCTGCTCGTCATCAGCGATCACCCCCGCAGGTCCTTCGCGGCTGACGCAGTTGGCCAGCAGCGCAGGAACCTCGAGCATCCCGGCAGCGGGCTCGTACTCGCGCAACGACATCGCCGCGTGCACGAAACCGTCGACCTGGCGGGCCCGCAACGCCGCGACCATCTCCCGCTCTCGCGCCGGGTCACGTCCGTAGTCGGCCACTATCGTCACGTAGCCGCGTGCGTATGCGGCCTCCCGGGCTCCCTGCAACAGTCTGCCGGCGAACGGGCTCTGGGTGATCTCGTCGGTGATCACCCCCAGCGTCGCCGTGGACCGCCGCCGCAGGTTCACCGCGGCCGAGTTCGCCACATATCCGAGCTCGGCGGCCGCGGCACGGATGCGATCGGCGTTCTCGGCCGAGATGTTGCCAGTCCCGCGGCCGTTCAACACGAACGAGACGGCGGTGCGCGAGACACCCGCGAGCCGTGCGACGTCGGCACTGGTCGGCCGAGGAGCACTGGTCGGTCGGCGGTCCGGCACCGGCCCCTCCCTCATGTCAGCTACGGGGCGCCTATGCTATCGGTGCGACCGGTGCCGAGCGTCACGACCGGGTCGCGTAGAAGGCAATAGCCGACGAAGCCGCCACGTTGAGCGAGTCGACGCCGTGCATCATGGGGATCGTCACTCGTCGATCAAGGCGCTGGTCGACCGCTGGCGTCAGACCATGCCCCTCGGTGCCGAAGACCAGTGCCAGGTGCTGGTGATCCTCCGCGACCAACGCGTCGAGCGAGATCGCACCTTCACCCAGCGTCATACCTGCCACGACGTAGCCGGCCTCCTGCAGCAGTTCCATGTCTGCCGGCCATCTGCCCAGGCGGGTCCACGGCACCTGGAAGACCGTACCCATCGACACACGGATAGAACGGCGGTACAGGGGGTCAGCACAGCTGGGCGTCACGAGGACAGCGTCGACCCCGAGCGCAGCGGCACTGCGGAATGCCGCCCCGAGATTCGTGTGATCGACGAAGTTCTCGAAGATCGCGATCCTCGAACGGCGTGGGCCCTCGCTGTGCCTCGCCGCCCGGCGAGCGTCCGCGAGGAGATCTGCGACGGCCGGTAGTTCCGGCCGGTGCATCGCCGCGAGCGCCCCGCGGTGCAAGTGGAAACCGGTGATGGTGTGCAGCACATCCTCCTCGGCGAGGTAGACGGGCACCTCTCCGTGCTCACCAGCACCCACCTGCGCCAGCAGGTCCTCAAGGTCAGCCAACCAGCGCGGCGCCATGAGGAACGACCGCGGCCGGTAACCGGCCGCCACGGCTCGCCGGATCACGGTGGAGGACTCCGCCATGAACAGCCCTCGCTCGGGCTCGAGCAGACGGCGAAGGGCCACGTCAGTCAGCCGCGTGTAGTCGGCCAGCCGGTCCTCGCCCAGGTCGGCGGCGGTCAGTGTCAGCACAGGCACCCGGTGAGCCTACCGATCGTCTGACCTTCCAGCCGATCTGGCATCGCGCCGTCGTCGTATCGTCATCATCAAGCGACATCGACGACCGAAGGAGACCTGCCATGGCAGAGGAGCCTCACGACATCCACCTGGTGATCGGCAACGAAGAACTGGTGATCCGTCGGCTCTACCAGACGCTCTCGATCGTCAACGACATCGGGATCGGGCTGATCTTCCTCATCGGCTCGTTCATGTTCTTCGGCGAGAGCACGATGACCGCCGGGACGGTGCTGTTCGTGATCGGCAGTGCTCTCATGCTCATTAGGCCGTGCATCCGCATCGGACGCCAAGTACACCTGAAGCGCATCGGCTCGAAAGATCCCACGGATTCCGCACTCGGGTACTGAGGCGCTCTATCGGGTCAGCAGCCACCGCCGTGCGGGCCGGTGGCCGGCCTCCCGGTCACTTTCAGCGAAGCGGATCGCGTTGCGGTAATGGACCGTCACCTGCTCGTTGACGGCGTCCCAGCTACGGCCGTCCGTCGACTCCCTCGCCGTCATCCCCATCTCGGCACGACTGACCGGGTGCTGGACCAGCCATGCCACTTGCGCACGCATGGCCTCGAGGTCGCCCGGCGCATACAAGAAGCCGTTCTCGCCGTGTTGGATGAGGTCGATCGGTCCACCGCGAGCCGGCGCGATCGTCGGCACCCCGCACGCCTGGGCCTCCTGAATCGTCTGAGCGAAGGTGTCCATCTCCCCGGTATGCACGAAGGCGTCGAGGCTGGCCATCATGCGGGGAAGGTCACGGCCGTCGAGGCGACCGGTGAACGTCGCCCTCGGGAGCACCCTCCGCAACCATGCGTCCCTCGGCCCGTCGCCCACGATCACCACCCGCACGCCCGGAAGGTCCTGCAACGTGGCGAGGTCCTCCACCTGCTTCTCCCGGGCGAGCCGTCCGACATAGCCGACGAGCACCTCACCACCGGGTGCCAACTGCGAACGAAGCGCGTCGTCGCGGTGCACCGGCGAGAACCGGTCGCGGTCGACACCGTGCGGCCACACTGCCACCCGGTGGACGCCCCGGTCGATCAACTGCCCGCAGGCATAGCTCGACGGCGCCAGCGACAGGGTGGCGCTCTTGTGGATGTCCTCGATACGCCGCCACAGCAGCGGCTCGATCCGACCGATCCGGTACCGCTTCGCGTATGACGGGACCTCCGTCTGGTAGACCGCGACGGACGGCAGGTCGAGTGCGTGTGCCGCGCCGATGGCTTGCCAGCCGAGCAGGAACGGTGCAGCCAGGTGGATGACGTCAGGGTCGAAGGAACGCAGGTGGTCCTCGAGGGTACGCACGCGTGGGGTCGACAGTCGCAGCTCTCCGTATCCGGGAAGGGGGACGGCCCGGAACCGGCGCACCGAGGCACCGGCGTAACAGGTCACCTCGTCCTGACCACGCCCGGCCGCGGGGGCCAGGACGAGCACCTCGTCCCCACGAGCCGCGAGGTACTCCAACAACCGCAGCAGCGTAACGGTCACCCCGTTCGCCTGCGGCAGGAATGATTCTGCGACCACAGCGATGCGCACATGTGCATCGTGTCAGATGGGCACGTGGAAGCGAGTCAGCCTATGGGCTGATGTTGCACAGCCGTCTCACTCCGACGGCGTAGCTCCCCCGGTCCGGATACGTCAGTCCACCTCGGCTGCTGCCGCCGCGAACTGAGACCGGTAGAGGCGCGCATACGCGCCCTCGGCGGCGAGCAGCTCGTCATGGCTGCCCTGCTCCACGATCGATCCCTCCTCCATCACCAGGATGACGTCGGCGTCGCGGATGGTGGAGAGCCGGTGCGCGATGACGAAGCTCGTGCGGCCGCGGCGCAGTGCGTTCATCGCGCGCTGGACGAGCACCTCGGTCCGGGTGTCGACCGAGCTGGTGGCTTCGTCCAGGATCAGGATCGCCGGATCCGCGATGAACGCCCGGGCGATGGTCAGGAGTTGCTTTTCCCCTGCGCTCACCGCGACGCCAGTGGTGCCCTCCTCGTCGAGCGCGGTCTGATAGCCGTCCGCCAGTGTGCGCACGAACGGGTCCACACCGGTGGCCTCGGCCGCGGCGAGCATCTCCGCGTCGGTGACGGACCGATGGCTTCCGTACCGGATGTTGTCCTCGATCGAGCCGTTGAACAGCCACGTATCCTGCAGCACCATGCCGATGTGGGATCGCACCTCTGCCCGGGTGAGGTCCCGGGTGTCGACGCCGTCGATGGTGATCCGACCGCCTTGCACCTCGTAGAAGCGCATGATGAGGTTCACCAAGGTCGTCTTGCCCGCACCGGTCGGTCCGACGATCGCGATCGTCTCGCCTGGTTCGGCGACGAACGTCAGGCCTTCGATCAGCGGCTGATCCGGCCGGTAGGAGAAGTCGACATCCTCGAACGCGACGCGGCCGGCGACTGTTCCGAGGGCGGCCGGCTGCGGCGGGTCACCGCTCTCCTCCTCCTCGTCGAGTAGGTCGAAGACGCGTTCGGCCGACGCCGCACCGGACTGCATGAGGTTCATCAGCGAGGCGATCTGGGTGATCGGTTGCGAGAACTGCCGTGAGTACTGCACGAACGCTTGGACGTCGCCCAGCGACATCGTTCCCGCCGCCACCCGGAGCCCTCCCAGGACGGCGATCACCACATAACCGAGGTTGGCCACCCACCCCATCACCGGCTGGATCGTCCCGGTGATGAACTGGGCCCTGAAGGAGGCGCGGAAGAGTTTGTCGTTCTCCTCCCGGAACGTCGCCTGCGCCGCCTGCTGGTGGCCGAACACGTGCACCAGGTCGTGCCCGGTGTACATCTCCTCGACGTGCGCATTCACTGTCCCCGTGCGCTTCCACTGCTCCACGAACTCCGGCTGCGAGCGTTTCGCGATCTGGCCGACGACGATGGCGGACAGCGGGATGGTCACGAGGGCCACCAGCGCCAGCTGCCAGGAGATCCACACCATCATCGTCACCACACCGACGACGGTGAGTACGGAGGTGATCAGCTGCGAGAGCGTCTGCTGAAGCGACTGGGCGATGTTGTCGATGTCGTTGGTCACCCGGGAGAGCACCTCTCCCCTGGCCTGCCGGTCGAAGTAGCGCAGCGGCAGGCGGCCGAGCTTGGTCTCCACACGCTCGCGCAGCCGGTAGACGACCTGCTGCACCACCGTGGTGATGAGGCGGCCCTGGAGCCACGTGAAGAGGAAGGCACCCGCGTACACGGCGAGCACGACGGCCAGCACGGCAGCCAGCCGGTCGAAGTCGACACCGTGGCCAGGGACGACCTGCGGCATCCCGGCGAGCATGTCCGCCTGCGAATCCTCGCCCGCTGCTCGGAGCGCCTCGATCGTTTCCTCGCGAGACATCGACGGGTCGAGCATCCGTCCGACGAGACCGTCGAAGATGACGTTGGTCGCGTTCCCCAGCATCTTCGGCCCGATGACGGTCAGGAACGTGCCCGCCGTTCCGAGCAGCACCGCGATCAGCACCCATGTGCGGTCTGTACGCAGCTCGGTGAGCACTCGGCGAGCAGCACCGAGAAGATCGCGGGGCTTCTCGGCGGGCATTCCGAAGCCACCGCCGGGCCCAGGGCCGGGCCGGGGGCGTTGCTCGACCTTGACCTGTGCCTTGAGCTCGGAGTCGTCGGCGCGCTCGCCGGCGGTCACGTCGGGCTCCGGCGGCCCTGACGAACCGCCCGTGTGGGCCTCCTCGTGCGGTCGTGGACTCCTCGCGCTCACGCTGCTTCCTCCGCGCTCAGCTGCGAGGCCACGATCTCCTGATAGGTCTCGTTCTCGGCGAGCAGCTCTGGATGCGTGCCTCGGCCCACGAGCCGGCCGTGCTCGAGCACCAGGATCTGGTCCGCGTCACGGATCGTCGCCACCCGCTGGGCCACCACGATCACACTCGCCTGTCGGGTCATCGGCTGCAGCGCAGCGCGGAGAGCGGCGTCGGTGGCATAGTCCAGCGCGGAGAAGGAGTCATCGAAGAGATAGACCGCCGGCTGACGGACCAGCGCTCGCGCGATGGCCAGGCGCTGACGCTGACCACCCGAGACGTTGGTGCCTCCCTGAGCGATCCGGGCCTCGAGCCCGCCGTCCATGGAGCGCACGAAATTGGCCGCCTGAGCCACTCGTAGCGCCTCCCACAGCTCGGCATCGCTGGCATCGGAGCGCCCGTAGCGCAGGTTCGAGGCGACGGTGCCGGTGAACAGATACGGCTTCTGTGGAACCAGACCGATGATCTGCGACAGCAGCTCCGGATCGAGATCGCGCACGTCGACCCCATCGATCTGCACCGACCCCGCGGTGGTGTCGAACAGCCGCGGCACCAGGTTCAGCAGCGTCGTCTTGCCTGCTCCGGTCGACCCGATGATGGCGGTGGTGGTCCCGGGGGTGGCGACGAGATCGATCTGGTGGAGCACATCCTTCTCTGCCCCCGGGTACCGGAAGCTCGCTCCGGCCAGCTCCACCAGTCCACGTACCGCTTCCGGCCGCTGTGGTCGCAACGGCGCATGCACGGTGGGTTGGGACTGCAGCACCTCCTGGATGCGCTCGGAAGAGACAGCAGCGCGTGGGGCGAACATGAACATCATCGTCGCGATCATGACCGAGAACATGATGAACATCAGGTAGGACAGGAACGCCACCAACGAGCCGATCTCGGCGCTCCCGGCATCGACCCGCTGACCGCCGAACCAGATCACTGCCACCGAGGCGACGTTCACGATCAGCATCACCATGGGCATCGCGAGGGCCATCAACCGTCCGACCTTGACCGCGACATCCCTCAGATCGGCGTTGGCCACGCCGAAGCGCACGGCCTCGTCGGCCTCCTTGACGAATGCCCGCACGACACGGATTCCCGTGATCTGTTCCCGCAGGATGCCATTGACTGAATCGATCCGCTTCTGCATGGAGCGGAAGTACGGCACCATCCGCATCGCGACCAGGCTCATCGTGCCGCCCAGCACGGGCACGACCACCACGAGCAGCAACGACAGGCCGGCATCTTGCCGCACGGCCATCACCACACCGCCGACCAGCATCATGGGGGCCATGATGATCGCGGTCAGGGCCATGAAGACGAACATCTGAACCTGCTGCACGTCGTTCGTCGATCGTGTGATCAGTGACGGGGTCCCGAGTGTGGACATCTCCTGTGCGGAGAACCGCATCACCCGGGTGAAGAGCGCTTCGCGCAGATCACGCCCCAGTGACATCGCGGTCTTTGCGCCGATGTAGACCGCCACGACGCTCGCCACGACCTGCACAGCACTGACAGCGAGCATGGCTGCGCCGATCTGCCAGATCAGGGCGGTATCACCTGCAACCACGCCGTCATCGATGATCCGGGCGTTCAGGCTCGGCAGGTAGAGCGCTGCCAGGGTCTGGACCAGCTGCAGCGCACAGACGAGCACGAGCGACCAGCGGTACGGGGCGAGTGAGGCGCGCAGAAGACTCGGCACCCCGTGAACGTACACCTCGTCAGGAAAGCCGTCGCCGGAATTTCTCGGTCGGCTGACACCTCGGCGACCATCCTCGCCTGCCGTGCGCATGTGATGAAACGCCACGGTCGGCGCAGGGACAAGACCCCACGCCGACCGTCACCTGCGCGACCACCTACTGCTGGCGAGCGCTCACTGCTCCGGCCGTTGCTGCCACGGCTGCGGCTCGTCCGGCGGCGGCACGTCACCGTCAGCGGGCGGCTTCTGCCCCGCAGAGCTGGACGGGTCGAAGGGACGTCCGCTGGACTCCCCAGCCTGGGTGGCCTCCGCTGTGGCCTCACTGGCCTGGCCGCGCGCCTCACGCAGCGCCTCGGCCGGGTCCTGCAGCGAGGTCTCCGGCAACTCAACGTCCAAGCCCTCGATGTGCTCGAACGCATCGCGACGGCGTTCGCGACGGGTCTGTCCTCCGCCGCCCTCGGACGGGCTCTCGCCGCCGCCGGCCGGTGCACCGCCCGGGCCGTCGGAGCCGCCCCCGAAGGCTGACGTGATCGAACCCAGCGCAGCGGTGAACTCCGCGGGCACCACCCACAGCTTGGACGAGGTGCCGTTGGCGATCTCCGGCAGCATCTGCAGGTACTGGTAGGCGAGCAGCTTCGGGTCGGCATCCCCGCGGTGGATGGCGTCGAACACCTGCAGGATGGCGCGGGATTCACCCTGTGCCTTGAGGATGGCGGCCTGTGCCTGGCCTTCGGCCTTGAGGATGGCCGACTGCTTCTCACCCTCGGCGGTCAGGATGGCCGACTGCTTGACACCCTCGGCGGTCAGGATCGCAGCGCGACGGTCGCGCTCGGCGCGCATCTGCTGCTCCATCGCTCCCTGCACGCTCGGCGGCGGGTCGATCGCCTTGAGCTCGACCCGGTTCACCCGGATACCCCAGCGACCGGTGGCTTCGTCCAACACCCCGCGCAGCTGGCCGTTGATCTGGTCACGGCTGGTGAGCGTCTGCTCCAGGTCCATCGAACCGATGATGTTACGCAGCGTGGTCACGGTGAGCTGCTCGATCGCCTGGATGTAGTCGGCGATCTCATATGTCGCGGCCTTGGGGTCGGTCACCTGGTAGTAGACGACCGTGTCGATGCTGACGACGAGGTTGTCGGAGGTGATCACCGGCTGCGGCCGGAACGGCACCACACGCTCACGCAGGTCGACACCGGCGCGGATCCGGTCCACGAACGGGATGAGGAAATGAAGGCCGGCATACATCGTGGACTGGTAACGACCCAGCCGCTCGATGATCAGTGCTCCGGCCTGCGGCACGATCCGGATCGCACGCGCAATCGCGACGATGACGAACAGCGCCACGAGGATGATGATGATGAAACCGACGACGGTTCCTGCGTCTCCCACGATGACCCCTCTGTGTGGTGGTTGGTAGCGGCGCTACGCGTGCAACTCCGCCTCTGTCACGTTGTGTGGTTGTGATGGATGGGCGTTCACCGGCAACGGGCGGCTGCCGCCTCAGTCGGCGTCAGTAGCCCGGCGCTGGTGGTCCGTAGGGCTGACTCGGATCGGCCGGTGTCTCAGGTGCCGTGACGTAGGCGGTAGCGCCTTCGATCCGGACCACGACGACGTCCGTCCCCGCCGGCAGCACCGTTCCGCGCTGCTCGTTGCGGGCGGTCCACACCTCGCCCGAGAGCTTGACCCGCCCGGCGCGGTCGGTCACGTCTGCCACGACGGTGGCCGAGCGCCCGATCTGTGCGTCGATCCCGGTCTTGGCGTCCGGGGTCGTCGACTTCAACTTGGCGAGCGCCCATGGGCGCACCCCGAACAGCAGCAGGACGGCGACAACCGCCGCGACGAGCAGCTGCACCAGGAAGGGGGCACCCAGCAGTCCAGCGACAGCGGCCGCAACAGCGCCACCTGCGAGCATCAGGAACAGCAGATCGACGGTCAGCATCTCCACCACGCCGAGAATCAACGCGGCACCGAGCCACCACAGCCAGCCCAGGTCCATGGGTCTCCTCCCGTCTCGTTCTGCTCATCCTATCCATGCCGACCCGAACTGCACCGGTCGAGGTCCGGCCCCAGGTGGGCAGAACTTCCCAGGCTTGAGGGCGAGCCCTAGCGGGCAGCCCTCGCCTCGTGCACACCAGGCTCTCCCGCGAGGGCACGTGCCGCGAAACGGGAACCGTGGCGCTCGACCACCAGATCGAGTCCGAACGTGGCCGACAAGTGCTGCGGCGTCATCACCGACTCCAGCTCTCCGGCCGCTACCACCTGACCGTCACGCAAGAGGAGGCCGTCGGTGAAACCCGGCGGGATCTCCTCCACATGGTGAGTCACCAGGACCAGCACCGGTGACATCACATCGGCAGCGAGCTCACCCAGAGCGGCCACCAGTTCCTCGCGGCCGCCCAGGTCCAACCCGGCACCGGGTTCGTCGAGGATCAGCAGCTCGGGGTCTGTCATCAACGCCCGTGCGATCTGCACCCGCTTGCGTTCACCCTCGGAAAGCGTGCCGAAGAGCCGCTCCTCGAAGCCGGACATGCCGAAGGCGGCGAGCAGGTCACGAGCGCGACCGAGGTCGAGCTGCTCGTAGGACTCCCGCCACCGGCCGGTCATGCCATAGGACGCGGTGAGGACCACGTCGATCACCCGCTCCGATCTCGGGATGCGGTCGGCGAGCGAGGCGCTGGACAGACCGATCCGTGGCCGCAGCTCGAAGACGTCAACCTTGCCGAGTTCCTCACCCAGGACGACGACACGCCCGCCCGTGGGGTGCATCCGCGCTGCGGCCAGGGCCGCGACCGTGGTCTTCCCGGCGCCGTTGGGGCCGAGCACGACCCAACGCTCACCTTCCTCCACCGACCATGTCATCGAGTCGAGGATGGCCTTGTCTCCTCGGCGGACCGTCACATCGTCGAACTGGAGCACATCACCCATGCTGTGAGCCTATCGGTCCACCCACCCTCCCCCGGCACAGCCACTGGCGCTACGCGCCGTCCGCGGGTGTGACACGGGCCCACAGCCTCATCTAGCCTGCCTGCCGTGCCGATCGATCTGCCGCGTAGTGTGCTCGCCGCCCTCTGGGTGGACGAGTTGCGCACCGTCGCCGGCCCGGCTGGGTTGCCGGCCGCAGTGGACACCGCCGTCCGTGCCGTCCAGGGTGAGGACGAGCCGCACACCGTGGTCGAACCGGACGGACGCGAAGCCACCCTCGCCGGGTTGCTGCTCGATCTCAGTGGCTCGACGTCGGTGGTGCACACGGCACTGCCCGTCCCTGGGGAGATCGGAGTGCCCGCCGCGCTCGCTGACGAGACGAGCGTGGCGGGAGAGGCGATCGTCGCCGTCGGGACCGCTGCGGGGCCGACCGTGGTGGCCCTCCCACACGTGCTGGAGTTCGGTTCGGCGTGGGAGCCGGGCGCCATGGTGACCTGGCACCTACGTCGCGACTCCGGCCGGGTGCCCGTCCCGGACTCGGCCGCGGACGCCCGTCGGAGCCTGACGGAGGCTCTCGAGATCGCGATCGACGCATTGACACGCATGGACGTGGCACGATGGCGCCCTGAGGCGGCCGAGCAGATTGCTGATCTCGCCTCCGGAGTCGTGCCGAGCGATCTGGCCCGCCGTCTACCGGAACGGGTGGACCGGCGCCGTGTGGATCTGCTGGTACGCGCGGCCCGGTTGGACGCGATCGTGCGGCTGGCCTCGCAGGACCATGGGGCCGCCGTCAACGCCTGGCAGGTGGATCAGCGAAGTGCCGCCATGCGGCACGTGGCCACGGCCGCACGTCGCGCCATGGTCGCGGCCACGATCAGCGCCCCGGCTCCTCAGCCACCCAGCACACCGCGATAGACCTCGAGTGTGCGCTCGGCAATGGCGTCCCAGGAGAACATCTCCTCGGCGCGGCGTCGCCCTGCCTGCCCCATCCTCCGGGCCTGGTCAGCGCCGGTGGAGACATCGGCCAGGGCCTGCGCGAGATCGGCCTCGAACTTCTCCGGGTCCAGAGGAGTCCCGGTCCCGTCCTGACGCTGCTCGAGCGCAACCAGCCGCCCGGTCTCACCGTCGGCCACGACCTCCGGGATCCCGCCGGTAGCCGAGGCCACCACCGGAACCCCGACCGCCATGGCCTCGAGGTTGACGATCCCGAGCGGTTCGTACACCGAGGGGCACACGAACACCGTCGAAGCGGCGAGGAGCCCGACGACCTCCGCACGCGGCAGCATCTGGTCGATCCAGACCACTCCCGTCCGGGTGCGCTGAAGCTCAGCGACCGCTTCGGTGACCTCCGCGGCGAGCTCGGGGGTATCAGGCGCCCCCGCGCAGAGGACCAGTTGGACCTCGGGCGGTAACTGATGGGCCGCGGCGAGCAGGTGCGGCAGTCCCTTCTGGCGGGTGATACGACCGACGAAGATCACCGCCGGCCGATCCGGGTCCACCCCGTGCTGACGGGCGATCTGCGCGCTCTCCGCCTCCCCCGGTCGCTGCCAGGCGTTCAGATCGATGCCGTTGTGCACCACCACGACCTTCTCGGGGTCGAGCTGCGGGTAGCAACGTAGGATATCCGCGCGCATCCCGGCGCTGACGGCGATGATGCGGGCGGCTCCCTCGTACGCCGTCCGCTCGGCCCAGCTGGACAGGGCGTAACCGCCGCCGAGCTGCTCGGCCTTCCAGGGACGCAACGGTTCGAGGCTGTGCGCCGAGACCACGTGCGGGATGCCGTGCAGGAGACCGCCGAGGTGCCCGCCCATGTTGGCGTACCAGGTGTGGGAGTGAACCAGATCGGCACCGGCGAGGTCGTTGGCCATCTGCAGGTCGACGCCGAGGGTGGCCAGCGCCGCATTGGCATCGGTCAGGGTAGTCGGGACGTCGTATCCGGTGACGCCCTCATCCGCACGCGGCCCGTCGAAGCACCTCACCCGCACGTCGAGGTGCTGACGCAGCACCCGTGAGAGCTCATCGACGTGCACGCCGGCACCGCCGTAGACATGCGGTGGATATTCACGGGTGAGGATGTCGACACGCATCGCTTACTCCTTCGTGCTGGTACGCCAGGTGAACTCAGAAAAACTAATGGCGGGTTTGGATGGTGCAAGCCGCCTGATGACTCTAGGGTTCTGAGCATGGCAGCACCACGGGTTCTCGCAATCGTTCTGGCTGGCGGCGAAGGGAAGCGGCTGATGCCGCTGACGCAGGACCGGGCCAAACCCGCGGTCCCGTTCGGCGGGATATACCGCCTGATCGACTTCGCGCTCTCGAACGTGGTGAACTCCGGCTACCTGAAGATCGTGGTGCTCACGCAGTACAAGTCCCACTCGCTGGACCGGCACATCGCCACGACCTGGCGGATGTCCGCACTGCTGGGCAACTACGTGGCGCCCGTCCCGGCCCAGCAGCGGGTCGGAAAGAACTGGTTCCTCGGCAGCGCCGATGCGATCTACCAGTCGCTGAACCTCATCGACGACGAGAAGCCGGACATCGTGGTGGTGGTCGGAGCAGATCACGTCTACCGCATGGACTTCTCCCAGATGGTCGCCTCGCACATCGAGTCCGGTGCGGAGATGACGGTGGCCGGCATCAGGCAACCGAAGTCCCTGGCCGACCAGTTCGGAGTGATCGACGCCGATTCGTCCGACCCCCGCAAGATCGCCGCATTCCTGGAGAAGCCGGCCGACCCGCCCGGCCTGGCGGACTCCCCCGATGAGGTGCTGGCGTCGATGGGGAACTACGTGATGAACGCCGATGCCCTGGTGGACGCGGTCACCTCCGACGCTGCCCGCGCCGACTCCAAGCACGACATGGGCGGCGACATCGTGCCCCACTTCGTCTCCAAGGGCCAGTGCGGCCTGTATGACTTCATCGACAACGACGTTCCGGGCTCGAAGGATCGCGATCGTGACTACTGGCGTGACGTCGGGACGCTGGACGCCTACTACGAGGCGAACCGGGATCTGATCGCCGTTGAGCCGGTCTTCAACCTCTACAACAATTCCTGGCCGCTGCACACCGGGTACACCGGACTGCCACCGGCCAAGTTCGTGCACGCCGTCGAGGATCGGGTAGGCCACGCGACCGACTCCATCATCTCCCCCGGTGTGGTGGTCTCGGGCGGCGAGGTCTCCGGATCGGTCCTCTCCCCGGGCGTCCGGGTGAATTCCTGGTCACAGGTGACCGACGCCGTCCTCATGGACGGGGTGTCGGTGCACCGGCACGCGACGGTACGCCGGGCCATCCTCGACAAGGGTGTGGTCGTCGAGGCCGGCGCCACCGTCGGCGTGGACCACGAGCGGGACACCGCACGCGGCTTCACGGTCACCGACGGCGGGATCACCGTCGTCCCGAAGAACGGGCGGGTCGCCACGGACTGAGCCTGCCCTGGCAGGATCTTCCGCATGGATCACAGGGATCACAGCAACGGTGAGGGACGTCGTCGGCTGATCGTGATGGACGTGGATTCCACGTTCATCACCGCCGAGCAGATCGATCTGCTCGCCACACGGGCCGGCACCGGCGAGCAGGTGGCAGCCATCACCGAGCGGGCCATGGCCGGCGAACTGGACTTCGCCGCATCGTTGACCGAACGTGTGGCCACCCTGGCCGGCCTCCCGGTGGAGGTGCTCGCCGAAGTCCGTGCCGAGATCTCCCTGAGCCCGGGAGCTGCCGAGCTGGTGACGGCGGCCCAGGCCCGGGACTGGCCGCTCGCGCTGGTCTCGGGCGGCTTTCACGAGATCGTCGATCCGATCGCTGCCGGCCTGGGGATCACCCGGGTGCGCGCGAACCGGCTCCAGGCGCGCGAGGGGGTGCTGACCGGCCGCATCGCGGGACCGATCGTGGACCGTGCCGCGAAGGCAACCTGGTTGCGCACCTTCGCCGCCGAGGAGGGGATCGACCTGATCGACACTGTCGCGATCGGTGATGGTGCGAACGACCTGGACATGCTGGCGGCCGCCGGTCTGGGGATCGCCTTCCATGCCAAGCCGGTGGTGGCTGCACAGGCGGATCGCGCGATCACCGACGGCGGTCTGGACCAGGTGCTCACCTGGCTGTGAGGCGCGTGAGGATCAGCCGCTCTCGCGTCCGCTGATCAGCTCTGTCAGGACGCAACTGCGCCGGCCGATATCGGGCCAGGCAACGTTCGGGGAGAGGACGGCCGCCATCGCCGTCGAGATGCCCGTGCGTACGCGGTGGAGGGCTGCCTCCTGCGAGCCGGGTGCCGCCAGCAGGTGCGCGACGGCGGAGGTCACCGGTTCGTGCCCCACCACCAGCACCGTCGGTGTGGGTTCCGGAACGTCCCGTATCGCGTCGAGGACGTCACTCAGATCCGCCTCGTAGAGCTCGTCGAGGTAACGCACCTCCGCGCCCTCCGCGCGCTCGGCCATACCCGCAGCTGCCAGTTGCCACGTCTGGCGGGTGCGCACGGCGACCGAGCACAGCACCAGATCCGGCACGAGGCCGGAAGCCGCCAGGCGCTCCCCGACGATACGAGCGTGGGCGCGGCCGTCCAGGCTCAGGGCACGGTCGACGTCCCGCAGGGCGCCGTGCTCGGCTTGCGCGTGCCGCAACAGCACCAGGCGCTTGGAGGCAGAGTTCATCACGCCAGCCTAAGGGCGCATCCGAATCCCGTTGGCGCAATCGAATCCGGCTGCAACTACCCGGAGCGGGATTCCTTCGCCGGAGCGGGATTCGAATGAGGAAGACTGTGATCCGTGAAGGTTGACCTGAAGAAGCAGATCCCCTCCTACACCGCTCGGCGCGGCACCTTCTCGATCGTCGAGGTCCCGTCGTTGCAGTACCTCATGGTCGACGGCCAGGGTGACCCGAACACCTCACAGGCCTACGCCGACGCTGTGGGATCGCTGTATCCACTCGCCTACACCCTGAAGTTCCTCAGCAAGCGTGAGCTGGACCGGGACTACGTCGTGCCGCCGCTGGAGGCGCTCTGGTGGGCCGAGGACATGGCGGCGTTCACCACCGCCCGGGACAAGTCACGGTGGTCCTGGACGGTGATGATCGCCGTCCCGGACTGGCTCGGAGCCGAGCAGGTCGAGGCGGCGAGGGAGGCGGTGCGCAGTAAGGGTGGCGCCCCCGCACTGGAGCACGTCCGCTTCGAGGCCCTGGACGAGGGGCTCAGTGTGCAGACGCTGCACATCGGGCCCTACGACGACGAAGCGCCCGTGCTCGCCGCCATGCACACCGAGTTCATCCCCAGTCAGGGGCTACGGATGACCGGTCGCCACCATGAGATCTACCTCAGCGACCCCCGGCGGATGCCGGCCGAACGGTTGCGGACGATCCTGCGCCAGCCGGTGGAGCGGGACTCAGCCTGAACCGGCAGCCGCTCCATCCATTCCCGTTCGGACATGCGCGACCTGAACGAGGCCCTACAGCCCCATCGCGTGCACGCCACCGTCGACGTGCACGATTTCCGCCGTGGTCGCCGGGAACCAGTCCGAGAGCAGCGCCACGATCGTGCGGGCGGTCGGCTCGGCGTCCGAGACGTCCCATCCCAACGGCGCCCGGTCGGGCCAGCCGCCCTCCATCTCCTCGAACCCGGGAATCGACTTGGCCGCGGTGGTGCGCAGCGGCCCGGCGGAGACGAGGTTGACACGGATGCCCTCCGGGCCGAGGTCACGGGCGAGGTACCGGGCGGTCGCCTCGAAGGCGGCCTTGGCCACGCCCATCCAGTCGTAGACCGGCCAGGCGTACTGGGCGTCGAAGGTCAGGCCCACCACGGAGGACCCGCGCGTCAACAACGGCTGCGCGGCGACGGCCAGCGACTTGAGGGAGAACGCGGAGATCTCCACCGCGGTGGAGACGTCCTTCCACTCCCCGGAGAGGAAATTGCCACCCATCACCGACTGCGGAGCAAATCCGATCGAGTGCACGACGCCGTCGAGGTGGTCGACGTGCTCAGAGACCCGATCAGCCAACGCGGCCAGATCCTCCTCGCTCGTCACGTCGAGCTCCACCACGGGGGCCGGCTCCGGGAGCCGCCTGGCGATCGCCTGGGTGAGCTTCAACTGCCGACCGAACGAGGAGAGCACCACAGTCGCACCCTGCTCCTGCGCCAGGCGCGCCACGGAGAAGGCGATCGAGCTCTCCATGAGCACACCCGTCACCAGCAGCGTCTTCCCGTCCAGCAGTCCCATCATGTCCCTCTCGTCGTGACGCGTTCCGGCCCCGAGCCTAGCGGCCGCCGGCACCGTCGAAGAATCGCTTGCTCAGTGCCCCATCCCGAGGCCGCCGTCCACCGGGATCACTGCACCGCTGACGTACCCGGCACCGGCAAGGAAGGCGACGGCGTCGGCGATCTCGTCCGTCGCACCGAACCGACCGGCTGGGATGGAGGCCAGGTACTTCTCCTGCGTGGCCTCGGGCAGCTCAGCGGTCATGGCGGTGTCGATGAACCCCGGAGCCACGACGTTGGCGGTGATACCCCGCCCGCCGAGCTCACGGGTGATGGAGCGCGCCATCCCCACCAGGCCGGATTTGGTCGCCGCGTAGTTGACCTGCCCCGGTGAGCCGTACAGCCCCACCACCGAGGAGATCATGATGATCCGCCCGGTCCGTTTGCGGATCATTGGCTTGGTCGCCCGGCGCACGCAGCGGAACACCCCGGTGAGGTTGACGTCCACCACGTCGGTGAACTCCTCATCGGTCATCCGCATCAGCAACGTGTCCTTGGTGATGCCGGCGTTGGCCACGAGCACCTCAGTCGGACCCTGATGCTCCTCGATCGCCGTGAATGCCGCGTCCACGGAGGCGGTGTCGGTCATGTCCGCGTGGGCGAAGAACACTCCCTCGGGAAGGTCGTCGGAACGGGCGATCCCCGCTACCCGGAAGCCGTCGGCCACGAACCTCTCGGCGATGGCCCGTCCGATCCCCCGGTTGGCGCCGGTGACCACCACGGTCCGGCCCTGGTTCTGCTCTTCGCTCACCGCATGTTCCTCTCGATCTCGCTGCGTCGCCGGGCCCACGCTAGCGCGTCTGGACAGGTGGAGGCAGATCGGCGACCGGTCACCGTCGCTCGTCTGCCTCGGCGGGAGGCGGGGCGTACCCTGGAGTGGTGTCCGAGGTTCATGCGATCACCGCCGCAGGACGCCCGCAGAGCGAGCAGTCCCACGATCGGATCGTGCGCTACCTGATCACCATGGGCATCCGGACCGGGTGCTTCGTCGCGGCGTTGTTCACCGACGGCTGGGTGCGGTGGGCCTGCATCGCAGCGGCCGGTCTGCTGCCGCTGATCGCCGTGATGCTCGCCAACGCCGGTGTGGAGCGGCGCCAGCGACCGGACACCCTGATCGCAACCCTCCCGGCCGAACCAGAGCGTCAATTGACCAACCCCACCCGTGGCGAGGAGCGTCCATGACCGAGTTGATCTGCAGCGCGAAAGGCTGCCGGAGCACGGCGGACTGGGCGCTGCGGTGGAACAATCCCCGCTTGCACACCCCCGACCGGCGCAAGACCTGGCTCGCCTGCGAGTCCCACCGCCAGCATCTGGAGCACTTCCTCGGTGCACGCTCCTTCCTCCGCGAGACGATTCCGGTGGCCGAACTCACCGCCGATGACTGATTCCAGCACCCGCTACGCCTTCCTCCGCTCACGCAGGTGGGCCGGGATCATGGCGATGGCGGTCGTCGTCAGCCTCACCTGCGCCATGCTGGGCTACTGGCAGCTGACCCGCTACCAGGGCAAGGCTGAGGCGGCCGCCCTGGTGGAGGCGAACTACGACAGCCCACCGGTTGCCCTGACCGAGTTGCTCCCGACGGCGCACTCCACCTGGCCCGAGGACCTCACCTGGCGTCAGGTCACCGTGACCGGGGAATACCTGGTCCCCGCTGTGGTGCTCCCCCAGCGACCGATCGGTGGGTCACCCGCAGACCATGTGCTGGCGGCCCTCGCCCTGCAGGTCGAGGGTGAGGAGGAACCGTGGTGGCTGCTGGTCGACCGCGGCTGGTACCGCTCCGACGCGTTCGCTGACCACACCGCCGAGCAGGAGCTCCCCGAGGGTGAGGTGAGGGTGACGGTGCGTCTGCGGGCTGCCGAGCCCCGGAGCGAACGGGATCTCACCGGCCGTCAGGTCTACGCGATCAACCCGTCGCAGGTCCTGGACGTGGCCGCTCCTGGTGCCGACCTCGCAGGCACGGTGGTCACCGGCGTCTACGGGGTACTGGTCGAGGAATCCCCGACCACAGCCACGCCGCCCGCACCGCTACCGCGCCCGAGCGCCGACCTGGGCAATCACCTGTCCTACGCGTTTCAATGGTGGGTGTTTGCCCTCGGAGCGCTGGTGGGTGCCGTCGTGCTCGCACGGCGCGAGGCGGCCGACTGGGCTGACCCAGCCGACCACTCCGGCCCTGCGGGGCACGCCAGCACCGGGACGCACCCGGACCCCGGCCACTCCGCCGTGTCCTCCCACCGGCCGCCCCGCCAGTCTTCCCAGCGACAGTCCCGCCGGCCGCGGCGCCGCACCGAGGCCGACGAGGAGGACGCGATCATCGACGCCCAGCTCGAGGCCGCGCGAACGGCCCAGGCTGCTGCCGTGCCGACTCACACCGGCGACGATCAGGCGAGTGAGACCAACTCGAGGTAGTTGGGGTTCCACAGGTCCTCGTCGCCGTCGGGAAGCAGGAGAACACGCTCCGGCTCGAGAGCCTGGACCGCCCCCTCGTCGTGCGTGACCAGCACCACGGCTCCGGTGAAGCTGCGCAGGGCGGCGAGAATCTCCTCCCGGCTGGCCGGATCGAGGTTGTTGGTCGGCTCGTCCAACAGCAGCACGTTCGCCTGGGACACGACCAGCACCGCAAGCGCCAACCGGGTCTTCTCGCCACCGGAGAGCACCTTGGCCGGCTTCTCGGCGTCGTCACCGGAGAACAGGAATGACCCGAGCACGCTGCGCACCTGGGTGTCGGTGAGATCCGGTGCGGCGGTGCGCAGGTTCTCCACCACGGTGCGTTCGGTGTCGAGGGTCTCGTGCTCCTGGGCGTAGTAGCCCACCTTCAGGCCGTGCCCGGGGAGCACCTCACCGGTGTCGGAGGGCTCGGTGCCGGCGAGCAGCCGCAGCAGGGTGGTCTTCCCAGCGCCGTTGAGTCCGAGCACCACGACCTTCGAGCCGCGGTCGATCGCCAGATCGACGTCGGTGAACACCTCGAGGGAGCCGTAGGACTTCGACAGCCCCTGGGCTCGCAACGGCGTCTTGCCGCACGGAGCCGGGTCGGGGAATCGGAGCTTGGCGACCTTGTCGGCAGCGCGGACATCGTCCAGGCCGGCGAGCATCCGCTCAGCGCGGCGTGCCATGTTCTGGGCGGCGACCGCCTTGGTTGCCTTGGCGCGCATCTTGTCGGCCTGCGCCATCAGCGCCGATGCCTTCTTCTCGGCATTGGCTCGTTCGCGCTTGCGCCGGCGTTCATCGGTCTCACGCTGTTCGAGGTAGGCGTGCCAGCGCAGGTTGTAGATGTCGAGCTCGGACCGGTTGGCGTCCAGGTGGAACACCTTGTTGACCGTGGCCTCGAGCAGCCCGGTGTCGTGGCTGATGACGACGAAACCGCCGGGGTAGGAGGCCAGGTACTCCCGCAGCCAGACGATCGAGTCGGCATCGAGGTGGTTGGTGGGTTCGTCGAGCAGGAGCGTCTGGGAGTCGGAGAACAGGATGCGGGCGAGTTCGACGCGGCGGCGCTGGCCCCCGGAAAGCGTGCGCAACGGCTGGGAGAGCACCTTCGGCGGCAGGCCGAGGTTGGAGGTGATGCGGGCGGCTTCGCTCTCGGCCGCCCATCCTCCCTGCGCCTCGAACTCGGCATCGAGCCGGGTGTAGCGGGCCATGGCGCGCTCGCGGACGGCGTCGTTCTCGCTGGCCATCTCGTCTTCGGCCTTGCGCACCCGCCGGAGCAGCTCGTGCAGGTTCCGGGCGGAGAGCACGCGGTCCATGGCCAGCTGGTCGAGATCGCCGGTCCGTGGGTCCTGCGGCAGATAGCCGACCGTCCCGGTGCGGGTGATGGTGCCTTCGGTCGGCTCGCCTTCACCAGCGAGCGTCTTGGTGAGAGTGGTCTTGCCGGCACCGTTGCGGCCGACGAGACCGATCCGGTCACCGGAGTCGATCCGAAAGCTGGAGGCACTGAGCAATTGCCGAGCCCCGATTCTGAGCCCGACACCCTGCGCGATAATCACTGGCCCGACTGTACCGCCCGTCGCGACTCAAGAAGAATCAATACTCCGACCGCGGCGCATCCCAGTAGCGCCAAGCCGACCGGCCCGGCGACGGGTGCCTGCGGAGCGATCAGCTGACCCACGCCTGACTCGGCACCGCTCGTGCTCGCTTGCCACGGCCAGAGCGCACGCAGGGAGCCGATCATGAGGCCGATCATGGCGAGCAGGGTGAGACGGCGGTGGGTGTGCAGCAGCCACCGTAGGACCTGCACGAATGTCGCCAGGCCGACCGCGGCTCCGGCCGCGAAGACGGCGATGTAGCCGAGGTCACGGTCGTGCACGGCGCCGAGGGTGGTCGAGTACAGACCGATGGCGAGCAGGAAGAACGCGCCGGAGACTCCCGGTACCACGAGCGCGCAGATCGCCACCGCCGCGGCGAGGAACACCACGATGATCGGCGGGTCAGCCTGCGTCTCGCCGCCGGCGAATCCGATCAGCACGAAGGCGATGACGGCTGCCAGCACCACCACGAGCACATCCCGCACGCGGCGTGCCCCAGCGGGCGGCAGCATCCGCACCGGCACCAGGATGCTCGTGGCCACGAGGCCGAAGAACAGCCCCCGGGCGTGCTCGGGGTGGGACGTGACGAACCCCTCCATCACACCGGCGGCCAGGAGCACGGCAGCCGCCATCCCAGCCAGCACCGGCAGAATCAGCCACCAGTCGGTGCGTCGCAGCTCCGTGGTGAAGGTACGACGGTCGGGGCCGACGACCAATCGCCGGCCTGCAGCGAGCACGTGGGCGGCTGCATCGATGAGCCGGTCGTACACACCGGTGACGAGCGCCACCGTGCCACCGGAGACACCCGGCACGAGCTCGGCGGACCCGATCAGGAATCCCCGGACGAGATTCAGCAGTGTTGCCCAGGGACGACGGCGAGCGGGAACCGCGGGGGTCTCGGAGGTCACCGCACAGACGCTACCGTGAGACCGTGGCCGCAAGCCCCCACCATCACACCCTGGAGGAACGCAACCGTGAGCGTCACCTTCCGAGCCTGGCGCGAAGGCGACGAGGTCGCCGCAGCCGCAGCATTCGGCGCATCGGACACTCCGCAGGCGAATCTGGACCGCCTGCTTCTCGGACCGGATGCTGAGGACCCGTGGCGTCGCTGCCTGGTGGCCGAGATCGATGGTGAGGTCATCGGCGCGGCGGCGGTCAGTGAGGCGCGCCTGCATCCGGACCGGCTGTGGGTCTATGTGGAGGTCGCCCCCGATCATCGACGCCAAGGAACCGGCTCGGAACTGGTGCGGCGGCTACGCGAGGTCGCGTCGCCGTCGGGAGTGGGCGCCCTCCGGGCGCGGTATACGGCCGGCAACGAGGCCGCTGAAGGGTTCGCTGCCGCGCTGGGGCTCGAGCTGGTCCACCGCAGCCGGCAGGTGCTGGTGCAGCCGGGCGCGCTGGATGTCCCGACCTTCGGCCCCACTGGCCCGGCACTGGAGGATCTGGCGACCGGGTCAGTGGAGTTGTCAAAGCTGGTCGTGGCGTTCTACGACGCCACGCACTCCTCCTGGGACCGCTCGGAGATGACACTCGGGCGGGCCCAGGATCTGTTGCTCGCGCCGGAGACCGGAGCGAGGGGGGCGATCGTGCTGCGGGATCGGCCGAAGCCGAGTGGCGGCACCATCCTGGCGTTCGCGGTCTCCTACGATCCGCCGGGGCTGGACCCCAACGACGCCGACGCTACTCCGACCGTTCCCGCCCCAGACGACGCCCCGACGCAGGTGCTGCTCGGCTACGACCCCGAACTCGCCGACGCGCGTTCCCGGGCCGCAGTCCGTCACCTCCTGGCAATGCTCGCGGCCCGGTACCCGGTGCAGATCGAGGTGGATGACGCGATGACGCCGCTTTCCGCTGTGATCGACGATCTGCTCGTCATCGGCTCGGCCGAGATCGTCACCGAGACCCGGTTCGTCGCCTCCGAATGAACGCTCGGGTGGGTCGCGTCAGACGTTGAAGCCGAGCGCCCGCAACTGCTCACGGCCGTCGTCGGTGATCTTCTCCGGACCCCACGGCGGCATCCAGACCCAGTTGATGCGCTGGCCTGCCACGAGGCCTTCCAGCGCCTGGGCGGCCTGATCCTCGATCACATCGGTGAGCGGGCAGGCCGCGGACGTCAGGGTCATATCGATCACGGCGTGGTTGTTCTGGTCCACCGTCACCCCGTAGATGAGCCCGAGGTCGACGACGTTGATCCCCAGCTCGGGGTCGATCACGTCGCGCAGAGCCTCCTCCACGTCCGCGGCGTTGGGGGCCGCGGCGGAGCTGGCGGGTGTCGGGGTCTGGGTGGTGTCCGCGCTCTCGGACGGCGTCTCTGTCTGGGTGTCAGTCATCGGTCTTCCTCACCTCTCGCCCGCCTGCGGCGGGGCGGTCACAGCCTGTGCGAGCGCATCCCGCAGGGCCATCCAGCCCAGCAGCGCGCACTTGATTCGCGCCGGGTAGCGCGCTACCCCGACAAACGCCGCGGCGTCGCCGAGTATTTCCTCACGGTCGTCCTCCAGTGGCTGACCTCGGTTGTTCATCAGCGCCCGGAATGTCTCGGTCACCCTGTCCACCGTGGCCACATCGGCGCCGGCCACCAGGTCGGTCAGCACCGAGACCGAGGCCTGGGAGATCGAGCACCCGGTCCCGTCCCAGGTCACGCGATCAATGATCGGCGCCGTGGCGCCTTCCCGGAGGTGCACCCGGAGCCGTACCTCGTCCCCGCAGGTCGGATTCACCTGGAAGGACTCTGCCGAGGCTGGTGGGGCATCCGGGCCGCCACCGCCTGCGCCATGCCGCTCCCGGGAGTGATCCAGGATCACCTGCTGGTAGAGCTGCTCCATCGAGCCGGTCATCGCCACTCACCTCCCCATGAAGAAGTCTCGCACCCGACTAAGCGCATCGCAGAACGTGTCGAGCTCGGCCGTCGTGGTGTGCACCCCAACCGAGGCACGTGCAGACGAGGGCGCCCCGAGCCGGCGATGCAGCGGCTGCGCACAGTGGTGCCCCACCCGCACCGCCACACCGGCGTCGTCGAGCAGCTGGCCCACATCGTGTGGGTGCACCCCGTCCACGGTGAACGCCACGACCCCGACTCGCTCGCGCGGCTCGGTCGGACCCAGCACCCGCACCCCGTCGACCTGCGCGATCCCGGAGAGCAGGTGCGCGGTCAACTCGGCCTCGTGGGCAGCCACCGCATCCATCCCCAGCTCGGAGAGGTAGTCGGCCGCGGCGTGCAGCCCGACGGTCTGGGCCACCATCTGCGTGCCGGCCTCGAACCGCTGCGGTGGTGCCGCGAAGGTGGTCTCGGTCATGGTCACCACCTCCACCATCGAACCGCCGGTCCCGAACGGCGGGAGTGCCTCAAGTAGTTCTCGCCGCCCGTAGAGTGCACCGATCCCGGTCGGCCCGAGCATCTTGTGCCCGGAGAACACGGCGAAGTCCACGTCCAGGGCATGCAGATCCACCGGCAGGTGCGGAACACTCTGGCAGGCGTCGAGCACGACCAGGGCACCGTGGGCGCGAGCGGCTGCCACGATGTCCCGGACCGGGCTGATCGCTCCCGTCACATTCGACACGTGGGTGAATGCGACCACCCGGGTGCGGTCGGTGATCACGTCGAGAGTGTCGAGGTTGATCCGACCCTCATCGGTCATCCCGAGCCAGCGCAAGGTGGCACCGGTGCGGGCGCACAGCTCCTGCCACGGCACCAGATTGGCGTGGTGCTCGGCCTCTGTCACCACAATCTCGTCGCCGGGACCGAGCCGGTACCGCTCCGCCGCAGCCTGACCGCGCCCCAGGGAGGCGTTGGAGAAGGCGTACGTGAGCAGGTTGATACCCTCGGTGGCGTTCTTGGTCCAGACGATCTCGTCGGTGTCGGCACCAACAAGCGCTGCGACGGCCGAACGCGCCTGCTCGTAGGCCTCGGTGGCCTCCTCGGCGAGGGCGTGCGCACCGCGGTGCACGGCGGCGTTGCGCTGCAGGTAGAAGTCCTGCTCGGCATCGATCACGCACTCGGGCTTCTGGCTGGTGGCCGCGGAGTCGAGGTAGATCAGCGGCCGACCGTCGCGCACGGTGCGGGTGAGCAGCGGGAAGTCGGCCCTGACGGCGGCCAGCTCGGTAGCCGTCAGGGTGCGTCCTGCCTCCCGCTGCTCGATGCTCATGGTGCTCAGGCCGGGGTGAGGAAGCGGTCGTAGCCCTCGGCCTCAAGCCGCTCGGCGAGCTCGGGGCCCCCCTCTTCGGCCACCTGTCCGTTGACGAACACGTGGACATAGTCCGGGGTGATGTACCGCAGGATGCGGGTGTAGTGAGTGATGAGGAGAACGCCGACGTCGGTGTTTCCCTTGACGCGGTTGACGCCCTCGGAGACCACGCGCAGTGCGTCGACGTCCAGGCCGGAGTCGGTCTCGTCCAGCACCGCGAACTTGGGCTGCAGCAGCTCCATCTGGAGGATCTCGTGGCGCTTCTTCTCACCACCGGAGAAGCCTTCGTTGACGTTGCGCTCGGCGAACGTGGGATCCATCCGCAGGTTCTCCATCGTGCCGCGCACGTCGGAGACCCAGTGCCGCAGGGCCGGCGCCTTACCGTCGATCGCGGTCTTGGCGGTGCGGAGGAAGTTCGACACGGTCACGCCCGGCACCTCGACGGGGTACTGCATGGCGAGGAACATCCCGGCGCGGGCGCGCTCGTCCACGCTCATCTCGAGCAGGTTCTCGCCGTCGAGCAGCACCTCACCGCTGGTCACCGCGTACTTCGGGTGGCCGGCGATGGCGTACGCCAGAGTGGACTTGCCGGAACCGTTCGGGCCCATCAGCGCGTGGGTCTCACCGCTCTTGACGGTCAGGTCCACGCCGCGCAGGATCTTCTTCGGGCCGTCGGGGGTCTCGACGTCGACGTGCAGGTCACGGATCTCAAGGGTCGACATTTCGTCTTCTTCTCTCGTGGTCTTCAGGTGGTGGATTCGGTGGTGGCGGCGACGTCGATGTCGACGAGGACACGGTCGCCGTCATAACTCACCGGGTAGGTCGGGACCGGCCGGGTGGCCGGCAGGGACAGGGGGCGGCCGGTGCTGAGGTCGAAGGTGGACCCGTGCAGCCAGCACTCGATCGTGGCGCCTTCAACCTCTCCCTCGGAGAGGGACACCTGCCCGTGGGAGCAGATGTCCGACAGCGCGTAGTAGTCGCCGTCCTCAGACCTGGCCAAGGCGATCTCGACGGGTGAGCCGTCCACGCCGTCGAGCTCGAGACGCATCGCCTCGCCGGGCTCGAGGTCCTCCTTGGAGGCGACGACCTGGGCCGTCATCCCTGCGCCTCGCCGGACTCGATGGCTTCGATCACCCGGCGTTCCTGCGAAACGTCCTCAGTGTCGGCCAGGTCTCCGAGCACGGCGTCCAGCTCGGCGTCGATCGCGGCCAGCAGCCGTTCCTCGACCGCCGGTACGCCGATCTTGGTGATCATCTCGGCGAAGAAGCCGCGCACCACGAGCCGACGGGCAGCCGCCTCGGGGATACCGCGTGAACGCAGGTAGAACAGCTGGTCGTCGTCGAAGCGCCCGGTGGCCGAGGCGTGCCCCGCACCCTCGATCTCACCGGTCTCGATCTCCAGGTTCGGCACCGAGTCGGCACGGGCACCATCAGTGAGCACCAGGTTGCGGTTCAGCTCATAGGTATCGGTGCCTTCGGCGGCCTTACGGATCAGCACGTCCCCGATCCACACGCTACGGGCGTCATCTCCCTGCAGGGCGCCCTTGTAGGTGACCCGGGAGGTGCAGTTGGGCACCGCGTGGTCGACGAAGAGCCGGTGCTCCTGGTGCTGACCGGAATCAGCGAAGTAGAGGCCGTTCATCTCCACCGACCCCCCGGTCGCGGCGAAGGCCGCCTCCGGGGTGAGCCGGACGACGTCGCCGCCGAGGGTGACCACGACGTGCTTGAGCGTGGCGTCGCGGCCGACGACCGCGCGGTGGGAGGAGGCGTGCACGGCCCCGGAGTCCCAGTCCTGCACGGAGACCACCCGCAGCGAGGCGCCGTCCGCGACATGGATCTCCACGGTCTGCGCGAGCTGAGCGCTGCCGCGGTGGTCCAGCACGACCACGGCCTCGCTGTGGTGCTCAGCGATGATGGTGATGTGCTGGGCGGCCGGCTCCTCGCCGCTGCCGCGCACGGTCAGCGTGGTCTCGCGCCCGGCCACGTGCTCGGCCGGGATCGTCACCAGCAGGCCCTCGGCGAAGGACTCCCACGCGACGGCGGAGATCCGGTCTCCCGGAGCGCCCGCCTTGCCGAGCCGGTCGTCACTACGGTCGACATGCTCGACCCGCACGCCCTCGTCGGCCGTGACCTCGACCTGCGGGGCGGTACCGGTGAGTGCGCCTGCCATCAGGCCCTGGAGCCGGTTCATGGGCGAGAACCGCCACACCTCTTCCCGGCCGTTCGGCACGTCGAAGTCGGCCAGGGCGAAGGAGGTGGCGCGATCGGCGCGCGAACCTTCCGGCGCAAGGCCGTGGCTGTGCGCATCGTCGGCAGTCGCCTGAGCGTGGTCGGTCGTCAGACCGGTGTCTTGCGTCGTGGTGGTCGACATCAGCCGACGGCCCCTTCCATCTGCAGTTCGATGAGCCGGTTGAGCTCGAGGGCGTACTCCATGGGCAGCTCGCGGGCGATCGGCTCGACGAAGCCGCGCACGATCATCGCCATCGCCTCGGTCTCCTCCATCCCGCGGGACATGAGGTAGAACAACTGGTCTTCGCTCACCTTGGAGACGGTGGCCTCGTGCCCCATCTCCACGTCGTCCTCGCGGACGTCGACGTAGGGGTAGGTGTCGGAGCGGGAGACAGTGTCCACGAGCAGTGCGTCGCAGAGCACATTGGACTTCGATGCCTCGGCACCGTCCATCACCTGCACCAGTCCGCGGTAGGAGGCGCGGCCTCCCCCGCGGGCGACCGACTTGGAGACGATCGAGGAGGACGTGTGCGGGGCCATGTGCACCATCTTGGATCCGGTGTCCTGGTGCTGTCCCTCGCCTGCGAAGGCGATGGAGAGGGTCTCACCGCGGGCGTGCTCGCCCATCAGATACACGGCCGGGTACTTCATGGTGACCTTGGAGCCGATGTTGCCGTCGATCCACTCCATGGTGCCGCCGGCCTCGACCGTGGCGCGCTTGGTGACGAGGTTGTAGACGTTGTTCGACCAGTTCTGGATCGTCGTGTACCGCACGCGGGCGTCCTTCTTGACGATGATCTCCACGACTGCTGAGTGCAACGAGTCCGAGGTGTAGATCGGCGCCGTGCAACCCTCGACGTAGTGCACGTAGGAGCCCTCGTCGGCGATGATCAGCGTCCGCTCGAACTGGCCCATGTTCTCGGTGTTGATCCGGAAGTAGGCCTGCAGCGGGATCTCCACGTGCACGCCCGGCGGCACGTAGACGAAGGAGCCACCCGACCACACGGCGGTGTTCAGCGCGGCGAACTTGTTGTCACCGGCGGGGATCACCGTGCCGAAGTACTCCTCGAAGATCTCCGGGTGCTCGCGCAACGCGGTGTCGGTGTCGAGGAACTGCACACCCTGGCGCTCGAGTTCTTCGTTGATCTGGTGGTAGACCACCTCGGACTCGTACTGCGCGGCGACGCCGGCCACGAGACGCTGCTTCTCCGCCTCCGGGATGCCGAGCTTGTCGTAGGTCTCCTTGATCTCCTCGGGCAGGTCCTCCCAGGACTGGGCCTGCTTCTCGGTGGAGCGCACGAAGTACTTGATGTTGTCGAAGTCGATCCCGGTGAGGTCGGCACCCCAGTTCGGCATCGGCTTCTTCTCGAACAGCCGCAGGCCCTTGAGCCTGTTCTTGCGCATCCACTCCGACTCGTCCTTCATGTCGGAGATGTTGCGCACCACGGCCTCGGAGAGCCCGCGCTCGGCGTTGGCGCCGGCGTCGTCGGAGTCGTGCCAGCCGTAGTTGTAGGTACCGATCGAGGCGATCGTCTCGTCCTGCGTCAGCTGGCCCGTTGCCGGGGGCTGAGCCGGTGTGGTCTCGGTGGTCATCTCAGGCGCTCTCATTCCTTCGCGCGGGTGGGGATCGTCACGGGTATGTGAGTGGTGCAGACGTGCTCGCCGCCGGCGAGCGTGGCCAGTCGTTGTACGTGCACGCCGAGCAGGTCGGCGAACGCCTCCGTCTCGGCCTCGCACAGTTGCGGGAACTTCGCCGCGATCTGCTGCACGGGGCAGTGCCCCTGGCAGAGCTGGACGGCGATCGTGTCGATGGCCCCGATCGGCCTGGAGGTCGCCGCGTAGCCGTCCTGGCTCAGGGCGTGTGCGAGCGCCGCGGCCCGGGCGTGCAGATCGTCCCCGGCGGCCTCGACGGCGTCGCGGTAACGCGTCGTCAGATCGGCCGATCGGTGCCGGGCGAACTCCTCGACCGCTTCGGGGCCGATCTCGGCGCCGAGCTGCTGCAGGGCCAGCACGGCAAGCTCGGCATAGGCTTCACCGGCGGGCTTGTGGGCCGCGGGGGTGGCGATGTACCGCTTGGCGGGCCGGCCCCGCCCACGTGGCGTGGACGTGGTGTCTTCCCGCACGGTGATCTGCCCTGCCCGCTCGAGGGCCCCGAGGTGACGGCGGATCGCGGCGGAGGTCAGATCGAGCCGGTCGGCCATGTCGGCAGCGGTGATCGGTCCGAGTTCGATGATGAGATCACGCACGCGGTCACGCGTGGTGGCCTCACTCTCCTCCAGATGCTCCACACTCATCGGCTCACCTCCTCACCGCTCACAGCGGCCATCAATTAGTGAACATTCTCCTTTCTCAAATGGGTGGGCGCAAGCAAGGCGATCCTTAGTGAGCGACCGCACACACCCGCTCCCCGCCCCGCGTGAGGCACACACAAGCGCCGTCGTCGGGAGTCGGCGACGCAGCGCGTACGCTTGGACGCCGTGACCTGCCCAGTCGAGTTGACGGACGTCCATCGTTCGTTCGGCTCCACCCGCGCCTTGGCCGGGCTCTCCCTCCAGGCCCGCGCGGGTGAGATCACCGCCGTCCTCGGACCCAACGGCGCAGGCAAGACCACCGCGATGGAGATCTGTGAAGGACTCCAGCGACCGGACTCAGGCACAGTGCGGGTCCTGGGCCACGACCCCCGAACCAACCCTCAGGTCCTGCGCCCCCGCGTCGGCGTGATGGTGCAGGACGGTGGGTTGCCGGTGATGGCGCGCGCGGAGGAACTGCTGCGGCACGTGGCCCGGCTCTACAGCCACCCGCGGGAGGTCAACGAGCTCGTGGACACGCTCGGGCTCGCACCCTTCGCCCGGACCTCGGTGCGGCGACTCTCAGGCGGTCAGCGTCAGCGCCTGGCTTTGGCGATCGCCCTGGTGGGCCGGCCCGAGCTGGTGTTCCTGGACGAGCCGAGCGCGGGCCTGGATCCGCAGGCCCGGTTGGCCGTGTGGGAGCTGGTGCGGTCCCTGCGTGCGGACGGCGTGAGCGTCGTCCTGAGCACCCACCTGATGGACGAGGCCGCCCAGCTGGCCGACCGCGTGGTCATCATCGACCACGGGGCCGTCATCGCCCACGGTACGGTCACCGAGTTGACCACGCCCGTCGCCCCGCCCCACGTCGCCGCGGCAGCTGCCACCCCAGCCCCCGACCGCGCCCCGCACCCCACCTCCCAGCCCGCCCCGGCCGTGGGGTCGCTTCAGCTGACGGGCCGCTTCACGCCCGAGGCGAGGGCCGCCGTCGAGGAGCTCGCGCGGCAACACGGGCTCCAGGTGCACGGTGCGGCGGCTACGGGCGGCGTGGGCGAACTGGGTGCACGGCGCACACTCGAGGACGTCTTCCTTGACCTGACCGGACGGAGCCTTCGATGAGGGGGCGCGCCGACCAGGTGGCACCCGCCGACGGCCACGCCGGTGGCGCGAGCCCATGGGCGGTACGGGTGCTCTCACACGCCGGGTTCGAGGTCCGGAATCTGCTGCGCAACGGCGAGCAACTGCTGCTGACCCTGATCCTGCCGGCGCTGGTACTCGTCGTACTCTCGCGCACGACCCTGGTACGCCTGGAGACGAACGGGTTGCCGGCGATCGACGTGGCCGCACCTGGCGTGCTGGCGCTGGCTGTGATGTCAACGGCCTTCACCTCGCAAGCGATCGCGACCGGTTTCGACCGGCGTGCTGGGGCACTGCGCCTGCTCGCCACCACTCCCCTGGGCCGCACCGGTCTCCTCGGCGGGAAGGCGCTGGGCGTGCTGGTGATGGAGGTCCTGCAGGTTCTCGTGCTGGGATCCCTGGCCCTGGGGCTGGGGTGGGCGCCAGATCTGAGCGGGATCGGACTCGCTCTGGCGGCAGTGCTCCTGGGGACCGCGTGCTTCACCGCGCTGGCGCTGCTGCTGGCTGGGACGTTGCGTGCCGAGGCCGTGCTGGCCGGTGCGAACCTGTTGTGGCTGTTGCTGGTGGTCGGCGGCGGCGTCCTGCTACCGGCCACGGGGGTTACCCGGTTCCTGCCCTCAGGCGCACTCGGCGAGGCGCTGCGGACCTCACTGATCGGTGGGCCGGCGGCCGAGACCGCGCTGGCGCTCGGGGTGCTGGCGGGGTGGACGGTGATCTTCACCGCGGCCACGGCGCGCTGGTTCCGCTGGCAATGAGGTGATGAACCCGGGCACACCCGTTGATCGGGTGTTCCCCGTCACACGGTGACGCCCGGTCGGGCAGCCGGCGCAGATTACCGTAGTGACGTGCAGCCTCAGACCATCGCCCGGTTGACCACGATCGCCGTGGTGAGCAACCTCGTCGTGCAGATCCTCATCATCGGCACCGGCGGAGCCGTGCGCTTGACCGGTTCCGGGCTAGGGTGCTCCACCTGGCCGAACTGTGAACCCGGCCAGTTCACGCCATCGTTCCACGACGCCACCTCGATCCATCCCTATGTCGAGTTCGGCAATCGGGTGCTGGGCGCAGTGGTCGTGCTGGTGGCCCTGCTTCTGGTGGCCCTGGTGCAGGCGTCGCGACTATCCGGCGTGCGCCCGGCCCCGACGGTGGCCTACCAACGGCTGGCAGTCCTGCCGTTGGTGCTGTCGGTGCTGCAGGCCGTCCTCGGCGGACTGACGGTACGGTTCGAGCTGCATCCGGCGCTGGTGGGCTCACACTTCCTCATCTCGGCGGTGCTGGTGTGGATCTCTGCCTGGCTGGTGACCGGGTGGTTCCGGCCGATGCGCGGTCAGCCCGTCCTGGAGTCCGGCGCCCGCCGGCTGGGCTGGGCGATGGCCACGGTGGCCGGTGTGGTGGTGGTGCTGGGGATGATCGTCACCGGGTCAGGTCCGCACTCCGGCGATGCGGAGGTCGGCTACCGGTTCGCCGTGGACCCGGTGGTGGTGGCACGCCTGCACGCTGCCTCGGTGTGGGTCTTCCTCGCCCTGCTCGTGGTCGTCACCGTCGTGGCTCATCGCACCGACGGCGGCGCACCGGCCGCGAGGCTGCGTCGCCACACGTGGGTCCTGGTGGTGGTCACACTCGCTCAGGCAGCGATCGGGTATGTGCAGTACTTCACCGGGCTGCCCGAGCTCTTGGTCGGGATGCACATGATCGGCGCCGCGCTACTCGTGGCGGCCACGGCATTCACTCTCGCGAGCATGTATGAACGCCGCCCGCGGGCAGTTCTGACGAGCTGAGGGACGAGCCAGCCGTTCCCTGACGCCGCGCAGGTGAACGGCGGGCCGAATGTTCACCAGCGGCGCTGACGACGGCGCCCTGAGTGTCGCGAATTCGCGCTCAGACGACACGCAGGCCACCCTCGCGGGATGGTGAGCCTCAGTCGCGGTGCCAGGCCGGCTGCCAGGGAGTGTCGGCGGGGCGCAGGGCCGACCATCCGCCGTCGCGGGCCGCCTGCGCTGCCAGCACACCGGTGACCGTGCTCGGGTTGTGAATCCGGCCGGCGAGCGCGGCGGCAACGGCGTCGGCGAGCGGCACCCAGGCCAGCTCCATCCCGATCTCCTCCGCCTCCCGCTGATACCGGTCGGCCTCGGGAACGACAGACAGGTCGCGGGCGAGGAAGATCCGGATACGTTCGTCGCTGCCGCCGGGGGTGGTGAAGAAGTCGACGAGCGTGTGCCAGGTGGCTGCTCGCAGGTCCGCCTCCTCGGTCAGCTCGCGGGCGGCCGCGTGCTGCAACGGCTCCCCCGGCACGTCGAGCAGACCCGCGGGCACCTCCCACAGGTGAGCACGCACCGGGTGCCGGTACTGGCGGAGCAAGGCCACACGGTCTGCATCGTCCAGCGCCACCACGGCGACTGCACCGGGATGGCGGACGAACTCGCGACGCACGGTGCCACCGGCGCCGAGGTCCACGGACTCGGCCACCAGGTCCATCACATAGCCGGTGTGCAGTTCCTCGGTGGACGAGGTCGGCAGGTCGACGCGCTCGTCACGTACCGGGCGCCCTGATCTGCGATCGTCAGGCATGCTCGGCCGGCTGTGCCGGCTCCACCTCGAGCAGTCGGGTCTCCCGCTGGCGCTCGAGGCCGGCGCGGACCAACCCGATGAACAGCGGGTGCGCCCGCGTGGGGCGGGACTTGAACTCCGGGTGGGCCTGGGTGGCCACGTAGTACGGGTGCTTGTCCCGGTCGAGCTCGACGAACTCCACGAGCGAGGAGTCCGGAGACCGGCCGCTGATCTGCAGGCCCGCCTCAGCGAGCGCATCACGGTAGGTGTTGTTGACCTCGTACCGATGCCGGTGCCGTTCACTGACCCGCTCGCTGCCATACGTCTCGGCCACGACCGAGCCCGGTGTGAGCACGGCGTCATAGGCACCCAGGCGCATCGTGCCGCCCAGGTCTCCCTCGCCGTCGATGATCGCCAGTTGCTCGGCCATGGTGGCCACCACCGGATCCGATGTGCTCGGATCAAACTCCGACGACGACGCATCGGCAAGACCCAGCACGTTGCGGGCGTACTCGATCACCATGCACTGAAGACCCAGGCAGATGCCCAGGGTCGGCACCTGGTGCTCGCGGGCCCATCGCAGAGCTCCGAGCTTGCCCTCGATGCCGCGCACGCCGAAGCCTCCGGGCACGAGCACACCATCGACCCCACTGAGCGCCTTCTGCGCAGCCTCCGGCGTACGGCAGTCATCCGAGGGGACCCAGCGGATGCGGACCCGGGTGTTGGTGTGGAAACCGCCCGCTCGCAGTGCCTCGGTGACGGAGAGGTAGGCATCGGGAAGATCCACGTACTTGCCGACCAGTGCGATCTCCACCTCGTCAGCCGGATGATGCACCCGCTGCAGGAGCACGTTCCACGTGTCCCAGTCGACGTCCCGGAAGGGAATGTTCAGCCGGCGGATCACGTAGGCATCGAGGCCCTCGGAGTGGATGACCTTCGGGATGTCGTAGATGCTGGGTGCGTCCACACAGGTGATGACGGCCTCGCGGTCGACGTCGCACATCGAGGCGATCTTCGCCTTGACACCCTCGGGAATGTCGCGGTCCGCACGGCACACGATCGCATCCGGCTGGATGCCGATACTGCGCAGGGCGGCCACCGAGTGCTGTGTGGGTTTGGTCTTCAGCTCACCGCTGGGGCCGAGATAGGGCACGAGTGAGACGTGCACGAAGAAGACGTTGTCGCGGCCGATGTCCTGGCGTACCTGCCGGGCTGCCTCGAGGAACGGCTGGGATTCGATGTCCCCGACCGTGCCGCCGACCTCGGTGATGATCACGTCCGGCGCCTGACCGGTCGCCGGGCTGGCCTGGGCGCGCATGCGGCGCTTGATCTCATCGGTGATGTGCGGGATGACCTGAACGGTGTCACCCAGGTACTCCCCGCGCCGCTCCTTGGCGATGACATGGGAGTAGACCACGCCGGTGGTCACATTCGCCCCGGCGTCGAGGTTGACATCGAGGAAGCGCTCGTAGTGCCCGATGTCCAGGTCGGTCTCAGCGCCATCCTCGGTGACGAACACCTCACCATGCTGGAAGGGGTTCATCGTGCCAGGGTCGACATTGAGGTACGGGTCGAGTTTCTGCATCGTGACCCGAAGGCCACGGCCACGCAGCAGGTGCCCGAGGCTGGACGCCGTCAGGCCCTTCCCGAGGGAGGAAGCCACCCCTCCTGTGACGAAGATGTGCCGCGGGACGCCGCCCGCCTGCCCGGAGTTCGAAGTGATCACCACGGGCTTCTACGCTATCACCGGATCGCTCGCCTCGGCGTAGATCCGCTCAAGCTGGGCATGCGCGTCGTCCACGGTCGGTAGCTCGGCAGCCCTCGCGAGGGCCCGGGCGCGCAGGTCCGCAGCGAGGACAGGATCGGTGAGCACACGCGTGATCGCCGAGGTCAGGGCATCCGGATCGCCGTAGGGGACCAGCAACGCGGCATCACCGGTGACCTCCCGCGTGCCGCCGACGTCGGTCGCTACCACCGGGACGCCGGCGGCGAGGGCCTCCTGCACGTTCAACGGCTGCCCTTCCCAGGCGCTCGTGCTCACCAGCACATCGGCCGACGCGAGCATCGCGGGCACATCGCGGCGGCGTCCGAGGAGCGTCACCGGGAGCGCCTCGCCCAGCACCTGGTCGGCGAGCTCATCCATGAGCGGGCCACTGCCTGCCACCAACCAGCGGGCGGCAGGCATCCGGTCGGCAAGCAGGGCAGCCGAGTCGGCCAGGAGGCCCAGGCCCTTCTGCGGGGCGAGCCGGGCGAGCGTGAGCACGATCTGGTCGTCCGGTCCCACGCCCGCAGCCCGGCGCGCCGTCTCGTTCCAGCTCTCAGCACCCGGGACGTGCGTCGGTGCGGGAACAAGCCCGCGCTCGGCCCGGCGGGCGCCGTGCGCCAGGGCACCGGCCACCAGGTCACCACTGACACCGAGGACCGCATCGGCCCTGGCGGTGATCATGCGCAGCAGACCGGCGCCCACCGAACGCACCCCGTACCCACCGACGGCGGCGTTGTGCAAGGTCACCACGAGGGCCGTCCGTTCCGGAGTGGGCGTGCTCAGAGCGAGGGCGGCCAGGGCGCCGGCTCGCAGTCCGTGCGCATGCAGCACGTCGGCTCCACGGGCCACTCGGCGGATGCGGGCAACGGCAGCGGCGTCCCAGGCCCGCGGGCGGTCGCGCACGTCGATCACACTCGTGTGCACCGGGGACGCGACGTCGGTGAGCGCTTCGCGCGGCCCGGCCAGGATCACCCGGTTGTCCCGGGCGAGCGCCGAGGCCATCTCGCGCACGTGCCGGCCGATCCCACCATCGGTGGAACCGGTCAGCTGGACGATTCTGCGTTCAGGCACGGCGTCTCCTCACGATGCTCAGGATCCCACGATCCCCGATGAGCACGCAGCCGGCGATGACGGTGAGTGCCAAGGCAGCGCCGCTGCCGGCGGCGATCACGGCTGCCACCGCACCCTCACCCAAGCGGTCCAGTCCTTGCGTGGTGGCCCACCGTCCCGCGGCGGCCCCCAGCAGCGCTCCGGCGCCCACCACGAGGGTCGTGCGCACCACCGGTCCCGGGATCCGTTCGCGGAGGGCGAGCGCCAGCAGCATGACCAGGGCGAGGCCGGCAACGGTCATCCCGGCCGCATGCGCTCCCCCCAGCACCAGCAGCGTCCTCGGTCCATCGCCACCCTCAGGCGCGAGTGTGAGCACACCGAGGACGGCCGTGACCGTGACCGTCAGCCAGCCCAATGCGGTGGCCGAGACGGCCGCGCGGTTGCGATCCATCGTGTAGAGCACGCGTGCGACGAGGAAGATCGTCGACAGGCCGATCACGCCCGGTGCCATCACCGACAGCGCCGTGGCCATCCCGGTGGTGTCGTTGGTGCACTCACCGGTCGGCTCACATCCAGCGAACAGCTGCTCCACCGCCGGCGCCACAGCCACGAGCGCTCCCGCCCCGAGTACCGCCACGGCGAGCACCGCCCGCAGAGCGGTCCAGACCGTACGGTGCAGGCCGTCGTCCTCGACAGCGGCCAGTTCCGCCAGCCGTGGGAACGCCGCCGTGGCCAGGGGTACCGCGAGGACGGCGTAGGGCAGCAGATAGACCGCCTGCGTCCACTGGAACACCAGGATCGTGCCGGCGTCACCGCCGGTGCGGGCGACCCACAGCACGGCCAGCACCGACAGCTGCTGGGCGAGGAGCGAGCCCAGGCCGGCCAACGCGAGCGACCTGGCCCGCCCGGCGACACCGGGCGGGAAGCGGAAGGTGGGGCGCAACCGCACACCGCACCGGCGCACGGGGATCAGCAGCGGGAGCGAGAGGGCTGCGACCCCGGCGGTCGTGCCCCAGGCCAGCCAGGCGAAGGCCGCGTCCGGGAGCGCTCCTGGAGAATCCTGCAGCCCGTCGGCGAGCAGGCCGAACACCAGATAGCTCACGATCACCACGCCGGTGGAGGCGATGGGAGCCAGAACCGGAGCCAGGAACCGCCGGTGTGCCTGCAGGACGCCGGTGAGCACCACGCCGATGCCGTAGAGCACGACCTGCGGTGCGAACACCTGGAGGAAGCGAGTCGTCGCCTCCACCTGTACCGCCGGATCCGTTCCGGCCGCATCGGGCAGCAAGCCGGCGATGGGGCGCGCCAGCACGGTGAGCGCCACCGCGACCGGCAGCAGCGCTGCCACCGCCCACGTCAGGAGCGCAGAGGAGGTCCGGTCGACATCCTGGCGCACCTGGCGGGCGATGGGGCCCGCCAGCAACGGAATCACGGCACCGGCCAGGGCGCCACCGGCGACCACCTCGTAGAGCACATTCGGCACCATGTTCGCGGCGGCGTATGCGTCACCGACGGCGCCCGAGCGCACGGTCTCCGCCTGGACCAGCCAGCGGCCGAAACCGAGCAGCCGGGAGGCGATGGTCAGCGCAGCGATCATGGTCGCCGCCCCGGCCACCGAGCCGAGCAGGCGGCGCGTCGTCACGGCTGGCGACCCCAGCCGTCGATAGCCCGCAGCAGCGGCGTTTTCGCGATCACGGCCGAGAAGCTGACCTTCTCGCTCGCCAGGATGAGCGTGACGACGGCTCCCAGGGCCACGAACCGGACGCCAGGTCGCGGATGGGTCGCGGCCGCGCTTCCGAGCAGTGCACCGAGAGCGTTCGCACCGGTGTCGCCCAGCATCGTTCGCTCACCAAGATCGCTGGGCATGGACGCCGCCGCGACGCCACCGGCCGCAGCCGCCAGGTTTCCTGTGGTGCCCGTCTGGGAGAGCATCGGACCTGCCAGGAGCGTCGTCACCTTCAGTCCTCGCCCGGGCCGCAGGTCGAACAGGTTGATCAGGTTGGCAGTGCCGGCGATCAGCGCACCCGAGGCGAGCACGTCAGCCATCCGGACTGGCAGGGAGGCGGGACGCGACGATCCCCGCCGTCCGCCGTCAGTGAGGAGGGCGGCAGCCGCGACGGCGCAACCCGAGATCCCGAACAGCTTGGCCGCACCAGTGGTCACCGTACCGCCTGCAAGCGCCCGCAGATGGCCGCGCAGACCACGAGTCGCGGCAGGGGTCGGGTCGAGATCGTCCAGCAAGCCGAAGACGCCTCCGGCTGTCGTGGCCAGCACAGCTCCGGCGGTCTCGCCGGGCCGGCCCGGACCGGTGGCGAGAGCGGCGGCCACGGCGCTCCCGAGCCCGGCTGCGAGACCACCACGGAGATGGACCCGACGACCGCGGAAGTTCGTCCGCTCCCAGCGGCCGCCGAGTTCAGTGGTGCGTTCCATCAGCACAGCTGCCGCCGCTACCGTCGCCGCACCGGCGGTCGCAGCGACCCCGCGTCTGGTCAGGTTCATCCGTCGGCCTGGTCCGCATCGGCCGACTGGTCAGCATCCGCGCTCTGGTTGGTCTCATCAGCCTGGTCGCCATCGGCGTCGCCGGTGCTCTGGTCGTCAGCACCCACGGGACCGGGCGCGAAAGCTGCCGGATCGGGCAGGTCGAGCGCAACGGGACCGGGCAGAACCAGATCGGCCGATTCCTCCAGGCCGAACTGAGCGCCCTCCCCGGCGATCGTGGCGGCCAGCGCCAGCGGGACGGTGACCTGCCCGGTGATCGTACCGACGGAGTCGACGCTGGTGATGGCGGCCTCGTCCGCCTCCGAACCGGAGCGCAACGCGGCCAGGAGCGTCCCCGCGCCACCGTCGACGCCGGCCAGCACCGAACCCTCACCGGTCTCGGCGATCCCGGCAGCGAGGACGAGGTGGGACTGGTTGGTCGCCTCCGCCTCGGCGAGCTCGGCGTCGGTGAGCGGTTCGTCGTTGTGGTCGTTGGGGCCGACCACCACGGTGGCATAGGCAGGACCCTCGACGGAGCTGGACTCTGTCACCAAGTCGGACGTGCGCAGGATTTCCAGGATGTCCTCCGCCTCGGCCGAACGCCGCTGGGGGTCGCCGGGGTCTCGCAACGTCAACGACTGCCCGAGCGCTTGCGCGAGCACTTCGTCGGCCGGGGTGGACGCGTCGGGGGCCGGATTGAGCTGGGCGACGAGATTCTCCGCGATCCCGGCTCGGAACGCAGCCTCAGCCGGGTCGGTCCATCCGGGTGCGGTCACCACCCTGCCGGAGATGGTGGCACCGGCCTGCACGAGGCGGGCCTCAACGGCCTCGGCGACCGCCGAATCGGTTTCCGGCAGTGTCACGATGGCGACCGAGCGCCCCTCCAGCACACCGTCGTAGAGCTGCGGTGCCGCCTCGGTGAGAAAGGTGCTCCGGCCCTGCAGTGCCGCCTCGGCGATGTCGAGGTCCTCCCGCAGCGCGTCCTTCTCGGCGCGCAACTGCTCGACCTGCCCGGAGAGTTCGTCGGCGATGTAGTCGCGGAGCGGTCCGGCGCCCAGCACGATGCCCACGGCGAGCGCCAGGAACACCGAGATGAGTGACACGATGTGGTAGCGGAAGTCGATCACTGGATTGTCTTTCTCGTCGCGGGCCCTCGTGATGCGTGTCGGAAACCACGCACTGTTAGAAGAGCCCCGTGAACAGGTCCCGTATCCAGGACCAGAAGTCGTCGAAGCGGGCAAGGACGATCCCGAAGAAGGCCTGGCCCGCCGGCGTCGCGGCCGCAGCCGCTACGAGGGCCGCGAGACCGGCAAGGATCAGCGCAGTGACCTGCCAGTTGGAGATCCGGTGCCGGTACAGGCGGGAGACGCCCTTGGCGTCGATGAGTTTGCTCCCCACCCGCAGCCGGGTCAGAAAGGTGCTCGCCATGCCCGCCCGGCCCTTATCGAGGAACTCCACCAGTGTCTCGTGGGTACCAACCGCGACTATCAGCGAGGCCCCTTTCTCGTCCGCGAGCAGCATGGCGACGTCCTCGCTGGTGCCGGTGGCCGGGAAGGTCACGTGCTGCACCCCGAGGTCCTTCACCCGTTCCAGACCGGGAGCCCGTCCGTCCCGGTAGGCGTGCACAACGATCTCGGCACCGCTACGCAGCGCTTTGTCCGAGACAGAGTCCATGTCCCCGACGATCATGTCCGGACGCAGGCCTTCCTCCAGGATCGCGTCCGCTCCACCGTCGACACCGACCAGGAGCGGCCGGTACTCACGCACGTAGGAACGCAGCATCGCGAGGTCCTCCTGGTAGGAGTAACCGCGTACCACGATCAGGACATGTCGGCCCTCGAAGGTGGTTCGAACCTGCGGTACTCCGACGCCATCGAGCAAAAGTTCGCGCTCGCGCCGCATATAGTCCATCGTGTTGGCGGCGAAGGCTTCGAGCTGTACGGACAAACCGGCCCTGGCCTCCTCCATGGCTGCCTCGACGGACTCGCCGGTCTGGACGGCACCTTCGGCGATGATGGTGCCGTCAGCGGCGAAGACCGAGCCGTCGACGATCCGCACCCGTGCCCCCTCGCGGAGGGTCATGATGTCGGGCCCGAGGTCGTCGATGAGCGGGATACCAGCGTCGACGACGATCTGCGGCCCGAGGTTGGGGTAGCGGCCGGAGATGGAGGGGGCGGCGTTCAGCACCGCAGCGGGTCGGCACGCTACGAGGGCCTCAGCCGAGACACGGTCCAGGTCGAGGTGGTCGATGACGGCGACATCCTCTGGCCGAAGGCGCTTGGTGAGCGACTTTGTCCGAGGGTCGACTCGGACAGGGGCGAGGGTCTCATCTTCGTCATCCTCGTCCCTGGCTCGGCGACGTAGCAGGGAGATCATCTCCGCTATGGTCCCACGACGGGGCGTTCGAGAAGCTCAGCGGCATGCTGGAGCGCCGCGGCGGAGGTGGCGTCTCCGGAGAGCATACGGGCCAGCTCGGCCTCCCGGTCGGTACCCTCGACCACTCGGATGTCACTGTTGGTCACGGCATCCCGGCCCGCGCCCGAAGTCTTCATGACGACGAGGTGCCGGTCGGCGAACGCGGCGACCTGCGCCAGGTGCGTGACGACGATCACCTGCGTGTGCCGTGCGAGCTCGGCGAGCCGGCGTCCGACCTCGACGGCGGCCTGGCCACCGACCCCGGCGTCGACCTCGTCGAAGACGAAGGTCGGCAAGGTCCGCTCGCCTGCCTCGGCCTGTGCTCGCGCCATCGCCACCTCGATGGCGAGCATCACGCGGGAGAGCTCACCACCGGATGCTCCCTTGCCGAGCGGGCGTGCCGGGGCACCGGGGTGCGCGGTCAGCAGCAGCTCGACGTCTTCGCCACCCCACGGGCCCAGGTCGTCGCGTGGGGTGAGCTCGACCGTCATCTGTGCACCGGACATGGCCAGGCCGGCCAGCTCAGCGTCGACCGCGGCCGCCATCGACTCAGCCGCACGGATCCGGCTGGCGGTGAGGGCGGCTGCCGCCTCCTGCTCGGCTGTGGTGAGCCGGTCGAGTTCGGCCGCGAGAGCTTCCCGGCCGGCTCCTGGTGCCGTGAGTGCGCCCACCCGCTCGCGCGCGGCGGTTGCGAAGTCGAGGAGTTCGGCAAGCGTGCCGCCGTCGGTGTAGGCACGTGCCAGGTCGTTGAGATCGGCACGGCGCTGGTGCACGTGGTCCAGCCGCTGCGGATCGGCCTCCAGGCCGGTGACATAGCTACCGATCTCGGTGAGGGTGTCGGACAGCTGATAGCTGACGGCGTCGAGCCGGCCGCTCCACTCCTGCAGCGTGGCGTCGTGCGCGGCCGCGCCCGCCAGGGCCCGGCGCGCCTGGTCGACGAGAGCGATCGCTGCCTCGGGTCCGTCCAGATCCTCTGCTCCCCCGATCGCGTCGTGGGCGTGCTGGGCAGCCGTGCGTAGATCCTCGACGTTGCCCAGGCGCTCAGCCTCGGCACGGAGTTCCACGTCTTCGCCCGCTCGGGGTTCGAGGGCGTCGATCCGCTCGAGCGCGCGCTGGAGCCGCTCCAGCTCCGCCTCCCGGGCCTGGGCGTCCTCGTCCCACCGGGCGAGAGCACGCGCAGCCTCTTGCCGCGCCGCGTGCGCGGCACCGTAGTCGGCCAACGCGGAAAGATGGGCACCACCGGCGAAGGAGTCGAGAGCTTGCCGCTGTTGCGCCGGAGCGCGGAGCCGGAGTTGTTCGCTCTGGCCGTGCACAGTCACGAGTTCGGCACCGATCTCGCTGAGCAGGCCCTGAGGGACGGACCGGCCACCGACGTGCGCACGCGACCGGCTCGTGGAGACTGTCCGGGCCACCAGCAGTGTGTCGTCGTCGAGCAGCGCCCCAGCATCGACGGCAACGTCGAGGGCAGGGTGGCCCGGTGGCGGCACGAGGCGCCCCTCGACCACGGCACTGTCCGCTCCGGGACGGACAGCCCCGAGGTCCGCCTTCCCGCCGAGTAGGAGTCCGAGACCGGTGAGCACCATCGTCTTGCCGGCTCCGGTCTCGCCGGTGATCACTGTCAGTCCGCGGTCGAGCTCGATGCGGGCGGACTCGATGACACCGAGGTCGCGGATCTGGATCTCCTCGATCACGGGTTCTCGTGCTCCCCTCTCCAGCCGGCCACCGGAAGGTTGAACTTGCCCACGAGCCGGTCGGTGAACGGTGCCAGGTTGAATCGGGCAAGGCGGACTCGTTCCGCACCACGTACGACGTCGATCCTCGAACCGGGCGGAGCGTCGATCCGTCGCCGACCGTCGCACCAGACGACAGCCGAGGTGTAGCTGCGGCTGAGGATCTCCACACTCATGCGCGAGCCCGGGCCGACCACGAGCGGACGCGCGAACAAGGTGTGGGCGCTGATGGGCACGAGCAGCATCGCTTCGACATCCGGCCAGACGACCGGCCCGCCGGCAGAGAAGGCGTAGGCCGTCGATCCGGTTGGCGTGGACATCACGACCCCGTCGCACCCGAACGTGGACAGTCCGCGATCGTCGATACCGATCGCCACTTCGACCATGCGTTCGCGTTCGGCCTTCTCCACGCTGACGTCGTTGATCGCCCAGCTGCGCACGGGCGGGGCGTCCGGCGGGGTGACGGTGACGTCGAGCGTCATGCGTTCCTCGACGGCGTAGTCACGCGCTGCTGCCCGGGAGACGACATGCGAGATTCGGTCAACCTCGGACTCCGCCAGGAATCCGACGTGCCCCAGGTTCACTCCGATCAGCGGCGCCTCCCGGCCACGGATCAGCTCTGCGGCATGCAGAATCGTGCCATCGCCACCGAGGACGATGACGAGCTCGATCTCGGTCGCGGCGATCTCGTCCTCGGTGACCGGTGTCATGCCGTGTCGGCGCAGTTCGGTCGCGACCTGCTCTGCGGACCGTCGTGCCGCGGGCCGGGTGGGGTGGGTCAGGACGAGCACGTTGCGGCTCATGGGGTTCCTCCTGTCGCAGCGGCCGCACCTGCGGGCCCGGTGGCGATGGCATGAGCGATCGTGCTCTCGGTGTCGGCGCCTGGTCCGGCGTGCAGGTGCACGAAGTACTCCACATTGCCGCTCGGTCCGGGCAGCGGGCTCGCGACCGCGGCACGCAGGCCGAGGCCCAGTTCGGCTGCGGCGGCCACGACGGTGTGGACAGCATCTGCGTGCAGTGCCGTGTCCCGCACGACTCCCCCGGAGCCGAGTCGTTCCTTGCCCACCTCGAACTGCGGCTTGACCATGAGCAGGAGGTCGGCCTCGGGTGTGGCGACGCTCCGCAGGGCCGGCAGCACCAGCGTGAGGGAGATGAAGGAAAGGTCTCCGACCACCAGGTCGACCGGCGGCTGAACGTCCTCGGGGCGGAGCGAGCGCACGTTGGTGCGGTCCATGACGAGGACGCGCTCGTCGTTGCGCAACGACCACACCAACTGGCCGTAGCCGACGTCGACTGCGACCACCGAACGAGCACCGCGACGCAGCAGCACATCGGTGAAACCGCCGGTCGAGGCACCGGCGTCGAGCGCGTGACGGCCGGCTACGCGTGGGGCCAAGCTGCCGAGTGCGTCGAGCGCACCCGCGAGTTTGTGGCCGCCGCGGGACGCGTACTCCGCCGCTCCGTCGGCTGGCTCCAGGACACGTAGTGCCTGGGCGGGATCCAGCTGAGTGGCGGCCTTGCTCGCCCGGCTGCCGTCGAGCAGCACTCGCCCATCGGCGATCAGCTCGGCGGCATGCTGGCGCGACCGGGCTAGTCTGCGGCGAACCAGCTCGGCGTCGAGGCGCGCACGGCGGGCCATCAGGCGTCGGCTCGCGCGAGCCGGTCCTGGAGGATCGTGTGTACGCGTTCGAATGCCTCCACGTGTGCAGGCAGCGGCTCGTCCCCCAGTGCCTCAGCGAACGCCAGTGCGGCCTGGAGGTCGTCGTCGGCGGGCTCGATGATCGTCACTGCAGCTCCCTTCTGACTCCCACGCTACCCGGCGCGGCGTCAGTCTGCGGTGAGCGTGAGTGCGGGCACGTCGCCGAGCACGGTGGCCACCCCGGCCGCGTCACTGGCAGCCCAGGCCGCCGCCGCGGCGGCGCGGAACTCGTCGATGGAGATCGGTGTCGCACCCAGCGGCACCGGACCGTCTGGACGGTCGAAAACGACGGTGTTGCCCCGGACGCTGGCACGTGCCTGCCCGCACATCCAGACGTCATCCTCGGCGTGGGGCTCGGGGTGTGCCTGAGCGAGACCGCGTAGATCAGCCGCGAGGTAGCTGGGCCGGTATTCGGGACGGGCTGTGAGAACCTCAGCCATCCCGTCGACCCCGGTCAGTACATGCAATCCCGGATAGCACGCGGCTCGGGCTCCGGCGAGATCGGTATTCAATCTGTCCCCGACCACGATGGGGTTCCGTCCGCTTGCGCGCGAAGCGGCCTGCTGAAAGATCTCCGGCTGCGGCTTCCCGGTGGATCGTGGCTGCACTCCCGTCGCATGCACCACAGCCGCAACCAGTGATCCGTTGCCCGGCGCCATGCCCCGTTCGGTGGGGAGCGTGGCGTCGACGTTCGACGCAATGTGGGTGGCACCCGCACCGATGGCGTAGACAGCCTCCGCCAGGTCGGGCCAGCCGAGGGTGGGTGCGAAGCCCTGGACGACGACAGTCGGGGCATCGGCAGCTGTGTCGACGACCGTGAGTCCTAGGTCCAGCAGAGCCTCACGCAGTCCGTCGCCGCCGATAGCGAGCACTCGAGTGTCCTCATCGGCCTCGCTCGCCACCAGAGCAGCGGCCGCCTGCGCTGCTGTGGTCACCTCCTCCGGACCGGTCGGGATACCCAGATCGGTCAGGTGCCGGGCGACCGTCTGCGGGGAACGGGCGGCATTGTTGGTCACGAACATCGAGCGCAATCCCGCTGCACGTGCGTGGTCAATAGCGCTCGCGGCGTGCGGCACGCCGTCGGCTCCCCGATACACCACACCGTCGAGGTCGAGCAGCGCGACGTCGTACTCCTCCTGGAGGGGACGGTCACAGCCGATCAGAGTCGCTGCGCTCATGCGTTGGAGTCCTTTCCGCCCGACGTGGATTCATCTTGCCCGTGGGACGACGACTGACCCGACACCAGTGCCTCGATCTCCGCGGCAGACAGTTCGACCTCACCGAAAGCCACGTCCCCGTCGGGCTCCTCCCGAGCCGGAAGTGAACCCTCGAGTTCATCTGCCTCGACACCTCGACCCAGCGCACGCAGCACCATTGCGCGCGCTTCGGAGACCCGTTCTCTCAGTGGTCCGGCGGCTGAAGCCACCTCCGGTTGTTCGAGCAGAAGGAGCGCAGCCTCAGGTTGGTCGAGATCGAGCCTCGCACCACTGGCCACGATCGCCAGCTCCACCCGGTCTTCTGCGCTCATCGCGGGGCTCGGGGGCGCCGATGCCAGGCTCAAAGCCCGCTCAGGACGGCCGAGACCCCGTTCACAGTCGGCCTCGATGGCACGCAAACCGTCAACCCCGCTCAGTCGCCGGACAGTCCGCACCTCGCGCAAGGCTTCGGCGTAGCGACCGGTCGCGTACGCGGCCAACGCCACGGCCTCGCGGACAACGTCCACCCGACCCGCACGCCGCAACGCCGCATGCGCATGCTGATACGCCCCCTCCGGATCCTCATCGAGCAACAGCCCGGCCGTGACCAGATGACGTGCGACGCGATCGGCATTGTCCTTCGACAGCGTACGCAGTCGCGAACGCGCAGAACGATCGAGCTGATCTGGGGTCACCGATTCGGCCAACGGCGGGTCCTGTGGGCGATCCTCCTGCCGGGGACGCCCCTCCTCCCTCCCGACCGGTGGACGCCGACGACGGACCTCACCTGCCGCTGAAGAGCCCCGCGCTCGGTCACGGTCACCGGCGCGGTGTTGCCCCGAGCTACGGTCCTGCCGGTGACCGGGTCCTCGCCGATCGTCTCGTGCACGCCATCCGTCGCCGCTACGACCCTCGCCCATCGTGCTCCTCACTGTTCAGAATCCGCCGTCACACTACCGGGCTCAACGCAACAAGGGCCACCCCGGTGGGGTGGCCCTTGTTGGAATGGGTGTCCGGCG
>NZ_VSMB01000012.1 GCF_009805705.1 Ruania rhizosphaerae
CCCCGCACGAGCAGGGTGGTGCCACGACCTCACGGAATCTGGCGGTGTTGTGCCGGCGGCACCATCGGGTGAAGACCCACACCGACTGGTCGTATGAGCTGCTCAGCCCGGGGATGTATTACTGGACCGGGCCCGACCGGGTGGCGTATCTGGTGGCCCCGGAGGGCACGTTCGTACTCCCCGGTGTCATCAATACCCCGGGTCAGCCGATCATCAAGACCCGCCGCGTCGCCATCGCCTCGATGCGAGCCAACGCCCGGGCTATGCCCACCCGCCGCCACCGCCAGGCGCGGCCAGCGGCAGGACAGCCGCCTCCCGGCACCAGTCCCGGCACCAGTCCCGGCACCGGTTCTGGCACCGATCCAGGGCCCGACGCTGGTTTCGACCGTGACCGGCGCGTGCACCACGAGCGCGGTGGGCGCCCGCCCGTCCACGACGTTGAGCTGCCTGTGAGCGAGGCTGAGGTGCCCGCGAGCCCCGCCACGACGCCCAGACCAGGCAACACCGACCCACCACCCTTCTGACCACCCCGCCCCGAACCCCGCCGACACCCACCGTCGACGGGGGCCTTGGCGTGCCCGGAGTTCTCCTGCTACACCACTTCCATGGCGCTAGAAGCTCCCCTGAGAGCAGTTGATCTGGATGCTGTCGTGTTCGACGTCGGTGAGACGCTTGTCGACGAATCTCGCGCCTGGACTCAGCATGCGCACGCGGTGAACCTCAGTCCATTCACGGTCATGGCAACGTTGGGAGCCCTCATCGCGGAGGGTGTCGATCATCGGCACCTGTGGAGCCGGTTGGACGTCCACCGAGTGGGCTGTGGCCAAACCAGCGGCCGCGTTCTTCGACCGCGTCAGTGCCGAGCTCTCACTTGCCCCAGAGCGGATCCTGTACGTCAGCGATCGGCTCGACAACGACATCCTGCCGGCCCACGCCTCAGGAATGCGGACGGCACACCTGCGCCGGGGACCATGGGGAATCCACCACGCCAGACTGCCCGACGCACGCCGCGCCGACATCCGGATCAGTTCGTTGCGGGAGCTGGCCAACTGGCTGCAGCACACGAGGTCATCCAACCGGACGGGCGGGTACGCCTAGACTGGCACGCATGCGTGTTGTGTTTGCGGGCACGCCCGCCGTTGCCGTGCCCTCCCTCCACGCGATCCTCGCCTCAGCCCACGAGGTAGTCGCCGTTCTCACGCGGCCTCCCGCCCCTGTCGGGCGCAAACGCGTCCTGACTCCGAGTCCGGTTCATGAGGCGGCGGAGGCGGCAGGAATCCCGGTGATCACCTCCGACAAACCGCACGAACCCGGCACCTATGAGCGCCTGCGCGCACTCGCACCGGACGCGTGCGCCGTCGTCGCCTATGGTGCGCTGCTGCGTGAACCCGCCCTCTCGTTGCCGGCGCACGGCTGGATCAACCTGCACTTCTCACTGCTGCCCGCATGGCGAGGCGCCGCACCCGTGCAGCACGCGATCATGGCCGGCGACGACGTGACCGGGGCGAGCACGTTCCGCATCGAAGCAGGTCTCGACACCGGTCCTGTCATCGGCACGATGACTGAGACGGTGCGCCCGTGGGATACGAGCGGTGACCTGCTGGACCGGCTGGCGGAGGCAGGGCCGGCCCTTCTCGTCTCGTCTCTGGACGCACTGGCCGACGGCAGCGCGCAGCCGCAACCGCAGCCTCCCGACGGCGTGAGTCACGCCCCCCGCCTGACAGCCGAACACGGGCACGTCGACTGGCGACGCCCCGCGGCCGCGATCGACAGGCAGATCCGTGGCTGCACCCCGGCCCCGGGAGCATGGACCACCCGGGAGGGCCACCGCGTCAAACTAGGACCGGTACGCCCGGTCCAGAGTGCCACCGTGCTCGCGCCGGGCCAGCTCGCCGCCACAGCAGACGGCGTCCTTGTCGGCACCGGGACCGAGCCGGTGCGTCTCGACCAGATCGCCCCACCCGGGAAGTCCTGGATGGCGGCGGCCGACTGGGCACGAGGCGCGCGGCTGGGTGACGCCGATGGATTCGACACCGCCGATGTGGCAGCCGGCCACCACTCCAGTCAGGACACGCAGGCATGAACGACGATCACCGCAACGGCGGCAATGACCGCGAACGCCGCGGCCGCCACGATCGGGACGGCCGGCCAGCGCGCGGCCCCCGATCGAGGCATGGAGGCGATCAACCGGGCGGGCGGGAGCACGGCCGACAAGGGACCCGACGTGGCGCCACTCGTCGCGACAGTGCCGACGACCGCTCCCGCACGACCCGGGCACCACGCGAGCGCGCCAAGGACGCCGATCCAGCGCGCCGCGCCGCCTACGACACGCTCCGCACAGTCGCCGACTCCGATTCCTACGCGAACCTGACCCTGCCACCGATGCTGCGCGAGCGCCGTATCGCCGGCCGTGATGCCGCGTTCGCGACCGAGCTCGCATACGGCACGCTGCGCTATCAGGGCCGCTATGACGCGATCATCGGCACCGTCGCCGACCGTCGCCTCGAGCAGCTCGACCCACCGGTACTCGACGTCCTGCGGCTCGGTGCCCACCAGCTGCTCGCCATGCGGGTACCCGATCACGCCGCCGTCTCCGCGACGGTGGGGCTGGCCCGCAGTGCCGTCGGAGCCGGGTCCGCTCAGTTCGTCAACGCGATCCTGCGGCGCATCGCCGAGCGTGAGCTTCCGGAATGGTTGGACATCATCACCGCCGAGCTGCCCGAGGAGACCGACCGCCTGGCTGTGTCCAGCTCGCACCCGGCATGGATCGTTCGCTCGATGCGGCAGAGCCTGTCCACCACGGCCGAAGGCTCGGACGACCTGCCCGCGCTGCTGGAAGCCGACAACACCGCGCCCGCGGTCACGCTCGTCCTACGCCCAGGGCTCGCGACGGACGAGGATGCACCCGACAGCCAGCCCACCCGATGGGCCCCGACCGCCCGTACTCTCACTCACGGCGATCCAGGGGCGCTGGAAGCAGTCCGCTCCGCCCGCGCCGGGGTCCAAGACGAAGGAAGTCAGCTCGTCACCCTGATCGCCGCTGCCGCGCCCGTCGACGGGCCCGACGCCACATGGCTCGACCTGTGCGCGGGTCCCGGAGGCAAGGCTGCCCTGTTCGGCGCCCTCCTCGCGGAACGATCCCCGGACGGCGTCCTGCTGGCCAACGAAGTGTCGACGCACCGGGCCAGACTCGTGGACCAGTCCACCGCGGCCCTCCGGACGGTCCTGCCTGGCCTGAGTATCCGGACCGGTGACGGCCGGGAGATCGGGGAGGAGCAGCCCGGTGCCTTCGATCGTGTCCTGGTGGATGTCCCGTGCACAGGACTGGGTGCGCTGCGCCGTCGTCCGGAATCCCGCTGGCGCCGGTCGCTGTCCGATCTGGCCTCCCTCGGCCCGCTGCAGCGCCAGCTGCTCACCTCCGCTCTGAACGCCGCCCGCCCCGGGGGAGTGGTGGCCTATGTGACCTGCTCCCCGCACCTGGCCGAGACCCACGCCGTCGTGACCGACGTGCTGAAGCGAGCCGAGCACGCGGAGGTGCTGGACGCCGTCCAGATCGCCGAGCATGTGATCGGCGCCCCGCTGCCCGGCCAGCAGGGACCCTACGTGCAGCTGTGGCCTCACCGGCACGGGACCGACGCAATGTTCCTCGCGCTCATCCGCCGGTGAGCACCGATACCCTGACCACCATGACGGCACCGATCCTGATCTCACCGAGCGTGCTGAACGCGGACCTGGCGAACCTCACCGGGGAGATCGGGCGCATCGCCAGCGCCGACTACGTGCACCTGGACGTCATGGACAACCACTTCGTGCCGAACATGACATTCGGCCTCCCGGTGGTCGAACGCATCCTCGCCACCACGGCCGTTCCCGCCGATGTGCACCTGATGATCGATGACCCGGACACATGGGCACCTGCCTATGCGGAGGCCGGGGCCGCGTCCGTCACGTTCCATGCCGAGGCGGCCCGGGCACCGGTGCGGCTCGCCCGGGAACTCCGCGCGAAAGGTGCCAGGGCCAGTCTCGCGCTCCGCCCAGCCACCGGGATCGAGAACTACCTGGACCTGCTACCGGAGTTCGACATGGTCCTGGCGATGACCGTTGAACCCGGCTTCGGTGGCCAGTCCTTCATCACCGGGACTTTGCCGAAGATCCGCCGTACCCGCGACGCCATCACCCGCTCGGGCGCCGATGTGTGGATCCAGGTCGATGGTGGCGTCTCCCGCGAGACCATCGCCGACGCCGGAGCCGCAGGAGCGAACGTCTTCGTCGCCGGGTCTGCGGTCTACTCCGCCGCCGACCCCGCCGAGGAGATCGCCATCCTGCGCGCCAAGGCCACGGACGCGTTCCGACCCTGAGGCTCACCGCCGCGGGTGTGAGAGAATGGGCGCGATCAACGTGCTCCGGGGTCGGTGAAAGTCCGAGCCGGCGGTGACAGTCCGCGACCCGATCGCAAGATCGGTTGACCTGGTGGAACTCCAGGACCGACGGTGAAAGTCCGGATGGGAGGAAGCACGCGACGTCATGTGACGTCGTCGGTCGACGTGCGCCGCGCCGTCGTCCACCCCGGGTAACGCTTGGGGAGAGGACGAGAGAGCATGTCACGCAGGTCGACGCAGCCACGACCGGCTGATGCAGCCGATCTCGTCGGCTCCTCGGTTCTGGCGCCGCTCGTGATCGGAGCGGCCGGCCTGCTGTTGTGGGAGATCGTCGCCGGCCTGACGCCCTCGCGGATCCTTCCTGCCCCCAGTGCACTGGCCACGCGGCTCGTCACCGAGGTCTCCGAAGGCGACATCCTGCGCTACGCCGCCACCACGGCCAGCGAGAGCCTGCTCGGCGGTCTCATCGGCCTGGCAGTGGCCCTCCCAATCGGCTATCTGCTGGCCCGGTCCCGCCTCGCATCCGCCGCGCTAGGCCCCTACCTGGCTGCCACCCAGGCCATCCCCGCCGTTGCCCTCGCCCCTCTGATCGTGCTCTGGTTCGGCTACGGCCTGCTGCCGATCGCGCTGCTGTGTGCGCTGCTGGTCTTCTTCCCGATCGTGGTCAACACCGCCCTCGGCCTCACCACGCTCGACGACGAGGTGCTCGGTGCCGCACGCCTCGACGGCGCCGGCCGCTGGCGTCTGCTGCTCCACATCGAAGCCCCCCTGGCCCTTCCCGCCGTCCTCGCGGGTGTCCGCAACGGTTTCGTGCTCTCCATCACCGGCGCCGTGGTCGGCGAGTTCGTCATGGGCGGACAGGGCCTCGGGCTGCTGCTGTCGGTCTACCGCGACCGCTCCGACACGACCGGCATGTTCGCGACTCTCATCGTCCTGGCCGCCGGAGCGGTCGGGTTCTACGTGCTCGTCAGAGCCTGGGAAAGAAAGGTCCGCTGGTGACTACCCTCCGCCGCCGCAGCCTGCTGGCTGCCCTCACCCTCACCCTCGCCGCAGCCGCGGGGTGCGCCCCCTCCACCGACGACGGCGCCTCCTCCTCGCCGAGTACCGGTACCGATCCGCAGCACTCACTGACGATCGGCCTCACCTACGTCCCGAACGTCCAGTTCGCCCCGTTCTACCTGGCCGAGCAGCAGGGCTACTTCGATGAGGCGGGCGTCGACGTCACCCTGCGTCACCACGGCGAGTCAGAGGACCTGTTCGGAGCCCTGGCGGAGGGCACCGAGCAGGTGGTCGTGGCCGGTGGCGACGAGATCATGGTGGCGCGTGACGCGGGTGTTCCAGTCCGGAGCATCGCCACCCTGTACGAGTCCTATCCGGTGGCGCTCATCGTCCCGGCCGACTCCGACGTCGCCACGCCGGCCGACCTGGCCGGCCGCACCGTAGGTGTGCCCGGTCCGTTCGGGGAGACCTGGTACGGCCTGCTCGCCATGCTCGAGCAGGCCGGGTTGACCGAGGATGACGTGCAGATCGAGCACATCGGCTTCACGCAGCAGAGCGCACTCGCCGAGGGCCACGTGGACGCCGTCATGGGCTACCAGAACAACGATGTGCCGCAGTTCGCCGCCACCGGGCTCGATGTGCGGGCCGTGCCCCTGGGTGAGGTACCGCTCGTGGGCATCGGACTCGGCACCACCGATGAGCTCACCCAGACCGAACCCGAGGCGCTGCGGGCGGTGATCGGCGCAGTCGGGCGTGCCCTCGCCGACATCGCCGCCGACCCCCGAGCCGGGGTGGACGCCGCGATCGAGGCGATCCCGGGCACCGTCGATGCCGAGCAGGAGGCGATCATGACCGCCACGATGGAGTCGACGGTGCCGTTGTACGGCACCACCGGTCCCGGGTGGGGCGTGCACCGCGGCCCGTGGCAGGAGATGTCGACGTTCCTCGACTCGGTCGGGCTGACCTCGTCGCCCGTCCCACCCCAGGAGGCGTATACGGACGCCTTCGCCGAAGACCAGTAGGCTCTGCGGCGTGAAAACCTTCGACGACCTCTTCGCTGAGCTCCAGCACAAGGCCCAGACCCGCCCGGAGGGTTCCGGGACCGTCGCCGAGCTGGACTCCGGCGTCCATGCCATCGGCAAGAAGATCGTCGAGGAGGCCGCCGAGGTGTGGATGGCCGCCGAGTACCAGAGCGAGGACGAGGCCGCCGAGGAGATCTCTCAGCTGCTCTACCACCTGCAGGTGATGATGCTCGCCCGCGGTCTCACACTCGAGGACGTCTACCAGCATCTGTGAGCACCGCCCTACGTGACATGCCCGCCACCCACCTGTGAACCGAAGGACCCCCGTGCTCAGAATTGCCGTGCCCAACAAGGGCTCCCTCTCCGAGCCCGCCAGCCAGATGCTGCGGGAAGCCGGCTACCGGCAGCGCCGCGACGGCCGCGAACTGGTATTGCCCGACACCGAGAACGATGTCGAGTTCTTCTTCCTGCGACCGCGTGACATCGCCGTCTACGTCGGCGAAGGCGTTGTCGACGCCGGAATCACCGGCCGTGACCTGCTGCTGGACTCGGGTGTGGACGCCATCGAGCATCGCGCACTCGGCTTCGCCGGCTCGACGTTCCACTTCGCCGGGCCCCCCGACCACGTCACCTCACTGGCTGACATCCACGGCAAGCGCGTCGCCACCAGCTACGCCCACCTGGTCGGCACGTACCTGGCCGAACGGGATATCGACGCGCACGTCGTGCGTCTGGACGGCGCGATCGAGTCAACTATCCGGCTCGGGGTCGCCGATGTCGTTGCGGATGTCGTCGAGACCGGTGGCACGTTGCGCGCAGCCGGCCTGCACGTCTTCGGTGAGCCGATCCTGCGCTCGGAGGCGGTGCTGATCCGCCCGAACGCGGGGGAGGAGCCCAAGGCGGGGCTGGCCACCCTGGACCGCCGTCTCCATGGTGTGCTCGTCGCTCGTCAGTACGTGCTCATGGACTACGACTGCCCGGTGGATCGGGTGGAGGCCTGCGTGGCCGTCACCCCCGGTCTGGAGTCGCCGACGGTCTCGCCGCTGCATGACGACCGCTGGAAGGCGGTCCGCGCGATGGTGCCCCGGAAGCAGACGAACCGGATCATGGACGAGCTGTACGAGCTCGGGGCGCGAGCGATCATCGTCACCGGGATCCACGCGAGCCGACTGTAGGGCTCATGACCGAGCACGCGGGCGAGGCGGATCTCTACGCTCCGTTCCGCCCGCGTGCCACCCGCTGGGTGAGCCTGTCGATCATCGGCTGGATCGTCGGCGGCTATGTGCTCTTCGTGATCCTGACGGCTCGGCTGCCGGGATCGCACCTCGGGCTCCACGTCGCTGCCGGGGTGCTGGCCGCCGCCGTGGTGCTGTTCCTGTGGTTGCAGGCCAGCGTGGCCGCTGTTCCTGACCCGCAGGGATTGGTGGTTCGGAACGTCTTCCGACGGCGTCGGCTGGCGTGGGAGCAAATCGTCACCGTGCGATTCGGTGAGCGGGACTGGGTGCAACTCGATCTGGACGACGGATCCGTGTGGGCGGTGATGGCCATCCAACGCGTGGACGGCCATCGCGCCCGCGCCGACTCACGTCGGCTGGCGGCCCTCGTCGCGCGGCACGAGCCGGGCGGCATGGACGCCCGCGGCGGCGGCGGCTAGGAACGCGCCAGGGTCCTCGGCCAGGCCACGGCCCATGGTCGACAACCGGACCGGGCAGGAGGCCAGCGCGTCGTCCAACCCGTCGGTGGCCACGGTAACCAGTCGGTGCCGCGCGGCAAGCGGCTGCGCCTGTGCTCGCACCATCGCGCCGAGGTCAGTGAGGGACCCGGTCAACTCGGGGACGACCACGTCGCAGGGGTGCATCGCCACGCGCCCATACGCCGTGAGGCTGTGGTGGGAGACACCCTGGTGCCGCTGCCGCCGATCGGCTCCGGAGACCCGCAGGCTCGCCACCGGGCGCCCACCGAGCACACCGGTCGCGTTGATCGCCTCCCCAGCGCTGACCCCGGAGAAGCCCCAGCGGGTGCCGGTGCCGAGATTGCCTGGACCCTGCGCGAGAACCACCAGGTCTGCGCGTGCCACAAGCCGGGCCGCCAGCAGCCCGGAGTGCACGGTGACGGCCTCCAGGTCGCCACCGAAAGCCTGACCCACGGTGACAGTGGCGGTCAGCCACTCCCGCTCGCGCAGCGTGGCCACGGTGCGCGAGAACCAGGCAGGCAGGGCGCCACCATCGGTCATCAGGTACACCACGCGCGGTGCTGGACGTCCCGCGCGCTCGGTCTCGCGGCGTGCGCCCGCCACGATCGCCGGTAGTGCCGAATGCAGGTCAGCGACGACGACCGGCAGGCCGTCGAGGTCGTCGGCGTCGGCGAGCAGGGCGTGGCTGTCAGCCTCCTGCTCGTCCGCGCCCAGCACCATCGTCTGCAACGGCGTATAGCGTGCCTTGACGAGGTGCCCGGCACGGGCGGGCGGGTCCGGCGGCAAGTCGTCGGGGCACGCCACGACGAAGGCATAGCCGCCCGTTCCCAAGCCTCTGCTCAGCGCGGACATGGACAGCAGCACCCGTGTGCCCTCGGAGGGCTCACCCACCAGATCGGGATAGGCCAGTGCCCGCACGAGACCGGTTCCGCCAGGTTCGTCGATCTCCACATCGAGTTCGAGCGCCCCGGACCATCGCGCTCCCACTCCTCGCACCACGCCGTCTCGCCATGTCATCACCAACGCAAGGTATCGCGGCTAGCCTGGGATGTATGGACCGTGTCCCGGCCGCCGAACGCCTCCTCGACCTGGTGATCGCGCTCAGCCACACCCGCCACCGGATGACCAAGGGAGAGATCCGGCGTCAGGTGAACGGCTATGCCGATGCCGCATCCACTGAGTCGTTCGACCGCATGTTCGAGCGTGACAAGGACCAGCTGCGGGCGCTCGGCATCCCGATCGTCACGCTCACCGACTCCGCACACGAGGACGACGTCGGCTACCGGATCGACACCACCGAGTACACCTTGCCTCCGGTCGACTTCACACCGGCCGAGGTCGGTGTGCTCTCGCTGGCCGCACAAGTCTGGCAGGACTCCTCCTTCGCCGCGGAGTCCCGGCGTGGGCTGACGAAGCTGCGCGCCGTCAGTGATCTCAGCGACCCGGGTGAGCACGCTGGGCTGGCACTTCGGGTGCGGGGACCGGATGCGGCCTTCGCCGAGCTGCTGGAGGCCATTACCGACCGGATCGCCGTGGAGTTCACCTACCGCACCGCCCGGACCGGCACGAGTGCACAGCGCACGGTCGAGCCGTGGCGCCTGGTCGCCAAGGACCGGGGCTGGTACCTGATCGGGTTCGATCGCGACCGCCAGGCCCAGCGTTCCTTCCGTCTCTCCCGGATCACGACCAAGGTGCGGCGCATCGGCGAACGAGGTGCGGTGCAGATTCCGTCCCGCATCGAGGTGCCGCCGGTGACCACAACCGAGGTGGTGCTGGCACTCGTCCCCGAACGTGCCTCGGCACTGCGCGCTCGGGCCGAGCCTTCCGAACATCACGCCGCGCCGAGCGACCGGGACGTGGTCCGATTGACGGTCACCGATATCGACCGGTTCGCGGAGCAGGTCGCCGGCTACGCCGACAGCGTGCTGGTGCTGGAGCCGGCGGAACTGCGCTCTGCAGTACTGGCGCGTCTACGGGCGGCCACCGCGTGGGGGGAGAACTGATGGCCGAGAACGCCGGCGACCGGATGGTGCGCATGCTCGCCCTGATCGCCTACTTGGAGAAGAATCGCGGCGTTCCGGTGGAGCAGGTGGCCGAACATTTCGGTGTCAGCACCGGGCAGGTACTTCAGGATGTGGACACGCTCTGGGTCTCCGGTACGCCCGGGTACCTGCACGGAGACCTGATCGACTTCGCCGCCGACGATCGCGAACACCACATCCTCACCCTGACCGATGCGCGCGGGATGGACCGCCCCCTCCGGCTGGGCCCGCACGAAGCGCTCGCTCTGCTGACGGCGTTGCGTTCGTTACAGGCCAGCCCCGGTCTGACCGACGACGCCGTGCTGGCATCCACCACCGAGAAGCTCGCCGGCGCCGCTGGGCAGGCGGCCCAGGCTGCCGAGGCTGTCGACGTCGAGGCGCCCAGCAGCTCGGGGGCCGATACCGCCACCCACCTGCCCACGGTCCGTCGTGCGGTGAAGAAGGGACGTCAGCTCGCCCTCAGGTATGTGTCGGCGTCCGACACCACGAGCGAGCGAGTCGTGGATCCGCTGCAACTTCTGACTGACTCCCATCGGTGGTTCCTGCTGGCCTGGTGCCATCGCGCCGCGGGACTGCGGCAGTTCCGCCTCGACCGGATGCTCGACGCGACCATGCTGGAAGCGAGGATCGACGACCATCCGGACGTCGCACTGCCCGGCTCGGCCCAGCCGGAGCTGAAGTCGGCACCGTGGCATGTGCGGCTCGTCCTCGCACCGCGGGCGCGGTGGGTCGCCGAGCAGTACCCCGTGGCCACGGTGACGGACCTGGAGGAGGGGCGCTTCGCCGTCGAGCTGGACGTGGTGGATCTGGCCTGGTTGCACAACCTCGTGCTCGGGCTGGGCCCCGACGTGCTCGCCGTCGAACCGCCGGACGTGGCCGAAGGGCTGCGCGTGCGTGCCCGCAGTGCGCTGGAGGCTTACGCTCAGGCGGGACTGGTGGAGGATCTGCCGGGCCCGGTGCTCTAGGCTGTCCGTGTGATCTGGTCGGCCGTATGGACAACGCTCGTGCTCGGAGCGTTCGTCGTGCTGTTCCTGATCGGGCGTCGGTTGTGGCGTTCCTTCAAGGCCCTCACCGCTGAGGCCGGGCGCAGTGCCGAGGTCATGGGGCGGCTCAACCAGCTGGTCGCCGACCTCGACGAGCAGCAGGCGAGGCACGGCTTCGGGCCGCACCTCGCTGCTACCGAGGAACAGCGCGAACACTGGCGTACCACCCGCGCCGAGAACGTCGCTGCCCGTGCCGAGCGGCTGCGGGTGCGCCGAAGGCGTACCCTGGACAGATGGCGGGCGATCGGGATGCCCCTATGACCACCGACCACCGACCGCCTCGAACATTCCGACGAAGGAACCGCACATGCTGAAGAACCCCGTCTTCTGGATCGCGATCATCGCCCTGGTGCTGCTGCTGTTCGGCGCCAGCCGGCTGCCGGACATCGCGGGCAACGTCGGCAAGTCGCTCAAGGTCTTCAAGAAGGAGATCAAGGAGCTGCAGGACGACACCGACATCTCCATCGATGACAAGTCCTCCGACTCCGGTTCCACGGGCTCGACCGACACAACCGGCTCCCCGCAGAGCACCGAGCAGCGGCGAACCGACGAGAACACCACCACCTGACAGTGACTGCTCGGGAAAACCCCGAGGGGCGGATGCCTCTCGGGGACCATCTGCGTGAACTGCGCAAGCGGATCATCTTGGCTTGTGCCGGCATCGTCGTGGGCGCAATTGGTGGTTGGTTCCTCTATCTGCCGATCTACGAGTTGTTGCAGCAGCCTGTTGCCGACCTCCAAGCCCGAGGCATCAATACCAGCCTGAACTTCTCCGGCGTTGGCACCAGCTTCGACGTTGCGCTGCGCATGGCCGCCTTCGTGGGCCTTTTGGTTTCAAGCCCATGGTGGATCTACCAGCTCTGGGCGTTCCTCTCACCTGGGCTGAAGAAGAACGAGCGTCGTTGGGCTCTCGGCGTGATCGGGGCCGGGGTGCCACTGTTCGCAGGTGGCATCTACATGGCGTGGATCGCCCTGCCCAACACCTTCCTGCTCCTGACACAGTTCGTTCCGGAGGGGCAGACGTCCTCTGCACTGATCGATGTCGGAACGTATTTCAAGTTCGTCATCCAGTTCTTGCTCGTCTTCGGGATTGCGTTCCTCCTCCCACTGATCCTCGTGGTGCTGAACTTCCTCGGCGTCGTGAAGGGCATCACCTGGCTGAAGGGCTGGCGGTGGGCGGTCATCGTCATCTTCGTTCTCGCCGCACTCGCCACGCCGACCGCGGATGCGGTGACCTTCATCATGATGGCCCTGCCCATCATCGCCCTCTACTTCCTTGCCGTGGGCATCTGTATGCTCAACGACCGGCGTCGGGCCAAGCGGGCCGCCAAGGAGGACGCCGAGTTGGACGCGGCACTCGCCGATGGACCGTCCAGCGGCGGTTCCTCGTCCGACACCGAGTCGTAAGCCGGCCGTGAGCAGGCTGGGGGTCTTGGTCAACCCGACGGCGGGTCACGGCCGGGGAGCGAGTAGCGGACCCGAAGTGCTGGGGCTGCTGGGCCGCAGCGGTCATGAGATTCTCGATCTGTCCGGACACGACGCTGCCGATGCACTCCGTCGCGTGCGCGGCGCGCTGTGGGAGCTGGACGCCGTCGTCGCAGTCGGCGGTGACGGGATGGCGCACCTCGGCGTGAACGCGGTCGCCGGTACCACCACGCCGCTCGGGCTGGTTCCGGTGGGTAGCGGCAACGACCTCGCGCGGAACCTGGGCCTGGCCGTGCACGATGTCTCCCGCGCCGTCGCAGACGTCCTGACCGCACTGGACCACCCGCCCCGGCTGTTGGACGTGATCGGCAGCCAGGTGCACGTCCCCGGCGGCGAGACGGAGACGGACGAGACCGCGCTGGAGTGGACAGCCTGCGTGCTCTCTGCCGGCTTCGACGCCGCCGTCAACCATCGCGCGAACAGTTACCGGTGGCCACGTGGTGGCGGCCGGTATGTACGCGGAGTCCTCGGTGAGCTCGCCGCGTTCCGCCCCTACGGATACCGGATCACGATCGACGGCACCACCCGGGAGCTGCCGGCCACGCTCGTGGCCCTCGCCAACGCCACCTCCTTCGGCGGCGGCATGCGGATCGCCCCGGACGCCCGGCCCGATGACGGGCTGATCGACGTGGTCATCGGCCATGCCATGGGGCGCGCGGCGCTGCTGCGCCTGTTCCCGCGGGTGTACTCGGGCCGTCACGTCGCCTCGGACCGGGTGGAGATCGTCCGCGCCCGGGAGGTCGTCCTGGAGGCGTTGCCCGGGCACCCCGCACCGCCACCGGTGTACGCCGATGGGGAACTTCTCGGCTCGCTGCCCATCCGGGCGCGCATCCGCCCGGCGGGTCTCCACCTGCTCTCGCCATAGGTAGCCTGGCTGCATGACGAGCCCTGCCGAGCGTTACGCGGCATTCCGGCAGCGACAGGCCGAGGACGAGACTCCGCTGGCGCAATTCCGACGCACCGTGGACTTCGAGCTCGACGACTTCCAGATCGAGGGCTGCCAGGCTCTCCAGGAGGGTCGAGGCGTTCTCGTCGCGGCCCCCACGGGAGCGGGTAAGACGGTCGTCGGCGAGTTTGCGGTCGCACTGGGACTGGAGCAGGGCCGCAAGACCTTCTACACCACGCCGATCAAGGCGCTCAGCAACCAGAAGTTCCAGGACCTGCGCGCCCGCCACGGCGACGACGCCGTCGGGCTGCTCACAGGTGACACCTCGATCAATTCCGGCGCTCCGGTGGTGGTGATGACCACCGAGGTGCTGCGCAACATGCTCTACAACGACTCCCCGGCCCTCGCCGGGCTGGGCTTCGTGGTCATGGACGAGGTGCACTACCTCGCCGACCGGTTCCGGGGGCCCGTCTGGGAAGAGGTGATCCTGCACCTGCCGGACTCGGTGCAGATCGCCTCCCTCTCAGCGACCGTCTCCAACGCCGAGGAATTCGGGCAGTGGCTCACCGAGGTCCGCGGCCACACCGACGTGGTCGTCTCCGAGATCCGGCCGGTGCCGTTGTGGCAGCACGTGATGGTCGGCAAGGACATCCACGACCTCTACAGCTCCCATGTCGACCCGACAAACCCGGGAGTGGACCCGCCGATCAGCCCGGACCTGACCGAGGCCATCCGGGCCGTGGAGCGTTCCGGGCCCTCGCGGGGCAGCGGTCGCCGCAAAGGCCGCGGACGCGGCCGCGGCGGTAGGAACACCTGGGAGCGTCCACGGACCGTGCGGGTACCGCCACGCTTCCTCGTGGTCGACCAGCTCGACCGTGCCGGTCTGCTGCCGGCGATCGTCTTCATCTTCTCCCGCGCCGGTTGCGAGGCAGCCGTGCACCAGGTCGCCGCGTCGGGCATCGCGCTCACCACACCTGCCGAGCGAGAGCTGATCGACGCCGAGATCGAACGCCACTGCGGCAACCTCCCACCCGATGACCTGCAGGTGCTGGACTACTGGGCGTGGCGGCAGGCACTGCTCTCCGGCGTGGCGGCCCACCACGCCGGACTGCTTCCGGTGTTCAAGGAGACCGTCGAGGCGCTCTTCGCCGCCGGCCTGGTCAAGGTCGTCTTCGCCACCGAGACGCTGGCACTCGGGATCAACATGCCCGCTCGCTCGGTCGTGCTGGAGAAGCTGAGCAAGTGGGATGGGACCGGGCACGCCGACATCACAGCGGGGGAGTACACCCAGCTCACCGGGAGGGCGGGGCGCCGCGGGATCGACGTGGAGGGCCACGCCGTCGTGCTCTACGCCTCCGGCGTCGACCCGGTCTCGGTGGCCGGATTGGCGGGCCGGCGCACCTACCCGCTGCGCTCGAGCTTCCGCCCGACCTACAACATGGCCGTCAACCTGATCTCGGCCACAGGCTGGACGCGGGCGCGCGAGACGTTGGAGACGTCCTTCGCACAGTTCCAGGCCGACCGTGGCGTCGTGGGGCTGGCGAGACAGGCCCGGTCGATGAGCGAGGCACTGGAGGGCTACTCCGAGGCGATGTCGTGCCACCTCGGCGATGTCGAGGAGTACCTGGGCCTGCGCCAGGCGATCAGTGACCGCGAGCGCGAGCTGTCCCGGAGCCGGTCCCGTAGCGCCCGCGAGGCGACCGAGTCCCTCGTCGGCAGCCTGCGCCGCGGCGACGTGCTGCAGATCCCGGCCGGGCGCCGGGCCGGCTTCGCCGTGGTGCTCGAGAAGCCCGCACCCGGCGGGCTCGACGCACCACCGCTGAGCCTACTCACAGCCGAGCCGCGACTGGTCCGGATGCCCGTTTCCGAGGTGCCCTACGGAACCGAGGCCATCACCCGCATCACGATCCCGAAGCACTTCAACGGCCGCCGGCCCGACCAGCGGCGCGACCTGGCCTCCACCATGCGCAACGCGCTCGGTGCCCTCGCACACGAACCTCCGGCCCGCGCGAAGCCGCCCTCGGCAGCCGCCACCGACAGCACGCTCAACCAGCTGCGCGAGAAGTTGCGCCACCACCCGTGCCACGGGTGCGCCGACCGGGAGGAGCACGCCCGCTGGGCGAAGCGACGCTCCACCCTGGAGGGTGAGCACCAGGCGCTCCTGCGGCGGATCGAGGGCCGGACGGCGTCCATCGCCCGTGACTTCGACAAGGTCTGCCAGGTGCTCATGACGCTGGGGTACCTGGAAGGAGAGGGGCCGGAATCCGCGGTGACCGACCAGGGACGCTGGCTGCGCAGGTTGTACTGCGAGCGAGACCTGGTGCTGGCCGAGTGCCTGCGCTCGGGGGCCTGGGACGAGATTGACGCAGCGGGTCTGGCAGCGGTGGCCTCCATCGTGCTCTACCAGTCACGCGGTGAGGAACCAGCCGTGCCACCGACGCCACCGGGGGCGCCTGACGGTCCGCTCGCGGTGGCCGTCCGGGAGACCGTGCGCACCTCCCGCCGACTGGAGAACCTCGAACGAGAGCACCGCTTGTCGCCCTCCGGTGCCGTGGACCTCGGGCTGGTCCGTCCGATGTACACCTGGGCCCGCGGCGGCTCCCTCGCCGCAGTGCTGGATACCGCACCGATCGCGGCCGGAGACTTCGTCCGCTGGAGCCGGCAGGTGCTCGACCTGCTGGACCAGGTCGCTATCGCGGCGCCGACTCCGCGGCTACGTGAGACGGCTCGCGAAGCGATCTCCGCCGTCCGGCGTGGCATCGTCGCACACGGCACCTGATGACGCTCAGGGTGCGACGTGCACCTCGGGAACGCGCTCACGCAAGACCCGCAACGCCTCCCCGGTCATGCCACGATCGGTGACCACGTGATCGACCTGCTCGAGCGGCACGATCGTGATCAGCCCGATCGTGCCCCACTTCGTGTGGTCGGCCACCACGACGGCGGAACGTCCCGAGGTGATGAGGGCTCGGTCGGTCTCTGCCTCCAGCAGGTTCGGGGTGGTCAGCCCGGCATCCGGGTCCATCCCGTGCACGCCGAGGAACACCAGGTCGCAGTGCAGCTGGGCGAGGGCAGCGACGGCGACCGGCCCGACTAGGGCGTCCGAGGCGGTCCGCACGCCACCGGTGAGAACGACGCCGGCGGGTTCGCACTCCCCGGGCAGAGGCGGTGTGTGCAGGAGATCGGCGATGGGGAGGGAATTGGTCACCACGGTCAGGCGCGGGACTCGCCGGAGCTGACGGGCGAGGGCCCACGTGGTGGTGCCGGCTGACAGGCCGACGGACATACCGGGCTCCACCAGATCCGCGGCCACGGCCGCGATGGCTTCCTTCTCGGCCTGCTCACGACTCGCCTTGGCCTCGAATCCGACCTCCTCGGCGCTCGGGCTACGCCGGGCCGTGGCGCCACCGTGCACCTTGTCCAGCAGTCCGTCTCGTGCCAGCGCCTCCAGGTCCCGACGGATCGTCATCGCACTGACCTGCAGGTCGCTGGCGAGTTGGGTGACGCTCACCGCGCCCTGTGTTAGCACCGACTCCAGCACCCGGGCTCGCCGTTCGGCTACCAGCACTGCGTCTCCATAACCTCGTCTCCGAGCATCCGACCACGATAGTAGAGGGACTGGTGTGACGAACGGGTACAGCCGCCAGCACGACAGTCCGGGTGGGTGGCGCCGCGACACGCCGTGAGGGCCAAGATTCTTGCCCTCGATCATGGTGGCTCTGACCTGCGCGTACGTCTGTGACCTGGTCAAACACGACCTTGGCGGGAGCCTCGCTGGCAGGTATGTTCACTTCTCGTACTGCTCCTTATTTCGGGAAGCAGTCACCGACCGGGCTCGCGCGTTCCATAGAAAACGGGGCTGACCGCGCAGGGGTTCCGGACCGAAGGACGCGCGAGCCGGTCGGTGGGTCCGAGTGCCGGACGCGGGCGTACGGGCCGTATTCTGCAGTGGTGTCTGCTGCACTCGCTGCCCGTACCCCCGTGGCTCCCTCGAGGAGTGCGGGATTGCTCCAGCCCACCCGGAGCCTGACGCTCGTCCTCGCCGTGGTCGGTGGTCTGCTGACCGATACGGCGTTCCCGCAGCGATCCTGGTGGCCCCTCGCGTTCGTCGGTGTCGGGTTGCTGGTGCTCGCTCTCGGGCGTGACTCGGCGCGGTGGAACGCGCTCGTGGCGTGGTTGTGGGGCCTGGCGTTCTTTCTGCCTCACATCTGGTGGGCGAACGCGGCCGTCGGCGTCATCCCCTGGCTCGCTCTGAGCGTGGCCGAGGCGGGCATCATCGCAGCGGGCGCCGCGGTGTGGACGTGGTCTCGCCGGGCGCGCTGGTGGCGCCACCGGCCGTTGCTGCTGGGTATCGGCTTCGCTCTCGTGTGGGTGGTCGCCGAGCAGGTCCGGCAGGTGTGGCCGTTCGGCGGCTTCCCGTGGGGACGCCTGGCGTTCTCTCAGACGGACGGCCCACTGCTACCGTTCGCGGCCATCGCCGGTGCACCCGCCGTCTCCTTCGCCACGGCGTTCTGCGCCTTCCTGCTCGCCCACCTGGTCACGGCGCTCGCCCGGTCCGGTACAGCCACCACCCGCCTGCGCACCGCAGCGCCGCCCGCGGTCATGATCGTGGCCGTGCTCGCCGGCGGATTGCTGGTACCGACGCCGACCGCAGCCGAGTCGGGGAGCCTGCGAGTGGCGGCCGTCCAGGGGAACGTCTCCGAACCGGGTCTGGGAGCGTTCGCCAATGCCCGGGAGGTGCTGAACAACCACGTCGACGGCACCATCGCTCTCGCCGAGCAGGAAGGCAGCGACGCCCTCGATGTCGTGCTGTGGCCGGAGAACTCATCCGATATCAACCCGCGGGCTGATGCTGACGCCGCCGCCCTGCTGGACGAGGCCGCGTCCGCGGCCGGTGCGCCCATCCTCTTCGGGACCGACTCCTACGGGCAGGACACCGACGGTGAGGACGCGCGCTTCAACGACATGGTCCTGTGGATCCAGGGGGAGGGAGCGACGTTCTCCTACTCCAAGCAGATCCCGGCCGCGTTCGCCGAGTACATCCCGATCCGGGATGTGGCGCGCATGTTCTCCCCGGCGGTGGACCTCGTCCGCACCGATATGGCACCGGGACAGGAGATCGCCGTGGTCCCGGTCCCGGTGGAACGGTTGGGTCGTCCGGTGCCTCTCGGCACCGTCATCTGCTTCGAGGTCGCCTACGACGCCTTGATCCGCGAAGCCGCGCTCGGTGGCGCCGAGCTGTTGGTGGTGCCCACGAACAACGCCTCGTTCGGCTACACCGCAGAGAGCGAGCAGCAGCTGGCCATGTCACGGCTGCGCGCCGTCGAACACGGGCGCGCCACGGTGCAGATCTCGACCGTCGGCGTCAGCGGGGTGATCGCCGCCGACGGCACCGTGCTCGAACGTACCGAGCTGTTCACCCCGGCCACCATGACGGCGGAGCTTCCGCTGCGTACGTCGCTGACGGTCGCGGATCGGCTCGGCGACTGGCCCATCGGGGTGGCGACCGTTCTCGTCGTGCTGGCGTTCGCCGTCGGTGTGGTGACGGGCCGCAAGCCGCGGGCAGGCGCATGAGGCAGCGCGCGCTGGTCATCATCCCGACCTACAACGAGAGGGATGCCCTTCCCGAGACGCTCGCGCGCGCACGCGCCGCCGCCCCCGAGGTGGACGTGCTGGTCGTGGATGACGCCAGCCCGGACGGGACCGGTGAGTGGGTGCAGGATCGGGCCGCCGAGGATCCTGGGGTACACGTGCTGCACCGTCCCGGCAAGGCCGGCCTAGGCCGCGCCTATGTGGCCGGATTCCAGTGGGCGCTGGCGCGTGGGTACGACCTCGTCGTGGAGATGGACGCCGATGGCTCGCATCATCCGGAGGATCTGCCGCGCTTGCTCAGGGCGCTGGAGTCCGGTGCGGATCTGGCGATCGGGTCCCGCTGGGTGCCGGGTGGACGCACAGCCAACTGGCCGTGGTACCGGGAGTTGCTGAGCCGTTCGGCGAACGCCTACGCGAACGTGATCATCGGGTTGGGCGTGCGTGATGCCACGGCCGGATTCCGCGTGTTCAGGACCGAGATGCTCCGGCTGATGCCGCTGGCAGAGATCACCTCGCAGGGATACTGCTTCCAGGTCGACATGACCAGGCGCGTTCGAGTGGCCGGTGGGACGATCGTCGAGATCCCCATCACCTTCACCGAACGCGTCGAAGGGGTGTCAAAGATGAGTCGGGCCATCGTGTTCGAGGCCCTCTGGCGCACCACTGCCTGGGGCGCCGAGCGGCGCACCAGGCAGTGGCGTCAGTTCGTAGGAACGGGTCCTCAGGCGCTACGGCGGCGCAACTGACCGCTGCGTAGGAGCTGCAGACGTTCGTTGAGCAGATCCTCCAGCTCTGCGACCGTACGTCGTTCGAGCAGCATGTCCCAGTGGGTACGCACCGGCTTGCCAGACTTCGGCTCGGGCCGGGTCGCATTCCGCAGGAGCGCCTCACCGCCGCCGGGAGCCTCCCATACCGGGGGGATCTCGGCCTCAGCTGAGAACGGGATGACGATGACCCTGCCGTCGGGGCAGTCGTAGACGGCCTCCACCCGGGGGGCGAACTCGACGCCCTCTTCGGTCTCCATGCTGTTGGCACCGATCCTCGTGCCGCGCAGTGCTCGTTCAGCCATCGCGACTCCTCCTGTCCATGACTTGTGGTCGTCTCCACCCATTCCAACGGGTGAGACACTCGCGGTGTTCCAGACCAGGTGTGAAGGTGATGTGAAACTCACGTACCCATCACGTGATTGAGTAGCACCGTGAGCACACCAGAGATGACTTTTCGCCAGCTCGGCTCGTCCGGGCTCACCGTCTCGACCATCGGCCTGGGCTGTAACACGCTCGGCGCGACCGTACCGGACGAGGAGGTCCCGGTGGTGGTCAGGTCCGCGCTTGAGGCGGGAATCACACTCTTCGACACCGCCGACGTCTACACGCGCGGCCGCAGCGAGGAGCTGCTCGGTGCCGCTCTGCGTGACGTGCGCGAGGATGTGGTGGTCGCGACCAAGTTCGGGATGGACGCCGGTGGCCTCAACGGCCCGGACTGGGGAGTGCGCGGATCACGCCGGTACATCCGCAAGGCCGTCGAGAGTTCGCTGCGCCGGCTGGGGACCGACTACATCGACCTGTACCAGATGCACGCTCCGGATCCTCGGACACCGATCGAGGAGACGCTCGCCGCTCTGCATGAGCTGGTGGTCGAGGGCAAGGTGCGCTACATCGGTTCGTCGAACTTCGCGGCGTGGCAGGTCGTGGACGCGGACTGGACGGCCCGTGGGGGCGGCTACACGCCGATGATCTCGGCGCAGAACCCGTACAACCTGCTCGATCGGGGGATCGAGGCCGAGCTGGTCCCTGCCGTCGAGCACGTCGGCGCCGGGATCCTGCCGTACTACCCGATCGCCTCCGGGTTGCTGACGGGCAAGTACCGTCGCGGCCAGGCAGCGCCGGCGGGGAGCCGGCTGGAGCGGCGACCGGAACGGATCGAGGCAGCCGACTTCGACCGGATCGAGGCGCTCGAAGCATTCGCCCAGGCCCGCGACCTGCCGTTGCTGACAGTGGCGATCGGCTGGTTGGCTGCCCAGCCCGCGGTCGCGTCGGTCATCGCCGGTGCCTCCCGGCCCGAGCAGGTCCAGGCGAATGTGACGGCCGGGGCGTGGGAGCCGACGGCGGCCGACCTCGTCGAACTGGACGAGATCGCTCCTGCGTGAGGCACGAGCGAGGTCTCGAGCTCGTCCGGCAGCTGCGCGCGGCCGGGTGCGTCTTCGCCGAGGACGAGGCTGCGCTGCTGGAGACGGCCGCTGATGATCCGGTGGAGCTCGAGCGGCTGGTTGCCCGGCGCACGGCAGGGGAACCGCTGGAACTGGTACTTGGGTGGGTCGACTTCGACGGGGTACGCCTGCGCACTGCGGCCGGCGTCTTCGTCCCGCGCGCACGGACACAGCACCTGGTGGAGGTTGCTGCGGCGCTGGCACCCACAGGCGGGTTGGTGGCAGATGTGTGCTGCGGGATCGGCGCCGTGGCCGCGGCACTCGGACGCCGCCGCCCCGATCTACGACTCATCGCCTGCGACGTGGACCCGGCCGCCACGTCCGCAGCCCGGCACAATCTGCCAGGAATCGACGTCGTGACCGGTGACTTGCTCGAGGCTCTGCCTGCAACCGAGCGTGGACGCCTCGACATGGTGGTGGCCAACACCCCGTACGTGCCCACGGATGAGTTGGACGCCATGCCCCGGGAAGCACGTGAGTACGAGCCGGCCGCCGCTCTTGACGGCGGCAGCGACGGGCTGGATGTCCAGCGTCGGCTTGCCGAGCAGGCACGGACCTGGGTGGCGCCAGGTGCCACTGTACTCACCGAGATCGCCGCGGATCAGGAGGCAACGGCACGAGCGGTGTTCCAGAAGGCCGGTTGGACCGTCCGGTTGTGGCCCTCACAGCGGTGGGGGAGTGCCGCGGTGGTGGCGACAGCCTGACGTGGCACGATCGAGGACATGGCCACCGATCCGGCGTTCGCCCAGCACCTGCGTGACCTGCGCCTGCTGCGACGTGTGCGGGACCGGATCGACCGTGACTTCGCCGAACCACTGGACGTGCCCGCCCTGGCGGCCGGGGTCGGTATGTCGGCCGGGCACCTGAGCCGGGAGTTCAAGCGCGCGTTCGGGGAGTCGCCCTACTCCTACCTCATGACCCGCCGGGTGGAACGTGCCATGGCACTGCTACGCCGAGGTGACCTCTCCGTGACCGAGGTGTGCTTCGCCGTCGGGAGCTCCTCGCTGGGCACGTTCAGCACACGGTTCACCGAGCTGGTGGGCATCCCGCCGAGCGAGTACCGCCACCGGGCCACCGACGGTGACCTCGACCTGCCCACGTGCATCGTGAAACAGGTCGCGAGACCGATCCGGCAATCGATCAGGAATCAAGAAGCAGGGCAGTGACCTGCGTGCGTAGTGTCGGCGGCATGGACATCACCATTCACACCAGCTTCCTCCCGCACACCGAAGCCGAAGCGAGTCTCGCCTTCTATCGCGACGTTTTCGGCTTCGAAGTACGTCAAGACGTCGGCTACCAGGACATGCGGTGGATCACCGTCGGTCCACCGAGGCAGCCGGACGTCAATATCGTGCTGTACCCGCCCACCGCCGACCCCGGTATCACCGAGGACGAGGGCCGGGTCGTCACCGAGATGATCGCCAAGGGCACGTTCGCCTCGATCATGCTGGCCACCCCGGATGTGGACGCCGCGTTCGAGCGCATCCAGTCGCACAACGTCGAGGTGGTGGCCGAGCCCACCGACCAGCCGTGGGGCAAGCGGGACTGCGCGTTCCGCGACCCGGCCGGGAACATGGTCCGCATGCAGCAGTCGGAGTGACGGCACTCGTATGTGCAGCTCCGGCTTCACCGGACACAGCCGTGTGACGCCCCGGCCGCCGCTACAGCGGCGGGAGGACACGCTCGCGCTACTGCGCACGCCCGCCCTGGACGGCTGGGTGGCTACGGCCTCGCCCGACGGCGTCCCGTACCTGGTGCCGTTGTCGATCGTCTGGGCGGATGGGTGCGTGGTCATCGCCATTGACGGCGCCTCCCGCACCGCCCGTAACCTCGCCGCCTCTCCGCGCGCCCGCGTGGGGCTCGGCCCCACCCGGGACGTGGTGATGATCGACGTGGTCGTGGAGCGAGTGGTCGATGTCGGCACTGACGAGGAGCTGGCCCAGGCCTACGCGGGCCAGGCGGACTGGGACCCGCGCGAGGACGAGGGGTACGTCAATCTCGTGCTGCGCCCGGAACGGATTCAGGCGTGGCGCGAGGTCGATGAAGCGGTCGGCCGCACCCTCATGCAGGACGGCACCTGGACGGTATGAGCCCGAATGTCCCCGCCATCAGGTAGACATGACCCGGCCGCACATCGCGGCCACCGGACCCCGAGGAGCACAGAGCAAGCGATGGTCACCACCACCGAACCGCATCCGGCCGACACCCACGACCTGATCCGGGTGCAGGGCGCCCGGGTGAACAACCTCAAGGACGTCCACGTCGAGATCCCGAAGCGCCGGCTCACCGTGTTCACGGGTGTGTCCGGGTCCGGGAAGAGCTCGCTGGTGTTCGGCACCATCGCTGCCGAGTCCCAGCGGATGATCAACGAGACCTACAGCGCGTTCGTGCAGGGTTTCATGCCCACGTTGAACCGCCCCGAGGTGGATGTGCTCGACGGCTTGACGACGGCGATCATCGTGGACCAGGAGCGGATGGGAGCCAACCCGCGTTCGACCGTGGGCACGGCCACGGATGCGAACGCCATGCTGCGGATCTTGTTCTCCCGGCTGGGCGATCCTCACATCGGCTCCCCGCAGGCGTTCAGCTTCAACGTCGCCTCGATCAGTGGGGCCGGAGCGGTGGAGATCGAGCGAGGCGGGGAGAAGATCAAGGAGCGCCGTGACTTCGCGATCCAGGGTGGGATGTGCCCGCGCTGCGAGGGCCGTGGCTCGGTGAGCGACTTCGACCTGAGCCAGCTCTACGACGAGACGAAGTCCCTGAACGAGGGCGCCTTGACCATCCCGGGTTACACGATGGAGGGCTGGTACGGGCGCATCTTCCGTGGCTGCGGGTTCTTCGACCCGGACAAGCCGATCAAGGACTTCACCACGAAGGAGCGCGATGCTCTGCTGCACAAGCCACCGACCAAGATCAAGGTGGACGGGATCAACGTCACCTACGAGGGCCTGATCCCAAAGATCCAGAAGTCCATGCTGAGCAAGGACGTCGAGGCGATGCAGCCGCACATCCGGGCGTTCGTGGAACGCACGATCGTGTTCCAGACCTGCCCGGACTGCGACGGCACCCGGTTGAACGAGACGGCGCGCTCCTCGCGGATCGACGGTGTCAACATCGCCGAGGCGTGCGCGATGCAGATCAGCGATCTCGCCGAGTGGATCCGCGGCCTCGACAAGCCCTCGGCTGCGCCGTTGCTGACGGGGCTGCGGCACCTCCTGGACTCGTTCGTGCAGATCGGACTGGGATACCTGTCTTTGGATCGCCCGGCCGGCACTCTCTCCGGCGGTGAAGCCCAGCGCACGAAGATGATCCGGCACCTGGGTTCCTCCTTGACGGACGTCACGTACGTCTTCGACGAACCCACGATCGGCCTGCATCCGCACGACATCGCACGGATGAACGAGCTGCTGCTGCGGCTGCGGGACAAGGGCAACACGGTGCTGGTGGTCGAGCACAAGCCCGAGGCGATCGCCATCGCCGACCACATCGTCGACCTCGGCCCCCATGCCGGTTCGGCGGGCGGTCAGATCGTGTTCGAGGGTTCCCTGGACGGGCTGCGGTCCAGCGGATCCCTCACCGGCACGCACCTGGACGACAAGGTGCACCTGAAGGAGGAGGTGAGGACGCCGTCGGGGATGATTGAGGTACGGGGGGCAAAATCGCACAACCTGCAGGATGTGGACGTCGACATCCCGGCCGGCGTGCTCGTGGTGGTGACCGGTGTGGCCGGTTCCGGGAAGAGCTCCCTCATCCACGGCTCAGTGGCGCCACGAGACGGTGTGGTGGCCATCGACCAGGGCGCCATCAAGGGTTCGCGCCGGTCCAACCCGGCGACGTACACCGGCCTGCTGGACCCGATCCGGAAAGCGTTCGCGAAGGCGAACGGAGTCAAGCCGGCCCTGTTCAGCGCCAACTCCGAGGGCGCCTGCCCGGCCTGCAAGGGTGCCGGGGTGATCTACACCGAGCTGGGTTTCATGGACACGGTGGAGTCCCCGTGCGAGGAGTGTGAGGGCAAGCGGTTCCAGGCGGCGGTGCTCGAGTACACCCTGGGCGGCGAGCGCGGTGAGGGTGGGAAGGACATCAGTGAGGTGCTGGAGATGTCGGTGGCCGAGGCGAAGGACTTCTTCTCCGCCGGCGCAGCGAAAGTGGCAGCGGCGCACACGATCCTGGAACGCATGGACGACGTGGGGCTCGGTTACCTCAAGGTGGGGCAGCCGTTGACCACGCTGAGCGGGGGAGAGCGGCAGCGGCTCAAACTCGCCACGCACATGGGCGCCAAGGGTGGGACGTACATCCTCGACGAACCGACCACCGGTCTGCACCTGGCGGATGTGGAACAACTCTTGGGGCTGCTGGACCGGCTGGTGGACTCCGGCAAGTCGGTGATCGTGATCGAGCACCACCAGGCCGTCATGGCCCATGCCGACTGGATCATCGACATGGGACCGGGAGCAGGGCATGACGGCGGCCGCGTGGTCTTCGAGGGCACACCCGCCGAGCTTGTGGCCGGAAAGGAGACGCTCACCGGTCAGCACCTGGCCGAGTATGTGGGTGCCTGAGACTCACGACGGCACTGCAACACCCGCCGCGATCGCGACACAATCCGGACATGGACGCTGCAGACGAAGTCCGGCCGGCCGTACGTGCTGGTCCAGTTCTCGCGCTGCTCGGCAGCGCATTGCTCCTGGGCGGGTGCGCCACCCTGAGCAGTGCCTCCGGATCCAGCGGTAGCGGCGACATCGGTGTATGGGATCTGACGCATCCCGCTGGTGTGGAGTCCGAGGATCGGGTTCTCGTCCTGGGCGTCACGCGGTTGGACTGTGCCTCCGGGTTCACCGGGGAGCCGTTGCCGGCGCAGGTGGTCTACGAGGACCACCGGGTAGTGGTGACGATCGACGTGGAGCCGCTCACGGGCGACGCGCACACCTGCCAGAGCAATCCGGTGGAGCCGGCCACGGTGATGCTCGACGAATCACTGGGAGAACGAGACCTGGTGGACGGTGCCTGCCTGGAAGGGGACGCCGTCGGGACGTCGCACTGCGAGGACCCGGTGCGTTGGACGCCGTGAGCGCAGCGGTCAGTCGAGGCAGAACTCGTTGCCCTCCGGGTCCGTCATCACGATGAAGCCGCCGCTCATGGGCGGGTCCGGTTCGAACCGTTCCACCCGAGTGGCGCCCTGGGCGAGCAGTCGTTCGCACTCGGTCTCGAGGGCGGCCATGCGTTCGTCGCCCTCGAGGCCGGGGGCGGCCCGTAGATCAAGATGGATCCGGTTCTTGGCGACCTTGTCCTCAGGGACCTGCTGGAAGAAGATGCGCGGCCCGGTGCCTTCGGCGTCCTCAAGGGCGGAGCTGGAGCGGCGCTCGGACTCGGGGACGCCGATCTCGGCCAGGAACTGCTCCCAGACGCTGAATGGGTCCACACCATCCGGGATCTCCCGACCCGGGGGAGCGGGGTGGACGTATCCGGGGAGAGCCTCGCGCCAGAAATAGGAGAGGGCGACCGGGTCGTGGGCGTCGAAGGTGACTTGGAACTCGCGGCTCATCGGGATGCTCCTTCGGTGTGGCGGTACAGGTCGCGCAGCAGGCAGACCTCGGATAGATGATGGATCAGCTCCCGGTGGATGTGCAGGATCAGATCTGCCATGGGGAGCTCAGGGAAGGGTTCCTTCTCACCCACGGGAACGGTGAGGTCGTGCGCGCTGAGACTGCGCACGCCGGTGAGCCAGGTATCGAGCTGGGTCTGCAGTTGCTCGAGTGCCTCGGCGGCGGTCCCGGCGTACTCCCACGACTCGTAGGTGGCCGGCGGTGCACCGAAATGCGCCGCATTGCGCATCGCCAGGACGCCCACGATCACGTGTCCAAGACGCCAAGCGATCGTGGTGAACGGCGATGGTGCGGGCTCGGGGAAGGCGAAGTCGATGGTGAACGCACCCGAACCGCCCTGGATGGGGGCCGAGGACGTGCCGCGTTCTCGGACGCTCCAGGCGTCCGGGACCGGGGACCAGAAGTACTCGTGGTCGGTGAGGTCGGCGAAGCGGGGTGCCAGATGGTGCGCCCAGTGCCATTCGATCTGTTCGCGCAGGTGGTGGTTCCAGTCGAGGTCGTTGGTTGTCATGAGACCAGCGTGGCCGCTATAGCGGACAGAATAGGTCCGCTAATTCTGGCAGAGTGACTCCATGGCCGATGCAAGCGCGGAGGAGCGGGGGACCACCGAGCGGGTGCTCAGCCTGCTCGGGCTGCTGCAGCGGCGTCAGGTCTGGAGCGGTCCGGAGCTGGCGGAGCGGTTGGCCGTGACCACCCGGACGGTGCGGCGGGATGTGGAGCGACTGCGCGAGCTCGGATACCGGGTGGACTCCGCCCAGGGGGTCGGTGGCGGCTACCGGCTGCTGCCGGGCCAGGAACTGCCACCCTTGATGCTCGATGACTCGGAGGCGATCGCGATCGCAGTCTCGTTACTCGCGGGGGCCGGTGCGGGGGTTCGCGGGTCCGATGATGCCGCCCTCGGCGCGTTGACCAAGCTCGATCGGGTCTTGCCGGCACGGCTCCGGCAGGAACTGCAGGCGTTGAGCCGATCGGTGGAGTCCTTCACCAGTGGACGAGACCCGATCGATGCAGCAGTGCTCATGGTCCTGGCCCGGGCGTGCCGGGATGCGGTACAGGTGGGCTTCATGTATCCGGGCCGGTTCGGGTCCGTTGACGATTCGGCGCAGCGCCGGGTGGAGCCATACCGGCTGGTGACCTCGGACCGGCGCTGGTACTTGTTCGCCTACGACCTCGATCGGGACGACTGGCGCACGTTCCGGGCGGACCGGATGACGGAGGTCATGGCCCGGACGTGGCGGTTCACCCCACGGCCGGCACCGGACGCGGCGGGCCATGTACAAGAGGGCGTCACGAATCGGGTGTACCGGCGCCAGGCGAGGTTCCTGGTGGACGCACCCATGGCCGTGGTGCGTCGGCAGATCCCGGCAAGCGCCGCCGTCGTGCTCGAACGGGGGCAACAGTGTGAGGTGCGGGCCGGGTCTGACGATCTCGACTTCGTACTGCTGCACGTGGCGCTACTGGGGCACGAGTTCGAGGTGCTGGAACCGCCGGACCTGGCCGACCGCGCCGCCGAGCTCGCTCAGCGGATGGGACGTGCGGCCGGTGGTACGAAGCCTCCCGGATCGTAGAGAGTGCTCGTTTCGCAACGCGCAGAGAAGTTGCGAAGAGCGTGATCTTGCAGCGCTTCGTCGCCGACGAGCGCTGCTGCGGCAGCTACCTGAAGCGGGAGGGTTGCCCGATGAAGGAACGCACGATCCATGATGGTGGGATCGAACGCCGATCGCAGTGCGCGCGCACCAAAGGCGCCGATCAACGGAGCCACGTCGATCGCCGGATCGCCACAGGCTGCGTGGTCCCAGTCGATCACTCCAACCAGGTCGTTGCCACGCCAGAGCAGGTTGTGCAGTCCGAAGTCGCCGTGCACCAGGTGGGTCGGCGCAGTCTCCTCGGCAGCGAGGAGATCTTCAACGCCGTCACGGGCGAGGAGTTGGGCCGAGGGCGGAAGTTGCGGAGCGAGCCGCTGCTGGACGATCTGGGGCCACTCATGACCGCCGCACCATTGCCGCGGCGGCGACAACGAGGTCAACGAGCGTGGCGGTGCCTCCCGCAAGGCCGCAAGCGCCTCAACGAGTTGACGACCGACATCGCTCCAACTCACCTGCCTGATCTCGCCGGCGATGTAGCTCAGGCGTTGACCGCTTCGACCGCACGCAGCGTGTACGTCACCGATCGGCTCGGGCGTGGACCATGGCAGTCGGAGCGAAGAGATGGTGCGGTGTGTCACCGATTCCCGATGCGTGCGAGAGCTTGTCGCTGTACCAGCGCTGATACGGGCCACTGCGTCTCCGGCAAGGATGAGCACCTGGTGGAACGCGCCGTTCGTCACGGTCGCGAGATTCCACGGGCGCTCCGGCCATGCGATCTGAGCCCATTCCCGTGCGGCTGCACCTGGATCTGAGGTGGCTGAGGTCACGCTGTGCAGACTACGTGGGTCCGACGTGCTCAGGCTGACCGACCTGGTGACTGCGCAGAGATTCTTGCAGGACTTTTTGGCAGACCCATGGCGACCCATGGCGTGAGGGTGGCCCTCAGGACGTGCCGGCGAGTGACAACTGTCAGACTGTTCGCACGTAGAGGGATGTATGCGGATCGCGGGTGAAGTAGCCGAAGTCCACCAAGATGCGTCGCAGGAGTGCATAGTCGTCCGCGACCTGTCCGAGCTGCGTGTTCAGGTCCGCCTCTTTGTAGGTACTCGAACCCAGATACTCGCCGGCGATCCAATCCATCAAGGTCCTGAGCTGCTCGCTGTTGACAGGCACTTCCACGAGGCGACCGTGTCGAAAGGGTAGGTCGTGCGGGGCGCGCGCTTGGCCCACCAGGTGGTGGCGGTATGTCATCTCGGTCCGGACTTCCTCAAGAGCCGCAGCGAACGTTGCAGCGAATCACGTGCACGAGGATTTCGGGGGAGTGAGCACACTTCCATTGACATGCAAGATGGCACTTGCCTATTGTGGTCGCCATGGCCGACATCTACCGCGCACTCGCCGACGCGACCCGCCGGGTGCTGCTCGACGAGCTCGCGGCAGGGGAGGGCAAGACGTTGTTCGAGCTGTGCGGTGCTCTGACCATGCAGCACGGGCTCAGCATGAGCCGGCAGGCCGTCTCCCAGCATCTCGCGGTACTGGAGGAGGCGGGCCTGGTCACGACCGAGCGGCGCGGCCGCTCCAAGTTCCACTACTTCACACCGGAGCCGCTCGCCGAGATTCAGCGGCGGTGGCCGCACGAGAGGACCCCATCATGAAGATCGGACTCACCAGCGTCTTCGTGGACGACCAGCCGCACGCCCGCCGCTTCTACACCGAAGTGCTCGGCTTTCAGATCAAGCACGACATTCCACTGGGGGAGGCGTCGTGGCTGACCGTCGTCTCACCGGAGGATCCCGAGGGAACTGAGTTACTCCTCGAACCTTCCGGGCACCCAGCGGTCAAGCCCTACCGTGATGCGCTGATGGAAGACGGTATCCCACTGGCTCAGTTTCAGGTCGAGGATGTCGCCGCCGAGCACGAGCGGCTGACCGGGCTGAACGTCCAGTTCACCCAGAGCCCCACGGATATCAGGACGGCCGTGATCGCCGTCTTCGACGACACCTGCGGCAACCTGATTCAGTTGGTAGCGACCAAGGAGTCGGCGGGGGAGTGACGCCTCCGTCTTCAGCCGATCACGCGACCGGCAACCCCAGACCGAGGAGGAGACTCTCAACCGGCGGCGAGAGCAGTGGAACCGCCACGTTGAGCATCATGGCCCCGACGGCGACCACCACGGCCGCAGCTGCCGTCGCCTGGCGTCGGTGGTCGCGTCGCCCGAACACCGTACTGGCGATGATGGCACCGGCTCCGAGCACGATGCCGTAGAGCGACCCCTCGACGTTGCTCACACCGAGCATCATCCACAGCACCGCTGCGATGCCGAAGATCAGAGCAGAGTGCAGGGGAGTGATCGAGGTACGACGGTGCGCGGACACGCCGACCACCACACCGGCCGCAGCGATGGCAGGCACCAGCACCCACAACGCGACGGAGTAGGCAACCAGAATCCACTGGTGCACAGCGGCGCTCGAGCTGAAGAGAGAGTCGATGCCGATGATGGCAGCGCCGGCGAGAACCGCCGGAACCATATTGTGCAGGCTCGTGGCAACTACTGAGTCACGGCGAGCAGTACCCCGCGACGCTACCGGCCGCGACGCCAGTGCGTGGTCGTACATCGTCATGATCAGGCTCCTTCGTCGCCTCCCCTGGACCGGAGACGTTACCCCGCGTTCACCTGCCGGTCACCCGCCCACGCCGAGAAGTGACGGATATGACTCGCAGGTTCACCCGGCCAGGGCAGGTACGCCGCGGGCCAACACGACCGCCGTGGCTAGCGCAATCAGCAGGACGGTCGTGATCCTGAGGTGCATCGGCCACGGCTGGCCCGAGGAAAGGCCGGCGACGAAGGCACCGATACCCAGGAAGGCCCCGTACAACGTCCCTTCGGTGTTGCCGACACCCCATGCGATCCATCCGGCTGTCGTGAGCGACACCAGCAGGGACGCGCTCCAGAACGACAGCACCGCACGCCGACTGGCGGCAACACCTGCCACCACACAGAGGGCGAGCGTGGCGGGCAGGATGACCCAGATCGTCACCGAGTAACCGGCGAGAAGCGCAGGCTCCAATGCCGCATCTGCCCGCGTCATGGCGTCGACAGCAACTGCCGCAGCACAGGTGAACGTCGCCGCGCCGGCACGTCGCAAACTGGGCGCAACAACGCGGGAGGACTCCAGCGATCTGCGTTGCGAGGCAACGGGCGTCCATGCCCGTGCGTGAAGCGCCATGATCTGACTCCAGTGTCGAGATGGGCTCTCGACGTTACTGGGCGTTCATTTGCCGCGCATCTGGACGGACGCCGTCGAGCGATGGCTCTCCTCAGCGCGCAGCCGCGAGGGTCTCTGCTGAATCCGCCCACCCCGGGTCGTGACCGACAGGTACGAACGCCAGCGTGTACCAGAGCACGAGCACATCCCACCAGTGCTTCTCAGGCGGGCTCAGACGCCGCACCGTTTCGTAACCCGCGAGGAACTGTGCGTGCACCTCCGGCGAGACTGGTCCCCAGTCGTGGAATCGCGTTCCGAGCAGCACGGCCGATCGTGCTAGTTCGTCGACGCAATGATCGCGCCGGATCTCTTCGAAATCGAGTACACCGACGACGGACGAGCCTGAGCACAGGACGTTCGCGGAACGGAAGTCTCCATGCACGAGTTGAGGGACGTCGTCGAGAACGCGCGCGGAGGCTACGAGCCTGCGCAGCCGCCTGCTGGGGAGGCTTGGGCACATGCGGCTTCTCCGACTCCAGCCAGCATGCCATTCGTGACGCAACCGGCACGAGAGTTTCGCTCTGCGCAAGGGAGTATTCGACATCGGGGGATCGACGGAGCGCACGATGCAGTTCAGCCAGCGTCGCCCCTGCGGCGCGGACCTGCTCAGGATGGGCGACATCGAGCATCGTCCCGTCGATGACATGCTGCAGGGCCATCGACACGCCATCCAACTCGACCTGCACTGCGCCATGGCGCAGTGCACCGGTGCGGAGACCGGCAGACCTTCGCCATCGAGCCACTGCGTGAGACGCGCGACCCGGGACAAGCGCGGGAACAGCTTCGACGCGGCCGACCACTTGGCGATGAGCGCACCCGAGGTGGTCGTCAGCCAAGCCAGCGCGTTGTGGTCGCTCATCACGACGCGGTCGCAAGACTCAATGATCACGTCCCAGTACGTCGCCAGCGTGACGCGCAGCCAACCATCGACCGCGTCGGCATCCGCGAACCCGAATCGCTGCGCCAACGTCTGCTCCGGGTCACAGGATTCCCACAGCATCTCCAGCCGGGGTCCCCGGTGGCGTTCCATGGCGCCATCTCAGCACAGACCCAGAGACTTCTCCGCCTCGCCGATAATGTACATTATGTCATCCTGCTCTGGCTGCTCCAGTACTGGATGAGTCGCACCTGCCCCCTACCCGACCCCACCCTGAGACGGCACGAGACCTCGTTGGCAGTACACGAGTCTGTGTCAACCGGCTACCTACAAGGGCCGCACCATCAGCAGGCTCTTCCCGTGCGTGCTCTCGGCACCGGAGGGTCCTGCGGACCGGAACCCTAGCTTCTCCAGCACTCGTCGTGAGGCAACGTTCCAGTCCCAGACCGTTGCACGCAACCGTCGATAGCCCGACCCGCTCGCCCACGCCACGACCGCCTGAGCTGCCTCCGTGGCATAGCCACGGTTGTGCACCGCTTGGAGCAGCTCGAACGCCAACTCGGGATCCTCGGGTGCGCCCTCGTCCATCAGAAGGCCGCAATAGCCGATAGCGTCTCCCCCGTCCTTGCGCACCACTGCCAAGAGACGCTGTTGAGCATCGGTCGTAGCCGTAGCCCGGATCTGAGCTTCGATGTCCGCAATGCCCGGACGCCCGTCCGGGCTCAGTCGCCGATGTGCTGGTACGCGCGGATCGCGCTCGGTCCATAGTCGGCGGAACACCGATGCGTCGTCGACTCGCTGCCGCCGCAGAATGAGCCGCTCGGTCGTTATGCTGTTCATCCCCGACGGGAAGGGTGCAGTCACTGTCTCCCCCGCTCCGTCCACCTCGGTGCCTCCGGTATGTCAGCGAGGCATGTCATGCTCGGACTATGGCACGAACCTGGTGGTCCATCACTGTAGAACTGCTCGGAGGCCGCGCTGAGGAATTGTGGCCGCCACCCGGGCGAATCTTCGCCGTCAGACCGACGCACACCTTCGTGCAGTTTGCAGACTCCGTCAACGACGCATTCGCACGCTGGGACCGGTCTCACCTGTCCTTGTTCACCTGCGCCGACGGGCGGATCGTGACAGACTCCGAAACCGGTGCGGAGCTCGCCAGCGGGATCGGCGGTCCATTGCTCTCACCGCTCGATATCGGGACAACAAGGCTCGCTGATGTCCTCTCCCCGGGCGAGGAGTTCCAGTTCACCTTCGACCTCGGAGACGACTGGACGCACCGATGCGTCATCGCGGCAGACCGCATCGATCCGCGGGAGGAACTGGGCCTCACCCCACGCCTCCCGCTCCCCTTCTGGGGCTGGGGCCAGATCCCGGACCAGTACGGCCGCCGCACAGCCGACGACGACGGACAGTCCCCGACTCCCCCACGCCCCTCCCAGCCGCATCCGATGCTTCGTGGTGCCTGGCCGGCCGAGCACCAACTGCCCGAACTCAACCTGCGCGAGGTTCGTGGAGCCATCGCACGAGCGGACACCACCACGTTCCTCGCGGCCATCTCCGGTCGCGAGATCGACGACGCGCTCCAGCAGATTGCTGCCGGTCTCCCCCTCGCGCTCCGCGAGCACCCATCGGACGCTGAGCCCATCACGCTCTCGGTGATCAACCGGCTCTCCTGGCGCGGCAGTACCGGAGACGATGTGCTCGCGGCTGACCTCCTCGCCCTGCTGCGGCACGAAGAGCCGACCGGACGCTCCGTTCCCGTCGACCTGGACATGCTCAGCAGCGAGCTCGAGCAGTCACCCGATTCCTCCACTGGTTGCTATCTCGACCTCGACAGCGGCGAGGTCGTCAGCGAGAGCCTGACCGATGCCGCGATGGTCGGGGACGACGCCGCCATCGACGTCGACATCGAGCCCGACCGCTGGCTCCGGATCGACAACCCCGGTTCCCGTTCCGGCTGGGCGGACATGCAGGCCTTCGCCGAACGTCAGCGGACGACCGACCTGCGCGATCGCCTCCAACGAGCAATCGAAGGCACGGGTGCGTTCGGCAGATTCCGGGATGTTGTCGAGGAGGAAGCCCTTGCCGAGCAGTGGCGGGCGTACTCCGCCGACCGTCGTATCGGACGGTGCCGCGCGCTGCTCGCCGACCATGGGATCCGTGTGCTGCCATCAGCGAAGAGCAGCCACATGTGACGAACTGCGGACAACCACGCGCTCCACTCCCCTACGCGCGACCTGACGATCGCCGGCTCCGTATGCTGAACAGATGCAGCCGACCGCCCACGACGAGGACGCCGGTCTCATCGACCGGCGCGTCCTGGTGGTCGAGGACGACCCCACCGTGCTGGAGATCGTCACCACCTACCTTGAGGCAGCAGGATTCCTCGTGGACCAGGCGACCGACGGCATCGCCGCGGTACAGCGCGCCGAAGAGTGCCACCCCGATCTGATCATCCTGGATCGGATGCTTCCCGGGATCGACGGGCTTGAGGTCAGCAGGCGCATTCGGTCAATCTCTCGAACGCCCGTACTCATGCTCACTGCCCTCGGCACCACCGACGACCGGATCGACGGCCTCGAAGCAGGGGCCGACGACTATCTCGCCAAACCGTTCTCCCCGCGGGAACTCGTGCTGCGGGTGCGATCCATCCTGCGTCGCACGATCAACGAGGACACTCCCGAGGTGCCGTTCGATGCCGGACCGTTCCACCTGGATGTCGCTGCACGCACGGTGAGCAAGAACGGAACGGACCTGGCCCTGTCCACGCGCGAGTTCGACCTGCTCGCCTACCTCCTCAAGCACCCCCACCAGGCGTTCGGGCGCGATCAGCTGCTCCGCGCCGTCTGGGGTTGGGAGTTCGGCGACCTCTCCACGATCACGGTGACCGTCCGCCGTCTGCGGGAGAAGATCGAGAACGACCCCGCCTCCCCCACCATCCTCGTCACGGTCTGGGGCGTGGGCTACCGCCTCGACATCTCTGAAGAGAAGACACCATGATCCCGTTGCCCGAACTCGCGGTCATCGTTGCCGTCTGCCTCGCCTGCTCGGCCTGCGTCGGCCTCCTGGGTCTGGTCGCCCTGCGCCTCGCCCGCCGCGCCCCGATGGGGGTGCGGCTGATGATCGTAGCCGCCACCGGCGTGCTCTCGGTCGTCGCGGGGATGGTGGCGATCGCCCAGGGCATGTACATCTCCGAGCACGATCTCACCGTACTGCTCTGGGTTGCGCTCACGGCAGCCCTCAGCTCGTTCGGGGTGGCCTATGCCCTCAGCAGGCTCTTCGCAAGGGAGGCAGCCGACCTGCGCCGTATGGCACGGGCGATCGGTTCGGGCGAGCGCGTTGAACGGGCCGGCCGCCCGGGCGATCACTCCGAGCTCGCTCGCCTCGCTGACGATCTCACCGAGACCAGCCGCAGACTTGATGAGGCGAAGGCCGAGTTGGTCGCCGTCGACGCTTCGCGACGAGAGCTGTTTGCCTGGATCTCCCACGATCTGCGCACCCCGTTGGCCGGGCTGCGGGCGATGGCTGAGGCACTCGAGGATGGGATGGTCGCAGATCCCGGCAGGTACCACCGGCAGATCCGGTCGCAGGTCGACCAGCTCTCGGGAATGGTGGACGATCTGTTCGAGCTGGCCACGATCGAATCCGGCACCCTCCGCCTGCAGACCGAGCAGGTGGACCTGTACGACCTTGCCTCTGACGCCGTCGCAGACCTCAGGCCCGTCGCTGACGCACACGCGGTCACCCTTCATGCCCACGGTGGTTCCGGCCCAGTGGTACTCGCCGACCCGCGAGAACTCTCCCGGGTGGTGAAGAACCTGCTGATGAATGCCATCCAGCACTCCCCGACCGAATCTCAGGTGCGTGTCGAAACCACTCTCGACGGCGGCACCCACGCCGTCCTGAGCGTCACCGACGCCGGTGCCGGCATCCCGGAGACAGATCTGGAGCACGTCTTCCGAACCGGCTGGAAAGGCACCGAGTCACGAACGCCCCAGCACAGCTGGGGTCACAGCGCCGGCGCAGGACTCGGGCTGGCCATCGTGCGCGGGATCGTGGAAGCACACCACGGTCAGGTTCGCGCCACCAACGTCGCGCGAGGTGCCCGTTTCGAGGTCCGGCTGCCGCCACAGCCCCGTCACTGACGCCTCGGAAGCGACCCCGCGACGCCCTATTCGAACAGTGCCGGATCTCCCGCCCCATAACGGAGAATCTCCGCGACGCCGTCTGACAGATCGACGACGGTGGTCGGCTCGTCGTCACACTCCCCCGCATCGATCACGGCGTCCAGGCTGTTGTCGAGGTCCTCCTTGATCTGCCAACCGTCGGTCAAGGGCCGCTCCTGGTCAGGCAGCAGGAGGGTGCTGGACAGAAGCGGCTCACCGATCTCGGCCAGCAACGCATGCACCACTGTGTGATCCGGTATGCGCACACCCACGGTCTTCTTCTTCGGATGCAGCAACCGTCGCGGTACATCTTTGGTGGCCGGCAGGATGAACGTGTAGCGGCCCGGTGTGGCGGCCTTCACCGCACGAAAGACGGCATTGTCCACGTGCACGAACTTGCCGAGCTGAGCGAAATCGGCACACACGAGTGTGAAATGGTGCCGTTCGTCGAGCCGACGTAGATCCAGGATTCGCTGCTTGGCCTGGGGATTGCCGAGCTGAGCGCCGACGGCGTAGCCCGAGTCGGTCGGATAGGCCACCAAGCCGCCGTCTCGGATGATCTCCGCCACCTGGCGGATCGACCGGGGCTGCGGGTTGACCGGGTGAACATCGAAGTATCGCGCCATACTCCACCTTAAGCATCCCGCGGCGGTATTCGCTCGACCGACAACGGGCACGTCCTGTCGCACGCCCGCACCATTCTTGATCGAAGCGCGCACTCCAGTGCGGGTGGCAGCGGGGCAGACTCAGCCGATGCGACGGGCGGCGCGACGCTTCGCAAGCTCGTCGTCGACCGAGGCCTGAGCCTCGTCCTCCGCCTTCTCGGTGGGCAACTCGGCGAGGCTTCCCTCAACTTCGCGCCACACGCGGCCGACGGCGATACCGAAGACGCCCTGACCACCCTGCACCAGATCGAACACCTCATCGGCGGACGTGCACTCGTAGACCGAGGCGCCATCACTCATGAGCGTGATCTGGGCGAGGTCGTCCACGCCACGTTCGCGCAGATGCTCGACGGCCGAGCGAATCTGCTGCAGCGACACACCAGTGTCCAGCAATCGCTTGATGACCTTGATGACAAGAATGTCCCGGAAACTGTACAGCCGGTGGGTCCCTGAGCCCGTCGCCGGCCGGATGCTGGGTTGAACCAGACCAGTCCGTGCCCAGTAGTCCAACTGCCGGTAGGTGATCCCCGCGGCACGGCACGCGGTCGGGCCACGATAGCCGGTCGTGGTGTCCAGGTCCGGCAGGGTGTCGCCGAACAGCATCCCCTGGGCCCGCTGCGGGATGCCTGGGGTGGCGTCCGCCTGTGCGTCGCTGCCGCTCACGCCTTCTCCATTCTCATACCGGACTTACACCACTGTACTCCGTGGCGCCCGACGACGGTGGTCTGAGGTCAGATCGACCTTCCGAAGACGACGCTATTGGTATGGGAGGTCAGGGTCAACGACATGCGCCCCGAAGCGTGTCGGCGTGTCGGACGCGGCGAGTCTTACCCTCGAGTTCAGCTTAAGAGTTGGTCACGATCGGTCGTCGCCGCCGTCGGAGAAGTCCTCGGGATCGACCGAGTCGAGGAACGATCGGAACTCCGCAACCCGCTCCTCGGCCTCATCGGTACCGAGGGTCCCGGTGAGGTGGACGTGCTCGCGGTCGTCCTCGTCGACGTCGAGCACCACTGCCGCTTCCTCAAGCACAGCATCGGCGCACCAAACCTCGACTCCGGCCCGCAATCCGACTGCAATCGCATCTGAGGCACGCGAGTCCACCCGGCTACCGTTGCTCAGCAGAATCTCGGCGATGAAGGTGCCCTCGCGCAGCTCGGTGATCGCCACCCGTTCAACCTTTGTGCCGGTGGCCTCCACGCACGCAAGAAGCAGGTCATGGGTTCCCGGCCGCGGCATCGGCATCCCAGCCTGCACTGTCGCGATGGCGACGGCCTCGTGCGGTCCGATGACGATGGGTAGCGAACGCGGCCCCTCATGCTCGTTGAGCAACACGAGAACCTCGTGCTCAGGCGCATTCAACCGCACCCGCACTCCGAGAACTTCCATCTGTCGCACGCCACCACGCTACGCCGCACATGCCTCACGTGCGAACCTCCCCCGGCGGGTGGCCCGGTCATTCCATCCGATCCACACCGGCGCCCAGGAGCGCCGTGTGCAACGAGGTCATCGTGCGGGCGAGCTCTGTCGCCATAGCGTGCGACTTGGCCCGCGAACCGCTCGCTGAGGGTCCCGTGCGCTGGGAACGCACAGGGGCGACGATCTGCTCCACCAGGTCGAGCTGGCGTTCGGCCGCGCTACGTAGCGTCCGCAGATGCCGATCGTCGATGCCATGAGCGGCGAGCTCGTCGGCGAGCCGGACGATCTCGACCGCGCCGCCGGGATACTTCCCAGCAGCATCGGCCACCAGCAGACCGGTCGCGGTGAGCGCGGCAATCCGGTCCACACTGCACCCAGCCTGCTCAGCCACCTGCTCGGCTGTCAGCCGCCCGTGAGGCGCGGGGTCGGCAACGAGGTCTCCGTCCTCGGTCACCACACGTGCACCGGGCGCTGGGACGTCTGCTCCCCCGGCGTCGAGGTCAGCAAGTCGTTCCCGGATCACCTTCCAGGGCAGGAAGGAGTCCCGCTGCGCCGCCAGGGCGAACCGTAACCGTTCCACGTCGGCCAGAGAGTAGCGCCGGTAGCCGGACGGAGTACGGTGCGGACTCACCAAGCCTTGATCTTCGAGGAATCGGACCTTCGACACCGAGATCGCCGGGAACTCACGCTTGAGCGCCGACAGTGCGCCGCTGATGTTCATCGTCGGTGTGCGCGACACACCGAACGGCCAACTCGGGGCGTCCTCCTCGCGGGCGGCAGCTGAACTCACTGGCCCAGGTCGCCCGTGTGCTCGTCCTGTCCCGCCACTGGGCGTCGCGGGCTCGGATGAAAGGTCAATCGGTACTTGCCGATCTGGACCTCGTCCCCTGCTTGGAGCACGGCCTCATCGATGCGCGTACGGTTCACGTAGGTCCCGTTCAGGCTGCCCACATCCCGGACTGTGAAATCACCGGCATCGCCGAGGAACTCTGCATGCTTACGCGAAACCGTCACATCGTCCAGGAAGATGTCGGCCGAGGTGTCGCGACCGGCGGTCACTCGCTCGGCATCGAGCAGGAACCGCGCACCGGCGTTCGGGCCGTGCTGCACGATGAGCAGCGCCGAGGAAGGGGGAAGGGCTTCCACCGCCGCACGGTCCGAGGCGTCGATCGATCCCGGGACCTGTTCGCCGGCGTCGGCCGGCACGACTCGGCCGAGCGCAGCCGTGGTGTGCGGCGCGGGTCCCTGGTCGGCGTCCTCGCCGCCCTGCCCGTTCTGCTGCTCGGTCATCCTCGTGCCTCCCCGGTACCTGGCATTCGCTCCCGCCGGGGTGGGCGGGTGCGCGTGGTCGCAGACTCTACCTGCACCACTCTAGTTCGCCAGGGCGTTGGGCGGGAACGTCAGGAGTCATTCTCGACCGGTTCGGCGAACTCCGGGTCAGGAATGTCACGTACCGCCGTGATCTGGACGAGTTCACGTTCAGAGATCTCGACGCTCGCTCCCGCGTTCCGCATGGTCGTGAATGCGCCGCCGGGGATGTCCAGGGCCACGGCGATCGTCTCGGCATCGCCGATCACGCGCCACTCGTACGGTGACTCGATCACGTTGCCGTTGACTGTCATCCCACCGTCAGGAGCGTCCACGAACGCCGATGAGACGGTCAGCCGCTGCCCGGAGACGGCAATCGCTTCTGCACCGGCGTTTCGCATCTCCTCGAGCATGTGCACCATCTGCTGCGCGCCGACCTGGTCGCCTGGGTCCTCCACCGTCACCACCACGCCGGGACCTTCCACGGGAACAGTCCCAGCCAGGATGTTCAGCAGATCGAGCTGATCCTGCGCCGCGCGTCCGTCCGAGCCTGAGAGCAGGCTGTCGCGCTGCCTCGCCAACTGCTCACTCTGGTCGGAGAGTTCCTCGTTGCGCTGGGTCACCTCGTCCAGCAACCGGATGAGGTCGTCTTCTCGCAGGGCAGAGAACTCGTCGCCCTGCGTCTGGCGCACCTGGGCCACGATCGCGAATCCGAGCAGCACGCACATCGCGCCGATCAGCAGCTGGGACCGAATGGAGCGACCACGCCCGTCGGGCCGGGGCGCCTTCGCGGAAGGTGCCACACCCTCCGGCCCGTTCGCGGGCCCGTCGCCGTCCTCTGCGCGGTGAGCGCCGCTGTGGTGGGTCATGCTTTGAAGACATGCCGCCGGATCGACGCGGCGTTGGAGAAGATCCGGATTCCGAGCACCACCACCACTGCGGTGCTGAGCTGGGAGCCCACGCCGAGCTGATCGCCGAGGAAGACCAGGAAGGCCGCGATGAGCACGTTGAACAGGAAAGACGTGACAAAGACCCGCTCGTCGAAAACCTCCTCCAGTCGCGCCCGTACGGCGCCGAAGAGGGCATCCAGCGCGGCTACGACGGCGATGGGCAGATAGGGCTGCAACTCAGCAGGGACGGACGGCTGCAGGATGAGCCCGAACACGACTCCGACGATGAGGCCGGCAACGGCGATCATCGCAACCTCCCTTCGCCGTCGCGCATCAGTCTGACACGCCAGCCGCGGTACCCGTGGACACCTCTCATGACGATTCGGTCACGAGGGCCGGATTCAGAGACGTGCCGCCGGGAAGACGCAGCTCGTCTACGCGCTCGACCGACGAGGTGATCGAGTACTGGGCCGCGAGCAGGTTCAGAAGCCCTGCGGCCTGGGTCCGCGCGAACGCTGCGCGCATCCCATCCGGATCGCCGATCGCCTCGATCTGATAGGGGGAGATCATCGGCTGCAGGTCCACGAGGATCGCGTCCCCGGCGCTCCGAATGGCGGTCTGCGCGGTCAAGCGATGCCCGTTGACCGCGATCGCCTCGGCCCCGGAGGCCCACAGCCCGTTCACCACGAGCTGCAGGTCGCCGTCCTGCACGCGACCGTCCGCATCGCGCGGCTCGCCGCTGTCCGCAGTCGCTGCGTCGGTCAGCGTGACGCTCATACCGGGCCCATGGACGGCCGAGATGCCGGCACCACTCCCGATCCGCTGGGTCAGCTCGAGCAGTTCCTCAGCCTCGGCGCCCAGGGCCTGCTCCTGCAGGTCGGCGATCTCTGCACGCAGTGCGCTGTTCTGAGCCACCAGCTCCTCCCCGGTCGCGGATCGTTCCCGGATCTGCTGGACCAGGACGTCCGAGGCCGTCTCGACACCGGCGGGGGTACGCAGCTCGCGCGCGGCCCAGACGGCCGTCAGACCCAGAACGAGTGCCAGCAGAAAGGTCAGACCTCGACGCACCGGAGTGACGGGCCGTGCCGTCCCCTGCCTACGCGCTTCGCTGGCAGCTGCGTAGCCAAGGTCCAGGGGACGTTCGAGCACCTCGTTCAGCAGTGTCATCGATGCGTCCGGCCGACGGGCATTCGCCTCGCCGGGCGCACGCCCAGGTTGCCGCGGTGCCGGGTATCGCGTCACGCCGGCACCGCCCGCCCGGTCAGCACCTCACGGAACTGCTTCAGGTAGACCAGCCCGGCGGCCCAGTACAAGAACACGCCCCAGAGCGCGGCGGCCCATCCGACCACCCATGCCACCTCACCGACAGTGCCCTCCACGTGCGCGAGCAACAGCAGCGGGAATGCGTACATGAGAGCGAACGTTCCTGCCTTGCCTGCCATGTGCACCGGGAAGCCTGCGTACCCGCGCCGGGCCATGGCCGGCAGGCAGAGGCCCACGGCGACCTCCCGCGCCACGATCGCCGCGACCAACCACCACGGAATCGTCCCCTGATAGGCGAGCCCGGTGATTGTCACCAGGATGAAGAGGCGATCAGCTGACGGATCGAGAAACGTGCCCAGACGCGATGTCTGATCGAACCGGCGGGCGATCACGCCGTCCAACCAGTCGCTGAGTCCGGCTGCCACCAGGACGAAGAAGGCAGCCACCATGTGGCCGCTGAAGATGAGAACGCCGACCACCGGCACCATCAGCAACCGCAGGAGGCTGATGACGTTCGGGACGGTGAGGATCCGGTCACTCGTTGCCGGGCTGTCGTCAGGGCCGTGCTCAGACCGGCGGGGACCCTCTGACGCGCTCACGCCACGATGCTATGCGATCGTCGATCCCACCATCGCTCGCAGCGGGCGTTCTGCCACACTGGTGCCATGCTCCTGGCTTTCTCTGTGGCACCGCTCGGTGCCGGTGACTCGGTCACCGACGCCGTCGCCGATGCGGTCGCCATCGTGCGTGCGAGCGGATTGCCGCACCGTACCGATGCCATGTTCACGACCATCGAGGGCGAATGGGACGAGGTCTTCGCCGTCGTCCGCGATGCGACCGATGCGGTCGCCGCTCATGGCCATCGCATCTCCTTGGTGATGAAGGCCGACATCCGACCCGGCCGTACCGGTGAGCTGGACGCAAAGGTCGCACGGGTCGAGAGAGCACTGGCCCAGCGGCAGGACACCTGACCGGTGGAGCTGCTGACCGGCAGCGGCCTTGCCCTCGCATCCGGACTGAACGCCTATGTCCCGATGCTGTTGATCGGTCTACTCAGTCGATATACGACTCTGGTGCACCTTCCGCCGGAGTGGGCGTGGATCACCAACGGGTGGGTTCTCGTCGTACTCGGGGTGCTGCTCGCCGTCGAGGTGGTCGCGGACAAGGTCCCGGCCGTGGACCATGTGAACGACATTCTGCAGACGGTGGTGCGCCCGACGGCGGGCGGAATCGTGTTCGCAGCAGGATCGGGTGCGGTGACTCCGGCGACGACCGACCCTGGTGAGTTCCTCACGAGCGCAGCCGTACTTCCCTTCGCGTGCGGCGTGGTGCTCGCCCTGATCACCCACATCGCCAAGGCGGGCGTGCGCGCCGGGGTCAATCTGTCCACGGCCGGTGTCGGCGCGCCGGTTGCCTCGACGGTCGAGGACATCACCGCCGTCGCGCTCACGATCGTCGCGCTGCTGCTGCCGGTGCTCGTACTCGTCCTCATAGCGGCAGCGGCTGTCGTCGTGTGGCGACTGCAGCGACGACGGACCAGAGCAGCGTAGGTTGTGCACTATGAAATTCGGCTTCTTCATCCCGCAGGGATGGCGCTTCGATCTGGTGGGCATCGACCCGGTCGACCACTGGAACGTGATGAACGGACTGGCCCAGGTTGCCGACGCCGGCGCCTGGGACTCGATCTGGGTCTATGACCACTTCCACACGACCCCGGTTCCGAGTGAGGAGGCCACTCACGAGGCATGGTCGCTGATGTCCGCCTTTGCCGCCTCCACCTCCAGCGTCAAGCTGGGCCAGATGTGTACATGCATGGCCTATCGAAATCCTGCCTATCTGGCGAAGGTCGCTGCGACCGTGGACATCATCTCCGGTGGGCGCGCGCAGATGGGGATCGGCGGCGGGTGGTACGAGCACGAATGGCGCGCGTACGGCTATGGCTTCCCGCGCGCCGGGCACCGCCTCGGCATGCTCGACGAAGGCGTGCAGATCATGCGCCAGGCCTGGACCGACGGCGTGGCGACGCTCGACGGGACGCATTATCAGGTCGATGGCGCGATCGTGCAGCCTCGCCCACTGCAAGACGGTGGGCTACCACTGTGGATCGCCGGCGGTGGTGAGAAGGTGACGCTGAAGATCGCAGCACGCTATGCCACCCACACGAATTTCGACGGATCGCCAGACGGTTTCGCCCACAAGAGTCAGATACTGCGTGAGCACTGCGATCAGGTCGGCACCGACTTCGACGCCATCGTCCGATCCTCCAACTACAACACAGCGATCGGGTCGAGCGAGGCCGAAGTCGCCGATCGGCTGTCGCAGCTGGAGGATCGGATGACCGCTGCTGTCGGGGCGGACCGGGCCGCGCAGATCGTCGCCGGATACCGCGCGTCGCTGACGACGGGAACGCCGGAGCAGGTCGTGGAACGGTTGAGCGCGATGAAGGAGGCCGGGATGACCTACGCGATCCTGTACTTCCCGGAGGCTGCCTACGACCGCTCCGGTATCGAGCTGTTCGAGCAGCAGGTCCTCCCGGAGCTCACCCGATGAGCAGCCCCCAGCGTCCGCGTGTCCACCGCGACCGCCGACTGTGGCGGCTCGGCACGAAGCAGATGCTGATCACGCTGGCAGTGATCCTGCTGATCAACCTCATCGCCTACCGGCTCGGGCTCGGCTGGGGAGGGACGCTCGTGCTCTGCGCACTGATCGCGTTCTCGTGGCCATTCGTCGCGACCTGGTGGCATAGGCGGCGCCGGTAACGGTTCAGGCCACCGTGGGACGGCTCAGGCGCCGGAGCAGCAGGTACATCTCGCATCCGAGACAGAAGCCGAAGACGGCGTTCAGGAATGCGGCCACCAGAGCCACACCGGCGAACACCGGCGGCGCCCAGGTCACCCCGAGCAGTCCAAGCACCAGTCCGGCAGCCGTGATGAGCAGACCGACCGCCTGTGCGAATCGCGGTGGTGCCGGATCTTCCAGATCGGCCGGAGGACCGAGACGGGGCTGGATCACGCTCCGGTAGAGCGCCCCCTGCCAGGTGCGCCCCACTCCTGCAGCCGCACCAAGTGCAAACGAAGCGACGACCACCGCGAGAACGACCAGCCCCGCGGCGCCGCCCAGCAGGATCACGGCGATAAGAAGCACACTCGTGATACCGGCTCCGACTCGCGGCCCGCGTGGGTCAATTCCCGTTTCAGTGGTCCCGGTCATCGAACTGCCACCAATGACAGTGCCTCGCGCGCACGTGTCGGCGAGGGCGCACCACCCACACGGGCACGCAACCTGCCGGCACTGTCGAACACCAGACTGGTGGGTGTGCTGAGGACGCCGAAGGCGGTCGCCAGCTCCAGGTGCTCGGTCACGTCCACTTCGACGAATGCGTCTGGCGCCGACGTCACGCTACGCCAGACCCGTGCACTCGGGCCGCAGGCGGAGCAGTGCGTCCCGGAGAACTGCACGACGACCTGCCCATCGGCGGCCGGTACGGGCACTCTGGCCGCAATGACCTCCAGCCCGCTGCCGTGCTCAACCGGACGCGGACGCCGCCTGTGCTGCAACACGAGCCAGCCCAGCGTGGCAACTCCCAGGAGCGCCACCACCGCGGCGAGTCTGATCCAGAGGTCGGTCATCATGTCACGATATGCGGGCCTGGCTGCCTGCCGCGGCGACGCCACCGACGTCTCGCTCAGTGAGACCTGGCATCACGCTCTGCTGCCGTCAGCAGGTCGACGGCTTGGGCCAGCGCGGTACGCGCCTGATCGCGGGTACGCACGGCGCGCTGGCGCTGGCGGACCGCCTGCTCGAGCTCTCGTTCCAGCTCTTCCCACTGCTTGCGTGTCTCATCGACCCGGGTACGTAGCGAGGTCATGGCCGTGTCGTACTCGGCAACCTGCCCGGTCGCTCGCTCGAGCGTGCTCTCCAGGCGTGCCACGCGCCGCTCGGCGGCGCGGATCTCCGCGGCACGCTCGGCGCGCCCTCGCGACGATCGCGCCGTCCCGGTGGGCGCCGGCCGTCCCGACGGGACCGGAACCAGGGGCGACCCTGGCCGCAGCGGCAGCGGCCGGCTGCCCGGCACCTCTGCCAGTGCGGTCACCGAACGCGGATCGATTCCAGGGCTCAATGGGCGCACCAGCCTGCCCGTGACAATCGCCTCCTCTGCAACCTCGTCTCCCAGCGCCGTGACGAGTGTCTCGTTCACCTGATCGAGAGTGCTCGTGCTCAACGGTGCGTCGAGCTCGGCGCAGAGAGCGGCCACCTCGCCTCCGATGGTGGCGACAAGACTGCGCCTCTCCCGTGTCAGGGTCCGCAGTTCGGCAGCGTCGGCACGAGCGTGCGCCCTCCGTAGTGCCTCTCCGAGTTCGAGGAGCTGAGCCAGGCGTTCCGGCAGCTGCCAGACGACCATGTTGACGGCCCATGCGGCGCGCACCGGTTTCGGCAGCTCTCGCAGGCGAGCGGCCGCATCCGGCGCATCGCGGGCCAGCGCGTCCGCCTGTTCCCGGCGTACCTGGACGAATGCGGCCGGCGTCGCGCGGTACACGGCTGCCGCAGCATCCACCAGCGGATCGGTCACCGCTGGCCGATCTCGGCCTCAAGGATCACCGTGCGTCCGGTGACCGTGAGTTCGACGTCCCGGACGGCGGCGCCACCGAACGTCAACGCGCTGAGGTCGACCTGGTGGCCCTCCCACTGCGTCAGGCGCCCGCGGACCGCCGCCAGTGCGATCCCGACCAGGGGACTTGCACTGCGCACTCCCAGATCCCGCAGAGTAAGGACCATATCCGTGCCCACCTCGGCCGTCGCCGTGCCGACGACCACCGCGCGCAACGGCCCCCGGCGAATGGTGGCCTCCACCTCGAGCCGAACAGTCCGGGGGCTCAGGGATGTCGCGTCCAGGTGGGCGCCCACCAGCGAGAATCCCGTCGCCGCGACACGCTCGGAGAGGGTTGAGACCAGGACCGGCTCGATGGCATCCAGGCTCGCACTGACACGGGCCTGGCCGCGCAGCCCAGTCCCGGCCTCGTCTGCTGGAGCAAGCCACCATCGTCCATCAGCGCGCGGCTGGTACGTGATCGCGAGGCCGTGGATGCTGGCGCGAGCATGAACCGGCACACCCTCGATGATGACCGGCTCGGCGTGAAGTGCCAGCGCCTCCACCTCACTGCTGATGGCCTCCCCGTCCGGCGCCGGCAGATCCTGATGCCTCGGCCGGCTCAGCTCCACGCCGGTCAGGTCCAGATCAAGCCTCCCGATCCGCCCATCAGGGTCAACCGCCGAGGCAACCGTGACCCGACCGGAGGTCGGGCGCAGCCTCTCGTGCAAGCCGTCGGTGAGCCGTTCATCCAGCTCGGGGGCCGTCGTCGGCGGTGCAGCAGATCCCAGCGGGAACATCGGGCCTCCAGGTTGCGGTCATCGTCGTCGGGAGATGGTGACATGACACAGGTCCCGGCCGCTCCCCCGAACGGCCGGGACCTGCTCTCCGCCGACGCGTCAGAACTCCCGCGAGGCGGCCTCACCATGGTCCACCGTCCACGCCGATGCTACCGGCGCGCAGCGCCTCTGCGCCCGGATCTGCGCGGCGCTGCTCATTGCCCTTCGGCACGCCCCGCGCGCCAGTACCCCATGAAGGCCACCCGACGGCGGCACACACCGATCTCGGTGACCAGCACCTTCCGTAGCGCCTTGATCACGGCGGCTTCTCCTGCGAACCAGGCGTAGAACGCCGCGCCACACCGCTCTCCCCGGCCGCAGGTGTCCGGTGCTGCTCGCATTACCGGCGAGTCCCACAGGATGGCGGAATCGATGTCGACGTCCTCGACGTCCGTGCCGTTGCCGGGGCCGACGAGGTCGGCGTGCTCGCGCACCCATGCCGTGACCGCAGGCAGAAGCAGGTCGCCGTGTGGGCGGGTCTCCCGGCCCAGCCACGTGATCGACACACCCTCGGGCAAAGTCGTCTCGAGTGCGTCGGCTGTACTCGGCACTTCGATGAATGCCCGCGCCCGCCGCCCTGGTTCGAGCCGCTCCAGGATCGCGCAGATGGCCGGCGCCGCGGTCTCGTCCCCAGCGAGCAGCAGGTCCCGCGCGTCTCCAGGCGCCCAGTCGCGCCCGCCGCCCGAACGGGTCGAACGTCCATCGGGGCCACTGATCACCAGTTCATCCCCGACGGCGGCACGTGCGATCCAGCGCGAGGCCGGCCCGGTGTCCCCGTGGGACACCATGTCGACGTCGATCTCGGCCCGCTCCGGTCGTACCGCCCGGACGGTGTAGGTGCGGATGGGACCGCGCTCCTCGGCGGGCAGACCACGCCACCGCTCATACCAGGTCCCCGCCAGGCAGGTCTCCTCATCGTCGGCGCCGACGTCACACAAGCTCCCGTCCGCCCTGGGAAACATCAACTTGATGCGCTGATCATCGCCATCAGTTCCGAACCAGTGCAGCTGCGGGCCAGTGAATGTCACGCGCACGAAATGTGGCGTCAGCCGCTGCAGCGCACGTACCTGGACGGCGTAGGGCCGGTAGGCAGGGCGATCGTCCTTCACGAGGTCAGCGACGGCGACGGGTGAGGTGAGCATTGCCTTAGTCAATCACGGGACGGCGAGTTGTGTAACCACCAGGTGACGTAATCCACCACCCCGTGCTGGATGTCTGGGCCCGAGCACTCGGCTCCGTCTCAGGACGGAGGCGCCGGATGACCAAGGCGGATACGCTCACCGACGATGTCCGACACACCCTCATCCCGCGGCCGGCGCCTGTTCGGCTGGTTGAACGACCCGGACGAACCGTGGTGGGAGCGGCCGGGTCCGACGAGCGGGCAACAGCGCCGTGACATCATCGGTGCCTTCGTCTACCTCGCGGTCGCACTCGGTGTCGTAGCGCTGACGAAGTCCTACGGGCTGCGCATCGAGGACGAGGCCGGCTGGCGGGCCTATCTCGCCGTGGCATTGATGGTGCTCCCGCTCAGTGTGCGGCGGCGGTGGCCGCTACCGGTGCTCGTGGTCGCCTCCGTTCTGTTCGTGGCACTGGCGTATCTCAGTCCGGAAGTGACGGTCTCCGTGCCGTTCCAGGTGGCCTACTTCGCCGCGCTGTACTCGGCGGTCGCATGGTCACGCGACCGCCGCATGCTGTGGATCCTCACAGCAGGAGTGATCGTGGCGATGACTCTGTGGATCACCATCGCGCTGACCGTCACCAATGCCGCCGGTCAGATGAGCGGCCTGTTCGAGGACGGTGCCGGACCGCTGCCGCCGCTGGTGGCCTACGCCCTGTACACCGCCCTGCTCAACGCCGCCTACTTCGGCGGCGCTGTCCTGATCGGCCGTACGGCCTGGCGTACTGCGCTGGACCGGGTCAGGGTTCGCGCCCAGGCTGAGCAGATCGCCGAGCAGGCTGCCGAGCTCGCACGCCGTGCCGTGCTCGAGGAGCGGGTACGGATCGCGCGTGAGCTGCACGATGTCGTCGCTCACCACGTCTCCGTGATCGGTGTCCAAGCCGCCGCGTCCCGTCGCATGCTGCCGGTCGATCCCGAGCGCAGCACGCAGGCGCTGCGGACGATCGAGTCGACCAGCCGCGAGGCGGTCGAGGAGATGCGGTCACTGCTGCACATCCTGCGCAACGACGAGACGCCCTCCGATTCCCGGGCACCCGAGCCCGGGCTGCACGACATCGACGCTCTCGCCCGGACCCACCGTGAGGCCGGCCTGATCGTGACCGTCGAGCGTGTCGAGACCGAACCGGGCGACCTGGATCGGGCCGCTGCACCGCTCTCGCTGTCTGTGTACCGGTGCGTACAGGAATCGCTCACCAATGTGCGTTCCCACTCCACGGCTCGTCGCGCCTCGGTGACGCTACGCACCGGAGGCGGGCCTGCGCCGTCGTGGTTGGAGGTGGAGGTGCTCGACGACGGCCGACCCCGGGGCGCGACGTCCGGGACTGGCTTCGGTCTGCGTGGCATCCGGGAACGAGCGGCGCTGCATCACGGCGAGGTCGACGCCGGCCCACGCGAGCCCGGGCCGGGCTGGCGCGTTCGGGTACGGTTCCCCTATCGGGAGGCGGCCGGAAACGGAACAAGCGGCGCCGCTACCGTTACTGCTACCCAGGGAGAGTCCGCGTGAGCATTCGCGTCGCACTCGTCGACGATCAAGCGCTCGTGCGCTCCGGCTTCGCGATGGTGCTCTCGGTCGAGCCCGATATCGAGGTCGTCGGTCAGGCTGCCGACGGAAGCGCCGCACTCGACCTGCTTCGGCGTACCAGTGTCGACGTCGTGCTGATGGATGTTCAGATGCCGGCGATGGATGGCATCGAGGCCACCCGGCACGTCGTCGGCGAGGACCTGGCGAAGGTCATCATCCTGACGACCTTCGACCGCGACGACTACCTGTTCGCTGCGCTGGAGGCCGGAGCGAGTGGGTTCCTGCTGAAGAACGCCGACCCGGACGACCTCGTCGGAGCCATCCACGCAGTGGCGGACGGGCACGCGCTACTCGCACCGGAGCTGACGGTCCGCGTCATCCGGCGCCTGGTACAGCGTCCGGAGGTCTCCGTCGCAGGTGGAGCTGACGGCGAGGGCACAGCAAGACACCCCGTACCCGCTCCTCCGATAGAGCCGCTGACCGCGCGAGAGCGTGACGTGCTGGCACTCGTGGCCGAGGGGATGTCGAATGCCGAGATCGCCGGCCGGCTCTTCGTCGGTGAATCGACGGTCAAGACCCACGTCTCGCACGTCCTGGCCAAAATCGGTGCACGGGACCGCGTGCAGGCCGTCGTCTATGCCCACCGCACCGGACTGACCGCTCCCTGAGCGGCGACACAGGCGTGAAGCCTCCTCCTCGCGGGGGATCAGCCCATATCCGCCGCGCGGGCGAGGATTCGCAGCCACATCCTTCCTAGGCTCTCGGGTAACGCCCCTCACGCGAAGGAGTATCGATGCCCGCCGCCCTGGAGGTCCGCGACCTCACTCGACGATTCGGTGAGAAGGTCGCCGTCGACGGTGTCTCGTTCACTGTCGAGCCAGGCACGATGACGGGTTTTGTCGGCGCGAACGGCGCCGGCAAGACCTCGACCATGCGCATGATTATGGGCGTTCTTGCCCGCCACGCCGGTGACGTGCTCTGGGATGAGCGCCCCATCACTCGCGCGGATCGCGCTGCTTTCGGCTACATGCCTGAGGAGCGGGGCCTGTACCCCAAGCAGCAGATCCTGGACCAGCTCTGCTATCTCGGGCAGTTGCGTGGGATGTCGCGCGGCGACGCAGCCCGGCAGGCTCAACGGCTGCTCGACCGTTTCGAGCTCGCCGACCGTGGCAAGGACAAGCTGGAGGCGCTCTCGCTGGGCAATCAGCAGCGCGTCCAGGTGGCTGCCGCACTACTGCACGGCCCTACCGCGCTGATCCTGGACGAGCCGTTCTCCGGTCTCGACCCGGTGGCGGTGGACTCCATGGTCGATCTCCTCAACGACAAGCTCCGCGAGGGCGTTCCGGTCCTCTTCTCCAGCCATCAGCTGGATCTGGTCGATCGCCTGTGCGACTCCCTCGTGGTCCTCTCCGACGGAGTCGTGATGGCATCCGGCTCGGCCAGCGACCTCCGCGGCCGCGGGCCGCGACGCTATCGGATCACCACCACCCCAGACGCCGGCTGGTTGCGGGAGGAACCGGGACTGACCGTGCTCGACGTCGACGGCGCTACCGCGATCGTGGAGCCGCGAGGCGACCTCACCGCCGACCTCGTCACCCGAGCCGCCGCTCGAGGACTGATGGAACTGACACCCCTGGTGCCCACCCTGGCCGACATCTACCGCGAGGTGACCCGATGACTGCAACCACGACCACCGCAGATCGGGTTCTGGTGCGCTCTCCCTGGCGCACTGTGACCGCTCGCGAGATTCTCGTCAAGGTCACCGATCGCAGCTTCCTGCTGTCGACCGTCCTGACCATGGCACTGCTCATCGGCGCGGTTGCCATCTCCGCCTTCTTCTCCGCTCGTACCACCACCTACACGGTCGCAACCGCCACTGAGCAAGTCACGACCGTCGCGGAGTCCGCGAGCTCCGGGGTGGAGGAGTCAGGTGACCAGCTGCAGGTGAGCACTCTGGAGACGGAGCAACAGGTGCGCGAGCAGGTCACCTCCGGTGAGGCGGACGCGGGCCTGATCCGCACCGGAGACGGATACGTGCTGCTCGGTCCGGATGATGTGCCCGGCCCGCTGCAGGGCGCCATCGCAGCAGCGGTGCGTGATGCTGTCCTTGCGGAGAACGCTGCCGCGGCAGGCTCGACACTCGCAGAGCTGGAATCGGGAAGCGAGGTGAGCATCGAGCTGCTCGACGAGAACGCCGGCCGCGGCGTCGCCGCCCAGATCCTCGGATTCGTCTTCGCTTTCCTGTTCTATATGGCTGCCCTGATGTTTGGCATGACGATCGCGAACTCCGTGCTGGAGGAGAAGCAGAATCGCGTGGTGGAGATCCTGGCCACCGCGATCCCCGTCCGGCAGCTCCTCTATGGGAAGGTGCTCGGCAATTCGATCCTCGCCTTCGCCCAGATCGCGCTCTACGGGGTGGTGGGCCTCATCGCCGTGAACGCTGCCGGTCTGGCCGAGGACATCGGATGGATCGTCTCCGCCTCAGGCTGGTTCATCGCGTTCTTCGCCGTCGGGTTCCTGGCGCTGGCAGCCGTGTGGGCCGTTCTCGGGGCGCTCGCCAGCCGGACCGAGGATCTCCAGTCCAGCACCGGTCCGATTGTCGTGGCGATCATGGCGGTGTTGTTCGTCGGACTGTTCGCCAGCGGACCCCTGCTCAGCATCGCCAGCTTCGTACCCATCATGTCCTCGGTGGCCATGCCCGTGCGACTCCTCGAAGGCGACGTCGCGCTCTGGCAACCCGCAGTGTCTCTCGGACTGACTGCGCTTGCCGCCTACCTGATGGTGCGCGGTGGCGAGCGGATCTATCAGCGCGCGGTGATGCAGGGAGGCACTGCACTCACCTGGCGTCAGGCGCTGCGCCTCGAGGCCTGAACGGCTCACCACAGGTGCTACTCGACGGTGACCGAGACCGTACCGCTGACCGCTTCGTCGTCATAGCCCCAGATCAGGACGATCGCGGCCCCGTCTTCGGTCGACTCCACGGAGAGGTACGGATCGAGGTTCCCGCCCGTGTCGGGCGCATCGCTGTTCCGGTCGTCGTTCTCCTCGTAGGCCCCGTCGACCAGGCCGATACCCGCGATGGCGTCGCCGTCGGTGTCGTAGACATCCACGGTGAGCGTCTGCCCGGCGCCGACGTCCAGCTGCCCGGCCCATGTTCCGCCTTCGTCGACCGAGAACTCCTGCTCGCCAGCGTCGATCGCCGGTGCCGGTTCCCCTCCGGCGTGCAGTTCGAACGTGGTTCCGCTGTGGCGAAGATCCTCGACGACCACTTCATGCTCACCGGCGGCGAGCACCATCGTCAGGCTCGCGTCATAGGAGTTCGAGGACTCGACGGTCCCGTCGTCGTCCCTCCAGCGCGTACCGTTCGCCGCCGTGACCTCGACCACGGGATCGACGTCTTCCTCCGAGAAGGTGTCCACCCAGTACACACCGGGCTCGTCGACGGCAAAGGTGAACGTCACCGTGCCCTGGGCCGGCACATCCACGTCGACGACGTCGCCGGAGACGATCGTGCCGCCGTCGCTTGTTGGATTGTCGGTCGGCTCCTGTGTCGGCTCGTCGGTCGGTTCTGCCGTGGGGCTGGGCTGTGTCGGAGCTCCGGTCGGGTCCGGATCGTCGGACCCGAGCCCGCTGATCAACTGCACAGCAAGCACGACCACCACGATGACGGCCAGTGCTGCCACACCGAGCACGACGATCAGTGCCCCTTTCCCTCCATGTCGGGAGGGAGGCGGCGTCGGTGAACCGTACGCCCCGGCATTTCCCGGAGCCGCTCCACCTGGGGTGGACCATCCTGCGCCAGCACCGTAGCTGGGAGACCCCGCTTGCTGGCCACTCCACTGCGGGCTCGTGCCAGGGGCCGCCACATCAGGCACATCCGTACCTGCGTAAGGCGACGTGTACTCACCAGCGCCAGGTGCGGGTGCAGCACCATAGGCACCGGCCGGAGCACCATGCGCTCCGCTCTGAGGGCTCACGGGAGCGCCGGGGCGCGGCTGCACAGGTGCGCGCTGCTCCGTCCAGGTCGCACCATCCCAGTACCGCACCTGTGTCTGGTCCTGCGGATCCGGATACCATCCAGCCGGCACCGACATCTCTTCCCCCAGTCCATTGACCACTGCAACGATTCGACGTTCATTCACGGGCGATCGTACCCTCGTCCTAGAACCGCTCCGGGGGGAGAAATTTCACCGGAGCGTGGCCGCCACAGCGCCCGACGCTCGTGGCACCATCACCTGACGAGAGGCTCCCGATGCTCGACCCTTCCCTGCAGTCCGTCCTGGATGACGTCGTCGGGCGCAGCCAGCATGAGCCGGAGTTCCATCAGGCGGCACGGGAAGTCCTGGAGTCCATCGGACCGGCGGTACGTCGCCACCCCGAGTACCTCGACGCCGCCATTCTGCCGCGGTTGTGCGAGCCCGAACGTCAGATCATCTTCCGGGTGCCGTGGACCGACGATCGCGGCCGTGTGCACGTCAACCGCGGCTTCCGGGTGGAGTTCAGTTCGGCGCTCGGCCCGTACAAGGGCGGTCTTCGCTTTCACCCCAGTGTCAACCTGGGCATCGTGAAGTTCCTGGGCTTCGAGCAGATCTTCAAGAATGCACTGACCGGTCTCCCGATCGGTGGCGGCAAGGGAGGGTCCGATTTCGACCCGAAGGGACGCTCGGACGCCGAGGTGATGCGATTCTGCCAGTCGTTCATGACCGAGCTCGCACGGCATATCGGTGAGAACACGGATGTGCCGGCCGGGGATATCGGCGTCGGTGGCCGGGAGATCGGCTACCTGTTCGGCCAGTACAAGCGCATGACGAACCGGTTCGAGGCCGGTGTGCTCACCGGCAAGGGCTTGACCTGGGGTGGTTCCCAGGCTCGCACGGAGGCAACTGGGTACGGATTGGTGTTCTTCCTGCGCGAGATGCTGGACGCCGCGGGGACCGACCTCGACGGACGCCGGGTAGTGGTCTCCGGTAGCGGCAACGTCGCCCTCCACGCGATCGAGAAGGTGCACTCGCTCGGCGGGACTGTCGTCGCCTCCTCCGACTCCTCCGGCTACATCGTCGACCAGGACGGGATCGACCTGGACCTGCTTCGCGAGATCAAGGAGGTCCGGCGCGGACGGATCCACGAGTATGCCGATGCCCGGTCGGGCAGCGCCCGCTTCGTGGAGGACGGCACGATCTGGGACGTTCCGTGCGACGTGGCCCTGCCGTGTGCCACCCAGAACGAACTCGACGGGGCCGATGCGCGCCGCCTGATCCGAGCCGGCACAATCGCCGTGGCGGAGGGCGCCAACATGCCCTGCACACCGGAGGCCGTCGACGCCTTCGCCGACGCCGGGGTCGCATTCGGCCCCGGAAAGGCCGCCAACGCCGGCGGTGTGGCCACCAGCGCACTGGAGATGCAGCAGAATGCGGCCCGCGAGTCGTGGTCGTTCGCTCATACCGAGACCCGGCTCGACGAGATCATGCAGTCGATCCACCGCCGGTGCCTGGAGACGGCTGAGGAGTGCGAGCGCCCCGGCGACTACGTCACCGGGGCGAACGTGGCCGGATTCCGTCGTGTGGCAGATGCGATGCTGGACCTCGGCGTGGTGTGACGTGCTCATCTCCCGCACCGTGGCCGAGGGGATCCGTGCCGGCCGGATCCGTACCCAGTACCGCCGCTGGGATGCGCCACGGGTGCGGGTAGGCGGACAACAACTCACCCCGGCCGGGATCGTCGAGTTCACGCGTGTCACGCGGGTCAATGACCTCTCGCGCCTGACGGACACGGCTGCGCGCGCGGCGGGTATGCGGGACGCTGCCGCACTGCGCCGCGCATTGGCTCCGCGGGACCGGCCCCGCGGTGAGCGGGGTTCACGTGGCGGCGCCTACGTCTACCGTGTGCACCTGCGGTGGGTCGGTGAGGACCCCCGGATCGCACTGCGGGAGCAGATTCCGGACGAGGCGGGCCTGGTCGAGATCGCCACGCAGCTCCGGCGTCTCGACGCGCGGCGTACCGGTGCCTGGACGACCGGGATCCTGACATGGATCCGCGCCAACCCCAGGGTGGTCTCGACGGTGCTGGCCGCCGAACGTGGAGTCGAGGTGCTGCCGATGAAGGCTGACATCCGCAAGCTCAAGGCTCTCGGCCTGACGATCAGCCACGACGTCGGATACGAGATCTCCCCTCGGGGGCGCGCCTATCTCGACTGGGTGCAGTCGCAGGTCCCGGACCGACGGGACGGACAGGGCTGAGGACCGGCCGGGACTGGGAAGTAGCACGCCGGCTCTCCTGTTCACGGATCTGACGTCCTCCAGCCCGTGGCTCATCCGTTCACCTCGTGGTCACCCGGACCTGCCCTGAATTGAGCAAACACGCCGGTTTCGAGCACCATCTCTCACCTACGAGCGTTCGCACGCTCGTTCAGCATTCGTCACCTCGTGCTTCGGATGCGCTCATCTTGTCTCGATTGACTGTGGTCTGCCGCCGGATACGCCACTCCTGGTGGCCAGCTCCTCGCGCCCCGACACCACACGAGACGAGTTCGATGACCACGCTCCTGCAACCCGTGCGCCGCTCCTCCCAGGCGCGTACCGCTCCCCCACCCCGTCGCAGTTCCCCGCAGCTCCGGCGACGCCGCCTCATCGAAGGCGCGCTCTTCTGGGCGCTGATCCTGCCGAACCTGCTCGCGATCGTGGTGTTCGGGTACTACCCGACCGTCTACAACTTCGTCCTGAGCTTCACTGACTGGGACTTCGTACAACCGGCGCCGGTGGTCGTGGGCCTGGACAACTACATCGAGTTGTTCCAATCCGGCTCGATGCTCATGGATGCCTTGCGCAACACCGCGATCTTCGTGCTCGTCGCTGTGGTCGGCACCCTGTTCGGGGGGATGGCGATCGGTGCCTTGCTGGCACAGCGACTGCGGTTCTCCGGCCTGGTGCGCACCCTTGCGTTTGCTCCCCACATGCTTCCGGGTGCGGCAGTCGGGGTGCTGTGGCTGTTCATGTTCGACCCGAACTACGGCCTGAGCCGCTGGCTGTTCTCGATGTTCGGCATGGAGTCTCCCCACTGGACGACCACCTCGGACTTCTCGCTGTGGTCGATCACGATCGCCTATGCCTGGCAGCGGCTGGGCTTCGTGGCGATCATCTACTACACGGCGATCCTGGACCTGCCGAAGGACATCTACGAGGCGGCTGCCCTCGACGGGGCCCGCGGCTGGCCGCTCTTCCGCTACATCACACTGCCGCTACTCAGCCCCGTCACCTTCTTCCTGACGGTGACCGGCATCATCGCCGCCGCGCAGACCTTCGACATCATCGCCACCCTCACGATGGGTGGGCCCGGCACCTCGAGTACGACGCTGCCGTGGATGATCTACGACCAGGCGTTCGTGGACTTCAACATCGGCACCTCGGCCGCGACCGCCACGGTCATGTTCGTACTTCTGCTGGTGGTCACCCTCGTTCAGACCAAGTACGCGAGCAAGCAGGTGCACTACTCATGAGCCTCACCCTCGATCGCAAGGACGACCCAGCAACGTCAGCGCACACCACCCCACCAGAGCAGCCGCCCCGCTCCCGGGACCAGGGCTCTGGACACGGCAAACGCAAGGGCCGCCGTCAGGGACCGCGTCGTCCACTCCCGGCGACGATGGCGCTGTACGTGCTGATCGCCGCAACGTTCGCGTTGTTCGCGATCCCGCTGTACTGGTTGTTCAGCTCCGCCCTCAAACCCGAGCACGAGATCTACACCTATCCGCTCACGTGGATCCCGAGCACGCTGGAGTGGAGCAACTTCGCCGAGGCCTGGACCTCCGCTCCGTTCGGAGCGTTCCTGCGCAACTCCATCATCACCACCGTGGTGGGCACTGGCCTGGAGATCGGGGTGGCGCTGCTCTCGGCCTATGCCTTCGCGTTCGTGTACTTCCGCGGCAAGATGCTCGTCTTCGCACTGATGGTCGGATCGCTGATGCTGCCGGGCCACATCACGCTGCTCGTCAACTACATCACCATCTCCAACCTGGGATGGCTCAACACCTACCAGGGCCTGATCCTGCCGGGCATCGGCTCCGCCTTCGCGATGTTCCTGATCTACCAGCAGATGCGCCAGGTACCCGAGGAACTCGTCGACGCCGCCCGTGTGGACGGCGCGAGTCACATGCGCCGCATGCACGCGGTGGTGATCCCGATCTGCCGCCCGATGATCCTCACCGCGACCCTCATCGTGCTGATCACCAAGTGGAACGACTTCGTCTGGCCGCTGATCGTCACCTCCACCTCCGACATGCGGACCCTCCCGATCGGCCTGATGTTCCTGCGCAGCCAGGAAGGCTACGACGCGTGGGGACCGGTCATGGCCGGGACCGTGATCGTCGCCGCTCCGATGCTCATCGTGTTCTTCCTCGCGCAGCGCCGGATCATCGGCGGCATCACCGCCGGAGCCCTGAAGGGCTGAACTGAACTCCCGTCGACGGCGTCCCCTCACCCCTGGCGGGGGCGCCAACTTCACGCTCGTGCCCGCGAGCAACACATCCGTGCGTCGAGATCTCGGCGTCACTCGTCCCACCGAAGGAGTACTTCGTGCACAACCTGACTCTCTCCCGCCGCCACCTGCTCTCCGCCCTGGGCCTGGGCACCGGTGCTGCCGCGCTCGCCGCGTGCACCGGACCGGTCTCGGCCTCGGACGGCGGATCGGAGGGCGCGAGCAACCTCCGCAGTGACTTCAGCCAGGCCGCCCTGGGTGAGATCCCGTCCGAGTACTCCGGCCGGACCAACATCCTCTTCTGGGCGCCCTGGACCGGTGGTCTGTTCGAGGCGATGACCGAGCAGTTCGCGATGTTCAACGAGTCTCAGACCGACATCTACGCCGCGATCGAGTCGGTTGGCAGCTACGCCGACCTCAACACGAGCTTCACCGCGGCCCTCCAGGCCAAGGCCGTACCGGATATGGTCTGCTTCCCGGAGATGCAGTGGCTGCAGTTCTACTTCGCGGGTGCCCTCGCCCCGCTCGACCCGCATTTCGACGACGAGTGGAACCTCGACATCTACTTGCAGAACTTCATCGGTGAGAGCAAGGCGGGTGAGGAGACCTTCGTGGTGCCGTTCGCCCGTTCGACGCCGCTGTTCTATTACAACAAGTCGCTGTTCAACGACTTGGGTCTCCCCGTCGACACTCAGTACACCTGGTCCCAGCTGCGCGAGTTCGGATCCGAGATCGCCTCCGTCTCTAACGCCGGTCAGCCGATCAAGACGTTCGCCTACTCCGCTGGCGACGCCTGGTTCGCCAACTCCTGGCTGTGGGCCTTCGATGGTGTCTGGTCGGACGGTTTCGACGTCATGCCCGACGAGGGCACGGTGCGTGAGCTGATGACCTTCGCGAACGAGTGGGTGCACGTGGATGGCAACGCCTACATGGCGCAGGCCTCGCACACTGACTTCCAGACCGGTGTGGTGGCCGCCGTGCACGGGTCCACCGCATCGATGCGCGGCCTGACCGAGGCCGTCGACTTCGAACTGGGCGCGGCCTTCATGCCCGGCGAGGTGAACCAGCCGCCCACCGTTCCCACGGGTGGTTCGGGATTCTCGATGGTGCGCACCGAGTCACAGGAGCGTCAGGACGCGACCGCAGAACTGCTGCGATTCCTCGCGCGCCCGGAGATGTCCGGCAAGTGGCACATCGACTCCGGCTACGTCCCGATCGTCCAGGCCGCGCAGGACGAGCCGGAGGTCGTGGAGCTGCACGCGACCGACCCGAACTTCACGGTCGCGATCCAGCAGCTCGAAAACGCCCAGACGGTGGCGCCGGTCAACTGGTTCAACTCCGGTACGGCCTCCCTCAGCGAGGCCTTCGCCCGGGTGACCGGTGACAACGGTGACGTCCAGGAGTCGATCGACACTCTCCGGGGCGAGTACGAGTCCCTGCTCGAGGACAACCGCGAGGACCTTGAGGCCCTGGACGTGTGATGTCAACGCCTGTCATGTCCCAGCAGGGGTATCCAGGCATCGTCGGGCACCGCGGCGCGGCGGCGGTGAGCGCGGAGAACACGCTCACCGCCTTCGCCCGCGGGGAGGCCGACGGTGCCGACGCAATCGAGCTCGACGTTCACCTCACTGCGGACGGTGAGCTGGCGGTGATCCACGACGCCACCGTGGACCGGACCGCCATCGCGGGCCGCACCACCGGAGCGGTCAGCGCGCTCACCTGGGCACAACTGCAGGACGTCGAACTCGCCGACGGTGAACGCATCCCCTCCCTCGCTCAGGCACTGGCGGCGATCGGAGTGGAAGTCCACGTCGAGATCAAGGCAGCCGCCGCCGCTGTGCCGGCCACTGAACTCGTGCGTGCAGCAGGCCTGCTCGACCGCGCAGTCATGACCAGTTTCGACATCGACGCGCTCCGTCACGTGCGAGCGTTCGCCCCGGAGGTGAGGGTCGGCGTCATCTCCGCTGCTCCGACACCGCAGGCGCGCGACGCCGTCCGTGAACTGAGCGCGGTATCTCTCGCCGTGCAGGTTCCTCATCTCGACCACCGTGTGGTCGAGGAGGTCCACGCCGAGGGCGCGCTCGTGTGCGGCTGGCCGGTTCTCACCTCCGACGATCTACGTACTGCCCTCGCGGCGGGCGTCGATCTCGTCACCGCCGACGACCCGGCGTGGTGCCGCGCCGCACTCGCCGACCTTCGCCACTGACCGACCACCCGCCCAGATGAAGGATCCAACCGTGCCGAACAAGCTTCTCGTCGTCTCCGTCGACGCCATGCACACCGACGACATCCCCTTCGCGCGCACCCTGCCCGCCTTCTCACGCATCCTTGAGCGGGCCGCTGTCGCGGAGATCGACGGCATCTACCCGTCGGTGACCTACCCGAACCACACCGCCCAGATCACGGGCTGCCCACCGGCTCGCAGCGGAATCTTCAACAACCTGCAGTTCCAGCCCGGGCAGGGCGACGCGTCCGAATGGTTCTGGGACGCCTCGATGATCCGCGTACCCACCATCCTGGAGGCGGCACGGCAGGCAGGGCTGAGCACCGCCGCAGTGCAGTGGCCGGTCACCGGGAACGCCCGCGGAGTCGACCACCTGGTTCCGGAGATCGCCTGCCCGCAGGTGTTCGACGGGCTGGAGGACCAGTACCTGCGTACCACCGACGAGCACTCGTATGAGACCTACATCCGCCCGAATCTGTCATTGATCCACACCGACAAGCGCAAGGGCAAGTACTTCGACTTCGTCAACCACGTCTCGGCCGAGGTACTGCGCGCCGAACGCCCCGACGTGATGTTCGTGCACCTGGTGGAGGTCGACACGGCCCGGCACGCCGGCGGGTCCTACGGCCCGCATGTCGAGGAGGCGCTACGGGAGGTGGACGCGACCCTCGGTGCCTATCTGGAGGTTCTCGAGGCTACCGGTGACCTGGAGTCGACCAACATCGTGCTCGTCTCCGACCATGGCCACGTGGACGTCGAGCAGCACACGAATCTCAACACGCTGTTCGTGGAGCGGGGCTTCATCCGGCTTGACGACCAAGGCAACCTCCTCGACTGGGATGTGTTCTGCCTTGGGGCGGGCCTGTCGGGTCAGCTCTTCCTCGCCGACGGCCTGCCGGTGGAGCGCCGGCGGGAGATCGAGGCGCTGCTGGTCGAGATCGAGTCGGAGCCGCAGTACCGGATCGAGAAGATCTGGACGGCGCAGGAAAGTCTGCGCGACTACGGTCTGGACGGTCCGTTCGAGTGGGTGGTCGAATCGGAGCCCGGTGTGATCGTGGGCATGCTGTGGGATCGGCGCACGATCGTACGCACCGGGGACGAGGACTTCCCGGCACTCAAGGGCAGCCACGGTCATGCACCCCGCCACGGGGGCCAGCCGGTGTTCATCGGCTCCGGCCCGGACTTCGCGCCCGGTGCTGACGCCGGGCGCCGCAGCATGCTGGATGAGGCCGCTACGTTCGCGCACCTGCTCGGCGTCGACCTGCCCGACTGCGAGGGCGACGTGGTCACCGAGATGCTCGCGCCCGTCGTGGCGCCTGCCTGATCGCCTGACTGTCAGGCACCACGGTCGGCCAGCTGCTGGTGTGATTCCACCCAGAGCTGGTCGACCATGGCCTTGTCCTCGTCGGTGAACACGGGCGTGCACCGGGCCACGACATCGTTCATGATCTCCAGGCAGCGGGGTCGATCCCCTGCCTCGGCGTACATCGAGGCCAGGATCATCCCGTTCAGACCTGCCTCCCGTGACCAGCCGTTCTCCCGCAGGTCCTGTGCCACCACTCTCTGCTGCTCGGCGATGGCATCGGGCAACCGCCCGCGCTCCCACAGCCGGTGGGCTCGTGCAAGCCGGGCATCGTAGCGGGTGTCGGGGTCGATCCGAAGCATGGCCGATCCGGCCAGCACGAGCAGGCCACCGGCACCGGTGACCCATACGCCCACGCCCACGCCTACGCCGTCGGGAATGCTGGAGGCCGAGGCGATCGGCCAGAGCAAGCCCACCGTGCCGCTCACCGCGAGCAGCAGCCGAGCACGTGCCCCTCGACGCCAGGCGAACAGCCCGGTCAGGAGGAGCGAGAGGCACGCGAGGACGACGGTGACCCACGCGTCACCACCGGCGAGACCCTGCCTCAGGCCGAGCGCGTCCACCCCGTCAGCCGTGTGCCGACCGAAGACGGCGCCCTCGGCGTCGACCCAGGGAAGGAGCGACCCGGCCCCGAGCACCACACTCCCCGCAGCCGCGATCAGCACCGCCGGCGTGCGGATCAGGGCGCTCACCAGATCCTCGCCACCGACGCGGTGGTGGTCACCTGCGTGGTCCACAGCAGCAACGGCACCATGATCACCGCGAGAGCGACCAGCGGGTAGGAGAGGATCCGTGCCCGGGTATCACGCAGGAGTCCGGCGAGCACCACCAAGCCGCCCGGGAGCATCAGCATGAGGATCCCCGTCCCGACCAGGTAACGCAGCACACCCTCACCCGGTGCAGGGAACAGCGGCGCCAACCAGGAGTCGGTGCCCAGCCACTCCACTCCGTTGACGAGTCCAGCTGCGAGCTGTGAGACGACCCACAACGGCAGCGCCAGGAAGAGCGGCCAAATCGGCAAGGGAGTGCTCGGGGCGCGCGATCCGGCGTCCTGACGGGCGAGAGACTCGTTGATCGACTTGTTGTGTAGGTAGTCGAATGCACCGGCGTCGCCGCGCTGGGAGAGCTTCTTGACCTCGCTGTCGTCCATGAAGTCATAACTCATGCTGGCCTCACGTCTCCCAGAACAGGGCGGAGCAGGCGGCGAGCAGCCCGCCGCCTCCCCGACCGGATGATCAGCGCCCAGACCAGCATGACCACCGCGCCACCGATCGCCACCAGCAGAACCAGCACCGACGGCTGGTCAGGCGCTGGGCCGGCGGAGAAGCCCGCGATCGCGCTCTCCGGGGGATCGGCGGCAGTGGCCACGCTCAGGCGGTACTCCCCTGGGGTCAGCTCGACATCGGCGATCCCGTGGCCGATCAGGTTCGTCTCCGCATCGAGCCGGTACGTGCCACCGGTGGGCCGCTGCAGCGCCATCGGCTCGGCCCCGTCACCCGGCACGATCTCGACGCCGAACCCACCGTCACCGGCCAGTGCCTGCGCGAGGGCCTCGGACTGTTCGACTCCGGCGCGAGTGTCGAGGTAGATCGACCAGGCACCGGCGTCGGCGACATTGAGTGTCAGAGCCTCGCTGGTGGAACGCTGCAAGTCGGCAGCGGCGGCATCACGGCCTGCCTGCACCCCGTAGGCCCACCCGAACACGGCTACCAGGATCAGGACGTATCCCAAGAATGGCGCCAGATAAGCCCGGCGCCGTGGACCGGTCCGGGTACGCCAACCACGTGGGAGCGGCTGAGTCGCCGTACTGGGATCAGCCATCGGCGTCCTCCCTCGGTCGGTGGCGCGCACCGGAACGTGCAGCACCGTCGCAAGGAACATAGCGACGCGCTGATCACCAGTGCAACACCTGGTCTCGTGCACGAGCGCAGGGAGAGCGGCAGACTGGCCACGAGACGGCGAGCGGGATGGGCGTGTACCCGGGAGGCGCTGGTGGAGTGGTTCACGGCCGACAACTATGACGCGGCGCGGTTCGTGTTGCAGCGCGGGATCGCTGCCCTCTACCTGATCGCGTTCGTCGCCGTGCTGCGTCAGTTCGTCCCGCTGCTCGGCACACGTGGATTGTTGCCGGTACCGGACTTCCTGGAGCGGGCCGGCTCACGTGCGGGGCCCACTCTGTTCCGGTGGCGCTACAGCGACCGGTTGGTGGTGGCGACGGCGTGGGCCGGGATCGCGGGCTCTCTCACCCTGGTCGTGGGCCTGCCGCAGCAGGGGCCGCCCTGGGTCCCGCTGGTGACGTTCGCTCTGCTCTACCTGATGTACTTGTCCGTGGTGAACGTCGGGCAGGTGTTCTACGGGTTCGGGTGGGAATCGCTGCTGCTGGAGGCCGGCTTCCTGGCAGCGTTCCTGGGGTCGAACGACGTCGCTCCCCCACTCCTGGTGCTGCTCGCCTTCCGGTGGCTGCTCTTCCGGGTGGAGTTCGGCGCCGGGATGATCAAGATGCGAGGCGACCGTGCGTGGCGGGATCTGACGGCGCTGTATTACCACCACGAGACCCAGCCCATGCCGGGGCCGTTGAGCTGGTTCTTCCATCACCTCCCTCGACCACTGCACCGCATCGAGGTGCTTGCCAATCACGTAGTCCAGCTGGTGGTGCCGTTCGCACTGTTCCTCCCCCAACCGATCGCCTCGATCGCGGCCGGACTGATGATCCTCACGCAATTGTGGTTGGTACTCTCCGGGAACTTCGCCTGGTTGAACTGGCTCACGATGCTGCTGGCATTCGCGGCGGTCGGGGACGATCAGCTGGTCGCACTCGTACCCGCGCTGGGACCGGTCCTGGACGGCGGCTCACAGGCGACCGGGGCACTGTGGTGGGTGATTCTCGTGGGGGTGATGGCCGCCGTCACCGTGGTGCTGGCCGTGAGGCCGGCACTCAATCTGATCTCGGCGAACCAGGCCATGAACGCCTCCTACAACCGCTGGCACCTGGGTGGTGCCTACGGCGCGTTCGGGTCGATCACCCGCCGACGCGAGGAGGTCATAGTGGAGGGGACGAACGACCCGGACGGACGCACCGGCTGGCAGGAGTACGTCTTCCGCGGCAAGCCTGGACCGGTGAAACGCTGGCCGGCGCAGGTGGCGCCCTACCACCTGCGCCTCGATTGGGGCATGTGGTTCCTGGCGCTCGGGTCCGGCGGGCAGCACCGGTGGTTCACGGTGTTCCTCCGGCGACTGCTCGAGGCCGACCGGCGCACACTACGCCTGCTCGCTCGTGACCCGTTCGAGGGGCGGCGGCCACGGTGGGTCCGCGCTCGGGTCTTCCGGTACCGATACAGCACCTGGCACGAGTGGCGAGCCAGCGGCCACTGGTGGGTGCGCACTGTGAGCGGCAACCTGGCCGGGCCGCTCACCCTGGCAGCGTCAGGTACCGGTGGGTGACGTGGACCACTGGGTCTGCGGGCGCGGCTGCTCGACGCCGTCGACGCTCACGTCGCAGCGTTCGGAGAAGAAGCAGACCATGTCCTTGACCGGCACGGCGTCCTGCAGCGGGTGGAGGTAGGTCCAGGCGATGGCGGCGCCGGCCTCGCCGCTGGGCTCGTGACTGAGGTAGGACGCTTCGCCCTTGTAGGCGCAGGTGGTGCGGGTGTCGCTGGGGGTGAGCAGGTCGAGCCGGACGTCCTCGCGCGGCAGGTACCACCGTTGTGGCAGATAGGTTTCGAGCAGCAGCACCGGCCGAGTGGAGTCGGCCAGCATGACGCCGTCGAGGGCGATCCGGATGTGGCGTGATGACCGCAGGGTGTCGATCCGCTTGAACGGGTCGTGCGGGTGCCCGAAGACCTCCTGGTCCTCCTCGTGCCACGTGAAGGGAGCAAAGTCGAGCACGACGCGGTCGGCAAGATCGGGGTCGTCGGGTCGATACGCCGCGCCCGTCACCGGGCGCCCGTCGACGAGTATGGTCACCTCGGTGCCAGGCAGCGTGTACGTCGTGAGGTTCGGCGGTACGACCGGCGGTAGTTGCGCCACATCGGGCGAGATGTGGCCGCCGGACTCAAGAGGTACGGCGAAGTCGCGCGCGGGCAACGCGTACCGCGGCACGACCCGCCGCGGCTCCCACACCAGCCAGGCGCTCTCGGTGTCGGCCACCGGCTGCGCGTCGAGACTCACGCTGACCCGTTGTGGCCGCGGCTCGTAGCGCGTCTCGTCGCTGATCGGTGGGGCGAACTCGGAGAATCGAACGGCCATGAATCGATGGTGCCACTGACCCGCGCGGTTCGCTCCGCGGCATGCCTGGCCCGGCCCGGCAGCAGCGCTGCCGGTGGAGGGGGGGGAACGAGGTGTCCTGGTCGAGCCGATCGACCTCAGGCAGGCGCGCTTGCTCTCAGTGTCGCGAGCTGCCTCGCCTGGGCGACGATCGTCGCTCGCCGGCTCGCATCGCCGGCGTCAGCGTCCAGCACCACAGCGGTCAGCCCGGAGAGTGTCCACCAGCCGGTCACCAAGGTCAGCACCGACAGCAGCACGTCCGACCCGCATTCAGCGTCGACGCCGTGGAGCGCCGCACCGATCGCGGCGGCCCGGTCCTGGCAGAGTGCGGTGCGGCGTTCCACGGCGACAGGTTCGCTCAGTTCGAGGCTCTCCCACGCGAGCAGTCGAGCGATGAGCGGGCGGGCCTGGTAGTAATCGAACAGCCTGCCAGCGAAGCCCCCCACGGCATCCGGCCCTGTCCCGCGCACGGGCACGTCCTCGAGCAGGCTGTCGAGCTGGTCGGAGAGAACCGCCGCGAAGAAGCCGCGTTTGTCCCCGAAGTAGGAGTAGACGCGCTCCTTGTTCACACCGGCGTCGCGACCGATGGTCTCCATCCGGGCGCCCGCGAAGCCGTGTGCCGCGAACTGTCGTGCCCCGGCGTCGAGTAGCTTGCGCTGCGTTGCCTCGGTATCCCATGCCATGGCGTCTAGCCTACCCATCCCCAAACACCTGTTTGCAGATAGTCCACGATGAGCCGTAGAGTCACCTCCAAACACTTGTTTGGACTCTGGAGGTCGTTGATGTCTCAGCCGTACACGTACCGCGTTGTCGCCCGATGAGGGCCCTGGTCCTGGGGGCCCGCGGCGCGACCGGAAGCGTCGCGGCCGAGGAACTGCGGCGACGCGGCCACCACGTGACCCCTGCCGGGCGCACGCCACCGCCTCACGGCGTGGCGATCGACCTCACCTCCGAGGACGGGTGGCAGGCCCTTCGCCGGGTCGGCGCTGAGCACGACGTCGTCGTGAACGCCTCGGGGATCGAGGCTCCCGCTCTCGCGGAAGCAGTCGGCACCACCGCCCTCGCCGACCTCTCGGCGTCCGGCTCCTACCTCGCCCAACTCGCCGATGCCGCTCCACCGAATGCGACGGTGCTACGTGGCGTCGGTCTCGTTCCCGGTCTGAGCACCGTCCTCATCGAGGCGCTCCCCTCGCCCCCCGGAGGTGCAGTCGATGTCGCGATCGTCCTCGGAGCCGGTGAGCACCATGGTGCGGCGGCCGTGGAGTGGACAGTGGGGCTCGCAGGCAGTGCGATCCATGCGCCTCCGGAACGCACGCGCATGCTCAACCTTCGTGAGCGTCGGCGGTTCAGCGCGCACGGCGCTTCGCGCACCCATCTGCGGGCCGATTTCGGCGATCAGGTTCTCGTCCCGCCCGAGCGAGCCGCCGTCCGCGAGTATCTGGCGCTGGATTCGCGTGCCGCGACGGCAGCCCTGGCTCTGGTGGGCCGATTCCCGGCGCTGCGAACGCTGCTTCGCCACGCTCCCCATCTGGGCGCGGACTCGTGGAGCGTGGCGGCGTTCGATCGCACCTCAGGCCGGGCACTCTCGGCGCGAGGGGCGGGTCAGTCCCAGGCCACCGGCGTGCTGGCGGCGCGCGCGGCTGAACAACTCGTCCGCTCGAACGCTCACGGGGTGTTGACGATGGCGGACGTCATGACCCTTGCCGATCTACGAACGATCGCCGGTATCGAGCTGGCCGATCTGCCGTGAGGGCCCTCACCAGTGGGGATGGACCGCCGCCCGGATCCGGCGGTCATAGACGTCGCGCACAGCCGCATCGAATGCGTCGATGTCGAATCCATCCTCGATGAGCGTGCCGGCCCGCGCGTTCGAGGTCGCCTGGGCGGGGTTGCGTGCACCGGGGATCACACTCGTCACGCCTGGGCGCGAAGCGATCCAGGCGAGGGTCGCGGCCGGGAGAGGGACGCCGTCAGGAAGGGCGGTGGCGAGTTCCTGAGCAGCGGCCAGGCCGTGGTCGAAGTCGACGCCGGAGAAGGTCTCGCCCTTGTCGAAGGCTTCCCCGTGCCGGTTGAAGGTGCGGTGGTCGTCCGCGGCGAAGGTGGTGTCCGCGGTGTACGTGCCGGAGAGCAGCCCGGAGGCCAGGGGCACCCGTGCGAAGATCGCGACGCCGGCGGCCACAGCAGCGGGCAGCACCTCCTCGAGCGGCTTGAGCCGGAACGGGTTGAGGATGATCTGCACATTGGCCACGTTCGGTCGGGCGATGGCGTCGAGGGCCTGCTGGCAGGTCTCCACGGACACTCCGTAGGCGGCGATCGTACCGTCGGCCACCAGGGCATCGAGCGCGTCGTAGGTGGTGCCGGTCTCGATCACGGCTGAGGGTGGGCAGTGCAGCTGCACCAGGTCGAGCGTGTCGACGCCGAGATTGGCGCGGGAGCGGTCGGTCCAGGTGCGGAAGTTCTCTGGAGTGTAGTTCTCCGGCACCTGGTCGGCGCGGCGGCCCATCTTGGTGGCCACCGTGATGTCATGGCCGGGACGGTCGGCGAGGAACCGGCCGATGATCTCCTCACTGCGGCCATCGCCGTACACATCGGCCGTGTCGAAGAGATTCACTCCCGCGTCCGCCGAGGCAGAGAGCACGGCCCGGGCATCGGACTCACTGACCTCGCCCCAGTTGCCACCGAGCTGCCAGGTGCCGAGGCCGATCGCCGAGATCTGGCGGCCGGTCAGGCCGAGTGGACGGTGCTGCATCATTCCTCCGGGAGTTCGAGGCAGGGCGTGATGCTCCCCAGCCTCGCACAGGTCCCGCTCACTCAGGCGAGCCGTCGACGATAGATGAGGTTCGCCGTCACGAAGGCCACCAGCAGGATCGCGACCGTCCACGCGAGGGCGACCCAGAACTGGGACCCCACGGCCTGCTCCGTGAACAGGGCACGGATCGTGTCCACGATCGCCGTCACCGGCTGGTGCTCGGCGAACCACCGCAACGGGCCGGGCATGCTCTCGGTCGGAACGAACGCCGAGCTGAGGAAGGGCAGGAAGATCAGCGGGTAGGAGAACGCGCTCGCTCCGTCCACCGAACTCGCCGTGAGTCCCGGGATCACCGCCACCCAGGTGAGCGCCAGGGTGAACAGGACGAGGACTCCGGCCACTGCGAGCCAGGCGAGCACGCCGGCGCCGGTGCGGAAGCCCAGCAGGAAGGCCACCCCCACCACGATCACGAGGGAGACTACGTTCGCGACGACGGACGTCAGCACGTGGGCCCATGGCACCGCCGACCGGCCGATGGGCATCGAGCTGAACCGTTCGACGATCCCGCCCTGGACGTCCAGGAACAGCCGGTAGGCGGTGTAGGAGATCCCGGAGGCGATCGTGATGAGGAGGATTCCGGGGAGCAGATAGTTCACGTAGGACCCGGCACCCGCCCCCTGGCCGGTGTCGATGGCCCCGCCGAAGACGTAGACGAACAACAACATGAAGGCGATCGGCATCAGCGCGGTGGTGATGATCGTGTCGGGGCTGCGGAGGACGTGGCGCAACGAGCGTCCGGTGAGGGCGAGCGTGTCGCTCACGGCGTGGCTGGTCATCGTCGTTCCTTCTGGTCAGTCTGGTCAGTGTCAGTCTGGTTCGTATGGCCGATCACGGCGAGGAAGACGTCTTCGAGCGAGGGCTGCTTCTCGACGTACTCCACCTCGGCCGGCGGCAGGAGGTTCTTGAGCTCGACGAGCGTGCCGTCGACGATGATCCGCCCCTCGTGCAGGATCGCGATCCGGTCAGCGAGTTGCTCGGCCTCCTCCAGGTACTGCGTGGTGAGTAACACCGTGGTTCCGCCTGCGGCGAGCTTCCTGACGGCGTCCCACACCTCCCGGCGCCCCTGGGGGTCCAGGCCGGTGGTCGGTTCGTCCAGGACGATGACCTCGGGGTCGCCGACCAGGCTCATCGCGATGTCCAATCGCCGGCGCATCCCGCCGGAGTAGGTGGCCACGCGGCGGGAGCCGGCCTCGGTGAGCGAGAAGCGGGCGAGCAGGTCGTCGGCAATCTCGCGCGGATTGGGCAGGTGGCGCAGCCGGGAGATCAGGGTGAGGTTCTCCCGGCCGGTGAGAATCTCGTCGACTGCCGCGAACTGCCCGGTGAGGCTGATCCGCTCACGGACCGTCGCAGCGTCAGTGGTGACCTCGGCTCCAGCGACCGTGGCCGTGCCGGCATCGGGCGCGAGGAGAGTGGCGAGGATCTTCACCGTGGTGGTCTTGCCGGCTCCGTTGGATCCGAGCAGGGCGACGATCTTTCCCCGGGCCACATTCAGGTCGACACCGCGCAGCACCTGCAGGTCCCCATAGGACTTGCGTAGCCCCTGGATTCCGATGGCGGGATCCGCGGCGGGTTCTCGGGCGAGCGCGCTCACGATGTCTCCCCTGCTGCGTTGCGGATCGACTCCTGGAGACGGCGGCGCTCCTTGGCAATCCAGTGATCCTGGGAGTAGTTGGCCAGGAACGTCTCGGCGAACTCGACCGGATCCTCGCCTACGATCTGCCGGATCGGCGTTCCGTCGGCGGCGTGCTCCTCGAACAGATCGATCAGGTTGTCCAGCATCGTCATCATGGTGTTGCCGTTGGTGATGCCCGAGAAGTACATGGCGTACCGTTCGACGGCGCTGCATGCAGCGCGATAGGGCTCCGGCAACTCCTTCACACGAGCCTTGTACTGCCGCCAGCGGCGCTTGTCCCCCAGGTCGCCGACGACTTTCTCAATGAACTTGTTCATCGTGCCTCTCCTTCGCGGAGCTGCTCCAGCCTCTCGACCAGGAAGCTCCAAGTGGTCCAGAACTCTTCCAGGTGTGCACTGCCCTGGGCATTGAGGGAGTACACCTTGCGCGGGGGCCCCTTCTCGGAGGGCACCTTCTCCACGTCGACCAAACCCTTCTGCTCAAGTCGCACGAGCAGTGCGTAGACAGTGCCTTCGACGATCTCGGCGAAGCCCTGCTCTCGCAGCCGGGCAGTGATCTCGTAGCCGTAGGCGGGGCTCTCGGCGAGGAGCGCGAGGACGATGCCGTCCAACGTGCCCTTGAGCATCTCGGTGATCTGCTTGCCCACGAATGACCTCACTACTCGGCGTCACTAACTACCGGTAGAAAGTAACACTAAGTACCAGTAGATAGCAACACTGAGTAGTGGCCGGCGGCTCCGGTCGAGCGGCTCAGGGCAGTGCGACGGGAGGGGTGATGACATCGAGCAGGGAGCGGTCCTCCGCTCGTCGCAGCAGCGCCGTGGCGTCATCGATCGAGACCCACCTGCGGCCGTCGATCTCCCGGTTCGGCACGAAGTCGCGTTCGCCGACGACACTCATCAACCAGTAGTGCGTGCGCTTCGGACTGTCGGTCTCATCGGTGTAGACGATGGCGCCGACGTAGTCCCCCAGCTCGCACCGGAGTGCCGTCTCCTCCTCAACTTCACGCAGCGCTGCGTCTGCGATGCCCTCCCCCGGGTCGACCTTCCCCTTGGGCAGGGACCAGTCGTCGTATTTCGGGCGATGGATGAGCACGAGTTCGGGACCATGCGCCCTCACGCGCACCACGATGCCACCGGCTGCGATGACCATCGACGGACTCATGTGCTGAGGATGCCTTTCTTGCCGTCGTGCTCGACCATGTCGAACCGGGTGACTGTGTCGGCCAGCTCGCAGAACTCGGCCACGCTGTGCCGTCCGGTGATGATCACACTCACCCCGGGATGACGGTGCTGAATCGTCTCGACGACCTCGGTCACCTCGAGCCACCCGCTGTGGATCGCATGCGTCAACTCGTCGAGTACGAGGAGGCTCGGCTCCGGCTCGGTGAGTGCCTCGCGGGCATGGCCCAGGGCCACCTGGGCCAGCGCCGTCGGATCGCGGGAGCCCCAGGTGAGGTCGGGCGAGAGCACTGGCCAGTGGATGCCGAGTGGGCCGGCCTGTGAGATCTCCGCGGCGTTCCAGGAACCTCCCTTGAGGAACTGGACGACCGTCGTTGGCCAGCCGCGACCCCGGGCGCGCACGGCATAGCCGATCGCCGCCGCGCTCTTGCCCCAGCCCTCACCGGTGAACAGCATCACGATCCCACCCTGACCAGGCGGGGCTGCCTTCCTCGCGCTCACGGATCGATCCTCTCAGCGCCGGCTCGGCGAGTCGATCCTGCGCGCCGAAGATCAGCACCCCGGTGGGGTCGATCCGCACGTGCACCGGCTCGTCTCGATCGAGCCTGTGTTCGCTGGCGAACACGAGTGAGCCGCCGACCGCGTGCTCACCCGGCGAGTGGGCCACATTGAGCCGGGTGCGATAGGCACTGCCCTCGAAGACCGAGGACTGCACCAGGCCGCTGACGATGTTCGGTCCACTCTCGTGCGCGCTCACCATGTGGATGGCGTCAGCGTGCACGTGGACTGTCGGTGCCGCCGTCCCGTCGTGGGCCGACGCATCGCCGCCGCAGTCTCGTCCGTGCAGCGAGAACGACCCGATCACGGCTCTGGCCGTCTCAGGTACGTCCCGGTACGCGGCGTCGGGGGTCAGCGTCGAGGAGAACCCAGCGAGACTGGCCACCCACGTCGACCGTGGCCGGGTGAAGAGCCCCTGCGGCGAGTCGAGCTGCACGATCCGGCCCTGATGCAGCACCAGGATGCGATCAGCGAGTGCGAGGGCCTCACTGACATCGTGCGTGACGTAGATCGTGGTGGTACCGAGCGAAGCCAGCAGGGTGGCGAGCTCTTCGCGCATGGCGGCACGCAGCTGCACGTCGAGATTGGACAACGGTTCGTCGAAGAGCAGGAGCTCAGGCGACGTGGCGAGTGCCCGCGCGATGGCAACCCGCTGCTGCTGGCCGCCGGAGATCTCGGCCGGACGGCGATCCGCCAGCCCGTCCAGCTGCAGGAACCGCATCAGCTCCTCCACGCGCGCGGCCCGTTCGGCCGAGTTCACCCGGTGGGCGCCATACCGCAATCCATAGCCGATGATGTCGCGTACCGGCATGTGCGGCCAGAGTGCGTAGTCCTGGAACACCATGTTGATCCCACGTCTGTCCGGTGGGACGAGCAGACCTGGTCGGGAGAGCAGGCGATCGCCGACCCGGATCTCGCCGGCATCCGGGCTCTCGAGCCCCGCTACGAGCCGGAGCAATGTCGATTTGCCGCATCCGGACGGTCCGAGCACGCACAGCGTCTCGCCCGCCTCGATCGTGACACTCAGATCGTCGACGGCTCGCCTTCCGCGTTCGTACTCCTTGGACACACTGGTGATCTCCAGAGGCACGCCTGGAGCGGTGAGTGCGGTCGTGGGTTCGCTGAACGTGGTCATGGCAGCTGGCCTCTCGTCGTGCGGCTCGATGGCGATGCGTGATCGGTGGGAGCGGCGGCGCCTCGCCGGGTAGGTCCGATAGGGGCCCCGGGGGCCAGCAGCACCATCCCGAGGCGGGAGGCGACCAGCGCGCAGACGACCACCAGCACGGCCGTGAAGAGCGCCCCGGCGGTGGCGTATCCGTAGTGCCCGCGATCGAACTCCATGAGGATCTCCACCGGAAGTGTGGTGAAGGACGGTGGCGCGAGCATGGTGGTCGCGGCAAGGTCGAACACACTCGAGGCGAACACGGCCGCCAGCGCCGAGACGACCGCGGCGGCCACGACCGGCAGCAGCACCGTGCGCAGGCGGACGAACAGACCCGCACCGCTGAGTGCCGCGGCGTGCAGGAAGGCCGGAGGAACCTGCGCGAGCGCACCGAGCTGTAGCCGGACGGCCACCGGCAGGGCGGTGGCCACTCCGGCGAAGACCAACAGAACGGGTGAGCCGTACAGAGACAGCCCGAGACCCGCGAGCACGGGCTGGTTCCAGAGGAAGATATAGCCGACCGCCAGTACGATGCCCGGCACAGCGAGGGCGACCGTGCCGGACAAGTCGATGAAGACCTTCCCGCGGAACCCGGTGAATGTGAGCACGACTGCGATGAGGAATCCGAGGACGGTGGTCAGGATGGCAACTGTCGCAGCGATCGCCAGCGAGTTGGTGGCACCGGTGAGCATCACGCTGCCGCGGGCGAAGATCTCACCGTAGTGTTCGAGCGTGAAGTTCCCGGGAGCCAGACCACCGGCGGCCGAACGTGAGAGCGAGACCTGCAGTGACGAGCCGAGCGGGATACCGAGCACGAGCAGCACGACCAGGACCGTCACCGCGGTCCATGCCCATGGCCTGCGTGCGCGTGGGACGATCACCCGCGAGGCGCGGTTGGTGAGGAAATCAAAGCGGGATCGGCGCAGGATCCGCATGTAGACGATGATGGCGAGCGCAAGGATCACGATGAGGTAGAAGGACAGCACCCCTCCGAGCTCGAACCGGACCGGGCTCTGCCGTACGGAAGCGTAGATCGAGTACGGCAGCGTGGGATAGCTGTATGAGGTGGACAGCGCAGCGGGCAGCCCGAAGTCGCCGAGGACGTCGACGAAGACGAGGATCGCACCAGAAATCAGGGCGGGTGCCAGCAGCGGGAGCCGGACTGTCCGCAAGACGGTCAGCGGGCCCGCTCCGCTCAGCGCAGCGGCCTGGCGGTAGGAACTGTCGTCCCAGCGGAGTGCGGCCGAGGTCGCCAGGTAGGCGAGCGGGTACTGGGTCAGGCTCATGATGACGATCAGCCCACCAGGCGAGAACACCAGGGGGCCGACCCAGTCTGCGCCGAAAGAGTTGGCCGCCACGCCACTCGGTGAGGCGAACAACACCCAGCCCTGCGCGAGGATGAAGGAGGGACTCACGAGCAACACCCAGGCGGCGCCGTCGAGAATCCCTACCCCTGGGTAGGCGACACTGTGACGCAGGATCGCAAGCGCGGAACCGAAGCCTCCGCCGAGGACCATCGCCCCGGACGCCAGGGTGAGCGAGTTCACCAGGCTCGCCTGCCACAGCGGTCTCTCCCCGATCTCGGTGAGCAGCCCGGGCTGGAACGACCAGTCCGGTGTGAGGCCGATCCCCGGGAAGACCCCTTGTGCGAGCACGAACAGGAGGGGCAGGCCGACCAGGACGACGAGCACACCGACCAGGACCGAGCCGAGCCCGTTCTCCGCGCGTGGAAGGCTCAGCCTGGGGCGACTGGCAGCCGCCCCAGTTGCCGGCCCGGCCGACGACGTCACCGGACCGACTGGTTCGCGAACCAGTCCTTGATCTCAGCCTCCTGATCGGCGGCGAACTGCCCGTCAGTGATCAGCAGCGGCGCGTCCTGCGGGCGTTGCTGCGGCAGGGAGGACGTGTCCGTTCCGGTGACGTACGGGGTGAGGATGCCGTCGTTCTCGCCGTGTTCCATGAGGTAGCCCATGGTCTCCGCGGTCAGCAGCCAGTCGACGAGCGCAGCAGCGGCACATGGGCGCGGGGTGTCAGCACTGATCGCCACGCCCCGGACGACGCCGGGCGCCCCGTCGTCGGGCCAGACGAAGTCGACCGGATCGCCCGCATCGATCAGCTCGTAGACGTTCTGCTCCTGCAGGGCGGCAACGGGCACCTCGCCGGAGGCCAGGGCCTGGCCGACGGGTCCGTTCTTGGGATAGGTGTTAAGTCCGTTCTCCATGAGCGCACCGAAATACTGTTCCGCACCCTCGGTGCCGCGGTCCTGGAAGAACCAGGACACGATCGGATAAGCGGGCGCTGCCACAGCCGGGTCAGCGATGCCGACCGGCGCATAGTGGGGCTCGGTCAGGTCGTCCCAGGTCCGGGGAGCCTCAGCGGCGTCGATCACGTCGGTGTTGTACGCGATCACGGCGGCAGCATGTTCGCTGATCGGAAGCCATGCGTTGTCCTCCGGCGCGATGCTCTGACCGCGGTCGTCAAGGTTCTCGCGGCTCTGGGAGCTCCAGCCGGTGAGCAGCTCTCCGCGGTCGGCGAGCCCCTGCAGGCTGCCATGCCCGTCCAGGACGACGACATCCCACTGGGGGTTGTTCGCCTCGGCCGCGATGCGAGCCAGGATCTCGCCGCCACCGAGGTCGGCGATCTCGGTCGCGATCCCGGTGTCTTCGGTGAACTGGTCGCTGAGGACGGGACCCCATGGGTTGAGGTAGACGCGCAACGGCCCGTCCTCGGCTGCGCAGCCCGGTTCGGGTGCCGCATCTGCTCCTTCGGCGGGCTGGGTGGCTCCGGCGCCACAGGCACCGAGGGTGAGGACCGCCGCGCTCCCGAGAGCGATGGCACTGTATCGAGTCTTCCGTGTCACTGTGATCCTCCGGTTCGAGTGGGCTGGAGCGGCGCACACGATCCGTGTGCGTGTGACTCGACGATCGCGCCTGGATCCGAACGCCACCCGCCATTCACGTAACAGTCACTCTCCGCGAACATGAACTCCTGAGAAAGGCGGACGGGCTCGCCACCCGACTGTTCATGCTCTCGTCACCCGCGCGACACTCTGGTGCGATGCGCGAGCCCAGACCAGCCGGCCAGACATCGCCATCGTGGGTAGGCTGGCCCCCGTATGGACCGGGGATCTCAACCACCGGCCACCGGACGGGAGGGGCATCATGGGGCTGTTCACACGTCGGCGCAGCGAGCGATCGCGTCTGGCGCAGGTCGAGGAGCCAGGACCGGGACGCACCGACGACGATCACCGGGCCGGTGCCTCTGCCCTGTGGGCTGACGGCGTCGGCCGCGTGGGGACACGGTCACTGCAGGTGCTGGCGATCCTGGCGCTGGTGTCGGTGGCGGTGTTCGCCCTGACTCGCCTGACTCTGGTGGTCATCCCGGTGCTGATCGCGCTGGTGCTCGCGGCCGCCATCTCCCCGTTGGTGGGACTGCTGCGCCGGCGCGGCATGCCGTCGGTGGTGGCAACTGCAATCTCCCTGCTCACCGTGGTGGCGATACTGGCGGGAGTGGTGTGGCTGGTCACCGTTGCAGTCGCCAACCAATGGCCCACCCTGCGCGACCAGGCACTCGACGGTTTCTCTCAGTTGCAGGAGTACATCCAGGGCCTGCCGTTCGAGATCACCGACGAACACATCCAGTCGCTGCAGGAGTCCGCACTCGAACTGCTCCAGTCCGACGCCGTCGGATCCGGTGCGATCGCCGGAGCCTCGCAGACGTTCGACTTCGTGGCCGGTCTCGCCATCTTCGTGGTGGTGCTGTTCTTCTTCCTCAAGGACGGACCGCAGATCTGGCAGTTCATGCTGCGGCCACTCGAGGGTGCGCGCTACGAGCGGGGCCAGCGCATCGGCGAGTCGACGGTGCGCACACTGGGTGGGTACATCCGGGGTACAGCGATCATCGCCGCGGTGGATGCGATCTTCATCGGGATCGGGCTGGCGATCGTCGGCGTCCCCCTGGTGATTCCGCTCGCGGTACTGGTGTTCCTCCTCGCCTTCATCCCGCTCGTGGGTGCCACGCTCGCCGGCGCACTCGCCGCACTGGTGGCGCTCGTGGCGGTCGGACCGATCCAGGCGCTCGTGGTGGTCGGGATCGTTGTTCTGGTCAACCAGCTCGAGGGCAACTTCCTCCAGCCGGTCGTGATGGCAAGGACGCTGAGCCTGCATCCGCTGGTGATCCTCGTGGCGCTGACTGCGGGCACTGTGCTCGCCGGGCTGACCGGAGCGGTGCTGGCGGTACCGATCGCTGCCTCCATCTGGGGCGCTATCCAGGTCTGGGACGGCCCGGATCTACCAGCGCGGTTCGCGCGGAAGAAGGACCGCGAGCCCGCCTAGAGTTCACCGGACGCCTACGGGTCTCGCGGCCTCGCCTTCCTCAGGGTCTCGCCCTGCTGCACGCCGAACGCCACCGCCTGGGTACGGCGCTCGAACCCAAGTTTGAGGAACAGACTCGTCGCGTAGTTCTTGACCGTCTTCTCGGCGAGCCCGAGCCGGGCACCGATCTGCCGGTTCGTCAACCCTTCGGTGATGAGTGCGAGCACCTGACGTTCGCGGAGGGTGAGCGCGTCATAGCGCGGATCCTCACGTGTGACCGGTCTGGCGTGCTCGGCGACGTGCTCGGCGACGCGTCTGTCAAGCAACGAGCGGCCTCCCGCAACGAGGCGGACATCGCGCACCAGAGTCGAGCCGACGACGCTCTTGCCGACGTACGCCGACGCCCCCGCCAGCACCGCGGCCACGGCCGCTTCGTCGTCGTCGTAGGCGGTCAGGATGAGGCACTTCGTCTCGGGGAACTCCGACCGGATATCCCGGCACAGATCCATCCCATCGCCATCAGGAAGTCGCAGGTCGAGCACCGCGACATCAGGACGAACGGCGCGCACGCGCGGCAGCGTGTCAGCGACCTTCGCAGCTTCACCGACAACCTCGATGTCGTCCTCCCGCCCCAGCAGGTCGGCGATCCCTCGCCTGACGACCTCGTGGTCATCCACCAAGAAGACGCGGATCATCGTGCACCGCCCGGGGCCAGCGGCACCCGCCACGCAGCGGTCGTGCCATCGGGGCCAGAACGCAGTTCAAGGTCACCACCGCGCCGCTGCGCTCGCTCCGAGATGTTCGCCAGCCCGCTACGGTGCCCCGCGAGGTCCATCCCGCCCCCGTCGTCATCGACCACGAGTTCCAGCAGGTCGCCTCGTGCTCGGACCTCGACGCGCACGTGTTCTGCGGCCGCATGACGGACCACATTGCTGAGCAATTCACGTGCGACGGCCATGACCTCACCAGCCAGCTCACTGCCAGCGAGGATGTCCACCGGTCCGGCAAATTCGACATCGACGTTCCGAGGCAGGTGGCGAGAGACTTCGATCGCCAGGTCCAGCACCCGATGGCGCAGTGTCTGGCGCTCCGAAGCGACCGACCTGAGCGCGAAGATGATCGTGCGGATCTGCGAAATGGCGTCGTCGATCGCGTCGACGGCAGTCCGCAGCCTTTCGGCCTCAGCCGTCGGCACCGAGCCTTCGAGTGAGTGCAGCTCAAGGCCTGCTCCGAACAGCTGCTGGATCACCCGATCATGCAGGTCTCGCGCAATCCTGGCCCGGTCCTGGCTCAGGAGCATGCGCTGGTGCTGCTCACGCGCCTGTGCCAGTTCCATGGCCAGAGAGATTCGGCCGGCAGCATCGGTCACGGCATCGACCTCCGCACGCCCGAACGCCCGCCCTCGTGGCTGCCTGCCCACCGCGAGAACGAGCGGCTCGATCCCAGCGGGCGCGAACCGGACGAAAAGCACCGGCCCCGTACCGGAACTGTCTTGGACTGCGAGGGCGTCTGCATCGCTGAGCGCGGTGGTCGCACCGCTACGAGCCACTGGTTCACCGCTCTCCAGCACGAGAACGGCGGCCGTCTCCTGGGTGGTGAGGAGCCCGCCGTCGCATCGAGCCGCATCGGTACCCCTGGCCGCGATGATCCGTGCTGTGAGCGGTTCCTCCCCCGGTGCAAGTACGGCGACGCGGGCGACGCTCAGCGCCTCGAACACGGCGTCGGCGAGCAGGGCCGGCACACCGTCAGTGCCGGTCTGCGTCAGCACGGCGGAGACGTGGGATGCGATCGCTGCCCATCGTTCTCGGTCACGTGCGGCGGAGTACAGACGGGCGTTCTCCACGGCTATCGCAGCCGTTGCCGCCAGGGCAGTGACAAGCCCCTCGTCCTCATCGGTGAAGTCACCACCACGCTTCTCGGCCAGATAGAGGTTGCCGAAGACCTCCTCGCGGATACGTATCGGGACACCGAGGAAGCTCGCCATCGGCGGATGCCCGTCCGGGAATCCCACCGAACGCGGATCATCGGCGATGTGCTGCAGACGGATCGGCTCCGGGTGCGTGATCAGGGCGCCGAGCACACCGCGCCCCTCGGGCAGCCGGCCGATCCGCTCCACTGTGCCCGGATCCATGCCCACATGCACGAACTCCTCCAGCCACCCGTCCGGCGCGAGGACCCCCAGGGCACCGTAGCGAGCGTCCACCAACTCGACGGCGACTTCGGTCAGGCGACGCAGCACCTCCGGCAACTCAAGATGGGAGACGACCGCGTCGGTCCCCCGGATCAGCGCGCGCAGGCGCGCCTCCGAGTCTGTACTCGAGCGGTCGATCTGGCCGTACGGTTCGTCCAACGGTGGCACCTGCACGTTCCGATCTTCAGGCTCCGGAGTGTGCACGGTACCACCGCCCGCGACACGTCACCACGGGACCTAGGCCCCGCTCGCCGGCGCCGCTGCGGCTGACGATGGTGTGATGCAGAACGACATCGGGGGCAGCTCGAATTCCCATGACGACATCGCGGCGACGGCAGCGGGACCGGCCATGTACGTCGTCGGCATCGATGGCAGCGCCTCGAGTCGTGGCGCGCTGAGCTGGGCGCTGCAACGAGCACGCAGCTCGGGTGCGGCATTGACGCTCGTCGCCATCGTGGACGCCGAGTGGGCGGCTGTGAGTGAGGAGTTGTTCACGCAACTGCACTCGACTGTCTCAGCACGCGTGGAGAGCGAGCTGAACTGGGCTCGCCTGGCCGAACCCACTGTCACGATCACGGCCCGGGTGCAGATCGGAGCGCCGATGCCGCGACTCGCCGATGCGGCGGCAGGGACGCAGCTGCTGGTCGTCGGCACCCACAAGTCCGGCTACATCCGCGGGAAGGCGCTCGGTGCCCGCAGCGTGCAGCTTGCCCTGCGAACCACGACTCCGGTGGCCGTGGTACCCCGACTCGGAGAGCGGAGCCGCTCCGGCGTCGTCGTCGCGGGCGCGGGTGGCGGCGCTGGCTCAGCGATCGCGTTCGCTGCTCGCGAGAGCGCCCGGCGCGGTGAGCCGTTGATCGTGGTGTGTTCGAGCCCCCCGGCCGATCGCGACCGGGTGCTCGAGCACGCGCGCCGTCAGGCGCTTGCCGTTGCCCCGGAGGTCGAGATCCGGACGCGGTGGACCGAGCAGGACCCGGCCGAACTACTGATCGCGCTCTCGAGCAGCACTCTCACGACGGTGATCGGGAAAAGATCGGGGACAGAGGCGAGGCTTGGACGGATCGCAATTGAGGTGCTCATGAACCTCGCTGGACCGGTGATCATCGTGCCTGGAGCGTGAGACGGCCCGCGCCATGCCTCTGCGCGGGCCGCCGTGGCTCTCTCTTCGGGTCGCTACTGCCCCTCAGCCGGTACGACCAGCACTGGGCAGTGAGCGTGCGAGACACACGCCGAACTGACCGATCCCAGCAGGAGCGCAGCGAGGCCGCTGCCGTGCCCGCGTCGTCCAACGACCAACATGGCGGCACCACGCGCTGCCTCGACCAGTTCCTCTGCCGGCCTCCCCTCGCGCAAGGTGAGTTTGCACCAGGCTGGGCGGCCCGCAGGGAAGACCGCTCCCACCGCGGTGTCGAGAGCACGGCTGGCATCCTCGGCTGGGTCCCACTGAAGATCGAGGTACACACCCCCCAGTGTTACGGGGGTGGAGGCCCAGACGGCGATCGCTTCGACGTCGTAGCCGAGTTCGCGCGCGAGCCTCGCACCCTGACGCAGAGCCTCGTGAGAGGCCCGTGAACCATCGACACCCACCACGATCCGGCGGGCCCGGTCCTCGTCACGAGCCTCAGGCACACTGCTGGTCATGATCGACTCCTCTCCGGAGTCCGCGCCCACGAACCTTCCACGGGCACTCGCGCGCGCACCGCCGCGACAGGTTGCTCAGTTGCCTCGATCAGACGGATCTCATCCACGGGTGGCTCCTTTCGCCGTCGTGACCAGGAAACGCCCACGGCAAGCGCAGCGGAAGAGCCATTGGTCCCGTGACGAAGTGCACACCCGCGGCGCACCTCCTTGACCTCACCGCGGGACTTTCGCCCTACTTCACGGCTTCGGCAGCGACCACGATGGGAACATGACCACGACAGATGACGCCGTCGAGGCAAGGCCGACGGAGTTGCAGATGCCGACTTCGACCTCATCGAGGTGGGCGAATCTGGTTCGGTATCCGTGGGTCCTTGCCACGCTCGCAATCGCAGCGCTCGGCGGATTCGCTCAATTGACGCCCTGGCATGCGTACGCCTGGGTACTGCCCGCCGGCTACGCCCTTCTGGTGGCCGGGCGATCCGCGTGGCGAATGATACGAGAGCTGCGACGGGGAACGTACGGGATCGACATCCTCGCATTCACGGCGATCGTGGCCTCCGTCGCGGTGGCAGAGGCATGGGCAGCCCTCGTCATCGTGCTCATGCTCACCGGAGGCGAGGCATTGGAGGACTACGCGTCCGCGCGAGCTCGGCGCGATCTGACCGCACTCCTGTCCCACGTACCGCGGGTGGCTCACAAGGTGACCAGCGACGGCACCACCACCGACGTCCCGGTTGACGTGATCGCTCCAGGTGATCAGGTCCTGGTGCGGCCCTTCGAGATCGTGCCCGTTGACGGCTCTCTTCTGACCGGATCAGCCACGTTCGACGAATCCTCTCTCACGGGAGAGAGCCTCCCAGTCGAACGGACAGCGGGCCAGGAAGTACTCAGTGGCGGGGTGAACGGCTCGACGGCAGTTGTGCTCTCCACCACGCACGCTGCCCGGGACAGCCAGTACCAGCAGATCATCACGTTGGTCGAGGATGCCTCCGCGAGCAGGGCTCCGATCGTCCGCCTCGCCGACCGCGTAGCGATCCCATTCACGGTCGTGGCGCTCGCAATCGCCCTCGGCGCGTGGGCTCTCTCGGGTGATCCGGCGCGACTCGCCGAGGTGCTCGTGGTCGCGACACCATGCCCGCTCATCATCGCGGCTCCGGTCGCATTCCTCGCGGGTACAGGACGCGCAGCGCGGAGGGGAATCATCGTCAAGAGCAGCGCGACGCTGGAGAGCCTACGGCGGGTGCGAACCATTGCCTTCGACAAGACGGGCACGTTGACGCGCGGCGCGCCCTCGCTGGTCGAGGTCCGCGCCGCTGGAGGACTCACCGATGATCAGGTACTGCGATTGGCTGCCTCGGCAGAGCAGTACTCCAGCCATGTGCTCGCGGCGGCGGTGATCGGCGCGGCACGTTCGCGTGAACTACCCCTCTCGGGGGCCGAGACCGCGCAGGAGGTGCCCGCACATGGTGTCACCGCGCTCGTGGACGGGTCCTCAGTGGTCGTCGGAAAGCGCACCTATGTCGCTGACGCCGTGGGGGTGTCCCTTGAGGGCACCACGATCGGGCCGGGTGAGATGGCTGTCTATGTCGCGATCGATCGTTCGTACGCGGGAGCGCTCGTGTTCAGCGACGAGGTGCGGCGCGAAACCCCGCACACGCTCGAGCGACTGCGTGAACACGGAGTCGAGCACATCGTGATGCTGACGGGAGATGATCGTCTCACTGCTGACCACGTAGGCCAGCCACTGAGGATCGACGACATCCGAGCGAACTGCCTGCCAGCAGACAAGGTGGATGCGGTGACCAACCTCCCGCACCGTCCGGTCGCGATGGTGGGCGACGGTGTGAATGACGCGCCCGCCCTCGCCGCCGCGGACATCGGCATCGCGATGGGAGCGCGCGGATCGACCGCTGCTGGTGACTCGGCGCATGTGGTCTTGCTGCGCGACGACATCTCCACCGTCGCAGACGCTCACACGATCGCACGCGAGACGGTCACGGTTGCGTTGCAGAGCATCTGGGTCGGCATGACGCTCAGCGCCGCGTTGATGATGATCGCGGCGTTCGGCGCACTGCCGGCCCTGATCGGCGCATGGTTGCAGGAGGGTGTCGACGTGGTCGCCATCCTCTGGGCCTTGCGCGCGGGTCTGGCCCACCCGTCGACTCCGCGCGAAGCTAGCGCACGACGACCGTGACCGTCCCCATGCCGGCGAGCACCTCCTCGCTCGTCGATCCGAGCATGAACCGTGCGACCCTCCCCCGACCATGGGATCCGACCACGGTCAACCTCGCCCCTTGGGCGAGGCGGTTGATGGCCTGTCCCGCCGATGCACGCTGCACGAGACGGCGAACCTCCAGGTCCGGATAGTCGACGAGCACCGGTGCCAGTGACTCGGTGAGAAGGTCTTCAGTCGCCTCCTGCATCCCGGCGAGGTACTCGGTGGGATAGGAGCGTACGTGCAACGGGAGCGGCACCGTCGTCCAGGTGCTCACGGCCGTGAGCCGGTCACCACTCGCGTGCGCCTCTGCGGCAGCAAAACGGAGCGCGTTGTGAGAGAGCTCGGAGCCGTCGACGCCCACCACAACGCCGGCCCGGCCCGTGATGTCGATGTCCGGTACCACGACGACCGGGCAGTGGGCGCCGCTCGCTATGCGAATGCCGTACGGCCCGCGCGGCGACTGCGCCCCTGGGCCGCGATAGTCGCTGCCGATCACGAGCAGATCGACACTCTCAGAGGCGTCGACGAGACAGTCGACGAAACCTCCGCGCTCGAGGCGGGTCGTGACAGGCACACCTCGGGCCCCGATCCGCTCTGCCTCCTGAGCGAGCAACGCCTCCGTGAGCTCGAGGGCGTGCTCGAGCACGGGCGCCTCACTGAGCGCACCGGACGCGGAACCGACGATCGAGATCAGTTCGATGCTGCCGCCGCGACGGATGGCACGTTCGACCGCCCACTCCGACGCCCTGCGTGCGGCCGAACCGTCTGTCAGCCCGACCAGTATCCGCTCGCCCATGTCGCGTCCTTCCTCCTGCGCTGTAACCGAGCGTACCGTCGCCCGCTAGCACCACTGGTGTTGATCGGAAGTCCGGTCGCGAGGCAGCAGCGGCTCAGAGAGGTCACCGTAGTGTCCTCCACGACCGGATCGCATCCCACCAACTAAAAAGTCCCGGAAACCGTTGAGTTTCCGGGACTTCTCTCGGTCGGGCTGGCGGGATTTGAACCCACGACCCCTTGACCCCCAGTCAAGTGCGCTACCAAGCTGCGCCACAGCCCGAGGGCCCGCTGAGCGAGCCGGAGACGACACTACCGCAGCCCTGGCTGTTCCTCCCAATCGGTGACGCATCGGGGGTGCGCCATAGGTCACACTGGTCTCGTGCACCCGCTCCACGAAGCCCGGCGCCGGATGAACACGGCGCTCATGCAACGTGTCGCGGGCCCCGACCCCGCCGCGGCGCAGCACCGTATCCATGCCACGCCGGGTCCACGCTGGTTCGAACCTGACTCCCCGATCGGGGTCGTGCACGGAGATGCCTCGATGTATATCGGGGGCATCCGCGCGCTGCTCCTGCAAGCACTGCATCCGCTGGCGATGGCGGGCGTCGCCCAGCATTCGCGTTACCGCGACGACGTGTGGGGGCGCCTGGCCCGGACTGCCACCTACATCGCCACCACCACCTACGCCACAATCGAGCACGCCGAGCAAGCGATCGCTATCGTGCAGGCGGTCCATGCCCGCATCCGCGGCATCGCACCGGACGGGCGGCCGTACCGCGCCGACGATCCGCACCTGCTCACGTGGGTGCACATCGCCGAGATCGACTCCTTCCTCACCGCTCATCGACTGTTCGGCGCCCGCCGCCTCTCCCCCGCCCAGCAGGATGTGTACGTCCGGCAAGCCGGCACTGTGGCCACCCGCCTCGGTGCGACTGAGGTGCCCAGTAATGTCGCTGAGCTGACCGGCGCCCTGAACCGCTACCGGCCCGAGCTCGCCGTCACGCCGGAGGCCAGGGAGGTCGCTGCGTTCCTCCTGCACCGCCCACCCGTACCGGCCGTGGCACGGCCCGGATACGCCCTGCTCGCGCGTGGCGCCGTCGTCAGCTTGCCCGACTGGGCCCGCGTGCAGCTGCAGCTACCCCGGCCGGTCCGGCGCTCCTCCCTGCTGGCGGGCCGAGCCGGTACCGCCGCCGTCCGCTGGATCACCACCGCCGCCCCCAGGCACACACCCGACCCCACCAATCACACCACCGCCGAGGAGATCCGATGACCGATCAACCCCGCCTTCCCGAGATCGACGAGAACTGGACGACCGCTCTCGCCGTCGTCGCCCACCCTGACGACCTCGAGTTCGGAACCGCTGCCGCGATCGCGCGCTGGACTGCGCAGGGCAAGCGCATCATCTACTGCATGGTGACCTCGGGTGAGGCCGGTATCGACGCCATTCACCCGGACGAGGCGGGCCCGCTGCGTGAGCAGGAGCAGATCGCCTCGGCCCGCGTGGTGGGTGTGGAGGAGGTCGAGTTCCTCCGATTGCCCGACGGCGTCCTCGAGTATGGTCTGCCGCTGCGGCGGGCCATCGCAGCCCAGGTGCGCAAGCACCAGCCCGAGATCGTCATCACCGGCAACTTCCGCGACACCTGGCCAGGCGGATTCCTCAACCAGGCCGACCACATGGCGGCCGGGCGTGCCACGCTCGACGCCGTCCGTGACGCCGGGAACCGCTGGGTGTTCCACGAGCAGCTCGGTGACGGCCTCGAGCCATGGAATGGCGTCCGGCAGGTCTGGCTCGCCATCTCGCCGCAGTCGACCCATGCCGTCGACGTGACCGAGACGTTCGACGATGGAGTCGCCTCCCTGAAGGAGCACGCCGCCTACATCGACGGGCTCAGCTGGGAGTTCGATCCGGTCGCCTTCCTGGATGAGCTGTGCTCCGCCGCCGGTCCCGCGCTCGGCGTGAAGTACGCCACGACCTTCGAGGTTCTCGACCTGGACGGGTGACACGGGCGGCCACGGTGCCCGGTACTGTCGTTCCGATGACAAGCGAGCGTTCCACGTCGGGAAGCAGGGACCGTCCCGGCCCGCCGCGTCGGCGAGACCGGCTCGGCATCATCCGCGCCCGTTGGCTGGTCACGACGCTCGCGATCGTCAGTGCCGCCGCAGGAGTTAGCGCGACGGCGTTCGCGATCGCCGACCCCGCTGGATTTCGCGCCTTCATCACCCAGGTGACCGATCTACGGATCGCTGCCTTCGTGTTCGGCGCTGTCGCACTCGGTGGTTCGATGGATCAACCCACGTCCGGGCCTGGGCTCCGGCCACCGACGGGCTGGCGCCGTGGCACCTTCGTCCTCAGTGTCGTGGGCCTCGTGCCAGGACTCGTGCTGCTGATCATCGGCCTGATCGGCTGGCTCAGCGGCTAGTTCACGAGCGAGCCCGTTCACTCCCTCAGCGCCGCCGCTTCTCCCGCACCCGGACGCCGATCGAGATCGGTGTGCCCTCGAAGCCGAACGTCTCTCGCAGCCGTCGCTCGACGAACCGTCGGTAGGCCGGATCAAGGAACGCGGTGGTGAACAGGACGAAGCGCGGTGGCCGGGTGCTTGCCTGGGTCGCGAACAGGATACGCGGTTGCTTTCCGCTGCGCACGGGGTGCGGGTTGGCGGCAGTGAGCTCACCCAGGAAGGCGTTCAGGCGACCGGTGGGGACGCGGGTGTCCCACGACGACAGCGCCACATCGAGTGCACGTACCAGTCGGTTGGTGTGCCATCCGGTACGTGCCGCGATGTTCACGCGCGGCGCCCATGGCACCTGGACGAGCTGCTGCTCGATCTCGCGCTCGAGGAACGATCGACGGTCCTCGTCCACCATGTCCCACTTGTTGTAGGCGATCACCAGGGCGCGTCCGGCGTCGATCACCTGCTGCACCACCCTGACGTCCTGTTCGGTCATGGGCACGCTCGCGTCGATGAGGACCACACCGACCTCCGCCTTCTCCAGCGCCCCCTGCGTCCGTAGTGAGGCGTAGAAGTCGGCACCCGAGGTCTGGTGCACACGACGGCGGATCCCGGCGGTGTCGATGAACCACCAGGGACGATCTCCCAGCATCACCAGCTCGTCCACCGGGTCGCGCGTGGTGCCCGCGACGTCGTCGACGACGACGCGCTCCCCACCGGAGATCGCGTTCAGCAACGAGGACTTGCCTACGTTCGGCCGGCCTACGAGGGCCACCCGCCGCGGTCCTCCCTCCGGGATCCGGCCCGCGACGGCGGAGGTCGCCGGCATCAGGTCGAGTGCGGCGTCCAGCAGGTCACCCGAGCCCCGTCCGTGCAGCGCCGAGATGGCATGAGGCTCGCCCAGTCCGAGGGACCACAACAGCGCCGCGTCCGCCTCGCCCCGCTGGTCGTCGACCTTGTTGGCCACCAGCAGCGTGGGCTTGCCTGCCCGGCGCAGCATCCGCACTACGTACTCGTCCTCGTCCGTCGGCCCGACCACGGCGTCGACGACGAAGAGCACCGCATCGGCCAGTGCGATGGCGATCTCTGCCTGGTCGGCCACACGGCTGCCCAGCCCCTTGGCGTCGCGCTCCCAGCCGCCGGTATCGACCACGGTGAAGTCACGACCCGCCCACTCGGCCGGATAGCTGACGCGGTCCCGGGTGACGCCCGGGGTGTCCTGGACCACCGCCTCGCGCCGCCCGAGGATCCGGTTGACCAGGGTCGACTTGCCCACGTTCGGCCGGCCGACGACGGCCAGTACGGGAGGCGGCCCGGCAGGAGTCTCGCCCGCACGCTCCTCCTCGGAGGCCTCGAGCAACGACAGGTCCTCATCTTCGAGGTCGTAGTCGCTCAGACCGGCGCGCAACGCCTCGGCACGGCGGGCGTCCTCGTCGGTCTCGGCGAGGTCGGGGACGACGCGCTCGACCCAATCGAGGTCAGTGGGCTCGCCGGAGTCGCTGGCGCGGGGCGTGGAGGAGTTCGGCTGATCGGTCACGTCGGCCATTCTCCCCGCCGGGGCGGGTTCTGCCCAACTCGCCCCACCCTGTCGACAGATCGCCTCAGATCTCTGTGCTGCGCGGCAGCGCCACACCGTGGCGTTCGGAGGCAGCGTGCACGTGTGTGCTCAGCTGCTGCTGGATCTCCCCCATCGCCTCGGTGATGGCGCTCCGGCCCACACCCACTCCCGGGTCCACCGCCTGGAACGGCTCTCCGAACTCGACCACCAGCCGACTCCGGAAGCCGGGAATGTACCCGGGCTTCTGACCCGCCGGCCTGGTCCCCAGGATCGCCACCGGCAGCACCGGCGCGCCGGAACGGACCGCGAGCCACGCGATCCCGGCCTTGGTCTGCTTCACGTCGCCACCGCCGCGCGTCCCCTCCGGGAAGACACCGACGAGCCGGTCTTCATTCAGCAAGGTCAGCGCCGTCTGCAAGGCTGCCCGGCCGTTGCGGCGGTCCACCGGGATCTGGCCCGCACCGCGCATCAGGAATCCGATCACACCGGAGAACATCTCCTCTTTGATGATCATGTGGGATTCGCGCGGGATCACACCGTGCAGCAACGGACCGTCGATGATGCCGGTGTGGTTGGCGGCCACCAGCAACCGGCCGGATCGCGGCATCCGGTCGGCACCGACCACGCGGGTGTTCCAGACGCCCCGCGCCAGGAACCGGCCGACGCGGCGCGACCAGGTGGGGCCCCAGCGCTTGATCTGGTCGGCGGTGATGCTCTGCCCTGGGGAGGCCGGTCGATCCTCGCTCATGACGAGCTCCTCTGCGCGGTCGAGACGATCTGGTGCACGGTGGCCACGGCTTCCTCCAAGGTCAGCGCGGAGGTGTCCACGGTGATCACTCCGTCAGCCGCCGTGGTGAAGTTTGACACCGTCGAGTCGTCAGCATCGCGCCGGATCACCTGATCGCGTGTGGCAGCCACGGCTGCCTCGTCGGCGGTGCCGTGGATCTCCTGGGCCCGTCTGGCGAGGCGGGCCTCCTCGGAGGCGAGGAGCAGGATCCGCACGTCCGCGTCCGGTGCCACCACGGTGGTGATGTCCCGACCCTCGGCGATCACGCCGCGCCCCCCGCTGCGGGCTTCGTGCCCACCGGTCCCGCGTCCGCTCTCGACCGCGATCACCTCACGCTGCCGGCGCTGCAGCTCTGGACGCACCTGCCGGTTGGTGGCGACGGCGCTCACCCGGGTGGAGATCTCGGTACTGCGGATCACCACGCCGACGTCCTCACCGCCGACGACGAACGCCGGGTTCACAGGATCGGTGCTGATCTCCAGTGGCATCTCTCGCACGAGGTCCGCCACGGCGTCAACGTCGGCGAGGTCCACGCCCTGCCGGATGCACCACCAGGTCGCGGCGCGATACATCGCGCCGGTGTCCAGATAGGCCAGTCCTTCGCTCGCCGCGACACGGCGGCTGATGGTCGACTTGCCCGACCCGCTCGGGCCGTCGATCGCCACCACGATCCCGGGCACGCTGCCGGTCATGGCGCCACCACCCGCCAGCCGCGCTCCTCCAGCGCCTGCTCCAGGGGCTGGGCCGCCTCCGGGGTCACCGACACGATCGCCATACCCACCTTCTGCTTCGGGGAGTGCTCCATCTGGAAGTCCTCGATGTTCACGCCGATCTCCCCCACCTCGGAGAAGAGTCGGCCGAGTTCGCCGGGTTCGTCGGGCACGAGCACGATCACCTCGGCGTAGCGCCGTCGGGCTCCGCCGTGCTTGCCCGGAACCCTGGCCACGCCGTCGTTGCCGGCGGAGATGAGCCGCGAGATCCCGGAGACGGCTCCCGGCGCGAGCGGCCCCTCGGAGGCGGCGCGTTCGACGGCGTCGAGGAGGGTGTCGAGCTCAGCGCGGACTGTACGCAGCAGCCCGCTGACCGCGGGAGCATTGCCGGTGAGGATGGCCGACCACAACCGCGGGTCGGAGGCAGCGATCCGGGTGACATCGCGCACCCCTTGCCCGGCGAGCGCGAGGGCTCGGTCGGGTGCCTCCACCAGCTGCGCCGCCATCAGCGACGCCATCAGCTGCGGTACGTGTGAGATCAAGGCGACGGCCTCATCATGCTCGCCCGCGTCCATGGAGACCACGGCTGCCCCGGCATCTGAGGCGAGTGCTCGCACGGCCAGGACGGCACGCTCGGCGCTGCCGGAGTGGGCGGCGATCACCCAGGGGCGGCCGGTGAACATGTCGGCGGAGGCAGCCGCCGCTCCGGACTTCTCGCGGCCCGCCATCGGGTGAGATCCCACATAGCGGCTCAGATCCAGTGCCGGGTCCGCCTGTGCCTCGATGCGCAGCTCGGCCAGGAGAACCGACTTCACGCTGGCCACGTCCGTCACGACGGCGTCCGGGAACCTGCGTAGGGCGGCCGCCACTTCATCCGAGGTCACATCGGGCGGGACAGCGACCACGACCAACTCCGGCACTGGTGCGGATTCGATCGTGCCGGCGCCCAGGTCCCGCGCGAGGGCGAGCATGGATGGCGAGGTGTCAGCGAGCGTGACAGGGACGCCACGAGCGGTCAGCGCCAGCCCGATACTGGTTCCCAGGAGCCCGGTACCGACGATGTGCACCGGGCCACGGGTCGCAGTCGGGTCGTCGGCGGTCACGACGTCACACCCTACCGGCACCACGCCGCGACCTGGCCCCGTGCTCCCCGGGCAGACACCCGGGGAGCACCAGATCGACGGTGACACGGGGGCAATGCTGCTGAGCGTCGCTCAGTACTCCCGGCGCGGCCCCTCTACTCCTGCACGCCGCGCGGCACGGCGAGGTCGATCACCACGGGTCGGTGATCGGAGGCCTGGGCGGCGAGTGCGGTGTCCGGGACCACCGCGTCGAGCACGGTTACTCCGTCGGAGACCGTCACGTAGTCGATACGCCGGTCCGGCGCATCCGCCGGGAAGCTGAAGCCGGAGCCGTCGCCGGCTTCGTCCCAGGCATCGGTGACCACGGTCCACAGGGGTGCGAGCTCAGGCGCCTCCGGCCGGGCATTGAAGTCACCCATCAGGATCTGGGTGGCGCCGGACCCGTCGTCGGCGAGGATGTCCAGCGTGTCGGCGACCTGCATCTCGCGCACCGTAGGATCACCGCGGTAGTCGAGATGCGTGGAGTACACGTGCACGCGTGCTCCTTCGGCCTGCACGACTGCCTCGGCGAAGCCCGGTGCCGGAGCCGGCTCGGGGGTGTCTGACTGCGTGGACAGCCGGGTCAGATCGTGGTTGGTGAACTCGATGATCGGATACTCCGAGAGGACGGCCACGCCAAACTCGGCACGGGGCCCACCCTCCTCGCCCGGGGCGAAGGAGTAGATCGGTGCGAAGCCGACATTCATGTCCAGCGCATCGGCGAGCTCGGCAGCGAGATCGAGGTCGAGGCTTCTTGCACCCCAGTGGACATCGACCTCCTGCAGCGCGATCACATCGGCATCGAGCTCGTCCAGGATCGCGATGGTGCTGTCGAGGTTGAACTCGCCATCCGCATCGCGACCCGCTGCGATGTTGTAGGAGACCGCACGGAGCTCGACGGGAGGCGGAGCGGTCGGAGGCTCCGCTGACGCCGGAGCGAACGAGCCTGCGAACCCGATCAAGGCTATTGGAGCCGGTGAGTACGCAGCAACGGTCCGGCGCCTCCCGGTTCCGCCCGGCTCAGGCGGACGTTGCCCACCACTCCAGATCGCGTCCGTGCGGGTGAGCCGTCCCGAGTGCACGCCCATCCAGGCTGAGTACGAATCGATGCGCGAGATCGTCGGCACCGAAGGTCTCGAGACCGTCGACACCGAGGTCGCGGCTCACCTGCAGCCCCTCCAGTCCGATCCGGTGCACCCCCAGCTCATCGAGCACCGCGGCGAACCGACGGCGTCTTTCCCGATCGAGATACGCGGCAGCCGCGCTGTGGGTCACCACGATGCGCGCCGGGCCCGCGACCGCCCGCAGCGCGGCCACGGCGTTGGGAACGTCCTCGGGGAACAAACCTTCACGCATCGGCACCTCGTGCCGCGAGGCCACCTCCAGCGCGGCCGCGAGCCGGTCGGCGCGATCGGTGTGCTCGGGCCATACGAGGCACCGCAACCAGCGGCGCTCGTCCGGATCGCTCACGTCCACGGGGTGGGCGTCCAGACCGAGCCGGGCGACGACGTCGGGATGTTCGCTGGGCAAGGGTGGCGCCCCACGAACGCCCGCCTCCAGCAGCACCGTGTCTCCCGCCGTCATGTCGCGGGCGTGGAGGCGCGTCGTGCGTCCCTGCTCGTCGGTCCACGCATACGACCACACGTCCGGCAAGAGGCACAGCCCCGCGCTGGCACCGAGCTCGAGGAGCGCCAGTGGTCCATCGAGCAGTCCGAGTGCGGGCAGCATGACGGCGCAACGCGCGGCCTCGTTCGTCTGGGTCGCGCGCCTGTGCATGAGCGCAGCGATGTCGGTGGCCCGCTCGTGGAGCAGCGCCAGGGCCGCCGTCGGATCGTCCACTGGCGCGCCGATCCAGCGCAGCGCGCCGAAGAGCAGGTTCGGCTGCCGCTTGTGCACCGGCAGTTCCTCGAGGAAGGCGAGAGTGGGAGCCGAGTCCGCGACCGCCCGGGCGAGGGCGGCGTACTGGGGTGAGGACTCCTCGGCCTCCACCTGCGCCCATCGCCGGTAGAACTCTGCCGTGTCCGCCGCCTGGGTCTGCACCGCTACAGTCCGACCGAGCTCATCAACCGGCCCAGCTCACGACCTTCGATCACGCGTGTGCGGCCGACCTTCAGGTGACCGAGGCGGATCGGGCCGATGGCGGTGCGGCTGAGCCGGGTGACCGGGTGGCCCACCTGGGCGAGGAGTCGGCGGACGATGTGGTTGCGCCCCTCGTGCAGCACCACCTCCACCACGCTGGCCTGCGGCGTCGTCTCCAGCACGGTGAACTCGTCGACTCGCACCGGCCCGTCGTCGAGCTCGATGCCGTCCTTGAGCTCACGCCCCAGTCCTCGTGCCACGCGGCCCTCGATCTCGGCCACATAGGTTTTCGGGACCTCGAACGAGGGGTGCGTGAGCCGGTGCGTGAGTTCGCCGTCGTTGGTGAGCAGGATCAGGCCGGTCGTTTCCGCGTCCAGACGTCCGACGTGGAAGAGCCGTTCGGTGCGGTCGGCCACGAACTGGGACAGGTCCGGACGTCCCTGTTCGTCGGCCATCGAGGAGTACACGCCCGCCGGTTTGTGCAGCGCGAGGGTGAGGACGGAGTCGTCCAGCTGCACCCGCAAGCCATTCACATGGATCACCGCACGTTGCGGGTGGACCCGGATACCGAGCTCGCGGACCTGCACGCCGTCCACGCTCACACGCCCGGCGGAGATCAACTCCTCGCACGCCCGGCGCGAACCGAATCCCGCACCGGCCAGCACCTTCTGCAGGCGGACGCCGTCGGGGTCGTGGACGTCCTGGCGTGCTTGGGTCCGGTCACGGCGGCGGTCGGTCATGAGGTGGCTCCGTCGATGTCGTCGAATGCGTCGATGTCCGGCAGGTAGGGCGCCAGCGGGGGCAGATCGTCCAGCGTACGCAGGCCGAGGCGTTCCAAGAAATACGACGTCGTCCGGTACAACGTCGCCCCACCTTCCTCGTCCCGGCCGGCCTCCTCGACCAGCCCGCGGGTCAGCAGCGTCCGCACGACGGAATCGACGTTCACGCCGCGGATCGCCGAGACCCGGCCGCGGGAGACAGGCTGGCGGTAGGCAATGACCGCCAGGGTCTCCAGCGCCGCCTGTGTGAGCCGCGCCGTCTGCCCGTCCAGCACGAAGGCATCGACCGCTTCGCTGAAAGCGGGATGGGAGTAGAACCGCCACCCGCCGCCGACCTCGCGCAACTCAAATCCGTACGGCCTGGGGCCTCCCGCGTACTCGGCGACGAGAGTCTCAAGGGTCTGGGTGACCTGCGCCGTCGGGACGTTCAGGACGCTGGCGATACGGTCGGCGGGCACGGGAGCCTCCGCCACCATCAGGATGGCCTCGACCGCCGCGGGCAGTCCACCTGGCACATCCAGGACGGACGGGGTAGGCGGCAGCGCGCCGGGGTGGCCGTCCTGCTCAGGAGTAGTCATCCGCGGTCCTCATCGCTGTTCGGTTGCTCAGTGTTCTCGAGATCTTCGTAGTTCTCGGGATCCTCGTAGTCGTCGTCGACGTCGACCTCGCCATCGTCGGATCCGGTCCAGCGGACCGTCAGGTCCCCGAGCGGCCCGGCCTGGTCGAAGCCGACCGCTCCCTCCCGGAAGAGCTCCAGCAGCGCCAGGAAGCGAGCGACGACCACCGAAGTGCCGTCGGCGTCGTCGGTGAGGGCGCGGAAACTCAGGCTCCGGGACCGACGGAGCCGGTCCACGATGTGCGCGGCCTGCTCACGCACGCTCACCGCAGGGTTGTGCAGGTGCGCGATGTCCACACCTGCTGGAGCCGGCTTGGGTGCGAGCGCCTTCGCAGCGAGCACGGCGAGGTCAGTCGGACCGATCTGCATGATGAGTTCGGGCAGCAATGCCGCGAACCGTGGTTCCAGCACAGCTTCACGCGGGTGGGACCGCCCGGCCCGTTCCCAAGCGCTGCCCAGGAACGCTGCGACTTCCTTGAAGGCGCGGTACTGCAGCAACCGGGCGAAGAGCAGATCCCGGGCCTCCAGGAGCTCGAGATCCTCGGCGTCCTCGACGGTGCCGCGGGGCAACAACCGGGCTGCCTTCAGGTCGAGCAGGGTGGAGGCGATCACGAGGAACTCACTCGCCTGCGAGAGATCCCACTCCTCCTGAGCCCGGATGTGCGCGATGAAGTCGTCGGTGACCACCGCCAACGCCACCTCGGTCACGTCCATCTTGTGCTTGGCGATGAGCGAGAGCAGCAGATCGAAGGGGCCGGTGAAGTTCGCCAGGCGCACCTCGAAGGTGCCACGGCCAGAGGTGCTCGCAGCAGCGACGCCATCAGCGGATGGCGCCTCGGCGTCGGGGAGCGTCTGAGCCCCCTCAGGCCACGTCGCCACGTGCGATGAGCTCGCGCGCGAGCTTGCGGTAGTTGTACGCGCCGGAGTGATTCGGGGCGTAGGTGGTGATGGGCTCGGTCGCCACCGAGGCGTCGGGGAACTTCACCGTACGGGTGATGACAGTGTCGAAGACGGTGTCGCCGAACGCTTCCCGGACGCGGGCGAGCACCTCCCGTGAGTGCAGCGTGCGTGCATCCACCATCGTCGCCAGGATGCCGTCGGTGTGCAGCCGTGGGTTGAGCCGGTCGCGGACCTTGTCGATCGTCTCCACGAGCAGTGCCACACCGCGCAACGCGAAGAACTCGGTCTCGAGCGGGATGATCACCCCGTGCGCCGCTGTCAGTGCATTCACCGTCAGCAGGCCGAGCGAGGGCTGACAGTCGATGAGGATCACGTCGTAGTCATCGGTCACCGGTCGCAGCACTCGCCCCAGCGCCTGCTCCCGGGCCACCTCGTTGACGAGCTGCACCTCGGCGGCGGACAGGTCGATGTTCGCCGGCACCAGGTCCAGTCCGGGGACGGCCGTCTCCTGGACGACCTCACGGATGTCCGGTTTGTCCGCCATGATCTCGGTGTAGATCGTCTGGTCGAGCTCGTGCGCGGAGAACCCCAGGCCGGCCGAGGCCGCACCCTGCGGATCGAAGTCGACGATGAGCACCTTGCGGCCGTATTCGGCCAGAGCCGCACCCAGATTGATGGTCGTGGTCGTCTTGCCGACGCCGCCCTTCTGATTGCACATCGCGATGATGCGCGCCGGGCCGTGTCCGTTCAGCGGCTCCGGGACGGGGAAGTCGCGGTCGGTGCGCAGCTCTGGTGCCTCGGTACTCACCCCGCCAAACTACTGCCGGCTCAGGCAAGAACCAACTATGCGCGCCGTCAGGAACCGGACCCGCGGTCAAGGTGCCCCAGGTCCCGTCCGGGGGCGATCCGGTCCCGGACGGCCCGTTTCAGGTCGGCGATGTCCGGGAAGCCTCCATCGCGCTTGCGGTTCCAGACGTGCTCACCGTCGACGTCGATCCGGAAGACGCCGCCGGTTGTCGGCACCAGCACCATCTCGCCGATCTCGTCAGCGAAGGTGGTCAGCAGCTCCCCGGCATACCACTGCCCGCGCAGCAACCACTGGCACCGGGTGCAGTAGGTGATCACGATCCGTGGGGACATGTGCCCATGCTTGCAGAGACCGCACCCGACCACCACGCTGATAGCGTCGCTCGTACGTTCTGCTACAGGAGGGGGAACTCGATGGAGATCGTCGCAGGAATCGGAGCCGTCACCCTCGGCTTCATCGTCGCCATCGTCATTGTCGCGTTCGTGATCGGGCTCCTGGTCTTCCGCTCATGGGTCAAGGTCGCACGTGCGGACGAGGCTCTCGTCGTCTCCGGTGTGAAGCAGAAGGGTGCCGACGGCGAGCCGGCGAGCTCGGTGCGCGTGGTCGTCAACGGACGAGCCGTCGTCAACCCGATGACGCAACGCCACGAGGTGATCTCGTTGCGCTCACGGCAGGTCACCATGAACGCCGAGGCGCAGTCGGAGGACGGCGTGACCCTCGATGTGGAGGCCGTGGCGATCGTGAAGATCGGCTCGGACCCGGCCTACGTGAAGCGGGCGGCCGAACGATTCGCCTCCCAGGACTCCGCCATCGAGGTCTTCACCACTGAGCAGCTCGAGGGTGCGCTGCGCGGCGTGGTCGCGAAGCTACCGGTGATCGATCTGATGCGGGACCGCAAGCGGTTCTCCGAGCAGATCGCCACCGACGTCTCGATCGAGTTGGAGGAGCAGGGGCTCATCCTCGACTCCTTCCAGATCAAGGGGATCACCGACGATGTCGGCTACATCGAGTCGCTGGGTGCACCGGAGATCCAATCGAAACGTCAGGCCGCCGAGATCGCGAAGACCAACGCCGAGCGCGCCGTCCGGCAGCAGCAGATCACGAACGAGGAAGCCAACCTCGTCGAGCAGACCGAGTACGACAAGAACCTCGCTTCCTCCAAGTCGGAGGTGGGCCGGGCGAACGCCCAGGCGCTCCAGGCCGAAGCGCTCGCCAAAGCCGAGGCGGAGCAGCAGGTGCTCAAGCAGGAGGCCGAGAACACCCAGGCACGGCTGGACTCCGAGGTGAAGCGGGTCGCCGACGCCGACCTCTACCGCGCCTCCAAGGACGCCGACGCAGACGCCTACCGCGTCACCAAGCAGGCCGAGGCACAGGCCGCCATCGCAGCGCGCGAAGCGGAGGCGACACGGGTACGCGCCGACGCTGACGCCGAGGCCACCCGGCTCGAGGGTGAGGCTCGCGGGCAGTCCATCCGTGCCGAGGCCGAGGCACTGGCCACGCACCAGGAGGCGCTGCTGATGCAGCGGGTCGTGGATGCCCTCCCCGGTCTCATGGCGGAGTTCGCCAAGGGCTACGCCACGATCGGCGAGGTGACGGTGGTCAGCAATGGCGGATCGGACTCCGGAGCCAGCGGGGTACTCGCGAACGAGAGCGCCGTGGCGATGCGAGGTGTCTTCGACTCCGTACGCGCCGCCACCGGAGTCGATCTCGGCGAGGTGATCCAGGGCCGGGCCGTGGGCCGTGCATTCGCCGACGGCGCTCACGCCGGGGACTCTGCGCACACCGAGGACTCCGCGCGCGACGACGACCCTGGGACTCGCGGCTCGGACTCCCCCAGCGCGCCGGCCGATGACAGGCCGAGCGATCAGGAGCGCTGAGCCCCTTCCCCCAGGGGCCGAACATTCGACCCCTTCTCCCCCGTGACCCTGACTTTCGGACCCGCGGCTCACTCCCGCGCGCGTGGGTGACTGGCGGTGTAGACCTCTCTCAGGGTGTCAGGCGTGACCAGGGTGTAGATCTGGGTGGTGGTCACCGAGGCGTGGCCGAGCAGCTCCTGCACGACGCGCACGTCCGCTCCACCATTCAGCAGATGAGTGGCGTAGGAGTGACGCAGCGTGTGCGGGGAGATGTGTGCCTGCACTCCCCCACGTTCGGCGGCTGCCTGCAGGACCGCCCATGCACTCTGGCGGCTGAGGGGATTCCCTCGCTGATTCAGGAACACCTTCGCCGACCCACGGCCCGACTGTGCCAGAACCGGCCTCGCCCGGACGAGGTAGGCCTCGAGAGCTTCCACCGCATAGCGCCCCATCGGCACGACGCGCTCCTTGCGCCCCTTGCCGAACAACCGCAGCGAGGGTGTGGAGCGATCGAGGTCGACATCGTCGACGTCGAGGCCGACAGCCTCGGAGATGCGGGCACCGGTGCCGTAGAGCACCTCGACCAAGGCCCGGTCCCGCAGCCCCAGCACTCCCTCCGCCATCGACGCACCGGACAGCAGTTTGTCCACCTCGTCCACCGAGATCGCTTTCGGCAGGCGTTTCACTCCCGACGGCGGGCGCACGGTCGCGGCCGGGTCATGGTCGGTCCGGCCCTCCAGCGTGGCGAAGCGGTGCCAGCCGCGGACGGCCACGACCGCTCGGGACGTCGACGCCGCCGACAGCGGGTGGCCACCATCGGATCCGGTCCGCAACGCCTCGACGTAGTCGGTCACGTCCGCCTCGGTCACCTCGGCGACGTGACGGCGCTGCCGCGACGTCAGGAACGCCGCGTACCGGGTCAAGTCCCGACGGTAGGCGGCGAGGGTGTGCTCGGACAGCCCGCGCTCCACACCCAGGTGTGCCAGATACTCCCGCAGCTCAGCCCGGAACGGAGCAGGCTCAGTTCGTGACGGCTGGGATGCGGACATCGTCTCAGAACGGAAGGAACGGATCGATCGAGATGGCGACGAACACCAGTGTCAGGTAAGTGATCGAGGCGTGGAAGACCTTCATCGCCCCGAGCTTGCGGGCGTTGCCGGCCACCGCACGCCGATACAGCGCCACACATGCCCCCCCGAACCAGGCGCCGGAGGCGACCGCAGCGATCGAGTAGAGCCACCCCATGCCGGCCACGGGGATCAGCGCGAGCGAGCACGCGACCATCGCCACGCAGTAGCCGATCATCTGCCGGGCCACGCGCGTGTCGGCCACCACCACGGGCAACATCGGCACTCCGGCGCTCGCGTAGTCCTGCCGGAACTTCATCGACAGCGGCCAGTAGTGCGGCGGAGTCCAGAAGAAGATGATCCCGAACAACAGCAGCGGCGCCCAGTCGAGGCTGCCAGTGACGGCGGCCCAGCCGATCAGTACCGGCATGCAGCCCGCCGCGCCACCCCAGACGATGTTCTGGGAGGTATGCCGCTTGAGCAGCATCGTGTATCCGACCGTGTACATGAGATTGGCTGCCAATGCGAGGACAGCGGCGACCCAGTTGACCGTCAGCCACAGCCACACCACCGAGAACGCGCCGAGCGCAAGGCCGAACATCAGTCCGGCGCGTGGGGTGATCTCACCGGTCACCAGGGGTCGGTTCTTCGTCCGGTTCATGACGGCGTCGATGTCCCGGTCGTAGACCATGTTCAGTGTGTTCGCCGAACCGGCGGCCGCGCTCCCACCGACCAGGGTGGCGACGATCAGCCACCACGAGGGGAAGCCGCCCTGGGCGAGGATCATGGTCGGGACGGTGGTGATGAGCAGCAGCTCGATCACCCGAGGCTTCGTCAACGCAACATAGGCGCGCACGCGATCACGGACACGGCTGCCCTCGGCGGCCCTTCCGACTCTCGGTCGGTCAGGGGCGCTCAGGTCGGCAGGAGACGGGGCATCGGGCACGAGGCAGCGGGTCTTTCGGTCGAGGTCGGGCGAGGCGCGCGCGGTCCGGGCAGGTCACTGCCCTGCTGCCAGTCTAGGCGCTTGGTCTCCCCAGGTGGTCCAGAGGGCGGATGAGCGGCCCGGGCGGGGTGCGGATTGAGTACGCTCGGACATGGAGCCGGCCCCGTGCGGACCGACGCAAGACCACGCCCCAGTATGTTCGCACCGACTGCGGACGAGAGAGATGAGGTCCAGTTGAACGCCCCCGCCCCCCAGTCAGGAACCGTCGGTTGGAACGAACTGGACGCGAAGGCGGTCGACACCGTCCGCGTCCTCGCCGCCGATGCGGTTGAGAAGTGCGGCAGCGGCCACCCCGGTACAGCGATCTCGCTGGCCCCCGCCGCGTACCTGCTGTACCAGAACGTCATGAAGCTCGACCCCGCCGACCCGGACTGGCTCGGACGTGATCGCTTCGTCCTCTCCGCCGGTCACTCCTCACTCACCCTGTACATCCAGTTGTATCTGGCCGGATACGGCCTCGAGCTCGAGGACATCGCCGCGCTGCGCACGTGGAACTCTCTCACTCCGGGCCACCCCGAGGTCGGGCACACCAAGGGCGTGGAGACCACGACCGGTCCTCTCGGACAAGGTGTGGCGACAGCAGTCGGTATGGCGATGGCGCAGCGCCGGGTCCGTGGCCTGCTCGACCCGGACGCTCCCGCCGGGACGTCTCCGTTCGACCACCACGTCTATGTGATCGCCTCCGACGGTGACCTGCAGGAGGGTGTCAGCGGCGAGGCCTCGTCCCTCGCCGGCACCCAGGAACTGGGCAACCTGGTCGTCATCTGGGACGACAACCACATCTCCATCGAAGGTGACACCGACGTCGCGTTCACCGAGGACGTCGTCCAGCGCTACGACGCCTACGGCTGGCATACTCGGCGGGTCGACTGGACCGGCGAGGACGGCTACGTCGAGGACGTCGACGCTCTCGCTGCCGCGATCGAGGAAGCCAAGCAGGTCACCGATCGCCCCTCGTTCATCGCTCTGCGCACGATCATCGCCTGGCCCTCTCCCGGCAAGCAGGGAAGCCACGACTCGCACGGGGCCAAGCTGGGCACCGACGAGGTGCGAGCACTCAAGGAGGTCCTCGGATTCGACCCCGGCCAGGACTTCGCCGTCGACCCCGAGGTGCTTGCCCACACCCGCAAGGTCGGCGAACGTGGGGCAGCCGCGCACACACAGTGGGACGAGCAGGTCGCCACCTGGGCGGCAGCGAACCCCGAGCGCGCACAGCTGCTCGAACGTCTGCGAACCCACACCCTTCCCGAGGGCTGGGAACAGGGGCTGCCCACCTTCGTGGCCGGCGAGGCGCTCGCCACCCGCGCCGCCTCGGGCAAGGTACTCGGCGCACTGGCGCCCGTACTGCCGGAACTCTGGGGTGGTTCGGCTGACCTGGCCGGCTCGAACAACACCACCATGAAGGGCGAGCCCTCCTTCATCCCGGCCCATCGCTCCACCGAGGAGTTCGAGGGCAACCCCTATGGCCGGACGCTGCACTTCGGCATCCGTGAGCATGCCATGGGTGCGATCGTGAACGGGATCGCCCTGGACGGCCTCACCCGCCCGTACGGTGGCACGTTCTTCACCTTCAGCGACTACATGCGCGGCGCCGTCCGGCTCTCGGCGGTCATGCAGGCGCCGTCCATCTTCGTCTGGACCCACGACTCGATCGGCCTGGGTGAGGACGGACCCACCCACCAGCCTGTCGAACACCTCGCGGCGTGCCGTGCGATCCCGGGTCTAGCTGTGGTCCGCCCCGCCGACGCCAACGAGACCGCCGCGGCGTGGCAGGCCGTACTGGAACGTCGTGAGGGCCCAGCCGGGCTGGTCCTCACCCGACAGGGCGTACCGACGTTCCCGCGCGGCGAGGACGGGTTCTCCGACACTGCAGGAGTCGCCAAGGGTGCCTACGTGCTGTTGGAATCCTCGACGGCGGTGCCTGAGGTGATCCTCATCGGCACCGGCTCAGAGGTCCAGCTGGCTGTCGAAGCCCGCACGGCACTCGAGGCCGAGGGCATCGGCACCAGAGTCGTCTCGGCGCCGTGCCTGGAGTGGTTCGACGCCCAGGATGCCGAGTACCGCGAGTCGGTGCTGCCCGCCGCGGTGCGGGCCCGCGTCAGCGTCGAAGCCGGCATCGCCATGCCCTGGTACCGCTACCTGGGCGACGCCGGCCGTGCGGTCTCCCTCGAGCACTACGGCGCCTCCGCGGACTACAAGACGCTGTTCACCGAATTCGGGATCACCGCCGAGGCCACGGTCGCGGCAGCCAAGGAGTCGCTGGCGGCTGTGCGGCAGTCACCGGCACCGGCAACCTCCTGACACCTCCGGTGGGGTCGGGCAGGCCACCCCTCCCGACCCCACCGCAACCACCCCGTCACCACCCGCACCGACCGGGAGTTCATGATGACCGACGCACGACCCGAGCACACGTCCACGGCCCCGTCCCCGCTCGCGGCGATCAGCCAGGCGGGCGTGTCCATCTGGCTGGATGACCTCTCGCGAGAGGCGATCTCCACAGGGGAGCTGGCGACCCTGATCGCCGAACGTCACGTGGTAGGCGTGACGACGAACCCCACGATCTTCGCCGCCGCCCTGACCAGCGGCTCCGCCTACGACATCCAATTGCGTGACCTCGCCGACGCGGGAGCCTCCGCCGACGAGGCCGTACTCACCCTCACCACCGACGACGTCCGGGCAGCCTGTGACGTGTTCCGCCCGGTCTACGACGCGACCGGCGGTCAGGACGGGCGGGTCTCGATCGAGGTCGACCCACGGTTGGCTCATGACACCGAGGGCACCGTCGAGGCTGCGCACCGGTTGTGGAATACCGTCGATCGTCCCAACCTCTGTGTGAAGATCCCCGCGACCAAGGAGGGCTTGCCGGCCATCACGGCGGCGATCGCCGCCGGGATCAGCATCAATGTCACCCTCATCTTTAGTGTGGACCGTTATCGGGCGGTCGCGCAGGCATATGTGGACGGGCTCGAACGCGCTCACCGGGCCGGTATCGACCTGACGACGATCCGTTCGGTGGCCTCGGTCTTCCTCTCCCGGATCGATTCCAAGGTCGATGCCGCGCTCGAGCAGATCGGCACCGAGGAAGCGCTGGCGCTGCGCGGCCGCGCAGCGATCGCAGGTGCGCGCCTGTGCTATGAGGTGTTCGAGGAGATCTTCGCGACCCCGCGGTTCGCGGCTCTGGCCAATGAGGGGGCGCACCGGCAGCGGCCGCTGTGGGCCTCGACCAGCACGAAGGATCCGGACTACCCGGACACGATGTACGTCGATGACCTGGTGGTGGCCGATGTGGTCAACACAGTCCCGCGCAAGACCCTCGACGCCGTGCACGACCACTCGCGCTCCACCGGTGCCGACACCGTTCACGGGACCTACGACGACTCCCGCCAGGTGCTGGACGCCATCGCGGGTCAGGGCGTGCCCTACGAGTCGATCCTCGCCGACCTCGAGACGGCTGGCGTCGCCTCCTTCGAGAAGAGCTGGGCGGAGCTGCTGGACACTGTGCGCACCGGCCTCGGCAACGCGGACTGAACGGAGAGGCATGCCGAACTCAACGAACCCGCTGCGGGATCCGGCCGATCGCCGGCTACCGCGTATCGCGGGTCCCGGTGGCCTGGTCCTCTTCGGGGTCACGGGAGACCTTGCCCGTAAGAAGCTCCTCCCCGCCGTCTACGACCTCGCCAACCGTGGCCTCCTGCCACCCGGTTTCGGACTGACCGGCTACGGTCGGCGAGACTGGGACCACGACCACTTCCGCGGTGTCGCACGGGAGGCCGTCGAGGCCCACTGCCGTACTCCGTTCGACGAGCACGTCTGGGAGCAGCTGGCCAAGGGCTTCCGCTTCGTCCAGGGCACCTTCGACGATCCCGAGGGCTTCGCAAACCTGGCACGCACAGTGAATGAACTGGACGCCGAACGGGGAACCGGCGGCAACCACGCGTTCTACCTGTCGATCCCACCGGGCCAGTTCCCGGTGGTGTGCCAGCAGTTGTCCGAGTCCGGCCTGTCCACCCCGCAACCGGGGACGTGGCGCCGGGTGGTGATCGAGAAGCCGTTCGGCTCCGACCTGGAATCGGCCCGCGAGCTCAACGACGTCGTCGAGAAGGTGTTCCCGCCCGACGCCGTCTTCCGGATCGACCACTATCTCGGCAAGGAGACGGTGCAGAACTTGCTGGCGATGCGCTTCGCCAATCAGCTGTTCGAACCGATCTGGAACGCCAACTACGTCGACCACGTGCAGATCACGATGGCCGAGGACATCGGTATCGGCTCGCGCGCGGGTTACTACGACGGTATCGGCGCGGCCCGGGACGTGATCCAGAACCACCTGCTGCAGTTGCTGGCGCTGACCGCGATGGAAGAGCCGGTCTCCTTCCACGCCGACGCATTGCGCACGGAGAAGGAGAAGGTGCTGTCCTCGGTGCGGCTCCCGAACGACCTGCGCCGCCACACCGCTCGCGGCCAGTACTCGGCCGGGTGGCAGGGCGGGGAGCAGGTGCGCGGCTACCTCTCCGAGGACGGCGTGCCGGCCGACTCGATCACCGAGACCTACGCCGCTATCCGCCTCGACCTGGACACTCGCCGGTGGGCAGGCGTGCCGTTCTACCTGCGGGCGGGTAAGCGCCTCGGGCGTCGCGTCACCGAGATTGCCGTGGTCTTCAAGCGTGCGCCGCATCTGCCGTTCGACCTGAACGAGACCCAGGAGCTGGGGCAGAACGCTCTGGTGATCCGGGTCCAGCCGGACGAGGGTGTCACGATCCGGTTCGGCTCCAAGGTGCCGGGCACGGCGATGGAGGTCCGCGACGTGACGATGGACTTCGGGTACGGGCACTCCTTCACCGAATCCTCCCCCGAGGCCTACGAGCGACTGCTGCTGGACGTCCTGCTGGGCGATCCGCCGCTCTTCCCTCACCAGCGGGAGGTCGAGCTCTCCTGGGAGATCCTCGATCCCATCATCGACGCGTGGTCGACGTTCGGGCAGCCGGACCAGTACCGCGCCGGTACCTGGGGACCGGCGTCGGCGGATGAGATGCTCGCCCAGGACGGACGCACCTGGAGGCGGCCTTGATCATCACCATGTCCGAGACGACCACGGCCGAGATCGGTGCTCGGCTGGTGGCCCTGCGAGAAGAGGGCGGGGCCGTCGCCCTGGGTCGGGTGCTCACGCTCGTGATCGTCGCCACCGGCTCCCCGGTCGGGACCGACGCTCTCATCGACGCGGCGAACCAGGCCAGCAAGGAGCACCCCTGCCGGGTGATCGTGGTCGACGCCTCCGGCGAGCACGGTGACGCCGGCCTCGACGCGGAGATCAGGATCGGTGGCGACGCCGGTGCCTCGGAGGTGGTGCTGCTGCACCCCACCGGGGACGCCCGGGCCGAGCTCGACACGCTCGTCATTCCGCTGCTGCTGCCAGATGCTCCGATCGTGGTGTGGTGGCCGGCACAGCCGCCCGAGCACCCCGGTGAGGATCCGCTTGGACGGATGGCTCAGCGGCGGATCAGCGACGTCGGTGAGTCGAGCGATGCGATCGCCCAGCTGGCGCGTCTCGGCGAGAAGTACACTCCGGGCGACACCGACCTGTCCTGGGCTCGAACGACCCTGTGGCGAGGCATCACGGCGGCGGCGATGGACGACGTCAGCTCACCGGTGCGCGCCGTGACGGTCCGCGGGGCCGGGCATCGCCCCTCCACGCACCTGTTCGCCGCCTGGCTGGCGGCAGCGTTCGAGCTGGACGTCACCCTGGTGGAGGAGCCGGATGCCACGGTGATCACGGGACTGGACATCGAACTCGCGGACGGCACCATCACGATGCGCCGCCCCGAGGGAGAGGTCGTGGTGTCCATCACTCAGCCCGGCCAGCCCGATCACCAGCTAGCCATGCCGAAACGGCCCTTGCAGGACTGCCTGATGGAGGACTTACGGCGTATGGACCCCGACGCAACCTATCAACGTACGGTGCTGTACGGCCTGCCACGTGTGCGGGTGGCCTCGTGACCGGGCAGCGGGCTGTCCTGGTCCATCCCACGGCACAGGCGCTGGCGCGCGCGACGGCTGCACGGTTGCTGCTCGCCCTCGCCGATGCCCAGGCGCTGCGGCGTCCGGTCCACCTGGCGATCGCGGGCGGGAGCGTCGGCACGCAGGTGCTCGCCGAGGTAGCGACGTCGCCGCTGCTGGAGAACGTCGACCTCACCGGGCTGCACGTGTGGTGGGTCGATGAGCGGTTCGTCCCTTGCGGCGACCCGGACCGCAACGAGGGTCAGGCAACCGAGGCGTTGCTCGGCGAACTCGACATCCCTGCCGCGAATGTGCACAGGATGCCCACCAGCGACCATGCCAGCGATCCGGACGCCGCTGCTGCCGACTATGCCGCTGAGCTGGCTGCGTTCGCTGCCGCTTCACCTGACCGGGCTGAGCTGTCTGCTGCCGTCGGGACGCCTGAGTTCGATGTCGTGCTCCTCGGGATGGGCCCGGACGGGCATATCGCTTCCCTGTTCCCGGGCCACGGGACGGTGCGCATCACCGATCGCAGTGTCATCGGGGTATCGGACTCCCCCAAGCCACCACCGCGGCGAATCTCGCTGACGGTGCCGGCCCTCACGCATGCACGGCAGGTGTGGGTGGTCGCCGCAGGCGCCGCGAAGGCTGACGCGGTCGCGAGAGCATTGGGCGGTGCCGAACCGGACGAGGTTCCGGCAGCTGCAGCCTCAGGGCGCGATGTCACGCTGTGGCTGCTGGACGCCGAGGCGGCAGGTCAATGAGCAGCGTCATGATCGTGAGCGCAGAACGCGAAGTGCGCGCAGCTGCAGACATCATCTTCGAGTTGATCGCCGATCCTGCTCGCCAGCCGGAGTGGGACGGCAACGACAATCTCGATCGGGCCGAGCCGGGGCAACGGGTGCGCGGCGTCGGGGACGTCTTCCGGACTCTCCTCACCAACGGCGCCGTCCGGGAGAACCATGTGGTCGAATTCGATGAGGGCCGCGTGATCGCGTGGCAGCCTGCGGAGATCGGCACACCTCGCCCGGGCCACCTCTGGCGGTGGGAGGTCATGCCGTTGGCGGCCGATCACACGCTGGTCCGGCACACCTACGACTGGTCGGCTCTCACTGACCCTGCTCGGCTGGCGAGGGCTCGTGCAACGACGAGCGAAGCGCTCGCCAGATCAGTCGCCAGGCTGGCGCACCTCGCTGAGGACTAAGAGATCGCACGGATAGGCGAAGCCTGCTACGCGTCGCCCCAGCACGCACCTCGCTGCGTTGTCCTCGGTCGACGTGGCTCCGCCACGCCTCCCTCCTCCGCCTTGCGATGCACGCACTGGCTGCGTCGCTCGCGACGGCAGCCCTATCCGCGCGACCTCTAGGGGCACCGAAGACAGCCTCCGCGAAGCGCGTGCGCCGCCCCCGTTGCGTTCTCCGGTCAGCCGCCGCGGCGTGCGCGGAGAGCGGCCAGTGCCTCGTCCAGCAGGGCGGCGCCGTCCGCCTCGGTACGCCGCTCCTTCACATAGGCCAGGTGCGTCTTGTACGGCTCGTTCTTGGGGGCCTCGGGAGGGTTCTCCCGGTCCTGCCCGGCGGGGAGCCCGCACCGGGGACAGTCCCACGTCTCCGGGACGGCCAGGCCTTGCTCCTGCGCAAAGCTCGGGCGAGTCTCGTGCCCCGTCGCACACCAGTAGGAGACCCACACGCGTGGTGCGGACTCGCCTCGTTCTGCCTCACCCATCGGGCCCGCGCCTACGCGCGAGCCCCGGATTGCACTACCGCCACCTGCCATCGAGAACGTACTCCTTGCTCAGAACGTGAATCGCTGGATCAGACCGAGGAGAACGATCACGATTCCCCAGACGATCGCCGATCCGATCGTGATGCGGTTGAGGTTGCGCTCCGCCACGCCTGAGGACCCCAGGCTCGAGGAGATGCCACCGCCGAACATGTCGGAGAGCCCGCCTCCCTTTCCCTTGTGCATGAGGATGGAGAGCACCAGCATGAAACTGGTCAGCACCAGCAGCACCTGCAAGATGATCGTCAGTGCGGTCACGTGTGAGAGTTCTTTCCTCGTCGGGCGGGTCAGCACCGGTCCGCTGCGCCGGGACCGGCTGGGCCGAGTCTACGTGATCGGTGCGCGGCGATCGTCACCGCGCACCGATCACGCCTCGTGGCGAGCCTGCCGGCCCGCCGGATGGTCAGAGACCGACTGAGTGCGACTGGTAGCGCACGATGGCAGCGAACTCCTCGGCCTGCAGGCTTGCACCGCCCACCAGGGCACCGTCGACATCAGCCTGGGCCATGATCGACGCCACGTTGGAGGACTTGACCGATCCGCCGTAGAGCACGCGCACGGCGTCGGCCACGTCGCCGGAGTACAGTTCCGCGAGCCGGGCACGGATAGCAGCGCACACTTCCTGGGCGTCCTCCGGCGTCGCGACCTCACCGGTACCGATCGCCCAGACGGGCTCGTAGGCGATGACGACCTTGGCGGCGTCCTCGGCGGAGATGCCGGCAAGGGCGCCGTCGACCTGGGCGAGGGTGTAGGACACCTGCTCACCGGCCTGCCGCACGTCCAGGCCCTCACCCACGCAGATGATCGGCACGATGCCGCCAGCGAGGGCGGCCTTCGCCTTCGCACCCACGAGTGCATCGTCCTCGGCGTGGTGCTCCCGGCGCTCCGAGTGGCCCACGACGGCGTAGCTCACCCCGAGCTTGCTGAGCATGGTGGCGGACACCTCACCGGTGTAGGCGCCCTTCTCGTGGGCCGAGATGTCCTGCGAAGCGTAGCCGATCTCTAGCTTGTCGGCGTCCACCAGCGTCTGGACCGAACGCAGGTCCGTGAACGGCGGGCAGACGACGACCTCGACGCCTGCGAAGTCGTGCTTGGCGTCCTTGAGTGTCCAGGCAAGCTTCTGCACCAGGTGCGTGGCCTCGTGGTGGTCGAGATTCATCTTCCAGTTGCCCGCCATCAGCGGGGTACGTGCTGCCATGTGTCTGGCCTTTCCGTGAGGTGTCGTCGGCCGGTCAGTCGGCGAGAACGTCGATGCCGGGGAGCGTCTTGCCCTCGAGGTACTCCAGCGACGCACCGCCGCCGGTCGAGATGTGGCTGAAGCCGGACTCGTCGAAGCCGAGCCGGCGCACAGCTGCCGCTGAGTCACCGCCACCGACGATCGAGAACGCGCCACCCGCGGTCGCCTCGATCATCGCCTGCGCGACGGCCTTGGTGCCGCCTGCGAAAGCGGGGAACTCGAAGACACCCATGGGGCCGTTCCAGACGATCGTCTTGGCATCGGCGATCGAGGCAGCAAAGGCAGCGGCGGCGTCCGGTCCGATGTCCAGGCCCATCTGATCGGCGGGGATCGCATCCACCGCCACCACTGTTGCCGGGGAGTCGGCAGCGAACGCCGGAGCGACGACGATGTCGGTCGGAAGCACGATCTCCACGCCGCGCTCGGCAGCCGCGGCCAGGTAGCCCTTCACGGTCTCGATCTGGTCGGCCTCGAGGAGTGAGGAGCCGACAGAGTAGCCCTGTGCGGCGAGGAAGGTGAAGACCATCCCGCCTCCGATGAGCAACCGGTCAGCCTTGGTCAGCAGATTCTCGATCACACCCAGCTTGTCGGAGACCTTCGAACCTCCGAGCACGACGGCGTAGGGACGCTCGGGATTCTCGGTCGCGCGACTGAGTGCCTCGATCTCGGTCTGCACCAGTCCGCCGACGGCGTGCGGTAGCTCCAGTGCGACGTCGTAGACGCTGGCTTGCTTGCGGTGGACGACGCCGAAGCCGTCGGAGACGTAGGCATCGGCGAGGGCCGCCAGGTCGTCAGCCAAGGACGCGCGCTCGGCGTCGTCCTTCGAGGTCTCACGGGCATCGAAGCGGATATTCTCCAGCAGTACGACGTCACCGGGCTCCATCGCGGCGACCGCGGCCCGGGCCCCCTCACCGACGGTGTCGGAGGCGAGGGTGACGTGGGAGCCGAGCAGCTCGCCCAGCCGCTGGGCCACGGGCGCCAGCGAGAAGGCCGGGTCCGGAGAGCCCTTGGGGCGCCCGAGGTGAGCGGTGACGACGACCTTCCCGCCTGCCTCGGCGAGGCGACGGATGGTGGGCAGCGCGGCACGGATGCGGCCGTCGTCGGTGATGGTGGTGCCGTCGAGCGGCACGTTGAAGTCGGAACGGACGAGGACGCGCTTTCCGCGCAGCTCGCCGAGATCATCGATGGTCTTCATGGGTCTCCCTCGTCAACCGGGCAGGACTCGGCGCGCGACCGCGCCCGCGTACTCGGTGAGCACGCGGGCGCGGATCATGTGCGCTTGGTCAGAGCTTCTCGCCGACGTAGACGGTCAGGTCCACGAGACGGTTGGAGTAGCCCCACTCGTTGTCGTACCAGGACACGACCTTGACCTGGTCGCCGATCACCTTGGTCAGACCGGAGTCGAAGATGCTCGACGCCGGGTCGCCGGCGATGTCGGTGGAGACCAGCGGGTCGTCCGAGTAGACCAGGATGCCCTTGAGCGCCTCGGTGGCGGCGGCCTCCTTGATCGCGGCGTTGACCTCGTCCACGGTCACCTCACGGGAAGCGGTGAAGGTGAGGTCGGTGGCCGAACCGGTCGGCGTCGGCACACGCAGAGCGTAGCCGTCCAGCTTGCCGGCGAGGTGCGGCAGCACCAGGGAGACGGCCTTCGCTGCACCGGTGGAGGTGGGCACGATGTTCAGGGCCGCGGCGCGGGCGCGACGCGGGTCCTTGTGCGGACCGTCCTGCAGGTTCTGGTCGGCGGTGTAGGCATGCACCGTCGTCATCAGACCGCGCACGATCCCGAACTTCTCGTCCAGCACCTTGGCCAGCGGTGCCAGGCAGTTGGTGGTGCAGGAGGCGTTCGAGATGATGTGGTGGTTGGCCGGGTCGTACTCGGTGTGGTTCACACCGAGGACGAAGGTGGCGTCCTCGTTCTTCGCCGGAGCGGAGATGATGACCTTCTTCGCGCCGGCGTCCAGGTGGGCCTGGGCCTTCGTGGCATCGGTGAAGATCCCGGTGGACTCGATCACGATGTCCGCGCCGAGCTCGCCCCACGGCAGCGCGGACGGGTCGCGCTCGGCGAGCGCCTTGAAGGTCTTGTCGCCGACCGTGATCGACGTCTCGTCGAAGGACACCGACTGGTCGAGCTTGCCGAGAATCGAGTCGAACTTGAGCAAGTTGGCGAGTGCCTCGTTGCTCGTGAGGTCGTTGACACCGACGATCTCGATGTCAGCTCCGCTGGCCAGGGCGGCGCGGAAGAAGTTTCGTCCGATGCGGCCGAAGCCGTTGATACCGACGCGGATGGTCACGTTTTCCTCCTGGCGCGCTCGCTGCGCGCATAGCGTCTGGGGTGTCGGGGATTCGCGTGTCGCGAGGTCGGCCGCACCGAGGGCGACCGGGGAGGTCCGGTCCCGACGTGCGGGCGCGTACCTCGCCAGTAGTCAACGGTACACCCGCGGCGGGCAAAGGGGCGCCCACTGGGTCCTGCGGATGAACGACGTTCACATATCGAGCATGTCCTGGGTGAGGTTGCTCTCGGTGTCCGGGACACCGAGCTCACTCGCGCGCTTGTCGGCCATGGCCAGCAGGCGCCGGATCCGCCCGGCGACCGCGTCCTTGGTCAGCGGCGGCTCGGAGAGCTGACCGAGTTCCTCCAGGCTGGCTTGTTTGTGCTCGAGACGCAGTGTGCCCGCCTGGCGCAGGTGGTCGGGCATCTCGTCGCCGAGGATCTCGAAGGCGCGCTCCACCCGCGCCCCTGCCGCGACGGCTGCCTGCGCGGAACGACGCAAGTTGGCGTCGTCGAAGTTCGCGAGCCGGTTCGCCGTACCGCGCACCTCGCGCCGCATCCGGCGCTCCTCCCAGGCCATGACCGCATCGTGAGCTCCCATACGCGTGAGCATGGCGCTGATGGCGTCACCGTCGCGGATCACCACCCGGTCGACGCCCCGTACTTCACGGGCTTTGGCCTGGATGCCGAGCCGACGGGCTGCGCCGACGAGCGCCAGGGCCGCCTCCGGGCCCGGGCAGGTGACCTCCAGGGCCGAGGACCGGCCGGGCTCGGTCAGCGAGCCGTGGGCGAGGAACGCCCCTCGCCAAGCCGCGACGGCGTCACCGATGCTGGAGTTCACCACGTGCGGCGGCAGGCCACGCACGGGACGCCCGCGGGCGTCGAGCAGCCCTGTCTGCCGGGCAAGCTGCTCACCCCCGGCCACGACGCGCACCACGTACCTGTTGCCGCGGCGCAGGCCCCCACCGGAGACGACGATCACTTCACTGGCGTGACCGTAAACCTCCTGGATCGCCTGCCGCAGGCGACGGGCCGTGATGCCGGCATCGACCTCCGCCTCCACCACCGGTCGCCCGGCGATGATGTGCAGCCCACCCGCGAAACGGAGGGTTGCGGCGACCTCGGCCTTCCTGGCGGAGAGCTTGTCGATCTTCAGACGGGCCAGCTCGTCCTTCACATCGGCGGTCAGAGACATGAGCGCCATCCTGCCATTCATCCTGACCTCTCCCCTACGTCGCCAAGGAACTGTTCGAACGCGTCACGATAGGCCCCCGCGAGCCTGAGCGTGTCGTGACGCGCAGTGCCGTCACCCTCACTGACCTGCCGGAGCAGCAACTGTGCACCGGCCGTGGCGGCACACGTCGCGAGATCGTCGATGTCCTCCACGGCTGTCGGGTCTGCCACCACCACGTCCAGGTGAAGGTCGGGGGCCAGGTCATGCAGCGATCGCAAATGGTCCGCTGCGCTGAACCCGGAGGTCTCACCCAACTGGGCGGACAGGTTCAGGGTGAGGCCGATGCGGGCCGACGTGGTGTGCAACGCCTCGGCCAGCTCAGGGACGAGCAGGTGCGGCATCACCGACGTGTACCAGGATCCCGGGCCCAGGATCACCCAGTCGGCTTCCATGACGGCGGCCACTGCCTCCGGATGCGCCGGCGGTTCACCCGGGATCAGACGGACCCGCTCCACCCGGCCGGCCGTCACTGCTACCCGGCTCTGACCGCGAACCAGGGCACGGTGGGCGAACTCGCCGCTACCGTGAACCACGTCCGCCTCGATGTCGAGCGGTACCGCCGCCATCGGTAGCACCCGGCCCTTCGCGCCGAGGAGCTGGCCGATGAGGTCCAGGCCGGACACCTGGTCGCCGAGCAGTTCCCAGACGGTCGCGATGAGCAGGTTGCCCACAGCATGACCGTCGAGTGAGCCCCCTGAACTGAACCGGTGTTGCAGGACGTCCCGCCACGTGTGACCCCAGTCGGACTCGTCGCACAACGCCGACAGCGCCATCCGCAGATCGCCGGGGGGTAGCACGCCGAGCTCTTGGCGCAGCCGGCCGGACGAGCCACCATCGTCGGCGACGGTCACGACGGCGGTGAGCGCCGTCGTGACGTGCCTCAGGGCTCCGAGCGTGGCAGCCAGGCCGTGGCCGCCGCCGAGCGCCACAACGCGAGGGCGCCGTTCTCGGCCGCTGTATCCCCCGGTGGGATGCCACCCGGTGGGAGGTGTGAGCAGGTTCATTCGCGGCCCAGATCCCGGTGCACCGTCCGTACGACGCGGCCTTGGCCGCGCAATGCCGTCGCGATGGCCTCGGAGATGGCGACGGACCGATGCTTGCCGCCCGTACAGCCGACAGCGATCGTGACATAGGGCTTCTGCTCCTGGACGTACCCGTCGAGTACCGGTTCGATCGCAGCCACCCACCGGCCGACGAACTCCTCGGCGCCTGGCAAACCGAGGACGTAGTCGCGGACCGGTTCGTCCTTGCCGGTCAGGTGCCGCAGCTCGGTGACCCAGTACGGGTTCTTCAGGAAGCGCACATCCACGACGTGATCGGCATCGAGCGGGAGGCCGTACTTGAACCCGAAGGAGACCGTCGTGATACGCAGGTCGGGCTGGACGTCACTGACCACCAGGTCCCGGACGGCGCGGGCGAGGTCGTGCACGGAGAGATCGCTGGAGTCCAGGGTCACGTCAGCCCGGGATCGTAGATGCGTCAGCAGCCGGCGTTCTTCGGCGATGCCGTCCAGCATCCGGCCATCGCCTTGGAGGGGATGGGGCCGTCGCACCTGCTCGAAGCGTCGCACCAGCACCTCGTCTGTGGCGTCGAGAAAGACGATGCGATAGGTGATCTGGGCGCTGCGGAGATCGTCGAGCACCTGGACCAGGTCGGAGAAGAACTCCCGTGAACGCACGTCCACCACGGCCGCCAGCCGGCGCACGCCACCGTCGGCCTGGGTCATCATCCCGGCCAGTGCCATGAGCATCTTGGGTGGCAAGTTGTCCACGACGTACCAGTCGAGGTCCTCCAGCACCGCCGCGGTGCGGCTTCGTCCGGCACCCGACATTCCGGTGATCAGCAGGATCTCCGGCCGGTCGTCGACCTGGGGTGGTGCGCTCTCCTCCAGGAGTGGGATGCCGTAGGGCACGGTCGAGGGCTGATCCGGGTCGGTCACGTCGTGGTCCTCATCTCCCGGTCGCTCGCACTCATGGTCCAAGGATGGCACGTGGGCGCTGGTTGCGCCGAGGCGTCCGGTCGCGCGAAGGTCGACCGGGTCACGACTGGTGCAGGTGAGCGGCGATCGCCTGCGCGAGCGCCGGCCCGATGCCGTGCACCCGTGCGATCTCCTCCGGCTCCGCCGCGCGCAGCGCCCGGACGGAGCCGAACTCCTTCAGCAGGGCCGACTGCCTGCTCGGCCCCAGACCTGGAACCGAGTCCAGGGCCGACCGGGTCATCCCGTGGCCGCGCCGCTTGCGGTGGTGCGTGATGGCGAACCGGTGCGCCTCGTCCCGCAGCCGTTGCAGCAGGAACAACCCGTCGCTCGTGCGCGGAAGCACCGCGGGGTAGTCCTCCCCGGGCAGCCACACCTCTTCGAGCCGCTTCGCGAGGCCGACGACGGAGACGTCGGTGATGCCGAGGTCCGCCAGCGCCTGGTGTGCCGCTGAGACCTGGGGAGCTCCGCCGTCGACGACCACAAGCTGCGGAGGGTAGGCGAACCGGCGCTTCTCGCGGCGTCCGGCAGAACCTGCCTCGACCTGCTCGCCGTCCTCGACGGCGTCGAGTTCGTCGGCGCTCATCCCGTCTCGTTCGGCAAGATAGCGGCGGAAACGCCGGGTCAGCACCTCGTTCATGGCCTCGGTGTCGTCTCGCGCACCGTGGCCCTCGGGTCCACGCACCACGAAGTGGCGGTACTCACTCTTGCGGGGGATGCCGTCCTCGAAGACGACCATCGAGCCCACCTGCTCGGTGCCGGCGGTGTGGGAGATGTCGTAGCACTCGATCCGCAGCGGGGACTCCGGGAGCCCCAGATGCTCGGTGAGTTCGGACAAGGCCGCCGACCGGGCCGTCAGATCTCCCGCACGCCGGGTCTTGTGCAGTGCGAGCGCCTGCGTCGCATTCTGGTGCACGGTCTCGGCCAGGGCTCTCTTGTCCCCGCGCTGGGCCACGTAGACGCGAACGGCGGCACCGCGGATCCCCCGCAGCCACGCCTCGATCTCGGTGTGGTTCTCCGGCAGCACCGGGACGACGACCTCTTTCGGGACGGCTTCGGTCCCGGCGGCGACACCGGTGCCGGCTTCCTCTGCTGTGCCGGCAGTCTCGGCCAGGTCGCCGTAGACCTGTTCCAGCAGGCGTTCGACCAGCTCGGCATCGCTGACGTCTTCCACACGTTCGGTCACCCAACCACGCTGGCCGCGGATACGTCCGCCCCGCACGTGAAAGACCTGCACGGAGGCTTCGAGCTCATCGGCGGCCATCGCGAAGACGTCGGCGTTGGTGCCGTCGGGCAGCACGACGGCGTTCTTCTCCACCACTCGCCGCAACGCGGCGAGATCGTCCCGTAGCCGGGCCGCGCGTTCGAAGTCGAGCTCGGCGGAAGCCTGCTTCATCTCCTGCTCGATGTGGGTCACGGCACGGCCGGTCTCCCCCGCCATGAAGGAGCAGAAGTCCTCCGCGAGATCGCGATGCTCCTCCGGACTGATCCGCCCCACGCACGGGGCCGAGCACTTGTCGATGTAGCCGAGCAGGCACGGGCGCCCGGTCTGCTCGGCCCGCTTGTAGACGCCCTTGGAACAGGACCTGATCGGGAAGACGCGCAACAGCAGGTCCACGGTCTCCCTGATCGCCCAGGCATGCGAGTAGGGGCCGAAATACCGAGTGCCTCGTCGCTTCTTGCCGCGCATCACCTGTACCCGTGGGATCTCCTCGCCCATCGTGACGGCGAGATAGGGGTAGGACTTGTCGTCGCGGTACTTGACGTTGAACCGCGGGTCGTACTCCTTGATCCAGGAGTACTCGAGCGCGAGCGACTCCACCTCGGTAGCGACCACCGTCCACTCCACCGATGCCGCTGTGGTCACCATCTGAGCGGTGCGAGGGTGGAGCGCTGCGACGTTCTGGAAGTAGTTGCTCAGTCGCGCCCGCAGGTTCTTCGCCTTGCCGACGTAGATCACCCTGCGGTGTGCGTCCCGGAACCGGTACACCCCCGGCGAGGTGGGAATCTCACCCGGTCTGGGGCGGTATGTGGAAGGGTCGGCCATGCCGACCAGGGTAGTTCGCGCTAGCGTTGCTCCATGGGACCCCTGCACACGTATCAAGTCAACGTCGACTGGACCGGAGCCGGTGAGACGGGCACCGAGTCCTACACGTCCTACGGCCGTGACCACATCGTGACGATCGAGGGAAAGCCGGACCTTCCCGGTTCAGCCGATCCTGCCTTCCGTGGCGACAGCACCCGCTACTCACCGGAGGAGTTGTTCGTCGCGGCGCTCTCCCAGTGCCACCTGTTGTGGTTTCTTCACCGCGCCGCTGTGGCCGGAGTGGTCGTCACGGGGTACACCGACCGAGCCACCGGCACGATGCGGGTGGAGACTGCCGGCGCGGGGCAGTTCACCGAGGTGACGCTTCACCCACGCGTCACAGTCGCCCACGACGTGGGTGAGGAGGTGATCGCCGACCTGCACCAGCAAGCGCACGACCATTGCTTTATCGCCCGGTCGGTGAACTTCCCGGTGCGGCTCGTCCCGGCAACCACACGGATCGCCGAACCCGCCTAGCAGCGGCCGCTACTCCCCCGCCTTCGACCGTTGCGTCGGGATTCCGACTGTTGAGTGCGGCTGCGGTGGGTGCGTGTCTACCTAGGCGCTCTCACGCTTGGCCCGGGCGGCCCTCGCCGATCGTCGCGCCGAACGTGCCTTGGGCTTGCCCAGCGGAGCCACCGCGGTCACCGGACGTAGCGCTGGAACCGCATCCGTACCCAGGATCTCGGCGAGGAATCGCCCGGTGTGCGAGGCAGCGATACGCGCGACCTCTTCCGGGGTTCCCTCGGCCACCACAGTTCCGCCGCCGGAGCCGCCTTCGGGACCCATGTCGATGACCCAGTCGGCATTCTTGATCACGTCGAGGTTGTGCTCGATCACGATCACGGTGTTGCCCTTCTCCACGAGTCCCTGCAACACGGCCATCAGGCGACTGATGTCCTCGAAGTGCAGACCTGTGGTGGGTTCATCGAGGACGTACACGGTACGGCCGGTCGAACGCTTCTGGAGCTCTGAGGCGAGTTTGACGCGCTGAGCCTCGCCACCGGAGAGTGTCGGCGCGGGCTGGCCCAGTCGGACGTAACCCAGACCGACATCGACGAGCGTGTGCAGGTGCCGGGCGATCGACGGAACGGCAGAGAAGAACTCCGCTGCCTCCGAGATGGGCATGTCCAGCACCTCGGCCACGGTCTTGCCCTTGTAGTGCACCTCAAGTGTTTCCCGGTTGTACCGGGCGCCGTGACACACCTCGCACGGAACGTACACATCCGGGAGGAAGTTCATCTCGATCTTCAGCGTGCCATCGCCCGAGCACGCCTCGCAGCGTCCTCCCTTGACGTTGAAAGAGAACCGGCCCGGGGTGTAGCCGCGAACCTTCGCCTCCTGTGTCTGAGCGAACAGCTTGCGCATGTGGTCCCACACGCCGGTGTAGGTCGCCGGATTCGACCGTGGTGTACGCCCGATCGGGCTCTGATCGACATGGACTACCTTGTCGAGCTGCTCCAGACCGGTGACCCGCTTGTGCCGGCCGGGCACGTGCTTGGCGCCGTTGAGCTCGTTGGCGAGCACGTTGTAGAGGATGCCGTTCACCAGCGTGGACTTCCCCGAACCCGACACACCGGTCACTGCCGTGAGGGTTCCCAGCGGGAAGGAGACGTCCACACCTTGCAGGTTGTTCTCACGTGCGCGGTGGACCGTGACCCAGCGCCCCTTCTCCGGCTGACGACGGTGGCTGGGGATGGCGATGCTGCGTCGCCCGGCGAGGTAGGCGCCGGTGAGCGACTCCTCGGAGGCCAGTAGGCCCGCATAGTCGCCGGAGTGGACGATGTGGCCACCGTGCTCTCCGGCGCCGGGGCCGATGTCCACGATCCAGTCCGCCGACCGGATCGTGTCCTCATCGTGTTCGACCACGATGAGCGTATTACCGAGGTCACGCAGGCGGGTGAGCGTCTCGATGAGACGCCGGTTGTCACGCTGGTGCAGGCCGATACTCGGTTCGTCCAGCACATAGAGCACACCGACGAGGCCGGAGCCGATCTGGGTGGCGAGGCGGATACGTTGGGCTTCGCCACCGGAGAGCGTTCCGGCCGGGCGCGACAGCGAGAGGTAGTCGAGGCCCACGTCGAGCAGGAACCCGAGACGAGCGTGGATCTCCTTCAGTACCTGGCCCGCGATCGCGGCCTCCCGCTCGCCGAGCTCCAGCCCGTCCAGGAATCGCTTCGCCTCGTCGATCGCCAGGAAGCAGACATCAGCGATCGACTTGCCGCCGACCGTGACAGCGAGCACCTCGGGCTTGAGCCGCGCACCCTGACAGGTCGGGCACGGCACCTCGCGCATGTACTCCTCGTACTTCTCCCGCGACCACTCCGACTCGGTCTCGGAATGACGCCGCTGGAGGAACGAGATCACACCCTCGAAGCCGGTCGAGTACGACCGCTCCCGGCCCCACCGGTTCTTGTACCGCACATGGACTTTGTGATCCTTGCCGTGCAGCACGGCTTCCTTGGCACGGGCCGGTAGCGCCCGCCACGGGGTGTCGACCGAGAACCCGAGATCCTCCCCCAGGGCCACCAGCACCCGGTCGAAGTACTGCGCGTTCGCCCCGGCCCACGGTGCCACCGCTCCCTCGGCGAGCGTGAGGTCGTCATCGGGGATCACCAGTTCCGGGTCGACCTCCAGGCGCGTCCCGATCCCGGTGCAATCCGGGCATGCTCCGTAGGGCGCGTTGAAGGAGAACGTCCGTGGCTCCATCTCCTCCAGGGCGAGCGGATGATCGTTCGGGCAGGCCCGCTTCTCGGAGAAGCGACGCGTGCGCTCCGGATCCTCGGGGTCGAGGTCGACGAAGTCGGCCACAACCAGCCCCTCAGCCAGGCCGAGCGCAGTCTCCACCGAGTCCGTGAGTCGCTGGCGGATGTTCTCCCGCACGACGAGGCGGTCGACCACCACGTTGATGGTGTGCTTGAGCTTCTTCTCCAGCACGGGCGGCTCGCTCAGCTGCACGAGCTCGCCATCGACGATGGCACGTGCAAATCCTCGCGACTGCAGATCCTTGAACAGATCGGCGTACTCTCCCTTGCGCCCGCGCACGACCGGAGCGAGCACCTGGAACCGTGTGCCCTCCGGCTTGGCTCGCAACCGGTCGACGATCTGCTGCGGGGTCTGGGCCACGATCTGTTCGCCGCACTGGGGGCAGTGCTGGGTTCCCGCACGAGCGAACAGCAGGCGCAGGTAGTCGTAGACCTCAGTGATCGTTCCGACGGTCGATCGCGGGTTCCGGTTGGTCGACTTCTGGTCGATCGACACCGCAGGCGACAGGCCCTCGATGAAGTCCACGTCGGGCTTGTCCATCTGGCCCAGGAACTGGCGCGCATAAGCGGACAAGGACTCGACGTACCGTCGCTGCCCCTCGGCGAATATCGTGTCGAAGGCCAGCGACGACTTCCCGGACCCCGAGAGTCCGGTGAACACGATGAGGCCGTCGCGGGGGAGGTCGATGCTGACGTTCTGGAGGTTGTGCTCGCGGGCTCCGCGCACGAGGAGGGTGTCACTCACGCCCGCCATGGTATGCCGCACCACCGACATCGTACAAGCGTTCGAGGTGCTTCGTGTGCGATCCCACGTTGCACCGCATGCATGATGGCCCCCGACGGACATGTCGGAGGTACCCAGGCGAGGTGGCGATGTCACTGACTGTCGATGACAAGTCATTAACGGGCCGATGGCCTGTCGGCGGTAGATGCCACACTCCCTGTCATGGACCAACGCCTGAGCCTCGTGACTCTCGTCGTCGCCGATCTCGACGTCTCCCGCGCCTTCTACATCGATGGCCTCGGCTGGCAACCCGAGGTCGATGTCCCCGGAGAAGTGCTGATGATCCGCGTCGGGGACCGCCTGCTGCTGTCGCTATGGCACCGTGATCACGCCGAGGCCGAGATCGGCCCCGTCTCCCGTACAGGCACTCCCCCGGTCACGCTCGCCCACAACGTATCCGAACCCGCGCAGGTAGACGGCATCCTGGAACTCGCTGAACGTGCCGGCGCCCGGATCGGCCAGGCGGCGTGGCGGAGCTGGGGTGGGTACTCCGGCTATGTCATCGACCCGGATGGGTTCCGATGGGAGGTTGCGGTCAACCCCACCGAGTTGGGTGAGAGCCTGCTGCCATGACGACAGGTCTCACGGAGGACCCCGATCCGGTGGACCCGGCACACGTCGAGCAGGGCGGGGCCGCACTGTGCTGGCGGCGTGGTGACCTCGAGATCCGTAAGGCCAGCGTTTCCCCGCAGGACAACAACGCCTACCTGCTCACCGATCGCGAATTGGGTGACCAGCTCCTGATCGACGCCGCCGACGATGCCGGCCGCGTGCTCGATCTCGTCGAAGCGGCCCGTCCAGGCGGTCGCCTGATGGGCGTGGTCACCACGCACCGCCACTGGGACCACCATCGCGCGCTACGGCAGGTGATTGCGACGACGGGCGCCGCTGTCCTCGCCGGCGCTCAGGATGCCGACCACCTCCCCGTTCCCGTCACACGCCGACTGCGCCACGGCGAGCCGATCGAGATCGGCAGGTTCCACCTGAGAGTGATCGGGCTCCGGGGTCACACGCCCGGTTCGGTCGCTCTGGCGTGGCAGGATCCCGACGGCGTGGCCTGGCTCTTCAGTGGCGATAGCCTCTTCCCCGGTGGCCTCGGAAGAACCCACTCGGCTGAAGACTTCGCGACGCTATTCACCGACGTCACCAGCCGGGTTTTCGATGTGTTCGACGACTCCACCCTGGTGCACCCGGGGCACGGGGACAGCACCACACTCGGTGCCGAGCGCCCCCACCTTCGCACCTGGCGGGCACGAGGGTGGTGATCGGGCACCGCAGGTACGCTGCACGCATGAGGACATTCGCCGTCGAGTACGTCTACGACACCACGCGGACCGCTGACATCGATGCACTCCGGCCCGAGCACCGCGAGTTCCTGAATGGACTTGCCGAGGCCGGTACGGTACTCGCGTCCGGGCCGTGGTTGGACAATGCCGCACCTGGCGCCCTGCTGCTGGTCTCAGCCGAGGACGACGCTCAGGTCAAGCAGATCCTGGACGCCGATCCCTTTCACCGCGCCCACCTGATCTCCCACCGCAAGGTCCGGGCATGGAACCCCGTGATCGGAGCGTTCGCAGACCGGACCTGACGAGCGCACGTCGCACGCGCAAGCCACGGACAGGCCAGTCGGCAGTGGCCGCGAGTCCGGCCGTGTATGCCGGCTCCCGCATGGCAGAACGCTGAGCGATTCAGCGACCCCCGTCGCCCAACGACTAGTGGGGCTCGCCGTCGTCCTCGCCGGCCGCTGTCGACGCTTCTTCCGCTGGTGCCGTGACCTCGGCCGCCGCAGCGGCCCTGCGCCCGGCAAGCAGCGAGGTCACGGTGGTGACCGTCAGGATGCCGACGATCACGATCAAGGAGACGTAGGTGTTGACCTCCGGGATCACGTGCCACTCCTGCCCACCGTTGATGAACGGCACCTCGTTCTCGTGCAGGGCGTGGATCACCAGCTTCGCCCCGATGAAAGCGAGGATCGCGGCCAGTCCGTAGTTGAGGTAGACGAGCCGGTCGAGCAGGCCGTCGATGAGGAAGTACAACTGCCGCAGGCCGAGCAGCGAGAAGGCGTTGGCCGCGAAAATCAGGAACACTTCCTGAGTGAGGCCGAAGATCGCCGGGATGGAGTCGACGGCGAACAGGATGTCGGCGCTACCGATGGCGAGGATCACGATGAACATCGGCGTCACGTGCATCCGGCCGGAGGAGCGGGTGAACATCTTGTCGTCGACGTAACCCTCCGTCGTCGGGAAGACGCGGCGCACCAACCGCAATGCGGCGTTCTCCTTGAACTCCTCGTCCTCCTCGGACTTCCTCACCTGCGTGATGGCCGTGTAGATGAGGAAGGCACCAAAGATGTAGAACACCCAAGCGAACTCATTGACGATCGCGGCTCCGAGCACGATGAACAAGGTGCGCAGCACGAGAGCGATCACGATGCCGATCAGCAGCACCTTCTGCTGGTACTTCCGTGGCACGCGGAAACTCGCCATGATCAGCACGAAGACAAACAGGTTGTCCACCGAGAGCGACTTCTCCGTGATGTAGCCGGAGAAGTACTGGAGCCCGTAGTCCGATCCCCACTCGAGCAGCACGAATCCGCCGAATACGAGCGCGATCAACACGTAGCCCGCCGACCAGAGGCCCGCTTCCTTCAGCGACGGTGCGTGGGCTTTGCGCACGTGGCCCACGAAGTCGACGACGAGCATCGCGACGATAAGACCAACGGTGGCCAGCCATGCCCAGAGTGGGACATCCATACGTAAACCTCCGGTGAGTTGGGTGTGCACCGGAGGTCTCCCCCACCGCTGGTGGGCCGATGACGCCGAGACGAACTGGCTCGCCTGTACTGACGACGTCACCGCTTAAGGGGTACTCCCCTCCTAGACCACTGAGCATACACGGACTTCTGGGGTGACCCCGGCTTCCGAAGCTGCGTGCTCACAAGGAGCAGTGATGCCCGGGAAGGCATCTGGGTGCACGGCGATGTCGCAGCAGGAGTGCTCCACCATCACGGCAATCTCACCGTTGACGGCGTGCAGTCATCGGTCTCCAGCGACGGGCGATGGGAGTTGACCGGCGGTCGCGTGGTCCGGTCGTTGGTGTGCACGGACGCGTCCTCCCCACCAGAGGTAGAGGCTGATGAGGGTGAGGGAGGTGAGGTAGAGGATGAGCCACCAGGGGAAGGCGGGCGGGGCGGCGGGTGTGGTCGCGGCGGTGATGTCTTCGTCGGGGGTGGGGGTGATGCGTTCGCCTGTGACGAGGATGCGGTGGCTGTTGACCCCTAGTGGGGTGCAGGTGACGAGGGTGACCAGGTCGCGGCCTGCTTCTTGGCGGAGTGATTCGGTGTCTTCGGGTGCTACGACTTGGGTGGTCATCACTTGGTAGGTGAGGATCTCGCCGAAGGTGTTGATGGTGAAGGTGTCGCCTTGCTCGACTTGGTCGAGGTGGGTGAACAGGGTGGCTTCGGGCAGGCCCCGGTGTGCGGTGAGGGTGGAGTGGGTGCTTTCACCACCGACGGGGAGTGAGGTTCCTTGCAGGTGTCCGACTCCCTGTTCCAGGGTGGGCATGCTGGTGCCGTGGTAGATCGGCAGGTCGACGTCGATGGCTGGGATCTGGATGCGTGCCATGATCCCGGTCTCGGTGGAGAGCATCGACCAGTAGTCGTAGTCACTGGTGCCTGATGTGCCTTCTCCCTGGGGCACGTTCGCATTCGCTGCCAGTACGGCCCCGCTGGAGAGATCACTGTTGTAGGCGTGGGCCTGGTTCAGTTGTTCTTCGGCGCTGGGGATCGCGTCGTTGACTGATTCGTCGTAGCGTTCGATCACCTGTGTCTGGTTCAGTGCGAACACCCAGCTTGCTGCGCTGGGGTAGGTCACGGCACTCACGCCCAGGACCGCGATCACTGCTGAGACGATCAGGGGGACGCTGGCGCGCCATCGTCTGGGCTTGGCCATGCGGTGGCGGGATGGGTGCGCGGGCATCTCAGCATTCCTTCGTCTCAGACAACGGTAGCGGAGCGGGTGCCCCCTGGTCTTGGGGCCACCCGCTCCGCTACCTCGTCCTCTCGCGCTACCGGGTGGTTCAGCGCGCACTCAACACTGTTCAGGCTGACTCGGCGCCCTGGCGACGCTTGCGCACCACGAGCAGTCCGCCACCGAGGGCGATTCCCAGCAGCGCGATACCCGACAGGGTCAGCAGGACCTGTCCCTGCGAACCGGTCAGCGGCAGGCCGGGGACCAGCTGCTGGTCGTTCTCGATGGTGAACGTCGCGGTCGTGGCGGTCTCGCCCGGGGTGATGTTCACCGCGGTCAGAGCCGCGTCTCCGGTGGGCAGCACGTACCCGGCCGGCGCGACGGTCTCTTCGAGGATGTAGCACCGGTTGGTCACATCATCGTTGGAGTCACCAACCCACAGGCCCGGCACCGCGATCGAACCATCAGCAGCCGAAGTCACCGTCGCCACCGGGCTCTGCCCGTCGATATCAGCGGTGGTCACCGGACCACAGGTGCCGTCGGTGTCGGTGGTGTAGTACACGCTGAACTCAGCGCCACCGAGCAGGTTCGACCCGGACGCGTCGCTCTTCTCACCGAGCAGGTTGCCCCACCGGGTCACGACCTCGGGAGTCGGGTTCTCGCCGCCCTCACCATCACCATCGAGGTCGAGATCGTTGATGTTCACGAACGCCTGGTTCGTGATGACACCATTCGAGTTCGCGGTGGTGTTGAAGTCCACCGTCAAAGTGTCACCCGCAGCGATCGTGGCCAACGCACCCGTCAGAGTCACGGTGATCACATCACCAGTGGTGTCCAGGGTGTAGTCACTGTCCAGGACCAACGGCGTGCCATTGATGCTGACCACGACCGACCCCGCGACCAGGTCAAGCTTGTCGTCCAGGGTGTCAGTGACGGTGACCTTGGTGTAATCCTCACCGGCCGGCAGAGCGGGGATCACCTGCGAGATCGAGAACCCGATCTCATCACCGAGGACCACACCATTGCTCGGCTGGTCATCGATGGTCTTGTCCGGCGCCTCGGCCCGGATGTTCTTGGGGTAGACGTTCACGTCGTACTCCCACATCCCGGTGTTGTCCGCCCCACCATTCTCATCAGCAGGAGTCGGGACCGTCACGATGAACGGATCACCCATCGTCACACCCGCCGGAGCATCGGTCTCGGTCACCAGGTAAGCACCCACCGCAAGACCCGTGAAGGTCGCGATACCCGCAGCATCAGTCACCAGCGACGTGCAGTTGGACAGCCCGAAATCGGTCGTGCCGTCCACGCCAGCCTCGGTCCCCGTCAACGCGGAACCGTCACTGCTGAGGGCGTCGATGCCGCCCACCTGGTCCCAGCCAAGATTGGAGGTATCACCCAGAGAGGTGACATTACCGATCTCACACACCTCGAAGGTGACATCCGCCAACGGAGCCGACGTCGGGTCAGTGCCCGTTCCCGACGGGTCCTGCGCACCATCATCGGGATAGGTGTACTTGTGTACAGTCAACGAGCCGACCACCGAATCATCAACCGGACCCGGCACCGGAGCAGCCATCGCTGCAGTGCCGCTCAGGACCACGCCCGCGACACCCACCGACAACGCCGCCACGCCAGCAAGAGCACGACGCCCTCGCCCAACAGCCTGCGAATTGTTCACCATGGGGGATTCACTTTCTCTTTCTCGGGAATCACGACGCGGCGCGACGTGAAATCTCACCATCAATGTGGGATTGTTTCATCGGGAGTGACAGGTTCTCAATTGCGCCTACGCTGACGCAATTGCACCGACCCACCGGTCATTCAATGAGCGAAACGATTGTTGCGACGATGCCAGAACGTGAGACCGGCCGCCATCAACAAGAGCATGATTCCTGCGAGTGAATAGTGGTCCGAACCCCAACCACCCGTGAGCGGAATCGTGGGGACCTCCTGCTGCTCGTTGACAACGTCGGCAAGAACTGTCGCCTGCGTCGAGGCGGCGACTGTCACGAGAATCGGTGTGCTATCCAAGACGTAGCCCACCGGAGCACGTGTCTCAACTAGCTGGTACTCCCCTGGGGTCAGGCCTTCGACCAGCAGACTCCCGGGTGTGGGATCGACGTCACCGCCCGTGCACGGGCTTTCGCCACAGTCCGCGATCGCGAGAGGTTCGCCCACAGCTGTCCCCGAACCGTCAACCGCGGTGAGCTCCCATTCCGAGCCGGCGAGCATATTTGGAATCCCGGATGCGTCGACCTTGTTCCACTGCAACGCAGCACCGGGTACGAATCCGAAGTCCAGCGACGGGTCACGGTCACCATCCTGGGTCAGATCACCACTGGTGG
>NZ_VSMB01000013.1 GCF_009805705.1 Ruania rhizosphaerae
GACTCCATCCTCGCTTCCAAGCTCAGGAGTCTCCACCGAACCCAGTGCGGTTCAGCCCGGGGGTTCATGGACTCCGAACACAAGAGCTATCGCAACGATTGGCAAACCGCCAAGGGGCAGGAGTCGGCCAGAGCCCACATCATGCGGCACTTGCTCTCCGAGCATGACCTTGTCGCCGACGAGGCTTGGGACGTGGCGCTTCTCCTGGCCGATCACCGTTGGCTCGACGAAGGCGATGCCGAACTCCTGGCGGAGAGCCTTCGCGACGACCTCAACAACCTGTCCCTGACGACTCTTGTACTGCAGGGCCCTGACGCTCAGCAACCGTCGAACGATTCGACGTTGAATCGCCGCCAGGTGTGGGCGCTTACCCATTGGGTCTTCGCGGACGCCATCCCTGCCGCCTTCCGCTTCGCCGGTTTCGCCGAGGAGGCGCAGCGGTTCGCGACGGCCGCGCCGTCATTCCCGCTGGAGAACTCGGCATACGTGCTCGAAGAGCGGCTCAGCGCGGTCGCGGGCTGGCAGCAACTGGAAACGTCCGCGACGGATGAGGCGGCGAATGATCTTGACGCCTATTTCGGCGGCCTCATGGGTGCCAGTCGGCGCGCTCAGAAGGAAGCCCTGCGTTTAGCCGAAGATGTCCTTGGTGCCGCAGGCCTCGCAGGTCGCCGAAGCCCTCTGGTCACTGTCTACGGCGCGACGGCCGAGGACGAGGTCCACGAGGGTGGGGAAGGGAAGTGGCGTCTGCTGCGCGGCCGGCGACTTTGGATCGGGATGTATCTCACGATGACCCCAGACGAACGTGACACCTGGGTAGCGTTGTGGGAGTTAGGGGGCCTGCTCCTGGTACGTGCTCTAAGCGCATCGGTGCGCCGAGTCGCCGAAGAACTGGAGGTTGATCTCGCTGGAAGCGCATCGCTGAACGCGGAGTTCCGCGAGCGCTGCCGGACACTTCAGGAGGCGTATGCGCTCTCGATGCGTGACTTTGTCGACGCCGCGGTGTCCTTGAGGTAAGCCCGGTCCGACGCTGGCTGCAAGGTTAGTCGCGCTTCGAGCAGGCGGGGATCTGCATGCAGGAGTGGCTGGAGTACTGGTTCACTCGGGCTCCTTGCACCAGGCGCAGGTGCAGTCGCATCGTGCCAGTTGGCATGTCGGATCCCTCTCATTCTGTTGGTGGTGACCTTAACCTCGATCCACCGATCGGTGAGCGTTGCGTGCAGGCGTGGGAACGCGAGAATGCCCCTCTGACCTGGGAAGATAGGACTTGCTTAGGGTCCGTATCGCCAGTTCAAGAAGGGCATCTCGTAGGTGCAACTTTCTCACATCCGCCCCGTGAGGTCTGCGACCTTCGACGAGCCGAATCTCGTGTCGGCTGCTGGCTTGGTTCCGTTGATGGCCCTGGCCCGCAAGGCGGGACTGCGCACCCTTGCCGATGAGCGGCTGAGCGTGCCCAGCGACAAGGGCGCCAACCCAGGTTTGAAGCTGTCCTCGCTGGTGGCTGGCATGGTCGCCGATGCCGACAGCATTGATGGCATGGCGCTGCTGCGCCACGGCGGGATGGGTAAGGTCTTCGACCGCGGCTATGCGCCCTCGACACTGGGGCAGTTCCTGCGGTCCTTCACCTTTGGGCACGTCCGCCAGGGCGACGCTGTGGCCTCACGGTTGCTGCTGAACCTCGCCGAGCACACCGGTCTGCTCGGCACCGCGGAGCAGGCCGGCCCGGTGATGGTCGATATCGACGACACCATCATCGAGGTCCACGGTTACGCCAAGCAGGGCGCCTCCTTCGGCCACTCCGGCATCCGGGGTCTGAACGCGCTGCTCGCGGTCGTCTCCACCGATCACATCGCCCCGGTGATCGCCGCTCAGCGCTTGCGTAAAGGCTCGGCCGGGTCCCCGCGTGGGGCTGCCCGGCTTGCTACCGACACCCTGGCCCTGGTCCGCCGCAGCCACCTGGCCGGGCGAGAAGTACTGGTGCGGGCCGACTCGGCGTTCTACTCCCACGCCATGGTCAGCGCCGTGATGCAGACCGGGGCGCAAGTCTCGATCACCGTGCGGATGGACCCGGCCGTCAAACGCGCCCTCGCCTCGATCAGCGACCAGGCCTGGACACCGATCAGATACACCGATGCGATCTACGACGAAATCACCGGCAGCTGGGTCTCGCGGGCTGAGGTTGCCTTCACCGCGTTCTCCTCCAAGAAGAAGGCCGAGCAGGTCCCCGGCCGCCTCGTGGTTCGCCGCATCCCTGATCTCACCCCAAGAACAGCCAGGGTCAGCAGACACTGTTCGACACCTGGCGCTTCCACGCCTTCTTCACCACCACCGACGCCGACGAGCGCGACACTGTCACCGCCGATCAAGTCCACCGCGCTCACGCGATCATCGAGAACGTCAATGCCGATCTGAAGGCCTCGGCGCTGGCCCACCTGCCCTCGGGGTGTTCACCGCCAATGCCGCCTGGCTCATCTGTGCCGTCATGGCCTTCAACCTCACCCGCGCCGCAGCCACGTTGACCCAGGCGCCCTCGCTGCTGCGGGCCACGACGGCGACGATCCGCCGCAAGCTCATCAACATCCCCGCCCGGATCGACCTCCGCGAGACGATTGCACCTGCACCTGCACCTGCACCTGCACCTGCACCTGCACCTGCACCTGCACCTACCTCGCCGCTGGCCCTGGGAACAGGCCGGGATCCGGCTTTACCGCGCTGTCACTGGCCTCCAGGCCGTGCCTACCTGACCCCACGCCTCAGCCCCTACGACCCAAGGACACAGTGGAAAGGCCGGACAGACTGGCAACTTCTACACGCCCACGACCCCGAATCCACACGCGCCCGCTGCCATCACCACAACTCACCATCGATCGGTGGATCGAGGCTTAGCCCGGGGATGGCCCGTTCGGATGGCAACACGTCCGCTCGCAGTGGATCGGAAGATGAGAACCTCACAGCGGCGTGATGCGCGTCCAGTCGACGTGCGCGGCGATATCGCGCACGCGCGGACGCTCCACGGCGTCCGGGTTGCCTTCGGGCCACCAACCGTCGGTGTGCCAGACGTTGTGCAGCAGGTAGGCGGGCACGTGTGGGATCCGGTCGCTCGGGCCCTGGTAGTCCCAGAGGGTGATCGTCTGGCCGTCGACGACGATCCAGAAGTGCACGCGATCCGGCTCCCAGGTGAAGCCGTACTCGTAGTACTCGGCCGAGGAGTCGAAACCGGGCACCGCCGGGATACTCGCCGGCTGCGCCTCCGCACCCGAGATCGGGTCGCAATAGTGCCCGCCGAAGCCTTCGTAGTGGCAGGTCGAGAGGATCTGCCCGGTGGCGAGATTGACGGCACGCATCACCCGGCTCTGGGCGCCGTCGGAGGGACGGTAGTCGGTCCACACGGTCATGTAGAGGACCTCGGGTTGCGCGCAGAGGGTCTCGAAGTCGATCTCGCTGTTGTCGGGCAGGCCGTCGCCGTCGGAGTCGGAGCCATCGTGGAAGTAAGTGAACATCTGGCCGGTGACCACACCGGCGTCCGGCTGAGCCGAGCAGTCGGCCGTCCGCAGCCGGGACTCGAAGGTGCCGTAGAGGAACCGGTCGTAGGACTCACCGTAGGCGCCCCCGCCCGGTCCGGCGGTCGCGTTCTTCGGCAGCTCCAGCCGCAAGGCCAGGTCATCCTCTGCCGAGGGGTCCCACGTGCCGGGGTCGGAGGAGCTGCGCGCCAGGTCGTAGGTGATGAAGTGGTCGGGTGAGGCGTCCCAGTCCTCCATCAGCACTGAGGCGGTGCCCGCCTGCGCGGGAGCAGCCCCGATCGCGGCGGCGGGAAGGACCAGAGCGGTCGCGACCACGGCGACCAGGCGAGTTCGGCGGGTCATGACGGATCGACTCCTCAGCGGATCGCGGTTGGCGGTCCGTTCAGTGTGTCGGTCCGCCACCCTCCCCGCACCTGGTCGTCCGTATAGCGGTCAGTGCATGCCTGATGCTCGTTCCAGCGAGAGCCCGGTGGTCGTGGCCGTGGCAGCAAGGAGAGGCCGTGGCCACGACCGCCGGAGAAGGTCTTCTAGTGCCCGATCGGGCGTCCGTTCCGGGTCACGTGCCACCGGTGCTGTCCGTCGGCGCCTTGCACCGGCTCGAGTGCTACCCGGGTGGTGAGCTTGCCGGCCACGGCCAGTGCGCCGCCGATGGCGACGAGGGCGAGGAACCAGTAGAGACCGGTGGTGGCCGTGAGTCCGAATCCTGTTGCGGCGAGTGTTGCTGAGTTGGCAGGGCCGCTGTACATCGAGAGACGTCGCTCCTTCGTTCGTGATGATGGTGGGTGTGTCGCTGTCTTGTTGTTCGTCAGTGCTCTTCTTGCGCGTCAGGTGCTCACGTGTGGACCCACTCTCCTTTCCTTCCTGAGAGGAAGCTGAACGTTGCGGCGCAGAAGATGAGAAGCAGGAAGACGTTGTAGAACGGTTCCACGGTGAGAGTGAGAATCCGGGCACGCCGGCCCATCCGCCAGATCATCGCCATGTTCGCCAGCAGGATGCAGGCGGCCAGGCCCGTCCACCACGGCGAGAGCGAGAACGTCCCCAGTCCGAGCAGGATCGCCACGAGCAGCACGTGCGCAGCGACCGCCAGCACGGAGAGCGCCAAGCCCGCCTGCTGGCGCCAGTACACCCAGCGCATGTGCCAGGGCATGCGGGAGCCGTAGGCCTGCAGGTTCCGCAGCGCGCCGAGGTACCAACGGTGGCGCTGCTGCCACAGCATGGAGGGCGTTTCCATCACATCGGTGGTCGTGGTCATCTCCACCGGGGACAGGCACTGGTAGCCACACGCCAGCATGGCGAAGGTGAGTTCGTTGTCCTCGGTGAGGCTGAAGGTGTCGTAGAAGGAGGTTCCGGCCGGAAGGGTCTCGCCGTCGCGGGCGGACTTGACGGCGTTCAGTGCCTCCACGCTGATGAGTGCCCCGGTACCGCTCAGTACAAAGGCCCGTTCGCCTCGCTGCACGATCTCGCGGCGATAGCGGTAGTACTCCATGCGCTGCAGGTAGCCGACGGTGGAGCGGCACTCGCGACCGATGAATGCACCGCCGACTCCGCCGACGTTCCCCGTCAGTCGCTCGGAGGCAATCTCGATGAATGTCTCAGAGAGGGTGGTATCGGCATCCATCGCCAGCACTGCGTCGGAGTCTTCGAGCAACGGCACCACGAACTCGAGTGCCATGTTCAACGCACCGGCCTTCTTGTCCTTGTTCGGCTCGGCGAGGAACACCAGGGCGCCGTGCTCGCGCGCGACGTCCTCGGTCCTGTCGGTGCAGTTGTTGGCGACCACCACGGTCGCCGTTGGCAGCACGGATTGTTGCGCGATGCTGTCGATCGTCGCCGCGATCGACCCGGCCTCGTTGTAGGCGGGAATGAGCACCACGATCCGGCGTGCCTCGGTCGGCGCGGCGAGCCGTGCGGCGATCTGTGCCCGGTCATCGGTCTTGCCGGCCGGGAGCGTGGCCGTGGGGGGCGGGGCGAGCGTGGTCACGGGGTCCTTCTCTTCAGGTCTGGGCGTGTGTTCAGTCGCTGCCTGTGAGAGGAAGGGGTCGCCATCGTGATGACGCACGCGCGTTATGACCTCGATCACGTCGCTACTTGGACGGTCGTATACTCCCTGCGGTACTGCGATCACGCCGGTGGGTGGCCCGGCTGCCGCTGATCGACTCGAGATGAGGAAATGCTCGGTGGACAACCGTTCCGGAAGGCTCCGTCGCGGTGCGCTCGTGTCGAAGTTGGAGCAGTTGGGTCCCGGCTCAGTCGCGATGGTGGGTGGCCCGTACGGGAGCGGCCGGGCCACGCTCGTGCGTCAGTGGCTCGAGGGGATTGACCGGCAGGCGCTGTGGTGGAGCACCGCCCGGGCGATCCCTGGACCCGTGGATGCTGCCGTTGCCGGCGACCCGGACGTGGTCGTGATCAGACTGCACGACGGCGGAGCCCACGATGCTGAGTCGATCCTCGCCTGCCGCCGGTGCTGGCCGGCGTCCATCCTCGTCGTCGTCAGCCCGTACGGCTGGCCGGAAGGGCTTCGTACCGGTCCGCTTCGCCCCGAAGTCGCGGTGGTGGCCCACGATCTGGGGTTCACGGCGGACGATGTTCGCGCGTGGGCGGGTGACCTGGGCGTTGACCTGTCGGCGGGTGACGCGGCGGATGTTGTGACCGCCACGGGGGGCTACGCCGTGGTGGTGGACGCCGTCGTCCGCCGGGCGGCAGCATGGGGGACGTACGGTCCTGAGGCACTGGCTCGCGGCTGTGATGACGCCATGGCTGAACTTTCGGCCGCGTCATCCGGCGGGGTGGTCCCGTGGGAGCTGTGGGAGATATCGCTGATCGCTGCGCTCGGCGGTGAGCTGAGGTTCTCCGTGATGGAGTCGTTGTGGGCGAGGGTTGCGCAGGGAGCGGCTGCGCTGCGTTCCATGCGGGACGGCGGACTGATCGCCGATGGTGCGCAGGGCCGCCTCACCCTCGCTCCAGGCATCAGGGACGCGTGTCGCCGCCGGGTCGGCACCGATCTCGCCGCGTCCAGGCACTGGGAACTCGTCGAGCCGTTGGTCGATCGGTGGTCGAACGCCGGCGCGCTCGACGATGCGATCGCGGTGCTCGAGACACCGCTCCTCGAGGGTGAGCGGACTGCCCTGATGGCCCGCCATTGGGCGGATCTCGCGGAGCTACCGGCGGTGCACGTACGAGAACGAATGAGTGGGCTCGCCCCCGATGCCGATCCCCGCCTGCTTGTGGCAGCAGCGCGAGCCCATCTCGACATCACCCACGCCGGGCATCCCGGGCTGGTGACCGGCGCCGACCGGGACGCAGCGAATGCGTTGCTCGCGCGTGTCCGCCCGGACCAGCGGCTCGATGCTGCCGGGCACGCGATGGTCACCGCACTCGATGCGGTCTCGCTGCGGGTGGTGGGTCGCCACGACGACGCTCACGCCCTGCACAGCCGGGTCCTGGCCGATCTGCCTCATCCCGGTGCTACCCGCGCGGCCATCACCTTGCAGGCCGCGCTGAGCGCGATGTCGGCTGGGGCACTGTCGATGACGGGCGAGCATGCCGCCTCCGCGGCCCGGCTCGCGCGGGAGGCGGGCCAGACGCAGCTCGGCGCGATGGCGGCCGAGCTCGAGGGGCTCGTGCATATCCTCGGAGCCGACCCGTCGAGCTGGTGGCGGCGAGCATACGCACGCTCTGGCGATCAGGCATCGGCCTGGCGGCAGGTCTCGCAGCTGGCTCAGCTCGTCAAAGCCGTGCGTGCTGTCGACGTGACGGCATTGCTCGAGGCATGTGCAGATGACACCGGTGCCGCGACGCTCGAGGACCCGGTGGTGATCGGCCTGTTTGCCTGGTGCTTCCAGGCGATGGCACTGACCCTCCTGGACCGCCCGCAGGTAGCGCTGACCCACACCCAGGTCATGCAGACGGCACTTGCCGATCGTGAACTCTCCGGGTTTGAGCAGCGCATGCTGATCGTGGCCCGTGCCGAGGCTCTCTCAGCAAGCGGCGATCCGACTGCGGCGCTGGAGCTGCTGGCAGAGCACTATCCCGAACCAGACCATCGCTATGACGTCGAGCTGCTGCGTGCTCGCGCGGAGATCGACAGTGGTGCGCACGCTGCAGCGCTCCTCCGGATCCAGCGGACTGTTGCGGGGCACGAGGGGCACCTCGGCAGGCATACGGCGTGGGGAAACGTGTTGCTCGCGATCGCCCACCGCGGGGTGGGTTCGGCGCGTGCGTCGGACCGTGTGCTGGAATCGGCGCTCGCGGCCGCCGCCCGCAACGGTCAGCGCCAGCCGTTCGCACGACAGGGCCTGGACGAGTTCGGGCGGCTGATCGCACAGGGACAGCAGCTGGTGCTGGATCCGGTGACGCATGAGTTTCTGACTGAACTGACGTCCACGCGTGACATGCTGCGCGCGGTGACGGCGCCCGTCACGCTGACAACTCGTGAGCGCCTCCTGCTCGAGCGGCTCGTCCGGACTGAAGGGGTACGGCGACTCGCGGGGGAGCTGCACGTCTCGCCGAACACGGTGAAGTCCCAGTTGAGGACGCTCTACCGCAAACTGGAGGTGTCCTCCCGGGCGGAGGCGATCCGGGTGGCGCAGGCGATGAGGCTCGTCCCGCTGACCTGACCCGTCTCAGTGTGTGGCCACAACCGTCTCACCCTCGCTTCACCCTCGTTTCACCCCGGGTGACTCTGGCCCTGCGTCTGGGTGCGGAGTTGGATGGGTTGCGGGCGGCTGTTGTGTGCCGCCCGTCGAGTGCACCGCCGGGTGCGGGGGAGGACTAATTCGTGCACATGGAACGACGGATCGGCCGGCAAACGGCCGCTGTGGCGGCGACAACGGCCCTGGTCGGTTCGATGATGGTCGCTGTAGCCGGAGCTGCGACAGCGGCCACGGGGGACGAGATCACCGGCTCTGTCTGGCAGGACTACGACGCCAACGGGACGTTCGACTCCTACGAGGACGGTCTCGCAGGGATCGAGGTGGTCGCCTATGACGCCGACGGCAACGTGGCCGGGCCGGTCACCACCGCCCAGGACGGGACCTACGCACTCGCGGTGACCTCGGACGCTCCCGGGTGGCGAGTGGAGGCGAACCTCCCGGATGGCCCGCAGTGGGACCAGTGGCAGCCCACCGCGGTCGGTCGCGCTGGAGGCCCGTCCAACGGGACCACCGTGCAGTTCGTGACGGTGACCGATGGCGCAGGCGTCGATGGGGTGGACTTCTCCTTCCACGTGCCGACGGCCTATGTGGAGAACGACCCGCTCGTCTACATCCCTGTGCTGCAGGCCGGGGTTTCCGACGGCGCCTCCGCCGATCTGCCCGGCTCCGCCGTCATCAACTGGACGGCAGAGAACGGTGACTCACCGGTACCGCAGAGCGGCGTGGTGCCGTTCAGTGAGATCGGGGCCACCAACGGTTCGGCGATGGTGCGCGCAGAGTCCTCCGATGACATTCCCACGGCCTTCGCGGCCGCCTACCTGCGGCGCCACGTGGGCTTCGGTCCTGGCGGCATCGGCGCCATCTACCGCGTGAACCCGGACGGCGCGGACTGGACAGCGCCGACGGCGTCCGCTGAGGTGTACGTGGACGTGACCGACTACGGCATCGACCTCGGCGGACCCGATCCTGCAGCAGATCCGTCGGACCCGGACGGCCTACGTCCGAATGTGTTCAGTGACAACCCGGACTACGACTGGAGCCGCGATGCCCAGGCGTGGAACAACGTGGGGCGTGCTGGCCTCGGGCTGATGGCGATGAGCCCGGACGAGCGCTACCTGTTCGTGGTCAATCTGCACAACCGCTCCCTGATCCGGATCGACACCGGAGGTGACCCCGCGGCTCCGCCGGCGGCGGTCGAGGAGTTCGAGCTCGACGCCTACTTCCCGGATAGCTCAGATGTCCGCCCGTACGGCGTGACGGTGGACCCGCTCACCGGGACGATGTACCTGACGGCGACCGATACGGCCGAGTCGACGCAGGACTACACCGACTTGCACGGATACGTCTACTCCTTCGACGACGACGCCCCTGGCACCTTGACTGAAGTTCTCGACTTCCCACTGGACTTCCAGCGCGAGGACTTCACGGAGCACTTCGTGCCGTGGGCGACGTCGCTGGACGACTACCTCAACGGTGACTCGGGCGGTGGCACACCCGGGATCGTCGACGGTACTGCGGGCAGGGTACGGGTCTTCTATGCGCAACCCGTCGTGGCCTCGGCCCAGGTGTTGCATGGGGACCTCGTACTCGGTGTGCGCGACCTCTCCGGGGACGTCTTCGGCATCATGACCTACGCCTCCGGTGATCCCGCGGACGGTGACGATCGGCTCGTCCAGCACGAGCGGTCGGAGGGTGATGTCTTCATCGCCGCCCCGAACGGGGATGGCACGTTCACGCTGGAGAACAACGGCGTCCATGACGGCGTCGTCGGGAACGGGGCGCTCCAAGGAGACCTGGGCCCGGGCGGGCTCCGGTACTTCGACACCGGCTACACGCCGTTGAACCAGGACAACGAAGCGACCGGATCGATCGTGGTGATGCCCAGCCGCCCGGACGGCATCATGACCACCGGCATCCACGTCGCCAACGCCGGCCTGCAGGAAGGAACCCGACGCCTCTTCCAGGACACAGGTGCGGCCTATGACCCGGCGGGAGCGTTGATCCGGAGCACCAGCGGCACCACGGTGACGTCCAAGGGCAACGGCCTCGGCAACGCGACCGTGCTCGCGTCGGCCGCCCCGATCGAGATCGGCAACTACGTCTGGTACGACGTCGACAACGACGGCGTGCAGGATCCGGACGAGACACCGGTCGAGGGCGCGACAGTGAACCTGTACGAGGTCGCCGGGGACGGCACCCGGACCCTCGTCAACAGCACGACGACAAACGCGCGAGGCGAGTACTACTTCTCCTCCTTCGACGAGGCGTACCAGCTGGCGACCAACACCGACTACGTCGTCGGGGTGGACAACCCGGATGATTACGCGGCTGGTGGTCCGTTGGAGAACTGGTATCCGACGGTGCCCGACACCGGTGACGGCGCTTCGGTGGACGCCGATCGCAACGACTCCGATGGTCTGGTCGAGGAGACCGCTGATGGGTGGTTCCCGTTCGCCGCGATCACCACCGGTGGTCCCGGGGAGAACGACCACACCATCGACTTCGGCTACTCGAACATCGACTACGAGTTCGACAAGCGGACGGTCTCCGGGCCGACCCAGTCTCCCGAGGACGACGGCACCTGGGTACTCGAGTACGAGCTGATCGCCGAGAACACCGGCGCGATCGACGGCGCGTATGGCCTCACCGATGACCTCACCGGTTATGGCGACGGCATCATCGTCACCGACACTGAGGTGGTCTCGGGTCCGGACGGTGCGGCGTTGAACCCGGACTGGGACGGCGTCGATGACATGCGCGTGATCACCGAGGGTCAGCCGATCACGGCTGGCTCCACGGTGGAGAACGAGAGCGAGCACGTCTACCTGCTCCGCGTGACGGTCGCGCTCGAGGCAGATGCCGACACGAACGAAGCTCTCGTGGAGGCCGAGCAGCTCGCCTGCCGGGAGGGCCAGACCTCGGGCGACGAGGTTCCCACGACCGGCTTGTTCAACGAGGCCACCATGGAACCGGACAATCACAGCGAGTTCGTCGACGACGAGTGCGGTGAGCTGCCGAAGGTCGTGGTCGACAAGAGCGTCACGAGCGAACCCGCTGTCGTGGATCCGGAGACGAACCCGGGTGAGTACACCATCACCTACGGGTTGACCGTCACGAACGAGACCGGTGCGTCCACTACCTACGATCTCACCGATCCGCTGCGCTTCGGCGAAGGTATCGAGATCGTGGACGGCTCGATCGAGACAACTGCGCTCGACCCGGCCGACACGATCCTCAACGCCGCCTATGACGGTGTGATCGACGATCTGATCGTCGGCGATGTGCCGATCGAGGGCGGTGCCGTGCACACCTACGAGGTCACCGTCCGCTACACCGTCGACCTGCCCGAGCGTGCCGAGGGCGATGTGGCGCCGGATCCGTCGGCCTGCCGGGACGAGGCCACGTTCGACGCTGATGAGGCTACGGGTCTGTACAACCAAGCATCCACCTCATTCAACGGGTATCGCGACTATGACGATGAGTGCCGTGAGGTGGGTGAGGTCACCCACGACAAGGAGCTCCTCTCGGCCGAGCCGACGGGTGAGGGCCAGTGGGAGATCCTCTACCAGATCGAGGTGAGCAACGAGGGTGTGGAGCCCGTCGGTTACGACCTGGATGACGAGCTGCACTTCGGCGAGGGCATCGAGGTGGTGAGCTCCGCCGTCACCGGGTCCCCGGACGGGGTGACCCTGGCGGACCCGGTGTGGAACGGTCAGGAGAACACCCGGATCGCCTCCGAGGTCGTGATGCCAGGTACCGACGATGAGGGATACACCCCGCACGTCTACGAGCTGACCGTGCTGGCGGACGTGCCGCTGAACTTCGCCGATGCCGTCGACGGGGTCGACCCAGCCACGTGTGGCGTGGGTGTGGTCGACCATGCCGACCCACAGGCACGCGCGTTCCTCAATGTCTCGCACCTGACCGGCGAGGCGGGTGCGACCGAGGACGACGACGCGTGCGCAGCGCCGCCGGAGCTGGTGATCGACAAGACGGTGGACGCCGGATCTCCCGCACCGCAGGGCGATGGCACCTGGTTGGTGACCTACGGCCTTGAGGTGTCCAACACCGGCGGCATGGCCGGCGAGTACGATCTGGTCGACCTGCTGTTGTTCGGCGATGACGTCGAGGTGCTCAGCGCCGGGGTGACGACCGCTCCGGACGGTGTGGACGTCAACGATTCCTGGACTGGAAGCGAGGCTGAGCTGGGTGGTTCGCTCATCGCCGCCGATGTACCGCTCGATGCCGGTGCTGTGCACTCCTACCAGGTTCAGGTGGCCGTCACCGTCGCTGACCCGTCCGATCCCGAGTCGGTGACGGCGGCGTTCACGTGCCCCGAGCCAGGGTCACGGGAGAGCGCCGGACTGAACAACCAGGCAGTGATCGGGCACAACGACCTGAGTGCTGACGATGTGGTCTGCCCCGAGCCGGCGGTGATCGTGATGGACAAGACCATCGCGCACGGTCCGGACCTGGACGCCAACGGCCAGTACACGATCACCTACCAGATCGAGGTCGCCAACCCGGGGGAGAACGAGACCGTCTACGATCTGGCCGACGAGCTCCACTACGGCGACGGGATCGAGGTCACGGACGCCCAGGTCACCTCAGCTCCCGACGGCGCCCAGGTGAACCCTGCATGGACGGGAACGGGCAACGATCTGGTCATCGCTACGTCAGTCCCTCTCCCAGGCGGAGCAATACATGTCTACACTGTCATCGTGACCGGAACGATCGCGGAGTCTGCGCTGAGCGTAGCCACGATGGCTTGCCCACCCGCCGGGAGTGCGGGAGAGAGCGGGGGCTTCTTGAATGTCGCCACCGTCACCGGTGCGGGCATCGTGTTGCAGGACGATGCCTGTGCCAGCCCGCCCGACGAGCTCCCCACCACCGGAGCCGACGGAATGGGCGCCCTCGCGGCACTCGCCGCCTTGACCGCGATCACCGGTGCGGTGCTGGTGACACTCCGATTCCGGAAGGGACGGATCGACTGACAGCACCGCCCATGATCGGCGGAAACCGCACCTGCCCCCTAGCGGTGACCGTCGCACGGATCCGGTTCCAGACCAGCTCCCCTGCTTGGTCTGGGACCGGATCCACCTCACACCCATCCATCGGCCCTACCCGCGCCGGCCGATGGCTCCGGGCGGTGGCCGGCATGCTCCTGCTGGCGCTCGCCCTGACGGCCTGTGCTGGTGAGACGACCCGCCCGTTGACCACGGCGGAGTCTGAACTGCTGGCCCTCACCCGGTTCCGCAACTTCGATGCCGGCGTTCGCAGCGTCTCTTTCGCGGTGACCGATGCTGGGACGCGCTACGAGGTCGACGCCTGGGTCGATTTCCCGGCCGGAACGGGGTATGGAACGGTTCAGTTGCCGGACGCCGAGGAGTCAGCACTCCTCGCGTGGACCAGTCAGGGCGTCGCCACGGCGGCAACTGCGGCGGCCGGTCCGGCGCCGCTGCCTCCCCCCACACAGGGCTGGACATCCTCGGAGCTGCTGCCCGGGCAGTCTCGATTGCACGCTGTGCTGGCTGTGCTCCTCACCCTCGGCAACGACCGCCCCGACAACGCGGTGCTGCTCGCCCAGACCGACGCCCAGTGGTTGCGTGAGGACACGGTGACAGGCACCGACGTCACCGTCTTCCGCGGGCCGTCGTCCGACGCCCCGGCCGGGGCCGGCATCCCCGCCCCGCCCGGACTGGACGAGAGCGGGGCGGCCGAGGTGCGCTACTGGGTGGCCGAGGATGGCCTGCTGCACCGGCTCGAGGTCACCCTCGGCGGCGGTCAGGACGCGGTGGTCATCGACCTCGACAATGCCGATGTGACCGTCGACCTCTCCCAGCTGCAGTGACAGTCCTCAGGAACTGAACGCCTCCACCGGCGGGCACGAGCACACGAGGTTGCGATCCCCGTGCGCCTGGTCGATCCGGCGCACCGGCGGCCAATACTTCGCTGCACCCACCCCGGCGGGAAACACCGCCTCCTCCCGCGTGTACGGATGCGTCCACTCCGCCGCGATCGAGGCTGCCGTGTGGGGGGCGTTCACCAGTGGATTGTCCTCGGTCGGCCACACACCCGCCGCCACCTGCTCGGCCTCAGCCTTGATGGAGGCCATCGCCGCCACGAAGCGATCCAGCTCGGCGAGATCCTCGGACTCGGTCGGCTCCACCATGAAAGTTCCCGCTACCGGGAAACTCATCGTGGGTGCGTGGAAGCCGTAGTCGATCAGCCTCTTGGCCACGTCGTCCACCGTGATACCCGTGGCCTCCTTCAATGGCCGCAGGTCCACGATGCACTCGTGCGCCACCCGGCCATGGTCCCCGGTGTACAGGATCGGGAAGTACTCGCCGAGCCGCGCCGCCAGGTAGTTGGCACCCAGCACGGCAGCGTCGGTGGCCTCGGTCAGCCCCTCCAGACCCAGCATCCGGATGTAGGCCCACGAGATCGGCAGGATGCCCGCGGAACCGTAGGGCGCCGCGGAGACGGGACCAGCACCTCGCGATCTGCCTGCGGTGCCCTCCTCGCCCTGGGCACGCTCGTGCGAGGGCAGGAACGGTGCCAGGTGCGCCTTCGCGGCCACCGGCCCGACGCCGGGTCCCCCTCCTCCGTGCGGGATGGCGAACGTCTTGTGCAGGTTCAGGTGCGACACGTCCCCGCCGAGGTCCCCGAAGCGGGCGTGCCCGAGCAGCGCATTGAGGTTCGCGCCGTCGATGTAGACCTGCCCGCCGGCCTCGTGCACGGCCGCGGTGATGTCCAGTACGTCGTGCTCGTACACCCCGTGGGTGGAGGGGTAGGTGATCATGAGCGCCGACAGGCTCTCCCGGTGCTCGGACACCTTGTTCCGCAGGTCCGTCAGGTCGACGTTGCCCATCTCGTCGCACGCCACGACCACCACCCGCATCCCCGCGAGCACCGCCGAGGCGGCGTTCGTGCCGTGCGCGGAGCTCGGGATGAGACAGACGTCCCGGGCCGCGTCTCCGCGGGAACGGTGGTAGCCCCGGATGGCGAGCAGCCCGGCGAGCTCTCCTTGTGAGCCCGCATTGGGCTGCAGGGACACGGCGTCGTACCCGGTCAGGTCCGCCAGCCAGTCGGCCAGCTGGTCGATCAGTTCCAGGTACCCACCGACGTCTTCAGCCGGTGCGAACGGGTGGATGCGGGAGAACTCCGGCCAGCTGATGGCCGCCATGGCAGCGGCGGCGTTGAGCTTCATCGTGCATGAGCCGAGCGGGATCATCCCCCGGTCCAGGGCGTAGTCGGAGTCGGCGAGGCGCTTCAGGTAGCGCATCATCGCCGTCTCGGAGTGATGGGTGGAGAACACCGGGTGGTCGAGGTAGTCCACCTCCCGGTGCAGTGACGCCGGAACGGGCCACCCTTGATCGCCGGCCGGGAACGAGCCGAACGTCGCGAAGGCACGCTCGCCCGGCCCGCCGAACGCTGCGGCCACCCGGTGCAGATCGGTGTGGGTGGTCGCCTCACCCACCGAGATCCCGACGGTGTCGGCATCCACCGGCAACAGCTGCACACCCAGGTCGTGGGCGGCGGCGATCACCTCGCCTGCCCGGCCCGGTACGTGCACACGCAGGGTGTCGAAGTACGGAGCGTCCACCACCGCGTCGTCGCTGCCGGCAAGAGCCTCCACCAGCCACGAGCGCAGCAGCGCCGTCTTTCCCATGACGCCCACGGCGATCGCCCGCAACCCGCGCGGCCCGTGATAGACCGCGTACATCCCGGCCATCACAGCCAGCAGCACCTGCGCGGTGCAGATGTTGGAGGTGGCCTTCTCGCGGCGGATGTGCTGCTCGCGGGTCTGCAGCGCCAGCCGGTAGGCGAGGTGACCGTCAGCATCCTTGGACACACCCACGAGCCGCCCCGGCAGCTGCCGCTCCAGCCCCTGCCGCACCACCATGTACCCGGCGTGCGGCCCCCCGAAGCCGAGGGGAACCCCGAACCGCTGCGTCGACCCGACCACCACATCGGCGCCCATCGCCCCCGGGGAGGCGAGCACCGTGAGCGCCAGCGGATCCGCCGCCACCACGGCCTGGCCACCGGCGGCATGGAGCGCATCGATCGCGCCGGACGGATCCCACACTCGCCCGGACGCACCCGGGTACTGGATCAGCCCACCGAACACTTGCTCGGGCAGCGCTGCGCCGCCCGCCAGATCCACGTCCACCAGTTCGATACCCAGCGCCTCGGCACGGACGGCGAGTACCGCCCTCGTCTGCGGCAGCACGTCGGCGTCCACCACGAATGTCGCGGGAGCCTTGCGCACCGCACGGCGGGCCACCAGCATCGCCTCGGCCGCTGCGGTCGCTTCGTCCAGTAGGGAGGCGTTGGCGGTCGGCAATCCGGCGAGATCGGCCACCATCGTCTGGAAGTTCAGCAGCGCCTCCAGCCGGCCCTGGGAGATCTCCGGCTGGTAGGGGGTGTACGCGGTGTACCAGGAGGGGTTCTCCAGCACGTTGCGCTGAATGACCGGCGGGGTGATCGTGTCGGAGTAGCCCAGGCCGATCATCGGTGTGAGCACCCGGTTCCGGGCAGCGAGGCCGCGCAACTCGGCGAGCGCCTCGGCCTCGCTCACCCCCTTCTCGGGGACGTGCGCACCGGCGGCACCCAGCCCGCGGATCGCCGCGGGCAACGCAGAGTCCACGACGGCGTCCGCTGCCTCCCGGGGCATCTCGCCTTCGCGGTGCTCACCCAGGCCGATCGCTGCCCCCATCGCCTCCTGATCGGCCGAGGAGGTGCCGATGTGACGTTCGGCGTACTGGCCGTGAAGGACTGCGTCGCTCAAGAACCGCTCCCCGTCATCGCGAGGTAGGCGTCGCGGTCCAGCAGTCCGGCAGCGACGTCGGTCACCCGCACCTTGATCAGCCACCCGTCCTCGAACGGGGAGGAGTTGACCAGGTCAGGGTTGGCGTCGACCTCCTCGTTGACCTCGATCACCTCCCCGGCCACGGGCGCGTACAGGTCGGAGACGGACTTGGTGGACTCGATCTCCCCGATGGCCTCGCCCATCGTGAGCATGCTGCCGACGTCGGGCAGGTCCACATAAACCACGTCTCCGAGCTGCTCGGCGGCGTAGTCGGTGATGCCGATCGTGGCGATGTCGTCGGTGATCTCCAGCCATTCGTGCTGGGCGGTGTACTGCAGGGAGGTCAGGTGGTCGGTCATGATGTTCTCCGGTAGAAGGGCGGGGTGGTCAGCCTCGCGCGGATGGATGTCCCGCGCACGTCGATGGACAGGTCGGTATCGGGGTCCTCGGCAACAGCGCGATCCACGTAGGCCAGCGCAATCGGGTGCCCGAGAGTGGGGCTCAGCGCACCGCTGGTGATTTCGCCGACCACCCGGTCGCCCTGATGCACGGCGTAGCCGGCGCGCCCCGCTCGGCGTCCCTCGGCAACCAATCCCACCAGGACCGGTGCTTGTGGGCGCGGCTCCAGGGCCGGTTCGCCGATGAAGCCCCGCTTGTCGGCGGGGATGATCCGGCCCAGGCCGGCCTGTGCCGGGACGATGTCGCGGGAGAGCTCGTGGCCGTACAGCGGCATCCCGGCCTCCAGTCGCAGCGTGTCCCGTGCGGCCAGCCCGGCGGGGACAAGGCCGTGAGACTCACCAGCTGCCAGCAGTGCGCGCCACAGCTCCGGCGCGTGCTCGGCGGCGACGTAGAGCTCGAACCCATCCTCACCGGTGTACCCGGTGCGCGCCAGCAGCAGCGGCGTCGTCCCGGATCCGCTGCCAGCGGGAGCATCCCCGCCGGCGCTGCCACCACCACCGACGCCACTGTCACCGGGGGTGAGGTTGTGGTCGGTTTTCGCCCGATTATCGACGCCCGGCTCACCGGGGGTGAGGTTGCGGTCGGTGGTGGCGCGGGATTCGACGACAACGTCACCGGGGGTGAAGTTGGCGTCGGTCCAGGCATAGTTCTTCACCTCGGCCAAGGGCATACCCAGTCCGGAGATCGTTCCGTCTGCCACGACCTCGTCGAGGATGGTCACGGCGCGCGGGCCCTGCAGCGCGAGCAGCGCGTAGCCGTCCGATGCGTCGGTCACTGTGACGTCGAAACCGTCGGCACGTGCGGTCAGCTCGGTGGCCACCGTCTCCCGGTTCGCGGCATTGGCGATCACCAGGAACTCCCGCTCCCCGAGCCGGTACACCACCAGGTCGTCCAGGATCCCGCCGTCAGGGGCGAGCAGCATCGTGTACTTCGCGCGCCCGACCTTCACCGCCGAGAGCCGCCCGGCGAGCGCGAAGTCGAGGTACTCCCCGGCCTGCGGTCCGCGCACGAAGATCTCTCCCATATGGGAGATGTCGAACAGCCCGGCCGCCTCCCGCACAGCGGTGTGCTCGGCGCGGTCGGAGGTGTAGCGCACCGGCATCCACCACCCGCCGAAGTCCGTGAAAGCAGCGCCGAGTGCCTCGTGCTCGGCCCGCAGCGGCGTCTCCCGTGGCGCGCCCCCGTCCGCCTCGGCTCCAGCGTCAGCCCCATCCATGGAATCGCTCGTCGAATTGGTCACGCCATCCTCCTCGATCAGCACTCGACCACGTTCACGGCGAGCCCGCCAGTGGCAGTTTCCTTGTACTTGTCACTCATGTCCTTGCCCGTCTGCCGCATGGTCTCGATCACCTGGTCCAGTGACACCCGGTGCGTACCGTCTCCCCACATCGCCATCTTGGCGGCATTGACCGCCTTACCGGCGGCGATCGCGTTGCGTTCGATACATGGAATCTGCACCAACCCACCCACCGGGTCACACGTCAGCCCGAGATTGTGCTCCATCGCGATCTCGGCGGCGTTCTCCACCTGTTCCGGCGTCCCGCCAAGCACAGCCGCCAGGCCGCCGGCAGCCATCGAGGACGCCGAGCCCACCTCGCCCTGGCATCCCACCTCGGCGCCGGAGATCGACGCGCGCGCCTTGTACAAGGACCCGATCGCAGCCGCTGTGAGCAGGAAGGTGACGGCGATACCGTCCCGGGCTGCGCCGTCGGAGCGGGCGGCGGGGGAGTAGTGCGTGGCGTACTCCAGCACCGCCGGGATCACCCCGGCCGCGCCATTCGTCGGTGCTGTGACCACCCGCCCACCGGCCGCGTTCTCCTCGTTCACCGCCAGGGCCACCAGGTTCACCCACTCCTGCGCGAAGCCCGGGTCGCGGTCTGGATCCTCCGCCTGCAGCCGCGCGGCCCAGGCAGGCGCCCGACGGCGCACCTTCAGCCCGCCGGGAAGCTCGCCCGAGGCGGCCGTCCCGCTGGCGACGCACTCGCTCATCGCGTCGCGGATGTGCAGCACGCCCGCACGCACCGCGGACTCGGCCTTGTCAGGCGCCTCGCCGCGCAGGGCGATCTCGTTGCGCATCGCTGCCTCGGCGATACTCAGGCGCTCGCGTGTGCACAGCGTCAGCAGTTCGGCGGCTGTCCCGAACGGCAGCGGCACCTCGCCGGCCATCTCGGGATGGTGACCAGTGCGCACAGGCTGAGGGTCGCCGTCGGGGGCCTCCCGCACCACGAAACCTCCACCGACGGAGTAGTAGGTCTCCTCGGCCACCTGGTGGCCAGCGGCATCGCGGGCGCACAGGCGCAGGGCGTTGGTGTGATGGGCGAGCACGGTGAGCGGACGCATGACGATCTGGTCGGGGCCGAAGGGCAGCGAGATCGTGCCGCCCAGGAGCACGGTGCGCTCGCGGGCGATCCGGTCCGAGCGCTCGATGACCTCACGGGTGCTGACCTGATCGGGGGCGCATCCCTCGAGGCCGAGGAGCACCGCCGTCGGGGTGCCGTGACCGTGCCCGGTGGCAGCGAGGGAGCCGAACAGCTCCACCTCGAGGCTTGCCACATCGGTGGGGTCGGCGATCCGGGTGGTGAAGTCGCGGGCGGCACGCATCGGACCGACCGTGTGCGAGCTGGATGGGCCGATCCCGACCGTGAACAGGTCGAAGACGCCCACATAGGCGGGGGGCGGTGACGTCATCGAGGAACTCCTGGGTCGGGTGCGCGGGGTGCGGCCTGAGTTCCTCCCGCTCTGTCTTGTGCCTGAGAGATTGTGCAGATCGTGCTGTCTGCTTGCCCCGTCGGCGGGTGCCCTGGCCGCAGCCAGTCACCACTCTCCAGAGTGACCTACCGCCACGGTGCGTGGGCCTGAGAGTTTCCCGGGAGGATTTGCTCCTACGGCAGCCGCATGACGCGGCGTTCTCCCATGGCGGGTAGACGGTCGATGATGTTGTGTCGGTCAGTGTAGCGGGGGTGGGGACGCTCCAGTAGGTCGGGCGCGATGGCGTGCGAACGCAACTGACGGCCCACAGCGACTCCGTGCCACATCTGGCACGGAGCCCCCCAAGGCCGTCAGCTCCGTTCGGCTACTCGCCGTCGAACCAGGCCCGGTGCTGCCACAGCAGCGCGCTGCCCACCCCGATCCACAGCACCGGCACGATGACCTGCGGGCCAAGTGCCTGGTAGACGAGCGCCAGGACGCACCCGAAGGTCGTCACCGCGCCGAGCAGCAATAGACCGTACATCGCGGGCTTCCGGCGCCTGAGGATCCCGATGGTGCAGGTGATCGACAGACCGGCCGCGATCAGGAGTGCGCCGCCGAGCAGCGGGACAACCGTGGTGCTGTGTGCGCCCAGGGCTCCCAGCTGTTCCGGTGCCACACTGCCGAGCGCCAGCAGGCCGCCGCCTAGCAGGGTGAGGACGAAGGCGCCCAGGAGGGTCATGACTGCGACAGCGGTGATGCCTCCGGGGCGAGAATCGTGCGCATTGTGCCGACGCCTGGGAGTCACCGTGGCGCTCGTTGCGACCGACACCAGCGAGGGGTCACTGGTGGGTTCGTTGGGAGTGGTCCGTGACGTTGCACAGTTTCACGTCCATGCCGAGTACGATCTCCGTCGCGCCGATCACGGCGCCATCTTCCGTGCGAGTTTACGGGATGTGGAGTCGGACCGTGGTGCGGGCGGCGACGGCTGAAGGGAGAAGCCCGCCTTCGTACTCGGCCAGATGCCTCCAGAACCGAATCGGTTCGCCCCGCGTGTGGCTCATCCGCACTCCTCACTGTGCTGATGCTTGAGGGAAGTCGCAGGACGTTGTCGTTCTGATGCGGGTCTCCTCGGTGCGTACACACCGACAGCAATATGTAGTGATGGCGCCTGTCCGGTGCTGTTCAAGGGCCTCGGGATGCCTTCTGTTCCGGTGGGACGTCGATGGCTCGACCTTGAGGCCGCCGCGCGCTGAGGTCGAGCCATCGACCCACCTTCATCAAAGGTTGTTCGCGACGACCTTGTTCGGGCCACCGTTGTCGGTGATACCAGCGGTGAGATTGCCGAGTGTGTGGTTGCTAGTGATCACGTATCGATCGCAGTCTGATGTCACTCGGATCCCATGATCCTGAGTGTTTGGTAGTGCAGCGTGCAGGCCCGTGCGGCAGTTGCGTACCGCGAAGTCTGTCGCACCACCGGCGAAGGTGAAGCCGCCCGTCCCCCCGTTCGGGTTGCCGTTCCCGGCCGCGGCGCAGGCATCGATCGACACGTTACGAGCGGGCCCATTGACGATCACTCCATGTCCTGCGTTCTGGAAGCTGCGGTGCCCGATCAGTTGGAGGCCGTCGACCTCTCCAGCGACGTGCACTCCGTCGCTATACTGAGACGTCGCGGTCCAGCAGTTGACGAACTCGATGCCTTTGCAGGCGTGAGCCGTAGAAGCTGGATTGATCTCAATTCCAGGTCCCCTGCAGGTGTCGAATGCGCAGGAGGTGAAGAAGAGCCAAGACACCGTTTCTCCGGCGGGTGGGTCGATGAGCAGACCTGTTTCCATTCTAATGATGTCGCAATCCCGCATCCATACTGCTTGCGAGCCTTGAATTCGCACACCGGAGACTCCTGAACCAGTGGTTTCATTCTGGTCCATCGTGATATTGGAGATCATCGTGTCGTTCGAGTTGGAGGCGTTGATCCAGATCCCGACGCCCCCGTTGGTGAAGCTCGTCCAATAGCCGCGGTCGATGTATTGGAGAACGCCGCCGCCGTCGACGATACATCCAGCGAATTGCCTTGTCATGTCGATGTCTTGGACATAGACTTCCTCGGAGCTGTCGAGGTGGATGGCCGCACCGCTCGAACGGTGTGATTCGGCGTTGATGGAGAGCTGGCGCACACTGCACTTGCGGACCGTGTCGAAATGGAGGATGTCACCGCTGGTGTATCCCGTGGTCTTGATGACGGTGGCTCCCCTACCGGCGCCAACGAGGCTGATGCCGTCGGTGTCAACGGAGAGCGTGCCGCTCACGAGGTAAGCGCCTTGCGGAAGGAAGACCACTCCGCCGCCGTCCGCGACCGCCGCTGCGATGGTGCTGTTGATCGCGGCCGTGTCGTCAGAGGTCCCGTCACCTACGGCCCCATACGCCTTGGCGTTGAAGACTGCGCCACCCTGGTCCAGCAGGGTGTCGGTGGTAGTAGCGCTTGCGGGCGTCGCTCCGGAAGTCGAGCCCACAACGGCTGCGGCTCCACCGGCGGCAACGACGAGCCCCCGGGTCAGCAGACTGCGCCGATTCGATCCGGCGATGGGAGTTGTAGTTGGGTGGGTGGTAATGCGATCTGAGGATGACATCGAGCACCTTCCTTCTGCGCGGTCGCGCTGAGATCCACGCGTGAAACAACGTTGTTTGCTCGATAAAAATACCAGAGGGATCAACTCAACGTCAAGATGGATAGTTTCCAGGATCCGAGAAGAATCGGTCCATCGAGTGGTCGCGCTCAGGTCGAACGCCGTCGGTCACGGGCGTATTCGTCTTTGAAGCGCCGGTTCAGCCAGTTCACCTGGCGTTCCCAGTGAGTGGAACCACCCCCTTCATGACCGTTGTATGGATAGACCTCGATCTCCTTGTCCGCGCTCTTCAATTGGTGGTAGGCGGCGAACACCGTCGAGGGCAGCGAGATGTCGTCCATCAGGGCGACTGACATCAAGGCTGGTGCTTCTACGGAAGCGGCGAAGGTGACCCCGTCGAGATAGGAGAGCGTGTGCAGGGCGGTGGCCGTGGAGTTGCGGTGGACTGAGAGGTACTGCCTGAATTCTCCGGCCGCATCGGCGGAGGCCAATTCCAGGTAGCGCTCAAAGTGGCACAAGAACGGAACGTCGGGCAGGACGGCGCGGACGAGGCTCGACAGTCCGGCCACCGCGAGGCTCACGCCACCACCCTGGCTCATTCCTGTGACGGCGATTCGCGTCGAGTCGACGATGTCCAGCTGCGCGGCGGCCTCGACCAGGAGGATGGCGTCGGTGTACAGCCGCCGATAATAGCTCGTCATGGGGTCAGTGATCCCCCGGGTGAGGAAGCCGGGCGCTGCGGGACCACTCCCGTGAGGGTCAGGCGTTGCACCGGGACCGGCATTCGGCCATGCGCTGCCCTGTCCTCTGGTGTCCATGACGAGATGGGCGAATCCGCTGGCCGCCCAACCCAGCCGGTCAGCGGCCACTCCGCGGCCGCCGCCGTAGCCGATGAACTCGACTACCGCAGGGAATGGGCCCGGCCCGCTCGGATGCAGCAGCCACGCCTTGATCGGGTCGCCGCCGAAGCCAGAGAAGGTGACGTCCCACGCCTCCAGCTCGGTGAGGGGGGTAGGTGCTCGGGAGAGGACCATTCCGCGGGTCAGGGCCCGAGACTCTTGAAGCGTTGAGGCCCAGAACGAGTCGAAGTCCGCGGGTCGGTCCACCTGGGGCCGGTAGGACCAGAGTTCATCGATCGGCAGATCGGTCAGCGGCATGATCGCGGGAGACTATCCGTTGACGCGGAACGTCTCTGGACCCTCCGCGAGAGCGCAGGCTCGGTCAAGCGCGTCGGCGGCGGACATCTCGCCCCATGTGAGATGGAATCGGAACTCGTGAAAGCCACTGACGTCGGCTCGGAAGTTGGTCTCCCAGGCCGTGTTAACGGCCCACGCGGCAACATCTCGCTGGTTTGCCTGCTGGTCCGGACCGGAATGCAGGCTGACCGTCCGGTGCTCGATTCCACCGAGCGCGAGCAGCGGCGTATCCGGTGTGGCGACCGCGACGGCGAAACCGTCAGCCTCCTGGACGAAGCCTCGCTGGAGCAACAGATAGTCCTGCAGCGTGCCGTGGACCTGGTCGATCGCTGGCCGAAGCAGTGTGCCGGTCTTCTCGACCCAGAGAGTTCCGGCTGCGTTGGGACCGAACGGCAGGGGGAGTAGGAGGTTCTCGGCCTCCCAACTGCCCGTGGCGCGGAACCGGACTGCGACGGTCAGCAAGGGCTCGACCATCGAGCACATCAGATCGGCTCGAAAGTGCTGGAACCCGCGCAGATCCAGATGCAGCTCCGCTCGAGTGACGAGCGGGCCGCGGGACGTCACCCGGGCCGAGGTGACCGTGGCGGTGGTGACGACGTCATCGGCGGCCGACCTATTCCGTCCTGCCGTCACGCGAGGGCTGACGGGGTCGGCGCCGCGGCGGGCCCGCGAGTGGATCGCGGCGAACGGGGCGGGCCTGGTCCCTCGCAGGATGCTGCGCCCAGTCGAGGGATCGACGGCCTCGACGATCCCGTGCTCAGGAGCGAGAAGCAGCCGGAGCCGGGCACCTTCCAGGAGATGGTTGTCAACACGTTCGGCGCTGACGTCGGGGATCCTGTCCACACCGGCGATCCGTTCGGCCTGCATCGGCTCTTCCCGAACCTCGATGATGACGTCTGCACCCGGAAGCATCACGAGCTCGGCGAGCAATTCGACCCCCCGGGCAACCGGCCGACTCTGACAGGGCAGGCGCGTCCCATCGTGGAAAGCAACTGGGACTGTACCGGGGCGGGTCAGCAACCAGTCGTCGATGTGTAGCCGCAGGACCGAGACCGTGGTCGTCGAGGTGTTCACGGCACGGTAGCGCAACGGTTGACACGTCAGCGTTAGCAACGTCTCGCCGGCTCCAGCGCGCGCACGGGTCAGCGCCCGGGTCGCCGCCGCATGCGCCTGTGCCGCTACCGAGGTCTTCGCTACGTCCTGCGCGATCACCTCGGTCAGCCACGGCATCAGCACCGAATGGGAGTGCCCCCACGTGTGCTCGGCGTAGATCGCGATCTGTTGTCGCGCGTCGTCGACGTCGGCGGAGATGTCCGCGCCTGTGACGGCGGCCAGGGTCTGGGATCGTTCGAGGCGGCGCTGCGCGTCGCGAGCCACCCGGAGCTCGCGGGGTGTCGAGGCGACGCCGTCCGCCCACCAGTCGGTCCAGTCGCCGCGCTCGGTGGGGACCTCGCCGAAGGCCGGCTCCTCCCGGAGCGCGTCGAAGAACTCATCGGCGGTGGACAGGCGCACCCGAACGCCGTCCGGATGACGTTCGTTCCAGTCCCGGACAGCGTCGGCGAGTGCAACATCCGGAGGAGCGTTGTCGGAGGCAGCACCCGAGATCAGCGCCGGAACCACGGAATACGGGTAGTCGCGTTCGGCGAGTTCGTCGAGGTAGTCCGCCACGCGATCCTGGCGCATCTGTGCCGATGCGGATGCGCCGTGTCCGTCGTAGGCATCTCTGATCGTGTAGCTCATCGCCCCGCGGGGGCAGAAGCCGAGATCGTTGCCGAGCTGGTAATGCGGTGAGACCCAGGCGAGCACCCGGCCACCCGTCGGTCCCTCCCACCAGAACGCGCGCTGGTCGCGGCCCTCCGGCGCCAGCCCGTGGTGGGTGTGAATGCTCGAGAACAGGTGCTCCACGCCGTGCCGGGCCAGGATGTCGGCGTAGCCCCAGGAGTAGCCGTTGATGTCAGCCGTGAGTGCGGTGCGCAGCGGTTGAGCGTGATCGGCGAACCAGTCGGTGGCACGAGCCGTGACCGAGTCCAGCGTGACGGCGTCGATCACCTCCGTCAGGTTGAGGTAACTGGCCGACCCGCCGACCTGACCCGATCGGATCAGGTCAGCCAACTCGTCTGCCTCCCCGGGCAGGGCAGTCGCCAGGAACTGTTCCAGCTGCCAGAAGTTCTCCAGCTGCCAGCGATAGGCCGGCGTCGACCGGCACGCCCGGACCACCTCGCGCAGAAAGTCCGCGTGAGCACGGGCTACCTCGGCACGAGGGGACGTGTAGCCCAGGTCCGTGTGCGAATGCGGGATCAGGTGGACAGTGAGCGGGCGTGCGGTCGAACGCATAGTCGAGGGCCTCTCGAACGTCAGGCGATAGCGGGCTCTGCTTCGAGTGCGACGGCCCGGCCCTCCTGGTGGGATTCCAGTGCGGCGGCCGCCAACCGATGGGTCGTGGCCGCTTCCTGGGGACCGGCGGTCGCGAATCGTGCCCCCAGGTCTCCTGCACGTTCGGCGAGGAAACACGCCCACATCTGCAGGATCGCATCGGAGAACCCGAACTCGAAGATTCCGCCCGTGACGGTCGGCCAGGCCGACTGGCTCCCGGCATCGATCTGCTGCCAGGACTGCTCGCTGCCACCACCGGTGAGAGGGATCTTTGCGAAGATCTCGACCCGCTTGGGGTTCTTGGTGCTGAACCGTACGCCACCGTCCATACCGACCACCTCGAGGAGCCAGGTGTTCTTCTCGCCCGGATCGATCCGCTTGGTTTCCACAGTCATCGGGAAGGAGTACTCGCCAGAGTCGACGCGGCAGTGCAGCACGGCGTTGTCCCAGGTGTCGCAGGGCACCAGGGTGCCATCCGGCCCGGGGCGTTCGGTGACGATGTTCTCCAGGTCGGCGTGGACCGTGCGCGGCGTCCAGCCGAGCCGGAGCGGCACGTGCCAGGCGTGCAGCCCGAGGTCGTTCATGACCCCCGCCGCACCGCACGTGGCGACTTGGCGCTTCCAGTTGATGGCCTTGGTCACGTCCAGGTCGCTGGAGTGCAGGAACGCACTCCGCACTGAGACGATCCGGCCCAGCTGCCCGGAAGCGATGGTCCGGTACGCGAGCTGTGCGCCAGGGAAGTACGGCATCTCACTGGAGCAGCGCACGAACACCTCGGGGTGTTCGGCCGCGGCGCGCAGGATTGCTTCGGCCGCCGGCCCGTCGATGCCGAACGGCTTCTCGGCGAGCAGGTCTTTCCCTGCCGCGATGACGTCGGTGTAGATGCTCTCGTGCAGGTCGTGACGCACAGCCACGTAGACCACGTCGATCTCGTCCGAGGCGAGCATCTCTCGATAGTCGGTGGTGAGTTGCGTGACCGTGTCGATCTGCCGGAACCACTCCAGGGCCTCAGGTCGGATGTCGCACACTGCCGTCAGGCGAGGGCGCACGGGGTGATCGATGAGGGCGGGCCAGCGCCCGAGAGCGGCGGCGAGTTCGCGCCCCATCAGTCCGCCGCCAATGATCCCAACCCGCACGTCGCCGGCGCTCATCGGGCGTGCTCCGCGAGGATCGCCAGCGCTTCGTCGACACTGGCATCGGCGTGCACCGTGGCCATCAGTGCCGCCGTGATCCCTGCGGGGGTCCGGTGCTGAATGATGTTGCGCCCGTAGACGATGCCTCGTGCACCGGCTTGCAGCACGGCTTGGGTCCGCTCCAGCAGGGTTCGGTCATCGACGCGACCGCCGCCGCGCACGAGCACGGGGACTTCACCGGCCACCTCGATCACCCGCTCGTACTGGGTGATGTCCTCTGACGGGTCGGCCTTGATCAGGTCGGCACCGAGCTCGACCGCCTGTCGCACGAGCGCGGTGATCCGGTCGATATCGCCGTCCACCATGTAGCCGCCGGCGGTCGCGTTGTCCTGCATCACCAGTGGTTCGATCATCAGCGGCATACCGAGCCGGGTGGCTTCCTCTCGCAGCGCCATGATCGACCGGATGTTGGCCTCACGGATCTCTGGGCGGCCGGGCAGCTGCATGAGGTTCACGCACACCGCGACGGCGTCGAGACGGGCAGCGACCTCAATCGCATTCGGGACGTGATGGCTGAACAGGTGCTCGTCCAGCGGGTTGCCGTACACGTTCGCGACGTCGGTGCGCAGCACCAGCGCCGGCTTGTCCCGTTTCGGGATGCGCTGCAGCAGTGGGGCCTGCCCCATGGTCAGCTGAACGGCGTCCGGAGCCGCGTCCACCAGAGTCTTCACGGTTGCTGGCATGTCGGTGATTCCGGCAAGGAATGAGGGTTCGCCGAAGAAGCCGTGGTCTACGGCCACGTCGAGCGCGCGGCCGGAAGTCGGATGAAACAGCCGGTTGAGGCGATAGGCAGTCACGTGCGGTCCTTGTCCGTCGTCGGGGGATCGCGGCTGAACGCCACGATGTCGATAGGTGCGATATGGCCAGCCGTGTGCCAGAGTAGTGCTGCGAAACAACGTTGTCTACCTGAACAAAGGAACCGCAGCATGCGCAGAGTTGCCGTCGCTGGGCACGTGTGCCTCGACCTCGTCCCCCGGCAGTTGCCGCATGGCGGGCTGGCGCCTGGATCGCTCGTCGAGGTCGGACCGATCGAGGTCTCACTCGGAGGAAGCGTCGCCAATGCTGCCCGAACGCTGCAACATCTCGGGCACCCGGTGCGCGCATGTGCCGTGGTCGGCGATGACGACCTCGCCGATGTGCTGCGCAGGCGGATGGTCGGTCCGTTGCTGCAGGCTGATCTCGTTCAGGTGCCGGCGACGACCTCCTACAGTCTTGTGCTCGAGCCCGGCGGGCAGGACCGGGCTTTCTGGCACCACGTGGGCGCCAACGCCGCGTTCGGCGCAGGTGCACTGGACCTCTCTGGCATCGATCTGCTGCACCTCGGCTACCCGTCACTACTGCCCGGGCTGGTCGCCGACGATGGTGAGCCGCTGCTTGCGCTGCTGCGCGACGCCCGGCGGCAGGGCGTGACGACCTCGGTCGACCTTGCCGTCGTGAGTCCGGCGGATCGCGCGAGCGGGCCCGACTGGGAGCGTTTGCTCCCGGCCCTGGCGGCCGAGTGCGATGTGCTCTCCCCCAGTTTGGCCGACCTGCAGTCGATCCTGCCTGACGGCGAACAGCTGGCCTCGTCCTTTGCGAAGCGGTTGGTGGAGTGGGGAGCGGGTGTGGTCGCCGTCTCCGACGGCGAGAACGGCCTGACGCTGCGGGCCGGCGATCGTGCGCGCCTGCGCGCGGGTGGCGCCGCCCTCACGCCGCTGGCCGATACCTGGGCCAGCTCATCGCTGCACCAGCGGGCTGTTCCCCTTGATCGAGTGGTCACCACGAACGGTGCCGGTGACGCTGTGAGTGCTGCGCTGCTCTACGCACTCTCCGTCGAGCTGGACCCCGCCAGGGCTGCCACGCTGATGGCCGCCGTCGCGGCGGCAGTCGTCTCCGGCCAGGATCCGGGAGCCGACGCCATCGCTCGGCTGTGCCCGGAGCTGGCGGCGATGGGCGCGATCGAGATCACGGCCAACCAACCGCCGGCCCGGTTCTATCGCGGGGGTGCACAGATTGCCGGCTTCCGCGGCCAGGAGCACGTGGACGACTACACCCCGGAGGACTGGGTGGCCTCGACCGTGGAGGTCCGTGGTGATGAGCCGACCGGTCTCACTCGCCTTCTGGACGGGACGGTCCTGCGTGAGGCCATCGCGGCACAGCCGGAACTCTGGCTTGGTGCGGAGCACGTGGCCCGCTTCGGTGCTGACACGAAGCTGCTGGTGAAGCTTCTCGACGCCGGGCAGCGTCTGCCGGTCCACGCCCATCCCGACGGCGTGTTCGCCCGCCGCGAGGTGGGCACCGCTCACGGCAAGGCTGAGGCCTGGTACATCCTGAGCCCCGGCACAGTGCATCTCGGCCTGCGTGAGCCGGTCGGCCGGGAGGAGATGGCTGACCTCGTCGCGCGCCAGGACGCCGAGACCATGCTCGGCCTCCTGCACGAGATTGCGGTGCAGCCGGGCGACTGCGTCTATGTTCCTCCCGGCGTGCTGCACGCGATCGGGGAGGGGATCCTTCTGGTGGAAGTGCAGGAGCCAGAAGATCTGTCCATCCTGCTGGAATGGCGGGACTTCGATCTGGACGGTGCCGTGCACGGCCACCTGGGTCTAGGTTTCGACCGTGCGTTGGAAGCGGTCGACCTGACGGCAATGACGACCGAACGCCTCGCCGAACTCGTCCTGGCCTCACCAGAAGGTGCATGCCTGCCCGAGGAAGCCGAGGCCTACTTCCGGCTCGAGGTGATCCCGGTCGCCGGGGTGACGGCCTTGCCCACGGGGTATTGCGTCGTCGTGGGTCTGGAGGGGGACGTGCAGATCGGCGGAACCGGTGGGGCGCCCACGTCGGTGGCTGGTGGCAGGGCGGCATTGGTGCCGGCGTTCGTGGCAGCGCCCTGGCTGGCCGGTACCGGTCGCGTGGTCGTGTTGCGTCCACCGGCGCCGTGACGGGGCGTGGACGCGCCAGGGAACGGGCGGGTATGAGGCGGCGCTGATTGTAGGGTGTTGCCGACCTGTACCGAGGAGGCGCCCCATGGATCGTGGCCCCACGATGATCGACGTGGCCGAAGCGGCGTCGGTGTCTTTGAAGACCGTCTCGCGGTACGTCAACGGCGCCACGAACATCAATCCGGAACTGGCTGAACGCATCCGCGAGGCGGTCCAAACGCTCGGCTACCGGCGCAATCTTGCAGCTGCCAGTATCCGCCCGGGGTGGACGAGCAGGATGCTCGGGCTGATCATCGGTGACCTGGGAAACCCGTATTACTCCACACTGGCGAGAGGAGTGGAGCGGGAGGTGCACGCTCGCGGGTACATCCTCACGACGGCGAGCTCGGATGAGGACGCCACGCGCAACGATGAGCTCGTCGATCGCATGCTCGAGCAGCGGGTGGACGGGCTGATCATCGTGCCGCCGTACACCGGTGGGCGTTCCTGGGCCGACCTGCCACCCCCGCTGCCGCCGCGCGTCTTCGTGGACCGGCCAGCACCCGACGGAGGCGGACCCACCGTGCTCGCGGACAACGCCGCGGGTGCGGCGCGTGCGGTCGAGTTGCTGCTCCAAGAGGGTGCCACGCGGATCGCCTTCGTGGGCGACTCCGAGCTCATTTCGACGATGGCCGAGCGGCGCCAAGGGTATGAGGCGGCGTTGCTGGCTGCGGGTGTCGAGGTTGAACCGTCGCTGGTGAACCACGGTGTGCACACCGATGAGCAGGCCGCACGGACCGTTGAAACCTTACTGACCGAGCATGGTGCGGACGCCGTGTTCGCTGCCAACAACCGTGCCTCAATTGGTGCCCTGCGGGCATTCCGGGCTCGGGGAGAGCGTGTTCCACTCGTCGGGTTCGACGATTTTGAGTCGGCCGAGTTGACGTCGCCGCCGACGACGGTCGTCAGCCACGACATCGCCGAAATGGGCGCTATCGCAGCCCGGACCCTGCTCGACCTGATCGACGGGGTGGAACCGATCGAACGCTCGATCGTGCTTCCCGCCGTACTGCGGCAGCGGGGGTCAGAGAAGCGCCTGCAGTAGCGTTCGCTAGCCGTTCCCTTGTCAACGCCCAGAAGAACGTGTATAATTTCATGAGACAACGTTGTTTCCGTGATGGAACGATATTGATGTGAGATGCTTCGAATCACCTGGACAACGTTGTTTCGCGTATGTAGCCTGACTACCGGCGGTGCCTCTGATCCGAGGACCCCCCCGCCGTTGCACAAAGGAGTGAATCATGCATAGCACCGGAATGCGCAGGCGCGTCGGCGCCGTGGCCACTGTCTCGGCCGTTGCGGCCATGTCGCTTGCGGCTTGTTCGCCCTCCGGCGAGGGCGCGGAGACGGTCGTTCGCATCGCGAACCCGATCACCGACTTCTGGGGTGACCCCCTGCAGGAAGCGGCCGCAGTCTACGAAGAGCAGAACGACGGTATCCGGATCGAGATCGACTCGGTCCCATATGACAGTTACGAGGAAGTGCTCCAGACGCAACTGGTTGGTGAGACAGCTGCCGATATCCTGTTCCTGGAGCCGCCAGCCGTCGCGAATTTCTCCGGCAGGGATTTCCTGCTCGCGCTCGATGACGAGCTCTCGCCCACGACCGAGTGGGGTGAGACCTTTGTCAGCGGCATGCTCGACGCCACTCGCTCTCCAGACGGCAGGCAGTACGTTGTCCCGTGGTCTTCTGTGGCCGTGCTGATCGCCTACCGCCAGTCAGAGTTCAGCGCAGTCGGCTCGAACGAGGCGCCGGTCACTTTTTCCGAGTGGATCGATGTGATGAACCGACTCGAAAGCGAACCAGCGCCGCTCAATGTCTCGCTTCGCGGTGACGATGCCAGTCTGTTCTGGATCCTCACGAACAAACTTGAGGCTACCCTGCGACCTCTCACAGAAGACATCAATCTGTTGCACGCGGATGACTGGGCCTACGACCCCGATGATCTCGCGTCGACCCTGGGTGAGACATACACGACTGATGAGTTGTACGTCGCGTTCGAGACAGGCCTGATCGATCCGGCTCAGTCTCCGGGCTACCGGGCAGCAGTGGAGCAGGTAGTGCAGCTCAGCCCCTTCATCAACGAGGACTCGGCCACGGTACAGCCCGCCGATGTGGCTCAACGCTTCGGTGCTGGGGAGATTCCACAGCTCATCGGCGTCGGCGGGACGATCGCCGAAGTGGGTGCGGAGGCGGCGGACTCAGAAGACATCGCGACGTTCAACTTGCCGACGATCACGCAGGATGACTTCCCCGGCCTCGCCGCAGGTGGGGAGAATCCGCTGGCGGGTCCGAGGAACGGGTTCGCGGTGAACGCCGCCAGTGAGGTTCAGGCCGAAGCGCTCGACTTTCTGAGGTTCCTCACGCAGCCGGACACGGTTAGTGACATGTACAGGGTGCAAGTGCAGGGCGATCCGTCGGCAGTTGACGGTGTCGCCTACCCGGACGACAGTGTGCTTCAAGAGACCGACGGGCAGGAGTTCGCTCAGATCAGCCCGTACGGCTTCGGTGCGCCCCCGACGTTCGACACTCAGGACACTGACGAGTTCCATGCCCAGTGGCAAAGCCTCCTGACCGGCAACTCCTCGGTTGATGAGTTCCTGGAAGATCGCAGTGCCTCCAACCGTGCAGCGCTTGAGCGCAATCTGGTCCTGGAGGAGGACTCTATCGACCAGTCGTTCATCGACGAGCAGCTCGGTCAGTGACACTTCTCGAACGCCGTCGTCGGGTGCCGAGGCCTCGGGCTGCCCGACGGCGTCCACACCGGCTGCGGCGTCGGGCGCTGGCGTACCTCATGCTCACTCCGGCGCTCGCCTTCGTGGCGGTCTTCATCGCGTATCCACTGCTCCGCGGATTCTACAAATCGTTCTTTGACTACAACGGTGGCAACGTCGATCGCTTCGTCGGTATGAAGAACTACATCGAGCTTTTCAACGACCCTGCGGTGCTACCGTCTTTCGTCAACGTCTTCTGGCTCACCGTGGCCCTGATGCTGAATCAGGTCGGAGTGGCGTTCATCGCTGCGTGGTTGATCCATCACCTGAGAAGCGCGCGTCTGCAGTACGCCTTTCGGATTGTCGTGATGGTGCCGGCCGTGGTTCCAACGATCGTTGGATTCCTGATCTGGAGTCAGTTCCTCTCGGTCGACGGCGCGGTGAATCGCATCCTTGGTGCGCTCGGAGCAGAGTGGCTTATCGGAAACTGGCTCGGGGACCCGGACCGGGTGATCATCGGGCTGATCCTCGTCGGCCTTCCGTGGCTCAACGGCATCAATTGCCTCCTGTTCCTTGCTGGCTTGGAAAATATCCCTGGCGAGCGGTATGAGGCTGCGCGGCTGGATCGGGCAAGTCGCTGGCAGATCCTGCGATACATGGAAATTCCCGCAGTGCTTCCCCAGATGATTGTTCTGGGGGTGCTAGCCGTCGTTCTGAGTCTGCAGAGCTACGAGAACGTATACGTGCTCACCGGCGGTGGTCCGTTCGATTCGTCTAACGTTCCGGGCCTGCTTCTGTTCAAGAATGCCTTCACCTACGGTCGGTTCGGATACGCGAACGCTATCGGGGTGCTGCTTGTCGTAGTGATTGCCGTGATTCTGCTCGCGGGGCGGATGCTCGGGCGCGGAGGGGAGGATCGATGACACGGATGGACGGACTCGGAATCGGGCGGCTCCTCCGGTTCATTGCACTGGTGTTGCTCAGCGTGGGGACCCTTTTCCCACTCTACTTCCTCGTGGTGACGGCACTCAAGACGAACACTGAATTCGCCACAAACTACTTTCTCCCCCCGCTAAAACCGGATTTCTCCAACCTCATAGAGGGGATGGGGCTGATGGGGAGATTCGTGATGAACTCCGTTTTCATCTCGCTGATGACCACGCTAATTATCCTGCTTGTGGTCGTACCAGCTGTGTACGCCTTCACCTGGTTGCGATTTCCGGGTGCGCCGATCCTCTATACGGTGGCCATCGCATCGCTGATGGTGCCGCCAGTTCTCACCTTCATACCGCAGTATATCTTGACCAGGCAGCTCAATCTTCTCAACACCCACTGGGGGGTTATACTCCCGTTCGTCGCTACCGGGATTGGGCTCTCGGTATACCTCTTGCGCACATTCTTTGCCGCTCTGCCCTATGAGCTCATCGAGGCGGCGCGGATCGAAGGCGCGGGAGAGATGAGGATCCTCCGCACGATCGTCCTTCCGCTTACAGTGCCCTCGCTCGTCACTGTGTCTGTCGTGCAGATTGTCACCACATGGAACGCGTTCCTATGGCCGCTGGTGGTCGTCTCTTCGGAGTCCAAACGGGCAGTGTCTGTGGCCGTCACCTTCCTCTCAGGGAGCAGCCAAGTACCGGACACACCCGCCTTGATGGCCGGATACCTGGCTGCCTCGATACCGCTCATCCTGATCCTGTCTGCGCTGATGCGGTTCTTCGTGCGCGGTATGACTGAGGGGGCATTGAAGGGATGAATGATGGAAGTTGAGATCAAGGAGTGGACACTGGAAGGGTGGCGTCCCTGGGAGTGGCAGATGGCAGCGTCAGTCGAGTCTGGTACGACTTTCACCCCGGAGCTTGGACCGTTCCCCGCTGCAGTGCCTGGCGACGTGCGGACAGTGTTGCGGCAACAAGAAGTTGTTCCGGAACCCTTCCATGGGACGGCGTCGCGCGCCTCGGAGTTCATCGAGCGGCGCCATTGGGTCTACCAGGCTGATCTCGGGTCGTTCGCGCGAGGGACGGCAGAGCCTGTCGACATCGTGTTCGACGCCATTGACGGACCGTGCCTCGTGCTGTTCGACGGAGCCGTTGTCGCCCGACACGATAACGTGCACCTTTCGTTCACCATTCGAGTCGAGCTTGATGGAGCCGAGCGTCCGCTGCTCGAGGTTGTCATGCTCGAGCCTCCCACGAATCTAGGACAGGTGTGCCGGACCGACGAGATCCTGCCCACCAGGTCTCGCTTCTGCTACGGCTGGGACTGGACACCCCGGATGGTGCAGATTGGGATGCCCGGGCGCGTGACGATCAAACCCGCACGCGCACCGAGACTGCAGCTCCGGGAGTTGCACACCGGCCTGCGCGGATCGGATGGGGTGCTGACACTCGAGCTGGAGCCCTCAGTTGCCGCGTACCCGTCTACAGAGGTGTCGGTGGAACTGCGCCATTCCGGATGCACCGTGCACCACTCGAGGCATCAGCTCGTATCGACGATCACGGTGAACGTGCCGGACGCGCAACCGTGGCACGTCGATGACCCGCAGCTCTATGAGCTCGTTGTCACGTCCTGGATCGGCGAGTCTCCGGTTTCGCTGCACCGTTCTGTCGGCTTCTCACACGTGGAGTGGCGGAACGCGCCTGGAGACCCGGAGGGAGCCGAAGGTTGGCTGCTCCACCTCAACGGCGAGCCGTTGCCATTCGTCGGTGTGAACTGGGTGCCGATCCGGCCCGACTTCGCCTCGGTCCGCGATGAGGAGTACATCGCTCGTCTGACGCTGTACCGGGAACTCGGCTTCACGATGATCAGGGTGTGGGGCGGGGCCACCAGGGAGCGCGACTTGTTCTACGACCTCTGCGACCGTCTCGGGATCCTCGTGTGGCAGGACCTGCCGCTCAGTTCGTCCGGGATCAACAACTCGCCACCGGAGTCGGAGGAGTTCGCGACGCTCCTCGACGAAATCGCTAAGGAATGGCGGCAGCGGCTCATGCATCACCCGTCTCTCGTGGTCTGGTGCGGCGGGAATGAACTTACTGTCCACGACCATAGCGAAGATCGCCCTGGCCGACCGATCACGGCAGACCACCCGGGAGTAGGCCGGGCTCTGCGAACGCTGGCTGCCGGCGGCCGTTGGAAGGTGGTGCCGGCTACTCCGTCGGGCCCGCGCTTCGGGTGGACTGAGCAGGAGCGCGGACTAGGGCTGCACCACGACGTACATGGTCCTTGGGAGACCGGCGACGATGCCGACGACTGGGCCAGCCTTTGGGCCCTAGACGATGCGCGTCTCCGCTCGGAAGTCGGCGTGGCCGGAGCGAGCCCGGTCGACCTGTTACAGGAGTTTGACCTGTGGAACAGCGGCACGGCGAACTGGTCGCACTCCTCGAGTTGGTGGCTGACTGGACGCGAGGAGGCTAGCCCTGAATGGGTCGAGATGAGCCAACTCCGCCAGCAGCACCTGCTGGTTGACGTCGTACACATGCTCCGCCGTCGACAGAAGGAGTGCGGAGGTGTTCTCTTCTGGCTGGGTCACGACACATTCCCGTGCGCCGTGAGCCTGGCTCTCGTGGACTTCCACGGCCGCCCCAAACCGGCTGCCGTCGGAATCGCACAGGCGCTACGGGAGTGGCGTGAGGACATGAGGAGCGTGGCTGAGGTCCAATGAAAGAACAGTCGGGTAGCCATCGCAGAGTCGATGCTGGGCGAGGGATCCGGATCCTGCAGGTCGACAGCGATCTGGTGGGGCGTTCCGTCGCGGTGGGCGAGGCCTTGGTCTACGACGTGCGCCCACACCGGGGGGACATGACGGACCGCGCCGACGAGAGTGAGTGGTGGAGTGGCGGGTTCGGAGCGACCGGCGTGTCGGTGGAGCTGGTCTTCCAGGATGAGTCAAGTACCGCGGGAGCGCCCGACCAGTACGGTGTCCCCACTACCGCGAACTCACAGGGAGCCTCGCGACTCATCCGCTGCGACCAGTGGAACCGACGCTCTGTCGCCCTCGACGACTTCGCGGGAAGGGTCATTCGCACCGTCTATATCACGCTCGATGTCCGTGTGGACGCCGCGAGTGTCGATCTCGGTTCTGTGTCGCTACGTCGCCCCGATTCACCGACGGACTGGACCCACTTGGCGGATACGACGCGGGGAACGAACTCCACATTCGGCTACTCTCGGGGGAACACGGTCCCGGCGACAGCGGTCCCACACGGGTTTGCCCTGACCTTCCCGGTGACCGACCTGCGGCACGGATCGTGGCCCTCGGTCTACGGCGACCCCGCCGAGGATGTTCCGTTTCTGGGTGTGCGGCTCGGCCACACCCCGAGTCCGTGGATTGGCGACTACGGAGTACTCGACATCCAGCCAACTGTGACCCCCGACAGCGGACCGGACCTATTCGAGCGCCCTCGCCAGCGAGCTCACCCACACCGATATGAGGTCGTCCTACGCAGCGGCATCGAACTGCGCCTCGCCCCCACTCGCAGTGGCATGGTGTCCGAGATGCGATACCCGCATGAGTACGGAGCTCTCCATGTGCACGGATCTGGGGGGCATGCGATGTCTGTGCAGCGGCCGGCCGGGCGGACGCTGCTGACCGGATGCTCGATGGGGGCCTCGCCGGTGCTCGCCGGCGCTCCTCCGGTGTACTGGTCGGTCGTTGTCGACCGGGCAGTGGAGGTCTCGTCTGGGTGTGCCGCGCACGGCACAGACTGCACCGTCATGCGCTGGACGCGCGGTTCGGGTCCGATCACGGTGAGTGTGGCCACATCGCTCGTTGCCGCGGGCGTCGCGGAGGCAGCATCCGCGCAGCTTGGCGCTGGGGCTGCGGCCACTGCGCGCGAGGCAGAGCGTCTCTGGGATGAGATCATGTCCCGGTTCCGCCCGTCCGGGGCGACGCAGGATCAACTCGTCTCCTTCTACTCGTCGCTGTACCGACTCTTCCTCTATCCGAGCAGGATCGGCGATCCTGGGCTCCTCGGTGAGACGTTCGCGGCGCGTGCCGTGGGCGGCCCGGATGGCGTCCGGTGTACGGGAGCGCTGACGGTCAACAACGGGTTCTGGGATACATACCGCACGGTCTGGCCGGCGCTGGCGCTGTTCGATCCCGCGCGGGCCGCGGGGTTGCTCGATGGTCTCCTCAACCACTTCCGGATCGCTGGATGGATGCCCCGCTGGACTGCTCCGATGGCGATCGACATCATGGTGGGCACTGGCTCTGATGTCGTCTTCGCGGATTCGCTCGTCCGCGGGGTCGAACTCGACGAACACACGGCCCTAGCCGCAGGGCTTAAGAACGCTACCGTGCCAAGCGCCGATTCCGCTGTCGGTCGCCGGGAGTTGGAGAGAGCAATCTTTCTCGGCTTCACGCCGGCCGACGTTCCGGAGAGCGTCTCCTGGACGATTGAGAACGCGATCTCGGACGCTGCGACCGAGGCAGTCGTCGACAGGCTTCGCACCAGGGGTGAAACCGAGTTCCTCGGCATCGACCTGGCGACGCTCGGACGCTATCTACGTTCGCGTGCTCGGACGCATGCGAACACCTTCGACTCCGCTTCGGGCTTCTACCGGCCGGTGGTCCGAGGCGGTGGCTTCGCGGAGCCGTTCGATCCGCGGGAATGGGGCGGTGCCTACACCGAAACCAACGCCTGGGGAACCGCCTTCGCAGCGATGCATGACCCGTGGGCGATGCAGAGCCTGCACGGCGGACCATCCGGCTTGCGCCGGAAGCTGGACGAGTACTTCGCCTCCCCCGAGTTCCTGGACTGTGCGTACGAGGGAACGTACGGGATGCGTATCCATGAGATGACGGAGGCGTATGACGTGCGTATGGGCATGTTCGCTCTGTCGAACCAGCCTGCTCACCACATCCCGTTCCTGTATGCGTTCACTGATAGGCCGTGGAAGACTTCGGCGATCACCCGGGCAGCGCTTCGTCGCCAGTTCACGGGCTCAGATATCGGCCAGGGATATCCGGGTGACGAGGACAACGGTGAGATGAGTGCTTGGTACCTCTTCGCTGCGCTTGGCTTCTACCCCGTGGCTCCGGGGTCTGCCTGGTACGTCCTGACCGCGCCCCTTCTTGACCGTGTGGAGATCGACCTGCCTGGCGGAATGCTCTCCGTCGTCTGTGAGAACAACACTTCCGAGAACGACTTCATCCAGGAAGTTCGCTTCGATGGGGTCCGATGGGAGTCGCCGTTCATCGAGCACGAGCGCCTTGCCGGCGGGGGAGAGCTGCGGTTCGTGCTGGGCCCCACTCCCGTCAATCCTGGGCCAGCCTCGGCGCCGGCCATGGGGCCAACGATTCCGGGTGAGCAGCCCCGCCCCCTGCGTGATCTCTCCCCGGGCCACGTGCGTGCCATGCACAAGGGATACCGGGTGCTCGAGGACGACTCCTCGGTGACGGAGGCCTCGTTCGCGTCGGAGCGGACCCTGCACTGGCGTCAGGACCTCCCGCCTGCGCGGGTCGAGATGTACACGCTGACCTGCGGCAACGACCCGAATTGCGCTCCGACGGACTGGACGCTGTGGGGATCCGACGATGGCGTCACCTGGGAGGAACTCGATGAGCGTCGCGGCTTCGCCTTCCAATGGCCGCGGCAGACGGTGCCGTTTCCGGTGCGGGAAGGTGTTGGCCAGGCGTTCCTGCGGCTGGTGGTCGGCGCCGGAAACCTGGCGCAGATTGAGTTCCTTGGCGACACGACCTGCGCTTGGAAGGAGGCGCCACACGTGGGGGAGTATTCGGTCGGCGGCTCGCCATGTACTCCAACTGATCTGGGTCGCATGAGGTGAACGTATGGCTTGATGTGTTGGGAGCAGACGAGGATGAATGCGCCGTAGGACAGTTTCACTTGAGCATCCATTTCTCTATGAAACAACGTTATCTAGACATGTCTGTACCGATCGAGGAGATGTCTGTGGGCTTGTCAGTCGTGAGTCACCTGTGGGTGAACCTCGAACTCGACATTGCCAAAGGGGCTGAGAGTCGTACCTCTCGCCCCGCCTGTACATGTCCATACAACTCACTGTTGAGGAGTGCACGATGAAGCAGCAAGCCCGAAGAAGGGTCAAGCGATCAGGACTCGCGCTGGCGGTTGCGGCGACGATGGCCACCAACGCCGTCCTCGCCGACCCCTCGCGGGCCAGGGCCGACGAAGTGCCGTTGCAGGAGGTCGAGGATTGCTCGCTCGCTGACCTCTGGGACAACCGTTGCTACCTGGCACAGGACGACGAGAACCGCATGATGGGCTACGACGAATCTATGCATTTCGTCGACGTGGTCACCGTCGACGACGAGTACTACTTTTATGGGATCCGCGACAATGGCGTCTCCCTGTCGACGACGAAGGACGGCGTTACATTTGTCGACCGTGGACAGGTGTTGACCCCGGGTGAGGACGTGACCTATGAGACCTTCCCCGGGATCTACTACGAGGACGGGGTCTTCTATCTTTACACCGAGCGCGGGGTCTTCGGCGTCAACGACTACGAGATCCAACTCGCGACCTCGACCGATGGTGTGAACTTCACCGATCAGGGGATCGTCCTGAGTCCCACTCCAGGCACGTTCGACGAACGCGGCATGGGCACTCCGACGATGGTGGAGAAGGACGGTGAGTATTACCTGTTCTATCACGGGGCGAACGGGACGGACATGTGCAACGGGGTGGCGATCGGCTCTTCGCCTTCGGGGCCGTTCACGAAACACTCGACTAGTCCGGTCCTCCCTTGTGGGCCTGACGGCACCTTCGACAGTGGCACGGCCGGTAAGCGCGACATCCTCCTCGAGGACGGCGTGTACTACATGATCTACGAGGGCAGCACCGACGGAGTGAACCAGGACTTCTCGCGTTCCGCCTGGAGCACGGGGCTGGCGCGCTCGACCGACCTGCTGACTTGGGAGAAGTTCGAGCAGAACCCTTTGCTGCCGGTCACCGAGCCTCGGTTGCCAGAAGATCAAGGTTACGGCAACGACGGACCGGCGTTCGTCCAGATCGACGGGGCGACTTGGGTCTACTACCGGGCCAGTAGCGGGGCCAATTACACCAAGCGTGCCCGGCTGACAACCGAAGGACTCCCGGACGCATTCGACCAGCGGTTTCCGGCGGCGTCGCTCACGCATGATATCGGCAGTCTCACTGCTGGCGGGCTTCTCGCTAGCCCAGGCTCGGACTCGACCGGGTACCTGGTTTCCGGACCTGCCCACACTGGCATCCCGCATGGGGAGAACACCGCGATCGTCGCAGCCTCCGTTCAGGAGACTTCCGGCCCGGACGAGGACGTGATGAGGATCGAGGCCGTCGATGCCTCCGGTGCTGTGGTCGCTGAACGCCAGGTGACCCGCGACATGTTCCGTACGCCGGGCCAGGTCGAGTATTTCGTGCTTCCGTACTACCTGGGAACGGACGCCGACATTCGGTATCGGGTGCATTGGGACGGGAACACAGAACTGACCGTCGAGAGCATGCTCGTCAAATACGGGGACGAGGACCGCTACGGCCTACAGAACCCCCGGATCTTTGAGGCTGAAGGGCAGGAGTTCGGGCACCAGATGGGGCGAGTCGAGGGCGATGGATGGTCTGCCGATCCAGTGCAGGACACTGCTCCTGGTTACCTGCTGTTCGGCCCCTACGTCTCCGATCTCGACCCAGGAAACCGCGCAGCGCGAATTCGGATCATGACCGATGATGTGAGTAGTGACAACCAAGCACTTGTGCACATAGAGGTCCACGACGCGAACTCGGAAGAAGTGTTGGCTGAGAGATCGATCCGGCGCAGTGACTTCCGCGAGGCGGGCGCCTACCAGGACTTCGCGTTGTGGGGCTGGCAGGCTCCGCCGTACAGCAGCATCGAGTTCCGCGTGTACTGGCATGGCCACGCCTACATCAATGTCGACCGTGTCGCAGTCGACGGCGCCGCGCCCCAGCCGGAATATGCTCCCGAGGCTTCCGTCTTCCCGTCGTCACTGTCCCAGGCCGACCTTGCCGGAGACGGCGTGACCGTCACCGGTACGGGCTTCCCGGGTGACGAGACGGTGACTATGACCGTAGAAGGCGCCGAGGAGGGAACCGCTAAGGCTGACATGTACGGCGAGGTGGCGTTCACCTACACCGCTGACACGGCCGGCGCTGGAACTTACGAGGTCGTCCTCGAATCGAGCGCGCACTCAGCTATGACGTCGTTCACGGTCCAGGGCGCGGGAGGCGGGGCCGACGGGTCGGGCGACGCTGGTTCCGGTGGGACGGGCGGGACCAGTGAGGCGAGTTCTGATGGGACGGACCGGACGGGCGAGGCTGGCTCCGGTGGGACGAGTGGGGCTCACGGTCCTGCAGCGTCTGGTGTCTCGGATGTCCCCGATTCGGGCGAGAACACCTCTCATCAGGGGACCAGCGCGTTGGCGGCGACTGGCCTCTCAGCGCCGTGGGTGGCACTCGCAGCTGCGGTGTTGCTGTTGTTCGGTGGTGCGCTGGTGCTGCGAGTACGCATGGAGGCCTGACGAAAGCGCACGTTGCGGGGGCTGCTGGTTCTTGTGGTTGCCGGCTGCCCCCGCACATCAGGCACATCTGTGGCGGTCCTTCGGCAGTGTGATGTGAAGCCTCTGCGTGAACGCCGACATTGCTCGGAACAGGAGACACGCGCGAAACTTGGCGTAGCGCCGGAGCACACCCGGTTCTACGAGCGGAGCCGCCCTCGTCTGGTGCCGCCGTTACTGGCGGGACCGCTGCATCGACAGGTTCGTTGCCTTGGGACTCCAGCTCGAGAAGTTCCTGCCGTGACATCCCCGCGATCGGAGCTCTTGCCGCAATACGTGGCGAGGGGAAGGCACAGCAAACGTGGCTAGGGTGGTGGAATGGCGAACCCGTCCCTGAACGCAGACGTCCTCGAGCAGGTGAGGGCCGCCGTCGCCCCAGACGCCTGGAGCACCGCACCGGCGGACCTGGCGGGGATGTCGCATGACGCCTCCCACTACCTGCTCCGCCCACGCGCGGTCGTCACGCCACAGAGCTTCCCCGAGCTGGTCGCCGTCCTCACCTCCGCCCACCGCGCCGGGCAACCGGTGGCCTTCCGTGCCGGGGGAACCTCCCTCTCCGGTCAGGCCGGGACCGACGGGATCCTCATCGATGTCCGCCGCCACTTCGATGCCGTCGAGGTGCTCGATGGTGGGGAGCGGGTGCGGTGCGGACCCGGTGCGGTGCTGCGCCGGGTCAACGCGATGCTCGCCCGGCATCGTCGCAAGCTGGGCCCGGACCCGGCGAGCGAGATCGCCTGCACCATCGGTGGTGTGGTCGCGAACAACTCCTCGGGCATGACCAGCGGCATCGCTGCGACGGCGTATCACACGATGGAGTCGATCCGGTTCGTGCTCCCCTCCGGCACTGTGGTCGACACTGCCGACCCGGGCGCTGATGCGCATCTGCGCGACCGCGAGCCGGAGCTGCATTCCGGCCTGCTGCGGCTGCGGGACCAAATCCGCAGCACACCGGCCCTGCGGCGCACCGTCGAGCACCAGTTCTCGATGAAGAACACCATGGGCTACGCCCTCAACTCTTTCCTCGACCACGATGAGCCTGCGCAGATCCTCGGCCATCTGATGGTCGGCTCGGAGGGCACGCTCGGGTATGTCGCCTCGGTGGTGCTGCGCACCGTCCCCGTGGCCACGGAGCATGCCACCGCGCTGCTCGTGCTGGACTCGGTCGACCGTGCCACCGACGCGGTGGGCGGTCTGCTCGGAGCGGGTGCCAAGGCCGTCGAGCTCATGGACGCCGCTGCCCTGCGGGTCGCGCAGGACCTGCCCGCCGCCCCCGACGTGATCCGTGACATCCAGGTGAAGGCGCATGCGGGCCTGCTGGTGGAGTTCCAGACCACCGATGCCGGCGAACTCGCTCAGCAGGTCGCCGCCGCCGGTCCGGTGATCGAGGCGCAGCGGCCCACCACCCCGGCCGCGCTGACCGCCGACCCCGCCCAGCGCTCGGCACTGTGGGTGGTGCGCAAGGGCCTGTATGCCGCGGTTGCCGGGGCGCGCCGACCGGGCACCGTCAATCTGCTGGAGGACGTCGCCGTCCCGCCGGGCGCGCTGACCGGAACCGTGCAGGGCCTGATCGAGCTCTTCGGCCGCTACGACTACGACGACGCGGTCATCTTCGGCCACGCGCGCGACGCCAACCTGCACTTCATGATCACCCCCAACCTGGATGATCCCGCCGAGCTGGCGGGCTACGAGGCGTTCACCGAGGACATGGTGGACCTCATCCTCGGAGCGAACGGCACCCTCAAGGCCGAACACGGAACCGGACGCATCATGTCCGCCTACGTGCGCCGTCAGTACGGGGACGAGCTGTACGCCGCGATGGGCGAGATCAAGCGGCTCTGCGACCCGCGGGGAATCCTCGCTCCCGGGGTGCTTCTCGACGACGACCCCCGCGCCCACGTGCGCCACCTCAAGGTGGTGCCCACCGTCAACGGCGCCGTCGATCGGTGCGTCGACTGCGGTTTCTGCGAGCCCGCCTGCCCGTCCCGGAACACCACGACCACGCCCCGGCGACGGATCGCGCTGCTGCGGGAGGCGGATATCGCCGGTGCTGCGGGCGATGAGGCCACGCGGGAGGCGATCGAGTCCGCCTACTCCTACGACGCCGTGGACACCTGCGCAGCCGACTCGCTGTGCGCGGGCGCCTGCCCGGTGAACATCGACACCGGTGCGGTGATGAAGTCCTTCCGCGCCGAGCGGCATGGGGCGTTCGCTCAGCGGGCCGGGAGCACGGTGGCCAGCGCGTGGGCGCCGCTCACCTCGGTGCTGCGCACCGGTCTCACGATTGCCGACGGCGTCCCCTCTTCCCTGCTCTCGGGCGTGACCTCCGCAGCGCGCACCGTGCTGCCGCATGAGCTGTTGCCCGCTGTGGGTAAGGATCTGCCCGGCCCGGGGCGCAAGCGCAGCAACCTGGGCGTGCCCGAGACCGGCGGAGCGAGTGTGCCGGACGTCGTGTTCTTTCCCTCCTGCACCGGCGCCTTGTTCGGGCCGGCCACCGGGGATGTGGGGGCTTCGGCGGCGATGCTCGAGGTGTGCGAGCGGGCGGGGCTCCGGATCGAACTCGTGCAGGGTATCGACGGGCTCTGCTGCGGGACGCCGTGGGCGTCGAAGGGATTCACGCAGGGTCAGAACACGATGGCGGCACGGGTGGCGGATGCCGTGATCGCGGCGACCGACGGCGGACGGGTTCCACTGGTGTGCGATGCGGCTTCCTGCACGCACGGGATCGCCGATCTGGGCGCTCATCTCGACCCCGTGCGCGCGGCGCTGTGGGAGGAGATCGAGGTTCTCGACGCCGTCACCTACGCCCGGCGGGAGGTGCTACCGCGGCTGGAGGTGCCCGACGACGCCCGCCTGGACTCACTGGTGCTGCACCCCACGTGCTCGACTGAGCACCTGGGCACCGGAGCCGACCTGACGGCCGTGGGGGAGGCCGTCGCACACGAGGTGACTGTGCCGCCGTCGTGGGGGTGCTGTGGGTTCGCCGGGGACCGGGGGATGCTGCATCCGGAACTGACCGCGGGGGCGACCGAGGCGGAGGCGCGAGATGTCGCCGAGGTCGTGGCGACGATCGAGGCAGCGGGCGGGCCGGCTGATCGGACGGCGTTCGCCTCCTGCAATCGCACCTGCGAGATGGGCATGAGTCGCGCCACGGGTCAGGACTATGAGCACGTGCTGGAGACGCTGGCCAGGGTGACCCGGCCGGCGTAGAAGGGGCGCCCCCACCGAACAACCGAGAAGGGGCCGAACTTTCGACCCCTTCTCGGTTCAGGGGTGCAAAGTTCGGCCCCTTCTCGGGGTCGGTTGGCGCGGATCGACCGTCGAGCCGGAGCCGAGGTCGGGCCAGTCACCTCGTGCGATCAGGCGTAGGTCGTGCGGCCCTGGTCGAACCAGGCCCGGGCGCGGAACAGCAGACCGCATGCGACCGCAACCCAGAGCAGGCCGACGACTCCTCCGCCGCCAGCACCGGAGACCATGCTGATGACGGTCATGATCAGGTAGATCGCGCCGAGCGCCAGCAGACCGTACAAGCCGACCTTGCTGCGGCGGAACGCCAGCACGGCGAGCACGATCGCGGCGATCCCGATCACGAGGAAGATGCCGCCGAACGCGGGCATCATGTCGATCATGTCGCGCGGGAGTCCGGCATCAGCCATCTCGTCGGCCATTCCGGATGCTCCGAGGAGCACGAATCCGATGACGACGAGGAATGCGCTGCCCACCCAGGTCATGATCGCTGCCGCGGTCACGCCACCAGGGCGTGCATCCGGCGTGGTGGAGCCGGAGGTGCCGTAGGTGCTGTACTCACCCGCGGCCGGTGCCGTCGGGGCCATGGGCGGCATTGCCCGATCCGTGCCGGGGCCTGGCCCCTGCGCGGCGTAGGGCGGTGCTGCGGGAGGCGCCTGGGGTGTGTTCGGGTCGGCCTGACTGGGGCCGGTGCCATAGCTTGGTCGATTCGGGTCCGGCTGCTGCTGCGTGTTGTACGGGTCGTTCGGCTGATTCGGATTCGACATGTGTGGTCACCCTCTTCGTTCTCGTCCTGCCACGGTACGGCGCCTGAGCAGGGCTTGCCATCGGCACTGTGGGGGAGAACTGCCCACCCGTCTCCGCCACGCGGTGGATCCTGGCTGCCATCGGGACCTATCGGGACCTATCGGGACGTCGCCAACTCGAACGTGTGAGTCGGCCCAGAAGGCACTCATCGCCCGGGCGCTGAGTCTGTCGACGCCACTGCCGAGCGGCTCACCCACCGTCGTCGGGATCGACCAACGGAACGAACCGGTACTCGCCTGCCGTCCGGCGATGGAAGGACTCCCTGGCCCGGTCGACCACGGTCATCGTGGTGCCGACCGGGATGACCATCCGGCCGCCGTCGGCAAGTTGATGGAGCAGCGCTGGGGGAAGCGTCGGCGTCGTGGCGGAGACGAGGATGCGGTGGTAGGGCGCCCCTTCCGGGCGGCCGAGCACATCCGAGCGAGCGGTGCGGATCCGAGCCCACGGCACCCCCGCGGCACGTACGTTCCTTCTGCCTATCCGCACCAGGGCCGGACGCACCTCCACCCCGTCCACCAGACCCTCCGGACCCACCAGGTGTGCGAGCAGCGCCGTGGTCCAGCCCGAACCACTGCCGAGGTCGAGTACGTGGGCCCCGCGGGGCACCGCAAGCAGCGCCAGCATCTGCCTGACCGTGCTGGGCTGGGAGCAGGTCTGTCCCTCGCCCAGGTGCACAGGCCGGTCCTCGCCCGCCTCAGCCCGTGCCGCGGACGGCAGGAACCACTCCCGCGGGGTAGCGGCGAACGCGGCGTCCAGCGCGGCCTGCGGGGTCGTCTCGAGATCCTCGACCTTGTCCATGCTCACTTCCCGGATCCCAGAATACCGATGAGGTCCAGCAGCCTCCCTCCGAGACGCTCGGATCGGTGCCCTGACCGAGGCCCGACACCCGGTGTTCAACTTCGGGCGCCCGGCGCGTCACCGTTCGGCGAGACCGCGTTCACCACGTGCACCTAGCGTGCAGTGGTCGCGATCGGCGCCCCCTGCCTCGTGACACTTCTCCTGGCCCGGCAGCGCTCGCCCTGTCCGGGCTTGTCGCCGTGCCCAAGAACGCACCATCTAGGAGTGATATGACGTTGTCCACTGGCTCTCTTCGCGTATGGGGGGCGACCGTGGCGGGTCTTGCCCTCGTTGCGGGGGTACTCGGCGCCGGGATCGGTGGTGAGTCGGCGTCCGCCGACACCGTCACCGACGGCGCAGCGGTCGGAGAACCACAGACCGTCCTGATCGAGAGTACGCACGCGACCGGAAAGACGGCGGTGATCGCAGCGGAGGACATCCCGTTGTCCAGCCGGACGATCGCCACCGAACCGGATGCGCTGACCGCGCAGGTCGTGGTGATGTATCCGATCGCGGGAGCCTCGGACACGTTCGTGCTGACGAGTGCCGCGGGGGATGTGCTCGCTCGCGCCGAAGAGTCTCGCGCACTCGAGCTGCTGGACGTCACCCCGGTGGCAGCGGCGGCCAACGATCTGGCCACCTGGTCGGTCACAGAGCGAGATGACATCTCGATGCTCATCAACGGCCGCGCGCTCAACGGGAACGACGCCGCGCTGAACCTGTACGGCTGGAGTACCGCGGACGGTGCCGAGATCGGCACCTGGGACGCGGGCGACTTCGGTGGCAACGAGTCATGGCGCATCCACCCGGTGCAGGCAACCACGGAGACGGTCGGCCAGCTCGTCCTGCCCGGTTCCGTGCCCGACCTGCCTGACGCCGTCACTGCCGTCTACGGTTGGGGTGCCTCGGTCGAGGTGGAGGGTATCCACTGGGAGATGCCCGATGGCGCAGTGTGGAACGTCGACGGCGTCGTCGAGTTCGCAGGGTACGCAGACGGCCCCTACGGCGATACGGTCCGGGTCGATGCACGGTTCACGGTCGGGACGGTCGGCGATGCGCTCGATAGCGAACTGAGGAGTTTCGCCGGAGTGCGGCTCGGCACGCTGCGTTCGCTCGCACCTCGCACGGTTGACCGCTCCGTGAGCGGCTCCGAGATGACTGTCGAGGCAGCCGTGCGTTGGGACTGGGATGCGATTGACCCCGAGGTACTCACCCGCGACGGTGAGTTCACGGTGCCCGCTGCTGCCGACCTCGGCTTTGCCGCGTCGCTGCACGTCACGCTGGCCCCTGCGTCCGAGGTGAATGTGCTGCGCGCCGGTGGCGTCCGGTCGTGGCGCCTGGCAGGCTCCGAGGATCTCAGTGGCCTCACCGACGGCGACCGTGATGCGGAAGCCTTCGGCGACTGGCGGTCCGGCGGTGCGGACAACCGCGTGAACCCGAACTGGGTCGCCTACTACTTCGAACGGCCCACGCAGGTTCATAGCGCCGCCCTGTACGAGTTCGCCGGGGCCGACAACATCGGCACGGTGACCTTCCAATGGCGCAACATGCGCGGTGGCTGGGAAGACGTCTCCGTCGGAACGCTGACGAACGACGGCGAGCGGCTGCAGCTGGAAACGGAGTTCGAGCCCGTGACCGCAACGGGCTTTCGCGCGGTGATCGAGAACAAGTCGGACGCCTCTTGGATGCAGCTGGCGGAGTTCGAGGTCTGGGGTCCGGGACTGTGAGGACACAACGATCCATGAAGAAGACAATGGTGCGCTGGACGGCCGTGCTCGGGGCCGCTGCGACGGTTGCCGCGCTGGCGGCGCCCGTGACGGCGCAGGAGGCGCAGGCGGCTGAGGACCCCGGTTCGCGGTTCACCGTCGCGGTGCTGCCGGACACGCAGTTCTATTCGCGCTACTCGGCCGAGCAGTTCATGCCGCGTTACGGCACCGACCCGTTCGAGGCGCAGACCACCTGGCTCGCCGGCAACGCCGAGGAGCTGAACGTCCGGTTCACCACGCACCTCGGTGACGTCGTGGACCAGGAGTGGGTGCCGGGGGAGTGGGAGGCCGGCGACCGGGCGATGCGCGTCCTGGACGAGGCAGGCATGGACTACTCGGTTCTGCCGGGCAACCACGACGTCGCGGACTGGGGCGCCCGGAGCTCGGAGAGCAACGCGGCGAACTACCTCGCGAACTTCCCCGCGAGCCGGCTCTCGGCCGACACCGTTGTCTCGACCCACCAGAACGGATACTCGAATGCGCACGTGTTCGAGGCGGAAGGGCAACAGTTCCTCGTCCTCGCGATCGGCTGGAACGCCGAACCGGGAACCTGGGCGTGGGCGCAGTCGGTGCTCGATGCGAACCCGACGCTGCCGACGATTCTGACCTCGCACGCGATCATCGACATCGACAAGGCGACGGGCGAGCCGGCCGAGTTCTGGTTCGGGCAGGAGATGTGGGAGGAGCTGATCCGCTCCAACGACCAGATCTTCATCACCCTCAATGGACACTTCCACGGCCAGACCCGCCGCGTTCTCACCAACGACGCCGGCAACGACGTGCACCAGATCCTGCTCGACTCGCAGATGGCCGCTGACGGCGGCAACGGGATCATGGCGATGATGGAGTTCGATCTGAGCAACGACCGGATCGACTTCGCCACGATCTCGCCGTGGGTGACGATGAAGGACGCCGAGACGTTGACTCCCTCGGACACCCCCGTGGTGAGCACACCGGAAGCGGACTTCTCCCTGGAGATCGACTTCTCGGAGCGGTTCTCCTTCGCCGAGGGCTTCGGACCGGGTGAGGGCTCCTACGGCGACCTCTCCGAGCGGGCGAAGGAGATCGTCAGCGAGGGCTGGGACGGCGACGGCGGTGCTGACCTGCTCGTGCCGGCCGGTGCGCGGTCGGACTACATCGAGGTGCCGGGCACGCTTGCCCACTGGCGCTTCGGTGACCAGGAGGAAGGCATTCTGCCCGAGAACGCCAAGATCACCGACGAGACCGGGCAGAACCCGATGTACCGGCTTCCGGTCGATCAGATCAACGCCCCAGCGCAGGTCGAGGACGTCACCATCACGCGTGAGAACGCCCCGAGGCTCTCCGCCGACGCCTCCGCGGTGTGCTTCGCGGACGCCTCGCGCAGCACCGGGAACCTCAACTACCTGACCACCGAGTACGACGTACCCGTCACGCACGCCACATTCGAGGACGGGTACACGATCGAGTCCTACGTCTACCTCTCCGAGGAGTGGACTGTCGAGGACAACCAGTGGGGCGGATGGTTCTCGCGCACCGGCCGCCGCTCGGCCCTGCCCGTGGCCTGGGAGCAGTACGACTACACCATGGGCCCGGCGTTCTTCTCGGTCTCGAACCTGCGGGAGTTCCAGTGGGCAACCACGAACGGCACGCCGTGGACGAACACCGGTTCGCTGTGGTCCGGGGAGATCATGACCGGCAACTGGTACCACGTCGCTGCGGTGAACGACCCCGCCACGCATCGCACGACGATGTACGTCGACGGGGTGCCGGTGCTGCGCAATGCGACGAATCTGGACGGTATGACCTTCGCCCCCGGCTACCCGTGGGTGATCGGAACCGTGTTCAACTACGACGAGGCCTCGAACGGCTGGAACGGGTGCGTCGGCGAGACACGCATCGTGGACCATCCGATCGACCCGACCCAGTTCCTCTACAACCGTGTGGACATCGACAGCGACTTCGCGGTCACGGACGCCCCGTCCGGGGAGCTCGTGGCAGGGTCGGAGGTCACTGGGCTGCAGGGCACCGGACGACCTGGATCGCAGGTCCGCATGACCGACGGCGCGGTGGGAGCTCGGGCAGCGGCCGAGACGACCGTCTCGGAAGATGGCACGTGGAGCCTGCAACTCGGGACGCCGATCTCCGCGGCAGGCAATCACGAGCTGACGGTCATGCCGAGCCTCGGCACGCGTGACGGCGAGGCAGCCACCGTCACGTTCTCGATCGCCGACGAGGGCTCGGGTGATGCCTCGAGCGACCCGGGCACCGGCGCGGACGCAGACGCGACCGGTGGGGGCGACGCATCGAATGGGGACGATGATCCCTCCGCGAACGGCAGCACGGGCGCGGACGACGCGGGCGATCCGGCTGCCGAGGACAATGGCGGACTGCCTTCCACCGGCGCGTCGACGATCTTGTGGGTGATGCTGGTGGCCGGTGCACTGGCGATCGGGATCGGACTTGGGCTGCGCCGCCGGCGCGGGGTGGGTGCGATCTGATCGTTTCGCCCCTGAGGGGCCGAATGTTCGCCCCCTTCTCGCTGACGGGATCACACATTCGGCCCCCGGGGCCCCGGCGCCGCCGCTCCCGGGGCCCCGGCGCCGGCCCCGATCGCCGCGGCGCTGCTCTCAGGCGTCCTCGCGGACCGTGGGCGTATCACCGGGGCCGCCCGGGGCTCGGCCTCCTTCGTTTCCGCCTGCCGGTGCACCGCCGCCGCCCGTATCGGTGGTGGTGTCCACGCCAACGGTCAGAGTCACGGTGTACCCGGCAGCGACATCCCCGGTGACGGTGGCGAGCTGGCTAGCACCGCCGTCATCGGAGAAGACGTTGTCCGAGTCCAGGCTGACGCGGGCGAGATTGTCCACCGACGCCTCGTACCCCGCTTCGGCGTAGACGGTTTCGCAGACGTCCTGCGGGAGGGCCACCTGCGAGGTCGCGATGACGTTGGCGACGTCGGTGATGTTCTCCTGGTCCGGGTACACCTCGAAGTGGATGTGCGGCCAGCGTCCGTCGTAGCAGGCCGGGAAGATGCTGGTGTAGCTGACCAGGCCCGCCTCGTCGGCGATCTGTACTCCGCGCAGGAAGTTCTCCTCGGTCACGCCTTCGGAGTACATCGAATACCCACCCTCACGGGTGCAGTGCCACACGTACACCGCCACACCTTCGAAGGGCGCGCCGTCGTCGGCGAGGTCCACGATGGTCAGGTCGAGCGTCATCGGCACTCCCTCGGCCACCCCTGAGGACTCCCCGATGCTCGTGGTGATGTCACTGCGCACGATGCCGGATTCCTGCAGTACATCGGGCCCGTTCGAGCCGTCGCCGGGGTAGGGGCCCGCCGTCTCCTCCGGAATCTCGGTCAGTGCGTCGGTACTGGACGTGGTGCTGCCCGCCGTGCCGCCGCCTGAACTGCCGGTATCGGTGACGGCGCTGCAGGCAACCAGACCGAATCCAGCCGCCCCGGCACCGAGAGCGCCGAGCATCGTCCGCCGCGACATCAGCGTGGCCACGTCGAACGCCAGGCCCTGGTCCACCACCTCCTCGTCCTGGTGGGGCAGAACCCGGCCCTCGTAGGTCCGCAGTGTCGGGGTGGAACTCATGGCGATCTCCTCGCGTTGTGACTGTCGGTGATGACGCCAGACGCTAGAGCGCGCATCTGTCGGCATACCGAGAGAACGCTGGGAGGTCCCTGAGCCCGGTCGAGGATCGCCACAAGGCCCGTAAGGGCGTCATCGGCTGGGCGCGGCAGCTCCCAGGATTCGGCGAAGTTCCGCCGTGTATCGCGGGCCCAGATCCACCTCACGGCCGTGGTGGCGCCAGGTGATGAGATTCTCCGGCGAGAAGCGCCGGGCGCACGTCGCGCACGCCATCGGCCGCGTGGGTCGGCGATAGCGGCGGTGCACGTGACCGGCGCGGCAGTGCCCCTCCCATGGGGCCGGCGGTGCGGGCGCGTCCGCCGGCAGGCACCGCTCGCCACTGGCGCCGATCTGGACGGCGATCGCCCGCCACCGGGGTCCGTGGCCAGTGCGGGGGCCGGCCAGGGCGTGGGCGATCTCATGCAGCACGGTGTCCCGGACCGCGGATTCCTCCAGCAGCGGGATCAGGTGGCGGCTCAGGCTGATCGTGCGCCGGTCGTAGCGGCACAGTCCGGCCCGTCGGCGAGCAGAGTCCAGCGTCAGCCGCCAATCGGTCAGACCGTGCTGGTCGAGCAGGTCACGCCCCAGGGTCAGGGCTGCGTTCAGGTCCACGTGCCTCCGCCTATCGTCGCGCTGTATCTGTCAGGGACGGTATCGGTACCCGCCGACATCGAGCCACGCGGGTGCCGATCTCGGTTCGCGGGTGCCCACCGCGCAGCGCTCAGGCCTCCGCGAGCGCCTTGCGCAGTCGTTTCGGTGAGACGGGTTCGCTGGTGCCGAGTTGCTGGGCGAAGAAGCTCACGCGCAACTCTTCCAGCAGCCACCGCACCTGCTCGAGCCGGAGGAGCCGGGCCGGGTCGTGCTCGGCGCTGCGCGCCGCCGCCCACCACGCATCCCGCAGCTCTCCGAGCTGCCAGGCCAGTGTCGCGTCCCGCCCGGGGTTCTCGGCGGCCTTCTGCAGGCGCACGACGGCGGAGCGTAGGTACCGAGGCAGGTCGCCCAATCGTTCGGGCGGGGTGGTGCTGAGGAACCCGTCGTGGATGAGCGCCGCCTGCTGGTCCCGCACATCGGTGAGCACGTCCAGCAGGGCCATCGAGGTGGTGGCCTTGATCTGGGCATCCAGCTCCCGGGAGACCGTCAGGGTGTCGGCGGCGATGCCGGCGAGGCGGTGGGTCTCGTCCTCCAGCTTGTCGCGCAGGCCGGTGGCGAGGGTCTCGAACGCGGACCGGGTGCGCAGCCCCGCCAGGTCCGTGCCGGCGGTGAGGGAGGCGAGTGCCGCGCGCTGCAGCTCGGTCACCAAGGCATCGGTGCTCGCGTACGGGCTTGCGGCCAGGGCCAGGGAGCGCTGGGCGTCCCACCGGGAGGTCACCCGGCTGGTGGGCAGCACCAACCGCTGCAGGAGGAGCGCCCGGACGCCTTCGCGGTGCTGCAGTGCCTGTTCGCCGGCGTCGGTCAGCACGGTGAGCCGGACAGAACTGACGGCCCTGGGGAACTCCGTGCCAGATATGGCACGGAGTCGCCGTGAGCCTTCAGTTGTGTCCGCTGCCTCGTCCACCAGGGCCGGGTAGCCGCGCACTTCCAGCCCGCCCGGGCCGGTGGAGGTGACCGATGCCGGGATGGCATCGATCGATGGCCAGTCGGTCAGTCCGGTCTCCTCGGCGAGCCCCGGGGTGAGCCCAGCACCGGCTGGGGTGGAGGAGCCAGCAGTCTGGGCCCGACCTCGGCTGCGATCACCGCCGCGCCGATCACCGTTCCTGCGGTCCTTCGGCAGCGGGCCACCGGCCTCCCGCAACGCGCCTCGCACGGCGGAGCGGACGGCGTCGGCCGACTCCCGGGCGAGCCGGCGCTGCAGGGCCGCCAGATCGCTGCCGGTACCGAGCACCGCGCCACGCTCTGACTCCACCTGAAAGGTGACCTGCAGGTGGGCCGGGATCCGGGAGACGTCCACATCATCGGGACGTACCTCGACCTCGCGCACCTGCGCCGCGGCGGCGGCGAAGGCCTCCAGGAAGGAGGGGTCGCCGTCGGGGGCCACCTGGTCCCAGGCGGGGAGGCGGGCGACGATCTGCCTGGCGACATCGGGTGCAGGCACGAGCTCACGGCGGATCGGTTTGGGCAGCGCCCGGATGGTGGCGATGATCAATTCCTCGACCAGCCCTGGGACCAGCCAGTCGAAGCCCGCGGGCCGGACCTGGTTGAGCACTGCGACCGGGATGTGCACGGTGATGCCGTCGGTCTCGGTGCCGGGCTCGAACTGATAGGTCAGCGGCAGCGTGAGATCGCCCTGGTGCCAGGTGTCGGGAAAGGCATCCGGGTCGAGCTCATCGGCCTGCGGCAGCAGCAGCTCGGTGGTGAAGGTGAGCAGGTCCGGCGTCTCGCGGCGGGCCTTCTTCCACCAGGAGTCGAAGTGCGCAGCTGTGGTGACCTCACGCGGGATGCGCGCGTCGTAGAAGTCGTAGATGCCCTGGTCGTCGAGCAGCAGATCGTGGCGGCGCTCGCGGGCGGCCAGGGACTCCGCCTCGGCGAGGATCCGGGCGTTCTCGGCCACGAAGGCGTGGTGGGAGCGCCAGTCTCCTTCCACCAGTGCGCGGCGGATGAACATCTCCCGCGCGACCTCGGCGTCGATCCGGCCGAGCGGCACCATCCGGTCGGCCACGATCGGCACCCCGTACAGGAGCACCTTCTCCTTGACCATCGCCGCACCGCGCTTGGCTGACCAGACCGGCTCGTTGTGGACGCGCTTGACCAGGTGCTCGGCCAGCGGTTCGGCCCATTCGGGTTTGATCCGGGCCACGGTGCGGGCGAATAGCCGCGAGGTCTCCACCAGTTCCCCGGCCATCACCCAGGCGGGGTTCCTCTTGGCCAGATGGGATCCGGGGAAGATGACGAACCGGGTGCCGCGCGCGCCGGCGTACTCGCGGCGGCGCTCGTCCCAGGCGCCGATGTGGGAGAGGAGGCCGGCGAGGAGGGCCTGGTGGATGGCGTCGGCCTTCGCCTCGGCCTGCTCCTTGGTGTCGGTGGCCGGATCGTGCCGCTCGTGCCCCATCGGGAGCCCCAGCTGCTTGACCATCTGGCGGAGCTGGGAGTGCACGTCCTGCCACTCCCGGATGCGCAGGAAGTGCAGGAACTCGGCCTTGCACTGGCGACGGAACGCGGAGGAGGAGAGCTCGCGCTGCTGCTCGCTCAGGTAGCGCCAGAGGTTGAGGATGGCGAGGAAGTCCGAGGTGGGGTCGGCGAAGCGGCGGTGCTTCTCGTCGGCGGCTTGCTGGGCCTCGGCCGGCCGCTCACGCACGTCCTGCACGGACATCCCGGCCACGATCACCATCACCTCGCGCAGGCAGCCCAGGCGTGCAGCCTCGGTGATCATCCGCCCCATCCGCGGGTCGATCGGGAGGTGGGCGAGCTGGCGCCCGGTCGAGGTCAGCTGGTTCGTTCGCGGATCGATCGCGCCCAGCTCGTGCAACAACTGCGTGCCGTCGCGGATCGCCCGCGGGTCGGGAGCGTCGAGGAAGTCGAAGGCACTGATCTCCCCGAGCCCGGCGGCGGCCATCTGCAGGATCACCGACGCCAGCGAGGTGCGCAGGATCTCCGGTTCGGTGAACTCCGGGCGGCCGGAGTAGTCGCGCGCCGAGTACAGCCGGATGCAGATGCCGTCAGCCACGCGCCCGCAGCGCCCGGCTCGCTGGTTGGCGCTGGCCTGGCTGACCGGTTCGATCGGCAGACGCTGGACCTTGGTGCGGTTGGAGTAGCGGGAGATGCGGGCGGTACCGGTGTCGATCACGTACCGGATCCCGGGCACGGTCAGGGATGTCTCGGCCACATTGGTGGCGATCACGATCCGCCGGGTGGTGTGGGCCTCGAACACCCGGTGCTGCTCGGCTGCGGAGAGCCGGGCGTACAGCGGCACCACCTCGACGGCGTTCGCCGCATGCGCCGAGTTGCGCGCCGTTCCGGCCTTCACGTAGCGCGTGCCGAGGTGGGAGGCGAGGGCGTCGGTGGCATCGCGGATCTCGCGTTCGCCGGAGCAGAACACCAGGATGTCACCGGGGCCTTCGGCCATCAGCTCATCGGCGGCGACGCAGATGCCGGTGGACTGGTCGATGGCATCCTCGCCCCCAGTGACCGGAGGCTCGGGCGAGCCGCCGGGAGAGGAGGGGGCGCCGTCGTCGGGGTCCTCCACATCGGGAACGAGGGGCCGGTAGCGCACCTCGACCGGATACGTGCGACCGGAGACCTCGATCACCGGCGTCTCGCCGGCGGCCTTCGCGAAGTAGCCGGCGAACCGCTCGGAGTCGATCGTGGCGGAGGTGACGATCACCTTCAGATCGGGGCGCTGGGGCAGGAGCTGGTGCAGGTAACCGAGCAGGAAGTCGATGTTGAGGGAGCGTTCGTGCGCCTCGTCCACGATGATCGTGTCGTAGCGGCGCAGCAGCGGGTCGCGCTGGATTTCGGCGAGCAGGATCCCGTCGGTCATCACCTTGACCAGGGTCTGCTCGGAGACCTGGTCGGTGAAGCGCACCTGGTACCCCACAACCCCGCCGAGGGGGACGGAGAGCTCTTCGCTGAGGCGTTCGGCCACCGTGCGTGCGGCGATCCGGCGCGGCTGGGTGTGCCCGATCGTGCCACCGATGCCGCGGCCGAGCTCCAGGCAGATCTTCGGGATCTGCGTGGTCTTCCCGGAGCCGGTGGCGCCGGCCACGATCACCACCTGGTGATCCCGGATCGCCGCGGCAATGTCCTCCACGCGCGCGCTCACCGGCAACTGGGGCGGGTAGGAGATGGCCGGGCGGGCGGCCTCCCGGGTGGCGATCAGTTCCGGCGACGGCGGCCGGTAGCCCTGATTCTTCGGATTCGGCCTGCGCTGGGGGTCACCTGAGCGGCCGCGGCGGGGGTCACCTGAGCGACCGCGGCGGGGGTTACCGGAACGCCCGCGGCGCCGGGGCTGGTGATTCGGGCGCGCAGGTTCGGGGCGGGGGTTGGTCTCGCTCACTCGTTCGTTGGCTCGGGGTCGGAGTCTGGGCGTGCTCGGCCCATTCTCCCTGATGTGTCAGCACCTTTTCCTGACAGGGCTCGCTTGGTGCCGGTGCGAGCCACGCTGCCGGCTGTCCACGGTCTCCGAACACTGTGACCTGCTTCACCACCATATCGACGTTGGATTTCGGAACAGGGGCGGGGTGAGGGGTGTTGGGCCTGTTGTGAGATCCCCTGCGCCGAACGCCTCCCCCGCATCAGAGCCGACCGCCCCCGCCGTGCCCGTCCAGGAGCGACTCGGGTTCGGATTCGTGCTGCTGCTGAGCGCGCTCGTGGCCGTCGGACCTCTCACCATCGACCTCTACCTCGCGGCCTTCCCGCAGATCGTGACCGACCTGCGCACCACGCAGGCGAGCGTCCAGCTGACGATGACCGCCACGCTGGCGGGTCTCGCAGTCGGGCAGATCGTCGTCGGATCGCTCTCTGACTCCTACGGTCGCCGCCGCCCGATGCTCATCGCGTTGGTGGTGTACGTGCTCGCGTCGGTCGCGATCATCGGCGTGCAGAGTGTGGAGATGCTGACTGTTCTGCGGGTGGTGCAGGGCCTGAGCGGGGCGGCCGGGATGGTGCTGGCACTCGCTGTCGTCCGCGACAGGTTCGGCGGCCTGGGCATCGGCACCGTGATCTCCCGGCTGATGCTCGTGGTCGGTGTCGCGCCGATCCTCGCCCCCACGCTCGGTGCCCAGATCCTGCATTTCGGCAGCTGGCGGATGATGTTCGCCGTGCTGGCCCTCTTCGGGTCGGTGCTGCTGGTCGTCGCCGCCATCTTCCTCAAGGAGTCACTCCCGCCGGAGCGCCGCCGCAGCGCCGGAGTCGGGGCAGCGCTGGTGTCCTACCGTTCACTGCTGACCGACTGGTCCTTCATCGGTGCGGTGCTCATGGGTGCGATGTACATGGGTGCCCTGTTCACCTACGTCTCCTCCTCGACCTTCGTGTTCCAGGAGGGGTTCGGCCTCACGGCCAGCGAGTTCGGCTACATCTTCGGCGCCGGGGCGCTCGCGGTGACCATCGGATCCCAGATCAACGGTGCACTCGTGCGCAGGGTCCGTCCGGAACGCATCGTGACGGCGGCCATCGCCACGGGCTGGGCGCTCGCCTTGGCACTGTTGGTCGTCACGCTCGTGGTGGCCGAGGGAGAGGGGTTCTGGCTGCTGCTCGCCTTCCTCGTCCCGACCCTGGGGACCGTCGGGTTCGTGATGCCCTCGGTTCCGGCGATCGTGCTCGAGCACAACGGCCACCGGGCCGGCTCCGCCGCCGCCCTCAACGGCGCGATGGGGTTCGTCATGGGAGCCCTCATCTCCCCGGTCAGCGGACTGCTCGGGGGAACCGCCCTGGCGATGGCGGCCGTGATGTTCACCGTCATCAGCATCGCCGGCATCCTGCTGCTGGCCGTGCGGCGGCAGTGGCGCCGAGCCGAGCGTGACCGTGTGGCGGCACTCTCGGCTGCCGTCTCGGCGCAGGCAACGCAGGAGGAACCGGCGGATGTCGAGCGGGAGGCCGTCGGTCGCTGAGACGCCCTCCCACCGGTGTTAGCCCGTTGTGGTGGCGACCGGCCGTGGACCGAGCGCTGCCGACCCGAGCAGCCGGCCGTGGGTGATGCGGTCAAGGTTGCGCGCGTAGATGCGGTGGCGGTCAGCCTCGCCGATGTCGAGCGCATCGATGATCCGGATCATCTCGCGGATGTACATCGGGCCGCCCTCGGGATCGAATGGGCAGTCCGAGGCGAACAGGACCCGCTCACTGCCGAAGAAATCCAGACCGCATCGTGTGCCGATCGCTGAACCGGAGAGCGCGGTGTCGGCATAGAAGGAGCGGAAGTAGTCGATCGGCTCCTGGGTGAGAGCGTCCAAGGCGGCTCGGGGCCCGTCACCGTGGGTGCGGCTGCCGAACTGATCGGCCCATCCCAGTCTGACCCGTCCCTCCAGGAACGGGATCATCGCCCCCATGTGATGGGTGATGATCGCCAGGTTCGGGTAGCGTTCGAGCACGCCCGAGAAGACGAGTCGGGCCATGGCGGCGCTGCTCTCGTAGGGCCACCCGAGGGCCCACCAGATCTCGTACTGTGAGGTCGTCTCGGTGGCGTAGTCGGGTGTCCTGGCTGATCTTGTCGGATGCAGCCAGATCGGTAGGTCGCGCCGCGACATCTCCGCATAGAGCGGCTCGAAGCGGGCGTCGTCGATGGGTAGTCCGTTCATGTTGGTGAACATCTGCACTCCGACCGCGCCGAGGGTGTCGATCGCGTAGTGCAGCTCCGCCAATGCGGCCGGCACATTGTTCAGCGGCAGCGAGGCGACGAAGGCCGGAAACCGGCCCGGGTGCTCTTCGACCAGCTCGGCGAGGGTCTCGTTGGCCAGGCGAGCGAGTGCTGCTGATTCCTCGGGAGGCGCCAGCAGCTCGATGGGTGGTGACGAGAGAGTGAGGACCTGCTGGTACTCCGGCCCGAACTCCTCCATCATTGCCAGTCGTGCCTCGATGTCGTGCAGCGCTGGAAGGTCGAGCCATCGGGTCAGCGCACGTGGGTCGGTCACCAGTTCCCGCATCGCCGCGAAGTAGCGCGGTGGGAGCACGTGACTGAACGCATCGATCTTCATGACTTCTCCTTGCTCGTATCCGGCACCCAGCCGGTCAGTGCCCGGTCGACCATCTGGACGAGTCCGACGGCGCCGAGGGCCACGACGATGATGACGATCAGCACTGCGAGCACCGCTGCTCCGTCAAAGGACTTTCCTGCCTGGGTGACCAGCCGGCCCAGCCCGGTCACGGCGATGAACATCTCGCCGTTGATCATGCCGAGGACGGCGCGCCCCATCCCGAGCCGGATTCCAGCGAGCATCGTCGGGAGCGCAGCCGGGACGATTACCCGGGTGACGAGTTGCCACTCCGAGGCGCCGTAGCTGCGCCCCATCTCGAGCATCGCTGCCGGAACGTTCTGTACGGCAGAGGCGGTGTTGATGATCATCACGAAGGTGGAGTACATGACCACGACGGCGATGATCGACCCCTGCCCGGCGCCGAAGATCGAGAAGAAGATGGGGGCGAAGACCAAGGACGGTGCTGTCAGGAGCGCATAGACATAGACACCGAGGGCTGCACGCACCCGCCAGTACCGGCCCATGGCCGTTCCCACGACGATCCCGATGACCAGTGAGATGGTGAAGCCGGCCACGAGGTTGCTGAGGCTGACCGCGAGGTTCCCGACGATGTCGCCCCGGCCGATCATCTCCATGAGCGTGCCGACCACGACCGTGAACGGCGGGAAGAACGGGAGCGCGAACACGCGGCCGACCAGTTCCCAGGCGAGTACGCCGAGAGTCAGGGACAGGGCGCTCATTCCGACACCGCCCAGCCGGAATCGGGGAACGGAGCGGGAGGTGCGCGGCGTGGTGCTCTGTGCGATGGCGGTCATCGCACGGCCTCGACGGCACGATGCTCGCTGTGCATGGATCGCAGTTGGTCCCACAGGTGCGCGGTGATCTCGGTGTACTCCCGCGATCGCTCGAGCCCACCGACGTCGCTGGACCGGGGCCGTGCGAGCGGGACCTCGACGATCTCGGAGATCTGCCCGGGCCGGGCACTCATCAGCACCACCCGGTCGCCGAGCAGGACTGCCTCCTCCATCGAGTGCGTCACGAACACGACGGTGAGCCGGTTGCGCTCCCAGATGCTGAGCAGCTCCTCCTGCAACAGTCGGCGGGTCTGCTCGTCGACGGCGCCGAACGGTTCATCCATGAGCAGGATCTGCGGATCGACCGCGAGTGCCCGCGCGATGCCGACCCGTTGCTGCATGCCACCGGAGAGCTCACCGGGCCGCTTGGACTCGAAACCGGACAGGCCCACCATCTCGATGAGTTCCTGAGCCCGCTCTTCTCGGGCGCGGCGTTCGGTACCCCGCAGCCGTAGTCCGAAGCACACGTTGTCCATGACCGTGGCCCACGGCAGGAGTGCGAAGTTCTGGAACACCATGCTGCGATCCGGGCCCGGCCCGGTCACAGCCTTGCCGTCGATGGTGATCGTTCCCCCATCCCAGCCCTGCAGGCCGGCGATCATCTTGAGCATCGTCGTCTTGCCGCAGCCACTGGGGCCGAGCAGGGTGAGGAACTCGTTGTCGTTCACCGTCAGGTCCACACCACCGAGGGCGTGGACGGGTGTGCCGTCCTGGCTGGTGAAGGTCTTGGTGAGCTGATTGATCTCGATCATGAACGTGCCTTTCCTGCCGAGGGCGCCCAGGGGGCGATCCGCCGTTCCAGCCACTGGGCGGCGGAGATGAGGACGAGTGCTTCGGCGATGATCGCCACGATCACCGCGTACAGGGCCGGGCCGTTGAAGCTCCCGCGGTACTCGAGGATGAGGCCGCCGAGGGCCAGGGAGACCATGAGCAGCTCCACGATCACCATCCCGGTGACCGCTCGGCCCAGTCCGAGCCGGATCCCGGTCATGATCGACGGCAGCGCTCCGGGCAGCAGGATCTCCCGCCAGATCTGCGCTTCACCTGCGCCGAAGGTGCGGGCCATCTGTATCAGTGAAGGATCCACCTGCCGGATGCCTGCCCGGACATTGACGATGATCATCACCACCGCGAACAACGTCACCAGGATCACCCGGGAGAGGAGGCCGAATCCGACGGACATCACCAGCAGCGGGATGATCGCTGCCATGGGGGTGACGAGCAGGATGTTGAGGTAGACGTTCGAGAGCCGTTCGAGGGTGCGGAACCGGCCGAGCACGATACCGGTCGGCACTCCGATGGCGACGGCCGCGGCAAAGCCGAGGACCAGCGCCTGGTTGGAGACGACGAACGCCTCCCAGAACTCGGCGCTCACGAGCGTCGGCACCAGGGCTGCCACGGTCTCGGTGAAGGTCGGCACCAGCAGGCCGCCGAAGAACGTGCCGTAGATCTGCCAGCCGATCGCGAAGAGTGCGAACGTCAGAATCTGGTATGTGAGCGGACTGTCCAGGCGGTTCAGCATCGCCGGGCGGGCAGACCGTTCGGGCTCGTGCGTGAGACTTGTCATGAGGCGTTCTCGATGAAGGAGAGGTCGGCCACATCCTCAGCGGAGAGTTCTCCGACCACGCCGGCACCGACGAAGAAGTCGATCGTGCCCTGGACGTTCTCGGGTGTGAGCGCAGCGGCGTCGAACAGACCGCGCTCGACGTAGGTCTCGGCGATCCGCTGTAGGTTCTCGTCTCCGACGATGCCCAGATGTTCCTCCGCGAGGGTCACCAGGAGCGCCGGGTCGGCGTTGATCTCGGCATGGGTATCGACCAGCGCGTCGACGAACGCCTGCGCGAGGTCCGGCTGGTCGGCGAGGAAGTCGGAGTTCGCGTAGACCGTCTGCGGATGCAGGTCCGGCAATGAGGTGCCGAAGTTCGCGAGCTCGTGCAAGTCGGCATCGGTGGTGCCGGCCAGGGTGACCACGTCGGAAACCTCGAGCGCGGTGGCGCTGATCTCGCCGGTGACGAGCGCCTGCGCCCGCACTTCGGAGCCGCCGATCACCAGATACTCCGGTTCACCGGCTGTGCACTCCTGCGCAACCCAATCGCGGACCATCGCCGTGGCTACCGCACCCTCGGAGAAGATGCCGACCGGCTCACCGACGAGGCTGTCGCAGGAGGTCAGGTCGGACTGGCTGTAGATGGCCCACTGGTTACCGATCACGTCGGCGATGATCTGGATGGGCGATCCACGCTCAGCCGCGATGAGGGCAGGACTCGTCGCCTCGGCCGAGATCTGGTAGTCGCCTTGTGCCAGCCCTTCGATGGCGAGCTCGGGCTCGGCGAGCTCGACGATGTCGATCTCCATCCCGTCCTGGCGCAGCTGCTCGGCTGCGGCCATCAGCGGCACGGTCGTGAGGTCGGGCTCGATCAGCGCGAGCGTGAAGCCGTTGTCGTCGCCGCCGCCTGAGGCGGAGCAAGCGGCGAGCGCTGCTGCCAGCGCTCCAGCCGCGAGGGCGGCAGGGATGCGACGTGAACGAGATCGATCCCGGCTGGAAGAGGGATGGGGTGGCACGCTTGCGGTGCTGGTCATCGAGTAGGTGGGAGAACTCTGGGACATCGTCGTCGCCCTTCGTCGTTGGTGGACGAGCGACACGTTAGCGGGATCGATCCCGCTAGGTCAATTGTGACGACGAGGAGCTGTCACCGATTCGCGCGAGACCAGGTGGGGTGCGCGCCTGGTGATCGGCTCCCCGTCGGTCGCGGCTGCGCCATCCAGGAGCCTGCTGACGGCGTCCGCCGCGATCTGCGCGAACGGTACGGCCAGCGAGGTCAGGGGAGTGGCGAGGTGGGCTGCGATAGGAGTGTCGTTGTAGCCCACCAGTGAGAGCTCCTCCGGCACCCGCAGCCCCGATCGCAGGGCGGCTGAGATCAGCCCGACGGCGAGACTGTCGTTGGCAGTGAATACCGCCGTCGGAACCTCGGCCAGTGCCAGGAGCAGGTGTCCGGTGCGCACCCCCGCCTGCATGCTGAAGTCTGTCTCGTGGATCAGTTCCGGCGGTGCGCTGAGTCCGGCTTCGGTCATGGCCCGCAGGTAGCCCGCGCGGCGCCCCTGGGACGAGGAGGCGTATGGAGCGCCACCGACGAAGGCGATGCGCGCGTGTCCGGCGTCGATCAAGTGCCGGGTTGCCATCCAGCCGCCGGCTTCGTCGTCCCCGAGGGCGGACGGGCTCTCGCCGTCGGTGCGCAGGGCGAGGCAGAAGGGCACGCCGCGTTCACGTAGCTCCAGCAGGAGCGGGTCCGCACCGTCCGTACGTGCTGTGGTCACGATGAAGCCATCGACGCGCTGGTCCAGCAGCGCCCGTCCCCGCTCGAGCTCAGCTCGGGGGTCATCGTCGGTGGTGACGACTGTCGCCTGGCATCCGCGCTTGGCGCACTCGGCCACGATCGCCTCGTAGAGCATCGCCATGACGGTGTCGGTCAGGCGCGGGACGACGACCCCGATCAGCCCCGTTCGTTGCCGCCGGAGATTGGCCGCGCGGGAGTTGGGGACGTAGCCGTGCGCTGCCGCGATAGCCCGCACGCGTTCTGCCCGTGCGCCTCCGACGGGGGCGACGCGATCGAGGGCGCGCGAGGCGGCTGATCGGCTCACCCCCGCCAGGCGTGCGATGTCGGCCAGCGTCAGTGGTTTGGAGTCGTTGCTGGAGCTCACCAGGTATTCCCTTCCATCGGGATCGATCCCGAAGCGACGGCCAGTCTGCCATCAGTGTGAGGGCCGAGGTGAGTTCCTGGCACGACGGAGCCGTCACAGTGGACCCGGCCGATCGTCGTCGGGGCATCGTTGCTGCTCGGGTCGGGGCGGCTCTCAGACGAACCGGATCGCCCGCTGCAACCGCGTGCGCTGGTCGAAGAGCTGGTCCTCGGTGAGGATCTGCACCCCGGGTAGGCCGACGGTCAGCGTCCCGGCCAGTGCGCTGCGGCGGATGGCGAACCTCGGCACCCGGCGGCCGGTCCCCAGCGGGAGCAGCAAGGTCTCCAGTTGATCGTCCGCGACAACCACGAGGATCGCGTCCAAGCGCACCCGCCATCGCTTCGTCACGCGCGCCCGCCGTGTCAGCGCCTTCACCGGCCGGGCCTTCTCCGGCAGTCCGGCGCTCGCGAGATCGCGGCCCTTGCGGCGCACTGGGGCGCCCCAGTCCTCCGACTGCACCACGAAGAGCCCGGTCGGGCCCAGGACGACGTGGTCGAGCTTGGCCGGATCGGTTGCGGGGGCGCTCGCATCCGCGGTCCAGCCGTCGTGGCCGTGTGCTGTGGCGACGTCGTGCCAGACAGTGAAGGCCGAGCCCAGCTCGGCCAGCCGCTTGGCGGTCGCCTCCTCGGCGAGGGCGTCAGCGAGGGCGTGCCGGATCTCCTGGGGTGCGCGGGCGACCAGATCAGGAGCGTAGGGGTTCTCGACCGTGACGCCTCGTCCGACCCACTCCCGCAGCAGCGTCAGATAGCGCTCCCGGGACCATCCGCCCGGGTGACCGTAGGTCCGGGCCTTCGGGCGCGGGCGAGTGCCACCCGCGGTGCGGCCTGCTGTCCACACCCGAGGGCCGTCGTCGGGGCTGCTTGCGGACGGGACCCCGCTTCCACGGGGGCGAGGCCGAGCGCCGGCGGTGGTGCTTGAGTGGGCGTCGTAGCGGCGCCTGGCGGCCGGTGTTCCCACGAGTTCCCAGGCCAACTGCACCTCGTGGAAGAGCTCTGCGCTGCCTCCGGTGTCGGGGTGAGTTTCCCGCAGGCGCCGACGGTAGGCGCGGCGCAGGTCCTCGGCAGGTGCGTTGCGGGGCACCCCGAGGATCTCGTACGCGGTGCCACCGCGGGACTGCTCGCTCACGTGTGCAGTACGCCCCTTCGTGCCCGGAGAATGTCGCCCTCAGGCTACCTGGGGCTGGTCGTGACGCGGTCCGTCACCAGGCGTCCAGGTGCCGATGGTGGGCGCCGGGCGGCGGGGTGTACTCGGTCCGGTCGGACTCGTCGAGATAGGTGCGCGCGAACGTCAGCGACGCCTCCAGGTCGTCCACGCGCTCGGCCGCGGTACGGGCGCGCCGGGTCTGGATCTCGATCACCACGTCACCTTGGAAGTCGCGCCGGGTCAGCTCGCGTAGCAGTTCCCGGCAGGGCTGATCGCCCCGGCCGGGAACGAGGTGCTCGTCCATCATCGACGCCGTGCCGTCGGCCAGGTGCACGTGTGCCAGCCGGTCTGCGAACACGTCGAGCAGGTCGAGACTGCTCTGCCGGGCCACGGCGGCATGTGAGACGTCGAGGGTCACCTGGTCGTAGTCGTGCTCGGTCGGATCCCAGCCGGGCAGGTAGGCCTTCATCTCGCGGTTCGCGCCCCGCCACGGGTACATGTTCTCGACGGCGATCGTCAGGTCGTCCTCGGCGTTCACCTCCCGTACGTGCTCGGCGAAGCCCCGGGCGTAGCGGTACTGCCAGCGGAACGGCGGATGGACCACCACCGTGGGGGCGCCGAGGGCCCGCGCAAGTTCGGCGGTGCGGTCCAGCTTCTCGCGCGGGGAGGGCCCCCACACTCGGCGGGAGAGCAGCAAGGTGGGGGCGTGCACGCTCGTGACCGGCAAGTCGAAGCGGTTGCTGAGCCGCTCCAGGTGCGCGACATCCTGGCTGGTCGGATCGGACCAGACCATGAGTTCGAGCCCGTCGTAGCCGAGGTCGGCGGCGATCTCGAAGGCGTAGGGCGTCTTGCGCGGGTAGACGCTGACGCTGGACAGGGTCACCGGGATGCGCCGGGGCGACTGAGGTGCGGACGTGGTGTCCGGGTTCTCGTCGGCCATGCGCCCAGGGTAGCCCCGGCTCCTGGGAATCGCCTGATGCCCACCAACGATTGCGTAGACGTGCCTACGTGGCGGTGTTCCCGTCGATTGCCTCCGGGTGGGAGCTGCTACTGGGCCGCGCTGGTCGACGTAGCTGGTTGGTGGCCGCCAGCGTCGCGACTGCCATCAGTGTGCTCGACCCGGCCAGTGCTACCGGGAGTGAAGTGAGCGTCAGCAGCCCGCTCACGGTGATGATCCCCAGCGACTGCGCCGTGCGTAGCAGTGCGAAGACTTCTGCCCGCCGCGGCTCGGGTGCCAGGCGGTCCAAGGCCAGTGAGTAGTGCGTCCCCAGCGGAGCCAGGAGTGCCCCGACCAGCACCGCACCGAGCAGCGTTGACCACAACGCCGACCCGAGGGCGATGAGCACGGTGCCGATCGTCGTCACCACCAACTGCACCACCACGGTGACCGCTCGCGATGTTCTGTTCCGGGCGCTCACCCAGATGCCGCCGGCGACCGACGCCAGGCAGAGCGTGGTGGCGAAGAGGAACCCGGCGGTCGGGGCCAGGTCGAAGCGAACTGCCAACGACACTGCACCTACCTCGATCCCCGCTACCGCCGCGGACCCGGCAGTGGCACACATCAGCCACAGACCGATCTCCGGGGTGATCAGACCGGCAGGCCTGCGGGTCGCCGGCCCGGCTGGATGAGATTTCGCCCCTGAGGTCTCCGGCACCGACGATCCTGGCGCGGCGCCGTCTGGACGTGATGACTCGGACGCTGTCGTCGATGCCCCGGGGGATCGGGGCAGCAAGGCGAGAGGCCCGGCACCCAAGACGGCGAGCGCGAGTACTGCAGCCGGTGCTGAGACAGAGCCGAGCAGCGAGGCGAGGGCGGGGGCGCTGACGAACACCACCTCGTTCATGGTCGCCGCGATCCCGAGTGCCCGCGGCAGCCGCGAGGGTCGCACCACGTGGTTCAACGTGGTGCGCAGGTGGCCGTACGCGGCACCGCTGACCACCCCGGCCACGGCTGCGGCCGTCACCAGTAGTGGGAACGGTGCCGTCAGGTGGGCCAGCAGGGCTACAGCGATCAGGGCAAGCGTCCTGATCGCCACCAGGAGCCGGACCGCGCCGGTGGTGCTGAACCGTTGGCTGATCCGCGTCACCGGTACGGCACCGATCACCTGGGCGGCTGTCATGGCGAGCACCATCGCCGCCCCGCTGTCCGCCGTCCCTGTCAGCGGCAGTGCGAGCAGGGCGAACGCGATCGGTGCTGCGGCCTGCGGGATGGCGAAGCTGGCGTAGGAGGCGAGCCACCGCGCGAGCGCCGTGCTCGCGGTCGACCCGGGAGGTGTGGGAGGCGCCGCGTGCCGTGCGTCTCCAGCCCACGACGGCGGCCCAACCGTCCTGGGCAGCCGGGCCCCATCCTTCCCGTGCGTGCCGGCATCGCCCTGGTGCGCGTCACCCATCCTGGTCGGACTCCACGGCTTCCGTCAGCGTCCGCCGCGTTGCTCGTCCCGGCCCGGCACCTGGCTCGTACACGGCGAGCGAGAACCGGACCTTCGCCTGGCTTGCGTTCCGGTATGCGTGCGGGACGTCCCCACCGAACGCCGCTGCATCGCCCGCACCGAGGACGAACTGCTCCTGATCGACCTCGATCGTCAGAGTGCCCGCATGCACCTGGAGCAACTCGTGGGTCCCTGGCGCATGAGGTTCGCTGACGTGCTCCTCTCCCGGCTCAAGGATCCAGTCCCACAGCTCAATCGCATCCGGCGTCCCGCGTCCGGCAGCCACGAGTGCACCCTCTCCGCCGGCATCCCCGCGCCAGAGAACGGCTCCCTCACCGTGGCGAGTGACCGTGGCAGATGCCACCTCCGCCATCTCGACGAGCGCGGGGAGCGGAACGCCCAGCGCAGTGCTGATCTTGAGCAGGGTGCCCACGCTCGGGTTGGCCGCCCCCTGCTCGACGTTCACGAGCATCCGCCGGCTGATCTGTGCCGCCTCAGCCAGCTGGTCGAGGGTCCAACCGCGCTCCTGCCGCTCGTGCTTCACGCGCGAACCGATCGACGATGCCAGTGCCGCTGCTTCCCCATCCATGAGTGCAGCATAGTGCACTGCTGAGTGCATTAGAATGCTTAGCCGATCTCGAGTGCCTCCAGCACTGCTGCCACTTGTCGCCGTTGCTCCTCGTCCAGCCCGCGGATCGGGAGCGGGAGGCATGGCTGCTCGGCGATCCCGAGCAACTCGGCGATGGCGGCGATCACCCGGATGCTGCCTCCCATCTCGGTGAACAGCTGCCACAACGGTGCCAGCCGCACGTTTTCGGCCTCGGCCTCCGCGGCGTTGCCTGCCAGTGCCGGGCGTGCCAGTCGTACGGCCACCTCGGGCAGGGTTCCGGCGATCACCGAGTACCAGGCGCCGCACCCGGCAGCGAGGCCCGCCGTGGCGAACGGATCTCCGGATACGCCGATGGTCACGTTCTCGCCGACCGCCCCGCGGATCTTCGCGACATGCTCACGCGCCGCCGCCGGTTTGGTCGGCACACCGGGAATCTTGATCGAGGCCACCCCCGGCACCCGGGCCACCCGCGCGTACAGCTCCGGCGTGAAGGTGACGTGCGTCGTCCCCGGGTTGTCATAGACGATCACGGGCAGCGGGCTGTGCGCCGCGACCGTCTCCACGAGGCCCACGACGTCGTCGTCGGTGAGCGGGTGGTAGGACATGGCGGGCAGCAGCACGGCCGAGGCGCCCGCATCCGTGGCGTCATCGACATGCCCCAGCACGTGCGAGGTGCGTAGTGCTCCGACCCCCACGATGACCGGGACGTCGCCCGCATGTTCCACCGCCACCCGCGCCACCCGTGCCCGTTCGGTACGGCTCAGATAGGGGTACGCCCCGGTCGAGCCCAGCGCGGCGATCGAGTCGACGCCCGCCGCCGCGACGCGTGCGACCTGGGCGGCGAAGGCGCGCTCGTCCACGGCGTCGTCGAGGATGGGGGTGAGGGGAAACGCGCTCAGTCCTGTGCAGGTGATGATGGGCCTCCTTGTTCCCACCACTCTAGTTCTGTGTACTGTATACAACGACGGAGACGAGGAGGCCCGTGTGACCCTGCGATCTGACCGGAGCGCCTGGCAGGACCATACCCAGCTGCACCAGAACAGGGCGCCCGCCCGTGCCTACCTGGTCGGCTATCAGGACGAGCCCACCGCCCGGACCATGGTTCGCGAGGCGAGTTCCCAGTGGCGTTCCCTGAACGGGGACTGGCGCTTCCGCTACTACGAGCACCCGCTCGACGTGCCCACCGGCGTCGCCGAGCACCCGCACCCCGACTGGGCCGTGATCACCGTGCCGAGCCTGTGGCAGCTGCAGGGCTACGGCCGCCTGCAGTACACCGACGAGGGCTATCCCTTCCCGATCGATCCACCGTTCACGGTCACCGCGAATCCCACCGGCGTATACCAGCGCACCATCCACATCCACCCTGACGACCTCACCGGGCAGGTCCTGCTCCGGTTCGACGGCGCCGATTCGTTCCTCCAGGTCTTCCTCAACGGCACCGAGATCGGCTTCTCCAAGGGCAGCCGCCTGACCGCCGAGTTCGACATCACCGCGCACCTGCGCCCCGGCGAGAACCTGCTGACCGCGCTCGTCCACCAGTTCAGCGACGCCAGCTACCTCGAGGATCAGGACATGTGGTGGGCCTCCGGCCTGTTCCGCGAGGTCAGCCTGCTGGTCCGCCCCGCGGCCCGGCTGGACGATGTGCACACCTGGACCACCTTCGACGCCCCGGCGGACCAGGTGCCCACGGACGCCACCCTGCACGTGCGCGCCCGGGCGAGCTCCGCCGTCGGGAAGCTCGGCTACCGCCTGCTGGGCCCCGACGGGGCCGACGTGGCCACTGGGCACCTTGAGGAGTCGGTCGACGGCCTCACCCTCGACCTCCCGGTGACCGCGCCCGCCCAGTGGAGTGCCGAGGAGCCGCACCTGTACCAGCTGCTGCTCGAGACCCACGACGGCGCAGGTGCCGTGACCGAGATCGTCCCGGTGCGCATCGGGTTCCGCGAGGTGACGATCGCCGATGGCGTGCTGCGCCTGAACGGTCGCTATCTCGCCCTGCACGGGGTGAACCGGCACGACCACGATGACGTCACCGGCCGCACCGTCAGCCTGGAACGGATGGAGCAGGATGTGCGGCTGATGAAGGCGCACAACATCAACGCCGTCCGCACCTCGCACTACCCGAACGACCCCCGCTTCTACGAGCTGTGCGACGTCTACGGCCTCTACGTGCTCGCCGAGACCGACCTGGAGACCCACGGCTTCAGCTACGCCGATGACCTCGCGCGGCTTGCCGAGGATCCCGAGTGGCGTCCGGCGTTCGTGGACCGGATCGAACGACACGTGCTCGCCCAGCGCAACCACCCCAGCATCGTGATGTGGTCCCTGGGCAACGAGTCCGGCATGGGGGAGAACTTCGCCGCCATGTACCACCGGGCGAAGGAGCTCGACCCGACCCGCCCGGTGCACTACGAGGAGGATCGCGACGCCGAGGTGATGGACGTGGTCTCCACCATGTACTCCCGGGTGCAGATGATGGACGAGCTCGGCGCCTACCCGCTCGGCAAGCCCCGGATCCTGTGCGAGTACGCCCATGCAATGGGCAACGGGCCGGGAGGGTTGGCCGAGTACCAGCAGGTCTTCGACCGGCACCCCTCGATCCAGGGCCATTTCGTGTGGGAGTGGATCGATCACGGTATCCGTGCGAAGGGCTCCGACGGCCAGGTCTACTGGCGCTACGGCGGCGACTTCGGGGACGAGCCGCACAACGGTAACTTTTGCATCGACGGCCTGGTGCTTCCGGACCAGACCCCGAGCCCGGGCCTGCGCGAGTACGCCCAGGTGATCTGCCCCGTGGCCATTGAACCAGTCCCCGACGGCGGTCCTTCCGCGGGCGTGCATGTGCGGGTGCGTAGCCGGTACGGCGTGCGGGACACGGCCGGGATCGACTTGGAGGTGCGGACCCTGCACGACGGCGAGACCGTCGCCACGCAGACAGTGCCCGCCCCGGTGCTCGGCCCGGGGGAGGCCGCCGTGGTCGAGGTGGTCCCGGCCGAGGGCGTGCCCGGGGTGGTCGGCGTGCTGGCCGGAGCAGCGACCACATCTGCGCCCGGGGCGGAATCGGGCAGTGTGGCGACCGAGCGCTTCCTCACCATTGCCGTGCGGCACCGGGAGGCGACGCGTTACGCCCCTGCCGGTCACCCACTCGGGGTGTACCAGGTGCCCCTACCCCTGGGCCCGAATGCCGGCCCTCGTGTCGCCTCGCCCGCTGCCCGGGCGAGGCGTGGCCGGCTGGAGATCGAGGACGACGGACGGGACGCCGTCGTGCGCCTCGCCGAGCAGACTTGGCGATTCTCCCGCCGGGAAGGTGCTCTGGTGGGCCTGACCGACGGTTCCCGTGACCTGCTCCGGCGGCCGCCCCGGGTGCAACTCGACCGCCCCACGATTGACAACCACCAGGTGGAGCGGGACACGCTCTGGGCGCCGCGGTTCTGGCACCTGATGCGCACCCACCCGCGGACTTTCGCGATCGAACGCGAGGGCGAGGCGGTCCGGGTGCGCACCACCGCCGTGCACGCGCCGCCCGCGTACGAGCTCGGGGTGCGGGCCGCGACCGACTACCTACTCGGCCCGGACGGCGCCTGCCGGATCGAGATCGCCGGCGAGCCGTACGGGGACTACGCCGACGTGGTGCCGATGCTCGGCGCCACCCTTGGCGTGGACCCGGCGCTGACCGAGGTGGAGTACTACGGCCTGGGTCCCGGCGAGAACTACCCGGACTCGCGCGCCGCAGCCACGATCGGGCGCTACCGCAGCACCGTGGACGCGCTGAACACGCCCTATGTCCGCCCGCAGGACACCGGCAATCGTGGCGAGGTGCGCTGGCTGGCACTGACCGACAAGGGCGGCTCGGGGCTCTGGATCGGGGCTGACAACCCGGTGGAGGCCGCCGTGTGGCCCTGGTCCAGTGCCGCGCTGGAGGCGGCCCGACACCAGTGCGACCTGAAGCCCGAGGGTGCGCTCACGGTGACCCTCGCCGACGCACTGCTGGGCCTGGGATCGAACTCGTGGGGCTCGGAGGTGCTGCACTCGCACCGGGTGTGGCTGCGCCCGTTCCGCCTGGCCCTCACCCTGGTCCCCATGCAGCCGGGCAGCGACCCGGGCCAGATCGCCGCGACGAGCAGGAGGTCGGCATGCTGATCCGCAGCGCGAGCGAGATGGAGCTGATCCTCGGGCAGCAACGCCTGTGGCGCCGCGTGCTCGAGACGCTGCGGCGGGTGGCCGAGTCGCCCGAGCGGATCGCCGACGGCGCCGCTCGCTCCGTGGGGGACGCCGCCACCTATCGCCTGCTCACCCCGGCAGACGTGGGTTCTGCCGATCTGGTGCGGCACCGTCGCTACCACGACACCTTCGCAGTGCTCGACGGGACGCTCACCCTGGAGGTGGCCCCGGCCGACCAGTTGACGGTGGTGAGCCCCTACCGCGACACCGACGACACCGAGCTCCTCTCAGGTGCCGGCACCGTGGTGCAGATCGGCGCCGGCCAGATGGGCGTCCTGGCGATCGACGAGGCGGTCCGTGTGGTCGAGTTGGAGGGCCGCTGCGTGCTGTGGCGGGTCACGGTGGAGGGTTCGCGTATCCCGTCCACCTGACCGCGCTTGACATCAACTGTGTGCTGTATACAGAATACAAGCACTGAAACCCAGACCAAAGGTGGTTCCCATGTCTCAGTCCGTGACGCGCTCCCGCACGCGCATCCGAACCCGCGGCGCTGTGGCCGTGCTCGCCGCCGGCACTCTGCTCCTCAGCGCGTGCAGCGGCAGCGGAAACAGCGGTGGCGGCTCCGGTGACGGCAGTTCCACCGTCACCTGGTCCACCTGGGGAAGCCCGGAGGAGCTCGAGCGCTTCGAGGGCTTCAACGAGCAGTTCATGGCCGACCACGAGGGCATCACCGTGGAACTGCAGCCGACCGCCGGCTACAGCGACTACCACTCCAAGCTGCTCGCCCAGCTCACCTCGGGCACGGCGCCGGACGTGTTCTACGTGGGCGATGACCGGATCGGTGAGTTCGTCGACGCTGGTGTGCTGCTGCCGCTGAGCGACCTGATGGACTCCGACGCCAGTCAGACCCCGGTGGACGCGTTCAACCCGGGCGTGCTGGGTGCCGGGCAGACCGAGGACGGCGAGATCTACGCCGTCCCGAACGACGTGAACCCAGACGCTCTCTGGTACGACACGGAGGCGCTCGCCGCCGCCGGGATCAGCGAGGATCCGGCCGAGCTGGCCGCCAACGATGAGTGGACCACCGAGACGTTCCTGGAGATGAACGACAAGCTCGCCGAGGCGGGCCTGATCGGCTCCATGTACTGGAACTACTACGGCACCCACTGGAGCTGGGTCTCCTCCCAGGGCGGCACCGCGTACGACGAGAGCGGCACCTTCGTCGGCAACACCGACGCCACCACCGTGGACGCGGTGCAGACCTTCGCCGACTACATGCAGGACGGCACCTTCATGGTGGCCGACACCATGCCGGAGGGTGCCGGTGCGGACTCGGAGTTCGTGACCCACGGCGCCGGCTTCTTCGCCCAGGGTCGCTACACGATCGGCACGTTGGAGGAGGCCGGGGTGGCCGAGTCCTACGACATCGTGCGCTGGCCGACTCCGGACGGGACCGCTGCCCCGACCACCGTGGCCGCCTCCTACCTGGTGATCAACGCCGACACCCCCGACCCGGACGCTGCCTTCGCGTTCTGGACTGCCTACCTCTCCCAGGAGGGGCAGGAGTTCCGGCTCTCCGAGGGTGGGAACGCCGTCCCCTCGATCGAGGGCGCGGACGAGGTGGTGCTCGCCGACGGCTACCCCGAGCACGCGCAGACGTTCCTCGACATGCGCGACATGGGCTTCGCGAACTACGCCGCCGAGTCCACCGTGCCGGGCCTGAGCACCGACATCAACGAGGCCATGCTCAACCTCTACCAGGGTGCCGGTGGTACCGCGCAGGAGACGCTCGACCAGATCGCCGCACTCGCCGCGGACGGCTGAGGCGACTGCCGCGCTGATGACTGCTTCGATTCCTGCCCCGACTGCCCGCCCGGCGGCGCCGAGGGAGCTCCGTGGGGAGCCCACCTGGCGCCGCCGCCGGCGGCGTTGGGGGCTCGCATTCGTCGGGCCGCAGGTGCTCGGGATGACGATCTTTGTGGCCCTGCCGTTCGCCGGGAGCATGCTGCTCGCCTTCGCGGACTGGAACGGGCTCACTGAACTCAGCTGGGTCGGGTTCGACAACTTCCGCGACCAGCTGACCAGCCCCAAGTTCGGTCGTTCGATCCTGAACACCCTGCTGATCGCCCTGATCACCGTGCCGATCGGGCTCGGCCTGGCTGTCACCATCGCGGTGGCGTTGGAGAAGCTGAAGGTCCGCACTCTCTATCTGCTGTTGTTCTTCGCCCCCGTGGTCACCTCCCAGGTGGCCGTGGCCACGATCTGGCAGCAGCTGTTCCGCGCCGACGGCATTGTCTCGGGCTGGATCGCCCGGGTATTGCCCATCGACCCGCCGAACTGGCTCGGCGACCCGCGGTTGGCACTGATCGCGGTGTGCATCGTGACCGTGTGGGCCTCGCTCGGTCTGAACGTGGTGATCTTCCTCGCTGGGCTGCAGAACGTCCCGCCCACGGTGGTGGAGGCCGCCCGGATCGACGGCGCCGGCCCGCTCGCGCTGTTCTGGCGGATCCGGCTGCCGCTGCTGAGCCCGATCATGTTCTTCTCGTCCGTGATCGCGTTCATCAGCTCACTGCAGACGTTCGACCTGGTGTTCATCCTGACCGACGGTGGTCCGCAGGACGCCACCCGCACGATCGTGCTGCACATCTACGACGTTGGCTTCGGCAGGTTCCAGTTCGGCCTGGCCAGCGCCGCCTCGATCATTCTGCTGGGCATCACCTTGGTGATCACCGCGGCGCAGTTCGGGGTGCAGAAGTACTTCGTGCACTACGAGGAGGATTGATGAGCATGAGGAGCCCCCGCGTAGGTGGCGTGAGGAACGAGGGCCGCCGGAGCGAGGCACCGCAGTGCTCATCGCGAAGGGAATGCCCATGAGTGCTGTCGTCTTTGCCGCCCCGGGCAACCGCCGCCGCGTGCCGGCCACCACGGTGGTACTGCACACCCTGCTGATCGTGGGCGGCCTGGCCATGGTCTTCCCCTTCATCTGGATGATCCTGACCAGCCTGAAGACGCTGCCCCAGCTTCTCTCCGAACCGCTCAGCCTGCTACCGGACCCGCTCACCGGCGAGAACTACCCGGAAGCGCTCAGCGCGATGCCGTTCGGCCGGGCCTACCTGAACTCGGTGTACATCGCAGGTCTGATCATCGCCGGCACCCTGGTGACCGCCTCGATGGCCGGGTACGCCTTCGCACGCATCCCGTTCCGCGGCTCCAAGGCCCTCTTCATCGGCTTCCTCGCCACCCAGATGATCCCCAAGCAGGTCACCCTGGTGCCGTTCTACCTGCTGATGTCGAGACTTGGCTGGGTGGACTCGCACCTCGCGCTGATCGTGCCGGCGATGCTGGCGAACCCGTTCGCGGTGTTCCTGATGCGTCAGTTCGTGCTCAGCTTGCCGAAGGAGCTGGACGAGGCTGCCACCTGTGACGGTGCCGGCCCGGTCCGCACCTTCTTCGCGGTAGTGCTGCCGAACCTGCGGCCCGGGCTGAGTGCGCTCGCGATCATCGTGGCGCTGGACACCTGGAACAACTTCCTGTTCCCGCTGGTGCTGCTGAACTCCACCGAGCTGTTCACTGTGCCGCTGCTACTGGCCGGGTTCGAGGGTCAGCACGGCGGGGTGAACTACGGCCTGGTGATGGCGGCGAGCGCGGTCTCCACGGTTCCGGTGCTGATCCTGTTCGTGATCGCGCAGAAGCGGATCCTGAACTCGATGGCCACGTCTGGGCTGGGTGGGCGTTGATGGATGGCCTCGACCTGGACGCGGTCCCGCTCTCCCTGCCCGGCTCCCGGTTGTTCCTCACCGCTGAGGCCGAGGGTGTGGTGCTCCACAGCGCCGAGTATGAACGCTCCCGTACCGAGATCCGGCTCCTCGAGGCCGTGACGGTACTGGCTCCCGACGGCGTCGCCCGCCCGCTCAATCAGATCGAGCCGGGGGTGCTGGGCTGGGGGGCTGTCACGCTCACCTTCGCCGGGGAACGCACTCTTTCCGTGGGCACGTCTGACCGCGCGGGGGTGCGTCTGCGCGCCCGCATCCCGTCCCGGATGGGCCTGGTGGTGCAGGAGCGGCACGACGGCGTTCTGATCAGCACCGACTTGCGCGTCGCCTCGCGGGTATGGGTCCGTGGGGCGCGTCTGGACGGCGCTACCGGTGACCTGCTAGCCGACGGTCCGGTCACCATTCACCTGGACGAGGCGGCACCGGCACCGGCACCCGCGTCGGCGTCCTCCCCGCGGCCGGATCCAGCCGCGCACCAGCGTCACCTTGCCACCACCCGAGCCACCTGGGCCGAGTGGTTGGCCCGCTGCCCCCGGGTGCGCGAGGATCTGGCCCCGATGGCCGCCCTGTGCTGGTACGTGCTAGGCGCGAACACGGTGCGGCTCGGCGCCGATGGCGGGGGAGGGCTGGGTGTGGTGCCTGCGCTGCGCGGTTACGCCGGCGTCTGGCAGTGGGACGCCTACTTCATCGCCAGCGGCCTGCGGCACGGCGCCGCGGCGCTCGCGGCCGAGCAGCTCGACCTGATGCTGGGCACGGCGCGCCCGGACGGCCAGCTCGTGGACGTGGTCCACGACGACGGCGTGCTCGCCTCCTCCGACGATCTCCCGCCCGGAGACCTGGAGAACCTGCGCCGGCTCGCCTCCCCGGCGGCTGACCCGAACGACCCGGTCGCACTGACCAAACCGCCGCTGGCCGCGTGGGCGCTGGCCCGGCTCGCTGACGGTCCGCACCCGCCCGAGCCCGCCTGGCTGGACCGTCAGATGGAGCGGGTTCTCGCCTCCCAGCGCTGGTGGTTCGCCACGCAGGACACCGACGGTGACGGTCTGCCCGAATACACGCACCCGTACTCCTCCGGGCTGGACGACTCGCCCGTCTTCGACGCGGCGGTACCGCTGACGTCCCCGGATCTGGCCGCCTATCTGGTGGTGCAGGACCAGCTGCTCGCCGACTGGGCCCGGCGGACGGGGCGCACCGAGGTCGAGACCGAGTGCCAGGCCCGGCGCACCGCCACCCGGGCGGCACTGCTCGGACTGTGGGACGGGACCCGGTTCCGTGCCCGCGGCCACCACGGCACAGTCGGCACCGAGACCATCCTCGAGCTGCTGCCCCTGTTCATCGGTGACCTGCCTGCGGACCTGACGGACGCCGTCGTGGGCCGCCTGGGCGACCACTTCGCCACCCCGGTGGGCGTACCCACAGTGGCCACGGACGATCCGGACTTCGACCCGGACCAGATGTGGCGCGGGCCCAGCTGGGTGAGCACGAGCACGTTGCTCGCGCTTGGGCTGCAGGCCAGCGGCCGCCCGGATGAGGCCCGGCGCGTTGCCGAGGCGACTGTGGCGATGGTGGTCGGTGCCGGCGGGCCGCACGAGTACGTCAACCCCGTCACGGGTGACAAGCCACCGCGTGCGGTCACCGCGTTCTCCTGGTCGGCCGCACTGTATGTGGACCTGGCGGTGGCGCTCACTGAGGGCTCGTTGTGAGTCCTCAGTCGGCGGCCGGCTCGGCCACCTCGAGCAGCCGCTGCGTGCCGCCCGCCCAGTTCTTCGCGAGCGCCTCCTTCGCGCCTTCGACGTCTCCTTCGGCCAGGCAGGTAGCGATGGCGGCGTGCTCCTCGGCACGGCGAGCGATGAGCTGCTCGTCGTTGACGAGCAGGGCCTCGTACCGGTGCATCGTGGCCCGGACGTTCTCGATCACGACCAGCAGCCGCTGGTTCGGGCAGACCGAGAGCATATGCCGGTGCCAGGAGTCGTCTCGCTGGTTCAAGATGGCGTGCTGCACGGTCTCCTCGGCGAAATCGTCGGACATCGCCTGCAACTCGGCCCCGATCCGGCGCAGGTCGTCGATGTCGCTGAGATCGAGGGCCAGGCCCTCCAGGGTGGAGAGCACGGGTGCCAGCTCGACCAGTTCGGTCGCACTCAGCGGCAGGAACCGGAAGCCCCGGCCGGACTCGCTGGCGATCTGCCCTTCGCCCTCGAGGGCGATGAGGGCTTCACGCAGCGGGGTGCGGGAGACTCCGAGCTCGGCCGCGAGCTGGACCTCATTGATCTGCTCGCCCGGCTTCACCGAGCCCGTGCGCATGCGATGCAGGATCTCCTCACGGACCTGGGCGCGCAGCGCGGAGCGCTTGATGACCATGCTGTCCTCCTGTGGTGGTGCCGGCTGGAGTGCCGACCGGCGACCGGCGAGCATCCTGCGCCTCATCCTAGGAGCGGGACGGTTCACATGTCGCTTCGTCGTGTAATGTATACAAAATACAGTGGACGTGACAATCGATGGACGCCGCCGTCCGAGGGAAGTGATGACTAGTGACCACATCGTTCGTGCACCCCTACCTACCGAACAGCGCCCCCGAGGTGCGGGCCGAGATGCTCGCCGCCGTGGGCGCGGAGTCGGTGGAGGAGTTCTACGCCGACATCCCTGCCGCTCTCCGGCTCACCGGTGACCTGGACCTGCCCGAGCCTTTGGTGGCCGAGGCAGACCTGAGCCGGCACGTGCGGGGCATCCTCGGTAAGAACCGCACCCGGCTGTCCTTCCTCGGCGCGGGCACGTACCACCACCACGTGCCCGCCGTTGTGGACGAGGTGATCGGCCGCAGTGAGTTCCTCACCGCCTACGCCGGTGAGCCGTACGAGGACCACGGCCGCTTCCAGGCGCTCTTCGAGTACGCCTCGCTCCTGGCCGAGCTGCTCGAGGTGGAGGTGGTGAACGTGCCCACCTACGACAGCCTGCAGGCGACGGCCACCGCCCTGTCCATGGCCGTGCGCGCCACCGGACGCACCCGCATCCTGGTCGTCTCCGACGTCCGCGCGGACGTGTTGAGCAAGGTGGAGGACTTCATCCGCCCGTATGCGACCCTCGAGCACGTGCCCACCGTGGATGGCATCGCCGACGTCGGTGCGGTCACGGCCAGGCTCGGCGACGATGTGGCCGCCGTCTGGGTGAGCACCCCCTCGGCCACCGGTGCGGTGGAGACCGCCATGACGCAGCTCGCGGAGGCGACCCACGCCGTCGGTGGTCTGCTGGTGGCCCAGACCGACCCGATCGGGCTCGGGGTGCTCGCTCCGCCGGCCGCTCAGGGCGCGGACATCACCTGCGGTGACATCCAGTCCCTCGGCATTCACGCGTGGTTCGGCGGCGGCCACGCCGGTTTCGTCGGCGTGGCCGACGATCCGCGTCTGGTGATGGAGATGCCGCACCGGTTGTTCGGCCTGGCCTCCACCTCGGTGGAGGGGGAGTACGGCTTCGGCGATGTCGCCTGGGACCGCACGGCCTTCGCCCACCGCGAGGAGGGGAAGGAGTGGGTGGGCACCGCCGCCGCCCTGTGGGGGATCGCCGCCGGGGTGTACCTGGCGCTCATGGGACCGCAGGGGATGGTCGAGCTCGGCGAGACGCTGCTGGCTCGTACCGCCTACGCCCGGAGGGTGCTCACTGCTCTGCCCGGGGTGAGTGAGGCCGACGGCGCCGTGCACCTGCGCGAGTTCGTCCTGCACCTACCCCGCCCGGCCGCCGAGGTGGTCGAGGAGCTGCGCGCGAAGGAGATCGAACCCGGTGTGGTGCTCGGCGAGCGCGAGCTGCTCGTGTGCGTCACCGAGATGACCACGAAGGACCATATCGACCTGCTCGCCCGTGAACTCAGTGCCGTACTCGGTACCGACACCCGTACGCCCGTCCTCGAGGAGGTCGCTCGATGAGCCTGCCGATCGCCACCAAGCCCGCACTACGCCGCTTCCACCAGGCCCGCTGGGACGAACCGATCGTGTTCGAGCTGGACGCCCCGGGCGAGCGCGGTGTGCTGCCGCCTCAGGTCGAGCCGGGTGTGCGGGAGGTGGTCGGTGACGTGCTCGCCGACCTGCCCGGGTCATTGCGCCGCCCCAGCGCTCCGGCGTTGCCCCGGATCGGGCAGGCCCGGGTGCTGCGACACTACCTGCGGCTGTCCCAGGAGAACCTCGGCGCCGACCTGAACGTCGACGTCGGCCAGGGCACGTGCACGATGAAGTACGCCCCGAAGGTGAACGACCAGCTGGTCGCCGACCCTGGTCTGCGGGACGTGCACCCGCTGCAGGGTGAGGAGTCGGTGCAGGGGGCGCTGGAGATCCTGTGGCGCACCGAACAGGCGCTGAAGGCGATCTCCGGGATGGACAGGGTGAGCCTGCACTCCACCGGCGGCTCGAGCGCCATCTGGACGAACGTGGCGATGATCCGCGCCTACCACGCCTCCCGGGGGGAGGCCGAGCAGCGCGATGAGGTGATCACCACGATCTTCTCCCACCCCTCGAACGCCGCCGCGGCCGCCGTGGCCGGCTACAAGGTGATCACCATCCACCCGGACGCGGACGGCTACCCGGATCTGGACGCGCTCAGGGCGGCCCTGTCCGAGCGGACCGCGGCGATCATGGTGACCAACCCGGAGGACACCGGGATCTACAACCCCCGGATCGTCGAATGGGTCGAGGCGGCGCACGCCGTCGGGGCGCTCGCCTCCTACGACCAGGCGAACGCGAACGGCATCCTCGGCATCACCCGCGCCCGGGACGCCGGTTTCGACGTGTGCCACTTCAACCTGCACAAGACCTTCGGCACCCCGCACGGGTCCGGCGGTCCCGGTGCCGGGGCGAACGGGGTGGCCGAGCACATGGCGCCGTTCCTGCCCGGGCCGATGGCCGAGCGCGACGGCGACCGGTTCCGTCTGGCTGCCGGCGGTGAGCTGTCCATCGGTGCGGTCTCGGCGTTCTACGGCGTGATCCCCACCATCGCCAAGGCCTACGCCTGGATCGCCGCCCTCGGCGCGCCCGGACTGCGGGCCGTGGCCGAGACTGCGGTGCTGAACAACAACTACCTGATGAGCAAGATCCTCGCGATCCCCGGTGCCTCCGCCCCGTACGCGACGGGACGGCGCCGGGTGGAGCAGGTGCGCTACTCCTGGCAGGAGCTGTACGAAGACACGGGCATCACCTCCGAGGAGATCGGGGTGCGGGCCGCCGACTACGGCACCCACTACTGGACCAGCCACCACCCGTACGTGGTGCCGCAGCCGTTCACCCTGGAGCCGACCGAGTCCTACTCCAGGGCCGAGCTGGACGAGTACGCTGCCATCCTCGCCCAGGTGGCCCACGAAGCCCGGACGGACCCGGAGATGGTGCGTACCGCACCGCACAACCAGACCGTGCACCACACCCACCACGACGATCTGGACGACCCGGAGCGGTGGGCGGTCACCTGGCGCGGCTACCTGTGCAAGTACCCCGACGCCCCCCAGCACCGCCGACCGTGATCAACGCTGCCGCACCTCGGCTGGGGTTGGTGGTCAACCCGGTCGCCGGCCTCGGCGGACCGGCCGGGTTGAAGGGCAGCGACGGCGCCGCGATCCAGGCCGCTGCCCGAGCCGCTGGGGTGCTGGCGCGGGCGGGCGAGCGAGCCCGACAGGCGCTGGCCTCCCTCCCGGACGGGACGCCGGTGCTCACCGGGCCCGGCGACCTGGGCGAGGACATGACGCGCGAGGCCGGGATGGTGCCAGTCCCGGTCGACCTCCCGGACCGGACCGGGACCGGCGCAGACACCCGGGTAGTCACCGCGGCCCTGGTGGCGGCCGGTGCGGAGCTGGTGCTCTTCGCCGGTGGCGACGGGACCGCCCGGGACGTGGCTGCCGGGCTGACCGTCTCGGGATCGAGAATCCCGGTGCTCGGGGTGCCAGCCGGGGTGAAGATGTACTCGGCGTGCTTCGCGGTCTCCCCGCAGGCCGCCGGGGCGCTCGCGGCCGAGCTACTCGCGGGCTCGGCCACCGTGGTCGAGGCCGAGGTGCTTGATGTGGACGAGGAGCAGGTGCGCACCGGCCGGGTGGACCCCCGCCTGTTCGCCCTGGTCCGCACGCCCGCCCACCCCCAGCGCTCGCAGGGACGGAAGGTGGCCACCCCCACTGGGGACGGTGCCGCCGTGGCAGGCGTGGCGGCCGGCCTGGCCGAGCAGCTCCGCCCCGGGGTCACCTACCTCGTCGGCCCCGGCGGCACCACCGCCGCCCTGCTGCGCCGCCTCGGCCTGGCCGGCACCCCGCTGGGCGTGGACGTGCTCCGCGACGGTGAGCTGCTCGCCACGGACATGGACGAGACCAGGGCGCTGGCCGCCGTCGGGGCATCGCATGACGGAAACTGCGGGAGAGGTGACGATGCCTGCCCAGGCGCGGGAGTTGTCGTCGGGGTGGTGGGCGGACAGGGGTTCCTGTTCGGCCGCGGCAACCAGCAGCTCTCCGCGCGCGTCCTGACGGCGGCGCTCGGCGGTGAACTCGCCCGGGACCGGCTGCTCGTTGGCGCCACCGAGCGCAAGCTCACCGAGTTCGGCGGCCGGCCGCTCCTGATTGACACCGGTGAACCGGGCGTAGATCGCGCCCTCGCCGGCATGCTCCGGGTGACCACCGGGCCCGGACGCACCAGCATGTACCCAGCAACCGCAGCGAACGGAGTATGACCATGAATGACCTCACCGGCAAGACTGCCATCGTCACCGGGGGAGCCGGCGGGATCGGCTCGGCCACCGCGCGCGCGTTCGCCGCGGCGGGTGCGCAGGTGGCCGTGGTGGACCTGGACGGCGAGGCCGCTCAGGCCGTGGCCGAGGCGATCACTGCCGCCGGCGGTCGCGCCCTCGCGATCGAGGCTGACGTCTCCGACGAGGCCGCCGTGACTGCCCTGGTGGACCGGGTGCAGTCCGAGTTCGGCGGGATCGACGTGCTGTTCAACAACGCCGGCATCATCCGGCGCACCACCGCCACCGAACTGGACGCCGACACCTGGGATCTGGTGATGGCGGTCAACGTGCGCTCGATCTTCCTGCTGTGCAAGTACGTGGTGCCGGTGATGGCCGCGGCCGGCGGTGGGTCGATCGTCAACACCGGCTCCGGCTGGGGTCTCAAGGGCGGCGGCCGGGCGCTCTCCTACTGCGCGTCGAAGGGGGCGGTGGTGAACATGACCCGGGCGCTCGCGATCGACCACGGCCCGCAAGGGATCCGGGTGAACTCCATCAACCCCGGCGACGTCGACACCGGGATGCTGCCCGACGAGGCCCGCCAGCTCGGCCAGGACCCCGCCGAGTTCCTCGCCGAGTCCGTGGACCGGCCGCTGGGCCGGATGGGCCAGCCCGAGGAGATCGCCGCAGCCGTGGTGTGGCTGGCCAGTGACGCCGCCTCCTATGTGACCGGTGCGGCGCTCGTGGCCGACGGGGGCGGGATCGCCTGAGCCTCAGACTGTCCGCTGCCGAGTTCGCGAGGGCGGCCTGGATGTCGAATCCGTGCCTGTTGACGACACTCATGCCGCGCTCGCGTAGTCTCCGCCCGGCAGTCGCATCTGCTCGGCATCCGACGTTAGGTTGAGGCGTATGACTATCGCCCTGCATTCACGCCTCAAGGACGGCCACGAAGAAGCCTACGAGCGCGATCACCAGCGGATCCCGGAGGATCTCGCGGCCGAGTTCGCTCGGCTGGGCATCCACGAGTGGCGGATCTGGCGTAGCGGCCGGGACCTGTTCCACCTGGTCGAGTGCGACGACTTCGAGGCGGCGATGATCGCCCTGGAGACCAGCCCGGCGAACGCGCGATGGCAGGAGTTCATCAACCAGCACCTGGAGGGGTTCGCAACCTTCACCGACGGTCCCGCCGGTACCGCCGTGCCGCAGGTATGGACGCTGAGTGGGCAGATCAGCACCAGCTGAGGTGCAACCGCCTCGGCTGTGTGGTCGCACGTGCCAGCTTCGAGCCGAGGGTCCCTGGTAGAGAGCGGGCGTCGCGCCGGTGCGCTCGGCGGTTCAGAACAGGGCGAGCACCTCGCTCCGGTCGACCGCGGCGAGTGAGTCGTGCCGCCACCGCGGTGCATGATCACGATCCACGAGGACCGCTCGCACCCCTTCGATGAAGTCCTGGGCGGCGGCACCGTTCATGAAGGCCGTTCCGAGCCGGAGATCCTGCGCCAGAATGTCCGCCACGGTCGCGAGCTGGGCCGCGCGCCTGATCGCTGCCAACGTCACGGCCACGGAGAACGGGCACCGTGAGCGCAGCGTGGCGGCGGCCCGCTGTGCCTCGGGCTCCGGCCGGGCGCTCAGGCGCGCTTCGATCACAGCCGCGTCATCGCCCGCGAAGCACGCGTCGATCCACGGTCGCTGGGCTGCGAGGTCGCTGTGCGGCTCTGGCCGTGACTGTCCGATCGGCGCTGACAGTGGCGTACCCGAGGCCCAGTGCGTGCACAGATCCTCCCAGGTGCCGGTCTCGATCATCGCGTCGGCCAGCCCGACGGCGATCGCGTCCGATCCGGTGACGCTCACCCCGGTCAGGGCGAGGTAGGCGCCCAGCTCACCAGGGGCCCGGGACAGCGGGAAGAGCGCCCCGACGTCGGGGAAGAACCCGATCCCCGTCTCCGGCATCGCCACCTGCGTGCGTGGCGTGACCAGACGGAGAGTGGCGTGCCCGGCGAGACCGACTCCCCCGCCCATCGTCACACCGTCCATGAACGCCACCACTGGGAGCTCGGCCTCGGCGATCAGCCGGTCCAGGGTGTACTCGACTCGCCAGAACTCCACCGCCCGATCGGCGCCTGCTGCCTGCTCGGCATCGCCGTGCGGACGGCCGGCCAGCAGCCAGTCACGGATGGCGCGCACGTCACCCCCGGCGCACAGGCCGCGCTCCCCGGCGCCATCCAGCGCGACGGCCTGCACTGATCCTTCCTCGGCCCAGCGGCGCAGCTGCGTCGTCATGGCCGTCACCATCTCGAGAGTGAGGGCGTTGATCGCTCGCGGCCGGTTCAGCCGGATCCGGCCGAGCGAGCCCTGCCGGGCGACCAGTATGTGCTCGCCCGCCGGGGCCCAGGTGAGGTCGCGGTCCGCGGCGCCGGCGTTGCTGACGGCCATACCGTGCTCCTTCCCGCGCGGAATCCGACGTCGATCTGGCGGTTCGGATGACCGCATCACCACCGTATCGACGTGTGATTCCAGAACACCAGGAATTGCACGTCGATCTGGCGGTTGCGCCGGGTTGGCTCAACGACCAGATCGACGATTGATTTCGGGAGGGGGCTGCGCGCCATGGACCTGTGATCTCAGTCGGTGATACGCGGTGGAGACAGAGAACGAGACCGGTAGCATCGAATGCACACCATCCAGAGCGGCTGAGAGTCCTGGCTCGACGACGCCGCAGCAACCCCTCAACGGAAGCCTCCCGCGGGGAAGGGTGCTACAGCCAGGTTCGATGGAGTTATCGATGCAGGCACAGTGTTTCCCACCCGCAGTCCGACAGCCGCGCCCGTTCGGCGGTGGTCGCTCATGACCACCGCCACCCTCTACCGCAGCCCCCGCCAGGCGCCGGCCGTCTCGTTTGAGCTCTATCCGCCGCGTACCGCGCGCGGGGAGGAGACGGTCGGCCGGACGATCGGCGCGCTCGCCGGTCAGGTACCGGACTACTTCTCGATCACCTACGGCGCCTCCGGTTCCACCCGGGCCACGTCGCGGGACCTGATCTGCCGGATCCTCGCCGATACCCGCGTCACGCCGCTGGCGCACCTGACGTGTGTGGGGGCCGGTGCCACGGACCTCTCGGACTATGTCGCCACACTGCTGGAAGCGGGGGTGCGGGACTTCCTCGCGCTCCGGGGCGACCCGCCCGCGGGCGAGCCTGACTGGCAGCCGCACCCGCAGGGCCTGACGCGCGCCAGCGAGCTGGTCCACCTGCTGCGTCAGACCGCCCGCGAGCACCTCGGGGACGAAGGTGACGAGGTCAGCATCAGTGTGGCCACCTACCCCGGTGGCGCCTACACCGACGATGGCAGCCCGACGATCGCCCAGGACGACGTCGCGGCGCTGCTCGAGAAGCAGGCTGCCGGTGCGGACTTCGCGATCACCCAGCTCTTCTACGACGCGCGCCACTACTCCGAGCTGGTGCGCCAGGCCCGCGCCGCCGGGGTGCACATCCCGATCGTGCCCGGCGTGCTCCCGCTCACTGACCCGAACCGGCTCCGCCGGATGGTCGAGCTGACCGGTGTGCCCGTGCCACCCGACCTGCTCGACCACCTCGACTCAGCCGCCGACAAGGACGAGGCCTACCAGCGCGGTCTCGTCGCCAGCGTCCGCCTGGTGCGCGAGGTGCTCGAGACCGGCGCGCCAGGCATCCACTTCTACACCTTCAACTCCTCGCGAGCGGTGCTCGACCTGCTGCGCGAGTCCGGTCTGCGCTGAGAACCCTCTGACCGCTCGGCTCCACGGCCGATTGGCGATCCGTCACACCCACACCCCACCCACGCCCGACCGCGAACGCTGAGTTGCTCGGTGTTCAAGGCCCGGAAGCCGACCAACTCAGCGTTCGGCCCCGGGATGTCCAACCCCACTGGAGGATTCATGTCCCAGCCCACCCACCCCGCGCTCCCCGCCAGCACGATCCTCGGCTACCCACGCATCGGCCCCCGCCGTGAGCTGAAGCGGGCCCTGGAGTCGTTCTGGTCCGGGACCACCACCGAGGCGGACCTCTCCGAGGCTGGCGCCAGGCTACGCACTCGCACCCGCACCCACCTGACCGACCTCGGCCTCGACCCGCAGACCGCGGCGATTCCCTCCGACTTCAGCTACTACGACCAGGTGCTCAGCACCGCCGTCGCCGTCGGCGCGATCCCTGAGCGGTTCGGCATCGATGCCTCGGCCCCCATCAGCCTCGCCGACTACTCCCGGCTCGCCCGCGGCGACGCCGAGACCGCGCCGCTGGAGCTGACCAAGTGGTTCGACACGAACTACCACTACCTGGTACCGGAGATCGGTCCCGACACCCCGCTGCAGTACGTGCCCGGCTCGGGGCCGGTGGCGGAGTTCATCGAGGCCAAGGAGGCTGGTGCGCATACCCGGCCGGTCGTCGTCGGACCGGTCACCCTGCTTGCCCTGGCCAAGGGAACCGATCCGCTCGCCCGGCTGGACGAGCTGGTCTCCGTCTACCAGAAATTGCTCGTCGAATTGGCTGCTGCGGGCGCCACCTGGGTGCAGTTCGACGAACCCGCCCTGGTCAGTGACAACGGCACCGTCCCCGCCGCGCAGCTGAACGACGCCGCCGACCGCGCCTACCGCACCCTCGCCGCCACCGCCGACCGCCCCGGGATCCTCGTCGCTGCACCCTACGGCGACCTACGCGAACGCTTTGCCACCCTCGCCGGCACCGGCGTGGAGGCGATCGCCCTCGACCTGGTCAAGGGAGAGATTCCCGACGACGGCGCCCTCGCCCACGCGCGCGGCCTCACCCTGGTCGCGGGGCTGGTGGACGGCCACAACGTCTGGCGCACTGACCTTCACGCTGCCGCCGAGCGTCTGCAGCGTCTGCGTGCCGCTCACGATGGGCCGGTCAGCGTGGCGACGTCTACCTCACTGCTGCACGTGCCGCACACGGTGGCCGACGAGACCGAACTGCCCGAGCGACTGCGTTCCTGGCTGGCGTTCGCCGACGAGAAGATCGGCGAGGTGCTCGCCCTGGCGGCAGGAGCGGACGACGCGGCCGAGGCGTTCGCGGCGTCCCGCTCGGTGCGCGAGGATCGTGCCGGTGCACCGGGCGTGCGCCGCGAGGAAGTCCGACGGCGTACCGGCGCCCTGACGGCGGCCGACACTGAGCGCGCGGACGCCTCCGCCCGGGCAGCAGCCCAGCAGGAGCGGCTGAACCTGCCCCCACTGCCGACCACCACCATCGGGTCATTCCCGCAGACCGGCGATCTGCGCCGGGCCCGGGCCCAGCGCCGCAAGGGCGAGATCACCGACGAGCAGTACGCCGAGGTGATCCGCGATGAGATCGCTCGGGTGATCGAGCTGCAGACCGAGCTCGGTCTCGACGTGCTCGTGCACGGCGAGCCGGAGCGTAACGACATGGTGCAGTATTTCGCCGAGTTGCTCGACGGGTTCGCCGTCACGCAGCACGGGTGGGTCCAGTCCTACGGGTCGCGGTGCACACGCCCGTCGATCCTGTGGGGCGACGTCTCCCGCCCGGCGCCGATGACGGTGGAGTGGACCCGGTACGCCGCCTCGCTCACTGACAAGCCGGTCAAGGGCATGCTCACTGGCCCGGTGACGATCCTGGCCTGGTCGTTCGTGCGTGACGATCTGCCGCTGGGGGAGGTGGCCGACCAGGTGGCGCTCGCCCTGCGGGACGAGGTCGCCGACCTAGAGGATGCCGGCATCGGCGTGATCCAGGTGGACGAACCGGCCCTGCGGGAGCTGCTGCCGCTGCGCGCCGAGGACCACCAGGCATACCTGGACTGGTCGGTGCGGTCCTTCCGGCTGGCCACCTCCGGTGCTGCTACGCACACCCAGGTGCACACGCACCTGTGCTACTCCGAGTTCGGCGAGGTGATCGATGCGATCGACGGCCTCGGGGCCGATGTCACCTCGCTCGAAGCAGCACGCTCGGCGATGGAGGTCGTGCCCGAACTGGCGCGGGCCGGCTTCTCCCGCGGCATCGGCCCGGGTGTGTGGGACATCCACTCCCCGCGCGTACCGAGCACCGAGGAGATCGTCGACCTGCTGGGCCGGGCCCTGGCCGCGGTGCCGGCGCAGCAGCTTTGGGTGAACCCGGACTGCGGGCTGAAGACCCGCGGGTACGACGAGACCACGGCGTCGCTGCGGAACCTGGTGGCGGCCACGGCCGAGACACGCACGGGCCTGTAGTCGCAATTCCCCACGGCCGAACGCTGACCTATTCGGCGTTTCGTGCTCGGACGCCGAGCAACTCAGCGTTCGGCCGTGGGATGGGTGGGTGTGGGGAGTAGGTGGGTGTGGGAGAAGACGGGACCTAATGGGTGGGGCGTGGCACCACGCCGCTAGGGTGGTGCGCACACCGAACGCAGCTGGGAGGACGCATGAACGGCAAGATCGCTTTCGTCATCGGCGCCGGTATCGGCTACGTACTCGGCACCCGTGCCGGTCGTGAGCAGTACGAGCGGATCAAGGGTGCCACCCAGTCCGTGTGGCAGAACCCGAAGCTGCAGGAGCAGGTCAGCGCTGCCGAGGAGCGCGTCGGGTCGGTGATGCGTGAGCAGGGTGCGCAGATGACCGACAAGGCGGCTCAGGTGGTCAAGGACCGGATCGCTGGATTCACCGGTGCCGGCTCTGGCGCAGCCGGCGAGGGGAGCACCGCTGCCGCCGGGGATGTGACTCCCGGTTCGACGGAGACCGAGGCAGGTTCCGACGACCGCGGCTGACGCGACGGTGCCGCCCGCGGCTGAGCGCGACACCCCGGCGGTCACCTGCGCAGTCGGTCGAGGCTGATCTCCGTCGCGCTCAGCGGTGCCGTGGCCGCCGCTCCCGGGCGTCCTCGCACAGCCGCAAGAAGGCCGCCACCGCAGCGAGATCCGTGGCGTCGGAGGGAATGCGGCGCGTGAGTGCGGCCGAGCGGATCATGATGGTGGCCCACCGGGACGCACTGATTGCCGCGCCCCAGCGCTCAGCCGAGAGCAGCTCCGCCAGGTGGCCCCGCACGTCCTGTTGAGTGGAGGCGGCCAGCGAGCAGATCACGACGGCGGCCCCTGCCTTCCCCAGTTCGTCCACCGTTCCGACACGCACGTCAGCAAGGTCCGTCCCACCCTCGCCCAGGTCGCTGGCGATCTGTTCGGCCTGCTCGGCCGACGCTGTCAGCACTAGGATGTCCGATCCGGCGGGTGAGCGGCTCCCGGCCTCAGTGGTGAGGGTCCGGCCGACGAGGGACTCCACTTGCGCCACCACCTCGGCCGACTCCGGCGCCGACCGGACACTGCTGCCACGGTGAGTGAGCGTCACCTGGTGCAGGCCTGGAGCGAGGCCATCGAGGCTGTGGATCGGCGAAGTTCCGGCACCCACCATCGCCTGGGGTGAAGGCGCCACGTCAGCAGGAGCGCCTCCCGCTCTGGCGGCAGGACGGTCCGTTCCTGCGGACTCACCCTCAGCTTCCATCGGAGCCCCCGCCACGCCCATCGGAGCACCTACCGCCTCACCCGGACCGAGTGCCTTCCGCTGAGCAAGCAACCAGTCCCGCAGCCGGAACGTCGACAGGCAGTCGTACCGGTTGTAGTCAGCCAGCTCGTCCAGCCGCTCGGCGAACCCCCGCTCGTCGCCGGCATCCCGGAGGGCGCACGCCGCCTCGTAGGCGAGCACCGAGTCGGCGCCAGTGGTGACGCCGTCGTCGTCGCGGAACATGTCGCCCATGTAGAGCGGTTCGAGCTTCTTCAGCGAGTACGAGGACTGCGAGACCCGCACCGACGCCTTCACCGTCCGGTACAGATCGACGAACACACCCCCGTCGAGCAGCTCGTTCACCTCCGCCACACCGACGTCGTGCCGCCGGGCCAGGGCCCGCAGCGTGAACTGCTCATACCCGGCGTAGTGGTACACGTGCATCCCCGGGAATCGTTCGCGGCGCTCGCGCAGATAGGCGAGGAACTCCTCCAGCGCCCGCCCCTCAGCGGCCCGATCATGCGCCCAGAACGTCACATATGACCCATCGGTCTCCATCAGGCCGAACAGGTACTCCAAACCCCAGACACTCCGATCCGCGTCCACCCACAGCGGGTCGCCCTCGAAATCGAAGAACACGTCCCCCGGGTCTGGTGCTGGTAGCGCGTCCAGACCGGCCCGGTCGCGCACCTCGCTGAACACCATCGATTCGCCGGAGACCGACGCCTCCTCCTGCCGGCGCTGGAGCCGCGCCTGTGCGCGCAGTCCCTCCCAGGTGCGTGCATCGAACCCTTCCGGGGCACGGTCGGCGAGGGCCACGTCCTCGACCGTTCTCATTCCGGCCGAACGCAACTGATCGCGATGCCGCGTGCGCACCCCCCAGATCATCCGCACGTCCCGGGTGCGATCGATCTCGGCCTTGCAGTGGTCGCACCACAGGCAGGCGGTGTACCAGTCCTCACCCCAGCGCACCGGGTCACCGGCGGCGTGGTGCCGGTCGAGCAGGTGCTGTGCGTGCCGGCGCAACTCGCGATAGACGGCCACACTCGCCGCCGTCTCATGCTCGGTCTGCGAACCGTCGCCGAGGAGAAGGCGCAGACTCTCTGCGACCGGAATCTGCAGGCGCTGCAGCTGATCGGCGTAGGCAGCCAGCTGCAGGACGGCCTTCGGCTTCGCCGAGCGCGCGAGCTTGGTGTCCACGACGGCGTAGCGCGCCACCGCGTCGACCTCTCCTTCGCGCACCAGGAAGTCGGCACGGCCGTGGAAGCGGCCGTCGAAGAATCCGCCCTGGTAGATCACGTCCGCCCCGGCGTGCATCGCGGCGACGGTCGCGTCCTGCTGACGAGCGAGAGCCGCTGGAGAGAAGTCCAGGTCGACGGTGCCATCAGAACCAGGCACACGTTGGTCGCTGATCTCGACGACCCCCGCACCGAACTGCTCCCGGTACCCGGCCAGCACCGCCGCCTCGTGCTCACGCCCCAGGCGAGCCGCCCGATCACGGAGAGGGTCCGCGCTCTCGAGCCTGGGCACCTTCCCCAGCCGCTCGTCGAGGCGGCGCAGCAGCTGGAACTCGCACTCGTGGGCGATCGCGAGGTCGGTGGCGCTGTAGACGAGCCTTTCGCCGGTCAGGAACACGCGCGTCCCTCCTCTCCTGCCTGGCACCGAAGACCCGGTGCCGGTCCGAGGAGGCTACCGGTGAGGGCCGACGTCGCGGACGATCAGTGACAGTCGCGTTCCCTCGTTCGGCACAGCACAGCTCTCGGACGCCTGTGAACACCGCCATCGACGCCCACGTTCGAGAGCACTCGCTCGATGTCCACTCCAGCCGCTTCCTTCCGGCGACGTGACACGGATCACCGCGTGTGCCGGCTGTATCGCGTCATGGCGGAGGAGCTATCGCGATCGATCTCAGTAGTCGTCCCGCGTCGGGAGTGCGGCCGCCTCGGCGGATCGAATCGCACTCGTTGAACCGTGCCGGGTCGTCCATGCCGGACTGGTTGTGGCGCGGCTGACCCCGCACCTGAGTAGTCATCATCGAAGGACAGGAGATCTGTGATGGGAACGATCGGTAGATCCGCGAAGCGGTACCGCTGGCGGCGGAGTCTGGCGCCGGTTGGCATCGCCGCCGTGGCGATCGGGGCGCTTGCTGGAGGTGTCACACCGGCGGCTGCCGCGCCGACGACGTTCAACCCGTTTGACGGCAACAGTGGGTTCACCATCGTCTCGCACGGTGACATTCACCTGGACAACAGCGAGATCGAAGGATCGGTCGCGGCGTTCGGGACCGTATCGTCCGGAAACCCGAACGGGTATCCGGTCGTTCACACGGTCGCCGGGGAGGCCGACTACACGGTCCCGGCCGTCGATGGCACGCCAGTTCGGATCCTTGCGAACGAGTTCGTGGGCGAGGGCGCGTTCGATGTCTCGAATCGCGACGACTCGGGAACCATCGCGACCGACTCCGCTGAAGCGAACGCGCTGGTCAAGTTGGTCACCGTCGACGGTCTCACCGGATCAGCACGGAGCGGCGGGACGGGCAATGCTGCGGGCGGAGACTTCCTGAGAGTGACCAACGCTGAGGGCGCAGTGATCGATCTCAAGACCGCTCCGTTCAGCGATACTGAGGTGGCTGACCTCCAGGCTGTTGAATCGTCGATCGCGGACTATCTCCCTGGTCTGGACACCCATATCGAGCAGACGAACCAGTGCTTGGAACTGATGTACTCGCCAGAACTCGGGCTCAGCAACGAGGTCACTGTCACGGACGAGGGTGGCCTGGTCTACGTCGAGGACTTCGCGGACGATCGCCCGAACGTCATCGACTACGACGCCATCGCGGGCAAAACCGTCAAGCTCGACCGTGCCGATGGGTTCCGGCCGACGGCGAACGCCCCGCTCGTGATCCGAGTTCCCGCCGGGACGACAGAACTCACCCAGCTCCGCTTCGAAGGGTGGTCGGCACAAGCCGGCGCCGAGCAGGACCTGGCCCGGTTCATCATGCTGGATCTCGCTGAGGTCTCCGGTGACGTGGCTGTGAACGGGCACGATCTCGGAGCCATCTGGGCGCCGAACGCCGACCTGAACTTCGACTCCGGAATCACCACGAACGGGCAGTGGTTCGCGCAGAACATCACGACCGCTGGAGGCGGCGAGATCCACCACCACAGCTTCGCCGGAAATCTCCCGTGCGGCGAGATCGCAGCGATGCCCGTGATCGGCACCACGGTGTCGGTGGCCGGTTCGGATGTGAAGGTACTGCCGTTGACCGGTGGGTCGGTGGTGGACACGGTGGCGTTTGAGGGTTTGACGCCGGGTGTGGAGTACGACCTGCAGGGTTCGGTTCGTACGCCTGGTGATGGTGCGGACACGGGGATCTCGGCGTTTGCGTCGTTCGTTCCGGAGGCTGCTCAGGGTTCGGTCGATGTGACATTCGAGATCACTGGTGAGCAGGTGGCCGAGTATGCGGGACAGTCGTTGGTGGTGTTCGAGTTCCTGAGCGTGGGTGGGGAGCTGGTCGCCGAGCACGCTGATCCCGATGACGAGGCGCAGACCTTCACGGTGGCAGAGGGTGACCCGGGGGAGGGACCGACGCCCTCGGAGGAACCCACGGTGTCGGAGGACCCCGCACCCTCGCAGGAGCCGACGCGCTCTGAAGACCCCGCGCCGTCGCAGGAGCCCACGCCATCCACGGGTACAGACGACGAACTTGCCCGCACTGGAGCCGGAACGTGGATGCCCCTCGTGGCCGGAACCGTCGTCCTGCTCTCGCTCGGCGGAGCACTGCTCCTCGTTCGGCGGGTGTACAGCTCCTAGGGAACACCGGGCCACGGGTGGTACTCAGCGATTGCGCGGTGCTGGTGGGTCTGATGGAACACGCCGTCAGACCCACCAGTCCGGAGATGCCGGCGGCAGCCTGTGGCTGGCGGGTCTGTGCGCTGGCCCCATCGGGCGCCCATGGCGCCACGGTGTGACCGGCCCGGCCGGGGTGCGCTGCTGCGGCAGCCGGACAGTCCTTGCCGAGCACGTCCTGTAACGCAGCGAGCTCGGTCGCCGAGACACCCAACCCGTAGGCATCCTTGACCAGGATCTGCTGCACCACGTAGGCGCAACGGAACCCGCGGTTGGGCGGTAGCCAGCCCGCGGCGTCGGCGGCGCCTTTGGCCCGGTTCGCTGCACCGTCCACGGGGATGAGGTTAGCCGGATCGTTGGCGAATGCCAGCGCGTGCCCTGGCGGCCAGTGGGAGGCTCCCTTCCGCCACGCATCCGCGAGCGCGACCACGTGGTCGATCTGGACTGCCGCGCTGGTCGACGGACCGCGTCGGAAGTCGATGACATGCCCGGTGTACGGATCGTGGAGGCGCCCGGATTCCACGGCGCAGTTCACGGCGGGATCGCGCACCTGATCGGTCAGCCACCTCCCCAGCACGTCGTTGCGGGTGTCGCAGCCGTTGCCGTCCACATCGGCCCACGGGTCGCCGAAGAACTCCCGTTCGTAGTCGCTCAGGGGCAACGGCTCCACCACCGTCAGGCCGGGTAGAGCCGCGCGAGCAGATTCCAGTGCCGCCGTGGGAACCGGCGTGGGCGCCGGTGAGGCCACCTGCACCCACCACCGGGGGACCACCCAACCGGCCGCAACGAGAAGGAGCGTCACCATGACCACGGTGACGCTCCGCCGTCGGGACCCTGCCATGGGCGACAGAGTGGACTATCGGCACGCGCCCTGCAGGCCCGGGAGGGCTGGGTTGTGGACGGAGTGTCCACTCGCAGTGAGTGCAGACGGCAGGCGGCGGCCCGGACGACTCGGGGGAACGTCGTCCGGACCGCCTCTGGATGGTCCTATGATCAGCCCTGATACTCAGTGGCCACCCGTCAGCTGCCCATCAGCCCTGCCGTGCCCAGCGGCGCCGGGAGATGACCGCCAGGAGCAGGCCACCGGTCAGGGTGACCAGTGCCAGTGCGGCCAGATCCAGCGATCCCGCACCGGTGGACGGCAGCTGCGGACCGGCCGTCACCTGCGGCACCTGCGTCTGCGGGCACTCCGGGTCGGCGAACGTGACCTCGTAGGTCGCCTCGGTCGACGAGACCAACGTCCACCCTTCCGGCCAGCCGGCGGGCATTCCCTCATGGTCCATCGGGGCGTGCCCGATCGGTGCCCGCGCGGGAAGCGCCCGACCACCGGAGGTCGCCGCGGTCGGCGCCATCATGGACTCGCCCGGGTCAGCCCACTCGTAGCCATCGGCGAGGGTGGCGGTGACTGTCACCGTCTGCCCCGGCTCGTACGGGCTGGACGGATCCACCGTGTAGGTGACCCCGGCCGTCTCGACCAGAGACAGGGTCGGCGGGGCGCCGGCACCGTCGAGGCAGTCACCGTCATCGATCGACGGCGGCTCCGGCAGTGTGGGGATGCAGGCGACCTCCTTGAAGGTCACCTCGGTGACCGCCGTCAGATCGTCGACGACGGTCCACATGTCGTCCACGTCGCCCCAGACGTAGCCCTCGGCGAGCGACGCCGTCACCTCCACCGTCTGCCCGGACATGTACGGCCCTTCCGGATCCGCGGTGTAGGTGATGCCGGGTGTGTCGGCGAGGGTGAGTGCCGGGGGAACCAGGTGCCCGTCCGTGCAGATGGCCTGGGCGAGCGCCGGGGTCTGCGGAGCGGTCTCCAGGCAGACGATCTCGACGACGACGGACTCTGTGACCGACGTCTTCGCCTGCAGGAGCGTGGCGGTGTTGTCGAAGGTGTGCTCGCCGCACTCGTTCGTCCCGAAGTCCGACCAGTTGAACGTCCAGTCGTAGGTGACCATGCCACCTTCTGGAGCGGTGAACGTCTCATTGAGGGTGCCGTTGACGTCGCTGATGTCCTCCAGGTCCATCGTGGCGCCGAACTCATTGTCCGGGTCGCCCCAGGTGATAGGGGCCGGGTCGGCGGGGTAGGTGGCCTCCGCAGAAGTCACGCTCACCACACTCTGCCCGGTGACGGCACCACCCACCTCCTGGGAGTAGGTGCAGGTGAACATCTCACCGGGGTCGAGCTCCATACCTGGCGGTACACAGGTGATCGACGGCGTGTAGTCGCCCTCGCTGGTCTCCAGTACGTGCGTTCCCTCGAGAGTGACGGAAGTGTCCCCGGTGTTCTCGATCCAGATCGTTCCCGCGATCTCGTGGTTGAGGTCGGTGTAGCCGTCGTAGCCGACGTCGATCGTCCACATCACCGTGCCGCTGGTCGGGCCGTGCTCCTCGTGCGGGTAGAGCGTCAGCTCGGTGACGTCGGCCCACTTGTCCAGCGTCCAGTGGTGCGCGCGGTCGTAACTCGTGGTGACTTCCTGCGTGACCGTCACGTCCTCCTCGAGCTTGGGCTGGTTGTAGCAGAAGGTGATGTGGCTGATCCCCATCTGGCCCTCGATCGCACGCTCACCGCCGGAGCCGCCGGCCAGGATCTGGAATCCCGGTCCAGCCTTGACGAGGATCCCCGCAGCGGCCGGGTCGGAGCTGAAGGTGAAGGCGAAGTCGCCGGTGATCGAAACACTCAGGATGAGGTCGAGGTCATTCGGCTCCCACGGGCCGCTCGGATAGGTGTAGTCACCTTCCGCGCCCGTGTCGAGCTTGACGCCGAAGTCGAATCCGGCAGCCTGACATTCGACGTTCGCGTTCCCGGTAGGGATATCGATCACCTGCAGCGGCGCGATCTGAGCAGCTGCGAGGGTGGACTCGTCCTCTTCCTCAGCGTCCGGCTGCTCGTCGCTGCTCCGCGACTCCTGCGCCTGCGGGGCGTCGTTCTCCGGCTCTGCCGGCTCGTCCGACTCTGCGGCCTCCTCGACCGCCGGCTCGGATGCTTCACCTGGCGTGTCTTCTGCTGGTTGCTCCTCGGTATTCTCCTCCGGCGGCGCCGCGGGCTCTTCTTCGACGATGGGCTCGGGCTCCTCGGCTGGTGGCTCTGGCGCTGGTGGCTCGTCTGCCGGGACGGACTCTGGCCCGGCTTCCTCCTGCGCCTGCTCCTCGGTGGACTCGGTGGATTCGGTGGTGGTTGCGGTGCTCTCCTCGGCGACGACTGCGGGCTCTTCACCCGTGGTCTCAGCCCATACCGCACTGGCCCCGGCGGTCATGGCGAGGATCGCTGCCATGGCACCGCCGAGGAGGACTCCGGCCGGACGGCGGCGAGCCGTGCCGGGACGTGAAAATGCGTGTCTCATCGGGTCTCCTCAGGACGTGATCTCGTCCGCCGGAAGCACCGGCCGGTGGTAGCGGTCGACGTCCAGCAGGCACTGTCCTTCGCATAGTCCTCTCGGCCCATACCCCGGATACATGCCGGAAAGTCGCTACCTGGGTGATCTTTGAACGACCGCTCAGGGTGAGGAGGGTGACGTCTCAGGGTGATGTATGCCACCGACCTGCATGTTCGTTACGGCGCCTCGTCCTGGCTCGGCGATAGGGAAGACTGGGACACTGGAGCCATGACCGGATCCGTCGTCGATGAGCAGCCGCACCGCGCTCAGGTGCGGCGCTGGCGCCGCTACCTTGCCGAGGAGCGTGCCGAGGCAGCCGTGTACACCCAGCTGGCCGCTCGTCGCGAGGGGGAGGAGCGAGAGATCCTGCTGGCACTGGCGAACGCCGAGGGCCGGCACGCCGCCCACTGGGAGCGCCTGTTGGGCGATCAGGTCGGCCGGCAGCGCCCGCCGTCATTGCGCTCGCGGTTGCTGATCAGCCTGGCTCGCCGATTCGGGTCCGTCTTCGTCCTCGCGCTCGCGCAACGAGCCGAAGGCCGGTCCGAGTACGCCGGCGACGACCACGCCACACCGGCGATGGCAGCGGACGAACGCATCCATGAAGAGGTCGTTCGATCACTGGCGATGCGCGGACGGGCCCGGATGTCCGGAACCTTCCGGGCGGCTGTGTTCGGTATGAACGACGGGCTCGTCTCGAACCTCGCTCTCGTCCTGGGCATCGGGGCCTCCGGAGTCGGGACGACCGCCGTCCTGGTGGCCGGTGTGGCCGGCCTGCTGGCCGGAGCGCTCTCGATGGGTGCCGGGGAGTATGTCTCCGTTCGTTCCCAACGTGAGCTGCTGGAGGCCTCCACCCCCAGCCCCCAGGCGCATGCCGCCGTCGGTGATCTGGACGTGAACGCGAACGAGCTGGCTCTCGTCTACCGGGCCCGCGGCATGTCGGCCGAGGACGCCCAGGCGCGTGCCGAGGAGCGGCTCGCCACCTATAACCCGACCGTTCCGCCGCGGCGGGTGGCACCGCACTCGCTGGAGGAGATCGGTTCGGCATGGCACGCCGCACTGTCCAGCTTCGCCTTCTTCGCCTCGGGTGCGATCATCCCGGTTCTTCCCTATCTGTTCGGACTGACCGGCTTGACCGCCGTGGCTCTCGCTAGTGGCATGGTCGGCGTTGCACTCGTGGTCACGGGAGCAGCTGTCGGGGTGCTCTCCGGCGCCTCTCCGACCCGACGGGCACTGCGGCAGCTCGCCATCGGGTGGGGTGCCGCGGGTGTCACCTACCTCCTCGGCCTGGCGTTCGGTACCACGGTCGCTTGAGTGCTCCCGCCCCGGTGGTGAGTCCGCCTGATCGGCGTGAGACTGGTGGTGTCAGATTCACCGCTGACGACGGGAGGTCACGATGAAGGCTGCAGTGGGCGACCAGGTGGTCGTCGCGTCCGCGCACACCGACGTTCCGGCCCGTGAAGGAGAGGTCGTCGCAGTCTCCGACGACGGTCAGCCGCCCTGGCGCGTGCGCTGGGCCGAGGATGAGCACGAGTCCGTCTACGTCCCAGGTCCGGATACCTTCGTCCGGCGACGCGAGTAGTGTTCGCACACGTTGGTGGAGATTCGCCTGTCTGACACACCGACGGCAGACTGACAGACCGACGGCAGCGGTCAGAGGTGGGTCAGACTGCCGGAGGTGTGTCAGGTGGCGTGGGGTTGCCTGCACCGCCCAGGACGGCACTGAGTTGCGGCGCAAGGTCGAATCCATCCGCGCCGGTGACCTCCGGTGCCGGACCGGAGCGACCACGCTCCCCGGGTTCGACGCTCGGCAGCGGGCTACCGTGAGCGAGCACCTGTTCGCCGGGGGTCAACTGGCGGATCGCGATCGCCGCGACCCGGCCCGGATACTCGCGGGCGAACTCCCGGTAGATCGAGGGGTCGTGCTGGCCGTCGTCACCCACCAGCACCCATCGCATGTGCGGGAACTCCGCGGCCAACCGGCGTAGCGCCACGCGCTTGTGCTCCTGCCCGGAGCGGAACCATCCGGTGTTGGTGGGTCCCCAGTCGGTCATCAGCATCGGGCCGGCCGGGAAGGCGTGGCTGCGCAGGAACTGCACCAGGGTCGGCATGATGTTCCAGGCCCCGGTGGAGAGGTAGAACAGCGGGGTGTCCGGGTGCTCGGACTGCAGCCGCGTGTACATCTGCGCCATGCCAGGAACCACGTGCCGGGCGCTGCCGTGGCGCACGAAGGTGTTCCACAGGGCGATCAGCGGTCGTGGGACAAGCGTGACGAGGGCGGTGTCGTCGATGTCGCTGACGAGTGCGAGCGAGCTGGACTCATCCACGATCCGCACGCGCGCCGCGGTCGGTGTGGCCGCCTTGGCCCGGACCTCGACGTCGTGCCAGCCAGCCGGTAGATCGTGCCCGGCCACCACCAGATCGAGATAGCCGCTGCGGTCGGTGAGCGCCTGGTGCTCGACGCCCCCGACCATGACCGTGACCGGGAGGTAGGAGACCGGAGCGCTCAAATAGGAGCGCCAGCCACGCCGCTCCACCAGGTCTTCCACCAGCTGGACCGGGCCCCGGGTGGCGAGCCGGGGCCGGGAGAGGACCACCCGAGCGAGCACGCGAACCATGTCCCGGTTCCCGTAGCCGATGTAGGAGATGGTGCGTGGTCGCCACCCCCGTCCGCGGAGGAAGGGGATGAGACGGCGATGGAACTCGTCCTCGAAACGAGCGGCCACATGCGTCGAGGACATGACCCCAGGCTAGTGGTCCGCGCCGGGAAACCGTCCACTCGGCAGGGCGACGAGGCAGCGGCGGCGCATCGACTCACTGGACAGATGCAGACTACGCGGTTGATCCCAGCAGCCCCATGCCCACCAGCAACCGCGTAGCCGCCTGCCCCTCTCGGGTGGCGAGGTGGCGGACCCGCCCGCGCCACCCGGCCGACGATGCTCTGCACACCCAGCCCCGACGGCGCACCCCACCCCACCCGGAAACGTTCACCATTCGGCTGCGCCGCGTTCGCCCCGGGTGCATAGACTGCAGAGACGTACGGCGCCGTACGACCATCGGTGAGGTGTGGAGGAGTTTCATGCGCGTGCCCGACCGGGACCAGGTGATGGCAGCGATCACGAGCCGAACCGACGACGATCTGGGGTGGCTCGCCGAGCGACTCCTCGAGCACGTCGCCACCGAGGATCTCGCCGAACGCAGCCCGGAGTCGGTGGCCGGCATGGTCGCCTCCATGCGCGAGCTCGCGCAGACCCGCCAACCCCACGAGACGCTCGTGCGTGTGAGCCCGCCGGAGGGGGACACCACACCGTGGTCGTCCGCCCACACCATCGTCCAGGTGTGTACCGACGACATGCCTTTCCTCGTCGATTCGGTCAGTGCCGCACTCTCGACCGGCGGACACCTGGTCGACCTGCTCGTCCACCCCACGATCGCGGTGCGACGTGACGAGAACGGGCACCTCACCCAGGTGCGTAGCGAACGTCCGCCCACGACTGCCGGGACGGTCGAGTCCTGGATGCTGTTCGCCGTCGAGCGTATGTCTGCGCAGCGGCGGGCGGAACTGACCGAACGCCTGCAGGACGTCCTGCGGGACGTACGGGACGCCGTCAACGACTGGGCGCCGATGCGCCTGCGGTGCGAGGAGGTCGCCCGCGAGCTGCAAGCCGGCGCGCCGGTCACGGTCGACCCGGCGGAGGTGGAACCCACCGAGACGTTCCTGACCTGGCTCGCACGTGACCACTTCACCTTCCTCGGCTACCGCGAGTACCGGCTGGAGACCGTGGACGGTGCAGATGTGCTGCACCCGATCGAGGGAACCGGCCTGGGCATCCTGCGCGACGCTCCGGAGGGCCCTGGCATCTACTCGCGGCTGCGCCCGGAGGCGCAGGCTGGTGCGCGCACCCCGCGACTGCTGACCGTCACCAAGGCCAACTCCCGTGCCACCGTGCACCGTCCTGTCTACCTGGACTACATCGGCATCCGCACGTTCGATCCGGACGGCAACGTCACCGGTGAGCGACGGTTCCTCGGCATGTTCACCTCCGCTGCCTACGCCGAGTCGGTGCAGCGCCTGCCGATCGTCTCGGAGAAGGTGCGCGGCGTGCTGGCGCTCAGCGGATTCTCCCCGCACAGTCACTCCGGCAAGGATCTGCTGCAGATTCTCGAGGCCTACCCTCGCGACGAACTGTTCCAGAGTGATGCTGAGCAGTTGTGGTCCGTGGCCGAGCAGGTGATGCATCTGGAGCAGCGGCGCCGTGCTCGGCTGTTCCTGCGGCGGGATGAGTTCGGGCGGTTCGTCTCGGTGCTGGTCTACCTGCCGCGGGATCGGTACAACACCACCGTCCGGCTGCGAGTGGAGGCGATCCTGCGGGAGGCCTTCGGCGCCGAGCATGTGGACTTCACGACCCGGGTGAGCGACTCACCGCTCGCTCAGATGCACGTGGTGGTTCGGCTGCCGCGCGATGCCTCCATCCCGGATGTGACCGAGGCAGACCTGCAACCGCAGCTGGTGGCGGCTACCCGCACCTGGGAGGAGGATCTGCTCGAGGCGTTGCACGGTCAGGACGGCGAAGACTCCGCCGTGGCGTACGTGCGCGGCTTCCCGGAGGCCTACAAAGAGGACGTCGCACCCTCGGACGCCGTCGAGGATCTCGCCCGGCTCGTGGACCTGACGGGGAGTCAGACCCGCGTCCAGCTGTATACCCCGCCGACCGGGGCGCCGACGCACCGCCGGATGAAGGTCTATCGCGCCGAGCCCATCGTGCTGACCGACGTGCTCCCGGCGTTCACGGACCTGGGCGTCGACGTCATCGACGAACGGCCTTACCGGATCGTCGACGAGTCGGAGCGGGTGCGCTACGTCTACGACTTCGGCCTGCGCGCGCGAGGACGGACCGCGTGGCCCGACGGTATCTCGGAGGCGTTCGAGGATGCGTTCCTCGCCGTGGGCGACGGCCGGGCCGAGTCCGATGGCCTCGGCGCCCTGGTGCTCGCGGGGCTGCAGTGGCGCCAGGTGGCCGTGCTGCGGACCATCGCCCGGTACCTGCGGCAGGTCGGCTCGACCTTCAGCGTCGAGTACATCGAGGCGGCCCTCGTGGCCAACCCCCGGACCGCGACGGCCCTGGTGGGCCTGTTCGAGGCGCGCTTCGACCCCGAGCGCAGCGGTGACCGCGAGGCGACTCAGCAGGAGTACCTCACGCGCGTCCATGCCGATCTCGAGCAGATCGCCAGCCTCGATGCCGACCGGATCATCCGTGCGTTCATGGGGGTCATCCGGGCGACCCTGCGCACCAACTTCTACGTCGTCGGCCCCGACGGTGGCCCTCACCCCCAGATCAGCCTGAAACTGCGCTGCGCGGAGGTGCCCGGCATCCCCGCTCCGGTGCCGATGGCCGAGATCTGGGTATACGCCCCCCGTGTGGAGGGTGTGCACCTGCGGTTCGGTCTGGTGGCACGCGGGGGACTGCGGTGGAGCGATCGGCGTGAGGACTTCCGCACCGAGGTGCTCGGGCTGGTGAAGGCGCAGATGGTCAAGAACGCCGTCATCGTGCCCACCGGCTCCAAGGGCGGATTCGTGGCCAAGCAGTTGCCGGACCCGGCGCAGGACCGCGACGCCTGGCTGGCCGAGGGCAAGGCCGCGTACCGGCTGTTCATCCACGGCCTGCTCGACATCACCGACAACCGCGTGGCCGGCGCGGTGGTACCGCCGGAACGGGTGGTCCGCCACGACGGCGACGACCCCTACCTCGTGGTCGCTGCCGACAAGGGCACCGCCACCTTCAGTGACATCGCCAACGAGATCGCCGCCGAGCACGGCTTCTGGCTCGACGACGCCTTCGCCTCCGGCGGGTCCGCGGGCTATGACCACAAGACGATGGGTATCACTGCCCGCGGCGCGTGGGAGTCCACGAAGCGCCACTTCGCCGAGATGGGCCGCAACTCCCAGGCCGAGGACTTCACGTGCGTGGGCATCGGCGACATGAGTGGGGACGTGTTCGGCAACGGCATGCTCCTCTCGGAGCACATCCGTCTGGTGGCCGCCTTCGACCACCGGCACATCTTCCTCGATCCCACTCCCGACGCCGCAACCTCCTTCGCCGAGCGCCGTCGCCTGTTCGAGCTCCCCCGTTCCACGTGGGCCGACTACGACTCGGCGTGGATCAGCGACGGTGGCGGGGTGTACCCCCGGACGGCGAAGTCCATCGAGATCACGCCCCAGGTGCGCACCGCCCTCGGGCTCGCCGACGACGTGAGCGAGCTGACGCCGTCGGAGCTGATTCATGCGGCACTCCAGGCGCCGGTGGACCTGCTTTTCAACGGTGGAATCGGAACCTACGTGAAGGCTTCCACCGAGTCCCACGCCGAGATCGGCGACCGTGCCAACGACGCCATCCGGGTCAATGGTGCGGATCTGCGTTGCCAGGTGCTGGTGGAGGGCGGCAATCTCGGCGCCAGCCAGCTCGGCCGCATCGAGGCAGCACGCAACGGCGTGCGCATCAACACCGATGCCATCGACAACTCCGCAGGTGTGGGGACATCGGACCGCGAGGTGAACATCAAGATCCTGCTCACCGGGGAGGTGAAGGAGGACCGGCTGAGCATCACCGGCCGCAATGAGCTGCTCGCCTCCATGACCGACGAGGTCGCCGAGCAGGTGCTGCGCGACAACTACGTGCAGAACGTGCTCCTCGGCAACAGCCGCGTGCAGGCCCACGCGATGCTGACCGTGCACCAGCGACTGATCCACTGGCTGGAGGAACGGGGCGAGCTGGACCGGGAGCTGGAGTTCCTGCCCAGCGATGCCGAGATCGCCGAGCGAGATGCCGCGGGTACGGGCCTGACGCGGCCGGAGTTCGCGGTGCTGGTGGCCTATGCCAAACTGGCGCTGAAGGCGGATCTTTCCGAGACAGAACTGCCGGACGGGGCCTGGTTCTCCCGGACCGTCACCGAGTACTTCCCGCAGCCCTTGCGCCAAAGGTATGCGGACGCGATCGCCGAGCACCCGTTGCGCCGCGAGATCATCGTCAACGAGGTGGTCAACTCGATGGTCAACCGCGGCGGGATCACCTTCGCCTTCCGTGCGACCGACGAGACCGGGGCCGATAGTGAGCAGGTGGCGCGGGCGTTCGTGGCGTGCCGGGAGATCTTCGACCTGGAGTCCTATGTCCAGGCCGTGGAGGCACTCGACCACGAGGTGCCCAGCAGTACGCAGACGCAGATGTACATCGACTTCCGCCGGTTGCTGGATCGCAGTTCACGCTGGCTGGTGCTGCATCGTGCCGAACGTGTGGACGTGGCTGAGGAGGTGGCCCGGTTCGCCGATCCGGTCCGGCGCCTGATCGGCCAGCTGCCGGAGCTGTTGCAGGGTGGGCATGCCCGGCGTTGCGCGCGGATGGCGGCCGAGTTCTCCGAGGCCGGGGTGCCCGAACAGCTGGCACAGCGTGCCTCGACGCTGCTGCCCTCCCTTGCCTTGCTGGACGTGGTAGAGCTGGCCGGTTCCTGTAGCGAGCCGCTGGAGGAGGTCGCAGCGCTGTACTTCGCCGTGGCCGACCGGTTCGGTGTGGATGACCTGCTGAACCAGATCGGGGCGCTCGGTCTCGATGACCGGTGGGACGCGCTCGCCCGGGCTGCCCTGCGCGACGACCTGCTGGCCACCGCGCGGGACCTCGCCCGCACGGTGCAGCAGGCCACTCCCGACGGCGGAGCACCGGCTACCAGGATTGCCTCCTGGGAGGAGGGGGCCGGTGCAGCGCTGGGGCGTGCCGAGCAGGCGCTGCCGCAGGTGACGTCCCTCGACGGGGCTGGTCTGGCGCCATTGTCGGTGGCGGTGCGGGTGCTGCGGTCACTGGTGCGGTGATCGACTCTGGACACGCCCGATAGATTGGCTGTGCCGGCGTCGACACGTGGAGGGACACCATGGGGGCCACGAAGCGCGCGTTCCGGCGCCTCGACGGGGTGCAGTTGAGTCTGGCGGTCGGTGGTATCGACACGATCACCGGGCGTCTCCCGGTGCTGGTGGTCGGTGGCCCAGACGGTGCGATCACGGTACTGGCGGAAGCCCTCGGGATCGAGGAACGTGGGCGCTTCGACCCGGCGCAGCCACCGGTGTTCGCGCGCACTGTCAAGCCGCGCTTTCGCGTGGTACCGGCTGAGGGCGAGCCCGGTCTGGAACTGGACCACTCCAAGCGGGGCACGGTGCATCGCTGGCCGGTCGATCACCGGGTCCTGGTCGAGGCCACCGTCAGCGGCCAGGCGCTGCTGGTGCTGGTGGAGTCGCCCGGCGAACCGGAGCCGGGGGCCCTGGTGGAACGGGCGCTGGGGCGCCACGTCTTCGCCGCGTGGATCGACGTGCTCGACGAGCGGTCCGCCGATCAGGGGTAGCGCCAACGAGAGCGGCTCACAGCTCCCAGGAACCAGGGACGAAGAAGCAGCCGGAGGCATCCGTGATCGTGTGGCGGATGAGATCGTCCTGCTCATCCAGGCGACGGTGGGTGGCGATGAAGGTCTGCGGGTCGTTCACGAAGGCGATGAACAGCACGCCCGCCCCCTCCGGAGGGTCGAAACTGTAGCTGCGGCGCAGCATCAGGGCGCGCCCGATGTTCGCCGGGTGCGCACGCCGGGCGTGTGCTGCGGCCGGGATCAGCGGCTCACCGTCGGGGCTCTTGGCGAACAGATCGATCTCACTCATCGTCTCCCCGCCGGAGAGTGGTGCCCCGGTGTCGCGGCGACGGCCGATCGCACGTTCCTGCTCGTCCACGGGTGCCGTGGTGAAGTCGCTCAGGACGGTCATCCGCCGGAAGACGGCGAAGGTGTCCTGCTCCGGCCCGGTCCAGACACCGGCGGTCTGCTCTTCCTCTGTGCGCGGGGCGATGATGCCGTCGAGGAATCCCAGCCCCGTCCTCGTGGTGCCTTGCGGCGTGGGGGCGTCCCGGTATCCGGTCCGTTCCCAGACGAGTGTGGCATCGGGTACGAGTGCGGTCAGGGCAGCGGTGGCGTCTGAGACGGCGACGGCAGTCTCGGCGCAGACCTGGATCACGAGATGGCCACCGGTGCGCAGATCGGTCGTATCGCCGTCGAAGGCTGGGAGTTCGATTGCGAGAGTGGCACGTTCGGGCCACAGGCCCCGGGCGGTCCGGGGATCGACCCCGACGGTGATTGTGACCTCGCCGGCGTCCTCGGTCGTGGACGGGACCGTCTCGGCCAGGTTCCGGGCGGCGGAGTGGACTGCCTGGGGTTGAGGGTCGGCGAGTTCGAGAACGCTGACCTTGATGTGTCGTTGCGGCACCGCCGGGTGGGTGATCCCTGGCTTTCCAGAACCGGTGGCGTTCGGTTCGGGGGAGCCGCTCTCGGCCGGCTCGGTGACTCCGGCCAGCTGACCTCGTAGCGCCCAGCCGCCGACTCCGGCCACTGTGGCGGCACCGAGGCCGGTCAGGAACTCCCGACGGCGTCCGCCCGTCTTCGGAGCTTCCTCGCCTGGGGTGGGACCGACCTCGTCCGATGGCGTGGTCATGCGCCGGATTCGAGCAGATCGGCCGAAGGCGTTTCGATCGCCGAGATGTCGGGGAGCTCGACGGTCTCGGGGAGTTGGCGTGGCTGATCGTCGACAGTGGGCAGGCCCTGCCGTTCGTCCGGGAGTGCGACATCGGCGAAACTGATGCCATCCGGTGCGGGTGGCTGCGTGTAGTCGCTCGCGGGGAGGTCGCTCCCGCAGCCGAGCGCTGCGAGGCCGGATGGTTCCGTGGTGACCCCCGCGCTTTCGGGGCCGGTCTCGATGCAGTTGCCGGAGCCGGGAGCGTGGTCGGTGGGGGCGTAGGCGATGTCGACCCCGTTGTCACCCCAGGTGCCCGGGCCGATGGTGTTGTCGATCGGTGCGAAGTCCTCCGACGAGGTCATCCAGATGCCCACGTTGTCGTTCCCGCTGATGAGGTTCGAGCGAATGTCCGATCCGACGGCTCCCGCGAGCCCGATCCCGATCCCGAAGCCACCGCTTGCTTGTGTGGGCGTCTCCGTCTGGTCGTTGTCGGCGATCACGTTGCCGGCGACCTGGAGGGATTGTGTGGGCCCGTGGGCTTCGAGGTAGTTCGACAGCACACTGATGCCGACGCGGTTGTCGACGATGCGGTTTCCGGTGACGGTCACGGTGGAGGCGTTCGCGAGTTCGATCCCGACGGCGTTGCGGACCACCACGTTGCCGGTGACCGAGGCGTTGCAGTCGGCGCACTGGCCGACGTAGATCCCCGAGTCCGAGCCACCGCTGGCGAGGTTGTGCTGGATCACGCCGCTGGTGCGGTTGAACGCGTAGATGCCGTAGAGGCCATTGTTGCTGGCCGTGACGTACTGGACGAGATAGCCAGGTACGGGCGGGGGCGCCTCCGAGGGCACATAGCCGTCCGGACCGCGGGCGATTCCGGCGCCGCTGTCGTCGGTGACGCCGGTGATGAGCACGCCGTTCTGGAGGTAGTTGCGCACGGTGAGGTTCTCGACCGTGATCCGCTCACCCGTTCCGACGATGCCGTTGCTGGCCGTGAGGCCGCCGTCCAGCACGACGCCGTTGCGATCGTCGCCTCGGACCGTCACATCGTCCGCGCTCACCTCGAGCGTGCCTTCGTAGGTCCCGGAGCTGATGAGGATCAGGCCGCCCGGTTCGACGAGGTCGCCGGCTTCCTCGAGCGTGGCGTCATCGGGTACTCGGATGACGGCTTGCGTCTCCGGCTCGGAGGTGTCACCGCATGCTGACGTCGCTACCAGTGCGGCTGCAGCCGAGAGTCCGGCGAGAACACGTCTCATACTGACGCTCATGGTCGGATCCGTTCGTCGTTCTGGTGCGATGCGGGGCGCACGTGAAACAGCCCCGGGCCCCGTCGTCGTAGCGACGAGGCCCGGGGCTTGTTCACCCGATGATGCTACGCGAGTGCGCGGCGTCGGATGGTTGCCAGGGTGGTTCCGCCGAGGAGGAACACGGCGGCTAGCCCGGCGAGTGCCAGCGTCCCGTCGGCACCGGTCACCGGCATCTGCGGCGCCGGTGGGGTGTAGCCGGCGTCGATGGTGGGGATGTCGGCTTGGCCGGGTTCGGCG
>NZ_VSMB01000014.1 GCF_009805705.1 Ruania rhizosphaerae
CGCAGCACCTCCGAGCCGCGCGACTTGCCAGCGTTGCCCGGGGTGTAGGCAGTCATTCCAGCCAGCACAGGGTTCCGCAGCAGATCCTCGACGGTCTTGTATCGCCAGCCCTCGCGCTTGCGGTGCGTCTGCGACGCCCGGGGGAGCGGCGCGTTCGATTCATTGAGCCACTGCACCACGCTGTAGATGGTGTCGCCCCGCTGCGCGCGCTGAACCATGCCGCGCACGTACTCGATACGCTCCGGGTCTCGCGAAAGAACCTTGCCGTCGCCGTCGGGGTTCGGCACGTTGCGCCAGCCGTACGGAACCGTCCCGCCCACCACACGCCCAGCCCGCAGCAGGTGGCCCCGTGCCGCCCGCACCCGGAGCGATATAGCCTCCGCCTCCATCTCGGCGAAGCCCGCTATCAGCCCGGCGAACGTGCGCCCGGTGGCGGTGGTCATGTCCAGGCTGTCCTTGACGGCCACCAGCGCCCGGTCCTGCTCCTGCAGCGCGGCCACCGACGCCCAGAAGTCCGTGATGCGCCGCGCCAGCCGGTCCACCTTCCACACGATGACAACGTCGTACGGCTCAGGGCTGGCCAGCAGCGCCCGCCACCCCTCGCGGTCCACAGGGCGGTTGGCCGTCGCGCTCACGCCCTCATCTGTGAAGGTGCCCACCACCTGCCAGCCCTGCGCGGCGGCGTACTGCTCGCCCGCCTCAATCTGCCGCTCAATGCTGACCGACTCTTCGCTGGTGATGCTGATGCGGGCGTACACCACACAGCGGCGGGCGGCGCCCGGGCTCATGCCTCGCTCCTTGCGTCGAGGTCCGCCTCGATGGTGTCCACGAGGCGCCGCCGCTCGGCGGCGGTGAGGTCCGCGTCGCGTGCTATTGCCATGGTCACCCCGAGAGCGTAGTTCGTCAGCTCGCTGTACGTCCGGGCAGCAGCGGCGAGCGACTGCCAGTTGGCCACCATCGCCCCGGTCACCGGTTCGCCTCCGCCTGGATCTCCCGCTCGACGGCGACCAGCGAGACCATCACCCAGCGGATGCGGCGCCCGGCACCCTTGCGGATGTACGCGTGGTTGGTCATGCGCGTCACGAGCTGCCCGGTCCGGGTCGGGCGCGGGGTGGCGAGGGTCTTGACCTCGTACCGCTTGCCCGAGGGCAGGTACACGGTGCAGATGTGCATGTCGCCTTCGCCGAAGGCGTCTGTGCGGATGACGGCCTCGATGCCGCGCTTGGTCGCCAGGTCGTAGAGCTCGGTCGCCTTGTTGGTGCTCATGGTGCCCTCTCCTTAGGACGGTGGGGTTGGCGGCGCTAAATGTACTTGGAACCTTCAGGGCAACACCCAATCGGGGAAAACCACCATGATCAACGCGCTTGGCGGGTCGATCCCAGCGAACGAGCATGTGATCACATGCGAAGAGGTTTTCGAACTGCAGCTCGCAGGACGAGACGTGGTCTCGCTGCAGTGCCGGCAGCCCAATCTCGAGGGCACCGGCGAGATCCCGCTGCGGCGCCTTGTGAAAGAGGCGCTGCGCATGCGTCCGGACAGGCTCATCATCGGTGAGGTTCGCGAGGCCGAGTCTCTTGACATGTTGATCGCGTTGAATGCGGGTATCCCCGGCGCGTGCACGATCCATGCCAACTCGGCCCGGGACGCCGTCGTGAAGATGTGCACGTTGCCCTTGCTGGCCGGTGAAAACGTCTCGGACCGGTTCGTGGTGCCGACTGTCGCAGCAGCGTTCGACCTGGTGATTCACCTCGACCTCGACCACACCGGGCGACGGCAGGTGAGTGAGATCGTGGCGCTGTCCGGCCGTGTGGAGCAGGGCGTGGTGGAGGTGTCCACCGTCTTCGAACGTCGTGGGGGTGAGCTGGTCCGGGGCGACGGATTCCCGCCGCATCCCGAGCGCTTCGTGCGCGCGGGCTTTGACCTCACTGAGCTGCTGGCGAGGCGTTGAGCGTATGGGGACAGTAGCCGGCCTGCTGCTCGGTGCAGGGCTGCTCTGCATCTGGTGGTCGTGCTGGCCACGCGCGCAACGATCACCGTCGGCACGGACCAGCCGCGTGCAGGATCTCCTCGTCCAGGCGGGGATGCCGGGCGTCGGTCCGGGTGGCCTCGTCGCAGTCTCGCTGGCACTGGCCCTGGTGGTGCTCGGCGTCGTCTACGTCTTGACGACGTCCCTTCCGATTGCCGCTGCGTTCGCCGTGCTGGCCGGCCTGGGTCCGCAGACCTACGTGCGTGCCCGAGCCCGACGGCGCAGGGTCGCCCTGCGGGAGCTGTGGCCCGACGTCGTGGATGACCTCTCGTCAGCCATCCGAGCTGGTATGAGTCTGCCGGAGGCGCTGATCAGCCTGGCTGACCGGGGCCCGGAACAGTTGCGCGGCGAGTTCACATCCTTCGCCGAGGACTACCGGGCGACGGGCCGGTTCGCCGACTCCCTGGACCGGTTGAAGGCGCGTCTGGCCGACCCGGTCGCGGATCGGCTCATCGAGGCACTGCGCCTGACACGCGAGGTCGGCGGCACGGACCTGGGGCGCCTGCTGCGCACCCTGTCGCAGTTCCTGCGCGAAGATCTCCGGGCGCGCGGTGAGCTGGAGGCGCGGCAGTCCTGGACCGTCAACGGTGCCCGGCTCGCAGCAGCGTCGCCGTGGCTGATCCTCGCCATGCTCAGCACCAGGCCGCAGACGACCGACGCCTTCAGTTCACCGCTCGGCGCCGTGGTCTTGCTGCTCGGCGGGCTCGCATGTGCGGGCGCCTATCTGCTGATGGTGCGCATCGGCCGACTCCCCGAGGACCAACGGGTGATGCGGTGATGTTCGGACACCTCTCACTGACCGGGGCGGGCATCGGCATGATGTTCGGCCTGGGTTGCTGCCTGGTGGTGTGGCGCCTCGCCGCGCGGCGGGTACGACTCATCGACCGGGTCTCACCCTATCTGCGCGACCAGGTAGGCACGTCCCGCCTGCTCGAAGCTCCGGCGACTCACACGCCCTTCCCCACCGTGGAACGCATGCTCCGCCCAGTGATCGGCGATGCCGCGGCGTTCTTCGAACGTCTTGGGAGTACAACGATCAGTATCCGGCGCCGCCTCGTGCGGGCCGGTCATCCGATGACGGTGGAGCAGTTCCGGACCGAGCAGGTGATCTGGTGTGCGCTGGGACTCGCTGCGGGACTGCTGTTCTCCTTCGTGCTGGCCGCCGCCCGAGGGACATCGGTTGCCGCGTTGGTGGTGCTCGTCGCTCTCGCCGGCCTGGCCGGCGTCCTTGCCCGCGACTACATGCTCACCCGCCAGGTCCAGGCTCGGGAGAAGCGCATCGTGAGCGAATTCCCCACGATCGCCGAGCTCCTCGCCCTGGCGGTAGGGGCCGGAGAGGCGCCGGTGTCAGCCCTCGATCGGGTGGCGCGAAGCACGCGCGGTGAGCTCTCCGGTGAGCTGACTCGCACGCTCGCCGACGTCCGTTCCGGGCGTAGCCTCACCGACGCGCTCGAGGGGCTGTCGCAACGGACGGACCTGCCGGGTATCGCACGCTTCGCCGAAGGCGTGGCGACGGCGGTCGATCGGGGAACGCCGCTGGCCGATGTTCTCAGAGCCCAAGCCCAGGACGCCCGCCGGGTGGGGCACCGAGCGCTGATGGAGGAGGGCGGCAAGCGGGAGATCGCAATGATGGTGCCCGTGGTTTTCCTGCTGCTACCCATCTCGGTGGTGTTCGCCGTGTTCCCGGGCTTGGCGGTGCTCTCCCTATGACCTGTACGAACCGATCCGAGACGACGAGAGATGACGCGCACGAGGCGAAGGAGACGATGATGCGACGCAGGCTGATCCACTGGCGGAGGCAGGTGGCTGCACGCTTGTACGAAGCCCCGGAGCGGGGCGATGTGCCCGGCTGGGTTTTGGTAACTCTCATGACTAGTGCCTCATCTCACCCGGGTGGAGAGGTCCGACCGCTCGCGCCATGATGGTGGCCATGCCGAGGGTGTGTGCTGTGATCGGGTGCGAGAGCCCCGTGAAGAACCGCAGCCTGTGCTCGTTGCACTACTCCCGCACCCTGTACGGGCGCCCGCTGTTGGGTCCGTCGCTGATGCGCGAGGGAGCGTGCCGTATGTGCGGGGCCACGTGGTGTGTCCTGCCCGGCAAGCGGCAGCCGAAACTGTGCGGGTCCAAGACGTGTCTGCGGTTAGCGATGATCGCTGAGGCGCGGGTGCGTACGCGGGAGCGTGACGAGCGGATCGTCGAGCTCATGCGGGCCGGCTGGAAGGTGGATGCGGTGGCCGAGGAGGTGGGGTCGACGCCGTCGACGGTCAGCCGGATCGCACGGCAGTCAGGGTTGCGGCGGTACCCGTACGCTCCACGTCGCCGGCACTGACCCACGCCCCGATCGTCCGCCGGCGATCGTCGAGGATCCGCACCAGCACGTCACCGCGGACTGTCCACCGCGTCGCCACCGTGCGCAGCTGCTCGGCACCGTCGACCGCCCACACGATCGTGGCCACCACCGGCACCGGCGGGGTGAGGCGGCACTGTACCCGCCGAGCCGGCACCGGGCGCGCGTTGAGGATCGGCTGGGTGCGGTCCGCGAGCTGCCACCACGACTCCACGGTCATGAGAGGGAGTCTCGCGCCAGGGGGTGACACTCCACGCTCACTCAGGACAGGCTGAGTAGGTAGTCCAGAAGAGCCTGCAGGCCGGGCAGGATCTTCAGCAGCACGAGCATCACGCGGGCGGCCAGGCCGTCGATCCGCTCGGAGAGCGTGGGGCGCTCCCGGGATACCTCACAGCGAGCGCTGAGCTGGAAAGACCGGCCCTCCTCGCTGGTGCTGTGGACATGGAGCAGGACCAGGGACTTCGACTTCTCGGTTGACATGCGATGAACTTGGCATTCCGGATCTCCTACCGTCCCGTCCTGGTTGCGCATGCCCCCGACGCACGAAATCGCCCCCACCCAGCCATCAGGCCAGGTGGGGGCGAATGCGCACCGGAGGTTCGCTACTCCTCGAGCAGTTCTTCGGTCGCCGACTCCGGCAGGTAACCGATCAGCGTCCGGATGAGCGTCACGGCTGCAGTACCAGCGGCGGTGACGGCGATGTCGTGCCAGGCAGCGTCCTGGATCAGCGTCACCGATGCCACCCCGGCTGCGACAGTCTGACCCAGGGTGCGTGCCACCCGGTACACCGCTGCCTTCCACGCCGGCACCTGGGTGCCGGTGAGTTCGGGCATTCGGAACAGTGCGGTGGCGAACGACGCGACAGCGACGGCACCGAGGAGGCCGCCGGCGTAGGCGAGCTCCACGTTGCCGGTGCCGATCTGCGACGCCAGCGGGATGAGCGCGGCGAGGACGGTGTACAGGACGCGCCACCCGGTGGCCTTCCACCAGGCGCCGGTGAACAACGGAGTCATAAGGATTCCCTTCTGTGTGCGCGCGTGGCGCGGGGTTGGCTTCATAGGTACTTGCGCTGCTGGTTGAGGTAGGACTGCAGCGCCTTCACGCTCATCGGTCCGAGCCAGCCGTCGATCCGGCCGGAGTACAGGCCCTTGGAGCGCAGGAACGACTGCAGCGCCTTGCGGGTCATCGGGCCGCGGATGCCGTCAATGCGGCCCTTGTAGAACCCGAGGTCGCGCAGCCACTCCTGCTCAGCCCTGATGGACAGGGACCCGAAGTCGCCGTCAATGTCGCCGTGGTAGTAGTCCACCTCGGGGGCGTCCAGGAGGATCTGGTACGCCGTGGCGGTGACCGGACCGAAGTCGCCGTCGCGGCGGAGCTTGGCGTACTTACGGCTCTTGCGCGGGGTCTTCTTGCCTGATCCGGTGACCGGCGCAGGCTTCTGCTTCGGCGGCCTCTTGACCGGCACGCCCTCGATGTAGTCCTGCGCCAGGTCGAAGATCTCGTCCAGCTGGTCGATGAACGCATCGGTTGGGCAGGTCTTGCCGAAGACGGTCGACCAACGCTGCCCGGTCTGATACCCGGACCAAGTCTTCCGGTTGGCCTTGTCGAACGCGCCGAAGTTGCCCTTGCAGCCGAGGCGGTGCCAGGCCAGACCGGTCGTGTCGTTGTAGCTGGCGATCCGGTTCGGCACCCCATGTTCGGTGACCAGGTGTGCGAATGCTCGGGCGTCGTTGTCGATCTGGTTGCCGCTCATCCGGTCGCCCGGGCGGCCCTGGTGCTCGACAGCGAAGGTCTTGCCGTTGCCGTCGAGGTCGGCATAGGCCTTGCGGTGGATCTCCTGGTGCTGCCGCATTGCCTCGTCCAACGGGTTGTACGCGTGGGCGTACGTCCTCCCTGGACCTTTGCCGGGACCGTAGATGTCGTCGGCGTCGGTGACGGCCATGTGCACCGTCATCCGCACCGGCCGGTTGGACAGCAGGGACCGCTTACTGATCGGGTCCCAGACGGCGCCGGGTAGGCGCCCCTTCTTGAGCGTGACCATGCTTGGATGCCTCCTGGCATGCGAAAGCCCCGCGCTCTGGCGGGGCTCGGGTGGGGGTGTCGGGGTCAGGCGCCCTGGGGGCGCGCGGGCGGCGGGGGTTCTCTTCGTGCCCAGATGTGCGCCTCCAGGACGTCGATATGGTCACCTTGGGCGCGGATGAGGACAGCGTCGGCGCGGCGGGCCGTCCAGAGTCGGTCGATCTCGCCCTGCATGCTCGCCTGCCTGGTCTCGCTGTCACGCAGGCGGGTCTGCAGGATCTCGACGTGCTGCATGATCGCTGAGGCGCGGTCGCGTTTCGTCTCACGGCTGTGGACCAGGGCGGCGCCGACGATGACGCCGACCACTCCGATAGCGGCGGCGACGATGGTTGCGATCGCCGCAGGGGGTAGGGCGGTCATACGACTCCTCGGAGGTCGGGGCCGATAGGTGGATTTACGTCAACGGGGACTGGAGGGCGCAGAACGCCACCGCCGTGGCTGCCCGTCGAGAGGGAGGAACGGGCACCGTTTCGATCCCGGAGGGCGGTCCGCACACCATCAGCGCCGGCACGGTGCAATACATGCACGGCGGCATCACGGCCGGGGCCAACGGCTTCTATGTCCCAGTCGACGGCATCTACATGGTCTCTGGCAGCATCCGTCTCGACCTGACCCCACCCCACGAGTTCCAGCTCCGGATCGTGGTGGGCGGAGTGGGCACGGTCATCGATCAGAGCGGATGGGAAACCCGGTACCTCGCAACCGCCACGACAGTTCAGATCGCTGCCGGACAGGACATCTTCCTACAGGTCTGGAACAACGGCACTGATCCAGTCGACATGCTGGACGGGATCGGTGCTCCGCATCTGGCCGTAGCGCTCATCGCGCGGACGTGACGCCTCAGTGACTCAGGGACACATCGGGTGACGGGTCACGCCTCCCAAACCGCTACCCAACGCGAGGTCGCGCCACTGGACGTGGCATCGACCTGATATCGGAGCGCGACCGACCCCGACGTCGTGACGTTCACGTGAGAGAAGTTCGATCCCGCCGACCCGGAACCGAACGAGATCTCCTTCGGGATCGGCATACCTACTGCAAGAGAGCCGAGGGCCACATTCTGGGCTCCGGACGTGATCGCGACGCCCGTTTGCTGCCAGGTCATGGTGACCATCGACGTGCCCGCTTCTGGGTCGGTATCGATGACAGCGGAGGCGTAGACCAGGGACCACCCGGATTCGACGGCGATGACGTCGGTGCCGGTTAGTCGCTCGCGGCGGAGGCGAGAGTCTCCTGCCTCGTAGGCCCGCACCCAATCCCCGTTGACGTAAATCCACTTAACGGCGCTCGACCCGGACCCGGTGAACGCTTCCATGCCCTCGACGGGGGAGGGGATCTCGGCCTCCAGGGCGGGCACGTCGGCGAAGCGCATGTTCAGTCGCCCGGCCGCCCACGTGACGATCGCGCTCATCTGGTTGGGACCGTCAGGCGGATCCGGGGGAGTCGGGTACGGGCCCTGCTGGACTGGCTCATTTGCGGGCATGCGGTCCTCCTGGGCATGGGTGAGGCCCCGATCGCGCTGGGCGTCGGGGTGAGGGCGGGAGAGGTCAGACTTCGGGCGGTGGGGTGTAGGTGAGTACCAGGGAAATCGCGAAACTGGCGGTCTCGTCGATGTCGTCGGTGTATAGCGCCAACCCGGTAGCGGCCCCTGAGATCAGGTCGTCCTGGAGTGCCTGCGGGATCGGCCATGTGGCCTGCTCGCCGTCACCGGCGCCCCACTCGGATGCGGCGGCCAACTGCCCGGGCAACCAGGGCCCGTGCGTGAGTGTCGGGGCGACGTTGTCAGCTGGCGGCGCTGCCTGTGTGTAGGAGTGACCCCACAGCACAGGGGAGACGAGCTGCTTGCGTGGCTGGTACGGGCCGTAGTCGCCGGCGCGGTCGACCCGCTTGACGCGAGCTAAGAGGCGCACGCCTGTCGCGCCGCCAGGGATCCGGTCGGGCAGGTCCTCCCAGGTGATCATGGTCGCCCACACGATGATCGGCGCCACGAAGTCGGGCGGCTCATCCCCGCCCTGGCGAGGGTCGGTGCCCTGCGTGGCCCACTCGATTCCATCCGGGTAGAAGAGGGTGGGGGACCACGTGCCGTCGTTGTCCTCGTCGGACATCTCCCAAGCGACCTCGTCAGTGGACGGCAGCGCCCGGGTCACGGGCTCCGGCTCGTCCACCTGGACAGTGGAGATAGTTCCGGTCACGAGTAGTCCATGAGTCCTGTCCCAGTGGACCGTGACGACGTCTTCGACGACGGGGGAGTAGGCGGATGCCTGCCATGGCACCCCGGAGACGGTCTCGCCACCGAGATCCAGGGTGAGCGTCCCCGTAGGGGCGTCAACCTCGAGGACGGTGCCGAGTCGCCACCCCGAGGTCGTCATGCGGGCGAGCATGTTCGCTGTGGACTGCCCGAGCGATGTCATGCGACCACCTGCCGGATGTCGCGAGTGCTCATCTGGAAACGGCCCCCTGCTGCGAGATCGAAAGTGATGGAGTCGACGACGTGCCGGCGGATCGTGTTCGCGTCGGTCGGGTCGGTCCACAGGTCGATCACGTCGAGCGCCTCCAAAGCGACGTTCGGCACCGCGCCGATGTCCACCGAGGACGCGGCACCGGTGGAGCGCGCGAGCTCGGCCGCCGCGGCACGTCGTGCCTGTGTCACGGTTGTGATCGTTGGGATCGCCTGGAACTTCGTCACGTGCCCATAAGCACCGGTCGATGGTGCGCCGTAGCGAGTGGGCGAGGACGAGTCGGTGTCCGTCGCGATCGCGGACACCGGGGGAGCGCCAGAGGAAGGGTTCTCCCCGCGCGTTACCACCCGGTTGTAGACGCGCTCACGACTGGAGGATTGATCCGCGGAGACAAGCACGCCCGCGTGGTCGACCGTGTAGTACTCGATCACGTCGCGGGTGTCGCCGTCGAAGAATGGTCCCGCCACCGTGGAGGCGTACGCCATGGTGAAATCCAGCTCCACCGCGTCCGGCAGTGTCGAGGAGACCAGGCCGACCGTCGCGCGCGCAGAATCGAACTCGCTTGCGACTTCCACCGTCCCGGCCACTTCGGCCCACTCGCCCGCCGTCAGCGGGATCGGGGATAGGTCGGTGCTGGCCACAGTGGAGAACCCGTCCCGGGCGGACACCCGGGCCCAGTCCATCGTCACGTCCGCAGTGGAGCGCGCCCACAGCGACATGTGCACGGCGGTGTTGGAGCCAGCCATCGGGACACTGACCTGCGCGTACCGCTGTCCAGATCCGTCTCCGACCAGCCGCAACAGCCCGATACCGCCATCAGGGCCAGGCTCGTCTACTGCGACCGGGCCACCGAACGTTCCCCATGGGCCTAGATCCTCACCTTCGCGCGGACGTGGGACCGTGACATGGTTGGTGCGGGTCACCACGTCCAGCGTGGTCTCGATGGAAGTCGACTCCCCAGTGGTGCCGGTCCAGTCGTAGGTGGTGACAGTGCGTTGCTCCTGGGTCGAGTACTCCGACGCGATCCGCCACACCGGTGGCGAATCCAGCGTCGGAGCGTCACGGATCACAAACCGACCTGCAGCGTCCGCATAGACGACAGCTCCGATGCCCTTAGCGATCTGAGTGATGGCATCCCACCGGTCCTCATCGAACGTCGTCCGCCGCACGCGCGCGTCCTGCGTCGCAGATGGGATCACCACGAACGCCGGGTCGGTCTCCTGGATCAGGTCAGTGATCAACTGCTGCGCCGACGAGGACGAGACGGTACGAGGATTGGAGAAGCGGTCGTCCGCGATCCACGCCTCACGTGAGACACCCTTGATCTGCACGCCCGACTGGTCCAGCAGCGACCCGTCCACGTCATCAATGCGGTACATCCCGCACGGAACCCACTCCACGACACCGTTCGGATACACCAGGCCGTGGCGGAGCGTGATCTCCTGTCCGTAGTGACCCAGCGGCGCATCCCACGACTCGGGCAGCGCCGGCCGGTCACCATAGACACCCTCACGCAACCGTGGAGCGATGATCAGTGTGCACTCACGTCGCGTGATCCGGTGCGCAGCCACCGACACCCGAGAGCCCTGCGTTTCCACCGGCAGATCCGAGTACAGCCGGACGCCGCCCTTGTTCACGTCAGCGCGGATGACCACCTCATGCGGGGACTGGATCGCCTCCAGGTAGGGGCTTGTGACGGGCCACATCACGCCCCCTGGAGTAGGTCGAACCAGGTCGGGTTGGCGTCGATGACGTCCTGCCAGGTGGCGTACTGATCCATCACGCCCTGCCAGGTGGTCCCGGTCGAGCGGACACCCAGCCCGGCGGGCATGTCGGTGGCGACGAGGGAGAGGGCATAGTTCCGGCCGTCGTAGTGGGCGTAGCTCATCTGCGCCGGGTTCGCCCGCGACCACCCGGTGACCAGGTACCAACCTGGTGTCAGCTCCGGCTCGGCGGCCGCGTCCTGGATCAGCACCACCCGCGCGCGCTGGAGCAGCCCCTCCAGTGCGCGGGCAGCACCTGCACCCTTCGTGCCGACGATGATCGGCGCCTGGAGAGTGTCTGATCCCGCCCACTGTGCGATCGCCTTGGGTCGGGCGGCCGGGTCGGACTGGTGGATCTGGTAGGCGCCGCCCCGAGTCGCCGAGGACACGTCCCCGATCCCTCGGAAAATGACGTTCTGCGTGAGGTCCGGCTTCCCAGGTGCCTTGATGAAGAAGTCACATGGTGGGGCGCCCACGGTCGAGACGCTCTGCGACTCCTGTGCAACTGGGTCGCCGAACTCGTTGAACCCGTACACGGTGTACTGGACGTTGGTGTTGATTGGCATCTCATGGTCAGTGCCGATCCAGTACCCACCAGCCACCCACAGGTCCTCCACGCCCCGCACCGGGATGACCGGGTAGCCGGCCGACTGGCGTTCGATCCGGATCTGCGACACCGCAGACGGCCACATGCCGCCATCGACCACGATCCGCACCGCAGCCCACGCCGGGTCGTAGGTGGCTTCAAGGATGGGCATCATGGCCTCCCTGCGTATCGGTAGGAGTCGGCCTGCTGGGTGAGAGCGCTGCCGATCCGTCCATCGACGATCCGAGCCAGGCCATCCCCACTGATCTCCAGGCGGCCGGTGATCGCCATGCCGTCCAGAGACGGTGCCGCAACGTTCACTGTGGGGGCTGACGGCGCGGTTGGGAGGAATGTGCGGCTCACAGGACCACCGGTGGCGTAGGCGCGCATCCGGCGACCGGAGCGGATCTCGGCTCGCATCGCCTCAATCGCCGAATGCCCGCCCGCCATCTGTACCTCGCGGGCCGTGAGCATGTGCTCGCCGTTGGACGCCATGATTGGCACCGAGTCCGACGTGCCACTCCCGGGGCCGGAGATGGCACCACCGGTGGCGTAGCCCTCGGGCAGTCTCCCAAGAGCGCTGTCGCTACCCCCGCCACGCACTCGCCTGGTGTAGACGCTGATGGTCGCTGACCGGCCGTTGATGTCCCGGACCAGGTAGTCGACACCCTGGCGAGCGCTGTAGGTGTTGGCGCCGACCTGCACATCCGTGCCGCGGTCACTGGTGGAGTCCAAGAAACCGTTCACGTCCAACCATGCCGGACTCGTGTTTGCGCCCAGTTGCGTGTCAGTGGTGTCGTTCGCCCAGTCGTTCTGCGCCTCACGGACCGAGTCGTCAGCTGGGCGCGTGTTCGCGTCCAGGTTCGTATCCGTGACGTCGTCCATCATGGTGCGCTGCCACTCCGCGACCGTGTCGTCCGCGTCGGTGGTGTCCGCGTCCAAACCAGTGGGCGTGGTGGTGTTCTCCCAGTCGCCTGTCATCGCGTTGAACTCGCTGACGGCCTCAGACGTGTCAGCGTCGAGCCCGATCGGGCGGGTGCCCCGGTCAATCACATCCGAGATCGCTTGCCCGGTCCCCGCCCAGGCGTCCACAAGCTGCTGCCGCTGCTCCGGTGTGCCGTCAACGAACGCCTGCAGCGCCGCCGCGCCCTCCTCACCGGAAGCGACCATCTCCTCGACGAACGCCCGGTGCGCTTCCTGGCCTGCGCGAGGGACCTCGTCAGCGATCTGACCGAGGGCCTCGCGGTAGTTCGCAGCCCAGTTCTCTGTAGCCTCCCGCTGGGCCTCCAGCTCGGCAATCCAATCCTGCATGGACACCGAGGCGCCGTCGTAGAAGTCCTCCCACGAATCCGACGCGTCCTCCGTCGCCGCCGAGGTCGATTCGGCGATCTCGCGGTTCTTGTCGATTACGGACTGGTAGGAGCCCACGATCGAGCCGAATGACTCACCAGCCGACTGTGCTGTGCCAGCCCACTCCTCGGCCTGCTCCTGTGCAGCCTCCTGAGATGCCGCCAGAGTGTCCGACCCGCCAGCCGCGTCGTAGGCGCCCTCCTCGAGACCCACGAGCGCGTCCCGATAGGACGGCATCAGTTCGAGCAGTTGCTCCTGCGTGACACCCATCTCAGCAGCGCGATCAGCGAGCATCTCGAACTGCGCTGCCGCCTGCTCGGCATCACCACCCTGCACCATCCCAGAGAGGGAGTCGCTCATCGCGGCGAACGCGTCCCTAGCGCCTTGCACATCATCAACGAACGGGCCACCAACAGCCTGGTTGAGGCCCGAGAGTGCACGGTCTGCGCGGTCGATGATCCCGCCACCGGTGAGGGTCTGCAGCGACTCACCGAGACTGTCATACGCACCAGATAGGCCCTGGAATGCTGTGTCGTAATCGCCGGTGCGCAGCGCGCGGGACAACTCGTTAGCGCCGGCGGCGCCCCCATACATGGCATCACTGAGTGCGCGGGACGCGGCGCCGGCGGCCTGCACTGCCACGGCTACAGCTGCGGCCCGGATGGCGATCCTGCCCAGCGTGGGGCCGAAACGACGGAGCCCAGCTTGGGCTCGGGTGCCCGCGGGTCCGAGGTTCCCGAGGGCGTCGTAGAACGCGACCATCCGGGGGACCGCGAGCAACGCACCACCGGCGAGGAGGGATGCGGCGCCGGTCAGCCCGATGATGCCCGCGACGGTGGCCTTCAGTGGGCCGGGCAGGTCCTGGAAGCCGCGAGCGGCGTCAGCGAGGTTGTTCAGCCAGTCGACAAGGAGGCCACCGCCCTCGGGGTCGACGAGCACCGTGACGAGCTCGGAGGACAGGTCACGGAACGCGGCCTTCACTCGGTCGACGGCGCCGACCATGGTGTCCTTGACGTTGTCCGCCGCGCCAGAGAACCGCTCCTGCATGCCAGCAGCGAGAGCATCGAGCGCGTCCTGTGCGTCGAGAGTGCCATCGGTAATGGACTCACGGATCTCGGCGCCGGTCATGCCCATCTGGGACCCGATGAGGGTCGCGGCGTCGATCCCGCGGTTGCCGAACTCACGCAGGTCAGTGGCGGTGATCTTCGCGGACGCGCTGATCTGGGAGAAGATGCGGGACAGTTCGGCAACGTCGTGGTTGGAGCCGCCGGCGGCTGCGACACCGTTCTCGATCGCGTCCAGATAGGGGATGACGCGTTGGGCTTCGATGCCGAAGCCGAGCATCTGCTGCTGCGCCTGAAGCCACACGTCCCTCGCGAACGGGGATTGGCGAGCGAATTCATCGAACTCGGCCATCTGCGCCGCCACCTGCTCGGCCGATCCGAGCATGGTGGTCAACGCGGCACGGGACCGTTGCTGCAGGGTGTTGTATGCGATGCCAGTACGTCCGGCGGCCACGCCTGCGGCCGTGATGCCCGCGCCAAAAGCCGTGAGCCCGGCGCCGGCGGTCGTCCACGCCTGCTCGTTCTCCCGCGCAGACTGCACGATGCTGCGCACAGCCGTCTGCGACCGCTGGGAAGTGCGCTCCGTAGCGCTGCCGACTTCCTCCACAGACCGGGACGCCTGCCCCATCGCCCGGGTGAATTCGGAGATCTGGGCGACGAGTCGGACGACGACGGAACGCTGCTCTGCCACGAGGGAACCTCCCCTCGTGCGGGTGCCATGCGGTTGACTGTGCTGATGGAGAGATCACTGATGACAGCCATCGCTGCGAGCGTGCTGTTCTTAGCCGGATGTACCGCCAACGACGGCGAAGCGAGCGCCGCTCCTGATGAGCCGAGCAGCTCCGCGGCTGTAACGGAGGAGCCGAGCGAGGCCGAAGCCTCGGAGATCGACGTGCAAGGTGCTGTCGGGTTGGGGGGCGGCGCAGTGCTGCATGACGTACCCGAGGACGGGATGTGCATGGGCCACTCAGAGTGGACCGTGATCAAGGAGGGCGTGCAGGTCACGATCGAGGACGCAGCCGGTTCCATCGTGGCGACCACCACGCTGAGGGCCGGCGAGCGCTATCAGGACAGCGAAGACTGCCTCTGGTGGTTCGAGGCGTCCGTTCCTACCGGTGGCGAGTTCTATTCCGCCCATGTGCTCGATTGGTCTTCGGACGTCGTGCCAGAAGATGAGGTGAGCTTCACCCCGTTTGCAGTCCTCCCAGCCGGTTAACCCGTCACCGGGATCACCAACGGCGGCAACGGCTTGTCTGCCGGGCGGGTGTCCACCACATGCAGCACCGCACCCGGGTCAGGCTTCTCCGTGTCCGCCCGCGCCCGGTCCGCGGCCGCGCAGGCGTAGCAAACGTCCCACTCGGCCTCGAACCACCCATCCATCTCCGGATTGAACGCCCGCCCCACCGGGTGACCGCACGAATGCAGGCCGGCCTCGTATGTCAGGAGCCCTTCAGCGAGGGTGCGGTCACGTTCCGACCAGCTGCTCAGGTATTCCATCGGGCGCACCTGCCATGCCCGGGCTGCCCGCAACGCCAGCAGCAGCCCGGGCTGTTCGGTCAGCTCGTCGGCAACCCTTTTGGGGCCACCACCTCCACGTCACCATTCGTGGCCTGCGAGATCTTCTGCACCAGAGCGGTGAGCTGCTTCTTCCCGTGCGGACGAACCGCGATCCGCCGCACCTGCTCCAACGAAACACCCGTCACGCTCCCCTTCGGGGTGACGACCTCATCCACACTGGCGACGATGAACCGGTAGTTCCGCTCGTCCATCGCGACAGCGATCTTCTTCGCCACGGCATCACGGTGGGGCAGCCACTTCTCATAGGCTGCCGCGTACGCCTCCTCGGAGGAGTACTGGTGCCGCTGCGGCTCCGGGCGCGCCTCGGGGAGCGGGTGCTTCTCGGTGATTTCATCGATGAGCTCCTGCGCGAGGGCGTGGCCCCGCCACACCGCCTTCGACGCCTCCCACTGCTCAACGACACGTTCCATCTCCCTGAGGAGATGGTTCACGCGGGAGGTCTCGCCCATGGACTCTTCGCCCGCCGGCGCGTTCTCGTCGGCGCGGGTGGCTTCGTCGTACTGGCGCTTGAGGTCCTCCATGACGGAGGCGAGGGCGGGGTTGTTGTAGATGGGGTGTTCCCACCGGGCGGTGGTGCCGGAGTCGATCCAGTCGAGCAGATCGAACTCGGCCGCCTCAGGGGTGGTGGTGTTCTCGGACACGGGGTGCTCCTTCACGGGGTTTCACGGGTCTGCACGGGTTGGACCTGCCGGGGCCCGGGACCCGTGAACACAGGCCCCGGCAGGTGACAAAGAGGGATCAGACGCCCGCGGCGACGACCCCTGTTTCCTTCCACTGCACACCGAGCGGCACGATGCGCTTGATGAACCCGGTGAACCGGTCCGTGGGAACCTGCGGCTCATCGGTGACGACCTCGTACACGACGTACTCGTCTCCCTCGGCCCAGTCGACGTCCTCCTCGGGACCGTCCCGCTCGACGAGCCACAGCGTGGTGCCCTTCGTCTTGAGCAGGTCCCACACCTCCATCGCCGCCGGGTCGGGCTGCCCGGTCTCGTCCAGGTACCAGAACGGGGTCACACTGCCCTCGTACTGGGTGGGTCCGGGGGTGTTGCCCTCGCCCTTGCGGCACATCTCCTGCTCGGTGATCGGGGTGGACCCGGTCGCGGAGAGCCGGTAGTCGGACTTGTTGATCGAGCACGCGGCCTCGGTGCCAGCGCCGAGCTCGGTGATGGTGATCGCAGCCACATCTGCGGGCTTGGTGGTGAGCGCGGTCAGCTTGACCCGACCGTCAGCCAGAGTCTTCGGCATGTCACTTCTCCTTCGTGGTGTTGGCCCCGGTCGGGGACTCCTGAGTGGCCGGCTCGGTCACCTTCGCGGCGTCCGTGCCGGTCTGCGGCTTCGGCTCCTGCGCCTTCTGGCGGGGGGTCTTGGACAGGTGACGCCCGAACTTGCGGTGCCCGATGAAGTACTCGGGCACCCGGTGCTGCAGCTTCTTCCCGGTGCGGGTGTCGTAGGCGTCGACGAACTTCGTGGCCATCACGGCCTCCTCGAGGTGGTTAGGGGATCTGGACGGTGAACAGGACGGGGTAGAACCACCGGTGCGGGCGGGTGGTGGTGTCCTCGGTCGCGAACGTGGGTACGTACTCCTGCCGCACGAACCCGCTATCGGGGGTGAGTCGCACCTTCTGGGTGAACGCGGCCAGCGTGCGGGTGAGGGCCCATTCGGCGTGCGAGATGGTGCCGCCGGCGCAGGTGACCTGGAACTGCCACCGCCCGGACCCGACGTCGCCGCACAACGCCTCGTCGGAATCGCCCGGGCGGCCGGTGTTGCCCGGGTAGAGCCGCACGTATGGTCCGACGAGTTCGTCAGGACCGACGGGAGCGTCCTCGTTGACCGATCGCAGCAGCTGCAGTCCCTCGTTGATCAGGAGGGTTTCGGCGGCGACGCGGAGCTGGCGTGGTGTGGGCATCAGAGCGCCTTGTCGATGATCTGGCCCATCGCCTTCTCGAACCCGGGTCCGTTGCGGTCTAGGGCCGGGCCGAGGAACGCTCGGGGTGCCATGCGGGAGGTTCCGAACTCGACGAACGCGCCGTAGTTCACGGTCGGGCCGACCTCGCCGGTGATGGTGTCGGCACCGGTGCTGACCTGGCGGGAGATCGAGTTCTGCAGGGCGCCGGTGTCGACCGGGGCGAAGATCTTCGCGTCACGCTCCACATCGGCGGTGACCTTCTGTACCACGGTCTCGGCCAGGGGGCGCGCCCGTTCGCCCGCGCGGGCGAGGTCTACGGCGAGGGTGTGGAAGCCGGAGCCTTCGATCATGACCATCAGGGATTCACCGCCTCCGTGGACTCGTTGTGCGTGCAGAACAGGTCCCGCTCGAACCGCTCACTGCCGAGGAGCACGTCGGTGACCGTGAACATCTCGCCCGGCAGGTTCGGGTCGTTGATCGCGTCGGTCACATGGACCTCGTAATCCGGGTGAATGGCGGGCGCGTCGGCGGGGATGGTGATGAGGTAGCCGCGGTACTCGACCTGCACACCGGCCTGGACAGCCTCGCGGCCGGAGGCGATGCGCTGCACCCGGCACGGGGCATCCTCGGTGGCCTGCGGGTCGGGGTACACCTGGAATGGGACAGGCGGGCCGTAGCTGCCGGTCTGCTCGTCCCAGGGGCCGCGGGTGGTGCGTGCAGGGTCCGTGATGACGCAGGTGGCGTTCATGGATGTGCGCATCGCGGGCTGGTGATGCGCTGACCAGCCGGTCGGGATGATCCGTGTCGACGGGAACGGCATCAGATCGCCTGCTCTGTCGCTTCCGGGCCCGGGTAGGGGTGGAACTCGATCACGTCGAGGAAGCCGGCGTTGTCGTCCTCGTCGGCCTGGCCGCGCAACTGGCGGGCGAGGGCGCGGAGAGCGTCGGCGACCTTCGCCCCGTCAGTCGTCAGATCTTGGGAGCGGATCACCTTGGACACGAGGACCTCGGACACGGCGATCGCGTCGAGGGCGGCCGCCGCGGCCCGCTTCACCCCAGCCTCCATGGCGAGGAGTCCGTCGATCTGGTCGTCGGTCAGGACCAGGTTGCTCTCGTTGACGTCGGCGATGAGGAGGCGGACCTGCCCGACCTCAGTGTTGTAGTCGATGGCCACGAGCTCACCTCCACTGTTCAGGTAGGTGCGGGTGGGTGTCATCCCTGGTGATGGCAGGGGCGACACCCACCCGCCGGTTGGGGCGCCTGGGTCAGGACGCGCCGGTGGAGGCGTACGTCGCCGTCGGGACCACAGTCCCGGCGCCGGTGACGTGCCGGACCCGGTACTGGATGGTGTCGTCGTCGAACGACCCCTCCTCCGGAGCCACGGCGCCACCGCCGACCCGGTTGCCGGCGTCGGCCTTGACCCGCAGGTCCGGGTCCTCCTCACCGCGGAGGAAGCCGGTGACGAGCGCCGGGCGGTTGTTGTTCTGGTTCGGGTTCGGGAGCACGAACCAGTTCGTGGCCGCGTTCGTCCCGGTGTTGACGACGGTCAACCACGGGTTCACCACGAGCTCCACCAGGCCGGTGAGGTAGTTCGACTCCACCGTGGTGGTGTTCCCGTCGGTGCGGCGGATCTCCGTCGCGTTCAGGATCCGCCGAGCCTGCATCTCCAGCGTTGGCGGAACCATCAGGACGGCACCGGAGACCACGATCGGACGCTTCTCGTTGTCCTTGCGGGTGCTGATGTTGGTCAGCGCCGCTTCGAGCGACTCGGTGCTCAGCGCCGCGGTGCCCGGGGCATTCTTGTTCGCCGTCTTGAAGAAGTCCGTGTTCAGCGCGGTCCCACCGCTGTTGAACAGGGTCTTCGCGGTGACGATGTCCTCGGTCTCCCGGGCTGCGACAGCGAGTCGGGAGGGGAGGTTGCGGAATGCGTCGAGGTCGTCGTTCTTCAGCATTTCCCACGTGAGCGGGAACCGGTCGCCGTACTTCTCGACCTTGAACTCGTACTTCGCCTCCGACAGCTTCCGTGCCTTGTACTCGGTGGCCTCCGGCACCCGGGTGAGTCCGGCGCGACCGCCCAGGAGGTCGATGAGCGACTTCGGGCGGAAGTCGGGCACAGTGGAGCGGGTGGAGTACCGCTGCCACACAGCCGGGACGCTGGCGTACTCGCCGAGCATCTCCCGGCTGTACGCGGCACCGAGGAGGTACGGGAAGTCGCTGGTCGTCAGCGTCTCCAGGACCTCGGCGCGTGCACGAAGGTCGCCCTTCAGGACTCGGTCGAACAGGCGGCGGGCTTCGACGATGCGCCGGTTGCGCCCCTGCGTCTGGGTGGTGCTCATGATGCGGTCTCCTCTCAGACCTGGGCGGTGCGGACGGGGATCGGGCCCTGCGCGGCCGCCTTCGTGGCGAGCGCGTACCCGAACAGGGTGTTGTCCGTGGCGGTGGCGGACAGGACCGGGTTCCGGGTGGAGCCGTCGCCCTGGTAGTAGACGGGCGTGCCGACAGCGGCGATCGCGCCGTCGACCTCGAAATCGTGGGCGCCGTCCAGCCACACCGACGCGTGGGTGGAAGCGTTGCCGCCCTCACCGCGCTTCGTCTGGGCGACGCCCTTGAGGGAACCCACGATCACCGGGTCACCCGGGAGGGTGCCTGCGATGACGGGCAGGGACAGGTGGTCTGCGTGGCGGTAGACCTCGTTCGTGGCCATCTCAGGCCTCCTTCCGGGTGATGCCGAGCTCACGGTCGAGCTCTTCCTCGGTCAGGTCCTCCGACTCCGAGGCCCGCTTTCCGCCTAGGCCGCGGACGCTGCCGGCACCGTCGGTCTCGGCGAGGCGTGCGGCCTCGGTGGTGACGGTGGTGGTGAACGCCTCGGTGTCGAGGCGGCCCTCCTTGGTGCGCGGCAGGTCGGCCAGGAGGCCGCGGGTCTGCAGCTGGTCGAAGTCGTAGTCGGCTTCGGCGACGATGCGCGCCGCGGCCGCGGCGTCGGCGGTCTGGCGTGCTTCGTCACGCTCGGTGATGGCCTGGTCGCGCTCGGACTCGAGCGCGGTGGCCCGGCCGGCGTCCTTCTCGAGCTGAGCCAGCCGGCTCTCCTCGATCTGGATCTGTGCCATGGTGTCCTCCCTGGACTCGTTGGCGGTGGACTGCCCGGCCGGACGGCTCGGGACACTTGGGGCCGACGCTTCGTCGGCGTTGATGGGGATGTACTCGGTGCGCACCCGCACCTCGGTGCGGTCCCCGGTGAGCGCCGTGGCGGCGTCACCAGTGGTGGTGTAGGTCTGGGCGTAGGTGCCGGCGTCGTCGCCGCTGTCGAGTTCGAACCAGACCGTGGCCTCGTCGAAGTCGCGGACCCACACCCACCGGTCCTGCTCGCCGTAGGCGTCCTTCACCAGGGCGGACAGTTGCTCGCGGCGGTCGTTCGCCGTCGCTTCCGACGCGCCCCGGCGGGCCTCGGTGACCTCACCGGTCGGGGGCTCGTCCCACAGGTCCCGGGCGTAGAGGTCGCCGGCGTCGGTCTGCACGCGGGACGTGAACGCCCCGAGGGCGTCACCGATCCCGGCGGAGAGGGTGATGCGTTCGTCCCGGGTCAGCTTGCCTTCGCCGTACATCTCGTCGGCGAGGTTCGTGAACGCCTGGTGGATGCGTGCCTCGAACCAGCCGCCCACGTTCCTGGCCTCCACGGCCTTCGCACGGGCGGACTCGATCACTTGCAGCACCCGGCCACCACGGCCAGCCTTGGTGACGAAGTCGACGGACTGGATCTCACTGATCTGGGTGGCGATGAGGCCCTCGTGGCCTTCCCATTCACCGTGCTCGCCCTCGATGTACCCACGGATGGACAGGCCGATCGCGTCGGCCATCTCGTTCACCGCGGTGCGGTAGGGGGAGAACACGCGCACGTCAGCGTCGAGGGCACGCGCCTCAGGGACGTAGATGGCGTCGGTGGTGGTGACGCCAGCGAGGTCCCGCACGGACCGCTCGGGCCGGTCCATGTCCTCCGTCGTGGACGGGTGGTCGAAGTACACGTGCGTCCCGGCGGGAAACACGCGGGCCTCGGCCGCAGCCCGGAGGGTGGTGTCGGGGTAGATCGCCGAGCTGCCGCGGCCGGCGTCGATGAGCCGCACCCGCAGGTGCCCGGACGCGTTGGTCGCTTCCCGGATCGGGCGGGCAGTGTGAGTGAGGGTGATCGAGGTGGCCACGACAGTTCGCCTCCTGGTGGGGGATGATGGGCCGGATGGCCAGCGAGGATCGGGTGGATTGCGACGCGCACGACTGGGTGCTGCGTGAGGTCGTCATGGACTGGGACGGGTCACACCTGCTGCACGAATGCCGTGCGTGTGGGGCGGAGGCGTTGGAGGGTCCGGACGAGCTGACGGGGCGGCCGCCGACGATCAGGCGGTCAGCGCCGCCACAGGGGTGACGGTGTAGGAGTCACGCCACCCGGTGGTGTGTCGCAGGCGGGTGAGGTCGTCCCAGCTGATGTCACCGTCCTGCAGCAACTGCAGTCGGCGGGGGCCCATGATGCGGGCCTGGTCGGTGGCCGCGAGGTTGTCGAACCATGCGCGAGCGTCGGGGATGATGTCTGGCGGTTCGTCGATGTCGAACCCGAGTTCCCGCCATGTCTTGGTGACGGGTAGGCGTGCGCAGCGGCCCTGCTGGTGATCGTGTGGTCCCGCCTCGCTGGTGGGGTGGAGGCTGCCGTGCTGGGCGAGGCAGGAGGGGCAGGTGCGGGTGTCCAACGTGGCCATCCACCGCCACCCGGTCAGCGTGGTCTCGTTGGCGATGTCCTGTGCCTGCGCGGCCGCCCTGTACGCGTCAAGCATCTCGGTCCGGGAGATGACCAGCGCCCTCGTGAGGCCCCCGTTGAACCCACCCTCTAACCGTCGCAGCATCAGGGCCGCGACCTGACGCGGGTTATCACCAACGGCCACGCCACGGATCAGCTGCGACCGCATGACCGCGATCGCTTCTACGGACAGGGGCCGGGTGGCGGCGTGAATCTGTGTCGTGGTGCGGGTGACGATCTGTTCCAGCTGGGCGGGATCGACCCGGTTGAACCGGGCGACGAGTTCCGCCGTCGAACCAGCCGCGGGCGGGAGTTGTGAGCCGGTGATGCGCGCCTGCCACAAGGCGGCGTCGCCGGTCAGGTCGGGCAGGTCCTGCAAGATCCGCACGTCCAGGTCCTGTGCGAGGCCGTCGAGGGCGTCCCTGGTGGCGTCCATCGCCCGCCACACCCGGTCCGCCCGCGCCAGCTGCGCCCTGGACGGCCACCCGTTCGCGGTCGAGGCGGCAGCGAGCTCGGTGAGCGCAGCGTCCCACTCAGCGGCGAGCTCGTCCCACGCCGTCGCCCATCCACGCACGAGGTCGCGGCCGGCCTGGTCGACGGAGTCACCGACACGGATCCGGAGCCCTGCAAGGAGGCGGAGGGTGTCGGGGGTGACGGCCACGGGTTACACCTGCGGGGTGTCGCCGCGGCGGTAGGCGTCGATCGCGGCCTGCCCGGCGGACATGAGCGGGTCGATCCACTGGTTTTGGTCGTCGGTGACGGTGTCGATGATCGCCTCCGGGTCATCCACCCCCAACGCCTGCAGCAGCAGCCGCAACGTCGTCAGTGGCGGCATCTTCTGGGTGGAGTCGGCTTCGACGATCGCGGACACGATCTTGTCCACGTCGACGTCGTCCAACGGGGGGAACACGACGTCGATGGTGCGGTCCAGGTCACCGGCCAGTTGCAGCTGCTCGCGGCCGGAGAAGTCATCCCGGATCAGCGTCCCGGTGAGTGGCCCTTGGGGTGCGCGGACGGCGGAGCGGATGACGTACTCGGCGATGTCGCGGTACAGGTTCGCCCACACGGACCGGCGTTGCCCCATTTCCAACCGGGTCGGCTCGTCCAGCGTTTCTGCCACGGCGCGTGCACCGGTCTGCCCCGGGTCGGCGAGCAGCGTGGTCACGGGCAGGCCGAGGGCGGCGGCGATGAGTGACGCGAGGGGGCGGCCGGATTCGGAGTCCAGGGTTGCACCGGTCTTGGGGACCGCTTCGAGGGTCACGTCGGGGGACATCATTGCTGTCGCGCCGGCACCAGTGTCAGTGCCCGCGGCGGTGCCTGGTGCGGGGCGGCGTGCGAGAGCCCGCCGCATCTCCTGCGACTTCGTCGGCTTCCCCGTCGTGGCACGCCAGGCGTACTGCGACAGGGACTTCATGAGGGTCGCCCAGTCGGCGAGGAACTCCCGGTACGCGCGAGCCCACGGCAGGGCGGCGTACACGTCCCCGATGCCGAAATCCCACCCCTGCAACGCGTTCACCTTCGAATGCACCACGGGTGCGTCCCACAGGACCTCGTTGCCCTGGATGAACCGTGGCCGCAGGCGGGGGCGGTATCGGATGCCGGGGTAGAACGTGGTCCTCGTGACCGTCTCGACACGGCCGTCGAGGCCGATATGGGTGCGGGTCCAGTCGCGGCGGTAGAACCACGGCTCAGTGTCATCGTCCGGGTTGGTGATGATCTCCGTCATCTCAGCGAACGGGATGGGGCGGACTTGCACGAACCCGGTCCTGGGGTTGGTGAAGCAGGCGAGGAACACGTTCCCGTCGGTGCCGTGCGCCCATTCCAGCGTCTCCTGCGCCTGGTCGCCGTACAGGGCGGCCTGGTTGCCCGGGTCGTCAAGGTGCGCCTGTAGTACCTCGTTGACGGTGTCGTCGACGGCGTTGATCTGCATGCCGCCGCCGAAGATGTACCCGGTGCGCACGGCCAGGCCGCGCTTGATGAGAGGGTGCCCGACAGCCATGATCCGACACAGCTCGGCTGCCCGTTGCAGGCCGGCGCGGGAGAACTCTTCCTGCGACCGCGCCAACAGGCTGGTCCAGCCCTCATCTTCCAGTGCGAGCTCGGCACGGCTGAGCGCCTCGCGGGCGAGTTCGAGGCTGTTCTGCGCCTGGGCGGCGGTTTCCTGGGCGGCGGTGACGACAGGGGTGCGGGCGAGGAGCCGTTCCAGGATGCCGGCCATGGTTCACCACCCCCCGGTCAGGTACGTGTGCGGGTCGTCCTCGAGGAGGTCAGCGTCGGTGAGACGGTCGTCGCCGGTGAGGATCGGCTGCAGGAGGAGCCGGTTCACGGCTTGGGAGAGGGCGTCGATGGTGTCGTCGTGGGTGCCGTTGGGGAAGTCGCGGGCTTCCTCGGTCAGGTACACGATCGACGGAAGGACGCTGGAGTCGGGGAGGACGATGTCACCGGAGTGTGCGAACGGGGACACGGCGACGGCGCGGGAGTACTTCGACCCCTCCGGCTCGACCGGGATCAGGCCCGGGACGGTCGCGGACAGGAGGCTGATGACAGCGGGCCCGTTGGCCTTGTCCTCGACGAACTTCGCGACCGCCTGCGGCCACCTCGCTGTCATGTCCCGCACGGCTTGCAGGGTGGCGTTGATGTCCATACGGGCGCGGGCCTGGTCGAGGAGCCAGGCTTTGCCGGCGATGAGGGCCCACACGTGCCCGACGACGTAGTCCGTGCCGGCGGAGTCCTTGAACGTCATGTCCCAGGACTGCACGACCTCCACGTCCTGACCGGGGACCCAGCGGGTGCCGTCCTCGCGTTCCAACCATGGGGGCTGGTTGTAGGTGGCCCATTCGGCGGGGAACACGCCGCCCTTCTGCGGGGACGGGTGGCCTTGGTAGAGGGACGCCCAGGTGCGGGGGCCGGAGCGGACTTTGATCGCCGCCCACTGTGCCACTGTGCGGCCGCGGGCTGATTGGAGGTATTCGCCGACCTCACGACCGAGAGGGTCGGTTTCGCCCTTGTCCGGGTTGTGGTCGGCCTCGGCGGGAATGTTGATGACCTTCCACAGGTGCCCGTCCTCGGCGTCGACGAGGCGGCCGGCGAGGTCGTCGTGATGCCACCTGGTCAGGATGAGGACGACGGGGGCGCCGGGGGCGAGGCGGGTGGCGGCGGTGTCGGTCCACCAGTCCCACGCCCGGTCGCGGTAGACCTTCGATTCGGCTTGGACGCGGTCTTTGATGGGGTCGTCGATGATGAGGAGGTCGACGGGGCGGCCGGTGAGGGCGCCGCCGACGCCGGCGGTGTACACGCCGCCTTCGTGGTCTGCGAGTTGCCATTCGTGTTGGGCGGAGAGGTCGTCGCGGACGGTGAGGCCGAGGTCGCGGGTGTGGGTGGTGATGTCGTCGCGGATGGCGCGACCCCACCGGCGGGCCATGGATGCCTCGTAGGAGGTGATGGCGATGCGGAGGTCGGGGTTCTGGGTGAGGGCCCAGAGGGGGAAGCGGCGGGACGCGCGCTGTGACTTGCCCTCTTGTGGGGACATGCTGATGATGACCCGAGCGTCGGGGGTGGCGTACGCCGCGGTGAGGGCGGCGTCGATGAGGTCGAGCGCGGGGGTTTGGATGGTCTTGTGGTCGAGCTCGGCGGCGAGCTGGCCGGGGGTGGCCCATCGGGGTGGGGGTGGTGGTTCGAAGGCGCGTGCGGCGTGTTCTGCCCAGGTGATCGACATGGCCGATCACCCCCGGGGCGGTGGTCAGTCGTCACATGCGAAAGCCCCTCTCGTGAGACGGAGGGGCTGGATAGAGGGTGCGTGTGGGCGCGCTGAACACCCGGAACGGTGACAGGCTATCGCAACCAGCCGCCACCGGTGCGACTGCGGTGAGGGCGTGTCACTCATCCTCCGTTCGAGGTTCGACGAGCTTCGAGTACCCGTAAACCACCAGCAATGCGGTCACGAGAGCAAGGCCTGCCGACCAAAGAGCGATGTCCTGCCCGTACTGCGACTCATCGATCCAGGCCTCCAGCTTGCCCTGGTAGAACGAATCGCTCGCCAGAAACGACCCAACCGAGGTAGCGATGATGCGCCACTCACGTGCCGTCAGGCGACGTGTCCGGGCGACGGCGCCCCCTTCGTCAACCTCCTCCGGGAACTCCATCTCGAGCAGCTCGTCCGTGATGAACGGCTCCACGTCCGGCTCGACGTCGAGCAACCGATGCCCGACCCCAGCGAAGTCGAACCGTGGCATCGCGTCAAGCGCGAGCGTGCCGATGACGTTGACATTGGGCATGTCGAACGCACGCAGATGACCGTCAAAGATCTTCGTGATGCTCGACAGCTCTCGGTCAAACAGATCGGCGAGCCCGAGCGCAGGCAGCATCTCAGCCACATTGCCGACGATTGGAGGCTGAGATGACCCGATCATGTCCGCGAGAGCTGACCATGCCCCCTCGATTCTCAGGGGTGGGCCGGCGAGTTGGTCAACCATAGAGCGAGTCGCTTCAAAATAGTTCGACTCTGCGAAGAGACCAGCTGTGATAGACGACATTCCCTGGAAGGGGGCCATCGCGTTGGCGATTGCGTCGACTTGAGGTTGCAACGCAGCTATCACTCCCTGGTACGGCTCAATGAAGGCGCTCAGCGGCTGCACTGGGTCGTAGCTCATGCTCCCGATCCTGCCACCCCTACGCCCTCGTTGCCCAGAAGGCCAGGTGAGTGAGCTCGCTGCACATTCACGGTAGCCAGCTGTCGTCGTAGTCGGGGTGATCGGCGTAGACGGCGGCGAGGGCCCGCAACGTCGGGCACCACCCACTCGGGACGATCCCGTTCTCCTGATCCACGTCGCACGTCCAGCAACCCGGAACCTCGCCGAACCCGGACGTGGTATCGCCCAGGTAAGGCTCGTGTTCCTCCATGATCGCCCGGTGCGCCCTGACCTCGGCCAGCACGCGGGACGAGCTGGCCATCAGAACCTCCCCAATCGCGCCCACTTCGGCCCAGCCGATGCCGTTCGGGCCGGCACCTTCGTCGTTGTTCGGGTCGTAGGGCCCAACCTCAGCCTCGTCCTGGTCCAACCGAGCCGCCAGGAACTCCACGATGCTCATGCCCCCGATCCTTCCACCGAGACCGCCTCACTGCCCAGGAGGTCCCCCAACCGGTACACCGGCCGCCCCCTGACGTCCTCGCCCCGTTCTGGGATGCGTCGGGGTGCGCCGGCGGCTGCGCGGTCGCGGTCGCGCTTGAGCCGCTGGTTGATCGTGTTCCGCCGCGCCGTGGGGACCGCGAGGCGGGCGTCCTCGACGGTGACGAGGGCGTCCGGGTGGGTTTCTGGGAGTGCGCGGAGGGTGGTGAGGTTGAGGTAGTCGAACCGGTGTCGGTCGCCCCATGTGGTGCCGCAGCCGGTGCAGCGCAGCACGTCGGAGAGGCCGCGGTCGTGAGGGTGGCCGTCGGGGTCGGTCCAGTCACGCACGACCTTTCCGCCGCAGTGCACGCACGGGGCGGGTTCGCGTTCGGGGGCGAGGCCGGCGAGAGTGCGGATGCGGGAGCGGACGAGGCGGGCTTCCTCGCGGTAGGTGTGCCACTCGGAGGCGTCAGGGTTGGCGGCGGCCCAGGTGAGGGTGCCGGCGAGCCAGTCGAACACGCTCCCCGACCATGGTGGAAGCTGCTGTGCGTCGGTCCAGGCGTCGGCCCAGCCGTGGAGGACGTCGAGGACGTTGTCGGGTTGGCGGAGGAGGTCGATGACGGTGCCGCGGGTGGCGGCGATGGCGGCGAGCTCGACGGGGTCGTCGTCGTCGGAGCCGATGCCGAACGGCAGCCCGTCTCCGCCGCCGGTGGGGGTGTGGTCGTAGCGGATGGCCTTGATGCCGAGGATTTCGCGGGCGTTCCCGGGCAGCTGGTCGACGAGGGTGGCCGTGGTGGTGAGGATGCGGCGTTCGGCGGTCAGGCAGGGCCGGCAGATCGCGATGGCGTCTTCGAGGGGCCGGTCGCCGCAGGTGCCGCACACGGGTGTGGTGGCTTCGCAGTGGGCGCATGCGAAGCCGGTGTCGTCTGCTGGGGTCCAGGTGTGGGTGTGGTGGTCGGTCATCGGCGGTTCCTCCGTCGCGTCTTGGCCCTGTAGGCGGCGTGCATGCTGGATCGGCGGGTGGTCTCGGTGCGGCGCAGCGCCCTGGTCCGGGTGTCGCCCGGGCGGGCGTGAACGGCGGCGTACTGGGCGGTCGATTCGTCGAGCCAGTCTTGGAGGTCCTGTCCTGCTACCGAGACCGCCTCCTGCAGACGGCGCATGGCCCCGGTGAACGCGGTCGTGTCGGCGATCAGACGTACTTCGACCTGTCGGAGCATGGGCCCTCCTCGTGGGTCCGTCCCGTGGGACATCAGGTCTCACCCCTTGAAACCTGACGATCAAGGCTTGAAGGTTGATCACCGGCGATCGCCCGCAGATGCCTCGCCGCCACGCCAGGCGCCAACTCCGCCTGCGCCGGCGTCAGCTGCAGGTCGTCGAGGATCCGTCGGATCACGACGGCGACGAGCTCTCCCTGCTGCTCCGCTAACCGCACACGGCGCTCTTCCACACCGGCCTTCAGCGCCGCGGTGCAGACGGCGACGAAGTGCGCGCGTTCGCGGTAGTACAAGTCGAGCCAGACGTTCACCGCGGCCGCCTCGGTGGTGTCGATGCCGGGTTCGGCGCCGGAGCCCTTGTCGACCCGCTTTGTCTCGCCCCACGTCAACGCATCCGGTTCGAGCTGCTGCACCCGGCCCCGCAGCCACTGCACGTGCCCCGCGGTCCACCGGACCTCCTCGAGGAGCGCCTCCGACGGTGCGACGTCGACGGGCAACCCGAAGGTGACGACGGCGGCCCTCGCTTCGGCTTCGGCGATCCGGCGGGCGGCAGCCTTCTTCGCCTGCGGCGACTTCCCACCGTGCACCGCGCACACGCGCTGCCCTATGGCGGGGCGGCGCTTGCACTGCTCACCGCTACCCTTCGACCGCGCAGTGCACCGCGGGGATTCCATGCGGTCAGGCCCCGGGTCCGGTGTCCGTGAGGTGCTCATGGCTCGATCCACTCCCCGCACCCCGGGTTGCGGTTGATGTGCCGGATCGCCCACAACATCGCAGGCGCCGGGCGGCGGTGACGGCGGGAGCGTTTCCCACAGGTACCGCAGATGATGCGGATGCGGCAGTGGCCGCGGCGGTTGTGGGTGTGTTCGACGGTGCCGGTGTCGCGGGAGAGGCGGTAGGGGCGGGCTGTGGTGCTCATGCTGCGCTCCCGACGGCGTTCGGCCAGGCGACCTTGGTGAGGGCGTCGGTGTGGGTCTTGGGCAGGTCGGCGATGGGGTGGCCGGTGTGTTCGGCTCCCATGGCTGCGAGGACGAGGGCGTCGGCCTGGTTGTTGTCGCGGACGTCGACGTGGGGGTATCGGCGGGCGACGTCGAGGAGGACGGCGTCCTTGGCGGCTGTGCCCTTGCCGGTGGCGTACCTCTTGAGCTGCCCGATGCCGACAGGGACCAGGGGCACGTCGTCGGCGAGGTGGTTGACGAGCATCCAGAAGAGGCCGTTGAGCATGGAGGTGCCGGTGTTGGACTTCGACATGGCGGGGGTCTCGATGAGCACGAGATCCGCTTGGGGCTGTTGGGGGTGCTGGTCGCCGGTGGGGCCGTAGCCGGTGGTGGCGTTCCATGCCTGGTCGACGATGTCGCGGAGGCGCTCGAGTCGTTCCTCGAGGGTGGCCTGGGCGCTGCCCTTGGTGGTGATGGTCCAGACGTCGACGTGGAGCTGGTCGTCGGTGTCGATGCGGGCGATGCCTGTCGCGGTGAGGGATGGGTCTATTCCTACGATGATGGGCACAGCGTTTTCCTTTCTCAGAATGGGATGGGCCCGTCGGGGTCGAATACTGCGTGGTCGGGTGCAGGTAATGGGGCTCGGGCGATGGGTGGTTTTCCGCAGGCGTGCCCGATGACGACTAATTGTTGGTCGGTGGGGGTGGGGGCGAATTGTGCGAATCCGATGTGCGGCCAGTAGCGGGCTTCTATTTCCCAGGTGCCGATCGATCCGGCGAGCCAGTACGTGGGCAGGTGAAGGAGAATCGCTGCCGCCTCGTCGGCTGGGGTGGCGCGGTAGGGGTCGATGGTGGCTTCGCCGGCGACGCGGTGGTGGTCGAGGCCGTACAGGACGCGGCGACCGCAGTCACGGCAGCGTTGTGGGCGTGCTCGTTGGGAGAGTTTCGGTGGTGTGCCGTGGGTGGTTTCGTAGTGGCGCACCCATGCTGGCTCGGTGCTCGCTGCTGGTGGCCGCTGCTGTGGGATGTCGAACAGGGCGGGTTCGCTCATGACGCACCACCGCCGTCCCAGATCTCGCCGGTGGTGATGTTGACGTACTCGCCGAGCTCGTAGTTGAGCGTCCAGCCTTCACCTGCTGGTGGGGTGGTGCTGGGTGTGTCCCGGTTGGGCGGAGACACCGGGTGTGTCGTGTGGCCCGTGAGTGTGTCCGTGTCCCCTACGGGGGGGACACGGACGGACACACCCACTTCAGTGTGTCCGGGAGACACCGGGACACACCGGGACACACCTGGGTGTGGGGGCTCATCTGAGGGTGCGATGAGCCCGTCGAGGGGTGGGACGTAGGCGTCGGCTTCGGGGTCGGTTCGTTGCCGGTAGACGTTGATGGAGGTGAACAGGCGGGACCGGTTCGGGCCTTGCTCTTCGGTGAAGTGGGCGGCGTCGACGAGGAGGTTGATGGCGTCGGTGACCATGGATTGTCGGGCGCGGCCGCCGTCGTCTTTGAACGCGGTGTGCAGCTGGCGCAGGCTCATGGGTTCGCCGCGGCGTTCGAGGATGCGGGAGAGCTTCTCCATGACGGCGGTGGGCTTGAACGGCTTGTCGTCGTCGCTGTGGTGGTGGTCGGTGACGTTGTCCTCGGGTGGGTCGATGCTGACCCGGATGAGTTGGTCGGTGTTGGTGGAGTCGATGTGGACTTGGGCTGCTTCCTGTGTGCGGTCGGTGGCGCGGTATTTGCCGCAGTGTGCGCGGATTTCCCCGGGCCGGTCTTTGCCTATTCTGAGGGTGACGGTGCCGGACATTCCTTTACCGATGGGTTCTTTGATTTCGACGGAGTAGGAGGCGCCGTCGATTGCGGCCATTTTCGCCTGCCCGCCAATGGCGAATCGGCCGCGGGTGTCGGTGTTTTTGATGACGTGGTCGATGAGGATGACGGCTGCGTGGGTGCGGCGGGTGAGCATGCGGGGGACCATGCGGTGCCAGGTGGCGATGTCGTCGTTGTCTTTGGAGGCTCCGCCGAACTGGCCGAGGGCGTCGGTGACGCCGTCGACGATGACGAGCTCGTAGGTGTTGTTCAGGAGGGCGGCCCATTCGGAGGCTTCGGCGATCGCATACGGGGACGCTTCGGGGCGGACGTATGTCAGGTGGCGGGTGATCTGGTCGGGGGTGGCGCCGAGGAGGATGAGGCGGCGGGTGATGGGGCCGGCGTCGTCTTCGAAGTCGATGTACAGGATGGGGCGGTTCTGTTGGAGGAGGTCGGCGGTGAGGATCTGCGCGACGAGGGATTTGCCGGATTCTGATTCGCCGTGGAAGTCGTGGACTTTGCCGGGGTAGATGAGGGGTTGGCCGTCGGTGCGGGTGAGGAGGGTGGGGGTGTCTGGGGTCCAGGTGCCGTCGAGGTAGGGGGTGAGGTTGATGGGCCGCCAGGATGGTGGTGGGCCCTCGTCGGCGTCGTCAGGGTCGGGGGCCGTGCCCGGCGGGCCAGTAGTCGATGCACTCGCATCTGGCGCAGGATTCGACGACGTTGTTGCTTCGGGTGATTCGGTAGAGGTGCTGGTCTCGGTTGTGGCCGCATTGGCAGGTGGGCATGGTGGCTCCTGGGTGGCGGGTGTGGTGTTGCGGATGAGGTCGGCTGGGGAGGCTGGTGCGCGGTCGATGAGCCCGTGGAACGGGTTGGCGCAGGGGTCGCCGGCGGAGTCGTCGGCGGTGGTGGGGTGGGCGTTGCGGATGGCGCCGGCGAGCATGCGTTCCCACTCAAGTTCGGCCTCGTGTGCCGATCGGGTGTGGTCGGCGGTGACGGTGGTCAGGAAGACGGTGCGTAGTTGTGCGAGAGCATCCAGGGTGCCGGGGTGGCCCTCAGCGGCGAGGTGTGCGATCCGTTGGGTGGCTTCGAGGGCGATGTCGTGGCGGGCGCCGTGCCCGGGGTGGGTGAGCTCGGCGGCACGCTGGTCGAGGGTGCGTTGGACGGCGGGGCAGGGGGTGCCGGTGGGGCGTGCTGCCAGCCAGGACGTCGCCTCGGTGGTGGACAGGTCGGAGGGTGTGTGGCTGGTGCCGTCATCGGGCCGTGAGTAGGCGTCCACCCATGCCTGGGGGAGGTGGGGGAGTTGGTCTGGTTGTGGGAGTTCGTGGAGGGCGGTGATGCTGTCGGGGTTGATCCACCTGTAGGTGCCGCCGTTGGGGTGTGTGCTGGGTGGGGCGACGGCGTACCGGTGGGCGTAACGGATGGTGTCGATGCCGGGGCCGATGGTGTTGGGCCACACGCGGCCGGTGGGGATGCGGTAGAGGCGGATGCCTGAGATGCCGTCGTCGCGGCTGGTGGTGCGCCAGGTGGCTGGGAGGGGGCCGTGTTGGGTTTCGGCGAGGTGGAGTGTGGCGGCGCCTGGTTTGCCGTCGTAGTTGTCGACGTCGAGGCCGATGATGTCCTCGGGCAGGCGGAGGGCGATGTTGCCGGCACCTTCGGGGCCGTCTGCCCATGCCTGGATGTCGGCGCCGCTTGGCCAGATCCCTTGGTTGCCGGTGAAGCCGCGGGGGACGGGGTGCTTCTGCCCGGCGGGTAGTGGCAGTACCCCGTCCCATCCGGCGGCCCGGTAGGCGTGCGCGTGGGCCGCGTATGGGGTTGGTGGTGGGGTGTCCGGGTGGGGCATGGTCACGCGGGCCTCCGGTCGGTCCTGCTTGATGTCGTGGCCTCCCACTGGGTGGGGATGCCGTTCCTTTGACGGATGCGGAGCACTGTGCGGTCGGTGACGCCGAGCTCGTGGGCGATCTCCCGGTCGGTGCGGCCCTCGGCGGTGAGGTGGCGTACCTGTTCGACGCGGTCCGCTCGGGCGCCGGTGACGTCGTCGACGGGCCTGCGCACGCCCTCGGGGGTGGCGTCTGGGTTGTCGATGGTGTCGTCGTCCCAGGCGAGGGGCCCGGCCCAGCCTTTGCGTGCGGCTCTGTTGCGGGTGATTCTGCTGGCGCCTGGGCGCATCGAGAGGGCCTGGTAGGCGGTGAGGATGCGTTCGTGGTTGGTGCGGGAGATCCACCGGCCGGTCTTGTTCAGGAGGTTCAGGACGATGCGTTCGTTGACGGCGGCGTCGCCGGTTGCGGTTGCGATGGTGGTCGCGGTGTGGCCGAGTCGCATGAGTGCTTGGATGCGGCGGAGTGCCCCGATCTCGGGTACGAAGTCCTCGGCGCCGGTGCGGTTGAGGAGTTGCGCGGGGGTGACGGTGAGGATGCGGGTGGCGGTGCGGCGTTGCACGTGGGTGTGGTCGCCGCGGATCAGGTGGGTGATGAGGGTGGCGGAGACGCCGGCGGCGTCGGCGATGCCTCGTTGGGATGCGCCGGTGGTGAGGAGGTTGCGGAGGTGTTCGCGGACGGGGGTGGGGTCGGTGAGGCGGAGGTGGCCTTGGGAGCGTTCGTATCGCCATTGCTTGTAGTAGCGGTTCGGGTCGGTGGTGGTGGTCATGGTCGGTTCCGTTCGATCCAGAGCATGGAGGCGAGTCCGGTGAGGGCGAGGGCGATGTAGACGACAGCGGCCCAGTCCCCGGCGGTCATGGCTGGTCCTCGAGGAGGGTGAGGAGGGATTCCTGCCCTGGCGCTTCGTCGGGGCGCTCGGGTGCGGGGTCGGTGTGCTGCAGGTGGGTGGTGTGGACCTGGTAGGTGCCGCGCATCCACGACGACGCTGTGGTGAGGTCGGCGACGTTCGTCAGGTGGTTGACGGCTTGCACGGTGAAGACACGGTCGCCGGTGCAGACGGTCACCTGGTCGCCGGCGGCCACGACGGTGGGCTTCGTGGTGTCGGTGTAGGTGCAGCCGGGTGTGAGGAGAGTGCGGCCGTCCCAGGTCGGGTGCGGCGTCCATCCGATCGGGGCGTAGCGGTCAGACATGGCGTACCTCTACGGTGTGGGCATGCCTGACACCCCGAGCGATAACCGCTCTCCCATGCCTGTTGAGGTCCGCAGTGACCTGTCCGAGATCAAGGGATTCGCGACCCTGATCGTTGCGGGTCTTGCGCTCCACTGGATTGGAGGTGTGCTCGCGGCCTGGGGTGTGCTCCGGACCGACTGGGCGGGCTTCTCGCCCGAGTTGCCGGTGTATGCGTGGGTCGGAGTGCTCGCCGGAGTCGGCGGCATCGTGTGCATCCTCATGGGGTTGTATCGGCTGCTGGGAGGCCTGCACTCGGCGATCGCGCACACCGTGTTCCGTCGATAGGTCACCCACGGTCACACCCCCTATCGGGCGATGTGGGCTCCACGTACAGGTCGCATCGCGGTTCGTGTCCCTGCTGGCTCCGGTTCCACCAACACGTGCAGACGCCTCGCGGTGACGGATCACTCGAAGGCGCGGGATCGGGCGATGTGGTGCGTGTAGTGGGCTCGGCAGGAAACTCAGGCCACGCGCACGGGCACTGGTCGGGAATGTCGTCCTCGACCTCGCGCCCGTTGGAGTCGGTCCAGCACTCCCCGGCGTCGTGATGATCTTCGGGGTGATCGCAGGTCAGGCAGTCAGCCACGATCGCCACCTCCATCGGGCGATGTGGTGCGCCGGTCGATCGCCTGGACCCACTGCGTAGCGACAGCAGCGATCTGCACCAGTTCGGTGCGGAGTGCGGCCGGGTCGGCCTCGGCCAGCGCCTCGAACACCTCTTCAAGGAGAATGTCGCGCCAGGTGACCTTCCCGTTCATGGCGTTCTCGTCGGTCTTGCGGGTGAAGATCGTGGCCAGTTCGGCTGCGGTGCGGAAGTCCAGGTTCGGGTCGGTCGAGTAGAGCGTGATGGTGGCGGCACCGGTGCCGTCGGGGTGGTTCTGCTCGCCCCACTTCTGGTCCTGGCGTCCGCGCTCGGCCAGAACATCAGCCAGCGCGATCGGGATGCGGGTCGTGATCGTGTGCTCAGCCATTGCTTGCTCCGTCGGTCGTGAGGGCTGTGTTGATCCGGTCGAGGTCACCGGGGTCGTTTGCTCGCCACTGGTCGGCGAGGCGCGCGAGCTGCTGGGCGTCGTCGTTGTCGAGGAGGTGCGCGGCGCCGTCGAGGGCGTCGGCGATGAGGTCGGCGACACGGGTGGGGAGGTCAGCCACGGTCGCCACCTCCATCTGTGTCGTCGTCCAGGGCGGCGTAGATGCGGCCAGCGGCGTCATAGTGCACGTGGGCCGTCTTGGCCATGACGGCTGCGTGGTCCGGACCACCTGGGAACCGTCGCGCCTTCTCGGCCTTCGTCTCGTGCCACTCGGCCAGGTCCCGCAGCCGCTGCACCTTCTCGGCCAGGCGGTCGGCTCGGGTGCGCTGGGCACTGCACGAGCACGGCGTCACCCGCGCTACCGCATCGGCCAGGGCGCCAGGTGCACGTAGTCGAGCGTTCTCCTCGGCAAGGCGGTCGCGCTGGTCCCGGCGGTGCTCCGCGTTCGCCTGAGCGTGCCGGAGTCGCTCCTCCAAGTCCGCCACCTCGGCGCGCAGCTTCGCGTCGTGGGCAGCCATCGACTCGTGGAACATCTTCCGCGAGGACATCCTCGCGACGGCGAGCAGGTCTTCGCGGTGGTTCCATTCGTCCCAGTTGCGACTCATGTCCAGCTCCTTCGTTCTCCGAGCACCAGTGACCCGCCGGCGGCCTCACACAGGTGCTCGGCGGGCCCGTGGGTGCGGCCGCAGTCAGGGCACCGGGGCGGGGTGAGGTCTGTTTCGGTGAGGTACCGGTCGGGGTCGGGTGCGTCGGCGTCGACTGGGTCGTGGTCTCCGGTCGGTTCCGGCTGTTGTTCGGCCTCGTGGCGGGCGTACGCGGCTAGCGTGGTGTGGGCGTACTGGTCGGGCCCGAGGCTTGGGATCAGCGCAGTCACGGCGCGCCTCCGCCCTGGGCGATGTTGGCGGCGGTCGAGCGCAGCAGGTCTGACACTGTGACTCCGCTGCCGTCGTCGCGGCGGAACAGAATCCAGTCACTCGGGAAGCGGGTCGAGTCTGCGAACTCCTGCAGCGCTTCAGCCTTGGCCTCCTGCCGCACCTGCTCGACGGTCAGGGCGGTGATCCGAACCTCACCAGCGCGTGTCACCCGAATCAGGGGGCGGGCACCCTCGATAGATCCGGGATGCCAACTAGCGCCATCGAGGGTGAGTGCGTGAAGGGCCCCCTCAGCCTCCTCCACGACGAAGAACAGCCCGCCGTCCTCGTCCACGAGAACGTCACCGGCACGCCATGGCTTCCTGGCATCCTCGCTCGGCGGGGTGCGCTCAGCCGCCTCCACCTGCTCGGCGGTGGCCGTGAGTGCGGGGCGGTCGGGGCGATAGAGGACGGTGGCGGGGAGGTAGTGGGACAGCTTGTGCAGCGACCATTCAGGAGGTGCGGCGCAGAACCACTTGCTGCTCTTCTGCCATGCGTCGCCGTCGCGGTCAAGCACCACGCTCCCCACGGGCAGCGCGTCCAGTTCGGCGGCGGTGGTGATCTGCTCGTTCACTGGTTCCACCCCCAGTCCGGATCCGCCACGGGGTGCTGCTCGCATCGGTCGCCGTCGGGGAGGGCGTCGGCCTCGCACATGACGGGGCGGCCGTGGTCGTACTCGATGTGGGAGCAGACGAACGGGCCCTGCGGTTCGGGGTCGCGTGGTAGCGGCCGCTGGTAGTCGACGGGGATGCGGCCGGGGGATTCCTTGACGGCGGCGAGGCCTGCCTGGGATGAGAATCGGGGTGTTGCCGGTCGCACCTCATGCCCGCACGCTTCCCAGCGCGTGTGCTCCTTGGCGTGGCGGCACGGGCTGATCCCGTCCGCGTATTGCACGCCGTTCAGCGGGTGCGGAATGTAGACCTTGGCGGCGAGTTGCCGCGCGTCCGTGTGCACGGATCGCACGTCCGCGTTGTAGATGTCAGCAAGGCTGAACCTGATCACTGGTCATCCCCTTCCGGGTCGGTGATGGGTGGGTGTGGTGCCCCGCCCTCGGCTCGCACGAGGGACGCCCGCTGGGTCCGGGTCGGGGCTGCCCGGGGTCAGCCGGGTTGGCCGTGGAAGATCGGCACGCCGTCGGGCACGCCGGTGCGGATGGCGTCGAGGACGTCGTCGAACGCGGCCCGCAGCACGTCCTCCGGCCGCTCCAGCACGAACCCGACCCGCAGCACCGACTCGTGCAGCCGATACCGGAACCTGGCGACGACCCGGTACGCCTTCGCGCCCTCGAACGGGATGAGCCCGAGCTCGAAGGTTTCCGGGATGTCCATGCGGCCGGACTTGCCGCCCTTGGCGTCGACCTGCTCCTTGTACGACAGCTGCACCTCACCGGTGCTCAGGCGTTGGGAGGAGTCGAACGCGGCCGACTTGGTGGCCTGGAACGTCTGCGCGAGTTCGAGCATGTCCGCACCGGTCGGTTTGACGATGTCGACGAGGCGGTTCTCGATGTGCTCGGCGAACGTCTGCTGATCCACCATCTGCCCGGAGAGTCTGTTCCAGGCCTTCCACGCTGGTGGTTGCACGAGCCCGAGGGAGACACGGTGGTCACCCCACCCGGGCGCGGTGTCGCCGTTGCCGTCGAGGATGGCCACCACCTCGGTGCTGGTGGCGTCGGCGTAGATCTCCGTCCCCGCGGTGGTGTGCCGGTTCACGTACGCGGTGAACGAGGCGGCATCACGAACGACGGGGCGACCTTTCTTGCGCCGGGGGAGGGAGGTGTGGGCCGACAGGTCCAGGAGGTGCTTGTTCCCGTCGCCGTCGGTGATGACCTGGTAGGGGTGCTCGTCCGGGTTGACTGGGTGCGGCCTGGTGGCGGCGTATGCGGTCGAGACGATCTCTCCGGCGTCGGTGCGCTCACTCATCACCAACCACCTCCTGAGCCCGTGCGGGCGCCTCAGCGAGATCCGACGACCCGCCGAACAGGGACAGCTGGTTCGGGTCGTTGCGGACGAGGTCGCCGGTGGGGTCGATGTAGAAGATCGACGCGACCCGGTCGTGCTCGGGCAGCTTCGTCTTGATCTGATCCGAGGTGACGACCGCGTCCGTGGAGCCCTTCATCGGCTCAACCGACAGGGTGTATGTGACGGACCCCTTCTTGCCGGTGTCCTTCACGCGGGCGACGAGGTCATGCAGCGCCTCGGACAGTTCCCGGTGGGAATGGCCGCGGCCTTGTTCGAGGAGCACGGACGCGAAGTCCCGCGGCTCCCTTGGTGGTGGTTCCTTGTTCACCATCACGGTGTCCTTCCTGATGCGGTGGGTGGGTTGTTGCGTGCCCCGCCGAGGGCTTGCACCTCGGATGCCGCTGGTTCGGGGCTGCCGCCCGGGGGAGGGGTTCAGGCGGCGGTGGTGGAGGCGCGCAACGCGGCGACGGCGTTGATGTCGAGGCCGGTGTGTGCGGCGATCGACTCGTCCGGCTGCCCCACCTGAATGAGGGAGCGGGCCATCGTGATCGCCGGCGCCTCAGCCGGAGCAGTCGCCGGAGCCTGAGCGGGCGCCTGCTGGGGCACGGGCGCCTGGACGGGAGCCGGTACCTGCTGCGGTGCCACCGGGGTGGGCGTCGACACCGGGGCCTGCGCAGGGGCAGACACCGGCGGGGGTGCCGGTGCTGCAGGCTGACCACCCACACCCTGCTGCGGCTGGTCGGACATCAGCGCTGTCGACGCAGCCGGGGTGTAGGTGATCTTCCAGAACTTCCGGGACCGCTTGTCCATCGGGTCCTCACGGTGGGTGAACTCCACGTGGATCTGCGCACCGACCTCCAGGCCACGCGCACCAGTCGCCTTCACCGCGTTCCGGACGGCCTCCTTGAGGTAGCGGCCCTCGATGTAGAACGTCCGCTTGCCGTCGTCGTCGGTGATGTTGACCGGGTCCCGCTCGTCCGTCTGGACGGTCACGATGACGCCCATGATCGGGTCACCGGAGGGGAAGAACTTCAGGTCCCCACCGCCGGGGTTGTTCTTGTCGTAGTCGCGTTCCTGCCGGGTCTGCGGGGGCTCGGTGATGGTGCCCGTGCGGGGCTGGCCGGGGTTGGGTTCGTCGAACTTCCATGCCGGGTTCCCGGCACCGCCGCCCATGAGGACGGAGTTGGCGTCGTACGGCGTCTGAGTCATCTCGTGCTTCTTTCTCGTCTTGCCACCCGGGGGTGGCGGGGTTAACCCCTGGCCGCGGGCGCGACAGGGGAGTCAATGAGCCCGGCGAGCTGGTCACCAGGCGGCCGGTGCCCCGGCTTCGTCATCCCGGCCGGACGGTCCGGGTAGCGGGGGCAGTCGAAACACCCCTCAGCACGCGGCAGGCTGGTGATCCAGCCGTCACGCACCTCAGCGCCAGCGGTCGCGAGGGCCTGCAGGTTCACCGCGAACTGCGTGGCACGATCCAGCGCGTCGACGGCGACCTGCTCGTCGTACGGTTCGTGCCACCACACCGCCCGCGTCATGGACTGCTCGTTACGGGGCAGGTGCGCGATCGCGACGTGCTCCACGCGGTACCCGGCGTTGACCCAGCCGCGGCCGTACAGGTGCGCCTGCACCCGGTGCTCCGGCTTCGGGCGCTTCTTCGCCGCCCGCAGGGTGGTGATACCGACGATCTTCCAGTCGACGGTCATCCCGGTGACGGTGTCGAACAGGTCGCACGTGCCCCACACGTCCGTCCCGGCCACTTGGCCGACCAGGACCTTGTGCTCGGTGAGGTAACGGCGCCCGGTGGTGTGGTTCGCGTTGCGGTGGTTCTCGTGCTCGATGAAGAACACCTCCAACGCGGAGTGCACGGCGGTGCCGACGAACGGCAACCACCCGAGCTCGGCGTTCTGCGACCAGCCGGCCAACTGGGCGGCCAGGCAGTGGTCGCACGGGTTGCCGATCTCGGAGGGCCCGATCTCGACCTGCAGCGACCTAGGGGCGTTCATGATCGAGTCGGCGATGATCCGCTCGGCATCCTTCAACGCGGCAGCGGGGTCACCACCGGCGTACGGGGCGTGCACCGGCGGCAGCACCGCGGTGGCGGTCATGATGCACCGCCCGTGATCTGCAGGCGACCAACCTGACCGGAGGCGTACGCCTCCTCGACGGCGGGCAGCACGTCCTCGGCCACGGTGCGCCCCGACGGGAGCACGGTGTGGGGGAGGAACTCGACCTCGAACGTCACGATGCCGGCCGCGACCGCCTCGAGCTTGGCCTTGACCATGAGCGCGAGGGCCCGCCACCGCTGCCGGACGGCCTGCTCGTACGCCGTCTCAGCCGCGCTGGCCGTCCGATCCTTGCCCGTAGGCGTCAGTCGGAACTCGTCAGAGTTGCGGTCGGGCAGCGGGAGCACGAACCGGATCTGCCGGCCGTCCATGACGAACCCGATCGCGGCGCGCGCGCCGTCCCACCCGTAGGTGAAGGAGCTGGCGCCGTACCGGGTCAGGGTCCGTTCGATCTCGGCGCGCGACCGGTCGGAGGAGACCTGGGTGCTCTCGGCGTAGCGGGCCATCAGGCATCCGCCGCTGCGGTCAGGCTTCGCTTGAGCGCAGCGAACCCTGACTCGAACCAGGTGGGCGCCACCGGCAACTGGCTGATCAGTGGGTCGTCCGCGTACAGGGTGTCGTTCATGCCCGGCCTGTCACCACGGACGACGACCACACGGTAAGCGCGCCCGTCGAGGACGAACGCCTCATACGTCACCTGCGCGACAGTGAAGTGCTGGCCGCGGCAGTTGGTAGAGGTAGGCCCGTCGACGACCGTGATGGTCACCTGGATGCGGGTCACGGGTCCGGCGCTCATCGCTGACCCGCCTCACGGATCGTGACGACCTTCGCCCCCGGGCTCCGGTACTCATCCAGCGCGGCGGGCGCGAACCGCTTCTTCACCTCGGCCGTGTCCAGGGACGCCTTGTAGAGGTTCGGGTGCTGCGTGATCGGGTAGTCCTTCGCCAACGCGGCCGTGTCGAGCCGCATCGGGCATGTCACGACGGCGTCGTACTCCCCGAACGGATGCTTTCCCTCGTCGAGCTCGTCGGCGATGAGCGCCTTGAGTTCGGCTTTGCGGTCGGTGAGGGCTTTGATGTCGGCGTCGGTCTTGGCGTGTTCGAGGACGAGCTGCTCAATGCGCAGTTGCCGGTCGGTCTCGTCCTGCTGCTTCTTGGTGGTCTTGGTGTTCACGGGTCTTGCTCCGTTCAGGTGAGTGCGATGACGAGGAGGAAGCCAGCGCCGACGAAGAAGACGAAGGTGGCGGCTTCAGCGAGGGCCCAGGCGAGACGGCGCATCAGGACACCGCCGACAAATGCCGCGGCCTGGGGTCAAGGGCTCCCTCGACGTGGGAGGCGAGTCGGCGGGCCTGGGAAGGGGAGAGGACGATCTCGACGCCGCCGGCGTAGATCGCGACCCGCCCACTGCGGTGGTCGACGTCGAGGCGGGTGTCCTCGTGGATGCGGATGACCGCATGCCCGCGGGTGGTGCCGTCGACGCTGGTTTGGGTGACCTGGCCGGTGTGGTTCATGACGGTGATGTCCTGCATCGCGTACGCTCCTTGTTGTTGGGTGAAGCCCGGTCCGGCGTGGTTGTTGTGGCCGGGCTTCGCTGTGTCCGGGGTCAGGCCGCGCCCGACTCCCGTGTGTCCAGACCGCGGCGGGCCCGGATCCGCTGCTCGAGTTCCGCGAGCGGGGGACCGGTGGGCGTGTACGCCGCCCGCGCTGCTTCCTCCACCGGCAGTTCGTCGAGCTGCGCGTAGGCCTCGGCGATCGCTGCCCCGGCGGCCCGGATGGCTTCCTGACGGGTAGTCACGCCGGCACCTTCCGTGCGATCTCCCGCGTGACAGTGGACACTTCGGCCACGAAAAGAGAGCCCCTGGGTGCATCCAGGCACTTCTCAATGGCCTTGGCCCAGTCGGGCCGGATGTAGGTGCGATGCCCGGATCGCAGGTGCCCGATCGTGGCGCGCGAGCATCCGACCTTGTCGGCGAGCTCGCGCACGCTGAGGTCGCGGTACTTCATGTACTGCGCCAGTGCGCTAGCGCTGATGAGCCGCACGTCGAACCTTCTCTCTCGAACGATCACTTCATCTCCCTCCTGAGAGTAGACGACTGTGGTGTGTCACGCAAGAGACTAGACACATTAGACGCGGTTGTCTACTCCCAGCGCCGGGTGCCGTCACGGTCTGATCGTTGGAATCGCGTACTTACAACCGTGGAATCTGTAGACGTTGCGTCTACTCTGGTGCTGGCGTACCGAGCGCGTGACACTGGAGAGTCTGTAGACGTGAGCAACGAACCGACCGGCCCGTGGGTCGAACCCATGATCCGCGCCAAGGCGACCGACCCCCGGAACGGGCGGCCGTCATGGAACCGGCTGGCAGAGCTCGCTGACGTCTCCACTACCACGATCACGCAGATGGTCGAGGGGAAGCGCCGGACGAGCCCCCAGACGATCGGGAAGATCGCCGACGCCCTCCACGTAGACCCGGAGCGCGTGTCGGAGTGGATCGGACGCGACCAGCCGGTACGCCGGGCGTGGGAACCGCCCGGCGAGGTCAACTTGCTCACAGCTCGACAGCAGAAGGCGCTGGCCGAGCTCATACGGGCGATGGCTGCCCCTGAGCGAGAGGAGGTGGTGGGACATGCTGATGCCGAAACCGGTCCCACCCCCATGAACCCCGCCGGCACCCCGCCGGCCACCAACGTACGAACCCTCCACACCAACACGGGCGTGGAGGGCATGCCGCCCATGCCGGACGACCTCGCGGCCATGGACGGCGAACCAGGCAACCCGCCAGACACCACCACAGGCGAGCACGACCAGCGGGGGCAAGAGGACTGATGGTGCTTGAGTTCACAGTGGATGGGCGCCACATGGAGCCCGGGCGAACCCGACTCTCCTGGTACCAAGCCAAGGAGGAGCTAGTCGAGGCCGAGCGGTTCGTGGGATCGGAAACGCGCTCCACTCTGTGGGAAGGGCTGGAGCAGTACGTAGCCCGCTTCCTTGCCATCGAAGAGGAGCATCAAGACCGACTAGCCGGACGACCACTGGTCCACTACCTCTGGTTGGGCGGGAGCTTCGTCAGCGCGAAGCATGACCCACGCAACATTGACGCCACGGTCTGTGTGGATGGTCCCGCAAAAGATGCCCTCAAGGGTGTTCCGAGAGGGGCCTCCCAGGTCAACAAGCTCTTCTCTCGCGAGCGAGTGCTCGAAGAACTCGGCGTGAGTCCGATCGAGCTCCTCTATCGTCCGGTCCGCTCTGTCTTCCGGCTCGATGAATTAGGTTCCCCGGAGCTTGACTATCTCAGGCAGCGCGGAGGGTGGGATGATTGGTGGCAGCGATGTCGGATGGAGGGTGAAGACTCGACTCCTGAGCCGACGGTCGAGTCTGCACCGCCGAAACGAGGGTACGTGGAGGTGACGTTGTGAACCGCGAAGTCCGGAACGCTCTTGCGCATCGTCTCGGTGCTGCCCGGGAGTGGCTAGCATCGCAGCCTGACGTCGACGAAGACGCGCTTGAGGTCGAAGTCAACTCGCGCCGCAACCAACTAGCGGCGATGCGCTCCTTCGATCGTCGTGCGCGCCTCGGCGAAGAACTTGTCGTACGCCTGGTCGGTGAGGGCACCGATGAAGGACTCCTGGATCTTGAGCTCTCGTCTCTCCTGGATAGTGTCCGCCGTGCCTTCGACGACGGCGGCAAGATCTCGATGGCGCTTGCTGGTCTCAGCAGGGGCAGCACCGTGGTGCACTTCCGCCCGGTAGCGCCAAAAGTCGAGGGAGACGTCATGGACGACACCATGGTTCAAGTCGATACATCGCCAGCTGAGGCAGTCGGTCGTCGCTTCGTAAAGCTCGTCAGCGCTGCGGAAGGGGAGAACGATTTGCGCCCGTGGCTCGACATGGTTGATGGCCTCGATCGCTTCACGGCGACCCTTGAGAAGCGCGACCTCAGTGCTCAAGTGAGTTGGCTTGCGCTCTCGGGAGACATCACGACGTCTTGGCTGACCGCGGTCGGCCGCGCTTACGTCACGCGGCAGTCTGTGCCGAGGTCACGGTTCGAGCGGACCTATGTCCACGGCCGCGTGACAGAGTTGCGCGAGTCCGGCTTCGTGAAGCTCAAGACGGCGTTGTACCGGAACGCGCCAGCGCATGAGGTGCACATCGAGCCCGACCAACTGGCTGACTTGCGACTGACCCTTGGGTCGAGCGCCCACTTTGAGGTCGAGAAGCAAGTCGCTGTCGATTCTCTGGACCGCGAGCTGTCGACACGACTTACCTTCTTGCGTTCACTCGCGGGTCAGCGAACGGATGAGCGCCAGATCTTCGATCGCGGTGACCTGGATTGAATGTCGTTGGTCGGTCGTACGGTCGACCACCATGTGGCACCCCTGGCGAACACTCCGCACTCTCACGCACGTCGACGTCCACTGGACCGACCAACCGCGGGGGCGGATCGCAGCCACTGACGGGCGCCGCATCTGGATGGACACCCGCCTGCTGCAGGTGCAACGCCGCGTAGCTGCCACCCACGAGTTGATCCACATCGAACAGGGCCACACGTCCGGGTGCCACCCGCGTGTGGAGGCGTGGGTGCGTGTAGCCACCGCTCGCCGCCTCATCACCATCGACGCCCTGATCGATGCCCTCCGCTGGACCGAGGACTGGCATGAAGCAGCGGACGTGCTGTGGGTGACCGTCGAGGTCCTCAAGGATCGCATCGACCATCTCACCCCCGACGAGACCGCGACCCTCATCCGCGTCTACGAGGAGACCGAGGGTGGCGCCTGAGTGTGTCCCAACCCAGGCGGGACACACCGACTGCATCCGGGGCCTCTGAGTGTGTCCCGCTCCCCGTAGGGGGGAGCGGGACCGGGACACACCCAACCAGGTGTTTCCGGACACACCTGGGACACACCCGGACACACCAGCCCCGGGAAGCCAATGTCAGCACCCACACCTACGATCCAGAACAGACCCGAAGCACCCGTGGAGGACCCCGTGAACACGAACACACAGCGCCCGAAAGACCCGACCATGATGCTGATCTTCAGCCCAATCGCACTCGTCCTCGGGATCCTCCTCATCGTCATCGGCGAAGACGCCCAGCTCGTCACCCTCCTCGGAGTGTTCCTCGTGCTCGCATCCATCATCTGGGGCGTGCGAGGCCTACTCCGCCTGCGGAAAGTCCACCAGTGGGCGCAGGAGCGGCGCTCATGACCACTCAGGCCGTCGACCTCCCGGACACCGACCGCGCGATCCTCGACCTCGAAGCACGGTTCTGGAAGTACGCCGGCGCCAAGGAGACCGCGATCCGCGAACAACTCGACCTGTCCGCCACCCGCTACTACCAGCGCCTCAACCACCTCATCGCCACACCGGCCGCCAACGCGTACGCCCCCATCGTCGTGAACCGACTGCGACGGGCCCTTGCCAAGCCGCGGCGGTCATGATGCCCCCGAACCAGAAGCGACACCTACAACCCGCACCCGAACGACCCCTCCGCGCCGTCCTCTACCTCCGCCAATCCACCCACCGCGAGGAATCCATCAGCCTCGAAGTCCAGGAAGCCTCCGGCCGCGACCACGCAGAACGCCACGGCTACCAGGTCGTCGCCGTCGAAGCCGACCCCGGTATCACCGGCCGCACCTGGAAACGCCCCGCCGTGCAACGCGTCATGAACATGATCGAAGCCGGTGACGCTGACGTCGTGATCCTGTGGAAGTGGTCGCGCCTGTCCCGGTCACGGCGTGACTGGGCGGTCGCCGTTGACCTCGTCGAGCAAGCCGGCGGCCGTATCGAATCCGCCACCGAACCGATCGACGTCGCCACCAGCTCGGGCAGGTTCGCCCGCGGTGTCATGGCCGAGCTCGCCGCCTTCGAATCCGAACGCATCGGTGACACGTGGAAGGAAGCCCACGCCCGCCGCGTCGCGCAGGGGCGACCCGCGAATGGGAAGCCCCGGTGGGGGTACGCCTACGACCCGGAGGAGAAGCTGCACAAGCCGGACCCGGAAACCGGGCCGGTGTTGGCGTCGCTGTACCGCCGCTATATCGCCGGTGAGTCGGTGTACGGGTTGGTGCGGTGGCTCAACAGCAACGGGTACGAAACGCTCCCCGGCTACTCCGCCTCCGGTGCTGGTCCCTGGTCTGATCGGTCGCTGCGGCGGGTACTGGACTCTGGGTTCGGTGCCGGTCTCATCAACGTCCGTGGCGAGCAACGTCCCGGCGCCCATGAAGCGGTGATCAGCATGGGGGAGTGGGACGCGTACCAGGTCGCCCGCCGAGAACGGCGCGTCGAGCGCACGACGGAACGGTCCCAATACCTCCTCTCGGGCATGGTCCGCTGCCAGTGCGGGTCGTCCATGAACGGGGGGCAGTTCGGTGGGGCACGGGAGCCGAAGTACCGGTGCAAGCAGGCGCATGCGCAGGACCGCCACCCTGGCGGGTACGCGTCCATGCGTGTCGTCGAAGGTGCGGTGCTCGCCTGGTTGCGTGACCTCGCCGCCGACGTGGAAGCGGCGGGGGAGGCGTCTTCGTTGCAGCAGCGGTCAGCACGCCGTCAGGAGTCCCTGGCCACCCGACTGACACGTGAGGTGGAGAGGGTGAATGCCCAGTTGCTGCGGGCCACCCGTGGCCACATCGCGGGCACGATCCCGGAGTCGATGTACGCGCAGATCCGCGACGAGCTCACGCAGCAGTTGGAGGGGTTGCAGGCGCGGCAGCAGGCGGCCGCTGTCGCATCGAGGCGGGCACCGGCGCCCGAGCTCGCACGTGACCTCCTGGCCGACTGGGAGGTCCTGTCGGTGGAGTTGCGGCGGGGTGCGTTGCGGCAGCTGATCGACCGGGTGGTGGTGACGCCGGCGCGGCCGCGTTCTACGGTGAGGGTGGTGCCGGTCTGGGAGGGTGAGGACCGATGACAGGGTGGGTCAAGATCGTCGAGGGAGTGCCTGTGGACGCCGCTTTGGCATGGGTGGCTGCGATTGCAGCTGCCGTGACTGCTCTGGCAACGATCGGCCTTCTGGTTGGGGCCGTCGGGACACTGACGAGCGCTCGCCGCCAACTCAGCTTGCTGAGAGCGCAAGCTGAGCGGGAGGGCCGTCCATACGTCGTCGCAGAAGTCGTCCCCGGATTTCATGGAGCTGGATCATGGGATCTGATCGTGCGCAACTACGGAAGAACCAGCGCACGTCAGATCACCTACACCGTCGAAGGCCTCACGAAGAAGAACCCTGAGGACCACATCGCCACACCGCTGGCAAGCTACCTGGAGTCGGAGCGCTGGCTGGCGCCGGGCGCGCGAGAACGAGTGATGTGGAGGCACGATCCCGCCAAGGGGATTACAGAGTCGGGGGTTGATGCAAGGTCGACCGTCAGGGTCAGATACAGAGACGAGCTGGGGACCCCGTTCTCCGACACTTTTGTCTTCGATACCGGAGTTCTGGGTGCGATTGCCCCAGTGCCGACGACAGGCCCCGAAGCAACTTCCGGTGCTGACAAACCGATGCGCAACCTTGCCCATGCGCTGCGCGCGATCGCCTCCCACATTGGAGAGTTGCGGCGCTAACTCGGGTGACTCCACGGGCGAGTGACGTTGATGACCGGTGCCAGCGTTCACCCCGGGTGAGCCCAGGTATCAGTCACCCTCATGACTGCAGGCCTCGTGGTCCTGATCTGGGCGCTTGCGGGCGAGGCACTCACCCAGGTGTTCGAGACGGCGATGGACCGCGTGCTGAGCCAGTGAACGACTCCGAGCGCGGCTCGGCGTTGGTCGACTTCCTGCTGGTCTCGGTATTGGTGACCGCCCTGGTCCTCGGCGTGATCCAGCTCGCGCTGACGCTCCATGTGCGCACGGTGCTGGTCGACGCCGCGGCTGAGGGGGCCCGGTACGCGGCCCTGCACGAGAGCGCCCTCGCCGCCGGACAGGACCGGACGGCCCAGTTGATCGGGATGACCCTGCCCGAGGACTATGCCTCCGACGTCAGCGCGGAGACCGGATCGATCGACGGAGTCGACCTGGTCGAGGTGCACGTTCGAGCGCCCATCCCCGTGCTGGGGTTGTTCGGCCCGTCGGGTGTGCTCACCGTGACCGGGCGGGCGGTGGCCGAATGATGCGTGCGATGCGATGGCTGCGCCGTCGGTGGGCTGCGGTGCGGGCGGGCACCGACCGGGGGAGTGCGGTGGTGGAGTTCCTCGGGGTCGCGCTCATCCTGCTCGTGCCGACCGTCTACCTGATCGTCACGCTCAGCCGCGTGCAGGCGGCCGCCTTCGCGGCGGACGGTGCGGCTCGGGATGCGGGCCGTCTGATCGCGCAGGCCGACACGATGGCCGAGGGAGTCTCGCAGGCCGAGCTGGCCGTGGAGCTGGCGTTCGCCGACCAGGGTTTCACCGTCGACGGGGAGCATGCGCTGGAGGTGACCTGCCAGGAGGACCCGTGCCTGAGCCCTGGCGCGTACCTGCACCTGGAGGTGAGTGCCGACGTGGACCTCCCGCTCGTGCCGGAGTTTCTCGCCGGTGCCCTCGCCACTCAGGTGCACGTCCAGGGAGAGGCGCTCACCGCCGTCGACGACTTCCGGGAGTTGCCGTGACTCAAACGTTGCTGACCCGGCTGCGCGCACGCTGGCGGTCGCAGGGCCACGACGACGGTCAGATCCTGCTGCTCTCGCTGGTCTACGGCGTGGTCACGCTTGCCCTCGTGCTCGTCGTGGTGTCGGTGAGCGCGATCTACCTCGAACGCAAGCGGCTGCTCTCGCTCGCCGATGCGCTCGCCGCGGATGCGGCAGACGCGGTCGACGAAGCGTCCTTCTACGGCGGTGCGGCAGTCGATCCCGGTGACCTTCCGCTCACGGATGCCTCCGTCCAGGGTGCCGTGGCCGACTACCTGGCAGCGGCCCCGGCCGGGGTGGCAGAGTTTGAGGATTTCGGCGTGGTTCCGCCGACTGGAAGCCCTGATGGCCTGACGGCGCAGGTGTCACTGACCGCACGAGTGCGGCCCCCGCTGGTGCCGTGGGCGATCATTCCCTTCGCTGACGGGTTCGTCATCGACGTGACCGCCTTCGGAGAGGCAGACGACGTCTGAGCGGCGACCGCTTGCTGTACGTTGCGGTCGCCCGATGCGCTTGACGCGTTCGCCCGAGTCGCCGCCTGGCTGAGTTCAGGCCACCGCCGCGATCGCTAGTAGCACGAGGCTCAGCGTCGAGGCGACGGTGCGCACGAGGTTCCACCCCACCCACACCCGGTCGAACTCCGCCCGCATCGCGGCGATCGCCTCGGCACTTGCGTCTTCGAGGCGCATGTCCCGCACTCGGTTGTTGAACGGCAGGATGACGGTCAGCGTCGGGAGCCAGAAGCCGGCGGCGTACAGCAGCGCGGCCGCAGCGAGCAGGACCGAGGACGTCGTGCTGAGGGACGACAGGCTCACCACGAACACGACCGGCAGCAGGATGGACGTCCCGAACACGACCACGCCGAACACCGGCTGCCAGTCGACGGAGGGCGCAGTCGGCTGCAGTCTCCGGTCGATCGTCTGAAACCCGGCGAGCGACTCCCGCGCCGGTGCATCGCGCAGCCCGGGCACGATCAGCGTCGTGAAGGTGAAGAAGACCCCCGCGGACAGGCCTGTGGTCACGAGAGCGATGATCAGCAGCACCTGCACGATGTCCATCGAAGCCTCCGGGATCCAGGGACCAGCCGCTACAGCACCGACCACGCCACCAGTGCTGTGATCGCGGCAGATGCGCCGAACACCATGGTCCCGGATCGAGGCTCGTGATGGAACACCGCGGCACGCTTCCGTGGCCGGGTATGGAAGTGCGCCTTCGCCCGGAGATGCGCCGGAGTGACCGGGGTGCTGCCATGGAGGTGGCGGTGCGGAGGCCACCGGCACGATGCTCGCGGCTCGGGTCTGTCACCGCAACGAGAGAAGCCCCCTGGCTGCAGCCGGAACCGGCTCGGAATCATTGCCTGGAATACCCCTAGGGGGTATCGTGTTCAGAACGACATGGCGAACGACAGGATGCAGATGAGCACCCACGACCACAGCAAGCACACCGGTCGCGAGCACGAGGAACCCGGCGAACAGGGCCCCAGCGGTCACGGTCACGACGAGCACAGCGGTCATCGCCATCACCAGCAGCAGGGCGGCCATGACCACCATGAGCACAGCGACCACCACCAGCAGGGTGGCGATGACCATCACGCCCACCATGAACACGGCGACCATGTCGCCCAGTTCCGCCGGCTGTTCTGGATCATGCTCGCCCTGGCGGTGCCCACGGTGGCCCTCTCACCGGCCTTCGGGCACCTGCTCGGGTACGCTCCGCCGTCGGGAACTGCGTGGATTCCCGCCGTGCTCGGCGTGGTGATCTACGTCTGGGGCGGGCGGCCGTTCCTCACCGGCGCGGTCTCGGAGCTGCGTTCACGCGCGCCCGGCATGATGCTGCTCATCGGCATGGCGATCACTGTGGCATTCCTCGCCTCGGCCGGTGCCACGCTCGGGCTTCTGCCGCACGACCTCGAGTTCTGGTGGGAGCTGGCCCTGCTCGTGGTGATCATGCTGCTCGGCCACTGGATCGAGATGCGATCGCTTGCCCAGACCTCCTCCGCGCTGGACTCTCTCGCCTCCCTCCTGCCGGATGAGGCCGAGCGCGTGGACCACGGCGGTGAGATCGTCACGGTCGCCCCGGGTGAACTGACCCAGGGAGACATCGTGGTCGTCCGCCCCGGCGGGCGCATCCCCGCCGACGGCGAGATCATCGACGGCCGGGCTCACCTGGACGAGTCGATGATCACCGGGGAGTCCGCTCCGGTTGCGCGTGGGGAGGGAGAGACCGTGGTGGCCGGCACCGTCGCCACCGACTCCGGGCTCCGGGTGCAGATCACGGCCGTGGGGGAGCAGACGGCGCTCGCGGGCATCCAGCGGATGGTCGCCGAGGCGCAGTCCACCTCCACGAAGGTGCAGCGGCTGGCCGATCGCGCCGCGGGCTGGCTGTTCTGGTTCGCGCTCGGCGCGGCCGTGCTGACCGCGGTGGTCTGGCTCGCGCTCGGGAGCCCGGATCAGGCGCTGATCCGCGTGATCACCGTGCTCGTGATCGCCTGCCCGCACGCGCTCGGGCTGGCGATCCCGCTGGTGGTCTCCATCTCCACCGAGCGGGCCGCACGCGCCGGAATCCTGGTCAAGGACCGGCTCGCGCTGGAACGTGCCCGAACGATCGACACCGTGCTCTTCGACAAGACCGGCACGCTGACCAAGGGCGAGCCCGCTGTGCAGCACATCGCCGGCGACGACACCGACGAGGTGCTGCGCCTGGCTGCGGCCGCCGAAGCCGACAGTGAGCACCCACTGGCACGAGCCATTGTCCGGGCGGCCGAACACCTCACGTTGCCCGCGGCCTCGGGATTCTCCTCGGAGCCGGCCGTCGGCGTCCGAGCACAGATCGAGGGCCAGGAGGTGCGGGTCGGGGGACCGGCATTGCTCGGCGAACTCGGTGCGGCCGCGCTCCCGGAGACCACCGCATGGGCTGAGCGGGGCCACACGGTGTTGCACGTGAGCCGCGCGGGAACCGTGATCGGCGCACTCGCCCTCGCCGACGACATCAGGCCCGAGTCACGCCAAGCTGTGGCAGATCTGCACGCCGAGGGCGTCCGGGTAGTCATGATCACCGGTGACGCCGAACCGGTCGCCCAGGCGGTGGCCGAGGAACTCGGGATCGACCAGGTGTTTGCCCAGGTGCGCCCCGAGCACAAGAACGCCCGAGTTCGTCAGTTGCAGGACGAGGGCCGGGTGGTGGCGATGGTCGGCGACGGCGTGAACGATGCCCCGGCGCTCGCCCAGGCCGATGTGGGTATTGCGATCGGAGCCGGCACGGATGTGGCGGCCGCCTCAGCGGGGGTCATTCTCGCCGGCGACGATCCCCGGTCGGTGCTGCAGGTGGTGCGGCTTTCCGCCGCCAGCTATCGCATCATGGTGCAGAACCTGTGGTGGGCCAGCGGGTACAACCTCATCGCCGTGCCGCTCGCCGCGGGTGTGCTGGCGCCTATCGGGTTCGTCATGCCGATGGCGGTAGGAGCGCTGCTGATGAGCGCCTCCACGGTCGTCGTGGCCCTCAACGCCCTGCGATTGCGCCGCATCGACCTGGGAACCTGACCGGGTCGACACGGGCGCGTTGAGCCGGGGTGCCCAGCTGCACGAGTCGACGCATCTGTGTCGCTCCGGTAACTGAGACCGGCTCAACCACGACGGCGGAGCTCACCTTCCGTAGGTGAGCTCCGCCGTCGTGAGGTGTGGCTAGGTCGTCACAGGACCGCGCGCAGGAACTCCTTCGTGCGCTCGTGCGTGGGGTTGGAGAACATCACGTCGGGCTGAGCGTCCTCGATGATGTGCCCGCTGTCGAACATGAGCACCCGGTCGGAGACGTCCTGGGCGAACTGCATCTCGTGGGTGACGATCAGCATCGTGATGTCGGTGTTCTCGGCCAGATCGCGCAGCACCTGGAGCACATCGCCCACGAGCTCGGGGTCCAGGGCCGAGGTGACCTCGTCCAGCAGCAGGATCTCCGGGTCCATCGCCAGCGCGCGGGCGATGGCCACGCGCTGCTGCTGACCACCGGAGAGCCGGCTCGGGTGCTGGTCAGCCTTGTCGCCCAGGCCGACCTGCTCCAGGAGTTCCTTCCCGCGAGTGCGAGCCTCCTCCTTTGACTTGCCGAGCACATGCACCGGCGCTTCGATGATGTTCTCGATCACGGTCATGTTCGGGAACAGGTTGAACTGCTGGAACACCATCCCGATCCGGCGGGTCAGCTGAGCGACGTCCTTGTGACGGCGGGCCACGCGCTTGCCGCCACGTTCGACGTGGGTCAGCGGGACGCCGTCGACGTGGATGTAGCCGCCGGTGAGGGACTCCAGGGTCATCACCAGGCGCAGAATCGTCGTCTTACCGGAACCCGACGGTCCGATCAGCGTGACGCGCTGGCCGCGCTCGACCTCGAAGTTCAGGTCGTTCAGCACGGTCAGGTCGCCGAACTTCTTGACGACGTTCTCGAACGTCAGGGCCGGGGCACCGGGCACCGGCTGCAGGGACTCATCAGTAGGTGGCAAGGCGGTTCTCCAGTTTGCGCATCAGGACGGCGGTCGGGTAGCTCGCCGCGAGGAAGATCAGGCCGGCGAGGATGAACGGCTCGTCATAGCTGAAGGTGCTGCCGCCGTACTTCTCGGCCGCGGTGACCATCTCGGGCACCGAGATCATGATCAGGAAGGGGGTGTCCTTGAACATGGCGATCGCCCAGTTTCCGAGCGAAGGAACGGTGGCTCGCAACGCCTGCGGGATGATCACCGCCCGCCAGGTGCGGCCCTTCGACATCGACAGCGCCGTGGCGGCCTCCCACTGACCTGGGCGGATGGACTCGATCCCAGCACGGTACGATTCCGCCATATACGTCGAGTAGTGAACCGCGTACACAATGAGCCCGACTGTGAGCGCCTCAACATCGGTTGTGATGACAAAGGCCCAGATCGCGGCCAGCTGCAACGGGATCGGCGTCATCCGGATGATGTCGAGGATGCGGAAGATGATCGCAGCGACCACCTTGGGTGCCTCACGGAGGACGATGGCCCAGACCAGGCCGAGAACCGCTGCGCCGATCGAGGAGACGATTGTCACCAGAAGGGTGACGCGAAGGAACGCGGACAGTAGCTCTGGCAGCACGGCTGCTGCGTGGTCCCAGCTCCAGTTCATGTCAGCCCACCCCCGCCACGGCTTCAGCGCGCTTGGTGGCCTTGCGGCTCTCCGGCTTCAGACCGAGACGCCGCTGGGCGCGAAGCTCCAGGATGCGCATCCCGCTGGAGAGGAGCTGGTTCAGCGCGTAGTAGATCGCAAAACCGATCCCGAACGAGAACAGCTTGCCCATCGTCCGGCGTAGGTCATCGGCCACAAATGTCACGTCGTGCAAGAAGATGAAGCTCGCCAGGGCCGTCCCCTTGACCAGCATGACCAAGAGGTTGTTCAGGCCAGGAAGCATCAGCGCCCATGCCTGCGGCCAGATAATGCGCGCCATGCGCTGGACGGAACCCATGGACAGAGCCGTCGTCGCTTCCCACTGTGCCTTGGGGACCGCCGCGAGAGAGCCACGGACGACCTCGGCACCGTAGGCGCCGTAGTTGAGCCCGAGAGCGGCAATACCGACCGGGATCGGGTCGAGTTCCAAGCCGATCTGCGGGAGCACGAAGAAGAAGAAGAACAACTGCACCACGAGCGACGTGCCGCGGAAGAACTCCACCACCATGCGACCGGGTGCCCGTAGCCAGGAATTCGGGCTCAGCGTCAGTAGCCCGAGCGCGACGGCAATCACGAAAGCGACGGCGGCGCCGCCCAGGCCGAGCTGGAGGGTGACCACCAGTCCGTCCCAGAAACGCGGCGCCGCCGTGCTCAGATCATCGAGGAACGCGTCCACGAGAAGGGTGCTCAGCCAGCCTCGGGAAGCTCGCCGGCGCAGAGCATCTCAGTGGTGATGTCCTCCGGCGCGTACTCAGCGGCGCTGAACCCGAACTCACCGACGACGGACTCGAAGTCCTCCGCGCTGCCGATCACGCTGCGGTAGGCCTCGTTGTAGGCCTCACGGAACTCGTCGTCGTCCGGGTGGAATACGGTCGCGCCCGCACCGACCTGGGAGATGCCGTCGACCTCTGCCACGAATGACTCGGTCACCTCGACCGGAACATCCGGGTTGCGCTCAGCGAGCGCACGCAGGGAAATGCCGGTCAAGGCGTAGGCGTCGACACGCCCAGCTTCGACGAGTTCCATACCGTCCTCGTTGGTTCCCACGGTCTCGTACTCGATGCCGAGATCAGTGGCGTAGCCCTCTTCGATGGCGCCACTACCCACGGCGAGCGTGAGGTCGGTGTCGACCATGTCCTGGAGGGTGGCCAGGCCGTTGGGGTTGCCCTCCGGCACCATCAGCCCGGTGGTGTACATGATCTCGGGAACACCGAAGTCGGCCTCGGCGCAGCGCTCCGGCAGGATCGACATCCCCGCCGAGATCGCGTCGAAGCGGCCGGCGTTCAGACCCGGGATGAGGGCGTCCCAGTCGACCACGGTGGCCTCGATGTCATCGATCCCGAGCTCGGCGAAGACGGCCTCGTGGATCGCGATCGTGGCGCCGGTCGGGTTCCCTTCGTCGTCCAGGAAGCTGTAGGGCTCCTCACCGTTGATGCCCACGGTGATGGTTCCGGACTCCTGGAGCTCGGCCAGGGTGCCGCCGGAGTTGTCGCCGCCGTTTCCGCCGTTCGTGTCGTCGTTGCCACCTTCAGTGTCGCCACCGCCGCACGCGGCCAGTCCGAAGGCGATTGCCCCCGCGGCTGCGGTCAGCGCGACACTCCGTCGCGTCGTGATTGTCATCTTGATCCCTTCGGTTGGACGAGGCCAAGCCTCCCGGTCACCAACCCCCGTGCACTGGGGGTGCGGCCCCCTCTGTCGCCTCGCCAGGACGTGTGTCCGGCGAAGTTGATCAGGCGCGCGGTACCGGACGGGTCACCCCGACTGGTCTTCGATGCCACTCCACGCTAAGCAACGGGGCGTGCGTGCTCAAACGGGCCAGACCCGCGCGCAGGTGCGTCGCGAGCACTCTGGTGGGTACCGAGCAATCTGTGTGATCCTGCGGGTTTGACGTCACTCTCGCCATAGTGGAACAGGTGGACGGAAGGCGCGTGACGCCGTCGACCATCGTTATCATTCCGAGACGATCTCCACAGGAATCTTTGGCTCCAGTAAAGAATACTTTGCCGTCACTTTGCTTTGGCTGCTGGTGTCGGATGCTCTCGACGTCGTCGCCTGACCGGTTCTACACGCCCCTGCAGGTCCCTGTTGCCTCTCGCGGCCCCGTGCGATCATGTGCTCGTGGGATTCCAGATCGCCAATGAGCCGGCAGCCGACCAGGTCCTCGACGAGCATCCGTTCGCCGTGCTCGTCGGGATGATGCTCGACCAGCAATACGGGATGGAGCACGCCTTCCGGGGTGGATGGAAAGTCCTCACCAGGTTCGGCACGCTGGACCCGGCCGCTATCGCGGCGGCAGACCCGGAGGAGTTCAAAGCCATGTGCTCGACTCCGCCGGCGATCCACCGGTTCCCCGGGTCGATGGCCGGCCGCCTGCAGGAGCTTGCCCGGATCGTGGCCGACGACTACGACGGCGATGTCACCCGCCTGTGGTCGGAGGCGGCGTCAGGCAAGGAACTGGTGAAGCGGATCATGGCGTTGCCTGGCTTCGGGAAGCAGAAGGCGCAGATCTTCGTCGCGCTGCTCGCCAAGCAGCTCGGGGTGCGCCCGGACGGATGGCAGGAAGCGGCAGGGGACTACGCACTCGACGGGCATCGCTCGGTTGCGGACGTCGTCGATGCCGAGTCTCTGCTGCGGGTACGTGAGTACAAGCAGGCCAAGAAGGCGGCGGCCAAGACCTCCTGACGACCTGCCTGAGGTCGTTTCCCGGTACGTGCTTTGCAGGCCGATGACCGGTGTCGGCAGTATCACAGCAATCCAGCGCGAATCGATTCGACCGGATGGTAGAGCCGCCCGGAGAATGGTGTAGCCCGCTGTTCTTTCGCGCTCTACCTCCGGGAACCCCGCCGTGACCTCCGACGCTGCCCCTCGCGCCCGCGCCGACCACCTGCCCGTCGATGACCTCTCGCTGCCGACCGGCATGCCCGACACTGACGAGTCATCGGTGACCCCGCCGACTCGTGCGACCCAGGCCGCGCTGGACGGTGTGCCGGCAGATGTGGTGATCGACGCGAACCGGCCGGATACCGAGGTGCGCCGCACCGATGGGCGTGGCACAGGTGCGCCGGCGCCACCCACCACCCGGCGACGCACCTCTCCCAAGCTGGTTCTCCTGCTGGGGTCCATGGCTGCCCTCGGCGCTCTGACCGTCGACATGTACCTGCCATCGTTGCCCGAGGTCGTCCGTGATCTGGCCGCCGGCGAGGCGTCGGTGCAGTTCACGATCACCGCCACGCTGATCGGCGGCGCGCTCGGGCAACTGCTCATCGGTCCGCTGTCGGACAAGTACGGCCGGCGACTGCCGGTGCTGGTGGGCATCGTCGTGCACATCATCGCCTCGCTGCTGTGCCTGACAGCCGCCGATGTGGCCCCGCTGATCGTGCTGCGGATGATCCAGGGGATGGGCAACGCCGCAGCCGGCGTGGTCGCCGTGGCCGTGATCCGCGACCGCCTCTCGGGCGCCGAGGCCTCGGCCGTGCTCTCGAGGCTGATGCTGGTGATCGGGGTGGCGCCGTTGCTCGCTCCGACCTTCGGCACACTCATCGCTGCCGTCTGGGACTGGCGGATGGTCTTCGCCGCACTGGCGCTGTACGGTGCGGTGCTGCTGGTGATCGTGTGGCGCTTCCTTCCCGAGTCGCTCCCCGTGGAGCGTCGCAACACCGGATCGGCCCGGTCGGTGCTCGGTACCTACCGGGTGCTGCTGGCGGACCGGCAGTTCGTCGCCCTCGCCCTGCTGCCCGGGTTGGGGATGGCCGCACTGTTCGCCTATGTCTCTGGTTCGCCATTCGTGATCCGCGAGGGATATGGCCTCTCCGAGGGGCAGTTCTCGCTGCTGTTCGCGATCAACGGCATCGGGCTCGTTCTCGGCTCCCAGCTCAATGCTGCGCTCGTGCGGCGCTTCGCCCCGGTTCGTCTCATCCGGCTGGCACTACCGATCTCGACCACGCTGGCCGTGGTGTTGCTGGTGATCGCCGCGACCGGTTTCGGCGGTCTGATCGGACTGTGCGTGCCGCTGTGGCTGATGCTGTTCGTCAACGCCCTCGTTCCACCGAACGCCTCCGCGATGGCACTGACGCGCCACGGAGAGCGGGCTGGGTCCGCAGCGGCCCTCATCGGCTTCTCCCAGGCCGGCGTCGCCGGGATGGTGGCGCCCGCGGTCGGATTGCTCGGCGCGACGGCGACCGCGATGAGCGTGGTGATCGTCGCTGCGATGGTGGCCTCGACGCTGGTGCTCGCATTGGGTACGCCCGCCTATCGACGCGGCGGGTGGGCGCTGTCTGCAGATCACGCCTGAGACGCCTGGCCAATGCTGGGTTGTGCGGTCTTTGTGAGTCCGCGGATGTCTCAGAAGTCAGCGTTCGGCGGCGAGGACGGTGCCGGTTCTGTTTGGCGGACGGGCGCCGGACGGGGCACAGTGGACGGATGAGGTCGAGGAGCCCCCGCGTAGGTACGGCGAGGAACGAGGTGTGCCGCAGCGAGGCACCGCAGAACTCAGACCACGGGGCGAGGATGAGGTCGAGGAGCCCCCGCGTAGGTACGGCGAGGAACGAGGTGTGCCGTAGCGAGGCACCGCAGAACTCAGACCAGAGGGGTACCGCATGAGCGCCACGGCGACGTCGACTCCGATGTCGGAGGTGCTGCAGCTGCAGCGCAACGCCTTCCACCGGGACGGCTTCCCGGATGCGGCCACTCGCCGCGACCGGATCGATCGGTTCGCTCATGCCGTGGTGGCGCACACCGACGAGCTGGTGGAGGCGATCTCGAACGACTTCGGTCATCGTCCAGAGGTCACGACGCTCGTCTCGGACATCGCGACCCTCGCGTTGGACGCCGAACTTGCCCGTGCGCGCGTGGGTTACTGGATGCGCCCGCGGCGCCCGTGGGGCCGCGTCCCCGGCGCGGTGGCCAGCGCCGTCGGGCTGGATGCCGCCATTCACCCGGAGCCTTTGGGCGTGGTCGGAGTCATGGGCATCTGGAACTTTCCGATCAATCTGACCGCGATCCCGGCCCTGTCCGCACTGGCTGCCGGGAACCGGGTGATGATCAAGATGTCCGAAGCCGTACCCGCCACTTCCGAGGTGTTCGCGAACGCCGTCCACGACGCCTTCGACGTCGAGGAGGTGGCGGTGGTGACCGGCGATGTGGAGGTCTCCCGCGAGTTCGCGGGTCTGGCGCTCGATCACCTGTTCTTCACCGGATCTGCGGCGACGGGATCAGCGGTCATGGCGGCGGCAGCCAAGAACCTCACGCCCGTGACCTTGGAGCTGGGCGGCAAGAACCCGGTTGTTCTGGCGCCGGCTGCGGCGGGGGAGAAGGCAGTGGTGCGGCGTGCCGCGGCGAGGGTGGCGACGGCGCGTCTGGTGAACGCCGGTCAGGCGTGTATCGCCCCTGAAGACGTCTACGTGCCGACGGAGTCCGCCCGCACCTTCGTCCAGGAGGTCTTCTCCACCTGGGGTCGCGTAGTGCCGGACATGTTCGAGCGCGATGAGATGCCCACGCTCATCTCCGATGGTGCCTACGAGCGGATCACCGCGCTGCTGGAGGACGCTGCGGAGAAGGGGGCGCAGGTGCTCACGGCTGTCCGATCGGACGACAGTGGCCAGGAGGCATTGCGCTCGGCGCGGATCATGCCGCCCACGGTGGTGCTCGGGGTGACGGAGGAGATGAGCATCGCCCACGAAGAGGTCTTCGGACCGGTGCTCGCCGTCCATCCGTATGACCATCTGGAGGATCTGCTCGAGGAACTGGCCGATAAGCCGGAGCCGCTGGTGGCGAGCTGGTTCGGCCCGGACGATGTCGACTACCGGACCTTCGTGGCTCGTACCCGGTCCGGTGGGGTGGCCCGCAACGATTACGCGCTCTCGCAGTCGGTTCCTGGGCTGCCGTTCGGCGGCGTGGGTGCCTCCGGTATGGGGCAGTATCACGGCAGGTTCGGGTTCGAGACGTTCAGTCACCGACGGTCGGTGGTCGGTTCCGATCTGCCGTTCTCGATCGTCGATCTGCTCACGCCGAAGGAGTCGGTCAAGGTGCCGGACGCCGTCCGGCGCGGGCTCTCCGCCTACCGCACCGTGCTCTCGCGGCGCTTGCGCTGATGGGCGTACCAGGGGCTCGACCGCCTCGGCCGGCCCGGCCGACGTGATCGGGGGCAGGTCGATCGCGTACCCTTGCCACTTGTGGCTACCGACTTCCCCGTAGAGATCCAGGGTCTGCGCCAGATCCTCGACTCGATCACCGCCGTCAGTGACCCAGACGCGTTGCGGGAGCGGATCGCCCAGCTCTCGGAGGAGGCGGCCGCCCCGGACCTGTGGGACGACCCCGAGGCTGCGCAGCAGGTCACGAGCCAGCTTTCCTACGCGCAGACCGAGCTCGAACGTCTGGAGCGGCTCGCCGAGCGGATCGGCGATCTCGGTGCGCTGGTGGAGCTGGCGCAGGAGGAGGACGACGCCGATACCCTCGCTGAGGCTGAGGCGGAGCTCGGGACGATCCGTGCCGCGCTGGAAGATCTGGAGATCCGCACCCTGCTCTCGGGCGAGTACGACCAGCGCGAGGCCGTCGTGACGATCCGTGCAGGAGCCGGTGGCGTGGATGCCGCCGACTTCGCCGAGATGCTCATGCGCATGTACCTGCGCTGGGCCGAGCGTAAGGGGTACCCGACGGCGGTTCTCGACACCTCCTACGCAGAGGAGGCGGGCCTGAAGTCGGCGACGTTCGAGGTGAAGGTTCCGTACGCCTTCGGCACCCTGAGCGTGGAAGCCGGGACGCACCGCCTGGTGCGGATCTCCCCATTCGACAATCAGGGTCGCCGGCAGACGTCGTTCGCGGCGGTCGAGGTGATCCCGCTGATCGAGCAGACCGACAGCGTGGAGATCCCGGAGTCAGAGATCAAGGTCGACGTCTTCCGCTCCTCCGGGCCGGGCGGGCAGAGCGTGAACACGACCGACTCCGCCGTGCGCATGACCCACATCCCCACGGGCATCGTCGTCTCGATGCAGAACGAGAAGTCGCAGATCCAGAACCGGGCCGCCGCCCTGCGGGTGCTCCAGTCCCGGCTGCTTCTCAAGCGCCAGGAGGAGGTGAGCGCGGCCAAGAAGGCAATGGCAGGGGACGTCAAGGCCTCCTGGGGTGACCAGATGCGCTCCTACGTCCTGCAGCCCTACCAGATGGTCAAGGATCTGCGCACCGAGCACGAGGCGGGCAACCCCTCGTCGGTCTTCGACGGAGACATCGACAGTTTCATCAACGCCGGGATCCGCTGGCGTAAGCACCAGCAGCTCGACGCCGAAGCAGGCGCCTGACTTCACCCCACCGCACTGCGGGGCGATGCTCACGCCCGGGCGCGTTCGAATCCCGCTACGTCGCTGGAGTCCCGCTCCGGGTACCTGTTCTGGGATTCGAACGCCGCAGCGGGATTCGAACGCGGTGACGGCCCTCTGACCGCGACAAGCCCCTCGGCTTAGAGAACGCGCTGACCGGCGCGCGGCGTGTCACCCGGGCAGGACCAGATTGGCTGCATACCCTGCAAGTGGCCAGGTTTCGCCCTTCCCCACTTCCCCAAGACTGGCCAGGCAGCGCAGTGATCCGTTTCAAGAAAGTCTCCAAGGTGTACGCCCGCGGGGCGCGCCCTGCCCTGGACCAGGTCTCGCTCGAGGTCGGCCGGGGTGAGTTCGTGTTCCTCGTCGGTGCCTCGGGCTCGGGCAAGTCGACCTTTCTGCGCCTGGTGCTCCGAGAAGAGCGCCCCACCCACGGGTCGGTGTTCGTGGCGGGCCGGGACCTGGCGAACCTCTCCCAGTGGAAGGTGCCGCAGCTGCGCCGTCAGATCGGGTGCGTCTTCCAGGACTTCCGGCTGCTCCACAACAAGAACGTCTTCGACAACGTCGCCATCGCCCTGCAGGTGATCGGCAAGCCCCGGCACCACGTGATGACCACCGTGCCGGAGACGCTGGAGATGGTGGGTCTGGCCGGGAAGGAGAAGCGGCTCCCGCACGAGCTCTCCGGTGGTGAGCAGCAGCGGGTCGCCATTGCCCGCGCGTTCGTCAACCGTCCGGCGATCATCCTGGCCGACGAGCCCACCGGAAATCTGGACCCCACCACATCCGTGGGCATCATGCGTCTGTTGGACCGGATCAACCGCACCGGCACCACCGTGGTGATGGCCACCCACGACGACGAGATCGTCGACCAGATGCGCAAGCGCGTGGTCGAGCTGGTCGACGGGCAGATGGTGCGTGACCAGGACCGCGGCGTCTACGGCGCGGCGCGTTAGGGCGGGGGACACACGATGCGACTTCAGTTCGTCCTCTCGCAGATCGGCAACGGGCTGCGCCGGAACATGGCGATGGCCGTCTCGGTCGTGCTCGTGACCTTCATCTCGCTCACCTTCGTCGGCGCGGCGGTACTGCTGCAGATGCAGGTGGGCAACATGAAGGACGAGTGGTACGACCGCGTCGAGGTCTCGATCTATCTGTGCCCGCCGGATTCCTCGGTGCCCGCCTGTGCCGGCGGTGAGGCGACCGAGCAGCAGGTGGAGCAGCTGCAAGACGTGCTGACCTCCGATTCCCTCAGTCCGTATGTCGAGGAGGTCTTCCTCGAGACGAAGGAGCAGGCCTTCGAGGCATTCCAGGAGCGCTTCGGGGATCAGGACTGGGCGCAACGGATCACCGTGGACCAGATGCAGCAGTCGTTGCGGGTCAGCCTCGTTGACCCGGAGCTGTACCAGGTGGTCGCCGACGAGGTGGCCGGACGCGACGGGGTCGAAGAGGTGATCGACCAGCGGTCCATTCTTGAACCGCTCTTCCTGGTCCTGAACCGTGCGACTGTCCTGGCGGCAGGTCTGGCCGCGGTGATGATCGTGGCCGCGGTGCTGCTGATCACGACCACGATCCGGCTCTCTGCGATGAGCCGGAGCAGGGAGACGTCGATCATGCGGCTCGTCGGTGCCTCGAACTTCTTCATCCAGCTTCCGTTCATGCTCGAAGGCGCCATCGCCGCCCTGCTCGGTGCCGTGTTGGCGAGCACCGGGCTGTGGCTGGGGGTACGCTCCATCATCGAGAACTGGCTCGCCGAATCGGTGCGCTGGGTCAATTTCGTCAACACCGGGGACGTGCTCGTGGTCGCACCCCTGTTGGTGGCGATCGGAATCGTGCTCGCGGCCATCAGTTCGCTGGTCAGTCTCAGCCGGTACACGAAGGTGTGATCATGCCGCGACGACGTCCCTTCCGATCCCACGGTCCCTCACGTTCGGCACGGGGTGCCTTGGCCGCAGTCCTGGCGTGCTCACTCGCGCTGCTCGCCGGCCCGGTCGTTGCCGACACGAGGGACGATCTCGAGGAGCAGCAGGAGCAGAACGAGTCCGAGCGCGAAGAGCTCGCGGCGATGCTCGAGGGCACCGAGTCCGAGCTTGCCGACGTCTACCTCGAGCTCGACGACATCGAGCGGCGCCTGCCAGTCGCGCAGGACGAACTCGCCGTCGCCAACGACGAGCTGGCGGCAGCGGAGCGCCATGCAGCATCGGTGCAGGACCGCCTGGACGTGGCCGAGGCCCAGCAGAGCGACCTGACGTCGGAGATATCGACCACCGAGGGCGAGATCACCGAGACTGAGTCAGCGATGGGTGCGGTCGCCCGATCGGCCTACCGGGGTGGTGAGGGCGCATCTGCCCTGTCGGTGATCTTCGCCGCTGATGACGCCGACGACTTCGCCGTCCAGTACTCGGTGATGAGTTCGGCGTTGCGCTCACAGAACCAGACGCTCTCCGACCTGGAGAACCTGGTGGCGGTGAACCGCAACCGGCAGGCCCGGTTGGACGCGGTGACCGAACGCATCGGTGAGCTGAAGGCGGAGGCGGATGCCGCCGTCGCCGCGGCGGACGTAGCCCGGCAGGAGGCGGCGGACCTGGTGGCTGAGATCGAGCAGCTGCAGGCCGATCAGGAGGCCCGGGCGGGCGAGCTCGAGACCCTGCAGGAGGACTACACCGATCAGATCGCCGAAATCGAGGAAGACAACGAGGAGATCGCGGACGAGATCGCCGAGATCGACCGGAAGGAGCGGGAGGCTGAGCGTGAGCGGCAGCGAGAAGCTGCTGAGCGGGCAAGTCGATCCGACGATCGGGACACCGGAAACTCTGGTGGGTCCGGTGGCTCGGGCGGGTCCGGTGGCTCTGGTGGATCCGGCGGATCGAGTTCGGCGGGCTCCGGCAGCTCGTCGAGCGGGTCGCTGATACCGCCGGTCCCGCAGCCGCTGTACGTGACCTCTGGGTACGGAATGCGCTGGTACCCGATCACGGGCGGCTACTACATGCACCAAGGTGTGGACCTGCGTTCGGCGTGCGGGAACTCCCAGGTCGCCTCTGCCGCGGGAACGGTGTCCGCGGTCCGTCCGGCCCCGAACGGCACACACGGCAACCAGGTGATGATCAATCACGGCACGATCAACGGCAGCAGGTACGTGACCGTCTACAACCACCTCTCCCGATTCGCGGTGAGCCAGGGCCAGTCGGTCTCGCAGGGGCAGACGATCGGCTACACCGGCGCTACCGGCAACGTCACCGGCTGCCACGTGCACTTCGAGGTGTGGCGTAACGGCTCGACCATCGACCCGATGGGCCTGTCTGCGTTCTGACCGGCTACACCTGCGCTGATCGGGCTGGACACGTCGGACGCTCGAGTGTGGGTGTCCGCACGGTCACCCGGGGTGACCTTGTCGTCGATGATCAGCCGATAACCGACGTCAGGATCACCCCCGGTGAGGGAGTTGTCGGCCGGGTGAGGTGGCGCGGCTGCTCACCAGCAGCGTAAACAGATCGAGGGATCCGGCCCGTGCGCCGTACAGTGGACCGGCGAAGGAGACCAGAACCGATGAGCAACAAGGCCAAGGGCGCCAAGAAGAAGAAGACGAGTGGCGCCGTCGACCCCAAGACGGTGAAGACGGTGGTGGCGCGGAACAAGAAGGCGCGGCACGACTATCACATCGATGCCACCTACGAGGCAGGGCTCGCACTGACCGGGACCGAGGTGAAGTCGCTGCGCGCCGGGCGCGCTTCCCTGGTGGACGGATGGGTGTACGTGGACGCCGGAGAGGCCTGGTTGGAGAGCGTGCACATCCCCGAATACACCGAGGGAACCTGGACGAACCACTCTCCGCGCCGCAAGCGCAAGCTCCTGTTGCACAAGGAACAGATCCTCAAGCTCACGCAGCGCACGAAGGAGAAGGGCTTCACCATCGTGCCGCTCGAGCTCTACTTCATCGGCGGCCGGGCGAAGGTGGAGATCGCCGTCGCCCGAGGAAAGCAGGAGTGGGACAAGCGACAGGCTCTGCGGGAGAAGCAGGACGCCCGAGAGGCGCAGCGGGCAATGAGCCTGCGCCGGAACCGATAGGCACGACGGCGTAGCTCGCCACCAGCGCTGCGGCGCGCTTCAGCGCCCCTGGTAGACGAACGCCGGGATCGCGGCAGCGACCCTGCCCAGCCAGTCCGCGCGTGCGGCGAGCTCGGCCGGGTCAGGCACACCTTTCCGGAAGCTCACGAGCTGGTTCCCGACGATCTGCAACGTGGCCTGCGGTGGCCCGTCCTGCATCGCTGCGATCACGGTGGGTGCGAGCAGGGCGTGCGCGAGCCTGTCGTCGGCAGTGACCACCCGCAGACGTTCATTGAACTCGTGCGACTCGGTGTCGAGGTCGCCCAGCAATCCGAGCGATGTGGCGACGGACCCGCCAGGTCCCTCGCTGAGCAAATTGAAGGTCGGCAGGGAGCCGGGTAGTTCAAGTGTGCACAGGGAGTTGTTCTCCCCCGAGGACGTCACCCGGGTGCGCATCCGCGTGGTCTCGTTGCTCCATCCCCGCCCGTTCGTTCCGCATCCCACGGCGGTGCCGCCCGCGACGCGTCGATACATGACGTGGCTCGTCTTCGCCGATCGGGTGTCGGCGAACAGGTGCCGGAGTCCGAGTCTGTCCAGCACGGCAGGATCAGTGCCCACGTACGTCCATCCGGCGGCCTGCGCGGCCGCGGCGACATCCGCGACACTGCGCCGGTCCGGGCGGCCGTTGCGCAGGACCATGACGACGGTGACCACTGCGATCCCGGCGCCCAGGACTGCTGCCAGAATGCCCGCCGCGATGGCCCAGAATTCGTTCACTGAGGTGGCTCCTTGCGTATTCATCAGGGCTGATGGCGATTCATCAATGCTCGTGGCACCCGCAGGAGCGTCGTGCCACGAAGGTGAAGTCCAGCAGTTCGTGCACCGGTGCGTCCCGTGCGTCCGGGTCGCGGACGACGTCGATCGCCCGAGCGGCGAGGGCCTGTGTGGGTTGTTGCACGGTGGTCAGTGGTGGGATCGAGACGCGACTGTTCGCCGTGCCGTCCAGGCCGACCACGGCCAGGTCCTCCGGGATGCGCAGACCCAGGCTGTGCGCGGCGTGCAACACCCCGAACGCCTGCTCGTCGGTGACGCAGTACACCGCCCGGGGCCGGTGGGCGGCGAGTTCCTCGGCTGCGATCTGCGATGCGGCGTATCGCGAGGTCGGGGAGGCCCAGTGGTGGGCCGTCACTCCGTGGCCGGCTAGGGCCCGCTCGTATCCTCGCTCGTGCTGGCGGGCGCCCACTGAATCGGTGGGTCCGTTGAGGATGGCGATCTCGCGATAGCCGTGCTCGATGAGGTGGCTCGTGGCGGCGCGCGCGGCGGCGGTGTAGTCGATGGTGAGAGTGGAAGCCGCGGCCCCCTCGGGCAGCGGGTGCAGCGCCACCACCGGGATGCGGGCCTCGGTGAACAGGCTCAGATCGGGGTCGTCCTGCAGCGAGACGTAGACCACGGCGTCCACCTGCCGGTCCACGAGCGAGCGCACGTGGCGCGCTTCCTGCACGGGGGAGAGTGCGGCGTCGCAGATCAGCAGCAGGTGATCGATCTCCCCGGCGGCGTCCTCCAGCGCGCGAGCGGTCTCGGCGAAGAACGGGTTGCAGATGTCGGGCACGATGAGCCCGATGGAACGGGTCGACCCGGCGCTGAGGGCGCGGGCGAGCATGTTCGGCCGGTAGCCGAGCTCCGCTGCCGCCGCCAGCACGCGTTCCCGCGTCGCCGGGGCCACGTTCCGTGGCCCGTTGTTGAACACATAGCTCACGACGGCGTTCGACGTCCTGGCCAGGCGCGCCACGTCCCGGGCGGTCACCATGGGCACGATCTCCTCGGTTCAGCGGGCGGTCACGAGCAGGATACGCAGCAGCACGTCGCCGGCGGCGTGGCCCTCCGCGTCTGCGTCCATCGCGTCGGCCGGGTGGGCGTGCTTCTGATCAGGTGTCTTGCGGGTGCCGGATCGAGGCTGCTAACGTCCATCTAACCGGATAGATGACGTGAGTGCCACATCCCCACCACTGAAGCACGGGCGCCACGCCGACCCGCACCCCTCCCTCCACCGAAGGTCCGATCATGATCCCTCGCACTCCACACGCACGCTTCGTCGCCGCAGCCGCTGTCGTGACATCTGGCGCACTCGCCCTGGCGGCCTGCTCGTCCACTCCGGAGACTCCCTCGACCGACGAGGCGACACCCAGCACCATCAACTTGCTTGGCCCGGAGGACCCGGCCACATTCGCGCCCCTCATCGAGGGCTTCGAGGCCGAGCATGAGGGCTACTCGGTGGAGTACACCCAGGTCCCCTTCGATCAGCTGAACTCGACGCTGCAGCAGCGTCTCGGCGCGGAGGACTCGACCATCGACCTCTACACCGTTGATCAGCCCCGGGTCGCTCAACTCGCCGCCCAGGGATACCTCGTCGACCTGACCGACCTCGCTGGCGAGGCGCAGGAGGTGATGAGCCCGACCATGTACGACGTCAACGTCATCGACGAGCAGATGTGGGCTGCCTCCATCTGGGACTCCACGCAGCTGATGTTCTACAACGTCGACGCGCTTGCGGCCGCCGGTGTCGAGCCGCCGAGCTCCGACCCGGCCGAGCGCTGGACCTGGGAGCAGACGGTCGCTGCCGCCGAGCAGGTGCAGGCCGCCGGTGAGACCGAGTGGGGTCTGATCCTGGAGCAGATCGAGTACTACTATCAGTTGCAGCCGCTGATGGCCTCCCTCGGTGGCGGATCGGGTATCACCGGCGAGGACGCGCTCACCGCGGACATCACGAACGACGCCTGGGTGGAGGCCATGACCTGGTACGGCGACCTGTTCGCCGACGGGCTCGCCCCGCGCGGAGTCGGCAGCTTCGAGACCAGCCCGATCTTCGCCGACGGCGAGTCCGCCTTCTTCGTCGGTGGTCCCTGGGATGTCGGGGTCTTCTCGGAGTCCGAGACGAACTGGGCCGTGGCACCGATGCCGTACTTCGACGGTGGTGAGCAGGTCACCCCGACCGGCTCGTGGTCCTGGGGCATCAACCCCGCCTCGCAGAACCAGGCCGCCGCGCTGCTCTTCCTCGAATACGCCACCCTCAACCCCGAGGGCAACCTGCTCAGCACCCAGGCGACCACGATCATCCCCGCCAACGCCGAGGCAGCGGCCGAGTACCTGCCGCAGTTGGAGGAGCTCGCCGGGGACCGCAGCGCCGGGGTGGCCGACCTGATCACCTACGAGCTGGAGAACACCGCTCTCGCGCGGCCGTTGACCGTCGGCTACGTCCAGTTCGAAGAGGTCATGAACACCGCCTTCGCGGACATCCGCAACGGCAGCGACCCCGCCGAGCGGCTCGCCGAGGCCACCACCCAGCTCGAGGACGCCTGGAGCCAGCTGCGATGACCACGACGATCGCCGGGCGTACCAGGAAGGTGCGCCGAGGCTACGGTCGCGTCGCACTCGCCTTCCTGGCCCCGGCGATCGTGGTGCTCGTCCTGGTTCGCCTCGTCCCCGCCGCGTCCGCCCTCTATGGCAGCCTGACCCGCTCCTCGCTGCTCACCGGGCAGACCCGGTTCGTCGGCTGGGAGAACTACGCCGAGCTGCTCGGCAATCCCGACTTCCGCGGCGCCGTCGGCGTGACGGTGCTGTTCACGCTGATCATCAACCCGCTGCAGGTGGCGATCGCCTTCGCCCTTGCGGTGCTGTTCACTCGCCGCCTGGCGGGCGTGCGGTGGTGGCGGTCCCTGGTGATCCTGCCGATCGCCGTGCCGCCGGCTGTCTCGGCAGTGGTGTGGAACGTGATCTACCGCCCCGACGATGGCCTGGCCAATGCGGTACTCAGCGTGCTCGGACTGCCTCCTCAGCCGTTCCTCACCTCGCCCGACCAGGCGCTCGCTGCGGTGATCGTGCTGCTTTCCTGGGTGGGCGTGGGGTACTGGATGCTGTTCCTCATCGCCGGCATCAACGATGTGCCGGGCGAGCTCTACGAGGCGGCTGCCTTGGATGGAGCCGGACCGTGGCGGAAGTTCTTCCACATCACCCTGCCGATGTGCCGACGTCCCCTCGCGTTCGTGCTGGTGGCTGACACCGTCTCCAACCTGCTCGTCTTCGCCCCCGTGCAGATGCTCACCGGCGGCGGACCGGAAGGGGCGACCAACCTGCTCATGTACGACATCTACACCCGCGCCTACACCCTCGGCGATCTGGGCCGTGCCCAGGCTGAGGTCGTCGTCCTGGTGCTGCTCACCGTGGTGATCGTGGCTGCACAGTTCCGCATGCTGCGCGGCGACAGCGAGGGGGCGTGAGATGAGCCCACGTCGAACGCGACTTCCCCTGACCGTCCTGGCGGCCGCCGTCGGGATCCTCTTTGCGATCCCGTTGCTCTGGGTGCTCACCAACTCCCTGCGCCCCGGCGCCGAGACGTTCGGCTCGATCAGCCCGCTCAGCTGGGAGACCTTCCTCACCCTGACCCCGAACGTGGACAACTACGCCGCGCTCGCCGGGACCTCGCTCGGGCGCGGCATCCTCAACTCGATCATTGTCAGCGTGGCGACAGTCGCCGTCGGACTGGTGATTTGTGCGATGGCGGCGTTCGCGCTCGCGGCCCTGCCCTTCCGGGGGCGTAGCGCAGTGTTCTCGGTGATCGTGCTCAGCTTCCTGATTCCGTTCGACGCCATCGCCATCCCGCTTGCAGATGTCTTCCGCACGTGGAACCTGCAGAACACGTTCACCGGCCTGGTGCTGCCGGGGCTGGGCAACGGAATGGCGGTGTTCCTGCTGCGGCAGTTCTTCCTCGCCGTCCCCGAGGATCTGGCTGAGGCCGCGCGCCTGGACGGGCTCGGGTGGTGGGGAATCTTCTCCCGCATCTACGCCCCGCTCGCCCGCCCGGCCATGATTGGTGCCGCACTGATGCTGTTCCTGTTCCAGTGGCAGGCCTACGTCTGGCCGCTGCTGATCGGCACCGACTCCGAGCACATCCTCGGACCCGTCGCGCTGGCCAATATGCAGGGCCAGTTCAACGTGGACTACGGGCTGATGTTCGCCGGAGCGGTGGTTCTCATCGCCGTGCCGCTGCTGATCATCCTCACCCTGCAGCGCTACTTCATCCAGTCCGTGACCACCTCCGGCCTCAAGTGAGCCCGGTGAAAGCGAGCATCACCGACCCATGAGTACTCACCACAGCGTCGTCCTCGACACCGACCTGGGCACCGACGTCGACGACGCGATGGCCCTCGCCCTGCTGCTCGGCTCTCCGGAGGTGGAGCTGGCCGCTGTCACCACCGTCTACGGGGATACGCTCCTGCGGGCGCGCCTGGTGCAGCGGTACGCAGGCCTCGCCGGACGGCGCCTGCCGGTCTGGGCGGGAGAGCCCGCCACGCGCTCCGGCCGGGAGGTGTGGTGGGCCGGCCATGAGGGGTCGCTGCACCCTGACCTGGAGGCCGAGCACATCGAGCCCGGCGACGGCGCAGCCTCCCTGGCCGAGGCCGTCACCTCCCAGCGGGGCCGGGACGTGCTCGCCATCGGACCGTTGACGAATCTGGCCTTGGCTCTCGAGCGCACCCCTGCCGTGGCGGACTCCGCCCGCGGATTCTGGCTCATGGGCGGCGACTTCACCGCACCCGAGCCGGAGCACAACATCCGGTCCGACGTCGACGCAGCTGCTGTGGTCTTCGACTCCGGCGCCCCGATCGTGATCGCGGGGGTGGACGTGACACGGCAGGTGCGGATTGGGACTCGTCAGCTCGAGCAGATCGCCGGTGCCGGGCGGATCGGGGCGGCTCTGGCTGCCGACATCGACCAGTGGTGGAAGTTCTGGAACGAAACCTGGAACGTCCCGCACGACCCGGTGGCGGCCCTCGCGCTGTTGCGTCCGGACCTGGTGACGCTCTCGGAGCCGGGGCGGGTGCACGTCAGTGACGACGGGATCACCACGCACGAGGTGAGGCCGGACGGGAACGTGCGGGTCGTCGTCGGGCTGGATGCCCCTCGTGTGGCCGAGGAGGTCGTGACCAGGATCGTCCGCGCGGGGGAGGCTGCCGCCACGTAGCGATCCGTAGGATGGACGGCATGCGTCGACCGATCCTCCTGGGCAGGCTGTTCCCGTTCCTGGCGGTGGCGGTGATCGCGGCACTCGCCCTGCTGGGATCGCCCACGGCGGCGCAGGCGGACGCCGAGGACGCGTGGTCGATCGAGCAGTACCACGTGAACGCCGAGGTCCACCCCGAGGGCACGATCGACGTGACCATCGATATGACGTTCGACTTCGCCGACGAGGCCGGGCATGGGCCGTTCCTGACCCTGGTGGAGCGGCAGGAGATCCCGGACGACCCGGACCACTACCGCGTGCTGGAGTACACTGGCATCACGGCATCTTCGAACTCCGGGGCGCCGGCCGACGTGCACACCGAATCCGACGACGGTGGGCTGATCGTCTACGTCGGTGACGAGGACCAAGAAGTCTCTGGGGCTCAGCAGTACACGATCTCCTACACCGTGGCCGGGGTGCCCAACTCCGGTGCCGGCGCCGACGGTGAGGACGAGATCTTCTGGAACGTGATCGGTTCCGCCTGGGAAGTGCCGATGTCCGACGTGCTCGTCGAGATCGACGGCCCACACGCCATCCGCGATGCTGCGTGCTACGTGGGACCGGTGGGCAGTGACGACATCTGCGCCAACGCGACCTACCGGTCCGACGGCATGGCCTCGTTCGACGATCCTTCGCTGGACAGCGGTGAGGGGTTGACCATCGTGCTCGCCTATGAAGCGGGTACTTTCGCTGGCGTCGAGCCCATCCTGGACAGGCGCGTCACCTGGTCGAACTTCTTCGGCGTCGGAACGTTCGCACCCTGGTTGGGGCTACTGCTCGGTGGTGGGGGGATCGCGGCCGTGGTGGTGCGTGCTCGTCAGCGAGGGCGCGACCGTGCCCACCTGGGCCTGACGCCCGGCCTCACCCCGGTCGCTGGTGCCGGCGGGTATGGGGAAGGGGCTGCGGCGGGTGGTGCCGTCGCCGTCCGCTTCACCCCGCCCGACGGCGTCACGCCAGGTGCCGCCGGCACCCTCCTGGACGAGGTGGCTCACACCCACGACGTGACGGCGACCATCGTGGACCTCGCGGTGCGCGGGTACCTCACGATCGAGGAAGTGCCCGTGGATGAGAGTGAGGACGGCACGCCGGACTGGTGGCTGCGCCGGACTCTCACCGGGCCGCAGGCGAGTTGGGAAGGATTGCTGCCGTTCGAGGAGACGATCCTGCGGGGTGTGTTCCCGGGCAGCGATCCGACCGTGCGGATGTCCGAGCTCGGGGCCGAGTTCGCGAAGTCGATGACGCGGACGCAGTCCAAACTCTACGACCGGGTGGTCGAACGCGGCTGGTTCCGCAACTCACCGCAGCAGGTGCGGAACGCCTGGGTGGCGGTGGGTGGGTTGATTCTCGTTGGGGGAATCGGAGCGACCATCGCGCTCGGGGTGCTCACCGGCTGGGGATTCGCCGGGCTCGCGGTGGTGCTCACCGGGATCGTGGTGATGATCGCTGCGACATTCGCACCGGCGCGCACCGCGGACGGGACGGCGGTACTGGCGCAGACCCTCGGCTTCAAGCAGTATCTGGAGACGGCCGAGGCGGATCAGCTGCGGTTCGAGGAGGGTGAGGACATCTTCTCGAGGTATCTGCCGTTCGCGATCGCCTTCGGAGTGGCCGAGCACTGGGCGGGGGTGTTCGCCGAGGCGGCCGAGGCCGGGCAGGTGCGGATGCAGCCCACGTGGTACGTCGGCGCCACGCCCGGGCTATGGACTGCGGCCGCGTTCACGAGTGTCTCCGGCTTCGCGAGCTCGGCGTCGGTGTCGGTCGGGGCGGCCGTCTCGGGAACTGGTGGCGGTTCCGGGTTCTCCGGCGGCAGCGTCGGCGGCGGCGTCGGTGGGGGTGGCGGCGGAGGTTGGTGAGATGGGTAGATTGGTGCCCGACCCACACTCAACCACGAGGAGCCAGCCATGGGCTTCGCCCTGCACCGCCTGCCCCTGCGCCTGACCGCGGGAGCATTCATTCTGAACTCCGGCGTGAACAAGCTGAGCCTGGATGCCGAGTCCGCTGCCGGCCTGCAGCAGATGGCACTCAATGCCTTCCCGCAGCTGGAGGCGCTCTCCGCCGAGGATTTCGGCACCTATCTGGCAGCCGGCGAGGTTGCCTTGGGCGGCTCGCTGCTCACCCCGTTCCTGCCGAGCAAGCTGGTGGGTCTGGGACTGACGGCGTTCGCGTCGGCGCTCGTCTTCACCTACCTGCGTACGCCGGGCCTGACCGAATCCGACGGGGTCCGCCCCACGCAGGCCGGTATCGGGATGGCGAAGGACATCTTCCTGCTGGGCATCGGCCTGGCGCTGCTTTTGGAGAAGAAGAAGTAGTCCCGGGCCGGGCCGGGCCGGGTGATGCCTCGACGGCGCCGCGGCCCGGCACCGGTCCGCCCGGGACGAGGCTGAGTTCAGTCCGCTGCGGGTGAGCCTGCCACCTGACGTGCCGGTCGCTTGCCGCGGCTCCCAGCCTCGGCCGCGATCTGCTTCTTCGTGGCAGCGAAGGAGCAGATCGGGCACGTCGTGAGGTCGTGACGCTGCGCCGGGCAGAACTCACGGCCGAAGTAGATGATCTGCAGATGCCGGCGGTTCCATGCCTCGCGCGGGAACACCTTCTTCAGATCGGCTTCCACTTTCTCCACCGATGTGCCGATGCTCAGTCCCCACCGGCGGGCGAGCCGGAAGATGTGGGTGTCGACAGGGAATGCGGGGATGCCGAAGCCCTGTGCCATGACGACGCTGGCGGTCTTGTGCCCCACCCCGGCCAGGCCCTCCAGGAACTCCCAGTCGGGGAGGACCTCACCACCGGCGTCGACGATCTGACCGGCCGCCGTCCAGACGTTCCTGGCCTTGGTCGGCGCCAGGCCCACCTGCCGGATCAGCTCCAGGATCCGCTCCGGTCCCAGCGCGTGCATCTGTGCCGGTGTGCTCGCCTCGGCGAACAGTGCCGGCGTGACCTGGTTGACCTTCGCGTCGGTGGTCTGCGCCGAGAGCGCGACCGCCACCAGCAGGGTGTAGGCGTTGACGTGATCCAGGGCGATCGGGGGGTCGGGGTAGAGGTCATCGAGGATCTCACCGATCCGCTCGGCCTTCTCTGTCCGTCGCACCAGGCCAGCCTACCGATGCCGATGCCGATGCCGATGCCGATGATGGTGGCGGTGGCGGTAGGTCCGGACCGGCTGTGGGGGAGGGGGAGCTGTGGGGGAGTGGGAGCAGCGACCAGGAAATACAGGTGACGGCTGTGGTGTTGTGGACTGTAGAATGATGCGACGACGTCAGCGGGCTACAGGCCAGCGTGTAGGTGTAGTTCCAGGACTGCAGGCCGCTGCCGGTCGTAACAACTCAACAGGGGGGTGATCGGTTTCGACGACGGTTGTCGTTCCAGGAGAAGCGGGCCGAGGATGCAAGGTCATCTCGTCAACGCTCCTTGCAAACCAATAGGTGCCGATTCCAAGCGCACCGACTTCGCCCTCGCCGCCTGAGCGAGTTCTGAAGTCCGTCAGCCCGGGGTAGCTCTCGCCCCGGTTCCTGGCGTCAGCTAGAGAGCCACTGCTCGTAACCCTCGTCATCGGGGTTGCGGGGACTTCTAGGTGACTGAGCCCGTCAGCGACTTGTCTGCGTGATCGCTGGGGCTGAGAAAATCTACTAGCAGACTGCGCCCGGAGAAGTCCTGGTTCCGCACTGTCGGACGCGGGTTCGATTCCCGCCACCTCCACCAACGATGAAGGACGGCCCGGCGTTTCGGGCCGTCCTTCATCGTTGTGCCCCGCAGAAGCTGTCAGGAACTGTTCTTCACGGTGCGGTAGATCGCAAGCACGATCAGTGAACCGATGATCGCCGTGATCAGCGACCAGAACCAGTTGCCGGTCAGTGCGACGCTGAACTCCCCGTGGAAGATCAGGTTGCCCAGCAGCCCTCCCACGAGTGCACCGATCACACCGAGCACGATGGTGGCAAGAATTCCACCGCCCTGCTTGCCGGGCATGATGAGTTTTGCCAGAGCTCCGGCGATGAGCCCGATGATCACGTAGAAGATGATGGTCATGGTCAGGTCCTCCGTGGACGTACAGCGGTGTCGTCCCGGCGGCTTGAGACGAACCGATCATGCCCGAACCGGGTCGCAGCGTCAATCGGTGTGACGCCGGCGGATCGTCAGGTTGCCACCTGGTTCCGGTGGCCCGCGACGACCTGCCCGGCCACGGTCGCGAGCTTGGAGTTCAGTTGGTTGGAGGTGGTCCGCAGGATCTCGAACGCAGCGTCGTCAGAGATGCGGTGATAGGCCATCAGCAAGCCGATGGCCTTGCCGATCTCCCGGTTGGAGGCCAACCCTTCACGCAGTGTGGTCACCTGATGGTGCTCGGCGGAGGCCTGCAGCGCGACGGATGTGAACGCTGCGAGGATAGCTGCCTGGTTCACGCCCTCGTCGGTGAACCCGCCGGGCCGGTCGCTGAAGAGATTCAGCGCGGCAACCTTGCGGCCCTGATGGGCGATGCGGAAACCGAGCATGCCTCGGATCGGGGTCTCGGCCAGGAGGAGGCTGCGCAGCTCGGGCCATGGGGCATCCGGGTCGTGGAGGTCGGGTGCGAGCTGGGGCACCTCCTCCTCGATCGCGTCCACGCAGGGCCCGGAGCCTGAGACGCGTTCGTACCGGTCCACGGCGGCGGCGATCTCATCGGTTGCAGCGGGCGTCGTCCACTCCGCGCCACGGCGCAGCATCAGGCTCGCGCGATCGCACCCGGTGATCAACGTCGTCGCTGCGTGGCAGACCGCGGTGTAGGTCGTTTCGTAGTCGTCACTGGCGTAAAGAAGGTCGCCGAGCTGCCGAAAGGTGCGAGCGGAGGCTGACTGGGCATCTTCGTTTGCCATCGGAACCATGGTGCTCCTCGTTCTGGTCTGACCGGCCGATCATCCGGCAGCTCAGTATCACCCGTCCGGGCGCGCCGTGGCGCAGTAGGGCGCATGAACCACTAGCGTCGTGGCCGGGGCACTGGACGACAGGAGGGGTGATGTCTGACTACGCGATCAGTACCGACGGGCTGCGCAAGAGCTATCGAGGTGTCCGGCGGCGCGTGGCTGTCGACGGGCTGGACCTGCGTGTTCCCGTGGGTGGTGTGCACGGGTTCCTGGGGCCGAACGGGTCGGGGAAGACGACGACGATCCGGATGTTGCTGGGATTGATCCGCCCGGATGACGGGGAGATCCGAATCTTCGGTCACGAGGTCCCGGCCACGCTGCCGGACGTGATTGCCCGGGTCGGCGCGATCGTGGAGTCGCCGAAGTTCTTCCCGAACTTCACCGGTCGACAGAACCTGGAGCTGCTTGCCTCGGCGATCGGCACCAAGCGGCCTCGGGTGAGGCAGGTACTGGCTGAGACAGGCCTGTCCGACCGCGCCGGTGACCGCTTCGCCACCTACTCCCTGGGCATGAAGCAGCGACTCGCGATCGCGGCAACCTTGCTGAAGGAACCCGACCTGCTGATCTTCGACGAACCGACCAACGGTCTCGACCCTGCTGGGATCCACGAGATCCGCACGACGATGCGCAGGCTCGCTGACGAGGGCCGTACGGTGCTGGTCAGCAGCCACATCCTGGCCGAGGTCGAGCAGATCGCCGACACCGTCTCCATCATCGGACGCGGGCGCCTGATAGCCTCCGGCTCGGTGGCTGAGATCATCGGCGACCGGGCGGAGTCCGTGCGTGTGGTCCTGCGTCCGGAGGAAGGGGAACGGGCCGAGGGTGTGCTCACCGCGGCAGGGTTGACGGTCCGTTCCGATCATGAGGCTTTGCTCGTCGACGGCGCCACCGACCCGGCCGACGTCAACCGGCTGCTGGCCGAGCAGGGCTTGTACGCACGGGAGCTGGGAGGGGTGCGCGTCGGCCTCGAGTCCGTCTTCCTCGAACTCACCCACGACGCCGAGCTCGGCCGCACGCGCCGGCGAGATCGCCGCCATGGCACCGGGGAGGAGGCCGCCTGATGCTGCTGCGTACCGAGTTGCGGCGCCTGCGGATCCGGCGCCTGGTGTGGTTGTTCGTCGTCGCCGGAGTCCTCGGCTCGTTCTTCGTCCTGTTCACCACGTGGGTCTCCGCTCAGCCGATCACCGACGAGATGCGCGAGCAGGCCGAGGTGGCCTACCAGGACCAGCTCGAGCGGTGGGAGGAGCACGGTGAGGAGGAGATCGAGCGCTGCGAGGAAGAGCAGGCGCGGATAGCGGACGAGACGGGGGAGGATCCCGGTTTCGACTGCGCGGACATGATGCCGCAACGCGAGCACTTCCTCCCGCACGAGCAGTCGCTCGCCGAGCACGTCGACTGGTCCGGCCTCACCTCCGCCATCATGGTCCTCGGCGTGGTCGGCCTCGCCATCGGTACGACGGCAGTCGCGGCCGAGTTCTCCAGCGGCGCGATGGCCACCCTGCTCACCTTCCAGCCGCGCCGCCTGCGCGTCTACGCTGGCAAGGTGGGCGCTGTCGCCCTCGCGACCGTGCCTCTGTCGCTGCTGCTGTGCACGATCCTCGGCGTCGGGATGTGGGCGATATTCGAGATCCGCGGGCTTGATGCCACGGTCAGTGATGCATTGCTCTGGACGGCGGTGCGCGCCCTGGCTCTCCTGCCGGCGGCAGCGATTGTCGGCGCTGTGCTCGCGTTCCTGCTGCGGTCCACCGCGGTGGTGCTGGCCGTGGTCGCCGGGTTCGCGATCGGCTGGGAGGCGATCGGGGTAGGCATGGCTCAGACGCTCGCGCCGTTCTCGATCCGCACCAACCTGGTCGGCTGGCTGCAGTACGGCACTACGTACTTCGTCAATACCTGCGAGTCTCAGCCAGATGGCAGCGTGTTCTGCGACAGCACCGAGCAGACACTTTCCTTTGCCTGGAACGCCGGCTTCCTGGCCGTCGTCGGGGTGCTGCTCATCGCCGTCGCAGCGCTCGTGTTCCGCCGCCGCGATCTCTCCTGACGGGTTCCTACTCGGCCAACGCTGAGTTGCTCGGCGTTTCGGCGCCGGATGCCGAGCACCTCAGCGTTCGCCGATGCGGTGCGGTGAGTCAGCGGAAGCGCTGCACCGCCAGCGGTGCCGCCTCGGCGATCTCCCGCACCGCCGGGTGCTCCCCACGGGCGAGCACCTCACCGATCGCGCCGCTGGCGACGAAGTGCCCGTCGGCGAGGAAGTGCACGGACGGGCACATCCGCTCCACGAGCTCCAGGTCGTGGGTGATGATCACTGCCGCGGTTCCGAGTTGCTCCAAGAGCGCACCGATCCGGCGGGCCATGTCCCCGCGCGACTGTGGATCCACGGCCGTGAAGGGTTCGTCCAGCACCAGGATCTCCGGCCGGGTGGCGAGAGCGGTCGCCAGCGCCACTCGCTGGCGCTCTCCGCCGGAGAGGGTCAGCATCACGCGGGAGGCGAAGTGTTCAGGCAGCGCGACGGCGTCCAGCAGCTCCGCGGTGGACGTCGCGTGGGTGCGCCCCGCCTTGCGCGCCTCCTTCACGGCTGTCTTGAGATTGCCCGCCACCGTCAGCCGTGGGTCGGTGATCGTCAACGAGTCCTGCGACTGGAACCGGACCGCCGCGGTGAAGTCCTTCTTGTTCTTGCGCGGCAGGCGGCTCACCGAGCGTCCCTCGTAGGTCACCTGACCGCGCGTGGGCCGCATACTCCCGCGCAGGAGCCGCGCCAGCGTGGTCTTGCCGACGCCCGAGGGGCCGATGATCCCCAACGGCGCATCACCAGCGGTGATCGTCAGATCGATACCGCGGATGACCTCGTTGCCAGGGTAGCCACCCCAGAGGTCGTGGGCCTGGAGGACCGAACCGGCCATGCGCGCTGTGCTCCTTCATGAGTGGGCGGGGGACTGCCTGCATGCTATCCGCCGTACATTGATGCCCCGGCCTCGCGCCATCCCACGCGCCGAACGCTGAGTTGCTCGGCATCGCCCGAGCAAACGCCGAACAGCTCAGCGTTCGGCGGGAGGGGGCGTGGGGCCGAGGAGCGCTGTGGCCATCGCGGAGTGCGCCGAATCTTCACTGCTGGGGTGGAACATGCCGGCCAGAACATCCCGGTAGAGCCGTCCCAGCTCGCTCCCGGTCCGGTAGGCCGATCCGCCGGCCACCTGAACCGACGCCGTCACCACCTCTCGGGCCACCTCGCTGGCCCGCCACTTCAGTGCTGACAGCCGCGGGAACCAGAGGTCGCCGTGGTCCACGCTCTCGTCCACGTCCCGTGCCAGCGCCTCGATCTGCTGGGCCACGCCGTCCAGAGCGATACCTGCCGAGGCGATACGGCGCCGCACGTCCGGATCGTGAGCAAGCGGTGCGCCGTCGTTCTTGCGGGAGGTCCGGGCCCGCGCGGCCTCGACAGCCACGGACAGAGCGCGCTCGGCGATCCCGGTGTAGACCGCGGCCAGCAAGATCTCGAAGCAGGCAAAGATGCCGAAGATCAACGGATCCGTGCTCGGCCCCGGATCGATCCGGCGGATCACCCGCTCCGGTGGGGCGTATCCGCCGCGCAGCAACGTGGTCTGCGACTGCGAGGCCCGCTGGCCCAGAGTGTCCCAGTCGTCCAGGATCTCCACCCGGCCGGCCTGGACCTCGTCCCGGTCGAGAAAGGCGAACACCGACTTCGGAGCATCTGTGCTCGTGGTGTCGGTGCCGAAGACGCCCAGGCGAGTCCACGCGGGCGAGAGCGAGGTGAAGATCTTGGTGCCGGTGAAGCGATACCCACCGCCACCCTCGGCGTCCTCGGCACCTTCGGCATCTTCGGCACTGTCGGGCTCAGCCTGAGTCGTGGAGCCGAAGAGCATCAGGTCGTTGCCCGGTTCGGAGATCCCGAACGCGAAGATCTCCCCGGCGGCCGCGTCCGTCAGGACCTGGTCGGCGAAGGTCTCGCCGCGCGCGCGTACGACGTTCGCCACGCCGACCCACACCTGATGCATGTTCACCGCGAGTGCCGTGGCCGGCGCGGCTCCCGCGAGCGCCCGCTGGGAGCGGGTCAACTCGGCCAGGCTCAGACCGCCGCCGCCCCAGGTAGCGGGCACATGCGCTCGCAGGTAGCCGGCCCGAATCAGATCGGTGAGGTCGTCGGTGAAGAAGGTGTTCTCACGGTCGTAGCGCGCGGCGCGGGATCGGATCGCCTCGAGGAGGCCGGGATCGAAGAACTGGTCGTCGCTCACCTGCCCAGCGTAGGCGCGGATACGCATGATCTACCGATGTGGCGGCAGCGGTGTCGTCCCTAGCGTCCGGAGGGCACTGCCTACTGGGCCACGACGCGCCCACGTTCGGATTCGAGAGGACACCATGCAACAGACACCACGGGCGCGCTGGCGAACGGCGCTCGCCGCAGTCACGACGGCGGCGCTCACCGGAGTGGGAATGGTCGCCGTGGCGGCACCCGCCCAGGCCGCGCCGACCACGCTGACGTTTGATGATCCGAGCGGTACGGCCTGGACTGTGCCGGCCGGGGTGAGTTCGCTCGAGGTGGCCGTGGTCGGCGCTGCTGGCGGTGGGGGCGAGACGCTCAACATTCCCGGCACCGGGATCCCGCTCTCCGGCGATGGCTCCGGCGGTGCCGGCGCCGTGATCACCGGAACGATGAGCGTGACGGCCGGGCAGACCCTGACACTCTATGGATCCACGATGGGCGGGCCGGTGGGCACCAGGCACGAGCCCGGCGGTGGAGGCGACGGATTCGTGCGCGGTGGCCAAGGAAACACCGGATCTCTCTTGGGCAAGGCCGGCGGAGGTGGCGGGGGTGCGAGCGCGATTGTCAGCGGCGTAGCCCCGCTTGTCGTGGCCGGTGGCGGTGGCGGTGGTGGCGGACGTGGCGCGGGATTTGCGAACTGCCATGGCGGCCACGGGGGGCACAGCGGCGAGGACGGCCAAGGCGGGTACGGGATCTGCAGTGGAGCGGGAGCAGGAGGCGCGGGCGCCAGTCCACTCCTCTATCAGCAGCCCGGTGGCCCGGGCAGCGGCGCCGGCAACAGCTCCAGCGGCGGTGGCGGTGGTGGCGGTGGCGGCGGCTACGCGTTCAGCGGGAGCGGTGGCCGCGGCAGCAGCGTGGGCGGCGCTGGCGGTGGCGGTGGAGGTGGCGGCGGCTCGTTCGCCACCGTCGACTCCCTCTCCACCGAGCTCGATGAGCAACTCCGGGACGGGTTCGTCCAGATCACCTTCGATCCCACATTCGACACCAGCACGACCGTGACGGCAGAGCCTGCTTCAGGTCTGGTCACCGGACAGGAGTCAGATGTGCGGGTCGAGGTTGCGAACCTGGACACCTCGGAAGTCCCGGCCGGTGCGGTGACTCTCACCGATGGTGACTCCTCGTTCGGACAAGCACGCCTCGACGGCGGTGAAGCCGTCTTCCGGGGAGTCCAGCTGCCAGTCGGCACCACCACACTCAGTGCGGAGTACCAGCCCGACAGTGAGAAGTTCTCGGGATCGGCTGGAACACTGGACATCACGGTCGATCCTGGGCAGACCACCACCACCCTCCAGATCGACCCGGAGGATGCTGTGCACGGGCAGAACGTGAACCTCCGCGCCCTCGTCGCGCCGGTCTCCCCGGCGTCGGGAACAGTCGCCGGCGAGGTCTCCTTCGAACTGGACGCCAGCCCGCTCGGCAGGGCATCTGTGACTGACGGCATCGCGGAACTGGACATCCCGGCGGACTTCATCGGCACCGGCCGGATCACCGCCTCCTACGAGGGGTCTGCGTCCTTCCGGTCCTCCGCCTCCAGCGGTGTCACCCTCGCCGTTGACAGGGCCGTCTCGACCCTGAGCCTCGACCTGCTCCCGGCAGATCTCATCGTCGGCGAGACGTCCTCGGCGGTCGCGATGGTGGGCACAGGTCAGCCCGGCGCCGCCAGCACCGAGGGCACCGTGCAGTTCTTCGTCGATGGCCAGCCGTGGGGCGAGCCGGTCGATGTCGACGATGATCGGGCGATCACACCGCTCGACGCACTGACGGTCGCAGCCGGTGATCACGAGATCAGTGCGATCTACAGTGGCAATGGCGAGCGCACCGCGGCCGAGAGCGAGCCGGAGGTGCTCTCGGTGGCGCCCGCCGACGCGGATGTCACCCTCGACGTCGCCCCTGACGGGCCGGTGTACTACGGCGACGTGGTGACCCTGGATGCGTCGATTGCGCTCATCGAGCCGGCCATGACCGATCTGGATGGTGAGATCGCGTTCTTCGCCGGAGACGAACTGCTCGGCACGGCACCAGTCACCGAGGACGATCCGGGCACGGACGGCAGCGGGGGCGGAGCGGATGGACAGGCCCCAACCGAGGCCGCGTCTGTCTGGGAGCCACGCACCGCAGCGGCGCAGCTGGTACTGGACGACCTTCCTGTGGGCGCGCATGAACTGCACGCCCAGTACCTGGGAACCGACTCGGTGAACCCCGCCCGATCTGAACCGGTGGGCCTGGAGGTGCTCAGCACACCCGTGCTGGTGACCGTGGCGACCTCACCGGAGTCGTCCGAGGAGGGCACGGAGGTCACGATCAGTGCCATCGTCGAACCCGACACCGACACCGACAGCGCGCAAGTGCCCACCGGGCAGGTGCAACTGATTCTCGACGGAACCGCGTGGGGAGAGCCTCTGGATCTCATCGACGGCGGCGCCTCGACCCTGACGTCGGTGCTCCCCGTCGGTCAGACGCAGGTGCAGGCGCGCTACCTCGGTGACGACGGACACGAGGTGGGCACCTCACCTGAGGTTCCCCACACGGTCACCGCGGCGCAGATCGAGGATGCCGACAGCGATTCTGATGGGACCGCCGGCACTGGCGGCAGTGACGGTTCTGACGCGACGGGCGGCGCGCATGGCACCGGAACCGATCTCGCGAGCACCGGCGCGAGTATCGGTGCGGCGGCACTGCTCGCGCTCCTGCTACTTGCTGCCGGGGTCGTCGTGACGACCGCCCGGCGCACGGCTCGGAGTCGATGATCGGCTGATCTCAACCGCGTGCGGACCTGGCCAGCGCTGTGGCCAGGTCCGCACGCGAATTCACCCCGAGCCGGGTGAAGATGTGCCCCACGTGGGTGTCGACAGTGCGCAGGGACACCACCAGCCGCTCGGCGATCTCTCTGTTCGACAGACCGGCGCGGACAAGGGTGGCGATCTCCTGCTGGCGAGGAGTCAGGGTCACCGTGGGCAGCGGTGCGGGTACCCAGACGCCCCGGCCGATCAACCGCCCGGCGATCCGTGCGGTGAGGGTCTCATCACCTGCCGCCAGGGCTTGGGTGTGTGCCAGGAGTTCGGGGGGAATCAGACCGTCCACCCGGACCGCAGCCTGCGCCACGCCGTCCACCTGCTCAGCCGTGGGCCGGCGGTGGCGTGCGGTCGCGACGCAGCCCAGGTGCCGGGCCAACAGCACGCCGAGCCACAGCTCCTCGCGGGCACACTCCTCGGCCACTGCCGCACACCGGGAGTCGATGTCTGGCTCCTCCAGTGCCACCGCAACAGCCAGGACGCGCACCTCGTTGTCGCTGGACACTGCCCGGGAGCCGCGAGGAGCGATCCGATCGTAGGACTGCCGTGCGCGGGCAGCACCGTCGAGATCACCCAGCGCGGCGAGGCAGTAGGCGAGCCCGGCCCACGCTGTCCCCGCGAACCCCGTGGGGTCGCGGAGTGCGAACCCCGACAAGGCCCCGCGGTAGTGATCGGCCGCCGCGGACCACTCACCCCGTGCTGCGTGGAACCGTCCTGAGCCCAGTTGGGTGACGGCGTCGTCGTATCGTGCCCACCGGTCCTCCGTGTGAGGCGGGTGCGTGGCTCGCTCGGGGTCGCCGAGCCAGATCGCTGCCATGAAGCGCGCGGCGACGATCTCGGAGAGAAGCCAGGGCCAGTCGACGGCCTCATGCCAGGAGGACAGCGCGCCGTCGGCGATCGCGATCGCCTCCTCGCCCCGCCCTGACTGACCGAGGCCAAGGACCAGGGAACCGATGACACTCAGGCGCAGCTCCGGGTCCGCGCAGTCACGTGCGAACCGTTCCAGCAGCGGCAGGCCCTCGGCAAACCGGCCGGCGTAGGCGAGCCGGATCATCCGGTCTGCCGCCTGCGCCTCGTGCAGGCCGGAGTCAGCCAGCGGCCCGCTCGCCGTTGCCGTCACCGTAGCCAGCGCCTCATCGGCGTCATCGTCGCTGAACTGCTGCAAGTCGGCGCGCAGTTGGGCGTAGCGCCAGCACAGCCGGTGCTGGCTCGTCGCCAGATGCGGGAGTACCCGGTCCAGGTCCGCTCGCGCCGAGGCGTCCGCCCCGGCGAACCTCGCGGCCTCCGCCCGCACCAGGAGCAGGTCGATGGCGCGGGCGTCGGCCGGTTCGAGCAGATCCAGGGCGGCGTCGCTGAGCCGTCGTACCAGCGGAAGGTCGGCCACGGTGGCCGCTGCGTGCACGGCGGCCACCAGATCCTCCGCTGCGGGCCGCACCTCGCAGGTCAGGGCCCAGTCGACCATGGAGAACAGCGCCGCCGGGTGGGACCTTTCGGACCGCGTCGCCGTTCCTCTGGCGCCCAGCCGATGGAAGAGTTCCCGACGGCGTCCAGGCAGGAGCGTAGCCCGGCTCACCTCAGCGTGGAGGGGGTGAGCGAGGCGGGCTCGGGGGACGCCGTCGTGGTGGTGGGATTCGGTCACGACGAGACCGCGCTGGACGCTGCGCTGGAGCGTGCCGTCCGAAACGGAGCCGTGCAGGCGGTGGATGGCGGTGGGGCCCGCCAGCGCGAGCAGATCGATGAGATCGCGTTCGTCCTCGGCCAGGCCCGTCAGTTCGGCTGCGATCAGGTCGGTGAGACGGTCGCCCACCACAGAGTGGTCACGCCAGATCCAGGCCCCATCCACCCGCACCAGGACGTTCGCCTCCCACAGCGAACGCACCAGCTCGCGCAGGTAGAGCGGATTGCCACCGGTCAGGTGCCACGCGTCGCGCGAGGTCTGCCGGGCCACAGGTCCGGCCAGGGCGGCCGTGAGGAGTTCCTCCACCTCGGCCGGATCGAGGGCACTCACGTCGATCCGCTCGATCCGGTCTCGACGGAGCAGACTTTGCAGCGGTGCCGGAGGTCCGGGCTGACGTCGGCACGTGCTCACCAACTGGGCCGTTCCTGCGTGCACGAGTTCGGCGAGCACCACGGCGGTCGCTTCGTCCACCAGATGCACATCGTCGACGACCAGCGTGGGGACGGGCTCCACCTGCGAGAGCGAGTCCGTGCATGCCTCGACGAGGCGGCCGATGGCGTCCGGTCCTGGGACATCGGAGGAACCGATGAGCGGTTCGAGGACGGTCCACGGGGTGGCGATCATCGCCGCCGGTGTACGCAACCAGATCGTCGTGGAGTCCCCGGTCTTCGTGCGTGCCGCGGGCTCTGTGCGGGACCCGGATGTGTTGCGTGATTCAGCGGCGGTGATCTCGTTCGCCATCAGTGACGTCTTGCCCACTCCCGGATCGCCGATCAGCATCACGCTGGTCCCCTCCGCGAGAGTGCTGCGCAGCGGCTCTCGGATGGCCGGGCGCCTCAACTCCGGCCAGGGTGCTGGGAGAGTTCCGGCCGCTGGGGCGGGAAGGTGACGAGACGGCACCAACTCACGCTACCGCGAGGAACTGGCCGACCGTGCAGCGTGTGGCGAGCGGTGCGGTTCGGCGTGTACCCGGCTTCGCCGCGGCGGACTCTCGACGGGTTGCGGCCGGTCTGCACGGTCGACGGCAGTCCGCGCCAGAGGTCCGAGCAACTGTGGCTGGTGTGACGTGTGGGACGAAACGGACGTAAGTGTGGCTTCGGATGGCCCAGATCGGCGGAAACACGCCGAGAAACGCCGCAGAAATGCTCGCTCGCGGGGCACGTCGTCGTAGTGTGACGACAGCGCTCCCCGATCGGGGAGCGGTCTCGAACGAAGGGAAATCTCCGTGTCCGTCAACCGCACTGAGCTCGTTGCCGCCATCGCCGAGAAGGCTGGACTGACCAAGACCGACGCCGATGCCGCTCTGGGCGCGCTGCAGGAGGTCCTGGTGGAGTCCCTGGGTAAGGGTGAGGCTGTCAAGGTGACCGGCCTGCTGTCCGTGGAGCGCGTCGAGCGCGCCGCGCGCACCGGCCGCAACCCCCGCACCGGCGAGGAGATCCAGATCCCCGCCGGCTACGGCGTCAAGGTTTCCGCTGGCTCCGCCCTGAAGAAGGCCGTCGCCAAGTGATCTCCGGCGGCCGCTGAGGGCCGCCACTGACGAAGGGGCGTGGGAGTGATCCCGCGCCCCTTCGTCATGTCGGCGTGCCACGGGGCGAAGGTGTTGTTCACGACGGCGGAGCCACGGGTTGCCGAGATCAGGTCACCTCGACGCATGCCTTCCGTACGGTCGCCCTGGTGGTCGGCCATGTCCTGCGGGCGAGGATGGCACGTGCTGAGGGCGGTACGTAGCGAGCTCTGCCTATCGCTGCCTATTCCCGCCCTCGCTTCGCCTGCCGCTCGCGTGCGCGCCCCACAGCCTCCTGTTCTCGCTTGACCGCCTCGCGGAGCTTCTTCTCCGCCTCGCGAACGGCCTTCTGAGCCTCGCGGCGGGCACTGCGAGCGGCACGCACCCGTGGATCTTTCGGGAAGGCATCAGTGTCCGCGTCGTCCGAGGGGGTGGGGACCGAGGCCGGGGCGCCCTCGGAGCGAGCCTGCACATACTGCTCAACTCCGTCGAGGATGCGTTTCAGTCCGAAGGCGAACGGATCGGCGTCAGCGGTGTAGACGCCCGCATCGATCGCCTGCCGGAGTGCTGGGAACTGCTCCGGCGTGACGAGCGTGGCGACGATGTGCGCCACTTGACGGTCGAGATCCTCGGGGGAGACCCCTTCGGCGCGGGCGCGCTCGTCGTATCCGCGCTCCACGTGAGCGGTCCATCGGGCATGCCCGGTCATCATCAGCAGCACGGCGATCCGTTCGAGCGGCTCGAGTGGTGTGTCTTCAAGAATTCCGAGAGCGGCGTCCATCCAGGCCAGGTTCGCCGGAGTGCTCGGGATCCCATCGATGGGGAGGTCCAGCATCCATGGGTGCGCGGCGTAGACCGCCAGGGTTTCCCGGTACCACTGGATCATCCCTTCCCGCCACGTGGGTGCCTCGGTGATGGTCAGCGGCGGGATACCGAGTGCGGCCTCGCCCATCAGGAGCAGCAGGTCGTCCTTGCGTGTGACATACCGGTACAACGACATGGTCGTGAAACCGAGGCGCCCCGCCACCGCGGCCATCGAGACGGAGCCGAGGCCGTCGGCGTCGGCGATCTCGACGGCGACGTCGACGATCCGTTCCAGGCTCAGCTCCCGCTTGGGTCCGCGCTGCTGCGGGTGGGCGGCCACGCCCCACGCGAGCGCGATACCGCGAGGGAGCTCGATCTCGTCCGGTTCGATGTTCATCGCCTCAGCCTAATTCTGTGTATGTCATAGACAATTTGAGTGTATCTCGCATACAGTTTATGGCGTACACGATACTGAGGAGGAGTGATGGACAACGCCATCGACGTGCGCGGCTTGCGCAAGTCGTTCGGCCGGGCCGAGGTGCTCGCAGGGGTGGACCTGACGGTGCGCCGCGGGAGCGTGCACGCGCTGCTCGGATCCAACGGTGCCGGCAAGACCACACTCGTGACGATCCTGGCGACGCTGTTGCGGCCCGACGCAGGGACCGCGAGCATCGCTTGTGCCGACCTCACTAGCGATCCGGTTGCCGTCCGCCGGAGGATCGCGCTCACCGGGCAGTCGGCCGCCGTGGACGAGGTGCTCACCGCGGAGGAGAACCTGCGGATGATGGCGGGCCTGCGCGGGCTTCGAGGCGGGGCAGCTCGCCGGCGCTCACGGGAGCTGATCGAGCGATTCGGCCTGACTGACGCGGCCGATCGGCGCGTCAAGACCTACTCCGGCGGGATGCGACGCCGGCTCGACCTGGCCCTGAGCCTCGTGGTGGCCGTGCCCGTGGTGTTCCTGGACGAACCGACCACCGGCCTCGATCCGCGCAGCCGACGCGAACTCTGGGACGTCATCCGCAGTCTCCGCCAGGACGGCACCACCGTATTACTGACCACGCAATACCTGGAAGAGGCCGACGAGCTGGCCGACATGGTCTCGATCCTGCGTGACGGGCGGATCGTCGCCGAGGGCTCACCGGCCGAGCTCAAGCGCACGGTCGGCGAGGACGTGGTGGAGGTGAGAGACGCCGTCGGGAAGGTGCTCCACGGCGAGCCTACGGACGGTACCTCTGCCGGCCTGCGCCGGGCGCTCGATGCGATTGACGCGCATGGCCTCACCGGTGAGGTGGTGGTGCGCCGGCCCAGCCTGGACGACGTGTTCTTCGCCCTGACCAGCCATACCCAGAGCTACGGAACGACCGAGAACCCCGACGACCACGCAGGCAGCCTCGCCGGCGCAGGAAGGATCCCGTCATGAGCGCACCTGTTCACGCCGCGGCGCCAGCCGCAGCACGACTGCGGCCCGGTGCCGTCGACGCCGTCTTCATCGCTCGTAGCCTGCGCCACAGCGTGCGCAACGTCGACGCCATGCTGATGGCGATCCTGCTGCCGGTGATGCTCATGCTGCTGTTCGTCTACGTCTTCGGCGGCGCGATCGACCCGGGCGGGGACTACGTGAACTACGTGGTGCCAGGCATCATCCTGCTGTGTGCCGGGTTCGGTGCCTCCTCCACCGCCATCGACGTGGCCGGTGACAAGGCATCCGGGATCATGGACCGGTTCCGCACCCTGCCGATCCGCAGCTGGGCGGTCGTGACCGGGCACGTGGTGGCGAGCCTGGCCCGCAACCTCGTCGCGACGATGGTGGTGCTCGGCGTGGCGCTCGCCATCGGATTCCGGCCCACGGCAGGTGCGGGCGAGTGGGTGCTCGCCATCGTCGCGGTCGCGGTCTACATCCTCGCGATCACCTACCTTTTCGCAGCGATCGGGCTCGCGACGGGCAGCCCGGAGGCAGCGAACGGGTACGGCTTCGTGCTGCTGTTCCTGCCCTACCTCTCCACGGCGTTCGTCGGCGCCGAGACCCTCCCGTCGTGGCTGCGTGGATTCGCCGAGCACCAGCCGATCACCCCGGTGATCGAGACCGTGCGCAGCCTCCTGATGGGCACGCCCGCCGGAACCGCGCCGTTGCTCGCCCTCGCCTGGATGGTGGCGATCCTCACGACGGCGGTGGTGTGGTCGGCGATCGTCTTCGCCCGGCAGGGTGGCCGGCGATGAGCGAGGTGCCCCTTGGGGCGCGGGACGCCGTCAGGCTTCGTACAATGGAGCCATGAGTCAGCCCACCGGACCGCAGGGACCCCAGGAGACCGAACGCCTGTCCTCGGGGCCGGGCACTGATGTGCTGGAGCGCGAGGAGACTCGCGAAGAGGCCTCGCCCGGCGATGCCGAGCGGTATGCGCACTACGTGAAGAAGGAGAAGATCACGGCGGCCGCCGTCTCCGGTGGCCCGGTCGTGGCGCTCTGCGGCAAGGTCTGGAGCCCGAACCGGGATCCGAAGAAGTTCCCGATCTGCCCCGCCTGCAAGGAGATCTACGAGGGCATCACCGGAGGCGGTGGCGACGGTGAGGACTCCTCCGGCGGACGTCGCGGCTTCTTCGGCTTCGGCTCCAAGAAGTGACCGGGCCGAGTTCCTCGGCCATCACTGCGAACACCACGACCTCTCCAGCCGGATCAACAGGTTCGGCAGGGTCCACCAGTGCGGCCTCCAACCTTCCACCCGCCTACCCCGCACGAGCACCGTGGGGCACGGCCTCCCGGTTGCGCGCCTGGCAGGCGGCTGCGCTGGAGTCCTATCTGGAGCGCAACCCGCGCGACTTCCTCGCCGTGGCGACCCCAGGTGCCGGGAAGACGACCTTCGCACTGCGCGTGGCCACCGAGCTGCTGGAACAGCGGGTCGTGCAGCGGGTGACGGTCGTCGCGCCGACCGAGCACCTGAAGACCCAATGGGCCGACGCGGCCGGGCGGGTCGGGATCCGTATCGACCCGAACTTCCGTAACGCCCAGGGGCGTCACGGCTCTGCCTACGACGGCGTCGCTCTCACCTATGCCCAGGTCGCCGCCAACCCCCACCTGCACCGTGCCCGTACCGACGCCGCACGCACGCTGGTGATCCTGGACGAGGTGCATCACGCCGGTGACGCACTCTCCTGGGGAGACGCCATCCGGGAGGCGTTCGACTCCGCGACCCGGAGGCTGTCCCTCACCGGCACGCCGTTCCGCTCGGACACCTCACCGATCCCGTTCATCACCTACGAACCCGACGCCGACGGAATCCGCCGCTCCCGGGCCGACCACACCTACGGGTACGGCGACGCACTGGCCGACCACGTCGTGCGTCCAGTGATCTTCCTGTCCTACTCCGGGCAGATGCGCTGGCGCACGAAGGCTGGGGACGAAGTGAGCGCGCGGCTGGGTGAGCCGCTAACCAAGGACCTGATCGGACAGGCCTGGCGCACGGCCCTGGACCCGGAGGGGGAGTGGATTCCCTCCGTACTCATGGCGGCCGACCGACGCCTGACCGAGGTACGCAGGCATGTGCCCGACGCCGGGGGCCTGGTCATCGCGACCGACCAGACCAAAGCGCGTGCCTATGCCGCGCACCTGCAGCGGATCACCGGTTCGGCTCCCGTCGTCGTGCTCTCGGACGACTCCGACGCCTCTCGCCGGATCGAAGAGTACGCCCAGGGTGACCAGCGGTGGATGGTCGCGGTGCGGATGGTCTCCGAGGGAGTCGATGTGCCGCGTCTGGCCGTGGGTGTGTATGCGACATCCACCGCTACCCCGTTGTTCTTCGCCCAGGCGGTCGGACGTTTCGTCCGGGCGCGTAAGCGTGGTGAGACCGCGTCGATTTTCCTGCCGTCCGTGCCGATCCTGCTCGCACTGGCGAACGAGATGGAGACCGAGCGCGATCACGCCCTGGATCGCAAGAGCGTCGGGGATGAGGCGGTCGAGATCTTCGCCGCCGAGGACGCGGAGCTCGCTGCGGCGAACAAGGAGGAGAAGGCGTCCGATGACCTCATGCTCCCCGGCTTCGAGGCGCTCGAGGCGCAGGCCTCTTTCGACAAGGTGCTCTTCGACGGCGGCGAGTTCGGCATGGGTGCCGAGCTGGGATCGGAGGAGGAACAGGATTTCCTCGGTATTCCCGGGCTGCTGGATGCCGACCAGGTGACCACCCTGCTGCGCTCGCGACAGGCGGACCACGTGGCCGCACGCCGTCAGAAGGGTGCAGCCGAACCTGCGCCGGTGGACGACCATCGGGTCGTGGCTGAACTGCGCAAGGAGCTCAACCAGCTGGTCAAGGCGTGGGCCCGGCGCAGTGGCACCCCGCACGGGGTGGTGCATACCCGCCTGCGCGAGCACTCCGGCGGAGGAGACGTGGCGACGGCGTCCGCGGAGCACCTGCGCACCCGTATCGCCAAGGTCCGGCGCTGGTTCGTCGGTCAGTCCTGACGGCGCCGCGTTCACGGACGTGAGACGAGCGGGCGAGTTCGCGCTGTGGAGAGGGGGCTGAAACTCAGGGTCAACTCGCCTCAGGGGTCGATTATTCGGCCCCGGAGCGAGGCGGGTCGACCTTGGGTGTCTCTCAGACCGCGATGTGCGTGGTCGCGATCGCGGGATCCCCGGCCGAGAGGCGGCGCGCGTACGGGGACAGCTCGGCTCGCGAGGTGCGGTGGCGTTCGGCCGCTTGAGTGACGCCGTCGGAACCGGTGAATCCCGGCTGCACGACGCCGTCCAGGACGAGGGGCACATGCAACCCGCGCAGACCGTCCTCGGCGGGCTCCCACCCGGCGACCGCTCCGCTGACCACGACTTCCTCGACTGCCCGGCCGGCAGTGTCCACCCGGCGCGCGGCGGCCTTACGCCCACCCACGCTCGACTTCGAGGCGGAGGCCTTCTGCACCGGCTCCATCACGCCGTCGCTGTTCTCGCGCTGGACCAGCTTGTAGACCATGCCGCAGGTCGGCGCCCCGGAACCGGTCACCACCGAGGTGCCCACACCGTAGGAGTCGACCGGTGCGGCGGCGAGGGAGGCGATCGCGTGCTCGTCCAGGTCGGAAGAGACCACGATCTTCGTACCGGCGGCGCCGAGCGAGTCGAGCTGGTCGCGTACCTCCCGGGCCACCATGCCGAGGTCTCCGGAGTCGAGGCGCACCGCGTCCAGGCCGGTTCCGGCGGCTGCGATCGCCCGGCGCACCCCCTCGGCGATGTCGTAGGTGTCGACCAGCAGTGTGGTGGCATCTCCGAAGGAGGCCACCTGGGAGGCGAATGCCGAGGGCTCGTCGTCGTGCAGCAGGGTGAAGGCGTGTGCGGCAGTGCCGATCGTGGTCAGACCGTACCGGCGGCCCGCCTCCAGATTGGACGTGCCCGCGAACCCGCCCACGACGGCAGCCCGCGCGGCGGCGACCGCAGCGTACTCATGTGCGCGCCGACCACCCATCTCCAGGCACGGCCGGGTGCCCGCGGCGCTGGTCATCCGGGACGCTGCGGAGGCCACTGCCGAGTCGTAGTTGAGGATGGAGAGCACGAGCGTTTCCAGCAGCACACCTTCGGCGAATGATGCCTCGACCGTCATCAACGGAGAGCCGGGGAAGAACACCTCACCCTCGGCGTAGCCGTGGATCTCTCCGGTGAAGCGGTAGTTCGCGAGGAACTCCAGCGTCTGGTCGTTCACGATGCCGCCCTCGCGGAGGAACTCCAGCTCGGCGTCGGCGAATCGGAAGGTACTCAGCGCCTCCAGCACGCGCCCGGTTCCGGCCACCACGCCGTAGCGGCGTCCGGCAGGCAGGCGCCGGGTGAAGACCTCGAAGACGCATCGCCGGGACGCTGTTCCGTCGGCGAGCGCAGCCTGCAGCATCGTGAGCTCGTAGCGGTCGGTGAGCAGGGCCGTACTGGGCTGGGTGCCCCTCTGTGACGCGGACATGAGGCAACGGTAACGGCCCCGGGTCGATCGAGGTGCCGGTACCGGGCTGCCTCGGCGCGCACGGATCCGTACGCTGGGGGCCATGGTCGTCGCCAGCACCCCCGTCAGCACGCCGGACACCGAGTCCGTCACCGATGCTGCCGAAGCGATCGCGCCCGATCGGCCGTGGCGCACCATCGTCTGGAACGATCCGGTGAACCTGATGAGCTATGTCACCTACGTCTTCCGTAGCTACTTCGGCTACTCGGAGCAGAAGGCAAGGACCTTGATGCTGCAGGTGCACCACGAGGGACGCAGCGCCGTTTCGCACGGCAGCAGGGAACAGATGGAGGTGGACGTGCAGGCGATGCACTCCTTCGGGCTCTGGGCCACACTCGCCCAGGACGGCGACTGATGCGAGCCTTCGTCCGCCGTCGGGGGGCGTTCGTGGCCGAGGTGAGTCCGGATGAACGCACCATCCTCGCCCGCGTGGTGGCCGATACCTGTGAGTTGCTCGGCACACCGATTTCCCGGGAAGCCCCTGACGGCGCAGCCCGCCCCAGTGGGGACGGTGCTGACCCGCTGGCCTTCCTGACGTGGTCTGCTGATGGGATCGCCACCCCCAGTGACCCGGCACTGGCTCGGCTTTTGCCTGACGCCAGTGTCACCGATGAGGAGGTCTCGGCCGAGTTCCGCCGGCTGACCGAGGCCGATCTGCGGGAGACGAAGGCGGCGCGATTGAGGATGGTGTGGGCTGCCTTGCAGGCTCCTGGCGATGAGGTGCGGGTGTCGCCGGAGCATGCGATGGACTGGGCGGGTGCGCTCAACGACGTCCGGTTGGTGGTGGCCGAACGGCTCGGGATCCGCACCGAGGAGGACGCGGAGGAGCTCCATGAGGCGTTGGGTTCGCCACGGACCGGGCAGCAGTCCCGGCACAGCGAACGGGATGAGATCCGCGAGGCGCTCGGCATGCTCTACTCCGCCCTGACCTGGTTGCAGGAGTCGCTGCTGCAGGTGATGCTGCCCACACTCGACCGCTGAGCGGTGCGTGCCCGGGCCAGCGGGCCTACCCTCGTGGAGGTGAGCGACGCACCCATCGGCATCTTCGACTCTGGTGTCGGAGGCCTGACGGTTGCGCGGGCCGTGATCGACCAGCTGCCGAACGAATCCGTGCGCTATGTAGGCGACACGGCGCATGGTCCCTACGGGCCGTTGCCGATCGCCGAGGTGCGCGCGCATGCGCTGGCGGTGATGGACGACCTCGTCGCCTCCGGGGTGAAGATGCTCGTCATCGCCTGCAACTCTGCCTCGGCCGCCGTGCTGCGAGATGCGCGTGAGCGGTACACGATCGGCCGGGGCGTCCCGGTGGTCGAAGTGATCCAGCCCGCCGTCCGGCGTGCGGTCGCCGCTACCCGGTCGGGGCGCATCGGTGTGATCGGTACGCGGGCCACCATCGACTCGCGCGCCTATGAGGACGCCTTTGCCGCCGCACCGCACCTGCAACTGACTGCGACGGCGGCCCCACGGTTCGTGGAGTTCGTCGAGCGAGGTATCACGTCCGGCCCGGAGTTGCTGGGGGTGGCGCGGGAGTATCTCGCGCCGGTGCTGGCGGCGGACGTGGACACGCTTGTGCTGGGGTGCACGCACTACCCCCTGCTGACCGGTGTGGTCCAGTACGTGGTGGGGGACGCTGTCACGCTGGTCAGCAGTGCGGAGGAGACCGCCAAGGACGTCTACGCCGCCTTGGTCGCGCACGGGCTCGAGCGCAGCGACGAAGCGCCCGCCCCCCACGCCTTCCTCAGCACGGGAGAACCCGCCGCCTTCACCCAGCTCGCGCGGCGCTTCCTCGGCCCCGAGGTCGGCGCGGAGTCGGCAGCCGAGATCACCGGTGAGATCCCGGCGGTGATGCACCCGTGAGACTCATCGTTCTCGGCTGCTCAGGTTCGGTATCCGCTCCGGACTCGGCGTCCTCGTCCTACCTGGTGGAGGCCGACGACGGCACCCGCACCTGGCGCGTGGTCCTCGACCTGGGATCCGGTGCCTTCGGGCAGCTGTTGGGGCAGGTCGAGCCTGCATCGGTGGATGCGGTGTTGTTCTCGCATCTGCACGCCGACCACATGGTCGATGCTGCCGCGATGCACGTGTACCTGAGGTACGGGCCCCAGGGGCCGTACCCGGTGATGCCGGTCTACGGTCCATCCGAGACCGCCGACCGGATCGCCCAGGTCTGCGGTAACGGGGAGACGGTTGACGGCGAGTTCGAGTTCCGTTCCTGGGTCCCAGACCAGGAGGTGCGCATCGGCCCGATGGTCATCCGGGTGCATGAGGTTCGCCACCCAGTGCCTGCCTATGCCATCCGCATCGAGGGACCCGGCGAGAACGGCGGCCGCGTGGTCCTGACCTACAGCGGCGACACCGACACCTGCGACGGGCTGATCGAGGCCGCCCGCGGGGCCGACCTGTTTCTCTGCGAGGCCGCGTTCAGTGAGCCCTGTTCGGCGCCCCGGGGCATCCACCTCACCGGCCGGCGGGCTGGCCAGAGTGCCGCCCGGGCCGCCGCGCGGCAGTTGCTGCTGACCCACATCCAGCCCTGGGTGGACAGCAGTGCCGTCGCGGCCGAGGCGGGTAGCGAGTACGGCGGGCCGGTGGAGCTCGCGCGTCCAGGGGCGATGTGGCGGGTGTGACACATCCCACCGTGCACCCGATGAGCAGCTGATCGAGTGCGGTGAGCGGGCGTGGGCGCGTATGGACCCGCGGGTCGCGTCGAGCGCTGCGATCATGCCGTTCCCGGCGATACTCCGCAGGTCTGCTCAGGCACCTATCGCCAGGCGCGATCGGGTGAGGCGATGGCGGAGGTGTGATCGTCCACGCACCAGACGTGGGTGTCACGGAGTGGTAAAGGCTCGGTAGTCTCCCGCTATGACCGATGCATCCGAAGCGACCGTGACCACACCCGCGAACGGGATCGCCACCGGCTCCCGGACGGGGGCAGTGCTCGAGATGCCAGACGCACTCCGGCACGACGTACGCCTGCTCGGTGAGATGCTCGGAACAGTGCTCACCGAGAGCGGTGGACCCGAACTGCTGGCCGACGTCGAGCGGCTACGCGAACTGACCATCTCCGCCTACGACGACGCCGGAAGCGACGCCTTCGCCCGCGCCGAGGAGCTGGTGGAGTCCTTCACCCTCGACCGGGCCGAGAAGGTGGCCCGCGCTTTCACCTGCTACTTCCACCTGGTGAACCTCGCCGAGGAGTTCCACCGTGTGCGCGCACTGCGCTCCCGCGAGAGCGGGAAGGCGGCCACCGGCCGTGCTCCGGAGGACTCGCTGCAGGGCGCCTGGGCCTTCCTGACCGAGGAGGTCGGCGAGGACGAGGCCCGACGGCGTCTGGACGGAATCGAGTTCCGTCCCGTCCTGACGGCGCACCCCACCGAGGCCCGGCGCCGTGCGGTGGCCGCGAGTATCCGCAGTATCTCCGAGCTGCTCGCCGAGCGGGACGATCCGCGGCTGGGGGATGCCGGGTTGGAGGGCAACCGCCGTCAGTTGCTCTCCCAGATCGACCGCCTGTGGCGCACCTCGCCGCTGCGCAGCACCAAGCCCACCCCGCTGGACGAGGTGCGCACCGCGATGGGCATCTTCGACCAGACCCTGTTCAGCGCACTGCCGCAGATGTACCGCAAGGTGGATGCGCTCCTGCAGGACCCGGACTCACCGGCACCACTGCAGGCGCCCGCGTTCGTACGCCTCGGCAGCTGGATCGGCGCCGACCGGGACGGTAACCCGAACGTCACCTCCTCCATCACCCGCTCGGCGGCGGCCATCGCCTCCGAGCATGTGCTGACCGCGCTGGAGGAGGCGGCCGACCGGGTCGGGCGCGCGCTCACCCTCGGTGCGGACACCACTCCGGCCTCGGAGGAGCTCGAAGGGTTGTGGAACCGCCAGCGTCAGCTCTCCACCGAACTGACCGATGAGGTGGCCGGCAAGTCGCCGAACGAGCCGTACCGGCGCGTGATGCTGGTGATCGCCGAGCGGATCGCCGCCACCCGCCGCCGGGACGCCGACCTCGGTTACGACCAACCTGAAGAGCTTCTGGCCGACCTGGCCGTCGTCCAGTCCTCTCTCGTGGCCGCTGGTGATGCCCGTCAGGCCTATGGCGACGTGCAGGACCTGATCTGGCAGGTACAGACCTTCGGATTCCACCTCGCTGAGCTCGAGGTGCGCCAGCACTCCAAGGTGCACAATCAGACCCTGGAGGACATCGACTCCGGCGGCGAGCTGAGCCCGATGAGTCAGGAAGTGCTGGAGACCCTGCGCACCATCTCCTCCATCCAGCGGCGCCACGGTGAGTTGGCCGCGCACCGCTACATCATCTCCTTCACCACCTGCGCCGCCGACATCGCAGCCGTCTACCGGCTCGCGGAGGAGGCGCTCGGTTCCGCTGAGGGCGCCCCCACGCTGGACGTCATCCCGCTGTTCGAGACCTTCGCCGACCTCCAGGCCAGCACCGACGTGCTGGAGGAGATGCTGACCCTTCCCCAGGTGCAGGCGCGGCTCGAGGCGACCGGACGCCGTCTGGAAGTGATGCTCGGCTACTCCGACTCCTCCAAGGACGTCGGACCGGTCTCGGCCACGCTGGCCCTCTACGACGCGCAGGAGCGCATCGCGCAGTGGGCCGCCAAGCACGACATCAAGCTCACGCTCTTCCATGGCCGCGGTGGTGCGCTCGGCCGGGGTGGCGGCCCCGCCAACCGCGCCGTGCTCGCTCAGCCCCCGGGCTCGGTGGACGGTCGGTTCAAGCTCACCGAGCAGGGTGAGGTCATCTTCGCCCGGTACGGCGACCCGGTGATCGCCCAGCGTCACATCGAGCAGGTGGCCGCCGCCACCCTGCTGCAGTCCACCCCCGCCATCGAGGAGCGCAACTCCACCGCCGCGCGGGACTTCGCCGATATCGCCGCCACGATGGACAAGGTGTCGCGGGACCGGTTCTACGAGCTCGTCCACACCGACGGGTTCCCGGCCTGGTTCGGTGAGGTCACCCCGCAGGAGGAGGTCGGCTGGCTGCCGCTGGGCTCGCGCCCCGCCCGCCGTGGGCTGAGCATGGAGTCCCTGGAGGACCTGCGGGCGATCCCGTGGGTGTTCGCATGGACCCAGGCGCGCATCAACCTCACCGGCTGGTTCGGTCTCGGCACCGCTCTCGCCGGTGTCGGTGACGTGGAGCGGCTGCGGGACGCGTACAAGCGCTGGCCGCTGTTCGCCACGATGATCGACAACGTCGAGATGTCGCTGGCCAAGACCGACGAGCGGATCGCCCGCCGGTACCTGGCGCTGGGGGAGCGGGACGACCTCGCGCAGCTGGTGCTGGACGAGCTCGCCCTCACCAAGCAGTGGATCGTGGACATCACCGAGCAGGAGCGGCTACTCGCCGGGCACCGCGTGCTCGGCCGCGCGGTGATGCTGCGCAGCCCCTACGTCGATGCCCTCTCGCTGCTGCAGCTGCGGGCACTGCGGACGCTGCGTGCGGAGGACTCAGCCGACAGCGAGCACGACGAGGCGATCCGCCGGCTCATGCTGCTCAGCATGAATGGTGTGGCGGCAGGGCTGCAGAACACCGGCTGATCCGGCTGGAGGTAGGCGCGGATAGGAAATCGCTCGTCGATCTGGTGGCGTGACCACCAGATCGACGAGCGATTCGCTGTTGTACGGCAGTCTCCACGGCATCCGCGCCGGGCCCCGCGCCACGTGGATCCGGCTGGCGCCCCGGCCCGCGGCAGGGAGGTGCTGGCCGCTGCCGTAGGCTCGATCGCATGACTGAGAGCACTACTGCACCCGCCACCCGCGCCGACGGCCGCCGCCCCGACGAGCTCCGCCCCGTGACCTTCCACCGCGGCTGGTCCGACCAGGCCGAGGGGAGCGTGCTGGTCGAGTTCGGCGGCACCCGGGTGCTGTGCACCGCATCCTTCACCGAGGGCGTCCCACGCTGGCGCAAGGGGTCGGGCCTGGGCTGGGTGACCGCCGAGTACGCGATGCTTCCCCGCTCCACGAACTCTCGCTCGGACCGTGAGTCCGTCAAGGGGAAGATCGGGGGACGCACTCACGAGATCTCCCGCCTGATCGGCCGCTCGCTGCGCGCGATCATCGACGTCTCCGCTCTCGGTGAGAACACGATCGTCCTCGACTGCGACGTGCTGCAGGCCGACGGCGGAACCCGCACCGCCGCGATCACCGGCGCCTATGTGGCCCTCGCCGACGCCATCGCCTGGGGCCGGGAGAACGGGGCGGTCAAGCCCGGTGCCACCGTGCTGACCGACTCCGTGGCCGCCGTCAGCGTGGGCATCATCGACGGAACGCCGATGCTCGATCTCCCCTACGTCGAGGACGTGCGTGCCGAGACGGATATGAACGTCGTGGTGACGGGCGCCGGCTCGTTCGTGGAGGTGCAGGGCACGGCCGAGGGGGCGCCGTTCCATCGCGCCGAGCTCGACTCCCTCCTCGACCTCGCGGTCGCCGGCACTGCGCGCTTGGCGCAGCTGCAGGAGCAGGAGCTGGCAGCACCGCTCAGCCGCCGCGGCGCGCCGGGGCCGCTCGCATGACGGCGCACGGGCAGCAGGGCGCAGAGGCGAGCGCTCGGCTGGTGCTCGCCACGCACAACCAACACAAGGTGGCTGAACTCAAGGCCATTCTCCACGCCGCCGGGGTACCGGCCGAGGGCGTGGTCGGTGCCGGTGAGGTGGGGGCGAGGGAGCCGGTTGAAGACGGTGTCACCTTCGCTGAGAACGCTTTGATCAAGGCGCGTGCGCTCGTCGCGCATACGGGTGTCGCTGCTGTGGCCGATGATTCCGGCCTCGCCGTGGACGTGCTCGGTGGGGCGCCGGGGATCTTCTCCGCCCGGTGGGCGGGCAGGCACGGTGACGACGCAGCGAACCTCGATCTGCTGCTCGCCCAGCTCGCCGACGTCCCCGCCGAGCATCGCGCGGCCGGCTTCGTGTGCGCGGCGGCCCTGGTGGCACCGGACGGCACCGAACATGTCGAGGTCGGCGAGCTGCGGGGGACACTGCTGACACAGCGCCGGGGGACCGGCGGCTTCGGCTACGACCCGATCCTGCGGCCCGACGGCGAGGACCGCTCGTGCGCCGAGCTCACGGCCGAGGAGAAGAACGCCATCTCCCATCGAGGGAAGGCCTTCCGGGCGCTAGCACCGCACATCGCCGCTGTGCTCATCTGAGTTCGGGATTGTGCTCATCTGATATCGTCGTCTCGACGACCACGCAAGGAGCCGAGATGACCTCCCTCAACGACGAGAATCTGCGCGACCTCGATCCGGCGGTCGCCGTGCCGGACTACGACCGCTCCGAGCTCCGGGTGGGCATCGTCCACATCGGCGTGGGCGGCTTCCACCGGGCCCACCAGGCGATGTACCTGGACCGGCTGATGGGCGAAGGAAAGGCGCACGACTGGGCGATCTGCGGGCTCGGCCTGCTCCCGGGGGACGCTCGGATGCGCGACGCGCTCCTCGGTCAGGACGGCCTCTACGCGCTGGTGGTCAAGCACGCCGACGGTCACAACGAGGCGAGAGTGATCGGCTCGATCGTCGACTACGTCTTCGCCCCCGATGACCCGGAGGCCGCGCTCGAGCGGCTGACCGACCCGGCGGTCAGGATCGTCTCGCTCACCGTGACCGAGGGTGGCTACAACGTGCACCCGGTCACGGGGGAGTTCGACCTGACCAACGCGGCCGTCCGGGCAGACCTCGCACCTGAGGCGACGCCGTCGACCTCCTTCGGCTACGTCGTCGAGGCGCTACGGCGCCGCCGCGAGAACGGAACGGCACCCTTCACGGTCATGAGCTGCGACAACATCCAGGGCAACGGCGAGGTCGCTCACCGGATGTTCTCCGCCTTCGCCCGCGCCAAGGATGCCGAGCTCGCGGACTGGATCGAGTCCCACGTTCCCTTCCCGAACTCCATGGTGGACCGCATCACCCCGGTCACCACCGATGCCGACCGCACCCTCGTCGCCGACGAGCTCGGGATCGGGGACGCCTGGCCGGTGGTCACCGAGCCGTTCACTCAATGGGTGCTCGAGGATCGTTTCGCCGCGGGCCGGCCCTCGTACGAGGATGCTGGTGTGCAGGTGGTCGAGGATGTCGAACCCTACGAGCTGATGAAGCTCCGTCTGCTCAATGCCAGCCACCAGGCGCTGGCCTATGTCGGCTACCTCTCGGGCTACCGGCTCGTGCACGAGGTGTGCCAGGACGAACTCTTCGCCCGCTTCCTGCGTGCCTACATGGACACCGAGGCCACGCCCACATTGCGTCCTGTGCCCGGCGTGGATCTGGACGACTACAAATCGACGTTGATCGAGCGGTTCTCCAACCCGGGCGTGCGCGACACCGTCGCCCGGCTGTGCGCGGAGTCCTCCGATCGGATCCCGACCTGGCTGGTCCCGGTCATCCGGGACAACCTCGCCAGTGGTGGCGAGATCCGGTTGTCGGCGGCCGTCGTCGCCAGCTGGGCTCGGTACGCCGAAGGTGTCGACGAGCAAGGTGAACCGATCGAGATCGTGGACCGCCTTGCCGACCGCGTCCACGCAGCGGCGCTGCGCCGGTCTGAGGATGACGTGGCATTTCTGCGCGATCGGGATCTGTTCGGCGATCTGGTCGATCACGAGCGCTTCGTCGAGGCCTACCGCTGGGCACTGGACTCGTTCCATGCCCGCGGGGCGCGCGCGACCGTCGCCGACCTCATCGACGGCTGAGCGCGCCGGAGCGTCAGTCCTGCTGCTCCACCAGCGCCCGGGCGCACTCGGCATCGAGGACGAGAGTGGAGGCGATGCTCCCCAGCGCGGCGGCCCGCACGGCCGGAGCAACCCCCGCACCGAAGCCGCACGCCACCACCTCGGGGGTGCGGCGCAGCTGATCGAGGCGAACCGCCACGACCCGCTCGTCGAGCGCGGTGTGTACGTCGTGCCCCTCGGCGTCGAAGAGCCGCCCTGAGCATTCCCCGACGGCGCCGCTCGCCTCCGCCTCTTCCCGGTCGGCCGGGGTGATGTTCGGGTAGACCGTCGAGGCCTGGCGTGACCAGCCGCCGATCGCCACCACAGCAAGATTGAGGGCGTCGGCGCGCGTGAGGGCCTCGGCGATCTGGGGCTGCTCACGCAATCCGGCGGCCGTGGCCGCATCGCGGACCACGAGTGGCGCCCAGATGGGCCACGTGCGCACCCCTCGCAGGCTCTTGAGGCGCTGGATCATCTCGACTGAGTCACCGCTGTCGGCCACTGGCATCGCGCCGACCAGCTGGACGATCTCGCAGCGCTCGAGGTGATCCAGGTGCATCGTGGCTCGTTCGATCGTGCGTGACCAGGACATGCCGACCGTCATCCCGTCCCGCACGCGGTCGCGGATCGTGTCGGCCACGGTCCGCGCGAGCAGGTCGCGTCGCTGTGAGGGGTCCGAATGTGACGGGCTGATGATGACCCGTACTCCCAGGTCGGCGGAGACTCGAGCGCCGAGGTCGGAGTCGGATTCCTCCGGGAGGGCGATGGAGATCCGGACGATCCCGCGTTCGCGGGCGGTGTTGAGCAGGCGCGCCACCTGGAACCGGGAGAGGTCTCGTTCCTTGGCGATCTCGACCTTGGACTTGCCCTCGAGGTGGAAGTCGATGCATACATCGCGCATGAGCGCGAGCTCGTCCTTGTCCACAGTATCGGCTCCACTCTCACAAATGATGATGAAGGTCTTGCTCATCTGAGTGTATCGGACTACTGTAACCATCGACAGATGAGCGAACGGTGATGCTCAGATGAGTGGCGAAGTTCTAGGTGCGCCACTGCCACACCGACGTGAGGACGACGATGTTCCCCATCCACCTATCAGGATCCGCGCTGGCCGGATCAGCAGATCCACCCCACCGCCCACGGTCCTCGACGCGACGGCGGGCTGCGGCCCTCGCCGGCGTCGCCTCGCTCGCCCTCGCCGGATGCGCCGGAGCCGGCGCGGTCGGCGGGGGAGAGGGCCAGGAGCAGATCGTCGTGGCGATCGTCTCCAACCCGCAGATGCAGGATGCGATCTCGCTTCAGGACGAGTTCCGTGCCGAGCACCCGGACATCGATGTGCGCTTTGTGAGCCTTCCCGAGAACGAGGCCCGCGCGAAGATCACTGCGTCGGTGGCGACCGGCGGCGGCGAGTTCGACGTGGTGATGATCTCCAACTATGAGACCCCGATGTGGGCCGCGAACGGGTGGATCGAGAATCTCCAGCCCTACGCCGAGGCGACCGAGGGATATGCCCCCGAGGACTTCGTGCCCAGCGTGGCCGGGGCACTGTCCTATGACGGGGACTTGTATTCGGTCCCCTTCTACGGTGAGTCCTCCTTCCTCGCCTATCGCGAGGACGTGTTCGCCGAGCAGGGGCTCACCATGCCGGAACGCCCGACCTGGGCCGAGGTCCGCGACGTTGCCGCTCAGCTGCACGACCCGGAGGCAGGCTTCTCCGGGATCTGCCTGCGCGGGCTGGCCGGGTGGGGTGAGGTGATGGCTCCCTTGACCACGGTGATGAACACCTACGGCGGCAGCTGGTTCGACGCCGATTGGAACGCTCAGCTGGACTCTCCGGAAGTCCATGCCGCCGTCAGCGACTACGTGAGCCTCGTGCGCGACTACGGTCAGCCGGGCGCCGCCACCTCCGGGTTCGGCGACTGCCTGACCCGGTTCTCCCAGGGCAACGCCGCCATGTGGTACGACGCCACCTCGATGGTTTCCAGCGTGGAGGACCCCTCATCCTCTACGGTCGCAGGGAACGTCGGCTATGTGCCCGCCCCGGTCCAGGAGACCGAGTCTGCCGGCTGGCTGTATTCGTGGTCGCTGGCCATTCCGACCACCAGTGAGCACACCGACGCCGCCTGGGATTTCGTCTCGTGGATGACCAGCCCGGATTACATCCAGCTGGTGGGCGACGAGCTCGGGTGGGAACGGGTGCCGCCGGGTAGCCGCCTGTCCACCTATGAGATTCCCGAATATGCCGAGATCGCCCAGGCATATTCCGAGCCGACCCTGACCTCCATGGGGCTGGCAAGTCCGGAGAACAGCTTCACGGAGCCGGTTCCCTACCCGGGCATCCAGTTCGTCGGTATCCCCGAGTTCCAAGACCTGGGTACCCGTGTGGGTCAGCAGATGTCCGCGGCGATCGCCGGCCAGATCACCGTGGACCAAGCCCTCGAGCAGTCCCAGCGGTACGCCGAGACGGTGGCCGACTCGTACCAGGAAGAAGGCTGAGATGAGCACCCTCGTCGAGAGTCACCACCGCCGGGAGGCGGCGCGCCGCGGGGCGTCCAAGACTCCCGCGCAGATCGAGCGCGCCGAGGCGTGGCGCCGCCGCGCCCCGCTGCTTCCGGCGCTGATCTTCACCATCATCGTCACCCAGGTGCCGTTCCTGGTGACCATCTGGTACTCGCTGCGCTCGTGGAACCTGTTGCGCCCGGGTACGGACCGGTTCGTGGGGCTGACCAACTACGCCGATCTGTTCGCGGACTCCACGTTCCGCGGTGCCGCCGTGAACAGCGTGATCTTCACGCTCGGCTGCGTGGCGGCAGCGATGCTGCTCGGAATCGGGTTGGCACTGCTGCTGGACCGCAAGTTCGTGGGCCAGGGCCTGGCCCGCACGCTGCTGATCACCCCGTTCCTGATCATGCCGGTGGCCGGGGCGATGATCTGGAGCGTCTCGATGCTCAACCCCACCTACGGCATGGTGAACTGGCTGATCGGCCTGGTCGGGATGGACGCGGTGGACTGGACCTCCACCTACCCGGTGCTGAGCATTCTGATCGCGTTGGTGTGGCAGTGGACCCCGTTCATGATGCTGCTGGTGCTGGCAGGGCTGCAGGCCCAGCCCAAGGACGTGCTCGAAGCAGCACAGATGGACGGTGCCGGCTGGGGCAAGACCTTCGTGTCCATCACGCTGCCGCAGCTGCGCCGCTACATCGAGTTGGGCGTGCTGCTCGGCGCGATCTACGTCGTGAACACCTTCGACCAGATCTACCTGATGACCGCCGGCGGTCCCGGGACGGCGAGCGCGAACCTGCCGTTCTACATCTACCAGCGGGCGTTCCTCGGCTTCGACATCGGTCAGGCCGCAGCCATGGGCGTGGTGGTGGTGATCGCCACGATCATCGTGGCCACCTTCGCCCTGCGCCTGATCTTCCGCAGTTTCGAGCAGAAGGACTGATCATGACGACGACGTCCCCTGAGATCCGTAGTTCGGGCGCCCCCGGTGGGGCCCGGCCAGCTCGCCGTGACCGTGGTGAGGGCGTGCGTGGCGGGTTGCTGACCGCGCTCACCTGGGTGATCGCCATCGCGTTCTTCTTCCCGGTCGCCTGGATGGCCCTGACGGCGTTCAAACAGGAAGCCGAGGCGGCCTCGAACCCGCCGACCTGGTTCTTCACGCCCACGCTGGATCAGTTCCGGGCCGTGATCGAGGGCGGGGCTGGGGTGTACTTCGCGAACTCCCTGATTGCCACGGGCGTGTCCACCTTGCTCGTGATCGCGCTGGCAGTGCCGGCCTCGTATGCGCTGGCGATCCGGCCGGTGAAGAAGACCCAGGACGTGCTGTTCTTCTTCATGTCCACGAAGATGCTGCCGGTGGTGGCAGTGATCGTGCCGATCTATGTGATCGCCGGGCGGCTGCACGTGCTGGACACCATCTGGACCCTGGTGGTGCTGTACACGGCCATGAACCTGCCGATCGCGGTATGGATGATGCGCTCGTTCTTCCAGGAGATTCCCGGTGAGGTGCTGGAGGCGGCGTCCATGGACGGTGCTGGGCTCATGCGGACGCTGCGCACGGTGCTCATCCCGATGGTGGCCCCCGGTCTGGCTGCGACGGGCTTGATCTGCGTGATCTTCGCCTGGAACGAGTTCTTCTTCGCCCTCAACCTGACGGCGGCCCGGGCGGCGACGGTGCCGATCTTCATCACCTCCACGATGACCAGTGAGGGCTTGTTCCTGGCTCGACTCTCCGCCGCGAGCCTGCTGGCGTCCTTGCCGGTGCTGATCGCCGGGTGGGTTGCGCAGAAGCAGCTCGTGCGCGGCCTCTCGATGGGAGCCATCAAGTAACTCACCCGAACGCCGGAATTGCACGTCGATGTGGCGGTTGAGCCGTCTGGCCCAACCGCCACATCGACGTGCAATTCCGGTAGAGGACGGCTTATTCGTCCGGGTCCGACCGCGAGGGTGGCTTGAGTGTCGAAAATCAACCCCCAATGTCAAGTGGTCGTTGCGACAGTGAGGAGTTGGTTGAGGGCTTGGGCGGG
>NZ_VSMB01000015.1 GCF_009805705.1 Ruania rhizosphaerae
CCAGCAGCCCGTCACCCTGCGCCGGGGTGGCGGGCTGCTGTCATGCTCAGACCTCACACGCTTCCGCTAGGGAGCCGCGCAACCCCTCACGGGCCCCACACACCACCTCGACCCCCTCGAAGCCTCGAGGAGCCACAGGGGGGTGGGGGTGAGCCGACGCGGCAAGGAAGGCTGCCGGACCAGCCGTCCTACCGGGCGCGGTCCTTGCGATCTGGACTCCCCTGACCCCTGGCGGGGCGACTCTCGGGCGGCCATGGGCCGCGCGGACGGCGGCGTTCGCCCGTTGGCGCACCCGGCACGTGGTCAGTGTTCTCGGCTCTGCACACGTCGCCATTGTTGTACCTAGCCCAGCGACGGCCATGCACGTCGGTGAACTCGATCCAGCACGGCATGGGCACCAACTGCCTCGCGGACAACTCCAGTGCATCGCCAGGAGCCAGTTCCGCCCTATGGCCGAGCCCGTGAACTGGCGCTTCCTCACTGATGCCCTCGGTCCATACCCACAGGTCATGGACGGGGTCGTCACTGCGGTTAGCGACGTGAACCACGACCTGTTGCTCCGTTCGGGTACCCCGGCTGACGTTCGGGTCCACTACCACCACCGGCTTACTGCCATTCCAGATACCAACCCGGCGCACCTGGGCTTCCAACTCAGCCCGTTCGCGCCGCTCTGCCCGCTTCGCCTGCTCTCGCAGTTGGTCATCCAAATCCCGCTGCGCACGTTCACGGTCAGCCCGCTCGCGGATTCGCTCTCGCCGCTCCAGCAAGTACAGCCCCGCAGGCACCGCCGCCGCCGCGATGGTGCCGACGGCTGTTGCAACTGCCCACCCATCCATGGTGCAGAGCCTAGAGCCTAGAGCCGCATGGCGAGGGAGGACCGCGTCAGGTGGGCCACGCCTCGGCGATGGCCTCCAGGTCCATCCCCTGCCGTGCCTCCTCGGGGATGAGCATGGTGTGCACCAGCAGCTTCACCAATTGGTCGTCCTGCAGACGCTCGGCCAGCAGCTCCACGGCTGCCCGCGCGATGAAGGTGTGCTGCTCAGGGCGGTCAAGCCACTCGTACAGAATCTCGTAGTTCACCTCGCGGGCGACGTCTGTAGTAGTCATGGTGGTTCCTTTCGGGTTGTGCAGGTGGCCCGTTGCCGCCTGCACAACCCGAGACTGCACCAACTGCGCGGGCCCGTACAGCGTCTCTTGGAGATAGGAGTTTGCCTTGACAGCAAGCCGTTCAGGGCTACCCCGGGCCGCGATTTAATGTGCCTGTTCCGTGCCAGGTGTTGTCGCCCCACTGACGAGCACGTTCAGCCCGCTGGCTACGGACGCGTGCAGGAACGCGGCGGCCTCGTCCGTGAGTGACCCGAGTCCGACCAGATCGGTCACGCGGCGAGCCCGGACCAGGAACTTGCGGATGTTGACCGCCCAATGACGGCGGGTGACATCCGGGATCACGACGTGCAGGCGCTCGCCACCGGGGAGGCTCGCATCCACGAACGGGGTACTCAGGTCCAGTCGACGCCCAGACGTGCGCAACATGCGCTCGACCAGGTCGCGCACCTCCTCTTCGGTCAGGAGCGTGGTCGTCAGCTCGGGGCGACCACGGCGAGCCACGAAGACCTGGTTGGGGCCGTTGATCCAGATCTCCTCGACCTCCGGGTCGTCAAGGTAGCGCTGCAGCGGACCCAGCCCTGAGATCGCGTCGTGGAGCTGCTTGGATGTCAACTCCAGGTCGGCCAGCCGCGGGACCAGCCCACGCATGGACCGGTCCTCGTAGTCTGCGACAGCATCGGCGATGAGTGTGCGCAGATCGGCATCATCCGCGGCCGGGTCGAGTCCTCGACGGCGGATCAGTTCCCGCACCTCGGACTCCAGCAACGCCGTCCCGTTCGCCATCACTCCCCCTCTACGCTCCCGCCGGCACCCGATGACGTTCCCCACACGCTAGCGACTATCCGGATCTCCCGGGTGTGCTTGTGGAAAAGGTCCGTCGAATGGAACGCCCGTCGCGTCACGGCACGACAGTGACCATGGGTCGCGGGAAGCCGTCTGGGCCGCCCCGCGGTTGCTGGACGGGGAGGGCCCCAGAGTTCACACCGGAACGCGGGCGAGCTTGTCCGGGTTGGCGATCTGGCGGATCGCCCGGATGCTACCCGCGGAGTCGAGATCGACCGCCACCAGATCACGACGCGGCCCCAGCCGCACGTCGAGGACGGACTCGCCGTTCACGTCCAGAACCGTCACGCTCACCAGCGGAGGTGGGCTCCCGGCCGTGGCCTTCGCGAACACCCCGGCCATGAACCGGGCGATCCGCTCGCCGCCGTAGATCGGATTCAGGGCTGCACGCACCCGTCCGCCACCGTCGGTCCAGAGGATCGCATCATCGGTCAGCAGGTGCAGGATCTGGTCGATCTCCCCGGTCTCGATCGCCTGAACGAGCTCGGCGAGTACCGCCGGTGTGGCAGCAGGCGGGATGCTCGCGCGGGAATCGATCCGCAGCCGGCGCTCGGCACGCGAGATGAGCTGTCGGACGGCGGCCGGGCTCCGCTGAAGGATCTCGGCGATCTCGACGGCGCTCATACCCATCGCGCGGTGCAGGACGAGTGCTGCCCGCGCTTCCGGGCGGAGCTGCTCGGCCATGTGCAGCAGCGCGATCGAGAGCAGCTCCCGGTCGGCGACGACCTCCTCCGGCAGCCGGTCCGTGGCGACCGGTTCCGGCAGCCATGGACCGGCGTAGTCCTCCCGCGTGGTGACGACCTGCCGGAGACGGTCGATGGATCGGCGTACACACACCGTGGTCAGCCACGCCGGCCAGATGCGGACCGTACCCTCCCGTTCCGCGCGGACCGCCGCCAGGGCAACCTCGGACACCACGTCCTCGGCGAGACCGTAGTCCCCGAGCATCCGGTAGGCGATGCCTGTCAGGCGGTGCTGCTCACGGCTCCATGCGTCTGCGGCCGGCGAGGCATGGGTCATGCAGGCCACGGTACTGCGCACCTGCCGGGCTCATTCCACCGGGTGCTTGGCGTCGACCGGAGGTGCCATCTCGGTGGCGATGGCTAGCCGGTTCCAGACGTTGATCGTGGCGATGGCGAAGACGATCCCGCCGAGCTCGCCCTCATCGAAGTGCGCGGCCGCATTCGCCCAGATCTCATCGGTGACCGTGTCCGGACCCAAGCGGGTCACGGCGTCGGTCAGTGCGAGCACCGCTCGCTCACGGTCGTCGAACAAGGTGGGTGAGTGCTCCCAGGCGGAGACGGCGAAGAGCTTGCGAACCGGGATGGAGCGCTGGCGACCGTCGGTGGCATGCATGTCGACGCAGTAGCCGCAGCCGTTCAGGACCGAGGCGCGCAGTTTGATCAGGTCATACAGCACCGGGTCGACGGCCTTACGGGCGTAGCCTTCCAGGCCGATCACAGCCGCATAGCCGAGCTTGTTCGTCCGCGCCAGGTCGAGACGGGTCATGGCAGTTCCTCTCATCGTTGGTGCCACGTGGTGGTGACACCTGAGGTGTCGGAGGAGAGGGCCGGAGTGTGACAGTGACATGGGTGCCAGGGCTCGACATGGGTGCGAGATCGCTGAGCGCTCGGCTGCGGACGCTACGCGGTGATGAGCAGTCACGTACTGACTGCTCATCACCGCACAGCACCTCATTCGGTACGACTTCCACTCCTGGGCGCTCTGGAACTCTGATTGACGAGCCCTCGCACGTCCACCACACCCCCACCGCTTGACCGCACCGGACACATCTGCCTACTCTTTCTTCACCACTTAACAAAGGAGTGAAGATTGGCTCGGACGGCGGCACGCACCGATGTGACCCGCTCAGCGGTGCTCGCACACATCGGCGCCCACGGACCCACGTCCCGCGCTGAACTGGCGCGTGCGCTGAGCGTCTCCCCCGCGCTCATCACCGGTGCGACCAAGCGGCTCATCACCGACGGCCTGCTCACCGAACTGGACCACTCCCCCTCACAGGGGGGACGCCCGGCCCGGCTGCTCGGGCTGGCGGCCGAGAGCGGGCGCGCGATCGGGATCAAGGTGGTGGCCGACCACATCACCCTCGTCGAGGTCGGTATCGACGGCACCGTCCACCGGTCCGCCACGCGCCCCTACGACGCCGCGGTCGGAACGGCGCTCAGCGACCTGGCCACCATCACCGTGTCGTTCATCGCCGAGTGCGCCCCCGGCCCGCTGCTCGGCATCGGCGTCGGCGTACCCGGCACCGTCGACGAGCAGGACGCCGGCACCGTCGACTCCACCCAGCTCGGCTGGGTGCGCGTGCCGGTCGGAGACACCCTTCGCCGGGCGGTCGACCTGCCGGTCCTGGTCGAGAACAACGTCAACGCCCTCGCCATGGCCGAAGCGCTCTACGGCAGCGGCCGCGGTCTGGGTCACGCCCTCGTGGTCACCATCGGTACCGGTGTCGGTGCCGGCCTCATCACCGACGGCGACGTGCTGCGCGGCTGGCGCGGAGGTGCCGGCGAGCTGGGCCACATGCCCGTCCTGACCGACGGGCCGGCGTGCGTGTGCGGGAGCACCGGCTGCCTGGAAACCCTGATCAGCGAACGCGCCCTGCTGCGCCGGGCCGCCACCGAAGGCGTCCTGCCCGACGACTCCGGTATCGAGGCCTTACACGCCAGCGCCAACTCCGGCGACCCGATCGCCGTGGACATCTACCGCAGCGCCGGCACCCACCTCGGCCGCACCCTCGCCGGGGTCGTCAACCTGCTCGACCCGGAGGCCGTGATCGTGCTCGGTGAAGGCGTCACGGCCTGGGCGCATTGGCAGGCCGGATTCGAACCCGCCTTCCGCGCCGCTCTCATCCCGCACACCCGCCACGTGCCCGTCACCGTCGAGACGTGGCAGGACGACCGGTGGGCCCAGGGTGCTGCAGCCCTGGTGCTGTCCACCCCATTCGACGCCGTCGGCCGTTCCGGTGAGCAGGGTCGCCTTGTCCGCGAGCGCCTCGCCATCGGCGAGGCACCTGCCGGCGCAGCGAGTACAGCCGGCCCCGCCGGGAACGGAGCGTGAAGCGATGACTGCACCCTCCGCCGTCGGGATCTCGCGCACCACGCGCCCACTCGCGCCGCCTCGGCGCACCAGGCGCGGCAGCCGGCTGCGCTACACCCTGACCGTGCTGGCGTTCCTGCTGCCCAGCGCCCTGCCGCTGCTGGCATTCACCATCTACCCGATGATCGGGGCGTTCTGGACAAGCCTGCACTCGTGGAACCTGATCGGGGTGATGGAGTGGGTCGGGCTGGAGAACTACACCACCCTGCTCACCGATGACGCGACGAGGCGAGTGTTCGCGAACACGCTGTACTACGTCGTCGGATATCTGCCGCTGGTCTACATCGGTGGACTTGCCCTGGCGCTGGCCCTGAACAGCCTCATCCCGGCCCGGAACCTGCTGCGCGGGATCTACTTCCTGCCGGTGGTCACCAGCTGGATCGTGGTGGCGCTGGTGTGGCGGTGGCTGCTGAACCCGTCGGTGGGCGTGGTGAACGCGATGCTCGGCGGGCTGGGGATCGACGGGCCCGGCTGGTGGACCGACCCGTACTGGGCGATGCCCTCGATCATCCTCGCCTCGGCGTGGAAGGACCTCGGGTTCGTGATGATCATCCTGCTCGCGGGCCTGCAGGCGATCCCCACGGACGTGCAGGAGGCGGCCATGATCGACGGCGCCGGGCGATTCCGGCGCCTGCTGAACATCACCCTGCCGCTGCTATCTCCCTCCACCTTCTTCGTGGTGGTCATCTCCCTGATCAACGGCTTCCAGGTGTTCGACCAGGTGTATGCGATGACCGGGGGCGGGCCGGCCGGCTCCAGCACCGTGGTGGTGCAGCAGATCTATGACCTGACGTTCCGGTACAGCTCGGCCGGCGAGGCTTCGGCACTCTCCTGGCTGCTGTTCCTGCTGGTGCTCGCCGTGACGGTGATCCAGCTGATCGGACAACGGAGGTGGGTGACCTATGCCTGAGCGCATCCGCCGCATCCTGCTGACCGCCGTGGTGGCCCTCGGCGCACTGGTGATGTTCTTCCCGTTCGCGTGGACAGTCAGTACCTCCCTCTCCCCCGGTGTCGGACTCGATGCCACCCCGCAGCTCATCCCGGATGACCCGACCCTGGCGGCCTACCGCGAGCTGTTCGCGAACACCCCGTTCGCACGCGTGATCGCCAACTCCCTCGGTCTGGCCATCACGACGACGGCCCTTCAGCTGACCACGAGCTCCCTGGCCGGCTACGCCTTCAGCAGGCTGGCCTTCCCGGGGCGCGGCCTGGTCTTCGGGCTGTACCTGGCCACGATGATGATCCCGATCCAGGTGCTGATCGTGCCGTTGTTCGTGCAGATGCGCAGCCTCGGCCTGGTGGACACCTACCTCGGTGTGCTGCTTCCCGGGGTGGCCAGCGCGTTCGGGGTGTTCCTGCTGCGGCAGGCGATGAACTCCGTGCCCCGGGAGCTGGACGAGGCCGCCACCATCGACGGCGCCGGACACTTCCGCATCTTCGCCCGCCTGGTGCTCCCGCTCGTGGGGCCCGCCCTGGCGAGCCTCGCGGTCTTCGCATTCATGAGCAGCTGGAACGGCTTCCTGTGGCCGCTGATCATCCTGCGCTCCGAACACCTGCAGACCCTGCCGCTGGCACTGGCCGGGCTGCAGGGGCAGTACACCACCCAATGGGACGTGATGATGGCCGGCTCGGTCGTCAGCGTGCTCCCCATGCTCGCCCTCTACCTGTTCGCCCAGAAGTACGTCATCCAAGGCGTCGCGGGCACCGGACTGAAATGACACCTACCCCCTGCCTCACCCTGAAGAATCGAAGGAGATCCTCATGACCCGCACCCGCTGGATGGCCGGCGCCGGCATCGCTGCCGCGCTCGGCCTGACCCTGACCGCCTGTGTCTCAGGCAGCACAGACGACCCCGCCACCGAGCCTGCCGGCACCACCGACGATGGCCCGGTGACGATCACGTACACCAACTTCATCTCCGCCGGTGGCAACGAGGAGAACCTCGACACCATCGTGGATGCGTTCGAGGCCGAGCACGAGAACATCACCGTGGAGGTGACCACACTCCCCTACGCGGACTACTTCACGGCACTGCAGACCGACCTGGCCGGCGGCACCGTGGCCGACGTCTTCGACATCGAGTTCGCGAACTACGCCTCCTACCAGGCCAGCGGGGTGCTCGCCCCGCTGGCGGACGTCGACACCAGCGTCTACCAGACCTCCCTCGCCGAGGCCTACGCCACCGACGGTACGCAGTACGCCCTGCCCAGCTCGTTCTCGAACGTGGTGTTGTTCTACAACAAGGACCTCTTCGACGCCGCCGGCCTGGACTACCCCACCGCTGACTGGACGTGGGAGGACGAGCGAGCAGCCGCCGAGGCACTCACGGACGCCGACGCCGGGGTGTGGGGCGACTACCAACCGATCAGCTACCACGAGTATTACAAGGCCGTGGCGCAGGCCGGTGGGCAGTTCTTGAATGAGGACGGCACTGCGGTCGCCTTCAACTCGCCCGAGGGAATCGCCGCCGCCGAGTGGCTCGTGAACAAGTCCGGCACCACGATGCCCACAGCCGAACAGGGCGCCGGCACGCCCGACTTCGACAGCGGGCTGTTCGCAGGCGGCGAGTTGGCCATGTGGCACACAGGCATCTGGATGTTCGGCGCCCTCGCCGAGGCCGACTTCGCCTGGGACATTGCCGTCGAGCCCGGTGACGCCCAGCAGGCGAGTGCCCTGTTCTCCAACGCCGTGGGCGTCTCGGCCTCCTCCGAGAACCAGGCCGCTGCCGCGGAGTTCGCCCAGTTCCTCACCAGCTCACCCACCACCGTGGACGTGCGCCTGGAGTCAGGCTGGGAGCTGCCCCCGATCGCCGATCAGGCCCAGCTGGACACCTACCTCCAGCAGGAGAACCCGGCGAACCGGCAGGCCGTGTTCGACTCCCTCGACCAGGTGGCACTCGCCCCCTCCATCGGTGACGGTCAGGCCGAGATGCAGGACATCGTCACCGAAGAACTCACCGAGGCCGCGGCCGGGCGCACGAGCGTCGAGGAGGCACTGGCCTCGGCCGAGGAACGCGTGAACGCCCTCCTCGGCTGACCCCGCCCGTACCGACCCGACGCCGGGTGCCCTCCATTCCCGCGAGGGCACCCGGCGACCCCGTGGAGACATGCTGATGACCACCACTGCCCATGCCCCGCTGCTGGATGCCTCCCTGGCGCTGATCACTTCGCTGCAGGAACCGGGCGGCGCCTACCCGGCGAGCCCGACCTTCTCCGCCTACCGTGGGTACTGCTGGTTCCGGGATGGTGCGTTCATCGCCGACGGCGTCTCTTCCGCCGGGGAGGTGGCCTCACCTTCGGCGTTCCTGGACTGGTGCGCCGGGGTGGTCGAGGCCCATCGCACCCCGATCGAGCGGGTGGTCGCGGCCGCCGCGGCCGGTGAGCCGGTGCCGCAGGAACAGATGCTGCCGACCCGGTTCACGATGGCCGGCGCCCCCGGAGCGGACGAGTGGTGGGACTTCCAACTCGACGGGTACGGCACCTGGCTGTGGGCCGCCGCCGAGCACGCCGCGCGGCACGGGCTGGATGTCACGCGGTGGCGGTCGGCTGCCGAACTGACCGTGGACTACCTGCTCAGCTCCTGGCAGCGGCCCTGCTACGACTGGTGGGAGGAGCACGCCGAGCAGGTGCACGTCTCCACCCTGGGGTGCATCGTGGCCGGGTTGCGCGCGGCCGCCGACTCGGGCCTGGTGACCGGAACCCGGGCTGATGCTGCTCGCGATGGGGCGGATGCGGTCATGGAGGTGATCACCACCCGTGGGGTCGCCCACGGGCACCTGACCAAATGGCTCGGCACCGACGCGGTGGACGCCAGCCTGGCCGCACTGATCGGTCCGCTCGGAGTGATCGACCCGGAGTCCGAGCTCGCTGCGGCCACGATCGCCGCGATCGAGGAGCAACTGTGCACCGACGGCGGTGTGTACCGCTTCCGGGCCGACACCTTCTACGGTGGCGGCCGGTGGCCATTGCTGTCCTGCTTCCTGGGCCTGGCACACGCCCGGGCCGGGAACACCGCACGGGCCGGAGAACTGCTCGACTGGGCGGTCGGAACCGCGACTGCGGACGGTCTGCTGCCCGAGCAGGTGGACGGGCACCTGCTCGCACCGCACTACCGCACCGAATGGCTCGACCGCTGGGGGCCCGTGGCCACACCTCTGCTGTGGTCCCACGCGATGGTGCTTCGCCTCGCCGCAGCACTCTCACCCGCAGAATTGAAGGAGAACGCATGATCCGGCACCGCCCACTCGGCTCCGGCCACCCCTACGCCCACGACACCGAACAACGCTCCCCCGTCCAGCCGGTGGCCGCGGAGCTGGTGCGCCTGGGCGTGCGTACCTCCGCCGAGGTCGCCGCCGTGGAGCTGGAGTACCAGGTCGACGACGGACCGGTCACCACGGTCTCCCTGGCGCGGGTCGCCAGATCCTCGCGTGGGCAGTCCACCGACGGCGGCCACCTCGCCTCCGCGCAGGCCCGTCAGGCCCGCCAGGCGGGCGGGTGGCAGACCGAGATCATCGCACCGGCCATGGGCGCCACGCTGCGCTACCGCTTCGTCGGGTACACCGGAAGGGGCACCGACGGCACCATCGGCGGCGGCACTGACGGCATTGACGGCACCCAGCGGACCCGGTACCACAAGTGCCGGGTAGCCGCCTGGCGTGACGTAGACGGCGATGCCAGCGACAACAGTGGTGACGTGCTGGACCTGGCTGGGGACGCCGTCGGGATCCTCCCCGGTACCCAGGTGCTCGACGACGGCGAACGGGTGCACCAGGTGCGCTTCGCCCTCCCGCTCGCACCCGGCGAGCACGTGACCGGCTTCGGGGAGCGCTACGACGCCCTCGACCACCGCGGCACGTCACTGGATTCGGTGGTCTTCGAGCAGTACAAGAGCCAGGGCGCGCACCGGCGCACCTACCTGCCGATGCCGTTCGCGCACGTGGTCGGCGGCGCCGGGTGGGGCTTCCATGTGCAGACGTCACGCCGGGTGTGGTTCGACATCGGCGAAGCGAGCCCGGACCGGCTGACCATCACCGCGGAGGTGGATGCGCCGTCGGGGACCACGCCGTTGCTGGGTGTGGCGACCTACGCGGGCGAGCCGGCCGCCGTCCTGGACGCCTTCCTGGACGAGGTAGGCCGCCCCACCGAGCTGCCGGACTGGGTGTTCCGGCTGTGGGCCAGCGGCAACGAGTGGAACACCCAGGCCGAGGTGGAGCGGCAGCTGGCGCTGCATCGCGAGCACGAGATCCCCGTGGGCAACGTAGTGATCGAGGCATGGAGCGACGAGCAAACGTTCACCGCCTTCCGCAACGCCGAGTATGAGGTACGTGAGGACGGCGGGCCGATGCGGCTGGCGGACTTCACCTTCCCGGCGGACGGCGCCTGGCCGGACCCGAAGGGCATGGTCGACGCCCTGCACGCCCATGACGTGCGGGTGCACCTGTGGCAGATCCCGCTGATCAAGATGCGCCCGCACCCGGTCGGTCAGGCGAAGGCGGACGCGCGGGCTGCGATCGAGGAGGGTGTGCTGGTCCGGGAGGAGGCCCCAGACGGGACCTTGCGGCCCTACCGGAACCGGGGCTGGTGGTTCCCGCTCGGGCTGATGCCGGACCTCACCGACGAGCGGGCCGCCGACTGGTGGACCGCGAAGCGCCGGTACCTGGTGGAGGAGGTGGGCATCGACGGGTTCAAGACCGACGGCGGTGAGCATGCCTGGGGGTCGGACCTGGTGTACCTGGACGGGCGGCGCGGCGACGAGGGCAACAACACCTTCGCGACCGGGTACGCGGCTGCCTACGGACGGCTCCTGGAGTCGTGCGGGAAGGCGCCGGTGACGTTCAGCCGGGCCGGGTTCACCGGGTCGCAGGCTCACGGAGCGTTCTGGGCCGGGGACGAGAATTCCACCTGGGAGGCGTTCCGGTGGTCGATGCTGGCCGGGCTGAGCGCCGCGGCCTGCGGGATCGTCTACTGGGGCTGGGACATCGCCGGATTCTCCGGGCCGATCCCGGAGCCGGAGCTGTACGTGCGGGCGATGGCGGCGAGCGTGTTCGTGCCGATCATGCAGTACCACTCCGAGTTCAACCACCATCGCACGCCCTCGGTGGACCGCACGCCGTGGAACATCGCCGACCGCACCGGGGACTCCCGCGTGATCGACGAGGTGCGGGCGCTGGTGGAGCTGCGCGAACGCCTGGTGCCCTACCTGGCCGCAGCGGCACGGCAGACCGTGGCGACCTCCCGTCCTCTGATGCGGCCGCTCTACTTCGACCACCCGGGGGACGCCGCCGTGTGGGAGCACCCGGTGCAGTGGCTACTCGGGGACGACCTGCTGGTAGCACCGGTGCTGGAACCGGGCGCGCGGACCTGGCCGGTCTACCTCCCAGAAGGGGTGTGGGTGGACGTGTGGTCCGGGCGGGCCCACGACGGCGCAGCGACGGTGGATGCCGACGTCTCCCGGCGCGACCGGGTGCCGGTGTTCGTGCGGGAGGCCGGGTGGGAGGGGCTGCGGGAGGTGTTCTCGGCGCCAGCTGCCGAGCGGCCTGTGTAGACGAGGCACGGTAGACGAGCGGCACGACCCCTTCTACCATTGTAGAACTGCTATCTACCATGGTAGAAGGAGTGACCGATGAGCCTGAACATCAAGAATGAACGGGTGCATGAACTCGCACGCGAGGCAGCACGGCGGGCTGGCACGAGCCAGACAAGCGCGATCGAGGCCGCCCTGGAGCAGTACCTCCGCAGCTTCGACGCGACAACGGCAGCGGCAAGATCCGCAGATCTGGACTTCCTGCTCCACGACGTGCGCACCCGCCTGCATGCGGCGGGCGCTTCCCTCTCGACTGACGACCTCTACGACGATCAGGGCCTTCCCCGATGATCGTCGACACCTCAGCGATCGTCGCGATCCTGCAAGGCGAGGAGGAAGAATCCGCCTTCCGGGAAGCCCTTGCAGCAGCCGAGCACGCCTACCTTTCGGCCGCGAACTATCTCGAGCTCGCCATCGTCACCGACCGGATCGGTGATCCCGTCCTTGGACGCAGGCTCGATGAAGTGCTCGACACGCTCGACATCACTGTCGTGGACGTCACGGCGGAGGACGCCAGGACGGCACGCCAGGCGGCCCGCGACTACGGGCGTGGTTCAGGACATCCAGCTCGGTTGAACTTCGGCGACTGTTTCAGCTATGCCCTCGCCGCGCGTACCGGTGAACCCCTGCTGTTCAAGGGAGACGACTTCTCCCGTACTGACCTTCGCCCTGGTGCTCCGCAGCCCTGAGCGCTGCAGCGCCCGGTGTCGTCGCACCCGCGCCGGGAAGGAGACGTCGGCTATCACCCCGTCGCACCCCGCCATCCCGGTCGATTCGGCCCGCCGCCATCGGGATTCCGATACCGTCGGGAGAACCCGACCCGGAACGTGCGATGACGAACCAGCCCTATCAGGTCCACGAGTATCACGAGCAGACGGCGCGAAACTATGTGAGCGCTGGGCGCTTCAAAGGTGAAGTCGTCTCGATCCGTGGCGGACCGGGCGCAGTGGAGGTGAGCGGCGTGCAGGGCACGATCACCACCATCGCCGGCGACGGGGAGATTCTCCAGCGCAAGGGCGACGCGGGGCCCCGGTTGCGTGTTTTCGAGACGCCGCTGCACCCGGAGTCGCTCACCTACGGCCGGGTCCGGCACGACTTCTACGGCATTCCCCGCTGGGCGCGCAACCTACGGACCATATGGATCGTGGTGCTCGTGCTCGCAGTCCTGACGCTGAACGGGATCGTCGTGGGCGAGATCGGCGCCAATGTCCCGCTTCCCTGGGCAGTGGCCATGGTGGCGGCTATTGCGATCGGCGGGCTACCACTGCTGCTGAGCATCCGGGCCACCCGCCGGGGTCTGGCCGATGCAGATCCGGTCGAGCAGGTGATCGACGTCTTCGAAACGTCCGGGATGCCCATGGAGGACGAGGCGACGGCCTCGCTCTACCGGGGAACCACCTGGACGTTCTCGGGGCCCATGCGCGTCTATGACTACACCCTGCACCGGTTTACCCGGGCCGGCTTGGTCGGCAGTCAGCTGATACCTGGATTCGCCGGCTACGTCCTCGGCTTCGCACCGCTAGCCGCGATCGCCTTCGGAATCTCCCGGATCGTCCCGGACGAGTCATGGCGGACGGTCGCCGCGGTCGTCATCGGGATCGGTCAGCCGATCTGCGCCGTGCTGATCTGGCACCTGCTGCTCTGGTGGGTGGCGAGAACGCGCTACCACTCGCCACTCAAGGAACGCGCCGTCGCCTACTACCGGCGGCCGCAACGATCGACAGCGGCCTGGCTCGGCATCTACCTGCTCCTCACCGGTGCCCTGGTGCTGGCCGCCTGGTAGGCCACCGCGAATCGTGCATCCACAGGTGGTTCAACAACAGGCCACGAGCACGACCGTCGTCTCCGGGCTCACCACGGTCGCAATCCGGCCCGGGATGCCGCCTCGGCTTCGCGGCGACGGGATCGAATCACCTCAGGCGTGTCGCGCCCGGTGTCGCCGCACGGCGGCCCGGTTCGCGCACCGTACCGAGCAGTAGCGTTGTCTGCCGTTGCGCGTCACGTCCACCACGACGGCGGAACACGGGTCTCCCGGGACCTCCCCCGCCGCGCATCGGCTCAAGCGATGCATGCCGCGAGTGGTCAGATGCAGGGCGGTGCCCACGCTGATCACGGCCGCCAGCACATGCGGCAGGGAGTTGCCGTCGTCGCGGTAGTGCAGATGCCAGCCCTCGTCGTCGTGATCGGTCAGGCGAGGGTAGGCGGTCACAGCGGCCATCTGAGCATTCAGGGTGGCGGCGCGGCTGTCCTCGTCCGGAGCGTCCACGACCTCCAGCCACTCATCGATCACGAGCCGGGTCCGGGCGTGGTCGTCCGGAGCTTCCGGGAACGGCTGGGTCATGCCGAACTCCCGCGTCCGGGCCTCGATACCGGCGCGGTCTGCAGGCCAGTCATTGGCGAGCGAAGCAGCCAGCACCACCGCATACTCGCCGTAAGGGTTGAGATGCATAAGGACATTACATCAGGCTTGCTCCATGACCACCACACCAGCCATGATCCAGATCAATCAGCCACTCACCCAGCACGAGCACGGCTGGCATGTCGAGTCCCGCCACACGACCACGATGGGCACCGTGCTCTACGTGCGCTGCGGCTGTGGCGCGCGTCGGGTGGACCTGCAAGGACCGGGCGAGCCGGCGCCGTCGGGGATCAGCGCGACCATCGAGAGCTGATGGTCTCCAGGGGGTCCGAAACTCAGGTTTGATACCAAGAAGGGGCCGAAAGTTCGGCCCCTGGGCGGGCCGGGCCATCGCCACCCGTCGACCCCGAGCCATCTACGCTCGATCAGCCACGTCCCCGGGCCCGAAACTCGGGGTTGAACCCGAGAAGGGGTCGATTATTCGGCCCGTGGAGGGTCGGTGGGCAGAGCGCCGGCGGGCCGGGCGGCTGGGCGGCCAGTCGGTCGATCAGGCAGGGCCGACCGTCCGGAACCCGGCATTCGACATCGACGAGTCCGGCGTGTTCGAACTGCGGGCGGCGTTGCGGTACCGGTTGCAGTAGGAGTCGTGGCACAGGAACGACCCGCCGCGCATGACGCGCGCCTGCCCGTGGTCGGGACCGGCCGGGTTCTCGGCCGGCGACTGGGCGTAGTAGCGCGGGTCGAACCAGTCCGCGCACCACTCCCACACATTGCCCACCGTCTGCCACAGTCCGTACGCATTCGGTTCGAAGGTGCGCACCGGCGCGGTCGTGAGGAAACCGTCCTCCACCGTGTTGTCGACCGGGAAGCGCCCCTGCCAGATGTTCGCGCGCCACTGCTTCTTCTCCCCCGGGAACCTGCTCCCCCACGGGTACCGCTTGCCGTCCAGGCCACCGCGTGACGCGGCCTCCCACTGAGCCTCCGTCGGTAGCGCCCGACCGGCCCACCGGCAGTACGCCTGGGCGTCATTCCAGGAGATGTGCACAGCCGGGTGATCCTCGCGCCCTTCCCAGGTGGAGTCCGGCCCTTCCGGGTGCGCCCAGTCGGCGCCCTTGACCCCGAGCCACCACGGGGTACCCGCAGCCTGACCCATGATCGCTTCCTGCGGCGCCGCGAGCGCCAGGTGGAAGACCGCGGAGAACCCGAACGTCTCGGCCTCGGTGGCATACCCGGTGGCCTCGACGAAACGTGCGAAGTCAGCAGTCGTCACCGAGGTGGCATCGATCGAGAAGGCCTCCAAGGTCACCGGGTGCACGGGCGTCTCACCGTCGGCGGGGTAACCGACACCGTCAGCGTCTCCCATCTGGAAGGTCTGCGCCGGCACTGCACACTGCTCGACCGAGTGCTGGTCACGGCCGGCGCCGGGCACCACCTCCCCACGGTCGCCATCGTTGGGAGCTCCTGGCGTCTCGCGCGCCGGTGCGCAACAGGTCTTCGGCTGGTCCACGTCGTCCTTGCTCATCGGTTGAGATCCTACGACGTGCGTGCGGAGCACCTCAGCGCAGTCTCACGATCCCGGGCGTACGCGCGCCACCCGACGGCGGAGTACAGCTCCACGAGTTCGTCACGGCCCAGGGTGGTCGCCCCGCCCGCACTGATCTCCATGCTCGCCGAGGTTATCCCTCCCCGGCCGAACCCCCGGTCGCCAGCACCCGGCGCAGCCCACGCTCCCCCGCAGCCATCACCCGGGCATGCGACCACGCGAAGAACGGCGCGACCAGAGGTTGTGCGTGGCGCATCCACGCGCGCTGCACCTGAACGTCCCAGACGATGGTCATCGCGGTGGCATCGCCGTCGCTACGTGCTGACCAGCAGCCGATACCGCTCAGGTCGCCGACCACACGAGCACGGGCCGACCGTCCCGGGAGGGAGGAGGTGATCTCGGTGCCGAACACCAGCCGGTAGCCCACGTCGAGGGTCAGCTGCACCCGCATACCCTCGCCAGCGTCGTCTCCCGATCGCACCAGCACGACGTGGCGAAAGCAGCGCCACCATCGCGGCCACGATTCGACGTCACTGAGCACCGGCCACACTGACTCTGGTGGTGCATCGACGTGCCAGGTGGTGACGAACCGCGGCATCGGAACCTCCTGTCAGAATTCACACCTGTGAACCATGCTGACGCACGACCGCGATGACTACGATCTCAGCCAGCGTTGCCATCGCGGCCCGTCCGAGCGCTCCGTCTGCCCTGACAGGGCGAATGCCCCTCAACTCGTGCGATTCTGAAGCCATGTGCGGTCGATATGCCTCGTTCCGGGAGGCGCAGGCGTTGGCGGATGCGTTCGACGTGGAAGAGATCACCGAGCGCGCCGCGCAGTTGCCGGCAAGCTACAACGTCGCACCCACCGACGGCGCGCGCATCGTGGTCGATCGCGTGCCGAAGCCGGCATCCGAGGCTCCCGACGACGCTCAAGCCCGCCAGCCGGCCCCTCCTCCACGACGCGAGCTGCACGTGGCCCGGTGGGGACTGGTGCCCGGGTGGGCGAAGGACGTCAGCGTAGGCGCGCGGATGTTCAACGCCCGCAGCGACAGTCTCGCGACCAAGTCAGCGTTCGCGAAGTCTTTGCGCGGCCGGCGCTGCGTGGTGGTGGCCGACGGCTACTACGAGTGGTTGAAGGAAGACGTGCCTGGGCAGCCCAAGCCGAAGCGCACTCCCTTCTACATCCACCGCAGCGACGACCAGCCGTTGGCGTTCGCCGGCCTGTACGCCTGGTGGCCGGACCCGGCCAAGAGCCGCGATGACCCTGACCGGTGGGTGCTCTCGACCACCATCGTCACCGAGGATGCACGCGGTGGCCTGGAAGAGATCCATGACCGGGAGCCGGTTGTCCTCTCCCAGGAGGCGATCGGGCCCTGGCTCGACCCAGCCATCACCACGCCGGACGAAGCACTCGCCGCCTTGACGCTCCCCACTCCGCCGCTGAGCTGGTACGAAGTGGACTCACGAGTGGGGTCGGTGCAGAACAACGACGCGAGCCTCATTCAGCCCTCCTGACCCATCAGCACCGACGTGCTCCTACCAACTCATGCGGCATCGTCCAACGTCATCGGCAGGATCCTGCCGGCACAGGCGACGAAGAGGGCCTGCACCGGGATGCCACACGTCCGGGCCTCCCCTCGCACCGCCTCGTTCCACTCACGATCCGCGGGCGTGCGGTGGGGCGTGCCTGGTCGCTCCAGCATGGCCACCATCGACCCGCCAGGGGCGATGGTGGCGAGCTTCACTTCCACCAGCTGCAGCAGATTGGCGACGAAGACCGGATGCGGCCCCGGCTCGACGTCATCGATCGCGATCAGCTCCGGCAGCGACCGTCCGTCGCGATCGAGCAATAGCAGCCACAAGGTGGAGCGGGACGAGCCTCCCTGGTGGATGAAACTCGCCCAACGCGCGAGGTCAGCCTCGGTCAGCAACCGCTGCGCAGGTCCCAGGCCGAGGTCCGCGGGGTGGGTGAGGTCGGGCAAGTCAGTCGGATCAGTGGGTTCTGGAATCTCCTCGTTCATCGGCCCAGCATCGAGAGACATCGACCACGCTCGCTGCCGACCATTGGGGGGTTGTGGACACGGCTGCACCCGTGGGCCCACTCACGGCGGCTGGCGTCCGCCCACGGTCGGACGCCGGCCCATGCCGGGCACGCCTACGCTGACAAGATCATGACCCCCGTCGACCCGCCCCCCAGCCTGCCCGTACGGCGATACTCACCGTTCGCCGTCGATCTGGTGGCAGCATTCGTGCTGACCGGGACCCTGGGCATGCTCTCCCTCGCCATCGGAGTGTCGACCAGTGTCTCCTGGCTGGGCGCAACCGTCAGCGTGCTCACCAGCATCGGAATGCCGATGGCACTGGCATGGCGGCGCACCCGGCCGGTGGCCTCCGCCGTCGCGGTCTACGCGATGGCCCTGCTTCACGTGCTCAGTGGCGTGATCCTCACCGCCTCCGACCTGACCATTTTCGCGGCGCTATACGCCGTCACCGTCTACGGTCCACGCTGGGCGCGCCGCACCGCCCTCTACAGTGCGCTCTTCGGATGCGCGATCGTCACCGTCTGGTTCACCATCTACAACGGCCCCTCCAGCCTGGAGGCTGCGGTCTTCAGCAGCACCACGGTCTTCGGACTGCTCGCGGCGATGGTGCTCAGCTCCTGGGCGCTGGGCCTGGTCCGGCGTACCCGGGTGCAGCAGCGCGAGACCCTCGCCGAGCGTGCCGCGCGCCTGGAGATCGAGCGGGACCAGCAGGCGCAGATCGCCACCCAGGCCGAACGCGCCCGGATCGCCCGGGAGATGCATGACATCGTCGCCCACTCGCTGTCCGTGGTGATCGCCCAGGCCGACGGCGGCCGCTACGCCGCCGCACACGATCCCGAGGCGGCGGCGAAGGCCCTCACCACGATCTCCGAGACCGGCCGCGCCGCGCTGGCGGACATGCGCAAGATCCTCGGCGTGCTGCGCAGCGATCAGGCCGACGGTCCGCTCACGCCGCAACCGGAGTCGCAGGACCTGGAGTCGCTGGTGGAGCAGGTGCGCGACGCCGGGCTCGCGATCTCCCTGGTCCGGATGGGCCAGTCCCGGCCGCTGCCACCGGGAGCGGGACTGACGGTCTACCGGATCGTGCAGGAATCGCTGACCAACATCCTCAAGCACGCCGGGCCGGACGCCCATGCCACCGTTCTCGTCCAGTGGCAGCATGCCAGCCTCGTGCTCCAGATCGACGACGACGGCCGCGGTGCGGCCGCAGGCTCCGACGGCGCCGGGCAAGGGTTGCTCGGGATGCGCGAACGTGCCGGGATGCTCGGAGGCACCCTCAGCGCCGGACCGCGCCCCGGCGGCGGCTTCCGGGTCCGGGCCGAGATCCCCGTCCCAGCCGCACACCCGCAGACCTGGCACACTCCTGCACAGCAGGCACCGCTCGGCCACGAGGGCAACCCCCAGGCCGGACCACCCGAGCAGCACCCCACCTTCCAGCACGACCAGCAGATCGACCAGCAGATCGACCAGGACAGAGAGGACAACCGTCCATGACCGACGTACCACCCTCCGCACCGATCCGGGTGGCACTGGTGGACGACCAGCAACTCGTCCGCGCCGGGTTCGCCCTCGTCATCAACTCCCAGCCGGACATGGACGTGGTGATCGAAGCCGGAGACGGTGCGCAAGCAGTGCGACTGCTGTCAAGCCACGAGGTGGACGTCGTGCTCATGGACGTGCGGATGCCGCAGATGGACGGCCTGGCCGCCACCGCCGCGCTCACCGACCCGGCCACCACTCGCGTGGGAACCGCGCCGAAGGTCGTCATCCTCACCACCTTCGACCTGGACGAGTACGTCCTGCGCGCCATCAAGGCCGGTGCCAGCGGGTTCCTGCTCAAGGACACGCCGCCGGAAGAGATGCTGACCGCCATCCGCACCGTGCACCACGGGGAGGCCGTGATCGCACCCTCGAGCACGCGCCGTCTCATCGAGCACCTCGCGACCGTGCTGCCGGATGAGCAGAAGGCACCGGCCGCCGTCCTGGACACCCTCACCGACCGGGAGCGGGAGGTCCTGACGCTCATGGCCCGCGGACGCTCCAACACCGAGATCGCCGCCGAGCTGTTCGTGGCGGAGGCGACCGTGAAGACGCACGTCGGGCGTGTGCTGGCCAAGCTCGACGCGCGCGACCGGGTCCAGGCCGTCGTGACCGCCTACGAAACGGGTCTGGTCAGTCCGGGAGCCTAACCACCGACCACGAGGGTGGGGTGTCGCACCGCCGCACGCTCGTGAGACGCAGGCCAGCCTCGCGGTCTGACGTGCGCTCCCCTGGGGTCAACCCACAGGATGATCCGAGAACCCACCCACAGCCAGACGCGCCCGCACCGGCCCGGCACCTACGGTCGAAATATGACCACAACACCACCGCCCGCTACCCCGGGCACCCCCGTCAGCGACGCGAGTGCCGTGAGCGCCGTGAGTGCCCGCCACCTCACCAAGGTCTACGGCAGCGGAGATATCGCCGTGACCGCTCTGGACGACGTCTCCATCCAGTTCGAGTCCGGCCAGTTCACGGCCATCATGGGTCCCTCCGGCTCCGGGAAGTCCACCCTCATGCACCTCCTCGCAGGTCTGGACTCGGCCACCTCCGGGCAGGTACTGCTCGGGCGGACCGACTTGACCGCACTCGGAGACAACGAGCTCACAAAGCTGCGCCGTGAGCGCATCGGTTTCGTCTTCCAGTCCTTCAACCTGCTGCCCATGTTCACCGCCTACCAGAACATCACCCTGCCCTCCGAGCTGGCCGGGACGAGCCCGGACCAGAACTGGCTGGACACCCTGATCGACACCTTCGGCATGCGTGACAGGCTGACGCACAAGCCGCACCAGCTCTCCGGCGGGCAGCAGCAGCGGGTCGCGATCGCGCGAGCCTTGAGCACCCGGCCGGACGTCATCTTCGCCGACGAACCCACCGGCAACCTCGACTCCCGCTCGGGCGCGGAGGTGCTCTCGTTCCTGCGCCGCAGCGTCCGCGAACTCGGGCAGACGATCGTCATGGTCACCCACGACCCGACGGCCGCAGCCTACGCCGACCAGGTGGTGCTGCTCGCCGACGGGAAGATCGCCGGAACCATCGAGTCCCCCACACCCGAGTCGGTCATGTCAGGGCTGGACGCACTGCGCACGATCGATCAGACGGCGGTGGCCGGCTGATGCTCAGGCTCACCCTGCACCAGATGCGCGCCTCGGCCGGCCGGCTGGTCGCCGCGGGGATCGCGATCATGCTCGGGACGGCTTTCGTGGCGGCCAGCCTGCTCGCGACGGCAACGATTGAACGCACCACCTACAACTCGGTCAGTTCGTCCTATTCCGACGCCGATCTCGTGGTCGTCGCATCCGGCGGTCTCACCGACGACGAGCTCGCCTCGATCGCCGCGGTCGAGGACGTTGACGCCGTGCACACAATGGCACTGCTGGGAGCCGAGGCGAGCGGTCCCAGCCGCACCGAGTACGTCACCCTCGGCGGAGCAGCCCCCGACAGTTCCCTCGAATCGGCCGATCTGGCCGAGGGAGAACTTCCGACGGCGCCTGGTCAGGTGGCGCTGACCACCGCCGTGGCCGAACGCCTGCAGGTGGGTATCGGGGACGAGATCTCCTCCTCCGTGGAGCAGTGGGAGGCCGATCCGGACTCCCCCGACGGCGGAACGAGCCAGTCGCAGACCGCCACCTTGACCGTGGTCGGCTTGCTGAACGAGCCCGATGCGTTCCTGTTCAATCGTGCCTCGGCTCTCATCGAGCCCGATCAACTGAGCGAGCTGCTCGCCCTGGCCCGGGGCGGGGAGCCGGCGCACTACGAGCTGACCCTCGCCCTGGCCGCCGGTGCCGATCTGGAGGAGGTGCGAGACGCCGTCGGTGGCCTGGTCGACCCGAGCGCCCACGTGCGCACGGTCGAGGAGCAGGCGAAGATCACGACCGCCCAGCTCACCGGCAACGACCAGATCATGACCGTGCTGCTGCTCGGTTTCGCGACTGTCGCCCTCGCCGTGGCGGCCCTGGTGATCACGAACACCTTCCAGGTGCTCGTCGCCCAGCGCACTCGCACCCTGGCGCTGCTGCGATGTGTGGGGGCGGCGAAGGCGCAGGTGCGCCGCTCGGTGCTGCTGGAGGCCGCGATCCTCGGCACTCTCGCTTCGATCGCCGGGATTGCGCTCGGTAGCGGCCTGGTGGCCGCTGGGCTCGCAGTGCTCTCCACGCTCGAGCTGGACGTCCCCATCGACTCCGGGCTGACCCTCAGCCCGGCCGTGATCCTCGCACCGCTGATCACCGGCGTCCTCGTGACGACGGCCGCCGCGCTGGTCCCCGCCCGCATGGCCACCCGTGTGGCTCCACTCGCCGCACTGCACCCGATGGAAGGCCGGGACGCCCCCAGTGCCGGGCGGGCGCGGGCAGTGCTCAGCACTGCACTCCTCGTCGGCGGTTTCGGTCTGCTGGCCCTGGCCATGGTCGTGGTCCGCTCGTCGGGGTCGGACTCCGAGGACACCATCCTGCTGGCGCTGGGGGTCGGCCTGCTCGGCGGGATCGTCTCCCTCGTCGGCCTGCTCGTGGGGAGCGTATTCGTCGTGCCTCGCCTGATCCGGCTCGTCGGGCGGCTCGCCGGGCAGGGAGTCACCGGGAAGATCGCGATCGCGAACTCCGTGCGCAATCCGAAGCGGACCGCGTCGACCGCGAGCGCCCTGCTGATCGGGGTGGCCCTGGTGACGATGATGAGCACCGGTGCGATGTCCGCACGCGAGACCCTCACCAACGAGCTCGACTCGCGGTTCCCCGTGGACCTGAGCGTGGCCACGGGAGAGTCCCTCTCGGACGTGCAGATCAGCGCCGTCGAAGGAGTGGACGGGGTCACCGAATCGGTGCTGCTGAGCCAGAGGGATGTGGATGCTGCGAACGAGGACGGCACCAGCACGTGGCTGACCGTCGCGGCAGTCGAGGATGGCGAACTGCAGAACGTGCTGCGCGATCCTGCCGCGGCACAGCCGGAGCCCGGGATCGTCGTGGTACCGAGTGAGATGGCCAGCTGGCAGGGCATCGAGGATGGGGACCGACTCAGCTTGAGCGGGTCCGGTCCCGAGGCAGGATCGACCGAGGTGACGGTCACCGCCCGGGTGACGGGTCTGGACGGGATGGTCGCGCTACTGGACCCGGCGACCTTCGCCGAATTCGGCGAGGTGGCACCCGCCTCGATGCTGTGGGCACGACTTGCCGACGATGCGAACGAACGTGATGCCGTGCGCAGCGTGCAGTCCACCCTCACCGACCTTTCGGAGAGCGTGGAGGGGTTGCAGGCACCGGAGATCAGCGGTGCAGCGGTCGAGCGCGCCGCCTACGGGCAGGTCGTGGACACACTCCTCGCGGTGGTGGTCGGACTGCTCGGAGTGTCCGTCGTGATCGCCCTGGTGGGCGTGGCCAACACGCTGTCGCTGTCGGTGATCGAACGACGGCGGGAGTCGGCCATGCTGCGCGCCCTCGGTCTGACGAAGGCTCAGTTGCGGGGCATGCTGGCCCTGGAGGGAGTACTGATCGCCGGCGCCGGAGCGCTGATCGGTGCGATCGCCGGACTGCTGTACGGCTGGGCGGGCTCGACCGTGATGCTCAGCTCGGTGGCCGAGGTCCCGCTCATGGTCCCCTGGCGCGACCTGGCCCTGGTGGCCGCCGTGGCACTGGTAGCCGGCCTGCTCGCCTCGGCTCTGCCTGCCCGGTCGGCGGTGCGCACCTCCCCGGTGGCGGCACTCGGGGTGGAGTGAGGTCGGCCCGGTCGGCGCCGTGCCATACCCGGCGCGGCGCCGACCGGTTCACGTTGGACAGTGGATCGTGGCCTTCAGGCGCGGGCGGGCACGCTGTCGGTGATGGCGGCATCCGTGGTGGCTCGGGCACAGTGGCTGCAGCAGAACATCGTTGCGTTCACGGCCACACCGTGCCCGATGATCGTGGTGCCGCAGTGAGCGCAGCGCGGAGCCATCGCCTGAATCGCGCACTCGAAAGAGTCGAAGACACCCCGGGTGCCGTCAGCGGCAGTCACGGTGAAGGCCTGGTCGTAGTCATGACCACAGGTCGTGCATTCCATCATCGTCCCCATTCTGTCGATCGGGTACATGCGCCACGATACGACCACCGCTGAACGGATGCAGAGGGGCACCCGAGGTGGCGGGGTCTGGGATTGCCGCACACGGGAGGGCGGCCTATCGGGGCCACCGCATCCAGTCCTGGTGCGAGATCGGGCGGGTCTGGTTAGCGTGGACAGGGCACGCACTGACCAACCGCGCTCCAGCAGCGCCGATGGGAGTGGACAAGATGCACGACCCGAGAACTGCCTACCACTCCGGGGAGTTCCCCGGGCAACGACAGGACTCACCGGGCAGTCACGAGGCGATGAATCCCGTACCCGACAGTGGTGCCGAGACGTACGTCGGGCACGGGCGTCTTGCCGGCCGCCGCACCCTGATCACCGGGGCCGACTCGGGGATCGGACGAGCTGTGGCGATCGCGTTCGCCCGCGAGGGCAGCACCCTGGCCATCAACTACCTCCCCGAGGAGTCCGACGACGCAGCCCGGACGGTCCACCTGATCGGCTCAGCCGGCCCGCCAGTCGTGCAACTGCCCGCCGATCTCCGTGACGAGAGCGCCAACACCGAAGTGGTGGCCCAGTCGCTCGATGCCCTCGGCGGGCTGGATGTCCTGGTGCTCAACGCCGGATATCAGCACGACGTCGACGACATCACCGCTCTGGAGACCTCCGAGATGCGCCGGGTGGTCGAGACGAACTTCATGGCACCGCTGATCACGATCCGCGCGGCGGCCGAGCATCTGAGCCCGGGCTCGTGCATCATCATCACGACATCGATCCAGGCGTCCGACCCCAGCCCTGGCCTGGTTGACTACGCGATGACCAAGGCGGCCCAAGTCGCCCTGGTGAAGGCTCTGGCCCAGTCGCTCGGTGAACGCGGGATCCGCGTGAACGGGGTGGCCCCTGGGCCGATCTGGACGCCGCTGATCCCCAGCACGGGCTGGTCGGAGGACCACGTGGCCTCCTTTGGCCAGGACACCCCGCTGGGCCGCGCCGGGCAGCCGGCCGAACTCGCCGGCGCCTACGTCTACCTGGCCTCCGACGACGCCTCCTACACCAGCGGCTGCATTCTCGCCGTCACCGGCGGCAAGTCGCTGTAGCACGAGAGCAGCAGCACCACGAGGAAAGGAGTGACATGCCCGAACGCGATGTACCTTCATCGATCAAGAATCCCGAGATGTACGAGGAGCTCCGGGAGGACGGTGCCTCCAAGGAGAAGGCTGCACGGATCTCCAACGCCGCTGCCCAGGAGGGCGAGTCGGAGGTCGGGCGCCGCGGTGGCGAGGCCACCGACTACCAGGACCGCACCGTTCCCGAACTTCAGGACCGCGCCAAGGAGCTCGGGCTATCAGGCTACTCGGACATGACGAAGGACGAACTGATCGACCTGCTTCGCGACCACTGAGCCCGAATCGCGCGAGGTCGATGGTGCGTCATCCACAACCCGGTGCGCTCCTCGCGGCCGATGCCCTGGACTGCGCGGATCGTGTGATGTGTGCCCGCTCTTGAACGCCATCATCTCGCCGTCGTCTCCGGCCCTGGTCTGGGCTGGGTAGTGCCGCTGGGCGCCGAACAGGTCATCGTGGGGCGGGCGGGGCATGTGGACCTGTCCGTACCGGACCCACTGCTCTCGCGAGAGCACCTGGGCGCGCGGGATCGAGGAGGTCGGGTCCGCGTGCGTGACCTCGGTTCAGCCAACGGCACGATCCTGCGGCCCGCGCGCCGGTCCTCGCCCGGGTCAGCCGGGTCGCCCGGGTCGGCCGGGTCAGCACGGTTGGCGCGCAGGCGGCGCCTGGGTCCCCGGTGGCAGTCCACCCCGGTCGGGAGCCTGGTGATCGCTGGGGCCACCGTGCTGCAAGTCCGGGCCCATCCCGCGCTGCGCGACCTGCCCGAGCCTGAGCAGCCTGTCTCCGACGGTCTGCTGGGCCGGTTGCTGCTGCCCGTGCTGATCTCGCTGACCATGATCCCGCTACTGCTGTCCGGTGGAGGTGGTGGCTGGCGCATCCTGCTCATGCTCGCGATGCCGCTGGCCATCGTGGCGGCCGCGCTCTGGCCGGTACTACGCGAGCGGGCACGCCGCCAGCTGCGGCGGCCCGGTCCAGACCCCGTCCCGGCACCTCGGGTGGCGTTCGCCGATCCCGCCGAGGCGCTCGCCTGGCCCGGCGCGGCCCCCGGGCCTGCCGAGCCGGGCTGGGAGCTCGGGAACGCCGACGAACGCGCACCACGCCCCACCCGACCGGGCCGGGCGCTCTCGCCCCGGCGCCTCCGCCTCGCCGAGGCACTGCGGCACTGTCAACCGCCGGGAGTCGGTCAGGGCCTCGCCCTCGTGGGCGAACCGGCAGCGGTGCTCGGCCTCGGACGATGGGTGGTGGCGCGTACCGCTGCCACGCGCGCTTGCGCCGTCCTTGCACCCGAGGGCTGGGGCTGGGCGGCCCCTCTCGCCGAGCGCACTCCCGACGGCGACCCCTCGCTGCGGGTGCACGACCTCACCTGTACCGGGCTCTCACCGACGTACGACCCTGACGCCGCTCACCTGGTGCTGGCGGCACGGCTGACCGACGTGCCACCGTGGTGCACCACCGTGATCGCGGTCCGACCAGCTCACGACCGGCTGGTGAGCGAGCAGTGGGCGGATGAGTTCGCGGCGGCGCTCGCCGCGCACCTGCCGGACTCCGGGCAGCTGCCCGCGCAGGTCCATCTGGGCACGATCCTCGGCCCGGCGGAGCACACGCACCTGCTGGACAACTGGTCCCGGAGCCTGCCGGGCCTGCCCGGGATCATCGGGATCGGGCAGCAGGGTCCCGTCGAGCTCGACCTCGCCCAGGACGGACCGCACGCACTGGTGGCGGGTACCACCGGTTCTGGCAAGTCCGAGCTGCTGGTGGCGTGGATCCTTGCGATCGCGCACGCGCGCTCACCCCAGGATGTCTCGTTCGTCCTCATCGACTACAAGGGTGGCGCCACCTTCGGCCCACTCCGGACGCTGCGCCACGTCGTCGGTCTCGTCACCGACCTGGATGCGGCCGCGACCGCACGGGCGCTGGCGAGCTTGCGAGCGGAGCTGCGCCACCGTGAGCGACGACTCGCCGCGGTCGGCGCGAACAACCTGACCGACTACCAGCGGCTCCGACCCGACGGATCCGAGGCGATCGGCCGGCTGGTGGTGGTCGTGGACGAGTTCCGGGCGATGGCCGATGCCCACCCTGACCAGCTCGATGCGCTGGTCCGCCTGGCCGCTCAGGGGCGTTCGCTCGGGATCCACCTCGTCCTGGCCACGCAGCGACCGGGGGGCGCGATCACCGCGGACATGCGCGCCAACCTCACCGCTCGGCTGTGCTTGCGGGTGCTCGAGGAGTCTGACGCCCAGGATGCGATCGGAGAGTCGACGCCTGCGCGACTCCCCCGGATCCCCGGGCGCGCGGTGCTGCGCACGGAGGGTAGGCAGGTGCTCCAGGCCGCGTGGTGCGGACCGGCGGAGACGGGCTGGTTGACCGAGCGGGTCGCGCAGCTGAACGCGGCCGCCGAGGCGCTCGACCGGCGGCAACCCTGGCGTCAGGGGCGCCGATCGCCATGGGCGCCGCCGTTGCCGGAGCGCTGCACGTCCGCCGAGCTCGCCGGCCACGCCGGATCGGCACCAGCGGGCGCCCGGTTCCCGTTGCCGATCGCCCGGACAGACGTGCCTGAGGAGCAGCGCTTGGGGACCTGGTACTGGCCCGGTGGCACCCTGCTGATGTCCGGGCCGGCAGGGACCGGACGCACCACCGCACTGCAGACCGTGGTCGAGACATCGCTTCGCGCGGCCACCGCCACACACGTGATCGCTGAGGGAGCGGACAACTGGGACGGCGCATCGGCGCCGGCGGCCGGGACCTGGTGCGACCCGGTGGATGTGCGCCGCGTGCGCCGGATGCTGGTCGGGCTCGGCCGCGGCGAAGGGCCGGCGTTGCTGGCGATCGACGACATCGACACCGTCCTGGCGGCCCTGGAGGAGACCGGAGCTCCCGGGGAAGGTGCAGAACTGCTCGGCAACCTTCTGCGGCGCAGCCGCCGCATCGGGCTGGACCTGCTGCTCACCGCACCGGCGCCAGCCCATCGTTGGGCGGGTGCGGTGGACCGTCACCTCGTGCTGTGCCCGCGCGACCAGGCCGACGCTGTGATGGCAGGGGTGCCGCGAGAGCTTGTCGGCACCGGGTGGCCACCGGGCCGCGGAGTGCTGGTCGAGCGGGGTGGAGCAGTGACGATGCAGGTCGCAGTGGCAGAACTCGACGACGGAGCCTGGGGCCACCCGCCCAGCCCACCCTGGCGGATCCGTCCGCTGCCCGACACAGTGCCCCTCCCCTCCGGCCCGGATCAGGGTGAGTGTGACGCTGCGGACCACGGCCTGATTCTCGGACGAGGCGGCGACGACGCCGGACTCCTGCGTCTCCACCCACATCCGGGGCAGACCTGGCTGGTGGCCGGGCCACCCGGCTCCGGCCGCACCACCACCGTGCTCACTCTCATCACACAGCTACGAGCGCTGGGCTGGCGGATTGATGGGGAGCCACGGACGGTGTGGCAACCCCAGGCCACGACGACAGCCACGGACGGGGTGGGGGCCGCCGTCGTGATCGACGATGCCGACCGGCTCACCAGCGGCCGGATACCGGACGGGGCCGATGATCCACAGACCCTGCTGATCGCGACAACACGGCCCGACGGTGCACTCACCGCGACGCATCCACTGGGCGCTCGGCTGCGGGAGGCGGACGTGACGATCGCCCTCGCCGGGGTGCCACTCGGGCACCTGCCACCGGCGTTGCTGCGGCCACACCAGGAGCCGGAAGGCCCGCCGGGGCGCGCGGTGCTGCTGCATCGCGGACGCGCGACACCGCTCCAGGTCGCCACGGTGGCGGGCGCCGACCCAGGAGAATCAGAGGACGGCGTCGGGATTGCCCGAGCCGGAGGTGGCAGCCAGTGAGGTCGGCAGCAGCAAGCACACGGTCACCGCGATCGCAGACGCGATCCCGGGAATGGTCAACCACCAGGGCAACTGCGCGAACGAGGAGACGAGCACCGCGACCTGGAGCAGCTGCCAGGTGACGACCGGGCCGCGCCCCCAGCGGCGTCCCTGGTGCAACGCACGCACCGCCGCTGCGAGGAGCAGCGCGAAAAGCACCAGCACCACCAGCACGCCAACGTTGACTGCGAGCATCGCGCCACCGGCGAGGGCCGAGGAGACGACCCCGGTCACACCAACGAGGATCAGCACGGCAGCTTCGAGAACGGCGAGCAGCAGGGCGACCCGCAGCGGGACAGTGTGAGGCTCAGAGGTCGTGTCGGGCACCTGATCAGCGTACGTGCTGTGACAGATCTCTCAGCGCTACCAACACGAAACTGTGACGTAACCCCTTGTGCACATTTGGGGGCTCGTGTGAGAGTTAATGCAGTGAAAGAGCGCGTACGGCGCGGACCTCCCCACCCCTGCACGGAGTGAATCCGGTTCTAGCGCGCCCGCACGCCTGGCGAAGGAGTATACGCATGGATTGGCGTCACGAAGCCGCGTGTCTGACCGAGGACCCGGAACTGTTCTTCCCCATCGGCAACACTGGCCCTGCTCTGCAGCAGATCGACGAGGCGAAGGCCGTGTGCCGTCGTTGCACCGTCGTGGACACGTGCCTGAAGTGGGCCATCGAGTCCGGCCAGGATGCTGGTGTCTGGGGCGGGATGTCCGAGGACGAGCGCCGCGCGCTCAAGCGCCGCACCGCCCGCGCTCGCCGCGCCAGCTGACGCGACAACCCCACGATCGAGGCTCTGACGGCCGGTCACCCGAACGGGTGGCCGGCCGTCGGCATGTTCGACCCCGCTGACGGTCAGTTCTCCCTCGTCTCCCCCAGCCTCGCCTTGAGAATCACTGCGGTCCCCCCGGTCGGTACCGGCTCCCAGGTGATGGTGCCGTCGAGCTCGGTCGCCACCAGGGTGCGCACGATCTGTGTGCCGAGACCGTTCATCGCAATCTCGGACTCCATCCCCCGGCCATCGTCGGCCACCCGTACCTCGAGGTGGTGACCGGACCGGTCAGCGTCGATCGTGACCGTCCCCCCGATGCCGGCGAGTCCGTGCTCGACGGCGTTGGTCACCAGCTCCGTGAGCACCACGGCGAGCGCCGTCGCATCGGTGGCGGGCACCCGTCCGAAGGTGCCGTTGCGGACAGTCTTGACGTGCGTCTCCCCTGAGGCGACGTCGGCGGCCAAGCGCAGGGTGCGGCCGAACACCTCGTCGAAGTCGACGATCTCGTCGATGGTCTGCGAGAGCGCCTCGTGCACGGTGGCGATCGTGGCCACGCGGCGCATCGCCTCCTCCAGCGCCGACCGAGCATCGGTGGAATCGGTGCGTCTGGCCTGCAGCCGCAGCAGCGCCGCCACCGTCTGCAGGTTGTTCTTGACCCGGTGATGGATCTCCCGGATGGTGGCGTCCTTGGTGAGCAGCTCGCGTTCGCGGCGACGCAACTCGGAGACGTCGCGCACCAGCAGCACCGCGCCGACTCGCTGCCCGTACTCGGTGACCGGCAGCGCCCGCAGGGACAGGCTCACCCCGCGTGCCTCCATCTCGGTGCGCCAGGCGGCGCGCCCCATCACCACCAGGGGCAACGACTCGTCCACTGGCGAGTTGACCTCCACCAGGGGCGTGACGACCTCCGCGAGGGTACGGCCGACGATCTCGTCAGTGACCCCCAACCGGTGGAAGGCACTCAGCGCGTTCGGGCTGCCGTAGAGCACCTCTCCCTCGCTGTTGAGCCGGACCAGACCGTCGCCCACCCGCGGAGCGCCACGCCGTGGACCGGTCGCCGCGTTCGCGAGCGGGAACTCGCCCCGGGCGATCATGCCGCAGAGCTCGTCCGCGGACTCGACGTAGTTGAGTTCGAGCCGGCTCGGAGTACGGCTCGCCCCCAGGTACGTCTCCCGCGCGATCACGGCCAAGGTGCGTCCGGCGCGCACCACCGGGATAGTCTCCTCCCGGATCGCGAATGTGCCGTTCCAGCGCGCCTCCCGGGCCCGGTTCACGGCCTGCGCACCGCGCGCGTGCCGTAACGTCTCCCGCAATCCCGCTGGAGCGCGCTGGCCCACGACATCGTCGTGGTGCACCGTGGCGCCGGTGGAGGGTCGAGCGTGCGCGACCGCGACGAAGTCGTCCTCGGTGGTCGGCAGCCACAGCACCAGGTCGGCAAACGCGAGGTCGGAGATCACCTGCCAGTCGCCGACAAGAAGATGGAGCCACTCGGCGTCCTGTGTTGCCAGGTCGCTGTGCTGGTCGATCAGATCACCCATCGTGGACACGGGTTCCACCTTACGGCCGCCACGCGATCAGCCAGCACACTGGCTCGACCGCAGGGCAGATCAGCGCCGAAGCGCCTTGCGCGCGAGGGTGTTACCCAGCCACTGCACGGCGTGGACGATCACGATGATCACGAGCACCACCATCGCCGTGACGCCCCAGTCGAACTGGCGGTACCCGTGCACGATGGCGAAGTCACCGAGGCCACCGGCGCCCACGTAGCCGGCGACCGCGGAAGCGTCCAGGACGGCGACGAACAGGAACGTGAAGCCGAGGATGAGCGGTGCCAGTGCCTCCGGGATCAGCACCGTTGCGATGATCCGCACCGGACCCGCGCCCATGGCACGCGCGGCTTCCACCACACCCGGATCGATCCCCAGCAGGTTCTGCTCCACCAGCCGCGCGAACACGAAGGTGGCCATGAACGCTAGCGCGAACGTGAACGGTTCGATCCCGATGGTGCTTCCGGTGACCAGCCTGTTCAATGGTCCGATCGCCATCAGGAAAATGATGAACGGGATGGGCCGCACGATGTTCACGGCCACGTTCAGCACCCCGAAGGCGATCCGGTTCGCCAACAGGTTCCCGGGTCGGAACAGATACAGACCCAGACCGATCGCCAGCCCGCACAGGCCTCCCACGGCCATCGCAATGAGCACGATGAACGCCGTTTCACCGGCTGCGGCGATCAGCAGCGGTGTGAGTCGCTCCCAATCCATCAGCGACTACCCTCCTCGATCGGTGCCATCGACGGGTCCTCGTGCGGATCAGACGCAGTCCCCAGGTCCACCACATCGGAGAAGGCGCGCAACGCCGTCACCCCCTGCTGGATGCGGACCGGCTCCCCGATGAGTTCCAGCGTGAGCGAGCCGTACGGGCGCCGGGCGACCTCGGTGATCCCTCCGTAGACGACGGTGGAGTCGACTCCGGCATCTCGCAGCACCTCGTTCAGCCGGGAGGTGGAATGGCCGGCATCGTCCACGCCGACCGTCACCAGCCGCCCAGGATGACGAACGCGCAGCCGCTCCAGCACGTCCGCCGTCGGGCGATCCTTGAGCGCCGATGCCACGAACCGGCGACTCACCGGGTGCTGCGGGGCCGAGAACACCCGGTAGGTGTCGTCCAGCTCCACCACCCGGCCGTGCTCCATCACGGCGACGCGATCACACAGTGAGCGCACCACGTCCATCTCGTGCGTGATCACCACCACGGTGATCCCGAACTCGCTATTCACCCGCCGCAGCAGGGCGAGCACGTCGGCAGTGGTCTCCGGGTCGAGTGCCGAGGTGCACTCGTCGGCCAGCAGGATGCGCGGATTGGTGGCCAGCGCGCGAGCGATACCCACCCGCTGCTTCTGCCCTCCGGAGAGCTTGGCCGGGTAGGCCCCGGCCTTGTCGGTGATCCCGACGAAGTCGAGCAGTTCGGCCACCCGCGCGTCCCGCTTGGCTCTGGGCCAGCCGGCCACCTCCAGCGGGTAGGCCACATTCGCCGCGACGGTACGCGAGCCGAGCAGGTTGAACTGCTGGAAGATCATCCCGATCCCGGCGCGCACCTCCCGCAACCGCGACTCCCGGAGCGCGGTGACATCCACCCCGTCGACCACGACCGACCCGGAGGTGGCGGGTTCGAGGGCGTTGATCAGCCGCACCAGCGTGCTCTTGCCCGCACCGGAGTAGCCGATCACACCGAAGATCTCCCCCGGCTGGATGTCCAGACTCACCCCGTCGACGGCGCGGATCTCGCCATGGCGTGCGGAGAAGACCTTGTGCGCCTCCCTCAGGGAGATGATCGGTTCACTCATGCGTCTCCTCGACGACCGTTCCCCGAGCGAGCCTTCGCTCGCCCGGGGAAGCAGTGTGCCAGAGCTGACGACCGGGCGCTCCGGCCGTCAACTGACTACGTGGCCTGGGTCACTCGGCGAAGTCGGACTCGATCTGCGCCAGGATCTCCTGCAGTTCATCCGCGGGGTTGTTCACGAAGACCGCGCTCCCACCAGAGGACTCGAACGCCGCCTCTTCCACCTCGGGTGAGTGGTACAGCTCGACGAGCTGGGCGAAGGTCTCGTTGTCGGCTTCCTCCGCGTCGGCGACCCAGATGTTGATGTACGGAGCCGCAGCGTCCGAGGCGGGGTCGTCGGAGAAGATCGCGTCCTCGGCCACCAGGCCCGCATCGGCCACGAAGTCGTTGTTGATGATCGAGGCGGCCACATCCTGCAGGGCGAGCGCCGTCTGGGCGGCGTCCACGGGCGTCACACTCACCCGGGACTCCTCGGCGATCACGTCGGCCGGGGTGGAGAACGCACTACCACCACCCTCGAGGGTGAGGAGACCCGCCTCCTGCAGCACCAGCAGGGCGCGGGCCTGGTTGGTCTCGTCGTTCGGGATGGCGATCTCGCCACCTTCGGGGATCTCCTCCACGCTCGCGTAGTCCAGCGAGAACAGGCTCAGCGGGTACACCGCGGTGGCGCCGATCGGGGTGAGGTCGCTGTCGGTGTTGACGTTGTACTTGGCCAGGAACTGCAGGTGCTGGAACTGGTTCAGGTCCAGGTCGCCGTCGCTCAGTCCCTGGTTCGGCAGCTGGTAGTCGGAGAAATTCACCATCCGCACCGTGATGCCCTCGTCGGCTGCGGCCGACTCGAACACCTCCCACTGCGGTTCGGAGGAGTTCACCACGCCGATACGAATGGGGTCGTCCTCGGAACCGGAAGCTGCGCCGTCGGCGGCACCTCCGCACGAGGCGAGGGTGAGCGCGGCGGTCGTGGCGAGGGCGGCGACGCCGACATGGCGACGGGACAGGCTGGACATGGGTGGTCCTTTCGATGAGGAGAGGGGGCACAGGTGTGCCGGGTGTGTCGGCAGGGACGTCGGCACGGCCGACGGCGCAGGTGGTCCCACACGCGAACAGATCAGTCGCGCATTCGCTCCGGGGCGGGTGGGATCGCGGTCATGCCGCCATCATGAACGACCGCGGCCAGAGCCCACCAATCCATTCCGGTCGCGTCCAGCATCCGGACATTATCGTGGGTGCGGTGTGGTGCCGACCGGACGTGCCGCTGCTGCGGGCCACAGAACGCCGCCAGCGGTAGCGTCCTGTCATGGCCCGCACGTCCCGTTCCTCCCCTGCACCGGCTGCCGGTCTCACCGCCGATCAGGTGCTGCGTTTCCGCATGGCCCGCCACGGCCTGACAGCCGCTCCTGGCACGGTCACCGACCCCGGCGATGCACCCATCCTCAACCTCGGTGTGCAGGACACCGGGCCTGACGGCGCAGCCTGGGCACTGCGGGTACGCGGCCTCCGCGCTCGGCTCACCGACGATCCGCGCGGCCCGTTCGCGCTGGCGTGGACACTGCGCGGCGCCCCGCACGCCTACCGCAGAGACGAGCTCGGGCAGGTGCGGCGCACCGTCTCCCCGTTCTCCGAGGCAGATGCGGGCAAGCGCATCTTCGACGCCGCCGCACCGCTGCGCCGGGCCGGGATTGCCGTGCTCGATGCCCTCGACCGGGTCGCCGGCGAGATGCGTGACATTGCCACCGGTCCGATCGTCAAGGGAGAGATGTCGGCCGAGCTCACCCGGCGGCTCCCGGAGCCGTATCTGCGCGAGTGCCGCCCGTGCCAGGCGATTCATACCTACGAGCAACCGTTCCGCCTTGCGGCTCTGTTCGCCGGCCTGGAGCTGGTGCCCGGTACCTCACCGCCGGTGCTCCGCCCGATCGCGGACTGGCCCAGCAGCGACGTGCCCGGACCCATGCGGGAACCCGACGGCGCCAGTTCCGCCTCCATACACCTGCAGCCCATCCGGGTATACCTCTCGCTCTTCGGTACCGGGACGATGCAGGAGGTCGCTGCCTATCTGGACGCCCCGGTCGCAGACGTGCGCGCCAACTGGCCCGACGACGCCGTGCCTGTCACGGTCGATGAGGCGGCCACATTCGCTCTTGCCGGGAATCTGGCAGCGCTCACGGGCGGCGAGGAGAGCGGAGTCGTGCGCATCATCGGCCCCTACGATCCGTTCCTGCAGGCGAGGGACCGTCACCTCCTGGCTGCCTCGGCGACCGAACGGAAGGCATTGTTTCCCGTGCTGGGGCGACCGGGCGCCGTCGTGCGGGACGGACGGGTCCTTGCCCTGTGGCGGCCCACGACGGCGAAGGGGCACCTTCGCCTACGCCTGACGGAATGGGTACCGCTCACCCGGGCAGACCGGGACGTCGCGGCCGAGCAGGCGACCGCGCTGGCCGACTTCCGGGGCGTGACCTTCGACGGTTTCGCCTGACCTCAGATCGCGCGGCCCAGGCTGCGCCGCAGCAGCAGCGACCCCAGCAGCAGTGCGCCGACCGCAAAAGCAGCGAGCACGCCTAGGTGCGGGAGGATCTCCGCCACCCCGGCATCGTGGCGCTGCACCTCGGCGAACGCCCGGTACCCCCACCCGTGCGGGGTGAAGGAACTGACGGTTCGCAGCGCATCGGGGAAGAGCTCCTGTGGGAACATGCACCCGCCGAGGGCAGCGAGCACCAGGGATAGCCCGACGCCGAGGCCGGTCGCGGCACCCTCGTTGTCCAGCAGCGAACCGATCACCATGGCGAACCCGGCCGCCACAGCGGCGAACACAGCGAGCACCAGCAACGCGACCGGCAGGTTGCCCCAGGTGACGCCGAACAGCAGCGAGGTCCCGGCCATCACGTACGCCCCTTGGAAGACTGCGATCGTCCATCGGCCCAGTGCCTGGCCGGCCACGACGCTCCCCGTGCCGACCGGTGCGGCGAGGGTGCGTGCGATCACCCCATTGCGGCGCGCGTCGATCAGCGTGCCGGACCCGGCCAGTGCCGCCATGAACACGAACAGCAGCACCTGCGAGGCGGCCCCGACGTCGAAGCCGGTCACCCCGGCGAACGCCTGACTGATCTCGTTCACGTCAACCACGTCGACCTGCAGCGGTGGCACCTCCTCCTCGGCGGCCGCGAGTGCCTGACTCGCAACATCCGGCGCTGCGCCGGCGCCGGTCAGGGCAGCCAGTTGCGCGCGGGTGGTGGCCAGTTCGCTCAGCGCGGTCTGCACTCGCTGCGCCGCAGTCTGCGCGCCGTTGGTGGAGGCCTGGATCACCTCCACCCGCACCGGTTCCCCGGCCTCGTAGGCGGCTGCGTCCTCGGCGGTGAGCACGATGGCCACATCGGCCCGGCCCCGGGCGAGGGTCTCGGCGGCAGCATCGGCCGTCGAGGCGTCCACGGTCACGTCGGCCGCGGTGAGCGTGGCCCGCAGATCCTCCCCAAAACTCGACTGTGCCTCGGTGAGCAGTACCCGGCCATTGCTCGCGCCACCGCCGAACTGGGCACCGATCACCACCACGAGCAGCAGCGGGAAGATGAAGGTGAAGAAGATGTTGGACCGGTCCCGCAGGAACCGGCGCAGCTCGACTCCGGCGATCGCGCCTACGGCCCTCATCGGGTCTCCCCCCGGTCCGGGATCGCCCGGGAGACCAGCAGGCATATCGCGGCGAACGCGAGCAAGGTGAGCACGGGCGCCGTCAGGTCGCTGAGCCCGCCGCCTCCGGCGGTGATACCCAGCCCGCGGGTGAATGCGGCGATCGGGTTCACATCGAGCACCGCCCCGAGTGCGCCGCTCGCGGCGATCGGGAAGAACGCCCCGCCGGACATGCCCAGGACCAGGGCGAGGATGGTCTGCACGATGTTCGCCTGTTCCGCGGTGCGTGCCAGGCGCACCACGATGAAGGTCAGCGAGGTCGCGGCAGCCACCGCGCACAGCACCAGCACACCCACGGCGCCCACATTGCCGAAGGCGACCCCGAACATCAGTGACCCGGCGGTCAGCAGCACCGCGGTGGCCAGCACCCCGAGCACGAACGCACCGAGTGCCTTGGCCAGGACGATCGAACCGGGCCGGATGGGCATCGATCGCAGCCGCGCGAGGGTCCCGCTCTCTCGCTCGGCGACCATGGAGAGCACCCCGAATCCGACGGTGAACATCAGGAACAGGCCCGCCTGGCCGGCGATCAGCGCTCCGCCGGCAGTGAGCTGCTGGTCGGAGGCCTCTCCCTCCTCGGCGGTGATCGCACCGGCGGCATCCACCTCCTCCTGTGCGAGCTGAGCCGCGACGTCGGGGGCGAGTCCCGCCTCGATCGCCGCGGCGGCGGAGACGCTGCGCGAGCGCATCTCGCTGAGCAGCCCATCGGTGACAGCGATCAGGATGTTCGCGGACAGGCCGGCGCCGTCACCGATCACCATCTGCACGGAGTGCTCGGTGCCCGAGCGTAAGTCCTCGGTCAGGCCGGGCGGGATGATCAGACCGAGATCCGCATCCCCGGCATCCACCGAGGCTCGAGGATCTTCGCTGTCGGCCACAGTCACCTGGAAGACGCTCAGGCCGGCCAGGCTGGAGACCACCACATCGGCGAGCTCGTCATCGGCGTCGATCGAGGCGGCCATCGTCACCGGTTCCAGCTCCACGTCGTCGGCGCTGGTGGGGATCACCAGGTTGAGCACGGTCATGAGCGCCAGCGGGACGGCGATGGAGAAGATCAGCACCGACTTGTCACGCAACCGCTGCTGCAGGTCCTTGGTGACGATCGTCCACACGGCACCCATGTCAGTCCCGCAGTGCTTTGCCGGTCAGGTGCAGGAAGACCTGCTCGAGGTCCGGGCGGGTGATCTCGACGTCGGCGAGTTCAAGGTGGGTACTGGCCGCGGTCACGATGGCCGCGAGCGCAGCGGGTGCGTCGGCCGCGGTCACCAGCACCTCACTGTCGGTCACGTCGGCGCGTTCCACCCCACGCACCTGAGCCACGGCGGAGGAGGCGGCGCGCAGATCACCGGTACCGCTCAGGCGCACCTGGTCGGAGGAGCCGAGGAGCCGGATGAGCTCGCTGCGGGTACCCGCAGCCTGGATCCGTCCGGTGTCGATGATGGCGATCCGGTCACAGAGCCGTTCGGCCTCTTCCATGTAGTGCGTCGTGTACAGCACCGCCATACCTTCACCGGCGAGGGCTTCAACGGATTCCAGGATGGCGTTGCGCGACTGCGGGTCCACCCCCACCGTGGGTTCGTCCAGGATGAGCAGGCTGGGCCGGTGCAGCAGTCCGACGGCAATGTTCAGCCGCCGTTTCATGCCGCCGGAGTATTCCTTCACCGGGTCCTTGGCCCGGTCGGCGAGCCCCACCACCTCCAGCACCTCGTCCACGCGATGCTTCAGGTCTGCCCCACGCAGGCCTTGCAAACGGGCGAAGTAACGCAGGTTCTCCCGGCCCTTGAGGTCCGGGTAGAGCGCCAGGTCCTGCGGGACCAGGCCGATGTGGCGCTTCACCGCGACCGCGGAAGGGTGCATCCGCTCTCCCGCGACCTCGATCGTGCCGCGGTCCGGGGCGAGGAGCCCGGCGATCATCGTGATGGTGGTGGTCTTACCGGCCCCGTTCGGTCCGAGCAGCCCGAAGGTCTCACCGGGGCGGATGCTCAGCGAGACCCCGTCAACGGCCTTCAGGTCACCGAAGCGGCGTTCGACGTCGGTGACGACAAGCACGTCCTGCTCGCTCGGAGTTGGCGCGGCCGGACTCGACGTCGCGGTTCCTGGTTCGTCGCTCACCCGATCAGCCACCATCGATTCCCCGTTCGGTCATCCGCTCGGACTCATCCTGGCACACGTAACCCTCCCCAGAATCCCCTTCCGGTGGACGAACCCCACCGCGCCGAGGAGCCAACCTGTGTGGGTCACAGGCGTCCGGCCGCACTGCGAGCCTGTCCGGGCGCAACCCCTAGGATGCCTGTGTGCCGCATGCCGCGCTGACCGACCTGCACGAGCTTCTGGCGCGGGTGCACGAAGGGCGCTTCGTCCCGCTCGCAGGACCGCATGCCGACGACGCCCGGCTCGCCGCCACGTTCCGTCGTGCCGCCGTCCTGGCCCTGTTCACCCCGGGCCAGACCGAAGGCGACACACAGCCACCGGCCGTGGATCTGTTCCTCGTCCAACGCTCCCCGGCGCTGCGCCAGCATCCCGGTCAGATCGCACTCCCTGGCGGCCGGATCGAGGCCTCCGACGACGGACCGACCGGTGCCGCCCTCCGGGAGACCGAGGAGGAGACCGGGATCGCCCGGCACCATGTGGAGTTGCTCGGCGCACTCCCCCAGGTGCTCGTTCCCGTCAGCTCCTTCGCGGTCACCCCCGTGCTGGGATGGGCCGACGCGGTACCCCCGACGGCGCCGAGCACGGACGGCGAGGTGTTGCACACGCTGCGAGTTCCGGTGGCACGGCTGCTCTCCCCGACGGCGCGGGCGAACGTCCTGCTCGCGGGTCACCGTTCCGCCGGGTTCCGGGTGCCGAGCGGCTGGGTGTGGGGATTCACCGGCAACCTGCTCGACCATCTGTTCACCGAACTCGGGTGGACCCGCCCGTGGGACCGGGCAGCAGAGCACCTCATGACGTGGGACGAGGCTCGCGGCGCCAAGCTACGCGAGTGATCCCTTCCCGGCCACGACCGGCACGCCTCGACGGATGCCTGCGCAACCGTGCCAGAGGTCAGCGACCATCCACACCGGCAGCCGTCCCGGTCGGTGAGGACGTCTGCGCTGCGACATGCCCGAAACGGTGCATGGTGCGGCTGACGGCCTGCTCCCGCAGCACCGTCAGCAGTTCCCGCCGGCCGGAGGCAAGAACCTCACCGTGGAGCAGCGTGGCATCGGCGGTCTCGGCGCAGGCAGCCTGCACGAGGCCCTCCTGATAGCCGATCACGCGGATGCGCCCGGCGACCTCCCCACGCGAGACGCGCGCCGCGAACGCTTCGTCGGTCTCGGTCTGCCATCCCCAGCCGACGGCGTCGAGCCCGAGGCGGGCGTCGGCCACCTGCCCGACATCGGGATGCATCGAGACATCCACCGGCACTCCTGCGCAGGCCGCGGCGAGCGCCATCCGCCCGACCTCCACGGGGACGGCGGATGCGCTCGCCCGCACCGTCACCATCGGCACCGGGCGGTACCGGAACACGTTCGCCTCGGCCGCGAGTCCGGTCCGGTCAGTCTCGCGCTGGAAGACCTGGTCTCGCGCCCACGCATCGCTCAGCGCCGAGACCCACAACCACTCCTGCTCGGCCGGATCGTCGCTCAGCCGCAGGATCGCTTCCAGCTGCGCACGTACGCGACGCCCCACAGCACCCTCGCCCACGGGGCGCTGCACCGTGGACCAGGTACCGAGCTGAGCGACGTAGTTCGGGCCACCGGCCTTCGCACCCGGGCCGATCGAGGAGCGTTTCCACCCGCCGAAGGGCTGCCGCTGCACGATCGCCCCGGTGATGTGGCGGTTCACGTAGGCGTTGCCCACCTCCACATGAGCGAGCCAGTGCCGGATCTCGTCCTCGTCCAGGCTGTGCAGGCCTCCGGTGAGGCCGTAGCCAGTCGCGTTCTGCCACTCGATCGCCTGCTCCAGCGAGTCGGCAGCCATGATGCCGAGCACAGGGCCGAAATACTCAGTGAGGTGGAACGGCGATCCGGGCTGGACCCCGATCTTGATCCCCGGTGACCACAGCCTGCCCTCATCGTCGCGCTGGCGCGGTTCGATCAGCCAGGACTCGCCTGGCTCCACGGTGGTCAGAGCTCGCGCCAGCTTCCCCTCGGCCGGGCCGATCAGCGGACCCATCGCCGTCCCGAGGTCCTGGGCCCATCCCACCCGCAGCGAGCCGACAGCGTCCACCAGCTGCCTGCGGAACCGTTCCGAGCGTGCCATCGGCCCGACGAGGATCAGCAGGGACGCCGCCGAGCACTTCTGCCCGGCGTGGCCGAACGCCGAGCGCATCACATCGGCGACAGCCAGGTCGATGTCGGCGCTCGGGGTGACCACGAGCGCATTCTTCCCGCTGGTCTCGGCCAGCACCCCGGCCCCGGCGGGGCGGTCACGACGCCACCGTTCGAACATCCGTGCCGTCTCGTAGGCGCCGGTCAGGATGACCGTGTCCACTCCGGGATGGGCCACCAGATGCCGGCCGATCTCGCCCTCGTCGGTGCGCACGATCTGCACCAGCTCATCCGGGGCCCGGTGTGCGGCGAAGGCGGCGTGGATGGCCTCCACGACCACTTCCGCCACACCGGGCACCGGTGGTGCCGGTTTGAGGACCACGGCAGCCCCGGCGGCCAGAGATGCAAGGACGCCGCCTGCAGGGATCGCGATCGGGAAGTTCCATGGCGGGGTGATCAGCACGAGCGTGTCGGGGGTGAAGCTCAGCCCCTCGTCGTCGGCGATCTCGTCGAGCTCTTCGGCACGGTCGGCGTAGTAGCGGGCGAAGTCGATCGCCTCGGAGACCTCGGGGTCCGACTCGGCGACGGTCTTGCCGCCCTCGTGTGCGGCGGCAGTGACCAGCTCCCCACGACGGCGCTCGAGTTCGTCGGCGATCGTGCGCAGCACCGCGGCACGTTCGGCCGAGCTCCGTCCGGCCCACCCCGGCTGCGCGAGCCGGCCCCGCTCGACGACCTCGTCGACGGCCCCGATCGAGACGAGTTCCGGGGAGGTCAGTTCCCTGGCTGGCTGGGTGACCCATTCCTGCGCCGCCCACCGGACCTCCGGCAGTGCCGGGTCGGAGTCGGTGGTGTTGGCGAAGAACGCTCCGGCCGGCGGGCGCGCGCGACTACGGCGCGGGGTTGCCGAGACACTGCCGGAATCCTGCACCGAGGCGCGGAAGCGTTCCTCCTGTTCGAGCATCGGGGAGTGGTCCGGCGCGTCCCCGGCGTGCGGTGCGAAGACCGCATGGATGAAGTTCTCCGGTGCCGCGTTCTCCTCCAAGCGCCGCACGAGGTAGGAGACCGCGACGTCGAAGTCCTGGGGGGCCACCACCGGGGTGTACAGGATCAAGGGGCGGTCAGATCCGACGTCCCGCGCCACCGCCCTCGCCTGCGCCGGCGCCATCCCGTGCAGCATCTCCACATCGACGGCGTCACTCACCCCCCGCTCGGTCGCCAGCTGGTGCGCCAGGGCGAGGTCGAACAGGTTGTGTGAGGCGACCCCGGTGCGGACGGCAGCGGCCACCTCCGGGCGCAGCAAGGTCTCGAGCATGCGCACGTAGTTCGCGTCGACCTCGGCCTTGGTGGCATAGGGCGCCTGCACCCACCCGTGCAGCTCGGCCCCGACCCGCTCGATCGCGAGGTTCGCCCCCTTGACCAGGCGGATCTTGATCGGAGCCCCACCCGCGGCGCGGCGGCGACGTGCGAAGTCGACCAGCCGCTGCATCGCCAAGTAGGAGTCCGGCAGGTAGGCCTGGAGCGCCAGCCCCATCTCCAGACCGGTGAACTCGGGCTCGGAGCAGATGGCCTCGAAGACGCTCACGGTGAGATCGAGGTCGCGGTAGGACTCCATGTCCAGGTTGACGAACGCCGTCGGGCTCTTCCGTGCTGCGGTGCGGTACAGGGGCCGGAGCCGGTCGACCACACGCGGCACCATGGCCTCGGTGTCCCAGGTGCTGAGCTGGGAGACGAGGGCGGAGACCTTGATGGAGACGTAGTCGATATCGTCCCGCTCCAGCAACAGACGGGTGCGGGCCGCGCGGGCTGCGGCCTCCTGCTCCCCGAGCACCGCCTCACCGAGGAGGTTGACGTTCGAGCGCCGCCCATGGGCACGGGCTTGGGCCAGGTGGTGACCGAGCGCGGGGTCGGACGCATCCACGACGAGATGGCCCACAAGCTGGCGCAGACGCAGGCGAGCCAACGGCACGACGACCGACGGGGCAAGACGTGCGACCGCTGATCCCAGGCCGAGCATCGCCCGGTCAGGTGCGGAGAGGAATCCGCTGGCTGCCTCGGTCGAGAGGCGTCCCAGTTCTCGTGCGGCGACAGTGAGGTCGTCCGGCCTGGCGACCCGGTCGACGAAGCGCACCGCCAGGTCGAGACCCGCCGGGTCCGAGACCAGCCCCGCGAGGCGGGCGGAGGTACGACTCTCCGCCGAGGTCGATCGCGCGGACGTGGCGCCCGCCCACCGGTGGGCTAACGCCACGGCGGGATCGACAGCTGAGGTCAGGTCGGCCACGGTCATTGATCCATCTTGCGTCCCCACGCCCCTGATCGTCTCCCCGAATCGCCATGTACGTCCCTACCCATCTTCCCCTGTTGAACTCGCTGCTGTGTGCTGCAAGCAGGAACCGATCAACGATGCCTCGCCCACCCACTCCTGGCCAGAGGTCCGCCGACGAGCAGAGACTCCTCAGATGTCGGTGTCCGGTTCGGCAGATCGACAAACCTCGGGGCCCGGACCAGTGCGATGATCAGACGATGGAACTTCCCACCTCAGGACTTCGCATCGAGCGCACCGGCACCCGCCAGTACGTCGCCCGGAACGACCGCGGCGGCGAGGTGGCGATCGGCCCCCGAGAGATCGAGGGGGTGTTCAACCCCGGCGAACTCATGGCGCTGGCTCTCGCTGCCTGCACGATGATGAGCGCGGACCTGCCGATCGGGCGGCGCCTCGGCGAGGACTTCACCGGCGGCGCCGTCGTACGCACGGAGAAGGACGAGCAGCAGAACCGGTACACCTCGGCCGAGGTGGACGTGCTCCTGGAGACGGATTCCCTGACCGATAATGAGACCGAAGCGCTGGTCCGGGTGATCACGCGCGCCGCCAAGCAGGCGTGCACCGTGGGCCGTACATTGGACGCTGGCCTTCCGCACGATGTGCGCCTGGTCGAGACCAGAAGGGACTGACCCCATGGCCCGCCTCCACGACCTGATCGATACCGCGACCACCATCCCGTCCTCCCAGGTGCGCCGCTACGTCGACGATCTGCGGGCCACCCATCGCGACGCCACGCCCACCGAGCTGATCGAGCTACTCAAGCGCCGCTACCTGCTGGCTGTCAGTGCGTCGGGCGGTGCCGTCGGGGCGGTGGCAGCCTTCCCCGTCGTCGGGACCGGGGTCGCGTTGACCCTCACCGCCGGTCAGGTGGCAGCGTTCATGGCAGCATCGGCCGCCCTGTGCCTGGCCGTCGCGGAGGTGCACGGGATCGCCACCGACGACGTCTCCCGCCGCCGGGCCTTGCTGCTGACCACGCTGCTGGGTGAGAACGGGCCCGAACTGCTCGAGCACCAGCTCGGCCTGTCCACAGCGACCTGGGCGCAGGTGCTGCTCACCCGACTGCCGGTCGCCACGGTCAAGACGGTGAACAAGACGCTGCGGGGCAGGATGGCCAAGGCCGTGGTCACCAAGAGCAGTTCGGTGATGCTCGGGCGCCTGCTGCCGTTCGGGATCGGCGCCGCGATCGGATACCTCGGCGGCCGCGTGATGGGCAAGAGCCTCATCGAAGGACTGGATGCCGCCTTCGGGCCAGCACCGGTGGAGTTCGGCCGGGGTCTCGAGCACGGCGGGCCCGCGCTCGCCTCCGGCCAGCCGGACCTGTTCAGCGACGCCTCCCGGCTGGTCGAGCAGTCCGACCAGCCCCGACCCGCCGGAGACTGACCAAGGAGCTGCCATGCCACAGACACCAGATTCCTCACAGGCACCGGAGGCCACGGTCACATCTGCCACACCCGGCAGTCACGACGCACCCGACACCCAGTACGAGGACCTGCTCGCGCACGTCCTCGCCGCCGGCACGCCCAAGTCGGACCGGACCGGGACGGGGACCCGCTCCGTCTTCGCGCGCCAGCTACGGTACGACCTCTCCCGCGGGTTCCCGCTGATCACCACCAAACGGGTCCACCTGAAATCAGTGGTCCACGAGCTGCTGTGGTTCCTGCGCGGGGAGTCCAACACCGCCTACCTGCGCGAACACGGCGTGAAGATCTGGGACGAATGGGCCGACGCCGACGGTGAGCTGGGCCCCATCTACGGAGTGCAGTGGCGTTCCTGGCCCACCCCCGACGGCGGGCACATCGACCAGCTCGCGGGCGTGCTGCGCCAGCTGCGCGAGCAGCCGGACTCGCGACGCATTCTCGTTTCCGCTTGGAATGTGGCGGAACTGGACAAGATGGCGCTGGCGCCGTGCCACACGCTGTTCCAGTTCTACGTGGCCGACGGGCGCCTGTCCTGCCAGCTGTACCAGCGCAGCGCCGACCTGTTCCTCGGCGTGCCGTTCAACATCGCCTCCTACGCTCTGCTCACGCACATGGTCGCCCAGCAGAGTGATCTGGAGCCGGGCGAGTTCGTCTGGACCGGCGGCGACTGCCACATCTACGACAACCACATCGCCCAGGTGCGCGAGCAACTCACCCGGGCGCCCTACGCGTTCCCGGCGCTGCACTTGCACCGCGCCGCGGACCTGTTCTCCTACACCTACGACGACGTCGAGGTGCTCGACTACGTCCACCACCCGGCCATCAAGGCTCCTGTGGCTGTGTGAACGAGGAGCGGTGACGATGAACTGCAGGCACGACCGGAGGGGGAACCGATGCTGGGGATGATCTGGGCACAGGCTCACGACCGGGTGATCGGCAAGGACAACGACCTGCCATGGCACCTGCCGGAAGACCTGCGCCACTTCCGCGAGTCCACGTCCGGTGACGCGGTCGTGATGGGGCGCAAGCAATGGGAGTCGCTGCCGGAGAAGTTCCGCCCGCTGCCCGGCCGGCGCAACATCGTGCTCACCCGCAACCCGCAGTACCGGGCTGAGGGGGCCGACGTGGTCGGAACACTCGACGAAGCACTCGCCCTGGTGGCACAGGAGGACGCCTGGATCTGCGGCGGCGGCCAAGTGTACGAACAGGCCATCGACGCCGCCGACGTGCTCGTGGTCACCGAGATCGACCTGGTCGTCGACGGAGACACCTACGCTCCGGTGATCGGAGCACAGTGGGTGGCCGAGCACGGCCCTTGGCAGACCAGCCGCACCGGGATCCGGTTCCGGATCGTCACCTACCGCCGCTGACAGCCTGTGTCCACTGCTCCTTCGGGCGACCGCGCCAGCCCTCGGCCCGTCAGCGCCGAACGAGCCCGCCCGGCCCGCCGTCCGATGGGCTCCGTCGCCCGGACAGCGGCAGTCGGAGCCCTGCTGACGGCAGCCGTCCTGGCCTCAGCGCTCACCGGCCCGTGGCAGTTCACCCCACGGTTCGACTCCGACCGGGGCGAGCCCACGCCGCCGGCGGCTCCTCCCAGCGCTGAGATGCCCACCGCGACCGCAACCGAGACGCCGCCGCCGCTCGACACCGATCTGCCTGCACCGGACCTGGGCTGGCTGCTCTGGGTGGGAGCGGGACTACTCGCCGTCGTGCTGCTCGCCCTGCTGCTGCGCTGGGTGTTGTGGATGCGTCGTCCCCACCCACCCGAGCCCGAGCCACCTGCCACTCTCGCCGGCACCGGAGCCGTCGAGAACGAGCCCGACATCCCGGCACTGCACCGGGGAGCGCAGGCGGCAGTGACGCAGCTGGAGCAGGCCGGCCCGCCGCGGGATGCGATCGTGGCGGCGTGGCTCGCCCTGGAGGAGGCAGCGGAGGCCTCGGGCGTCCACCGTCGCCCGGCTCAGACCCCCACGGAGTTCACGACCTCCGTCCTCGCGCGTACGGGTGCCGATGAAGCCGCCGTGACCGCGCTGCTGGGTCTGTACCACCAGGCGCGATTCTCCACCCGGTCCCCGGGCACAGCCGAGGTACACGCCGCCGCGGCAGCCCTGACGCAGATCACCGAGAGCTGGCCCGTGCCAACCGCCGCCGAGGCGAGCCCAGGCACCCGACCGGGAACGACCCCGGGAGCCGGCGCATGAGTGATGCCCTGGGCACGCGAGCCACACGTGCTGCCAGCACTGTGAGTCGCTATCGGCGCCGTGGGTGGTGGCTGGTGGCGGCCGCTGGGCTCACCGCCGCCTCCTGGGGCATCGGGGTCGACCTGCCACGGGCACTCCTGCTGAGCGCATGCGTGGCCGCCGTTGCCTTGCTCACCGGATGGTTACCCTTCGCCGCCCGCTCCCCCTGGCCCGTCCTCCCGTACGGTCGACGCGACGGCGCACGCCGGGACGTCTCCAGCCTCACCTGGATGCTGGCCTCACGAGGGCACCTGTCGACCACCGGCGCCGACCGCCTGCACCGCACCCTCGCCGGGGTGCTCGAGCTCACCGAACACCAGCGTCGCCGCACCGCCGAGGACATCTTCGGGCCGGAGATCGCCCAGTGGCTGAGCGCTCCCGAGCAGGTCCCACCACCCGCCCGAACCGCGGCTGAGAACGCCATGGTCGCGGCCGAAGCGTTGCTGCACCCCACACCGAAAGAGACACGATGAGCCAGACCGAGACCCGCCCGATCTCCGTCCCCGAGGTGGCCCGGCTGGGCGGAGACGTGCTCGCAGAGGTGAGCACCGCCGTCGTGGGCATGGCCGGGCCGCTGCGCACCGCCCTGGCGACGATCCTCGCCAGTGGCCATGTGCTCTTCGAGGACGTTCCTGGCTTGGGTAAGACTCTCGCCGCCCGCTGCCTCTCCCAGGCGCTCGGGCTGGAATTCGCCCGCCTGCAGTGCACCCCCGACCTGCTGCCTGCGGACATCACCGGCTCCTACGCCTACGACCCCGGCCAGGCCCAGTTCACCTTCCGCCCGGGACCGGTGTTCACCGGTCTCTTCCTCGCGGACGAGATCAACCGCACCGCACCCAAGACTCAGTCCGCAATGCTGGAGGCGATGGCCGAGCGGCAGGTGACGGTCGAGGGCACCAGCTTCCCCCTGCCGGCTCCCTTCCATGTGCTCGCCACGTCCAATCCGGTCGAGTACGAGGGCACCTATCCGCTGCCGGATGCACAGCTGGACCGCTTCATGGTGCGTCTGGCCGTCGGGCACCTGCCGGCCGAGGCGGAGGCCGAGGTGCTGACGCGCCGGCTGGTGCGCCGCAGCGAGCGGGCGAGCGTACGCCAGGTGACCACACCGGAGACCGTGCTTGCCATGCAGGCAGGGGTGGAGGCGGTCGATGTGGATCCGGACGTGGTGCGCTACTGCGTGGACCTTGCGGCAGCCACACGTGCACACCCGGCGGTCGAGGTCGGCGCCTCACCCCGGGGATCGCAGGCGTTGCTGCTGGTGGCCCGGGCGCTTGCGGTGCTGGACGGGCGCGAGTACGTCACCCCGGAGGACGTCAAGACGGTAGCGGTGGCTGCCCTGGCGCACCGCCTCACGCTCACCCCGGCGGCCTGGGCGGCCGCGACCACCGGGGCGGATGTGGTCGACGAGCTCCTCGACCGGGTACCCAGCCCGGCTGCGACCGCCGGCCGGTCCGCGCACGCGTGAGCGAGCGGTCCGGTGCTCGCCCCGCACAGACCGGGCTCGCCACGGGGATGGCCGCGCTGACTTGCGCGGCAGCGGGCGCGGTGGCGCTCGTGCTGGGTCTGCTCGCCGGCCGGCCGGACGTGGCAGCGATCGGAGTACCGTTCCTACTCACCTTCGCCTGGGGCTGGTTCACCGGCCCGACGGCGCCCGGCCGGGTGGCGATCGAGCGGGCCACCGGCCGGCTGGAGGCAGGGACGGTCGCCGGAACCATCACACTCCAGCCCCCGCCCGGAGCCGAGACGATACGAGTCCGGGTCTCCTCCCCCGGTCACCGCTCGACCGAGGCGTTGCTCGCAGCTGACAGGCCGCGGCAGGTCCCCGTGGAGGTGACCACCGCCCGGACCGGCATCAGCCACCTGTTCCGCACCGACCATGTGCTGTCCGGCTTCGATTCCGTCACGCACACGCACGTACGTCAGTCCGGCCCGATCCCTGTCGTCGTCTATCCGGCTTCCCGGGAGCTGGCCGGACTACCGTTGCCGCCGCGGCTCCAAGGTCTGACCGGTCCCCACACCTCCCGGCGCGGCGGCGACGGCGACGACGTGCGCGACGTGCACCCGTTCATGCCCGGCGACCGGCTGCGGCGGATCGACTGGCGCGTGACTGCGCGCCGATCGTATGACCCCCGTACCGGACGGCTGGACACCCTCTACACCCGGCGCACCTTCGCCACGGCCGACGCAACGGTGATGCTGGTGGTCGACTCCCGGGACGCCGTCGGGCCGGATGTGTCCACCTGGGGCGGCGGGCGGGTAGCGGCCGTGGACGAGGCGATCTCGCTCGACGTGGCCCGCGAGGCGGCCACGGCGGTCGCGCGTGCAGTGGTGGCGGCCGGGGACCGGGTCGGCCTGGACGACCTCGGGCTCCGGCGACGCCCCGTTCCACCAGCCGGGGGACGCCGTCACCTGGACCGGATCACGAGCCGGCTCGCCCGGATCGCACCGGAGAGCTTTCCCAGCACCCGGGTGCGCGCTCCGCAGGTCTCCGCAGGCGCCCTGGTGGTGCTGTTCTCGACCTTCCTCGACGACGAAGCCGCACGCGTGGCCCAGCAGTGGCGCGCCCACGGCCACCGGGTGATCGCCGTGGACACCCTGCCGCCATTGCGCACCGGCACCCTGGACGCGAACGCACTCGCAGCCTTCCGGTTGGTGCGGCTGGAGCGCACGCTGCGGCTCGAGCGGCTGCGCCGGGCGGACGTGGAGGTGGTGCACTGGGCACGAGAGCGGGGCACCAAGCACGACATAGCGGCCACATGGCGGCTGCTCGTGCGACCGAGGAGGTGGCGTCGATGACAGGCGATGGCACTCACTCCAGTGCCGTGCTCGACTGGTTCGCAGCGGCCCGTGAGCCGCGGCAACGCCCCGATCCCGTGGTACAGGTGCGCACCCGTCACGCCGTGCCCGCATGGTCGTTGCGGGTGCTGGCAGCTGCGGCCCTGGCCGTGGTCGGCGTGGTGATCGCCGACGGCGCAGCCACCCTGGTCATCGCCGCGATGCTGGCCGTCGTGGTCGCCGTGGTACCGCACGGGCCCGTACCCGCCATCGGTGTGCTGGCGGTTGCCGTGCACCAGGTCACGCGCCCGGCTGACGCCGAGACCATGCTGGGCACGCCGGAGATCGCACGCACCGCCGTCGTGCTCGCAGGACTGCACCTCATGGTGCATCTGTGCCGGCGCGCCGGCGATCTGGGCCCGAGGGCAGCGGTGGAACTGACGGCGCTCCGCGCGGGGGTGGCGCCGGCGCTCGCAGCCCAGGCCGTGGCCCAGGTATGCGGCGCGCTGGCGGTGGTGGACGTCGACGGCCCGGTATGGCCCAGCCTGGTCGTGATCGGCGTGGGCCTGGTCGTGATCACCTTGACCGGACGGGCGCTGCACCGCCGCGAACGCGCCGACCTCGCGGCCGAGCGATCCACCAGCCGGATCGACGAGACATGGACGTGGTCGAGACTGCAAGACTGAGGCGCGCACTTGAGACGAGGACGTGAGATGACTGAAGAGAACTGGGCCGGCTCCTACACCTACCGGGCCGGGCCGATCCACCAGCCGGACACGGTGAGCGCGGCGCGCCGGATCGTGGCCGAGACGCCGAAGATCCGGGCCCTGGGGTCACGGCACTCCTTCCACGACTTGCCGGACTCCCCCGGCGAGCTCATCAGCATGGAAGCGCTGCCCCGCACCGTACACGTGGACGCCGAGGAACGGACGGTCACGGTCAGCGCCGGTACGCGCTATGGCGACCTCGCCACCGAGTTGCACCGGGCGGGGTGGGCCCTCGGTGCGATGGCCTCGCTCCCGCATATCGCCGTGGCCGGGGCGATCGGGACCGGGACGCACGGATCCGGCGACCGCGTGGGCAGCCTGGCCGCCGAGGTGGTCGGGCTCGAGCTCATCGACGCCGGTGGTGAGCTGCAGACCCTGACCGCGGACGACGATGACTTCCTCGGTGCCGTGGTGCACCTGGGGGCACTCGGAGTGCTGACCACGGTGACCCTGCGCGTGGAACCGACCTACGACGTGGCGCAGTACGTCGTCGAGGAGGTGCCGTGGGAGTACGTACTCACCGAGTTCGACCCCCTCACCTCGGCGGCCTACAGCGTGAGCGTCTTCACCCGCTGGAACGAACCGACGGTGAACGTATGGCTGAAGAGTCGCGAGGGCGAGGTGGGGCTGCCGGTGGGCAAGGCGGCCGTACGCAAAGCTCACCCCGCGGGCCGCGATCCCGTGAACTGCACCGAGCAGCTCGGTGAGCCCGGGCCGTGGCAGGACCGGCTGCCGCACTTCAAGATGGGGTTCACTCCGAGCAGCGGGCGGGAGATCCAGGCCGAGTACCTGCTGCCGCGTCACCACGCGGTGGCGGCGTTCGAGGCGTTGCGCGAACTGGGGCCGATTATCGCGCCACTGTTGCAGACGTGTGAGATCCGCACCGTGGCCGCCGACGAGTTGTGGCTGTCGGGCTCCTACGGGCGCGACACCGTGGCGATCCACTTCACGCTGCATCCGGAGCCGGAGAAGGTCCGGGCGCTGCTCGGCAAGATCGAGGAAGCGCTGGCCGGGCTGGAAGCACGCCCGCACTGGGGCAAGTGGTTCACCATGGACCCCGATCGGATCGCCGGCATGTATCCGCGCATCGGTGACTTCCGGTCACTGGTGGCCCGTTACGACCCAGAGGGAAAGTTCTCCAACGACTTCCTGGAGCGCATCGTCCTGGGCGGGTGAGCCTGGGGCAACTCCGGGCGAGTACGACGAAGGGCCCCGATCCGTGGATCGGGGCCCTTCGTCTTCTAGTGGCGGGGGGAGGATTTGAACCTCCGACCTCCGGGTTATGAGCCCGGCGAGCTACCGAACTGCTCCACCCCGCGTCGGTGAACACCACTCTACGGGGCGAACCCAGGGGGATCAAATCCTGCCGGTGTACGCCCGATCACACCGCCTCACCGTCGAACGCTGAGTTGCTCGGCATCTCATGCGAGAACCCCGAGCAACTCAGCGTTCGGCGGAGCGGGGATCAGCCGTCCGTGGGTTCGTCGGTCGGTTCGTCCGTCGGAGCATCGGCCGGAGTCTCGCCACTGATCTCGGCCTCGGCAGCGATCGCGTCCTCCAACGCGGCCTGCAACCGATCCTGGGCTTCGCCGTAAGCGGTCCAGTCGCTGTTGGCGAGCGCAGTGTTGGAGTCCTCGATCGCCTGTCCGGCCTCGGCGAGCGCCGCATTGAGACGCTGCTGCGCGTCGGCCGGGATGTCGCCAGACCCATCATCGGTGCCGTCACCGGACCCGTCATCCGTGCCGCCATCGGTGCCGTCAGGCTCCGGATCGACCTCGGCGTCACCCGCGTTCGCTCCGGAGTCGCCCTGGAAGACCTGGTCGAGCGCCTCGTCCAAGGTCTGGGCGAACCCGATCTCATCACCGAATGCCACGAGCACGCGCCGCAGCAGCGGGAACTGCGTTCCACCCGTGGATTGCACGTAGACCGGCTGCACGTACAGCACACCGCCCCCGACGGGCAACGTCAGTAGATTGCCCTGGATGACATTCGAACCACCGCGGCCCAGAATGTTGAGCTCGTTCGCTGCGGCTGTGTCGGAGTCGAAGTTGTTCTGCACCTGTCCCGGCCCGGGCACGGTGAGGTCCCGTGGCAACTCCAGCACTGTGATCGTGCCGTAGTCCTCGTCAACCTCACCCGCTGTATCCCCCGGTTCGGCGTTGACCGCCATGAACCCGGTCAGCACGTTCCGCTCATCGCTGTCGATGATGAACGAGGAGGTGAGTGAGAAGTTCGCCTGCTCCTCCTCCGGCATCGCCAAGGTGAGGTAGTACGGCGGCTGCGGTACTCCCTCCTGCGCCGGGTCGTCCGGAATCCGCCAGAAGTCACCACCGGTGTAGAACGTGGCGGCGTCGGTCACGTGGTATTCGGTGAGCAGTTCGCGCTGGACCTTGAACAGATCCTCCGGATAGCGCAGGTGGCTCATCAGGTCCCCGTTGATCTCCTCCATGGGGCGGATCGTGCCGGGGAAGATGTCCATCCACGTCTGCAGCACCGGGTCCTGCGGATCCCACGCGTACAGCGTCACCGACCCGTCATAGGCGTTGACCACGGCCTTGACGGAGTTACGGATGTAGTTGATGTACTCCGGGAGTGCTGCGACCGCGAGCTGATCGGACTCGGTGAGGGAGTCGGTGATCGCCGACTCCAGCTCCTGCCGGGCCGAGTACGGGTATTCGTTGGTCGTGGTGTAGGCGTCCACGATCCACACGACCTCACCCACCCCATCGTCATTGGCATCGACGACGGCCGGGTAGGTCGACCCCTCGGTGGACAGGAACGGCGCCACGCGGGAAACACGCTCGATGGGGTCCCGGTTGTAGAGAATCTGCGACTCCTCGGTGACGCGGTCCGAGAACAGGATGTCACCGCTGCCGAAGCGGGCCGCGTAAAGGAGCTTGGTGAAGAATCCACCGATCGACGGGCCGCCGTCACCGGAGAAGGTGGTGTTGACCTGCCCGTTGGGGGCGGCGTCGTCGGGGTAGTCCAGCTCCCACGGTTCGGTGCCCTCCGGAGCCCCGACGATCGAGTAATCCGGGGAGTTGGGGCTGAAGTAGATGCGCGGTTCGTAGTCACCGAGCACTCCGGTGCTCGGGATCCCGCGTTCCATGAACTCCGGCCGCCCGTCGGAGGTGATGGTGTTGCCCTGAGCGGCCACCACACCGAAGCCGTGGGTGAAGACGGTGTGGTCGTTGACCCAGGTGCGCTCCTGCGACCCCTCCAGGTTGAGTTCCCGGGCTGCGATCACCGTGTCGGTGCTCTGCCCGTCGACGTCGTAGCGGTCCACCGAGAGGGTGTCCCGGAAGTCGTAGTACTGCCGGTTCTGCTCCAGCTGCCGGAACGTCGGGGAGACGATGTTCGGGTCGAGCAACCGGATGCTCGCAGTGGAGTCCGCGTCCTCACGGAGCGCACCGGCCTCGGCCACCGTGTTCGCCTCGTAGCGCTCGATCTCGACACTGTCGAGATCGTAGGCATCGTAGGTTGCTTCGATATTGCGCTGGATGTACTCGGCCTCCAGCGACTGCGCGTTCGGGTTGACCCGCACCGACTGCACGATCGCCGGGTAGGCGCCGCCGACGAGGATCCCGGAGACCACCATGAGAGCCACACCGACGGCCGGGAGCCGCCAGTTGCCGCGAACCCCGGTCCACACGAACAGCAGCGCGACGAACACCGCCACGGCGGCGAGGATCGCCTTCGCGGGAAGGACAGCGTTGATGTCGGTGAAGGAGGCGCCGTCGAACCGATCGCCCTCGTTGGACAGGATCGAGTACCGGTCCAGCCAGTAGTTGGCGGCGATCATCGTGACGATGACAGCGGCGAGAATCGCCGTGTGGATCCGCGCCGCACGGGTGATCCGCTCGCCGTTCCCCGCAGGCTGCAGTGCTCCGTAGAGGTAGTGGGTGAAGACCGTCGCGATCGCGGTGATGATCGCCGTGGTCATCAGGAACGAGACGACGAACCGCACGAACGGGAGCACGAAGACGTAGAACGACAGGTCGATCCCGTGCTGCGGGTCAGCCGACCCCCAGCTGTTGCTGTTGAACGCCAGGAGGGCGTTCTGCCACTGCGCCGTGGCGGCCGAGCCCGCGAAGAAGCCTGCCACGATCGGTCCACCGATGAAGACCACCCGACGTAGTGGCTCAAACGCTTCGCGATAGCGGTCGAGATCCTGCTGCTGCGGCGTTGTCGGCACGTACATCGGGCGGTTGCGGTACGCCAGGCGCAGGTTGATCCAGATCGCGCCGCCCATCAGCAGGAAGGCGATGACGAACAGTACTGCCCTGCTCAGCCACTCGGTCCGGATAACTTGGCTGAACCCGAGCTGCTCGAACCACAGCCATTCGGTCCAGAACCGGGCCAGGATCAGGAATGCCACCACGATGCCGGCGATGACCAGCAGAGTGGGCAGGAGCGGTCCACGGCGGCGTGCCCCGGTAGGGGCTGTGGGTCGGCTTGCGGCGGATGACACGAACTACACCTCGTGGTCGTCGTCGGAGTCGGTCGGCTCGGCGTGAGGACCGGGGCGGCCGGGCACGACCACGTACGGACCCTCACTGCTACCAACGCATGAGCCGTCCATGAAGTTTCGCATACCTGCACCCGCCTGCGACCATGGAACCATGACGTCTGAGCTGAGCGCACGTACCCGCTCCCTCGCCGTGGCCACCACCGAGATCGAACGGCACGTCGCCGGCCGTGGCTGGGATGCCGAGATCGCCGTGTTCTCCCTGGTGCGGACCAGCCAGATCCTCGCCACCAGCCCCCAGCTGGCCCACGAGCTCCCCGCCGGAGCCGGTGAGGATCCCGAACACCTCACCTCGATCGAGCAGGACGGTCTGCCGGAGGCCGCAACTCTGGAGGATCTACTGGCCCAGCTGGCGTGGCCGGAGACTGTCGACGGTGCGGCGATCGTGGTCGAGCGCATGGTCGTGCCCCCGGAAGCGGAGGCGCAGATGCCGCAGGACCCGGAGGAAGGGCTCGCCTTCCTCATGGCCCATCCCGCGCGGCAGGACGTCCGCATCGCCGTCGGGGTGCTGCGCACCGGGGAGACCTGGTGCGCCCTGCGTTCGCGAGCGAACGACTCCGATGACGCCGTCGGTGGGGGCCCGGAGGCAGTACCAGGCCTCGCGCAGGCGCTCTCGGCCACACTCGCCTAACGAGAACGGAATCGCTCGTCGATTTGGCGGCTCTCAAGCCGCCAAATCGACGAGCGATTCCGTCAACAGGAGGGCAGGCCGTCCGTCTGACCGTCGCCGATGGCCTCGACGGCGTCCCTCGCCTCCTCCAGTGTGCTCACGCTGACCACGTGGAGGCCGTCGGGGATGTCCTCGGCGGCTTCGGCGCAGTTGGCGGCCGGAGCCAGGAAGTACTCGGCGCCGTCGCGTTCGGCGGCATACATCTTCAGCGTGATCCCGCCGATCGGGCCGACCGTGCCCTCCAGGCTGATCGTGCCGGTACCGGCCACGACGTGCCCCCCGGTCATCTCCCCCGGGGTGAGCTCGTCGATGATCCCGAGCGCGAACATCGTGCCGGCGCTCGGGCCGCCGACGTTGTCGATCTGGATGTGCACGTCGATCGGATAGCTGAACTCGGCGTCGAGGAACACCCCGAGCACGCTGCCGCCGTCCCCGTTGCCGGTGGTGACGATCTCCAGATCCGTGGTCTCGCCGTCCCGGTCGACCTCCAGCAGGACCGGCGTTCCACCCGGCGTCGCAGCGAGCACCTCCGCGAGCTCCTGATAGGTGGTCACCGTGGTGCGCTCCGATCCCACAGCGATACCGGTGAGCACATCTCCCTCACGCACGATCCCGTCCGCGCCCAGCTGCGGATCGGCCCCGACGATGGTCAGCTCGGCCGGCACGTCGTACCCGAGGGCAGTCAGGGCTGCGACAGTCGCGTTCTCCTGAGACGAACTCATCTGCTGCTGGGCGAGCCGGTCTTGCTCCTCGGCGGTCACGTCCGGATCGATCACGGCTTCGACGGGCAGCACCCGGCGTCCCGGGTCGAGCCATCCCCGCACCACGCTTCCGGCATCGACCGGGAATCCCGGCCCGCCGGCGGTGGTCACCGTGGTCAGCAGCAGCTGCCCACTCGTCTGGTACGTCTGCGCACCGGAGACGGTAATCAGCTCGGTCTCCTCGAGTGCGCCGAGCGCGTCGAACGTGGGGCCGGCACCCTGCACTGCGTACGGCACCGGTGTGAGAAGCATGAGCAGCAGCAGCCCGAGCGTGGCGAACCCGGAGATCGTCATCGTGATCGACCGCGTCCCGATCCGATCCAGTACACGCGGCCCCTCGGGCGTTCCCGTCGCAGACATGCCCCCTATCATCCACGGTCGGCGGGTGCGCCCTGAGCGAAAGGCGCCACATCGACGGTGCCGCATACAGCACGGTGTGGTTACCGTGAGGCATGGCCGACGAGAACGCGCGGGAACAGCTACGCCGGATGCTCGAGCAGTTGCTGGGGGCCGAGGGCGCCGAGGAGGCGATGCGAGCGTTCGAGGCGAGCGGGATCGATCCGGCGCAGCTCGCCGGTGCCGGGATGCCGACCGATCCGGCGCAGGTGCAGGCTGCGATGGCACAGATGCAACAGCTGATGGCCTCGGGCAACGACTCCGACAGTCACTGGCGGATGGCCAAGGATGTCGCACGTCAGGCCGCCCACGCCAGCGGCGACGCCAGCGTCAGCTCAGCCGACGCCGCGCGGGTCCGTACGGCGCTGTCGGTGGCCGACCTGTGGCTGGACGCCGCGACAGAACTACCGCCGTCGGGGGGCAAGGCCGTCGCGGCTTCACGTGCGGAATGGGTCGAGCGCACGTTGCCGACCTGGCGAGCGGTGGCCGAGCCAGTCGGAACATCGGTGGCCGAGGCCCTGGCAACTACCATCGACGCCGGCCAGGACGGACTTGGCGCGGCGATGCCGATGGCCGGGATCGACCTGTCAGGCATGATGCGCACCCTCGGTGCCGCAAGCTTCGCGATGCAGGTGGGGCAGGGGGCAGGAACGCTCGCCAGGGAGGTCTTCGGGGGCACCGATGTCGGTCTTCCCCTGCTGCCCGAACCAGGGCTACTACTGGTGCCGGCGAACGTGAGCGCCTTCGCGGACGGGCTGGACGCTCCGGAGGAGGAGGTGTGGCACTTCCTCGCCGTCCGGGAGGCAGCCCACGCCCGCCTGTTCACCCACGTGCCGTGGCTGCGCTCCCATCTGTTCGGTGCGGTCGAGGAGTACGCCCGCAACATCGAGATCGACCTCGAGCAGATGGAAGAGGCCGTCCGGAGCATCGACCCGACGGATATGCAGCAGTTGCGGGACGCCCTCTCGGGCGGCATCTTCTCCCCGCAACGCACTCCGGCACAGGAGCGTGCACTCCTGCGCCTCGAGACGGCACTCGCGCTCGTCGAGGGCTGGGTGGAGGAGGTGACGGCGGCTGCTGTTGCACCGCACCTGCCGCATGCCGTCCCGTTGCGGGAGATGCTTCGCCGACGGCGTGCCGCCGGTGGCCCCGCAGAGGACACCTTCCGTTCTCTGGTCGGTCTTGAGCTGCGCCCGCGCCGCGCCCGTGATGCGGCCACGCTGTGGGGGCTGGTGGCACGCGACCAAGGCGTCGAGGGCCGGGACAGGTTGTGGTCCCACCCGGACGTGTTCCCGACCGATACCGATCTGGACGCACCAGGGGAATTCCTCACCAAACGTGCGGCGGAGGCGATCGCCGACTCCGAGATGGATGCGGCCCTGGCCGCCATGCTCGACGGCGAGGAACGGCCGGAGCAGAGCCCGCCGGCACAGGATCACCCCGACGACAGCGGCGACCCGGACAACCGCAGCGACGAGGGCGACGAGGGCGGCCCAGACCCGCGTTGAACGACCGTCTGACACCCTCACGGCCGAGCGACACCGTCAGCCAGCTCCAGCGATAGGTCAGACTGTCACACCTGTGTCAGGTGCCCAGGTGACGACGGGCCCGCCTACGTCCCCCGGCGCGCTCAGTTCTCCTCGACGTGGGTGACGCCAAGGAGGAACCCGCGAGCGCGTTCTGTCTTCGGGTAGCGCTCGAGCAGTGCCCAGAAGTTCTGGTCGTGCCCGGCTTCGATCAGGTGGGCCAGTTCGTGCAGGAGCACGTAGTCGAGCACCCACCCGGGCATGCCCTGCACCCGGTCGGAGATCCGGATGGTGCCGGACTCCGGGGTGCAGGATCCCCACCGTGAGCCCTGGTTGTCGACCCAGGTCACCGAAGTCGGCACGGCACGTTCATCCAGGTATCGCTCGGCCAGCTCACGAGCACGTCGGGTGAGAGCATCCTCGTCCGGGCGCCGACGGCGGTCGCCTGCGGCCAGACGGGCGAGCATCCGGCGCACCCAGGCTTCTTCCTCAGCCCGGCTGAACCGGCCAGGGATGGCGACAACCGTGCGACCGTGCTCCCGGTAAGCGGAGACGGTCTTGCGCCGTCGGCTACTGCGTCGCACGAGGACGGTGACGCCGTCGACCACGCGCGCCTGCTCACGACCTCTCACATCGCCAGCCTGGCACAGCCCCTCCCGGTTTATCCACAGGTTCGGGTGAGAAGCCTTCGCGCTCGTTCCTCGTGTGCAACGCTCGCAACGAGGAGGACGAGGATGCGATTACGACCGGGGTTCGAAGTGTTCTGGCGGCAGCCAGGGGTCAGTCAACTGGGCATCGATCCGCGCTGCGCCGTCGTGCTGGAGGGGTTGAGCGACGCCGAGCAACGACTGGTCGAGGAGGTCCCCCGTGCGCTCGACGCGTCGGTCCTGCGCGAACGTGGCAACCAGCTGGGGTTGCCAGGTCGGCAGATCCAGCGCCTGGTGGAGCGGCTGCGGGCCGCGAACCTCCTCACCGATCGCCCCCACGGGTGCGACGAAGGACCGGACGCGGCGTACTGGCACCGGGCAGCGGCCTCCGGCGTCGAGCGACCCGCCGACCGGTCCGGCACGGTGGTGGAGGTGCGCGGGATGGACCGCCTCGGGCTGCGCTTGGCACTGATCGCCGCCGAGGCCGGCGTCGGCACCGTCCTCGTGCGTGACGGCGGACGGGTCCGGCCTGAGGACGTCTCACCCGGCCTCTATCATCCGCGGGATGTCGGCCATCCGCGCGAGCGTGCAGCACTGTCGATCCTTCGTACCGCCGCACCCCACCTGCGGGTGAGTGCACCGGAGGGGATTCGGCCTGATCTCGTGGTGCTGGTGCACCGGGACGTCGTGGACCCGGTTCCGGTGCGAGCGCTGATGCGAGAGGACGTCACGCACCTGTGCGTCGTCGTCGGAGAGCTAGGACTCACGGTCGGGCCGTTGGTACGGCCAGGTCTGAGCGTCTGTACGCGATGCCTGGATCTCTACCGGTGTGAGCACGACGACCGATGGCCTGCGGTGGCCACGCAGGCTGCAGCCCGGGTGCCCGCTGGCCCGGAGACGTCGCTGGCCTGGGCTGGTGCGGCGCTGGCGGCGCAGATGCTGCTCGCGCACGCGGATGGTCGCAAGGTCCTGGTCGACGGATCGACGTTGGAACTGACAGCGTGGGAGCCGGTTCCGGTCGAGCGCCGGTGGCACCCCCATCCCGAATGCGGCTGCACGTCCGCGACGCTGGTGCGAGCTCGCGACTGACCCTGGCGAGGGCGGGGCCATCTGCGAGCCGAAGTCAGCTACCCCCGAGCTGTGCGAGTCGCCTCCAGCGCCCATGAAGCACGCGGCGACCCGGCCCCACCGACGGGCTGGTCGAGGATGCCGGCAAGCGGGCGTGGCGGCCCGCCTCACGCAGCAGAGGTGCTGCGTGAGGCGGACGGCGCGAGCGGGTCGTTCTTACGGGGACGGCCGCGGCCACGCTTGCGCGCCACGATCTCCCCATCGACGAAGACCTCCCCACCCCAGACACCCCACGGCTCACGCCGTTGCACAGCTCCGGCGAGGCATTCGGCCTTCAGCGGGCAGGAGGCGCACAAAGCCTTGGCCCGCTCGACCTCATCGGTGCGTTCAGCGAACCAGAGGTCCTGCGTGGAGGTGTCCTGGCAAGGCAGGGGTTGGTCGTCGGTGGCTGTCAGGTCGACGGAAGTGGAGGGGAAGTTCCAGCCAGTCGCCGAACCACCACGGGTGAGATGGTCGAGAACTGAGGTGTACTGCACGAGATGCTCCTGAGGCATGGTGGGTGAGCCGGGAATGGGACCGGGCTTCACTCGCCGAGGTGGACCTCGAGGAACGAGTAAGGCCGCGGACCCGTGCTGGGCTCCGCGGCCTGATCTGCGACAGGAGTGGTGTCAGTTCAGATCCGGGACGGAGCCGGGGGCGGGCGCGCCGAGGGAGTTGGCACCGGTATCGATGCCACTCCCGCCGATCACGCCGGCAGCAGCGCGGGGGCGCGCCATGGTGAGCGCGCAGGTGCTGCCAGACCGGACGTCGATCATCGGCGTGCTGATCAGGTTCTTCATCTCCACTGCGCTCACCTCCTCAGGCCTCGGGAACCGCTTCTCGCTGGCTAGGCGACGGCTCTGCTGTCTCGGAACGGGATTCAGACTACGACGCCATCCACGAACGCCCAAGTCTTTTTTCGAAGTTTCTTCAGATTTCTTTCTCAGGCCCCATCGCCGGGGGCCTGGGACCCTCCATCGTCGCGGACGACGGCGAGGATCTCGGCCCCATACGCCTCGAGCTTCGTGGGACCGATTCCCCGCAAGATCGCGAGCTGACGCATGTGCGTGGGCCGGGCAGCGGCGATCGCGACGAGTGTGCTGTCGTGCAGCACCGTGAACGCCGGCCGGTCCAGGCTCTGCGCCGTCGCGGCTCGCCAGGTCCGGAGCCGGTCGAACACCTCCGGGTCAGCGTCCTCCAGCGTCAGCGAGGAGGCGAGCGCTTCGGCGCGAGCTGCCTTACCCCGGCGACGACGCGCAGGTCGCTCATCGCTGGGCCAGATTCCATCGAGGAACCGTGAGGGTCTGCGGGTGCCTCGTCCACCGGCGTTGCGCGACCGGGCAAACGAGAGCTCGAGATGCTCGCGGGCGCGCGTGATCCCGACATAGAGCAGCCGCCGCTCCTCGGCGACGGCGTCCTCGGTCTCGGCCATGGAGATCGGCAGGAGGCCGTCCGAGACTCCGACGAGGAAGACCGCGTCCCATTCCAACCCCTTCGCGGCATGGAACGAGGCGAGGGTGACGCCGTCGACGGTCGGGGCATGCTGAGCGGCGGCGCGTTCGGTGAGTTCGGCGACGAGCTCACCCATGTCGGCCTGCCTGGCGGCGTAGAGGTCGTCGGCCAGTTGCACGAGCGCGTTGAGCGACTCCCACCGCTCCCGTACTGCTCCACGGGCAGCGGGGGCCTCCGGTGCCCAGCCGGCACTGGTGAGGACATCCCGTGCTGCCTCCGGCAGTGGCGTCTCACCCTGGCTGCGTACCGCCCCGCGCAGCAGCACGACGGCGTCCCGCACCTCTTTTCGTGAGAAGAACCGTTCGCCCCCTCGCACCAGGTATCCGATCCCGGCACGGCTGAGCGCCTGTTCGTACGCTTCTGACTGCCCATTGGTGCGGTAGAGCACAGCGATCTCGGCGGTGGGAACGCCGCTGCGGATCAGCTCGGCCGCCCGAGCCGCGACCGCGCTCGCCTCGGCCTCATCGTCGTCGTGCGCCACGAATCGCACCGCGGGACCGGAGGGTCGCTGTGCCTGCAGTTCCACCGAGGCTGCCGACCGGAAACGGCCGGCACCAGCCAGGACGGAGTTGGCGAGGGAGACCACCTGCGGCGTGGACCGGTAATCGCGGACCAGGCGCACCACGGTCGCCTCCGGGTACCGGCGTGGGAACTCCGTGAGGTACCGGGGGGTGGCGCCGGTGAAGGAATAGATCGTCTGGGCCGCGTCCCCGACCACGCACACGTCGTCCCGTCCGCCGAGCCAGAGCTCGAGCAGCCGGTGCTGCAGCGGGGAGACATCCTGGAACTCATCGACGACGAAGTGCCGGTACTGCCGGCGAACCCTCTCGACAACGTCGGCACGCTCCGCCAGGATGCCGACTGTCAGCAGCAGGACGTCCTCGAAGTCGATGACGTTCCGGTCGGTCTTGGCGTCCTCGTAGACCGACAACAAGCGCGCGATGGTCGTGGGATCGAATCCGGCCACCCCGCTACGGTCGGACGCGGCGGCGGCCCGCGGGTAGTCGTCAGCAGTGACCAGCGAGACCTTCGCCCACTCGACCTCGGCTGCGAGGTCACGGATGGCCAGCCGGTCCACCGAGAGACCGAGACGCCCGGCAGCCTCACCGATCAGTGGGGCCTTGTGCTCCATGATCCGCGGCACACCCCCGCCGATCGCACTGGGCCAGAAGTAGGAGAGCTGACGAAGCGCGGCCGCATGGAACGTGCGGGCTTGCACACCCGGCACCCCGAGATCACGCAACCGGGTGCGCATCTCCCCCGCCGCCCGGGCGGTGAAGGTGACGGCGAGCACGGTCTGCGGGTTGTACACCCCGGAGTGCACGCCGTGCGCGATCCGGTAGGTGACCGCTCGTGTCTTTCCCGTGCCGGCGCCCGCGAGCACGCACACCGGGCCGGTGAGCTGCTCGGCCACGGCACGCTGGTCGGGGTCGAGTGCCTCGAGGAGCTGGTCCGGGTCTGTCATCGCCCTCGATTGTGACAGCCGGGACCGACAGTGACGTGACCGGTCCACAACCGCCCCGGTCGGCATCGTCAGGAACAACCCAGCCGGTGCCGGGGTTGCTCCGGCCATGACCACCACACCTGAAGCCGGCAGCGTCCTGATGTACAGCACGACCTGGTGCGGCTACTGCCATCGTCTCAAGGGCCAGCTCACCCGTTCCGGAATCGCCTTCACCGAGGTGAACATCGAGGAGGTCCCGGATGCGGCCGCGTACGTCGAGCAGGTCAACGGCGGGAACCGGACGGTGCCCACGGTCGTCTTCCCGGACGGTACTGCGGCGACCAATCCGTCACTGGCAGAGGTCACCGCGCGCCTGGCTCCGTGACGATGGTCACCGCGGCAACGGCCCGCCGAACCACTCCTCGATGAGGCTGCACGCGATCGAGGTCGGCCGCGGCAGTCGCATCGATCCGCTCGCGCACGCCCGCGTGACCTCATCCCGCGTCACGAACTGAGCGGCGCTGATCTCGACGCCGTCCGGGTCGGTTTCACGGTCCCGCGTACGGCCGCGGAAACCCAGCATCAGGGACGCGGGAAACGGCCACGGCTGACTGGCTCGATAGGTGACCTCGTCCACCCGCACCGCCGTCTCCTCGTGAACCTCACGCCGGACTGCCGCCTCGAGCGACTCGCCCGGCTCGACGAACCCAGCAGGTACTGAGTACTGACCCTCGGGCCAGTGAGTCGCGTGGCCGAGCAGCAATCGGTCGTCGGGATCGGTGATCGCCATGATCACTGCCGGATCCGTGCGCGGGAAGTGCTGCGAGGAGTCGACCGGGCACCGGCGGACCCATCCGGCGTCGATGATCTCGGTGGCAGCGCCACAACGCGGACAGAACCGGTGGGTCGCATGCCAGTTCGCCATGGCCAGTGCTGTCGCTGCCAGTGAGGCGTCCCGGCCGGAAAGCTGCCACCCGATATCGCGGATGTTGAGGTAATCGGCACTGCCGGCTCCCTGCGGGTCATCGGTGCGACGAGATGTCTGCTCCGACGCCTCCTCGACGGCCGCAAGATAGGTCGTCTCCTCGTCTCGACCGAGATAGAACCACAGCGACCGGTCGGAGGCCGTGACGTCCAGGGCCAGCCGAGGGACGCCGTCGGGCTGGCTGGCTGCAGCCACACGGCCCTCACGCACGTGCACCACCCGAGTACCGGCCTGTGCACGTAGCTCGCCGATCAGCTCGGGCCTCCCGCGCTGGCGGGCGTCACGATCGATGCCGGGCCGGGCCAGGGGAAGGAGATCGGAATCCATGCTGTCAGCCTGGCACACACGGCGATCGGGCAACGCGCCGACGATCAACCGGCCCACCGCGCCCGAGGAGGCCTACCGTGAGCATGTGCCCGAGACTCCTCGTTCCCCGCTCGCCCTCGCTGCGCTCGCGACCGTCGCGATCCCGGGCCTGGACATCGTGGCCACGCGGCCACCGCGCAACCCGGGTGCCGACTTCGATGTCGTCGGCGTGCTGGACGCCTCCCGCCGCCGCTGGATCGTGCGCGCCCCGCGCCGGGCCTCCGCCGGTGCCGCCCTGGAAGGTGAGGTGTCGCTGCTGAAGCAGCTGGCAGCGGCTGTGGACGGCGGAGCCCTGAGTTTCGACGTACCGCGCCCGGCGGGCTTTGCTCCCCTGCCCGAGGGGGGACGGGCGATGGTCTACCCCCAGCTGCAGGGCACGCCCCTCGACCTCGCTTCCCTTCGCCCAGGCCCTGGACTGGCGGCGCAGATCGGGCGCGCGATCGCTTCGCTGCACGAGCTCGACGCTACAGTCGTGGGCGACGCCGGGCTGCCGGTCTACGACGCCGACTCCTACCGGCGCCGCCGGCTCTCCGAGGTCGATGAGGCTGCCCAGACCGGATACGTGCCCTCGGCATTGCTACGGCGGTGGGAGCATGCGCTGGAGAACGTGACGTTGTGGCGCTTCCGGGCCACGCCGGTGCACGGTGACCTGGCCGCCGAGCACGTCCTGGTGGCCGATGGTGACGTCGTCGCGATCCTCGACTGGTCCGACGCCCGGGTGGCCGACCCTGCCGACGACCTGGCGTGGCTGCTGGCAGCCGCACCGGAGGAGTCACTGGACTCCATCCTTGAGGCCTATTCCCTGGCACGCACCGAACGCGGTGATGACCACCTCGCCGACCGTGCGGTCCTGGCCGGTGAACTCGCCCTGGTGCGCTGGCTGATGTACGGAGTACGCGCCCGGGACGGCCGTGTGATCGATGAGGCGATCGAGATGCTGCGCCAGCTCGAGGAGGATGTCGCCGACGCTCCCCCGCTCGGCCAGGTGGAGCCGGTCCTGACCGAGCCGATCGGCGAGGAGGAGTGGAGCGAGGACGACCACGACGAGGCGATCGACGCCGGCGACTCCACCGGCCATCGAGCCGGCGTACTGGTCGGAGACGATGCCGAGACGGGTGATCTGAGCGAGTTGCGGGCACTGCGTGAGGAGCACCACGACCCGCCCGAGCCGGCGGGTGCGGAGATCCGGGTGGGCGACGAACGTCCGGCCAGGCGCGGAGATGACGAGACGCCGACCGTGCAGCTTCCTCCGCTGACCTGACGCTTCGGTCCATCGTCGGCCCACACCGGAGCGGGCACAGTGGGGATGCTCAGACGGTCTGAGTGGCTACGTCGAAGCTCAATCGCTCACCGCGCGGGTGGGAGGTACCTGTGCCTTCGGCCGTCCCGACGTTGACGACCATGAGAGATTTCCACCCGTTCTCGGTGAAGAACTCACCGTCGATACCGGCGTGGTCCATCCCGTTCATCGGCCCGGTCGCGAGCCCGGCCGCACGCAGGCCGACGATGAGGTACCCGGCCTGGAGCAGGGCATTGTCACGGGCTATGGCCGACCGCTGGTCAGGATTGCCCGCAAGCCTGTCGCGCATTCCAGGAACGTGCGGGAACAGGCGGTCCATGTGCTCATGGAAAGCCGGGTCGTAAGCGATGACGATGCTCAGCGGCGCGGTGGCGACACGTTCCTTGTTGCCCTCGGCCATATGGGTGACCAGGCGCTCGCGAGCCTGCTCGCTGCGCACCACCAGCAGTCGCATCGGCACCGTGTTCATGGCTGTGGGGCCGTACTTGACGAGATCGTAGACTGCGCGAATCTGCTCGTCTGCGACGTCGGCGGCCGCGAACTCCCGGGCGGTGCGAGCCTCGAGGAAGAGCCGGTCGGCCGTCTCGGCCTCGAGGCTGAGGTGCGGAAAGGGTCGGGTCGTCGTATCGATGCTCATATCGGCGAAAACTATTGAGCATTCAATGACATTCCTGAATCCGAACGTGACCTCTCTCACGAACGGATCGAGAGCCCACCCAGCACCGCGGCGACGTCCTCCTCACCCAGGTCATCGCCGCTGACGGTGACGTCCTCAGCCACGTAGTAGAACGAGGCGCGGACCTCCGTCAGTGGCACGTCGTGCAATCGGGACCACGCGATCCGGTACAGGGCGAGCTGCATCTGCCGCGCTCGCGTGGACTCCGGGTCGTGCGGCGGGGATCCCGTCTTCCAGTCGACGATGTGGACACCGCGTCCTGCCGTGAACACCGCGTCGATCCGGCACCGGATCATCACCCCCTGCACGGGCGTCTCGATATCGACCTCGACGTCCACCGGAGTGCGGCTCGCCCACTCGCTGGCGAGGAACGCTCGCTGCATCTCGGCCAGAGCAGCGTCGTCCCCGGAACCGCCTTCATCCTCAGCCCCGGGCAACGACTCCCAGTCGATCAGGGCGCGACTGCCGAAGTACTGCTCCACCCAGGCATGGAACCGGGTACCGCGGCGCGCGTGCACGCTCGGCCGGAGGGGAACCGGGCGGCGGCGGGCGCGGCGGAACGCCTCGGCGTCCTGGGCGAGGGACACCACTGCGGACGCGGACAAGTGTGCCGGCGGATCCGCCGTCAGAATCCGGTTCTGCTCTCGCTCAGCCAGCAGCAGCTCGGCCTCTCGCCACCATTGCTGCACCTCGGTTGGCAGCGATGGGGGCACATCGTCCGCGTCATCGCGCCGCGGTGCCACAGAGTCCCACCACTGCAGCAGTCGCTCGCCCGTCCAGGACGGCGGAGCCGGCCAGGAGGCTGTGGTGATGTCGTCCTCGGCCGGGTTCGTCTCATGCTCGCTCGTCGCCGGCCACGCGCCACCGGTGTGCGCCAGACCTGCAGCCAGTACCTCCTCCAGGAACGGCGACGGGCGGTTGACGGACTTGCGCTCACCCCAGAAGGAGCCTGTGAGCAGGAGGTGGTGGCGGGCACGCGTGAGCGCCACATAGGCAAGCCGCCGTTCCTCGTTCAGCAAGCGCTGCCCCTCGGCCAGGCGAAACTCGGCGATGGCCTCCTCGACTCCGGAGTGTGTCGCGGGGGCAGCCAGGTCAAGTTCGGGCAGCGACGCGTGGTCTCCGCGCAGGGAGTACGGCAGCGAGGCGATCCCGCTGAGCCACCCGCTGCCCGTATACGGCTTGCCCGGTGCCGGAGGTGGTGTGAACGACGGGAAGTCGCCGACATTCATCCCCACGACGGCCACCGTGTCCCACTCCAAACCCTTGGCGGCGTGCACGGTCATCACCTGGATGGCGTGCGGATCGGGTTCGGCCTCCTCCACCTCCAGGCCGCGTTCCTCGTCCTCAGCGACGTCCAGGTACGTGAGAAAGTCACCGAGGCTCGGGGCGTCGGTACTGTGGGCGAACTCTGCGGCCGCGGCTGTGAATGCATCCAGGTGGCGGCGCGCGTGGCCGGCGGATCCGCCGCTGGTCGCGAGCACCTCGATATCGAGATCGAGGGCCTGCTCGGTGGCCGTCACCAGCTCAGGGACGGCGAGGTGGGTCAGCGAGCGGATGTGCCGGATCTGATCCGCGAGCCGACTCAACCGATCCCGGGCAATACTGCTCAGTGAGCGCCCCTGCCCGGTGCGCCACGCGTGCGGTGGCAGGCGGTCGATGGCCTCCACGAGACTGGCTTGTTCCACCGGTTCGAGGACCTCAGGCTTGTCGTCCGAGGCGTCGGCCCGGTCGGCTGCCGTGCCTTGGGGAGCTGCCTGCTGGCGGGCGCCGGCCTCCCACAGCGCACCGCTGCCGGCATCGGCCTCGGCGAGAGGTTCCTCGATGTCACCTTCCTCCGCCCATGCGCGCGCCTGGGCCCGTGACCACTCGGCGAGCACCCGCAGGTCAGCGGCTCCCAGATTCACGCTCGGCCCGGTGAGCAGGCGCATCAGCGCATCACCACGGGCGGGATCGTGGGCCACCTGCAGAGCGGCACGTACATCCGCGACCTCGGGAGTGGAGAGCAACCCCGCCAGGCCGACCACCTGGCAGGGCAGTCCCACCTCCCGGAGCGCACGCTCCATCATCGGGAACTGCACCCGTCGTCGGCACAGCACGGCAGCAGAGGAGTCCGGGCGCCAGTACCGGCGCATGAAGTCAGCGACGATCGCCGCCTCTTCGACGGCTGTCTCGGGATAGCGGGCGTGCACGGCACCCTCACCGGCGCCCGGGCGGGGGCGCAGCTCGACCACACCGCCGGTCCGTAGCGGACCTGCGACGACGTTCGCGGCACGCAGCACCGCGAGGTCGTTGCGCCACGCGGTGGACAGATGCGCGGTCCGGGCCGGTGCGCCCTCAGCGGCTGGAAATGCCTCCGGGAAGTCGAGCAGGGTTCCGGCCGCAGCCCCGCGCCAGCCGTAGATCGCCTGGTTGGGATCCCCGACGGCGGTCACGGGGTGCCCTGCGGCGAACAACGCGCGCAACAACTGGACCTGGGCGACGGAGGTGTCCTGATACTCGTCCAGGAGCACCACCCGGTAGCGGGACCGCTCAGCGGCTCCGACCTCGGGCACCTGCGTCGCCACGGTCGCGGCGATGCGGACCTGATCGCCGAAGTCGACCACAGCATCGGTTCTCTTGCGGTCGATGAATGCCTCGACCAGGTCCATCAGCTGCACTCTCGTGTGAAGCGAGGTGAGGAGCTTACGCGCGGACTCCAGCGGCCCCTTCGATCGCGATCCGGGCTCGATCTCCTTCTCGCTGACCTCGACCAGAATCCGCCGCATCTCCTCCGCGGCTTCGCGCGGGCTCCGGCCATGTTCGGAGAGCTCGGCCGCGACGGCCGCCACAGCATCGATCACGGTGGTCACGGCCGAGGGAGTCTCGATGTTCCCACCCCAGGTGTTCACGACCGCCTCGGCGAGCTGGTAGCGCCCGGCGTCGCCGATCAAGGTGGCATCCGGGTCCACGCCGATACGCAGGGCATGGTCAGCCACGATCGCCGCCGCATAGGAATTGTAGGTCGCGATCCTGGGCCGGTCGGCCACCGTATCCCCGATCGTCACCCCCGCCCGCTGCAGCCGTCGCAACCGCGAACGGATCCGCGCTGACAGTTCGGCGGCGGCCTTCCTGGTGAACGTCAGCCCCAGGATCTCCCCCGGTGTAGTAATGCCGTTGGCCACCAGATACACGACGCGGGAGGCCATCGTCTCGGTCTTGCCGGACCCTGCTCCTGCCACGACGAGCATGGGATCGAGGCCCGCCTCGATCACCGCCTGCTGCTCATCGGTCGGCGGCGGCTGCCCGAGCGTCTCGGCGATTCGTGCTGCGGTCCACACGATGCTCACGGCTGGAGCCTCCCGCCATTCTGCTGTGCCGGGCAGGACGTCCGCACCGGGCAGATCCGGCAGCGGGGGTTCGGCCGGGCCTCGAAGGTCGCGGCAGCCATCGCAGCGGCTCCGGACAAGACCGTCTCCTCCGCCCATCCCGGTTCAGGGTCTTCCGCGAGCGGCCGCTGCTCCCGCTGCGAGACCTTCTTGGTCCCGGCGCCGAGGTAGACCAGCGCGGCACCGTCAGAGGCTCCCTCACCGTCGGCGCCACCCTCGTCCGCGCCAGGTTCCGACGCGCCCGGCGCCGTCTCGGTGGCCAGTGCCGCAAAGGCGCCGTGCTGGACGGCGACCTGGTAGCTGCCGAGTTGCGGATGACGTTCAGCTTCCGGTTTGGACACTGGTGTCTTGCCGGTCTTGAGGTCGACGATCCGTAGCCCGCTCGAGGTGCGCTCGACGCGGTCGACCCGCCCGCGCAGCCGCACGCCGCCATCATCGAGGTCGACCGAGAACTCGACCTCGGCGGCCACCGGCCGGTCGGCCCGTTCGGCGATGTATTGCGCCAGTTTGCGCATGATGTCCTCGCCCCGCTCTCGCTCCCGGCGGGCGACCCATCCATCCCCCAGATCGAGCTCGTGCCAGCGCTCGGCCAGTGCCGCGAGCAGCTCCGGCTCACTACCGCGAGGATGCTCGGCAGCGATCTCGTGCACCAGGTTCCCCAGGCCTTGCGCGGCGGAGTCGCCTGGGCGTCCGCCGTGCCGGGTCAGTGCCCACCGCAGGGGGCAGGTGGTCACGTCCTCGAGGGTGGAGGGCGAGACCGTCACCGGTTCCCCCTCCTCCCACAGCGGGCTGGTGGTGCTGGGAGTACGGAACGTGGGCCACTGCCCCGGGTCGGCTCCATGCACGTGGTGTTCGGCCAGATGCGAGAGCAGCGCGGCCGCCGCTCGTACGCGGCGGTCATCGCCCGCGTCGCCGAGCGCATCGTCACTGTGCACATCACCACTGAGCGCATCGTCGCCAGCGCCTCCCGCCGCGGCCAGCACGGGTCGCAACTCACCCCGCAGCCGCCCGACCAGCCCGCGCAGATCCAACGGAGCCGCAACCGGTGTCACCGCCGGGAGCTCCTCGTCGTCGGGCAGCAACGCCTCCACGAACACCGATGGCCGGGCGTCGGTATCGAGCACGGCCGTGACCAGAAGGTCCCGGCGAGCTCGAGAGCAGGCGGAGACGAATGTCCGCAACTCCCCCTCGTAGACCTCACGACGAGCCCGGCGGAAGGCATCCACCTCGGCCCGTCCCGCACGATCGGTGGTCGCCACGTGGCGTTCGGTCGCGATATCGGCCAACTGCGCCGCCCCCAGGAGCGTGTCCCGGATCCGCAGGTCCGGCCAGGTGTCATCCTGCACCCCGGCCACCACCACCACGTCCCACTCGCCGCCGGCTGCTGCCGCCGGCGTGTGCACGGCCACCGCGTCACCGGCGTCTCCGTGCGCAGCCAACGTGTCCGCTGGGAAATCCTGGGCTGCGAGGTACTCGAGGAACTTCCCCGGCGAGGCGAGAGTGCTGCGGTCGACGAACTGCTCCGCCGCTCGGAAGAGCGCCATCACCGCGTCGAGATCGGTGTCCGCCCGGTCCCCTCCGGAACCGCCCGCCAACGCACGCCGCTGCCACGCGGACGCCAGCCCGGTGGAGTCCCAGATCTCCCAGAGCACCGTCTCCACCGTGGCACCCTCGCGTGCCAGTTCCTCCGCCGCTGCAGTCAGCACCCGCAGCACGGAGCGCACCCCACGAGCGAGCCGCTCCGGAAGTGCACTCACCAGGTCGGCGGACTCCGTAGCCGCCTCGCCGCATCCGTCGGGCTGCACCGCAGGAGAGAACAGGTCGCTGAGCAGATCCTCCGAGAGCCGGCCGCCGCCGTCGGAACGCTCCCGGTGCCGGAGGGCACGCCGCAATGCCCGCACCCCGACGGCGTCCAGACCACCGAGCGGGGAGGTGAGCAGCGCCGCCGCATCCTGTGGCGCCACCTCCGCGGTGATCGCGCAACGCAGCGCGAGGAGCAGTGGCCGCACCGCCGGCTCTTCACGCAAGGGCCGGTCCGCGGTGGCCATCGCGAGCGGAACCCCGGCCGTGCGCAGCCCGCGCCGTACCGCGCCGACCAACGAGCCCGACCGGACGACCACTGCCATCTGCGACCAGGGCACGCCATCGTGGACATGCTTCTCTCGCAGATGGCGTGCGATGTAAGCGACCTGCTGCGCCTCACTGGCCAGCAGCACCGCCTTGATCTGGGCGGCTCCGTCCTCGGCCGGGGCGCGCCGGCGACGCGTCTCACCCATGACGGGCAACGGCTCGGTCAAGGTGATCACGGCATTGCGGATCGGAGCCGGGTGCCGCCATACCTGGTCAAGCACATGCGCCTGCGCTCCCCACGCCCCGTCCTGCCCAGGCGGCAATGTGGCCGTGTGCAACAACGCCGGCACCCCACCCCGGAACTGCTGAACCGCCAGGTCCGGATCTCCGAGCACCGCGATCTGGGCGCCGTCCTCGGCACAGGTGTCCAGCAGCCGCGCCGTGGCCAAGGTGGCGTCCTGGTAATCATCGTGCAGCACCAGCGACCACCCGGGCCGCGGCACCTCCGGCACGGTCTGCGCCCAGGTGCGCAGCGCGCTCACCGCCTCGTCGACGATCGTGGCGGCGTCGTAGCGCGCGCCACGGTCGGGTGTGGTCTGGCCGAGGGTCAGTACCTGGGTGTATTCGGTCAGCAGCTGCCCAGCGGCGCGCCACTCCGGCCGTCCGTAGTGCTCGCCCCATGCGGCGAGCCCGTCGCCGTCGAGCCCCGCCTCGGCTGCCCGCATGAGCAGGTCGCGCAGTTCGTGCCGGAAGGCGCGCAGGCCGAGGGTCTCCGTGCTGATCGACGCGGGCCAGTCGATCGGCGCCCCGTCGCCGGCAGCATGGCCGGCCAGCAGGTCGGCGAGGATCTGGTCCTGCTCCGGTCCGGTGACCAGCGTGGGTGGCGGCTCCCCGAGGTGGCTCGCCCGCAGCCGCAGGATTGCGAATGCCAGCGATGCGGGCGTGCGCACCAGGACCGAACCCGAGGTCCGCTGCAACCGGGACGCGATCTCGTCTCGCACCTGCGCCGCGCGCCGCCGCGTCGGCACCAGCAGCACAGCCTCGCCCCGGCCCTCGGTGACCCAGTCGGTCAAGGTGAGGGACGCCGTCGTGCTCTTCCCGGAGCCTGGTGCTCCGTACACCGCGTGGTGTCCCCCGGACCGGATGGCATGGCGGGCGGCCTCAGCCGCGCCGCTGAGGCGCGAGACGAGGGCAGTGGTCGAAGGCACGAGACGATCACACCACGACACACCGACATCGGTGAATCAGGGGGCGACCCATCCGTTCGGGTGACATCCCTGCAACGAGATCGTCTGCTGCTGCATCACATGCGCGACTTCTCCCGCAGCAGGACAGTCGCGGTGCTGGTGCCCGAGCAGGTGTCCCACCTCATGGGTGACCAGATAGTGCCGGTAGTCGGTGATCGTCGTCTCCGCGAGGAAGGCGTCCGTCGCACTGGACCACCGGACGGCGTTGAGCACCGCGTGGCCTTCTCGTCCGCAGGAGTACTCCCCCACCGTGCGCAACGGTGCACACATCAGGTCGGTGAGTTCGGGAGAGGCGAGCACCACCCGCATGTCCGCCTCACCGTCGGTGCGGGCGAAGACCAGATCACCCTGGTGCCCCCACCCACGGGGGTCGTTGAGAGTGGTCATGACGAAGTCACCGAATGCCTCGGCGTCGATGGCCAGCCCCTCCTCCACCTCGACCCGCACCTCGACCGTTCGCTCGGCTTCCCGCGGTGCGTCGTCATCGCCGGAAACGATGATCAACTCGCCCGAGCCCGCAGCCGGGACCTCACGATCGAGGACACCTGCCTCCCGATCTGCTCGCTCTGCGGCGGTGAGGGCCGGGGGCGACGACTCAGGAGCCGGGTCTGACTGGTTGGGATCTGGCTGCTTGGGATCTAGCTCGGACGGGTCGATCGGGGCAGCATCGGACGGGGTCACGGCCGGCGTGGGTGCCGGGGCCGGGGGCCGCTGCTGGCTCCGGCTGGCGTCGTCGGCACGTACGACGACGGATTCGTCCACCTGCGGAGCGTGTGCGGCCACCTGCCCCAGGAGCATCACACCGAGCGCCACCCCACCCGTAGCGGTCAGAGCCGCGAGGAGGCGAAGAGGACGCGGGAGGCGCATGAGTCCATCGTCTCATCTTCGAGGGACATACGATGGTGCACAGAAGCGAACCGATCACCTTCCCGCGGACTGCCGTCGCGGGAAAGCCCCGACAGAGCACGGAGAGAACGTGGACATCACCATCGGCGTCAAGCACATCAACCGCGAGCTGGCACTGGAGGTCTCCGAGGACGCGGATGCCATCGTGGCTGCCGTCAACGAGGCACTCGACAAGGCTGCCGACGGCGACTCCTCAGCCGTCCTGGACCTCACCGACGCCAAGGGGCGCCGGGTTGTCGTGCCGGTCACCTCCCTCGGATTCGTCGAGATCGGAGCGCCCACACCGCGGCCGGTGGGTTTCGGCGCCATCTGATCCTCGCCGTCACCTCTCCGTGCGATCTCTTACTGGACCCGTCTGGAGATGACGGGCCAGCCCGTCCAGCAACAGGTCGAGGGTGAACTCGAACTCGCGCTGCGAGTCGCACCAGCCGAGCGGATCCTCATCGTGATCGTGCAGTTCGGCGGCCACCATCGTCGTCAGGTGAGGGAGGCGTTCGGCCATCGCCGCGAGCTCGGCCTCGGCGGCCCCCTCGTCGACCTGCCCGCCCGAGTCGGCGGGGTTGAACAGTTCCTGCGCGAAACCTAGCGCCATGCTCCCCAGACTGTGCAACGCCTGGTGCGCCAGATGGTAGGTGAAGCCGCCACCGATCAGTACGGCAAGAATCTCCTCGAAGTACAGATACAGCGGCGCCGGGATCGTCGGCCGCGACCCGATCAACCCGGGCGCCCACGAGTGACGCACCATGACGGTGCGCGCCATCAGGCACCGCCGCCTGAGGGAAGCGTGCCAGTCCCCACTCGCTGGTGACGCGGCCGCCTCGGCCAGACCGACCTCCGTCAGAACCTCTCCGACGACGGACTCCACCAGCCCGTCCAGCAGTTCCTCCTTGTTCCGCACGTGGTGATAGAGGGACATCGCCTCGACCTCCAGGTCGGCGGCAACCCGGCGCATGGTCACCGCCTGCAACCCGTCGACATCGGCGATCCTCAGCGCCGCGGACAGCACCCGGTCGCGGCTCAGTGGTGCGCGCGCATTCCCGTCGCTCATCCGGCCTCCTTGGCTGTCGCGGTCAGTGACTCCCGACCATTGTTGACGAACCTTACGTCGTATGGTTGCCTTACGGCGTAAGACTACGACGGGAGATCGCCATGACAACGACCACACCGCCCACTCTGGGAGCGAATGAGGCCGCCGAGCTGCACACGCGCGTCCGGACGGCACGGATCACCGGGCTGCTGTACCTGGGCCTCGGGGTGACGGGGATGCTGGGCTTCATGGCGATCCGCAGCCAGCTGTTCGTCCCCGATGATGCTGCCGCCACACTGGCGAACCTGAACGCACACTCTGTCCTCACCCGATTCGGTGTCGCCTTGGAAATGGGCGCTGTCATCGCCCAGACCCTCACCGCCCTGTGGTTCTATCGCCTCTTCCGGACCGTGAGCCCGTTCGCCGCGGCCGCGCTCGCGGTCTTCGGGCTGATGAACGCCGTGGCGATCATGGGAAGCGCCACTCTCCTGGCCACCGCAGCCTCAGTGGCCGCCGACCCGGGGAGCGCAATCGCCGGGGATCCCGCCGGAACGGTGCAGCTCTCCTATGTCATCGCCGATCACTTCTGGAGTGCGGGCACGCCGTTCTTCGGCCTCTGGCTGATCCCGATGGGCCATCTGGTCCTCACCTCCGGCTGGCTGCCGGCCCCGCTCGGCTGGACGCTCGTGGTCGGTGGCGCGGGCTACCTGCTGAGTGCGTTCGTGGCCTACCTCCTGCCGGGAGCAGACACGCTCGCGGGTTTGCTCACCGTGCCCGCCACCGTGGGCGAGTTCTGGACCCTGGGATATCTGATCGCCGTCGGCGTGCGGCGCACACCGGCAGCACGGAAGGAGGCGTAGCGCACACCAACGGAGGGATCGGCACGCCCAGGCAGTAGCATGGATGGCGTACACGGTTGCCCGGTCGCCCGAACAGGTAGATCACGCGATACTCGCCAGCACGGCTGGCACTGACATTCTGCGATCGGCTACCACGACCAGGTGAGACTCGTCGACCCGCGCAGCGTGGGCGCGGGCGTGCGGCGCGATCCACCGTGAAGCGAACAGGTTCACATCCGTGACTGACAACATCCAGACCGACGAGGCTGTCGAGAATCTCGACGCCCTCGTCAGCGAAACAGTCGAGGCCGGCGAGATCGCCGACCCGCACGCCGAGGTCGCCAAGACGTTCGCCGATTTCGGCGTCCGCGACGACATCGCCGGCGCGCTCAGCGACGTCGGTATCACCCACCCCTTCCCGATCCAGGCGCTCACCCTTCCCGTGGCGCTGCAGGGCCGGGACATCATCGGCCAGGCCAAGACGGGCACCGGCAAAACCCTGGGCTTCGGCGTACCGCTGCTCCAGGGCGTGATCGCGCCCGGTGAGGACGGCTGGGACGATCTGCGTGACGCGGGCAAACCGCAGGCGCTGGTCATCGTCCCCACCCGTGAGCTCGCAGTACAGGTGGCCGGTGACCTGACCACGGCCTCGCGGCGCCGCAAGGTCCGTGTGCTCCAGGTCTACGGGGGCCGCGCCTACGAACCGCAGATCGAGGCACTCGAGAAGGGGGTCGAGGTGGTCGTCGGAACTCCCGGCCGCATGATCGACCTGCTCAAACAGCGGCACCTCGATCTCGGCAAGGTGCGCACCGTGGTGCTCGACGAGGCCGACGAGATGCTCGACCTCGGTTTCCTGCCGGATGTGGAGACCCTCCTCGCCTCCACCCCGGCCACGCGGCACACGATGCTCTTCTCGGCCACCATGCCGGGCCCGGTCATCGCGATGGCCCGCCGGTACATGACGCGGCCCACCCATATCCACGCCCACGACCCGGGTGACGAGGGCGCCACCCTCAAGACCACCCGCCAGCTTGCCTACCGTGCCCACGCGATGGACAAGGTCGAGATGCTCGCCCGGATCCTGCAGGCTGAGGGCCGGGGGCTGACGATCGTGTTCGCCCGCACCAAGCGCACCTGTGCGAAGGTGGCGGACGACCTCAACGATCGCGGGTTCGCCGCAGCGGCCATCCACGGCGACCTGGGCCAGGGCGCACGAGAGCAAGCATTGCGCGCCTTCCGCAACGGCAAGGTCGACGTGCTGGTGGCCACCGACGTCGCTGCCCGCGGTATCGACATCGATGACGTCACGCACGTGGTGAACTACCAGTGCCCGGACGACGACAAGACCTACGTGCACCGCATCGGGCGCACCGGTCGTGCCGGCAACACCGGGACCGCGATCACATTCGTGGACTGGGACGACATGCCCAAGTGGAACCTCATCGACCGCACCCTGGAGCTGGGGCTCGGCGAACCGCCGGAGACCTACTCCTCCTCCGCACACTTGTACGCCGATCTCAGCATTCCCGAGGGCACCAAGGGGCGGCTGCCGCGAGCGGCACGCACCCGCGCCGGACTCGGAGCCGAAACGGTCGAGGATCTCGGTGAGACCGGCAAGGGCGGCGGCAAGGGTCGCGGGCGCGGCCACGGACGCTCCGATGAGGGCCGGGGAGGCCGGGGCGCAGGACGTGGCGACGGCCGTGGCCGTGGTGGTGACGGACAGCGTTCGGGTGAGAGCCGCCGTCACGCGGGAAACGGTAGTGAGAACACCGGGGGTGAGGGGCAGCAGCGCCGGCGCCGGCGCCGCCGCACCCGCGGGGGCCGTCCCACCGAGTAGCACGCTCCACCGAATCACTCGGGTGAGGTTGTCGTCGATCCTGACGCCAGTACCGACGACAACCTCACCGGGACAACCATGTCGGCGGCAGCGATGGTCTCGGCGCGAGGGTCCACCCCCGAGAGCCTCAGCCCGCCAGTACGAACGCCCGCACCGCGTCGGCGATGAGTTGCACCGCGATGGCCGCCAGCAGCAGGCCCGCGATCCTCGTCACCAGAATGGTGCCTCCCTCACCCAGCACCCGGTGGATGATCCCGGCGAACCGCATGGCCAGGAACAGGCAGAGGTGCACCGCCACGATCGCGGCCACGATCGCGACCCACTCGGCCACACTGCCCTCGGACCCCTGGACCGCGAGCATCGCAGCGACGATCGCACCCGGGCCGGCCAGCAATGGCGTCCCCAGCGGAACCAGTGCCACGTTCACTTTTCCCGACGGCGTCGGTTCCTCGGTTTTGCCGGTGAGCAGGTCCATCGCCACCAGCAGCAGCAACAGGCCTCCCGAGGCCTGCAGCGCCGGCACCGAGATGTGCAGGAAGTTCAGCAGGTGCTGGCCGAACAGCATGAACACCACGATCACGCCGAATGCCACGCTGACCGCCTGCAGCGCCGCCTTCGCGCGCTGTTTGGCGGTCATGGTGGACGTCAGCGCGAGGAAGACCGGCACCGTTCCGGGCGGGTCCATGATCACGAACAACGTCAGGAACGTGGTGGCGAACAGAGTCCCGTCGATCACTGCGCTCACGGAAGCAGCACCTCCAGCGACCCAGCTGCCGCAATCGCTTCGAGCACGGCTTCCGACGACGTCTCCTCCCCCAGGCGGTTCGGCTTGCCGACCCCGTGGTAGTCACTCGCCCCGGTGACGAACAGTCCCAGCTCACCGGCGAGCGCGCGCAGCCGGGCACGGTCGGCGTCGGTGTGGTCGCGGTGGTCGACCTCCAGGCCGGCCAGACCCGCATCCGCCATCTCACGCACGACGGCGTCGGCGACGATCCGCCCCCGGGCACTCGCTCGCGGGTGCGCGAACACCGGCACTCCACCCGCGGACCGCACCAGCCGGACGGCCTCGACGGCGTCCGGGGCGTGGTAGCGCACGTAGTAGCGACTCGACGGCGCCAGGATCGAGGTGAAGGCGGCCGACCGGTCAGGCACCACACCGGCTGCCACGAGCGCGTCGGCGATGTGCGGACGGCCGAGAGTGGCACCGTCAGCCGCCTGTGCGGCGACGTCCTCCCAAGTGAGGTCGAAATCCCCGGAGAGCCGGTCCACGATGGCTCGGGCCCTACCGTCCCGTGACGTACGCGATCGCTCGAGTTCGGTGGCGAGGGGGGCATCGTCGGGATCGTGCAGATAGCTGAGCAGGTGCACGCTGATTCCTCCTGCCGTACAGGAGATCTCGGCACCGCGCAGCAGCCCCACTCCGGTCTCCGGCACCGCGGCCGCCGCCTCGTCCCACCCGGCGGTGGTGTCGTGGTCGGTCAGGGCCACCACGTCGAGCCCGGCGGTCGCAGCCTCAGCCAGCAGATCGGCGGGCGCGGAGGTTCCGTCGGACACGCGCGAATGCGTGTGGAGATCGATGCGCACACTGTTCAGCATACGAGACGAACGGGGGGGGGACCGCGTAGGTCCGTGCCCCGCACGAGTTTGCGATCATGGGTGCATGGTCTCTTCCGAGGACGTCACCGCGCCCACCGAACCGAGCGGGCATGACGAGCACGACGAGCAGAGCAACACCAGACAACAGCTCGCCGATCGCGGCTCGAACCGATCCCAGCGCCCGAGCTCGGACGCCTTCCGCACCTTCATCGCCGCCGACTGGGCACCCCGTCGTCCGGGCTCACCCTCCCGGGCCGCTGTCGCCGACCATGCCCAGGCCCGCCGGGAACGGCTCGGCGACCTCTTCCCCGGTGACCGGCTGGTGCTCCCGGCCGGGCCGCTGAAGGTCCGCTCGAATGACACCGACTACCGGTTCCGCCCCCACTCGGCCTTCGCGCACCTGACCGGGCTGGGCACGGACGAGGAGCCGGACGCCGTCCTCGTGCTGCACCCCGAGCTGGGCGGCGGTCACGAGGCCGTCCTGTACTTCCGCCCGCTCGCAGCCCGGGACACCGAGGAGTTCTACGCCGACGCCCGGTACGGGGAATTCTGGGTGGGTGCCCGGCCCACGCTGGAGGAGCTGGAGGCCCGGACAGGCATAAGCTGCGCACACATCGACGAACTCGGCGACGCTCTCGCCAAGGACGCCGGTCAGGTCCGGCTGCGGGTGGTCCCGGAGGCGGACGAGGCCGTGACCGCCCTGGTCGAGTCCGTGCGTGCGGCCACGGGTCAGGAGACCGGTGCCGAGATCATCGAGGCGCGAGCCGCCGAGGACGCTGCACTCGCTGAGGCGCTCTCCGAGCTGCGCCTGGTCAAGGACGAGTGGGAGATCAACGAGCTCCGGCTCGCCGTTGACGCCACCATCGAGGGCTTCGCCGAGATCGTCCGTGCGCTCCCTCGCGCCACCGGGCACCGCCGCGGCGAGCGGGTGATCGAGGGAGCATTCGGCGCCCACGCCCGGGAGGAGGGCAATGGCACCGGCTACGACACCATCGCCGCCGCCGGGGACCACGCCACCACCCTGCACTGGATCCGCAACGACGGCCGGGTGCGCAGCGGTGAGCTGGTCCTCGTCGATGCCGGTGTGGAGGTCGATTCCCTCTACACCGCCGACGTCACCCGCACCCTGCCGGTGGACGGTACCTTCACCGACGTCCAACGCCGGATCTACCAGGCCGTGCTCGAGGCCGCCGACGCGGCGTTCGCAGCCGCGAAGCCTGGTCTGAAGTTCCGCGACGTGCACACAGCCGCCGTGACCGTGCTGGCGCACCGGCTCGCCGAGTGGGGCCTGCTCCCGGTCAGCGCCGAGGAAGCACTCACCCCGGACGGGCAACAGCACCGCCGGTGGATGCCGCACGGGACGAGTCACCACCTCGGTCTCGACGTGCACGACTGTGCCCAGGCCCGCCGCGAGATGTACCTCGATGCCGAACTGGTGCCGGGTATGGTCTTCACGATCGAACCGGGCCTGTACTTCAAGGCCGACGACGAGGCAGTGCCGCCCGAGTACCGCGGGATCGGGGTCCGCATCGAGGACGACGTGCTGGTCACCGCCACCGGTGTGGAGAACCTCTCCGCAGCACTGCCCCGCCGGCCCGATGAGGTGGAGGCCTGGATGGCCTCGTTGCGTTCCTGAGCACGTGCCGGACACCGAACCTGCCCTCCCCGACGGCGGCCCTTCCGCCGACGAGACCACCTCACCCGACCCCGGGGCCCGGTGGGGCGGAGTACGTGGTCGCCCACGCCTGCTGGCCGCGGCGGCCGTGGGTGTGCTCACCAGCGCCGTGTATGTGCTGTTCTCCGCACGGCAGTGGGCACGCGTCGAGTCACCATCCTGGGACCTGGGCATCTTCACCCAGCTGCTGCGCGCCTACGCCGAGCTGCGCAGTCCGGTCGTCCCGATCAAGGGTGAGGGGTTCATGCTCCTCGGCGATCACTTTCATCCGCTCCTGGCGCTGTTGGCTCCCTTCTACGCCGTCGCACCCTCCGGGCTCACCCTGCTGGTGCTGCAGAACCTGCTGATCGGAATCTCAGCGGCCGTGCTCACCGGGTGCGCGGTCCGGCACCTGGGACTGGGTGCCGGTTCGCTCATCGGTCTCGCGTACGGACTCTCATGGGGGCTGCAGAGCGCCGTGGCCTCCCAGTTCCACGAAATCGCACTCGCACTCCCGTTCCTGACCGCCAGCTGCGCGGCGCTGGTGCGGCGCGACCACCGGGCTGCCGTGCTGTGGGCGTTGCCGTTGCTGGGAATCAAGGAGGATCTCGGTCTGACGGTGGCGATGGTGGGCGTGGTCGCTGCACTTCGTGGATCGCGGCGGCTCGGTCTGATGACCGTCGGCGGAGGGGTCGGGGCGTTCGTGCTGGTCACACAGGTGGTCCTCCCGGCCCTGAACCCGGACGGGGTGTGGGACTACGCCGACGATTCGATCGTGGCGACACTGCTCGCTGACCCGGGGGCCGCCGTCGGGACCTTGTTCACCGGTGCGGGCGCGAAGGCGAGCCTGGTGGTCATGGTGTTCCTGCCGACGGCGTTCCTCGCCCTACGCAGCCCGCTCGCGCTGATCACGCTGCCCACCTTCGCCTGGCGCCTGAGCTCGGACGTGCCCTTCCACTGGAGCACCGACTGGCACTACTCAGCGATCCTGATGCCGGTGGTGCTGTGCGCCACCGTCGATGCACTGCTGGTCCTGCAGTGGCGACGCTACGCCGCGGCGATCGGTGCGGGCCTGCTGGCACTGGCGGTGGCCATCACCACCCAGTTCCCGCTGTGGCGGCTCACCGACGCCGGGTACTACCGTGACTCGGCAGATGTCGCGGGCGCCGAGCAGGTGCTCGCGGCGATCCCGGACGGGGCAAGCGTCGCCACCGATATCACGCTCATGGCCTATCTGGCGCCCCGCAGCACGGTGTACTGGGTGGGCAACGTCAGCGCAGCCGTGGGTCCCGATCCGGTCGACTACGTCGTCGTGCACACCGGCTCCGGAGTGTACGGCCAGGACCCTCCGCAGGACGTGGTCGCCTATGCGACTGCGAAGTTCCCCGGAAGCGTGTTCACCGAAGTGCTCGACGCGGATGGGTTCCTGGTGGCCGAGCGGGTGGGGTGAGCCGTCCGCGAGCGGCTGCCGACTCGTCGGCTGCAGGCGGGTCCGTCGGTGTCGGGTCCGTCGTCAATTGCCCAAGGACGGCGGCTCAGCGCCACGCTCCTGCGGCAGGGTTCCGAGCAGTTCACGGGCTGCGGCCGCCTTCTCCGCAAGACACAGGATCGCGAAGGATCCGGCCACCACCTGGGAGGTGGAGGTGAAGTCACGCTTGCCGCCGGACATCGCATAGGCGATCACCGCGAACAGCATCCCCGCCCCAGCACCGAGCAGCAGGGCCGGGAGCAGTGCCGTCACGAGATCCCCACCGAAGAGGTACAGCAGAATGCCGATGAAGAAACCGAAGTAGGCACCAGAAGCCGCGCCCCGCAGCGCGACGTTCGGGTAGGTACGCCGACCCGTGATCCGCTCCACCATCTTCAGGTCGGTGCCGACGATGGTCACGGCGCTCACCTGGAACTCGCGATCTGCGAGGAAGTCGACCGCACGCTGGGCCTCGAGGTAGCTGTCATAGGTGGCGATCTCTTCACCGCGCGGCTGCATCCCGGCCCGCGGGTCGGTCGGATTCATGGCTGGCATGGGGCCATTGTCCCCCACCAGCACCGACGGTGTCATCCATGACGTCACCGTTGGGTCGAACTCCGGCGATCTCGTGCCTCGCCCATCTGCCCGTGCGGGCCCGGCTGACATAGGCTGACCACTGTGAGCACGACCACCACGCGCATCTTCGTCGCCCGGCTCGCCGGGATCGGCGTCTTCGACCCCCTCGGGGATCGCGTGGGCCGGGTGCACGACGTGGTGGTGCTGCTGCGGGTACGCCAGGCGCCACGCGCCGTCGGGCTGGTGGTGGAGGTGCCGGGCAAGCGCCGGGTCTTCCTCCCGCTCTCCCGGGTGACGGCGATCGATCCCGGCGCCGTCATCACGAACGGGCTGCTGAACCTGCGCCGGTTCCAGCGGCGTGCGGCCGAGACCCTCGTGATGGGTCAGCTGCTCGACCGCGTTGTCTCGCTGCGGGACGGCAGCGGGGACGTCACCATCCAGGACGTCGGCCTGGAGCAGCAGCGCAACCGCGACTGGCTGGTGACCAAGCTGTTCGTCAGGGACGAAAGACCTGGCACCGGTCGGCGCTTCTTCGGACGCGGGCACACGTCGGTGATCGATGTCACCGACATCACGGGGCTGGCCCCCTCAGCGGCGCAGCAGGGCGCGACAGCGCTGCTGGCGACGATGGATGATCTCAAGCCCGCCGACCTCGCGGATGTGGTGCACGATCTGCCCGAACGGCGCCGCATCGAGGTCGCAGCGGCCCTTCCCGACGAGCGGCTGGCCGATGTCCTCGAAGAGCTCGGTGACGACGACCGCGTGGCCATCCTCTCCGCCCTCGCCGCTCAGCGTGCCGCACAGGTGCTCGACGAGATGCAGCCCGACGATGCGGCCGACCTGATCGCCGAGCTCCCGACGCACAAGGCGAGCGAGCTGCTGGATCTGATGGAGCCGGACGAGGCCGAGGACGTGCGCCGGCTGCTGGTCTACGACGACGACACCGCGGGTGGTCTGATGACGACCGAACCGGTGATGCTCGGCCCCGAAGCGTCGGTGGCAACGGCCTTGGCGCACGCGCGCCGCCAGGACGTCACCCCCGCCCTGGCGGCGATGATCTTCGTCACCCGTCCCCCGCAGGAGACCCCGACCGGGAGGCTGCTCGGCGTCATCCATCTGCAACGGATGCTGCGTGAGCCGCCGCACGAGGCCATCGGTGGCCTGCTGGACAAGGACATCGAAGCCGTGGGACCGCAGGCGCCGATCGGCCGGATCACGCGGCTGCTGGCCACCTACAACCTGACGGCATTGCCGGTGGTGGACGAGCAGCGCCGACTGCTCGGCGCCGTCAGTGTCGACGACGTGCTCGACCACCTGCTCCCTGACGATTGGCGGGAGGCCGACGACGAGGTGACCGACGCGGCGATGGGAGGCAACGGTGTCTGATCGTCTCGACACGCCACGGACGAACCGTCGCCGCCTGTTCCCCCGCCGCAGGAACAAGGATGCTTTCGGCAAGGCCGCTGAGGCGATCGCCACGTTCATGGGAACACCACGGTTCCTGCTGTACATGACGCTGTTCTGTGGAACGTGGCTGGCATGGAACTCGCTCGCACCGGAGTCGCTGCAGTTCGACCCGCGGGCGCTGAACTTCACGCTCCTGACCCTGATGCTCTCGCTCCAGGCGTCCTACGCGGCACCGCTGATCCTGCTGGCGCAGGACCGGCAGACCGACCGCGACCGGGTGACGGCCGAACAGGACCGGCAGCGGGCCGAACGCAATCTCGCTGACACCGAGTTCCTGGCGCGGGAGATGGCCTCCCTTCGGCTCGCCCTGAACGACGTCGCCACCCGCGACTTCGTGCGCAGCGAGCTGCGCAGCCTGCTGGAGGAGCTGCAGGCCGAACGCGAGGTGCACGGTCTGGACGAGCAGCCAGCCGGCCCAGGCACAGAGCACCGGAGCGAGTCCACCTACCGCGGTGTATCGGGGACCACACCCACGGACGGCGGCGGCGAGTCGCGGACGTAGACTCGAGGTATGTCTGAAGCGCTCATCGCACGCGTCCGCGAAGCCATGACCTCGGTGCTCGACCCGGAGATCCGGCGGCCGATCACCGACCTCGACATGGTGCGCGACGTCGTCGTGCTCGGCGAGGGTGACGATGGTGCGGCGGTTCAGGTCACGATCGCCCTGACGACGTCCGGCTGCCCGCTGCGCGAGACCATCACGCGGGACGTCACCAACGCATCCGACGCCGTCGAGGGTGTCGCGCGCACCGAGGTGAGCATGACCGTCATGACGGACGAGGAGCGCACTGCCCTGCGCACCAAGCTCCGTGGTGGGATGGCCGAGCCGGTGATCCCGTTCGCGCAGCCGGACAACCTGACCAAGGTCTACGCCGTGGCTTCCGGCAAGGGCGGGGTCGGCAAGTCCACGGTGACGGCGAACCTCGCCGCCGCGATGGCCGCCGAGGGTCTCAAGGTGGGCGTGGTGGATGCCGATGTGTACGGCTTCTCGTTGCCTCGGATGCTCGGAGTCGAACTCCCGCCCACCAAGGTGGACGACATGATCCTCCCGCCGGTGGCCGGCGACGTGAAGGTCATCTCGATCGGGATGTTCACCGAACCCGGCCGCGCCGTCGTCTGGCGTGGCCCGATGCTGCACCGGGCGTTGCAGCAGTTCCTGGCAGACGTGTTCTGGGGTGACCTGGACGTGCTGCTGCTGGATCTGCCCCCGGGCACAGGCGACATCGCCATCTCGGTGGCCCAGCTGCTGCCGGACGCTGAACTGCTGGTCGTCACCACACCACAGCTGGCCGCCGCGGAGGTCGCCGAGCGGGCGGGGGCGATGGCGCAGGCGACCAAGCAGCGGGTGGCCGGGGTGATCGAGAACATGTCCTGGATGGTGCAGCAGGACGGTTCACGCTTGGAGGTCTTCGGCTCCGGTGGGGGCCAGCGGGTCGCCGAGCAGCTCTCTGAGACTCTCGGCGCCGAGGTTCCCCTCCTGGGGCAGGTGCCGCTGGAAGTGGCACTGCGTGAGGGCGGAGACTCGGGAGCCCCACTGGTCACCTCTGACGACGACTCCGAGGCCGCGACCGTACTTCGCGACGTGGCACGCACTCTCGGGACACGCCAGCGCGGCCTCGCGGGGCGCAAACTGTCGATCTCCCCCGTCGGCTGAACCTCAGGTGGCTTCGTCGTCGAACGGGGCGCCGTTCGCGAGCGGACTCTCAACCGTCTCGGTCTCGGTGGCCGCACCCTCGGTCGCGGTGGTCACGCCATCCTCGGCGCCATCCTCCGCCATCTCCTCGGACACGTCCTCGGTGCTCGTGGCAGTCGACGCAGCCGCTGACGTCGCACCAGCCGCTCGTGCCGCACTGGATGTCGACCGGTTCCGTGTGCCCGTGCCGCTGGGCTTGGTCCGGGAACCATTCGGGTTCACCTCGTCCAACAGGGCATCCCGCACGATCCGCCGCGGGTCATACTGACGCGGGTCGAGCTTGGTGAAGTCCAGGTCGGCGTCCGGTCCGAGTTCCTCACGGATCGACTCGGTGGCTCCCCGGGCCATGTCACGCAGGGTGCGCACCAGCCGCGCGAGCTGCTCGGCGTACTTGGGCAGATGCTGAGGACCGATCAGGATCACCGCAACGACTGCGATGATCAGGAGCTCCTCGACGTTCATCTGCACAGGAGCAGCCTAGCCTCAGCGAACGGGTGCCCCGTGCATCCGCACTGACTCAGAGATCGCACGGATAAGGCGAAGCCTGCTATACGTCGCCCCAGCACGCACCTCTCACTCACTCTCCTGCTCCCCGAGGGTGACCTCCACGTCACGGTCGGAACCGTCCTCACGGACGGTCAACGTGACGACGTCACCGGGAGCGTGTGCCCGGATCTTGACGATCAGCTCATCGGCAGAGGTCACCGGCTCAGAGTCGATCGCGACGATCACGTCACCGGGTTCCAACCCGGCTTGCTCCGCGGGCCCGCCCGGCACCAGCGGCGGAAGATCGGCGTCGGAGCCCTCCGTCAGGACCTGTACTCCTTCGCCCTGGTACTGGCCATCCAGCGTGGCTCCGATGATGGGGTATGTCGCGGTACCGGTCTCGATGAGCTGCTCAGCCGTCCGGCGCACCTGCGTGCTGGGGATGGCGAATCCCAGGCCCACACTGCCGGCAGCCGTGGGCGAACTGGCCGTCGAGGCGATTGCGGAGTTCACCCCGATCACCTGCCCGGCGGCGTTGACGAGCGGGCCGCCGGAGTTGCCCGGGTTGATCGCGGCATCGGTCTGGATGGCGTTGAGGAATGATGCGCCCTCCTCACCAGGTACGCTGACCGGTCGGTTCAGTGCGCTGACGATCCCCGCAGTCACCGTGCCTTCCAGACCGAGTGGTGCGCCGATCGCCACCACCGGGTCACCAACCCGCAGGGCGTCGGAGTCACCGAGTACCAGCGGCTCCAGGCCATCGACGTCCACATGCAGGACCGCAAGGTCGTAGTCCACGGTCGAACCGACGACGTCGGCCTCCACCTGGTTCCCGTCGGAGAGCACCACGGTCACTTGTTCGGCCGTGGTGATCACGTGGTGGTTGGTCACGATGTAGCCATCCTCGCGCAGCACGAATCCGCTGCCCGAGCCACCGGCGCCCCCGGTACGGGTACGGATGTAGACGGTGCTGGGTAGCACGTCCGCTGCGATCGCGGCGACCGATCCCTCAGTGAGCTCCCGGTCCGGTGGTGCCGACGATCCTGCCGGGTCAGGCAGGCTGGCGTCGGGAGTCGTCATCAGCCGGGCGCCACCGATCGCCCCGGCGATCAGCCCGATGAGCAGGCTCAGCAGCATCAGCAGTGCGACCATCCCCCCTGGCACGCCACGCCGACGGCGAGCAGGGACAGCGCTCAACTCCTCTGACCGTGAAGACACACCCGGTGCGGCCGAGGCTGCTCGTGGTGGCTCCGGGGTGGAAGCGGCCGCGACTGGCGAACCCACCGATGTGGTGAGTTCGCGCGGCGGCTCGGGTGGGTGCCAGGTCACGATCCGGCCAGCAGGACCTGCAGACCGTTGGTGAGACGATCCACGACTCCCGGGGACTGACCGTCGCCAAGCTCTGCGATGAGCGCGTGCGCCGCAGTCGGATCCTCACCCGAGGAGACTGCGACGACCGATCCGCCGCACTGCGCGACCCACCAGTCGCCGGCGACGTGGAATACCTCGTGCCCACCGATGATCACCGGTTCCAGCGCTGCGGTCATGGCCGGGTCGAGCACTCCGTGCTGCTCTGTCACGTGGACCACGCCGGCGTCACCGGCGATGTCGAGCTGCAGAACAGGGGCTCCGGCATCGGGATCGTCGATCACCGCGACGTTCTCCACCCGCATCCCGGTCGGCAGCCGATCCGGGGCAGACCAGCCGGCCGCCGCCATCCAGTCCAAGACGGTCCCGGAGAGTTGCTCACGACCAGGCCCGGAGATCCCTGTAGCGCTGGAGGACCCGACGGCACTGGAGACTTGGCTGCCGGCGAGAACCGCCGGATCCTTGAGCTGAGGAACCATCGCCGTCAGGTCATCGACCGAACGCTGCTGACCGCCGAGGACGAACAGCGCCACGACGAAAACCCCCACCGAGGCAACCGCGCCGGAGACCACCCGCAGCCGGGTGCTGCGCACCGCACGTTCCACCTCACCGGAACCGGCGAACCGACCGGAGGTGCTGTCCGGGATGCTCAGGGCCAGCAGACGTTCGGTCAGATCGGGACCAGCCGGGATCGCCTGGGCCGACCGCGCCGTGTCGCGGCAGGCCCTCTCCGCCTCCACCTGGGCACGGCACGCCGCGCAGTCGGACAGGTGCTGTTGTGCACGCGCCGCTCTGGTGGGCGTGAGTTGGCCGTCGACGAAGGGTGAGACAAGGGGACCCAGGTGGCTCACAGGGCGCCCTCCGGCCGGAGAACGGGTGCGGGTTCGGCGGCACGCGGGCTCGGGGCTCGGTGAGCCAGCGCCTTGCGCAACTGGGCCCGACCGCGGTGGATCCGTGACCGGACAGTTCCCATCGAGACATCCAGGACGGCGGCGATCTCCTCATAGGAGAGGCCCTCGATATCACAGAGCACGACAGCGGCACGGTATTGCGGTTTCATCCCGTCCAGTGCGGCTTGGATGTCGGAGTCGAGGTGGTCGTGTTCGAATCGCCGCTCCGGAGAGCCGGACTCCCCGGAAGCCGGCACCCGCTCGGCGGCCGGTCCCAGCGCATCGAACCGGATCCGCTTCTTTCGGCGCTGCCCGTCGAGGAACAGGTTCGTGGTGATGCGGTGCAGCCACCCCTCGAACGTGCCGGGCGAATACGAGTTCAGCGAGCGGAACACTCGCACGAACACCTCTTGCGTGAGGTCTTCGGCATCAGCGCGATTGCCGGTCAGGCGGTACGCCAGCCGGAATACCCGGTCGGAGTTGTCGCGGACGATCTGTTCCCAGGTAGGAGGCTGCCAGAGTCCGTCGGCGCGCCCGGCATCGGCGGCCAGGTGGTCGGCGGTCGGCAGCGGCGATGTGGTGTCCATGACATCACCCATGCTACGTCGGCAACCTGGGAACTTCCTGAGAAGACGGTCCGGCCACCACCATCAGCCCGGCTCCCACAGCCCAGGAGTCTTCTGGGACCAGCTTGCAGACCTCTGCTGGGCGCCTCCCGGCCCGCGCGGCTCCTCGGCGCTACCATCGGGGCACCCGTCCGCTGCTCTCGCCGCACCCCCTGGAGGCCCACCATCGCTGCCGACAAGGCCCAGAGCTGGGCCTACACCGAGGACTTCCTCGTCGAGACCGAACCGATCCAGGCTGCCCGCGGCCGCGCCGAGGAGCTGGGCGTCACACCCGTCTCGCCAGGGACTGGTGCGGCGCTGCGCATGCTCGCGGCGGCGGCGAAGGCACATGCGGTGGCCGAGGTCGGAACCGGGACCGGGGTCTCGGGCCTGTGGCTGCTCGAGGGGATGGCGACCGACGGGGTGCTGACCACGATCGACGTCGAGGTGGAGCACCAACGCGCCGCGAAGGAGGCGTTTGCGACCGCGCAGGTGCGCTCCACGCGCACGCGCACCATCTCCGGCCGGGCCCTCGACGTCCTGCCCCGGCTGGCGGACTCCGCCTACGACATGGTGGTCATCGACGGCGACCCTGCCGAGACCTCCGACGACGCCGATCAGGCGATCCGGATGCTGCGCACCGGCGGGATCCTCGCCGTCACGGATGCGCTGTGGCACGACCGGGTGGCCGACCCGGCCCGGCGCGACGAACAGACCGTCGCGATGCGCGAACTCGGCCGCCGGATCCGCGAGGACGAGCGTCTCCTGCCGAGCCTGCTGCCCGTGGGTGACGGGCTACTCGTGGCGGTACTCCGCTAGGAAGTTCCGCCAGGCGATACCTGCTGGCGGAACCTCTGACACGCTCAGGTATGGGGCCAGGATCACCCGGCTCGAAATAATTCACGTGCCTACCCTCGTTAGGATGAACTGACTGCCTGCGGGGGCCTTTCCCCTGCCGCAGTCCCCCTGTGCCGCCTGCCTCGGTCCCTCTTCTGCTGCGGAGCCATCCTGTGAATGCTGATACGACAACTGTGCCTGCCCAGCCAAGCCGGGCCGAGGAGATCGACCCCGCAGGCTTGAAGGTGATCTGGCTGCTGTTGGCGGCCGCGTTCGTGGCCATCCTCAACGAGACCACGATGGCCATCGCCATCCCCGAGCTGAACCGGAGTCTCGGCATCCCCCCTGAGCAGGGTCAGTGGCTCACGAGTGCCTTCATGTTGACGATGGCCGTGGTGATCCCGACGACCGGATTCCTCATCCAGCGGTTCACCACCCGGCAGATCTTCCTGGCAGCGATCACGTCATTCGTGCTGGGGACCGCGATCTGCCTCGTCGCGCCGGGTTTCCTCACCCTTCTCGCCGGCCGGGTGGTCCAGGCGGCCGGTACCGGCATCATGCTGCCGCTGTTGATGACGACCATCATGAACGTGGTGCCTGCCCACTCCCGCGGCCGCATGATGGGGCGTGTGGGGATGGTCATCGCCCTCGCCCCGGCGATCGGACCGACGCTCTCAGGTGTCGTGCTCGACAGCCTCGGGTGGCGCTGGCTGTTCGGGATCGTCCTGCCCATCGCACTGGTCGCGATGACGCTGGGGGCGCGCTGGCTCACCAACCTCGGAGTCACCACCCGAGCGCCGATCGACGTGATCTCCATCGTGCTCTCCGCTCTCGCCTTCGGAGGCATCGTGTACGGCCTGAGCCGGCTCGGTGGCGGGCACGGTGGTGAGTCGGGCGGTGCATCGAACGGCGGCGACGTCCTGCCCTGGTCCGCCGTCGCCGCGGGCGTGGTGTTCCTCGGCGTCTTCGTCTGGCGCCAGCTCGCGCTGCAGCGCCGCAGTGCCGCGCTGCTCGACCTGCGGGTGTTCACCTCACGCAACTACGTCATCGCGGTCATCATCATGTCCATCGTGGCGCTGTCGATGTTCGGCACGTTCTCGCTGCTGCCGCAGTATCTGCAGAATGTGGTCGGGCTGGGCGCGACCCAGTCGGGACTGGTGCTCCTGCCGGGTTCGGTCATCATGGGACTGCTCGGCCCCCTCATGGGACGCCTCTACGATGCGCGTGGCCCCCGCACCTTGCTGGTGCCCGGGACGATCCTGATCACGGCTGCGATGTTCGTGTACTCGAGCGCCGATCTGCAGACGCCGGTGGCGTTGCTGGTGTGTACGCAGATCGCCATGTCGCTGGGCCTGGCCGGTTCGTTCACTCCGCTGTTCTCAGCTTCGCTGGGCTCGCTCGAACGCTCGCTCTACTCGCACGGCTCCGCGGCGCTGAACACGTTGCAGCAGGTCGCCGGTGCGGCAGGGACCGCGCTGCTGATCTCGGTCTACTCCACCGCGCTGCACGCCGGGCGGGCCGAGGGGCTGTCCGTGGCCGAAGCCGGCGCACCCGGCGCCCAGAACGCGTTCTTCATCGCCGGCTGCATCGCCGCGGTTGCCGTGGTGCTGGCGTTCTTCATCACCAAGCCCGAGGAGTCGGACGCACCGGTCGCCGCTGAGCACTGAGCACTGAGCACTGAGCAGCCAGCCCTGAGCAGCCAGCCCTGAGCGGAGGACGTCGGCGGGAAGACGTGGTGCTGCCCGGCAGGAACGTGGTGCTGCCGGCAGGATGTGAGGCGACCTACCAGTCCAACGCCTGCAACCAGCGCAGCAGCAGCCGCGCTCCGAACCCGGTGGCCCCCTGACTGACCTCGTGCTCATTCGCGGCCGCGCGAGCCGGCCCAGCAATATCCAGGTGCGCCCACGGTTGGTCACCGGCGAAATGCTGGAGGAAAAGAGCAGCCGTGATCGAGCCGCCACCGACCTTCGCGTCGGTGGCGATGTGGGAGAGGTCGGCGACGTTCGACTCCAGAGCGCTGCGGTACTCCTCCACCAAGGGCATCGCCCACACCTGTTCTCCCGAGCGCACGGCCGCTGCTTCCAGCTCCTGCCGGAGAGCGTCGTCGGTCGCATACAGTGCCGCGTGGCGCTTGCCGAGGCCGAGGCTCGCGGCCCCGGTCAGTGTCGCCACGTCCACGAGCGTGGACGGCTGATACTCAGCACGGGCCCAAGCCATCGCGTCGGCGAGCACCATCCGTCCCTCGGCGTCGGTGTTGCCGATCTCCACGGTGGTGCCATCGACCATGGTGATGACGTCACTGGGGCGGTAGGACGAGGCGCCGATCGCGTTCTCGGCCAGCGGCAGCACCCCGACCACCCGAACTGGCAGTCCGGACCTGGCGGCACCCAGCACCGCACCGAGAACCGAGGCCGCACCGGCCATATCGGTCTTCATCGGGATCATCGCCTCGCGCGGCTTCAGCGAGAGCCCTCCGGTGTCGAAGGTGATCCCCTTCCCCACCAGGACCACCGGCGCACGATCGGTCCCGGATCCGGGGTGCTCCACGGTGACCAGCCGCGGCGGAGACACCGATCCACCTCCGACGGCGAGGATCCCGCTGAGACCGTGCTCGGCCAGCCAGTGCTCGTCACGGACCTGCACCCGCAGCCCGTGCTCACGGCCCAACTCGACAGCCTGATCGGCCAGCCACTGCGGAGACTTGATGTTCGAGGGAGCCGCAGCAAGCCGACGGCTGACGAGTGTGGTCTCGGCGGCAACGCACCCGTCGTTCACCGCGCCCTGGACATCCGTGTCCGCTGCGGAGCAGATCGTGACCTGGCCGACCGGGGCCGGTTGCTCACGACGACCGACATAGGGCGGCACGTAGGCACCGAGCTGCACGCCTTCGACCACGGCCGTCAGTGCGTCACCGGTCATCAGGTCACCGGTGGCGAGCACCACGTGCTCCCGGCCGCGCGTGCTGCGTGCAAGGACAGCACCGGCCCGACGAGCAGACCGCGGCGCCCCGTCCCCGATGCCGAGGAAGATCACGCGCCGGGGAAGCCCGTCCCACATGGGCACCGACGGCAGCGTCACCGTGACGGCCTCACCGGCTACGCCGCTCGCGCCGGCCTCGGCAGCCCAGGCCGCCAGATCGGTCTCGTACCCCGGCACCTCGGCGAGACACACACCCGGCTGAGCTGCGCCGTCGTGATCTTCAGGGGCGACGGCGAGCGCCAGCGTGACCTGATCGCCCCAGTCGATCAGCTGCTGCCGGGTGAGGGCAGATGGTCCGGTGGTCAGTGTAGGGGGGTGGGGCATCCTCAGCCGGCGACGGCGGTCAGGGCAGCGCTCAACTCGTCGGCCTCGCTCGGCTTGAGTTCGACCACGAGGCGACCACCACCTTCGAGCGGCACGCGCATGATGATCCCACGGCCCTCCTTGGTGACCTCGAGAGGTCCGTCACCGGTTCTGGGCTTCATGGCGGCCATGGGGGTTCTCCCTTATTTCTTCCTCGCGTGATGCGCCCTCGCCGGTCGCGGGCGTGTCATCCCCCGCGCGACCTGGTGTGGAGCTCTTCGGTACCCATTCTATGTCAGGTGTGACGCGGGACTCCATCACATGGCCCACGAACGGGTACGGATTCTCCCGGTCACCGGGGTAGGGATCGCCCATCGAGGCCGGCCATCGCCCGCTGGAGACGGCGGCCGCAACGACCGCGACGAGTGCGCAGACGCCGAGCAGCAGCCAGCTGACCCAGGTGATCCACACGGGTTACTCCGGCCCGCTGGCTCCGGCGCGCGCAGCCGCCTCGGCCGCGGCAGCCATCTCCTCACGGCGCCGGCTACGGTTGGCGCGCACGACCACGTCCACCGCCTCGGCAGGGTCGTCGGTGACGTGGAGCAGGTCGAGGTCGTGCTCGGAGATCGTGCCGCGCTCGGCGAGAGTGCCGCGGATCCAGTCCACCAGCCCGCCCCAGAAGTCGGTGCCCACGAGCACGATCGGGAACCGCTTCACCTTCTTGGTCTGCACGAGCGTGAGGGATTCGAACAGCTCGTCCATGGTGCCGAAACCGCCCGGCAGCACGATGAATCCCTCGGAGTACTTCACGAACATGGTCTTGCGGGCGAAGAAGTACCGGAAGTTGACGCCGAGGTCCACATAGCGGTTCATTCCCTGCTCGAAGGGAAGTTCGATACCCAGACCCACGGAGATTCCTTCCGCGTCATAGGCACCTTTGTTCGCCGCCTCCATCACCCCGGGGCCGCCGCCGGTGATAACCGCATATCCGGCCTCGACGATCCGCCGTGCGATGTCCTGTGCGAGCTCGTAGTCGGGCTCGTCGGGCTTGGTGCGGGCGGATCCGAAGACGCTCACGGCGGGCCCGAGCTCGGCGAGCGCGCCGAACCCTTCGACGAACTCGGCCTGGATGCGCAGCACCCGCCACGGGTCCGAGTGCACCCAGTCGGTGCCGTCCGAGGGTTCCAGGAGGCGCTCGTCGGTCGTCTTCTCCGGGATCTGCCGGCCACGCAGCTGGACCGGTCCCTTCCAGTACTGACCGGTACGGGTGTGCTGCGGCTCGGTGGTCATGAACGCTCCTTCGTCTCGCCGGAGGGCTCACCGGCCGGCGTGGTCAACCAGGCGGCCAGGGCGGCCGCGCAGGTACGGATCTGGTCGGTGGGGACGTGCTCGTCGTCAGCGTGCGCAAGCGAGGGGTCACCGGGGCCGAAGTTGACGGCCGGGATCCCGAGCTCGGTGAACCGGGCCACGTCCGTCCAGCCGTACTTCGGGCCCGCCTCACCCCCGGTGACGGCGGTCACGGCGTTCAGGAAGTCCTGTGCAGCCGGCGCGTCCAGACCGGGGCGTGCGCCTGCGGCAGAGTCGGTGAGCTCGATCTCGAAACCGTCGAACAACTCCCGCACGTGCTGGTACGCCTCATCCACGGTCGCCGAGGGGGCGAACCGGTAGTTCACGGTCACCACGCACTCGTCCGGGATCATGTTGGTGGCGATGCCACCACGGATCCCGACGGCGTTCATCCCCTCGCGGTAGACCAGACCGTCCACCTCGACCTCAGCGGGCGGGTAGGCGGCGAGCCGGGCGAGGATCTCGTGGGCGTCGTGGATGGCGTTGTGTCCCTTCCACGCGCGGGCCGAGTGGGCGGTGGTGCCCCGGGTGCGGACCTCCACGCGGAGGGTGCCGTTGCATCCGCCCTCGATGCCCCCGGCCGTGGGTTCGCCGAGGACCGCGAAGTCGCCGGCGAGCCAGTCCGGGTGGGTGCGTACGACCCGGCCGAGGCCGTTCTTGGTGGCCTCGACCTCTTCGTTGTCGTAGAACACCCAGGTGACGTCGACCACCGGGTCGGTCAGGGTGAGAGCCAGGTGCAGTGCGACGCCGACGCCACCCTTCATGTCGACGCTTCCCCGGCCCCAGAGGATCTCCGCGCCCTCACGGTGGAGCAGCTGGGTGGGGAGGTTGTCCTGGATGGGGACGGTGTCCAGGTGTCCGGCGATCACCACGCGCCGGTCGCGGCCCAGATGGGTCCGCGCCACGATCGTGTCACCGTCGCGGTGGACATCGAGATGGTCGGCGGTCAGCAGCAGGTCTTCGACAGCGTTGGCAAGCATCGCCTCGTCCCCGCTGACGCTGGGGATGTCGCAGATCGCCCGGGTCAGGGTGACCGGGTCGACCTCACGCGGGTCAGGCAGTGCGGCGGGGGTGTCGGGCATGGTCCGAGCCTAACCACCCGCAGACCTGGCTGGTGCGCGCCACGAGGGTGGCATGAGTGTCGCAGAACGGCGCCCAATGTCAAGTGGTCGTTGCGACAGTGAGGAGTTGGTTGAGGGCTTGGGCGGG
>NZ_VSMB01000016.1 GCF_009805705.1 Ruania rhizosphaerae
CAACCACCCACCCTCACACGGTCACTTCTGTTGCACTGACCATATGAATCCGCCGCTGCAGACGCCGAACAAGTCAGCGCTCGACCTGTGAGAAACTGGTACTAACGTACTATTCTTCGGAGGAAGCCATGGCATGGGTCGTGTTGATCGTCTCGGGCATGTTGGAGACGGCGTGGGCGACGAGCCTGAAGGCGTCGGAGGGGTTCACGCGCCTGTGGCCGACGGTGATCTTCGCCGTCACGCTCGCCGCGAGCATGGCCGGGCTGGCCTACGCCCTGCGGACCCTCCCGGTCGGCACGGCCTACGCCGTCTGGGTGGGGATCGGTGCCAGCCTGACGGCGATCATCGGGATGATCTGGCTCGCGGAGGGGGTGAGCGTGCTCAAGATCGTCTCGCTCGTGCTGATCGTCGCCGGCGTGATTGGGCTCAACCTCGCCGGTGGAGGGCACACGGGCGGGCAGGAGAACGCTCCGGCGGACGCGCAGGCTGTCGTCGAGAGCGCTGAGAGCGAACGGGACTGAGAGCGAGAGGCAATGACCATGCAGGTCAAAGGGCGCCAGCGTCATAGTCAGCTGGTGCAGGCTGCCGTCGGCCTGCTGCTGGAGCAGGGGCCCGGTGCCCTGACGCACCGCGCCGTCGCCGCCCGGGCAGGATGCTCGCTCTCAGCCACCACCTACTACTTCGCCTCACTGACCGACCTGGCAGCCGCGGCTGGTACCGAGGTGGTGGGCCGGTGGGCGGACCAGGCCGAGGCCGTCGCAGCCAGGGTGAATGAGCACACCGGCCGGCAGGAACGCATCGCCGCCGCGGTGGAAGCGCTGCTGCCCGCCGCCGACCGGGTCCGTGGCCACTACGAGCACCTCGCTGGAGCCGGCCGGAGCACCGCGGTCGCGGCTGCCTACGCTGACGGGCGCTCCCGGGTGGACGCAGCGATCGCCCGGATCGTCGGACCGCTTGGACTGGATCCGGCGATCGCCGTGGCGATCATCGACGGAGCTGCCGTCAGTGCGCTCAGTGAGGGCCGGGATCCCGCCGCGCTGGCTCGTGACCTGCTCGCGGCGGTGTGCCGGCCACGGGAGTGAGCTTTCCGGGCCGACCGAGCGCCAGCCGCAGTCCCCGGCAAGGACACAGCGTGGAACTGGAGTCCGTGCCTGGAGCCTGTGTCGGCGCGCGCCGGCAGTCCGCATAGGCTGGTCCGGTGAGGCGAGCGACGTACTCGATCGGGCTCCGGACCCGGTTCCGTGGCCTGCGCCAGCGCGATGGGATGCTCATCGAAGGTGAGGCAGGGTGGGGTGAGTTCTCCCCGTTCTGGGAGTACGACGCCGTGGAGTCGCGCGCATGGTGGGCTGCCGCCCGCGAAGCGGCAGACCTACCATTTCCCGACCCGGTCCGATCCAGCATCCCGGTGAACGTCACCGTCCCGGCCACCACCCCCGAGCGCGCTCACGCGATCGTCATCGGCAGTGGCGGATGCCGGACCGCGAAGGTCAAGGTGGCTGAGCCCGGTCAGGATCTCGCCGCCGAGCAGGCACGCCTCGAAGCGGTCCGTGACGCGCTCGGCCCTCACGGGAAGATCCGGATCGATGCCAACGGCGCGTGGGATCTGGACGAGGCGATCTACCGTCTGCCGATCCTGGACCGGGCCGCACAGGGCCTCGAATACGCCGAGCAGCCCTGCGCGACCGTCGGCGATCTTGCGGCCCTGCGACGCCGCGGGGACGTTCCGATCGCCGCCGACGAGTCGATCCGCCGCGCCGAGGATCCCTACGAGGTGGCCCGTCGGGAGGCCGCTGACGTCGTGGTGCTCAAGGTGCAGCCGCTCGGCGGGGTGCGTGCTGCGCTGCGCATTGCCGAGCAGATCGGGCTGCCGGTCGTGGTCTCCTCTGCGCTGGAGACCTCGGTCGGGATCGCCGCCGGGGTGGCGCTGGCCGCCGCTCTGCCCGAGCTCTCCCATGCGTGCGGCCTCGCGACGGTGCACTTGTTCCATGACGACGTCGCCGACGCCCCCTTGCTGCCCACGGCGGGCGAGCTGGACGTGCGCCGCGTGGCGCCGTCACCGGATCGTCTCGCCGCGCTCGCGGCTCCCGCGGAGCTGGCACAACGGTGGCAGGGGCGGTTGGCGGACGTGACAGGATCGCCGTCATGAGTCCCTCTGCCGCCCGGGCACGAGTCCTCGTGAGCGCCCTCGTGGCCAGTGGTGTGCGCGACGTCGTGCTCGCGCCGGGCTCCCGTAGCGCACCGCTGGCCTATGCCCTGCATGCCGCCGAGCGCGCCGGCTGGCTCCAACTGCACGTGCGCATCGACGAACGCTCGGCCGCCTTCGTGGCGCTCGGGATCGCCCGGCATCGTCCCGCGGCCGTGGTGACGACCTCCGGGACCGCGGTCGCCAATCTGTATCCTGCGGTGCTCGAGGCTGCTCACAGTGGACTGCCGTTGCTGGCGATCACCGCCGACCGGCCGCACGAGCTGCGCGGGGTCGGTGCGAACCAGACCACCGACCAGGTCAAGCTCTTCGGCAGCGCTGTCCGGTACTTCGCCGAGCTGCCCGCCGATGACGATGCCCCGGGCCGTGGGATCGACACCGTCACCACCCGCGCGGTGCTGGCCGCCACCGGCGCCCGGACCCGCGCCCCGGGGCCGGCGCATCTGAATGTCGCCTTCCGCGATCCGCTGGTCCCCGACGGCGAGTGGTCGCCCGGTGCCGTGCCCGGACCGCTCCAGGTGGTCGCCTCGGCGGGCGGGGCGCCGGTCGAGCTGCCGCGAGGGCCGCGCACGGTGGTCGTCGCCGGTGACGGGGCCGCGAGGGTGGCCGATCCCGGGACTGTGGCCGGGTGGGGGTGGCCGGTGATCGCCGAACCGTCCTCCGGCTTGTGCCACGTCCCGACGGCGGTGCTCGCCGGCCGTATCGCCGTGGAGGTGTTAGGGGCTGGGGTTGAGCGAGTGGTCGTGCTGGGCAGACCGACGCTGAGCCGCCCGGTGGGCCGGCTACTCGCGCGCACCGAAGTCGAGGTGCTGGTGGCCAGTGGATCAGCGGACTGGACCGATGTGGCCGGCACCGCGCAGCGGGTGGTCGACGGGATCTCGCCGACCGGGCACGCGGGTGAGGCGGAGCAGGTCTGGACGGCCCGGTGGCTGCGCGCATCGGCTGCCGCCGCGCGAGTGCTCGACCGGCCACGGGAGCTGGACGGACCTGCCGTGGCCGCGGCTGTGCTGCGTGCGGGGGGCACGGTGCTGCTCGGTGCGTCGATGGCCGTCCGCGATGCCGATCTGGTCTGCGCCGATGAGGTGCGGACCATCCAGGTCTTTGCCAACCGTGGCCTGGCGGGCATTGATGGAACTCTCTCCACCGGTGCCGGCCTTGCGCTTGCCACCGGCCGGCCGGTGCGAGTGCTGGTCGGCGACCTGACCTTCCAGCACGATCTGGGAGGACTCGCCCGAGGTCCGCTCGAGGCCGAGGTGGACCTGCAGGTGATCGTCCTCAACGATGACGGCGGGTCCATCTTCGCGACACTGGAGCACGGAGAACGTGCCGAGACCTTCGACCGCATCTTCCGGACGCCGCAGGGACTCGACCTCGAGTCATTGGCGACCGGCTTCGGCGTCCGCTACACCGAGGTGGTCGACGCCGAGCACCTCGCCGGAGTTCTCGCCTCGCCGATCAGTGGTCGCAGCGTGGTGGAGGTGCGCCTCGACGGAGCCACGGCCCGGGAGCGCAACCAGCGGCTGAGCGACAGCATCCGATCCGCAGTGGCTGCCGCTGCGGACGAAAGTGACGGGAATACTGCCACGTAGGTCGCTGACGGCACGACGTGGCACTATTCCCGTCAGTTTCATCCGTCAGTTTCATCCGGCATGGCGCTCAGCAAGTTCCCAGGTTCCCTCCAGCGCGGCGACAGGTCCGCGTCGTCTCATGGAGTCATCACCGCAAGGGAGGAACCATGAACGAGTACGACCGTGACCAGCCCGGCCACACCCCGCAGCCCAACCCCTATTCGCAGCCAGCGGCTCAGCCCCCGGCCGCTCAGCATCCAGCCATGCCGCAGCAGTCGCCGCAGCCGACTGCGCCGAACCATCCGCAGAATCCCCAGCAAGCTGCGCAGCATCCGTGGCGCTCGCACGAACCGCTCTTCGCCAGCCCCAACCCCTACACCTGGCAGCACCCGACCCACGCGGCCGACACGGGTCGCCAGGCCCCGCAGGGTGCAGGCGAGGGCGGAGGAGCCTCGCCTGATGAAACCGCGCTGAACCAGGCGCCGCGAGGCAAGCGGCAGCGCCCGTGGTTGATGGTCGGCACCGCCGCGACGCTCGCTGCGGTGCTGGCCAGCGGTGGTACGGCAGCCGTCCTGCAGAACACCCAAGGTGATGCGGGCCTGACGCAGGTGACGTCGTCGGGAACGACGGTTGCCCCGGCCTCGGACGGTAGTGCCGACTGGCAGGCCGTCGCCGAGACGGTCCGGCCCAGCGTGGTCGCCATCTCGGCGCGGTCGCAGGCGGGCCAAGGTGCCGGTTCAGGCGTGATCATCGATGCCGGTTCCGGATACGTGCTCACGAACAACCATGTGGTCGAGGGAGCTCAGCAGCTTGCCGTGACCCTCAGCGACGGCAGGATGTACGCCGCCGAGATCGTCGGTACGGACGCCGCCACCGATCTGGCGGTGCTGCAGCTGCAGGAGGCTCCGGACGACCTCGTCGAGGCGACACTGGGAACGTCCGGTGAGCTGGCCGTCGGTCAGGACGTCATGGCCGTCGGTAACCCGCTCGGCCTCGACTCCACGGTGACCACCGGCATCATCTCCGCGCTCGACCGGCCGGTGAGCACCGCCGACCAGAGTTCGCGTCAGATGGTGGTCACCAACGCGATCCAGATCGATGCCGCCATCAATCCCGGCAACTCCGGGGGCCCGCTGTTCGACTCGGCCGGGCACGTCATCGGCATCACCTCCTCGATCGCCACCGACGGTGCCTCCAGCGGCAGCATCGGACTCGGATTCGCCATCCCGGTCGACCTCGCTGCCGATATCGCCGATCAGCTGGTCACCGACGGTTCGGCCGAGCACGCCTACCTCGGCGTGACGCTTTCGGACGAGACAGTCTCCTCCGGCGGGGTCACCCGCACCGGTGCCGCGATCGAACAGGTGCTCGAGGGGACGCCGGCCGCACAGGCCGGGCTGCAGCAAGGTGACGTGATCGTCCAGATCGACGACGACGCCGTCGGCGGGGCCAGTTCGCTCACCGGGTACGTGCGCACGTACGACTCGGGTGACTCGGTGGCGCTGACTGTGGTTCGCGACGGCCAGACGCAGACGGTCGACGTGACCTTGGCAGCGCGTGAGGACGTCACTTCCTGACGCGCGTCCGGTGCACAACTGACGGCTCACGGCGATCCCGTGCCTCATGTGGCACGGAGTCTCCCGGGGCCGTCAGTTCGGTACGCCTCTCAGCCGCCGAGCGCGGTCCGCATCGGTTCCAGCTTGGCCTCCGACTCGGCGATCTCCGCCTCCGGGTCGGAGGCCGCCACGATGCCGCATCCGGCGAACAGCCGCAGTGACCGGCCGTCGGGGGCGACTTCCGCCGAGCGCAGCGCGATCCCCCACTCGCCGTCGCCGTCGGCCCCGATCCAGCCCACGGGCCCGGCGTAACGCGCCCGGTCCATCCGCTCGTGCCGGCCGATCACCTCGGCCGCTGTCTCGGTGGGTGTACCGCACACGGCTGCCGTCGGATGCAGTGCCGCTGCGACCTGGAGGGAGGACATGCCGCTGTGCTCGTCGTCCAGCACGGCCGTGACGTCGGTGGCCAGGTGCATGACGTTCGGCAGATGCAGGACGAACGGCGCATCCGGGGCGTTGGTCGACGCGGCGTACGGCTCCAGCGAGCGAGTCAGCGAGTCGACAGCGAACTCGTGCTCTTCCAGGTCCTTCGAGGAGCGCGCCAAGGATGCTGCCCGCGCGAGGTCCGCCTCATCGTCACCGGTGCGCTGGATCGTCCCGGCCAGCACGCGCGAGGAGAGCAGTCCCCGTTCACGGCGCACCAGCAGCTCCGGGGTCGCACCCACGAGCGAGTCGACGGCGAACGTCCAGCACATCGGATAGTCGGCCGCGAGCGTGGCCAGCAGGTCGCGCACGTCCAACGGTCCGTCGAGCTGCGCCGTCACGTCCCGGGCCATCACGACCTTCGAGACGTCACCGGAGCGGATCAGGCTGACGACCTCGCCGACAGCCTCGCCCCAGCGGGTCGCGCCGAGTGCGCCATCGGCGTAGGTGACCCCGGGCCGGGGGAGACGCTCCTGCCGGGCCGTGCGCAACGCCGTCGGGTTGGGCGGAGGCTGTAATTCGGAGGCCGAGGTGATAGTGGTCAACCAGGCATCGCACCCGCGGCGCCCGGCCACTACCCGTGGAACGACGAGTGCGCCGCCGGCGGCGGAGTCGGCGGCGAAAGCGAAGGAGCCGAAGGCGATCGGGCCGGTCCCGGGCTGACGGATCTCGTCGCGTACGACCATGTGTGCGGCGAGTTCCCGCCAGCGGCGATCGGCCTCGGCGAAGCGGTCCGCACCGGAGGTTTCGATCCGGAGCGCCTCACCCCATCCCACGACCCCTTCACCCTTGCGCACCCAGGCGAGAGCGTCGGCGGGGCCGGCGGAGGGGAGGAGGTCGAACAGGTCGCCGATCGCCTGCGCGGGTACGGAGATGGTGCGCGCGAGCAGGGTCGGTGGCCACGGGTCCACGGCGGCGTCTGTCATCGTTTGTCAGCCTATTCCGCACCGGCAGCGTGAGCGTCGCCAGGGCTGGTGATGCTGGTCACGCGGTCGGGTGCGCGATGATGGAGGTATGTCACGAGCCAGCCTGGCCAAGGATCCGCGCGAGGTCGCGGGCATGTTCGACGGCGTCGCCCCCGCGTACGACCTCACCAACGACGTGCTGTCGATGGGGATGGATCGGTTATGGCGGCGCCGCACCCGTGAGGCCGTGGGTGCCGAGCCCGGCCAGCGGGTGCTCGACCTCGCTGCGGGGACGGGCACCTCGAGCGAGCCCTACGCCGACGCCGGAGTCGACGTCGTGCCCTGCGACTTCTCGGCCGGGATGGTTGCGGTGGGCAAGCGGCGGCGCCCGGACCTGGACTTCGTCGTCGGGGACGCCACGGCGCTGCCCTTCGCGGACGAGGTCTTCGATGCCGTCACCATCTCCTTCGGGTTGCGCAACGTCGTGGACACGACGGCGGCACTCGCCGAGATGTTCCGGGTCACCAGACCGGGTGGCCGGCTGGTGATCTGCGAGTTCTCCACCCCGCCGAACGCTGCGTGGCGCGGGATGTACGGCCTCTATCGCGATCGTGTGCTGCCCCGGGTGGCGTCCATGGTGAGCTCCAACACCGACGCCTACTCGTATCTCTCGGAGTCGATCGCGGACTGGCCGGACCAGCGCGCACTGGCCGCGTTGCTGCACCAGGCCGGGTGGCGCCGCGTCGCCTACCGCAACCTCACGGGCGGGATCGTCGCGCTGCACCGGGCGACGCGTCCGGTCTGAGTCGCCGCTGACTCCCGCGAGTACGAGGCGCCGGCATCGCTCACGATCTGGTGCGTGAGTTCGCCGTGTATCGGCCATGAGGCCCGGGTTCGGGTGAGGGATTCCCGCCCAGAACGCCTGGATCCGTGAGGGCCCGAATTACGGCACTTGGCCGTAACAAAAAATCGGCGGAAACTCGGGCCAAACCGGGTGCTGCCGTGGTCTCGCACACGCCCCGGTCGGGGTAGCCTAGGCACCGAGAACCGACCCGCCGATGCAGGTTCGGGACTCAGCCGTGGCCGCGTGCAGGCTCAGTGGGCTCGGTGGTACTTCGATTCAACGACGACACAGGGTGGGAGACCGTGCGGAGCGCAGCCGACGACGCCGACGTCATCGTCGTGGGCGCCGGACCCGCCGGGGCCGCCAGTGCGCACTACCTGGCGGCCGCTGGACTCGAAGTCCTCCTGCTCGAGAAGGCCACATTCCCGCGAGACAAGATCTGTGGCGACGGTCTGACTCCGCGTGCGGTTGCCGAGTTGGTCCGGATGGGTGTGCCCATGCACGCCGAGGATGGCTGGATCCGCAACCGCGGGCTGCGCGTGATCGGCGGCGGTCACACGATCCACCTGCCGTGGCCGGAGATCGAGCGCTACCCCAGTTACGGTCTGGCCAAGGCGCGTACTGACCTCGACTCCACGCTGGCGTTTCATGCGCGCAGCAGCGGTGCCAAGCTGATGGAGGGTGTGAACGTCAGCGGCCCGATCCTTGACGATCGCACCGGTCGCGTCATCGGGGTGCAGGCGCGCAAGGTCGACGAGAACGGCCGGCGAGTCGATGCCGAGCCACTGACGTTCCGGGCTCCGGTGGTGATCGGAGCCGACGGCGTCTCCGCTCGCATGGCCACGGCGCTGGGGCTGGCCAAGAAGGACGACCGGCCGATGGGGGTGGCGGTGCGGACGTACTTCCGCACTCCCCGTCACGACGACGAGTGGATGGAATCCCACCTCGAGTTGTGGGACGGCGAACCGGGGAAGTCGCAGCTCCTGCCTGGGTACGGGTGGATCTTCGCACTCGGAAACGGACTCGCGAATGTCGGGCTCGGGTCGGTCAGCTCGACGGCCAAGGCGACGCAGCTCGACTACAAGTCACTGTTCGCCGCCTGGATGCGCAACGCTCCGCCGGAGTGGGAGTTCACGGCGGAGAACCAGGAAGGGCCGGTCCGGGGTGCCGCACTGCCGATGGCGTTCAACCGGCAACCGCTCTATACGCGCGGACTGATGCTCGTGGGTGACTCCGGAGGGATGATCTCGCCCTTCAACGGCGAGGGCATCGCCTACGGGTTGCAGGCAGGACGGATCGCGGCAGACGTGATCGCGCAGGCGCGAGCCCGGACGAGCGATGCGGCGCGAGAGCGCACGTTGGCGACCTACCCTGACCGGATGCGGGCCGACCTCGGTGGGTACTTCACCCTGGGCCGGGCATTCGTGAAGCTGATCGAGAACCCGCAGGTGATGCGGGTGTGCACGCGGTACGGACTGCCGCGGCCGATGCTGATGAAGATCGTGCTCAAGTTGCTCTCGGACTGCTACGACACCAAGGGTGGGGACGTGACCGACCGTGTGATCACGTCGCTGACGAAGGCGGTGCCGAGAGCATGAGCCCCGGTCTGATCCTGCCGCAGGTAGATAGCTCGAAGGACCACGTCCGTCGAACGACGCCGGACACCAGAAGGATGGACGCATGACGAATCCGTACGTTCCGCTGCTGGTCATGGGCCTGCTCGCGTTCGTGATGGGCCTGGCCGGTCTGCTCTCGAGCGCTGTCATCGGCCCGAAGCGGTACAACAAGATCAAGGTGGACGCGTACGAGTGCGGTATCCAGCCGTCACCGCACGCCGCCTCGGGCCGGTTCCCGGTGAAGTACTACATCGTGGCGATGACGTTCATCATCTTCGACATCGAGGTGGTGTTCCTCTACCCGTGGGCGGTGGCGTTCACCGAGCTGGCCACGTTCGGGTTGATCGCGATGATCGCGTTCCTCCTCCTCATCACGGTGCCTTTCGTGTACGAGTGGCGCCGTGGCGGGCTGGACTGGGACTGAGGAAGGAGCAGCAATGGGACTTGAGGACAAGCTTCCGGCAGGATTCATGCTCGGCAAGGTCGAGGACCTGGTCGGGTGGGTCCGGTCGTCGTCGATGTGGCCGGTCACGATGGGCCTGGCGTGCTGCGCCATCGAGATGATGGCGACGGGAACCTCGCGCTTCGACATCTCCCGGTTCGGGATGGAGGTCTTCCGCGCCTCGCCGCGTCAGGCCGACCTGATGATCGTCTCGGGACGTCTCAGCCACAAGATGGCGCCGGTGATCCGCTCGGTGTATGACCAGATGTCGGACCCGAAGTGGGTCATCTCGATGGGGGTGTGCGCCTCCTCGGGTGGGATGTTCAACAACTACGCGATCGTGCAGGGCGTCGACCACGTGCTCCCGGTGGACGTCTACCTGCCGGGCTGCCCGCCGCGGCCGGAGATGCTGATCAACGCGATCCTGGAGCTGCACGAGCAGGTGGTCAAGCAGGAGCCGCTGGGCGCCAACCGCGCCGAGGTGCGTGCCAAGGTCGAGGCCGCGGCGCTCGAGGCGACACCGACGCACCAGATGAAGGGGTTGCTGGCGTGAGCGGGAGGAGCCCCCGCATAGGGGCGGCGAGGAACGAGTTGCACCGGAGCGAGGCACCACAGCGCTCATGCAAGGAGGACGCAGCGTGAACGACGAGGACAAGCGCGTCACCTCGCCCTCGCAGGAGGCGCAGGAGGCGGGCTCACAGCACCTGGAGCAGGTGTCCGAGAGCACCGGACGGGCACCGTTGGACGTCGTCGAGGTCCGCGAGGGCATGTTCGGCGTCCGTGGCAGCGGCGACACCTCGGGCTATGGCGGATTGCGCCGTGTCGTGGCGCTGCCCGGACCGAGCCAGCGCCCCTACGGCGGCTACTTCGACGAGGTGGTCGACATTCTCGCCGAGGTGCTCGGTGAGGCCGGCGTGGACTACGACGACGCCGTCGAGAAGGTGGTGGTGTTCCGGGACGAGTGCACGTTGTTCGTGCGCCGCGAGCACCTGCCGCTGGTCGCGCGATCGCTGCGCGATGACCAGGACCTCCGGTTCGAGTTGTGCCTGGGTGTCTCCGGTGTGCACTACCCGGAGGACGAGGGCCGTGAGCTGCATGCGGTGTACCCGCTGTTCTCGGTGACGCACAACCGCGCGATCCGGCTCGAGGTGGCTGTAGCCGACGCCGACCCGCACATTCCGTCCATCATCGACACCTACCCGGCCAACGACTGGCACGAGCGTGAGGTGTGGGACTTCTTCGGCGTCATCTTCGACGGCCACCCGTCGCTGGCGCGTATCCAGATGCCCGACGACTGGCCCGGTCACCCACAGCGCAAGGACTACCCGCTGGGCGGGATCCCGGTCGAGTACAAGGGCGCCACGGTGCCCTCCCCGGACAACCGGAGGTCGTACAACTGATGTCCACTCCATCCTCCACGTCCCGGCCCACCGCCACCGGTCCTGCCGGTGACACCGGCGGCGCACGCGAGTACACCGCGACCGGTGGCGACTGGGACGAGATCAGCGCCGATGCGATGGCGAACCCGGATGAGCGCATCGTCGTCAACATGGGCCCCCAGCACCCGTCCACGCACGGAGTGCTGCGCCTCGTGCTCGAGATCGAGGGCGAGACGGTCACCGAGGCTCGCGGCGGGATCGGCTTCCTGCACACCGGCATCGAGAAGAACATGGAGTACCGCACCTGGACCCAGGGCGTGACGTACTGCACCCGCATGGACTACGTGGCCCCGCTGTTCCAGGAGGTCGGGTACTGCCTGGCCGTGGAGAAGCTGCTCGACATCACCGATGACGTCCCGGAGCGAGCCACGCTCATCCGGGTCATGATGATGGAGCTCAACCGGGTGGCCTCCCACCTGATCGCCCTCGGGACCGGCGGGAACGAGCTCGGTGCCACCACCATGATGACGATCGCGTTCACCGCGCGTGAGGACATCCTGAAGATCTTCGAGTCGATCACCGGGCTGCGGATGAACCACGCCTACATCCGCCCTGGCGGGGTGGCGGTCGATCTGCCGCCTGGTGCCACCCAGATGGTGCGCGAGTACATCCCGCAGATCCGCGACCGGATCGGTCAGCTGGAGAAGCTCTCGCTGAAGAACCCGATCTTCCTCGGACGGCTCCAGGGTGTGGGATACCTGCCTCTCGCCGGTGCCATGGCGCTCGGCGCCGCCGGACCGATCCTGCGTTCGGCCGGACTTCCCTTCGACCTGCGCAAGTCGCAGCCGTACTGCGGCTACGAGACCTACGACTTCGAGGTTCCCACTCACACTGACGCCGATTCCTACGCTCGCGTCGTGCTCCGCTTCAAGGAGATGCGGGAGTCGTTGAAGATCGTCCAGCAGGTCCTCGACCGGTTGGAGGCGCAGGACCGCAAGGGCAAGCATCCGGTGATGGTCGCCGACAAGCGCATCGCCTGGCCCGCCCAGCTCTCGGTCGGTAGTGACGGTCAGGGCAACTCGCTGGACCACATCCGGCAGATCATGGGGTCCTCGATGGAGGCGCTCATCCACCATTTCAAGCTGGTGACCGAGGGCTTCCGCGTTCCGGCCGGGCAGGTCTACCAGCAGATCGAGCACCCCAAGGGCGTGCTCGGGGTACATCTTGTCTCCGACGGCGGAACTCGCCCCTACCGCGCGCATTTCCGTGACCCGTCGTTCAACAACCTGCAGACTCTCGGGATGATGTGCGAGGGCGGCACGATCGCCGACGTGGTCGTCGCCGTCGCCTCGATCGACCCGGTGATGGGAGGGGTGGACCGCTGATGGCCACATCCATGACCAGCTATCCCGACGACGTCGCCGAGCGCCTGGCGCAGGATGCGCAGCAGATCCTTGCGCGCTACCCGGAACCCCGGTCGGCACTGCTTCCATTGCTGCATCTGGTCCAGTCGGAGGACGGCTACGTCAGCCCGGCCGGGATCGGGTTCTGCGCCGACGTGCTGGACCTCTCCCGGGCCTCCGTCTCCGCGGTGGCCACCTTCTACAGCCAGTACAAGCGCCACCCCAATGGCACCTACACCGTGGGCGTGTGCACGAACACCCTGTGCGCCGTCATGGGCGGTGACGCCATCTTCGACCACCTCGCGGCGAAGCTGGGGATCGGACACGACGAGACCACCGAGGACGGCACCATCACCCTGGAGCGGGTGGAGTGCAATGCGGCGTGCGACTACGCACCGGTGATGGTGATCAACTGGGAGTTCTTCGACAACCAGACGCCGACGACGGCGGCGGAGACAGTGGACAAGCTCCTCGCCGGCGAGCCAGTGGCACCCTCACGTGGCGCCGACCGGGTTTCGACCTTCAAGGAGGTCTCCCGCGTGCTGGCCGGCTTCGAGGACGGTCACGCCGACGAGGGCCCCGGGGCCGGTCACGCGAGTCTTGTCGGCCTCGAACTTGCCCGTAAGAACGGGTGGCGAATCCCCGGCGAGGAGGAGGCCGGGGAGGCGGCGGGTCCGCAGGTGGCGGCAGATGCCGCTGCGAGCGGTACGGACCCGGTCGGTGATGAGGGCTCCAGTGCCGAGCGGGAGCCGCGAACCCCTGGAGATGCCGACGCTGACCCGGTGAAGAGCACCGACGAGGAGGGCACGGACTCGTGAGCACCCTGGCACCCGTCCTGAGCGACCTGTGGGATGCCCCGCAGTCGTGGAAGCTGGACACCTACGTCTCCCGGAACGGCTACGACGGCCTGCGCAAGGCCATGGAGACCGATCCGGCTGAGCTGATCACGATGGTCAAGGACTCCGGTCTGCGCGGACGAGGAGGCGCCGGCTTCCCGACCGGGTTGAAGTGGTCTTTCCTGCCCAAGCCGGACGGCGGACCGCGTTACCTGGTGGTCAATGCCGACGAGTCCGAGCCGGGAACCTGCAAAGACATCCCGCTGATGATGGCCAACCCGCACTCGCTGATCGAAGGGGTTGCGATCACCTCGGTGGCGATCGGCTGCCACCACGCCTTCATCTACCTGCGCGGTGAGGTCGTGCACGTCTACCGGCGCCTGCTCGCGGCGGTACGGGAGGCGAAGGAAGCCGGTTACCTGGGTTCCGACGTCCTTGGCACGGGCTACGACCTGGAGGTGACCGTGCACGCGGGCGCCGGTGCCTACATCTGCGGTGAGGAGACGGCGCTGCTGGACTCCCTCGAGGGCCGGCGCGGGCAACCGCGCCTCAAGCCGCCGTTCCCCGCGGTCGCCGGGCTCTACGCCCGCCCCACGGTGGTGAACAACGTCGAGAGCATCGCCTCGGTCCCCGGGATCGTGAGCCGCGGCGCCGACTGGTTCGCCTCGATGGGGACCGAGAAGTCCAAGGGGCACGGGCTGTTCTCCCTCTCCGGGCACGTGGCCCGGCCGGGTCAGTACGAGGCGCCGCTGGGGATCACCTTCCGTGAGCTGCTCGACATGGCCGGGGGAGTCCGGGACGGGCACGAGCTGAAGTTCTGGACGCCGGGTGGCTCGTCCACGCCGATCCTCACCGCCGAGCACCTCGACGTCGTTCTCGACTACGAATCCGTGGGAGCGGCCGGTTCCATGCTCGCCACACGCGCACTGCAGGTCTTCGACGAGACCACCTCGGTGGTGCGCTGCGTGAGCCGGTGGATCGACTTCTACCAGCACGAGTCCTGTGGCAAGTGCACCCCCTGCCGGGAGGGCACCTTCTGGCTGAAGCAGATCCTGCAGCGGCTCGAGGCCGGTGAGGGCAGCGAGTCCGATATCGATCTGCTGCTGGACGTCGCGGGCAACATCGAAGGGCGCTCGTTCTGCGCGCTGGGCGATGCTGCGGCGACGCCTGTCAAGAGCGCCATCAAGTATTTCCGGGACGAGTTCGAGCAGGGTCTGCACACCCCCGCCTGGGAGCTCTTCCCCTACGAAGCCAACGCCGCGTTCACGGGAGTCTCCTCATGACCGCCACCACGAGCACCGCCAGCGACACCGTGACGAAGCCGGAGGAAGTCACCCTCACCATCGACGGCGTCGAGGTGTCCGTGCCCAAGGGCACGCTGGTGATTCGCGCGGCTGAGCAGATCGGTGTGCAGATCCCGCGGTTCTGCGACCACCCGCTGCTCAAGCCTGCCGGCGCCTGCCGGCAGTGCCTGGTGGAGGTCGCCGCACCGGACCGCGAGGGCAACGTGCGCCCGATGCCGAAGCCGCAGGCCTCCTGCACCCTCGAGGTGATGCCGGGGATGCAGGTGAGCACCCAGCACTCCTCGGAGGTGGCGGAGAAGGCACAGCGTGGACAGATCGAGTTCCTGCTCATCAACCACCCGCTCGACTGCCCCGTCTGCGACAAGGGCGGTGAGTGCCCGCTGCAGAACCAGGCATTGTCCAACGGCAGCGGAACCTCCCGGTTCACCGGGATCAAGCGCACGTTCCCGAAGCCGATCAAGATCTCCACCCAGGTTCTGCTCGACCGCGACCGGTGCATCCTCTGCCAGCGGTGCACCCGATTCTCCGACGAGATCGCCGGGGACCCGTTCATCGACCTGCAGGGTCGCGGCGGCGGCACGCCGGGCAGCGACGAGCACGGGCTCCCTGCCCAGCAGATCGGCCGATTCGACGAGGCGATCCTCGGGTTCGCCGGAGGTGAGCAGGCCCCCGACGGCGACACCGTGGGTCCGGGCGGTGAGCCCTCCCTGGCAGCAGGGACCGGTGAGAGCACCCCGACCCTCGGGGAAGCGGCACTGGATGCCTCCGGGCGCCCCTTCGCGTCCTACTTCTCCGGCAACACGATCCAGATCTGCCCGGTCGGAGCGCTGACGTCGGCGGCCTACCGGTTCCGTTCCCGTCCGTTCGACCTGGTCTCCTCGCCCTCGATCGCCGAGCACGACGCGTGCGGAAGCGCGATCCGTATCGACCACCGCCGCGATGTGGTGCTGCGCCGCCTGGCCGGAGACGACCCGGCCGTGAACGAGGAGTGGATCACCGACAAGGACCGCTTCGCGCACCCGTGGCAGAGTGCTCCGGACCGTCTCACCAGCCCGCTGGTCCGGGACGAGGAGTCCGGCGAGCTGGTCCCCACGAGCTGGTCCGAGGCGGTGCACCTGGCGGCACAGGCACTGACCGGCGCCCACGGGCGTGTCGGTGTTCTGCCCGGTGGGCGGCTCACGGTCGAGGATGCCTACGCGTGGTCCAAGTTCGCCCGCGTGGTGCTGGGCACCAACGACATCGACTTCCGTGCCCGTGCGCACTCGGCCGAGGAGGCCGATTTCCTCGCCCACCGCGTGGCCGGCTCGACGATGGACGTCACCTTCGGCGACCTGGAGCGCGCGGGCGAGGTGTTGCTCGTCGGCCTCGAACCGGAGGAAGAAGCGGGCACGATTTTCCTGCGACTGCGCAAGGGTGTGCTGGCCGGGGGCGTGCACGTCAGCTCCATCGCCCCGCTGACCACCCGCGGGGCGTCGAAAATGCGGGCGGACGTGCTCCACACCGTTCCGGGCGCCGAAGCGGTCGTGCTGACGGGCTTGGCCGAGGGGGCCACCGAGGCAGGCGGCGTCGAACTGGGCGACCTCGCCGAGCGACTGCGAGGCGGAGTGATCCTCGCCGGAGAGCGGCTCGCGACCGTACCGGGAGGCTTCACCGCTCTGCAACGACTGGCCGAGGCCTCCGGTGCTCGCGTGGCGTGGGTACCGCGACGGGCCGGTGACCGCGGCGCGGTCGAGGTCGGCCTGCTGCCCGGGCTGCTGCCGGGCGCACGCCCTGTCTCCGATGCGCAGGCCCGCGTGGACGTCGCCGCCGCTTGGGGCGTCGAGTCGTTGCCGGACACCCCCGGCCGCGATCTGACGGCGATGCTCGAAGCTGCGCGCGACGGTGACCTCGGCGCTCTGCTCGTCGGTGGCGTTCATCTCGACGATCTCCCGGACCCGGCCCTGGCGGAGGCGGCCCTGGCCGCCGTCGGCACGGTGGTCCAGCTCGAGGTGCGACGCTCCGCCGTCACCGAGCATGCCGACGTGGTGCTGCCGGTGGCACCGCCCACGCACAAGGCGGGTACCTTCCTGACCTGGGAGGGCCGGCCGCGGGCGTTCGCCGCGGTCTTCGACGACGCCTCGCTCAGCGATGGGCGGGTGCTCGACATGATCGCCCGTGCCGCAGACGTCGATCTCGGCGCCCGGAGCCTTGACGGCCTCTACGCCGAGCTGGCCGAGTTCAGCGGCTGGGACGGTGAACGCGCCGGCGCCCCGCAGGTGTCGCCCGGATCGGGCCACGAGCCCGGGAGCATGGCTCCGGGTACGGCTGTGCTCGCGACGTGGCGGCTGCAGCTCGACTCCGCCCGGGGTCAGGACGGCGAACCGCACCTGGCCGGTACTCAGCGCCGCCCGGTGGCGCACCTGTCCGCCGCGACCGCGGCTGAGGTCGGTGTGGCCGAGGGGCAGACCCTGCGCGTGGGCGGACCGGCCGGTTCGATCGATCTGCCGGCCTCGATCGTGGCGATGCCCGACCGGGTGGTCTGGCTGCCGCAGCACTCACCAGGATCCTCGGTGCACCGCATGCTCGGTACGGCCGCGCCGGGCGTCGTGGACCTGTCCGTCCCCACCTCGGAGGTGCAGCGATGACCCCGCCGACTGTTCCCGTGCTCGCCTCGGCGGGTGCGGACTTCTCGGCCGACTCCATCGGTCTGGTGTTCATCAAGGCCGCGGCCATCCTGGTGTTCCTGCTGCTCTCGGTGCTGTTCGCGCTGTGGTTCGAACGTCGCATCATCGGCCGATTCCAGCAGCGGCTCGGCCCGAACGTGCGCGGCCCGTTCGGTCTCGTGCAGTCGATCCCGGACGCCCTGAAACTCCTGCTCAAGGAGGACATCACCGTCAAGGGCGCGGACAAGGTGATCTACCGGATCGCCCCGATGATCTCGGTGTTCTGCGCGTTCATGATCTTCGCGATCATCCCGTTCGGGCCCGCCGTGCAGATCCCGTTCACCGACATCGTCACCCCGCTGCAGCTGACGGATCTGCCGGTGTCGGTGCTGTACTTCCTCGGCATCGCCGGGCTCGGCGTGTACGGCATCGTGCTCGGTGGTTGGTCCTCGGGGTCCACCTACCCGCTGCTGGGCTCCGTACGTTCCACCGCCCAGGTCATCTCCTACGAGCTGGCGATGAGCCTGTCCCTGGTCAGTGTGCTGATCGTGGCCGGGTCGATGTCCACCTCCGAAATCGTGAACTCGCAGACCCAGCTGTGGTGGTCGGTCGCGCTCGCGCCGGCCTTCGTGATCTATCTCATCTCGATGACCGGTGAGGTCAACCGGCTCCCGTTCGACCTGCCCGAAGCCGAGGGGGAGTTGGTTGCCGGGTACACCACCGAGTACTCGTCGATGAAGTTCGCCTGGTTCTTCCTCGCCGAGTACATCAACATGCTGAATGTCTCGGCGATCGCGACCACGCTGTTCATGGGCGGATGGCGCGCTCCGTGGCCGCTCTCGGCGATCAACGACGGCATGTTCAACGAGGGCTGGTGGCCACTGCTGTGGTTCCTCATCAAGCTCTGGGGCTTCATGTTCTTCTTCGTGTGGCTGCGCGCAACACTGCTGCGGTTCCGCTATGACCAGTTCATGAACCTGGGCTGGAAGGTCCTGATCCCCGTCGCGCTCGCCTGGGTGGTCGGCGTCGCTGTGATCCAGGGGGTGCGTCAGTTCACCGACATCAGCCTCCAGACGTTGCTGTTCGCATTGGCCGGGGCATTGGTGCTGTTTGCCGTGGTCCTGTTGCTGATCCCGGAGAAGAAGCCGGCAGCCGACGGCGCCGCTGGTACGGCCGGTGGATCCGGAACCCCGGGCTCGGGCACGCCTGCGGACGCGAAGGCGGAGGCGTTCGACGCGTTCGCCGGCGGCTACCCGGTGCCGCCGCTACCGGGCCAGAGCCTTCCTCCCTCGCCCCGCCGGGCGAAGGTGACCGCGCCGGCTGACGCCGGACCCGCCACCGACAAGGAGAACACCGATGGCTGACTCCACGGGCAAGGGGCGCGGGCGCAGTCCCGAGCCACGCACGACCAAGACGGCGATGGGAGCGACCCACGACGTCCAGAACTTCGATGTCGACAGCGACGAGGACAAGAGCGCACTCGAGGAGTTCTTCGCTCCGGTCGCCGGTTTCGGGGTCACGATGGCCTCCCTCTTCCGGCCGGTGGTCACCGAGCAGTACCCGTTCGAGAAGAAGCCCACGGCACCGCGGTACCACGGCCGGCACCAGCTCAACCGTCATCCGGACGGGCTGGAGAAGTGCATCGGGTGCGAGCTGTGCGCCTGGGCATGCCCGGCGGACGCGATCTACGTCGAGGCGGGCAACAACACTCCGGACGCCCAGTACGCCCCGGGTGAGCGGTACGGCAAGGTCTACCAGATCAACTATCTGCGCTGTATTTTCTGCGGGCTCTGCATCGAGGCCTGCCCCACCCGCGCACTGACGATGACCAACGACTACGAGCTGGCCGACACCACTCGCGAGAAGATGATCTTCGAGAAGGATCAGCTGCTCGCGCCGCTGCGGTCGGGCATGCTCTCGGCTCCCCACCCGATGGTCGAGGGGACGACCGACGGCGACTACTACCGCGGTGCGGTCACCGGACCCACTGCCGAGCAGGTCGACTGGGTCCGCGAGCACCGGCCGGAGGACCCGAGCCTGGAGTCCGCGGCCGATCCGGGCCGGGCGCAGGGAGGAAAGCGATGACCGAGCAGCTCGTGCTCTCCACAGGTGAGGCAGTCCTGTTCTGGGTGCTGGCTCCGCTGATGGTGCTGGGCGCCCTTGCTCTGCTGTTCGCGCGACGTCCCGTGCACATCGCCGTGAGTATTGCCGGCGTCATGGTCGCTCTCGCCGTCCTCTACATCGCGCTCGAGGCGCCGTTCCTGGGCGTGGCGCAGGTTGTGGTCTACACCGGCGCGGTCATGATGCTGTTCCTGTTCGTCATCATGCTCGTGGGTGTCGACTCCACGGAGTCCCTCACCGAGACTCTCGCCGGGCAGCGCTGGATCGCGATTGTCGGCGGCCTCGGACTCGTGGCGTTGACGATCGCGATCGTCACGAGGGCGACGTTCGCAAGCCCGGTCGGTCTGGAGGCTGCGAACGCGGATACGAACCCGGTGGGTGTGGCCCGGCTGATCTTCGGCGACTATGTCTTCCCGTTCGAGCTCACCGCGGCGCTGCTCATCACTGCCGCACTGGGTGCACTCGTACTCAGCCACCGCCGCCGGCTCGGCCCCAAGCGTGGCCAGCGGGAGACCGTGGAGAAGAAGCTCGCCACCTTCGCCGAGAGTGGTTCGGCGACGGCGGTGGTCTCCGCGCCCGGGCCCGGCGTTTACGCGCGCACGAACTCGGCGGACATGCCGGCTCTGGCGGCCTCGGGGGAGACGCTCGACGCGTCCGTGACCACCGTGCTGCGAGTCCGCGGGCAGGTGCTGCGGGACGAGGAGGCCGCCGCGCAGACGGGCCGGGTGGCGATGATCGCGTCAGGTGCCCCCGTGTTCGATACCACCGACGAGGCACAGCTCGAGGACGAGACCTCCGAGATCGAAGCCACGGCCACGGAGTCCGAAGGGGCCGAGGGGGCCGAGGGGGCCGATCCGGCCGGGAGCGACCATGCGGACCGGGACGACGCCGGCGATTCCTCGCCGGAGACCGACGAGGGGGATGAGCGATGACGCTGGTGCACTACCTGGTGCTGTCCGGGATCCTGTTCTCGATCGGCGCCGTGACCGTGCTGGTCCGGCGCAACGCCCTGGTGGCTTTCATGGGCGTGGAACTCATGCTGAACGCTGCGAATCTCATGCTGGTCACCTTCGCCCGGATGCACGGTGACCTGCACGGGCAGGTGATCGCCTTCTTCGTGATGGTGGTTGCCGCAGCGGAAGTCGTGATCGGCCTGGCGATCATCGTCTCCATCCACCGAACCCGCGGGTCCGCGTCGCTGGACGACGCCAACCTGCTGAAGAACTGAGGGGACATGCAGGACACACCCTTGACGAACCTTGCCTGGCTGCTGATCGCCATTCCGCTGGCCAGTGCTGCCGTGCTCCTCGTCGGTGGCAGGCGCACGAACGCGTGGGGGCATTGGCTCGGCGTGGTGGCCGCTGCGGCCGCTGCGCTGCTGGGTATCGGGATCCTCATCGAGATGCTCGGTCTGCCGGAGGCCGAGCGCATCCACGACCTTCACCTCTTCTCCTGGATTCCTGCTGGAGACCTGAGCGTGGACGCCGGGCTGCTGGTGGATCCGCTCTCGATGACGTTCGTGCTGCTGATCACCTTCGTCGGCGCGCTGATCCACGTGTACTCCGTGGCGTACATGGAGCATGACGAGAACCGTCGCCGGTTCTTCGCCTACCTGAACCTGTTCGTGGCCGCGATGCTGGTGCTCGTGCTGGCCGACTCCTACGCCCTGTTGTTCGTCGGCTGGGAAGGTGTGGGCCTGGCCTCCTACCTGTTGATCGGGTTCTGGAACCAGCGCACCGAGTACGCCGTGGCCGCGAAGAAGGCCTTCGTGATGAACCGCGTGGGCGACATGGGCATGCTCATCGCGATGATGCTGATGTTCGCCTCCATCGGGGCGGTGGACTTCGAGACCGTCTTCGCTGCGGCCGAGGGAACGAACGAGGGAATCCTCACCGCGACCGGTCTGATGCTGGTGCTCGCAGCCTGCGGTAAGTCGGCTCAGTTCCCGCTGCAGGCCTGGCTCGGGGACGCGATGGCAGGCCCCACCCCGGTCTCGGCCCTGATCCACGCCGCCACCATGGTCACCGCCGGTGTGTACCTAATCGTCCGCTCGGCGCCGGTCTTCGAGGGGGCCCCGACGGCGCAGCTCGTCGCTGCGATCATCGGTGCGATCACGCTGCTGTTCGGTGCGATCGTCGGGTGCGCGAAGGACGACATCAAGAAGACTCTGGCCGCCTCGACCATGAGCCAGATCGGATACATGGTGCTCGCCGCTGGGCTCGGCCCGATCGGTTACGCCTTCGCGATCTTCCACCTGGTCACGCACGGCTTCTTCAAGGCCGGCATGTTCCTGGGTGCGGGTTCGGTCATGCACGGTATGGGCGATGAGGTGAACATGCGCCGGTTCGGCGCACTGCGCCGTTCCATGCAGATCACCTGGATCACCTTCGGTGCCGGGTGGCTCGCCATCCTCGGCATCCCGCCGTTCTCCGGGTTCTGGTCCAAGGACAAGATCATCGAAGCGGCGTTCGTCGGCGAGGGCTGGCAGCCCTGGGTCTTCGGACCGATCGCCCTGCTCGGTGCCGGCATCACCGCCTTCTACATGTCCCGCCTGTTCTTCATGACCTTCCACGGCAAGGCCCGCTGGAAGGAAAGCGAGGACTCAGCGAACGAGAGCGACAAGGATCTTCCCGTGCAGCACCCGCACGAGTCGCCGCTGCTGATGACTGTGCCGATGATCGTCCTCGCCGTCGGGTCGGTCGCTCTGGGTGGCCTGCTCGCGATCGGCGACACCTTCACCCACTGGCTGGAGCCGGTGACCGGGCACGTGGAGCACCATGACCCGGTGATCGCGATCCCGGTCCTGATCGGTGCGACGATCGCGATCGTGCTGGCCGGTGCGTTCATCGCCTGGCGCCAGTATGCGGCGAGTGCCGTGCCGGTCACGCCGCCCGAGGGCTCCGTGCTCACCCGGGCCGCCCGCGTGGACCTGTACCAGGACGCGGTGAACGAAGCCGTGTTCGCCACCCCCGGCGCCCGAGTCACCGAGGTGCTCACCGAGGCCGACACCACGGTGGTCGACGGCGCAGCCCGGGGCCTGGGGTCCGGTGCCGTCGGTCTGGGCACGTGGTGGGGCAGGTTGCAGACGGGCTTCGTCCGCAGCTACGCCTCGATCATGGTCGTCGGGGTCGTGCTGGCCGTTGTCGTCGTCCTCGCCACGCGAGTCTGAGTCGGAGGATCCATGACTTCCATCCTTGTTGATCTGCCCTGGCTCTCCCTGCTCGTGGCGGTGCCGCTGCTTGCGGCCGTCGTGATCTGGCTGGTGCCGGGCCTGCAGAAGCTCGCCCGTCCGCTGGGCCTGGCGGTGAGCCTGCTCGTCCTCGCCGGAGCCATCGCGATGGTGCCGGGCTTCGACGCAGGCGGCGGCTACCAGTTCACTGAGACCTACTCGTGGATTCCGGCGATCGGAGCCTCGTGGGCGGTGGGGATCAACGGCCTGGGGCTGGTGATGATCCTCCTGGCCGTCGCGCTCGTCCCGATCGTGATCGCAGCCGCCTGGAACGAGGTGCGCCTGCCGGAGGCGGCGGGCTCAGGTGAGACGGGCAGTGGCGAGCCGGACACGAAGGCCCTCGACCGCCGTCGGGCGGGCTATGTGGCCCTGGTGCTGGCGCTGGAGGCGATGATGGTCGCCATCTTCGCCGTGCGTGATCTGTTCTCGTTCTATGTGGTCTTCGAGGCGATGCTCGTCCCGGTCTACTTCATGATCGGTGTGTTCGGCGGCCCGAACCGGCGCCCGGCGGCACTGAAGTTCCTGCTCTACTCCCTCGCCGGGGGACTGGTCATGCTCTCGGGTGTGATCTATCTCCTCGTGCAGACCGGTGGTGGCGAGCAGGCGCTGCTGCTCGACAACCTGGCGGGTGCGCTGGAGGGCAACTACACCGCGCAGCTGTGGGTCTTCCTCAGCTTCCTGATCGCATTCGCCATCAAGGCCCCGATGGTCCCGGTGCACACCTGGCTCCCGGATGCCGCGGCCGAGGCGCCGCCTGGTACGTCCGCTCTCCTGGTTGGAGTGCTGGACAAGGTCGGCACCTTCGGGATGATCGCCATCTGCCTGCCGTTGTTCCCGGAGGCGGTCGCGAACGTGGCGCCGTACCTCGTGGTGCTGGCGATCATCTCCATCATCTACGGCGGGATCCTGGCCATCGGGCAGAAGGACGTGATGCGTCTGATCGCCTTCACGTCGGTCTCGCACTTCGGCCTGATCGTGCTGGGCATCTTCATCGGCACGCAGACGGCGATGGTCGGCTCGATGATCTACATGGTCGCCCACGGCGTCTCGACCGCAGCGCTGTTCCTCGTCGCCGGCTTCCTCACCCAGCGCGGCGGCTCGGCACAGATGTCCTCCTACTCCGGAATGCAACGTGTGGTCCCGGTACTCGCGGGTGTCTTCCTGATCTCCGGTCTCGCGACTCTCGCGCTGCCCGGGCTGAGCGGTTTCGTGCCGGAGTACCTGGTGCTGCTCGGGAGCTTCGAGGCCTCGCCGGCTGCGGGTGTCTTCGCCGTCATCGGGGTGGTGCTCTCCGCCCTGTACATCCTCCTCGCCTACCAGCGCGTGTTCACCGGCCCGGTCGATCCGGACCGGTCGGACCTCCCGGACCTCGGGGGGCGGGAACGCTGGACCATGGTGCCGCTCGTCCTCGCCATGCTCGTGCTCGGATTCTTCCCCGCACCCGTGCTCGACGTGCTCACGCCAGCCGCTGACCAGTTCGCCGCGATCCTCGGGAGCGCCTCATGACCTTCGTCCCGCCGTCGATCGACTGGGCCGCGCTGGCCCCGATCGTCATCGTGCTCGGCGCCGCCGTGGTCGGCGTGCTCATCGAGGCCTTCGTGAAGGACGCCGTGCGCCGGATGGTGCAGGTGATCCTCGCCGTGGTTGCGCTCGGCGCCGCCCTCGTGACCGTCGCGTGGCGCTGGACAGTGGTGCAGGCACAGGGGCCGGCCGAGCTGGTCGGCGGAGCGATCGTCGAGGACACGCCTGCGCTGATGGCTCAGGGCGTCGTGCTGATCTGCGCATTCCTGGGCATGCTGGTGATCGCCGACCGCGTCGGTGGTGAGGACGGGTTCACCCCCGTCGCCGCAGGCGCTCCAGGTTCCACCTACGAGGCGCAGGCCAGGCGTCTGGGCCTCGTCCAGACCGAGGTGTATCCGCTGGTGCTGTTCTCGGTGGGCGGCATGCTCGTCTTCCCGGCCGCCTCCGACCTGCTGACGCTCTTCATCGCCCTCGAGGTGCTCTCGCTGCCCCTCTACCTGCTCGCGGGCCTCGCCCGACGGCGACGCCTCCTCTCCCAGGAGGCCTCGCTCAAGTACTTCCTGCTCGGGGCGTTCTCCTCGGCCTTCTTCCTCATGGGCCTGGCCCTGCTGTACGGCTACTCCGGTTCGGTGCGTTTCGCCGACCTTGCAGCCGCCGTCCCCGCGATGGTGGGTATGGATGTCGTGCTGCTCGCCGGTGTCGTCCTGGTGCTGGTGGGGCTGCTGTTCAAGGTCGGGGCCGTGCCCTTCCACTCGTGGGTCCCGGACGTCTACCAGGGATCACCCACTTCGATCACCGGCTTCATGGCCGCCTGTACCAAGATCGCGGCTTTCGCGGCCTTGGTGCGCTTCCTCTATGCGGTCGTGCCTGGCCTGACGTGGGACCTGAGCCCGTTGTTGTGGACAATCGCGATCTTGACGATGATCGTCGGGACGGTGCTGGCGATCGTGCAGACCGACATCAAGCGGATGCTCGCCTACTCCTCGGTCGCCCACGCGGGCTTCGTCCTGCTCGGGGTGATCGCTCTGACCTCCTCCGGGATCAGCTCGGTGATGTTCTACCTCCTCGTCTACGGGGTGGCCACGGTCGGGGCCTTCGGCCTGGTGACGCTCGTGCGCGAACGTGACGCCGAGGGCAACGTCACAGGAGAGGCGACCCGGGTGGAGCAGTGGGCCGGGCTCGGCCGGCGGCACCCGGTGCTCGCCGTGTGCTTCACCCTGTTCCTGCTCTCCTTCGCCGGAATCCCCCTGACGGCCGGCTTCGTCGGCAAGTTCACGGTGTTCGCCGCGGCGGTCGAGGGTGGTGCGTGGCCGTTGGTGGTGATTGCGGTACTGGCCAGTGCGGCCGCCGCGTTCTTCTACGTGCGCATGATCGTGCTGATGTTCTTCACCGATCCTGACCAGGACGCCGGATCGACAGTGGTGCGCACCGAGGGCACAACGGCGATCGCGGTTGCTGTGTGCGCCGTCGCAACGGTCGTGCTGGGTGTGGTTCCGACTCCGATTCTGTCCCTCACCTCCGAAGCGACTAAGTTCATGCTGTGACCACATCCGTACCCGCCATGGGTGACTCCGAGCTGGAGTCGCGCCTGGGCCATGAGCTAGACGAGATCGAGCGGCGCCTGCGCGCGGCGGCTAGTCACGCCGAGCGCATCGTGGACGAGACGTCTCGGCACCTGCTCGCCGCCGGTGGGAAGCGGATCCGGCCGGTTCTGGTGTTGCTCACGAGCCAGTTCGGGGGCGGTGTGAACGAGCAGGTTCGCCAGGCCGCGGTCGCCACTGAGCTGACTCATCTGGCGACGCTCTATCACGACGACGTCATGGATTCGGCCCCGCTGCGGCGTGGCGCACCCAGTGCGCACGAGGTGTGGGGGAACTCGGTGGCGATCCTCACCGGTGACCTGCTGTTCGCCCGGGCCTCGCAGCTGGTCTCGGAGCTGGGACCGCGTGCGGTGCGAGTACAGGCCGATGCGTTCGAACGGCTGGTGATGGGGCAGCTGCACGAGACTCTCGGACCGTCCGAGGATGAGGATCCGATCGAGCACTACCTGCAGGTGCTGGCGGACAAGACCGGATCGCTCATCGCCGCCGCGGCCTGCTACGGGACGATGCTCTCCGGTGCCGACCCTCAGATCCAGGACGCACTGGTCCGGTATGGGGAGAAGGTCGGTGTGGCGTTCCAACTCGCCGACGATGTGATCGACCTGACCTCCGACTCCGACACGACGGGCAAGACGCCGGGGACCGATCTGCGGGAAGGGGTGGCCACGATGCCGGTGCTCCTCCTGCGGGCCAGGGCCACCGCCGGGACGCTGGACGCCGCGGGGCAACAGCTCCTGGCCGACCTGGACTCCGACCTGGGCGCTGATGAGACCCTCGCCGATGTGCTGCAACGGCTGCGGGAGCACGACGTGCTCGAGGAGGCGCGGCAGATGGCACGCCGGTGGTCCGAGGACGCGTCCGACGAGCTGGCGGCACTGCCGGAGTCGGCCGAGCGTGAGGCGCTCGAGGTGTTCGCCGGGCTGCTCGTGGACCGGATGGCGTGAGGAGGACTCAGCCTCGTTGGCTCGGCCTCCACGAGGGCGGCGTGAGTGTCGTTCCTGCGCGGAGAATCGACACTCAGGCCACCGTCGCGCAGTCCATGCTCAGCCGGCGCCGAGCTCGGCGACGAGGCGATCCACACGAGCGGCGATGTCGTCCCGGACGAGGCGCATCCGCTTCATCCCGGTGATGCCTCGTTCGGAGGGTTCGTCGGTCTCCCACCGCTCCACCGGGGCAGACCCCGGCTCCAGCTGAACCTCCGAGCCGAGGAGCACCACGCGGTCCACCTCGTCCAGGAGCCGCGGATCGATGGGCTTGGGCTGCTCGCCCTCGACCGAGGCGCCGACCTCGGTGAGTGAGGCAACGGACTCGCCGTTCAGGCTCGTCCCAGGTTTCGTGCCGGCGGAGTGCACCGTGATGCTCTCACCGGCGCGGGCGCGCATCAGGGCGGCAGCCATCTGTGACTTTCCGCCGTTCTTCACGCATACGAACAGCACACTGGGCATGGCATCTCCTGCTTTGGAATGGTCCTGCGGTTGAGTCTAGGGTCCGGGGGAGGGGAGCAGGCGACGATGATGGGTCACCCGCGGCGCCGCCGGTGACCCATGCGCAGCCCATCCCAGGTGAGGGCCACCAGGGCCATCCAGACCAGGGCGAAGCCCGCCCAGCGGCCGGCGTCCATCTGTTCCCGGTAGATCAGCACACCCGTGAGGAACTGCATCGTCGGAGTGAGGTACTGCAGCAGTCCCACCATCGCCAACGGCAGTCGCCGGGCCGCTGAGGCGAACAGCACCAGCGGGACTGAGGTGACAATCCCTGCCGCGATGAGCAGGAGGGCCAGTCCGGTGGCCGGCATGTCAGCGGCACCTGGCTGGCCGAACGATCCGTGGCCCGTGACGGCGAGCACCACGAGGAAGAGCGCAGCGGCGGGTGCGAGCACCATGGTCTCCACAGCGAGTCCCGGCAGCGCCGGCACCCGGGCACCCACCTGCTTCTTCACCAGGCCGTACCCACCGAAGCTCAGGGCGAGGATGAGTGAGATCCACGGGAACGCGCCATAGCCGATGGCGATCACGAGTACACCTGCAGCTCCGAAGGTGACGGCGATCCACTGCGCCCGACGCAACCTCTCACCGAGCACGACGACGGCCAGGACCACCGTGATCAGGGGGTTGATGTAGTACCCCAGTGCGCCGTCGACCACGTGGCCGGTGACGACGGCCAGGACGAACACCACCCAGTTGGCACACAGCAGCGTCGCCGCCAGGGCGAGCCGCGCCGTCACCTGCCGGTCACGGAGCAGCGCTGTCAGCTGGTGCAGGCGACCCAGGACGGCCAGCAAGCCCACGCACGCCAGGAGCGACCAGACGATGCGGTGGGCGGTGATCTCCAGTGGGCCGGCGGGCGCCAGGAGCGGGAAGTACAGCGGTAGCAGACCCCACCATGCGTACCCGGCGATCCCGGCAGCCAGCCCGCGCGGATCGAGCCCGGGCTGCGGGGATCGCTCTGGTGTCGGCACTGGCTCAACGTACCGCCCGTGCGGCCCACGGATTCAGCGACGTTCACCCACCGGTAGGTGCCACATGTCGTCGCATGGAGGTGTCGATGACGACGGCGGGTGGCACCTACCCGTGCGGGAACCGTCTGCTGCCCGCCGATCTCCTCCAGTTCGGGACAACTCTGATCGCAGAGTGAGACGAACGGCCGCTCAGGTCGCATCGGTGAGGCAACCCTTAGACTGGGACCCAGATCGCCATCTGACCGCGGCACTGACGTGCCCTCCGACCACATCGAAAGAGGCATCCGACCCCGTGCCTACCACCCAGATCCGCGTTGCCATCGTTGGGGCCGGCCCCGCCGGCATCTACGCTGCCGACATCCTGTCCAAGTCCGATCTCGAAGTCGAGGTCGACCTGTTCGAGCGGCTACCGGCGCCCTATGGGCTGGTGCGGTACGGCGTCGCCCCGGACCATCCGCGGATCAAGGGGATCGTCACCGCACTGTACAAGGTGCTACAGCGGGGCGACATCCGGCTCATCGGCAACGTCGACTTCGGCACCGACCTCACGCTGGAGGATATGCGTCAGTACTACGACGCCGTCATCTTCTCCACCGGCGCCATCCGCGACGCGGACCTGAACATCCCCGGGATCGACCTGGACGGCAGCTACGGGGCCGCCGACTTCGTCTCCTGGTTCGACGGTCACCCGGACGTTCCGCGTACCTGGCCGCTGGAGGCTCAGCACGTTGCCGTCCTCGGGGTGGGGAACGTCGCCCTGGACGTCGCCCGCATCCTGGCCAAGCATGTCGAGGATCTGATGCCCACAGAGATTCCGGCGAACGTCGCCGAGGGGCTGGCGAAGAGCCCGGTCACCGACGTGCACGTGTTCGGACGGCGCGGGCCGGCGCAGGTGAAGTTCACTCCGCTGGAGCTTCGCGAGCTCGGGCACGTCCCCGACGTCGACATCGTCGTCTATCCGGAGGACTTCGATTTCGACGAGGGGTCGGAGGAGGCGATCCGGTCCTCCAACCAGGCCAAGCAGGTCGTCAAGACGCTCACCGACTGGACGTTGCGAGACCCGAGCGAGTTGACCGCATCGCGCCGGATCCACCTGCACTTCCTGCACAAGCCGCACGAGGTGCTGGGTGCCGATGGCAAGGTCGTCGGGCTGCGCACCGAGCGGACAGAGCTCACCGGCGACGGGAACGTCCGCGGTACCGAGCAGTTCGAGGACTTCGAGGTCCAGGCCGTCTACCGGGCCGTGGGCTACTTCGGCTCCCCGCTTCCGGATGTTCCCTTCGACGACGGCGCCGGAGTCATCCCGAACGACGGCGGCCGCGTGCTCGGTGCTGATGGGGAACACATCCCGGGTCTGTACACCACCGGATGGATCAAGCGCGGGCCGGTCGGTCTGATCGGCCACACGAAGTCCGATGCGGCCGAGACGATCCGCCACCTCGTCGAGGACGTCACCAGCGGCTTCGAGGACGGCACGCTCACCCCGGCGCCCGAGCGCGACCCGAACGCGATCATCGAACGCCTCGAGAACCAGGGTGTGCCGTACACCACGTGGGAGGGTTGGGAACTCCTGGACACGTACGAGCGTTCCCTCGGTGAAGAGCAAGGACGGGAACGCGTCAAGGTGGTCCCGCGGGAGGAGATGACCGAGATCTCACGCGGAGTCACCGCTCGCGCGTGATCGCGTGATCGCCCTCCCGCTCTGCATCCGAGCAGAAGGGTTCGATAGTGACGCGCAGCTGGGCGAACGGCCTGAAGACGGCGGCACTGTTCGGCGTGCTCTGGGCCGTAGTCCTCGGCCTCGGGGCGCTGGTCACGAACGGGACCGGCAACTCGATCTGGATCTGGGTGTTCGCCGGTGTGGGCGTGGTGTCCACCTTCGTCTCCTACTGGCGTTCGGACACCATCGCCATCCGGGCGATGCGGGCGCGCCCGGTGAGCGAGGCGGAGGCACCGGCGATGTATGCCATCGTGCGCGAGCTCGCCACCGAGGCGCGTCAGCCGATGCCGCGGCTGTACATCTCCCCGACCGAGGCGCCGAACGCTTTCGCGACCGGCCGTAATCCGCGAAACGCCGCCGTGTGCTGCACTATCGGCATCCTGCGGCTGCTGGACGAACGCGAACTGCGCGGGGTCCTCGCCCACGAGCTCTCCCACGTCTACAACCGGGACATCCTCACATCCTCCGTGGCTGCGGCGATGGCCGGTGTGATCACCTCGGTTGCCCAGTTCCTGCTGTTCTTCGGTGGGGGAGGGCGCGACCGGGATTCGGGGCCGCTGGGGATGATCGGCATGCTCGCGATGGCGCTGCTGGCGCCGTTCGCGGCGATGCTGATCCAGATGGCCATCTCTCGCACCCGTGAGTTCGATGCGGACGCCGAGGGTGCGAACCTGTCCGGTGATCCACTCGCTCTGGCCTCCGCGCTGCGGAAACTGGAGACGGGGACGGCAGCGCGGCCGTTACGCCCTGACGGCGACCTGGCCGACGTCTCGCACCTGATGATCGCCAACCCGTTCAAGGCCGGCGCGGTCTCCCGCCTGTTCGCCACTCACCCGCCGATGGCGGAGCGCATCTCCCGGTTGGAGGAGATGGCCCGCGGCGGCTGGGAGCGCTGAGACAGGCTCAGCGGTAGTTCACGAACTGCAGCGCGGCGTCGATATCGGCGTCCTTGAGCATCGCGATGACCTGCTGCAGGTCGTCCCGCTTCTTCGAGCTCACGCGTACCTCGTCACCGCTGATCTGCGTCTTCACGCCCTTGGGGCCATCGTCGCGGATCAACTTGGTGATCTTCTTCGCGTTCTCGCTGGACAGCCCCTCCTTGAGGGTGCCCGCGAGCCGGTACTCCTTGCCCGAAGGCTGCGGCTCGTCCTCACCGGTGTCGATGGCCTTGAGGGAGACTCCCCGGCGGATGAGCTTGGACTGGAAGACGTCGAGGATCGCCAGTACCCGCTCGGCGGTGTTCGCGGTCATCACGATCGCCTCACCGCTCCAGGCGATCGACGCACCGACGTTCTTGAAGTCGTACCGCTGGGAGATCTCCTTCGCGGCCTGATTGAGCGCGTTGTCCACCTCCTGCCGGTCGACCTTGCTCACGACGTCGAACGAGGAGTCGCTCGCCACTGTTGCTCCTTACGTGTGGGACTGGCCACCCTGGGTGGCCGATGGTCACGAGATGCTGCCGGAGTTGGTATTGTTTCACCCGGTCCACCGACCATACGGCGGGTTGCCCGAGCGGCCAAAGGGAGCTGACTGTAAATCAGCCGCGGAATGCTTCGCAGGTTCGAATCCTGCACCCGCCACCATCGACAGGGCGTCTCCAGCGCGGAGGCGCCCTTTGTCGTCGGTAGGGCGGGTCTGCACGCTTCGATCCCGCACCACGCCGCGCGCCCGGCAGGTGCGATGGAGCGCGGCGCCGGCCGCCTGAGTTGCCGGCAGCGTGTGCCCGACGTGGCGCCCGCCACATCTCGGCCCCGGATTTCCCCCGGAGGCTCCAGAGCATGTACTCTCGTTCCCGCTGCCCCGATAGCTCAGTCGGCAGAGCATCTCCATGGTAAGGAGAAGGTCAAGGGTTCGATTCCCTTTCGGGGCTCTGGTCGTGTCCGGTCCCGCGACCCATGTCGCGGGAGCCGGCAGGACGCGGCGGGGTAGCTCAGACGGTCAGAGCGCACGACTCATAATCGTGAGGTCGCGGGTTCGATCCCCGCTCCCGCTACACAATAAGCGCCGCAAAGCTGCCCGGGCCCGGGCAGCAGATCGTGAGGAAGAGCAATGGCTACCAAGTCCGCGGATGTCCGCCCGAAGATCACCCTTGCCTGCGAGGCGTGCAAGGAGCGCAACTACATCACCAAGAAGAACCGGCGGAACAACCCCGACCGGCTCGAGCTGGCGAAGTACTGCCCGCGCTGCAACGCCAAGACCAACCACCGCGAGACGCGCTGACCGACGCCTCGATGAGTGCAGTCAACGCTGACTTCGTAGGGCGGGTGTTCACCGGAACCCCGCCCTACGTCGCGTCCCGGGCCAAGATCGCCGAGTTCGCGGCAGCGGTCGGCGCCGAGGCGGCCGTGCACGTGGATCCGGCTGCAGCGCAGGCGCTCGGGTATGCCGATGTGGTGGCTCCCGGGACTTTCGCCGTCGTGATCGCCCAGCGTGCTGAGGCTGAGTACATCCAGGACCCGGCCGCCGCGATCGACTTCTCCCGGGTGGTGCACGCGAACGAGGTGTTCACCCACCACCGCCCGATCGTGGCGGGGGACCAGTTGCACACGGCTGTGCACGTGGACTCGATCACCGAGCGCGCCGGGATCGCGATGGTCACCACCCGTAGCGTCATCTCCGACGGCGCAGGTGAGCTGGTCTGCGAGGTCACCTCGACGCTGGCCGTGCGTGGGGAGGATTCATGACGACGCTCACCACCGCCGTCGAGAAGGGCACTGAGCTCTACCTCCTCACGCGGACCGTGACCCGTGATCGGTTGGTCCGCTACGCCGGAGCCAGCGGGGACTTCAATCCGATCCACTACAACGACCGCTTCGCCACCGAGGTCGGTCTGCCGGGTGTGATCGCCCACGGGATGCTCACCATGGGCCTGGCCTGCGCCACCCTCACCGATTGGCTGGACGATCCGGCCGATCTGATCTCCTACGGGGTCCGCTTCACCCGGCCGGTCCCGGTCCCGGACCCGGGTGAGGTGGCGCTCGAGGTGCGTGCCGTCGTCGGGACTGTGGACCCGGAGGCGGGCACGGCGAGGATCGACCTGGCAGTCACGCTCGAGGGTACGAGCGTTCTGGGTAAGAGCCAGGCCCACGTGCGCCTGCACTGACCGGGCCCCCAGTCCCAGCCGAACGCTGAGGTGTTCGGCGTTCGGTGGCAGATTCGCCGAGCAATTCAGCGCTCGGCAGGGGCGCCGGATCAGTCAGGGACCGGCCCGGTGGTCGTCCCTACCCGCAGCTGACACGCCAGCGACACCGGCTGGGGACGTTCCCCGTCGGCGAGCATGATGGCGGCGCGGGCAGCGCTCTCACCTTTCTCGCGCGCGGGTTGGACCACGGATGTGAGCCGGTGCTCACCCAACCAGGGCAGGTCGACCCCGTCGAAGCCGGCCACGGAGACGTCCTCGGGAACTCGCAGTCCCCGTTCGGTCGCCGCCAGCAGCAGCCCGGCGGCGATGAGATCGCTGAAGCCCACCAGGGCCGTGGGCCGCGGGGAGCGGTCCAGCAGCGCGTGCCCCGCACGGATACCCTCCTCCACCAGCGACCGCTGGGTCGACTCCGCGGCGACCGGTTCGATACCGGCGTCGAGCAGTCCGGCCACCCGATCCGCGATGTAGCGCCCCTGCGGTCGCGTGCCGATGACGTCAACGGGTCCCGCCGCCCGCTCGCTCGTCCATGGCATCGTCGCGAGCGCCACCCGGCGGTGGCCGAGTCCGACGAGGTGCTCACCCAGGGCTGCCATCCCGGCCCGGTCCTGTACCCGGACCGAGACCGCACCAGGGCCGGTACGGTCCACCCACACCATCGGCACCTCCCGCTCGCGTAGCACCCGGCCGGCGTCGCGCCCGAGGGCGTGCAGGACGACGACGGAGTCCATCGACCCGTGCCGGATCAGGTGCTGGCCGGCGGGATCGTCTTCCCCGGCGGGGATCAGCAGCATGCCGCGGGCGGCGTCGCCGAGTGCGCTGGCCACGCCGCCGAGAGTCTGCACGGCGACGGGGTCGCGGAAGTTGGTCCGCACGTCACGTCCCACGAGCACCCCCACCACCCTGCTGCGTCCGCGGCGCAACGAGGCGGCCACCGGATTGGGCCCGGCGTAGCCGAGCTCGGAGGCGGCCCGCAGCACCCGCTGCTTGGTGGCCTCTGCGATCGGGCCGGCGCCGGAGAAGGCGAGGGACGCCGTCGAGAGGGAGACGCCCGCCGTGCGGGCGACATCAGTGAGGGTGGCGCGTCTGCTCATCTGCTCGTTCTGTGCTCCTCGAGGTTTGACCGGCGCTCATGGTCGGCCGCACCATAGCCTAGGCGCGCCGCACCCGCCGTTCTTCCGGTGGACACCGCCCAGCTGACCGTTCCGCGGAGTCCACTGCCGAAAGATCTCGATGTCACCCACTGTCTCCCCTGAGCGAGCGCGCCGAGGCGCAGCCCTGGTCATGGCGACCTTCACGCTCAACGGCTTCACGCTGGCGAACTGGCTCTCCCGGATCCCCACGGTTCGCGACGAGTTGCGGTTGAGCGAGGGGCAGCTCGGGATGATCATCCTCATCGGCTCGCTCGGGTCGCTGTTCTCGATGCCCGTCACCGGGCGGATGATCCACCGATTCGGGGCCCGCACCACCGTCGTGCTCGCGGCGACCTTCGCCTCGGCCGGGCTAGGCGTCGTCGCCGCCGGGGTGGGCATCGGGGCCGTGTGGCTGCTGATCGCCGGACTGTTCCTGGCGATGATCGGTGTCGGTGGCTGGGACGTCGCGATGAACTATGCCGGGACTGTCGCCGAACAGGCGCTGGACCGGGCGATCATGCCGTGGTTCCACGGTGGCTTCTCGATCGGCACGGTGCTGGGGGCCGGCGCTGGGGCGCTCGTCATCCGCGCCGGCATCGGTGTGCCATTGCACGTGCTCACGGTGGTCGCCGTGGTCTTCGCGTTGGTGGTGCTGTGCACGCGCGGATTCCTCCCCGCCGAACCAGAGCCTCAGGCCCACGACGGCGACCCTCACCGTGGTCCTGGCCCCTCCTTTCTGCGGGTGTGGTTCGAGCGCCGCACCCTGCTCGTGGGCCTGGTCGTGCTCGCGGCTGCCCTCACCGAGGGGGCAGCTAACGACTGGCTCGCCCTCGCCGTCGTGGATGGTTTCGGCACCCCGAACGAGGTGGGAGCAGTCGGCCTGACGATCTTCCTCGTGGGCATGACCGTGATGCGGTTCCTGGGCACCTTCCTGCTGAACCGCTTCGGCCGCGTGGCCGTGCTCCGGCTGTGCACCGCGATGGCGATCGCCGGGTTGGCGATCTTCACGTTGGTGCCGGTGCTGCCGGTGGCGATGGCCGGGGGAGCACTGTGGGGGATGGGTGCCGCGTTGGGGTTCCCGGTCGGGATGAGCGCCGCCTCCGATGACCCGGCGAAGGCGGCTGCGCGGCTGGCGGTGGTCTCCACCATCGGGTACTCGGCATTCCTCGTCGGTCCGGGCGTTCTCGGTCTGCTCGGTGAGGTGGTCGGCACCCGGCACGCGTTGCTGGTGATCATGGTCCCGCTCGTTGCCGGGCTGTTCGCGATTCCTGCGGCCGGCGAGCGTAGGACCTCCGGCGAACAGGTCGAATCGCCGGTCGAAGGTTCCGGTGCCGGTCAGGAGGCACAGTCGTGAGCCGTTCATCCGACCTGGGAGTGAGCAGCGCCGTAGAGTGGTCGCCCATGACCCCCCTGTCTGCTCCGAGCACCGTTCGGCTCGCGGACCTGACCACGTTCCGCGTGGGTGGGCCGGTGCACCGATTCGTGGAGGCGAGCACCGAGGACGAGATCGTGGCGACGGTCGCCGATGCCGACGCTGCCGGCGAACCGGTCCTCGTGCTCGGTGGGGGATCCAATGTGCTCGCCGCCGACGACGGTTTTCCCGGTGTCGTCGTCCGTGACGGGCGCCGGGGGATCGCCGTCGAGAGCCAGGACGCGTGTGGTGGTGCCGCCATCCGCGTACCGGCCGGGCAGCCGTGGGAGGACGTCGTGCTGCGGGCGGTGACCGAGGGGTGGCGCGGAATCGAGGCGCTCGCCGGCATCCCCGGCTCCACGGGTGCCACGCCGGTGCAGAACGTGGGGGCCTACGGTCAGGAGGTGGCCGAGGTGATCTCCTCGGTGCGTACCTGGGACCGGGCGGCCGGCCGGATCCGGACACTGGCACGTTCGGAGCTCGGCTTCGGGTACCGCTCCTCGCTGCTCAAGGATTCCTTCACCGATGACGGTACCGGCCGCGCGTGGCTTCCGAGCCCCCGGTACGTGGTACTCGAGGTGCATTTCCAGTTCGTGCTCGCTGACACCAGCGCTCCGATCGCCTACCCGGAGCTCGCCACGACGCTCGGTGTGGCGCTGGGGGAACGAGCGGCGTCAGCCGAGGTGCGCGACGCCGTCCTGGAGCTGCGCCGCAGCAAGGGCATGGTGCTCGACCCGGCTGACCACGACACGTGGAGCGCCGGTTCGTTCTTCACCAACCCGATCCTGGCGGCCGAGCAGGCGGCGCGGCTTCCCGCCGATGCGCCCCGGTTCCCGGAGGAGGATGGGGTGAAGACCAGTGCCGCGTGGTTGATCGCTCGTTCCGGCTTCGCCAAGGGCCACGGGCTGCCCGGCCCGGCGGCCCTGTCCACCAAGCATGTGCTCGCCCTGACCAACCGGGGCGAGGCGCGTGCTGCGGACCTGCTCGCGCTCGCTCGTGAGGTGCGAGACGGCGTCCGGGCCGACTTCGGCATCGACCTGGTGCCTGAGCCGGTGCTGTGCGGGGACCGCTTCTAAAGACGTTCCGCCAGGAGTTCAGGTGTGAGCGAGGTGCTCCAGGGTCAGCTCTGCGACCTGATCCGAGTGCTCGTAGACGACTCCGTGTGCTGCGCCGGACAGCTGGACGTGGCAGGCGTGGGGGAGGAGGGTGGCCATCGTCTCGACCCACGTGGGTGGGACGACCGTGTCGTGCTCTCCGTGCAGCAGCAACGTCCTGGTGCGAATGAGCGGCAGCCGCGCGGCGATCGGGTAGCGCATCATGGACGGAAGCACCTGCGTGAACCAGGCGGGACCGCACCGCAGGTAGGAGCTGGACGCCACCATCCGCATCCGGCGAGACTCGTGCGAGGCCGACTGCAGCAGCCGTCCGGCCTGCTGCCACACCGCCGGTTCCGCCGGGTTCACCGGTGGTCCGATGAGCACGGCCGACCGGTAGCTGTCGTCCCGGCTGAGCATCTCGACCACGACCTGCGCCCCCATCGAGTGACCGATGAGAACAGCGTCTGTGATCTCCTCGGCGGCCAGTGCTGCCCGCACTGTCTCGGCGAACCCGGCGATGCTCAGCGGCCTGCGGGGATGTGGCAGACCCCCGAAGCCGGGCAGGTCGAGCAGCAGGACGTCCCCCGCATGGTGCAACGCGAATGCCAGTGGCTCGAAGTAGCGTGAGGAGACCCCGATACCGTGCACGAGCACGAACGTCGGCCCGCCGGTGCCGGTGAGCTCGCGGACCCGGATGCGTGCGTCCTGGTAGCGCATCACCCGTCGTGACATCCGCCGTCGGGTACCGCGCTCCCGGGTCACGGGTGCGTCTCGGGGTCCGGGGTCCTCAGCCAGGCGTCGATCTCGGCGAGCATCGTGGCACGCGATCTCGCCGAAGCGCGGCTGGCGCGAATCGAACCGCGTGCGAGCTCGGCGATCTCGGCATCGCTGAGCCCGTGGACATGTCGGGCGGTCTCGTACTGGTCCAGCAACCGGGAGCCGAACAGGAGCGGGTCGTCCGCTCCGAGCGCAATATCGGCACCGGCGGCGAGCAGTGTGCGCAGCGGCACCTGCTCGGCATGAGCGAAGACGCCGAGTGAGACGTTCGAGGCCGGGCAGATCTCGAGCGCGATCCCGTCGGCCACGATCCGATCCAGCAGCGCTGGATCCTCGGCCGCCCGGATCCCGTGTCCCAGCCGGTCGGGGCGCAGGTGCGCGACTACTTCTGAGATGTGGTCCGGTCCGAGCAGTTCGCCGCCGTGCGGCGCCAGCAGCAGCCCCGCCCGGGAGGCAATCTGGAACGCCGCACCGAAGTCGGTGGTGGCGCCTCGGCGCTCGTCGTTGCTCAGGCCGAACCCGATCACCTCACCCGGTCCGTCCCCGGCATGGCGCACGGCGAGGCGCGCCAGCGTGCGTGCGTCCAGCGGGTGCCGGGTCCGGGAAGCGGCCACGATGACGGCGACCTCCACCCCGGCTGCCGCGCTCGCCTCACGTGCGGCGTCCATGACGATCTCCAGCGCCGGCGTGATGCCTCCGACGTGCGGTGCGTAGGAGGTCGGGTCGACCTGGATCTCCAGGCGACGGGAGCCTTCCGCTGCATCGTCCTCGACCGCCTCGTGGATGAGCCGGCGCATGGCCGTCTCCGACCGGACGACCGCGCGCGCGGCGTCGTACATGCGCTGGAAGCGGAACCAGCCGCGCTCGTTGGCAGGTAGGCGTAGCGCATCGGGTGCCGCGACCGTCTCTCGTAGCGTCTCCGGGATCCGCATACCGGCCTCGTCGGCCAGCTCGACCAGCGTTCCCGGGCGCATCGACCCGGTGAAGTGCAGATGCAGGTGCGCTTTCGGCAACCTGCGCAGATCGCGAGCCACATCGTCACTCTATGAGAACTTTCTCATCGTGATCTCACGTTCGCCTTATCCGGTCGCGGTCGGATCGTCGATCATGACCACCTGTGTGCCCGAGGACCTGGCCCTGTTGTCAGGGCCGGACTCCCGCGACCTCGTGCGCGCAGCGCTGGGACCCGTCGAGGTCGAGGAGCTGACGGTCGAGGTGGAGGCGGTGCACCATCGCCCCGGTTTCGGGGTGAGTGCGGTCTACCGCGTGGGGTACCGGCACGCGGGTGCCACGGTCCGTGAACAACTGGTGGCGAGCACTGCCGAGGTTCCTCACCTCGAGGGCGTCGCGACGCTGCAGGACGGCGAGCACCACGTGCGGGTCTGGCGGCGCAACGACGATCCGGCGCTGCCGGGCCTACGGACGGCGACTGACGCCGTCGTGATGGGTGCATGGCTGCACGACCTGGCCGGCCTCGGCGACGGCGGACAGGCGCACGTGAGCGTGCTCGGATACCGGCCGACAAGGCGGGCGGTGCTGCGCACGAGGTGCGGTGACGACGTCGCCTACCTCAAGGTGCTCCCTGCCCGCCGGGCTCACCGGCTCGTGGCCAGGCACGAGCTGCTCGCCCGTGCCGGGGTGGAGGCACCGCGCGTGCTCGGCACGACGAAGGACGGGATCGTCGCCCTCTCGGCGATGTCCGGGCTTCCCCTGGCGACGGTGATCGCAGACGCCCGTCGCCGGCCGGGGGCAGTGCCTGCACCGGAGCAGCTGGCCGCGTGGCTGGACACGTTGCCTCCGGAGGTGCTCGATCTGCCACGGCGTCCCTCGTGGGTCGACCGGATCGACTTCCACGCCACGGCCGCACGCGCGGCCCTGCCGGGCAATGCGGAGGAGATCACGACACTGGAGGACGGTATCGGCGACGTGCTCGCCGCGAGCCCCTCCGGGCCGGTCGTTCCGACACACGGGGACTTCTACGAGGCGAACGTGTTCGTCGCCGACGGCCGAGTCCGTGGTGCTATCGACCTCGACTCCCTCGGCCCGGGCGCCCGGGAGGACGACCTGGCCACGATGCTGGGCCACCTCAGCGTGCTCCCGGCCCTCGCGCCAGCGCTGTACGGGCACGTCCCGGAGTTGACCGAGGAGTGGTTTATCTCCTTCGCCGGCCGGGTCGATGCCGCAGGACTCGCGGCTCGTGCCGCCGCGGTGGTCGTCTCGTTGATTGCCGGTGCGTCGCCGGACCAGCGGGAGGCGCGTCTGGTCCAGGCGCAGAGGTGGCTGCGTCGCGCACACGAGGAGTTGGGCGCACACCTGGAGTTGGGCGCACACCAGGAGATGGGGAGGAAGCGATGAGTCGTAGCGGTCCATGGATGGTGACAGGAGCACTCGGAGCCCTCGGGGTGGTAGCCGCGGTCTCGGCAGCGAGCCCGGCCGCACCGGTTGAGCATCCGAGCGGTGCGGTCATCATCGCGGTGCCGAGTGAGGGTTCGTCGGCGCCGCCGGAGAAGTCTCCGGACCCGGCAACCGCTGAGCCGGCGACGGCGGTGACGGCGGTGACCGCGGTGACGCCTGAGGAGCCGGCGCAGACAACTGAGACGTCCACCTCGGGTTCGTCGGGTTCGGGTTCGTCCAGTTCGGCGGGTACAGCGAGCTCGAGCGATTCGAGCTCGGTCAGCACGGGCTCCTCGGGGTCGTCATCTCCCGAGCGAGTCCCGCTCGCATCACCGGTGAGCCCTGACTCCCCGGACAGCCCGCCCTCGGCCGACAGCGGTGACGACTGATGAGAAGGCTCTCATCGCCCCCTCCCACGCCTCTCATGGGAGCACGGAAGTCTCAGACATATCAGGACGAGAGTCCCGCGACGGGGACCTGACCAGAAGGAGACATCGAATGAAGACGCGTAATGCATGGGTCGTGACGGGAGCGCTCGGTGTGGTGGCAGTCGCCGGAGGCGCCGTGAGTGCGATGGCTGATCCCGGAGACGATTATGAGGGTTCGGCGATCGAGGTCGACGGTGCCCAGGCTGCCTCGCTGCCGCGCGTGATCGGTCAGGAAGTGACCGCCGATCCGGCAGTGGTGGCATCCTCGAGCGCTGTCACGTCGGTGACGGCGGCCTCGGCACCGACCGCCGCCAGCGCTCAGACGCCCGCGAGCCCGGCGAGTGCGCAGTCCCCTGCCAGCCCTGTGAGTGCACAGTCCCCGGCGAGTCCTGCGAGTGCGCAGTCCCCGGCAAGCAGCCCGGTGAGTGCGCCATCGCCAGCGAGTCCCGCGAGTGCACAGACTCCTGCCAGCCCGGTCTCCGCACCGAGCCCGGCCTCGGCTCCTTCACCGGCCAGTCCGGTGTCCCCGCCGTCGCCCGCCAGCCCGGCCTCGGCCGAGAGCGCAGAGTCGGCAGAGTCGGCACAGAGCGCGCCGTCGGCTGAGTCGGGTGACTGACCGGCAGGCTGTCTGACCGGCTGGCAGTTTGACCGGCTGGCAGTCTGACTGGCAAACGCAGCGATGTGCCGAGTTCCGCCCCATCTGGGGGACTCGGCACATCGCTGTCGGCCGTGCCGGTGGCTGCCCGCTGGGTGTCTGCTCCATCCGAGGTGGGCTTGTCCGTCCGAGGTGTCCGGGCCGTCTCAGCCCAGGCGATACCCCATCCCACGCACCGTTTCGAACCGTTCGGCACCGAGCTTCTTGCGTAGGTACCGCACGTAGACATCGACGACGTTCGACCCGGGATCGAAGTCGTACCCCCAGACCCGCGAGAGCAGTTGCTCCCGGCTGAGGACCTGTCCCGGGCTGCGGAGGAAGGTCTCGGCCAAGGTGAACTCCCGTGCCGAGAGTTCCACATCCCGGCCGTCGACGTGCGCCTTGCGGGTGCGTAGGTCCAACGAGAGGCCAGCGTGGCTGAGAACGGTGGACTCGGAGCCACCGTTCTCAGACCGTAGCCGTAGCCGGACCCGGGCCAGCAGCTCCTCGAAGCGGAACGGCTTGGCCATGTAGTCATCGGCACCTCCTTCCAGACCGGCGACCGTGTCGGTGACCGATGATCGGGCCGTGAGGATGATGACGGGGATGGTCACGCCCAGGGAGCGCACCGTGCTCAGGACGTCGAAACCGTCGCGGTCGGGGAGGCCGAGGTCGAGCACCAGCAGGTCGAACTCGCCGGTGCTCGCCAGGTCGATCGCCTGCTCACCGGTGGCGACCGTCGTCGGGACGTAGCCGGCCGAGCGGAGGCCCTTGGCGACGAACGAGGCGATCCGTTCCTCGTCCTCAGCGATCAGGATCTGGCTCACGGGTGCTCTACCTGCCTTCCTCGGCCTCGGCGGCCGGGTGGGGGATGTGGATGGTGAACGTGGAACCGTGCCCCGGTGCCGAGATGAGACTCACCCGGCCACCGTGGGCCTGGGCGATCGAGGTGACGATGGGCAGGCCGAGACCGCTGCCGTCCACCGTCGGGTCGAGCCGCTCGAACCTGTCGAAGATGCGCTGCTGATCCGCCTCGCCGATCCCGGCGCCAACGTCTCGGACCCAGAGGCGGATCTCGCTGGCGTCAGCGGTCGAGCCGATCGCGACGGTGGAACCCTCCTCGGAGAACTTCACCGCATTCGAGGCGAGCTGGAGCAGGGCCTGCGTCAGTCGCCGGGGGTCCGCGTGGATCTGCACGTCAGCGAGCTCGTCCAGCACCCAGCGCCGGTCGCCCAGCGACGTCGCCTTCACGAGCACGTCGTCGGTGAGCAGCGCGAGGTCGACGTCGGTACGGGTCACGAAGTCGGGACGGCGAGACCGGGCGAGCGTCATGAGGTCGTCCACCAGCATGTTCATCCGGTCGAGTTCGTCGAGGGCAAGCGTCCGCGTGCTCGCGACCTCCGCGGTGTCGCCGGGGTCCATCAGTTCCAGGTGGCCGCGCACGATCGTCAGCGGCGTCCGGAGCTCGTGCCCGGCGTCGTCGAGCAGCTGCCGCTGCGAGGCGAAGGCCTGCTCGAGCCGCGCGAACATCCGGTTGAACGTCTCCGTCAGCAGGGCGAGGTCGTCGTTCCCCGCCACGGGTATGCGGCGGCTGAGGTCGTCCGAGGAACTCACCTCGTCCGCTGTGGCGCGCAGCACTTTGATCGGTGCCAGGAGCTGGCCGACGACGAACCAGGCGATGAGCGTGATCCAGGCGAGCGAGGCGACGGCCACCAGCGCGTACGTCCGGAACGTCGCGTTCAAATTCTCGTACTCGGCGTCGAGGTCGAAGGCGAGGACCATCGCGCCCTGCTCGCTGGGCGGGTCGGTGCGAATAGGGAGGGCAAGCACGCGGTAGGTGCGCTGCGACGTCTCGATCGTGAAGAGGTCGGGATCCTCCCATCCGCTCGCGGGTGCCAGGGCGGCCACCAGTTCCGGGTCCTCCTCGATCCGGAATGACGTGGCGACCTCCGGCACATGCGTGATCTCCCCGTCGACGAAGCCGGCGAGCGCTTCGTGCGTCGCGGGGGCCACCCGGCTGAGCACGGTGCGCAGTACCGAGGAGACCGACGCGAACGGCTCTCCGGTCTGGGGGTCGACTCCGATCTCGGCCAGCGTCTCGATCTCTGCGCCCGATCGCGCGAGCGAGTCGTCCAGCCGGAGCACGCTGCGGTCGCGCTCCAGTGAATAGGCGCTGATCCCGGCCGCGGCCAACGCCATCGCCGACAGGAGCGTGAGTGCCGCGAGCACCCGCGTGCGCACACTCATCCGGAGGCGGGGGCGTCGACGGGGCACGCGGCTAGTATCCACGCTCGCCATGCACCGCTCATAGCCGCGTCATAGCCGTGCACCCCGATTCCTGCCAGGTCGTGCCTGGCAGGAAGTCACGCGTTCTGCGCGCCAGCGAGTGTCCGGGATCATGGTGAGGGCGGTTCGACCAGGTGCCCTCGGCCGGGTACACTCGCTTCGGTGGTTGACGTCCGCCACGCTGGTTCGCGCCTCGGCGGGTACTAGTAGGGTGGGCCGATCTGCGAAGGGCAGTGGCGCAATTGGTAGCGCACCGGTCTCCAAAACCGGCGGTTGTGGGTTCGAGTCCCTCCTGCCCTGCTTCCTCGCCCGTCCCGGGCACCTGAACGACCGGTCGATCCAAGGACATCCTCGTGAGCACTCCTCCCAACGCCGATTCGGGCGAGCCCGACGACGTCGGTCGTGGCGACGACCCTCGGGACGAGCTCGACGCGCCCGAGAGTGAGTCCGACGCCGTCGACGACACTCAAGGCTCCGCTGACGCGGGAGCCGGCGATGAGCCCGGCGACGGTGAGAGCGACTCCAAGCCTGACGCGAGCGATTCCAAGGCTGCGAGCGCGGACGCACGACCCGCTGCTGCGCGTTCCGTGCGAGCTCAGGGGCAGGCGAAGGGGCGTCCGACAGCGTCCCGCAAGGAGGCCGAGGCTGCTCGTCAGGCCGAGCCCAACGTCTTCGCCAGGATCGCTCGATTCGTCCGCCAGGTCGTCCAGGAGCTACGCAAGGTCGTCACCCCGACCCGGAACGAGTTGTTCACCTACATCGGTGTCGTCATCGTCTTCCTCGTGGTGATGATGATCTACGTGGGAGTGCTGGACTTCGGCTTCGGCCGGCTGGTTCTCTGGGCATTCGGCGGCTGAGGGTCGCCTGGCCCGGCGTGGGCCCGAGACAGCGGTGAACGATCAACGAACCATGGAAGCAGGTCAGGACGTGTCTGAAGAGACTCAACCCACCGGTGACGTGACCGAGGAGACCTCGGTCGAACTCACCGACGGCGACGACGCCGCGACCGGTGACGGGGGAGCCGAGGATGCGACCACCGACACCGCGGGGGAGGCCGCCGAGGTGGTGGAGGACCCGGTTGCCGCGTTCCGCTCCGAGCTGCGCTCGTTGCCGGGCGACTGGTACGTCATCCACTCCTACGCCGGCTACGAGAACCGCGTGAAGGCGAACCTGGAGTCCCGGATCCAGTCCCTCAACATGGAGGACTTCATCTTCCAGGTCGAGGTGCCGATGGAAGAGGTCGTCGAGATCAAGAACTCGGTGCGCAAGGTCGTACGCCGGGTCCGGGTCCCGAGCTACGTCCTCGTCCGCATGGATCTCACTGACGAGTCCTGGGGTGCCGTCCGCCACACCCCCGGCGTCACCGGATTCGTCGGTCACACCCACTCCCCGGTTCCCCTGACCCTGGACGAGGTCATGTCCATGCTCGCGAGCACCATCGAGGCGAAGGCCCCGGCGGCCCAGCCGGCTGGTGGGAAGTCCGCCGCACCAGCTGTGCAGGTCGACTTCACGGTCGGCGAGTCCGTCACGGTCACCGACGGGCCGTTCGACACGCTGCCCGCCACGATCTCCGAGATCAACGCCGAGAGCCAGAAACTCAAGGTACTCGTCTCGATCTTCGGTCGCGAGACTCCGGTCGAGCTGTCGTTCAACCAGGTCGCCAAGATCTGAAACGCACGAGGGCTTCGCCCACGCACGGGGGGCTTCGCCCCCCGTGTACCCCCCAAGAACACACACGCACAGGGGGCTTCGCCCCCCGTGTACCCCCACGCACAGGGGCTCCGCCCCCGTGTTCCCCCGAAAGAACACAGACGCACAGGGGCTTCGCCCCCGTGTTCCCCCTAGAAAGAAGCAAGGATCAGAGACTTCCGAGGGCTTCGCCCTCGGAACCCGAAGCAAGCTTCGGGTTTGCAACCGGGTCATCGCCCGCGGCGTCGGCCCATCACCAGAAGGAGAAATCGCATGCCTCCCAAGAAGAAGGTCGCCGGCCTCATCAAGCTCCAGATCCAGGCCGGTGCGGCCAACCCCGCTCCGCCGATCGGCCCCGCGCTCGGTCAGCACGGCGTGAACATCATGGAGTTCTGCAAGGCCTACAACGCGGCCACCGAGTCCCAGCGTGGGAACGTGATCCCCGTGGAGATCACGGTCTACGAGGACCGCTCCTTCACCTTCATCACCAAGACGCCGCCGGCCGCCGAGCTGATCAAGAAGGCCGCCGGAGTGGCCAAGGGCTCCTCGACTCCGCACACCGCCAAGGTGGGTGCGCTGACGCAGGCTCAGGTCCGCGAGATCGCCGAGACGAAGATGGCCGACCTCAACGCCCGCGATATCGACGCCGCGTCGAAGATCATCGCCGGTACCGCTCGCTCGATGGGTATCACGGTCTCGGACTGACCCTCGCCCATCCCTCAACGACCGGGGACGACCGTCCTCGGAACACAGTGGAAGGGTCCGCGCGGGCCCGCACCACGACTGCTCGAGAACAAGGAGAAGCAGATGGCAACGCGCAGCAAGAACTACCGCAAGGCCTCGGAGCTGATCGACCGCTCCGAGGTGTACCCGCCCCTGGAGGCGGTGCAGCTCGCCAAGAAGACCGCGAACTCGAAGTTCGACGAGACGGTCGAGGTGGTCTTCCGCCTCGGCGTCGATCCGCGCAAGGCAGACCAGATGGTCCGCGGCACAGTCAACCTGCCGCACGGCACCGGTAAGACCGCCCGCGTGATCGTCTTCGCCACCGGTGACCGCGCCGAGCAGGCGATCGCTGCAGGTGCAGACGAGGTCGGCGGCGACGAACTGATCGAGAAGGTGGCCGGTGGCTACACCGACTTCGACGCCGCGGTCGCGACTCCGGACCTCATGGGTAAGGTCGGCCGTCTCGGCCGCGTGCTCGGTCCGCGAGGTCTGATGCCGAACCCGAAGACCGGAACGGTGACGATGGACGTGACCAAGGCTGTCACTGACATCAAGGGCGGCAAGGTCGACTTCCGGGTGGACAAGCACGCCAACCTGCAGTTCATCGTGGGCAAGGCTTCCTTCAGTGACACCCACCTCGTCGAGAACTACGCGGCGGTGCTGGACGAGGTGCTGCGGCTCAAGCCGTCCTCCTCGAAGGGGCGCTACATCTCCAAGGCGGTGCTGAGCACCACGATGGGCCCGGGCATCCCGCTCGACGCCACCAAGACCCGCAACCTCACCGAGGCCTCGGTCTGAGCGTCCCGCGCTCGTGGGCCCTCAGTACTCGCTGACGGCCTCACGAACGGCCCGGTCTGCCACGGCAGGCCGGGCCGTTCGTGCGTTGCCCCGACCGACCATGCACTCCCTTGTGCCGCGAACGCTGAGTTGCTCGGCGTCCGGTGCTCAGAAGCCGAACAACTCAGCGTTCGCGGCCGTGGTGCAGGTCACGGTCGTCGGATTTGGCGGATGACGCGAGTCTGGCTATGCTGGCCTTTGCCTCAGACCGCCGGTCGCCCGTCACCAGACGGGGGTAATTCCGCAGAAGCGGAGCCAGCGCAGGTGAACGTGTTCTGCAGACCGATCCGCGTCCCCGGGCGCGGTGTGAGTTCAGGCCCCGTGCATCCTGCGCGGGGCCTTCGTCATGTGCGGCGGACGACAGCGGACCATCACGGAAGGGAGGGCTCATGGCACGGCCTGACAAGGCGGCAGCGGTCGCCGAGCTGACGGAGAAGTTCCGCCAGTCCTCGGCGGCAGTGCTCACCGAGTACCGCGGGCTCACCGTCGCTCAGCTCCAGGAGCTGCGGACGACGCTCGGCACGACCACCAGCTATGCCGTGGTGAAGAACACGCTCACCAACATCGCCGCCAAGGAGGCCGGCGTCGACGCGTTCGACGGCCAGTTCTCCGGACCCACGGCCATCGCCTTCGTCGAGGGTGATCCGGTCGAGGCGGCGAAGGGGTTGCGTGGCTTCGCCAAGGCGAATCCGAACCTCGTCGTCAAGGGTGGTGTGCTCGACGGGCGCGCACTCAGCGCCGATGACATCACCAAGCTCGCGGACCTCGAGTCCCGCGAGGTGCTCCTGGCCAAGGCCGCGGGTGCGATGAAGGCCAAGCTGCACCAGGCGGCCTACCTCTTCAACGCCCCTGCCTCCAAGGCGGTTCGCACCATCGAAGCCCTGCGTGAGAAGCAGGCGAACGAGGCCGCTGCCTGACCGGTAGCACCTCGTCTCACCACCCACCCCAGCTGCTTCTCGCGTCTCGCGCAAGCAGGCACAACAGGAAGGAACGCCGATCATGGCGAAGCTCAGCACCGACGAGCTCATTGACGCTTTCAAGGAACTGACCCTCATCGAGCTCTCCGAGTTCGTGAAGCAGTTCGAGGAGACCTTCGAGGTCACCGCTGCGGCTCCGGCCGCCGTCGCCGTTGCCGGTGGCGCCCCCGCCGGCGGTGGCGAGGCCGCCGCCGAGGAGGAGCAGACCGAGTTCGACGTCATCCTCGAGAGCGTCGGCGACAAGAAGATCCAGGTCATCAAGGAGGTGCGTGGTCTCACCAGCCTTGGGCTGAAGGAGGCCAAGGACCTCGTCGACGGCGCCCCGAAGCCGGTGCTCGAGGGTGTCGACAAGGAGGCCGCGGACAAGGCCAAGGAGGCCCTCAAGGGCGCCGGCGCCACCGTCACCCTCAAGTGATCCGGGCGGGCGGCCGGCTCTAGCCGGAGCGCTCGCCGGAGAACGCGGCTGACCAGCCACAGGCGAGGAGGCCCGCACCGCTCGTCGGTGCGGGCCTCCTCGTCGTCTGGGCTCGAACGAGTCGAGGCTCGTCGGTCGCGGATCACCAACAGATCGCGCACACATCATGCGCGATCTGCCTCGGGGCTCAGCCCCATCGATCGATACTGGACAGCGACCCGTTCTGCGGGTATGCTGTCGCTTTGCGCTGTCGTCTGCCCCAGCCTACCTCTTGCAGCACCTCTGCTTTGCCGTGCCGGACTACCGGCGAGGCAACGAACGAGGGGTTTGAAAGCGGTGTGCGCGGGCGGGCGTGAGCGTGTGTGCACACAATTCGTAGGGAAGGACCCCTCTTGGCTGCCTCGCGCACCCCTTCTGCTCCGACCGCTGACGCCATCGCCCAACGTACTGCCTCTCGTCGTGTCTCCTTCGCCAGGATCCACGAGCCCCTCCAAGCGCCCGACCTGCTCGGTCTGCAGACCGACAGTTTCGACTGGCTGCTGGGGAACGAGAAGTGGCAGGCACGGGTCGAGGCTGCGGTCACCTCCGGGAACAATGACGTCACCACGACGTCCGGTCTTGAGGAGATCTTCACCGAGATCTCCCCGATCGAGGACTTCGGTTCCACGATGTCGCTCTCGTTCCGCGACCACCGGTTCGAGCCGCCGAAGTACACGGCCGAGGAGTGCAAGGAGAAGGACTTCACCTACTCCGCACCGCTGTTCGTCACGGCCGAGTTCGTGAACTACACCACCGGTGAGATCAAGTCGCAGACCGTGTTCATGGGCGAGTTCCCGCTCATGACCGATCGCGGAACCTTCATCATCAACGGCACCGAGCGGGTCGTCGTGTCCCAGCTGGTGCGTTCCCCGGGCGTGTACTTCGAGCAGACCCCGGACAAGACTTCCGACAAGGACATCTTCACCGCGAAGGTGATCCCCTCCCGTGGTGCGTGGCTCGAGTTCGAGATCGACAAGCGTGACGCCGTCGGCGTGCGCGTGGATCGCAAGCGCAAGCAGTCGGTCACCGTCTTCCTCAAGGCCCTGGGGATGACCGAGTCCGAGATCCGCGAGGAGTTCGCCGACTACCCGACCGTGCTGGAGACGCTCGAGAAGGACTCGGTGCACACCCAGGACGAGGCGCTGCTGGACATCTACCGCAAGATCCGTCCGGGTGAGCCGCCGACCGTCGAGGCCGGTACCGCCCTGCTCGACAACTTCTACTTCAACTCCAAGCGATACGACCTCGCCAAGGTGGGGCGCTACAAGCTGGACAAGAAGCTCGGCGTGGACGCCCCGCTGGAGAACTCGGTTCTCTCGCTCTCCGACGTCACCGCCACGATCAAGTACCTGGCGGCGCTGCACAAGGGCCAGACCGAGCTTCCCGGCGTTCGCCACGGCGAGCCGATCGAGCTCCGGGTCGAGACCGACGACATCGACCACTTCGGCAACCGCCGCATTCGCGCGGTCGGTGAGCTGATCCAGAACCAGGTGCGCACCGGGCTGTCCCGGATGGAGCGCGTGGTGCGTGAGCGGATGACCACGCAGGACGTCGAGGCGATCACGCCGCAGACCCTGATCAACATCCGTCCGGTCGTGGCCTCCATCAAGGAGTTCTTCGGCACCAGCCAGCTCTCGCAGTTCATGGACCAGAACAACCCACTGGCCGGCCTGACGCACAAGCGGCGTCTGTCCGCACTCGGTCCGGGTGGTCTCTCCCGTGACCGCGCCGGTATGGAGGTCCGGGACGTCCACCCGTCCCACTACGGCCGGATGTGCCCGATCGAGACGCCGGAAGGGCCGAACATCGGTCTCATCGGATCGCTCGCCACCTACGCGCGCATCAACCCCTTCGGCTTCGTCGAGACCCCGTACCGCAAGGTCGTCAAGGGCAAAGTGACCGACCAGGTCGACTACCTGACCGCCGACGACGAGGACCGCTACGTCATCGCGCAGGCCAACGCGCCGATCGCCGAGGACGGGCGCTTCGCCGAGGAGACCGCCCTGGTGCGGCTGCGTGGCGGCGAGGCGATCGACATGCCGGTCGACGACATCGACTACATGGACGTCTCTGCGCGTCAGATGGTGTCCGTGGCGACCGCCATGATCCCCTTCCTCGAGCACGACGACGCCAACCGCGCCCTCATGGGCGCGAACATGCAGCGCCAGGCCGTGCCGCTGGTTCGCTCCGAGGCGCCGCTGGTCGGAACCGGTATGGAGCGCCGTGCCGCAGTGGACGCCGGTGACGTGATTGTGGCCTCCAAGCCCGGTGTCGTGACCGAGGTCTCCGCCGACGCCGTGGTCGTGGCCAACGACGACGGCACGACGATGACCTACCGCGTCGCCAAGTTCCGCCGCTCCAACCAGGGCACGTGCTACAACCAGCGCGTGCTGGTGGAAGAAGGCGCGAAGATCTCCGAGGGTTCGGTGCTCGCGGACGGCCCGGCCACAGATGAGGGCGAGCTCGCGCTCGGCCGTAACCTGCTGGTCGCGTTCATGTCCTGGGAAGGGCACAACTTCGAGGACGCGATCATCCTCTCCCAGCGCCTCGTCCAGGACGACGTGCTCTCCTCCATCCACATCGAGGAGCACGAGGTGGACGCCCGCGACACCAAGCTGGGCCCTGAGGAGATCACCCGAGACATCCCGAACGTCTCCGACGACGTGCTCGCCGACCTGGATGAGCGCGGCATCATCCGGATCGGTGCCGAGGTCGGCGCCGGCGACGTGCTCGTCGGCAAGGTCACTCCGAAGGGTGAGACCGAGCTGACCCCGGAGGAGCGCCTCCTGCGTGCGATCTTCGGTGAGAAGGCGCGTGAGGTGCGCGACACCTCGCTCAAGGTGCCCCACGGTGAGTCCGGGACGGTCATCGCCGTCCGGGAGTTCAACCGTGAGGACGGCGACGAGCTGCCCCCGGGCGTGAACCAGCTGGTGCGGGTCTACATCGCCCAGCGCCGCAAGATCACCGACGGCGACAAGCTCGCCGGCCGTCACGGCAACAAGGGCGTCATCTCCAAGATCCTGCCCATCGAGGACATGCCGTTCCTCGAGGACGGCACGCCCGTGGACATCATCCTGAACCCGCTCGGCGTGCCGGGCCGCATGAATGTCGGCCAGGTGCTCGAGACGCACCTCGGGTGGGTCGCCAAGCAGGGCTGGGACGTCGGCATCGAGCAGGCGAAGAACGGGCAGTTGCCCGCCTGGGCGAGCCACCTGCGGGACGACGCACGCGTGGGGGAGCCGGGCACCCCGGTCGCCTCCCCGGTGTTCGACGGTCTGCACGAGGACGAGCTCCAGGGCCTGCTGGAGTGCACCCGGGAGACCCGCGACGGGGACCGCCTGATCGACTCCACCGGAAAGGCCCACCTGTTCGACGGGCGTTCCGGCGAGCCGTTCCCGGCCCCGATCGCCGTCGGCTACATGTACATCCTGAAGTTGCACCACCTGGTCGACGACAAGATCCACGCCCGCTCGACCGGACCGTACTCGATGATCACCCAGCAGCCGCTCGGTGGTAAGGCGCAGTTCGGTGGTCAGCGTTTCGGCGAGATGGAGGTGTGGGCACTCGAAGCCTACGGAGCGGCGTACGCCCTCCAGGAGTTGCTCACCATCAAGTCGGACGACGTCCCCGGCCGCGTCAAGGTGTACGAAGCGATCGTCAAGGGTGAGAACATCCCGGAGCCGGGTATCCCCGAGTCGTTCAAGGTGCTCATCAAGGAGATGCAGTCCTTGTGCCTGAACGTGGAGGTGCTCAACTCCGACGGTACGTCCATCGAGATGCGTGACACCGACGAGGAGGTCTACCGCGCTGCTGAAGAGCTCGGCATCGACCTCTCCCGTCGCCCCGACGCGAGCAGCGTCGAAGAGATCTGAGCGCCGCGTCCGGTGCGTGAGGGCATGCCCGGCGCACCGGACGCGACCTCGACCTGATTGGTTCCACACGGTGATCCACCGAAGGAAGTAGGAAAATTGCTCGACGTCAACGTCTTCGACGAGCTGCGAATCGGTCTTGCGACCGCGGACGAGGTCCGCGCCTGGTCGCACGGCGAGGTGAAGAAGCCAGAGACCATCAACTACCGCACCCTCAAGCCCGAGAAGGACGGCCTCTTCTGCGAGAAGATCTTCGGCCCCACCCGGGACTGGGAGTGCTACTGCGGGAAGTACAAGCGCGTCCGCTTCAAGGGCATCATCTGCGAGCGGTGCGGTGTGGAGGTCACCCGTTCCAAGGTCCGTCGTGAGCGGATGGGGCACATCGAGCTGGCCGCCCCGGTCACGCACATCTGGTACTTCAAGGGTGTGCCGTCCCGGCTGGGCTACCTGCTCGACCTGGCGCCGAAGGACCTCGAGAAGGTCATCTACTTCGCCGCGCACATGATCACGTGGGTGGACCAGGACGGCCGGCACGAGGACCTTCCGAGTCTGCAGAACGAGATCGACCTCGAGAAGGACGAGATCACCAAGAAGCGCGATCTGGACATCGCGCAGCGGGCCGAGCGCCTCGAGGCCGACTTGGCAGAGCTCGAGGCCGAAGGGGCCAAGGCCGATGCCCGCCGCAAGGTGAAGGACTCTGCCGAGCGGGAGATGGCGCAGCTGCGCAAGCGTGCCGACGCCGACCTGGACCGCCTCGAGCGGGTCTGGGACCGCTTCAAGAACCTCAAGGTCTCCGACCTCGAGGGTGACGAGATGCTCTACCGTCAGCTGCAGGACCGCTACGGCAACTACTTCGAGGGTTCGATGGGTGCCGGCGCGATCCAGAAGCGTCTGGAGAACTTCGATCTTCAGGCCGAGGCCGAGTCGCTGCGTGAGACCATCCGTTCCGGTAAGGGCCAGCGCAAGACTCGTGCCCTCAAGCGGTTGAAGGTCGTGAACGCCTTCCTCACGACGAAGAACTCCCCACAGGGGATGGTGCTCGACTGCATCCCGGTGATTCCGCCCGATCTGCGTCCGATGGTGCAGCTCGACGGTGGCCGGTTCGCGACCAGCGACCTCAACGACCTCTACCGACGAGTCATCAACCGCAACAACCGCCTCAAGCGGCTGCTCGACCTGGGTGCACCCGAGATCATCGTCAGCAACGAGAAGCGGATGCTGCAGGAGGCCGTCGACTCACTGTTCGACAACGGTCGCCGTGGCCGTCCGGTGACCGGTCCGGGAAACCGGCCACTGAAGTCGATCTCCGACATGCTCAAGGGTAAGCAGGGCCGGTTCCGTCAGAACCTGCTCGGTAAGCGCGTCGACTACTCCGGCCGTAGCGTCATCGTTGTCGGACCGCAGTTGAAGTTGCACCAGTGCGGGCTGCCGAAGCAGATGGCTCTCGAGCTGTTCAAGCCGTTCGTGATGAAGCGCCTCGTGGATCTCAACCACGCGCAGAACATCAAGTCGGCCAAGCGCATGGTCGAGCGTGCCCGTTCCGTGGTGTGGGATGTCCTCGAAGAGGTCATCACCGAGCACCCGGTGCTGCTCAACCGCGCGCCGACGCTGCACCGTCTGGGCATCCAGGCCTTCGAGCCCCAGCTGGTCGAAGGTAAGGCCGTCCACCTGCACCCGCTCGTGTGTGGCGCGTTCAACGCCGACTTCGATGGTGACCAGATGGCCGTGCACCTGCCGCTGTCGGCGGAGGCCCAGGCTGAGGCGCGCATCCTGATGCTCTCCTCGAACAACATCCTCAAGCCCTCTGATGGACGTCCGGTGACCATGCCCTCCCAGGACATGATCATCGGTCTGTTCCACCTGACCTCCGACAAAGAGGGGGAGCCGGTCGGTACCGGCAGGGCGTTCACCACGGTGGCCGAGGCGATGATGGCCTTCGACGCGGGTGACCTCGATCTGAACGCGGAGATCACCATCCGTCTGGAGGCTGTCGTCCCGCCGCCCGGCTGGGAAGCGCCGGAGGGATGGGAGCAGGGTCAGACAGCACTGCTGAGCACCACGCTCGGCCGGGTGCTGTTCAACGAGGCACTGCCGGTCGACTACCCGTTCTTCAACGAGGTGGCCGACAAGAAGTCGATCTCGGCGATCGTGAACGACCTTGCCGAGCGCTATCCGAAGTCTGTCGTGGCCGCGAGCCTCGACGCTCTGAAGGACGCCGGGTACTACTGGGCCACCCGCTCCGGGCTGACGATCGCGATCTCTGACGTCGAAGCGCCCGAGGTGAAGGCGGAGATCCTCGCCCGGCACGAGGAGAAGGCTGCCAAGGTCCAGGGGCAGTTCGACCGTGGTCTGCTCACCGATGACGAACGTCGTCAGGAGCTCGTCGAGATCTGGAACCAGGCCACCGATGAGGTCGCCACGGCGATGCGGGAGAACTTCTCGGCCTCGAACACGGTGAACCGCATGGTGACCTCCGGAGCCCGCGGTAACTGGATGCAGGTGCGTCAGATCGCCGGTATGCGTGGTCTGGTGGCGAACCCGAAGGGTGAGATCATCCCGCGTCCGATCAAGTCCAACTACCGTGAGGGCTTGTCGGTGCTGGAGTACTTCATCGCCTCCCACGGTGCCCGTAAGGGTCTGGCGGACACGGCCCTGCGTACCGCCGACTCCGGCTACCTCACCCGGCGTCTGGTGGACGTCTCCCAGGACGTCATCATCCGTGAGGAGGACTGCGGCACCGAACGTGGTCTCACGCTCCCGATCGCCGAGAAGAACCCGGCTGGGAACGTGCAGCGGGCGGACACGGTGGAGACCAGCGTCTACGGACGTACCTTGGCTGGCCCGGTCGAGGGGCCGGACGGCACAGTGCTCGGCCAAGGCGGTGATGATGTCGGCGACGTCCTGATCGAGACCCTGCTGAACGCGGGTGTCGAGCAGCTCAAGGTGCGCTCGGTGCTCACCTGCGAGTCCCGGGTGGGTACCTGCGCCAAGTGCTACGGCCGCTCCCTGGCCACGGGCAAGCTCGTGGACATCGGTGAGGCTGTCGGCATCATCGCGGCACAGTCCATCGGTGAGCCGGGAACCCAGCTGACGATGCGGACCTTCCACACCGGTGGTGTGGCCAGCGCCGAGGACATCACCCAGGGTCTTCCCCGTGTGGCCGAGCTGTTCGAAGCCCGCACCCCCAAGGGGGAGGCTCCGATCTCCGAGGTCGCGGGCCGGGTGGCCATCGAGGACACCGAGCGCTCGCGCAAGATCGTCGTCACCCCCGACGACGGCAGCGAGGACTTCACCTACCAGGTCACCAAGCGCGCCCGCCTCCTGGCGCACGACGGCGACCGGGTGAGTGTGGGTCAGCAGCTGGTCGCCGGTGCGGTGGACCCGAAGAAGGTGCTGCGTATTCTCGGTCCTCGGGCTGTGCAGAAGCACCTGGTGGACGAGGTGCAGGAGACCTACCGGAGCCAGGGTGTGGACATCCACGACAAGCACATCGAGGTCATCGTGCGGCAGATGCTGCGCCGCGTGACCGTGCTGGACTCTGGTGACTCCCACCTGCTTCCGGGCGAACTCTCCGAGCGTGGCCGATTCGAGGACGAGAACCGTCGCGTGGTCTCCGAGGGCGGTCAGCCGGCCTCGGGGCGTCCGGAGCTCATGGGAATCACCAAGGCCTCCCTGGCTACCGAGTCGTGGCTGTCCGCGGCGTCGTTCCAGGAGACCACCAAGGTGCTCACTGAGGCCGCGATGAGCGGTCGCTCCGACTCCCTGCTGGGTCTGAAGGAGAACGTGATTCTCGGTAAGCTCATCCCGGCCGGTACGGGCCTTCCCCGCTACCGCAACATCCGGGTCGAGCCCACCGAGGAAGCGAAGGCGGAGATCTACCCGAGCTTCGGCTATGACGAGATCGACTACGGTCCCGTCTCCGACGGCGGCGAGGCGATCGCGTTGGAGGAGCTCGACCTCGGGCGTGGTTTCGAGGCGGACTTCCGCTGAAGGCAGCCACACTGAGCGATCAGTTCTGATCGGCGGCCCGGTACCCGATAGGGTGCCGGGCCGCCGTCGTGCCCCGGTGAGGTCTTGCTCCGGCACTGCGTGCTGTGTGCGGTCGCCTCAGCCCCCGGGGTGTGCAGCCGGAGCACCACGTCCTCGGTATCGGGGGCGCCGGTCGTCAGATCGCGCACCTGTACCCGTGCCGAGGCCCTCCAGGCCTGGAGGTCAGGCGTGCCGGTGCGACCTCGGGTGTCGCCCACGCAATCGAACAGTGAGGAGCCCGGGGCCCGCCGTTTGGACGACTCCCGGGGTGCCGTCAGCGGTCGCCGATGGCATTTCGGTAGCCACCAGTAGTGTTCCGTACCACATCACACCCCTGAGGCTTTGACGCTGTTGCCGGGCTCGGAGTAGTCTGGTCGGCAGTGCCCGCTCTGGCGGGCCCTCGCGTGCGCGCTCTGGCGGACCCGCAGAACCCGAGAGGGTGCTGCCGGACGTCGGGAGTGCGGTGGACCACCTTCCGTGGGCGCGAGCACGATCCTCAGCGTTATGCACCGGGTCGTGCTGTGAACCGGAAGGGAGCGACACGCCCGAGCGCGGGGGTCCTCCCGGGGTGGTTCATCCGGCCCCGGCCGGCCAGGATCGCACCGGCGATCACCAGAGCAGTCAGCAAACGTTCGAGACGGAGATGTAGTGCCCACCATTCAGCAGCTGGTCCGCAAGGGCCGCAGCGCAAAGGCTGGCAAGAACGCCACGCCGGCGCTCAAGGGAAGCCCGCAGCGTCGTGGTGTGTGCACCCGCGTGTACACCACCACCCCGAAGAAGCCGAACTCGGCGCTGCGCAAGGTGGCGCGTGTGAAGCTCTCCAGCGGGATCGAGGTCACCGCCTACATCCCGGGCGTGGGCCACAACCTGCAGGAGCACTCCATCGTGCTGGTTCGCGGCGGTCGTGTGAAGGACCTGCCCGGCGTCCGGTACAAGATCGTCCGCGGCGCCCTCGACACCCAGGGTGTGCGTGGTCGTCAGCAGGCCCGGAGCCGTTACGGCGCGAAGAAGGAGAAGAAGTAATGCCTCGTAAGGGCCCGGCCCCGAAGCGGCCGCTCGTCGTCGACCCGGTCTACGGGTCGTCCACCGTGACCCAGCTCGTCAACCGCGTGCTCCTGGACGGCAAGAAGTCCACTGCGGAGCGCATCGTCTACGGTGCGCTCGAGGGCGTGCGCGAGAAGACGCAGACCGAGCCCACCGTGGTGCTCAAGCGCGCGCTGGACAACATTCGTCCCACCCTCGAGGTGCGGTCTCGCCGCGTGGGTGGTGCCACGTACCAGGTTCCGGTCGAGGTGCGTACCTCCCGGCAGACGACTCTCGCGCTGCGCTGGCTCGTCGACTACGCACGCGGCCGCCGCGAGAAGACGATGACCGAGCGCCTCATGAACGAGATCCTGGACGCGTCCAACGGTCTCGGCGCCGCTGTGAAGCGTCGTGAGGACACGCACAAGATGGCCGAGTCCAACAAGGCGTTCGCGCACTACCGCTGGTGAGTCTCGCGGCGTACGGCACGGGTCGTACGCCGCCTGAGACTGACCTACTGACCACGCTCGCACCGACGAGAAGAGAGCAACTGTGGCACAGGACGTGCTGACCGACCTGAAGAAGGTCCGCAACATCGGCATCATGGCGCACATCGATGCCGGCAAGACCACCACCACCGAGCGGATCCTGTTCTACACCGGGGTCAACTACAAGATCGGTGAGACCCACGACGGGGCGTCGACGACCGACTGGATGGACCAGGAGAAGGAACGCGGCATCACGATCACCTCGGCCGCGGTGACCTGCTTCTGGAACGACAACCAGATCAACATCATCGACACCCCCGGCCACGTGGACTTCACGGTCGAGGTGGAGCGCTCGCTGCGCGTCCTCGACGGTGCCGTCGCCGTGTTCGACGGCAAGGAGGGTGTCGAGCCCCAGTCGGAGACGGTGTGGCGTCAGGCGGACAAGTACGACGTCCCCCGCATCTGCTTCGTCAACAAGATGGACAAGCTCGGCGCCGACTTCTACTACACGGTCGACACCATCGTGAGCCGCCTCGGCGCGACCCCGCTGGTGATGCAGCTGCCGATCGGCTCCGAGAGTGACTTCGTCGGAGTCGTGGACCTCATCTTGATGAAGGCGCTGGTCTGGCCAGGTGACGCCAAGGGTGACGTGACCATGGGCGCCGCCTATGAGACCCAGGAGATCCCCGAGGACCTTCAGGAGAAGGCGGAGGAGTACCGCACCAAGCTCATCGAGCAGGTCGCGGAGTCCTCCGAGGCGCTGACGGAGAAGTACCTCGAGGGTGAGGAGATCACCAACGACGAGCTCATCGCCGGCATCCGGGAGATGACCATCACCTCCCAGGCCTACCCGGTCTTCTGCGGCTCCGCGTTCAAGAACCGTGGCGTGCAGCCGATGCTGGACGCGGTCATCTCCTACCTGCCTTCGCCGATCGACGTGCCCCCGATGATCGGGCACGCCCCGAACGACGAGGAGACCGAGCTGATCCGCAAGCCGTCCGAGGACGAGCCGTTCTCGGCGCTCGCCTTCAAGGTGGCGGCTCACCCGTTCTTCGGGCAGCTGACCTTCATCCGCGTCTACTCCGGGACGTGCACCCCCGGTACGCAGGTCCTCAACTCCACGAAGGGGAAGAAGGAGCGCGTCGGGAAGCTGTTCCAGATGCACGCCAACAAGGAGAACCCGGTCGAGGAACTCCACGCCGGGCACATCTATGCGGTGATCGGCCTCAAGGACACCACGACCGGTGACACGCTCACCGCGCAGGACGCGCCTGTGATCCTGGAGTCGATGTCCTTCCCGGAGCCGGTGATCTTCGTGGCGATCGAGCCGAAGACCAAGGGTGACCAGGACAAGCTCTCCACAGCGATCCAGAAGCTCTCCGCCGAGGACCCGACCTTCACGGTCAACCTCAACGAGGAGACGGGCCAGACCGAGATCGGCGGGATGGGCGAGTTGCACCTCGACATCCTCGTCGACCGGATGAAGCGCGAGTTCAAGGTCGAGGCGAACGTCGGCAAGCCGCAGGTCGCCTACCGCGAGACGATCCGTCGCAGCGTCGAGAAGTTCGACTACACCCACAAGAAGCAGACCGGTGGGTCCGGACAGTTCGCCAAGGTGCAGATCACGTTCGAGCCGCTCGACTCCGCCGAAGGCGAGATGTACGAGTTCGAGAACAAGGTCACTGGTGGGCGGATCCCGCGCGAGTACATCCCCAGCGTCGATCACGGCGTGCAGGATGCGATGGGAACCGGTATTCTCGCCGGCTACCCGGTGGTGGGCGTCAAGGCGATCCTGCTCGACGGCGCCTACCACGACGTCGACTCTTCGGAAATGGCATTCAAGATCGCTGGTTCGATGGCATTCAAGGAAGGCGTCAAGCGCGCTGACCCGGTGCTGCTTGAGCCGGTGATGGACGTCGAGGTGCGTACGCCCGAGGAGTACATGGGCGACGTGATCGGCGACATCAACTCCCGGCGTGGACATATTCAGTCGATGGAGGACGCCAGTGGCGTTAAGGTGGTTCGCGCCTTGGTGCCGTTGTCCGAGATGTTCGGATACATCGGCGACCTGCGGTCTCGGACCCAGGGTCGTGCGGTGTACTCGATGCAATTCAGCAACTACGCCGAAGTTCCTCGGAACGTCTCCGAGGAGATCATCAAGAAGACCCGGGGCGAGTAAGTCCCACAGGTCGACCCGCAACACCCATCACAACCCGACCCGTAGGACGCACCAGCTCTGGGAACCCCCACGCTGCGTACAACTACCCGAGTTCCAGGAGGAACACCAGTGGCGAAGGCCAAGTTCGAGCGGACCAAGCCGCACGTCAACATCGGCACGATCGGTCACGTCGACCACGGAAAGACGACGCTGACCGCGGCCATTTCGAAGGTGCTGGCAGACAAGTACCCGGATCTCAACACGGCGGCGGCGTTCGACATGATCGACAACGCGCCGGAAGAGAAGCAGCGCGGTATCACGATCAACGTCTCCCACCAGGAGTACCAGACGGAGAAGCGCCACTACGCGCACGTCGACGCTCCGGGACACGCTGACTACATCAAGAACATGATCACCGGTGCGGCGCAGATGGATGGCGCGATCCTCGTGGTCGCCGCCACTGACGGCCCGATGGCCCAGACCCGCGAGCACGTGCTGCTCGCTCGCCAGGTCGGCGTGCCGTACCTGCTCGTGGCGCTCAACAAGTCCGACATGGTCGACGACGAGGAGATCCTCGAGCTCGTCGAGATGGAGGTGCGAGAGCTCCTCTCCAGCCAGGAGTTCCCGGGCGATGACCTGCCGGTTGTCCGCGTTTCCGCGCTGAAGGCGCTCGAGGGTGACCCGGAGTGGGTCAAGGCCATCGAGGAGCTGATGGAGGCCGTCGACGAGAACGTGCCGGACCCGGTGCGTGACATCGAGAAGCCGTTCCTGATGCCGATCGAGGACGTCTTCACGATCACCGGCCGTGGCACCGTGGTCACCGGTCGTGTCGAGCGTGGTCAGCTGAAGGTCAACGACGAGGTCGAGATCGTCGGTATCCGCGAGTCGCAGAAGACGACCGTGACCGGTATCGAGATGTTCCGCAAGCTGCTCGACACCGCGGACGCGGGTGAGAACGTCGGTCTGCTGCTGCGCGGTACCAAGCGCGAGGATGTCGAGCGTGGCCAGGTCGTCGTGAAGCCGGGTTCGATCACCCCGCACACCAACTTCGAGGCCCAGGTCTACATCCTGGCCAAGGACGAGGGCGGTCGTCACAACCCGTTCTACTCGAACTACCGTCCGCAGTTCTACTTCCGCACCACCGACGTCACCGGCGTCATCGAGCTGCCCGAGGGCACCGAGATGGTCATGCCGGGTGACAACACCGAGATGACGGTCGAGCTGATCCAGCCGATCGCCATGGAGGAGGGCCTCGGCTTCGCCGTCCGCGAGGGTGGACGTACCGTCGGCTCCGGTCGTGTGACGAAGATCCTCAAGTGATCATCCGCCGGGAGTGATCCCGGCAGCGGGAAGGCCCGTCGGCACGGCCGGCGGGCCTTCCTTTGCCACCGGATCAGTAGGATCAGTGCTGGTGTGGCTCAGGCCACCAGCCCGCAACTTGGGTAATCAGCATCCGGTGTGGCAGACTAGTCAGGTTGCCTCGTGCAGAGGTGTGGACGCATGTGTGTCGGCTACGGCCGGTCTCGCGCGGTCCCTGGTTCGCACGGATGAGCAACCATCCTGTTCGGTTCGCTCCCGACTGGCCCTTGTGGCGAGGCGGAGAACCACACAAGTCATCTTCCGACCGGCGCCCGACAAGGGTGCTCGCGGGAGGGATGTGTCGGAGTTTGCGACACGCCCGAGCGCGGGGGTCGGTCAGTTGCGGTACGAAGAGAGAGAGTCAGACGACGCCATGGCGGGACAGAAGATCCGCATCCGGCTCAAGTCCTACGACCACGAGGTCATCGACAACTCGGCGCGCAAGATCGTCGACACGGTGACTCGCGCTGGTGCAACGGTCGTGGGCCCGGTGCCGCTGCCAACCGAGAAGAACGTGTTCTGCGTCATCCGTTCTCCGCACAAGTACAAGGACAGCCGTGAGCATTTCGAAATGCGGACGCACAAGCGGCTGATCGACATTGTGGACCCGACGCCGAAGGCAGTCGATTCGCTCATGCGGCTCGATCTCCCGGCGGACGTCAACATCGAGATCAAGCTCTGAGGACTCCTGTCATGACTTCACTTCCCCAGCAGTCCGAGCGGGTCGTCAAGGCCGTGCTTGGGACCAAGCTCGGCATGACCCAGGTGTGGGACGACGAAGGCCGGCTCGTGCCGGTCTCCGTGGTCCAGGTGGGCACCAACGTCGTGACCCAGATCCGCACGGTCGAGGCGGATGGCTATTCAGCCGTCCAGCTCGGGTTCGGGCAGATCGACCCGCGCAAGGTCACCCAGCCGCTCAAGGGCCACTTCTCCAAGGCAGGCGTGACGCCACGCCGTCACGTGGCCGAGATCCGGACCGCGGATGCCGGCGACTACGAGCTCGGTCAGGAACTGACCGCGGAGACCTTTGAGGCCGGCGTAAGCGTCGACGTCGTCGGAACCACCAAGGGCAAGGGCACCGCCGGTGTGATGAAGCGGCATGGCTTCGCCGGCGTCGGCGCCTCCCACGGTGCGCACCGTAACCACCGCAAGCCCGGCTCGATCGGTGGCGCGGCAACGCCGTCACGCGTCTTCAAGGGCCTGCGTATGGCGGGCCGTATGGGCCATGCCCGACAGACCACCCAGAACCTGACCATCCACGCGGTCGATGCGGAGAAGGGCCTCTTGCTCGTCTCCGGTGCCGTTCCCGGCCCCAAGGGCGGCCTGGTCGTGGTTCGTACCGCCGCGAAGGGGGCCTGATCCCATGAGCACTGTGGTTGAGAACGCTCAGAACGTATCCGTTGACGTGCTCGACGCCAGCGGCAAGAAGTCCGGCACAGTCGAGCTGCCCGCCGAGGTGTTCGGTGTGCAGACCAACGTCCCGTTGATTCACCAGGTCGTGATCGCCCAGTTGGCCGCTGCCCGTCAGGGCACCCACAAGGCGAAGACGCGTGGCGAGGTCCGCGGCGGTGGGAAGAAGCCCTACAAGCAGAAGGGCACCGGTCGTGCTCGACAGGGTTCGACTCGTGCACCGCAGTTCGCCGGCGGTGGAACCGTGCACGGCCCCGTGCCGCGTGACTACAGCCAGCGCACACCCAAGAAGATGAAGGCCGCCGCATTGCGGGGGGCTCTGTCTGACCGTGCCCGCGCCGGCCGCGTCCATGTCGTCGAATCGTTGGTGTCGGGTTCGAGCCCGTCCACAGCGACGGCGACCGCCGTGCTGGCGAAGGCGGCGCTGTCCCGTCACGTCCTCGTGGTACTCGACCGTGAGGACGAGCTCGGGTGGCTGAGTCTGAGGAACGTGCCGACGGCTCACCTGATCCACCCGGATCAGCTCAACACGTATGACGTGCTGGTCAGTGACGACGTGGTCTTTACGTCTGCTGCGTTCGAGGCGTTCCTGGCGCCCGCCGGCGCACGCGAGTCCGAGGAGGAGCAGAAGTGACCGCACTCACGAAGGACCCGCGCGACATCGTGATCGCGCCCGTGGTCTCCGAGAAGAGCTATAACCTGCTCGACGAGGGCAAGTACACGTTCGTGGTGGACCCGCGCTCGAACAAGACCGAGATCAAGATCGCTATCGAGCAGATCTTCGCGGTCAAGGTCGAGTCGGTGAACACGATCAATCGCAAGGGGAAGACCCGCCGTACCCGGTTCGGGCTCGGCAAGCGCAAGGACACCAAGCGCGCCATCGTCACCCTGCGCGAGGGCACCATCGACATCTTCGGCGGGCAGGCCGGCTGAGCCGGCCCCGCGTAGCACAGATTGAGGATCGAATCTCATGGGAATCCGTAAGCACAAGCCGACGACGCCGGGCCGCCGTGGTTCGTCCGTCGCCGACTTCGTCGAGGTCACCCGCACGACGCCGGAGAAGTCGCTGGTCCGCCCGCTCACCAAGAGCGGTGGGCGGAACAGCTCAGGCCGGATCACGGCACGGCACATCGGTGGCGGGCACAAGCGTGCCTACCGGGTGATCGACTTCCGTCGCCACGACAAGGATGGTGTTCCGGCCAAGGTCGCTCACATCGAGTACGACCCGAACCGGACTGCGCGCATCGCGCTGCTTCACTACGCCGATGGCGAGAAGCGTTACATCCTGGCTCCGGTGAAGCTCAAGCAGGGCGATCGCATCGAGAACGGCCCGGGTGCGGACATCAAGCCTGGCAACAACCTGCCGATGCGCAACATCCCGGTCGGTACGGTGATCCACGCTGTCGAGCTCAAGCCCGGTGGCGGTGCAAAGATCGCCCGTTCGGCTGGTGCGTCGGTGCAGCTCGTCGCCAAGGACGGTCCCTACGCCCAGCTGCGGATGCCTTCGGGCGAGATTCGCAATGTGGATCTGCGCTGCCGCGCCTCCATCGGTGAGGTCGGCAACGCCGAGCAGTCCAACATCAACTGGGGTAAGGCCGGCCGGATGCGCTGGAAGGGCAAGCGCCCCCACGTGCGCGGTGTCGCGATGAACCCGGTCGACCACCCGCACGGTGGTGGTGAGGGTAAGACCTCTGGTGGCCGTCACCCGGTGAGCCCGTGGGGCCAGACCGAGGGTCGTACCCGCCGTCCGAACAAGCCGAGCGACAAGCTGATCGTGCGCCGCCGCCGCACCGGCAAGAAGCGCTGATAGGGAGACGACGAGATGCCTCGCAGTCTGAAGAAGGGTCCCTTCGTAGACGGCCACCTGCAGAAGAAGGTGGATGGCCAGAACGAGAAGGGCACCAAGAACGTCATCAAGACCTGGTCACGTCGGTCCGTCATCACGCCGGACTTCCTGGGCCACACCTTCGCGGTGCACGACGGTCGCAAGCACGTCCCGGTGTTCGTCACCGAGTCGATGGTCGGCCACAAGCTCGGGGAGTTCGCCCCGACCCGTACGTTCCGCGGGCACGAGAAGGACGACCGCAAAGCGCGTCGTCGCTGATACGCGGGTCACCGAGAAACTCTGAGTCTGAGAAGGCAGGACATCGATGGAAGCCAAGGCGCAGGCGCGATTCGTGCGCGTCACGCCCCAGAAGGCCAGGCGAGTCGTGGACATCATCCGCGGTAAGCAGGCTGATGAGGCCGTGGCGGTGCTCACGTATGCCCCGCAGGCGGCGGCAGAGACCGTTCGCAAGGTAGTCGAGAGCGCGGTGGCCAACGCCCGTGTGAAGGCGGACCAGGACTCCGTCGCGTTCAACAGCGGCGATCTGGTGATCGCCGAGGCGTATGTGGACGAAGGTCCCACGCTCAAGCGGTTCCGCCCCCGTGCACAGGGCCGGGCGAACCGGATCCTCAAGCGCACCAGCCACATCACTGTGATCGTGGCGGAACGACAGACCAAGGGAGGGGCTCGCTGATGGGCCAGAAGGTTAACCCCACCGGGTTCCGACTCGGCATCACCACCGATCACCGTTCCCGTTGGTTCGCTGACTCCACCAAGACGGGGCAGCGCTACCGCGACTACGTCCGCGAGGACGTCCAGATCCGCAAGCTCATGGCCACCGGCCTTGAGCGCGCCGGCATCGCGAAGGTCGAGATCGAGCGCACACGCGATCGTGTTCGTGTCGACCTGCACACCGCACGGCCGGGCATCGTCATCGGACGCCGCGGCGCGGAGGCCGACCGGCTGCGCGGTGAGCTGGAGAAGCTCACCGGTAAGCAGGTCCAGCTGAACATCCTCGAGGTCAAGAACCCGGAGATCGACGCTCAGCTCGTCGCGCAGGGTATCGCCGAGCAGCTTGCCTCGCGCGTGTCCTTCCGTCGTGCGATGCGCAAGGGCATGCAGTCCGCGCAGCGTGCGGGTGCGAAGGGGATCCGCGTGCAGTGCTCGGGCCGTCTGGGCGGGGCCGAGATGAGCCGCAGCGAGTTCTACCGCGAGGGCCGTGTGCCGCTGCACACCCTGCGTGCGTATGTGGACTACGGCTTCTTCGAGGCACGTACAACCTTCGGCCGGATCGGCGTGAAGGTATGGATCTACAAGGGCGACCAGACCGAGCGCGACTTCGCGCGTGAGCAGGCGTCCGCTGCTCCGCGTAACGCACGTGGGCGCGGTGAGCGGGGCGGCCGCGGACGTCGTCCCGACGCACGTGGCGGCCAGGGCAGCCAGGCCCCGGGTGCATCCGCTCCTGCGACCGACTCTTCCGCAACCACCTCCGGTTCCGCTCCCAGCGGTACCGGTTCCGAGACGGAGGCCTGAGCCATGCTCATCCCCCGGCGCACCAAGCACCGTAAGCAGCACCACCCCAAGCGTTCCGGCGTCGCCAAGGGCGGCACGACGATTGCCTTCGGCGACTACGGGATCCAGGCTCTCGAGCCGGCCTACGTTACCAACCGGCAGATCGAGGCCGCTCGTATCGCGATGACCCGGCACATCAAGCGTGGTGGAAAGGTCTGGATCAACATCTTCCCGGACCGTCCGCTGACCAAGAAGCCGGCTGAGACCCGCATGGGTTCCGGTAAGGGTTCGCCCGAATGGTGGGTGGCCAACGTCAAGCCCGGTCGGATCATGTTCGAACTGGCCGGAGTCAACGAAGAGCTGGCTCGCGAGGCACTGCGCCGCGCGCAGCACAAGCTCCCGATGAAGACGCGTTTCGTGCGTCGCGAGGGTGGTGACGTCTGATGGCTATCGGGTCGAAGGATCTGACGCCGGCCGACCTGGACGGCATGGACACCGAGCGGCTGTCCGCGGAGCTGAAGAAGGCCAAGCAGGAGTTGTTCAACCTGCGGTTCTCCTCGGCCACCGGCCAGCTGGAGGATCATGGACGACTGAAGACCGTGCGGCGCGACATCGCCCGCATCTACACGATCCTGCGGGAGCGTGAGCTCGGTATCCGTACCGCTCCGACCGCGGACGCGAAGTGAACGAGGCGAAGACGATGAGCAGCGAGAACATCAGCGAGGCGCCGCAGCGCAACTACCGCAAGACCCGCCGTGGGTATGTGGTCAGCGACAAGATGGACAAGACCGTTGTGGTCGAGGTCGAGGACCGCGTCAAGCACGCGCTGTACGGCAAGGTCCTGAAGCGCACCAACAAGGTCAAGGCACACGACGAGGAGAACGTCGTCGGTGTCGGGGATCTCGTCGAGATCATGGAGACCCGGCCGCTGTCCGCCACCAAGCGGTGGCGTGTCGTGGAGATCCTCGACAAGGCCAAGTGACCACCACCGGAGCCGTCTGTGTGACGGGTCCGGATGACGACCATCATCCGTTCGGCCAGGCTCGCTATCGGCGAGAACCGGCACGACGACAGGAGTAGATCGAATGATCCAGCAGGAGTCGCGACTCAAGGTCGCCGACAACACGGGTGCGAAGGAGATTCTGTGCATCCGTGTGCTCGGCGGCTCTGGACGTCGCTACGCCGGCATCGGCGACACCATCGTCGCCACCGTCAAGGACGCGATCCCCGGCGGCAACGTGAAGAAGGGTGACGTCGTCAAGGCGGTCGTCGTGCGCACGCGCAAGCAGCGCCGTCGTCCGGACGGTTCGTACATCCGCTTCGACGAGAACGCCGCGGTGATTCTCAAGAACGACGGCGAGCCGCGTGGGACGCGCATCTTCGGCCCGGTTGGGCGCGAGCTGCGCGACAAGCGGTTCATGCGCATCGTCTCGCTCGCCCCGGAGGTGCTGTAGACCATGGCAAAGATCAAGAAGGGCGACCTGGTGGTCGTCATCGCTGGCCGCGACAAGGGGCAGCAGGGCCGTGTGCTCTCAGTGCAGCCGGAGAACGACCGTGTGGTCGTCGAGGGCGTTCAGCGGGTGCAGCGTCACACCAAGGTCTCGCAAAGCCAGCGCGGATCGAAGACTGGCGGCATCGAGACGATCGAGGCGCCGATCCACATCAGCAACGTGATGCTGGTCGACCCGGAGACCAAGAAGGGCAGCCGTGTCGGCTACCGCACCGAGGACGTCGAGCGTGACGGTCGGACTCGTACCCAGCGGGTCCGGGTGGCCAAGCGCTCCGGTAAGGACATCTCATGAGCACCGTGACCGCAAGCTCTGACCACGTGACTGCGCAGCTGCCCAGGCTGAAGGCCAAGTACCGCGAGGAGATCCTCCCGGCGCTGCGCGAGGAGTTCGACCACGCGAACGTGCACCAGGTTGCCGGTCTGACGAAGATCGTCGTCAACATGGGTGTCGGCGATGCGGCGCGCGACTCGAAGTTGATCGAGGGCGCCGTGCGGGATCTCACCCTGATCACCGGCCAGAAGCCGAGCGTGACCAAGGCTCGCAAGTCCATCGCGCAGTTCAAGTTGCGCGAGGGGCAGCCGATCGGAACGCACGTCACACTGCGTGGTGACCGTATGTGGGAGTTCCTGGATCGTCTGCTGACCCTGGCACTGCCTCGGATCCGCGACTTCCGTGGTCTGTCCTCGAAGCACTTCGACGGCAACGGCAACTACACCTTCGGTCTGACGGAGCAGTCGATGTTCCACGAGATCGACCAGGACAAGATCGACCGCGTGCGCGGTATGGACATCACGGTCGTGACCACGGCGACCACCGACGACGAGGGCCGTTCGCTGCTGCGGCGCCTCGGCTTCCCGTTCAAGGAGGACTGACGTGGCGAAGACCGCTCTGATCCAGAAAGCCAACCGCAAGCCCAAGTTCGCGGTGCGTTCCTACACCCGGTGCGCGAAGTGCGGACGTCCGCACTCCGTCTACCGCAAGTTCGGCCTGTGCCGCGTGTGCCTTCGCGAGATGGCGCTCGCCGGCCAGCTCCCAGGCGTCACCAAGAGCAGCTGGTAAAACGACTACGTCGCAGGTCCGACTAGGAAACCGCGACGAGGAAGGGCATCAGCCCGATGACAATGACTGACCCCATCGCCGATATGTTGACGCGCTTGCGCAACGCGAACTCGGCGTTCCACGAGACGGTTTCCATGCCGTACTCCAAGCTCAAGTCCCACATCGCGGAGATCCTGCAGGCGGAGGGCTACATCAGTGGCTGGACCGTCGAGGACGCCGAAGTGGGCAAGACTCTCAGCCTGCAGCTGAAGTTCGGCCCCAACCGCGAGCGTTCGCTCGCGGGAGTTCGCCGGGTCTCGAAGCCAGGGCTGCGTGTGTACGCGAAGTCGACCAACCTGCCCAGGGTGCTCGGCGGACTCGGGGTGGCAATTCTGTCCACTTCGTCTGGTCTGCTGACGGACAAGCAGGCAGCCAAGAAGGGCGTAGGTGGGGAAGTCCTCGCCTACGTCTGGTGATTGAGGGAGGAGCCACAAGTATGTCTCGCATCGGCAAGATCCCCGTCGCCGTGCCCAGTGGGGTGGACGTGACCATCGACGGCCAGGCCGTCACGGTCAAGGGCCCCAAGGGCACGCTGTCGCACAATGTTCCCGCTCCGATCACGGTCACCCGTGATTCCGATGGCGCGATCGTGGTCAGCCGGCCGGATGAGGAGCGCGAGTCGCGCTCGTTGCACGGACTGACCCGCACCCTGATCGCCAACTGCGTGCAGGGTGTGACGCAGGGCTACGAGAAGAACCTCGAGATCGTCGGCACGGGTTTCCGTGTGCAGGCGAAGGGCTCCGATCTGGAGTTCGCCCTGGGCTTCTCGCACCCGGTCACGGTGACGGCACCGGAGGGCATCACGTTCAATGTTGAGTCGCCGACCAAGTTCTCGGTCGTCGGCATCGACAAGCAGGTCGTCGGCGAGGTTGCGGCGAACATCAGGAAGATCCGTAGGCCTGAGCCGTACAAGGGCAAGGGTGTGCGGTATGCGGGCGAGCAGGTCCGCCGCAAGGTCGGAAAGGCTGGTAAGTAGCCATGGCTGTGTCCATCAAGGGCAAGGGCAAGCGGACCGCACGGGCGCGTCGTCACCTGCGGGTTCGCAAGCGGATCACCGGTACCACCGAACGTCCGCGTCTCGTGGTCAACCGTTCTGCACGCCACATCGTGGCGCAGCTCGTGGACGACACTGCTGGTGTCACACTCGCGTCGGCCTCCTCGCTCGAAGCCGACCTTCGTGCGGACTCCGGCGACAAGACGGCCAAGGCGCGTCAGGTCGGTGAGCTGGTTGCCAAGCGGGCCAAGGCCCGAGGCGTCGGCCTCGCCGTGTTTGACCGAGGCGGCAACAAGTACCACGGACGCGTCGCGGCAGTGGCCGACGGCGCCCGCGAGGGAGGGCTGTCCCTGTGACCGTTCCTCAGCACACCAACGAGCAAAGGATCGCATGATGGCTGCTCCCCAGCGCAGCAGGACCGGTTCGTCCGCCGGCGCCGGCGGCGAGCGCACCAACGACCGTCGTGATCGCCGCGGCGGCGACAACCGTCGCGGCGACGACCGCAACACCTACGTCGAGCGGGTCGTGACGATCAATCGCGTCGCCAAGGTCGTCAAGGGTGGTCGTCGTTTCTCCTTCACGGCTCTCGTGGTGGTCGGCGACGGTGAAGGCACCGTCGGCGTGGGCTACGGCAAGGCCAAGGAAGTGCCGGCGGCGATTGCCAAGGGCGTCGAGGAGGCGAAGAAGAACTTCTTCAAGGTCCCGATGATCCAGAAGACGATCCCGCACACGGTGCAGGGCGAGGACGCCGCAGGCGTGGTGCTCTTGCGCCCGGCATCTCCGGGTACCGGTGTTATCGCCGGCGGCCCGGTGCGTGCGGTACTCGACTGCGCCGGTATCCACGACGTCCTGAGCAAGTCGCTCGGGTCGTCCAACGCGATCAACATCGTGCACGCCACAGTGGCGGGGTTGAGGGCGCTCGAGCAGCCAGAGGCTGTGGCAGCCCGGCGCGGCCTGCCCCTGGACGAGGTCGCACCGCATGCGATGCTGCGGGCCCAGGCGGCTGGTCGCGCGGACGCCAGCTCCGACAAGGAGAGCGCCGAGGTGGCGTCATGAGTCAGCTGAAGGTCACCCAGAAGAAGTCCGCCATCGGCGGGAAGCAGAACCAGCGTGACACGCTGCGCTCGCTCGGTCTCAAGCGCATCGGCGATTCCGTCGTGAAGGAAGACCGTCCCGAGGTTCGCGGCATGGTCACCACGGTGGCGCATCTCGTCACCGTCGAGGAGGTTGACTGACATGGCCGAGAAGAAGAGTGGGGCGGCAGGCGAGAGCGCTGCCGGACCCGCACCGCTGAAGGTGCACCACCTGCGTCCTGCCCCCGGGGCACACACCGCGAAGACCCGCGTGGGCCGCGGTGAGGGATCGAAGGGGAAGACCGCTGGTCGAGGCACCAAGGGCACCAAGGCTCGCTACCAGGTGCCTGCCGGGTTCGAGGGTGGTCAGACGCCGCTGCACATGCGTCTGCCGAAGCTGCGCGGGTTCAAGAACCCGTTCCGTACTGAGTACCAGGTGGTGAACCTGGACAAGCTGAGTGCGCTCTACCCCGAGGGTGGTGCTGTCACCGTGGAGGACCTCGTCGCCAAGGGCGCGGTCCGCGGCGGGAAGCCCGTCAAGGTGCTCGGTACCGGCGAGGTGAGCGTGACACTCGAGGTGACCGGCGTCAGCGCCGTGTCGGCCTCTGCCAAGGACAAGATCGTCGCTGCCGGAGGCAGCGTCGAGCTCGCCTGAGGCCTGCATGAATTCTGGGGACGGCGGCGTGGGAGTGCTCCCGCGTCGCCGTCTTCGTATCCAGCCGTGGGCGCGACGTTCCACGGCGCTGTGTCTGCCGGACGAGGTGACGGCGCTGATGCCGTACCGTAGGCAGTCGGTACCTGTCATTCGTTCGACGGGGCTGGTGCTGTCGGCCTCGAGAACCCACTGATCCCTCCCAGGAGGACCATTGCTCAGCGCATTCGTCCGCGCGTTCCGTACGCCGGATCTGCGGCGGAAGCTGCTCTTCACGCTCGGGATCATGGCCATCTTCCGATTCGGGTCGTTCGTCCCGACTCCGGGGATCGACTACACCAACGTGCGTGTGTGCACCGAGCCCGGCACGGACGGCAGCGTCCTCGGCCTGGTGAACCTGTTCAGCGGCGGGGCGCTGCTGCAGCTGTCGGTGTTCGCACTCGGGGTGATGCCCTACATCACCGCCAGCATCATCGTGCAGCTGCTGCGGGTCGTGATCCCCCGGTTCGAAGCTCTCCACAAGGAAGGGCAGTCCGGCACGGCGGTGCTGACCCAGTACACCCGCTACCTGACGATCGGCCTGGCGATTCTCCAGGCCACCACGATCATCACGGTGGCGCGGACCGGCAACCTGTACCCGGACTGCAACCTGGACATCCTCGTCGACGACTCGGTCATGACGATCCTGCTGATGATCCTGACCATGACCGCCGGGACCGGGCTGATCATGTGGCTCGGTGAGCTCATTACCGAGCGTGGTGTCGGCAACGGGATGTCGCTGCTGATCTTCACGTCGATCGCCTCGAGCTTCCCGTCGGCGTTCCGCCAGATCCAGCTCGCGGACGACGGCGCGATCAAGCTGGCGATTTTCGTGGTCATCTCACTGCTGGTGATCGGGCTGATCGTCTTCGTCGAGCAGTCCCAGCGCCGCATCCCGGTTCAGTACGCCAAGCGCATGGTCGGACGGCGTATGTACGGCGGATCCAGCACGTACATCCCGATCAAGATCAACATGTCCGGTGTGATCCCGGTGATCTTCGCGTCCTCGCTGATGGCGCTGCCCGTGCTGGCGGCTCAGTTCGCCGATCCGACGGATTCGTGGGTGCAGTGGGTGTCGAGCAATCTCGCCGACCCGGGGCAGAACATCTACATCGCGGTCTACGTGGCGCTGATCTTGTTCTTCGCCTTCTTCTACACCTCGATCACGTTCAACCCGGACGACGTGGCTGACAACATGAAGCGTTACGGTGGCTTCATTCCGGGCATCCGGGCCGGACGCCCGACGGCAGAGTATCTGCAGTATGTGATCACCCGCATCACCACTGCGGGCGCGATCTATCTCGCGATCGTCGCGTTGATCCCGACGATCGCCTTCAAGCTGATGGGAATCAGCACCACGATCCCGTTCGGCGGCACATCGCTGCTGATCCTGGTGAGTGTGGGGCTGGAGACGGTCAAGCAGATCGATTCCCAGCTGCAGCAACGGCACTACGAAGGGTTCTTGCGATGACGAATGCCCGACTGGTCCTGCTCGGTCCGCCCGGCGCGGGAAAGGGGACGCAGGCCGCGCGCCTGGCTGATCGCCTGGGCGTCCCGGCGATTTCCACCGGCGACATCTTCCGCAGCAACGTGGCCGAGGGCACCGAGCTCGGACAACTCGCCCAGAAGTACATGAACGCCGGCGAGTACGTGCCCGACGAGGTGACGAACCAGATGGTCGCCGGGCGGCTCTCGGAAGCGGATGCGACCGATGGGTTCCTGCTCGACGGCTATCCCCGGACCGCGGCCCAGGTGGACGAGCTCGATCAGATGCTCGCCGACCGGGGCGGTCTCACCCACGTCATCGAGCTGACCGCCGACACCGACGAGGTCGTCGAGCGACTACTCAAGCGTGCCCAGGAGCAGGGGCGCGCCGACGACACCGAATCGGTGATCCGGCGGCGACTTGAGGTCTACGCCGAGCAGACCGCTCCGCTGGTCGACGTCTACTCCGAGCGCGGTCTGCTGCTCCAGGTCGACGGGATGGGCGAGATGGACGAGGTCACCGAGCGGCTGACGGCCGCCCTCGCCTGACGATGTTCGGACGGCCATCGATTGAGCTGAAGTCTCCAGGCGAGATCCGGGTCATGCGCAAGGCGGGCCTGGTGGTCGCGGACGTGCATGATGCAGTGAGGGCCGTGATGGCAGACGGCGTACGCACGAGGGATCTGGACGCTGTTGCGGCGGACGTTCTCGCGTCTGCGGGAGCGCGATCGAACTTCCTCGGCTACCACGGCTTTCCCGGGGTTCTGTGCGTTTCCGTGAACGACGAGGTCGTTCACGGCATCCCCGGTGATCGCGTCCTGCGTGAGGGAGACGTGGTCTCGGTCGACGCCGGCGCAATCGTCGACGGCTGGCACGGTGACGCTGCGTTCACTGCGATCGTCGGTGCGGGTGACCAACGCGACCGGGCGATGGTCGACGCGGCGGAGGCAGCGCTCTGGGACGGGATCGCAGCGCTTGCAGGTGGCGGGCGGCTTGGTGTGGTCGGCGATGCGATCGAGACCGCCCTCGAATCGAACGGGACCAGGTACGGGATCATCCGCGACTATGTCGGGCACGGGATCGGGACGGCGATGCATCAGCCACCGGACGTGCTGAACTACCGTTCCACGCACCGGGGACCGAAGATCAAGGCAGGTCTGTGCGTGGCGATCGAGCCGATGATCACCCGCGGGTCAGAGGAGACCGCAGTGCTCGAGGACGAGTGGACCGTCGTCACCACCGATGGTTCCAGGGCAGCGCATACCGAGCACACTGTCGCAGTGCATGAGGACGGGATCTGGGTGCTGACGGCGCGTGACGGTGGGGCCGAGGCTCTCACCACACGTGGTGTGACGCCAGCTGCACTCGACTGAACGGACGCCGTCGTAGGCCACTACTCGGACCACGGTCTCAGTGTCCGGGATCGATCGCTCTGGTGCGGCTTCTGGCGCGAGGGGCTGCCTCTGGATGGAGGCTGCTGTGGCGGACCCTGGGTGCTAGCGTCGGCTTCACTCGGCCCGGGAGGTGAGGCAGTTGGCGCGTCTGCAGCCGCCGCGCCCTCGGGGCGTGCCACGCCTTCCGCGGGACGCCGAGGTCCCGGAGCCGGTGCTGGCCGCCCTGTCATCCCACTATCCGCTGACGGTGATCAGGGGGCCTCGCGGGTACGGCAAGACCAGCGCTCTCCAGCAATGGTTCGATATCAGCCCCGATCGTCCGCAGACCGTGTACTCCGCTCTGACGACCGTGAGCAACGATGGGGACGGCTTCTGGTCGGAGGTGGCCGCCGCCCTCACAGGTGCAGGGCTCCTGGACTCCGACGATGACCCGCACGTGGCCGTCGCCGGACTGTTACGCACGCGCATCGAGCCGCTGCTGCTGGTCGTCGACGACATGCACGAGGCCGGATTGCACGAGGATCCCGGAGAGATCGACGACGAACTGGTGGAGTTGGTCAAGCACAACGACCAGCTGTACCTGGTGGTCGCCGGACGCACCCTCCGCCCGATCGAGACGACCGGGACGTTGTCCGTCGATGCCGCGGTGATCGGCCCGGATGACCTCCGGCTCACTGGCGATGCCGTGTTCCGGCTGGGACGTCGGCTCGGGGCCGAACTGACGAAGGACGAGGCTCAGCAGGTTGCGGTGGATCTCGGTGGTTGGCCGTCAGCGATCCGCGCGGGCCTGGTCCGCTCCAGTGGTGATGGTGCTCCTGCGACGATCGATCGCGACGTGGTTGAACACTACGTGGCTGCGATGGTGCGTGATCTGCGGTTCGAGAAGGTCCGGGCCTTCCTGCTGCGCACAGCGATCCCGGACGAGTTCGATCTCGACATCGCGCGTGAGATCGTACCCGAGGGAAACACCGCCCGGCTCTTGCGCAATGTGCTCATGGCCGGCCTGATCTATGAACGCGAGACCGTTGAAGGCTCGCGCTACTCCTATGCCCCGGCGATCAGGTCGGCACTCGTGCGGATGGTCCGAGAACAGCACCCGGAACTGGAGATCGAGGTGCACCATGCGCTCATGCGGTATGCGGAGCGGCGACACCTTCCCGCGCGGGTGCTGGCGCATGCCGCGCACGCGGGGGAGTGGGAGCGCGCTCTGGACGTACTCGACCACGACTGGGACCGCCTGCTGGTGGAAGAGCCGCTGCTGCTGGGTGACGTGGCACGCATGTTCCCGGCGCCGCTGGTCGCCGAGAACGCCCGGTTGCGCGTGGCGGTCGACTATCTGGACGGTGATGTGGTTCCGCGTGATGGCCGCAACCGCCGACACGGCCCGGACTCGCCGGCGCTGTATACGGAAGTTCTCCGCCAGCACGCGGATCTGCGGGATGGTGCGACGCCGTCGGGACACGACGGGCGGGATGTGCAGCTGGTGCTGCTGCAGTGGGGCGTCGCGAGCGCACTACACGGTGAGCTGGATATCGCGCTCTATGCGTTCTCGCAGGCGCGTGCGGTCGCGTTGCTGGACAGCACAGGTGCCCAGACTGCCGGATTCGGAACGACAGGACTCGCCCTGGTGCACGCCATCCAGGGGGAGCCCCGCACCGCGCTGCGCTGGCTCGCTGAGCTCGAACTAGAGCCTGGCCGGACCAACGGGATCCTCGGCACCAGCGCATCCGTGGCCCGTGCACTCGCCAGCGTCGATGCTGCTGGCGAGGACGCGGATGCGTCGGTTGCGGCCCTGCCGGAGCGTCATCACCGGGACGAGCTGTGGGCGCTGGCGGTCTTCGTCCGGGCACATCACGCCGTCCTTGCCGGCGGCCGCGATGACATTGTCGCGGTGACCAACGAACTGCGGGCGGCCGTGCGATACCTCCGGCGCGGTTCACGTGCCGAAGCGCTCCTGACCGAATCCCTGGTGGAAGCGCTGCTGGCTGCGGGAATGGCGGACGTCGCGCGCCAGGTGGTCGCCCGTGTCGAGCCGCACCAGCTGATCCGCGTCAGTCAGGCCAAGCTGGCGTTGCATGAGCACGCCTACGACGAGGTCGTGCGACATGCCTCCAGGGTGCTGGACTCACGTGCACTGACGCAGCGCTATGCCATGGAGTGCCAGGTCCTGCTGGCTGCCGCCTACCACGCCACGCGGCAAGCGGGGCGTGCCGGGGAGGCTTTCGACGCAGCCGTCACGCTCGCTCAGCAGACTGGTCAGCGACGCCCGTTCGTCCTGATGGGCAGGCATGCATTCGTCGCACTGGCAGCCAGTGACGGCGATGTCCTGAGGCTCTGGCCGGGTCGCCACGGCGCCGAGCCACCGGTGATCGAGTCGCGCGGCTCCAATGCTCTGACATCCCGCGAGCTGGAGATCCTCGAAGCGCTCGCGGATCATCCGGGCCCGGTGGGGATCGCCCAAGCCCTCGGTCTGTCAACCAACACGGTCAAGACCCAGCTGCGGTCGGTGTATCGCAAGCTCGACGTGTCCAACCGTGCCGAGGCCCTGGCTGCTGCTCGGCGGCAGGGGTGAGTACCCGCATGGCGAACGTGCCACCTGGGTTGCCCCGGTTGTCCACCTCGTACGTGCCGCCGTCGGAGCTGGCTGCCAGGATGACGGCCTTGCCGGCCGTCACCGTGGTCCGCGCGCCCCGTGGCTGGGGCAAGGCCTCCTGGACCCGGTGGATGGTGTCCCGGTCCGTCGAGGAGGTACTGCCCGTCTGGGTGCGCCTCGCACCGGGTATCGATGCGCAGGGGTTCTGGCATCGCATGCAACATGCGGCTCGCGTGAGCACCGCGATCAAGGACCCTCCCCGGGACGGTGCCGCGTTCGGTGCGGTGCTCGGCGCGGAAGCTGCGCTCCGGGGGCGTCATGTCGTGCTCGTTCTCGATGGCTATCACCACCTGACCGACCCATGCATCGATCGTGAGGTCGTCGGTCTCGTTCGCCGAGGAGGTCTGATCCGCACAGTAGTGCTGACGCGGCGGGAGCAGCCCATCGAGCAGTTGCTGGTTGCAGAACCTGGTGCAACGCTCCTCCGCGCACCCGACCTCGCGCTCGGGGCGGATGAGGTGGCGCGGTGTGCGCTGCTATCCGGCTGGTCGATGGGTCGCGACGAAGCGGCGGCGCTGGGTGCCGACGTCGGTGGCTGGCCGGCGTTGGTTCGCGTGCTGCTTCGGGAACGCCGGAGTCGTGCGCCTCGCGGCGGGTTGGGCCGGTTTCTCGCCGCAACGCTGCAGGAACCGGATGCCGTGGGCTTTGCCCGGTCATTGATGGTTCTGTCCGCGTCAGAGCACCTGGATGGACCAACTCTCGCGGATCTGTGCGGCGATGGTGCGACACCGGAATCGGTGCAACGCGCGCTCGCGGAGTCCGGACTGCTGGTCGGAGACCGGATCCCGGAGAAGATTCGGCAGGCAGCGGCCTCGCTGCTCGCCGAGACCGATCCGGCCTTGGCGCGGCGCGTGCGGCGGCGCCTCGCGGACCGATGGCGGTGTGCAGGCGATGCCGTGCGGGCATTGGAACAGGCGGTCGAGGCCGGCGACCTCCGTCTGATCGAAGAGCTCGCTACCAGCTCGTGGATGTCGCTCGTCGACCACCCGGGGGTTGTCTCGCGTGCTCTGGCGCAACTGCCGGATCACCTCGTGGCTGTGCGTGCAGAACTCCTCATCCTGCGATCGGGCGGCGAGTCGGGCTCGGGGCGCCACGTGATGGATGGGTTCGGCTTCTCGCCTGCTGTCGCACGAATGCCCGAACTCCTCGAGCAGCTCGCACGACGACGGCTACTGGCGGTCGACCTGGTGCGAGCACAGCACACCTTCGCTGATCTGTACCACAGCGCTGAGGTGCGGGGGGAGCCGCTCCGGAGGCGGGCGGCCGCCGCGGGACATGCGCTGACGTCAGCTCTGCTCGGTCAGCGCCGCCGGGGTCTCGAGTGGTACGAACTGGCCGAGTCCGTCGCCGAGGCTGGGGCTGTCCACGACCTCGGGGCGTGCCTGGCAGGACTGGCTCGGTGGGTGCTGCACTTCGACGGGGCAGAACCGGGCACACCTGCCCCGATCGAGACCAGGGGCTGCCCAGTGCCCGAGCTGGTCGAGTTGGCGGAGGTGATCGAGGCAGCGTTCGCGGTGCGCGATCCGGCCTCACGTGATCTCACGCGCGTCGAACTCGCGAGCGACCGGGCGCCCGCTGATACCGATGAGCGTTCACCGCTGATCGTGTCGGTAGCGCTCTCGCTTCAAGTCGACGTGTTTCTGCTGGCTGGCGAGCTGGACAAGTGCCGATCGTTGCTGGCCCAGACCAGAGACGGGCTGCGAGTCACCGAGACCCTGGCGGCCCGGGTGGACTTGTACACCGGCGACAACGGCGGCGCATTGCGGCGGACCGGAGGATTCGATCAGTGGGCTGCTGCACACCCTCGCCGAGCGATGGAACTCGCGCTCGTACGAGCGTGTGCGCAGCATCGCTCAGGGCTCCACGCCGAGGCGGAGGACACACTGCGATTCGCCGTCACGGTCGCCCAGATGCATCAGCTGGTCAGTGCGTTCTTGATGGTGCCGCGGCCGGACCTGCTCGCGATCGCAGGCGAGCGCGGCCACCTGCGGGCATTCCTCGACCGGATCCCGTTCGAGCGCATCGGGCCCGGGTACCCACCCCCGGGGGCCCCGGTTCACCTCACCGACCGGGAACTCGCCGTCCTGCGCGATCTTCAGGGTCCGTGGTCTCTCACGGTTCTCGCACACCGGACCTACGTGACCGTCAACACAGTGCGCTCCCAGGTTCGCGCCATCTATTCGAAGCTCGGTGTGCACACGCGAGCGGACGCCGTGCGCCGAGGGCGTGAGCTCGGGCTCCTGTCACCGGAGCCGTGAGAGGGGGAGGGCTGCCGGAGCCGTGCCTCTGGCACCTCCCGGCGACGACGTCGTGTGTCCAGACGGGCCGCCGCGCGCGGATGTGAGGCATACCGCAGCCGGTGTGCCAGCCGTGAACTTCCCACGAGGGAGCCCATGCCGTAACATAGACCGTTGGGCGTGCTCTGCCACCTGCACACATCGTCCGATTGCTTCCTAGCCGGCCCCTCGGCTGTGCCATGGAGTGCGTGAACGATGTCAGGTGGTGCGCAGAGGCGCCGGTGTCAGAACAGCACTGCAGTTAGCGGAGGACATGGGTAAGAAGGACGGTGTCATCGAGATCGAGGGCAGCGTGGTCGAGGCTTTGCCGAACGCGATGTTTCGCGTGGAGCTCAGCAACGGTCACAAGGTTCTCGCTCACATCTCGGGCAAGATGCGACAGCATTACATCCGAATCCTCCCGGAGGACAGGGTGGTGGTTGAGTTGAGCCCGTACGACCTGTCCCGCGGCCGTATCGTCTACCGCTACAAGTAATCCACCCTCCGAGCACGCCGGTATCGGCGCCACGGTCCCAGCGGGGCCCGGTGCGTCGCGCCCGGCAAAGGAAACCACCATGAAGGTCAAGCCGAGCGTCAAGAAGATCTGCGACAACTGCAAGGTCATCCGTCGTAGCGGGACCGTGCGCGTGATCTGCACGAACCTGCGGCACAAGCAGCGTCAGGGCTGACAGCCCCGATGCACGTCGCGTCACCTCCGGTGACGCACCCACAGCGCATCATCGTCCGTCGTCCGCGACGGCCCACCCCCGGTCGGAGGCCGGGGCCCGGAATATCCGGGGTGATGGTGCGGAAGACCTCCGCGACTCACAGGAGTGAGAACGAATGGCACGACTCGTCGGTGTCGACCTCCCCCGCGACAAGCGGCTCGAGGTGGCACTCACCTACATCTTCGGTGTCGGACGCACCCGCGCGGCTGAGACTCTGAAGGCGACCGGGCTGAGCCCGGACCTGCGCGTCAAGGACCTGGGCGACAACGACGTCGTCGCCCTGCGTGACTACCTCGAGGCGACCTACCAGCTGGAGGGTGACCTGCGGCGTGAGATTGCTGCGGACATCCGTCGCAAGGTCGAGATCGGGTGCTACCAGGGCCTGCGTCACCGTCGCGGGCTGCCCGTGCATGGGCAGCGCACCAAGACCAACGCCCGTACCCGCAAGGGTCCCAAGCGGACCGTCGCCGGCAAGAAGAAGGCCGGTCGCTAGTAGTCCGACGACGGCCGGCCCGACACCGCCGGCCCGTCCGGACCGACGACCTCACCGAAGAAAGAGAACGCACAGATGCCTCCCAAGACTCGCCAGGCGACTGCCACGCGCAAGCCGCGCCGCAAGGAGAAGAAGAACGTCTCCCAGGGCAACGCCTACATCAAGTCCACCTTCAACAACACGATCGTCTCCATCACCGACCCGTCGGGTGCGGTGATCTCCTGGGCTTCCTCCGGCCAGGTCGGGTTCAAGGGGTCGCGCAAGTCGACCCCGTTCGCGGCCCAGCTCGCTGCCGAGGCTGCTGCTCGCAAGGCTCAGGAGCACGGGATGAAGAAGGTCGACGTGTTCGTCAAGGGCCCGGGTTCGGGCCGTGAGACAGCGATCCGCTCGCTGCAGGCGACCGGCCTTGAGGTCGGTTCGATCCAGGACGTGACACCGCAGGCGCACAACGGCTGCCGCCCGCCGAAGCGTCGTCGCGTCTGATTCTCGTCCTGACGGCCGCGCGCCCAGGACCACCAGCACTGCAGGACCCCCTCGCCTGGACAGATGGGCGGGGGAGACGCACGGCGTCATATAGCGGACGCCTGCCGAAAGGACACTCACCGTGCTCATTGCACAGCGCCCCACCCTGACCGAGGACGTCGTCGACGAGTATCGCTCGCGCTTCGTCATCGAGCCGCTCGAGCCTGGCTTCGGATACACGCTCGGCAACTCCCTGCGCCGGACCCTTCTCTCCTCCATCCCTGGTGCAGCTGTCACCAGCATCCGGATCGACGGCGTGCTCCACGAGTTCTCCACGATCCCTGGTGTGAAGGAGGATGTCACCGAGATCATCCTCAACATCAAGAACATCGTGGTCTCGTCCGAGAACGACGAGCCGGTTGTGATGTACCTGCGCAAGCAGGGCCCAGGCACGGTCACTGCCGCTGACATCACCCCGCCGGCCGGAGTTGAGGTGCACAACCCGGAGCTGCACATCGCCACCATCAATGCCAAGGGCAAGGTGGAGATCGAGCTGACCGTCGAGCGTGGCCGCGGCTATGTCTCGGCCGCGCAGAACAAGCCGTTCGATGCCGAGATCGGTCGAGTTCCCGTGGACTCGATCTACTCGCCGGTACTCAAGGTGACGTACAAGGTTGAGGCCACTCGTGTCGAGCAGCGTACGGACTTCGACCGACTGATCGTCGATGTCGAGACCAAGCGTTCCATGGCCCCGCGTGACGCACTCGCCTCGGCTGGAAAGACCTTGGTGGAGTTGTTCGGTCTCGCTCGCGAGCTGAACGTCGAGGCCGAAGGAATCGAGATCGGCCCATCGCCGACCGACTCGGCCCTGGCCGAGGACCTCGCGCTGCCGATCGAGCAGCTGGACCTGACGATCCGTTCGTACAACTGCCTCAAGCGCGAAGGTATCCACACCGTCGGTGAGCTCGTCGCACGCAGTGAGGCGGATCTGCTCGACATCCGCAACTTCGGCGCGAAGTCGATCACCGAGGTCAAGGAGAAGCTGGTCGGTCTCGGTCTGTCCCTGAAGGACAGCCCGGCCGACTTCGACCCGACGCTCGTGGCCAGCGCGTACGACGACGGCGACGACTTCGACGCCTACAACTGAGCAGCCGGCCCCATCAAGAAGAACTGAGGAAACATCATGCCCAAGCCCACGAAGGGTCCTCGCCTCGGTGGCGGACCGGCGCACGAGCGGCTCATCCTGGCGAACATGGCCCAGTCTTTGTTCGAGCACCAGAGCATCCGTACCACGGAGGCCCGTGCGAAGCGGCTGCGCCCCTTGGCCGAACGGCTGATCACCAAGGCCAAGCGTGGCGACCTGCACGCGCGCCGTCAGGTACATGCCGTCCTCTCTCGCAAGGACATCGTGCACGTGCTGTTCGCTGAGATCGCTCCCGCGATGGCCGAGCGGCAGGGTGGCTACACCCGGATCACCAAGGTGGCTCCGCGCAAGGGCGACAACGCGCCCATGGCGGTCATCGAACTCGTGATGGAGCCGGTGAGCCCGAAGCAGGCCACGGTGAAGGAGGCCGAGGCGGCCGCCAAGCGTGCCGTCAAGGAGGATGCAGCAGCCGAGGCGACGGACGCCGGCGAGGAGCCTGCCGACGAGGTCGTGACGGAGGAGCAGGCTCAGCCGGGCGACGAGGTTGAGACGGCGGACACCGTCGAGGAGACCGACGCCGACGAGGCTGACGAGTCCGCTGCTGACGAGTCTGACGAGGCCAGCAAGTAGAACTTCCTCCTTGTGGGGAATTGAGGCGATGACGGCCGGACCGGCCGATGCCTCGGCGAAGGGCCCGCACCGGGATGACCTCCTGGGTAGCGGGCCCTTCGCTGTGCCCGGTGTACCGCGTGGCCCGGTGTACCGCGTGCGGACTAGGGTGCCATTCGTGAGTTCCATCACCGTGCTGCTTGTCCATGGCATCCGCACGTCGAGCTCGATGTGGGCCCGGGTCCAGGCGGACCTGGATGCTGCGGGCGTGCCGAGCATCGCTGTCGATCTCCCGGGCCATGGGCGGCGGATGACCGAGGAGTTCACTCTCGACGCCGCTGACGAGACGCTCGAACGAGCCGCAGCCGAGGCGCCGGGGCACGTCGTGCCGGTCGGCCTCTCGCTCGGCGGCTACCTCACCCTCAGGTGGGCCGCGCGGACCGATGTGTCCGTCGCAGGCGTGCTGGCCGCGTCGTGTGCGGTGCGCCCGCGTGGTCTCCCGCTGGCTGCCTATCTGGCGATCGCAGGACTGATCCATCAGCTTCCAGACCGCGGCAGGAGACTGCACGATCTCACGACCCACGCGATTCTGGGCGGTGTGGCTGCCCGTGAGGTCTCCGCGGGAGGTGTGGCTCTCGATGCGATGGTTCCGACCCTGCATGCCATGCGTGGGGTCGACCCTCTCGCCGACTTAGCACGTCTCGAGGTGCCGGTCTGGCTGGTGAACGGGGCCTGGGACCACTTCCGACTCCAAGAGTCCCGTTTCGCTCGTGCAGCGTCCTGCGCACGGCGGGTCCGGATACGCGGTGCCGGGCACGTCCTGACGGCGGATCGTCCGCATGAGCTGGCGCGGCTGGTGCGGACGCTGGTGCAGAGTGTGGCTTGACTGAGCAGGACGTCCTGGCGGAGTGGGCATGGCCCGGGTGGCTCAGGTGGTCAGGGACCAGACGCGGACCCCGCCGATGATTCCTGCGCTGTTCGGGACGATGACGACGTCGTCATCCAGTTTGTCGAGCACTCCGGGCACGAGCCGGCGCGAGTTCCCGCCCCCGATGTAGAGCCGGTCCCACAGGTAGACCGGCCGCAGCGCATCGACGACCCGCCGGATCCGCCGCGACCACATGGCGTCGCCGAGCCGCAGGCGTTCGTGCTCGCCCACGTACTCGTCGTAGGTGAGCCCCCAGCGCACTGGCCCCTGGGACAGCTCCTGGTGCGGGGCGAGGACACCGCCGTCGAAGAGCGCGTTCCCCAGCCCCGTACCGAAGGTGAGCATCAACTCCAGGCCGGCCCCGGCGATCACACCGGCTCCGTGTACCTCTGCATCGTTGAGGACGATCGCGGGCATGTCCAGTCGTTGAGAGATGGCCGCCCGCATATCGAAACCCGACCATGCCTGGACCAGTTCGGGGACCGGTCGCGTGCGAGGGCCCGCCCGGGTGATGTAGTGCGGTGTCGCCACCACGACTCCGTGACGGACCATGCCCGGCATGCCGACAGTCACCCGGCCGGCCGGGGGCAGCTGGTCGGCCAGGTCGGCGATGACCTGGAGCAGGCGCTCCGGAGGAAGTGGGTAGGGGGTGGCGGCTCGGACGGGCTGCGCGTGCATGGTGCCGGCAGCATCGAGGACGGACGCTTTGATACCGCCCCCGCCGCAGTCGACGGCGAGCGTGGCCGGAGAGTCGTGCACGCGTCGCACTGTACGCCACCGATGCCGTGCGGCGGATCGGACGCGATCGGTGGGAATGGTGCGAACGTGCGTGCCCGACGGCACACCATCTGTGATGGACTGATGTCGTGTCGTCCTCCACCACGTCGCTCGATCACCCGACAGAACTGCTCCGGGTGCGCCTGGATCTGGCCTACGACGGCACGGAGTTCTCGGGTTGGGCTGCCCAGCCGCGTCTGCGCACGGTCGAGGGCGAGCTGACCTCGGCCCTCGTGCGAGTACTGCGACTGGACGAGCTACGGGTGACGGTGGCAGGCCGGACCGATGCGGGGGTGCACGCGCGTGGGCAGGTCGTACACCTGGACATTCCGGCACCGGTCTGGTGGGCAACGCCTGGGAGGAGCGACCGGCCGCCGGGGGAGGCCCTGGTGCGTCGACTCGCGGCCGTCCTGCCCGAGGACGTGCGCGTCCGGTCAGCGCAGGTAGCGCCCCCCGGCTTCGATGCCCGGTTCTCGGCCGTGTGGCGACGCTACGCGTACCGCATTGCCGACCGCGACAGTCTGCATGATCCGCTCTCGCGGAGGTGTGTGACGTGGCACCGTCGCATGCTGGATGTGGGGGCGATGGACCTCGCCGTTCGTCTTCTCATGGGCGAGCACGACTTTGCCGCCTACTGCAAGCCGCGGCCCGGCGCGACCACGATCCGCACCCTGCAGGAGCTCCGATGGGTGCGGGACGAGGCTGGGCTTGCGGTAGCGCACGTACGCGCGGACGCGTTCTGTCACTCGATGGTGCGCGCACTGGTGGGTGCCAGCATCGCGGTCGGTGAGGGACGCCGTCCTGTGGACTGGCCGGCTGAGGTGCTACGGGTGGGGGATCGCGATCCCGCCGTGGGTGTGGCACCGGCGCGTGGGCTCGCGCTCGAAGAGGTCGGCTACCCGCCGCCATCGGAGCTCGCTGAACGCGCGCGCACGGCTCGCGCCGTGCGGACACTCCCCAGGGAAGACGCCAGCGCAGCGGCACGTGACGTAGATCCCTCGTCCGCGCTTTGACCGCTCCGGGCGCCGCGCAGTACTCTTATGAGTCGTTGTGCGTCCATGCACGCTGGTCGGTGCCTCCCACTCACCGGTCCGGGACCTTCTGGACGCTCACCGCCGTAGAAGTGACCAGAGGGATCCGCTTCCACTGCGAGCGCACCGCGCCGCGGTGAGTGATCCCCGCAGACCAGCAGAGAAACGAAGGCTACGACCGTGCGTACGTACACCCCCAAGCCCGGCGACACCGAGCACTCCTGGTACGTCATCGACGCTACCGATGTGGTGCTCGGGCGACTGGCGAGCCACGCTGCCGCACTGTTGCGTGGCAAGCACAAGCCCACCTTCGCGCCGCACGTGGACGGCGGTGACTTCGTCATCGTCGTGAACGCCGACAAGGTCGCGCTCACCGGCGCGAAGCGGGACACGAAGATCGCCTACCGACACTCCGGATACCCGGGTGGTCTGAAGGCGACGAACTACGCCGAGCTCCTCGAGAAGAACCCTGAGCGGGCTGTGGAGAAGGCGATCCGGGGCATGATCCCCAAGACTCGACTGGGCCGTGCCCAGCTGAGCAAGCTCAAGGTCTACCGCGGGGCCGAGCACCCGCACGGTGCGCAGAAGCCGGAGACCTTTGAGATCACCCAGGTCGCGCAGTAACGCGACGCCCGCGAGACTGACGCACTGAACGAGGAGAACCCCGTGTCCCAGACGACTGCCGAGACCCAGGAGCTTGAGGGCGAGGCCCCGAGCTCATACACCTCCGAGAGCGCCGCCCCGACCACCGGAGGTGGAAGTTCGCTGACCGCACCCGGCCAGGCCCTCGGCCGCCGCAAGGAGGCTGTCGCCCGTGCACGCCTGGTGCCGGGCACCGGAACCTGGAAGGTCAACGGGCGTACGCTCGAGGACTACTTCCCGAACAAGCTCCACCAGCAGCTTGTGAACTCGCCGTTCACTTTGCTGGACCTTGAGGGCCGCTTCGATGTGGTTGCCCGGATCGACGGTGGTGGCCCGTCCGGTCAGGCGGGCGCATTGCGCCTGGCGATCGCCCGCGCGCTCAATGAGATCGACGGGGAGTCCAACCGGCCGGCGCTCAAGCGTGCAGGCTTCCTCACCCGGGACGCCCGCGTGACCGAGAGCAAGAAGGCTGGTCTGAAGAAGGCCCGTAAGGCGCCGCAGTACTCCAAGCGCTGACGCGCTGATGGCATGGGCCCCGGACGACCGTTCCTGGTTGTCCGGGGCCTTGTCGTGTATCACCTGGTCCGACCGGACCGCACTCTCAGGGAAAGGACGAACGGATGGCTCGGCTTTTCGGGACCGACGGTGTTCGAGGACTTGCCAACCGCGAGGTGACGGCGTCGCTCGCGTTGCAACTGGGGACGGCAGCCGCGCACGTGGTCGCCGAACGAACGCAGGGACATCGCCCGCGGGCGATCGTGGGACGCGACCCGCGGGTGTCGGGGCAGTTCCTCTCCGCCGCTGTGATTGCGGGTCTGGCCAGCGCTGGCGTCGATGTCGAGGATCTCGGTGTGTTGCCGACCCCGGCGGTCGCCCATCTGACCAGCGCTGAGAACGTCGACCTCGCCGTGATGATCTCGGCATCGCACAATGCCATGCCCGATAACGGCATCAAGTTCTTCGCCCGCGGTGGTCTCAAACTCGCAGACGATATCGAGGATGCGATCGAGGCGAGGCTCTCGGAGGCGTGGAACCTGCCGACGGGCGCAGACGTCGGTCACGTGACCATGAACCGGGGAGCGGCGGGAGACGCCTATGTCGAGCATCTTCTCGGAAGTATCGACACAGATCTCACCGGGCTTCGAATCGCGGTGGACTGCGCCAACGGTGCGGCGAGTGAGGTGGGACCCGCGGCGTTGCGTGCGGCCGGTGCCGATGTGGTGGTCATCAACGCCTCTCCTGACGGGCGCAACATCAATGAGAAGTGCGGGTCGACTCACCCGGAGCAGCTGCAGGCCGTGACTGTGGCGTCCGAGGCGGATTTCGGTGTCGCCTTCGACGGTGATGCCGACCGATGCTTGGCGGTGGATCACAACGGCGATCTGATCGACGGCGATCAGATCATGGGAATCCTCGCCGTCGCGATGAACGAGTCGGGCCGGCTCTCCGACAGCACACTGGTCGTGACCGTGATGAGCAACCTGGGCCTCACCTTGGCGATGCGTGAGGCGGGAATCCGGATCGAGCAGACCGGAGTGGGGGATCGGTACGTGCTCGAGAGGATGCGAGCCGGCGGCTATGACTTGGGTGGTGAGCAGTCCGGGCACATCATCCTTGCCAGGCATGCCACGACCGGAGACGGTGTGTTGACGTCTCTGCACCTCGCAGCGCGGGTGGCACAGACCAAGCGCACGCTCGCGGACCTGGCGGCGGTGATGACGCGGTTGCCGCAGGTGCTTGAGAACGTACGCGGAGTGGACAAGAACCGGGTGGGTCAGGATCCGGTCCTGGCTGAGGCGATCGCGGAGACCGAGCGCAGGCTCGGCGATAGTGGGCGCGTGCTGTTGCGATCCTCCGGTACGGAGCCGCTGGTGCGGGTGATGGTCGAAGCAGCCACGCATGAGCAGGCCGAGCGTGAAGCCGCGCTCCTCAGCGAGGTTGTGCGCACGCAGCTGAGCATGGGATGACTCCAGGGACCCCTGGGATGGGTCCGCTGGGATAGACCGAGATGGGCCGCACCGGAAAGCCCGGCGCCACAGATGCCCGGTGCCGACGCACCTCACCTGCGTCGGCACCGGGCATCAGCACATGCGCAGGACGATCTGCGGCTCGGAGGCCGGCCGTGAGCGCGCAGGCTCGAGAGGCAAACAGTGCATGTGTCGTGAACCACATGTTGTGCCAACCGCCCCGAGGAATGCTCCCCGGCGGCTGATCCTGGACCCAGTCCGGCAGGCGGACTGGGTGCACGAATGGCGGAATCCTGCGGCTGACGGCGTGCGGGAAGGCGACAGGGCCGGTCGCTGGTCGCGGCCCCGGACCCGCTGGCGTTGGATTTGACCCGACCGGGGAAGGTGCGTAATGTATCTACTCGTTGCCCCGGAGCAAGGGAGAAGCGGACACCGACTAGGTGGCCGATCCCGCCGGAGCGGCCCTCGGATCGATCAAAGTCAGCCATGTGCGGATGAGATCGCCGGACGAGGAGGTGCGACGAAGAGTCGCAGCGACTGGTACGGTCTACGAGGTCAGCGAGAAGCCCCATCGGGGCGTGCATAGAGCACGGTCTGAAGGTGCGCGTTCGTTGTTTGAGAACTCAACAGTGTGTTTGTAGTGATTGAT
>NZ_VSMB01000017.1 GCF_009805705.1 Ruania rhizosphaerae
TGACCCACCTACTCGCCAATCCGCCCGAAGTTGCATTGACCCCTTGACATCGCCGGCCCAGACGCCGTGGAAGTCAGCGTTCGGCGGGGGAGTTCAACGAGGAGTATGCGGCCGAGCGGCGGCACGACGTCGCGTACCTGGCGGGGCGGGGGATCGAGCAGTTGGTGGCGCTGCCGCCGCGGTGATCTCGTGCGCCCGGCAGGAACGTGTGGGAAGGCAGGTCGCGATGTGAGCGCCCCCAGATGTGTAAGTTTGGCAGTCGCGAATGTGTAAATTTAGCAGCGCCGCGTGCGTAAACTTGGTATCGTCGGTCCATGTCGAGCGGTGCTTACACGACGCGGATCGTTGATCCCGTACTGGACGAGCTGCTCGACAACGCCCCTGCGGTCCTCATCACTGGTCCCCGCGCCTGCGGCAAGACCACGACTGCGGGACGTCGCGCGCAGACGATCGTGCGGCTGGACGTTCCCGCGGAAGCGGCGCAGTTTCATAGTGATCCCGATGCAGCGCTGCGTCGGCTCGAGCCTCCTGTGCTCATCGATGAGTGGCAGAACGTTCCGGCGGTGTTACCGGCGATCAAGAGGCTGACCGATGAGGGTTCCGAGCCGGGTGGATTCATCCTGACCGGGAGCATCCGCTTCCATCACGCGCCTGAGTTGTGGCCGGGCACCGGGCGAATCGCACGGTTGCGCATGTTCGGCCTGACGGAAGCCGAACTGGCCGGGGGCCCTGACCTGGACGTGCTCATCCCCAGGCTGGTCGACGGCGAACTTCAGGGGCCGCGCTCGCCAGAGGACCTTCCCGGGTACCTCAGCCGCGCGGTGCGCGGCGGCATGCCGACGCCTGCGCTGGGCGAGCGCACGGGGGCGCGTTGGTACGGCGACTATCTCGAACAGTTCGTCGACAGCGATCTCGCCTCGGCCGGTGCGACAGTCGACGGTGGTCGATTGATGGCGTACCTCATGGCCCTGGCCGAGAACACAGCAGGTGCGCCCAGCGATGCGACTCTCTACACGGCCGCTGGAGTCACGGCGAAGACCGCCCGCCGCTATGACGAGTTGCTCGCCGGACTCGGAATCGTCGATCTCGCCCCGGCATGGACGACGAACCGGATCAAGAGGCTCTCCTCCCGCCGCAAGGTTTACATGACTGATACCGGCCTCACGGCCGCAGCGTTGCAGGCGGACGTGGACGACATCCTGGCGGACGGCCATCTGTTCGGGCGGATGATCGATTCGTTCGTTGCCGCCCAGCTTCGCCCGGTTCTCGCCGCGACGCGGCGGCGAACGCTGCACCATGTGCGGTCCTCCGATGGTCGGCACGAGGTCGACCTCCTGATCGACCTCGGGCATCGGGGAGTGGTCGCCATCGAGATCAAGGCTGCTGCGGCGGTGACCGCGAAGGACGCGCGCCATCTCACGTGGTTGCGGGACAGTCTCGGCTCACGATTCGCGCGCGGCATCGTGCTGCACACAGGGCCGACCACGTTCGAGCTGGGTGATCGGATCGTTGCTGCACCGATCAGCGCGCTCTGGGCATGAGTGCGAGCGATCGAGTGCGGATTCGTCCTCACTTCTGCAGTATTTGAGGAAGTTGCAGAAGTCGGCGTGGACGGATGTGACGGGCGGGCGCGGTGAGCTCGGGGTGGGTGGGAGTGCGACGCTTGACGCACTGTATCGATATCCATCAATATTGAGTCATGTCGATACAGCAGGCTCCCGCTCGCCTCTCCGCCCTCGACCGTGGCCTCCCGCTCTGGATCGGCCTCGCGATGGTCGCCGGGCTGGTCCTCGGCCGCTTCGTCCCCGCGCTGAGCGAACTGCTCGCCCGGCTCGAGATCGGCGGGATCTCCCTGCCGATCGCGCTCGGCCTGCTGGTGATGATGTACCCAGTGCTGGCCAAGGTCCGCTACGACAAGGTGGCCGCCGTCACCGGCGACCGTAAACTCCTGCTCGCCTCGCTCGCGCTGAACTGGCTGCTCGGCCCGCTGCTGATGTTCGCCCTGGCCTGGATCTTCCTCGCCGATCTGCCCGAGTACCGCACCGGTCTGATCATCGTGGGCCTGGCCCGGTGCATCGCCATGGTGGTCATCTGGAACGACCTCGCCTGCGGGGACCGGGAAGCGGCTGCCGTGCTCGTCGCCCTCAACTCCGTCTTCCAGGTGCTCGCCTTCAGCCTCCTCGGCTACTTCTACCTCGCCGTGCTGCCCGACTGGCTTGGCCTCGAGGGTGCTGCCCTGGACGTCTCCATGGGGAAGATCGCCGTCAATGTGCTCGTCTTTCTCGGGATACCGCTCCTGGCCGGCTTCCTCTCTCGCCTGATCGGTGAACGCGCCCGCGGACGCGACTGGTACGAGGAGCGCTTCGTTCCCCGCATCGGACCGTGGGCCCTCTACGGTCTGTTGTTCACCATCGTGCTGCTGTTCGCGCTCCAGGGCGAGGCGGTCACCTCCAACCCCTGGGACGTCGTCCGCATCGCCCTGCCGCTGCTCGTCTACTTCGCACTCATGTGGGGCCTGGGGATGGTCACCGGCAAGGCTCTCGGGCTGGGCTACGGACGGTCCACCACCCTCGCATTCACGGCAGCCGGCAACAACTTCGAACTCGCGATCGCCGTGGCGATCGGGACGTTCGGAGCCACCTCCGGGCAGGCGCTCGCCGGCGTCGTCGGCCCGCTCATCGAGGTCCCTGTGCTCGTGGGCCTCGTCTATGTCTCCCTGTGGGTCGGCCGCCGTTGGTGGGGCCATGATCCACGCAGCCCTCGGGGCTCACAGGGCGACACCACCGTCACCGTTGACACCCCCACCTCCCACGAGGAGATCCGCTCATGACCACCTCCGAGCTCCAGCCCCTGTCCACCGACCCCGACTGTGCCCCGGCCCTCGAAGCGCGCGCCATCGACCGCTCCGTCGCCGACCAGGTTGGCGCCGCCCTCAAGGCGCTCTCCGATCCGCTCCGGTTGCGGATGCTTTCCTTCATCTCCGCCGCTCAGGGCGGCCAGGCGTGCGTGTGCGATCTCACCGCGCTCACCGACCTGTCCCAGCCGACCGTCTCCCACCACCTCAAGGTGCTCCGCGAGGTGGGCGTGCTCACCAGCGAGCGCCGCGGCACCTGGGTCTGGTACTCCATCACCCCCGGGTACCGCAGCGCCGTCACCGCGCTGCTCGACTCTTTCGCCCCGGCGGCGCTCGCCGCTCACGGCGACTCCCCGCATCTGACCGGTCTGACCGATGTCGAGCTCGCGCTGGAACACCTCACCACTGCGATGACCGGCCGATTCGCTGACGTCGACGCCACTCTTGTGCGGGCGATCGTCCGGGAGTCCTACACCGGGCTCGCCCGTACCGCCACCATCAGCGCCCACCTGGTGCCGCTCACCGAGCGCTTCGCCCGTCAGCGCCTGGTCGACATCACCCGTGACCGCGCGAGCACCCCACCCCAGGTGCTGTTCGTCTGCGTGGCCAACGCCGGCCGCTCCCAGCTTGCGGCGGCTCTGGTACGGCACTACGCCGGAGACCGGGTGACCGTCCGCTCGGCAGGGTCCACTCCGGCGTCGGAGATCCACGCGGGCGTGCGCGACGCGCTCGATTCTCTCGGCACTGCCGCCGACGCCTTCCCCAAGCCGCTCACTGACGACGCCGTCCGCGCCGCCGACGTGGTCGTGACCATGGGCTGCGGTGACGTCTGCCCGGTGATCCCCGGCGTGCGCTACGAGGACTGGCAGGTGGGTGACCCGGCCCTCGCCTCGGCCGCCGGCGTCGCCGCCATCCAAGCCGAGATCGACTCCCACGTGCGCGAGTTGCTCGCCACCCTCGTACCCGATCTGACCATTCCCGACGGTGGCCCTTCCGCCGCCCAGTCCACCCATCTTGAGGAGAATGATGACTGACAAGCCCAGCGTCCTGTTCGTCTGCGTGCACAACGCCGGGCGCTCGCAGATGGCCGCCGGCTTCCTGCGTGCACTCGGCGGTGACGGCGTCGAGGTCCGGTCGGCCGGGTCGGCGCCGGCGGATCAGATCAATCCGGTCGCGGTGGAGGCGATGGCCGAGCTCGGCATCGACATCACCGCCGAGCAGCCCAAGGTGCTCACCACCGACGCCGTCCAGGCCTCCGACGTCGTGATCACGATGGGCTGCGGGGACGCCTGCCCGATCTTCCCCGGCAAGCGGTACGAGGACTGGGAACTGCAGGACCCCGCCGGGCAGGGGATCGAGGCCGTGCGCCCGATCCGGGACGAGATCCGGGGACGCATCGTCGCGCTGCTCGAGGACCTGGGCGTGGTGGCGGCCGCCGTCCCGAACTGACGGCCCTCAGGCATGTCGTGCCAATAGTGGCGCGGCGTGCTCCTGGCCCGTCTGTTGTGTACCCGCTGGCTGGGGCGGTGACCTCCCGTCGGTCGTACCGGAGGATCACGCATACTCCGGTGGCATCCGGCCCGAGTACCAGCCGAGCTCATTGTCCCGGACAAAGGTGGACAGCGTCTGCTCCTTGCTGAGCGGCCAAGGGTGGAATGACTCCAGCAGGTCCATGTAGGCCTTCCCGGACTCCATGCTGGGTTGGTGCAGTAGCTCGGCTGCCGCACGCGCATACTCGTCGGGCACATGCCCGGCCGAAGCGAGCATCTCGTCCAGGTATTTGTGCCCCTTGAACAGGGTCCGGTTCAGGGCAAGCAGCGCCCGGCCACCGGCGGTGACGGCGTGGACAGCGGCATGGTGCAGCAGATGAGTGTTGTCGAGTATGACCGCCTGCTTCAGGAAGTAGCCACCATGCAGCCGCGCCTGCGCGATGAACGACGCCATCCGGTCCTCCCAGAGGTCCGCGGGCAGCACCGGAATCGCCGCGACCACCTCTTCCAGACCCTCTATCCGAGACCAGGCAACCCGCGCGCCGATCATCGAATGGCGCATCGCATCGTCCCCGTCCCGTGCTGCCCGGCGCAGGAAGTCGGCGCTCGCCACCTTGATGTCGACGTAGCCACCGTCGTAGGTGGCCACGTCCCGGACGACGTAGCTCAGTCGGTTCTGCTCCCACGCCTGAGCGAACGCCTCCTCGGTCAGGACGAGCTGGACGTCCACATCGGAGTCGGGGCGTTCGGTCCCGTGGGCTACTGATCCGGTGACCACCACGCCCACTGCGTCAGGGTCGTGGCGGACGTGCTCGACGAAGGCGGCGAGGGTGTCCTGGTGATGCTGCATGGTGAAAACCTATTGCGTGCGAGCAGGCGGGTCGACGTAGTGTTCAGGGCATGTCCACCCCTGAGGCATCCACGGTGGGGCTGCCGGTCACGCCGTCAGTCCCTGAATCACTGAGTTGAACCATTGAGCTGAGCCGCAGCGCCTGCTGAGGTGCACACGGATCCGGGCGCTGGCCGCGGTGACGAGACGACCCCTGTTCGCTCTCTCCCACCCGGAGTTCTTCGATGCCTCGTCCGCTGTACCTCCTTGCCCTGGCGATCTTCGCCATGGGGACCTCAGAGTTCATGCTCGCCGGCCTCATCCCGGACATCGCCGCCGACCTCGATGTGACGGTGGGTGCCACCGGCCTGCTCACCTCAGCCTTCGCCGTCGGGATGGTGGTGGGCGCACCCCTGACGGCGGCCCTCGCCCGCCGCTGGCCCAGCCGCAGGGCACTGCTCGGGTTCCTGCTGCTCTTTGGCGCCGTTCACGTACTCGGTGCCCTGACTCCCAGCTTCGGCGTCTTGCTCGCCACCCGGGTGGTGGCCGCACTCGCCAACGCCGGATTCCTCGCCGTGGCTCTGCGCACAGCTGCCACCCTGGTGGCTCCCGAACAGACCGGGCGAGCGTTGGCGGTCCTCCTGTCCGGTATCACCGTGGCCACGGTGGCCGGTGTGCCCGGTGGAGCGCTTCTCGGTTCGATGCTGGGCTGGCGCGCCACGTTCTGGGCGATCGCGGTGCTCTGCCTACCGGCTGCGGTCGGCATTGCGCTCGGCCTGAAGCCGCACGACGGCGCGCCGGCAGTCCGGCAGGTGTCGTTGCGGACGGAGATCGCCCAGCTGCGCCGGCCAGGCCTGGTGATGGCCATGCTGCTCGGATCCCTGGTCAACGCTGCCACTTTCGCCACCTTCACCTTTCTGGCTCCGATCGTGACCGACGTCGCGGGGCTCGGAAGCTTGTGGGTCTCGGTGGCGCTGATGTGCTTCGGAGTGGGCTCGTTCTCCGGTGTCACGGTCGCGGGCGGGTTCTCAGATCGCCGCCCCGGTGCGCTCATCGGATTCGGAACCCCACTGCTGCTGATCGGTTGGATCGCGGTGGCCATGACGAGCGGTTCACCGGTGGCCCTGATCGTCCTGGTGTTCATCCAGGGGATGCTGTCCTTCGCCGTGGGCAGCACGTTGATCACGCGCGTGCTGTACGAAGCGGCTGGCGCTCCCACCATGGCTGGTTCGTATGCCACGGCGGCGCTCAACGTCGGTGCCGCCGCTGGCCCCGCCCTGGCGGTGGTCGCGCTCGGGATCGGCGGTGGCCCACTCAGCCCGGTGTGGGTGAGCGCGGCGCTGGTGGCTCTCGTGGGCGTCGGCCTCGTGTCCTGGTGGTTCAGCACGCTCCGGGGATCGTCTCGCCAGTTGTCGTAAGCAATCGAGCGACGGTAGTGCCCTGCCTCCCTCGCCGGGAGAATATCCACGTAGTGCGGGTTGTGCATCAGACCGAGCCACATTGCCGAACGGGTCCACGACTCGAAAGCTGGTGACGTGGTGTGGCGACGATTGATCTGGGTGCCGTCGGGTCGCCGGCTCAGGCTTGGCGGACCTGCCACGCGGTCTCGGCCTCCCGGCTGAGTACAGCACCCCACGCATCCATGGCCGCTACGACCTCCCGCAGCGAGGCCCCGAGCTCAGTGAGGCTGTACTCCACCCGCGGAGGCACCTCGGCGTACACCTCACGATGCACCAACCCGTCCGTCTCCAGCTCACGCAGCTGGCGTGCCAGCGTTCGCTCGCTCACTGGGCCGACCGCGCGGCGCAGTTCGCCGAATCGGAATGTGCCCGCGAGCAGATGCTTGACGATGGTGAGCTTCCACGCACCGCCCACGGCGCTGATCGCCACCTCGACCGGGCAGACCTCCAGAGCATTGATCACCGATGCGCGCATGACCTCCATACTTACACAACTGTCGGTACATGCAATCCAGGACCGTACTTGTGCCTAGTCGTGGTACCACGTCAGATGGAGTCATGACCGACACCTCATCCGCCCTCTGGCTCTCCGCACACCCCACCGACCGGTCCCTCAACGGCGCCCTCCGCGCCGCGGGCGTGGCGCACCTGAGCCGGGACCACGCCGTCGCCACCTCCGACCTGTACGCCATGGGTTGGCAGGCCGCTCTCACCGAGGACGACCTCGGAGGCGTGGGTGGTGACCAGACCTTCGGCACCCGCACGCGGGAGGCGCATCTGGCTGGCACCCTCGCTCCGGACATCCGGGCCGAGCAGACCAAGCTGCGGGAATCCGACCTTCTGGTGCTGCAGTTCCCTCTCTGGTGGGGCGGGATGCCGGCGATTCTCAAGGGCTGGTTCGACCGGGTGTTCGTGAACGGGTTCGCGTTCAACGTCACCAACGCGGCCGGTCGCACGTTGAAGTACGGCGAAGGCGGTCTGGAGGGGAAACGAGCACTCGTCGTGGTCACCGCCGGGGACCGTGAGCCGTCGTTCGCCGCTGGGGGAGTGAACGGGCATCTCGAGGCACTGCTGTTTCCGTTGCTGCACGGCATCCTCTGGTACACGGGTATCCAGCCGCTGCGCCCACACCTGATCGCCGCGACCGACCGGCGCGAGTTCGCAGGGCTCAACCATGAGCGTGAGCGCCTCCTGACGCGGCTGGACGGATTGCCCGCCGAGGAACCGATCGATTACCGCACGTTGCGCCATGGTGGCTACGACCGGGACCAGCGCCTGGTCACCGACGCCGCACCGCTGGACCTGGGGATCCACGAGTGCGTCGCCGTCCCGGCCTGACGGTGCGGCCCGCCGTCTCGGTAGGCGCCATGGTCCGTCGCTTCCACTGCGGGTTGGCGACGGATGGTGGCGCCTAGGACGCGGGGGTCTGTCAGGTGGGTGCCATCCTCTGTCGGTTCCGGGACCACATACCGACGATGGGTGGCACCTCGCGGTGGGAGGGGGCACCCGGCATGATGGGAGCGAGGAGTCCCGACGGCGAGGAGCAAGCGATGAACGAGAAGGTCGCCCTGGTCACCGGGGCTTCGTCCGGGATCGGGGAGGTGGTGGCTCGCCGCCTCGCTGAGCAGGGCTACGTCACCTACGGCGCCGCCCGCCGCACCGACAGGATGAAGCCGCTGGCCGCCGTCGGTATCCGCACCCTGAGCCTGGACGTGACGGACGAGGACTCCACAAGGGACGCCGTCGGGCAGATCCTGGCCGAGACCGGGCGCTTGGACGTCCTCGTGAACAACGCCGGCTACGGCTCCTACGGGGCGATCGAGGACGTGCCGATCGACGAAGCCCGGCAGCAGTTCGAGGTGAACGTGTTCGGTGCGATGCGGCTGGCCCAGCTGGTGGCGCCGACGATGCGGGAGCAGCGGTCGGGCCGGATCGTCAATATCTCCTCGATGGGTGGTGAGATCTACACCCCGCTCGGCGGCTGGTACCACGGAACGAAGTTCGCCCTCGAAGGCCTCAGTGACTGTCTGCGCCTGGAGCTCGCTCCGTTCGGGGTGGACGTGGTGGTGATCCAGCCTGGCGGGATCCGCTCCGAGTGGGGCACCATCGCGGCCGAGAATGTCGTTCGCACCTCCGGGTCGGGACCCTATAGGAGGCAGGCGAGCGCCGTGGCGGGGATGCTCGCTGCGAGCGGGGAGCGGGACTCGTCCCCGGACGTGGTGGCTGACGCCGTCGAGCGGGCCGTCACGGCCACCAGGCCGCGCACGAGATACGCCATCGGTTTCGGGGCCAAGCCCTTGATCGGGCTGCGACGGGTGCTGCCGGACCGGGCGTTCGATGCGCTCATGCGGCGGATGGCCACCATGGTCGGGTAGGAGGACCTGCGCCGGAGATTGCCCGAACCGTTCCGCAAGGGTGACTCACTCAGGGCCGGCGAACGGGAAGGGCGCGGCAGGCTCGAAGAGCGCTGACGCGTCGCCGCCCTGTGCCGGCGGCAGGCCCCCGGTGAGGTCGAGTTTCTGCGGTGACGCCGACTCGGAGAAGTCGAGGTCGCTCAGGTCGACCCAGATGACACTGGGCCAGAGCACCGAGTCGAAGTAGTACCGGCCATCCTTGTGGTCGGCCACGGTGCGCCACCGCGTGGAGGAGATGTTCGGCTGGCCCGGTGTGGTGATTCCGTACGGCACCGAAGCGTTGCGGATCACGCCGAACACGGCGGCCGTCGCAATGGTTCGGTCCTCAACCTGAGGGACGGCGTTGACGTAGAAGCTCGCCCGTACATACCGGTCGGCGGCACGATTGGTCCCGGGCATCATCACGGTGCCACCGATCTCGTCCCAGTAGCTGTTGATCGCGAGCTGCTGCGCATAGGGCGGCGAGTTCGTCATCACCTGGTAGGACCGATCATGGTGGACCGTGAGCTCACCGTCGAGGTATTCGAAGATGGCGCTGTCGCCGCTCGAATCGGACAGGGCGAGGTGCATCGTGGCGTCCCGCTCCTGACCCGGCACGGTGGAGGTGGCGACGGTGAAGGTCTCGGCGGAGAGTTCCCTGACCGCCTCGGCGACGGTCGCGAAGTTGTCGAGGGCGTACTGTGCCCATGCCGCGATCGAGAGTGTGGGCCGGCGTTCGTGCGGATCCGGGTACCTCGACTCAACCAGCCACAGAGCATTGGCGACGAGTCCCTTCTCGTTCATGCCATCGGCGGTTGCCAGCTCGTAGGCACTGGAGACGACACTGCCGTAGCGAGAGGTCCAGGTGATCGAGTGGGGGCCGGCGGCGCCATCGCGCTTCATCCCCCGGGGGAACAGCCAGATGTTGGTGCCCAGGTCCACGTTCCAGTCCATCGACCGCGCCGTGATGACGCGGTCACCTTCACCCAGGTAGACAACTCTCGTGCACATCACGGGATCCTTCCGGTTGATGCGGGCGCAGGGCGCCAATGCTGTGCCCCCGACGGCATCCAGTCTTGCGCCACCGTGCGCCTCGATCAAGCCCAACGAGGACGTCGCATGCAGGGTGCGCTTCGGCCGAGGGCTAGAAGTTCGTCGACTCGTGCGCGAGGATGCAGAGATGCTGCACAAGCCGCGTACCCGCATGACGATGGCCGGAGGGCTCCTCGCTGCTGTTGGTGCCACCCTCCTGGTGGCCCAATCCGCTGTGGCCGCGCCAGGCGACACCATCGGACCGCTGAACCCGGTGACCTATCCGCTCGGGCAGTCGACGTCCGAGCGCCCCGCGAACAGTAATTTCCTGGTGTTCGTCGAAGGGGATGTGCAGCTGAACGCCGATGAAGCCGAAGGAACGATGGCTCTCGGTGGGGATCTGTTGTTCGCGTCCTCGTACAACGTCATGAGCCCACGTGAGACCTTCACGGCGCCTGGCGACACTGTTCCGGTGGCCCTGTTCGTCGGCGGCGGAGTGGACTGGTCCGGCGGGCCCCAGGTGCTCTCGGTGCTCGGCGGTGGGTACGTGAAGATCGCTGACACCAGCACCTACGACGCCTTCAACACCGACTCGAACGGGGCGAACGTGAACGCCCGCGTCGTTCCGCCCGGGGCAAGCTATGAATCGAGCCCGCCACGTATCGATCTCACCTCGCCGCAGTCGCCGGCCTCCATCAGCGCTCCCGTCTCGGCGGACCTGGTCGACATCGAGACCGCGTTCGAGCATTACCGGCCGACATCGACGTTGCTCGGTCAGTGCGCTCCCACCGTGCAACTGCTGAACCGCGACGACGGCTCCCCAGTCGCGTCCCCCCTCGCCCCTGGGGCTAACGTGCGCCTGCCGATCGAATCCGACCAGACCAACGTCCTGAACATCACCACCGATGACCTGGCGAACATCGCGGAGATCAGCTTTCCGGACCCGCCCACCGCATCCTCACCGCTCCTGGTGAACGTCGTCGGCGCCTCGTTCGCGGGCGCGTTCCCGAACCAGGCCGGAGTCGGAGAGGCGGATGCGCCGTCGATCCTCTACAACTTCGTCGACGCGACCTCCGTCGTCGTCAATGGGGGCGACAGCGTGAACGGGACGATCTACGCGCCCCACGCCGTGCTCAACTGGCAGGTCACTCAGAACATCGCCGGGAACGTGATCGCCGCATCGTTCATCCATGGCATCCCGACTCAGGCTCCGCCGGGGGTGCCGCGCGAAGTGCATGACTTCCCGTTCGCCGCTGAGTTGACCTGCCGTGAGGCAGGTGCCACGCCCACGCCGACCCCCACCGTCACCGCCACCCCAACGCCCACGCCGACCCCCACCCCAACGCCCACGCCGACCCCGACCCCCACTCCCACCCCGACCTCGGTACCCAGCCCCACCCCTGGGCCCTCGGCATCCCCTGGGCCGGTGGAGCCATCCGAGCCCGGAGGGGGCGACGGCCCCGGCACCCTGCCAGACACGGGCGGACCGATCGATGGGGTGACCGCGTCAACGGTCGGCCTCACGCTGCTCGCCGGCGGCTTGGTGCTCGTGGCTGCGGCTCAATTGCGGACGCGGCGCCGCGATCGGGTGTGAGGCGCCGCCACCCCCTTCGTCGAGGCAGCCGTCTCGGTGACCGCCCACCCGTGCGGGCCGACCACCAGCTCCTCGCCATCCAGCCCGGCGTCGTGGCCGGCGAGGACGGTGCCCGCACCGGGGGTGCGTACCTCGCTGTCGCCGATATTCAGACATACGATCAGCGCCTGGTCCGGGCCGGCCACCTCTAGGGCGATCGTGTCATTCCCGACGGCGACCGTCCGGCTTCGCGCGGTGTGTAGCCAGGGGTGCCGCCTGCGTAGGCCGATGAGCTCCTGGTGCAGGGTGAAGACCTCCGGCTTCGCGCCGTCGATCTCGTCGCGGCTGGCGCCGAAAGCGGGCCGGATGGCATCGTCCCCACCGAACCGCTCCTCCTTGACCGCCTGGAGGCCCAGCTCATCGCCGTAGTACACCGAGGGGGTCCCTCCGAGGGTGAACAGCAGGGCGATCGCATGCGGGAGGTGACGCGCGTCCTCGACCTGGCTGGCGATCCGCGTGACGTCATGGTTGCCCACGAACGTGTAGGGCACGAAGGCGTCCAGGAAGGCGTTGTGCCGGCCGAGTGCGTGGTCGAGCTCGTGGAAGTTGCGGTCGGCGATGGAGTGCCAGATGCCTTGCCACAACTCGTACTGGGTGACGGCATCCAGGCCGCCGTCGCGGGTGAATGCGACGTAGTCGCCGTGCAGTACCTCACCCATCACGTAGACCTGCGGGTGGCGCTCGCGGACGGCGGGTAGCACCGTGGTCCAGAACTCCACCGGGACGCTGTAGGCGGCATCGAGACGCCACGCATCCACACCTCTGTCACACCAATAGGTCATGACATCAGTGACCAACGTGGCCACCTCGGGTGCGCCATGGTTCACCGTGATCAAGCCGCCGTGCCCCTCGAAGGTGACCGGTCCGCCGTCGGGGTTCTGCGCGAACAGGTGCGCCTCGGGGGAGGCGGGGTCCTCGCGGGCGGCGAGCAATGCCGGGAACTCGGGGCCGACATGATTGAACACGCCGTCGAGCATCACCTGGATTCCCCGGCTGTGGGCGGCATCGATGAGTGCGACCAGATCGGCCTCGGTGCCCAGGCGCGGATCGATGCGGAAGTAGTCGATCGTGTCGTAGCCGTGCGTGGAGGACTCGAACACCGGTCCCAGTGCGAGCCCGTTCGCCCCCAGCTCGAGCAGGTGGTCCAGCCATCCGATCAGGGCGGGCAGCCGGGTGGCCGGAGTGCGGTCGGCGCCGGTGGTGTCCGTTCCCAGGAAGCCCAGAGGGAAGACGTGCCACCAGATGGTGTGCTCGGTGGAACTCATACGTCAACGTACAACGCGCCCGGGGGCGTCTGACATACCGCCGGCAGACTGACACACGGCTGGCCGGGGTGATCCGTGTGTCAGTCTGCCGAACCTGCGTCAGCCGGTCACCGTATTCAACCAAGAGGTTGACAGCGATCGAGTCCGTGCCTACGCTCGTCGTATTCAACCAATCAGTTGAGGAGGCGAGTCTTGTGGCGGATCGGCTCTCCCACGTGTTCCAGGCACTCGCAGACGACACCCGGCGCGACATGGTCGCCCGGCTCGCCACTGGTGACGCGACGGTCGGGGAGCTCGCCGAGCCGTATGACATGAGCCTGCAGGCCGTCTCCAAGCACCTGAGGGTGCTCGAGGATGCCGGTCTGGTGAGCAGACGCAAGGAAGCGCAGAAGCGTCCTGTGCACCTGGAGGCGGAGGTGCTCGATCTGATGACCGGATGGATCGAGCGCTACCGGCGCCAGGCGGAGGAGCGGTTCCAGCGCTTGGACGCACTCTTGGCCGACATGGCCGACGACGAGAACCCACACCACGAAGGAGCAGCATCATGAGTACCACCACCCGCGAAGCGCAGATCGAGGCCGACCCCACCATCCCCGTCATCACCATCACCCGCGAGTTCGACGCCCCGCCCGAGCGCGTCTACCGCGCGTGGGCCGAGCCGGAGCTGGTGAAGCGGTGGATGGGCCCTCGGTCGGTCGAGATGGACATCGCGACATGGGATTGCCAGACCGGGGGCAGCTACCGCTACAACGCCATCCAGAACGGTGAGGTAGTGGCGCACTTCTTCGGCTGCTTCCACGACGCCATCCCGGGGGAGAAGCTCGTGCAGACCTTCGGGTTCGAGGAGATGCGTGACGCCGTCGCCCTGGAGATCATGACGTTCGAGCCGCTCGAGGGCGGCCGCACGCGGATCGTGTCCAAGTCGATCGTGGAGTCGATGGAGGCGCAGCAGGGCATGCTCGCCAGCGGTATGGAGGTCGGTATCAACGAGGGCTACGAGAAGCTCGACGAGCTGCTCGCCGAGGGCGCGGTGTGACTCCCGCAGAGGAGCATCGCCGGATCGCCGGGGTGTTCGCCGACCGGGTGCGTGGCACCCGGGACTGGGACGCCCCGGCCCCGGTGGGAGGCTGGACTGCTCGGGATGTGGTGCGTCACCTCCTCACCTGGTTCCCCGGATTCCTCAAGGCGGGGGCCGGGATCGAGCTGCCCGCCGGCGATGTGGATGCCGATCCCGTGGCTGCCTGGCAGGTACACGCCGACGGCGTGCAGGCACTGCTCGATGATCCGGCGACGGCGGAGCTCACCTTCTCCAATCCTCACACCGGGGAGCTTCCGCTCGCCCAGGCGATCGACCAGTTCTATACCGCCGACGTGTTCATGCACACCTGGGACCTGGCGCGTGCGACGGGGCAGGACGAAAGGCTGGATCCTGAGAAGTGCCGGGAGTTGCTCCGCGGGATGGAGCCGATCGAGGAGCTGATCCGCGCGAGTGGCCAGTACGGTCCGCGGGTGGACGTGCCGGAAGGCTCAGACGTACAGACGCGGTTGCTGGGGTTCATCGGGCGGGACCCGCTGGGCTGAGACCGCTACCGGTGGGTCCAGCAGGTGTGCCGGGGTCCATGCGCACGCAAGGTTGCGCTGCACCCAGCAGTGGCAACCGTCGAGGCGACCGTGGTGTGCACGTGGGAGCATCGGGGAATGTCGGAGATTCGCATCAGCGTGCAGGCCGAGCCTCGCGACCTCAACTCCTGGCTGGCCCTGGCGCGCCGGCTGGAGGCGAGCGGATTCGAGGCGCTCCTGATGGGAGATCACCCGGGATCGGGGGCCTCGCCCTGGCCGGCGCTCGGCGCTGCCGCGGCCGTCACCTCGACGCTGCGGCTGGGGACGTGCGTGCTGCAGACGGGTGTCCGAGAACCTTTGCAGGTAGCCACGGACGCGGCGACCCTCGACGCCTTGGCGCCTGGTCGGGTGATTCTCGGCTTGGGTGCCGGGCACACGTTCCGAGAGTGGGAGGTGAGCGGCCGACGGTGGCCCTCGCCCGCCGATCGGATCGGTCGCCTTGCCGAGTTCGTCCCGGCAGTGGCGCAGCTTCTCGACGGGGAGCATGTCACCGCGACGGGTCGATTCCTCGAGCTCGATGATGCCGTGCTCGAGGATGTGCCGGCCACCGGCAGGGTCCGGATCGCCGTCGGAGGGGCGCACCCGGAGTTGCTCCGGCTAGCGGCCCGTACTGCCGATGTGGTCGGTCTGAGCGGTCTCGGCCGCACGCTGCCGGACGGGCACCGTCACGAGGTGCGATGGAGTAAGGAGAAGCTCCGCGCGCAGCTGGCGATCGTCCAGGACGAGAGTGCGCGGACAGGGACGGCACCCGAGGTCGAGGCGCTCGTGCAGGTGGTGACAGAGACCGACGATCGCCGGGCTGTGCTGACCGAGCTCGCCGAGCGACTCCCCGGTTCGACCGCGGACGACCTTGCCCAGGCGCCATTCCTCTTGGTGGGCACGCGTGAGGACATGGCCGCGCAGCTCAAGCGCCAAGCGCGAGAACTGGGCATCGCGCGATACGTGGTCCGTGAATCTGCGCTGGTGACCATGGAGAAGGTCATCGCACTGCTCGATTCCTAGGCTGAGTCGCGCAGCAGCGGGACCACTCTCTCGATCATGCGATGGCCCTCAGCTTCGAACCCCCGGTCCCTGACCTGGTACGCCCAAGCCGCCGTGCCGATCGCCTCCCGAGCCCGGCACCGTAGCCACGACTCGGGCTCCCGCGGGTCCGTACCGTAGCCCGAGAAGAAGGCTCGTTCGAGTGTCGGGTCCCGGTTGAAGTCGCGGGCTGCCAACCGCGCGAGATCGGTGTAGGCCGGTCGCCATGCGGCGCGACCGAAGTCGATGACGCGTACCTCGCTGCCATCGATCAGCCAGTTGCGCGGCTGCCAGTCGCCGTGCGTGGGCACGAGGGTCGCCGGTGGTGTCGGCCAGGCCGCGATCGAGTTCCGCAGGACTGCCTCATGCACCGGATCGATCCGGTGTGGGCGGTCCAGCCAGTCGAGGATCTTGGTGTTCTCCCGCAGTTCCCAGTCGGGCTCGGTCAGAGCGGCTTGCCCGTGGAAAGAGGCCAGGAGTGCGCCGGCCCGGCGGTAGACCTCGGGATCTTCCTCGGCCGGAGTGTCGAGAGCGAGGTGACCGGTGAGGTAGGTGGTGACGAGGAGTTTCGCGTCGCGATCGCAGTGCCAGAGCCGGGCCGCGTGGCCGGTCTCGGTCCACGGCGCGGTCCACTCGCGGTGGGCCCGGATCTCTCGTTCGATGTGATGATCCGATGGTCCGCCTGCCTTGATGACCACCTGGGTGCCGTCCCCTGTGGACCCGTGGAGCACGGTGGTCTCGACCAGGTCCCAACTGAGGTCCGCGAGGATCGTGAGCTCAGGGATCCAGCCTGCCAGGAGGGAGCGTTGTTCAGAAGTGAGCCGAGCCAGGGAGCGGTCGCGCATCGATCGACGATATCTGAGCGATGCCTTCTCCATGGGCGAGGGCGTGCCTGTCTCCACCGTGCGGCACGACATCAACGTCTATGACGTGCTGATCGCGCTGGAGGGTGTGGATGTCGAGGCTCCGGAACACCTGGACGTCCCGCGGCACGCGTTGGTGTGTGAGTACGCCCACGCCCACCTGGTCTCGCTGGTGCAGCGCGCCTCGGTGCATCGTTCGGGCTCCCGCCGGTCAGAAGGTGGCAGTGGAAGCCCTGCGACCATGTCCCGCGGTGGTGACGGCGTGCCCGACGGCGTCCAGCCGCGGTTGGGACAGCAGGCCGAGGTGGTAGAGGTAGACGTCATCGAGCCCTTCGATCAGCGCGGGCCACTGGGTGCGGATCGATGCCGGTTCCATCGGCGGCAGGCCCATGAGGTAGCCGCCGAGTCTGCTGCCGTTCAACCGGGCGCGTAGGTCATGGGCGCCTCCGTCCGCGAGGCGGTGAGCGGGGACCACGATTCCGTGCATGTCGTCGGCGTCGTCGAACAGAGCCGCGAACGGCCCGGTGCTCCACGGCTCCGGGTCCGCGTGGAACACCGTCCGTTCGACGCCCGCGCAACTGGCGAGCACGTTCCGGAGCAGCTCGCGGCGACTGTGTGTGCGCACCGCGAGCACTCCCTGGGCCTCACGCACGTGGGACTCGACCTCGCCGTGCTTCCCCTCCGCTTCGGCCCGCACTCCGTTCACGACGTCCGCCCGCACGCGTTCGGTGTCGATGCCTGCCCGCTGATAGGCAGCCTGGCACCAGCCACAGAAGCAGATCGAGAGCAAGTTCTGCGCTGTCTCGGTCCAGTCGGCACCCGCGGTCTTCTCGTGGCGACCCACATGGCCGAGCCCCATCGGACCGCACGCCTCGATCATCAGGCCGTCCACCGCGAATCGGTCCCGCACACTGCGTATCAGACGGGTGGCGTAGTCGCGCACGGCTGGCGAGGTGGGGCAGAGGGCGTACGGATACATCTCTCCCCACGCGTTCACCGCAGCGTGATCGGGATGACGGCGGCCCACCTGAGTGGAGTGAGTCAGCACCACCCAGGCCTCGACTCGCAGGCCCGCCCGGCGGGAGAGCTCCGCGGCGCGGCCGAATGCGTCCGATCCGGTCCAGGGCGTGTCGGTCTGCGGCAGAAGCGTGCTGCCGGTCCAGATGTGCGGCGCGCGGTCGATGTACAAGGCCGACTCGGCGGCGTCGATCACCATGTGGCCCGGGTGCAGCGGGGTCGCGGCGCGCACGGAGTGGTACGCAGCGGCGATCGCCACGCCGGTAGCTCCGGCGCGCCTCACGCGATCGAATACCCCGGGATCGTCGAGGATGTCCCACGGATAGGCGCAGAAGGTCGTGGTCACCGCACGCCTGCCGAACGCAGCTGTGTGGCGAGGTCGTGCGCGGCACTGGCCAACTTGCTCCCCACGTTCTCCAGTTCCTCGGTAGTGGCGCGGTCACTGGGGATCGAACAGCTGATCGCATCGGTGGCTGGTATCCGGTAGGAGATCGTGGTCGCCACACAGCAGACGCCGGGAGTGTTCTCCTCCCGCTCGACCGCGTATCCCGTGCGCCGGACCTTTTCCAGCGACTGGGTGAGGAGATCGCGCTCCACGATGGTCTGAGGCGTCAGTTGCGCCAGCGGCTCCTCGCCCAGCGCCTCGTCGAGCTCAGCCGCGCTCAGCTCGGCGAGCAACGCCTTGCCGAGCGAGGTGGCGTGGGCGGGTAACCGCCGACCCACGCGCGAGGTCGCGCGTGAGGAGTTGGTGGTCTCGCGCGTGGCCAGATAGAGGATGTGGGCATCGTCGCGCCGGGCATAGTGCGTGGTGTAGCCCGTGCTGTCGCGGACGCGCTCGAGCGTGGCCTGAGCCAGTGGCAACGCAGGCTCGCGGTCGAGGTAGGAGGTTCCGACGACGAGTGCATGGGCCCCGATCCGGACCTCCCCGGCTTCGGTCAGCTCGACCCAGCCGCTGGCGGCCATCGTGTGAATGAGCTGATGGAGGCTGGAACGTGGGTAACCGACACGGCGGTGCAACTCGGCCATCGGCAGCGGAGCGCCTGCCGCGGCGAGGGCGTCGAGCAGGTGGAGCGTTCGCTCGGCCGACTTCACTCGCCGGCCGGCGGTCTCCTCCGGTTCGGCCCGGGCGGCGGAAGTGGTGCTCACCAGTGAACTCCTAATGGATGGGTGTCGTCTGCGAATGCGCCTCCGATCAGACCATTCTGATCGATCGGGTCATCGGAGACAGTGTCGGCGAAATCTTCGGCGTTGTCCTTCGGCTCGTAGCCGATCCGTCGGCCGGGCTCCAGGGAGAACCAGCCGCGGGAGTTGGCAGAGACAGCCCAGACCAGATGTGCCCCCGCTCGCTGGTACCTCGCAGTTGCCTCGACGAGTCGCGCGAGGTCCGGAAGTGAAAGCCAGGTCGAGAGCGTACGAACGCTGTTGGGCTTGTCATGGATCGTGCCGATCCGGGCGAGTGAGATGACGAGATCATGGCGATCGGCATACGCGGAAGCAAGAGCTTCCATGGCCGCCTTGCTCACGCCGTAGAGGCTGTCTGGGCGGATGGGGAGGTAGTCGACCAGCTCCTCGGGGATTGGCCAGACGCCGACGGCGTGGGTGGAGCTGGCGATCAGCAGGTGCCGGACCCCTTCCAACCGTGCCGCTTCGAGCACTGTCCGGGTGCCCTCGACGTTGACCTGTGCCAGCTCATCCCAGGACTGCTCGCGGCTGTGGCCCCCGAGATGCACGATGACGTCCACGCCCCGCGCGGCAGCACGAACCGCGTCGAGATCTGTGAGGTCTGCCACGATCGCCGTCTCGGTGGTCGTGGGTGCCGTTGGCAGCTTGTCGAGCAGGCGCACCCGGTGCCCACGGTCCTGCAGTACCGGCCGCAGTCCGGAACCGCTGAGGCCGGCGGCTCCGGTGAGCAGGATCGTCAACGGTGAGTCCACGACGCAGTTCCTCTCGGTCGAGCGACGAAGGTTGCGGCTCTCTGCCGCATTGACAGCTATGTGGCTCAACATTAGCATCGTGAACGCGTTCGCAGAAGCGGACGAGTTCACATATGCGAAAGTAGGGTATCAATGAGGAATCCCCGCTCGATGAGGTTCGTCTCATGCGCCGCGGCGGCATCGATCCTGCTCACGGTCGCCGCCTGCGCTTCGGACGGCGAAGCAGGTGACGATGCCGATCAGAGCCTTGAGGTGTGGGCCCGCAGCGATGAAGCCTCCGCAGTCAGTTGGCAGTTCATGCTCGACGAGTTCACCGAGCAGACAGGGATCGAGGTCGAGTACCAAGCGGTCCAGGAGTTCGACACTCAGCTGCAGGCACGTGCCTCGCAGGGCGATCTGCCCGACCTGCTGGTCAACGACGCGGGCTCGCTCGGCAACTACGTGGCGCAAGGTCTGGTGCTCCCGGTCGACCAAGCGGCGATCGAGGGCAACGACGAAGTACCGCAGCGCATCTGGGACGAGAGTATCGGGCCCGACGGGGAACTGTACGGCGTGCCGTTCTCTCGCCAGGCCAGTATCACCATCCTCCGCAAGGACTGGCGCGAGAACCTCGGTTACGACGTCCCGACCACCTGGGACGAGCTGACTGAGCTCGCTGAGGCGTTCGCAACCGAAGATCCGGACGGCAACGGTGAGGACGATACCTACGGCATGGTCGTCCCAGGGTCCGCGCAGAGCGGCTACATCTACCGCTGGGCCAACCCCTACATCCTGCAGGCCGGAGGCGACGCGCTCGAGCGCAGCGAGGACGGCACCTTCTCCGTGGTCTTCGACTCTCCAGAGGTGAACGAGGCGGTGGAGTGGGTGCAGGAGCAGTTCTGCACCGAGGGTGTGACCGTGCCGGGCTCGATCAACCTGACCACGGCAGACACTCCGTTCTTCCAGCAGGGGACCGCGGGCATCTACAGCACGGGCCCGTACAACATCTCGACCTTCAGCGAGGCTGTCGGAGCCGAGAACGTCGAGATCATTCCCGCGCCCGCAGGGCCGGAGGGCACCACGGCCTGGGCGGAGGGCGAGAACATCTACTTCGGCGCCAGCTCGGACAAGCTCGAACTGCAGCAGCAACTGGCCTCCTTCCTCATCTCCGCCGAGGCGCAGGAGATCGGGATGTCGAACGAGGAGAACGACGAGGGTGTCGCGGCTCAAGCCGTGGTCCGGATTCCGGTCAACGAGAATGTCGACGCCGCACAGGTCACCGGGGACGAGCGACTCGCGGTTGCCCAGGAGGCATACGCCGACTCCGAGCCGTTCCCGTGGTCGATCGACTACCTGCCCTACCGCCAGATCGTCGCCGACGGGCTCAACGCCATCGCGGCCGACTGCAACGCCGACGTGGCCGAGGGTGTGACGTCGATCGCCGCGCAGCTGCAAGAGCAGCTCGAGCGCGATGAGTTCGCCGGATGACGAGCGCGCTCGCGCATGAGCGGACCCCGCTCCAGGGCTCGGGCTCTGGAGCGGGGCGCCGCCGCCCCTTGTCATGGCCCCGGATCAAGCGTCAGCTCATCCCGTGGTTCTTCGTGCTGCCTGGGCTCGTGCTGGCAGTGCTGTTCAAGTTCCATCCGGCCGTCGACGGCATCTGGATGAGTTTCCAGAAGGTGCAACCGTTCCTCGGCAACGAATGGATCGGGCTGCAGAACTATGCCGACGTCCTCGGCGATCAACGCTTCATCGATGCGATGGAGCACACCGTGCTACTAGCCGTCGGGCAGACCACTGGTGCGGTGCTGCTGGCGTTCTGCCTGGCCCTCCTCATGGAGGGAGCGTCGCGCCCACTGCGCTGGGCGCGCACCGCCGTCTTCCTCCCGGTCGTCACCGCGCTGGCGATCATCGGTGAGGTCTGGCGGATCCTTCTCTTCCCCTCCGAGTCCGGGTTCGCCAACTCTGTGCTCTCGCTCTTCGGGCTTCCGACGCAGCAGTTCCTGAGTGACCCCTCGCAGGCACTGTGGTGGGTGATGATGGTCGGCATCTGGACGGCAGCGCCCTACAACATGATCATCATCATGGCCGGGCTCGTCGGGATCGATCGCTCGCTCTACGAGGCGGCGGCGATGGACGGGATCACCACGCGGCAGCGCATCTGGTACATCGTGCTGCCCGCGCTGCGACCTGCGATCAGCGTGGTTCTCACGCTCGCGGCCATCCGCTCACTGCGCATCTTCACCGAGGTGTACGTTCTCACCGGTGGTGGACCAGCGGGGGCAACCGAGGTGTGGATGACCCGCACATTCTCGTTGGGCTTCGATTCCAATAATCTCGGCGTCGCCTCCGCCGCCTCCGTGCTGCTCCTGCTGGTCACTCTCGCTCTCACGGTGGCCACTCGAGCGATCACTCACCGCAAGGAAACCTCATGACGATGCGAGCCAACGCCCCGTCTGCGGCGAAGCAGCGCAAGGTCCATGCCGAGGGCCGCTTCGACAGTGCGCTCGGATGGGCTCCCGGTTGGAAGATCTCGAACGTGGTCCGGGTGCTGCTGTGCCTGGTGGTGCTCGCGGTGTTCGCCCTCCCGTTCCTGCTCGTGCTCTCCGGGGCGTTCGACGCCCAGGGAGATTCCACCTCGCTCCGGCTCATCCCCGCCGAACCCTCACTGGCCTCCGTGCGCGCGGCGGAGCGCCTCGGTGTCTTCGGCTACTTCGCCAACTCCTTCATCATCGTCGGAGGGGGCCTGCTGCTCCAGGTCGCGGTCGCCGTCCTGACCTCATATGCGCTGGCGCGCCACCGGTTCCGAGGGCGCGCGCTCGTCTTCATGCTCTTCCTGACCACGATGATGCTTCCCGAAGAGGTCATCGCGATCCCACTGTCGCAAGTGCTGGGCGATGTTGCGGGAACCGGTCTGAGTGTGCGTGGCACGCCCTGGGGTGTGATTCTGCCGGTTGCCGTCTGGGGTTTCTCCATCCTGGTGATGACCGAGTTCATGAAGGACATCCCCGGCGAGATCGAGGAGGCCGCGCGCTTGGACGGCGTCGGCGAGCTGCGGATGCTCTGGAGCATCGTTCTACCGCTGTGCAAGCCGGTGCTCGGCGTGGTCACCATCTTCGGCTTCATGATGATCTGGGATCAGTACCTGCTCCCTCTCATCGCAGCGGACTCACCCGCCGACTACACCCTCACCGTGGCGCTCGGCGTGCTTCGCAACGACCCCGAGACCGGCACCGGCGTGCTGTTGTTCGGTGCACTGCTGGCACTGTTGCCGAGCCTCATCATCTATCTGCTCATGCAGAAGTCGCTGATCCGCGGCATCTCATCGGGCGCGACGAAAGGATAGTCCGTGATCATCCGGGACATCACTGTCACACCGATCGCTTTCCGCGATCCACCGTTGCTGAACGCCGTCGGTCTGCACGAACCACTCGCGCTGCGCACGATCGTGCAGCTGCACGTCGAGGGCGGGATCGTCGGTCTGGGCGAGGGCAGCGGTGGCATGGACGTCGCCGACCGATTGCGGCAGGTCGCCGATGAAGTGATCGGGTTGAACGTGTTCGACCTGAATGGCATCGAGGCCGCAGTGAACCGGGTGCTCGGTGGGGATGCGGGTTCCTTGACACGGCGAGAGCGGCGCGAGGTCTATGCCATTCTCGATGTCGCCGCACACGACGCACAGGGTCATCTGACCGGGCTACCGGTGTCTGAGCTGCTCGGTGGCCGGGTACGTGACTCCGTGGACTACAGCGCCTACCTGTTCTACAAGTACGCCGGCCATCCGGATCCGGCCAGGTCTACCGATCCTGCCGACGCCGCGCCAGACGAGTGGGGCGCGGCCCTCGACCCGGCCGGGATCGTCGCTCAGGCGCGCACGCTGATCGAACGATACGGCTTCTCCTCGATCAAGCTGAAGGCTGGTGTGTTTCCTCCCGAGCAGGAGGTGGCCGCGATGCGAGCGCTCGCCGAGGCGTTCCCGGGCTACCCGTTGCGTATCGACCCCAATGGCGCGTGGAGCCACGAGACTGCCGTGGCGGTCTGCGCCGAGCTGGGTGAGCTACTCGAGTACTTCGAGGACCCTGTGCTCGGGATCGACGGCATGGCGGCCGTGGCGCGTGAGGTGGAACGCCCGCTGGCGACGAATATGTGCGTCGTCGCCTTCGAACACCTTCCCGAAGCCTTCGCCAAGGATGCCGTGCAGATCGTGCTCTCGGACCACCACTACTGGGGCGGGCTGCGGCACACCCGCGAACTGGCTGCGATCTGCGGTCACTGGGGTGTGGGCGTCTCCATGCATTCGAACTCCCATCTCGGGATCTCGCTGGCTGCGATGACCCACGTGGCAGCAGCAACGCCGGAGCTGGCCTACGCCTGCGACACGCACTATCCGTGGAACCGCGAAGACGACATCGTCCGCCCCGGCGTGCTCGAGATCGTCGACGGCGCCGTCGCGGTCCCACGAGCGCCGGGCCTCGGGGTCGAACTCGACCCTGCGGCGTTGGAACGCCAGCACCAGGTGTTCCTCGACTCCGGCCGTACCCACCGTGACGATTCCGGGTACATCCAGCAGTTCCAGCCTGACTTCTCTTCGACCCTGCCGAGGTTCTGACATGACTGCCCACCCACCCGCCCTGCCCCAGTTCGCCGGGGTCCTCTACTTCCCGGTGACACCGTTCACCCGAAGCGACGCCGTGAACGAGGACCTCCTCTCGCAGCTCGTCCGGGACGGATTCGACAGCCGGGCCGGAGCCGCGTTCCTCGGGTGCGGTACTGGGGAGTATCACGCCCTCTCATCCTCGGAGTACGCACAAGTGATTCGTGCCGGGCTTGCCGGTGCCGTGGGGCACGGTCCTGCGATCGCCGGGGTCGGGGGCCCGCTAGGCCATGCTCGAGACTGCGCTCGGGTCGCGGAGGAGGCGGGTGCTGACGGGCTGCTGGTGATGCCCCCGTACCTCGTCTCCGGCCCGCAAGCGGGGCTGGTGGACTACTTCGAAGCGATCGGTGCAGTGACGTCGCTGCCCTTGATCGCGTACCACCGGGGCAGCGGCACACTCAGTGATGACGCGGTGTGCCGGTTGCTGGAGAACCCGCAGCTCGCGGGGATCAAGGACGGCGTCGGGGATGTGGCGCTGATGCAGCGCTTCGTGCTGGCCGCCGGGAGGCTCGGCCGCTCCGACGTGCAGTTCTTCAACGGGCTCCTCACCGCTGAGGCCAGTCAGGCTGCCTACCGGGCTATCGGCGTACCGCTGTACTCCTCGGCGACGTTCGCGATGTCGCCGGCCATCGCCAATGCTTTCTACGCTGCCTATATCGCCGGGGACCACAGGGCGCAGCGCGACCTCCTCGATGGCTTCTACAGTCCGCTGATCGCACTGCGGGACGAGACTCCCGGTTTCGCGGTCTCGTTGATCAAGGCCGGCCTTCGCTTCAAGGGCTGGGACGTCGGCTCCGTGCGGGCCCCACTGGTCGATCCGACAGCCGAGCAAACCGCGCGCCTGTCCGCCATTCTCGACCGTGGTGAGCAGCTGGCGCAGAGCATGAGGAAGGTGATCGCATGACCGAGCCAAGCACCACGGTGGACATCCCGGCGGAGGCTGCTGCTGCGGCCTTCGCTGTCACCTCGTCCGCTCCCGACCGGACCCGAGCTGGGTGGCTGCACGCCATCGCCGACGCGCTGGACGCTGCGGCCGAGGAACTGGTCGATCTCGCGGCCGAGGAGACCGGCCTGGGAGTGGTGCGACTCACCGGCGAGGTGGCACGGACCACGAATCAGCTGCGGATGTTCGCTGACGTGATCGATGAGGGCTCCTACCTCGAGGCCACCATCGACCACGTCAACCCGGACGCCACGCCGCCCGTGCCGGATCTGCGCCGCATGCTGCGGCCGGTCGGTCCCGTGGCGGTGTTTGCCGCCTCCAACTTCCCCTTCGCGTTCTCGGTCGCCGGAGGTGATACGGCATCTGCGCTCGCCGTCGGCGCTCCGGTGATCGTCAAGTCGCATCCGGGCCATCCGCGTACGTCCCGGCGCACCGCCGAGATCGTCATCGATGCCCTGAACACCCATGGCGCTCCTGAAGGGACGTTCGCGATGGTGGAGGGATTCGATGCCGGCCTCGCGCTCGTCGACCACCCCGCTATCGCGGCGGTCGGCTTCACGGGATCGCTGCGTGGTGGTCGCGCACTCTTTGACCGGGCTGCGGCACGTCCGGACCCGATCCCGTTCTACGGTGAGCTCGGGTCCCTGAACCCCGTGGTGGTCACCGCCCGGGCGGATGCCGCTCGCGGCGCGGAACTGGCCGAGGGCCTGGCTGGCTCCTTCCAGTTGGGTGTCGGGCAGTTCTGCACGAAGCCAGGCGTGGTCCTGGTCCCCGAGGGGTCGGATCTCGAGGGAAGCCTCGCTCGCCATCTCGCGCCTCAGCCACGCATGCTGACGAGCTCGATCGCTGAGGGATACGCCGCAGGCGCGGATCGCGCGACCGCCATCCCGGGCGTCGAGATCGTGGGCCGAGCGGAGTCGGATGAGGGTCCGGCTGCGCTGGTGATCGCCGCCGATGCCCGTACGGTCATCGCGCACCGGGGCGAGCTGCTGGAGGAGGTCTTCGGTCCGATCACGTTGCTGGTGCGCTATGCGGGCCAGAGTGAGCTGCTTGAGCTGATCGGCGCGGTCCCTGGGAGCCTGACCGCGACTGTGCACGCCGAGCGTGAGGAATCGGTCGAGGAGGTACTCACGGCCCTCGAACGCATTGCCGGGCGGGTGCTCTTCGACGGATGGCCGACCGGCGTCGCGGTCAGCTGGGCGCAGCAGCACGGTGGTCCGTGGCCGGCTACCACGTCCCTGTTCACCTCCGTCGGTGCGACGGCGGTGCGCCGCTTCCAGCGCCCGGTCGCCTATCAAGGGGCGCCGGCGGAGCTGCTGCCACCCGCGTTGCAGGAGGACAACCCGCTCAACATTCCTCGGCGGGTGGACGGTGTGCTCCGGCTCCCGGCGAACGGGGAGGTGTAGAAGTCCGCGGGATGGGCCACGCGGCAGTGGTGCGGTGCGCACCGGTGGTGCGGAGCGGCCCCGGTCTGCACTACCGCTGCTAGACCAACGACACCCGCCGCTTCCAGGAGCGCACACTCCACACCAGGCACACGGCCGTGGTGAGCACCAGCGCCGGCACGAACCCGATCGGCATCACCTCGGCCGAACTCGAATCGGCGGCCATCTCGGCGAACAGGTCGAAGCGCACCAGCCCCAGCCGCTCGCCGTCCATGCCGATCGCCAGCGGCAGGGCGACGAAGGAGGCGAACGTGACGATCTGGACCGCGATGTAGACCGCGAAGTAGATCACCACCGGGCCCCCGATACCCCAGCGGTTCATGGGCGCCTGGCTGCCGATGGAGGCCGCGAAGAAGTACTGCGTCGGCCAGATCAGGATCATGACGGCGAAGGTCACCACTGCGGCCACCACGCCCCAGGCTGGGGTCACCTGTGTGAGCTGCTCCCATCCCTCGCGCAGCGAGGTGATGACCGTCAAGGGCTCGCCGGTGCTGAGTGTGATCAACGGCGAGGCGGCCAGGCCCATGCCGATACTCAGGACGGTGCCGACGAGCGAGACGAGCCATGCCCAGGTCATCTTGGCCCAGTAGATGCGCGAGCCGTTCACAGGCAGCGTCTGAGTCAGGTAGCCGCCGCGACCGTAGCTGGATTGCCAGTACCGCACGACGAGCAGGATCTGCGCGATCGGGACCAGTCCGAGCACGGCCATCACCGCGACGGCGATCCCGATCTGGGAGATCGCGGGCCAGCCGGTGGCCGCAAGCAGGCTGCCGGCCAGGGTGACGAGCAGCGCCGCCCCGGCCGTGAGCGCGAGCATGCCGCGGGTCTGGATGAACTCGTGCTTGAGGAGGGTCATCATGAGCGGTACACCTTTCGGAAGATCTGCTCGAGACTGGTGCCGTGCTCGGCGCGGAGATCGTCGACCTGTCCGGTGAGCAGGACGCTGCCGTGGCGCATCATCACCACCGAGTCCAGCGACGTCTCGAGGTCGTGCACCAGGTGCGTGGCGATCAGCAAGAGGGAGTCCGGTTCAAGAGTGCGCAGGATCGCCTCGAGAATCCCCTCGCGGGCGGAGGGGTCGACGCCGGAGATCGGCTCATCGAGCAGGTATACCCGGGCGCGGCGCGCCATGGTCAGGGCGACGTGCACCTTCTCGCGCATCCCCTTGGACATCTCCTTCAGCTTCATCGACTCTTCCAGCCCGAAGCCCTCGATGAGCTCGGTGGCCTTCGCCCGGTCGAAGTCGGTGAAGAAGTCCTCGAACAGGTCGAGGAAGTAGTGGACTCGGTAGCGCTCGGGTAGGGCGCTGCGGTCGGGGAGGTAGGAGACGATCGCCTTCGTCTGCGGTCCGAGCGGCCGGCCGGCGATACGGATCTCTCCGCTGTGGTCGGCGTAGACGCCGGCGAGCGTCTTCAGCAGTGTGGACTTTCCGCAACCGTTCTCACCGAGAAGCCCGACGATCTGGCCTCCGGCGAGGTTGAGGTCGAGGTGGTCGACGGCTCGGCGCTGGCCGTAGCGCACCGTCAGGTCGCGGACGCTGATGAGGGAGTCGTTCTCGGTCATCGCCGGATCACGCTCTCTGCGTGTGCTGGTGGTCGTGGTCATTCCATCTCTCCTCGATCAGTCGCCGGGCCTGCGCGGGGGGCATCCCCAGTCCGCTGGCGCGGCGGATGAAGTCATCGGCTGCGTCTTGGGCGAGCTCGGCCCGGAGGGCGTCGATGTGGCCCTCCTCGGCGGTGACGAACCGGCCCGCGGTGCGTTCCGAGCGGCACAGCTCGCGGCGTTCCAGCTCCGCCAGGGCGCGCTGAACCGTGTTCGGGTTCACGCCCAGCTCACTGGCGAGGTCGCGCACACCGGCGATCCGGCCCCCGGCCGGCCACTCGCCGGTGACGATCCGCCGGGAGAACTCGGTCACGAGCTGGCCCCAGATGGGGGAGCTGGTGTCGAACTCCATGGCGGCCCCTCCGTGTCACTGTATTAGGTACTTAATACAATGACACGACCTGGGTTGGGAGTCAATCTCCGCGCGGCCGGGGCTGCCGCCCCAACTGCCCGAGTCGTCCCACTGTGCGGTTGCGTCCGGTCACCCGGTGACTGCCCTCAACCGCACAAGGGGACTGTGAGTGAGGCTGGGCAGGCCGGGCAGCGCCGCGGTGATCCGCTCCAGCCGCGTGCCTGCAAACCGGCGGCAATCCGCATCGCAGTCGCGCACGATCGGTCGAACACCTGCCCCCACCCGAGTCGCAGGGTCAGCCGGTCCGTGGCGGCCGCATCAAGATCGCGTTCGTGGTCCCGGTCGCGATCTCTCGTGGAACTATGGTCGAGCCGTCCGTCCAGCTCCACGAGTAGTGCCTGGTCCTCGTAGTACACGTCTCGGTAGAGCGATCTTTTGAGCGACTCGCGGAACTGGCGCTTGGCAGGGGGAAGGCGGTGTGCCCGCTCGACCCGGGTGAAGTAGCCATGCTCGAGCGTGGAGCAGGTTCCCGCGCGGAGATCGTCGATGACGCTGGCCAGGAAGGCCCGTCGAGCGAACCGTTCCCGGTGCGCCAGGGCGGCGGCGAGTCGCTCCGGTGTCGTGATGCGCGCACCCAGGGCGTCGGCGAGGTGCGCAACTGCGTCGACGTCAGACCGGGCGGTCGCCGCCAGTTCCAACGCGACGTACTCGATCCGCTGGCGCGGCGGCGAGGTGTTCCAGAGGCAGGAGTCGCGAAGGTGTGCCGAGCGACGGATGACGATTCCTTCGTCAGGGGAGAGGTGTCGGTGTCGGTCCACTACGAGGTGAATGGCGCTGTCGTCGCCGCGTTCTGATCGTCGCGCGCCTGCTACGGTCCGTCGCGCCGACTCGCCGGCCAGCGCGGCCGGCCAGTATGCGAGAACGGCGGCCCACGCGCGTTGGCCCCATGTCCGCGGCCCGGTGTGATCGACGTAGATGCCGGTGTGCACCGTGGTCAGGAGACGACGGCGCCGCAGTCGGCGTAAGTCGTTGTCGGTGAGCCCGCATGCGTGGGCTTGGCCGCGGCTGATCACGCCCTCTTGCTGCGTGAGCGTCGACGCGATCAAGCTCAGGGCGGGGTCCAGTGTCATCGCAGGGTCGGCCATGTGCCGATCCTGGTGAGATCGCCTCATCGACGGGTGTGCCCGCAGGGGGGTTGTGGAGCGCCTGTCACCAGCTACGCGGTTGTGGGCGGTCGTCGGCTGACGGCTCACAACCGCCTAGGTGCTACCGCCCCCGCCGCCACGCCCACCGCCACCCCCACGCCTACCGCCGCCCCCACTCGCTACCAGCGCGAACGGCAGCCGCGCCACGTCCAACGTGAGGTGAGGGACGCCGTCGGGAATAGAATCCACTACCCCACAGTTGAGCCGAATAGACTCAAGTTTGGACTACTGGATTTGATCTTCCGATCGGACCGTCACACACTTGAGTGCGGAAGACTCAACTAGTCGCATCCGGCGCCGCCGGAGCGGAAGGAGCTGCAGGAACATGGCACGAGCCGTTGGTATCGACCTCGGCACCACGAACTCCGTGGTGACCGTCCTCGAAGGTGGCGAGCCCACCGTCATCGCCAATGCTGAGGGCGCCCGTACGACGCCGTCGGTGGTGGCATTCTCCAAGACCGGTGAAGTGCTGGTCGGTGAGGTCGCCAAGCGGCAGGCCGTCACGAATGTCGACCGGACCATCACCTCGGTCAAGCGCCACATGGGCACCGACTGGAAGACCGAGATCGACGACAAGTCCTACTCGGCCCAGGAGATCTCCGCGCGCATCCTCGGCAAGCTGAAGAAGGACGCGGAGTCCTACCTCGGCGAGCCGGTCACCGACGCCGTCATCACCGTCCCGGCCTACTTCAACGACGCCGAGCGTCAGGCCACCAAGGACGCCGGCCAGGTCGCGGGGCTGAACGTCTCCCGCATCATCAACGAGCCCACGGCCGCTGCTCTCGCCTACGGGCTGGAGAAGGGCAAGGAGGACGAGCTCATCCTGGTCTTCGACCTCGGTGGCGGTACCTTCGACGTCTCCCTGCTTGAGGTGGGTAAGGACGAGGACGATTTCTCCACGATCCAGGTGCGCGCCACCAATGGTGACAACCGCCTCGGTGGTGACGACTGGGACCAGCGCATCGTCGACTGGCTGGTCAAGCAGGTCAAGAACAGCAGTGGTGTGGACCTGTCCAAGGACAAGATCGCGCTGCAGCGTCTGCGTGAGGCCGCCGAGCAGGCCAAGAAGGAGCTCTCCTCGGCCACCTCGACCAACATCTCGCTGCAGTACCTCTCGATGAGCGAGAACGGCCCGATCCACCTCGACGAGCGCCTCACCCGCGCCCAGTTCGAGCAGATGACCTCGGACCTGCTGGACCGCACCAAGACCCCGTTCCACAACGTCATCAAGGACGCCGGGATCTCCATCTCCGAGATCGACCACGTGGTGCTCGTGGGTGGGTCCACCCGCATGCCCGCCGTAACCGAGGTCGTCAAGGAACTCACCGGCGGCAAGGAGCCCAACAAGGGCGTCAACCCGGACGAGGTCGTCGCCGTCGGCGCCGCGCTGCAGGCCGGTGTGCTCCAGGGTGAGCGCACGGACGTGCTGCTGATCGACGTCACCCCGCTCTCCCTCGGTATCGAGACCAAGGGTGGCGTGATGACCAAGCTGATCGAGCGCAACACCGCGATCCCGACCAAGAAGTCCGAGGTGTTCTCCACCGCCGAGGACAACCAGCCGAGCGTGCTCATCCAGGTGTTCCAGGGTGAGCGGGAGTTCGCCCGCGACAACAAGCCGCTGGGCACCTTCGAGCTCACCGGTATCGCCCCCGCCCCGCGCGGGATGCCGCAGATCGAGGTCACCTTCGACATCGACGCCAACGGCATCGTGCACGTGAACGCCAAGGACCGCGGTACCGGTCAGGAGCAGTCCATGACGATCACCGGCGGCTCCGCCCTCCCGGAGGAGGAGATCGAGCGGATGGTCAAGGAGGCCGAGGCGCACGCCGCCGAGGACGCCAAGCGTCGCGAGGAGGCCGACACCCGCAACTCGGCCGAGCAGTTCGCCTACTCCACCGAGAAGCTCCTGAACGACAACTCCGAGAAGCTCCCGGAGGACGTCGCCTCGGACGTTCGTGCGGATGTCGACGCCCTGAAGTCCGCCCTGGAGGGTGAGGACGTCGAGGCGATCAAGGCCGCTCAGACCAAGCTCGGCGAGTCGAGCCAGAAGATCGGTGAGGCGCTCTACGCTCAGCAGGCTGCTGAGGGCGAGGGTGCGCCGGGCAGTGAGGGCACCGCGGGCGCCGAGGGCTCCTCGGCCGACCAGTCCTCCAGCGAGGACGAGGACATCGTCGACGCCGAGATCGTGGACGAGGATGAGAAGAAGTGACCGAGTCTCAACCACCTGAGGAGCAGCCGGTCGTGCGCGACAAGCGCCGCCTGGACCCGACCACGGGTGAGCTCCGTACCCCGGAGGAGGTGGCCGCAGCCGAGGCTGTGGCCACCGCCACGGAGCAGATTCCCGACGGCGCAGCCTCCGAGTCCTCTGACGGCACCACTCCCGAAGGTTCCGAGGGCGGACAGGCTGAGGACCCGGTCGCTGCCGCCAAGGCGGAGGCCGCCGACCTGCAGGACCAGCTCGCGCGTGCGAAGGCCGACCTGTACAACCTCGACCAGCGGTTCAACCAGTTCGTCAAGCGCTCCCGCGTGGAAGCGCAGGCGGAAAAGGGGCGCGGTGTCGAGTCGGTCGTGGAGGCGCTGATCCCGGTGCTCGACGACGTCGACGCCGCACGTCAGCACGGCGGTCTCGAAGGTCCGTTGGCGTCGGTGGTGGAGAAGCTCGAATCCACGCTGACCACTCGCTTCGAGGTGGAGCGCTTCGGTGCGCCGGGGGAGGAGTTCGACCCGACGGTGCACGAGGCGCTCATGCACTCCACGAGTGAGGACGTCGAGGCCGAGACTGTGTCTCAGGTGCTCCAGCCCGGCTACCGGGTGGGCGAGCGAGTGGTGCGCCCGGCCCGCGTGGCGGTGACCGGACCGCAGTGACCGCGCAGCTGCCGAAAGGTGGGACCAGCCCGGATGCAGGAGGAAGAATGATCGAAGGAGGTGTGGCGCGATGACCGGACAGGACTGGCTGGAGAAGGACTTCTACGCGACGCTGGGCGTGTCCAAGGACGCCGACGCCGCCGAGATCAAGAAGGCCTACCGCAAGCTGGCCCGCACCTGGCACCCGGACCAGAAGCCTGGGGATGAGAAGGCTGAGCAGCGGTTCAAGGAGATCGGAGAGGCCTACGGGGTGCTCTCCGATCCCGAGCAGCGCAAGCAGTATGACTCGCTGCGCGCCATGGCCGGAGGCGGAGCCCGGTTCGCCTCCGGCCCCGGCGGCGCGGCCGGCGCCAACGGGTTCGAGGACCTGTTCGGTGGCATGTTCACCGGCGCCGGCGGGACAGGCGGTCCGCGGGTGCGTTACAGCTCGACCGGTGGCGGGATGCCCGGCGGCGGATTCGAGGACCTGCTTGGCGGGTTGTTCGGCGGTGGGATACCCGGAGCGGGGCCGGCGGGTCCAGGGCCTGCGGGGTTCCAGCGCAACGCACCCACCAAGGGTGGCGCCATCAGCACCTCCGCTTCGCTGCCGTTCCGTTCCGCCGTCGACGGTGCCACCGTCACGCTGACACTCGAGGGCAGTCGGTCGATGACGGTTCGTATCCCGGCCGGGGTACGTGACGGGCAGAAGATCCGGCTCGCCGGAAAGGGCCAGCCGTCACCGACCGGAGGACCAGCGGGCGACCTGATCGTCACCGTCCACGTCGAGCCGCATCCGGTGTTCGGGATGAATGGCAAGAACCTCACGATCACGGTGCCGGTCACCTTCCCGGAGGCCGTGAACGGCGCCACGATCGCCGTGCCGACGCTCTCCGGCGAGGAAGTCCGCCTCAAGGTTCCCGCCGGGACCCAGTCGGGGACCAGGCTGCGGGCCAAGGGCCGTGGCGTTCAGACCAAGGCCGGGACCGGCGATCTGATCGTCACGATCGAGGTGGCGGTGCCCAGAAACCTCACCAAACAGGCCACCGAGGCGCTCGAGGCGTTCGCCAACGCGAGCGACGGAACCGATCCTCGCGCGCACCTCGCCGCCGCGGCGAAGGCGTGAGGTCATCGTGGCGGCGGGTTATGACGCACCGGTCTTCCTGATCTCGATCGCCGCTGAGCGCGCTGGGATGCACGCCCAGACCTTGCGGCAGTACGACCGGCTCGGTCTGGTGGTGCCCCGGCGTGCTCAGGGGAGGGGACGTCGGTATTCCCAGCGCGATGTTGACGTGCTGCGTGAGGTCCAGCGTCTCTCGCAGGAGGAGGGCATCAATCTCGCCGGGATCAAACGGATCCTTGAGCTGGCCGCCGAGAACGAGCGCCTCGAGGTGGAGAACGCCCGCCTCCGTGAGCGGGCCGGGGTGAACCGGCGCGTCTTCACCGCCGACGCCTCCGGTGATGTTGTCGCGGTGCCGCTCGGCACCCGGTTGCGCCGGGTGGAATCGAACGCCCTGGTGCTCTGGCGACCGCACCGCTGACGAGATTGGCGGCCTTCTCTTCGCCCGGGCCGGCGTTCGCGCGACGACAACCACGCTTGCACCGCCCGCTGGGGCCCGGCGTCAGCCATCGAATCCCCCTGCGGGTGTCCGGAGCTGGATTCGATGGCTGCAGGGGGATTCGAACGGGACTCGTGGTCGGCTCGGCTGGTGGCTAGGGTTCAGGGAGTATCACCCGCATCCTGGAGGAGATTGTCGTGTCCTACACCCCGCCCCCGCCCGATCCCAACGAGCAGGATCCCGTGTACGGGCAGCAGCCGCCACCGCCGGGCACGCCCTCCTTCGGTGCCTCTTCCGAGCACCCCGCTGCCGCGGCCGACCAGTCGCCTTCGTACGGCGCGGGATCGCAGCAGCCGGCCGCTGAGGGAACTCCGTACGGACCGGGTTCGCAGCAGCCGCCGTCGTACGGGTCGGCCTCCCAGCAGCCGCAGGACCCTGGTACACCGGCTGCACCCGTCTACGGCGCACCCCAGCAGCCTGCACCTCAGCAGCCCGCTCAGCCCGGTCCACCTCAGCCCGGCACTGCGGTTCCTGGGTACGGGGCCCAGCAGCCCCCGGCTGGGTACGGCGCCCAGCAGCCCCCGGCCGGCTATGGACCGCCACCCGGAGGCGGATATGGGCAGCCCTCCTACCCGCAAGCCAGCGGAGGCGGAGGGGGTGGCAACGGCTTCTTCGGTGCCTTCTTCGACTTCTCCTTCTCGAAGTACGTCACCCTGACGTTCGCCAAGGTCATCTTCATCATCGCGATCATCATCGCGGCGCTCTGGTGGCTCGGCGCCATCATCAGCGGCTTCGGCGCGGGTGCGTTCAGCAGCATGATGAACCCGTACAGCGGCGGGGGTGGTGGCGCGATCCTCGGCGTGCTGGCGATCCTGTTCGGCTGGATCCCACCGGCGCTGTTCCTGATCGGGGTCCGCATCGGCCTGGAGTTCACGGTCGCCACGATCAAGACTTCCCAGAACACCTCCGTGCTTGCCGCGCGCGAGGGCTCCGAAGGCGACTGAGCGATCAGCCCGATCCTTGCCTCGCCGTTCTCACACTGCGCCCCGGCCCGCCTTGTGCGGGTCGGGGCCGTCCCCTTCTGACTCCGAGCCCTCCCGTCGGCTCCTCGACAGCTCGGCGGTGAGCACGCGAGATGTCGGAGTCGCATAGTCGATGTAGTCGGCCACGTGCCCCTCGAACAGGACGGCGCCCCCATGGCGGCCCGGCCCGGGACCGAGGTCGATGAGCCAGTCAGCGTGCCGAATCACCGCGAGATTGTGCTCGATGACGATCACGGAGTGACCGTCATCGAGGAGCTGGTCCAGCACCTGCAGCAGCGTTGCTACATCTGCCATGTGCAGGCCGGTTGTGGGCTCATCGAGCACGTACGTCGTCGGACGCTTCGCCAGCCGGAGCTGCTTGGCGATCTTGACGCGTTGGCATTCCCCACCGGAGAGGGTGTTCAAGGACTGGCCGAGCCGAAGGTAGCCGAGGCCCACGGCAGCCAACTGGCTGAGCGCACTGCGGATCCTCTCGTCGGGTAGCTCGGCGATGGCGTGGTCGATGGTGAGCCCCTCGACGTCGGCGATCGAGAGTCCGTGCACCGTGTGGGAGAGGGCTTCGGCATTGAAGCGCTGGCCCCCGCATGTCTCGCACACCACTTCCTGGGCGTCCATGAACGCGAGATCGGTGCGGATGACTCCGAGCCCTCCGCAGTCTGGGCACGCCCCCTCGGCATTGGCGCTGAAGAGGCCGGTGGCGGCCTGGTTCGTGGTCGCGAACAACGAGCGGATAGCGGGCGCGATCCCGGTGTAGGTGATCGGAGTGGAGCGACGGTTGGCGCTGACCGGCCGCTGGTCGATCACGGTCGCCTCGTGCTGGTCCACCAACTCGTGGGCCAGGCTGGACTTGCCGGACCCGGCGACACCGGTCAGCACCGTCATGACCCCGGTGGGGAGCTGGACAGTGACGTCGCGGAGGTTGTTGCGGCGGGCATGGGCGACAGTGATGCTCCCCGCACCGTGACGAGGGCGACGCTCCGCCGAGCCGTGCTTGCGCAGCGCTCGACCCGTCGGTGTGTCAGCGCATCGGAGGGTGGCGTGGCTGCCTTGGAAGATGAGTTGCCCGCCTGCCTCGCCACCACCGGGGCCGATCTCGATGATCTGGTCGGCCCGGGCCATCACTGCCGGGTCGTGCTCGACGACGAGAACGGTATTGCCGCGGTCACGAAGACGCGCCAGCAGCTCGATCATCGAGTCGACGTCGGTGGGATGGAGACCGACCGTGGGTTCGTCGACGATGTATGTCATCTCGGTCAGACTGGAGGCGAGGTGCTTGACGGTCTTGATCCGTTGCGACTCCCCGCCGGAGAGTGTCGTCGTCGCTCGCCCGAGCGTGAGGTAGCCGAGGCCGATGGTGACCATCGCTTCCAACCGGGCCGTGGCTGCCTCGACCACCGGCTCGACATGGGCGGAGTCGATGGTGCGGAGCACCTCCGTCAGTTCGGCAACCTCCATCCGTGCCATCTCGCCGATGGTGCGGCCGAGCACTGTTGCGGTTCGCGCGACCTCGTTCAGCCGGTCTCCTGCGCACTCCGGGCACGTATCGGACCGGGTGAACCGGCGAATGACGTCCTCCTTGCGCTCGGACAGGTTGTCGGAGGTGTGCAGGTAGATGCGCTCGAAGCGCTCCAGGATGCCTTCGTAGTCACTCGGGGGGCGGCGACCCAGCGCTGCAGCGGCCTGGCCGCCGCGCAGGAGTGCATCTCGTTCGGCCGCGCTCCACTCCCGGAGCGGTGTGTGGGCATTGAAGGAACCGATGTCGGCGTACTGCGAGTACCAATAGCCGCCCGCGCCGAACCCAGGTACGCGGATTGCACCGCCGGCCAGCGACTTGTCCAGATCCAGGAACCGGTCGGCGGCGCTGACGACCACCACGCCGAGCCCGGAGCAGGTCGGGCACATGCCAGCAGGATCGTTGAAGGAGAAGCGCCCCGACTCGCCCACATGTGGGTGGCTGAGCCGGGAGAAGAGGAGCCGCAGATAGGTCCAGATCTCAGTGATCGTGCCGACCGTCGAGCGGGCGTTGCCACCGATACGCCGCTGATCGATGACGATGGCAGGCGTCAGGCCGCTGATCTGCTCGACCTCCGGTCGAGTCCATGTCGGCAGCCGGTTCCTGGCGAACGGAGGGAATGTCTCGTTGAGCTGGAAGCCTGCCTCCGCCGCGATCGTGTCGAACACCAGCGATGACTTGCCGGATCCGGATACGCCGACGAAGACGACCAGCAGCTTCCGCGGGATGTCGACGTCCAGGTCGGCCAGGTTGTTGGTCCGGACGCGGCGCAGGGAGATGGCGGGCTCAGTCATGATCGCCACGCTAGGTGTAGACGTGGCCGCTTTCTGACCGGATTTCGTGGAACCATCGGTTCATGGCTGATGTCACGGGACGCATGCTGGCGCTGCTCGCGACACTGCAGACCGGACGCTCATTCGCCAGCGAGGAGCTGACGCAGCGGCTCGGGGTGAGCCCGAGGACCTTGCGTCGCGACGTCGACCGGTTGCGTGGCTACGGGTACCCCGTGCAGACCCGTCCGGGCCCGGGCGGGTACTACCGTCTCGCCCCTGGTCGATCCTTGCCACCACTCGTACTCGACGACGATGAGGCGGTAGCCACCGTGATCGCGCTCGCCGCGCTGGGGGCAGCCGAGCAGTCCATCGCCGGCAGGCTCGATGACGCCGCGACCCGTGCCTATGGCAAGATCGACCAGTTCCTTCCCGCTCGGCTGCGTCCACACCTGATCTCCGTTCGTTCGAGCCTGGAGACGAGCCGCCATGCAGTGCCTGGTCCGGCCGCTGCGCACCTGACCACGGTGGCCGACGCGATCGCCGGCCAGGAGACGATCACCTTCTCCTATCGAGATGCGCGTGATGTGCCGACCGATCGACGGGTCGAACCGTATCGACAGGTGCACCACCTGCTGCGGTGGTACCTGGTGGCGTTCGATCTCGACCGCGAGGACTGGCGCACCTTCCGCCTCGACCGGGTAGCTGAGCTCCGTAGGACCGGCCGGAGATACCGCTCCCGCCCGCTGCCGGCTGAGTCTGCTCTGGACCTGCTGCGGCAGGGCTTTGCTGCCGGGAAGGAGGTCGTGACGGTGGTGGTCGATGCCAGGGCCGAGACCGTCGCCGACGCACTCGTGCACCAGGACGCGGAGATCGAGTCGATCGCCGAGAACCGGACCCGCGTGCGACTCGCGCTGGAGCACTGGCAGTGGGTCCTCCTCCCGCTCGCCTTCCTCGGCGTCGACTTCCGGATCGAAGCGAAGGCGGACCTGGCTCACGCCTTCCGCTCCTTCGGGGAACGACTCGTAGCGGCGACCGACGGCGGCGGAAGTGCACACGGTGGGGGGTAGCGAGCCCACCGTCCTCGCTTGACGCGATGGGTGCGCAGCGCGTTGAGATCACGACGCCAGACCAGCCACGGCCACCATGGGCACACCTGCCTCGTCCGGACCGGGAGCAGGTGCGTACGGCGGTGACCGGTACCTGGGCGCTCACACAGTTGGCGGTGACGCGGCCCGCCGGTCATGATCGGAGTATGAGTCTGCGGATCTTGCTGCGCGAGCTACCGGGCCTCGACCGCGACGCCCTGGTGGCATTCGACCCGGCAAGCGCCCCGCAGGACCCGGCCGAACTGTTCGTCTCCTGGCTCACTCTCGCCGCCGAACGGCAGGTGCCGCTGCCACACGCGATGAACCTCGCGACGGCCACAGGCACGGGCGAGGTCGGCGCCCGGACCGTCCTTCTCCGGAACATCACGGCCGGTTCCTGGATCATCGCCACCGATGCACGCAGCCCCAAGGCTCAAGCGATGACACAGAACCCGATGGCGGCGCTGACATCATTCTGGGCACCGCTCGGCCGGCAGGTCCGCATCACCGGGGTGGTCACCGACCTGGGTGAGGAGGCCGGCGCCGCGGACTTCCTCGAGCGCCATCCGGGTTCCCGCGCGGCAGCGACCACTGGGGTGCAGAGTGCCCCGCTGGACTCTCTGGAGACCTACGATCGCGCCTACGCTGAGGCGAGGGACGCCGTCGAGAAACATCCCGGCCGCGTACCTACCACCTGGCGGTGCTACGGGATTGCCGCGACCACTGTGGAGTTCTGGGCCGCCAGGCCGAGCGGCGGTCAGATCCGGCTGAGGTACACCCTCGAACAGACCTGGCAGAGAGGACTGGTGTGGCCATGAACCCGACCGAACCGACCACCGACCACGTGCGCGCGGTGGACGAGGCCGAAGCCGCGCTCGACTCGATCATCGAAGCTGTCGGGGAGTTCGAAGGTTCCGACCTGTCGGTGCCGGTCGCTCTGGCCGGGTGGACCCGCGGCCACGTGCTCGCCCACGTGGAGGTGGTGGGGGAGGCGCTCGCGGTGCAGGTGGAGCAGGCGGCCCGTGGACGTCAGGTGCCGTTCCTGGAGGGAGGGCGCGCAGCTCTGGAGCGGGCTGTCGAGACGGGTGCCCAGCGCACCCGCGAGGAACACCTGGCCGCGCTGCGCACGTTGCGCGACCGGCATCACGCCAGCCGACCCGACGCCGACGACCTCGTCTGGTACGAACCGGTCTCGTTCCGGGACGGCACGGTGGTCGACGTGGCCTTGGCCTGGTGGCGTGAGAGCCGGGTGCATCTGGTCGATCTCAACTGCGGAGCGCGCCCGGAGGACGTCTGGTCCCGCGAGCTCGCCGAACACCTCGTCGACTTCCTCTCGGTGCGGTTGCCTGGTCACGTCGAGATCGCTCTTGATGCACCGGCGGACGGGTTCAACTACACAGTCACCGGGCCGAGTCCCGCAACGGGCCCCCTGGTGCGGATCCCCGAGAAGCCACTCATCATCACCGGAACGCTCATCGAGTTGACGGCGTGGCTCGCCGGCCGTGATCTGGCCGAGCCGCCGACCGCCCTCCAGGGCGATCAGGAGGTACCGCTGCCTGAGCTGGGGCCGTGGCCCTCGGCGCTGCGGGCCGGGTAGTGACTACCAGCGCCGGTAGGGCCCGTTGTGGTCAGGTGAGACCGCCAAGGGTTCACTGACCTCCCATCCACAGGAGCGCAGCGTCTCGGCGGCCTCGTGCTGGAGGTCTCTGACTGCTGCGCGGAGTTGGCGGCGGCGCCATGCCTCGCGTCCATCGGCGACTGCTTGTCGCCAGTAGGCGGCGAAGTCTGTGCGCGAGGTCTTGAGGTGTTCGTTTCGTCGATCGAGCTCCTGATGGAGCGAGAAACTCAGATCTGCATAGCGCTCGCCGTCGATGAACAGCGGGATCCGCTGTGAGTATGCGCCCTCCCCTTCGGGACGAATCACGTACCGTTGCGCGAATTTGACGGAAATGATGCGCTTGTCGTGCGGTAGTACGGCATCGAGTAATCGCTGCACGTCCTCGGCGAACGCGGCGGAACGTGCAGCGAGGTCAGGCGTCTCGCTCATCGTCAAGCAAGAAGGCGATCTCCTCGCGGTCCTGAGCCGCGTACCATTCGTCGCCGACCAACGCCCCCTCGGCAACCCGCCGTTCGAAGGTGCGTCGATCCACCCCGAGGTGCTGAAGGATCTGCTCTCGGCGCTCGAGGAGTTCGTCTCTGGTGACTGTGATGGTGCGCGGACTCATGGGATCACTTCCCTTCTGAAGACTGCGCTCACCGTAGCGCCGACCACTGACAGTCCTCGGGTGGTCCAGGCTTGCTGCCCTTGTGGAACTGCCGCCAGGATACGCCCCACGACCTCATAGGCGCAGCCGCTCGGCCAGGAACCGGTAGGCGAGCGCGCTCATATGTGCCGCCTGGGCGTTGGTCGCGGCCCCGCCGTGCCCGCCCTCGATGTTCTCGTAGTAGGTCACGTCCGTGCCGGCGGCCAGCATCTGCGCCGCCATCTTGCGTGCGTGCCCGGGGTGCACCCGGTCGTCGCGGGTGGACGTGGTGAAGAGAACCGGGGGGTAGGAGGTGTCGGGATCGAACAGGTGATATGGCGAGAACGTGCGGATGAACTCCCACTGCTCGGGGTCGTCCGGGTCGCCGTACTCAGCCATCCAGGAGGCGCCGGCTAGCAGGTGGGAGTAGCGCTTCATGTCGAGCAGCGGTACCTGGATGACCACGGCACCGAACAGCTCGGGGTACTGGGTGAGCATGTTCCCGGTGAGCAGCCCCCCGTTGGAGCCGCCCTGCACGCCGAGGTGTTCTGCGCTGGTCACTCCGCGGGCCACCAGATCCTTCGCGACGGCGGCCATGTCCTCGTACGCCTTGTGCCGCTTCTCCTTCAGGGCCGCCTGGTGCCATCCCGGCCCGTACTCCCCGCCGCCGCGGATGTTCGCCAGCGCGAACACCCCGCCGTGTTCCAACCATGCGCTCCCTCGTGCACCCGAGTAGGTCGGTGTCAGCGAGATCTCGAAGCCGCCGTAGCCGTAGAGCAGGGTCGGGTTGGACCCGTCCAGGGTGAGGTTCTCTCGGCGCACGAGGAAGTACGGAACCTGCGTACCGTCGTCGGAGGTGGCGAAGTGCTGCTCCATCACCAGGCCGGCGGGATCGAAGAACTGCGGCATCGCCTTCAGCGGCTCCGGCTCGGCACCGATCTCAGCCAGCGACAGGGTGGTCGGGGTGAGGAAGTCGGTGGCGTACACCCACACCGCATCCGAACTGCGTGGATCCACCGGGCCGACCTCCACGGTGCCCACCTGCGGGGCGCCCACGAACTCCGACTCCCGGAAGCGTCCGCCGTCGGGGGTGAGCACGACCAACCGGTTCGTGACGTCGTCCAGCACGTTCAGCACGAGGTGGCGCCTGGTCCACGTGTACTCCGCCAGCGACGTGCTCGGTGTGGGTTCGTAGAGCACGTGGAAGTCGCGCGAGCCTGCAAGGAAGGGGTCCAGCCCGAGCGCCAGCAGCGAACCCCCACGGTAGGTCTGGGTGATCGTGCGCCCGGCTTCGTCGGTGTCCTCCACGGTCCAGTCCTCACGCAGCTCGACCGTGAGCCATTCGCGGTGGAGCCCAGGGTTGGCTGACCGAGGCACATCGATCCGGGTGAGCGTGCCGTCGTCGTCGAGCAGGTAGAGCTCGTGCTCATAGAAGGCGATGGCCCGCGAGACCAGGTTCCGCTCGAATGCGGGGGTGGAGTCGTGCATCGCGGCGATGTACAAGTCCTCCACCTCGCCCTCGTAGACGATCTCCGCCTGCTCAAGCGCGGTGCCGCGGCGCCACCGGCGAGCGATGCGCGGGTACCCGGAGGAGGTCATCGAGCCGTCACCGGTGTCGGTGAACACGAACAGGGTGTCCGAGTCGATCCAGGACGTGCCACCCTTGGACTCGGGCCGGTAGAAGCCGCCGTCGACGAACTGCTTGGCGTGCAGATCGAACTCGCGGGAGACGTCCGCGTCGGCGCCGCCGCGGGAGAGGTCCACGATCGCCAGACGGTAGGCATCCGGTCCGGTGCGCAGCACGCTGGCTCCGTGCCAGACCCAGTTCGCATCCTCGGCCTCGTTCAGGGCGTCGATGTCGAGGACGATCTCCCAGTCGGGGTTCTCGCTGCGGTAGGACTCCAGGGTGGTGCGTCGCCAGATGCCGCGCTCATGCGCAGCGTCCCGCCAGAAGTTGTAGTAGTACTCGCCCACCTTGGAGATGCCCGGGATCTTCTCGTCGGAGTCAAGGATGGAGCGGATCCGGTCTCGAGTGGCGGTGAACTCCGTCGTCTCGGCGAGGGTGGCGGCCTGTTCGGCGTTGCGGGCGCGGACCCAGTCCAGGGATTCCGGGCTCTCGACGTCTTCGAGCCAGATGTACGGGTCATGGAGGGCGTCGGTCACCGCAAGGTCCTTCCGATCGGGTGGAGGGCTCAGCCTATGTGTGACAAGCACCGGGCCTTGCGGCGTAATCGATTACCGTCTACGGTTAACCGTTAACGAGACATGATCGAGCTCAATGAGGAGGTCACTGGATGGACAGCCGTAGCGCTTGGCGTGAGTCCGTCGCCGCCGTGCGCCCGGCCCCCGCGCTCGGCCAGCATGTGGTGGACCACCTGCGCCGCCTGATCATCACCGGTGAACTCCTTCCAGGCACGCACCTGGTGGAGGCGCAGCTGTCCGACACCTTCGACGTCAGCCGCGGACCGATCCGGGATGCCCTGCGCCTGCTGGAGACCGAAGGGCTCGTGGAGTCCCGCCGTCGCGGAGTGTTCGTGATCGGCCTCAGCGTCGACGACATCGACGAGCTCTACTCCCTCCGCCGGCTCATCGAGACCCGTGCCGTCGCCCTGTGCATGGAGGGTGCCGAGCGCGACTTCACGGCCGCCCGCGGTGCCATCGAGCAGATGGCCCAGGCTGCCGCCCGTCAGGACTCGGCCGACTTCGCCCGCGCAGATCTCGACTTCCACAGCGCCTTCTACACGGTCTCGGGGCACCGCCGCCTGGAATCGGTCTGGCTGCAGTACCGCCCGACCTTCGCCACCATGCTCTCGGTCACGAACGCCGAGGACCGGGATCTCGGCCCCACCTACCGCGATCACGTGAAGCTGCTGCAGAGGATCAGCGACCGCTCCACCGACGCTCTCGAGCTCCTGGACGAGCACCTGGAGGGCTCACGCCGACGCATGCTCACCGCCTACACCCGCCACTTCGACACCACGTCAACGAAGGAGTTGTCCTCATGAACCGCACCCCCCGTATCGCCGCTACCGCCGCCCTGGCGGCCTCCGCCCTCACCCTCGCCGCCTGCAGCAGCGGTGGTGACGCCGGAGCGGACTCCGGAGCCTTCCCCGAGGAAGACATCACCCTGATCGTCCAGGCTGCGGCCGGTGGCGGCTCCGACCTCTCCTCCAGGGCGCTGGCCACCGAGCTGGAAGAGATCCTGGGAGTCTCCATCGTGGTGGAGAACCGGCCCGGAGCCTCCGGCTCCACGGCGATGCAGTACGTCGCCGACCAGGAGCCCGACGGCTACACGATCGGTTTCGTCCCCGTCGAGATTGCCATGCTCGGCCACCAGAACTTCGATGTGGACCCGGCCAACTACGATTTCCTCGGCCAGATCATGCTCGCTCCGGGCGTCATCTCGGTGCCCACCGACAGCCCGCATGAGACCCTCGACGACCTCGTCACCGCGGCGCAGTCCGAGCCGCTGTCCGTGGCCAACTCCGGCGCCGGTTCGATCTGGGAGGCGGCAGCGCTCGGCCTCGCGGACTCCTCCGGTGCCCAACTGACCTCGGTCCCGTTCGATGGTGGCGCCGAGGCGGTCACCGCAGTTATCGGCGGCCAGGTGGATGCCGCTGTCGGTGGCACCGGTGAGACCTCCGCCGCCTACGCCGACGGGCAGCTGCGCCCGCTCGCAGTGTTCCACGACGAACGCCACCCGGCGCTGGAGGACGTTCCGACCGCGGCCGAGGCCGGCTACGACCTGGAGTTCGGTGGCTGGGGTGGCATCTACGCTCCGCTCGACCTGCCGAACGAGGTCCGCGCCACGCTCGAGTCGGCGATCGAGGAAGCCGCTACCTCGGAGAGCTTCGTGAGCACGATCGAGAACACTGGCGCCATCGCGGTCTACAAGAACGCCGACGAGTTCACCGAGTTCGTCAACGCTGAGTACGAGCGCTTCGGTGGGCTGCTCGGAGACAGCTGATGCAGGCATTGGAGCCCGGCCCGGCACCAGCGCCTGAGAACCAGGCACTGGTCGCCGGGTCGTCGCGGCGGCTGGAGATCATCTGCGCAGTGATCGCCATCGTGGGGAGTGCGCTGCTGGTGTTCGCGGCTCAGCAGATCGAGGTGCGTAACGAGACCGGCGGGATCGATCCTCGCTGGTGGCCCACCGTCCTCGGCGCTGCCGCCCTCGCGTTTGGCGTCGTCCTCGCGGCGGTGGCCGTTCTGCGCCCGCCGTTCTCCCGGGACGAACTGGAATCCGCCACCCGGGCCGGATGGGTGCGGCTCGCCGTGTCCGTTGCCATCGCGATGGTCTACCTCGTCCTCTGGCCGTGGACCGGCTATCTGATCGCCACGTTGCCGATGCTCGTGGTCCTCACCTGGCTGTTCGGTGGTCGCGGCTGGAAAACTCTGGCTGTCTTCCCGGTGGTCATGACGGCTTTCACTTATGCCCTCTTCCACCTCGTCCTGAAGGTTCCGCTATGAGTGCGTTCGCCGAGGGCCTCAATGCCCTGCTCGACCCGACGGTCGCCGTGTGCCTGCTGGTCGGCCTCCTCATCGGGACTTTGGTCGGGATGTTCCCCGGCGTGACGGGCTCGATGGCGGTGGCACTGGCTGCCGGGTTCACGCTCACACTCGAGCCCGTCCAGGGCCTTGCCGTGCTGCTCACCATCTACGTGGGCGCCAACTACGGGGACCGCATCCCCGCGATCCTCGTCAACACCCCCGGCACGCCGGCCGCCATCGCCACCACCCTCGATGGCTATCCGCTGGCGAAACAGGGTAAGGGTGGCCTGGCGCTGGTGAGCTCGGCGATGGTGACCACCGGTGGAATCCTGCTCTCGGTGGTGGTGTTCATCTTCGCTGCCCGGCCGGTTGCCTCGATCGCCCTCGAATTCGGTCCGGCGGAGATGTTCGCTTTGGTGGTCTTCGGGCTGACGGTGATGATCTCGATTTCGTCCCGGTCCCTGCTCAAGGGGCTACTGGCAGGGATCGCCGGTCTTGCGATCGCGACCATCGGCCGTGACCCGATCACCGGGGACGAGCGTTTCGTCTTCGGCCTCAACGACCTCAACAGCGGTCTGCCGTTCATCGCGGTGATCATCGGCCTGTTCGGTATCGCCGAGCTCTTCGACCAGCTCCTCACCCACCACCCCGGCACCGCCCAGATCGTCTCCAGCCTCGGGCGCTGGTGGCCCACTCGCGCCGAGTACAAGCAGATGGCACGCCCGTTCGCCCTCTCCTCGGTGCTCGGTACCGTGGTGGGTGCGGTCCCGGCGGCCGGCGGTGACATCGCCGGGCTGATCGGCTGGGACCGGGCGAAGCGGATGTCCAAGCACCCGGAGAAGTTCGGAAAGGGCTCCCTGGAGGGCCTCACCGCTGCGGACACCGCCTCCTCGGCCACGCTCGGCGGCTCCCTCACGACCACCATGGCCCTCGGTGTCCCCGGCGACTCGGTGATGGCGGTGATGCTCGGCTCGATGCTCATCTGGGGACTGCAGCCCGGACCGTCGATGTTCGTGCAGAGCCCTGAGCTGGTCGCCTCCATCGCCGGGATCATGATCATCGCCACGGTGCTCTCGCTCGGCATCAGCCTGGTGCGCAGCCAGGGCATGGTAAAGATCCTCGACCTGCCACGGCACTACATCTGGGTCGGCATCCTGCTGTTCTGCATCGTCGGCACCTACACCACGTCGAACAACATGTACACGGTCTGGGTGATGCTGCTCTCGGGTGTGGTGGGTGTGATCATGAAGCGCACCGGCTTCCCACCCGGCCCCGTCGTTCTCGGCCTGCTGCTCGGCCCGCTCGCGGAGTCGAACCTGCGCCGCGCGCTGCTCATTGACGGTCCCGCGTCGCTGGTGACTCAGCCGATCGCCGCGAGTCTACTGCTGCTCGCTGCCTTCTCCCTGGCGATGCCGCTGATCCGCCGGGCACGGGCCGCTCGCAGAGACGGAGCCCCACCGCAGCCGATTGAGGTGGACCGCACGTGAGCACCCCACCCGGGCGGGTTCCGGACTTCCTCCGGCGCGAGTTCGTCGCCGTCGATCACCCTGCCTGGCGGCAGGCGCACGCCTCCAGCGTGCTGATGGCCGACGGCGCAGCCCTGGTTGCCTGGTTCGGTGGCACTCGGGAGGGCACACCGGACAACCGCATCTTCCTGGCCCGCCGGGATGCCGGCGCCTGGTCCACCCCCGAAGTGATCGCTGAGGGCGATGTGGCGCACTGGAACCCGGTGCTCGCTGCCGGCCCGGACGGCCAGACTTGGCTGTTCTTCAAGCGAGGCAGCCGGATCTCGACCTGGCGCACCTGGGTGCGACGCTCGGACGACGGTGGCCGCACCTGGTCCGAGCCCGCCGAACTCATCCCCGGTCCGGACGGTGCGGCGGGGCGCGGACCGGTGAAGAACCCACCCCTGTGGCTCCCCGGAACCTGGCTGGCACCCGCCTCGACCGAGACCTCAGGCACCGAGGAGCCCGCCAGGTGGGAGCCGTTCGTGGACCGTTCCAGCGACAGCGGCCGCACCTGGACGCCCGTGCCGATCCCCGTGGACCGGACTGCTTTGCATGGGCCGGGTCTGATCCAGCCGGCCCTCGTCGCCCGCCCCTGGGGGGTGCTGGCGCTGATGCGCAGCACCGAAGGCGTGGTGTACCGATCAGAGTCCACCGACGGCGGCCGCACGTGGTCTCAGGCAGCACCCACCTCATTACCGAACAACAACTCTGGACTCACCGCCCTATCCCTGCCCGACGGGCTGGTGGCGTGCGTGCACAACCCGGTCTCTGGGGACTGGGCACCTCGGTGCCCGCTGGTGCTCTCGGTGAGCGAGGACGACGGGCACACCTGGTGGACCGCCGTCGTGTTGGAGGATGGACGTACGCCCGTGCACCCGGACCGGCCACCGCGCCTTCCGATGTCGGACCCGTTCGACGCAGCTGATGACGGCGTCCGCACCACCGGCGTGGGCGAGTACTCCTACCCGGCGGCCGTCCTGGACGGCCACGACTTGCACATCACCTACACCTGGCAGCGCCGCGGCATCGTCGCGGCGAGCCTGCCGCTCGAGAAAGCTCTAGGAAGGAACCTCGCGTGACCGCATCCCGTACCTGCTCCATCATCAGCGCCGTCCCCGTGCCGTTCGCCCCCGCCGGTGAGCTCGACCTCGACACCTTCGCGGCGACCCTGCGCGGGATCGACGCACACGTGGACGGCGCGCTGATCGCCGGCACGACGGGCGAGTTCCCAGCGCTGGACGACGCCGAGCGGCTCGAGCTGTTCCAGGTCGGCGTGGACGTGCTCGGAGCCGACCGGGTGATCGCGCATCTCGGGCACGGCAGCAGCCGGCAGGTACTCCGGCTGGCGAACGGCACCGCAGCGCTGGGCATCACCCGATTCGCCCTGCTCTCGCCGTACTACCTGCCCACCGACGACGATGGCGTGGTGGAGTTCTTCGCGGCCCTCTGCCGGGCGCACCCCACAGCGAGCGTCTATGCCTACCTGTTCCCGGAGCGGACCGGGATGGACATCTCCGCCGAGGTCCTCGGCCGGGTGATGGCATTGCCGGGCATGGTCGGGGTGAAGCTCTCCGGTGGAGCCTCGGAGCAGATCGCCGAGTACGCCGCCGTGCTGCAGGATGGCCAGGAGCTCTACTCCGGCAACGACGCGACCCTGCCCGGCGTGCTGGACGCGGGCGGGACCGGTGTGGTCTCGGGGGTCTCCTCGGCCTTCCCGGAGACGTTCTCGAGGCTTGCCCAGGCCCTGCGGTCCGGGGACGAGCAGGAGATCGCCGCTACGCAGGCCGACGCCGCCGGTGCGGTGGCGCTCGCCGGTCCGAGTGTGACCCGGCTGAAGGTGGCCCTCGCCGCCCGCAGCGGTGCGCCATGGGCCAGCCGGATGGCGCTGCCAGCGGTCGATGACGTGACCCAGACGGAGATCAGGGCGGCGGTAGCACAGCACGGCTGAGCGTTGCGTCGGTGAAATTGAATCGACATGGCCGGCGCAGCCGACGCACTCTGCTGACATGACCTCACGTATCTCGCACACCTCCGTTGACTCCCATGACGCCTATGCCCAGTCGGTCTTCTGGCGGGAGGTCCTCGGCTACCTTGAGGATCCCGAAGATCCGAACCTGCCCGGGCATGCCCAGTGCATGACCTTCTCTCCGGATGGGCGCCACAGGGTGCTCTTCATCGAGGTTCCTGAGGCCAAGCCGGTGAAGAACCGGCTGCACTTCGACCTCGCGCCCACCGATCTCACTCGCGAGCAGGAAGTGGAGCGGATCCTGGCGCTCGGGGCCACGCAGATGGCCGACCGCCGCCGGCCTGACGGTGGGGGCTGGGTCACCCTCGCAGACCCCGAGGGGAACGAGTTCTGCGTGCTCCAGGGTGACCTGGACCGGGAGGACCCCTGGGCGCACATGGTGCACTGATGCCCGATGGCGACCGTTGCCGGGCTTGAATCCACGTTCGGCTGCGGTCGCCGGACCGAACCGACGGCCCCTGGCGACACTGTGCCACATCAGGCACAGCATCGCCGTGGCCTGTCAGTTCTGTACGGCATCCCGCGCCGCCACGAACGCCGCGACGCACGCCTCGACATCCGCGGCTGAGTGTGCGGCCGAGAGTTGCACCCGGATCCGTGCCTTCCCCCGCGGCACCACCGGGAAACTGAACGCTGTCACGTACACCCCGTGGGCGAGCATGGCGTCGGCGATCTGGGCGGCGAGGGCGGCATCGCCGAACATCACCGGCACGATGGCGTGCTCCCCGGGAAGCAGGTCGAAGCCCGCCGCCGCCATGCGCTCTCGGAACAGCGCGGCGTTGGCGCCCAGCCGATCCCGCAGCTCGCCGGCGCCGCTGATCAGATCCAGTGCCGTCAGCGTCGCGGACACGATCGCCGGGGCCAGGGAGTTGGAGAACAGATACGGCCGCGCCCGCTGGCGCAGCAGCTCCACGATCTCGGCCCGCCCGGAGACGTATCCGCCGGAGGCACCGCCCAGCGCCTTGCCGAAGGTTCCCGTGGTCAGGTCCACCCGGTCAGACACGCCGGCATGTTCCGGAGTCCCCGCCCCTGTCGGCCCCATGAACCCGACGGCGTGGGAGTCGTCCACCATCACCAGCGCACCGAACTCTTCGGCCAGATCGCAGATCTGGGCCAGTGGCGCCAGGTAGCCGTCCATGGAGAACACGCCATCGGTGACCACCAGAATCCGCCGCGCTCCGCCCTCCTTCGCCCGGGTGAGCTGCGCCCGCAGATCAGTCATATCCCGGTTCGCATACCGGAACCGTGCCGCCTTGCACAGCCGGATCCCGTCGATGATCGAGGCATGGTTGAGCTCGTCGGAGATCACTGCGTCCTCGGCACTGAGCAGCGTCTCGAAGACTCCGCCGTTGGCATCGAAGCAGGAGCCGAACAGGATCGTGCCCTCAGTGCCCAGGAACTGCGAGACCCGTCGCTCCAGCTCCAGGTGCAGATCCTGGGTGCCGCAGATGAACCGCACCGATGCCATCCCGAAACCGCGCTCGTCCAGTGCCCGGTGGGCTGCGGCGATGATGTCCGGGTGCCCGGCGAGCCCGAGGTAGTTGTTCGCGCAGAAGTTGAGCACCTCGGCAGGTGCGTTCGCCGTCGCTGCGGAAGGGCCGCCGTCGGGAGGGGAGGCCAGCACATGCGCGGACTGGGGCGAGGCGATGGCCCGCTCGTGCTTGTACAGCCCGGACGAGCGCAATTCGTCCAGCTCGGCGCGCAGATCCTCAGCGATCGTGTACATCGGTGCTCCTCACAACCTCGTCCAGTCCAGCACGACCTTGCCGCTCGTGGCCGACTTCGCGGCCGCGAACCCCGCTTCCCACTGCGACGCCGGGAGCCGGTCGGTCACCACCGAGGTGACGGCGTCGAGCAGCCACTCGGAGGTCTGCAGCATCGAGCTCATCGCGTTCCACGTCTCGAACATCTCCCTCCCGTAGATCCCCTGCAGTGTCAGCATCTGGGTGACCACCAGCGACCAGTCCATGTCGATCGGTTCGCTCGGTAGCCCCAGGATGGCGATCTTCCCCCCGTGGTTCATCACGGTGATCATCTCCGGCAGGGCACTGGGGTGGCCCGACATCTCCAGCCCGACGTCGAAGCCCTCCCGCAGGTGCAGCAGTTCCTCGGCACGATTGACCGGAGTGGTGGAGACATTCAGCGCCAGATCCACGCCCATCCGTTCGGCCAGCGCCAGCCGCTCGGGGGAGACGTCGGTGATAGCGACGTACCGGGCACCGGCATGGCGTACCACCGCCGCGGCCATCAGCCCGATCGGCCCGGCGCCGGTGATCAGCACATCCTCGCCGACCACGCCGAACTTCAGCGCGGTGTGCACCGCGTTGCCGAAGGGGTCGAAGATGGCGCCGAGCTCCGGGCTGACGGCGTGGCCTCCCTCGCGGGTGTGGGACCACACGTTCTCCTGCGGGATCACCACGTACTCGGCGAAGGCACCGTCGCGTTGCACGCCGATCGAGATGGTCCGGATGCACAATTGCCGCCGGCCGGCCCGGCAGTTGCGGCACATCCCGCACACAATGTGCCCCTCACCGGAGACCAGCTCACCGACCTCGACGTCGTGGATCATGTCTCCGACCGCGACGACCTCGCCGTAGAACTCGTGCCCGGGGATCATCGGCGACGTCACCATCGAGGCAGCCCAGTGATCCCAGTCGAGGATGTGCAGGTCGGTGCCGCAGATGCCGGTGGTGTGCACGCGGATCTTCACCTCGTGCGGGCCGGGCTCCGGCTCGGGTCGGTCAACGAGCTCCAGCCCGGGGTGAGGGCCGGTCTTATACAAGGCCTTCATTCTTGGCGTTCCTCCTGGGTTGTCCAGATAGTGGAACGCTATCAAGGGTGCGGGTAGTCGTCCGATTCCGGCCAGGCAGGGGGACCGGCGGTAGGTGGAGCGGGCCGGGTGGTGGACGATCCTCTCGTCGGGGACTGCTACCCATGGGCGACCGGCAGCGGTGCGGGCTAGCGTGGAGGAGTGACCTACCCTGCCCCGCCCGCGAAGACCTCGACCACTGGTCCGAAGATCCTCACCTTCGGTGGCATCGGTCTGCTGGTGGTCACCGCGGTGCTCGCGGTGTTCGTGGTGCGATTGTTCCTCTCGGTGCTCCCGCTCGGGATCGTCGACTCCGACGGCTCACCGGGGCCGGACGCGGTCGGCGGCACCGATGTGCCTGGCAGTGTGACCCTCACCCTGGAGACCGACACCGCGTACACGGTCTACCTCGCGTTCCCGAGCAACACCGCCGCCGCGCTCAGCGAGGACCCGACGGTCACCGACGCGATGGGCACGATCTTGCCCGGGCTCCCCGCCCCGGCCAGCACCTCCACCATCGGAGGGGTCTCCGCGGAAGGTGTGCACACCTTCCGTACGAGCGCCGCTGGTGAGTACACGATCGACGTCCCAGAGCTCGCCGACCCGGACTCCACCCCGTGGGCCACCGCAGTGGTGACCGAGGGTGACGACTTGCCTGCCTTCTTCTCCGGACTGTTCGGCACCGTGTTCGGGGTGTTCCTCGCGATCGGACTGGGGGTGCTCGGGTTGGGGATGGTCGTCGGTGGCGGGATCTGGTGGTACATGCGTTCCCGTGTTCGCAACACTCCGGGGATGCAGCGGCCCGGATAGTCCTATCGCTGCCGTCGATCGGGCGCTCAGCGCGCCGAGAGATCCGTCGTAGGATCCCTCCATGCCGAGAGGGCAACGCGGGCGAGTGACGATCGCCGATGTCGCTGCATCAGCAGGCGTGTCGAAGATGACCGTCTCGCTCACGATGAACGACCGGCCCGGCATCTCTGCGCAGACCCGGCACCGAGTCCGCGAGGCTGCGGCGGCACTGGGGTGGGAGCCCGACAGCACGGCGCGCCGGCTCGCGGGTGCGGGCGCGGGTGCGGTGGGCCTGGTCATTCGGCGCCCCGCTCACCACGTGTCGGCGGATACCTTCTACATGCAACTGATCGCGGCGATGGGGTCGCACCTGACGTCGAACGGCCTTGCGCTGACGCTCAACGTTGCCGAGTCGGTAGCCATCGAAGAAGAGATCTACGCATCCTTCGCGCGCCGGCGCTCCGTGGACGCCGTGCTGGTGACCGACGTCGCCGCCGATGATCCGCGCGCGAGTCTCCTGGAGGAACTCGGACTCCCCAGCGTCGCGCTGGGCGGGCCGGGGACGCAGTTTCCCACGTTGGCCGCAGACGTCTCCGGTGCAGCGGAGCAGATCGTCGACCACTTGGCCGATCGCGGCCACCGCTGTATCGGACGCGTGGCGGCAACACCCGATTTCTATTACTCCAGGGCCCGTTCGGAGGCGTTCGCCGCGTGTGCAGCCACGCTCGACCTCACCGTGCACGTCCTCGAAGGCGCGAGGACGATGGCCGACAGTGAGGTGATGACGGAGGCGCTACTCGAGCGTGGCGTGACCGCGCTCGTCTATGACAGCGATCCGCTCATGCTCGGTGGACTCGCGGCGGCGCGACGATCGGGACGTGCAATTCCGGCGGATCTGGCCGTCGTCTCCTGGGATGGTTCCGGACTGACCCCCTATCTCGCGCCCTCGCCCACGCTGATCAGACGTGATGTGGCGGCGTTGGGGATCGGGGCTGCCGAGGCGCTGATGGACGCTGCTCGTACGCCGCTGTATCCAGGCTTCCTGGCCGAGGGGCGGGACTTGTCCGTCCCCACACTGCACCTGGGAGACACCACCTAGCGTTGTACCGGTAAAGTAGTGGAGATGGAGAGCATCGACGCCGTCCGCTGGCCGCTGGAGGACTGGTCTCTGGACCTCGCCGATCGTGGGAGCACGCACGTGCCGCCGCACGTGCGTGAGGCTCTGCCGATCCCCTCATCTGTACCGGGAACCGTCCACCTGGACCTGTTGGCCGCGCGGCTGATCCCGGATCCGTACCTGGACCGGAACGAACTTCGCAGCGACTGGATCGGACGAGTCGAATGGGTCGTCCACCGGGACGTCCAGATCCCACCGGAGTGGTTCACCGCCGAGGGCGGGCTCGTGGACGGTACGGACGTGACTCTTCAGTTCGACGGGGTGGACACGATCGCCACCATCCGCGTCAACGACATCGAGGTCGCCCAGACGCAGAACATGCACCGTCGCTACGACGTGCCCCTGGCCGGTGCGCTCCGCCCCGGACGCAATCACATCGCCGTCCAGCTGCACTCGGCCTGGCAGTACGCCGAGGCGTATCGGGATCGGACGCCGCCGATGCCGAACGCCTACCCGGCACCGTTCAACTTCATCCGCAAGAACGCCAGCAACTTCGGGTGGGACTGGGGGCCGACCCTGGTTACCGCCGGACTCTGGCGCCAGGTGCGCCTGGTGCGCAGCGTGGCCGGCCGGCTCACCTCGGTGCGGCCGCAGGCGTGGCTCGAGGGCTCGGACGGGCGCGTGATCGTCGATGTCGATCTCGACCGGCACATCGTCGACGGCGACACTCGCCTCGTGGCCTCCGTTGCTGGCGTCACCGCGGTGCAGGAGGTGACCTCGGGCAGCTCCCGCCTCGTTCTGGACGTGCCCGATCCCGACCTGTGGTGGCCGCGCGACCTCGGCGGCCAACCGCTGTACGACCTTGACGTGAGCCTGGAGGAGAACGGGCGCCCCGTTGATCGGTGGTTGGCCAGAGTGGGCTTCCGCAGCCTGCGCCTGCTGACCGAGAAGGACGAGGCCGGCTCCGAGTTCGCTTTCGAGATCAACGGGGTGGTGATCCCGGTGCGTGGGGCGAACTGGATCCCCGACGACTGCTTCCTTCCGCGGGTCGACGAGCGCCGACTGGCCGAGCGCCTCGATCAGGCCGTGGATGCGAATCTGAACCTGCTGCGGGTGTGGGGCGGCGGTGTGTACGAGAGCAGGGAGTTCTACGAGGCATGCGATGAACGCGGACTTCTCGTCTGGCAGGACTTCCTCTTCGCGTGTGCAGCCTATCCGGAGGACGAGCCGTTACGCGGCCAGGTGCGCGCCGAAGCCCGGGACAACGTCGAGCGCCTCATGCCGCACCCGAGTCTGGTGCTGTGGAACGGCAACAACGAGAACATCTGGGGCTGGCACGACTGGGGCTGGCAGGAGGTGCTCGATGGGCGGCCGTGGGGAGAGGCTTACTACCTTCATGATCTGCCCGAGATCGTCACTGCCGTCGATCCCTCTCGGCCCTACTGGCCGGGGAGTCCGTACTCCGGTGGAGGGGTTCACCCGAATGACCCCGCCCACGGATGCACCCACGAGTGGGGGGTGTGGAACAAGAAGGAGTGGCGCCACTACTCCGATGCCGCACCACGGTTCGTCTCGGAGTTCGGGTGGCAGGGTCCGCCGACGTGGTCGACGATCACGAGGTCGATCTCTGATGATCCCCTCACTCCTGGATCCGTCGGGATGCTTCATCACCAGAAGGCCGAAGACGGGAACGGGAAACTGTCCCGCGGCCTGGAACCGCACCTGCCGGTGCCAAGCGACATGGTCGACTGGCACTACGCCATGCAACTCAACCAGGCACACGCCATCCAGTACGCCATCGAGCACTATCGATCGTTGCGGCCCTCCAACACTGGCGTGGTGATCTGGCAGCTGAATGACTGCTGGCCCGTGACCTCGTGGGCCGCGATCGATGGGTACGGCCGGAAGAAGCCGCTGTGGTACGCGATGCGTGACGCCTTCGCCCCGCGGCTGCTCACGACCAGCACGATCGAGGGCGACCTGCAGGTGGTGGCGGTCAACGACGGCGGCGACACCTGGCGCGAGGAAGTCACGATCGCGCGCCTCGACTTCGACGGGAACGTGCTGGCCACGCAGACGCTCCGGCTACCGGTCGACCGACTGAGTGCAGCGCGCGCCCTGATCGACGAGCGGGTGGCACGTCCTGGCGACCCGAGCAACGAGCTGGTGCACCTGTCCACACCGTCCGGGGTTGAGGCCACCCACTTCTTCGCGGTGGACAAGGAACTGCGGCTCGCCGACCCGGACGTGCGCACCGAGGTCGCCATGGACGGGACCGAGGCGGTACTCACGGTCCGGGCCCAGTCCGTCGTGAAGGATCTCTGCGTGTTCGCCGACCGGGTCGCTCCGGCGGCCGAGGCCGATCAGATGATGCTCACGCTGCTGCCCGGCCGCACGTACGAGATCCGGGTGCAGGGCGTGCCCGCCGAGCGGGCCCGTGAACTGGTGGAGGCGCCCGTTCTCCGCTCGCTCAACGAGCTCGTGGTGGGGTCGGCGGGGGAGTGAGGGCTGCGGGGCCCTCGGTCTCGCAGGTGCTGCGCGCGCTCAGGCGGGCAGGTGTGCCACGCGTCGCAGCGCGAGAGCGTCCATGCGTTCCGCGCAGCGGCGCCAACCCATCACGCTCACGTGGGCGAGCACACCGGGAACGATCAGGATCGCCAAGGGAACAGCAAGCACCAGAGCGGCGCCGACGGCGCTCGCGAACACCACGTTCGCGGCACTGAGCGGAGATGCCGCAATCGCGGTCGCGGCCGTGCGGACTGTCAGGCGCAGGTGCACGCCTGAGTCGTGACCGTCGAACCTGCCCACGGCCGCGATCGCAGCCGGCAGCACCGCGCCGAACAGCGCGAGCGTCGCTGCCACGCCAAGGAGTCCCAGCAGCACCGGAACACGTGCGGCGCCGAGCTGGGAAACGACCGAGAAGTTCACGGCCAGCACAGCAACGGCCAGGAGCCACAGCCCCAGGACGGCCGTGGACGTGCCCATGCGGGCCACCGCGCTGCGGACAAAGGCGCGGGTCACGGAGCCGTGCAGTTCGCCACACTGCCGCAGGCGGGCGACCTCCACGAGCGCTGCCGTGCCGGCCGGTGCAGTGACCACGAGCAGCACACTGCCGACCCAGAGTGCGCTCAGCCACATCGTCTCCAACACCCGGGAGAGGAACTCGAAGAGCCCGTCGAGGCGCATCGTCAGCCCTTCAGCCCGGTGGTGGAAATACCTTCCACGATCTGTCGCTGGAAGAGCACGAACATGACGACCAGCGGCAGCAGTGACAGCGTGCTCATCGCAAGCATCGGCCCCCAGGCGGACTCGCCCGTGGTGTCCAGGAACATGCGCAGCGCCAGGGGGACTGTGTACAGGGCGGTGTCGGAGATATAGATGAGTTGTGAGAAGAAGTCGTTGTACGTCCAGATGGTGGTGAAGATGGCCCCCGTCACCAGAGCCGGGCGAAGCAGCGGGAAGATGATCGTCGTGTAGATCCGCAGTGGCCCTGCGCCGTCGATCTGCGCGGCCTGGTCCAGCTCCTTCGGAATTCCTCGGATGAACTGCACGAAGAGGAAGATGAAGAACGCATCCGTAGCCAAGAACTTCGGTACGGTCAGCGGGAGGAACGAGTTCACCCACCCCAGTTCGTAGAACAGGGTGTACTGCGGGATCAGCGTCGCGTGGTACGGGAGCATGATGGTCCCGAGCATCACTGCGAACCAGAGGGCGCGCATCCGGAACCTCAGCCGGGCGAACGCATAGGCGGCCATGGAGCACGTGAGCAGGTTTCCTGCCACCGCGAGGGCGCTGATGATGAATGAGTTGAGGTAGAAGGTCTCGAAGGGTTCGCGTAACCCGTTCCATCCCTCGGCGTAGTTCTCCCATCGAAATGTCTCGGGGAGCAGGTTCGCGCTTCCGGAGAAGATCTCCGAGTCGGGCTTGAGCGAACTGGAAGCCATCCACAGCACCGGGTAGATCATGGCGAGCGCACCCGCTGCCACCAGCAACTGGATCGGGATTCGGCGCATCCATTGGCCACCGCTCCTGCTGCGATTGGTGGGCGGCTGGCGTCGATCGCCGGCCGCCGGACCACGTGATGTGGGTGCAGTGAGGGTAGACATCATCGTCCTCCGTCTTCGTAGTGCACCCAGAACCTGCTGAGTGCGAAGTTGATCGCTGTGAAGAGCGCGATGATCGCCAGGAGGACCCAGGCGAGCGCTGAGGCATAGCCCATCCGGAAACTGGTGAAGCCCTCGATGTAGATGTACAGCGTGTAGAAGAGCGTGGAGTCCGACGGCCCGCCGGTGCCACCGCTGACGATGAACGCAGAGTTGAACGCCTGGAATGCGCCGATGAGCTGAAGGATCGCATTGAGGAAGATGACCGGAGTGATGATCGGTAGCGTGATCTTGAAGAAGCGCTGCAGCGCTGTGGCGCCATCGACGTGGGCGGCTTCGTAGTACTCGGCAGGCACCTGGCGAAGTCCGGCGAGGAAGATGACCATGGGGGAACCGAACTCCCAGACCCGAAGCAGGATGAGGGTCCACAGCGCGAAGTCCGGATCGGCGATCCACGTCGGAGGGTTCTCCCACCCGAGGCCGCGCAGGACCACATTGACGACGCCTTCACGGCCGAACACCTGCCGCCAGAGGACCGCGATGGCTACGCTGCCCCCGAGCAGGCTGGGCAGGTAGTAGAGAGCGCGGTAGGCGCTCACCCCGCGCATCGCCCGGTTGAGCAGCACAGCCACCAAGAGGGCGAAGGCGAGCTGGAGTGGGACCGAGACGAAGACGTACGTCAGCGTCACGGCGACCGAGGAGAGGAACCGGTCGTCCTCGGTGAACATGCGCTCGTAGTTGTCCAGGCCGATCCAATTGGCACTGGAGAGCAATGAGAAGTCGGTGAACGAATAGTAGAGCGAGACGAGCATCGGACCCGCGGTCAGGATCACGAGCCCGATGAGCCACGGCGTCAGGAACAGGTACCCCCAGCGGCCCTCCGAGGCATGTATCGCGTTCCGGCGGCGCCGGCCCGGGGGCTCAGCCCCGGGCGCGGCGCCGGCCGGCCGGCGTGTCAGCAGCGAGGTCATGACTCGAGGGCTCGCTCAGCGGTTTCGAAGAACTCGTCGACGGCCTCGTCGATGCTCGAGTCACCGAACATCACACTCTCCGTGGCGGCGCCGAAGGCCGTGTTCACATCTGGATAGCCGATGGGGAACTCCTGATCCAGGCTGATCGCCTCATCGGCTAGCTCGTCGGCGATGAGGTTGATGTAGTCGACGAAGTTCTGTTCGGCGTCGTTGTACTCGAGTTCGTCACGCAGTGCGCGGTTCGGCGGAGCACCGAACTCTGCCCCCAGCACCCCCACAGCGCCGGGGTCGTTGAAGATGAAGTTGAGGAAGTCGACGGCCGTGTCCGGATCGCCGGTCTCGGAGAACACTGAGACCCAGTTCGAGCCACGGAGGAAGTGCCCACTGCCTTGACCGTCCGGATCGATCGGGAGCGTGGTCAGCGCGAGACGGCTCTCGGTGAGCGCCTGCATCGAGTTCAACGCGTTGGCGTAGGTCTGGTGGTTGATGGCGTACCCGCGGATCAGCGCGGAACTCTCGAACGTGCCGGCCTCGGCCGTGATGTCCGAGGGAGGTGCAGCGCCCTCCTCGCGGAGCATTTCCCAGTAGGTGATCCAGTCCTCGAGGTCGCTCCGTTCGAATCCGAGCTGGCCATCGGCCGTGAAGGCGTACTTGCCGCGCTGCAGCAACCAGACCTTGAACCCTTGATCGAGCTGCGTGGAGCGGTCCTCGGTCCCGTAGAAGTCGCCGTCGACGGCCCGGGAGATATCGGCGCTGAAGGTGAGCAGGTCCTCCCAGGTGTAGCCCGGTTCGGGCAGTTGCATACCCAGGCTCTCCAGGCGATCGACGTCGTAGATCACTCCGTGCGCATTGTCGCCGTAGCTCAGGGCGTTGACCGAACCGTCGATGCGGCCGAGGTCCACGATGCCCTCGGTGAACTCCGAGACGTCGAGCCCCGCGCCGAGGTAGTCGTCGAGGGTCAAGAGGGCATCCTGGCGCGCGAACGTGGCAATGTTGCCATGAAAGATGGCCATGATGTCGGGGGCGTTGCCGCCGCTGACCTGAGTGGCGAGCCGGTCGATGTAGTTGTCCACGCTCGCAGCGTCGAGGCCGATGCTGCGATCCGGGTTCGCCTCGGTGTAGAGCCCGAAGACCTGCTCGAGCAGATCGAGTCGGCTCGAACTGCCGTACTGAGACATGGTCAGTGAGCCGGACCCGCCTGAGTCGCTACCGCACGCGGCGAGCCCGGTTCCCAGCGTCGCCCCGGCGCCGAGTCCGGCCGTGGCTTTCAAGAACATCCTGCGATCCATCTGTATCTCCTTTGATGTGGTGGGTCTGGTGGGGTGTGGCGGGGCTCAGTTCACGTGCAGCACGGTGAGCGTCCAGTCCGACGGGGGCGTCAGCGTGTGGGTTCCGCTGGTGAGTGCGCCGATCTGCTGACGCTCGCCGGTGAGGGGAGCGAGCCACGTAGCGTGCAACTCGCCGTCGTCGGCACGGATGTCGATCTCGATCTCGGTCGCCGTGTCGGTCATGGCCACGTACTCGCGGCCGATCTCCCCGCGCACCATGACGGGTACCTCAGCCCGTGCAACTCCGGCGAGCGGGACCAGCCGCCGATGGTCGATGCCTCCCCAGAAGTCGGAGAGAACGCGGGCAGCGCGGTAACCGGGAGGCTCCGGGAACGGGATGAAGAGACTCCAGGCGGTGTTCCGGTAGTAGTAGTTCGGGTATGCCCCGCCCAGCACGATGTGCCACATCCGGCGCGTGACCTCCTGCCAGGACTGGTCATGGTCGGGGTGGTCGGAGGGGAGGTCGTCGATTCCGGACTCGTAGCCGAACTCGATGTTGATGTAGGGCTTCGCCCAGCGCCGGTGATGCTCGACCGCATCGGCGTGGATGTCCTGCAGGATCTGGTCGGCGGTGACGTCCGTCAGTGCGTCGATCAGCTCGTTCTCGAAGCGGACGAACTGCCGGCCCCAGTCCACCCGAGGTGGGGGGTTGGTGTCGTGAGCGGTGACGAGCCGTTGGTAGCCATCGAGGTGTCGGAACAACGCCAGGCGCGTCCAGATGTACTCGGCCGGGCGGTGGTAGGTCTCCTTGGCCACGTCCCAGATGATCGAGCCGAACGCTTGGTACCGCGCGATGATCTGCCGCCAGTAGCGCTCGTCGTCCGCAGTTCCGGGCTCGGGCCAGTTCACGTCCTTGTTGTAGACATGAACCATCAGGTGGGTGACGAGGCCCGCCTCGTGCAGCAGACTGATCGCGCGATCCATGTGTGCGAAGAACGAGGGGTCGAGCCGGCTGTAGTCGGGTGAATCGTTGCCCCCGGGCCAGGGGGCGATAGTCGGCACTACCCATCGAGGGTCTGCCTCGAGGTCTTCGTCGACGTACTGCCGGAAGGAGTGGGCGTAGGCGTTGACGGTGACGGCCGTGAACCCTGCGCTGGAGATCGAATCGACGACCTCTCGCACGCGGGTCAGCTCCTCGTCGCGCTGATCGACCATGAGCAGCCAGTCGGCCTCGTAGCCGAGGAAGAAGAAGCTTGTCTGGTCCGCCCAGCGGAAGTGGCGGGGGAAGTCCGGGTCGGTGCCGAGCGCCCCACGCCCGGCGCGTTCGGACGAGACGTCGGCCTCGAGTTCGGTGGCACTCAGCAGGACCCCCTCCGTGCCGTGCACCGTGACCCGCCACGCACCGGCGTGAGGGAAACTCACGCGAGCGCGCAATCCGAGTGCCTCGTCGTAGAAGGCGGGCACAGTGATCACGACGGCGTCCGGGCCGGTGAGGGTGACACTCACGTCCAGGTCGAGAGGGTTCGCGCCCGGTGCAAGGGCATCGCCGAGAACGGCATCCAGTGTGATGTCGACGACGCGATCTCGGGCGATATGGATCCGGTCACCAAGGGTGTGACTCGGGATCGGTGCGGTGACGGTGGTCATGGGTCTCCTCCTCGTCGAGGGGTGTACTGGGGCCGACTGGACTAGCTGGACGTCGGCGTGGGCACGTTCATGAAGCCGAAGCTGGCGTTGAGGAATGCGATGTTCTCGGCGCGGACGCGCTCGAGATGCGCTTCGTGGACCGAGCGCGCACCGTCACCGTCACCGGCGACGAGTGCTTCGTGCATCGCGCGGTGCTCTCGCGCGGAGATGATCGCGCCCTCGGGGCGGATGTTCAGCGACAGGAACCTCACGCGGTGGATCACGGTCTCGACTCGCTCCAGCATCGAGTCGAGGAGTGGGTTTCCCCCGAGAGTGCGCAGGAGATGGTGGAACTCCTCGTCGCCGGCGACCCACTCCTGCTGGTCCCCGGTTTGCGCCGCGTCCTCCATCCGAGCGATGGCTCGGTCGAGTGCGTCTCCCTGTTCCGGGCTGACATGGGCCGCGAGCTTGCGCACCAGCATGCCCTCGAGCGCCATGGCGATCTCGTACGCTTGCTCGACGGCGTCAACGGTGAGTGGGCGTACCCACGCCGCGCGGTTGTCCTCCATGTCGACCAGGCCATCGGCTTTCAGCCGATGCAGTGCTGTGCGCACCGGCGTGCGTGAGATGCCGAGGTCTGTCGCCAATCGGACGCTTGTCAACCGCTCGCCGGGTGTGTAACGACCTCGGAGGATCGCTTCGCGCAGTCGCAGGTAGCACCGCTCGGCCACCGAGGTGTCCTCTGACTCAGCCACGGGCGACCACCTCCTGCGTAGCCAGCCGCGGGTGAGAGGCCGCGGTGCGTGCGGAGTGTCGGCGCCAGTCTGTCTCGGTGGCAACGGTGGCTTCGGGAGTGCCTTCCCACGGCGACCACTGCTCAAGTACGACCGCCAGCTCTGCTTCGACACCCAGCGGAGCATTCTCGGCGACGGCGTCCAGCACGGCTTCTACATCGGTCGTGCCCTCGCCCAGCGGGGTCCCGAGGATCGAGGCGCCGACGCCGTTGGTGCCCGGCTCGATCCGGTAGTCCTTGAGGTGAACGCACCGTGCGTAGGGTGCGAGCGCCGCGATCGTCTCGTGCGGCCATTCCTGGCACACGATCGAGTTCGCGACATCGAGCGTGACCCCCACAGCCGGTGAGTCGATCCGGTGGAGGGCCTCGACCATGCGAGGGCTGGGGGTCAGGAAGTGGTTCTCGATCGCGAGCACGATCCCGGCCGCCTCGAAGTCCGGTGCGCAGGCGGCCAGTGCTGCCACGGCCGAGTCCTCGTCGGGTACGTTCGGGCCGTGCATCACCACCCGGACCAGGTCGCACCCGAGCAGTTGCGCGATGCGCAACTGGTGCTTCAATCGCGGGACCGTGGCGCCGCTGAAGCCTGATTGCAACTGGATGCGGAGTGCCTCGGCGTTCGCGCGGATGTCGGTCAGCTGGCCGTCGGTCGCGGTCTCCAGGGATTCGACGTCAGCAAGCTGGAGTACGCCGCAGCCCAGCATCGCGGTCTCCTGGAGCACGGCCTGCAGCGCGCTCAGTGGTGCTGGTTGGGTCGAGTTGATGCCCAACTGCCAGCGGAAGGCGTAGCTACCCAAGCCGAGGCGCATCAGTCCACCAGAGCCGTGATCAGGTGGGCGGTCGCTTGCGCCGGGTCGGCGTTGTCGATGAGGTCCTGCAAGGTATCGCGGCCCAGGCGCTCGACGAGCTTCTCCAGCGCCTCCATGGACCGAAGAGTCGCGTCGAAAGCCTCGGCAGGGTCCCCGTGCTTGGTGAAGACGTCGTAGGCCAGCCAGCCGTCCCAGCCCATCCGGTCGAGGTAGAAGAGGGTCTCGACCATCTCCCACAGGTTCACGGCGCCGGGAACGATGTCCCAGTCCCATCCCCGGTTGTTGTCGTTGAAGTGGACGTAGAAGAGCCGGCCGGCCTCGTGAGCCATGGCGGCGCTCATGGCCGGGGTCTCCTGGGCGATCAGCGCATGGCCGACGTCCATGGTCACCCCGACGTTGTCGAGGCCGATCCTGTCGCACAGGTGCAAGGTGGTGCCGATGTCCGGGACGACGATGCGAGTGCGGGACTCGAAAGCCTTGTATTCGATGCTGACGCGCACGTCGTCACGGTGGGAGGCGCCGGCCCGAAGGCCCTCGATGAGCCAGGACCACTGCTTGGCGTAGTCGACCTGGAAGCTGTAGTCCCACCCGTCCATCAACGGACACACCGTCACCATGGATGCGCCGAGCTCAGCGGAGAGGTCCATTGCCGTGGTCAGCCACTGCACGGCCTCGCGGCGTGTGGCTGCGTCCGGGTTGGTGAAGGAGCCATTGCGCCAGCGCGGATCTCCCTTGATGTTGAGATTGACGGCGGAGACCTCCAGCCCGGAGGTCGCGACGAGTTCTTTCGCTCGTTCGATGTCGCCGAGGTCGGCTGGGTAGACCAACTCCACGCCCTGGGCGCCGGGCAGTGCCGCAGCCTGTTCCATCCGGCGCTCCAGCGGTACCGCCGGTTGGAACTCCGTGAAGCGGTCTGCGTACCGGTCGAGAATGCCGACCATGATCGAGTGCCGAAGCCTCATCGCTTTTGTATCCCTTTCTGGATCCACTTTGGAATCCACTCAGCGTAGGTGGGGTTGGCCGACGCGTCAATAGGGGTAGGGATCCTGAGCGTGTGCTTGCGGGCGGCTGGCGCGTAGGCTCGTGCCATGGCCGATCTGCACGATCTGACCGCCCGTGAACTCGCCACCGCGATCCGCACCCGCCAGACCTCGCCCGCCGAGGTGCTCGCCCACACCGAGGCCCGTGCCGACGCGCTCAGCGAGCGAGTGGGCGCCTTCGTCACCCGAGCACCCGATCTCGCCCGGGCCCACGCCGACGACGCAGCTCGCCTCCTCGAGGAGTCCTCACCCGAGGAGGTGGCCCGTGACCATCCTCTGCTCGGGGTGCCGCTGCCGATCAAGGACCTGACGATGGTGGCCGGTGTGCCGATGCGCGCCGGGAGCGCCGCCCTGGACGGTTTCGTCGCCCCGGTCGACGACGGCCTGGTCACCCGGTTCCGGGAGGCAGGCACCCTCATGGTCGGCAAGACCAACACTCCCGAGATCGGTCTGCCCTGCTACACCGAGCCCGAGATCGCACCCCCGGCCCGCACCCCGTGGGACCTGACCCGGTCCGCCGGCGGATCCTCCGGGGGCGCCGCGGCCGCCGTCGCCTCACGGATCGTCCCGATCGCGCAGGGAAGCGACGGTGGTGGCTCGATCCGCATCCCAGCCAGTGCGTGCGGGCTCGTCGGCCTCAAGGCCAGCCGCGGTCGCGTGTCGAACGGGCCGCTCGGGGTGGACGGCGCCGCCCTGGCCACGCACGGCGTGCTCACCCGGGACGTGCGCGACACCGCCCTCGCACTCGATCTGCTCAGCCCCCCGTGGCCCGGCGACTCGGCGCTGCTTCCCAGGCCGCAGACCTCCTTCCTCGACGCCTGTGAACGCCGTGAACAGGGACTGCGCGTGGGAGTCGTGACCACACCGTTCATCACACCCGAGGCGCCGGTACACGCGCAGGCAAGGGCCGCCGTCGAGAAGACCGCTAGGGCGTTGGAGGCGATGGGCCACCACGTGAGCGAGGCGCCGGTGCCGTTCGCGGCCGAGGAGTGGACCCCGTTCCTGGACGTGTGGTCAGTCATGGCCGCGAGCGCGCCGCTGCCGGAGGAGGCCGAGCACCTGCTGGTGCCGCTGACCCAGTGGATGCGCGAGCGCGGGCGGGGCGTGAGCGGGCTCGCCTACGCGGGTGCGATCAGCGCCGGGCAGCGGCTCACACGCCAGACCGCGACCGCATGGGCGGAGTTCGACGTGATCCTCACGCCCACGCTCGCGCAACCGCCGGCGCCCATCGGGTCCATCCGTGACGACGCCGACCCCGAGGGTGACTTCTGGGCACAGTGTGCCTTCACCCCATGGACGAGCACCTGGAACATCCTCGGCTGGCCTGCGATCTCTCTGCCCGTGCACTGGGCGCCCGACTCCCCCGACGGCGGCCCTGACCTCCCGTTCGGCGTGGCCCTGGGGGCGGGGCTGGGCGGAGAGGAGCGGCTGCTCTCGCTCGCGGCGGCGCTGGAGGAGGCGCTGCCCTGGTCCGGCCGGCGGCCCCCGGTGGGGTGAGGGCCGCCGCTCACTCCTTCACGGGCCGAGTGTTCGACCGTGCAGCGCGCTGCCGCCACTGCACCACAGCAAATCCGACCCCACTGACCAGCACCAGACCCGCGGACACCGGCACCCAGGGGAAGGGAGCCTGGGCGCCCGGCATCGAACCGGTCGCCCGCAACGCGGAGTCGCCGGCGTCCAGGTGCCAGGTCACCGTGGAACCCTCACGCTCCCCGTCGTGGTGGGTGACGCCGTCGGGAAAGGTGATCGACAGGTCCGCCTCCCAGCCGTCGGCATCGGCCTCGGCGAGGCTGCCCAGGCCGGCCACCACGGTGATCTCCTGATCATCGGAGATGATGCTCAGTGCCCCACTCGTGGCGGCTTCCAGTCGCTCGACCGGGGTCTCGGTCAGGGTGAGCCGCACGCCTGCGTACTCGCCGTCGTCATAGGGCTCCGCGGTGACCCCTTGATCCGGGGCGGCCTCGAGATCGGACTCGATCCCGGCCACCATCGCGTCCAGATCCTCGCCGTTCTCCTCGGCCCACGCCCTACTGACGGCGACCGTCACCTCCCCGGAGACCGTCGCCGCGTCGGGGGCGATGGTGAGATCACCCTCCACACGGAAACAGCCGGCGAGGAGCAGCAGGCTCGCGACGGCGAGGAGCAGGCGCAGCAGCGGTTTCACGCAGCAGAGTGTGCCAGCCTCACCTGAGATGTCCGCTCGGGTGCCGGTTCGCGCGTTGTGATGTGATCCCGGTGCATGTGATACGTCGGAACCACACCACAAGGCTCGACGCCCGAGGGCTATCCGCCGAGAGCGGTCCGGATCGATGCGGCCGCCGCACCGGCCTCGTCACCGGAGTAGCGCCTGCGCGGCCAGAAGAACCCGCGTAGCCCATCGCCCTTGGTGCGCGGCACCACGTGCAGATGCAGGTGCGGCACGGACTGACTGACCACGTTGTTGACCGCCATGAACGTGCCCTGCGCGCCGAGGGCCTGCGGGATCGCCGCCGCCAGCCGTTGACCGGCTGACCAGAACGCCCCCGCGATCTCAGCCGGAAGGTCGGGAACGGTCGGTACGTGGCGGCGCGGCACGAGCAGCGTGTGGCCGGCGAACAGGGGCCTGGTATCGAGGAAGGCGACGATATCGGGTTCGTCCATCACCACGTGCGCCTCAAGGCCACCGGCGACGATCTGGCAGAACGTGCACTCGGACATGTTCGCATCGTGTCAGGCCGCTTGCGCATGCGCAGGTGGTGAGGCTGCGGCGGATGTGAGTAGCCACTGTGCTCCCAGCCCGGACTGTGTTCGCCCGCCCGGTAGTGCGTGGCGTGGGGGAGTGGGCCGGACATGAAGAACGGCCGACCCGTGCAGGGTCGGCCGTCCGAGAACATGCCGTCAGCGCTCGTCGCCGACCTTGCCGTCGAGGAAGTCGCGGCCCTGCTCGATCTTGTCGGCGTGCTGGCCACCGGTCTTGTCGTTGATGAAGTCCGAGGCGGCGTCGAGACCCTGATCGGTCTTCTCCTCGTCCTTCAGCACCTCGGAGGCCTTGTTCTTCAGGTCGTCGAATCCCACCATGTGCTTCTCCTTCTCGTGGTTGACCGCACGGATGTGCCCTACGCCACCTGAGTTTGTCGCACTTCGGGCCTGTGCGCAGCCTGTTGGACCCGCGGACGGCGTGGGTTGCGTGGGATCGGGCGAAGAGTTCACCGTCTGGTCACCTGCAGGCGGGTTCGACGCGTCACCGGAGTCCCTCGCTGCTGGTTGCGCATCTGAGGCCCATCCTCCAAAGTTGAGTGGAATAGACTCAACCTTGATCTGGTTGTACTGGTCAGTGACCGACCAACTCGGAGGATCGATGGACACCAAGCTCACCACCAAGTCGCAGGAGGCCGTCTCGACGGCCGTGCAGGCCGCTGTGCGTGCCGGGCACGCACAGCTCGAACCGGTCCACCTGCTCAGTGCACTGCTCTCGCAGACGGACGGGGTCGCCGTCGCCCTGCTCGGTGCCGTAGGCGCCGACCGTGCCCACCTCGCGCAGCAGGCTCAGGGTATGGAGACCGCCCTTCCCGCGGCGGCGGGATCCTCGGTGAGTCAGCCGCGGATGTCGCGTGCGATGCTCACCGTGACCGGTGCTGCCGGGGACGAGGCGAAGGCGCTGGGCGATGAGTACGTCTCCACCGAGCACCTGCTGCTGGGATTGGCCAAGGATGCCGGTGCTGTCGGCGAGGCGCTGCGGGGAGCAGGTGCCTCCCGGGATCAGTTGATCGCCGCGCTGCCGCAGGTGCGGGGGTCGGCCCGGGTCACCTCGCCCGATCCCGAGGGGACTTTCCAGGCGCTGGAGAAGTATGGCCTGGACCTCACTGCGGCAGCACGCGAGGGGAAGATCGACCCCATCATCGGGCGCGACTCCGAGATCCGCCGCGTGGTGCAGGTGCTCTCCCGCCGCACCAAGAACAACCCGGTGCTGATCGGTGACCCCGGTGTCGGCAAGACGGCCGTCGTGGAGGGTCTGGCCCAGCGCATCGTGGACGGCGATGTGCCCGACTCGCTGCGTGACAAGCGCCTCATCTCCCTCGACCTGGCCGCGATGGTGGCCGGCGCGAAGTACCGAGGCGAGTTCGAGGAGCGCCTCAAGGCGGTGCTGGACGAGATCAAGAGTTCCGACGGCGAGATCGTCACCTTCATCGACGAGCTGCACACCGTGGTGGGCGCCGGGGCCTCCGAAGGGTCCATGGACGCCGGGAACATGCTCAAGCCCATGCTCGCCCGCGGTGAGCTGCGCATGGTCGGCGCGACCACGCTGGACGAGTTCCGCGAGCACGTCGAGTCCGATCCCGCACTGGAGCGCCGGTTCCAGCAGGTGTTCGTCGGAGAGCCCTCGGTGGAGGACACGGTGGCGATCCTGCGCGGGATCGCTCCCAAGTACGAAGCCCACCACCAGGTGACGATCGCCGACGGCGCACTCGTGGCCGCCGCGCAGCTCTCCGACCGGTACATCCCTGGTCGACAGCTGCCCGACAAGGCGATCGACCTGATCGACGAGGCTGCCTCCCGGTTGCGGATGGAACTGGACTCCTCGCCGGTGGAGATCGATGAGCTGCGCCGGGCCGTGGACCGGCTGAAGATGGAGGAGGCCTACCTCTCGGAGTCCGCCGACGATGCGTCGCGGGACCGATTGGAGAAGTTGCGCGCCGACCTGGCCGACCGCTCGGAGGAGCTGGCGGGCCTGAACGCCCGCTGGGAGGCGGAGAAGGCCGGCCACAACCGGGTGGGTGACCTCAAGGCTCAGCTCGATGCGATGCGCACCGACGCCGAACGTGCCCAGCGTGAGGGTGACCTCGAGAAGGCCTCCCGGCTGCTGTACGGGGAGATCCCTGCCGTCGAGCGGCAGATCGCCGAGGCGGAGGCCGCCGAGCACGATGTGGAGTCTGCGAGCGAGGCTCCGATGATCGCCGACCATGTCGGTGTCGAGGAGGTGGCCGAGGTGGTCGGCGCCTGGACGGGCATCCCCACCGGCCGGCTGCTGGAGGGGGAGACGCAGAAGCTGCTGCACATGGAGGATGTGCTCGGTGAGCGCCTGATCGGTCAGCGGGAGGCCGTGCGCGCCGTCTCCGATGCGGTGCGGCGTTCGCGTGCCGGGATCTCCGACCCGGATCGGCCCACCGGATCCTTCTTGTTCCTCGGGCCCACCGGTGTCGGCAAGACCGAGCTCGCGAAGTCGCTCGCGGACTTCCTCTTCGATGACGAGCGCGCGATCGTGCGCATCGACATGAGCGAGTACGGCGAGAAGCACTCGGTCGCCCGGCTGGTCGGGGCTCCGCCCGGCTATGTCGGCTATGAAGAGGGCGGGCAGCTGACCGAGGCCGTGCGACGCCGTCCGTACTCGGTCGTGCTGCTCGACGAGGTGGAGAAGGCGCACCCGGAGGTCTTCGACATCCTGCTGCAGGTGCTCGACGACGGCCGGCTCACCGATGGTCAGGGGCGCACCGTGGACTTCCGCAACACGATCCTGGTGCTCACCTCCAACCTGGGTTCGCAGTTCCTCGTGGACTCCTCGCTGGAGACTGCGGTCAAGCGTGATCGGGTGCTCGAAGCCGTGCGGGCGTCGTTCAAGCCCGAGTTCCTGAACCGCCTGGACGAGATTGTCGTCTTCGACGCCCTCTCCCTGGACGAGCTGGGCAAGATCGTTGATCTGCAGCTGGAGCGGATGGCCGCGCGGCTCGCCGACCGCCGCCTCGACCTCGAGGTGACCGCGGCCGCCCGCGAGTGGTTGGCCATCGAGGGTTACGATCCCGCCTACGGTGCCCGGCCGCTGCGCCGCCTCGTGCAGCGTGAGATCGGAGACCGGCTCGCCCGGATGCTGCTCGCCGGGGAGGTGGTGGACGGCGGGTCCGTGACGGTGGACCGGCCGGAGTCGCTGGAGGAGCCGGGATTGGTGCTACGCGCCGCCTGAGCCCTGGCCCCCTGACGCTCACTTCACGAAATCGCTCGTCGATCTGGTCGTTGACGGACGACCAGATCGACGAGCGATTTCGGTGCTAGGAGGTCAGGAGACGGAGACGTCTTCGCCGGCGATGAAACTGCCGGTGAGGCTGTACCCGTCATTCGCGGAGATCAGGCAGGTGAACTTCCGGTCGCCGGCATCCCAGGTCTGCTGCGTGGGGTAGAGCGAGTGGTAGCCGATGTTGGTGGTGTCGAACGAGGTGGGCAGCATCGAGTCGAGCTCGGCGAAGCAGAACTCGTCGGAGGCGTCGCCGAAGACGTCCTCACCGGGGAAGTCCGGGTACTCCGCGTCGTCAAGGATCTCCTCGGCGTACACCTCCAGCGCGTGCGGATCAGCGCATGGCACCGCCGGCAGCAGGTTGTCGTCGGTGTAGATGTACTCCAGCACCTCCAGGCAGTGACCAGGCAGCAGGTCCAGATCGGCCACCTCTTCCGGCTGGCTCAGTGGATCGGCCGTCTGGCCGGCGGTCGGCTGCTCGTTCCCGCCACCCAGGAGGCGCAGCGCGAAGTAGCCACCGACGGCGACCACCACGATCAGCACGACGATCCCGATGATCAGCGGGGCCCTGTTCTTCGACGGCGGCGCACCGGACGGTGCCTGACCTCCGCCCCCGTAGCCGGCTCCGGGGGCGCCATAGCCTGGCTGGGGTGTTCCATAGCCAGGCTGCTGTCCGTAGCCGCCTTGTGGACCGTACCCGGGCTGGCCGTAGCCGGGCTGGGCCGGAGTGCCGGGCTGCTGACCGTACCCCGGTTGTGGGCTGTGGCCAGGCTGTGGGTTGTAGCCCGGCTGCTGGCCGTAGCCGGGCTGCTGACTTGGTTGCTGGCCATAGCCGGGCTGCTCCGGACCCGGGGTGCCGGGTTGTTGGTGAGGATCCCACGGTGCGCTCATGGCACTGACTCTAGAAGCCCGCTCGACCGTGGCGCCAGGGCGTTCTGCTAAGGGTGGCGGGCGCGTCCGGTTGAACTGGCCGAACTCGCCTCATGGTCCGGAGATCGCGACATCCTCCCCACTCGTGAAGCTACCGGTCATCGTGTAGCCCTCATCCACCCCGACGATGCAGGTGAGCCTCCGATCGCCCGTCTCCCAGGTCTCAGGCGAGGGGGAGATGGTCCGGTACACCACGGGCGTCGTATCGAGGTCCTCAGGGAGTTCCGCGAGCAGCGACTCACGGCAGAACTCGTCTCCCGCCGTCGTCATCTCCTCCTCTCCTGGGTAGTCCTCCTCGGCGGACTCTTCCTGGGCGAACACTTCGAACTGGTGCGGGTCGGCGCAGTCGGCGAGCGGCATCTCCGGGTCGCCGAGCTCGTACGCGTCCAGGCATTGGCCCACCGTGAGATCGAACTCGGACACCGCCCCGGGCGAGGCTGTGGGCGTGGGAGGCTCCGCCGTCGGGGTGGGCGTGGCCGAGGTGGGGTCCGCCGCCGGAGGCGTCGGCGGTGGCTCGTCCTGGAACAGGGCGCGGAATCCGAGGGTCCCGACGATCAGCACCAGGGCGACCCCGACAGCCACCGCGGCGATCATCGGAACGGTCGTCGTCGATCGACGGTCCGTCGCCTGGGACCCTTCGGCGGGACCGGCGCCCGGGCTCTGCCCGAAGCCGGCCCACGAACCAGCGTGCCGCCCCTGAGCAGGCGCCAGGCGGCGGCCATCGCCGTGCCGCCGGTCGCGCCGCGCCGCGCCCGGGTCCGGAGTACTCATGCGCTGACCCTAGAACGAGCTGTGGCGATGTGCGTGATCCGGGCGTCGCCCGGCAACGGGCAGACCGACCTCATCCGCTCAGCAGGTCTCCGTCGAACGGTCCGGTGCTGCCACGCGCGAGGCACAGGACCGCGGTGGTGCCCTGACCCCATGCCTCTTCGGTGGGGGCCAGGTACCAGGCGGTCAAGCCCGACTCGGGCACGCCGTCGCTCTCCAGTGCCGAGACAGCCGCCTCGCAGGTGGCCAGCGCCTCCTCGGCAACGGCGTCCGCCCCGGGGAAGTCGCCGGTCAGCTCATGGCTGGAGATCGCCTGAGCGATGTGCGACTGCGCACACGGCACCAGCTGGACCTCTCCCACCTGCTCACCCGGTGGGAGGAACTCGATGCAATTGCCCACGGCCACGTTCGAGGCGCCGACGGTCCGGGCGGTCGCGACATCCCCGGCCTGAGGGCTCTCGGTGAGGCGGTCGATCGTGCCATTTCCCGCTAGCACGACTGTGGTCAGTACCCACGCGATCGTGAACAGCGAACCCAAGCCGATCCCTGTCCAGGCCAGCGCCATGCTGCGGCGCCGGTTGCGCTTGATCCGCGTGCGCGCCAGTACGCCGAGGAAGACGGCGACGGGCCCGAGCAGGGCGGTTGCCACGGAGGCCACCGCTGTCGGTTCCAGCGTGGCGCGCTGCATCACCGGGAAGGTGAACTGACCGTAGGAGCCCTGATCCTGCTGGGGCGAGGTGGGGCGGGAGCCGTACATGCTCTGCCCCGCCGGTCCTGGCTGGGGGGTGTGCGGTGGCGGTGCGGGCAGCGGTGGGACCGCGGGTGTCGTCTCGTCCGGGCCTGGTGGCGCCTGCCACGGCGTGGGCGGCTGTCCCGTGGGCGCGCCCCAGGCGCTGGGCGCGGCCCATGGCTCCGGCTGGGGCGGTGTGCCCGGTGCCGGTGGGTGGTCACCGGGATTGCTCATGGCCACGACGATAGCCGGGATCGACCATTGATTGACATGTGACTAAATGGTCACCTATTGTCGAAGCGTGCTCGACGACGACCCAGTCTTCAAGGCGCTGGCGGATCCTGTCCGCCGGCTCCTTCTCGACCTGCTCTTTGTGCAGGACGGGCGCTCCCTCGGTGAGCTCGACGCAGCGGTCAACGAGCACACCGAGATGACCAGGTTCGGTGTGTCGAAGCACCTGAGACAGCTGGAGAACGCCGGCCTGGTCCTCACGCGCAAGCGCGGGCGGACCAAGCACCACTACCTCAACCCCGTGCCGATCCAGCAGATCCACCAGCGGTGGATCGGCAAGTACACCGAGCGGGCCGGTATCGCCTCCGTCCTGCTCGGCATGAAGGAACAGCTCGAGCAATCTCCGGACGAGCCGAAACGGCCCGGCCACGAACCGAAGGACGAATCATGAGCGACAATCTGATCCAGGTCTACAGCATCTACATCAACGCTCCGGCCGCCACCATCTGGAAGGCCATCACCGAGTCGGAATACACCACCCGCTGGGGCTACGGAGGCGAGTCGGAGTACGACCTGCGCCCAGGCGGCACCTATCGCAACCTGACCACAGATGAGATGAAGCAGATGGGGATGGGAGAGGTCGCCGTCACCGGAACGGTCATCGAGACCGACGAGCCGAAACGGCTCGTACTCGATTGGTCCCCGGCCTGGCACCCGGACAAGGCGCCCACCCGCCTCACTTGGGAGTTGACTGAGTACCCCTCCGGCCTCACTCAGGTGGTGCTCACCCACGACCTGACTGCGGCCCCCGAGTTGGCAGCCGAGGTGGCCGGCGGTGGGGAACCGGCGCAGGGTGGCGGCGGATGGCCCTGGTGCCTCTCCGGTCTCAAGACCCTGCTCGAGACCGGTGCGGAGATGGGCGCCTGAGCGACCCGGCCCGACGAGGGTGGCCTGAGTGTCGCGGATCGGCGCCCAATGTCAAGTGGTCGTTGCGACAGTGAGGAGTTGGTTGAGGGCTTGGGCGGG
>NZ_VSMB01000018.1 GCF_009805705.1 Ruania rhizosphaerae
CGGGTAGGTGTCCACCTCGTTCTGGTGGTGCGGCTCGATCAGGGAGCAGAACAGGAAGAACGGCCGCTCCTGCGCGGCGGGTGCTGCGCCGGCCGGTGGGGTGCTGTGATCGGCCACGAACCTGATCGCAGCGTCAAAGATCGCGTCCGATCGGTAGCCGGGCAACATCACCGGCTCACCGTCGTCGTCGAACATCACAGTCCGGTACGCATCGGAGGTGAACTCCAGCACGTTCGCCCCGAGCCAGGAATCATAGCCCCCACGCTGCTCCGGCGGCACCGGCTCGGTATCGGCCAGATGCCACTTGCCGATATAGCCGGTGGCGTAGCCGGCCTCGGCGAACGAGTGGGCAAGCGTGCGCGCCTGCCCCAGCGTGGTGCGGTTGCGGAAGCACCCCGACGCCGTCCCGTACTGTCCCGTCTGAATGGCCGCCCGGGCGGGGGCACAGACCGGGTTCGCGGTGAACGCCTGCGCCAGGTACGTCCCGCTGCTGGCGATGGCGTCGAACTCCGGGGTCAGACCGAGCGGGTTGCCGCCGGCTCCGGTGGTGTCCCAGCGCTGCTGGTCGGTGAAGACGACGATGACGTTCGGGCGGGTAAGTGCAGTAGGCACAGGGGCTTCCTTCCGGGTGACGGTCGACGGCGCGTGCGGTACTCGGTCAGGTCGAACTGCGTGCGGTGAAGGTCCACGACCGGCTGATCTCCCGCCATTCACCGTGGCGCGGGTGCTGGATCCGGTCGAAGAGCATCTCGGCCGCATCGGAGAAGTCGGCACCGTCATCCGGACCCATCGTGCTGAGAGTGGGACGGGTGACCTGTGCCTCGGGGATGCTGCCGGCACCGACGACAGCGACGTCGTTCCGCACGCGCCAGGGCGGCGGCTCCGCGTCGGGGACGGTCAGTCCCAGATCTCAATCGAAGCCTAGCTCAGCACGACGCACCCGGAATCTATCTACCGCACCCGCATACTCGCCATCCTGCAAATAGTTTCGCGTCTCACCTGGATCAGATTCAAGATCGAACAGCACTTCCGGACCTTCATGACCATAGTGCTGATACTTAAGGTGGTCACGCTTAATCATGATCCGATTGTCACGGAATTGCGAAACGACCTCATTGTCCCAATCTTCTGACCTCCCAGCCATCAACGGTACCATGCTTCGACTATCTAGTCCGTCCGGCACAGGAATCTCGGACAACTCACCGAGCGTCGCGTATAGGTCACATAGGCTAACGTTCTCTGCAACTCTCCTCGAGCGAAACCGGCGTGGCGAACGGATGAACAGTGGGACGCGCACGCTACCTTCGAAGAAGCGCTGCTTCTCCCACACGCCGTGCTCCCCGAGCATCTCGCCATGATCACTCGTGAAGACTACGGTCCACTCGTCGATATCTTGACCAGCTTCTTCGAGTTTGTCGAGAACTAATCCAAACAGTCGGTCCGCCGATTCGACCATCGAATAGTAGGCGGCAACGGCACGCACGATCTCACCGCGGTCCGCCTCGATTCCTTCCCGCACAACATGGCGATCACCGCCTAGGACTGGGTGATCAAACAGTTCCTGCTCACCATATGTCTCCACCCGCGGAATGTAGTAGTTGAGAAGGTCTGGATCCGCAAAGTACGGGTAGTGCGGTTGGACGAGGCTGACTTTGAGTAGTAGCGGGACGTCCGGCGTGGCGCGACCGTATCTTGCATCCAGGAAGTGCTCGTCCAGGTACTGGATTGCGCCTTGCACCGAGTACTCGTCCCTCCAGGAATAGGAGGAACGCCCAGGACGTGCACTCCGAACTTCCTGGGCTTGCGACCACTTGCTCGGCTTCGATCGGTGAGTCCGGGTCGACAGCTCCGAATCGCGGATGTGACGCGGGTCGACGTTGCTGTCCATACCCACGAGGTTCGTCCAGCCTTGCGCTTGGTCTACCCCGAGATGGTGCAACTTCCCGGCGGCTACAGTACGGTAGCCGAAGCGTGAGAAACGTCGAGCAAACGTCTCGTACCCGGGCTCGAGATCCTCCCCGTACCTCTCCACGCCACAGTTTCGCGGCAACTGTCCAGCCATCATGGCTTGCCGAGCGGGGATACAGATTGGTGCCGGCGTGTACGCAGAGTCGAAGATCACTGCGTCACGCGCAAGTGCGTCCAGGTGAGGAGTTCGGACAATCGGGTTGTGGGCAAAGCCCGCTAGATCGAACCGATGCTCGTCTGTCATCAAGAATAGAATGTTGGGGCGATCATTTTCGCGCAACACTCGACCTCCAGTTCAATTCAGCTGATGAATTTCCATGAGCGCAAGGCGTGTTCCATTTGACTCAAGGTGCGCAAATGGTACTGCTTGCCTGTGGAGCGTTCGTTGAAGAATCCGTGGGAGGCCCCGGGGTAAAGCACAACGGTTGCCTCACCCCCTTGATACTCGATCGCTTCGCAGAACTCAACGGAGTTACCATGGTGAACCGTCTCGTCTGCCGTTCCATGCATAACAAGTACGCGTAGTGACGCACCGTCAGACAGTTGGTGATATGGGGAATGGGAGCGCGCCTCACTCTCGTCAACGAACTTGTGAAAACCGAATCCACCAGGGAAACTTTCTGACGTGTTGGTGACTGGATTGAAAAGGATGAACGTATCTGGCCCCGCCCATTCTCGCCGCGATCCAAACATCCTCGACTCAAGTGCTAGGTGACCACCCGCTGAGCCGCCGATAGCCACGATTCTCTCGGAATCCCCGTTCCATCGATCGAGATGGCCGTGGATGAACTGCATCGATTCGACCGCGTCACGTGTCGCAAGGACGGGACCACGGCGGCGGTACTCAACGAGGATTCCGACCATGCCTAGCCGGGCGAGATGCTCTGCGTGGGTAGCGAACTGCTCACGCCTGCCCGCGTGCCATCCGCCCCCGTGATAGAAGACTGCGACAGCGCGCGGTTGAGCCTGCAGAGCCTCCGCGACATATACGCGCAGGTTGAGATCACGGCCTTCGTCTTCGCCGTACCGGACCCACTCGACCTCAACGTCGCGCACCATCGGTGCTCCACCACCCATCACTTCCATGCCCCCTCCTGCCTGCCCACCGTAGCGGCGGCATCCATACCGCCCCCCGATGGACCCAGATTGCCACCTCACCCGCTCGCCCGGTTGTCTGATAACCTGGCTAGTATGTCCTATCGGTTGAGTTCTGGTCAAGCGTGGCTGAGCGCCACAGCGCTATAGCCGAACGACTCCGATCGAGCTCGCCATCCAGGAGGAGCGCAGAGATGATGCGCATCACGAACATCACGGTCGATCTGGTCGACCTCGCCGCCGAACCACCGTTCCAATGGAGAACGGGTCTTCCAGGTTCAGAACCCGAGCTGGTCGGTGGCGTGCTACGCGTCTGGACGGCAGACGGCGTTGTGGGCGAGGCGCACACTCGCCGCGGCGTGATCGTGAAGGACATCGTGGAGCGACGCTTACGCGAGGAACTCATCGGGGCCAACGCTCTCAGCCGTGAATACCTCTGGCACCGGGTGTGGGAGCTCGACCGAGTTGAGGAGATCCCGATCTACGCCTTCGGACTCCTCGATCTGGCCCTCTGGGATCTGGCCGGCAAAGCAGCCGATCTCCCAGTTCATCGACTTCTCGGGACCTTCCGCGAGAGCATTCCCGCGTACGCCAGTACCATCACCTACAGCTCCGTTGAGGAGTACCTCGATGTCGCGGATCAGTGCCTGGAGCGCGGTTTCAAGGCGATCAAGCTGCACGCCTGGGGCGACGCGCGCAGAGACGCGCACCTCTGTCGACGCCTACGCGAGCACGTGGGCGACGATGTCGAGCTCATGTACGACGGATCCGCAGGGTTTGGCCTCTCCGACGCGGTCTACCTGGGCAAGGAGCTCTCCAACGCGGGCTTCCTCTGGTACGAGGAGCCCATGCGAGAGTTCAACGTCACCGCACATCGCTGGCTGTCCGAAGCCGTCGACGTTCCGCTACTAGTCGGAGAGACCAGCGATGGCGCCCACATGAACATGGCGGATTTCATTCACGCTGGCTGTGCGAGCTACGTACGCACCAGCGCGACATTCAAGGGTGGGATCACCGGGGCCATGCGGATCGCCCATCTCGCAGAATCGTTCCTGCTCAAGGCAGAGGTGCATGGCATGGGCATCGCTCATCAGCACCTGTGCATGGCGATCCCGAACACGACCTACTACGAGGCACTTGTCTGGGGGAACCCCATCCAGACCGGATCTGAGATCCGTGCCGACGGGACCGTCGCTGCACCAGACGAACCTGGCATCGGATGGAGCAGCGCTTCCACGGGAGACGATCGACCTCGCCAGAGTGCGGCGATTGCCTAACAATCCGCAGCATCACCAAGTCGCGATGGCGGCGCTCCCGAAGGAGCGCCGCCATCCTTTCTCGCGACCAGTCCGCAGATTGATGCGCTCTCGCGCTACGCCACGCTGATCCTCGGCATGGGCATCGGCTCCCGCCCCATCTCGGCCCACACGAACCGCAGCAGCAGATCGGACTTGATAGCCGCGTAGTCCGGGTCGTCCCACCGGTTGTGGAACTCCCCAGGGTCGTGCTCAAGATCGAACAATTCGCCGTACTCGCGGCCGTGGTAGACCGTGATCTTGTACCGGTCTTCGATGTAGGTTCGCAGGTTGACTGTGGTCGGCTCATGATGGAACTCGCACAACACGTGCTCACGTGCCGACTCCACCTCCCCCGACCAGACGGCCTTCTGGCTGACGCCGGTCATCTCGGCCGGCACGTCCTCACCGATCATGTCGAGCACCGTGGGGGCGAAGTCGACCAGGGACTGCAGCGCGGAGGTCTGCTGACCGCATGCGATGCCCGGACCGCGCGCCAGCAACGGCACGCGCAGTAGGTCCTCGTAGTGGAACGGTCCCTTCGCCTGCAGCCCATGCTGGCCGAACAGGTGCCCGTGGTCGGTACTGAACACCACGATCGTGTTCTCTGCCAGGCCGAGCCGGTCGAGTTCGTCCAGGATCTTGCCCACGTAGGCATCGAGCATGGTGACCATGCCGTAGTAGGTCGCGACCAGACGGCGTCGCTCACCCTCGTCCCGCAGGTGGGACTCGAACCCGTGGATCCGGTGGCCAGTCTCCTCCCACTCGCTAAAGTCCGGCTCCTCTGTCTGCACGAGTCCGAAATGCGGAGCATTGCGTTCGTGCTCCCCCTCCATCCCTTCTGGGATGGTGATCTCCTCCGGGTCATACATCTGGTCCCAGGGCTCAGGCACCAGATACGGCGGGTGCGGGTCGAAGAAGCTCGACCACAGGAAGAACGGCTCACCGGCCCGCTGATAGTCCTGCAACAGTGCATTCGTACGCTCGGCGATCCAGGTGTTGTAGTGCAGTTCCTCGGGGATCGGCCACGTGTGCTGGACCTCGTGGGGCATGCTCCCGGTCGGCGCCCGGAAGTACTGCTTCCAGTCCTCCCCGCACTTCTCGGTCAGCCAGACCCCGTAGTGCTGACCCACGTGCGCCTCAGCCGTGTGGTTGCGAGCCAGCTCGATGTGGTCGAAGCCGTAATACGGGCCGTGAAAGTTCCGCCAGTAGTCGAGGTCCTGCAGCAGCGGGTAGGCCTCCTGAGAGGGATACTCCTCGGTGCTTCGCAACGGTTGGAAGTGCGCTTTGCCGACCAACGCCGTCCGGTATCCCTGCTCGCTGAGGTGAGCACCGAGCGTGGGCTCCGACTCCGGCAGGCTCGTGCCCAGCGTCCACGCCCCGTGTTCGCTGGGGTACTTGCCCGTGATGAGGGACGCCCGCGTCGGCGTGCACGTCGGGTTCGGGCAGTACGCCCGCGAGAACGCCGTCCCCTCACGAACCAATCGATCCAGATTCGGTGTGTGGATCTCGGAGTTGAACGCCCCGATCGTGTCCCAGTGTTGCTGATCGCTGGTAATCAGGAGCACGTTCGGACGGCTCACAGTTCGACTCCTCGATGTCGACGACGTCACGTAGATTAAGTGTACGTGTCACCCAGTCACCCGACAAATATGCGCCCGTTCCATGGCCCACAATGTCTTCATGGCCACCCAGTACCCCGAGATCACCGACCGTCTCCAGCGCTTCATCGAGGCTCAACACCTCTACTTCGTCGGCACCGCCGCCCGCGAGGGCAGGGTCAACGTGTCCCCCAAGGGCCTGGACTCGTTGCGGATCGTCTCCCCGACCCAGGTGGTGTGGCTGAACGGCACCGGCAGCGGCAACGAGACCGCTGCGCACCTGCTGGACACCCCGCGGATGACGGTGATGTTCTGCTCCTTCGAACGCCAGCCGATGATCCTGAGGCTGTACGGCACCGCACGCGCCGTGCACGAACCGGACGAGGAATGGGACGAGCTCCACGGGCTCTTCCCGCCGATGCGCGGAGCCCGGAATATCTTCGTGCTCGACATCGACCTGGTGCAGACCTCCTGCGGGTTCGGGGTGCCGTTCTACGAGTTCGAGGGTGAACGGCCGCTGATGGACTCCTGGGCCGCGAAGAAGGGCGAGGACGGACTGGTCGAGTACCAGCAGACCAAGAACCGCGCCAGCATCGACGGCTTCCCGACGGGACTACCACCCGCCTGAAATCACCTGGTCCGCCCTGGTCACAGGCGGTTAGGCTGGCACGGCCACCACATGGGTGGCACCACGAGAGGATGCGCATGCGAGGGGAAGCCGAGGTGGCCGCCAGGGCCTGCTCCAGGCTGGCCTGCCCCCGCGCCCACCGCTGAGGATTTGATCCGGCGGTGACGGCGCGGCGCTGAGCCATGCCCACCGACTGGAGAAGACCCCTCATGAACCCCCTCACCGATAAGCAGATCCGTCGCGCCTTCGTCAACGCCACCCGCGGCGCAGCCAACCGAGCCGTACTCCCCGACCTCACGACCATCGACTGGGACCGGCTCGAGTACCTCGGCTGGCGCGACCCGAAGGCGCCCCTGAATGCCTATGTCGTGCTCGAGCTCGATGGCGAGCCCATCGCCATCCTGCTGCGCGCCCCGGAGAAGGGCGGCAAGCACCGCAAGGCCATGTGCGCCTGGTGCGAGGACATCGTGGCCGTCGACGATGTCAGCCTCTACGTGGCACCGCGTGCAGGCGCGGCCGGGCGCCGCGGCGACACCATCGGCACCCTGGTCTGCACCGACTTCACCTGCTCGAAGAACGTCCGACGGCGTCCCACCCGTACCGAAGCATCCTCACCTGAGGATCGTGCCCGGCTGATCGCCAGCCGGATCGCCGGCCTGCAGGAACGGTCGGCGCGGTTCGTGGCGGAGGTGTGCCGGACGCGCTGACCCGCCCATACCACGCGCGGTATCATGTGGGCATGAAGGAGGTCCCCGTCGAGCGCGCTCCGGCACTCATTCGCGCAGCCCGGACGGCTGCCGGCCTCTCTCAGGCTGAACTCGCCCGGCGTGCAGATCTGCGCCAGTCGCACATCGCCGCGATGGAGAGCGGGAGCCGGGCGGTCTCCGCGGAGATGCTGACCCGCGTGCTGCGTGCGGCTCGATACCGGCCATCGATCCCGCTGGAGGAGCACGCCGAGGAGATCATCCGTCTCGGTGCGTCCGAGGGCATCCACAACATCCGGGTGTTCGGCTCGACGGTGCGTGGCGAGGACCGGTTCACCTCCGATATCGACCTGCTGGTCGACGTCGACGAGGGTCGCAGCTACTTCGACATTGCGACGTTCATCAACGAGGTGGAGGACCTCACCGGTTTCCCGGTCGACGTGGTCGTCGACCGGGAAGCGCGCCCAGGCTTCCTCGAAGACACCGAACTGGTTCCGCTGTGACGTCAGAGCGCAACAAGCGGTTCACTCGTGTTGATCCGGTCACCGATGCCGAACCAGACGCCGTACATCCAGCACCGACACCCAGCGCACGGCAGAATTTCCTCGACGCAGTCGAGGAGATCACCCATGCGCTCGCTCTGGCGACCCCGCCCGGCGCGGGCGGGATCACCCGGCGCAGCCACGAGTACTACGCCGCGAACATGGCGATCATCCGGACCGCGGCACTTTTCGAAGAGGACTCGTTCGTTCCGTTCCATCGAAGTGTCCCGACATCGCAACGGCGCGCAATCGCCACCATGCGCAACATCGCCGCGCATGCGGGCTATCGACAGATGGACGACACCGTGCTGTGGGAAACCTTGACGAGCGACCTTCCCCGCCTGCTCAGCTCCCTACGTACGGCCGCCGAGCCGGAGCGGGACTCACCCCAGTAGCCGCACCGCCCATCACGGCGCGGACTCCCGGATCGCGAGCGTGTACGGCGCAGTCATCTGCACCGGCCCGCCCAGCTGCCCCTGCTGCCGGGACTCGATCTGCTCCAGCGCCCGCCGCGCGATGTGCGCCATATCCGGCGCGATCGAGGTGATGCTCGGGGTGCTGTAGGCCGCTTCCTTGGTGTTGTCGAAGCCCACCACCGCTACATCGTCCGGGATCCGCACCCCGTGGGTATGCAGGGCGCGCACCGCCCCGACCGCGAGATCGTCGTTGAAACACACCAGTCCGTCGAACTCGCCACCGCGCTCGATCAGCTCCGATACCGCCTCCTCAGCCGCGTCCCGATGCCAGATGCGGCTCGGGATCAACAGTTCCGGCTCGATCGGCACACCGGCCGCGTCGGCCGCGGCCCGGCAGCCACGCACACGCGCGTCGGACACATGCGAGGTGCCCACACCCAGCAGCGCCACCCGGCGCCGCCCGGAGGCCAGCAGGTGCTCCATCGCGGTGCGCGAGGCCTCCTCGTTGGAGATGGTGATGTGGTCGACCGTCGCACCGTCCACGTACTCCCCGATCAACACCAGCGGGCCGCCGGCGCGCACGTCCTGCAGGTCGGCACGGGTCATGCCCTGGGCGGCGATGATCACCCCGTCGGCCAGCCCGCGCGCGGCGGCCGCGATCTCCACCTCCCGGTCCCGGCGCCCCCGGGTGGTCTGGACCAGGATGCTGACGCCCCGCTCAGCCGCAGCATCGATGAGCTCCTCCGCAAGCTCCACGTAGTAGCTCACCCGCAGTTCCGGCACCGCAAGCACGACGGACCCGCGGCGCCCGGTGCGCAGGTGCCGGGCGGCCGTGTTCACCTGGTAGCCGAGAGCCGCGATCGCCTGCTCCACCCGCGAGCGCGTCTGCTCCCCCACCCGCTTAGCACCGGTGAGCACGTTCGAGACGGTCTTAATCGACACGCCGGCGTGGGCAGCGACCTCACGCATCGTCACCTGATTCGCACCGGAACTCGGCCCAGATGCCGGCCCGGACTCATGCAGCGAGTCATAAGTTCCCTGACTATTCTCCCGCACCGTCCAGACGAAGGAACCAAGCCCGTCGACGGCTGGCAGATCTCCGCCGTCGTGGGCGTGGCGGCCAAGCAGGACCGTGGCGACGGCCATCCATTCCTCGCCGTCAGCCGCCCGGTGCGCCTGGGGCGCGAGAACCCCCGGAGTGGCCACGAGCAGGAGATCACCGTGCGCGGTGGCAAACCGATCGAGGACACCCGGCCCCACGTGAACCTCCATCGCGGCACCGAGCCGGTCGCGCAGATCGAGCACCGTCTCTCGAACGCTGTCGGACTGATCGTCGACGACCCCATCGCCAGCGGCAAGCTCCTCGACATCACGGGGACGCAGCGCCATGACGCCTTCACCGCCTCCGACGGCGATACCCACCACCTCGACCGGCCCCACCTCCATGGCAGGGCTGGTGCGCAGCTCGAAGCGCCCACGCGGTAGCGGCCGGACTCGATGGGTGCGCCACGCGCGCGAGACGGTCGCTGCGCTCACACTGAGCCGATCGGCCAGTGCGCGCGAGGTCCAGCGTCCCTGCACCCCTTCACCCACCACCTCTTCCCAGGTGGCCGCGACGATGTCCCACGGTTCGGTGCGCGCGGGACGACCGGTCCGCGCCTGGTCGACCAGCCCGTCCACGCCCTCGGCCTCGTAGCGCCCCCGCCAGGTCAGCACACTCTGCCGGCTTACCCCGGCGCGGGCCGCGATCGCCGTGTTCGCACGTCCCTGTGCCGCCAGGAGCACGATCCGGGCTCGCTGCGCCAGAACGTCATCGCCCGTACTCAGCTCCTCGAGCCGTGTCCGGTCCCCCGGGCGCAACACCAGGGGCGGCGCAGGTCGACGCGACACCGGAACTCCTAACGTCTAACAATTACTGAACCAACACCGCGACACATTACCAGTGAGTCACGCCACTGACATCGCAACTTGCGCGGAACATCCTCGGTGAGCCACTCCGGTACGGGCGCAGATCCGTGAGTACTGAGCCAAAGTAGCCCCTCAGCATCCCATTGACCCACCTGAGGCGGCTGTGTATCGTCCCGGAAGTACAACGATGGACCGCAAAGGAGCTTCCATGAACCCCACACGACGCACGATGCTCGGCGCTTCAGCTGCGGCACTCACCGCGACTCTGGCGGCGTGCAGCCGCTCCTCTGACTCCCCGGACACGTCCGGCACGGGCTCCGGCACAGATGCCGCCCCCACCGGCACCTTGCAATGGTGGGATCACTTCGAACCCCTCGAGTCCGCCCTCACCGGACTGTTCGAGGACTTCGCCACCGCCGGTGGTGGCGAGGTGGAACGCACGGTCTACAACCCGAACGAGATGGGACAGGCCCTGCAGCTGGCCCTCGGCAGCGACCAGATGCCCGACGTGTTCAGCAACCTCACCGACATCCCCGCACCCGCCCTCGTCTCCCGCGAGTTGGTCGGCGCGGTCACCCTGGACTCGCAGGCCCAATCCGCCGCCGCCGACCTGCTCTTCGAGGGCATGCACACCTTTGACGGCGCGGTCTACTCGATCCCGCTGTTCTCTCACCAGCAACACTCCAGCCTCACCTGGTTCGACCTCGACCAGGTCGAGCGCGCCGGTGGCGACCCCGAGGCGATGACCATCACCTGGGAGGAGTTCCGCCGGCTGGCTCGCGCCATCACAGCGAACGGGGACATGCCGGCGTGGGTCGGCAATCTCGCGTTCACCGGCCGTCTCGAGGAGCAGATCGTCGATCTCGCTCAGGCGGCCGGGCGGCCGCTCGCGTTCAACACCGCCGGTGTCTCCGCGCCCGATGTCACCGACCCGGCCACCGGGGACTACGTCTTCAACTCCGAGGAGTTCATCGAAGCACTGGAGTTCCTCGCCTCCCTCATCGCGGACGGCGTCATGCTGGGCGCCTCCACCTCGCTGGACGCCCGGGACGCCCGCGCCCGCTGGGCGGCAGGAGACGCGGCGATCTTCTTCGACGGGCCCTGGAACCCCGGTGTGCTCTCCGGTCAGTTCCCCGACTTCCTCCCCCAGGTGTCGGTGACCAACCTGCCCTCCCCGGACGGCAACGGCTACACCGCCCGCGGACCGAGCTCGGGCCAGTTCTGGATGTCCGCTACCTCCGGCCACGTCGACGGCGTCGGCACACTGTTCTCGCTCCTGACCCGCCCGGAGTTCTCCACCGCGCTGGCCTCGAATATGGACCAGCCGCCGGTCGATCTCGCCGCCGTTGCGGACGCGGACGTCGATCCCACCTACACCCGCGCCATCGACATCTTCACCGACTGGTGCCGGCTCGCCCCCAGCCCGTTGGTGCGCAACCCCGCCGTCGGGGAGGTCATCGCACAGATGGAGGAGATCCGGCCGAGCCTCGGCGAGATCGTGCAGGGCTACCTCGGCGGGAACATCGACGACGCATCCGCGGCCCTGACCACCTTCAACGACGCGATCAGCGCCGAGCGCGACCGGGCGATCGACGCCGTCACCAGTGACGGCCTCGAGGTCTCGCTCGCGGACTGGGAGTTCAGCGGCTACGAACTGGGCACCGACTACGGGCCGGATCGGTACTGACGTGGCGACCACGCTCACCAGATCTGCACCACCACCCACCCCGCCACGGTCGGCTCGTGCCCGGCACGGCGGCTGGATCGCCCTGTTCGTCGCCCCCACGGTCGTCCTGTTCGGGCTGTACACGCTCTGGCCGAGCCTGTCGAGCGTCTTCTACTCGATGCTCGAGTGGCGGGGTCTGGGCACCGACAGGTCATTCATCGGCCTGAGCCACTATGAACGCGCCCTGGCCGACCCGCTCTTCTGGCGCTCGGTGGGCGTCACGATGGCGATCATCGCGGTCACCGTCCCGATCCGGGTGGCCATCGCACTCGTGCTGGCCATCATGCTGAACAACCCGCGTCTGCCACTCGCCCGCCTGCTGCGCACGGCCTTCTTCCTGCCAGTCGTCGCCACGACCGCCATCGTCGGGATCGTGATGGGGTTCGTGCTCGACCCCTCCGCCGGGCCGGTCAACACACTGCTAGAACTGCTCGGCCTCCCACCCGTCGACTTTCTCGGCAGCTCCGACACCGCCCTCGGCAGCGTGATGGCCGTCCACATCTGGAAGTGGATGGGCATCACGATGATCTACTGGCTGGCCGCCCTGCAGACCGTCCCGATGGATCTGTACGAAGCGGCGGAGATCGACGGTGCCGGCACCTGGCACAAGTTCCGGCACATCACCCTGCCGATGCTGACCCCCTTCGCCGTGATCATCACCCTGCTCACCGTGGTGGAGACCATGCAGGTCTTCGACCTCGTCCTCACCATGACCGGCGGCGGCCCGTTCTTCTCCACCCTCGTCACCGAGGTCTACATCTACGAGCAGGCCTTCACCTCGGCCAACCCGAACCTCGGGTACGCGGCCACGCTCGGTGTGCTCTTCGGAGTCCTCACCGTGATCGTCGTCGGCTCCCTGCTGCTGATCACCCGCCTCGTGCGCGGGCGGAAGGAGGTCACGGCATGACTTCCACACTCTCCCGCCCGACGGCGGAGCGAGCCTCACCTGCGAAAGGTACGGACCGCCGTCGCCTGCCTGTGTCCCGCAAGACCATGCGCTGGGTGCAGACGGCAATCCTCGTCGTCGTGGCGCTCATCTGGATCTACCCGCTGCTGTGGATCTTCGCGGCGTCGGTCAAGGACGCCACCGGCATCTTCGCCGGCGGCCTCTCGCTCCTGCCGGAGCAGTGGCACTGGGACAACTACTCGCGCGCATGGTCCGAGGCCGGGTTCTCGCGCTACATGATCAACACGGTGATCGTCACCGTGGCGACCGTCGCCATCGTGGTGGTGCGCTGCGCGGCAGCCGGGTACGTGATCGCCCGGTACCGGTTCCGCGGCCGGCGGCTGCTGATCGGCGTGCTCGCCGCCACGATGTTCATCCCGACCGGCCTGTTCATCGTGCCGGTGGTCGAACTCAGCGACGTGCTCGGGCTGCTGAACACCCACCTCGGGCTGATCCTCGCCCTCGCCGGTGGGGGTCACGTCGCGGCGGTGCTGCTCTACGCGGGCTTCTTCGCCCAGATCCCGAAGGAGCTGGAGGAGGCGGCCGTCGTGGACGGCGCCGGCTTCGCACGGACCTTCTTCCGCATCATGCTGCCGCTCTCCGGTCCGATCACAGCCACCGTGGTGGTACTGACGTTCCTGGCCACCTGGAACAACTTCTTCCTCCCGTTGGTGTTCACCTTCAGCGTGCCGGACAACCGCACGCTCGCCGTCGGGATGCTCGCGTTCGAGGGCACCAACTCCACCGACTGGTCCGGCTTGGCGGCCGCCGCCTCGCTGTCGCTGCTGCCGATCCTCGCGCTGTTCGTGCTCCTGCAGCGGCACTTCGTGGAAGGGATCGCCGGTGCCGTGAAGAGCTGATCCTCCCCCGTCCTTGCTGAGTCCGACCGTCTACGTCACACCGACCGGAGAACCATGACCCGCCCGAACATCCTGTTCATCAGCACCGACCAGCAGCGCTGGGACGCCCTCGGCGCCGCCGGGAACACCCACATCCGCACCCCGAACCTGGACCGGCTCGCCGCCCAGGGAGCACGCTTCACCAACTGCTACACCCAGTCCTCGGTGTGTGCCCCGTCCCGGGCCAGCCTGATGACCAGTAGGTACGTGCACAACCACGGGTTGTGGGCGAATGGCGTGGATATCGATCCGGGTGAGCAGCTCTTCACCCGCGCCCTCACCGACGCCGGCTATGACTGCGGACTGGTCGGCAAGTTCCATCTCGGTGCGGCGTTCGGGGGGCGCGTGGAGCCACGTATCGATGACGGGTTCCGGGTGTTCCGGTGGTCGCACGATCCGTACGTGCGCAGCGAGGCGAACCACTATCACCTGTGGCTGGAGGAGCACTTCCCCGGGGTGCTCGATGAGGCGATGGCCCGAGGCGGGGCGGCCGCCATCGACAATCTGCCCACCGAGCAGCACTACAGCCGGTGGATCGGCGAGGAGACGATCGAGTACCTCACCACCGGGCGGGAGAAGGACAAGCCGTTCTGCTTCGTGGTGAACTTCTTCGACCCGCACCACGGGTTCGGCTCGCCCTCGGACTACCGGGCCAGCTATGACGCGCAGTCTCTGCCGGCGCCGGTGACCTCGGACCTGAGCACCAAACCGGACATCTACACCGAAGCCTCGCAGCGGTCCTATGCCGGGCACGACACCGGCTTCGCCGAATGTACCGAGGAGGAGATCCAGGACATCATCGCCCACTACTACGCGATGGTCACCCTGATCGACGACGAGGTCGGCCGGATCCTCGACGCTCTCGACGCCGAGGGCCTGGCGGAGGACACGATCGTCATGTTCACCAGCGACCACGGGGAGATGCTCGGCGATCATCAGATGCTACTCAAGGGCCCGATGATGTTCGACTGCTCCGTCAAGGTGCCGCTGCTGGTGCGCTGGCCGGGGCAGATCCCGGAAGGGACCGTGCGCGAGGAGCTGGTGGAGTGGATCGACCTGGCGCCCACAGTGCTCGCCAGCGCCGGCGTGGATCCACTGCCGCGACAGCAGGGACGCGACCTGGCCCCGCTGTGGAATGACGGGCAAGGCGGCTCGACATGGGAGGACCGGGACTGGGTGCTCTCGGAGTACCGGAACAGCTGCTGGCCCTACGACCCGCCCGTGCACACGACCATGGTGCGCCAGGGCAGCTGGAAGATTGTCGTCCATCACGGGCCACCGGCGACTACCCGCTCGCGCGACGGCGAACTATACGACCTGGCGGCCGATCCACATGAGCAGATCAACCTCTGGCACGACCCGGAGGCGGCCGGGCGTCGGCTCGAGATGGAGCGCACGGTGCTGGATGTGCTGGTGGCCACCGAAGAACGCTCCCGGGTCCGGCACGCCGCCTTCTGAGGGCTGGCCTCAGCCACACCCCCTGCCGAGCGCACGCAGAAGGCCCCCGCTCGATGAGCGGGGGCCTTCATGTTGTAGCCCCGACCGGATTCGAACCGGCGCTACCGCCTTGAGAGGGCGGCGTCCTAGGCCACTAGACGACGGGGCCGAGCAAACAAAGAGAATCGTACCGGACTCCGGGGAGTGACCCGGGACGATTCTCCGCTGGGGTACCAGGACTCGAACCTAGACTAACTGTACCAGAAACAGTCGTGCTGCCGATTACACCATACCCCATGGTGTCAAGGCCTTCACATTCCGAGTGTTCTCACACATACTCTGAGGACCCGTAGCGCGAACGCCGTACCGACGTGAAACTGTACCGGAACTCGGTGCTCGCACCCAAACTCGCGCACGTGGGCGAGGTCACACGGCCCTAGTCCATCATGGAACCATGGCTGAGCGCATCGCACGACATGTTCTGGTCTCCGGCCGCGTGCAGGGCGTGGCCTTCCGGGCCCACTCCCGCCGACGCGCCGAGAGGCTCGGGGTAGCAGGCTGGGTGCGAAACCTGGGCGACGGCCGGGTCGAAGCCTGGGTGGAAGGCCCACCGGACGCCGTCGGGGGAATGCTGGACTGGCTCGAAACCGGGCCCGGGGGCGCAGTGGTCACGGAACGGTCGGTCCAGGACGAGCAGCCGGCCGGCCACACCTCCTTCGAGATCCGGCGCTGAGCACTACCGCACCACCTCCGACGCCGCCCCGCCAGTGTCCGCGCCCACTGCCGTCGCCAGCCGGCCGGCGATCACCCGGCAGGAGGCGACGAACTCAGGTGGGCCGAGGATGTGGAACTCGGTGTCCAACTCGAGCAGATAGCCGAGAAACGCGTCCGCATCGTCCCACCCCGCTCGCAGGATGCTCCACCTCCCCTGTTCACCGTTCGGCGGTGCCGGATCGTCCTCGAGTTGACCGGCGGTCGGTGCCACCCGGCCGGCGAGCTCGGCCGGCGTGCCGCGCAGCCGCACGGTGATGTCGAACCGATAGGGCGACCGGGTGATCGCTTCCTGCACGTACGCTGCGGCATCGGCTGCCGGGAGCGTTCGTGGCACGAACTTCCCACGCTCGGACGGTAAGGAGCGGACCCGGTCGATGCGGAAGGTTCGCCAGTCCTCGCGGGTACAGTCCCAGGCCACCAGATACCAGCGCTGCCCGGCATCCACCAGATGGTAGGGCTCCACCACGCGCCGGGTCCGTGCACCGTCGGCGCGCTCGTACTCGAAGGACAACTGCCGGCGCGCACCGATGGCCGCCGAGATCTCGGTCAGGAAGGACGGATCGACCGCGTCAGCCGCCGCACCGAGTCGGGTGACGGAGGACTTCAGCGATGCGAAACGGGTGCGTAGGCGCGCGGGCAGCACCTGCTCCAACTTCGCCAACGCTCGCACCGAGCTCTCCGACACTCCCGAAACCGGGCTCGCCGCCACAGCGGACAAGCCCAACGCGACCGCGAGCGCCTCATCATCCTCGAGCAGCAGCGGGGGCAGACGGCCACCCGCACCCAGCTGGTACCCGCCTGCCACCCCGGCCGCTGCCCGGATCGGATAGCCCAACTCGCGAAGCTTGTCGATGTCGCGGCGCACCGTACGGTCGGTGACGCCGAGACGCGCGGCAAGCGCCGCACCGGTCCACTCACGGCGGATCTGCAGCAGCCCCAGCAGTTGCAGTAGTCGTGCGCTGGACGAGATCACACCGCCATCGTAAATCCATGTCTAGGACCGAATCTGTCCTAGAAGCCCGGAACACTGGTCACATCAGGAAGATCCACCGGCGATGGGCAGGAAGACGATGACCGAGATGATGCGCCCGACCGGCATCCGAACAACTGCGGCAGCGTCGCGCACCCGGAGCATGCGTCGCAGTCGGCGACCTCACCTCACCTCGATCTGGACCGTGCTGCTGCGGATCGGCCGGCGCCGCACCTGCCGTACCGCTGCCCGTCAACGCCTCGACGCTCTCGAGGACAGGACGCGAGACCTGGCCGCGAGAATCCGGGACGGCCTACCGCCCGGGTGAGCTGTGCATCACAACGTGCTGCGCAGCGCCCGCAACCGGGCGAGCGCGGACTCCTTGCCGAGGATCTCGATCGACTCGAACAGCGGAGGTGAGACCCGCCGTCCGGTGATCGCCACCCGCAGCGGCGCGAAGGCGAAGCGCGGCTTGATACCCATCTCCTCCACCAGCACGGCCTTGAGGGCCGCCTGCTGCGGCTCGGGCGTCAGGTCCTCCAGCCCTTCCAGTACCCGGATCGACCGGTCGAGCACCTCGGCCGCCTCGGGGCGCAACGCCGCCCGGGCATCCTCCTCAACCACCAGCGCATCGTCGGCCGCGAACAGGAAGCCCAGCATCCCGGGTGCCTCACCGAGCAGGGTCATGCGCTCCTGCACCAGCGGTGCGGCAACGGTCAGCAGCTGCTGGTGCTCCGCCGTCAACTCCTCGAACGTGGCCGCGGGAACCACGCCGGCCTCGTGCAGGTACGGCACCAGCCGGGCGCGGAAATCCTCGGCGGGGAGCAGCCGCAGGTGGGCGGCGTTGATCGCCTCGGCCTTCTTCTGGTCGAAGCGCGCCGGGTTCGGGTTCACGTCGGAGACATCGAAGGCGGCCAGCATCTCGGCCTGGGTGAAGATGTCGTTGTCCGGGGAGATGCTCCAGCCCAGCAGCGCCAGGTAGTTGAGCAGACCCTCGGGGATGAAGCCGCGCTCGCGGTGCAGGAAGAGGTTCGACTCGGGGGCGCGCTTGGAGAGCTTCTTGTTCCCCTCCCCGGTGACCATCGGCAGGTGCCCGTAGCTGGGCACTCGCTCGGCGATCCCGAGCTCGGTCAGCGCCCGGTGCAGGGCGATCTGCCGCGGGGTGGAGGAGAGCAGGTCCTCCCCGCGCAGCACGTGCGTGATCCGCATCAGCGCGTCGTCGAGGGGGTTGGTGAGGGTGTACAGCGGCTGCCCGTTGCCACGCACGATCACGAAGTCGGGCACCGAGCCGGCGGCGAAGGTGACCTCGCCCCGCACCAGATCGGTGAAGGTGATGTCCTCGGCCGGCATCCGCAGACGCAACACCGGCGTGCGGCCCTCAGCAAGGAATGCCGCCTTCTGCTCCTTGGTCAGGTCGCGGTCATAGCCGTCGTACCCGAGCTTGGGGTCGCGCCCGGCGGCCCGGTGGCGGGCCTCGATCTCTTCCGGGGTGGAGAACGACTCGTACGCATGCCCGGAGGCGAGCAACTTGTCGGCGACATCGGCGTAGATCGCCGCGCGCTCGGACTGCCGGTACGGTCCGTCCGGCCCACCGACCTCGACGCCCTCGTCCCAGTCCAGACCGAGCCAGTGCAGCGCGTCCAGGAGCTGGTCATAGCTCTCCTGGCTGTCCCGCGCGGCGTCGGTGTCCTCGATCCGGAACACGAACGTGCCGCCGTGGTGGCGAGCCTGTGCCCAGTTGAACAGGGCGGTCCGGATCAGCCCGACGTGCGGGGTTCCGGTGGGCGAGGGACAGAAGCGGACGCGCACATCGGCGCCGGAAACGGGAGTCGTCATGATGGCTCCCAGCCTACTGGTGCGCGGCCACAGTCTTCCGTCCGGCCACGAACCACAGGATCGGCCCCACGACCGGAGCCAGCACGATCAAGGCGAACCACGCCACCTGCACCAGGTCCCGCAGCCCCGGGTGGCGGACGGCACTCACCAGAGCCACCACCATCAGTACCAGCGGCAGAACTATCACCAGTGTGAAGGTCACGTCGTAACTGACAGCCATACGTCCCCCATCCTCGTCCGTCTCACCCACCGTAACCAGACCCCGCCAAGCCCGGCAACGCTCAGGTCCGTCGAATCAGTGCGCTCCCACAGCGCCCCGCGCCCGCTCCATCACCTCCGCGATCGTCACGACCCGACGCTCCGCGGACGACCTCACCGCCGCCTCGACCATGGCGATGCTGAGGACATTGCGGTGCCCCGCCGTCGCCGGCTCGGTCCCCGTGCGCACACAGGTGACGAACTCGGCCAGCGACCCGGCGATCTCCTCGGGCACCTCCCGCTCGGGAACAGGCAGCGACGCACCATCCGGGGCGTACGCCGTCGGGGCGTGGTCACCATCCCAGTGCACTCCCCCGCCGGCTGCCCCGAGGTTCCACACCCCGTTCCAGGACGTCTCCGGGTGAGGCCCGCACCAGGTGCCGGTGTAGGAGAAGGAGGCTCCGCCGTCGAAGGTGAACATGGCCGTGGCCACGGCGTTGCCGGCAAACCAGGACCAGCTCGGGTTGGACGATTCGCAGTAGACGCTCACAGGGTCGGCGCTCATCAGGTCACGCGCGAGATCGAACTGGTGGATCGCCATATCCACGATCAGCGGCTCGGCCATCTCCTCACGGAACCCGCCGAACCGAGGCGCCCGGGCGAACTCACACCGCACCGTCTCCACCTGCCCGAGGGTTCCCAGCACCTCCCGCAACGAGGCCAGGTGGCGGTAGTAGCGCCGCGACTGAGAGATCATCAGCAGCTGCCCGGCACGCTCGGCCGCGTCGATCATCGGCAGGCACCCGGCCACCGACTCCGCCATCGGCTTCTCGCACAGCACCGGCAACCCGAGCCCGAGGGCCTCGAGGTTCACCGGCAGGTGCGCGGCAGGCACCGTCACATTCACGACGGCGTCCGGCGCCTGGGCAGCAGCCAGTTCCGTCAGGGAGGTGCTCACCGGGGCGTCAAGGTCCGTGGCACGTAGCGCGGCGGCAGCGGCTTCGGTGTCCAGGTCCACGAGTCCGACCAGCTGGACATCTGGGTTCGCGGCGATCGTGTGCAGCCACGCGCGGCCCATGCTGCCCGCGCCGACCTGAATGAGGCGCAGGGCCTTCACTCGGCCTCCTTGATGGCACCCGTGTACCCGTGGCCGGTGAAGAACTCGCCGGACTCGTAGCGCAGCAAGGTAGGCGTGGTGCGCTCCGGCCGCACCGTGCGGGCCCAGGCGACGCCGTTCGCGATCACCTTGCGGACGTGCTCGTGGTGGTAGACGGGGAAGTCCTGATCACCCGGGGAGAAGAAGAAGATCTTGCCGTGGCCGCGCTTGAAGGTGCAGCCGGAACGGAACACCTCTCCCCCGGTGAAGGAGGAGATGAAGATCAGCTCGTCCGGCGCCGGGATGTCGAAGAACTCCCCGTACATCTCCTGCTGATCGATGATGATCGGGTTGGGCACGCCCTGGGCGATCGGGTGGGTGGGGTCGACGGTCCAGACGAGCTCGCGGTCCTCCTCGCTGCGCCAGCGCAGCGTGCAGCTGGTGCCCATCAGCTTGCCGAAGATCTTCGACCAGTGGCCCGAGTGGAGCACCAGCAGCCCCATCCCGTCGAGCACATGCCGGTGCACCCGCTCCACGACGTCGTCACGCACCTCCCCGTGGGCGGCGTGCCCCCACCAGACCAGGACGTCGGTGGCGGCCAGGACCTCCTCGGTGAGACCGTGCTCGGGGTCGTCGAGAGTCACCGTGGAGACCTGCGCCGCAGGCAGGTTCTCCCGGATCCCTGCAGCGATGGCCCCGTGCATACCGTCCGGGTAGATCTCCGCCACGTGCGGCTCGATCTGCTCATGCCGGTTCTCGCCCCAGACGAGGACGTTGAGGGACTGCGCGTCGGTCATGGTTGTGTTTCCTTCGGTAGTAGTTCTCATTTGACCGCACCGCCGGTGGCTCCGGCGGCGATGTACTTCTGGGCAGCCACGAGCAGCACGATGGCCGGAGTGGCCGAGAGCACCGCCGTGGCCATCACGGCACCCCAGTTCTGCACCTGCGTGCCCAGGTACTGATAGATGCCGAGCGTCACGGGCCGGATCTCGTCGGTGGTGGTGAGGGTGAGCGCGAACAGGAAGTCACTCCAGGCGAACAGGAACGTGAACAGCCCGGCGGTGATGATCGCGTTACGGCTCACGGGAACCACGATCCACAGGAACGATCGCACCAGCCCTGCACCGTCCACCCGGGCAGCCTCGATGATCGCCGACGGTACTCCCAGCATGAACGAACGCATGATCAGAATCGCGAACGGGATCGCACTGGTGGAGTTGGCGAGGATCAGCCCGGGGATCGAGTTCAGCAGGCCCATACCTTCATACGCGCTGTAGAGCGCGTTGGCGATCACGATGCCCGGGATCATCTGCGAGACCAGGATCGCCAGCAACGCCACGCCCACCCACCGGAAGCGGAACTGCGCCAGGGCGAAGGATGCCGGCGCGGCCAGCGCCAGACTGAAGACCACGGTGCCGAGCGCGATGATGAGGCTCGTCACCAAGTTGGCGCCCTGCTCGCTGATGGCGCGGACGTAGTTGTCGAAGCTGGGCTGCAGCGGGATCAGATCCGCGTTGAGAGTGTTGCCCGAGGGCTGCAGCGAAGCGTTGACCATCCAGTACACCGGGAACAGCATCACCGCCAGGATGAGCACCCCGGCCGCGGTCAGCAGCACCTTGCGCAGGTCGATGTCGTCACCGGTGCGGCGGTTCAGTTCCGCCGGAGCGGAGGTCGTGGTTGTCATGCCTGCCTCCTCACTCGTCCGCCGCGTGGCGCCCGCGGCGCAGGTACACCACGGCGAACGCCATCGAGATCACGATCAGGATGTTGCTGAGCGCGGCCCCATGGCCGAACTCGAAGTCCACGAAGGACCGTTGGTAGGACTGGGTGGCCAGCGTCTGGGTGGCGTTCGCCGGTCCCCCGCCGGTCAGGCCGAGGATGATGTCGAGGACCTTCAGCGTGTAGACCACACCGAGGATCAGCACCACCGAGACCACCGGTCGCAGGCTGGGCCACGTGATGTACCGGAAGGCCTTCCAGTGCGTGGCCCCATCGAGGGACCCGGCCTCGTAGAGCTCATCGGGGATCGCCTGAAGGCCGCTGTAGAGAAGGGTGGTGTTGAACGGGATCCCGATCCAGATGTTCACACCGATCACGGCGATCAGCGCGATCGAGGGCGAGACGAGCCAGCCGATCGGTTCCACGCCGAACACCCCGAGGAACCGGTTGAGGATCCCGGAGTCCTGTTCGAGGATCGCACGCCACGTTGCTGAAGAGACGATCAGCGGCAACAACCACGGCAGGAGCAACAACCCGCGCAACGTCGCCGAGAGCGGGAAGTGCTGCTTGAAGAACAGCGCCAGCGCCAGGCCGATGACGAACTGGAACAGGATCGAGCCGGCGGTGAACAGGCCGGTGTTGAGCATGGCCTGCCCGAAGATTGGGTCGGTGACCACATCCACGTAGTTGGCCAGTCCCACCCAGGGCGCTTCCCCGGTGAAGAAGGTCTGCAGGCTGTAGTCCTGCAGGCTCATGGTCAGGTTCTTCACCACCGGGTAGCCGAACAGCAGCGCCATGGCGATACCCGCGGGAAGCACGAAGAGGATCTTCGCGATGTCGTCCCCGCGGAGTTTGCGGCGCCTGCGGGGCGGGGCAGGCGATGCCTGCCCCGCCCGCGCCGGAGCGTGCGTGAGGGAGCTCATGGCGTCAACTTCAACGTGCGGAGGCCTGCGCGAAGGCCTCGTCGGCGCTCGTCTGTCCGGTCAACGCCAGCTGGATCGCCTCGTAGATGACGGTCGCGGCGTCCGGCCACTCCGGCCCCAGCTGCGCGGTGCGAGAGCGGGCGTTGGCTACCTGCTCGGCGAACGCCGCCATCTCCGGGCGCTCGGCGAGGAAGTCCTCGGTGAGGTCGGTCCGGGTGGGGATCGTGTAACGCGAGACAGCCCAGTCGAGCTGCTGTTCCGGCGTGTTCAGGCACTCGACGAAGTCCACGGCTACCGCCTGGCTGGCCTCGTCCCCAGTGACCGGGACGGTCCAGGCCTCCCCTCCGAATGGTGCGACCGGCGTCTGGCTCGCGTCGTTGACCGGGAACTGCACGACGTCCCAGTTCACATCCGGGATCTCATTCATCGCCGGGATGTTCCACGGGCCGTTCACCATCATCGCGGCGCGACCGGCCATGAACTGGTCCTTCGCATCCCCCTGGGACCAGTTGATCACGCTCTCCGACGCTGAGCCGGACTCCACCAGATCGACCCACAGCTGCAGCGCCTCGGCCACCTCGGGGCTGGTCAGATCGGTCTCGTCGCCACCGTTGGTCCACATCGGTGGGAGGAACTGCCAGGTGCCCTCATAGGTGTTGATCGCACTGAAGGAGATTCCGTACTGGTCGCCTTCGGTGAGGGTGGCAGCGGCTTCGCGCAGCTCGTCCCAGGTGGTCGGCGGTTCGACACCTGCTTCGGCCAGGATGTCGGTGTTGTAGAACAGGGCCAGGGTGTTGGCCACCGGCTGCAGCCCGTAGACATGCCCGTCATAGGTCGAGGCGTCGATCACGCCCTGTGCGAATCCTTCGGTGGAGACCCCGTGCTCGTCGAGCGGGAGGAGTGCCCCCGTCTCCGCGATCAGCTGCACTTCTGGGTTGTCGAGCATGAGCACATCGGGCAGCGTCTGTGAGGACGCCTGCTGCAGGACCGTCTGGATGAGATCACCACCGGGCACGGTTTCCCGCTCGAGGGTGATCCCGAGTTCCTCCGCACAACTGTCGAGGCCCGCCTGGATGAGCGAGTTGTCCGGGTCGTTGTTGTAGTAGTCCAGCACGGAGAGGCTGCTCACCTCGCCCGTGTCCGCATCAGCGCCGTCACCGCCACCCGAGCAGGCGGCCAGAACCAGTGCGGCACTCATTCCCCCGGCCGCCATCACCATGTATCGCTTCACGATCAGCTCCCTTGCTGTTGTCGTTGGTCATCTCGATTGGCGCTGGGCCGACGAACGTCCGTGTCGACGAATCGTCGGTTAAGCGCTTAAATGACGTGATGACGATTGTGGAGCGTACGCTCGGGCGCTGTCAAGCAGTTCCCGCGAACCGTCGAACGGAAGCGAGGCCACCGTGGTCACGATGAAGGATGTCGCCGACCACGCCGGCGTCTCGATCGCCACGGTCTCCTTCGTGGTCAACGGCACCAAGCCCGTCACACCGGCCACCCGGGAACGCATCGAGAGCTCGATGGCCGAGCTGGGATACCGCCGCAATGCGGTCGCTCGGGCGCTGGCGAGCCGTCGCACCCGGATCCTGGCCCTCGCCTACCCGGTACTCGAACGGCCACTGAGCACGGCATCGGTCGAGTTCTTCACCAGTGCCGCGGCCGCGGCCAGCGTGCGGGGCTACCACCTGGTGATCTGGCCGGTCAGCAACGACGGACGCGAACTCGCCGAGTTGGTCGGACAACGGCTCGTGGACGGGGTGCTCCTGATGGAGGTTCAGCTCGACGATCCACGCGTGGCAGTGCTGGAAAGCTCCGGCACTCCGTTCGCACTGATCGGGCGCACCCGAGACATCACCGGCATCTGCCACGTCGACATCGATTTCGAGGCGACACTCCACCAAGCGATCGACCACCTGACCGGCCTCGGCCACCGTCGTCTTGCGCTCGTACTCGGCGGCAAGGGTGAACGCGGCTACCGGACCTACGGACCCTTCGTACGCACGGCGGCGGCATTCGAGCAAGCCCGGATCGAACGCGACATCGACGGCCGCACGGTCGAGGTCACCTGGTCCGACGATCCCGAGTCACTGGCTCGCCAGGTGTTCGGCGAAGAGGACGCCGGCGGCCCCACCGCGGCGCTGGTACTGAACGACCACACCGCCCTGCGCTTGGTCACCGGCGCCCGCCGGACCGGTCGACGAGTCCCCGGCGACGTCTCGATCCTCGGCTTGTCCGCTGCGCCCGAGACGGGAACGCTGAGCGACCCCCCACTCACCTTGATGCGAACTCCCGGCCCCGAACTCGGCCATCTGGGCGCCGAGGCACTCATCCGCATGCTGGAGGCTGAGGACCCCCTGCCACCCCGGCTGGTGCCGTGCACGTTCGAGCCGGGCCAGTCCACCGGACCGCGCCCGTAGACCCCTGCAGCTCAGACGCCACTTGTGGTGTCGTCGCGACGCGTGCAGTACGTCGTCAGAACACCACAGCCGCCCCTACGGCCTCAGCGCCGCAGTACCGGATTCCCGAGTGTCCCGATCCCTTCGATCTCCACCTCCACCCGCTGGCCAGCCTCGATCGGCCCGACTCCGGCCGGAGTCCCGGTCAGCAGGACGTCGCCGGGCAGCAGCGTGAAGATGCTCGAGGCGTATGCGACCAGGTCCGCCACCGAGCGGATCATCTGGGAGGTGCGCCCGTCCTGACGCATCTCACCGTCGACGCTGGCGCTGATCCGCAGGTCGGCCGGGTCGAGGTCGGTCACCAGGGAGGGGCCCAGCGGGCAGGAAGTGTCGAACATCTTCCCGCGCGTCCACGTCTTGTCCTCTTTCTGCACATCCCGGGCAGTGACGTCGTTGGCGGCGGTGTAGCCGAGGATGACCTGCCCGGCCTGCTCGGCCGAGATGTCCTTGCAGATACGCGAGATCACCACGGCGAGCTCGGCCTCGTGGTGCACCTCCTGCGACCACGAGGGCAGCACGATCGGGTCGTCGGGACCGACCACCGTGGTGTTGGGCTTGATGAACAGCAGCGGCAGCTCGGGCACCTCGTTGCCCAGCTCGGCGGCGTGCTCGGCGTAGTTGCGCCCCACGCAGACCACCTTCGAGCGCGGGATCACCGGTGCCAGCAATCTGACCGAGTCCACCGGCACCCGCTGCCCCGTCGGTGTGGGCGGGGTGTAGAGCGGGTCTCCGGTGAGCACCACCAGGTCCTCACCGTCGAGCACGCCGTACCGGGGGTCCTCACCTGTGGTGAATCGCGCGATCTTCATACCTCAGAGCCTACGGCCAGTATGGTGCGGAGACTGAAGGAGGTGCGGGTGGCCACGAACAACGAGCGTCCGGCGACGATGGCCGATGTGGCCCGCCGGGCCGGCGTCTCGGTGAAGACCGTCTCGAACGTCGTCAACGGCTACCCCCACATCCGCCCGGCGACCAAGGAGAAGGTCGAGGCTGCACTCACCGAGCTGGGCTACCGGATGAACGTCTCGGCGCGGCATCTACGCATCCGCCGGACGGGCTTGATCACCCTGGCTGTTCCCGAACTCTCGTTGCCGTATTTCGCTGAGCTGGCCGACGCCGTCATCCAGGAGGCCGATAGCCATGGCCTGACCGTGCTGATCGAGCAGACCGGCGGCCGGCGCGACCGCGAGCTGGCCGTCCTGTCCGGTTCCAGGCGCCAGCTCACCGATGGGGTGATTCTCTCCCCGCTCGGCCTCGACCAGGCTGACCGGGCAGCGTTCGAGGTCGACTTCCCGCTGGTCCTGCTGGGCGAGCGGGTCTTCGGAGCCCCCGCCGATCACGTCACGATGAACAACGTCGCCGCCGCCCGCGCCGCCACCTCCTACCTGCTGGAGCTGGGTCGTCGCCGCATCGCCGTGCTCGGGCCGGGCCCGGCGGATACGGCCACCGGCTCGGCCGGGCTGCGGCTCGACGGCTACCGCGAGGCGCTCGCCACCGCCGACGTCCCGTTCGATCCGGGCCTGGTGGTGCCCGCCACGCCGTGGCACCGGTCGGCGGGCTCGGACTCCCTCGGCGCCCTCCTGGACGGCGGCACGCCGGTAGACGCCGTGTTCGCGATGAACGACGCCCTCGCCCTCGGCGCGCTCTACGCGCTGCACGCACGCGGCGTGGATGTGCCCGCCGATGTGGCACTGGTCGGCTTCGACGACGTCGACGACGTCCGGTACGCGACCCCCACGCTCAGCTCCGTAGCACCCGGCCGGGATGAGATCGCCCACACGGCCGTGGCTCTGCTTCGCTCACGTCTGGCCGGCGACGGCGGCCCGTACGTCCGCGTGATCAGCGAGGCCCGGGTGGTGGCTCGCCAGTCCACCGGGGCAGCCGGCGAGCAGGTCATCTCGGTGCAGCCGGGTTCGCAGGTACCGGCCGACGCTCCGGTCTGACCCAGCGGGCACGAACCTCTCCACGTCCGGTTGACCCCAGCCCGATCTCCGTGCAGACTGCCTCTACATCGATGTAAAGCACTCACGAAAGGCCCTGCGTGCACCGCACCGCCTCCCTCACCCCGCCGATGGGGTGGAACTCTTGGGACAGCTTCGGCACCACCGTTACCGAGAATGAGGTGCTCGCGAACGCCCAGGTGATGGCCGAACGGATGCTGCCCGCCGGGTGGGACACCGTGGTCGTCGACATCCAGTGGTACGAGCCCACCGCCCGCGCCGGTGGCTACAACGACGACGCCCCGTTGCTACTCGACTCCGACGGCGTGCAGATGCCCGTCGAGGCCCGCTTCCCCTCCTCCGCCGGGGGCCGAGGATTCGGCCCCCTGGCAGCACAGATCCACGAACTGGGCCTGCGCTTCGGCGTGCACCTGATGCGCGGGATCCCGCGCCGCGCGGTCGCCGACCCCCGCCCCGTGCCCGGCACCGACGCCACCACGGCCGACATCGCCCTTCCCGCCGACCACCCAGCCGCCCGCTGCCCTTGGAACGGGGACAACCTCGGGCTCGACTTCTCCCACCATGCGGCCCAGATCTGGCTGGACACCCAGATCGACCGGGTCGTCGGCTGGGGCGTCGACTTCCTCAAAGTCGACGACATGCTCTTCCCCTACCACCACGACGCGATCGAGGCCCTGCACACGGCCGTCTCCCGCGCCGAGGAACACCACGGCCGCGACGTCACCCTCTCCCTCTCCCCCGGCACCGACCTCTCCGTCGCCCACGTCACCCACCTGCGCGAGAACGCCGATATGTGGCGCATCTCCGACGACCTGTGGGACCGATGGGAGGACGTCGCCGACCAGTTCACCCGCCTGGCACGCTGGGCCCCGCACCAGCGTGCCCACGGCTGGGCCGACGCCGACATGCTGCCGCTGGGCCGTATCGGTATCCGCGCCGAACGGGGCGAGCCGCGTGACAGCCTGCTCAGCACCGCCGAGCGCCGCACCATGCTCTCACTGTGGAACCTCGGCCGTTCGCCCCTGTTCATGGGCGGCGACCTGCCCACCACCGACGCGGCCACCCTCGCTGACCTGACTCACGCCGACGCGCTCACCATCGGCAGGCACTCGGCCGACAATGGGGAACTGCTCCGTGAACGCGACCTGATCGTGTGGGGCGCGCGAGGCACCGGCCCCGCCGCCGGAACCCGGTGGGCCGGGGTGTTCAACAGTGCCGACGGCGCACGCACCATCCACATCCCGCTCACCTCCACCGGGCTCACCTCACCGGACCTTCCCACCCCGACCACCATCACCGAGCTGTGGACCGGCCGCCGCATCGAGATCGACCCGGCCGATCCCTATGCCGTGCTCGACCTGCAGGTGGACGCCCACGGCGTGGCCCTGCTGCGCGCGACCTGACCTGACCAGCCAGACCCCGACCCCTGCCCCCCTGGAGAAAGAAGTCATGACCAACGCACGCATCACTCTCGACCCGGCCTTCGCCGTCGGGCCGGTCCGCCGACGCACCTTCGGTTCCTTCGTGGAGCACCTCGGCCGTGCCGTCTACACCGGTATCCACGAGCCGGACCACCCGACCGCCGACGAGAACGGCTTCCGGCAGGACGTCATCGACCTCACCCGCGAGCTCGGCGTCTCCACCGTGCGCTACCCGGGCGGCAACTTTGTCTCCGGCTACCGCTGGGAGGACGGCATCGGCCCGGTGGACCAGCGCCCCACCCGCCTCGACCTTGCGTGGCACTCCTCCGACCCGAACCACGTCGGCGTGGACGAGTTCCTGAAGTGGTCGAAGGCCTCGGGTACCGAGCCGATGATGGCCGTCAACCTCGGTACCCGCGGCGTGCAGGAGGCACTCGACATCCTCGAGTACTGCAACGTGCCCGGCGGCACCCACTACTCGGACCTACGCCGCAAGAACGGCGCCGAGGAGCCGTACCGCATCAGAATGTGGTGCCTGGGCAACGAGATGGACGGACCGTGGCAGATCGGACACAAGACCGCCGAGGAGTACGCACGCCTGGCCACAGAGACCGCCCGTGCGATGCGGATGATCGACCCGGACATCGAGCTGGTGGCCTGCGGCTCCTCGGGCTCCGGGATGCCGACCTTCGGTGAGTGGGAGCGGATCGTGCTCACTGAGGCGTACGAGGACGTCGACTACATCTCGGCTCACGCCTACTACTACGAGGAGGACGGCGACCTCGCCTCCTTCTTGGCCTCCGCCGTCGATATGGACCACTTCATCGACTCGGTGGCCGCCACCGCGGACGCCGTCCGCGCCGCCCGCAAGCTCACGAAGAAGATCCACATCTCCTTCGACGAGTGGAACGTCTGGTACCAGAAGCGTGCCGAGTCCCGCCCGCCGACCGGGGACGACTGGCCGGTGGCCCCCGTGCTGCTGGAGGACCACTACAACGTCGCCGACGCGGTGGTGGTGGGCAATCTGCTCATCTCACTGCTGCGCCACACCGACCGGGTGCACGCGGCCTCGCAGGCGCAGCTGGTGAACGTGATCGCCCCGATGATGACCGAGCCGGGTGGCCGGGCGTGGAAGCAGACGATCTTCCACCCCTTCGCGCTGACCTCCCAGCACGCCGCCGGCCAGGTGCTTCAGCTGGCGATCGACTCCCCGATGCACGAGACCGCGAAGTTCGGTGAGGTCGCGGCGCTGGACGCGGTCGCCACCCACGACGCCGAGACCGGCGAAGTCGTGGTATTCGCCGTGAACCGCTCCACCACCGACGAGCTCACGCTTGCCGTGGACACCTCCGCCTTCGGTGACCTGCGCGTGGTCGAGGCGGTCACATTGTCCAACCCGGACCACACCTGGCAGGCCACCGCCGACGACGACACCTCCGTGGCGCCGCGGCCGAACGAGTCCGCCACAGTCACCGGTGGTCAGCTCACCGCCGCCCTGGCACCGGTCTCCTGGTCGATGCTGCGCCTCGCGTCGGCCTGACCCGCACACAAGTGACGGTCCACACCGCCTCCGTGCCACCTACGGCACGGAGGCGGTCAGGGACGTCGACTCGATACTGAGGCGGGACGGCGCTACACCCGGATGAGCAGCTCACCGTGCGTGACGGAGAACCAGCCGTCCTCGTGCTCACCCCAGGCCCGCCACGCCTCGGCCATCTCATCCAACTCGTCGGTGGTCGCGAAACCCTCCTCGAGGGCGTGGGTGGCGAAGGCGGAGCGTCTGACGCGCTCGGCCCACGAGTGGGACCACCACAGCCGGTCATCCTCGCCCGCGTAGCACCAGATCCCGGCGCTCGGGGTGACATCGTCGAAGCCCGCCTGGTGCGCCCAGGCAAGGAGCCGCCGTCCGGCATCCGCCTCGGCTCCGTGCGCCCGGGTGACCTTGTGATAGACCTCCCGCCAGCGGTCCAGTCCCGGGAACTCCGGGTACCAGCACATGGCGGAATAGTCGGCGTCCCGCACGGCGATGACGCCCCCATGCCGGGCGACCCGCGCCATCTCCTTCAGCGCCGCCACCGGGTCCGAGAGGTGCTGCAGCACCTGGTGGGCATGCACCACGTCGAAGGTGCCCTTGCTGTGGGGCAGCTCGTACACGTCACCCTGCTCGAACTCGATGTTCTCCACCCCGCGCACCTCGGCGAGCTCGGAGGCCTTGAGCAGCACATCCTGCGACCGGTCGAGCCCGAGCACCCGGCCCGGGTTGACCCGCTCGGCAAGCCCGACGGTGATGGTGCCGGGACCGCAACCGACGTCGAGCACGTCCTGCCCGCGCTCAAGCAGCGGCAGCAGATAGGCAGCCGAGTTCTCGGCCGTCCTCCAGCCGTGCGAGGCGAGCACACTCTCGTGATGCCCGTGCGTGTAGGTGTCGACGCTGCCCATGTCGAAAGTGTAGACCGGGACCTTCCCGCTCACCTGGCGAGGAGGGCGGGGAGAACTCCCCCTCCCGGCCCGGGCAGAACCGTCAGCAGCACTCGGTAGCCTGGGCCGGTGAGCGATCAACGCACCCGCATCGTCGGGGTCGACACCGCCCGGGGGCTGGCCGTGCTCGGTATGTTCGTCGCCCACCTCGGTCTGGAGCGGGAGGTCGGGCTGATCACCCCGACCGGCTGGTTCTTCGTGGCCGACGGGCGCCCCTCGGCCCTGTTCGCGATGCTCGCCGGCGTCGGGTTGGCATTCATGACCCGCCGCGCCGCCGCCTCCGGTGACCCGGCGGATTGGCAACGGCAGCGCACCCGCATCCTGAAACGTTCCGGCATCCTCTACGCCCTCGGGTGGGCACTGACCTTCCTCCTCACCCCGGTGGCGGTGATCCTGTCCTCCTATGCGGTGATGTTCGTACTCGCCCTGCCGTTCCTGCGTCTGCGCACCCCCGCGCTGCTCGGATGGGCAGCTGGGGTGCTCGCGATCGCTCCGGTGCCGGTGCTCGCCGTCCGGCTGGCCATCGGTGAGGGCTCCGAGCTACGGGCGATGCCGCTGGTCGGGGAGCTGCTCACCGGCTACTACCCGGCGATCACCTGGCTCGCCTACCTCCTGATCGGGATCGCCGTGGGCCGGGCGAACCTGCGCTCGGTCACGGTGCAGACCAGCTTCGTGCTGCTCGGCACGGCCGCCGCGCTGGTCGGGTACGGTGCCGGCGCCTTCCTCACTTCCCTCACCACCGATCCGGACTCGCTGCCGGCGATGCTGGTGAGCATCGAACCTCACGCCGACTCCGGCGTGGAGATGCTCGGGAACGTCGGGGTAGCGGTGGCCGTGGTGGGTCTGATGCTGCTGATCACACGCCCGGCGGCGCTGCGCGTCCTGCTCACCCCCGTCAGCGCCACCGGAGCGATGTCGCTGACCGTCTACAGCCTGCACATCGTCTACATCCGCATCCTGGGCAACGACGCCGTCTGGTACCCGGAGTCGAACTGGCCGTTGATCTGGTTGATCATCGGGACATTCGTGTTCACCACAGCCTGGCAGCTCACCCTCGGCAAGGGGCCGTTCGAGCGGGCGATGAGTGCGATGATCCGCACGAGGCGCCCACCGACACCACCACCCCCACCCAGCCCGTACCGGCAGCACCCGCAGTACCCCCAGTACCCCCAGCACCCGTCACCTCCCGTACCGCAATACCCACCGCCCCCACCGCCCCGCCCATGACCGTCCTCACCCCCGCACAGTGGCAGCCCCGCGCCCAAGCGCACGCCGAGCGGGCCGACGCCCTCACCCGCGAGTACCGCGAGCGCCGCCAGGCCCGGCAACGCCATCCGGTCGAGGACTTCCTGTTCACCTACTACCCCACCAAACCGGCCCAGCTACGGGTCTGGCACCCGGGCACCGGCCGCGCCCTGGTCGAGGCTCCCGAGCATGCCCGACGGCGCTGGTACTCCTCGCAGGAGGGTGTGGTGAGCCTGGACGAGCCAGGGTTCCTGGCCGAGCGAGGTGACGCCGTCCGGTTCGTGCACGACCTGGTCAGCCGCACCCGCGCCCGGCCGGCGCGGCTGAGCTGTTTCGGTCTGCACGAGTGGGCGATGGTGTACCGCACCGAGGATGTGCGGCATGCGCAGGTGCCGCTGCGGCTGGGCGCTGCGGGCACCGATGAGGTGGTGCGATCGCACCCGTTGCGGTGCACCCATTTCGACGCCTTCCGGTTCTTCACCGACCCGGCGATCCCACGCAACGAACGTGAGCTCACCCGCGCCGACCAGCCCGCGTTGGAGCAGCCGGGCTGCCTACATGCCGGGATGGACGTCTACAAGTGGGCGATGAAGCTCGGGCCCGCGGTTCCAGGTGAGCTGCTGTTGGACGCCTTCGAACTGGCGCGCGACATCCGCGCCCTGGACATGCGTGCCTCGCCCTATGATCTGCGGGACTGGGGCTATGAACCCGTCCCGATCGAGACGGCGGACGGGAAGGCGACCTACGTCGCGGCGCAGCGGGAGTTCGCGGAGCGGGCGAACGGGCTGCGGGACAGGGTATTGGAGGTCACGTCCTCGCTCCTGCGCGTAGCGGCGACCACTCCTGGGTAAAGTGACGACACCCCAGTGAGGGGCCCGAGGGGAAGGGGAACCGGGGCGGTGCGGAGCGGATCGTGGCGGTGGCCTCGTACGCGCGCCCAGCTGCCGTTGATCGCGCTCCTGGCCGCGATGGCCATGCTCGTCACCCTCACCGTGGCGGGGACGCTGACCTACCTGGCCATCGCGTCGACCGCCGCCGTCAGGGAGGTGATGAGCCAGGCATCACCCGAGGCCGCCGGTGTGACGCTGCAAACCCGCCTCGCCGACGACGCCACGGGACAGGACGATCTACTGCTCGAGACCGTATCCGGACTGCTGCCGGAGGCCATGGTGTACCGCTCGGTGTCGACGCCGGAGTTGGACGCGCAGGACGCCGGACGGGGAACCGCAGTGGTTCTGGCCGCCGATCAGCACGCCCGTGATGGCGGTGAGCTGACGGCCGGCGCGTGGCCGGCTACAGCCGGTGAGGGGGCGCTTCACGCTGAGTCAGCGCGAGCCGCCGGGTTGGAGGTGGGCGATACGTTCGCCGTCGGTGCGCAGGCGCTCCCGATTCGCATCACGGGACTGTGGCTGCCGGACGATCCCGCGGCGGCACGCTGGGCAGGTGACCTCCTCACGACCGAGGGTCTCGACCCGGTCCGCCCGCAGACCGTCGGGCCGGTGTTCCTCCCAAGCCTGGATCCCGTCGATGTCACTCCCCTGGTGCGCTGGGTGATCACGCCGGCGCCGGACCTTGAGCCGGCCGATCTCGATGGGTGGGAGTCCGGTCTCGCCGAGCTGCGCGAGGTCGTCGACGCCACCGAGGTGCCCGTCCGCGGGCTCATCATCGAGGGCTCGCTGGCCCAGACTGTGGCCGACACCGCGAACGGCCTGATCGCGGTACGCACGGCCGCCACCGTCCCGTTGGTCATCGTAGCGGCCGTCTCACTGGTGGCGCTCTGGCAGCTCGCCGGGCTGCTGGGGCTGCTGCGAGCGCCGGAAAGTCGCCTGCTACTGACCCGCGGCGCCTCCCGGCGCCAGCTGCGGACCGCCGCCCTCGTCGAGTCCGCCGGGGTCGCCGGTCTCGGCGCGGCCATCGGGACCGGGGTGACGCTCGCGCTCGCAGGGGATCGTGGCGATGACGCAACCTCAGTGGTGCTGCTGGTGGCAGCGGGGGTCTGCCTCGTGGTGACCGCGGTTCTCGCCACGGTGCAGTTGAGCGCGCTGACGATCCATGACGATGCGGCTGTGGCGAGTGGGCGGCGCCGCCCGGTGCTGGCGGGCAGCGCTGTCGTGCTGCTCACTGGTGCCGCAGCGTTCAGCATGTGGCGGTTCGCGCGGAACGGGTCTGCGCTGGTGCCCGGGACGTCCCGGGTGGATCCGCTGGCGGTGAGCGCCCCCGCCCTGATGCTGCTGGCAGGCGCATTGCTCGTGCTCGCGCTGGCCGCCCCGCTCACCCGGGGGTGGGCGCTCTGGGCGAGCCGGCTCCCGGGCTATTCGCCGGTGAGTGAAGCGCGCCAGGTGGCCCGCCACCTCCCGGTGCTCGCCGCGCCGGTGGTGCTGGTGGTCCTGGCGAGCGCGGTCGGCACGATGGCGGCGGCGTACTCGGGCACCTCCGAGACGCTGCGCACGCTCTCGGCCGGGGTAGCCAGCGGTGCGGACGTCCGGGTCCGCCTCCCCTCCGGTTCCGGTGACGAGACCGTCGGGGTGAGCCAGTACGCCGACCTCGACGGCGTCACCCAGGCCAGCGGGGTTCTCACCACCGCGGTGCGTCACGAGGATTCTCCGGGCACGCTCACTGCCCTGCCAGTCGCCGAGAGCAGCGTCATGGCGGCCCCCGACGCGCTCGTGAACCCGGCGGAAATCGCTGAGTCGCTCGCACCCCATCCGGATACTCTCACCGGGCCGGAGATAGCAGGCATCGTCGAGGGCAACCTGACGGTGTCGACCACCACGACCGGGCCGGACATGTCGATGTTCGCCCACCCATCGGCCCGCCAGGTCTGGCTCGAGCTCGTCCTGTGGAACGGCACAGAGACGGTGACAGTGCGTTCCGAACGTGTCAGTGATGCCCCTGACGACGGTGCCACGTCCACGGGTGCGGTCAGTATCGACGTACCGGATGGCGCGTGGCAGGCGGTGGCGCTCGACGTCCAGCTGGCGGCGGAGTTCGCGCAGACACGGTACGAAGTCGAGGTGGCCGACCTGCGCTCCGGTGAGGTCGATCTCAGCGCGGCGCTGTCCTCGTGGGATCCGGCGACGCTCCCACTGGCCGGGGAGGGATCGATGCTCGCCGCGGATGCGCAGCCGTTGACGCTCACCGCCGAGGTCGGTCTGCTCTACAGCGGCGACTTCGTCCGCCGCGGCACGGTGACTGTGCGTTCGATGCCGCCACCGCCCCCGGGCACCGGCGACGGCCTGCCCGTGCTGGTGACTCCAGGCTGGTCGCAGGTCATCCTCCCCTCCGGCGCGGACGTGACGGTCGCGGGCACGCAGCTGCGGTTGCGAGCAACCGGCGAAGTCGCCGTGATCCCTGGCTCCGCCAGCCACCCACGCGGGGTCCTGGCGGATCTGGCCGGGGTGCAGGAGGCGCTGCTGCGCGGTGGCGGGTCGGCGCAGCCGGTGAGCGAGGTCTGGCTGGCGGCAGGCGCCCCGGCGGAGGTCGAGGCTCCGGTGGCTGCACTGGCCGGACCCCACGCCGAGGTGACAAGGGCGGACGCGGCACGGGAGATGGACCCTGTCGCGGCACCCGCACGCATCGTGTTCTGGCTGGCCGCTGCAGGAGCCTTGCTGCTGATGGTTCCCGCGGTGGCGGCCGTCGCCACCGCGCAGACCACCGCCCGTCGCGGGGAGGTCGTGGTGCTGCGCGCCGTCGGGGTGGGTTCGGCGCAGCAGGCGGCCTCCCGCCGCAGGGAACTGCTGGCGGTGCAGCTGAGCGCTGTCGCCGCCGGTGCGGTAGCCGGGCTGGGAACGGCGGCCCTGATGATGCCCGACTTGGTGCGCGCGACCACCCCGCAGGCCACCGCGGCCGTTCCGTTGCCGGTACGGCTGGACGTGGCCGGCGGCTCGATACTGCTGGTCGCCATCACGTCCGTGGTGGTCGCCGTCTCATTCTGGTACGGACGCCGGGTGCGCGCTCAGGTGCTCGACACCACGTGGCGCGAGGAGGTGCGATGAAGCCCCGTCTCCTCGCGCGGACGATCCGCAGCTCACTGGGCGCGACCCTGGCGCTGGCCCTGCTCGTCAGCCTCGTGACCGCACTGCTGACCGCCTGGCCACGCCTGGAACGGCAGACGTTCACCGCCGAGGTGAACCACTCCATCACCCAGACCCCGCCGACGGTACGGGCGCTGACCGCACAGGTTCCGAACTACCCGTTGACGGCGCAGGCCGGCCTGGCCGAGCTGCAACCAGCCGTGGCACGCACGCTGACCGAGGCCGGACCCGAACTGCGGGCGGCCGCCGGTGATCCCCGTGCCTCCCTCACCACCGGCCCGGTGCCGATGACGATCCCCGGCGGCGGCACGGACGCCTTCTACGCGATGTCGGTGCGGTTGCGCGTCGACCACGGCATCGAGCCGTTCATCACCCTGGTGGAGGGGACCTCACCGGCACCGTCGGCCTGGGCGCGCACGGGCACACCAGAGTCGCCGGTGGAGGTGATGGTCGCCGTCGGGACGGCGGAGCGGATGGAACTCGCCGTCGGCGACACCTTCACCGCTCCCGTGGGCTCGGACGGGCAGGCCACCTCCCCCGAGGCGCGGACCGAGTTCGTGATCACGGGTCTCTTCGACGCTGTCGATCCCGATACGGAGCAGTGGCAACACCAGCTGAGCACGCTCAGCCCACGCATCGACGCCGACCCCAACCAGGGCGAGGCCGCGACGGCCATCGTGTACCTGAACCCGGACTTCACGGGACACATCCCGATGTTCGCGGACGCGGAGCTGTGGGTGCCGGTCCATCCGGTGGCCGAGCGCGCGGCGGGGCTCCTGTCCGATCTGCGCGCGTTCACCGCCATCGACCGGCCGCTCGAGGTGCGCGGACCCTATGACCAGCCGCGGATCCAGTTCACCACCGAGCTCGACGAGGTGCTCGAGAACGCGACCGGGCGGTGGCAGAGCACGTCGACGGTGCTGGCGATGGTCGCGGCGGGGCCGGTGGGCGTGGCGTTCGCGGTCCTGGCGCTGGGCGTACGGCTCCTGGTCGCCCGCCGCTCAGCCACTCTCGCCCTGGCTGCCGCCCGCGGTGGAGCGCCGCACCAGCTGCGGGCCGTGATGGCTGCCGAGGGGTTCGCGTTCAGTCTGCCGGCGGCGGCGATCGGGGCGGGTGCAGCCATCGCCGCCGTACCGGCGCCACCGCTCACGACGGTGGAGCTGGCGAGCGACCTGCTGCTGCCGGCCGCCGTCGCGCTGGCCCCACCGGTGCTGCTGGCGATCCTGCCACTGCCCCGGCTGCGTCCGGGCCGGGCCGACCCGCGCCGTGGACGACGGTGGCGGTGGGTGGCCGAGGCGGTGGTGGTCGCCCTGACCGCAGCGGCGCTGTGGCTGGTCCAGGACCGCGGCACCGCGAGCACGGACCGTGGCAGCGGGACCGACCCGTTGGCCGTGACGGCGCCACTGCTCCTGGCGGTCACTGTGAGCATGGTGACCCTGCGGCTCTTCCCGCTGGCGGCCAGGGCCGTACACCGCACCGCCCGGCAGGGGCGTGGCCTGACGGCGTTCCTCGGGTCGGCACGCCTGGTGCGCTCGGGAGGGGCCGGCCTGGTGCCGCTGGTCGCGCTGGCAATCGGGGTGGCCATCGCGGTGCTGGCGACAACCATGCTCACCACACTGCGCGGCGGCGTGGACGACGGTGCCCGCGCAGCCGCGGGTGCCGATCTGCGCCTGACGGGCCCGCCGTTCACCGATGCCGATCTCGCCGCGGTCGCGGACCTGACAGGGGTCGAGACCCTCAGCGCCGTGACGACGATCTCCAGCGTTCCCCTGGTCGAGGACGACTCCAGCCGGCGGGTCACTGTCTACGCGGTCGACTCTGCCACGCTGGCACAGGTCCAGGCCCAGGTGCCCGGCGCCGTCGAGCTCCCGGAGGGCTTCGACCAGGCAACCGCCGCGGGGGTGCCGGCGCTCGTGTGGTCCGGTCACGACGTGGACACCGGCGGCGAGGTGCGGCTGGCGATGAGCTCCTCGGTGGTGCTGGACGTGCGCGGTGAACCGGCCGCGGCGCCCGGGATCGCGAACGCGCACCCGTGGGTGATCGTCGACCTGCACCTGCTGCGGGAGGCCACGGGCGAGAACCTGGTGCCACGGGATGTGCTGATCCAGCTGGCACCGGGCTCGGGACCGGGCGCGGCCGACGGAGTGGAGCAATGGCTGGGCGGCCGCGGCACAATCGCCTCACCCACCGAGGCGACTGCGGAGTTCCTCGCCTCACCCAGCGCGCGGTCCTTGCAGGGCGGGTTCCTCATCGCGCTGGTGGTCAGCCTGGTGCTGGCGTGCCTGGCCATCGTGCTGGGGCTTCTGCTCGCAGCGCCGGAGCGCCGCCACCTGCTCGGCGTTCTGCGCACCCTCGGAGTCAGCCGTCGCACGGAGGGCCGCCTGGTGGCATGGGAGAGCGTGCCACTGGTCGGCGCCGCCGTGCTGGCAGGAGCAGGACTCGGGCTGGTGCTCCCGCACCTGGTGGCCGCCACTGTGGACTTGCGCCCGTTCACCGGGTCAGCGAACCAGCCGGTGCTGCGCGTCGACCCTCTCCTGGTGCTCGGTGTCATCGCCATCCTGACGATTGTGCTGACTCTCTGCGTGCTTCTTGCCGGTGCGATGGCGCGCCGGTTGTCGGTATCCGTGCTACGGATCGGAGAATGATGACTGCCCCACGCGCTGACGGCGCCACCATCGAGTGCGAGGACCTCGTGCGGATCTACTCCGCCGAGGGCATCGAGGTGCAAGCCTTGCAGGGTCTGACACTGCACGTCGCCGCCGGCGACCTGGTCGCGCTCGTGGGCGCCTCGGGATCGGGCAAGTCCACGCTCCTGACCATCCTCTCCGGCCTGGACACCCCGACGGCGGGACGCGCCCGGGTCGGTGGGACCGACCTGCTGACCATGGGCCGGGCCGAGCGGGTCCGCTACCAACGGCACACCGTGGGCTTCGTCTGGCAGCAGACCTCCCGCAACTTGCTGCCTTATCTGACCGGACTCGAGAACGTGTGCCTGCCGATGGCGCTGGCCGGTGCCGTGGACGAGGCCCGTGCCGGCCGGCTACTGGAGCTGCTGGGGGTCGCCCACTGCGCCGGGAAGCGGCCCGAGCAGATGTCCGGTGGCGAGCAGCAACGGGTCGCGATCGCGGTTGCGTCGGCGAACTCCCCGGCCGTGCTGCTCGCGGACGAGCCGACCGGGGAGCTGGACGAGCACACCAGTGCCGAGGTGCTCGAGGCCTTCCGCCACGTCAACGCCGAGCTCGGGGTGACGGTGCTGATCGTCACCCACGATCCGACCGTTTCCGAGCACGTGCGCCGCACCGTGCAGATCCGCGACGGCCGGACCTCGACCGAAGTGCTACGCCGCCGCGAGACAGACGACACCGGCACCGAGCGGCATGTGGCGGAGGAGTTCGCCGTGCTCGACCGGGTCGGCCGGATGCAGCTGCCACAGGACTTCGTGGCCGCGCTGGACCTGAAGGACCGGGTGCGGCTCGCCCTGGAGACCGATCACGTCGGGGTCTGGCGCGACGGAGCGCGACCCATCCCGCACGAGGAGACGGAGGAGCGATGACGACCCTGGCGGCGCGGGCACTAACCCGCACCTACAGCACCGCAGCCGGAGACGTGCATGCCCTGGTCGAAGCCGATCTGGCGGTACACGAGGGCGAGCTCCTCGTGGTGACCGGACCGTCCGGCTCAGGCAAGACCACCCTGCTGAACCTGCTCGGCGGACTGGACCGGCCGTCGTCGGGGGCAGTGTTCCTGGACGAGGTGGAGCTCAGCGCGCTGCCGGAGAAGGACGCCCTGCCGTGGCGCCAGCGAACCCTGGCGTTCGTGTTCCAGTCCTTCGGGCTGGTGCCGGTGCTCTCTGCGGCGGAGAACGTGGAGGTTCCGTTGCGGGTGCAGCGCATCGCCGCTGCCGAGCGCGACGAGCGAGTGGCCGCGGTACTCGAGGCGGTCGGGCTGACGCCGCACGCCAACCAGCGCCCGCACGAACTCTCCGGAGGGCAGCAGCAGCGGGTCGGGATCGCCCGCGCTCTGGTCACCGATCCGCGGGTGCTTATCGCCGACGAACCGACCGGGCAGCTCGACTCAGCGACGGCCGGGACGATCATGGACCTGCTGGCCGAGCTGACCGGCCAACGCGGGATCGCCGCCGTCGTCTCCACGCACGATCCGCTGCTCATCGATCGTGCGGACAGGGTCGTGCAGCTGCACGACGGGCAACTCACCGCGACGGCACCAGTGCGGGGTAACGTCGGCGCGTGACTGTACGCCCCGACATCACCGTCCTGACCATCGCCGCCGTGTGCTTCGTCCGCACCCACCCCGACGCGGCCGGCCGCGAGCTGCTGACCGTCCGCAAGCAGGGGACCCGCCGGTTCATGCTCCCGGGCGGCAAGGTCGACCCAGGCGAGACTGCGGCCCAGGCGGCGGTCCGGGAGGTGGCCGAGGAGCTGGGCCTGACGCTGCCCGAGTCGGCACTGACGTTGCTCGGCACCTACGACGAGGCCGCAGCGAACGAGGCCGACACCCGGGTGGCGGCCTCGGTGTACACCGCGGCACTGCCCGGGGAGCCGGCGGCGGCCGCGGAGATCGCCGAGTTGCGGTGGACGTCGCTGGCTGATCCGCCCGCCGATCTGGCGCCACTGCTGGCGCGACACGTCCTTCCCGCTCTCATCCGGGGCTGAGCGCTCGCGCGGAACACCTGCTGCAACTTGTGGGTTGCATGCCGGACGTCACACCGCTACGGTGGGTGCAACCCTATAGTTGCAGTCATCGTTCACAGGAGCTCTCATGCCCGACCAGTCACGGACGACCGAACCGGCCGATGCCGCTGTCGCCGACCTCGACGCCGGCACCATCACCCGGACCGTCACCATCGCCGCCCCACGCGATCGCGTCTGGGAGGCTCTGGCCACGCCCGAGCACATCGAGACCTGGTGGGGACACCCCTCGACGTTCCCGGACGGGTGGCGCGCCGGGTCCGTCGGCTCGTTCTCCTGGCAGGGCACGCCGTACCCGGTCCGCCTGGACGTCATCAACCCGCCGGCCGAGCTGGTGCTCACCTGGGGAGACCTGAACGGTGAGCTCGACGAGACATCCACGACCGTGCACTTCACGTTGGAGGCCCACGACGGCGGAACGCGCCTGACCGTGCTGGAGTCCGGTTTCCTCAACAAGCCCGCCGCAGCCCGCCGAGCCGCGATGGAGGAGAACACGAGCGGCTGGAACGCCGTGCTGGACTGGCTGGCAGAGTTCGTCACCACGGGCCGGGCACCCCAGCACGAGGGTCAGCCATGACAGTGAACAGCGTGCCGGCGGAGATCACGACGTTGTGTGCCGCACTGGCCGAGGGGACTCGCTGGGAGATCCTCACCGCACTGGGGTCGGAGGACCTCTCGGCCAGTGATCTCGCCCGCGCGCTGCCGGTGAGCCGGCAGGCGATCGCCAAGCACCTGCAGGTGCTGGAGTCGGCCGGCCTCGTCGAGAGAACCCGCGCGGTCCCCGAATCGACGTCGGGATCCGTGCGCTATCACGCCGTGGGCGCCCCGCTCGCCCGCCTGGCCGCCCAACTCGAGACGATCGGCCGAGGCTGGGACCGTCGTCTGGCGACGATCAAGGAGGTTGCAGAGGCGCGCGAGAAGGACTGACGAGCGCGCCCCCACCCGCTGCGGGCAGCGTGGCAGGCACGAAACCGGAACGTTACATCGCTCTGACGTCGGCGACACGTCCATCTACTTAGGTTCATATGAACCTAAGTAGACCCCACGGGGCACGCCACGAACGGAGCACGCCATGCGTCTACGCACCACCGGCACCAAGCGACTCGGTGTCCTCTCAGCCGCCGTCTCGGCCATCGCCCTGAGCGCCTGCGGCGCCCAGGTGGCTGACGCCGATTCGGAGAGTTCATCCACCAGCGACAGCTGTGTCGACACCTCCGGGGACACCATCGCGATCGGCTTCCTGAACTCCCTCTCCGGGACCATGGCCATCTCGGAGCAGACCGTCCACGACTCGCTCCAGCTCGCTGCTGCCGAGATCAACGCCGACGGCGGAGTCCTCGGTCACGAGCTCGAGATCGTCACCGAGGACGGCCAGTCCGATCCTGCCGTCTTCGCCGAGCGCGCCACCAAGCTGATCACCAGCGACTGCGTGGCCGCGGTCTTCGGTGGCTGGACGTCGGCCTCCCGGCAGGCGATGCTGCCGGTCTTCGAGTCGAACGACTCGCTGCTGTTCTACCCGGTGCAGTACGAGGGCCTGGAGGCATCACCCAACATCTTCTACACCGGTGCCACGACCAACCAGCAGATTGTGCCCGCGCTGGACTACATGGTCGAGGAAGGCGTGGAGTCCCTCTTCCTCGTCGGCTCGGACTACGTCTTCCCCCGGACCGCCAACCGGATCATCAACGCCTACGCCGAGGAGCACGGAATCGAGATCCTCGGCGAGGAGTACGCCCCGCTGGGCCACACCGACTTCTCCACAATCGTCAACCAGGTCAGCGCGGCCGGCGCCGATGCCGTCTTCAACACCCTCAACGGCGACTCCAACGTCGCCTTCTTCCGCGAGTACACCAATTCCGGTCTGAGCGCCGAGGAGATGCCGGTGCTCTCGGTCTCCATCGCCGAGGAGGAGATCGGCGGGATCGGCGTCGAGAACGTCGAGGGCCAGCTGACGGCCTGGAACTACTACCAGACCGTGGACAGCCCGGAGAACGAGGCGTTCGTGGAGGCCTTCCAGGCCGAGTACGGCGAGGACCGGGTCACCTCCGACCCGATGGAGGCCGCCTACACCTCGCTCTACCTGTGGCGTGCGATGGTCGAGGAGGCGGAATCGTTCGCCGTCGAGGACATCCAGGCCGTCGCCGACGGGGTCACCTTCGACGCCCCGGAGGGCACGGTGACCGTCAGCGGCGAGAACCAACACATCTGGAAGACCTCCCTGATCGGGCGGATCGGACCCGACGGGCTGATCTACACCGAGTGGACCTCCGGCGAACCGATCGAGCCCGACCCCTTCCTCGAGGGATACGACTGGGCCGCGGACCTGAGCTGACCCGATGGACCTCCTCCTCCCCCAGCTCTTCGCGGGCCTCAGCCTCGGATCGGTCCTCCTGCTCGCAGCGCTCGGCCTCGCGCTGACGTTCGGGCAGATGGGCGTGATCAACATGGCCCACGGCGAGTTCATGATGGCCGGTGCCTACACCGCCTTCGTCACCCAGGCACTCGTCGGCAACGCCGGTGTCAGCCTGCTCGTGGCCCTGCCGGCCGGCTTCCTGGTCGGCGGGGTCCTCGGGCTGATCCTCGAGGCGACCCTCATCCGGCGGATGTACCACCGTCCGCTGGACACCCTGTTGGTCACGTGGGGGGTCGCACTGCTGCTGCAGCAGGTGGCACGCGATGTCTTCGGAGCCCCCAACGTCGACGTCAGCGTCCCCACCTGGCTCACGGGCGCCGTCAGCATCGGTGGGCTGGCGCTGCCGAAGACGCGGCTGTTCATCCTGGCGATCGCGATCGTGTGCGTCCTCGCGCTGGCCGTGGTGCTGCGCTCGACCTCACTCGGACGGCGAATCCGCGCCGTCGTCCAGAACCGTGACCTGGCCGAGGCGTCCGGGATCTCCTCCCGGGCCACCGACCGCACCACCTTCTTCATCGGGTCCGGGCTCGCCGGGATCGCCGGTGTCGCCGTGACTCTGCTGGGATCGACCGGCCCGAACCTCGGGATGAGCTACATCGTGGACGCCTTCCTCGTGGTCGTGGTCGGCGGGATCGGGCACATCAAGGGCACCGTGATCGCAGCGGCGGCGCTGGGGCTGATGCAGGCGTTCTTCGAGTTCTCCACGACGGCCTCGATCGCGAAAGTACTGGTGTTCGTGGTGATCATCGCGTTCTTGCAGGTACGGCCGCAGGGGCTGCTGGTCACGAGGACGAGGAGCCTCGCGTGAGCGCGAGGAGCCCCCGCGGAGGGGCGCCGAGGAACGAGGTGCACCGCAACGAGGCACCGCAGCCCTCACGCGAAAGGGGTACAGCATGATCCGCACCCTCACCACCGGCCGCACCGGCCCGCTGATCCTGCTCGCGATCGCGGCGATCCTGCTGTTCGCCGTCGCGCCGATCGCCCTGTCACCCTTCCGGCTCAGCCTGCTCGCACGTTTCCTGTGCGTGGCTATGGTGGCGGTCGGAATCGGCCTGGCCTGGGGGCGCGGCGGACTGCTCACCCTCGGTCAGGGCCTGTACTTCGGCCTGGGTGCCTACGTGATGGCGATGCACCTCAAGCTCGCCGATGCCGGCCCGGGTGGAGTCCCGGATTTCATGACCCTGTACGGCACCGGTGAGGTGCCCTGGTGGTGGGAGCCGATGCGCTCGCCGGTGGTGACGCTCGTGTTGATCGTGCTCGTGCCGGCCACCCTCGCCGCTGCTCTGGGGTGGGCCATCTTCACCCGCCGGGTCCGCGGGGCCTACTTCGCCATCCTCTCCCAGGCTCTCGCAGCGGCATTCGCGATCCTGCTCATCGGCCAGCAGCAGACCACCGGTGGCACGAACGGCCTGAACGGCTTTCGGGCCTTCTTCGGTTACGACCTGACCGACCCGGTGAACCAGCGGATGCTGTTCTTCATCGCGGCCGGTGTGCTGCTGGTGATGGTGGTGATCGCCCGCCAGCTGATGGTCTCGCGGTTCGGCGAACTGCTGGTCGCGGTCCGGGACGCGGAGGACCGGGTGCGCTTCCTGGGCTACGACCCGGCCGCGGTGAAGACCATCGTCTACGTCCTGGCGGCGGTGATGGCCGCCGTCGGTGGCGCGCTTTTCGTCCCGATCGTGGGCATCATCTCGCCAACTGACATCGGCGTGGTCCCCTCGATCGGCTTCCTCATCGGGGTCGCGATCGGCGGCCGCGCCACCCTGCTCGGCCCGGTGCTGGGGTCGATCGCGGTGAGCTGGGCGGAGACCTCGGTGGCCGAGCAGTTCCCCTCCGCGTGGACGTACTTCCAGGGTGCGCTGTTCCTCGGCGTCATCGCCTTCCTCCCGGGCGGGCTGGCCTCGATCGTCCGACGGCGACGCGCAGCACCGGTCACTGAGCCAGAACCGGACCCACGACCGGAAGGGAGAACCCTGTGAGCGACGCCACCGGCGAGGAGATCGACCTCGCGAGCGCCGAGGCACTGCTCGGCACCGACACCGACAGGTTCCGCCACGACTACCTCGAGATCCGTGGCCTGCGCGTCGCCTTCGGAGGATTCGTGGCCGTCCGTGATGTCGACCTGACGGTCACCCAGGGCGACCTGCACTTCCTCATCGGCCCGAACGGGGCCGGGAAGACCACGCTCATCGATGCCGTCACGGGCCTGGTCAGCGCTACCGGATCCGCTCGATTCGGCGGAACCGAGTTGCTGGGCCGCGGCACACACCGGATTGCGCGAGAAGGCGTGGGACGCACTTTCCAGACCGCCAGCGTGTTCGAAGAGCTCACCGTGCTGCAGAACCTGGACATCGCCGCCGGTGCGCGCCGCGGGCCGATGGCGTTGCTGCGTCGCCGCCGGGACACTCCGGAAGCCGTCGAGCAGGCGCTGGAGATGACCGGTCTGGCCTCGCACCGCCACACCGCGGCGGGTGTGCTGGCGCATGGCCAGAAGCAGTGGCTCGAGATCGGGATGCTGCTGGTTCAGGATGCCCACCTACTGCTGCTGGACGAACCTGTCGCCGGCATGACTCACGCCGAGCGGGAGGAGACGGGCGAGTTGCTGCGTCGCATCGGCTCACAGCGGGTGGTCGTGGTGGTCGAGCACGATATGGAGTTCCTACGCTCGTTCGCGGACTCGGTGACGGTCATGCATCAGGGCCAGGTGCTCGCCGAAGGCACGGTCGCCGAGGTGCAGCAGGATCCGGCCGTCGTCGAGGTCTACCTGGGCGACCCGGCAGCGGAAGGGAAACAGTGATGCTGGAGTTGACCGGTGTGAACACCGGATATGGGCGCACCGACGTCGTCCACGACGTCAGCCTCACCGTCACCGACGGCGGCCTCACCTCGGTGCTGGGTCACAACGGCGCCGGCAAGACCACGCTGCTACGCGCTGTGCTCGGACTGCTCCCGGTGCGGCGGGGGACAGTTCAGCTCGCCGGCACGGATGTGACCAACTGGCCCACACACCGCCGGATCCGGCGCGGCATCGCCTACGTCCCGCAGGGGCAGCAGTCCTTCGGGCAGCTGACGGCGCGCGAGAACCTGCAGGTGGTGGCCGACGCCTACGGGGCGGCCGGTCGGCGTCGCACGGACGAGGCGCTGGATCTCTTCCCGGTGCTCGGTCCGCTGTTGTCCCGGCAGGCGGGCCTGCTCTCGGGCGGTCAGCGCCAGCAACTCGCCATTGCCCGCGCCTTGGTGACCGGTCCACAGCTGCTCCTGCTGGATGAACCCACGGAGGGAATCCAGCCGAACGTGGTCCGCGAGATTTACGCGGCCATCAGCGCACTCAGGGCCGACACCGATCTCTCGGTGTTGCTCGTCGAGCAACACATCGGCTACGCCGTCGAGCACGCCGAGGAGTATCTGGTGATGGCCTCCGGCCGGCTCACCCACCGCGCTCCCGGCGGCGCCGAGGCGATCGACGGCGCTCGGGGAGCGATGGCGCTGTGAGCACACGAGCGACCCGGAAGGCGGCACGGTGCACCTGACACCGGCAGACACCGAGAAGCTGCTGCTCGCCGTGGCCGGGATGATCGCCCGCGACCGGCTAAGTCGGGGCGTCCGGCTCAATCATCCGGAGACCGTCGCGCTGCTGTCGACCTGGGTGCTCGAACGGGCTCGGGAGGGCGCAGACGTGGCCACCCTCATGTCGGAGGGCCGGCAGGTGCTGACCCGGGAGCACGTGATGGACGGGGTGGCAGAGATGCTCACCGATGTCCAGGTCGAGGCCACCTTCCCGGACGGGCGCAAGCTCGTCACCCTGCATCATCCGATTCCCTAGGAGGCCCCTTGTCCAGCCACGGCTCCTCCGGCCCCGGCGCCGTCCGCGTGGCCCCCGGAACGATCGAGCTCAATGCCGACCGGACCCCCGCCGAACGACTGCTGCTGGTGGTCACCAACAGCGGCGACCGCCCGGTGCAGGTCGGCTCGCACATCCACCTCCCGGACGCCAACGCCGCCCTCCGGTTCGACCGGGCAGCTGCACACGGTTTCCGGTTGGACGTCCCGGCGGGGACGTCGCAGCGCTTCGAGCCAGGAGTGAGCCGCGAAGTTTCCCTGGTAGCGCTGCGCGGCAACCGGCGCGTCCCGGGAGTCCAACGGGGCAAGACCGATGACGGGCAGGTGGGCTGATGGTGCGCATCGATCGCGAGCGCTACGCCGCCCTGTACGGTCCCAGCGCCGGCGACCAGGTGCGCCTGGGTGACACAGACCTATGGATCGAGATCACCGAGGACCACTGCATCGGCGGTGACGAAGCCGTCTTCGGCGGCGGGAAGAGCATCCGGGAGTCGATGGCCCAGTCGACCCGGACCCGCGCCGAGGGTGCCCTCGACACGGTGGTGACGGGCGCCGTCGTGCTCGACTGGTGGGGCGTCATCCGCGCCGATGTGGGCCTACGGGAGGGACGGATCGTCGCGATCGGCCGGGCCGGGAACCCTGACATCGCCGACGGCGTCCATCCCGACCTCGTCATCGGACCCTCCACCGACGTCATCTCCGGCGAGGGACGCATCCTCACCGCAGGCGGGTTCGATCCGCATGTGCACCTGCTGTCCCCCTCTGCCCTGCACGAGGCACTTGCCACCGGCCTGACCACCGTGGCCGGTGGCGGCACAGGCCCGTCCGAGGGGTCGAAGGCCACCACGGTCACGCCCGGCGCCTGGCACCTGCGGCAGATGCTGCGTGCCCTCGATCCGCTGCCGTTGAACGTGTTGCTGCTCGGTAAGGGCAACACCGTCAGCAGCGAGTCCCTCGCCGAGCAGGCGCTCGCCGGCGCGGGCGGGTTGAAGGTGCACGAGGACTGGGGCTCGACCCCCGCCGCGATCGATGCCTCGCTCCGGGCGGCGCAGGAGTGGGGGCTGCAGGTGGCGCTCCACTCGGACTCCCTGAACGAGGCAGGGTTCGTCCAGTCGACGATCGATGCCATCGGTGGACGCAGCATCCACGCCTATCACGTGGAGGGCGCCGGGGGCGGGCATGCGCCCGACATCCTCACCATCGCCTCGCTCGAGCACGTGATCCCCGGGTCGACGAACCCGACGCTGCCGCACACGGTGAACACGGTGGCCGAGCATCTGGACATGCTGATGGTCTGCCACCACCTCAACCCGTCGGTCCCCGAGGATCTGGCATTCGCGGAGTCCCGCATCCGGGCGAGCACCATCGCCGCCGAGGACATCCTGCACGACATGGGCGCCATCTCCATCACCTCCTCCGATGCGCAGGCGATGGGGCGGATCGGGGAGGTCATCACCCGCACCTGGCAGGTGGCGCATGTGATGAAGCACCGCCGCGGTCCGCTAAGCAGCACCGAGCCCGCCGACAACGAGCGTGCGCGGCGCTACGTCGCCAAATACACGATCAACCCGGCCGTTGCGCACGGCGTGGACGCGCAGATCGGGTCGATCGAGCCGGGCAAGCTCGCCGACCTGGTGCTGTGGGACCCGCGCTTCTTCGGTGTCCGACCCGAGCTGGTGATCAAGGGCGGTGCGATCGCGTGGGCCGCCCTCGGCGATCCGAACGCCTCCATCCCCACTCCGCAGCCGGTGCTGCAGCGCCCTGCCTTCGGGGATGCCACCGCAGCCGATACCTCGGTGGCGTTCGTCTCCCCCGCAGCGATCGCGGACGGGCTCGCCGATCGGCTGGGCCTGCGCCGCCGCCTCGCACCCATCTCCGCCACCCGCGAGGTCGGCAAGTCGGATATGCGCAACAACGACGCCCTCCCCCGGATTGACATCAGGCCCGATACCTTCGAGATCCGGATCGACGGCGACCTGGTGGAACCGGCACCGGCCGCCGCACTGCCCCTGTCGCAGCTGTACTCGATGTTCTGATGTCAGCACCACACCCGTTCTCGGTGGCGATGCTGCTCGCCGATGCCCGCCTGCCCGGGGGCGGTCATGCGCACTCGGCAGGTCTGGAGCCGGCGCTGCTGGCGGGGATGGCGCCGGCGGACGTACCGGTCTGGCTCCGGGGGCGTGCCCGCACGGTCAGCCTCGTCGAGGCCGGGACGGCGGTGGTGACGGCACACCTGCTCAGCCACCCGCCCGTGGGGACGAGTGCGCAGACACACCTGTCCGCCGTCGTGGACGCCTGGGCGGCCCGCACGCCCTCAGCTGCGCTGCGGGAGGCCGCACACCTGCTGGGACGCGGCTACCGGCGGGTGGCCCGTTCCCTGTGGTCGCACCGCCCGCCGGTACAAGCGCTGGAAGCGTGGACGGGCCCTCTTCCCCGGGCCGTGGTGCTGGGGGCGATCGCAGCGGCGGCCGGTCTGCGGAGCGAGGACGTGGTCCGGCTCACCGTCTACGAGGATGCACAGACTGCCGCGGCCGCCCTGCTCAAACTCGAACCGTTGGATCCGCTCGCGCCCGCGCAGTGGGTTCTCGAGGCATGCGCTGCCGCGGAGCCGCACGTGCTCCGCGTCGCTGCATGCCTGACCCCGGAGGACATCCCGGCCTCCGGTGCCCCGCAAAATGAGGGCTGGGCCGAGGCCCACGCCCTCCTGACCCAGAGGTTGTTCCGTGCCTGATCTCCCTCAGAATCCTGACACCACGACCACCCGCCCGCTGCGGCTGGGCGTCGCCGGCCCCGTCGGCGTCGGCAAGTCCTCGCTCATCGCGACGATCTGCCGAGCTCTGGCCGAGGAGTTGGAGATCGGGGTGATCACCAACGACATCTACACCGACGAGGACGCCCGTTTCCTCCGGTCGGCCGGTGTGCTCGAACCCGAACGGATCCGCGCGGTGGAGACCGGCGCCTGCCCCCACACAGCCATCCGGGACGACGTCACCGCCAATCTGCTCGCTGCCGAGGATCTCGCCGAGGACTTCGCCCCGCTGGACCTCGTGGTGATCGAATCCGGCGGGGACAACCTCACCGCGACCTTCTCCCCCGCGCTCGTGGACGCGCAGATCTTCGTGCTGGACGTGGCCGGCGGCGGTGATGTGGCCCGCAAGGGTGGGCCGGGGATCGGGCGTGCCGATCTGCTCGTGGTCAACAAGACCGATCTGGCCCCGTACGTCGGCGTCGACGTGGAACAGATGGTGCGCGACGCCACGGCCGCCCGGGACGGGCGCGCCGTGATCGCCCTCTCGCGCACCGACGAGGCATCCGTGACGGCCCTGCGCTCCTGGGTGCTCGGGGTGCTCGGGCACTACCGGGACGGCGTCCACGTCGCTCAGGACCCGGGGCCGATGGCCCCGCACTTCCACGCCGAGGGCGAGGAGCACGACCATGAGCATGAGCACAGCCACGCGCACTGAGCCGCTGACGACGTCCGTCTCGGTCGAGGCGCCCACCGCTCCCGGTGCTCCGGTCCAGGTCCGCACCACCGACGGGCTGCTCGCCGTACGCACGGTGCGGCGCGACCGAGTGGTAGCCGAGGTGGCGCTGGTCGCCACCGGGGCCGTCCTCCTCGGGGGCGACCACGTGGTGGTGCGGGTGAGCGTGGCGGACGGCTGCGCCCTGACGATCACCGACGTCGGCGGAACGGTCGCGTACGACGCCGACGGCGTCCCCAGCCTCTGGGACATCATCGTCACCCTCGGACACGGTTCCCAGTTGTCCTGGCTCGGGCTGCCGTTCGTGGTCGCCGAGGGCGCCGATGTGACACGGTCGACGACAGTACGAGCCGAGGCTGGGGCACAACTGGCACTGCGCGAGACGATCGCGTGGGGCCGGGCGGGCGAGCGGGGAGGGCACGCGCTGCTGCGCACCGAGGTCCATGACGCGCGCGGTCCGGTCGTGGTGGAAGAGATCCGGGCGTCCGGTCATGAGCAGGTACCTGGCGTCCTGGGGGCGGCGCGCGTCCTCGACACCGCCCTGGTTCTCGGTGAGCTCCCCGATCCCGGCGAGGTGGCGCTCGGGGATCTCTGCGCAGGCGGGTCCGGTGGTACGTACTGGGCACGGGCGGCACGTGCAGCGCTCTGGGACCTCGCTGCCGGTGCTCATCCTGACCTCACGGCACTGCGGCCTGCGCGCGGTGGCCTCCTACTGCGGTGGCTCGGCCCGGCAGCCCACCTCAGCCCGCTGGAGCGGGCGCTTGAGCGTTGACTACGAGTTCCCCCAACCCATCCAGACCCGAAGGAGCACCATGTCTGTCACGACCCGAGCCACCCGACCCGCGCGCGCGGTCCCGATCGTGGTGGCACTGCATGTGCTCGGCATCGGTGGGCTGGCCCTCGCGCCGGCCTTCCACGGCGGTTCCGTCGCGGTGCTCACCGGCCTCGGGCTGGCCGCCTACGGTCTCGGCCTGAGGCACGCGTTCGACCCCGACCACATCGCCACGATCGACAACACCACCAGACGATTGGTGCGCACCGGTGCAGACTCCCGCGGGGTCGGGCTGTGGTTCTCACTCGGTCACTCGACCGTGGTCATCGTCGCTGCGCTGCTGCTCGCACTCGGGGTGCGCACACTGGCACCGATGCTCGACGATGACTCCTCGGTGCTACGCGAGGTGACCGGGGTCTGGGGGCCGCTGGTGGCCAGCAGCTTCCTGTTGGTGATCGCTGCCATCAACCTGGTGTTGCTCCGGCGCGCGCTACGCGGTTCTGACCCGGCGTCTCCCCTGGTCCACCATCGCGCCGGTGGACCGGTGACGTGGTTGCTGCGGCGGTTCGAGTGGGCCACGGACCGGCCGGGCCGGATGTACGGCGTCGGGGTGCTGTTCGGGCTCGGGTTCGACACGGCGACCTCGATCGGCCTGCTTGCGATCTCGGCGACCGCCTCGCTGAACCACGAGTCATGGTTGGCCGCAGTTCCACTGGCACTCCTGTTCGCGGCCGGCATGTCCGCGCTGGACTCCGCTCAGGGAGCGGTGGCACGGCGGGTGTACCGGTGGACGCCCGCAGCGACCGGCGGCGACAGGTGGCAGGTCCGCTATGACGTGCTCGTCACTGCGGTCTCAGCGCTGACGGCCCTCGGAATCGCCATCATCACACTCGTCCAGGTGGTCGCTGAGCGCGCGCCGGCCTTCGCCGGCATTCCCGGGGCGTCAGCCAACCTCGATCCGTACGGGATCGTACTGACAGTCGTGCTGCTAGTCGCCTGGGGCGTCGGGATGCTCGTGCTGCGCCAGCAGCACCGTCAGGCGTGAGAGCAGGTCTCGGCCGCGGGAGGAGATGTAGACACGGATGACGCGCCGGTCGAGCCCGTCGACCTCGCGGTAGATCAGCGCCTGGGTCACCAGTGCATCGACCCGGCGACCGAGGGTGGCCTTGTCGATGACGGTGATCTCCCGCAGCTCGCTCATCGTCAGGCCGTCGCCGTCTTCGAGGCTGTCCAGCACGAGCCACTCGTCCAGGGTGAATCCCTCGCCGCGCAGGGCCTCCGCCGCTCCGCGCGCGGCTCGGCGAGCGCCGAGTACCGATTCGCGCAGCACGGCAGCAGCCATCGCCGACTCGACATCGGTGGTTGCCGACTGGCCCGCCGTCCGCATCATGACCCCTTACTCTCGCTGCCGACAGTCTACAAGTACGATCGTCGCCACCGCAGGCCGGCTGAGCCGGTCCCCACCACGGATGGGGAGTGATGTCGGACTTCGTGATCGGTGCCCTGTTGCACTTCCAGGGACCGGGAGGGATCTACGGGCCCTCCTGCCAGTCGGTGACCGAGCTCGCCATCGCCGAGATCAACGCGACCGGGGGGATCCTGGGCAGACGGACCCGAGTCGAACTCTTCGACGCGGGTCTGCCACCTGCCGTCCTGCGCCAGCATCTCGGTCAGGCCCTCGACGCCGGGCGGCTCGACGCCCTCACGGGCTGGCACACCTCGGCGGTGCGCAACGCCGTCGTTCCGGTGGTCCAGCGGCGGGTACCCTACGTCTATCCCGCCGCCTACGAGGGTTCCGAGAACCGCTCGGGACTGTACGTGACGGGCGAGGTGCCCTCTGCTCAACTCTTCCCGGCGATCCGGCAGCTCCGGTCCGAGCGCTCCACCCGCCGGTGGTTCGTCGTCGGAGACGACTACGCCTGGCCCCGGGGGACGTTCCAGGTGCTGTCCCAGCAGATCGCCGACCTGGACGCGGAGTTCGCCGGCGCCCGGTTCCTCCCCGCCGACGGGGCAGGCGCCGCCGAGATCACGCGGGTACTCGACGCGATCGAGTCCACCCGCGCCGACGGTGTGCTGATGCTGATGGTCGGCCAGAACGGGGTCCGCTTCAATCGCGCCTTCGCCCGGCGGGGGCTGCACGAGCGGGCGATCCGGCTGAGCACGTTGATGGAGGAGAATATGTTGCTCGGCAGTGGCCTGGCCGGCACCGCCGACCTGTTTTCAGCCGGTGGCTGGTTCCGCAGCCTGGCCACCGGAGAGGCCCTCGATCTCATCGGGCGCTACACCGCCCATCACGGCACCCATGCTCCCGCCGTCGGTGCCGCCGCGGAGGCGTGCTATGAGGGGGTCTTCGCCCTCCGGTCGCTCGTGCAGCGAGCCGGGAGCGCGTCCGTACACGCCACCGACCGTTCGGTGGACGGGCTGGTGTACGAGGGCCCACGTGGGCCGGTGCAGTTCACCGGTAATCACGCGAGCCAACGCCTCTACCTTGCACGCGCCAATGGCGTCGACTTCGACCTGGTGGACGAGCTCTGACCTCGATACCGGAACCACGCCCAAACCGCCACCGAGGCCAACCCGAAGGCACCGAATGCCGCGCCCCACACCAGCGCTGCACCGGTCGCCTCCTGCCACGAGCCCGGCAGCGGCGCCACCGCGAGGAGGAACACGACGATGACCGCCGCGTACAGGCCCACCCACACCCGACGGGACCATCGCACGATCCGCTGCCCGTCAAGGAAGGTCATGGGCAGGAGCGCCACCACGCAATAGCCGACCGCCCCGGTGAGCAGGGTGGTCAGGTACTCGCGCAGCAACTCGGTCCCGAACCCTGTGGATGCTGAGGCGATCATGCCGTACCCGAGCCAGGCCAGCACACCGACGGCGATGAAGGCGCCACAGACGGCAGCGGACAGCTTGCCGCGCTGCTGCCTGGTCAGCGAACCGGCGAATGTCGTCATGATCAGTACGCCGAAGATGATCGCCGGCTGGAGGCCGAACAGGCGTGAGACCAGTGCGCTTGCGGCAGTCAGCAGAATGAAGCCGGGCATCAGAGTGAGCCGCGGGTGCGCCTCGTACCGCGTGCCGAGCCACCAGCCGAGCGCGACGCCGAGGCCGTTCGTCGTGGCAAAGGCGAGGAACATGGCCAGCCAGAGCCGGGCCATGACTCCCGCACCACCAGAGTCTCCCTTCGCGAGGACAGCCACCAGCGCGCCCGCAGCGAGCACGGCACCCGCCGCGGCCCACGCGGGGAGCCTGACCCGGTCGAGCCACCGAGCTCCTCGGCGACGCAGGCCCGCCAGGAACGCGAACGCCTGGGTGTAGTTGCTGCGGAGAGTCGCGTGCAGGAGCTCCGAGGGCAGGGCCACCAGCAGGAGGAACCCGGCGGCGGTCAGGGCCGCCCCACCGAGGACGACTGGCTCAGTCACAACCTCCGACGCGGTGGTCAACGTGTGACCGTAGGTGGACGGCGGAGGCGGGCCGGCACCAGGAGGTCCGGTGGCGGTCGTCTGCCCCGCAGCCATCCCCGCCGCACCGCCACTATCGGGCGGCGGCGGAGCTGACTCGTCGTCACCGGGATCTTGCGACGGCTGTGGGTCCGGGACGGCGTCGGCAGTCGGCGTGGGCGTGGGCGTCAGGGTGGGCGCGGGCACTGGCGGTGACTCCGGCACGGCCACAGGCGGCGCCACGGGGCCCGCAGGCGATGGTGGAGGCGAGGGCGCCGGTGAGGCACTGGGCTGTGGGGAGGGCGAGGGCTGTGGGCCGGGACTGGGATCGGGTGAGGGACTGGGATCGGGCGAAGGGTCCGCCGTCGGCTCTGGATCAGGAGTGGGCTCAGGCTCAGGCTCCGGTTCCGGTTGCTCGACGAAGATCCACCTGAATCCCGAGGCGATCGGGTACTCGGTCCCTGCCGGGTCGCCGTCGATCGGGACGTGCCGGACGCTGTAGACGTGGGCACCGGCATCGAGACTGCTGGTGTCGACGTCGCACGACCACTGTGGCTGCGACCAGGCGAGGTCGGTGCAGACCGGCTCGGCACCGTCCGGAACCGTTGCGGACACCAACTGGTCGTCGTAGACCTCGACCCCCATCCCCTCGAATCGTGTGCCGCCGAGTGCGACCCGCTCACCGTCGGAGTCGACGTTGCGGGAGTCGACCTCGGGTGAGCCCAGCGTGCGCAGGATGCCGAGCGACGCCATCGCCTCGCTGTCACTCGCGCCCGGGACGACCATCTCGGCCATCAGCCCGTACAACGTCGGCATCGGTCCCTGATCCCGGGCGTCGTACCGGCACGTCCAGCGGTCCTGGTCCGGCTCGTACGTCCAGGACTCGCAGATCGTCACCGTGCTCCCATCGAGCGCGATGCCCGAGACGCGGACGAAGAACTCCTGCACCGCGCTGGCATCACCGGTGAATGAGTACGTGGGGCGTGAGCCCGGGTCCGAGGGCAGCACGAAGTAGTCGCCCCACGGCCCTTGGACCGCATAGTCAGGAACATCCGCTGTCAGCGACGGCTCGTCCGGTGTCTGGGCCTGCGCGGGGACGGCGGACGAGACAGCCAACGTGGTTCCCAGCACCAGGCAGGCGATGGCGAGCAGGGCCACACGGCACACCTGCGCCCATCGTTCCATCAGCGCCTCCCCCGAGGTCCGGACCACTCCGCACGACGGTACCGGCCACTTCATGGACGCGATCGGCCGATGGCCTACAGTGGCCACACATGGGCCGGCGACCAGCGTTCAACGATGGGGGGCCAGATGGCGCTCTCTGAGGAACTGACCCGCCTGTTGGCAGCGGCGTTGTCGATCCGAGCCCCTGACGCCGCGCACCTGGCTGAGGTGACCGGGCAGAAGCTGGAGGACGTCTCGGCGGGTCTGGATGCGCTCCGGCGACGGGGTTTCCTCGATCTCACCGACGGGTCGGTGACCTACCGTCGGCCCGAAGTGCCGGTCAGCCAGGAGGTCGGCCAGGACCTGCAGACGATGATCAGGGCGCTCCAGCAGACCACTGCGGGACTGAATGCGGCCCTCGGCACGCTCCCGCAGCTCATGCAGGCGTGGGAGGCCGGCGGTGCCGATGAGCGCACGATCGCCGCTGACGTCACCCGCGGCCCGGATGCGGCGGCAGAGGCGTGGCTCCTCCACTTCACACGAGACACGCCCACCCGGTGTGATCTGTGTCTGCCGGATGTCGCCCGTGTCCTGGCACAGCGCCCCACCGAGCGTCCCGTCGCGGACTGGACCAGCACCGCCATGACCGACCTGGGCGTCCGGCTGGTGGTGAGCCGGGCAGACGCGAACGACAAGCGGATACGCCCCGCGCTCGAGCGGATGCTCGAACAGGGCGCCGAGGTCCGCTCCCACCCGGATCCGCCCAGCATGTTCTGGGTGTCCGACAACGCCGTGGCGGGCTTGCCGGCGGCGTGGGGTGAGCCCTGGCCGTCACGGGTGGTGACGGTCCGCTCGGCTCCTGTCGCCGAGAGTGTGGCGGCGCTCTTCGCGACAACCTGGCACGCCGCCACTCCCCTCTCACGAGAGCAACGATCCTGGGATCCGATGCTCGTACTGATGAACCAGGGAATGACGATGGAGGCGGCGGCCGCGCGGTTGGGGATGGCGCAGCGGACCGCTCGCCGCCGGGTGGCCGATGCCATGGCGTACTTCGGCGTCTCCAGTCACTTCGCCCTCGGCGCCGCCTGGGGTCGGGCGCGGGCGGAGGACGCCCGGTAGCAGCCCGCGATTCTCAGGCCGGCGGCTGAGCCTCCGCCGCTGCTGTGGCCGCGGCCGGGAGCGCGTCGAGGATACGCTGCACCGCCACGTCGTCATGCGCGGCCGAGACGAACCACGCCTCGAAGGCCGACGGCGGAAGGCTCACCCCGGCCTCGAGCATCGCGCGGAAGAACGGCGGATAGCGCCAGGACTGGGACGCCTGCACCTCGGCGTAGTCGCGCGGGTTCTCCCCCTGCCAGCCACAGTCGGCGGAGGAGCCGAACGCGAACGAGAACAGCGTCCCGGCTCGTTGCACGGCCACCGGAACGCCTTCGGCCGCGAGCGCCTGCTCCACGGCTGCCGACACCACATCAGCCACGTGCTGCACCCTCGCGTAGACGGCCGCATCGGCGAGCCGCAGTGTGGCGAGCCCGGCGGCCACGGCCACCGGGTTCCCGGAGAGAGTCCCCGCCTGATACACGGGGCCGGTGGGGGCCAGCGCCCGCATCACCTCGGCCCGTCCGGCCAGGGCAGCGACCGGCATCCCGCCGCCGATGACCTTGCCGAAGGCGAGCAGGTCCGGCGTCCAGTCGCCCTCGACGCCCCACCAGCCGGAAGATCCAGCCCGGAACCCGGTGAGCACCTCATCGGCGATGAACAGCGCACCGTCTGCGCGTGCAAGCTCCGCCACCGCGGCGTTGAACCCCGGCTCGGGTGCCACCACTCCCATGTTCGCGGCGGCGGCCTCGGTGATCACGGCCGCGATCTGCCCCGGGTGGGCATCGAATGCGGCACGCACAGCGTCGAGGTCGTTGTAGGGCAGCACGATGGTCTGCGCGGCGAACGCGGCCGGCACCCCGGCCGAGCCGGGCAGGGAGAGCGTCGCGACGCCGGAGCCTGCGTCGGCGAGCAGACCGTCGGAGTGCCCGTGGTAGTGCCCGGCGAACTTGATGATCAGGTCCCGGCCGGTCACCCCACGCGCCAGACGCAACGCCGTCATCGTCGCCTCGGTACCTGTAGAAACCAACCTGACCAGTTCCGCGACCGGCACCCGGTCGCGGATGGTCTCGGCCAGCTCGACCTCGGCGAGGGTCGGTGCCCCGAACGACAACCCGCGTGCGGCAGCCTCCTGCACGGCGGCCACCACCTGCGGGTGGGCGTGCCCGAGGATCGCCGGCCCCCAGGATCCGACGAGGTCGACGTACTCGGTCTCGCCGGAGTAGACGTACGGCCCTGCGGCGCGGTCGAGGAAGACCGGGTCACCGCCGACGCTCGCGAACGCCCGCACCGGTGAGTTCACGCCACCGGGGATCACACCGGCGGCACGGTCAAACACGGACGTCATCACAGGTCCTCCTGGTCTTCACAGTTCCTCGTTGCGCAGTCGCTGGGCGAGCTCGATCGCCCAGTAGGTCAGCAACGCCTCGGCTCCGGCACGCCGGATCGCCAGCACGCTCTCGGCGATCACGGCATCCCGGTCGAGCCAGCCCTGCGCGGCAGCGGCCTCCACCATCGCGTACTCCCCGGAGACCTGATAGGCCCACACGGGCACCTCACTGACGGCAGTGACGTCAGCGAGCACGTCCAGATAGGACGAGGCGGGCTTGACCATCACGACGTCCGCACCTTCGGCGATGTCGAGCTCGGCCTCGCGCAGGCCTTCGCGGCGATTCCCGGCGTCGAGCTGATACGTGCGCCGGTCGCCGGTGAGCTGGGAATCGACGGCCTCACGGAACGGTCCGTAGTAGGCGGAGGCGTACTTGGCGGCATAGCCGAGCAGCGCCACGTCGGTGAACCCCTCGCCGTCGAGGGCGTCCCGCACGTGGGCGACCTGGCCGTCCATCATCCCGCTCAGGCCCAGCAGCGCCGATCCGGCCCGTGCCTGGGCGAGTGCCATCTCGGCGTACCGGGCGAGCGTGGCGTCGTTGTCCACCCGGCCCTGCTCATCCAGCACACCGCAGTGCCCGTGGTCGGTGAACTCGTCCAGGCACAGGTCGGTCTGCACCACCAGCGCGTCACCGACCTCGGCCACGGCCACCTCGGCGGCGGCGTTGAGGATGCCGGCCGGGTCGGTCGCGCCACTGCCCACCGCGTCCCGCTCGGCGGGCACCCCGAACAGCATCACGCCACCGACTCCGGCGCCTGCGGCCTCCACGAGGGCGCCGCGGAAGGAGTCCATCGAGTGCTGGGCTACACCGGGCATCGAGTCGATCGGCCGTGGATCATCGCCCTCGCGGACGAACATGGGCAGCACCAGCTCGCTGGCGTGCAGCCGGGTCTGGCGCACCAAGCGGCGCATCGCCGGGCTCTGGCGCAGCCGGCGGGGGCGGGTTCTCATGACTTCTCCTCCTGTGCTGCGGCCAGGGCGTCCAGCATCGCGGCCAGCGTGCGTTCGCCGGCCTCGGCCGTCACCGTCAGTCCGGCCTCACGGGCCTCACCGGTGGTCACCGGCCCGATGCTCACGACCACCGTACTCGCCGGGGGGTTCAGCGCCGCGAGCGCCCGCGCCACGGACCCGCTCGTGACCAGCACGGCATCGGCGCGCCCCGACTGCACAGCCGCCGCATCGCCCGCGCTCACCGGGGCCGCTGTGGTCCGATAGCCGACGACGTCCCTCACCTCGCACCCTCGCCCCGCCAGACCGTCGGCGAGGGTGGCACGGGCCAGGTCCGAGCGCAGGAGCAGCACCCTTCCACCGCCCGAGGGCCACACCTGCAGCAGTCCGGTGGCCGAGTAGGTGTGCTCGGGCACGAGGTCGACGGCGATCCCCGCCTCCCGCAGCGTGCTCGCCGTGGCGGGGCCCACGGCCGCGACCTTGGCCCGGATGCGCCAGTCCCGCACGAGGTCCACGGTGGCGGCGGACGTCACCACGAGCCAGTCCACCTCACCGGCGGCCAATACCGAACGGGCGGCCTCGACCTCGGGACTGTTCACCGGTGTGGTGTGCAGCAGCGGCACCACCCAGGGTGTCCCACCGCGTGCTCGAACCGCGCCGGCGGCACGGTCACCCCAGGCACCGCCACGGGGCAGCAGCACCGTTCCTGACACAGGCTCAGTCATGAATCCAGTCGGCCGCACCATCGGCGAGCAGCCGTCGCGCGACGTCGGCACCGGCCGCGACCGCCTCGGCGGGTTCCACCTCGGCTGAGGCCTCGAGTACCTCTCCCCCGCCCGGGCGGTAGGCGAGGGCCCGGACGGTGAGGCGCGGGCCCGGGGTACCTACGCCGTCGGAGATCGAAGCATGTGCGGCCACGGGCGCCGCACAGCCGGCCTCCAAGGTGGCCAGGACGGAACGTTCCGCCTGCGCGCAGGCCCAGGTGCCGCCGTCGTGAATCTGCGCCAGCGCCTCCCGCAACGGCGCATCTTGCGACGATCGGATCTCGACGGCCAGCACCCCCTGCCCCGGTGCAGTAGGCCAGTCGAGGGTCTCGGTGATCACCTCGTCCAGCCCGAGACGGTGCAGCCCAGCGGCGGCCAGCACCACCGCGTCCAGCTCACCCGAAGTGACGAACGCGAGTCGCGTACCCACGTTCCCGCGGATGTCGACGACCTCCAGGTCGGGGCGCACGGTACGCAGCTGCGCCACCCGGCGTGGTGAGCCGGTGCCCACCCGGGCCCCGGCCGGCAACTCGGCCAACGCGAGACCGTCGCGGGCGCAGAGAGCGTCACGGTGGTCCTCGCGCACCGGGCTGGCCACCACCTCCAGACCCGGGTGCGGCGCGGTCGGGAGATCCTTGTAGGAGTGCACCACCAGGTCGCACTCCTCGGCGAGCAGAGCCGTGCGCAGCCGGGCGGCGAACACGCCGGTGCCGCCGAGGCTGGCGAGGGAAGCACGGGTGACATCGCCGTCGCTGGTCATCGGCACCAGCTCACAGTTCACCCCGACGCCGACCAGTGCATCCGCCACGGTGCCGGCCTGGGTGCGGGCCAGGTCGGAGGCGCGGGTGCCGAGCCTGAGCGTCCCGTGTGTCATGGCGCCAGCCCCGCCACCGCGGGCCGGAACCCACGGCGCACGTTCTCGCAGCATCCGGGCCGGCACACGTCATACCAGGGGCCCAGCGCAGTCTTCGCCGGCCGCTGCTCGACCGGGCTGCCCTGCAACCGTTCGACCACCAGGTCCACCAGACCGGCCACGAACGCCGGATGCACGCCCGGAGTGGCCACACGCACCGCGGCCAGACCATGCTCACCGGCGGTCTCCATCGCCTCGTTGTCGAGGTCCCAGAGCACTTCCATGTGATCGGAGAGGAAACCGAGCGGCACGATCACCACACCGTCCCTCCCGTTGCCCGGGAGCGCGGCAATCGCGTCGTTCACGTCGGGCTCGAGCCACGGCTGGCTCGGCGGACCGGAGCGGGACTGGTAGACCAACTGCCACGGCACGTCCTGGGCGCCGACCGCCTCCATGATGACCTCGGCGACGGCCTGGTGCTGGGCCGCGTACGCCCCACCCTCACCGAGACCAAGGTGGGCGGGCCCGGAACGCTGAGCATCCGCCGTCGGGATGGAATGCGTGGCAAAAAGCACCTCGACGTTCCCGGCGCCCTGCTCGCGCAACTGAGCGAGACCGCTGGCGACCGCATCGCAGAACGGGGTGACGAAGCCGGGGTGGTCGAAGAACTGGCGCACCTTGTCGACCTCGAGCTCACCGCCCAGGCCGGTGGCCTCGAGCGCGTCGGCGATGTCCTCACGGTACTGGCGGCAGCTGGAGTAGGAGGAGTAGGCGCTGGTGGCGATGGCGAGCAGGCGGCGGTGGCCGGCGGCGTGCGCCTCGCGGAGAGCGTCGGGCAGGTAGGGGTCCCAGTTGCGGTTGCCCCAGTAGACCGGCACCTCGATTCCGCGGGCAGTCAGTTCAGCCGCGAGGGCGGCCTTGAGCTGGCGGTTGTGGTCGTTGATGGGACTCACGCCGCCGAAGTGGCGGTAGTGGTGGGCCACCTCTTCCAGGCGTTCGTCCGGGATGCCGCGGCCGGCGGTCACATTACGCAGGAACGGGATGACGTCGTCCTGTCCCTCAGGTCCCCCGAACCCCGCGAGGAGGATGGCGTCGTAGCCGACCGGCTCGCTCACGTACTCGGGGCCTTGAGCGGCCGCCGGGGTGGCCGCGGGCACGAGCGCTCCCGGCGCGAGATAGGCATCGGTGGCCGGTGGTGGTTTGATCCCCGTGCCTGGGCCGCTCACGAGAGCACCTCCACCAGCTCGGCCGCGCTCACCCGGCGTCCGGTGTAGAACGGCACTTCCTCGCGCACGTGCATCCTGGCCTCGGTGTAGCGCAGGTCGCGCATGAGGTCCACCAGCTCGGTCAGCTCATCGGCTTCGAGCGCCAGAACCCACTCGTAGTCACCGAGCGAGAAGGCAGCGACGGTGTTGGCGAGCACGCCGCGGAAGGCGGCGCCGCGGCGGCCGTGGTCGGCGAGCATGGCGCGCCGCTCGTCCTCGGGCAGCAGGTACCACTCGTAGGAGCGCACGAACGGGTAGATCGTGAGCCACTCCTTCGGCTCCTTGCCGCGCAGGAAGGCCGGTACGTGCCGGGCGTTGAACTCCGCCTCGCGGTGGATGCCCATGAGGTTGAAGGTGGGCAGCAGGGCTCCGAGCACGCGGGTGCGGCGCAGCGTGCGCCAGGCCGCCTGCAGATCCTCGGCACGGTCGCCGTGCAGCCAGACCATCGCGTCGGAGTCGGCCTTGAAGCCGGAGACGTCGTACAGCCCGCGCACGGTCACCCCGTCGGTGGCGGTCAGGGCGTTCTCGAGTTCGGTGACGGCCTCGTTCCCTGCGCCCTCCCCGGTGCGGCGGTGCGGGTCCTGCCGGAGCACGGTCCAGAGTGTGTAGCCGTGCGGTTGCGCCTCAGTCTGTGCCTCATCCACCCGATCAGCGTAAACCGGCACGGTGGTGACGATTTGCGACTAGGTGTCAGTTAGCGGCGAGGGAACCTCAGGTGGCCGCGGCCGCTCCCGCCGCCTGCGCGTGCGGTACCACCGAGGCCAGGCCTGATCCGCAGATCCACGCGCCTGTCAGATGTAGATTCCCGACGGCGTCGCTCGCCTCCCGCAGTGGCCTGACACGTTGTGATGTCTCCCACCCCAGCACGGGAGCGGGCGGGGTCAGGCGGGTGTGGGCGACTGCCTCGAGTGCGTGATCGGGCCAGGGGGTGCCGGCACCGGTGAGTCGTGCAGCGTCGCCTAGCGCAAGTTCGCGCCGTGCCGCTGCGTCACTGGCGCGCGTGCCGGTGCCGTAGGAGAGACGCACGACGGCGCGGTCGGGCCCGGCCGCACGCTGCACCCACTCCCATTTGGCGCTGGCATAGGTGAGTGCCTTGGCGCCCTGCCCGGGGTCGGCGACGAGCGTGCCGGCCCACTCGTGCGGCGGGAGGGCATCGGCGCGCAGCACGAGGGTGAGCAGGTCGATCTGCTGCGGCGGGGGCCAGTCGGCGCCCAGCCGGGTGAGGTCAGCAGGCAACTCAGGCCACGTGTGGGGGGCGGCCGCCAGCACGAGGGAGGCCGCCTGGAGGTGGCGAGCTGCGCCGTCGGGAGTGGCGACGGTCAGTGACCATCCGCCCGGCGTGCGACGTGCTGCCAGGGCGCGGGACGCCGTCATGAGGGTCACGCCGCGGGCGATGAGGTCGTTGGCGAGCGCTCCGGTGAGGCGGTGCACGCCTCCGTCGATGCCGGCGACGGCGCTGCCTGCCGGGGAGGCGGCACGGATGTCGGCAAGGGCACCGGCCAGGGATCCGTGCGTGGCCAGGCGGTCACCGATGCCGGGCAGCAGTACCTCCGCGCGCAACTCCTCCGGCTCCACGGAGTGCACACCACGCACGATGGGCCGCACGAGCCGGTCCAGTACGGCTGCCCCCATACGCGATCGGACCAGGGCGGCGAGGGAGGCGCGGGCGGTGTCACGGCCATGGGTGACGGGGAGGGTGAGGTCCTCGCGGGCGCGCGCCAGGCCGTCGGTACCGAGCACCTCGGCGAGTCCTGGGGCGTCGAGGTCGGTGGGGATGCCGAGGACTCCGGCGCGTGGCAAGGAGTGGAGGGTGCCGTCGATGAGCACGCGGGCGGGCACGGGTGTGGGCGTCACCACGTCGAGCCCGAGCTCATCGGCGAGGGAGGCGACATGTCCGCCGCGGGTGGCGAAGCTCTCGGCACCGGAGTCGAGGGTGAGGCCCGCGAGGTCATGGTGGCCGACGAGACCGCCGAGGTGGTCGGCCGCTTCCAGCAGCGTGACCGTGGCGCCGGCAGCGGTGGCGGCGCGAGCAGAGACCAGGCCGGCCACTCCCCCGCCGATCACGGCGACATCGACGGCACTGGTCATTGCTGGTGGACCCACTCGACGAGGCGGGTGAGCACATCCGGGTCGGTCGTGGGCGGGACGCCGTGACCGAGGTTGAGCACGTGGGCGGGGGCGGCGCGACCGGCGGCGAGCACGTCCGCGGTGTGTGCGGTGAGCGCCTCCCACGGTGCGGCGAGGAGTGCGGGGTCGATGTTGCCCTGCAGCGGCACCTCGGGGATCGCGGCGGCTGCCTGGTCGAGCGGGGTGCGCCAGTCCACGCCGACGACGTCGACGCCAACCTCGTGCATGGCGCCGAGCAGGTGGCCGGTTCCGACGCCGAAGTGGACGGTGGGTACGTCCAGGCCCCGGACCCTCCGGAGCGCGCGGGCGGAGTAGGGGGCGACGTGGGCCTGGTAGTCGGCCAGGGAGAGGCCGCCGGCCCAGGAGTCGAAGAGCTGCGCGGCCGAGGCACCGGCCATCACCTGGGCGTGCAGGAACTCCCCGGTCAGGTCGGCGAGCCAGGTCATCAGGTCCGCCCAGACCTCGGGCTGGGCGTGCATGAGCGTGCGGGCGGCGAGCTGGTCCTTGGACGGGCCGCCCTCGACGAGGTAGGCCGCGAGGGTGAAGGGGGCCCCGGCGAACCCGATCAGCGGGGTGGACCCGAGCTCGGCGGTCAGTCGCTGCACGGCGGTGGTGATCGGGGTGAGGTCGTCGAGGGTTCGTTCCCGCAGGGCGGCGACATCGGCGGCGGTGCGGATCGGGTGCTCGATCACGGGTCCCTTGCCGGGCACGATGTCCACATCGACGCCGGCGACCTTCAGCGGCACCACGATGTCGCTGAAGAAGATGGCTGCGTCCACGCTGTGGCGGCGGACGGGCTGCAGGGTGATCTCGGTGACGAGGTCGGGATCGAGGCAGGCATCCAACATCCGAGTGCCGGTGCGCAGGTCGCGGTACTCGGGCAGGGAGCGCCCGGCCTGCCGTTGGAACCAGACCGGTGTGGTCGCGAGGCGCTGGCCACGGTAGGCACGGATAAGAGGCGCGTCAGCCGTACGGCTGTGGAGCGGGTGCTGCTCAGGAAGGGTCACGCGCTCGATTCTGACATCGTCGGGCGGACCGTCTGCACCGCGTGGGCTCCGGGTGACGATCACGGCATGCCGATATCCCTGTCGACGGTGGGTGTCGGCGGGGTTCGGGGCGGGGTGGTCAGAAGGGTGGTGGGTCGGTGCTACTGGAACTGTCGGTGTCGATGGGCCTCGACGTCGTGCCAGGGCTGGCGGGCACGCCAGCGTTGCTCACGGGCGGCTCAGCATCAAGACCTGGATCGGTGCCAGAACCGGTGCCAGAACCGGTGCCAGGACTGGTGCCGGGAGGCGGCTCTACTGCCGCTGGCCGCGCCTGGCGGTGGCGGCGGGTGGGCATGGCCCGGGCGTTGGCTCTCATCGAGGCGATCGCGACGCGGCGGGTCTTGATGACCGGCTGACCCGGGGTACTGATGACACCGGGGAGTACGAACGTGCCCGCCGGGGCCACCAGATACGCCACCCGATCAGGCCCGGTCCAGTAATACATCCCCGGGCAGAGCAGCTCA
>NZ_VSMB01000019.1 GCF_009805705.1 Ruania rhizosphaerae
GATGCGAGTGAGGACGTGCGCCGCTCGATCGCTCTGGGTGACCTTGCTCGCGGGCAGGTATCGCTGCCGGCTGGCGCCGTCGGCGCGGAGACGGATGGTGGTGCGGCGGCCAGTGCGGAGACGGCCAGCATCGGCGATGTCAGCGCAGGCAGCACCAGCATCGGCACGTGCAGCCGCGGCAGTACCCCCAGTACCCCCGGTGCGGCGGGCGGTTCCGGCCCGGTCGCAGACCCCGGGGTGAACGGGCGCACGGTGATGCTCTACCTTCACCTGTCTGCCGACAGCGGGTTCGATCCTCGAGTGGGTCGGTGCGAGAACACGCGCTCGCCGGTCACGACCGAGCAGGTGCGGTCCTGGTGCGGGGCCGCGGGGACAGTGATCGTGCGCCCGGTGATCGATCTGGCCGAGGACTACTCGGCTACTACCTATGAGGCCAGCCCGAAGCTTCGTGAGCAGGCGATCTTGCGCGATCGCACCTGTGCGTTCCCGTTCTGCAATCGGTCGGCCCGGTCAGCGGACCGGGATCACATCACCCCGCACGAGCGGGGCGGGCCGACGAGTTCGGCCAATCTCGGAAGTCTGTGTCGCCGCCACCACCGATGCAAAACCCATGACGGGTGGTCCTATGTGATGCTCAACCCGGGTACCTACTACTGGTGTGACCCGCACGGGACCCAGTACCTGGTCACCCCGGCCAGCACCTTCCTGCTTCCCGGCACGCGGGGCGGGCCGGTGATCCGGGCCCGGCAGCGTGCCCTGGCCTCGATGCGGGCGGCCGCCCAGGGCATGCCCACCCGCCGCCATCAGGTGCGACCACCCACTGGCGAGCACGCCCCCGCGAGTACGACCCACCAGACCGCCGCGCACACCAGCAGCGGCAGCACGAGCAGGACGGGCAGGATTGCTGGGACTGGCGGCACCGACCCGCCACCGTTCTGACCGCTCCGCCCCGGACCCCGCCGACACCACCCGTCGACGGGGACTTCGGCGCGAAATCGACAACATCACGTCAGCGCGCGGCGTTGGATCTGCGCGGTCTGGTAGGCCCACAGGTGAGAGCGCTGAGTTGCTGCGGCATCCTGAGGCAACTGCGGCACCGATGCCTGTTCGTCAGCCGGTTCGCTGACCATGGTGCGAGACCTCAACGGTCCGCGTATGCGGTCACGGCACCGTCGATGAGGACGTAGAAGTGACGATCATCTGACGCGATCGCCTCCGGGGCCCTCGACAACGGGATCGACCACTCCGCGTCGCCGGTATCGAGGTCGAAACCGTGGATCGACTCGACACCGAACTGAGCTTCCGCCTCGCTCCAGTTGCTGGTGATCAACGCCGCCGTCGTGTCGTTGATGGTGCACGGGCAGCCGACGAGCGATTCGGTCGGTGTGCTCCAGATGGACTCCCCGGTGGTGACGTCCACGCGACGGAAGGTGCCCGGGAGGTTGTCGGGTGGTGACGACGGTTCCCACGGTCCCTCGGGTGGGATGAATACCCACTCGAGAAGGTCTGTACGGAGTGCGGCGACCACGGTGCTGCCGCCGTTCGAATACACCGCGTCGCCTTCCGGGGCGGTGAGGACCCCCTCGGTCGTGAGCACGGCGTCAGGATGTTCCGGGAGGTCGAGTCCCGGACCCGCAGCCGGGAGAAGTTGGTCAAGGTTCCGCTCCACGTCGGCATTCATTCCGACCAGGTACCCCCGCGGTGTCGGGATGACCACCGGCCTGAGTTCACCCGTGGAGGCATCCACCGCCATCATCGGAACGAACGTCTCCGGATCGGTCATCGGGGTGTAGAACGTGGCGACGCCTTGGCTGAGGATCGCTCGTGCCCAGCGGCCCTCACCGAGGGGATAATCGAGTCGTGCCCGCCACGTGCGCTCGGTCTCACCCGGGTCGTAGCGGTCCACCCAGGGGTGTACCGACGACGTCCCTCCGGCTACGAGTAGAGCGTCACCGACCGCTACGGCCACGTTCGCGAACGGTGACACGTGCTCGGTGGTCTGGCCGTGGGCGGTCACGATGGCGATGGTGGCGTCCTGGTCTTCGCCGTGGACGCAAGTGAGTTCGCCATCGGCCTCGGTGCAGGAAGGGTCCGCCAGCGGCACCGACCACACCTCATCGCCGGTGGCGGCATCGAAGGCGGTGACGCCGGCCGCGGTGGTGACCAGAGCCTGATCCTCGATCGCCCACACCTGGGGTGCGCGGCCCTCGGTGATCTGAACGGTCCACGCGGTTGCCGGTGGTCTCGGCGCCGGACGTTCTCCGCCGGGCGAGACGGCGACTCCAGCCGCGATCAATGCCACGGCTGCCGTGACCCACAGCCACGGGGACCCTCCTGGCCCACGGACCCCGCGCCGTCGAGAGGCATCGCGGGTCGCACTCTCGACGGACTCGCCGCCCTCAAGTGCGAACTCGTCCTCGTCTCCTCGCCCCATCGCGCCCATCATGTCCCAGCTCCGGGCGCTCAGCGATCGGTGTAGGCGGTCAGATCACCGTCGATGAGTACAACGGTCTGATTGCCCTGCGTGGCGAGCGCCTCCGGTATCGATGAGATCGGGAGGGCCCAGCGGTGCTCGCCGGTCTCGGGATCGACGTTGAGTAGCGTGTCCACGACAGGCACGGGACCGTACGCCTCGACCTGCTCGCCGCGAGAAGCCTGCGTGAGGACGAGCGAGTCCTCGCTGAGTGCGCACGGGCAGGACGCCATCGCGCTACGCGGCAGCCTCCACCGGCTCTCTCCGGTCGGTACGTCGACCCGCTCGATGGTGGTGGCGAACCGCCCGGGTCGCCAACGACTCTGGTCGACGACGGACGCGATGACATCATCACCGAGTGCCACCACCGGGAGTCCGGCAAGTTCGAGGAGCTCTTCTCCGCCGGCCCCGGTGTACACGCCGCTGCGTCCCACAACCGCATCGGGATGGCCGGGCACCCGCACATCACCACTGTCGAGCGGCATCACGAATTCCGTCTGTCCACCGGGTCCGATGCCGGAGACCGAGTAGCCACCGACGCGTCGTTGCACAGCTGGCTGGGCGGCGCCGGTGTCGAGGTCGGCGGCCATCGCATCACCGTCGAAGTTCTCGTCGACCACACGGTCGGAGATCGTGACGACACCCTGGCTGAGCATGATCGTCTGCCATCGATCGTTGTCGCCCAGATCCCCTGAGTCCAGCAGCCAGCGTCCGGGCCATCCCTCGTTGTTGCCGTACCGGCCCAGCCAGCGGCCGTCCTGCTCCGGATCTTGCCCGCCGACCAGGAGATCGTCGCCCAGTTGGTGCGCGACATCTGCCCCAGGGAAGAGGCGATCGGCCACGATGTCACCGCCGGTGGTCATCGTGGCGATAGCGGCGTCCTCGCCCGCGCCGTGGACGCATGTGAGCTGGTTGTCGATCTCGGTGCAGGCGGGGTCCTCGAGCGGTACGGACCACATCCTGTCTCCAGTGGTGACGTCGAGGGCAGTGACGCCGGTCGCGGTGGTGACCAGAGCCTGGCTCTCGACAACCCAGACCTGGGGTGCTCGGCCCTCGGAGATACGAACTGTCCACGCCATGGCCGGCGGGTCCGGGTCGGGGCGCTGCCCAGGGGAGACCATCACGGCGGCCGCGATCAGCGCCGTCGCCATGGCAACCCATGGCCAGGGTGAGCCGCCGATGCGCGGCACCTGCCGCCGTCGGGACGCCTTGGGGACCTCAGCAGCAGGTTCAGCTGAGCCCTCCAGGACGAACTCGTCTGCCCCCTTGATGGCAACCACCTCTCGTCCGTCCCACGATATCCCTCGCCGGACGGAGGGGCGGCGTCAGTGGATCAGCTGGTCGCCCGGGACCGAGAGGTGCACGGCGTCATCCTCCACCGCGGCGATCTCGTCGCTGGTGGTGTAGCGGTCCCGGTGGAACAGTCCGCTCGAGTCGATCCGGACGAAGCCGAGGCGAGCGAGCCGCTCCCTGACAGTGTCGTCGAGGCTCCCGGGGCGGAACGCCTCAGCAAGGTAGGTCACCACATTGCCGTTCTCACCACCGCCGCCCTGGCCCTGTGCCGTGACGGCCTGCGGATCGCCCATCTGGACGTCCCTCACTGTGCCGACCTTCTCTCCGCTGGAGTCGAAGACCGTCATCCCTTCGCGAACCTCAGCGATGGGCTCGGTGCTACCAGTTGCGTCCGTCATCGTCGCCTCCTCGTCGGTGTGCGAACTGTGCTGGACCACATTCCCCTAGTAACTCCCCTGAGTCTCATCCTAAGCAGGATCGCGCCACTCGCCACTCGGCGCCTCAGAGGTAGGGGTGAACGAGCCGGCTGTACCGCTCGGCCATGGTGGCGACGGTCTGCGCGCCGGGCGCATCCCAGATCTCCTGGTTGAAGATCTCCACCTCCACGTCACCGGTGTACCCGGCTTCGCTCACCCACCGGGTGATGGTGGGGAAGTCGATGTACCCGTCGCCCATGAAGCCGCGTGAGAGCAGCGGGTCGGCCGCCAGCGGCAGGATCCAGTCGCACACCTGGTAGGAGGCGATCCGGTTCTCCCGGCCCGCTCGCGCGATCTGGTCGCGCAGGGCCGGGTCCCACCACACGTGATAGGTGTCGACCACCACGCCCACCTGCTCGGGTGGGAACTCCGTCGCCAGGTCGAGGCACTGCCCCAGCGTGGACAGCACGGCCCGGTCGGCGGCGAAGATCGGGTGCAACGGTTCGAGCACCAGCCGCACGCCGTGCTCGGCCGCGAACGGCGCGAGCTCGGCGATGCGGTTCGCCACCCGGGTGCGGGCCGCGACGATGTCCTTGTTGCCGTCGGGCAGCCCTCCGACCACCATGATCAGCTCGGACGTGCCGAGTGTGGCGGCCTCGACGATCGCAGCTCGGTTGTCCCCGAGCGCCTCGGACTGACCGGACTCGTCGGCGGCGGTCAGGAACCCGCCGCGGCACAGCGAGGAGACCCGCAGACCTGCGTCTGCCACGATCTTGGCTGCATTTTCCAGGCCCGCCTCGGCTACCCGGTCCCGCCACAACCCCACGGCGCCCAGCCCGGCTTCGGCGGCGACCTCGACCGCCTCGGTGAGGGTCAGGGCCTTCGTGGTGGCGGTGTTGAGGGACAGGCGAGATAGATCGGCCGGGGGAGCCGCGCCGTCGGGAATCGTGGTTGCGGTACTCGCAGGGGTGGTCATGCCGCTCACAGCGAGATCGGGGACAGCTCGACGCGCTTGCCCTCGGCGGAGGAGGCCAGGCCCGCCTCGGCCAGCTGCACGCCGCGCGCGGCCGAGAGGAGGTCGTAACGGTGCTCGCGCCCGGCGAGCACGTCGCGCAGGAACTCCTCCCACTGGGCCTTGAAGCCGTTGTCGAGGTCGCCGTTGGCGGGCACCTCCATCCACTGGTCGCGGAAGGACTCGGTGACCGGCAGGTCGGGGTTCCAGACGGGCTTCGGGGTGTGGGCGCGCTGTTGAGCGACACACTTGTTCAGGCCCGCGACGGCCGACCCGTGGGTGCCGTCGACCTGGAACTCGACCAGCTCGTCGCGGTAAACCCGCACGGCCCAGGAGGAGTTGATCTGGGCGACGATGTCCTCCCCGCCCGGGCCGGCGATCTCGAAGATGCCGTACGCGGCGTCGTCGGCGGTGGCGTTGTACTCGGCGCCCTTCTCGTCCCAGCGGGTGGGGATGTGGGTGATGGTCTTCGCGGTGACGGACTTCACAGAGCCGAGGATGCCCTCGAGCACGTAGTTCCAGTGGCAGAACATGTCGGTGGTCATGCCGCCGCCGTCCTCGGAGCGATAGTTCCAGCTCGGGCGCTGGGCGGCCTGGTGCTCGCCCTCGAACACCCAGTAGCCGAACTCCCCACGCAGGGAGAGAATGCGGCCGAAGAAGCCCTCGTCCACCAGACGGCGGAGCTTGACCAGGCCAGGCAGGTACAGCTTGTCGTGGACGACTCCGGCGGTGACTCCGGTCTCGGCGCGCAGGCGGGCCAGCTCGATGGCCTCGTCCAGGGTCTCGGCGGTGGGCTTCTCGGTGAAGATGTGCTTGCCGGCCTTCATCGCCTTGGTCAGGGTGGCCGGGCGTAGGCTGGTCATCGAGGCGTCGAAGACGATGTCGGTGCGCTCGTCGGTGACGATGGCGTCCAGGTCGGTGGTGTACTCGGCGATGTTGTGCTCGGCGGCGATCTCGGCGAGGGCGTTCTCGCGGCGGCCCACGAGGATCGGCTCCACCTGCACCTTGGTGCCGTCGGCGAGCGTGATCCCGCCCTGGTCGCGGATCGGCAGGATCGACCGGAGCAGGTGCTGGCGATACCCCATCCGGCCGGTGATGCCGTTCATCGCGATGCGCAGGGTGCGGGTGCTCATAGGTGCTCCTGAAGGATCGGGGGTGCGGGGCTGCGGTCTCACTAGGGCCAGGCCACGAGCGGAATGCGCTTTCCGCAGCATACGGTGCGGTTCGTTGGCGGGTCAAGACTGGCGGGTCAAGACTGGCCGAGCAAGGCTCTGAGTGGAGATCGGATGGGCGCAGCAGGCGGTGAGGTTGCAACTGGGTGGGGAGTATGGGTGGAGGGTGCGTGATGCGGGTGATGCGCGAGGCTGATGTCTGTGATGCGAGCCCCGGGTAGCATGGCTTCATGCGAACTACGGTGAATATCGACGACGCGGTGCTCAGGCAGGCACGGCGGCGTGCCGGTGAACGTGGAGAGACGCTCGGATCACTCGTCGAGGAGGCGCTGCGCCGGGTCCTGGCCGAGACGGAGGAACGGCGCCCGCCGGTGTCCTTGCCGGTGTTCTCGGGCGACACCGGCCCGCTCGCAGGAGTTGACCTGACTTCTAAGGAATCGATCGAGGAGGCCATCGACGGTGGCATCCCGCCCGCGAAGCTGCGGTGACGCATGCTGATCCCCGATGTCAACGTTCTCGTGGCCGCGCACCGTCCGAGCCACCCGCACCATGAACCGGCTGCGGCGTTCCTGAACGCGGCGATCAACGGAACTGAGGCCGTGGCGCTACCGGACCTGGTGGCCACGGGCTTCGTGCGCATCGTGACGAACAGGCGGGTCTTCACGGTACCGTCCAGCATTGACGAGGCGTTCGGCTTCCTCCGAGCGATGGAGTCTGCGCCGGCATGGTCGGCGATGCCCGGGCCGGCGCTGGATCTGGAACGCTTCGCGTCGGCGTGCACGCAGTCTGGTGCTACCGGCGCCCTCGTGACCGATGCCTACCTGGCGGCGATCGCGACCGGTCTCGGAATCCGGATTGTCACGTTCGACCGTGACTTCCGGAAGTTCGACGGGCTCGCCGTGGTCGAGCTGGCCGGCGAGTAGTCCCATACTCGCCTGCGCCACAGTCGAGCGCAGAGAACTTTCGGCTGCGAAACAGCGCGCGCGGACGACCGCCGTGTCGTACTGTTCCCCCACCGCTTTGCCCATACGAGAGGAATCACGCAATGACGCGCATCCGCACACTCGCCGCCGGCGCGATCGGCCTGGCACTCATCGCCGCTACCGCGGTACCGGCCAGTGCCATCCGCTACGGCGAGGACGACGCCGGTGAGCACCCCAACGTCGGTCTGATGATCGCCTACGTGGAGGACGAGTCCGGGGCTCTGCAGCCCTCCTGGCGCTGTTCCGGCACGATGATGGATGCTGACACCTATCTCACCGCCGGCCACTGCACCTTCGGCGCCGATGCCGTGGCGATCTGGTTCGCAGACGACCTCCAGGGCGATGAACGACCGGACATCTTCGATCTCGACGCGGCCGACGCCACTGGCACCCCCTACTCCCACCCGGAGTACGACGACGCCGCGTTCTACCTGCACGACGTTGGCGTGGTCGAACTCGACGAACCGGTCGCCTTCGAATCCTACGGCCAGCTGCCCGAGCAGGGGTACTGGGACGACCAGCTCGCCACCAAGAAGAAGGACCGTGACTCCCTCGACGTGGTCGGATACGGCCTTCAGCGCAGCCTCCCGGACAACGGAACTGCCCAGCTCACCGAGGCCGAATGGATCAAGCTTCAGGCCACCGTGGACCTCATCCGGGATGACCGGATGTTCGGCGAGCAGGGCGCGGGCAACTCCGTGACGCTCACCAACAACGCCAACACCGGCGGCACCTGCTCCGGTGACTCCGGCGGGCCCACCTTCATCGAGGACTCCAACGTCGTCGTCGGAGTCACCTCCTATGGGGTCAACTCCACCTGCACCGGTATCGGCGGCTCCTACCGGATCGACCAGCCGGACGATCTGGCCTGGCTGAGCCAGTTCATCGGCTGACCGTCACTGATCGGCTGTTCCCCTGATCAGCCTGCTCGCGACCTGCTTGTGGTGTGCGTGTGATGTACCCGGTACGTCACACGCACACCATAAGCGCAACCGATGACAGCGGTGCCAGAGCGCCGGTCAGGGCCCCGGGGTCGAATCCCTCAGCACGACTGCGCCATCGAGCTGCTCCACGACAGCGTCACCGTCGGAGTCCAGCGCCATCCGGGTGGCGCGCACGCCCGCGTCCACGAGCGGGACCGCCACCGTACTCAGCCCGGGCGTGACGTCCCGGAGGGTGACGATGTCGTCGAAACCGGCGATCCCGACGTCCTCACCCACCCGCATGCCGGCATCCCGGGTGGCGGCCATCGCGCCCATCGCCATCACGTCGTTGACGGCGAAGACGGCAAGCGAGCCGAGACCGTCGCGACGCCGATGATCGGCCTGCCGAGAGATCAGCTCGGTCATGGCCTCATAGCCGCCGTCCCGGGTGAACTCGGAGGCGACCACGCGATCGGCGGGTACCTCCACGCCGAGGCCGGCCAACGCCGTCGTGAATCCTTCGGTGCGCTCGCGGGCAGTCAGGTGCGGTGCGGGCCCGGTGAGTACCGCGAACTCCCGGTAGCCGCGCCCGTGCAGCGCGCGCGCCAGCTCCGCTGCCCCGCCGACGTTGTCGATCGCGACGGTGTGCACATCCAGGATCGGCTGACCGATGACGGCGACCGTGCCGCCGCGAGAGCGGTAGGTGGCGAGGGCGGCTCGTAGGCGCTCGTTGGCCTCCTCGGCGTCCTGGCGGCCACCCGCGATGACGATGGCGCGGGCTCGCTGGCTCTGCAGCACGTCGATGAACGCCAGCTCCTTCTCCGGACGATGCCCGGTGCTGGCGAGCGTGACCATCAGCCCGGCGGCCTCCGCCGCCGTCGTGACACCTGCGGCGATGGAGGAGAAGTACGGGTCGGCGATGTCGTGGACGATCAGGCCCAAGGTGGACGTGCGACCGCGCGCCATCGCCTGGGCGTTGGCATCGGGGGAGTACCCGAGCCGGGCTGCGGCGGCGAGCACACGTTGCTGCAGGTCGGGGCGCACGGTCCGGTTGGCGCTGCCATTGATGGCGCGTGACGCCGTCGCCAAGGAGACGCCCGCCTCGCGGGCCACATCGCTGAGGGTCACGGAGGCCATGGGCACATGGTAAGCGCTCTCAGGGCGTCAGGGCTGTACACAACCGACGGCCCACAGCGCCTCTGTGCCAGATGTGGCACGGTCTTGCTCCCAGCCGTCGTCTCGGTTCACGACCCGCTCGCGTCGGCGAGGCGCCCGCCCCGATGGACGGGACGGGCGCTTCGTGCCGGGGACCGGCGCGTGGCGGACTACCCTTCGACCGGCTCCCACGGCCCGTGCGGATCGCCGGGTTGGTCGTTCCTGCTCCACCACTGCGCCTGATAGCGCTGGTCGTCGTGGGCAGCGACGTCGCCTTCGGTGAAGATCCGCGAGGGCGTCCAGGCCGTGCCGCCGGCGGTGGTGGCCATCTCCTGCCACGGGCCGTACGGGTCACCCGGCTCCTGGCCCTGCGTCCACCAGGACGCTGACCAGACGGCGTCCTCGTAGGTCACGCGGTCGCCCTCGGTGTACGTGGAATCCTCCTCCCAGGGAGCGAGCTCGGCGCCGTTGTCCGACCCGGGAGGTTCGCACCCGCCCGAGACGTTCACGTTCTCGAACGAGGCCTCCGAATTTGCATACAGCCCGACGCCGCCGCTGCGGACCAGGGTGTCGCGTGCCTCGAGGATGGTCTCACCGTTCAGGGTCACGGTGATGTGGTCGCCGTGGATCGTGGCACCCAGCTCGACCGGCCCGTCGAGGCTGTGGGACACCGACGCCCCACCGATCTTCTCCGGTCCGGACCGATGCGCCTCCCGGATGATGCTCGCGTACTGGGTATTACGGCTGGTCTTGCCGATGTGGATGCGGTACCCGTAGGAGTTCCCGTTGTCTCGCAACGAGATCCCTGCGGACCCGGTGTCACCGAGCGTCATCGTGGTGGTCACGGCGTAGTCGCACGTGTCGGAGAACCGTGACGGCAAGGCCGAGGTCAGCAAGGCGTGGGCACGGTCGCCGGTGGGCGTCATCTGCAGTTGACCCGCGTCGACCGAGATGTCACCGCGGACGGACTGCCAGTGATCCTCGTCGAGCGCCTCAGCGATCGTGATGTTGTCGAACAGCGTCGCTTGCCGATGCGTGAAGGCACCGACCCCACCTGTCGGCAATCGGCCGTCATCGACCGAGACCGACGTATCGCCCACGGTCGCGACCAGGTTCCGTCCTACCGCTGAGACGGACAGGGTGTGCGCGGCGTCCGGGTCGATGGCGAGGTCGGCCTCGTCGAGAACTGTCAGTTCGCCGTTGTAGATCTTCAGCAGCTGCAGCGACACACCCTCGCGCGTCTTGACCACGTTCGCCCGGTAATAGTTGCGGGAGTCGTTGTAGCGGAACGCGAGACCGGTCCGTGCCGTGGCGTAGCTGCGATCCCCGGGCACGATCTCTGCGGAGATGTGGACGTCCGCAGGTACGTCCTGCTGGATCGCGAACGACTGGCGGTTCGCGGTGGACGTCTGCGCCAGTTGCGTTCCGTCGGGGCCGCCGAGCTCCCAGCTGTCACCCGGCCGCGGCCGCCAGCCCTGGAGCGAACCGTCCGCGAAGTCGTAGGCGGTGCTCTCCAGGCTGCTCTCGTCGAAGTCGTCCTCGAACAGCAGCGCCGGCGTGAACGACTCTGCGAGGGAGATCGTGATCACCTCGCCGGCGCGAGTGAACTCCGTCAGCTCACCGTTGACCAGCACCTCGTCGGCGGAGGCAGCACTGAGCTGCAGCGTCCCGGTGAAGGGGTCCGAGAGCGAGACCTCGGCGGTGTCGCCCTCGAGTCGGACGCTGAGGTCGGAGACGGTTCCGGAGGCGGTGGCGATCGTGGCGCCGTCGTCGGTCAGTGATGATCCTGAGGTCAGCGCGTACCGGGTGAGGGTGCCAGCGTCGTCACGCTCGAGGTAGGCCGTCTCGCCGTCGGTGGTGGCACTGCCGAACGACCGCGACGACGGTACCTCCTCACGGGAGAGGTAGAACTGGCCGGTGGCTCCTTCGAGGTCGATCTCCAGGGCGCTCGCCACGGAGTGGTCCACCCCGGGCATCTCGATGCGGTCCGCCGTCACCGAGGGGGCCGGTCCGGCCTCCCCGGGAACGACGACGGTGTCCAGCCCGGTCGCTCCCTCGGTCGTCCAGTCGTAGGACAGGAAGTCGATGTCCGTGCGGACCTCGTCTCCGACGCGCGCTGCACCGTCCTCGTGAACCGTCGGCGCGACATCAGTGCTGCCAGCACCGACGGGCACGAGCTGTACACCGGAGACGGGGTCAGCTCCGGGAACCGTGTCGAAGCCGACCGTGGCGACGTCCGTCTCCGGGGCGACCGAGACCGGATCGCCGGGGAAGTGCCAGAGCTGGCGGTAGTCATGGGTCTCGGTGTCACCGGTGAGGGCGTCGGAGACGATCCAGAATCCGGGCTTGACGAAGTAGACGACGCGGTCATGGATGACCGGCCGGTACCCATGGGCCTCGCCGCGGTAGACGTCGAGGCCCTCGTTCGAGCGCCACAGGTACGAGGCGCGCGTGATGCCGGCTTCCTGCGGCTGGCCGTCCACCTCGATCGTGTTGTGCGCCTCAGTCTCACGGCGCATCCAGCTGTTGTGTCCGGTCGAGGTGTAGTCACCGGACCCGGGATCGACGATCAGCGGGCGGCCGTAGGCGGCCATGATGAGGCTGAGGTCGTCCGGGTGCCGGTGGGAGTAGGTGTAGGAGGTGTTCTGGTTGTTGATGTGCATGTACCGGGCGTCGGCGTCCCAGCCCGAGCGCTGCACGGCGAAACTGATCGGGTAGATCGTCGAGCCCAGAGTGGGAGCGGTGCCCTCGGCGCGATCGGAGGCGACCCAGCTGAAGTCAGACCACGAGTTGCGCTCGCCGCTCGCGGCGATGGTGCGCTGCCCTGCATCGACATTACCCGCGTCCCCGAAGAGCGGTGCCTCGAGATTGGGCATGCGGGTGGCGAACAGGGAATCGGCGATCCAGTCAGTGGCCCGGATGATCGAGGCAGGAAGCGTGCGGTCATTGAGGTCGGCCACCTCGATGGTCGCATTGACCAGGTCCGCGGCGTAGGCCTGGTAGTTGACCGTGGGTTCGCGGTACACGCTGTCACCCTTGAACTGCGCACCGTGCTGGGTCAGAAACGACTCGAAGGACCGGACGGCGAAGTGCTCCTGCTCGTAGGCGTCAGCCAGTTCCGGCAGGTACACCGAGGCGAGGTAGATCGAGCGCGCCATCGACAGGTACCAGTTGTTTCCCCGGTGTGCGGGTAGTGCGTCGACGAGGTGATCGGTGGTGGCGGCGGTACCCATCAGGTAGTCCACCAGCTCGCCCGCGTCGATCGTCGGCTCGGTGCGGAACACGGAGAAGGAGGTGATCAACTGCGACAGACGCTTCGCGCCCGCGAGGTTCTTGTTTCGCGGCCAGTCCGGGTTGTCGGCGAAGAAGTCGAGCGTGATCTCCATCCACGCCTGGGCGTACTCGGCGCGAACCTGTGGATTCTGCTCGCTCATGTAGGCCCGCGTCAGCGTCGGCATGAAGGCGAAATCGGACATCCATACCTGACCTTTGCCCGGTTCCTCCTCCGTGCCATCCCAGGTGTCCTGCCAGTCGACGTCGATGCGCTGGGCTTCCTCGTCGTAGAAGTCGCGCGTGACGCCGTCGAAGCGGAAGATTCCCTCCGCCAGCTCGTCCGCACTCGCTTGGCCGACACCTGCTCGATTGGGTTCGGGAAGAACCACGTCCGTCCGGTCGGCGTAGAACTGTTGCAACTCCTCCGCAGCGCCCTCCGCGTCGCCATCGGCGAGCTCGGCGGCCACATCGGCCAGCTCTGGACGTGTGAGGTCGAGAAGCTCGGCAAGGTCCGAGGTCTCGTCCGCTGCAGCAGGCGCCGTCGCCAAGCCGGTGGCCACGACGGCCATCGCGGCTCCCGCGGCAACTCCTGCGCGTATGCGCGATCCGAGTCGTTTCTGGGGAATGCTCCGTTGCATGTGGAGTGCCTCCTTGGGTTGTTCTGTCCCGGCTGGGACGGGATTCACGCACTGTGCAGGGCAACGTCCTGTCCCGATGTGTCGGCAGACGGTACGCAGCAGCCCCGGGTGGAGGTCGGCTGTGACGTGGACGACCGCGGGGAATCAGGAGGACAGGAAGCGCTTCGATGCCTGCCCTGCTGTCTTTCAAGCGAAGTGACGTGTCGTTGCGTCACACTAGAGACGATGGCCTCCCGGGTCAAGAGCGAAATCGTGATTCCCCAGTGATCGGCCAGCTACGATCGATCGAATGGCGACCCAGAAAGAAATCGCGCGTCTTGCCGGTGTCTCGGTCTCGTCCGTCTCGGCTGTGCTCAACGGCACGACCCACACGCGGATGAGCCATGCGACGCGGGAGCGCATTGAGGCAGCGATCGCCGAGGCGGGATATGTGCCCAACGATGCGGCGCGAGCGTTGCGGCGTCAGCAGGCCGGCACGATCGCGGTGGTGGTGGAGAAGCTCGAGAATCCGGCGTACAAGGAGTTGTTCCACGGCATCTACGAGGCCGCCGAGGAACGAGGGTGGGCGGTGGTGCTGGGTGACGTCGTCTGGATGCGCTCGGGGAGCCACTTTCTCGCTCGGCTGCTGGGGCGAGGATCGATCGATGCGATCGTGCTCCGGCAGGATCGGTTGATCGACGAGGAAGTGCTGGCGCACCTGCGGGCGCGGCCGACTCCGGTGGTGCTGGTGGAGCGCCAGGCCGATCCGCACGACTCGTGGATCGCCGTGGACGACCTGGCGGCGGGACGGATGGCGGCCGAGCACCTCATCGAGCTCGGTCACCGCGATATCGCCTTCGTGGGCGGTGAGGGTCAGCCTTCGGCGGCGCGCTGCGAGGGCTATGCCACCGCGATGAGAAGCGCGGGTCTGGTGTCCTCCTCGCCCGTGGTCACCGGCTTCGGTCCCGAGTCGGGAGCGCGCGGGCTGGATGAGCTCCGGGCACGTGGAGTGCTCCCGACGGCGGTGGTGGTGGCCAATGTGATGTCAGCCGTCGGCCTGCTCGCCGCCGCAGCGGATGCCGGTATCGACGTTCCTGGCCGGTTCTCGGTCGTCGGGATTCATGATGCTGATATCGCCGACGTGGTCCGACCCTCGCTGACCACGGTCAAGCTGCCGATGCGTGCGCTCGGAGTGCGGGCGGTCGAGCAGGTGTCGGCCCTGCTCGCAGGAACTCCGACCGAGCTGGGGGTGTTCACCGACCCGCCGCCGGAGGTGATCGTTCGATCCAGCACCGCGCCGCCTGAGTGAGGTCGTGATCAACTTGTGACACAACGTCGCGTCTCCCCGTCTTGACCGTGTCGACGCTGGTCATCTACGTTGACGCAACGACACGTCAACGAGGAGATGTCCGCCATGACTCACAACCGCCCCCTCTTCCTGCCGGACCGGCGAACGTTCATTGCCGGCGTCGGCGCCACCGGCCTCGCCGCCGTCGTGGGCTGCAGTGCCGACGGCGAGAACGACGCCATGCCCCAGGCCGACAAGGGGCTCGAATCGCCTGACCTGGCAGAACTTGTCGAGTCGGGCGAGTTGCCACCGGTCGAGGAGCGCCTCCCGGCGACCCCGCTCGTCGTCGAGCCGGTCGAGAGCACCGGCGCCTACGGCGGCCGCCTGAACACCGTTGTCCTCGGCCAGACGGACCTCATCTACGTCAAGATGACGATGGGGTACGAGGGGTTGATGCGGTGGACCCCGGACTGGTCGGAGACGATCCCGAACGTCGCCGAGTCCGTCGAGACCTCCGACGACGGCACGACCTTCACCTTCCACCTGCGTGAGGGTATGCGGTGGTCGGACGGAGAACCGTTCACCGCCGAGGACGTCGCGTTCGCCGCCAACGATGTGGCGCTCAACGAGGAGTTCGTGGGTGCGGTGGAGTCGGCCTTCCTGTCCAACGCCGACGGGAGTGCGACCGTCGAAGCGGTGGACGAGCTGACTGTGCGCTTCGTCTTCCCCTCCCCGAATCCGATGTTCCTGCAAGAGATATCAACGCTGGCCAACGCCGAGGTTCTCACCGGGCATCCGAAGCACTACATGTCGCAGTTCCACCTGGCGCACAACGACGACGCAGAGGCGGAAGCGGAGTCTGCCGGCTTCGAGCACTGGGTCGACTACTACGTCGATCGCTCCGAGTGGTGGGACAACCCCGAGATCCCCACGGTGAACGGGTGGGTCGTCACCCGGACTCTCGACGAGGGCGGTGAGGTTCTGGCTGAGCGCAACCCCTACTACTGGAAGGTCGACCCCGACGGCAGCCAGCTGCCGTACCTGAACACCATCCGGCACGAGCTGGTCAGCGACGAGGAAGTCATGCTCGTCAAGGCGACCGAGGGTGAGCTCGACATCGTCACGCGCCACATCAACAGTCTCGGCAACAAGCCGGTGCTCGCCGATGGGCGCGAGGGTGGCGGATACGAGTTCATCGATCTGCAGACGAGCTTCATGAACGAGATGGTGATCTCGCTCAACCTCAACCACCAGGACCCGGTGAAGCGGGAGATCTTCCAGAACAAGGACTTCCGCATCGCCCTCTCCCATGCGATCAACCGCGATGAGCTGAACACGGCCGTGTTCCAGGACCAGGGCGAGGCCTGGCAGGCAGCACCCAACGCCGACTCCGTCTACTACGACGAGGAGATGGCGAAGCAGTACACCGAATTCGACACCGATCTGGCCAACCAGGTGCTCGACGACGCCGGGTACGCCGAGCGCGACTCCGACGGCTACCGCCTGGGCCCCGACGGTGAGCGCATCCGCATCACCGTCCTGATCGCGACGCCCGGGCCCACGCCCTACATGGTCGACGCCATGGAGCTCGTCGCCGGGTACTGGAATGAGGTCGGCATCGACACGCGCGCCGAACCGGTGGACCGGTCACTGTTCCAGGAGCGGACCGTCGCGAGCGAGCACGACGCGGGGGTGTGGAACGGCACCGGCGGATTCCGCGACGAGGTGCTCGCGCCGCTGTATTACTTGCCCTCGCGCACGACGATCGTCGCGTGGGCCGTCGAATGGGCTGGATACTTCGTCAGCCGCGGTGAGGAGGGCGACACCCCGCCGGAGGCTCCGCTGCGTCAGATGGAGCTGTACTGGGAGATGGAGTCCGAGCCGGACGATGCCCGGCGCGAGGAGCTCTTCCGGGAGATCCTGCAGATCGCCAAGGATGAGTTCTACACGATCGGCACGCTGCGGATCCCGCTCGGATACGGCACCGTGGCCAATCGACTGAAGAACGTGCCGGAGATGTTCCCGACGGCCTTCCGGTATGGCGACCCCGCGCCGACGAACGTGTCCCAGTACTTCATCGGGGGCTGACCCCATTTCGTGTCCGCGGGGGTGCCGGCAGAGTCCGGCACCTCCGCGGCGTGGACGACCTGAGAGAAGGGTGAGAGAACCCGATGGTGCAGTTCCTGATCCGGCGGATCCTCTACATGATCCCCACACTGTTCCTGATCTCGATCCTCGTGTTCGTGATCATCCAGCTGCCGCCGGGTGACTACCTGAGCACTGTGATCGTGCAGATGGAGGAGAGTGGTCAGTCGGTCGACCAGGCGCAGATCGACTACTTGCGAGAGCGGTACGGGCTCGATCAACCGATCTGGGTGCAGTACTGGCAGTGGATCAGCGGCATCATCTTCCACCTCGACTTCGGCCACTCGTTCGAGTGGGGCCGTGAGGTCTCCGCCCTGATCGCGGACCGGCTGCCGCTCACGATCGGCATCGCCCTCATCACCATCGTGTTCACCTGGGCGATGGCCCTTCCGATCGGTGTCTACTCGGCCGTCAAGCAGTACTCGGCCGGTGACTACGTCTTCACGACTATCGGCTTCCTCGGCGTCGCGACTCCGAACTTCCTGTTGGCCCTGGTCATGATGTGGGCCGCGGCCGGCTTGGGGCTGAGCGTCGGTGGTGCCTCGCCCGCGATGATCGTGGTCGCCGTGGTGGTGCTCGGCACGGCCGGCACTGCCGGTCTCATCCGCGTGATGCGAGCCAACCTGCTGGACGAGCTGAAGAAGCCGTACGTGGTGGCGGCCAGAGCCCGGGGCATTCCGCAGCGCAAGCGCCTCATCAAGTATCCCGTGCGCGTGGCACTCAACCCGTTCGTCTCCTCGATCGGGTGGCTGCTTCCCACGTTGATCTCCGGCGAGGTCATCGTCTCCACCGTGATGAACCTCCACACCACCGGACCACTGCTGCTGCAGTCGCTGCGCGGTCAGGACATGTACCTGGCGGGATCGATCATCCTGATCTCCGCCGTGCTCACGGTCGTCGGAACGCTGCTGTCGGACCTCGCGTTGGCGTGGCTCGATCCGCGAATCCGGATCAACTGAGGGAGCGAGACAGATGTCATCACAGAGCACCTCGATCAAACCGCTCCCGAGCGAGCCGGACGATCAGAGCGCAGACTCCTACGCCGCAGCCTCGCGCTGGCGCCTGGTGTGGCGGCGATTCCGCAGACACAAGCTCGCCATGGTGGGCCTGGTCGTCACGATCTTGGTCTACGTCATCGCGGTCTTCGGGGAGGTGATCGCTCCGTACAGCAACAGCCACCTCAACGCCGACTATGCCTACGCGCCGCCGCAGCAACTCCAGATCGTCGACACCTCGGGCGATTCCTGGGACTGGGGCCTGCATGTGCACGGCTACACGATGGAGCGCGACCCCGAGACCCTCGAGCAGGAGTTCACGACTGACCCGGACAACCAGGTGCCGGTGGGGTTCTTCGTGCAGGGTGAGCAGTACGAGCTGCTCGGCCTGATCCCCTGGGATCGCCACCTGATCGGCCCGGTCGCCAGCGACACTCCGATGTACCTGCTCGGAGCCGACCAACTCGGACGCGATCAGCTCTCCCGCATCATCCACGGCACCCGGATCTCGATGTCGGTCGGCCTCGTCGGCGTCGGGATGGGCTTCGTGCTCGGCATCCTGCTCGGCGGCATCTCGGGATACTTCGGCGGCCGGGTCGACACGATCATCCAACGTGCCGTCGAGCTGTTCATGTCACTGCCCACGCTGCCGCTCTGGCTCGGTCTGGCGGCCGCCGTCCCCCGGGAGTGGGGCAGTGTGGAGAGATACTTCGCGATCACGCTCGTGCTGTCGCTGGTCGCGTGGACCGGTCTGGCCAGAGACGTGCGCGGCAGGTTCCTCGCGTTGCGCGAGGAGGACTTCGTGACGTCGGCGCGCCTGGACGGGACAGGAGAGCCCCGGATCATCTTCGGCCACATCCTGCCCTCCTTCACCAGCCACCTGATCGCGACGCTGACACTGGCGATTCCGTCGATGATCCTCGCCGAGACCGCACTGTCGTTCCTCGGCCTCGGGCTGCAACCACCGACCGTGTCGTGGGGTGTGCTCTTGCAGGAGGCCCAGAACATCCGCGTGATCTCGACGGCTCCGTGGCTCCTGCTGCCGGGTGCCGCCGTCGTGATCGCCGTCCTCGCCATGAACTTTCTCGGCGACGGTCTGCGCGATGCCGCCGACCCCTACAAGCACTGACAAGGGAGCGCCCCGCACATGACCTCCACCACCCGAGCGGACCAGCCCGCCGTATCCGAGGGTGCCCGTGTCGCAGGAGAACCGGGCGGCGAGCGCCAGGCCGTCCTGACCATCCGCGACCTCAAGACGCAGTATCGAACCGACGAGGGCACTGTGAAGGCGGTTGACGGCGTCGATCTCACCGCCTATCGCGGCCAGACCACCTGCGTGGTCGGGGAGTCCGGCTGCGGCAAGTCCGTGACGGCGCGGTCGATCCTGCAGTTGATCGACCACCCGGGAAAGATCACCGGCGGGCGCATCATGTGGCAGCCGGACCCCGCAACCGAGGCCGTCGACCTGACCCAATTGGACGAGGACGGTGAGCGGCTGCGCCGTGTGCGCGGCGGCGAGATCGGCATGGTCTTCCAGGAGCCGATGGCCTCCCTGTCGCCGATGTACACGGTCGGCTCGCATCTGATGGAGACCATTCAGCTGCACTCCGATCTCAATGAGGCCGATGCGAAAGACCGGGCCATCTATGAGCTCAAGCGGGTGGGGATCCCGCAGCCGGAGCGGCGCTTCGACAACTATCCGTTCCAGCTCTCCGGTGGCATGTGCCAGCGCGTGATGATTGCGCTTGCGCTCTCGTGCGACCCCTCGCTGCTGATCGCCGATGAACCGACCACGGCGCTCGACGTCACCACCCAGGCACGCATCCTCGACCTCCTCCACGAGCTCCAGGCCGAGACCGGGATGTCGATGCTGTTCATCACCCACGATCTCGGGGTCGTGGCGGAGATCGCGGACGACGTCTCGGTGATGTATCTCGGCAAGGTCGTCGAGAGGGCAGGCGTGGTCGATCTGTTCGAGAACCCGCAGCATCCCTACACCCAAGCCCTGCTGGAGTCGATCCCGAGCCGGGACCACGACGGTCACAGGCTCGACCGGCTCCGTGCCATCAGCGGTACGGTGCCGCACCCTGCCCAACGTCCTCCCGGGTGCTCCTTCCACCCGCGCTGTCCGCACGCGATGGCGGGGACCTGCGATGTCGACGAGCCCCCGGTGCTCGATCTCGGTGATGACCGGATCGCACCTTGTCACCTGCACAACCCGGAGACCAGCGGAGGCGGTCGGCCGCTGCCGATGCTGCCCGTCCCGCCTGTTCCGGAAGCCCGAGAAACCCCAGAAGTCCGGGAACAAACCCCCATGCCCGCGAGCAAGCAGCCGATGCTGAGTGTGCGGGACCTGACGGTGGAGTTCCCGATCCGCAAGGGCTTCTGGAAGCGCACGGTCGGGCACGTCGGTGCCGTCAGCAGCGTCGATCTCGATATCTATCCCGGTGAGACCCTCGGGCTCGTCGGTGAGTCCGGGTGTGGCAAGACCACACTCGGCCGCAGCATCGTCCGCGCGCTGGCGCCCACGCGAGGATCGATCGCCTACCGCGCACCAGGATCGGACAGCGAGGTCGACCTCGCCGATCTCAGCGGACGCGAGCTGCGGCCCTACCGCAGCGATGTCCGCATGATCTTCCAGGACCCCTTCACCTCGCTCAACCCGCGCAAGACCCTGCTGCAACTGATCGGCGAACCGCTGCAGCGGGCCGGTTCCCGCAACCGTCCACCGGCTGGAAAGGACGTCGCCGACAGCACCATCCAGGACCAGGTGGCCGACATGCTCGCCAAGGTCGGCCTGCGCCCCGAGTACATGCGCCGTTACCCACACGCCTTCTCGGGTGGCCAGCGCCAGCGCGTCAACATCGCGCGCGCACTCATCACCCGGCCCAGCCTGGTCGTCGCCGACGAAGCAGTCTCCGCCCTCGACGTCTCCGTGCGCGCACAGATCCTGAACCTCCTCAAGGACCTGCAGGAGGAGTTCCAGCTGACGTATCTGTTCATCTCCCACGACCTGTCCGTCGTCGAGCATGTCTGCGATCGCGTCGCCGTCATGTATCTCGGCCAGGTGGTCGAGCAGGCAGACACCGGATCGCTCTTCGATCAGCCGCAGCACCCCTACACCGAGGCGTTGCTGTCAGCCGTGCCGCAGCCCGATCCGCACCAACGAGGCGGCGGCAGACGCATCCGCCTACCGGACGACCTGCCCGACCCGACCAACCCGCCGCCCGGGTGCCGTTTCCATACCCGCTGCCGGTTCGCCGTCGAAGGGCTCTGCGACCGGGGCGACGCGCCGCCGGTGCTCCAGGAGGAGACGGGGCACGCCGTCGCATGCCTGCGCGCCGAGGAGATCGAACTGCAGGGCCGCCACTGATGCCCCCAACCCGAGAGGAAGAGACCGAGATGACGATCCAGGACCCTGGACCGGGCCGTACCGTGCTGCTGCGCGCAGGATGGCAGGTCGACAATGTGGGCGATGTCGCTCACGTGCCCGGAACGATCCGCGCCCTGCAGGAGTACGGCGGGGCCGAGGTGATCGTCTGGGCCCTGGACTTCCGTGCTCGGGAGAAGGAGCTACTCGCCGCGATCTACCCGCAGGTGCAGATCGTCGAGGGGGCGGTGTCCGACAATGGAGTGCCCACGGATCCGGACGTGCTCGCCGCGTGGGAGCGTGCGGACGTGCTGGTCCACGGCCCTGGTGCATCGCCCATGCTGGCGGGTGAGATCGACGCCTGGGTCGCGCACACCGGCAAGCCCTACGGCTACTTCGGCGTCACAGCGGACCCGGTCTGCCCGCCGACGTGGGCGACCCTCGCCGAGATCGACCAGATGATCGATTCGCTCCTCGAGGACTACATGAGCGAGGACATGCGGACGCGCCTGGAAGGTGCCGAGTTCTTCTACACCCGCGACTCGCTCAGCCTGAAATACCTGCGGAGTCAGAGGCTGCACGGGGTGAGGCCGGAGTTCGGCCCGGATGCGACATTCGCGTTCACGTATCGCGATGACGCCAAGGCGGAGGCGTTCCTCGAACAGTTCGACCTCACCGAACGGCAGTTCGGGTGTTTCGTCCCGCGGCTGCGGTACGCGCCGTATCCGCAGATCAAGGGCCGCCACCCCACGTCGGAGCAGCAGCGCCGCGCGGCCCTCAACGAGCTGACCTGGCGCGAGGATCTGGATGCGTTCGCGGCCGTCGTGACCGAGTGGGTGCGTTCGACCGATACCCCCGCAGTGGTCGTACCCGAGATGAGCTACGTGCACGAGTTCGCGCTCGCGCACCTGCCCGAACGTCTCCCCGACGATGTCCGCGACCGCGTGCACATCCTGGATCGCTACTGGCCGTTGGAGGAGATGTCCGGCGTCTACGCCCGCGCCTCGGTCGTGGTGAGCATGGATTGCCACTCACCGATCATCGCGGCCGCGCAGGGAACGCCGACCTTCTACCTGCGCCTGCCGACCGAGACCGCCAAGGGGCACATGTATGCCGACCTGGGCGATCCGGAGATGGTGGTCGAGATCAACGATGCCCCGCGTGCGGCACAGCTCGCGATCGCGGCACACCGCGACTGGGACGCGGCGTCTCGTCGCGCGACCGCACTCGTGGAGACCGCCAACGCGCACCTACGGCAGATGGGGGCCGCCGTCGCCGCGCGTACCCCTGCCCTCACCTGAGGTACGTGCTGCGCTGCCTCAGCCCAGCGCGCCCCCGGCGAAGAAGCGTTCCAGGCGCTCGCGGTAGGGCGCGGGGTCGATTCCCTGGCCGGCGAGCCAGGTGTCGTCGTAGTAGGTGGAGCCGTACAGGTCACCGGAATCGCAGATGAGGCTGACGATGCTGCCCGGCTCGCCGGCGTCGCGCATCTGCTCCACCAGGGTCCACACGCCCCACAGGCAAGTGCCGGTCGAGGCTCCCGCCCGGCGGCGGAACACCTCGTCCAGGTGGTGCATGGCAGCGACGCTGGCCGCGTCGGGTACCGGGATCATCGTGTCGATCACCGACGGGACGAAGCTGGCCTCCATGCGGGGCCGGCCGATGCCTTCGATCCGGGACGGCATCCCGGTGGTGTAGTCCGAGACTCCGTCGCACCATCCTGGGTAGTAGGCGGAGTTCTCGGGGTCCACGACCGCCAGCCGGGTGGGAAAGCGGCGGTAGCGCAGGTAGCGCCCGATCGTCGACGACGTCCCTCCAGTTCCCGCGGCTGCCACGACCCAGGTGGGCACCGGATGCCGTTCGGCGCTCATCTGTTCGAAGATCGACTCGGCGATGTTGTTGTTGCCGCGCCAGTCGGTGGCGCGCTCGGCGTAGGTGAACTGGTCCAGATAGCACCCGCCGCTCACCTCGGCGAGTCGTTCGGCCTCGGCGTAGATGTCGGGTGCGGCGTCGACGAAGTGGCACCGGCCGCCGTAGGCCTCGATCCGCTCGACCTTGGTGGAGGAGGTGGAGCGGGGCATCACCGCGATGTAGTCGAGGCCGAGCATGCGGGCGAAGTAGGCCTCGGAGACGGCGGTGTTCCCGCTCGTCGCCTCGATCACCGTCGTGTGCTCGTTCAGCCAGCCGTTCGCGAGCGCGTAGAGGAACAGCGACCGTGCGAGCCGGTGCTTCAGGCTGCCGGTGGGGTGGACCGACTCGTCCTTGAGGTAGACGTCGATGCCCCAGTCCTGCGGGAGTTGGAGCTGGTGCAGGTGGGTATCGGCCGATCGCTGCGCGTCCGCTTGGACCCGCCGGATCGCTTCATCGCACCAGGTGCGCTCGGATCGTGAGTCGGTGCGTGCCATGGCGTCAGTCTGCCGTCAGTCGGCCCTCACCCGCGAGAGCCACGCACTCGGGTCGTCCACGACGGGCGCGAGGGCCGCCCGCGCGGCACCGGTGAGTGCCGGGTGTGCCAGCGGTGCCGCAGTCCGTAGCTGCGGTGGGGCCCATCGTGCCGCCAGAACGCGGGTCCCGAGTTCCGCCTCGATCCCCGGCCGGAGGGCCTCGGTGAGCTGGGCGAGAGTGTTCCCGAGGACGATCGTGGGCACGTCCACGAGGTTCACGAACGCCGCCAGAGCTTGGCCCAGGGCTGTCGCGGCACGCTCGACGGCGGCCCTCGCCTGAGCCTCCCCGGTCACCAACCGTTCGGCGAGCTCCGCCATGCTCGCGCCAGGGAGCCCGGCTGCTTCGAGAAGCGCATCCGTACCGGCCACCGTCTCCAGGCATCCGGTGGCGCCGCAGCGGCACCGGTGCCCGCCCGGATCGACCATGAGGTGACCGAGCTCTGCCCCGAAGCCGTGCACACCGGTGACGATCTCACCATCGCGCACGATCGCCGCACCGATCCCCACCTCTCCCGAGACATACAGGAACGAGGCAGCGGGGTCGGTCGCGAGCTCGGCGAGCGCGGCGAGCCGCGCCTCGTTCCCCAGTGTGACCGGCCCCAGTTCCGGCGCGGCCCTGATGAGGACATCCGCCGGGTCGAGGTCGTGCCAGTCCAGGTTGGGCGCGGTCAGCAACCGGTTCTCACGTACCAGTCCGGGCAGGGCCAGCCCGGTGCCCGCGGTCGGTACGTCCGGTGCGGACTCGAGGGTCTGCCGGCCCAGGTGCGCAGCGAGGCCCAGGATCTCGTCCGGAGCGGAGTCGCGGAAGTGGCCGGGGGTCATCCGTTCGGCGACCACCCGTCCAGCGAGATCGACCAGCCGCGCACCTACGAAGTCGATGTTGATCTCCAGCCCGAGGCCGGCGACCGTTCCAGCAGCGGGTCGCAGGGGAGTGGCGGGTCGCCCCGCACCGGCGGCGACAGGATCGTCCTCACTGAGCAGACCACCGGCAACCAGTTCCGCCACGAGCCGGGAGACGGTGGCGCGGTTGAGCCCGGTGCGTGCGGCCACATCGGCACGCGAGGGCGGTTCCGGGGCGAGCAGGACGGTGCGCGCCACCAGCGCGAGATTGTGTTCTCGCAGGCTCTCCTGGCGCGCTGCGCGCCGCGGCCGGTCAGGATATCCGTCCATGACTGTTGACCTTAGCCGAAACAAGCGGATAAGTTGTGCAGCGCAACAAACAATGACAGACCATCATCTTCCTGCTGCGACGAGGAGCCCGCCATGGCGCGCACGCCAACCCCTGATGACAAGTTCTCCTTCGGACTGTGGACCGTGGGCTGGGCTGCCCAGGACCAGTTCGGTCAGGCCACCCGCCCGGCGCTGGACCCCACCGAATACCTGCCCCATCTCGCCGAGGCCGGTGCCTGGGGTGTCACCTTCCACGACGACGACGTCGTGCCTTTCGGTGCTGACGACGCCACTCGCGAGAAGGGCTTCGCCGACTTCAAGAAGGCCGCCGACGCCGCTGGGCTGACCATCGAGATGGTGACGACCAATCTCTTCTCTCACCCGGTGTTCAAGGACGGCGGCTTCACCGCGAACGACCGCTCCGTGCGCCGGTTCGGCCTGCGCAAGGTGATCCGCAATGTCGACCTCGCCGCCTCGCTCGGCGCCACCACGTTCGTGATGTGGGGCGGTCGCGAGGGAAGCGAGTACGACGGCGCGAAGGACGTCAACGCCGCCCTCGACCGTTACCGCGAGGGTGTGGACACCGTCGCCGCCTACATCAAGGACCAGGGTTACGACCTGAAGATCGCCCTGGAGCCCAAGCCGAACGAGCCCCGCGGGGACATCCTGCTGCCGACTGTCGGCCACGCACTGGGCTTCATCGCCGAGCTCGAGCACGGTGACATCGTCGGCCTCAACCCCGAGACCGGGCACGAGCAGATGGCCGGGCTGAACTACACGCACGGTATCGCCCAGGCGCTGTGGGCCGGCAAGCTCTTCCACATCGACCTCAACGGCCAGCGCTCCATCAAGTATGACCAGGACCTCGTGTTCGGCCACGGCGATCTGCTCTCGGCCTTCTTCACGGTGGACCTCATCGAGAACGGCTTCCCCGGAGGTGGACCCACCTACGACGGTCCGCGCCACTTCGACTACAAGCCCTCCCGCACTGAGGGCTTCGAGGGAGTCTGGGATTCGGCCCGGGCCAACATGGAGACGTACCTGCTGCTGGCGGAGAAGGCCAGGGCCTACCGCGCCGACCCCGAGGTGCAGGCGGCCCTGGAGTCCTCCGGCGTGTTCGAGCTCGCCCAGCCGACGCTGGCTGAGGGGGAGAGCCTGGCCGACCTACTGGCCGACCGCGCCGCCTTCGAGGACTTCGACGCCGACGCTTCCGGTGAGCGCAACGCCGGCTTCGTCCGTCTCAACCAGTTGGCGATCCGGCACCTGATCGGATGAACTAGGAGCATGATGACCTCGACGTCGCCCGAGCAGCCGTCCGACCAGACCACTGGCTCCCTTGCAGGTCGCCTCGTCGCAGGGATCGACTCCTCGACCCAGTCCTGCAAGGTGGTCATCCGGGACGCCGAGACCGGGGCGCTCAAGCGCTTCGGCTCGGCGCCGCACCCGGATGGCACCGAGGTGGACCCCGAGGCGTGGTGGGACGCCCTCCAGGTCGCACTCTCCGCCGCCGGCGGTCTCGACGACGTCGCTGCCGTGGCCGTAGGCGGGCAGCAGCACGGCATGGTCGCCCTGGATGCCGATGGGGACGTGGTCCGCCCGGCGCTGTTGTGGAACGACACCCGCAGCGCCGGGGCCGCCACCGACCTCATCGACGAACTGGGCGAGGGTGATGCCGAGGCGGGAGCGCGCGCCTGGGCCGAGCAGGTGGGCGTCGTGCCGGTGGCCTCGTTCACGATCACCAAGCTGCGCTGGCTCGCCCAGCATGAACCCGAGAACGCCGCCAAGGTCGCCGCCGTGGCGCTTCCCCACGACTGGCTCACGTGGCGGCTCGCCGGTGACGGGCCCGGGAGTCGTGCGGGCGAGAACAGCGTGGAGCGTCTCACCACGGACCGCTCCGACGCCTCCGGCACCGGCTATTTCGACGCGGCCAGCGGTGAGTACAGGTTCGACCTGCTCGAGCGTGCCTTCGGTCGCCGTATCGGTGTGCCCCAGGTGGTGGCTCCCGGGGCCGTCGCACGGACCACCGACACCTTCGTACTTGGGGCCGGGGCGGGGGACAACGCTGGTGCCGCACTGGGGCTCGGCATGGGGGCCGGCGACGTCGCGATCTCGATCGGCACCTCGGGTGTGGTGAGCGCCGTCAGCGACGCGTCGGTGTCCGACCCGGAAGGCCTGGTGGCTGGCTTCGCCGACGCCACCGGCCGCTACCTGCCCTTGGCCTGCACCCTCAACGGCAGCCGCGTCTTCGACGCCGTCGGACGCCTCCTCGGCGTGGACCACCAGGAGTTTGCCGAGCTCGCTCTCTCCGCTCCCGCGGGTGCCGATGGGCTCACATTCGTGCCCTACCTCGAAGGTGAGCGCACCCCGAACAAGCCCGATGCGAGCGGCGCCCTGCACGGGGTGCGCCTCGGGAACACGACCCCCGCGCACCTGGCGAGGGCCGCCGTCGAGGGGGTGTTGTGCTCCCTGGCCGACGGGCTGGGTGCGCTGCAGGCGCAGGGCGTGCCGGTCGAGCGGGTGCTGCTGATCGGTGGTGCCGCGCAGTCGGAGGCGGTGCGACAGATCGCCCCCGCGGTGCTCGGAGTGCCGGTGACCGTGCCCAAGCCGGGGGAGTATGTGGCCGACGGCGCCGCTCGCCAGGCCGCATGGGCGCTCTCCGGTGCTGATCAGCCGCCCGAGTGGGGCCTGGCCGGCGCGAAGGAGTTCGACGTGCCCGCCGAGCGGGACGCCTCCCTGGCCGACCGGTACGCGCAGGCGCGGGAGATGACCTTCGGGGCCTGAGCTGTTGCCCGCTGGACGTCGCGGGCGTCAGTGCAGCAACGCCACCACACCCACCAGCAACGGGACCGACAGCGCCGTGGTGATCACCTGCGCGTCACGGGCGATCCGCAACCCGCGGTCGAACTGCAGCGCATAGACCAAGACGTTCTGCGCCGTCGGGAGGGCAGCCATCAGCACCACGCCCAGCATGTGTTCCTCGTCGACCCCCAGGGCGTTGGCCACGGCGAATGTCAGGGCGGGGTGGACCACGGCACGCAGCGTGGCCACGATCGACACATCCACCCAGTGACCGCGTGACCCAGCCTCGCGCGCCTCGGGCGGTGCGGCTGGATCGGTCCCGGGCGTCTGGCCGCGTCGTTTCGGCGCGAAGGACATCCCGAGCGTCAGCAGTGCCAGCGGCGCGGCGGTCGTGCCCACCAGACGCAACGGTTGCAGCACCGCATCGGGCGGGGTCCACGGCACCACGGCCAGTGTCAGGCCGATGAGCGCCCCGATCGTCAGCGGACTGCGCAGCGGACGTAGCAGCAGCTCGCGGCGGCTGGCCCCGGCCGTGTCCAGCACCGCGTAGGCGACCGGGGCCAGCACGAGCAGCTGCATGAGCATCGTGGGCACCACGGCCAGGGCGTCGGCGAGCACATAGATCGCCACCGGGATGCCGATGTTGCCGGCGTTGACGTAGCTGGCGGCGAGGCTGGCCACCGTGGTCTGCCCCCGGCCGCGCCGTAGCAGCACGCCGAAGATCACGACGGCGGCCGTCGCCACGGTGAGTGTGCTCACCCAGGTGGTGGCGGCCGTGCGGGTGAGCAGCAGGGCCAGATCGGCCTCGCCGATGGTGGTGATCAGCAGAGACGGTGTGGCGAGGGCAAAAACCAGGCGCGCGAGCACCTGTTGGGCACCCTCACCGAGCACGCGGAAGGTGGCCAGCACCCAGCCGGCGAACGCGATGACCGCCATGGTGGCGAGTGCGGAGAGGACGGCACTCACGAGGGGCTTCCGGTGCTGGTGCGCACGATCAGGCGTGGCCGGAAGTACTGGGTGTGCGGTGCTGCTCGCTCCCCCTGGCCCGTCAGCAACTCGTGCAGGTGGCTCCACGCCTGCAGTCCCAGCTCCGCCTGGGGGACCGACATCGTCGTCAGCGAGGGGCGTGCGTAGCGGGCGAAGTCGATATCGTCGAAACCGGCGACCGACAACTCACCCGGCACCATCACCCCGGCCTCATCCAGCTTGCCGAGCAGTCCGAAGGCGACGAGATCGTTGAAGGCGATCACCGCCGTCGCACCGGACCCGAGCACGGCGTCCACCGCGCGGTACCCGTCGTCGATCATCGATCCACACGGTAGGTGATCAACCACCACCTCCTGGTGCTCGGCCTGCCACTGGCGCAATCCGGCCAGGCGTGCGGCGTTGGAGGCGCTCTCGGCCGGCCCTGCGAGGTAGAGCAGCCGGCGGTGGCCCAGCTCGAGCAGGTGATCGGCGACGGCCCGGATGCCGTGCACGTAGTCGACGGTGAGCGTGGGGACGTTCGATCCGGTCAGCTCCCGGTTGACCAGGACCACCGGCCGGGTGGCCCCGAGCACCTGCACCAGCTCGGCTTCCGGCATCCGCGGTGAGCACAGGATGAGGGCGTCGCAGCGGCGCCGGGCCTCGATCGCGAGCTCGGCCTCCCGCTGTGGCTCCTCGATGCTGTCGGCGACCAGGATCCGGTACCCGGACCGGCGCGCGGCCTGGTTCGCCCCGCGCAGCACCTGCTGGAACATGGGGTTCCCGAGATCGGGCACCAGCAGGCCCACTGTCTGGGTGCGGCCGAGAGAGAGACTGCGTGCCACGCGGCTGGGCGAGTAGTTCAGCCGGGCGGCCACCTCACGTACCCGGGCGGCGAGTTGCGGGTCGACAGTGGCGCGGTCGTTCATCACCCGGGAGACGGTCGCCCGGGAGACCCCGGCCTGACGCGCCACCTCCGCGATGGTCGGGGCGCCGTCGCTGCTCACGTGTTGTCCTGCCCCCGAGTTGTCGGTGTGCTGTGTGCCACCCATCCTACGGAGAAACCGGTTGCTCATGCGACTACGTGCCAGATCTCGGGGTATCCGCGCCCCGTGCACACCTCCGACCGCGCTGCAGTGACCGGATCGACACGGGTGCGTGTGGGCCGGCAGCCTGTTGCCGCAGACTACGTATCCGTGCCTCTCCGGCCAGCGGACCTCCTCGGACAGCCGCATACGACGGCGCCCGGCCAGCCCCAGAAGGGCTGACCGGGCGCCGGCTGGTGATCTCGGGGGTGCTGCTTACTCGCTGTCGACGTCCACCCAGTCGAAGGACTTGGTGACGGCCTTCTTCCAGAGCCGGTAGGTGCGCTCGCGGTCGTCGGCGTCCATCTGCGGCTCCCAGCGCTGCCCCTCGGCCCAGTTGTCGGTCACATCCTGCTGACCGGACCAGAACCCGACGGCGATCCCGGCTGCGTAGGCAGCTCCGAGGGCCGTGGTCTCGGCGATCTTCGGGCGCACCACCGGCACACCGAGGATGTCGGCCTGAAACTGCATGAGCGTCTCGTTGGCGATCATGCCGCCGTCGACCTTCAACTCGGTCAGATCGACCCCGGAGTCGGCGTTCATGGCGTCGAGCACCTCGCGCGTCTGGAAGGCCGTCGCCTCCAGGGCGGCGCGCGCGATGTGGCCCTTGTTCACGAAGCGGGTCAGACCCACCAGCACGCCTCGGGCGTCACCGCGCCAGTACGGCGCGAACAGCCCGGAGAACGCCGGCACGAAGTAGGCGCCGCCGTTGTCCTCGACCGTCTTGGCGAGGTCCTCGACCTCGGGTGCGGAGGAGATCAGGCCCAGGTTGTCCCGCAACCACTGGATCAGCGAACCGGTGACGGCGATCGAGCCCTCGAGTGCATAGATCGGCTTGGCGTCGCCGATCTTGTAGGCCACCGTGGTCAGTAGGCCGTTCTCCGAGGGAACGATCTCCTCGCCGGTGTTGATGAGCATGAAGTTGCCGGTGCCGTAGGTGTTCTTGGCCATCCCGACCTCGAAGCAGGCCTGACCGAACGTGGCGGCCTGCTGGTCGCCGAGGATGCCGGCGATCGGGATGCCCGGGATCATGCCCTTCGGGCGTCCCTCTCCGTACACCTCGGAGGAGGACTTGATGGTCGGCAGCATCGACAACGGGATGCCCATGTCCGAGGCCACGCCCTCGTGCCAGTCGAGCGTGGTCAGGTCCATGAGCATGGTGCGGGAGGCGTTCGTGACGTCGGTGATGTGCCGACCACCGTCGGTGCCGCCGGTCATGTTCCACAGCAGCCAGGTGTCGGTGTTGCCGAACAGCAGGTCACCAGCTTCGGCCTTGGCGCGCGCACCCTCGACGTTGTCGAGGATCCACTTCACCTTCGGGCCGGAGAAGTAGGTGGCCAGCGGGAGGCCGCAGATCGCCTTGTACTTCTCGGCGCCTTCGTCGCCGGCGAGCTCGTCGGCGATCTTCTGGGTGCGGGTGTCCTGCCAGACGATCGCGTTGTAGACCGGCTCACCGGTGTTCTTGTCCCACACGACTGTGGTCTCGCGCTGGTTTGTGATGCCGACGGCGGCGAGATCGGTGGAGGTGATGTTTGCCCGGGTGAGGGCCAGGCCCACCACCTCGCGGGTGTTGCGCCAGATCTCCATCGGGTCGTGCTCGACCCATCCCGCCTTCGGGAAGATCTGCTCGTGTTCGAGTTGACCGGTCTCGACGATTTCGCCGGCGTGGTTGAAGACGATCGCCCGGGTGCTCGTGGTGCCCTGGTCGATTGCGAGGACGTAGTCCGCCATGATGCTCCTTCGGTGGTGGGGTGTCCGCAGTGTGCGGACCGTTCATGAGCGGTGCGGCGCTCGCCGCCGCACCGGTGGTGTGCTCAGACGAAGACCGCGGTAGCCACGAGGCCACCGAGCACGCCGCCGATGATCGGACCGACCACCGGGACCCAGGCGTAGCTCCAGTCGCTGCCGCCCTTGCCCTTGATCGGCAGGAGTGCGTGCGCGATGCGCGGACCCAGGTCACGTGCGGGGTTGATGGCGTAGCCGGTCGGGCCACCGAGGCTGGCGCCGATGCCGACCACCAGCAGGGCCACGGCCAGCGGGCCGAGCTGTCCAGCGGCGGTACTGGCGTTCTCGCCGGCCCAGCCGAAGGAGATCACGACGAACACCAGCACGAAGGTGCCGATCACCTCGGTCACGACGTTCCAGCCGTAGGAGCGCATTGCCGGGCCCGTGGAGAAGACCCCGAGCTTGGTGGGACCGTCGCTGTCGGCATCGAAGTGGGTCTTGTAGGCAAGCCAGCAGAACACCGCACCGAGGAATGCGCCCGCCATTTGAGCGAGGATGTAGATGAGCGTGTTGGAGGCGGTGACCGGGATGCCGTCGGCGAAGTTCTCGGCGCCGTTGGCGATGAGCCCGATCGTCACTGCGGGGTTGATGTGGGCTCCGCTGGAGATGGCGACGAAGACACCGGCGAAGACGCCGAGGCCCCAGCCGAAGTTGACCATCAGGAAGCCGCCACCATTGCCCTTGGTACTGGGTAGTGCGGCGTTGGCGACCACGCCGCAGCCGAGCAACGTCAGCATCATGGTCCCGAACAACTCCGGGACGAAGATCGCGGAAAAGTTCACGATCACACTCTCTTTCTCATCAGGAGTAGGACGCGGCGCGTTGGTTCGAAGCGCCGCTCGCACGTCTCTGGGCGTGGTTGGTGCCTGGTTGTGATCTCCGACGTCGGAGCCCGACCTTGCGTAGGCACGTCACCTCTCCCCTTCGAGCCGTGTGATCGAGGTGGCCGCACCGAGTGTGGCGGAGCCCCTCTGGCCGCCATGCTTGCTCGCAGCGCACGAGTGCGCAACCATCGTGCACAGATGTGCACGCCAGGGATGGGAGAGTGAGAGTGCGTGAGGACGATGCCTACCGCGCAGCGACGATGTATTACCTGCAGGACCAGACGATGGAGGTCATTGCCAAGACGCTGGGCGTCTCCCGGTCCACGGTCTCCCGGCTGATCAAGTCGGCGCGCGAGGAGGGGGTCGTGCGGATCTCGGTGCGTCAGCCCAGCGGCAGCGGGACCAACATCGGCCATCGGCTCTCGGCGACCTTCGGTATCAAGACACACGTGGTTCCCGTGCGCGAGCACGCCACCGAACTGCACCGGCTCGAGCAGGTCGCCATGGTGGCGGCGCGGCTGCTGACCGAGTGGGCCACGCCTCAGATGGTGCTCGGCGTGGCCTGGGGGACGACTGTCACGGCAATCTCGCGGCATCTGGCGCCCACCCCCGTGCGCGGCAGTTCGGTGGTGCAGTTGAACGGAGCCGCGAGTACCGCGGCAGGTGGTGTGACGTACGCCGGTGACCTGATCGCCTCGTTCGCACGCGCCTTCGACTCGACTCCGTACCTCTTCCCGGTACCGGCCTTCTTCGACTTCGCCGAGACGAAGGCTGCGATGTGGCGCGAGCGCAGTGTCCGGCGCGTGCTCGATGTCCAGCGGCACGTCGATCTGGCGCTGTTCGGTGTTGGTGCGGTGGCTGCAGATGTCCCCTCCCATGTCTACAACGCCGGATACCTGGACGATGCGGAGATGGCCCAGCTCACCGCGGACCGGGTGGTCGGCGACGTGTGTACGGTCTTCCTGCGCGAGGACGGCAGCTACCGCGATATCGCGATCAACGCACGTGCCACTGGTCCTTCCCCCGGTGACCTGCGCCAGCTCGCCCGGCGCGTGTGCGTGGCGGTAGGGGAGGCGAAGGTGCCCGCACTGCTCGGTGCGCTGCGGGCGCGGGTGGCGACAGATCTCATCATCGACGAGACGACCGCCCGGTCGTTGCTGGACCGGCTACGCGGTTCGGTCCGGCCGTAGCGCCCCACCCCGCCCGCACCCGCAACCCCACCCCCCACCCGCCCCCCGCGCCGTTCGGCTGGTTTGGGCCGGGGCGCGAGCAGGGGCACGGACGAGAGAAGATGGGATCCATGACTGACGCTTCGATCGAGATCCGCCCTGCCCGGCCTGCTGACGTCGGTGCGATCCGTGGGCTGGTCGAACCGTATGCGGACGAGCGCATCCTGCTCGCCAAGGACATGGTCGGTTACTACGAGTCCGTGCAGGAGTTCCTCGTCGCCACCTGGGAGGGATCCGTCGTCGGTTGTGGTGCGCTGCATGTGATGTGGGAGGACCTGGCCGAGGTACGCACACTGGCTGTGCGTAGCGACATGCTCGGCCAGGGCGTCGGGCACGCGTTGCTGGAGGCGTTGGTGGACCGCGCCCGTGATTTCGGCCTGGCGAGCTTGTTCTGTCTGACCTTCGAGGTGGACTTCTTCGCCCGGCACGGTTTCGCCGAGATCGAGGGGGATGTGGTGGATCCAGACGTCTATCAGGAGATGCTCCTCTCCCGCGATGACGGGATCGCCGAATTTCTCGACCTCGCCCGGGTCAAGCCGAACACACTGGGAAACACGCGGATGCTGCGCCGACTGGCCTGAGAGCCCTCGGCGCTGACCGGACTGGTACGCACCGACCTGGTGCGTCCCGGTCGCAGATCGCGGGCACATGTCAGGGGACTTCTGCCCAGTGCACGGCGTCTGGGCGCCCGCTACCGTCACCGCATGGGCAAACGCATGGGCAGTATCGGTCGCCGTTCGGGCGGCCGCTCATTCGGCCGCCGATCCGGCGGCCGGTCCTTTGGGTCCTCACGCCGTTCGCGAGGGTCGTCCTCATCTTTCGGTCGACGCTCGCGTCGTTCGACCCATCGCAGGTCTGGCCGCAGGACGTGGTCGTCCAACCGCTATCGCGGCACCAGGAGCAGGGGCACCGCGTCTGGCTCGTGGTGGTGGCTGCTGGTGGTCATCGCCGTCATCGTGGTCCTCTACCTGCTCTTCTCTGGCTGAGGGCAACATCCCACAGGGACTGCAGCGGTGGGATGCTGGGTACATGCGCTATGTGGTGATCGGAGCAGGTGCCGTGGGCGGCACCATCGGCGGGCAGTTGTACGCAGACGGGCACGACGTCGTCCTGGTGGCTCGCGGTGAGCACGGGCGGGTCATGGCGTCGGACGGGTTGAGGTTGCTGACGCCGGACGGCTCAAGCACGTTGCACCCCCGGGTGGTGAACGGACCAGAGGAGTTGATCCGCGACGATGGGGGACTGAGCGAGGACGACGTACTCGTGCTAGCCGTCAAGGGGCAGGACACGGCGGCGGCCTTGCGGGCCTGGGCAGACGTCCCGGTGGTCTCGGGCGGGACCGCGGCGCACCGGCTGCCGTTGCTGTGTGCCCAGAACGGCGTCGCGAATGAACCGGCTGCGGCCCGGGTCTTCTCGCATGTGCATGGGGTGTGCGTGTGGCTTCCGGCCACTCATCTGCGGGCGGGCGTCGTGGTTGCAGAAGGCGTTCCGTACCGGGGGGTGCTGCATCTGGGGCGCTATCCCGAGGGAACCGACGACACTGACCTCGCGGTCGCCGCGGATCTGGAGGCCAGCGAGTTCCTGGCTCCAGTGCGCGAGGACGTCATGCGGTGGAAGTACGCCAAGCTGCTCAGCAACCTCGCGAACGCGGTCGAGGCACTCGTCGGCTCGCTTGCAGGTGATCAGGCTCAGGAAATCGCCCGGCAGGCGCGCGCCGAGGCAGAGGCGGCGCTCGCCGCCGCCGGTATCGGCTTCGCCTCACCGGAGGAGGAGCAGGCGCAGGAACGTGCCCGGTTGGGTGAGGTTCCCGGTCACCAGCGCGGCGGTGGGTCGAGCTGGCAGTCGCTCCAGCGCGGTACCGGATCGATCGAGGTGGACTACCTCAACGGCGAGATCGTCACGCTCGGCCGGGCGTATCAGGTGCAGACCCCGGTCAACGCCGCCCTGGTCGGCCTAGCGCACCGGGCGGCGCGCGAGGGCTTCGGCCCGGGGGCCTTCAGCGTCACGCAGATCCGTGCTGCCGCAGGCACCTGAAGCCACCGACGGGCCGTGGCCGGCGAGGTCAGGGCCGTCGTGGATGTAGCAGCAGGTGCGTGCGTACCAGTGTGATCACCACGGCGACCTGTGCCACCAGCACCCCGCCGACGACCGCACCGATCACGCCCTCGACTGCCATCACCGCCCAGGCGGTCACGCCCAGCACCGCGACGCCGAGCGTCACGCGCAGCAGCAGGGCCAGACGGCGGCCGGTCACCTCCACCTGCTCGCCCGGGATGCCATCGGCGACCGCCCGGGCGCTCTGCGTACTTCCCGGCGTTCCGACAGCGCGCACGATGTGCAGCCATCCGGCACCTGCGAATGCGGCCGCGGCGAGCGCCAGCACCTGTCCCGCCCCCAGCATCGTCAGGCCGGCCACCACCCGCAGGTCGCCGACGTTCCCGCCGGCCATGCTCAGGGCCCCCGCGCCGATGAGCATCAGCACCACCACCATCGTGCACATCGCGACCAAGGTGCGTGTGTGAGCGCGCAGGGCGCGCGCGATCACCACATCGGGCGGGAGAGTTCCGGAGGGCACAGGCCGAGCCTAGTCTCCCGCGCCGGCCGCCTCACTCCTGTGGCAGCCGGTAGCCCGTCACCACCCCGTCCAGGTCGGTCTCGGCGGCGATCAACCGGTCGAGGCACAGCCCTGCCAGCACACGCTGCAGTTGACCGGCATCGGGCCAGAGATCGCCGACCTCATGGGTCCCCAGTTCCTCCTGCGTGCGCAGCGCCGCGAGCACCCGGCCCCGCGCCTGACGGTCGGTACCGTGCCAGGCCTGGGTGCGACGGGCGGTAGCGAACTCGTCCGCCGGATACTCAGCAGCCCTCCACCGGCAGTGGGTCGCCACCGGGCATTGACCGCACTGCGGCGAGCGGGCCGTGCACACGAGTGCACCGAGCTCCATCACCGCCACATTCCAGCGCGCGGATCGCTCCGGCTCCTCGGGCAGCATCGCGGCCGCCGTCTCGCTCTCCGCACGACGCTGCGAGGGCGGTGGCAGCGCCATCCCCGATACCAGGCGACCCAGCACGCGGCGCACGTTCGTATCCAGGACGACCGTGCGCCGTCCGTAGGCGAAAGCTGCGACTGCCGCTGCCGTGTAGGCACCGATCCCCGGAAGCGCACGCAGGGCCGCCTCGTCGGCGGGCACCACGCCGCCGTGCTCGGCCACGATCGTGCGTGCCGCCTCCCGCAGTCGCAGCGCACGCCGCGGGTAGCCGAGCCGGTCCCACGCCCGCAACACCTCCGCCGGGCTCGCAGCCGCCAGATCCGCGGGTGTGGGCCAGCGGTGCATCCACGCCCGCCACGCTGGTTCCACCCGTACCACCGGTGTCTGCTGCAGCATGATCTCGCTGACCAGTACCGCCCACCCGGTCGCCCCCGGTACGCGCCACGGCAGGTCGCGGGCATGATCGTCATACCAGGTCAGGATCGTCTCGTGCAGGGTCGAGGTGCAGTCGGCGCACGGGCAGTCGGGGGCAGTGGTCATCGCTGCTCCAGCGTAGGCGTGCGCGGAATCCACCTTCGCCGCGCCGCGATCAGCGTCGTCCCCGGTTGCCCCGCTGGTTCGGGCCGCGTCGGGTGGATCGGCGTCCGGCTGAGGAACTGCGACCACCGGAGCCGCGCCCTCCTGGGGAACTGCGCGCGCCTTGCTGTGGCCGAACCGGCTTCGTCGACGGTGGAGTTGGCCGGCCCCGGGACGAGTTCACGGTCCGGCCCCGCACCACGCCGATCAGATCCTCCACCTCGTCGGTGGTGCGATCGGTCGGCCAGCACAGCGCCACCGGCGCTGTCGGCCCGCCGTCGAGGAACCGGTAGGTCAGGTCGCGCCTGTGGTGCAAGCGCGCCAAGGACTGGGGGACGATCAACAGTCCGGTACCGGCAGCGACAAGGGTGATCGCCTCGGCGGTGGTCGGCGGACGATACTCGACCAGCTGGCCCGGGGGGCTGCCAAGCACGTCATCGCCTGGGTGCAGCATGGCCTCGTCTGCCAGGTCCTCCGAGGTGACCGGCTCATCCCGTTCGAGGGCCGCGATCACGTGATCGATCGGCGTCACCACGACGCAGGCCTCCTCGTAGAGGACGATCGCGCTCAACACCTCCCGGTCCACCGGGGGCCGCAGCAGCGCGGCCGCGACGTCACCCTCGCGCACCGCGCTTTCGGCGTCCCCGACGGCGAGAGGCACCAGTTCGAGCTCCGTGCGATGACGCTCCCGCCAGATCCCCGCCCACTTCGCGGGGGTCACCCCGGGGACGTAGCCGAGTCTGAACGATGGCGTGGTCACGCGCCCAGCCTAGCGAGCGGGCATACTGCTCCCATGGGAGCCGACCAGCAACGAATGAAGGCGATCACAGCCGCGAAGAAGCTCGGCATCTACCTTCCGGCTGCGCCGCAGGAGTTCCAGGCGGCCCAGCTCAGCCGGCAGGAGGTGGAGGAGCTGGAACGACACCCACCGGACTGGCTGACCGATCTGCGTCGCAACGGCCCGCACCCGCGGCCGGTGGTGGCCGGCCGATTGGGTATCTCGATCTCCGGTCTGACCCGGGCCGGTATCGAGGGAGCGCTCACGACCGCCGAGATCAATGAACTGCGAGACGACCCGCCGGACTGGCTGATCGCCGAGCGGGTGGTCCAGGAGGACACGCGGCAGCAGGATCAGCGCCGGCGGGAAAATGAGGCCGAACGGCGGGCACGGGCTGCGTCCGGTCAACGCCCGCGCCCGCACTCCTGACGCTCACCACGAGACGGCGTGTGTGGTGCCTCCTCGACGTGGCTCCACGTGTGCCCCGGGGGCGCGGGATACCGTCTGTACCGTGCCGAACCGAACCCCTCGTGATGCCGGGCACCGCACGCGTTCAGGCCGCGGCGGTGCCGACGGTGCCGTGACCCGGGGGACCGGAGCGCGACGTCGGACGGAGCCCACCTCCGGTCAGAAGGCGGGCTCCGCCGTCAAGGGATCGGCTGGTGCCAGCCGCACACGAAACTCGACGCGTGGGTCGGGCACGCCGAAAGGTGCGGCCCCCCGCACAGGGCGAACCTCGCAGGCTGCCTCACGTGGCCGTGCGAACGCGACCTCCCGCCCGAGCAAGGCCTCCTACCGCCGTCGGCGCCTCGTGGTCGGTCTTCTCGCGCTGGTGCTCGTGGCGGGTGCGGCCTTCGCCGGCAGCCTCGGCGTCCGGACCCTGCTGGAGCGATTCGGATCAGGCGAAGGACCCGCCGCGACCGAGCCTGCCACCGATGGGGCCACCACGCCGGCTCCCGAGACTACGCCGGCTCCCGAGTCATCACCGGATGAGGAGGCCCTCGCCAATCCGGTGGGATGTCTGCCGCAGGCGATCGACGTCGTCACGACGCTCGACTCGACCCAGGTGAGTGCAGGCTCTGAGGTGCCCGCAGCGGTCACGGTCACCAACCGCGGGCAGGTGCCATGCTTACTGGACGTCGGCCATGCCGCCTTGCAGATGACCGTCACCTCCGGTGAGGATCAGGTGTGGACGAGCGTTGAGTGCCCGGCGGGATCGTCGGAGATTCCGATTCTGCTGGACATCGGTGCCGAGGAGCAGCGCACCCTCACCTGGAGTGGGCGCCGGAGCGCCGAAGGGTGCCCAGGTGACACCACCGTGGCCGAGGCGGGCACGTATGTGATCGAGGTGGCCCTCATCGTCGGAGAGAGCCGCGTCGCGACGGAACAGGCCCTCACGCTGAGCTGACCGGTGCGTCGCGCGGCCCCGCGGGACTCCGCGAGGGAAGCCTCAGGCGAAACGCTCCAGCAACGAGGATTCCGCCTGCCGGGAGAGCCCCTCGCGCACCGTCCGGGCACGCTGGCCACCGACGCTGTGGACCACCTCGAGATCGTCGGTGGTGGCGGCGAGCATCTTCTGCAGCGACCCGAAGTGCTCCACCAGATCGTTCACCACACTCATCGGCAGCCGCGGGATCCGCGTCAGCATGCGGTATCCACGCGGGGAGAGGGCCGAATCCAGCGAGTCGCCTTGCCGGCCCCCCACACCGAGAATGCGGGCCAGCTGGGTCAGGTCGATCAGCTGAGTCGAGTCGAGGCCACCCAGCGCGTCGAGCACATCGTCCAGGGACCGGACGCTGCGCGGGTCGAGATAGTCCCGCACCACGAGCTCCAGGTCCGGTCCCACGCCGCCGATGAGCTCGTCGAACTGCAGTGACAGGAGCCGGCCGTTCGTCCCGAGCTCGACCACGTAGTCGGAGATCTCCGCCGAGATCCGTCGCACCATCTCCAGCCGCTGCACCACCGCGGCCACATCCCGCACCGTGACGAGATCCTCGATCTCCAGGGCGGAGAGGGTGCCCGTGACCTCATCCAACCGGGACTTGTAGCGCTCCAGGGTCGCGAGGGCCTGATTCGCGCGCGAGAGGATCGTGTCGGAGTCTTCCAGCACGTACCGCTGGCCGCCGACGTACAGAGCCACGATGCGCATCGACTGGCTCACCGAGATCACCGGGAACCCGGTCTGCTTCGCCGTCCGCTCGGCGGTGCGGTGGCGCGTGCCGGACTCGGTCGTCTCGATCGAGGCGTCCGGAAGCATCTGCACGGCAGCCCGCAGGATCCGGCCGGCACGGTTGTCGACCACGATCGCCCCGTCCATCTTGGCCAGCTCACGCAACCGGGTGGAGGAGAACGGAACGTCGAGCTCGAAGCCGCCCGAGCAGATGTGAGCGACCGTCTCGTCGTAACCGAGCACGATCAGCGCGCCGGTGCGGCCACGCAGGATCCGTTCCAGCCCGTCCCGCAGCTCGGTACCGGGAGCAACGGCGCGCAAGGTCTCGCGCAGGAGTGGTGGGAGAGTGGAAGCAGGCACCCGGGAACCTTTCTGCAGGGCGGTGGTCGTGGTCACGATTCGACCGGTCTGATCGAGGTGAGCCGACCTCGCTCGCGCTCCATCGTAGTCGGCGACCCCGCGGACTCTCGGGCCCGAGGTTGCAACTGCGTCAGCGTGAAGAAGGCATTGTGGATTGTCGCGACCTCCAGCAGCTCCACATCGCCGGACTGCTGCCCGAGCGAGCTGCCGGTGCCGAGGGGGACCATCACCCGGCGGTACCCCAGGCGCCTGGCCTCCGCCAGCCGCTGCGTCATCATTCCCACCCGGCGGATGTCCCCGGACAGCGACACCTCGCCGATGGCGGCCACGTCGAGCGGCACCAGCAGGTCCTGGGAGGCAGAGGCGATCGCCAGGCACACCGCCAGATCCGTCGCCGGATCACTGGAGCGCATCCCGCCCACCGTCGCGGCGAAGACGTCCTTGTCATTCAGGCGCACGCCTCCCAGGCGTTCCGTGATCGCGACCAGCATCGAGACCCGGGAGGTATCGAGACCGCTCACCCCACGCCGCGGGTTCGGGGTGGTGCTGGGCGAGACGAGCGCCTGCATCTCGGCGATCATCGGCCGGCGGCCCTCGACCGTCACCGTCAGGCACGTCCCGGGAACCGGTGAGGCACGCAGGCTGCGGAACAGACTGCTCGGATCCGGCACCTCCACGACCCCTGTGTCGGTCTGCTCGAAGCAGGCGACCTCGTCTGCCGGTCCGAAGCGGTTCTTGATGGTGCGCAGCATCCGCAGTGGCGTCTGCTTCTCGCCCTCCATCGCCAGCGTGGTGTCGGCGATGTGCTCCAGGGCTCGCGGGCCGGCGAGCGTGGACTCCTTCGTGACCTGACCGACCAGGAACATCGGCAGGTTCCGCGACTTCGCGAGCCGGGTCAGGGTGGAGGCGACCTCCATCACCTGAGCCACACCACCGGCGCGGCCCTCGACCTCGGCCGAGGCGATCGCCTGCACCGAGTCGACGATCAGCAGAGCCGGTTCACCCTCGACGGCCTCGAGGTGCCCGAGTGCCTCCCCGAGCTCGTTACTGTCCGCGAGGAGCAGATGCTCACTGGTGGCCTCGATCCTGCGGGCGCGTGCGGCGAGCTGGTGGACCGACTCCTCACCGGAGACGTACAGCACCGGCCGCCCGGTCGACTCGGCGACCGCATCGGCAGCCGAGAGCAGCAGCGTGGACTTCCCTGCCCCCGGCTCCCCGGCGAGCAGCACGACCTGCCCGGGCACCAGGCCCCCGCCGAGGACCCGGTCCAGCTCCCGCAATCCGGTCGAGGTGCGCGCCTGCCGCGAATCGACCTCGATCTCGCGCACGCGACGCGCAGGACGAGCCGGAGCTCGAGTGGTGCGCGTCGACTTCAGACCGGCATTTGCGGGCGCTGCCGCCTGCTCCTCGATCGTGGCGTAGGCCCCGCACTGCTGGCAACGTCCATACCACTTCGCATACTCGGCACCGCAGCCGGCGCATGCGAACGTCGTCCGTGCTCTCATCGATCCTGCCATCGTCGGCCCTGCCCCGTCGTCGCCATAGCGCCACGGTAGCCGCCTGCGCTGACATCCGGCCTCGGGGTGGGCCCGTCACCTGTGGACGGCGCCCGCAGGCGTGTTCGGAAACCAGACGTCAGCCGCGCGAGGGCCGGACGGCGCGTACAGTGCGGGGCAGTAGAGCACAGGACCGGGTTGGGCAGGCAGGTCCATCGATGCGGGCCGACGGCGGGAGATGAGCAGGCGAGATGAGGAGCCAGACGGGTGCAGGCGAGGGGGCTGACACCGGCGGACCCGGCGCCGACGGACTCGGCCCAGGTGAGGCGAAGGGCCGCCGCCCACGATGGCTGCTGCCCACCCTGATCGCCCTCGTCGTGGGCCTGCTCGTCGTGCTGGCGGTCCTGCTGGTTCCACTGCTGGATGGTGATGACGAGCCTGACGCGAGCCCGTCGCCCACGGCCTCCGAGCCCGCCACAACGGCAGCCCCGGACCCGATCGAGCGGGAGACCGCCACGCCCCTGCTCGCCGCTCTGCCGGACACCGTGGAAGCCACCGCCCCGTATGCCGTCACCGCCCAGGACGCCGACCCCGAGCCCCTCGACCCGAACGCCCTGGAGAGCTGGCACCTGACCTACACCGGCCCGGCCGACGCCGTCACCCTCCGCATCGCGCAATGGGAGGAAGCCGGCGAGGCGGAGGAGACACTCTCGACTCTGACCGAGGGCGCAGACCCGGTCGAGACCGGTGAGGTGGAGGTCGATGGTGAGGTCGCAGGGCGCTACGTGGTGTGGGAGACCGACGACGACGCCCGGGTGGCATGGACCAACGCCACCGTCGTGCTGATCGCCGACGGGCCGGACGTCGAGACCGTCACGACCTTCTACCGCGCCTACCCCCTGTGACGTGAGCACCGACCGCATGACGAACCACAACCGACTGGAGTCCGCCATGGCAGAACGCATTTCCCTCATCGGCATCGGAGTGATGGGGGAGGCCATCCTCACCTCGATGCTGCCGACCGTGGATGCTGGCGGCGTGCGCGTGGCGGACGGCCGGCCCGAACACGCGCGTACCCGCGCCGCCGCGCTCGGTGTGCAGGCGGCCGGCAGCAACACCGAGGCAGTCACCGGGGCTGACGTGGTGATCCTCGCCGTCAAGCCGAAGGATATCGGTGGCATCGCCACCGAGATCGCTCCGGCGCTCGCACCCGGCGCCATCGTGGTGAGCGTGGCCGCCGGGATCTCGACGGCGTACCTCGCCTCCCGCCTGCCCGCAGGCACCCCCGTGGTGCGCGTCATGCCCAACACCCCCGCCACGATCGGTGCCGGGGTGAGCGTGCTCAGCGCGGGGGAGCACGCCACCGGTGACCACCTCGACCAGGTGGCCACGTTGCTGGCCGGGACCGGCGCCGTCCACCGGGTCGAGGAGAGTTATCAGGATGCCGTCACCGCTATCTCCGGATCGGGCCCCGCGTACGTCTTCTACCTCATCGACGCCCTCGCCGAGGCCGGGGTGCTCGGCGGCCTCAGCCGCGACCTCGCTCGCGACCTCGCCGTGCAGACCGTCGCCGGCGCCGGGGCGATGGCTCAGCAGACCGGTGAGCACCCGGTGGTACTGCGTGAACGCGTCAGCTCCCCGGCGGGTACGACCGTCGCCGCGATCCGGGAGTTGGACGAGCGGGGAGTCCGGGCCGCGGTGATCGCCGCGGCCGAGACGGTGCGGCTGCGTTCGATCGAGATGGGGCGCGAGCTCGCGGACTGATCTGAAGGAGTGTTGGGCGCCCGAACTCCACCGGCGGCTGGGTGACAGACCACCCAGTGGTCACCGGTTGACGGTCCCGTCGGTCCCGCTACAGTGCTGCTCGTGTCGATCACCCAGCTGCAGAGCCAGTTCACCGACCCACACCGCTTCGGCAAGTCGCTACGGATCGAGCGCCCCACGATGGCGGCTGCGGGAATAGCCCTGATGTTCGCCGTCATCGGGCTGTTGTGGAACCTGCGTTCCACGTTGCGCACTCTCGACAACGACTTCTCCGCGATCGGCTCCTCCCGCTTCTGGCGGGTGTTCTGGTCCACGCTCGGCGAGGACCAGGCCACGTCGGTGTGGCTGAACTTCGTCGTCTACGGCCCGCCGATCCTGCTGGTGCTCGCAGCCGTGCTGTTCGCCTACGCGATGATCTCCCAGAATGCTCTCTATCGGCGCCTGCACCAGGCCTATCTCGAACGCGGGTACCTGGCCCTCGCCCAGCCGACGGGCCTGCGCGTGAGCATCGACAGGAAGTCCGCCGGGCTGGATGTCGACCTGCTCACCCACCCATCGATGTCGGAGCAGCAGAACGCGGAACTACTCGCCCACGTACGCCAGCAGGTCGCCGCTGCCGGGCCGCAGGTGGCGCAGTGGGAGACGGCCCTGACCAAGGGCAAGGTCGCAGGCCGGCCCCTGCCACTGGCGCAGATCCTGCCCGGACTGCCCGAAGGACCCCTGCTCAGCGCCTCCAAGCGTGACCGTCAGGCCGTCGTGGTCATCGCCCCCAAGCCAGGGGAGAAGGCGACCGCTGTGCGCTCCTACGACGTCAAGTAGAGCTCACGGCCGGGCAGCGAACTTCTCCAGCAGCGCCGTGTCACCGGAGAGGATGAGCGTGTCGCCGGCGTCGATCCGGGTTTCGGCGGTGGCGTACTCGAACGGCTGACCCGGCTGCTTCACACCGATCACGGTCACCCCGTACTTGCTCTTGATCTCCGTCTCGCCGACCGTGAACCCATGCGTCTCCTTCGGCGGGCGCATCTTCACGATCGTGAAACCGTCCTCGAGCTCGATGAAGTCGAGCATGCGGCCCGAGACCAGGTGTGCCACCCGCGCCCCCGCGTCATGCTCGGGGTAGACGACGTGGTGGGCGCCGATGCGTTGGAGGATGCGCCCGTGCTCGGCAGAGATCGCCTTCGCCCAGATCAGCGGGGTGCCGAGGTCCACCAGGTTCCCGGTGATCAGCACGCTCGCCTCCAGTGAGGTTCCCACCCCGACGACGGCGATCGGGAAGTCCTTGACCCCGAGCTGCTCGAGGGCGACAGGGTTGGAGGCATCGGCCTCGACCAGCGGGATGCGGCCGGTCCAATCGCGGATCAGGTCAGGATCCCGCTCGACGGCGAGGACGTCGCGTCCCAACTCGTCCAGCGTCGCCGCCAGCGCTCCACCGAACCGGCCCAGCCCGATCACCAGAACGCTGGCGTCGGCACCTTGGTCGAGATCAGGGGTGCTTCCGCGCGGAAACTTCTTATCCAATGGTCGGCCTCTCTTCGGGAAGTCGGATCACACGGCGGCGGTCTCGCAGGGCGAGGGCCGCGGCCATCGTCATCGTGCCGAGCCGCCCGGTGAACATCAGAGCACTCAGGACGTACTTGGCGGAGTCGGGCAGGTTGGCGGTGATACCTGTGCTCAGTCCGCAGGTGGCGAAGGCGGAGATCACCTCGAACAGGATCACGTCCAGGTGCAGGTCGGTCAGGACGAGCAGTGCGAGCGTTCCGGCACCCACGAGGGTGGCACCCACGAAAGCCACCGCCACGGCGAGCCGGAGCACGGTGGGCGCGATCCGCCGTCCGAACGCTTCGATGTCCGGATCGCCTCGTGCCTCGGCAAGGATGGCGAGCACCATGACGGCGAAGGTGGTCACCTTGATCCCGCCTCCGGTGGAGGCGCTGCCGCCACCGACGAACATCAACGCGTCCTGGATGAACCAGGTGCTCTCGGTCATGGTCGCGATGTCCACGGTCGAGAACCCGGACGATCGCGGTGTCATCCCGGCGAGCATCGCGTTGAGGATCCGGTCGGCAACCGGGAGGGTCCCGAATGAACGAGGGTTGGCCCATTCCAGCAAGCCGATGGCGAGGGTCCCGACGACCCAGAGGATCGTGCTCGTGGCCACGGTGAGCTTCGCGTGCAGCGACCACTGCCGGGGGCGGCGCCAGTTCCGGCTGATCGAGAGGATGGCGGGGAATCCGAGCGCACCGATGAACGCCCCGATGATGATGGGCAGCACCATCCACCAGTCACCGGCGTACTGGCCCAGACCACCTTCTTCGATGATGAAGCCCGCGTTGTTGAAGATCGAGATTGCCTGGAACAGGCTGTGCCAGAGTGCCTCTCCGAGGGGGTAGCCGATGAGGAGGTACTTCGGGAACAGGACGATCCACAGGGCCCCCTCGATCACGGCGATGGTCGCCAGGACGGCACGCAGCAGTGAGCCGACCTCGCCGAGCCGGGTGGTCTTCGTCTCGGCCGCAGCCAGCAGCTTCTGCGTCAGCCCGATCCGACGAGAGACAGCCAGACCCAGGATCGAGGCGAGGGTCATCACCCCGAGCCCTCCGATCTGGATCCCGACGAGGATCACCACCTGGCCGAACGGCGACCAGTAGGTTGCGGTGTCGACCGTGACCAGTCCCGTCACGCACACGGCTGAGGTAGCGGTGAACAGCGCGTCCACGAACGGAGCGGGCTGACCGGTGCTGGTGGAGATCGGCAGCGAAAGCAGCGCTGTGACCACCCCGATCACCGAGGCGAAGACGATCAGTGTCAGCCGGGCCGGGGAGTGGCGTGCGACGTCGTCGACGCGTTCACGCATGCGAGTGAGCACCCCGACATCGTCGCCGGGGCGAGGGGTCTGCTCGCGTGCCACGTCTCTCCTGACAGCCTGCGGTCGGGACGTGCCTACTGTGCCACGTCGATCCGTGCCGGAGCAGGCAGTCACCGGTGGGTCGGGCAGCTTGATGGCCGCCGCCGGCCGCAGTCTGCATCGAGGAGGGGGCGTTCGCGCTACCGTGAGGTATGCCCTGCCCCCTCACGCTGCCCTGGAGCGAGGAGCTCCTGGCGTACGACTTCGGCGCTGGGCACCCGATGGCACCGATCCGGTTGCGCCTCACGGTCGAGTTGCTGTCCGCGCTCGGGCTGCTGTCCGCTCCTGAGGTGCGGGTGGTCGACGCCGAGCCGGCTTCCGACGACGAGCTCGCCCGCGCGCACGAGCGTGCCTACATCGCGGCCGTGCGCGCAGCCTCCGAGGGCGTTCCGGATCGCTCCCGCGGGCTCGGAACCACCGACGATCCCATCTTCGCCGGGATGCATGAAGCCTCGGCCCGGATCGTGGGAGCCACCCTTGCAGGGGCGCGCGCTGTATGGCAGGAGGGGCCGGCCCGTGCAGTGAGCATCGCCGGAGGCATGCATCATGCGATGCCCGGCCGCGCCGGCGGGTTCTGCATCTACAACGATGCGGCGGTGGCGATCTCCTGGCTGCTGGCCGCCGGCTGTGAGCGTGTGCTGTACCTGGACATCGACGCCCATCACGGCGATGGGGTGGAGCGGGCGTTCTGGGACGATCCGCGGGTGGTGACGATCTCGGTGCACCAGAGCGGGCAGACGCTGTTCCCGGGAACGGGCTTCGCCCAGGATGTAGGGGGCCCGGACGCGCGGGGATCGGCGATCAACCTCGCTCTTCCGGAAGGTACGGGCGACGTCGCCTGGTTGCGGGGGATCGAGGCCGTCGCCGGGCCGGTGGTCCGTGAGTTCGCACCACAGGTCATCGTCAGTCAGCACGGATGCGACACTCACCGGCGCGACCCGCAGGCGAGTCTGGACCTCACGATCGATGCCCAGCGCGCAGCAGCGCAGATGGTGGGCCGGTGGGCATCGGAGCACGCCGGTGGGAGATGGCTGTCCACCGGTGGTGGGGGGTACGACCTCATCTGGACCGTCCCACGCTCGTGGGCGCATCTGGTTGCCGTCAGTGCAGGTGTGCCGCTCGCGGTGCAGACCGACCTGCCTGCCGGGTGGCTGGAGCGGGTGCGTGACTTGGGTGACGGAGACGGTCCGACCACCATGTCCGACGGCGGTGACACGGACTTCCGGTCCTGGGTCGACGGATACGACCCTGCAGATCCGGTGGACCAGGCGATCGCCGCGACACGACGTGCCGCCTTTCCTTGGCGCGGTCTTGACCCGCTCACGGCGGACTGATCTGCCTCCTGCGGTTCCCGTCGCCGGTGTTTTACCCCTAGGATGCTCGTCTGGGGCTTTGTCCACGTCCGACGAGGCGCAAGTTCGCCGGGCTACCAGGCACGACGACCGACAGAGGGAGAGACGAGGATGGCCGACGACGGTGCACCACGCTTCCTCACGGTTGCCGAGGTGGCCGAGATGGCCCGTGTCTCCCGGATGACGGTGTACCGGATGGTTCACTCCGGTGAACTGCCGGCGATCCGGGTGGGGAAGTCCTACCGGGTGCCGCAGGCCGCCGTGGAGGAGATGCTCTCGGGCGGCCTGGGTGACTGGGGCGATCCGCGAGCCGCTTCCGGTCGCTGACCCGCCGCGGCGGGTGCTGCCCTCCCGGGCAGGTAAGATGGCCCGATGTTCTGTCCGACGCGAGCGCCGGGGATTCCCCGGAGCGTTCGCGTGATCGCCTGAGTCGTAGTGAGGTCCCGTGGGTTCGGTCATCAAGAAGCGTCGTAAGCGGATGGCGAAGAAGAAGCACCGCAAGCTGCTCCGCAGGACGCGTCACCAGCGCCGCAACAAGAAGTAAGAGGTTCCGCCAGTAGGGCCGCGCAGTCGGCATCGCCCTCCTGGCGGCACCTCGACGTGACGCTCACCTGCGCTGGGCCGGACCGCTGCTCCCCAGTGGAGCCGGTCCGGCCCTTTCGCGCGCCCTCCGGCGCTCGGTCCCGGCCAGAGCTGACGCTCGGTACCTGGCTCGCTACCCGTACCCTGGGATTGTGGATGCGCGCGTGATTCTCTACTCCCGGGACGGCTGCCACCTGTGCGATGCCGCCAGGCGTGTGGTCCGGGTGATCAGCGAACGTCGAGGAGCGACGTGGGCCGAGGTGGACGTCGACGCCGACGCCGATCTGACCGCTCGGTTCGGGGAACTCGTCCCGGTGGTCGTCGTCGACGGTGAGCAGGTCGGGTACTACCGGATCGACCCGGCGCGGCTCGAGGCTGCGCTGGCCTGACGGAGCCCGGTACACAAACGACGGCCCTCAGCGACTCCGTGCCACATAGGCGGTGTCGCTGAGGGCCGTCATTTCTTGCGGCGCGGAACCGGGCAGCGTTTCACCGGCTGAACCGGGGAGGGCCTCTGTCCTGGCTCCGCGTGCGGGGGAGGTCAGGCCTGGCTGGCGACGGCCTGCTTCGCGGCCTGGACCTCGATCGAGATGGTGACCTTGTCGCCGACGAGGAGGCCGCCACCCTCGAGGGCGACGTTCCAGGTCAGGCCGAACTCCTTGCGGGAGATGGTGGTCTGGGCGGAGAAGCCGACCTTCTCCTCGCCATCGCTGCTGGCGAGCGCACCTTCGAACTCGACCTCGAGTGCGACCTGCTGGGTGACACCGTTGATGGTCAGGTCCCCGTGCAGGGTGAACTCCTCGCCGCTTCCCTCGACGGAGGTCGAGGTGAAGGTCCACTCGGGGTTGGAGGCGGCGTCCCAGAAGTCCGGGCTCGTCAGGTGGCCGTCACGCTGCTCGTTGCCGGTGTGCACCGATGCGGACTGGATCGTCACCTGGGCGGAGGAGTCGGCGAAGTTGTCGGCGATGGTGAAGGAGCCGGCGAACTCGGTGAACCGGCCACGCACCTTGGAGATGCCGGAGTGACGGACGACGAAGCCGACCTCGCTGTGGACGGGGTCGATGGCGTAGATGCCGGCGGGGATGGTGCTCACGATGGATCTCCTCGGATCGAAGAATTAGTTGAATCTTGTAGCAATTACTGTGCGGGACAACTACCCTTGCTGTCAAGAGGTCGGTCGGGATTGATCACGCGAGAGGGACGACATGGCAGAACCACGATGGCTGGACGCCGATCAGCAGCGACACTGGCGTGCGTTGCTCGGAGGGTCGTGGGCGTTGTTCGAGGCTCTTGGACGCGACCTCGAGGAGGCGGCTGACTTGTCGATGAACGAGTACGAGGTGATGGTGCGGCTCAGTGAGTGCGAGGGCCACACCATGCGGATGTCGCGGCTCGCTCACGACGTCATCTCCTCCCGGTCGCGGCTGACCCACACCGTCAGGCGGATGGAGGCAGCGGGATTCCTCGAGCGCCGTAGTGCGGCCGACGACGGTCGGGGGGTCGACTGCGTGCTCACCGACGCCGGGTTCGAGAAGCTGAAAGCCGCAGCACCCGCGCACGTGGAATCTGTACGGCGGCGCCTCGTGGATGTGCTCACACCCGAGCAGCTGGAGACAGTGGGACAGGCATTCACCGAGATCCTCCGCGAGATGGACCGCCACGAACCCTGAACGAGGAGGTGACCGGCTTCACGCCGGTTGCCGCACACGGGGGTCAGGGACGTCGTCGGGGTTTGCGACACTGGTGCCATGGTCTATACGACGGTCCATCTGATCCGGCACGGCGAGGTCTACAACCCCGACCGGGTGCTCTACGGCCGTCTCGCGGGGTATCCCTTGTCGGCCCGCGGCCGCGAGATGGCCGAGCGGGTCGCCTCCACGCTGCGGGAGCAAGGTGCAGACATCGTCGATGTGACTGCCTCGCCGCTGTTGCGTGCGCAGCAGACCGCCACCCCGATCGCCGAGGGGTTCGGGCTCGAGCTCGGCACGGATGAGCGGGTGATCGAGGCCGGTAACCACTTCGAGGGGACTTCTGTGGCGAAGGACCCCACCCACCTGCTGCGACCGGCGCGGGTGGTCAAGCTGGTCAACCCCTGGAAGCCCTCCTGGGGTGAGCCCTACGTCGAGGTGATCGAGCGGATGACCGCCGCGATTCGCGAGGCGCGGGCCCGGGCAGCCGGCCACGAGGCCGTGCTGGTCTCCCACCAGTTGCCCATCTGGACCATGCGCCGCCATCTCGAGGGTCGCAGCATGGTGCACGATCCTCGTAAGCGCAACACCACGCTTGCGTCGATCACCTCGCTCACGTTCGATGACGGCACGCTCATCACTGTTGACTATGCCGAACCGTGCCGCGACCTGCTGCCAGATACCTCGACGGCGGTGCTTCCGTGACCGGTCCCTCGCGGCGCCGTGTGGTCGCCGGGGCGCTGGCCGCAGTCGCCGGGCTGACCGTGGCTGCGTGCAGTGCGGATGCCACTACCACCGCCGACGCCGAGGTCGACACCGGCTACGTCTCCGGAGATGGCAGCGTGCAGACCTGGCCGCGGGGCGAGCGTGGCGACGTCGTCGAGCTCGCGGGGGTCACGTTCGAGGAAGAGCCGGTCGATCTGGCTGACTGGCGCGGGGATATCACCGTGCTGAACTTCTGGTACGCCGAGTGCCCGCCCTGCCGGGCGGAGGCTCCCGATCTGGCGCAGGTGCACGAGGAGTATTCCGACGAGGGCGTGCATCTGCTCGGTGTGAACCACACCAACGAACCAGCGACGGCACTCGCGTTCGAGCGGCGTTTCGAGGTGCCGTATCCGAGCCTGTACGACTCCGACGCCGCCGGGGTCGCGGCATTGCAGGGCGTGGTGCCGTTGCAGGCGATGCCCAGCACAGTGGTGATCGATCAGGACGGCCGCGTGGCCGCCCGGGTGGTGGGCCGGGTGGAGGCCAGCACGCTGAGTGCACTGATCGACGACGTACGGGCCGAGGTGCCGTGACCTGGTGGGAGCAACTCGGCCGCACCTTCGCCGAGACCGTCTTCTCGGGGCCGCTGCTCGCGGCAGCCCCGGTGGCGCTGCTGGCTGGGTTCATCTCGTTCGCTTCGCCGTGCGTGCTGCCGCTGGTTCCGGGCTATCTCGGCTACGTCGGGGGAATGGTGGGCGCCGATGCCGGTGGGGCGGGCCGTACGCCGGCCGCTCGCGGCAGCACGCAGGCGACCCGCCGTGCCCGCATGCGGCTCGTCCTCGGCGTGCTCGGATTCATCGCCGGTTTCACGGCGGTGTTCACCGCCACCACGATGGCGCTGGCCGGGATCGGTGTGGCGCTGGTGCGCTGGCAGGACGAGCTGTTGCGCGGCCTCGGTGTGGTGGTGATCGTCATGGGGCTGGCCTTCATCGGTGCGTTGCCGTTCTTGCAGCGCGAGCGCCGACTGCACTTCTCCCCGCGTGCCGGGGTGTGGGGTGCGCCGCTGCTCGGTGTGGTCTTCGGCATCGGTTGGGCGCCCTGTATCGGTCCGACGCTCGCCGCGGTGCAGAGTCTGGCGATCGGTGGTGCCGATCCGATCCGCGCGCTCGTGTTGGTGCTGCTGTACTGCCTGGGCCTGGGGCTGCCGTTCGTGCTCGTGGCGCTGGGGTTGCGCTCCTCGGAGCGGATGATGGTCTTCCTGCGCCGGCACCGGCTCGCGATGATGCGGATCGGCGGTGGTCTCCTGGTGCTGCTGGGGCTGGCGATGGTGACGGGACTGTGGAGCCAGCTGGCGTCGTGGCTGCAGGGGTACGTCGCAGACTTCGAGGTGTTGGTGTGAGCGCGAGGAGGCCTCGCGGAGGTACGGCGAGGGACGAGGTGTGCCGGAGCAGGGCACCGCAGTGCTTGCACGAAGGGGAGCATGGTGTGAGCGCGAGGAGGCCTCGCGGAGGTACGGCGAGGGACGAGGTGTGCCGGAGCAGGGCACCGCAGTGCTTGCACGAAGGGGAGCATGGTGTGAGCGCGAGGAGGCCGCAATGAGCACCTACCATCCCGAAGGATTGAAGACCGCTCCCGACCCGGGCGAGCAGCCGCCGTCGAGCACTCCGGCAGGCCCGCGGCTGGGCCTGCGAGGCTGGCTGCGGTGGATGTGGCGGCAGCTGACCAGCATGCGGGTGGCCCTCATGTTGTTGTTACTGCTGGCCGCTGTCGCGCTCCCGGGGGCGTTCTTCCCGCAGCGCCCGGTGGACCCGAACGGGGTGATCCAGTACTACCGCGACCACCCTGAGACCGCGGAGGTGCTCGACTCCCTGCACCTGTTCGACGTCTACTCCTCGCCGTGGTTCTCCGCGGTCTACCTGCTGCTGTTCGCCTCGCTCATCGGCTGCATCGTGCCGCGCACCATCGCCCACGCCCGCAACCTGCGCGCCGAGCCCACGCGGGTTCCGAGGCGGTTCTCCCGCTTCGACGTCCGCTCCGAGTTGCGGACCGGGCTCAGCCCTGCCGAGACCGAGCGGACACTCATGGCTGCGCTCGGGCGGCGCTACGTTCGCCGTACCGGCGTGGAAGATCGCACGACGGCGTCCGGCAGCCAGGTGCAGGTGCGCACCATCTCCGCCGAACGGGGCAGGGGACGGGAGACGGGAAACGTCCTCTTCCACCTCGCCCTGGTGGGACTGCTGGTCGTGACGGCGTGGGGCCAGCTGGTGCACTACCGCGGTCAGATCGTGGTGGTTGAGGGGCGCACCTTCGTCAATGCTCCGCTGGACTACGACTCGTTCGACACCGGTGCCTGGTTCGCCGGGGAGTCGGTCGAGCCGTTCCGTCTTCGCCTGGACGCCTTCTCCTCGGTCTTCACCGACGACGCCCAGCCGCGCGACTTCACCGCCTCGGTCACGCTGCTGACCCCCGACGGCGCCGAGCGTGAGCAGGACATCCGGCTGAACCACCCGCTGGAGACAGATTCGACCCGCGTGTACCTCTCCGGCAATGGGTATGCCCCGAAGGTGACGATCACCGACGCCGAGGGTGAGGTGGCGTTCGCCGATTCGACGATGTTCCTGCCCTCGGGTGACCTGTTCTACACCTCGAACGGTGTGATCATGGCCCCGGATGCGAACGGCGGTGAGTTGCAGTACGGCTTCAGCGGGGTGCTGCTGCCGACCGTGCTCGAATCCCCGGAGGGTGACCCGGTGGGCTCGGTCTACCCGGAAGCGCTCGACCCGGTCATGGTGCTCAACCTCTACACCGGTGACCTCGGGCTGGACGATGGGCTGCCGCAGAATCTGTACACCTTGGACACCACGAATATGGAACCCGTGGCCGAGACCGGGCCCGACGGCAGCCAGACCCCGGTGCAGCTGGTGTTGCGCCCGGGGGAGACGGTCGAACTGCCGGACGGGCTGGGCACCATCACGTTCGACGGACTGCCCCGCTTCGCGGCTCTGGACGTGCGATACGACCCCTCGATCCCCTGGATGGGAGTGTTCGCGGGAATGGCATTCGTGAGCCTGATGGCCTCTCTCTTCCTGCCGCGGCGGCGCGTCTGGGCGCGCATCGCCCCCGGCCCGGGCGGGACTACAGTGGTGACGGCGGCTGCCCTGGCGCGCGGGGACGACCCGGGCTTGCGCCGTGAGCTGGACCGGGTTCTGAGTCCGCTCGGCCAGATGACGAAGGAGAACTCGTGAACACCGATCTCGGCACTGTGAGCACGCTGCTCGTTTATGGCGCGATGGCGTGCTACATGATCGCGATGATCGCATTCGCGATCGACGTCTCGGCCCTGGGAACCGGTGCTGCGAAGGACCGGCGCCGCCGTGCTGCCGGGATCGGCATGTCCCTGACGTGGCTGGCGGTCGTGGTGCTCGCAGCGGGGACGCTGCTGCGGGGGCTGGCGGCCGGGCGGGTGCCGTGGGCGAACATGTATGAGTTCACGCTGATGTTCACGTTCTTCCTGACGGCGATCTTCCTGGGAATCCAACGGCGGCGGGACATCCGCTACATCGGCGTGGGTGTGACGCTGCTCTCGCTGCTCGCGCTCGGGCTGGCAACAGCGGTGCTCTACGTCGACGCAGATGGGGTGCAGCCGGCGCTCGACAGCTATTGGCTCGTGATCCACGTCTCGGTCGCCACCTTCGCCACCGGGCTGTTCGGGGTGAGCGCGCTGTTGTCGGTCCTGCAGCTGATCAAGGGGCGGGGGCGCGACGGCGGGTCGGGAGCCTCCGCGGGTGGGGTGGCGGCGACGACCGGGACACAGCGTGGCAGCGACCGTCCCGATGCCTTCACCGAGCGCCCAGGTGCGGTCTCTGTTTCTGCCGCTGCTGCCCCGAGTGCAGTGGTGGACAGTGCTCCGGCGGGTGCGGCTCCGGCGGGTTCCCGAACGGGAGTGCTCTCCCGGATCGTGGACGCTCTGCCGGCCGCAGCGGACCTGGAGCGGATCGCCTACCGGCTCAACGCCGTCGGGTTCGTGGCTTGGACCTTCACCCTCGTGGCCGGGGCCATCTGGGCCGAGCATGCCTGGGGCCGGCCGTGGGGCTGGGATCCGAAGGAGACCTGGACGTTCGTGATCTGGGTGATCTACGCCGCCTATCTGCACGCCCGGGTCACCACCGGCTGGGCCGCCAACAAGTTCGCGTACTTCGCCCTGGTCGGATTCATGGCGCTGCTGGCGAACTTCTACATCGTCAACATCTTCTTCAACGGTCGCCACTCCTACTCAGGGCTGTGAAGCACGGGTCCTGATATCAGGGTCCTGATACCGGCCTGCGCGGTTGTGGGTGGTCGTGTGGCTGCTGCGACCAACCGCGTAGGCAGTGGAGCTCCGGTTCCTGATCAGCTGGGGCGGCCGTCGCCTCGCTCCTCAGGGCCATGCCCATCGTTCTCGGGGTGGTCCTCGCCGGTGCGGTCCTCGCCATGGTGCTCGTCGTGGGTATGCCGGTCGAGGTCGGCGAGGAAGGCCGGGTCGTCGTCCGGAGCGACAGGTCGGGTGGGACGTCTCGGCGTCGTGGCGCCGCCGTTGCCGTAGGTGCGCGACATCAACAGCCAGATCAGCGGACCCAGCCCGGGCAGCACGATGATCAGCAGCACCCACAGCCAGGTCGGGACCCCGAGGCGCCGCCGTTCCTCACCGCCGACGCAGTCGATCACGCAGTACACCGCGAGCGCCAGCAGGCCCAGGCTGATCAGAATCCTCATCACAGACAGCCTACGCTGTGTCTGTGCCCGTCATCGTCTACAGCGCCCTCCGCCTGCTCCTCATCGGCTTGGCCGGAGCGGGCCTCTACCTTGCCGGAATGCGAGGGGTGCTGCTCGTGGCAGCGGCGGTGCTGATCGGCGCCGCGCTCTCCTATGTGCTGCTGGACCGGTTCCGGCAGGCTTCGGCCCTGTGGTTGCAGCAACGGTCGGCCGGGCGGGAGGGAAGGTTCTCCCGATCGCTGCGCGAGGATGCCGACGCCGAGGACGAAGCACTGGACCAGCACGGGAGCGGCTCGACAGGGGTGAGCGAGGCAGCGGTGGAGCAGTCCCCGGAACCCGGACCGGCATCCGAGGCGGACTCAGATCGTCAGCACCACGGCCAGACCGACGCCGAGCGCTAACTCCAGCATTCCGGTGCGGCCCAGCACCGTGATCAGTTCCCTGCCGGTGGCACCGCCGACCACCTGCCTCGACAGGTGCAGTACCGGAAGGGCCAGCCCGCTCAACAGCAGCGCCCACGGCGCCCAGGCACCGATCGCGACGGCGCAGACCACACCGGCCACGAGCAGCCCGGCGTAGGCGAGACGTGCCTTGCGATCGCCCAGGCGCACCGCGAGGGTGCGTTTCCCGGCCACCGTATCGGTGGGGATGTCGCGGACGTTGTTGACCATGAGCAGGGCGCAGGCCAGAGCGCCGATCGCGCAGGCTGCGAGGACCGCCGGAACACTGATCCGGCCCGCCTGCGTGTAGGTCGTCCCCAGCGTGGCCACGAGCCCGAAGAAGACGAACACCGCGACCTCGCCGAACCCCCGGTAGCCGTAGGGGTTCTTGCCACCGGTGTAGTACCAACCGGCGAGTACGCACAGCGCCCCGACGCCAATCAGCCACCAGGTCCCGGCCACCGCGCACAGCACGATTCCCAACACCCCGGCCACCCCGAAGGCGGCATACGCCGCTCGCTTGACCGTTGCCGCGGTAACAGTGCCGGAGGCAGTGAGCCGCACGGGACCCACGCGGACGTCGTCGGTGCCCCGGACGCCGTCGGAGTAATCATTGGCGAAGTTCACGGCGACCTGGAGCGCCAGTGCCACCCCGGCTGCCAGCAGTGCCCGCACGAGCGAGGCCGAGTCGTCGTAGGCGGCGGCTCCGGTGCCGGCGAGCACCGGGGCGAGGGCGGCGGGCAGCGTACGTGGACGTGCGCCGTCCACCCAGTCACGCAGGGTGGGCATGCAGGCTCCGATCGGCTAGGCGGCTCGATGCAGGATAGTCCGTGCGGGCTCGCTTGCCGGTGCCGGCAACCCTCCGGCTGACCGCATCGACACGTATGCGCCGAGCCAGGCACGCGTTCGCCGCGCTCGACGCATACGTGTCGATGCGGCTACTCAGGCGCCGGTCGGGTCCAACTCCGCACCGGGTCCAGAGCGGGGGACGGGCGGTCAGCCCGGCCGGTGCAGCTCCGCCCGCCCCTCCGCCACGGCGAGCGCCGCCAGAGCGGCTGCCGCCCGCCGGTCCGGCTTCCCCGGTCCTCGGAGCGGCAGTTCCGGCAGGTGCACCAGCGCCTGGGGCGCCAGGGGTCCGCCGCCGACGGCGTCACGCATCTGTGCGAGGGTGGCCGGGCCGGCCACCACGGCCGTCACGCGCTGCCCCCACTGCTCGTCCGGAACCCCGACGACGAGGCACTCCACGAATCCGGCGTCCGCGAGTCGTCGCTCCACGTGCGCCGGATGGACGTTCACCCCGCCGGTGATGATCACCTCGTCGAGCCGGCCCAGCACCTGCAGACGGCCGGCCTCGAACCGGCCCGAGTCGGTGGTGCGCAGCCAGCGGGTGCCGTCTCGCTCCACGAGCTCCGAACGCAGCGCACCCTGTGATGCAGTCTCCTCGCCCGGGTCGAGGTATGCCGTCGCGAGCACCGGACCGGCGATCTCGATCCGCCCCTGCGAACCTGCCGTGCGCACCTGCACGCCGTCCAGCGGGACGCCGTCGTACACGCAGCCACCGCACGTCTCGGTCATGCCGTAGGTGGTGACCACGGCGATCCCGGCCTCCCGGGCGCGTTCCAGCAGCGCCGGCGGGGTGGCGGCTCCGCCCACCAGCACGGCGGCACAGGTGCGCAGCGCGGCCACGCACGCTGCGCCGTCGGGGGCCTCCAGGATGCGCAGGAGCTGGGTGGGCACGAGGGAGAGGTACCGCGGCACGTCGGTGCGCATCCGAGCCACGGCTGCGGCGAGGGCGGTAGGGCGGAACGGGCCTGGTTCCATCAGCACGGGTGAGGTGCCGGCGAGGATCGAGCGCACCAGCACCTGCACCCCGGCCACGTGATCGGCGGGCAGGGTCAGCAGCCACTGACCCGGACCGGCCAGACGGGCGTAGGTGGCGTCGGTGCTGGCGCGCAGTGCGGCGGCGCTCAGGGCGACGGCTCGTGCGTTCCCGGTCGACCCGGAGGTGCCGAGCACCAGTGCCGTGCCTGACAGTGTGCCCGCCCGATCTGCTACCGACTGCGCCGCAGGTCCGAGCAGTACCGGCTCTGCGCCGTCCAGCGCGTCTGCCAGGCGGGGTAGCAGGGCGCTCGCGAGGGTGGACACGAACCCAGCCTACGATCGCTGCGCACCACGAGCGGTGCTCCTCGGCCCGAAGGGGTCGTCGCGGGAGAGCGTCTAGAGTGGGGTTCGTGCTTCACGCGCCCGCCACCACCGGACCCTCATCCCCTCGACGGATCGGGCGTGCGGCGGCCGCGGCGTTGGTGCTGATGGTGGCAGCCTGTACGAGCCCCAGCGATCCTGCCCCCATGCCCACCCCCTCGGCAGAGCCCACCCGCACCCCCACGATCGCGGACAAGCAGCATCCGCCCGAACCCGAGGTGCTGGCGACCTGGCCGCTGACCGGGGAGCCGCTCGGGGAGGATGCGGGTGACCACCCGGCGATGTCGATCAAGATCGAGAATTCCGATCAGGCGCGACCGCAGACGGGACTGCAGGCGGCCGACGTGGTCTGGGAAGAGATGGTCGAAGGCGGGATCACCCGTTTCAACGCCGTCTACCACTCCGAGCTGCCTGGCCAGGTGGGTCCGGTGCGCTCGGTGCGACCGATGGACGCCGCGATGTCCGCGCCCTATCAGGGGCTGCTCATCGCCTCCGGTGGTCAGGCGCCGTTCATCAACGCCGCCCGGAGCGCCGGCTCGCAGATCCTCACCGACGACCTCGGGCACGGCGGCTTCACCCGCAGCAGCGCCCGCTTCGCCCCCCACAACCTGTACGGCACCCCGTCCCTCTTCCTGGAGCAGGCCGACGGCGACCATTCCGATCCGCCGCCCGAGCAGTTGTTCTTCGCTCGGCAGGGCACCGGCGCGACCGCAGTCACGGACGGCAGCCCTGCGGAAGGCGTGACGATCTCGTTTCCGCGAGCGACGCCGTCGTGGACCTGGGATGGTGAGGCCTGGCTGCGCAGCGAGGGCGGCGGGCCGGCCACGACGGAGGACACAGGGCGTCTCAGTGCGGTGAATGTGGTGGTGCTGCGGGTGCAGGTGACCACGACCTCCTATGTGGACCCCTCCGGGGCGAACGTGCCGGAGACCATCATGACCGGTGGTGGTGAGGCGATCGTGGCCACCGGAGGGCAGTCGATCGAGGCCACCTGGGCCAAGGACGGCGTAGCCGATCCGGTCGTGCTGACCACTGCCGACGGGGACGAGGTGCTCCTCGCGCCCGGTAATACCTGGATCGAGCTGGTGCCCACGTCCGGGGCCAGCGTGGACGTGTCCTGAGGAGGATGAATGAGTGACGTACGGATCGGTGTCCAGCTCCAGCCCCAGCATGCGGGGGAGTACCGGCTCGTCCGGGACGCGGTGCTCCGCGCCGAGGACGCGGGCGTGGACATCGTCTTCAACTGGGACCACTTCTTCCCGCTCACGGGTGACCCGGAGGGGTACCACTACGAGTGCTGGACCATGCTCGGCGCCTGGGCCGAGCAGACCGAGCGGGTGCAGATCGGGGCGCTCGTCACCGGCGGCGGGTATCGCAATCCCGACCTGCTCGCCGACATGGCCCGAACCGTCGATCACATCAGCGACGGCCGGCTGATCCTCGGGGTCGGCGCCGGCTGGAACGAGCGCGACTACGCCGAGTACGGCTACGAGTTCGGCACGCCGGGCACCCGGCTCGCACTCTTCAAGGAGTACCTGCCGCGGCTCGTGGGTCGCCTGCAGCGGCTGACCCCGGCCCCGGTGGGAGAGCTGCCGTTGCTCATCGGCGGCGGGGGAGAGCGCAAGACGCTGCGGTTGGTAGCCGAGTACGCCGATATGTGGCACGCGTTCGGCGACCTGGAGACGTTCACCCACAAGAGCGGTGTACTTGAGCGGCACTGCGCCGATGTGGGGCGCGACGCCTCTCAGATCCCCCGGTCGACCGCCTGGCCCGGCGCGGACCAGGCTGATGCCTTCGTCGATGCCGGGGTGGGTCTTTTCACCATCGGCACCACCGGACCGGACTACGACCTGGACGAGGTGCGGGCCGCCGTCGCCTGGCGGGACACACGCGGCTGAGCGATGCGCAGGTGTGCGCACCGGCGTTGAGCCCGTGTGCCGGGGTGCAGCACTGGACTGGAGCGCCTCACGCGAGTCGTGTCTGTCCACCCCAGGGATGACGGCCGCTGCGCCACAGGGCGGAGGCGGGTGCTCGAACGCGAGCCCCGGGGCCGATGCCCGGAGGCGGTGGTGGCGGCGACGATCGAACCATGACCACGATCGACGCCCCCACGCCCACCGACCCCACCGATCCGACTCAGCCGCGCCCCATCCGTGACTCGCTGCTGCCAGCGACACTCGCCCTGCTCGCCGTGCTCGCGCTGCTCACCGGCGCCGCGGTCGCGCTCGGCGCGATCGTGCGGGTCATCGCCTCCTACGTCCTGACGTGACCTCGATCAGCGACAGATCTCCTCAAGTAGTTGCGCAGCAGGAGCGGCATCAGCCACACGTAGAGCACCAGCACGATGCTGAGCCCGATGAGCGCCAATGCGGGCACGAGCAGGTCTGCGCGCTGCAATGCGTAGATGCCGACGGCAAGGATAATCCACAGAGCGAATCCCACGGGGCGCTGAAAGGGTTGGACCGGTCTCATCAGCGGATGTCGATCCACCATCGCTGCCAATGCTCGTTCGCCCAGCCCCTGGTCGTACGGCCGCGAGGCGGCTGCCGACTGGTATCCGGCGGACGACTCCCTGAACTTTCCCCGTAGGGCACTGGTACTACCCACGAGTTCCTGCGCCTGCGGACTCTCGGGGTAAGCCGCGAGATACTCCTGGGCGATACGACGCGCCTGCTGATCGTTTCCTCGTGCGAACTCTAGAACCACCCGCATCCGGTAGAGATCCGGATCCTCAGTGTCGACGTGCGCTGCCTGCTCGAGAAGGCGACCGGCCTTGTCGAGTTGATTGGCCGAGATGCACAGGTTCGCGTAGTCGCACAGCGTTGGCACATGTTCGGGCTGCAGTTCCAACGAGCTCAGATAGGCACGTTCCGCCGCCGCCAGGTCTCCCCGCCGGGCCTCGGCCTGCCCGATCACTTGGTAGATGCGTGGTTCAGGGCCGCCGATCGCCACCGCCTGCATCGCCGAATGCAGAGCCTCGTCGGCGTGACCCAGTGAAATGAACGCTACCGAGCGGAGAAAGTGGGCATGCGGATGATCAGCCGTCGCGGCGGGCAGGGTGCTGAGCTCGCGCAGAGCGTGCTCGGGCCTGTGCATGTCAAGATACGTGCCCGCTCGCTGGAGGATCGCGTCCGACTCGTCTGCTGGGGTCATCAGCTCAGGGAGGCCGTCAGAGGAATGACGAGAAGTAGTTGGATCACCATGCCTATCGCGCAGATGGCGACAGCAGGACCGAGCAAGCGAGCCGGTGCGCCACCTCCGAGGATGAAGGTGCGGGCGGGGCCCTTCTGGATCGTTACCACGATCGCAGCCACGGCCAGTCCACCAGCCATGCCGAGGTAGCGCACCAGTCGAGTGTCGTCCAGCGTGTAGGCCGCGATCAGCCACCCGATCAAACCCGCCGAACTCGCCGCGACGATAAGAGCCAGGTGACCGCGCGACTGGTTGAGCCGCCGACCGTTGAGGAATCCGATGATCCCGATCGGCAATGGGCCACCCAGTGTGCCCACGAGATAGAAGTAGGGAGTATTCCACGGTGGCTTGCCGTGCCGCGGTGTGCCCTGTAGCGAAGGAGTGAACAGGTCGTCGGTCATCGTTTTCCCCCAGTTCCTCGGTGCCAGCCTGGTGACCACACCATAATGGCGGGCATGAACGATGAGGGGCTGATTGAGAGCTTGATTGTTGCCGTGCGAGCCCGGCCTGACGACGCAGTGTTGCGTCGCCACCTGGCTGACGTGCTGATCATGGCAGGTCGTGGCGCGGAAGCTGTGGGCCATCTGGCCGCAGTCCTCACCGATCATCCAGACGATGCCGAGACTCAGCGGTTGATGACGAAGGCACTGAGCGGCGGTTCTACGAAGCCGGAGCAGTCTTCGTCGACTCCGTCCCCGCCGTCGGCGTCTATTGACTGGTCGCAGTACGAGAACGAGTTGGAGGCTGTCGTGCCACCGCGGTTCGTGCGCTCCAGTGGCGGTCCAGATGCGGTCGAAAGCGAAGCCGGGCGACCGACCGATGTCGAGCAGCCGACGAGCACTCTGAACGATGTGGGTGGGCTGAAGGAGGTGAAGAAGCGCCTGGAGATAGCATTCTTCGTGCCGATGCGCAACGACAAGCTTCGTGCATTGTTCAGCAAGTCGCTTCGTGGCGGACTGCTCCTCTACGGCCCGCCAGGGTGCGGAAAGACGTTCCTGGCCCGCGCCGTTGCCGGAGAGATGGGCGCTCGGTTCATGAGCCTGTCGATCACCGACGTGCTGAGTGTGTGGCTCGGGGAAGCCGAATGGAATCTGCATACCTTTTTCGAGCGTGCCCGCACGGCCGCGCCGTGTGTTGTGTTCATCGACGAGTTGGACGCTCTCGGGCATCGGCGCAGCCAACTGACGTCCTCGTCTCTGCGTACGCTGGGGAATCAGCTCCTCACTGAGCTCGACGGGGTGGATCAGAAGAACGACGGACTGTTCGTGCTCGCAGCCACGAATGCACCATGGGACGTCGACGCTGCGCTTCGACGTCCGGGTCGATTGGACCGGACCGTCCTGGTCCCGCCGCCGGATGCAGACGCGCGCGAAGCGATTCTCGCTGTGCATCTGCGCGGTCGCCCGATCGCGAACGTGGACCTACGGGCGTTGGCAGCCGCAACCAGCCAGTTCTCGGGCGCTGATCTTGCGCACGTATGCGAGACGGCGGCTGGGATTGCCATGCACGAATCGATCACCACAGGCACCGTGCGGATGATCGAGCAGCGCGATTTGCATGCAGCGATCGCAGAGATCCAGCCATCAACGTTGTCCTGGATGCAGGCAGCCCGGAATGTGGTGATGTTCGGAAACGGCGACGGTACTTACAACGACCTGGCCGCATACCTCCGCAAGCGGAAGGGACGGTGACGCATCCGATTTCGCGACGTGCAGCAGGTGACCGCCCCATCACACTACGCCGGAGATCGGCCGGCGGTACAGCGCCTTCTGTCCTGGCTGCCGCCACAGCATCCCTCGACAGGTCGCTCACCTGGGGAATGAGAGATCAGTAGTGCCAGGCCGAAGCGCGGCACGTTCATCGGCTGTTGCTGGTCATCGTTGGCATGTGCGGCGGACCTGCGCAAACGTGGCGGTGGCCGTTGGCTGTCGTCAGTCGTGACCTGGTGTCCTGCCACATTAGCGTCACATCACGCGAGCGATCAGGATGCTGCGACGCGACGCACGAACTCGTTCACCCAGGCGACCGCGTCGTCCACGGAAGCAAGCACGCCGACGCCTTCCGTCGCCGCTGCGTAGAGGCTGTCCCACTGCTCGCCGACGCCGATTACCGGTGGCCAGGCCTGTCGCTGCCGATAGGCGAAGAGGCGGCTACAGGATGCCTTCACCTGTGCGAGGTCGAGGTTCTCGCCCATGTCGAGGAGTTGCAGGTCGACGAGGTCGCGGGCGCGTTCACTTCCAGGCTCGGACACGGCGTGCAGCTTCTGCGCGACCTGATGATCCGCCCGCATCACTGGGATTGGTTGCGGCGCGGAGAGTCCGAGCTCGACGAACAGGTCCACGAGATCGGGTGCGATATGGAGCTCCGGATCAACGACATCGTCGATCTCGTTGTGCCCGAGCTCGAATTTCACCGTCCGCCACGACCGGCCGAGATAGTCGAGCTTCACGTCGAACGGCTGCATGACATAGGCGGGAGGAACGCCCGCGGGTCGCGGTGGCGTCCGATCGACCAGACGCCCAGTGAAGCCAGCCCAGCCCTGGATGAGCGAGGCTTCGAAGTCGTCGAGGAAGTCCATCAACGGCACGGCCCGCGCGGCATCGAGGTCCTGGGTGAATCGGCTCTCAGCGCGGCCGTAGCGCAGCGCCATCGCCGTCCCGCCCTTGACTGCACCTTGGGGCAGCATCTGGCCGACGGCGACCATCGCCATCGTGATCTGGCGGCGCAACGAACTGGTGTGATCGTCTTCCAGGTTGCGGATGCGCTGCTCCAGCGACTTCAGGTTGGGCGGTGGGCTCGGGTACGTCACGAAGCACTCCACGCCGCTGAGTTCGGGCCAGCCCTACGCAGCTCGCGTTGCAACTTCGAGTGCTCGACGCGGGTCACCAGACCTTCCTTTCGAGCATCACGGGCTGCCTCACGCAAGCGACTCGGCTCGATTCGACCTCGGCAATCGAGGATCGCATCGGCCACGCGCATGGCCAGCAGACCCTCATAGCGAGTGAGGCTCGGCGGCTGACCGAGCGGCGGGGCGCGAACCTCGATGTAGGCCGGCATCTTGGCTCGTGTCCGCTTCGGTGCGACAACGCGGATCTTGGGGGGATTGACATCAGCAAGCCCGAACAGCGCCAGCACCGAGTCCCCTCGCAGGTAGGCGCCCTCCCCCGCCCGCAGCAGAGCCTCGGCGAACTGATCGAAAGGCGATGCCGGTGCGTCTGGCACGCGATAGATCCCATACGCAACGTTGATGAGTGCACCGCGCCCGGCCAGCTTGCGCAGTTCAACTGCTGGGACGCCCACGTCGAGTGCCTGCTTGGTGGTGATGAAGCCGTACTCGCCCAGCGCGATCTCGCGCACCAAGTCGCGATACTTCACACCTCTAACCATGGCACAACCGTACCGGTAACGGTACTGTAGTGCCAGACGATCATGTCCTTGAAGGCGCATCTCCGCGTTGTGTCAGCGTCCAGATCAGTAGTACCAGGGGAACCCCGACCAGTCCGGGTCCCGCTTGGCCAGGAATGCATCGCGCCCCTCCACAGCCTCATCGGTCATGTAGCCCATCCGGGTCGCTTCCCCGGCGAACACCTGCTGGCCGGCCATCCCGTCATCGGCGAGGTTGAACGCGAACTTCAGCATCCGGATCGCCTGCGGTGACTTGGTGGCAATGATCCGCGCGTACTCCAGTGCCCGCTCCTCCAGTTGCGCGTGCGGGACTGCCTCGTTGATCGCCCCCCACCGCTCGGCCTGCTCCGCCGAGTACTCCCGGGCCAGGAAGAAGATCTCCCGCGCCCGCTTGTCGCCGACCTGCCGGGCCAGCAGTGCGGACCCGTAGCCGGCGTCGAAGGAGCCCACGTTCGCATCGGTCTGCATGAACTTCGCGTGCTCGGACGAGGCGATCGTCAGGTCGGCCACCACGTGCAGGCTGTGCCCGCCTCCGGCGGCCCACCCCGGTACGACGGCGATCACCGGCTTGGGCATGGTGCGCATCAGTCGCTGCACCTCGAGGATGTGCAGGCGGCCCGCCCGCGCCGGGTCCACCTCCCCGGCCGTCTCGCCCTCGTAGCGGTACCCGTCCCGGCCGCGGATGCGCTGGTCGCCACCGGAGCAGAACGCCCAGCCGCCGTCCTTCGGGCTCGGGCCGTTGCCCGTGAGCAGCACGGCGGCTACGTCGGAGCTCATCCGGGCGTGGTCGAGTGCCCGGAACAGCTCGTCCACGGTGTGCGGGCGGAACGCGTTGCGCACTTCGGGCCGGTCGAAGGCGATCCGTACCACGGGGAGGTCGGTGGTTGCGTCCTCGGAACGTCGCACTCCGCGGTGGTAGGTGATGTCGGTGAAGTCGAAGCCGTCGATGTCGCGCCAGCGGTGCGGATCGAACAGGTCCGAGACCGGGGCGGGTACTGGGGGGTTCTCACTCACGATTCGACTGTAGCGAGGTTCGCCCACTCCCACTCCTATGCGCCGACCGCTGAGTTGTTCGGCGAATGGCTGGCGATGTCAAGGGGTCAATGCAACTTCGGGCGGATTGGCGAGTAGGTGGGTCAG
>NZ_VSMB01000001.1 GCF_009805705.1 Ruania rhizosphaerae
AACCACCCACCCTCACACGGTCACTTCTGTTGCACTGACCATATGAATCCGCCGCCGTGGACGCCGAGGAAGTCAGCGGTCGCGCTCGGGGTGAGCCTGGTGTCAGTACCCTTCGACCCCGTCGGGCCAGTGCAGTTCCACTCCGTCGGCTTCGAGGGCGGTCTGGAACTCTGCGAGCCCTTCACCTTCGGCCACCTTGTGCGGTGTGGTCCCGCGCGCCAGGCACCAGGCGGCGAGCGCGCCGGCGGATTCGCCGATGTTCCACTCCACCGGGTGCAGCCGGAATGCGCCGTTGGTGATGTGGGTGGTGCCGACGTTCTTACCGGCGGCCAGCAGGTTGCTCATCCGCTGCGGGACGAGCGTGCCGAGCGGGATCTCGAAGGGTGCGCTCGCGACGTCGATGTAGTTGTCGCCACCGGTCGAGGGGTGCAGATCGATGCGGTACATCCCTACACCCACCGAGTCGGCGAAGGTCGCCGGTCGGGCATGCCCTCGCACGTCCACGGACAGGTCCTGCTCGATCACGGTCCGCAGCGCCTTGATGCGGCGCGACTCGCGGATGTAGGGCGCCTGGGCGAAGCCGTCCTCAGTACCGGTGGCCTGCGGGACCAGACGCAACCCCGGCCAGCCTGTGCCGCCGTCGGGGCGCGGGGCCTCGGTCTGCAGCCAGTAGAACATGCTCAGCGCGAAGCGCTTGGCCTGGGCGAGGTGGTGCTCCACGTCCGGCACATCCACCACGGGCGAGTCCAGGTAGTCGATCATCGGCCAGTTCACGAGCACCTGGTCGCTCTCGTACACCCCGGGCTCGAACAGGTCCCGGGCGATGATGCGCCGGAAGGTCCACAGCTCCTTGTCCCCGGCCGCCTGGCGCTGGTCGGCGGTCTGGTTCAGCGGGTCGTCGTTGATGTCCGGGGTGAATGTCCTGGACATGGTGGCCAACGTCCGCGGGTCCGGCGCGGTCAGCGAGAGCATCGGCGCACCCCAGTACTCCGGCTCGTAGGAGCGCCAGTGGTCGTAGTCGGCCGGGCGCTCGATGGTGTGGTCGCCCTTGACGTGCTCGATCACGAAGCACCAGCTGATGGCCTGCTGGTTGTGTGGCTGCGCCTGCGCCGGCGCACTCGGCTCACCGTAGGCGGACCGGGCCTCAAAACCGGTCACGTACTCGGTCCCGGTCAGCGGCAGCAGGTCGCCGAGCTCGGTGGCATCGAGCACATAATCGGCCTCGATCGTGGTGCGCTCGCCCGAGTCCACCCCGGCCACGGTGATGGACCGGACCACATCCCCTTCGACGTCGGCGCTCACCGGGCGGGTGCGCTCCAGCACCCGGATCGCCCCCGAAGAGCGGAACGGGGCGAGCATGCTCTCGATCACGGCGGCGGCCACGCGCGGTTCGGCGCAGATGCGGCTGACCATGCCGGCGCCGGGGTTGAGGTCCTTCTTGGCCTTGGCGGCCTCGGTGAGGGGGTAGTGGTCGCGGTAGTAGTCGCGGATCCCCTCACGCAGCCGGCGGTAGGAGGCAGTGACGCCGAACTCCTCCACCCAGGTGTGCTCGTCGGCGGGTACGGCCTGGCTGGTCAACTGGCCGCCGAGCCAGGGGTACTCCTCGGTCAACACCACACGGCGGCCGGCTCGCGCGGCAGCCAGGGCAGCAGCCACACCACCCATCCCACCGCCAACCACCAGGACATCTGTCTGCAGGGTCACGAATTCTCCTCGGGCGCCGTCAGCGTAGTTCCGCTCACCGTGGCGCAGGCGATGAGCGAACGGGTCTCGGTCAGGGAGTCGTCAATGAGGTCGGTGAGTACGCGCACGCACTGCCGGCCGAGCTCAGTTCGCGGTGGCACGAGCCGGGTGATGCCGTCGGCGCCAGGGGCATCGCCGAGAGCGATGAGGCTGATGCCCTGGCTGGCCGCCCACTCCCGCAGCGCCACGGCCCTCACCGGGCCCTCCACCACCACAGCGGTAGCGTTCCCGACGGCGGCCCAGTCCTCCGCAGGATGCTCACCCCGGGTGGTGCGCACCCAGGCATGGACCCCGACGGCGTCCGTCGCCTCAGCGAAGCCCCGCGCCCGGTCATCGCCCGCCTCACCCGGCAACGGGCGCCTCGTGTGCACACGCGCGGCATCGCCCTCGGGTTCCGCTCCTTCACCCACGACGTCCTGCACTGCCTGCTTCACTCCGGCCAACTCACAGCCCGCATCGACGCACTCTGAATCCAGAAGAGCCAACAAACCTCGGCCGGGTCACGGTTCAGGATCGGCACTCATCCTCGGCTACATGCCCGCGGCGAGTTCGTCGTGGAACCCTTGCGCTGCATCGGCTGAGGAGGAGTCCCCGAACAGCATCTCCATGCCGTGCCGTTCAAGTAGCGTCGGGAGTTGTCCACCACCCGGGGGCGGGGCGATCTCTGTCTCAGCAATCTCGGGCTGGATCTCGTCGATGAACGCAGACACTCGCTGCTGCCCATCCGAGAGCTGGTCCCGAATCGCATCAGCAACCTCGCCGTTCGGCGGAACGCCACGCTCGGCCAACTCGATCTCGGCTGCGGTCGTGCTGTTCACCCACCAGTTGATGAGTGCAACTGCGCCCTCGGGATCCTCCGTCGTTGCCGATGCCGACCAGAGCATCGATGCCTTGTACCAGGCTTTGCGAGTAGTGGCGTCGCCATCGATGCTCGGGAACCGGAGCAGCGTGAGCTCCCTGCCGGAGGCTGCCTCCAATGCTTCGAGTTGGTTAGACCAGAAACTCGCCATCGCGGTGTTACCCACAACGAAGTCGCTCTCATTGAGCGGCTTGGTGGCATCCTCAGTGATTTGCGAGGGGGACGCGATCGCGTCGGCATCGGCGAATCGCTGGTGCAGCTCAAACCACCCGCGCACGTCATCGACCTCGAAACCCAGCCGGCTACCTTCGAGGAACGCCTCCTTGCCCTGCTGGCGCAACCAAGCGCTGAACAGTGCAGGGCTGCTGAGAAACGCCGATGTTCCGACCGCTTGTCCGGAGGCCGAGATCTCGGTGGCGATCTCCAGCCAGTCTTCCCAGGTCCAGCTCATATCATCGGGGAGGTCCACCCCGGCGGCCGCAAAGGCGTCAGGATTGACACACACAACCGGGGTATTGATCCCGGCGCTGATGCCGTACAACGCGCCCTCGATCTCCCCGGACTCGACGCTGCCGTCGATGAACTTCGAGGTGTCCGCGCCGTGCTCCGAAAGATCCAGAAGCGCACCGCGCTGGCCGTACTCACTGATGAAGGCCATATCCATCTGAATGATGTCGGGCGCGGTGCCACCCGCCGTCTGGGTGGCAAGGCGGTCCCAGTAGCTGGCCCACTCACCCGGCTGCGGCTCAATGGAGACGTCGGAGTTCTCTTCCATGTACGCATCGAGTGCGTCGGTGGTGTTCTCATTGCGCACCTCGTTGCCCCACCAGGTGAACTGTAGCGTTCCGGATGCATCGGAGTCGCCTGAATCGCCGGACCCGCCTCCTCGCGAACATCCCGCAATCACGGCACCTGCAACTCCTGCGGTGCCAATGGTCAAAATGTGACGACGACTAATATTCATGGTCGTATCCTCTCGTCGTTGAAAGCGCCGAATTGTTCGGCACTTCTGGACAACCGCACAGAGGCCGCTACGGCCATCTGCTGCCATCGGTTGCCGATCAATAATTCGTGGTGGAAACGTAGTCCGCAATCTCGACTACCTCTGGCACGATCGAACCGCGTTCTCGCCTCCGGCGTGATGAGCACGGCTCGCCCTCATGGTTGGACTCAGGCCAGCAGTCGTTCAGTTCACCAGTACCCGAGTCTCTTCGGAACCGGTGACTCCGGAAGCATTCAGGAGTTCAGAGCGATAGCGGTAGGTTCCGGACTCGCGGCCATTGATCTCGGTGCTCACCGCCTGCGGCCGCGGGGTATCGTTCTCCAGCGCCCTTTCATCGATGAGGTTGTCGTTCTCGTACAGCCGGTACCGATCAGCGTTGGTACCCCACCACATATTGGTGGTGAGCGTGAAGTCGGCTGCACCTGAATGGTTGTCGTGTGAGAGCACCGGCACACCCGGGTCGGCGTGCCGAACCTGCACAGTGACGTCCCCCGTCTGAACGGTTCCGGCTGCATTGATGAGCTCGGCAGTGTAGTGGTAGTCGCCGTTGTGACGACCCCGAATCGGCACGCTGATCGACTGTGCCTGAGGCGAACGCGCCACGAGATTTCGGTGCGCGATGAGTTGACCGTTCTCAAACAGACGCATCGCGTGGGCATTGACTCCCCACCACAGATTCATCGTCACGTCATAGTTGCCGTCGTCCGTGCCGTGGTGGCCGTTGTCCGAACTGAGCACGCCGGACGCTGGGGCCTGCGTCGGTGTCTCGGCTGGGCCCTCGAAGGCATAGGTGGTCCGAAGCGATCCCTCATGCTCGACCCGTACCAGGTGTTGACGGCGCGAATCAGACATTCTGACCCGGTCGGTGGTATCAAACGTGATCGTGCTGGCGCGCTCGAAATCGACGGACAGTACTCCGACACCACGTTCCAGCCTGAATCCAGTGATCGCCGTCAGTTCAACAGATTCTCCGTAGGTGACCTCCGTTCCGTCGGAGAAGGTCACCAGGTCGCCTGGCTGAAGGAGAAGCGGAACGACCGCTCGGCCCGGATCATCGGTCACAATGTCTTGCACGAATGAGTCGTCGAAGAAAGACAACACGACGTGACTACCGTTGGTCCGATCGAGATAGGCAGCACTGAAGTCGCCCTCCAGGTCCCCGATCTGATCGGCGGGCACCCTTCCACCCTCACGGTACGGCTCGGCGTAGTAGGTGCGGGCCACCTCGACCTGGGTGACCGATGACACCTCGGGAAACGGCCCCCAAGCATCCTCGTTGTTGCTGTTCAACACATGGACGACCGCGCCCATGGCTGGGTGCCACAGCAAACCTGGTCCCATCCGTAGTCGCTGATACGGGCCACTGTGTCCAGCGCGCCTGCCGAGCAGCGTGGTGATGTAGTAGGAGGGACGCCGCACGAACATGTAGTCCAGATCGATGGTTCCCGCTTGGCGATATTCAGTGAAACGATCGGAAGCCAGATAGGGCAACGTTGCGATGGCATCCTCTCGCTCCGATTCGCTGACTCCGAGCGGAGCCCTGCTGCTGTGCATCCAGGTACGAGGTGAAGTTCCCTTCTTCCGCAATGGCACAATAGGCCCCGGGTTCGCTTTCCATGCTTCGCGAGCTGTGAGGATTTCATCATCGGTCGGGTGGAAGGCCGCCAGCACCGGAATGTCGTCAATCAGTGCCCTGCCAAGAGATGTGCGGTCCAGCACCTCGTTGGGCTCCCACTCCAGCGTGAAGGCCGGAATGCGAGCCGATGCGGCACTCCAATGCAGGAACCCGGCTCGGTCGGGTTCCAAGACGCTGGCGTACGTGATGAACTCCACCATCGATCGCGCCATTTCAATTGGCTCGGTGAAGCCGGAAAGCGCTCCCTCAGCCAGATCGGGCATAGCAACGATGAATGAGTAATCGAAATCGTAGGCCATGGGCTCATGGCTGTGCCCAGCGTCTGAAATTCCATGTACTCGCAGCGTTTCCCAACACTGCGAGACTTGAGCCGCCAGGTTAGCGTCTTGGAAGAGGTCCGCTGTCATACTTGCCCCCACCAGGCCAGCGACGACCTGGTTAGTGTAAGGCGTGGGCTGGCGCCAGTGTGGCAGTGAGCGGTCAACGAGCCACGCGCTCGATTCCCGAACAGCCGCTTCGATCTCCGGCAACCAGTCGGACAATTCTCCCGCTTCGTGCAAGTCCCGGTAGGTGGTGGTCAGTGCCACGCTACCGAATCCCGTCGGTGCAAGGTGCGGAACGTCCCATTGGTATTCTGACCAGGAGCCGTCTGGCAGTTGACTCGCGAGATAGTAGCTCAGGGCCGCTTCGATCCGGTTTCGAAGCTTGAGATCATTGAAATAGGGGTTCCACGAACGCTCATGAGTCAGAAACCACGTCAGCGTGGCAACCTGTTCCATCTCGCGAGCATTATAGGGCTGTTCGGGCGAACGCCACCAACCGTCCTCCATCCAACCATAGTGCGGCTCCTCATCTCGGATGCTGTTGGCCATGGGTGCGACTATGGGCAGGTATGCCGCGAAGACATGTTCAGTATCGTCGAACGCCGAACGATCAGGTTCCGAACTGAGTGGATCGACGAGTGCTAACACATTCCCTTCGGACGTGGCGTGCGCGGCGGGTGCATTGTGTAATCCACGGGCAGCAATGGCGGCGATCGAAGCTGCGCCGGCGCTAGCGATGAGGGCACGGCGGGAGATTGTGGTCGGGATAGGACCAGGCATCGTGACTCCTTTGTCTGATGTGGACGCTCGAGAATGAGCGAAAGCGAGGCGCATTTGCGGGGGCATTCCCGGTGATACGCATGGCCGGATGAGTGCGACGCTCGCTCCTACCATCCGGTGCGGGATAGATCTTCGGCGGACTGACGTGAACGTCTGCGCGGGATGTGCATCAACTCCTTTGGATCGGATGCTGTGTTTTCTGTGGTGGTGAGCGCCCACCGGCCGGCGCAGTTGCGTACCGTTATCGGATCGCGCTGGACCTGCGTGACGATGCGTGCTTTGTGCCGCATCTCGCGCGCAATGGGTCGGCCGGGCAGTATGCAGCTAGGTGACCCGAGACCTCGGCGATGCTCTGCTCCGCCGATTGGAGCCGATGGCTTCTGTTGGTGACGGTGGGTGCTGCCGATCTTCTTGTGCGCGGCGATGAGGTTGGCTAGCCGCCGCGGTCGCAGTGCCCATGGGACATCTGCCGAATTCGGAGTGAGGCTCCAGGTGTCCATCGCCAGGGTGCGCGGGCTCAGCGTGGCCCAGGACAGTAGGTCTGCATCTGTCGGGGTCGACCTGGGTTTGACCGCCAAGCCACGAGCATTTGTCCGGCAGCCCGACGGAGGAAACACGGCGAGCCGCAGCGGTGGCGCCGTTGAGGCCAGCTCGGACCACCACGATGTTGGTGCTCAACTCGGGGTCACTCACGCGTGTGTCCGTTTCGGCTCGAGGATTGTTGAGGATCGAGTCAGCGTTCCTGCACCGCCGCGTCCGTTGGGCGGGACTAGCGTCTCCCCTGCGACGTCCGTGCATTCCAACAGTTGATGCAGGTCCGGATCGGCCCGACCGCCGCCCAGGACCGGGCTGCCGGGGCTCGAGGTGCCTGCATACAAGGTGCCGGCGAGGTGGGAAAGCAGCAGTAGCGCCCGTGATCCCATCTGCTCGCGTGGAATGGTGAATCCGGACCAACGGGTCGGCCCAGGCAACCGGTGGTGGGGCTGACCCAACAACAACACCGATAGGTCTTCGGGGACACGGATCCGCATCTCCAACAACGCAAGCCGCAACTCGTCGGGGTCGTTCTCAGGGGCGAGCAGCACCGCACTCAGGCTCTGCTCGGCGATCTGCGCGACGACCCTGGCGGTGTCAACGGACTCGATGTAGGTCGGATGCAGGCCACGATCAGCCACCGCCGCTTGGTAGCCCGCTAGCCGGTCGCGGGTGGGCTGGTCGCTGGTGCGCGCTCCGACGTAGCCGATCCGCCGATGTCCCATATCCGCGGCCCGAAGCACCGCCCGCCGAGTGCCGGAGAGATAGTCGGCACCGACATAGGGCAGCCGGCCGCCTTCGCTCTCCCGCCGGCCAACGAACACGAACGGATAGTTGGTGTCCAGTAGATGCTGCAGTTCCGCTTGTTCCTCATGCTGACCCAGCAATAGGCAGCCATCAGCGATACCTAGGCGCTGCCAGCCACTCGTGGTAAGGCGACGGGAACCCTCGACCACCCGAGCGCTGGTGAATAGCAGGAGATCGACACCGATCTGCTCAGCCGCATGCTCAATGCCGATCAGGAACGGGCCATAGAAGTCGCGTCCGCCGCTAGGGAACGTCGTCTCGTAGGTGAAGACGCCCAGAATCTGGTTGTGCCCGCCAGCGAGCCGCTGTGCCACTGGATTCGCCGAGTACCCGGTGATCCGGATCGCGTCGAGCACTCGCTGGCGCGTCTCCGCGCTGATCCGCACTCCGCTGGGGGTCCGGCCACTGAGCACGAACGAGACGGTCGCCTGGCTCACGCCGATCAGCGCGGCAACGTCCGCCTGTGTCACGCGGCGCCTCGGCATCGATCCTCCCTGACCTTCGATTGCATGCCGGAGCAGTGTGGTCACACGCCTCTCCCTCCATCAAGGCAATTATGCGCATTATTAGCAGCTCGCTGATCCGCGAAACCGGGCTCAGTTCCCATCCGTGCGGACATGACCTGACTGTGCTCGCCTCGTCGAGTTTCGGGATCGCGCAGTGCGCTGACCTGGGGCGATGGGGCCGTGGAGGGCGATTCTGAAGCACTCATTGGTCCTCTACCTGGGTGCATCCGTGGCGCGCATCCGGCGGGGCCGGCTTCGGGAGCGCGGACCGGCGCATCCGTGTCACCCCGGTCACGCGCGGACGGATCAGCAGCAGGTCGTCAGGGGGCCAACAGCCGCCGCAGCGCATCGATAGCGACTACCAACTCGACTTTGGAGTAGTGGGAGTCACGCGCAGCCGGTCGAGCGCTCAGGTGTCCAGCACCAGCGACAGCGTGCCGCGCACCTGATGCAGGACCAGTGAGCCCACGTTTCCCCAGCGATCGATCACACGACGCGTGGCCACAGACCGGATGTGTTGACACTGCGCAGAGCACTGGCTGCGCAGTCCGTTGCGCTCGTCAGGCTCAATCACAATCTCGACGCCGCTCTGCCGGACAGTACGCGTCAGCGGCACCACCTGGACGACGTTCGGAGCCCCACGCAATATCCTCGCGGCGGTCACGACGATCGCAGGCCGAACGAGCCCAGCCTCCGAGCCGAGCGGCGTACCAAGATCTAGCTCGACGACATCACCGGGCGTCAGCATCGAGCCACGCGGTCTCGTCCTCCGTTAGCGGTTCGGCCAACTCGCGACCAATCTCGTCCTGGCGCATCAGCCGGACGGCATGGGCGACCGTGTCGGACACGGTCTGGTGTCGAGCCCCGGCCAACCGCTTGAGTTCGTCGTGAGTCCCCCGGCTGATCCGGACTGTCGTCGTCTCGGTCATGACCTCCAGACTACGCCGTGTAGACAGTTTAGTCTACAGGGCGCGTTGACTCATCTAAGTGCGCGCGTAGAGGGGTTCGTTGACTCATCTGAGAATGCGTAGGGCGCACCTGCCGGGCCGGGACTTCGTTGACCGGTAGCCCCTGAGGATGGGACTGACGATGAGCTAACGACGTGCGGTCACCAAGACGATCGCGACGCGGTACAAGCGTGCAGACAAGATGACCAAGGGGTGTGATCCTCGACGAGTTGTGCGCGACGACCGGGTGGCACCGCAACCACGCCCGCAAGGCGCTGGCCGCTGCGTTGAAGCCGAAGCTCGTCAAGCCCGCGCGGAAGGCTCGTGCCCCGAAGGATGACGCGGACACGGTGGTGGCGTTGGGGTTCTGCTGGGCGGTGCTCGGCACTCCCACGGGCTCGCGGCTCGCGGCTCGCGGCTCGCGGCTCGCGGCTCGCGGCGATGATGGCCGAACTGGTGCCACGGCTGCGACGATTCGACCAGCTCGCTGTCACCGACGAGACCGCGACCGCGCTGGTCGCGATGTCACCGGCCACGATGGACCGCCGCCTGACCGCTGACCGCGCGGAACTGACGCTGAGAGGTCACTCGCACACCAAGCCCGGGTCGCTGCTCAAGGACCAGATCCCGATCCGCACCTGGGCGCAGTGGGACGACGCCGTGCCGGGGTTCGTCGAGATCGATCTGGTCGGCCACGAGGGCGGCAACGCCCTGGGAGAGCACGCCTACACCCTCACCGTCACCGTCACCGACATCGCCACCGGGTGGACGCCAGAACCGAGCATTGCGCAACAAGGCCCGCACATGGGTCATCACCGCACTGGAGGAGATCACGCTCGTCATGCCGTTCCCGGTCCTCGGCATCGACAGCGACAACGGGTCCGAGCTCATCAACCACCACCTGCTCCACTGGTGCCAGGAGTGGCAGATCACCTTCACCCGGTCCCGGCCAGGCAACTCCAACGACGGCGCCCACGTGGAGCAGAAGAACTGGGCCGTCGTGCGCACCGTGGTCGGCTACCACCGCTACGACACAGCCGCTGAACTGGCTCTAATGAACCAGATCTTGGCGCTGCAGTCCCATATGACGAACTACTTTCTGCCCCAGCACAAACGCGTCTCGAAGGTCCGCGACGGAGCGAAGATCAAGAAGTACGACAAAGCGGCCACGCCGCACCGACGCGCCGAACGCCACGAAGCGGTCAGCATCGAGGACAACGCGATCCTGACCGACACCTACACCGACCTCAATCCCGCCGCGATCCAACGCCACATCCAGGCCCTCACAGACTCAACTGCTGACCCTGACCACCAGCAAGGCCAGAGCCGTCATCAAGCCCACCCCACGCGCGCATCCGCTGATGAGTCAACGACCCCAGCCACGCGCGCATCTTGACATGAGTCACCAGGGGAGCGCTGGGCGGGCCGTCATGCGCAGAGGAGGCGACGGAGCGCGTCGACGACGACCCCTCCCCGCGCCGCACCTGGCGCGGACTCGGCCGTTGCCGCTTCGGACGCCAGCTCCCGTACTGCCCATTCGTCCATCGTCCGCAGCACCGCCACCACCAGCGCGAGCTGCAGGTCGGCCGGGAGGTCGGCACGCACCGCCCCTACCTCTCGCCCAATCTGGAGCACCTGGGCCACCCAGGCCGAGATCTCGGCCACCACACCAGCCTGCGTCCCGTCGGGCGTCGCAGCATAGAAGAGGCGTCCCAGCACGAGCGCGTCGTGATCTGCTACGAGATCCTGCTCGAGCCGAACCAGGAACTGCTCGACGCTTACCCAGAAGCGCTCGGCAAAGGACTCAGGCGCGGGAACGTCCAACCCGGACCGCACCTGCGCGGTCAGGTCGCCGATCACGCGATACACGAGATCCTGCTTCGACTCGAACAGGTGATAGAAGCTGCTCTTACTCATCCCGCACGCCCGGATGATCCGGTTCAGCGACGCACCCTCGAGACCGGCACTCGCGAACTCGTCAGCCGCTGCCCGCACCAGCAGGGCCCGGCGCTCCGGGTCGAGACGGTCCAGCGGAGTCGACATACCGGGGAGCGTACCGGGGACCAGCTGGTCAGCCCGGCCACGGGACCATCAGCGGCCGGGAGCACGGCCGTGATCAGCCAAGCGGGCAACATTCACTCGTTGGACCACCCGGTCCACTTTCATGCTATCGTCGCTGCTTTGGACCACCCGGTCCACTGCGACGAAAGGAGCGGCCGTGAGCTTCATCGAGACACCACTACACGACCAGCTGGAGGCGGCCGCCCAGGACTCCCGGCCCACCCTCATCGTCGGGGCCGGCATCGCCGGCACCACACTCGCCCAGCTCCTGCGCCGCGCTGGCCAACACCCCGTCCTGATCGAGCGATCCGCCGGCCGCCACCCCGGCTACATGCTCGCGCTGATGCCGATGGCCGATGCCGCCGTCCGCGACCTTGGCATCCGCGAGGCCTACCGCTCTCGCAGCGTGGCCATCAGCCGCTACCGCGTGCGCTCACGCACAGGAAGAATCCTTCGCACAGACCCGATCGCCGAGGTCCTCAGCCAGTACGGCGACTACCGCGGCATCAGCCGCGGTGACCTGCTCGACATCCTCACCACCGATCACGCCCCGGTCACCACCGGTACCACCGTCTCCGCGCTACGGGACGAGCCAGACGCCGACAGCGCCGCCACAGTCACCCTGCGCCAAGGCGAGCAGGTGACCGAGGCAAGCTTCGCCGTCGTGATCATCGCCGACGGAATCGGCTCGACCACTCGCCGCCTCCTCGACACACCCATCACGGACGTGGACACGGGCTGGGGCGGCTGGGTGGTGTGGGCTCCCGCCGATGACCAGACGGATCTCGGCGAGGAACTGTGGGGCACCGACTTCCTCCTCGCCACCTACCCCGTCAAGGATGCCGTCGGCGTCTTCCTCGGGGGCAACCGGGACGACACCGCCGCCGCACCGGAGGCATTCGTGGCACGGGTGCGCCGCCAGGTCCCCTCCCCCGGGCCGCGCATGAATGCGGCTCTGGAGGCGATCCTCGCCGATCCCGACCCCTACTTCTGGCCGCTCACCGATGTGCGCGCTGCCCGCTGGACCACCGGCCGCACGGTGCTGCTGGGCGACGCCGCCGCCGGCTTCCTGCCCACTGCAGGAATCGGGGCCGGCATGGCGATGGAGTCGGCCTGGGTGCTGGCTCGCCTGCTACTCCACCACGAGAGCAACGACGGCGGCCCTTCCCTCCCAGCACTGCTCGCCTCATTCGAAGCTCGCCAGCGCCCCCGGGTGGAGGCCGCGCAGGACAACTCCCGCCAACTGGCACGCCTGATGTTCCGCCGCAGTCGGGTCTGGGCCGTCGTGCGGGACCTGGTGGCGCGGCGGGTCAGTGTGGCCACGGCGCTCGGCCCGATCCGGAAGCTGCTCGCTGACCTGCCGTCCGTCACCCCACCGGCCGTCACCCCACCCACCACCGCCAATTCACCCACCGCCGAACGCTGAGTTGGTCGGCATCGAGGCGCCGGACGCCGACCAACTCAGCGTTCGGCCAGGTGGGGGCGGGCGGGCGACATGGCCTCCTGTCGTGGCCGGTACTGCTGCTTCACCTCCCCGGCTACGATGCCGCAACGAGTCAGCCACGGTTCGGCCTCGATCCGGCCGCAGCCATTCCACTGTCCGGCCCACCGGCATAGCGTCACGACCATGAGACGCATCCATGGGGTCATAGCAGCCGCCACGCTCGCCTTGCTCGCGGCCTGCTCAGCGGGGACCAGCACCAACGACAGCGCCGGCAGTGAGGCCGGGCAGCCGGAGATGGCAGGAGACGGCGCCTCGGTCGCCGACCGGGATGCCGCCGGCAGCGACGTCGATCAGACCGGCGAACGCCAGGTCATCACCACCGCCCATGCGACGGTCGTGGTGGACGATCCCGAGGTGGCGGCGACGGACCTGGCCACGCTGACCTCCGCCGTCGGGGGGCACGTGCAGAGCCGCTCGGTCCACCAGGGCGAGGACACCGACGAGTACCGAAGCCTGCCCTCGGCCAGCATGACGCTGCGCGTCCCGGCCGACGAGTTGGAAGGGATGCTCACCGATCTCACCGATCTCGGCGACGTGCGCGAGGTCTCCCAGGACAGTGAGGATGTCACCCGCACCCTGGTGGACCTCGACGCCCGGATCAGTGCATTGGAGACCTCCACGGCGCGGCTCGAGGAGATCATGGCCGGGGCCGAGACCAGTGCCGACCTGATCGAGGCCGAGTCCGCACTCAGTGAGCGGCAGGCCGAGCTGGAGTCGCTGCTGTCCCAGCGCGAGCACCTCGCCGATCAGGTGGCGATGTCCACCCTGCACGTGGAGATGACCACCGAACCGGCTCCCGAGGTGACGGCCGACGGGTTCTTCGGTGGGCTACAGACCGGCTGGCAGGCTCTGGTCTCGTTCGTCAGCGTCCTCGTAGTGACCGTCGGGGTGTTGCTGCCGTGGCTGGCGGTGCTCGCCATCCCAGCAGTGCTTCTTCTGGTCATTGCCAAGCGGCGCCGTCGGAGGAACGACACCCCGGCGAGCCCGAGCGAACCCACACCGGTGCCGAACGAGAGCGCCTGACCTCAGGCCTCGGGGGCGGGATACCCCCGAGGTGGAATGACATCAATCAGGCGAAGTCGAGGACGCCGTCGGCGTCTTACGCCCCCGGGTCATATCCCGCGCGCGCCCACACGTGCCGCGGGATGAGATCGGCGATCTCCCACAGCAACGTGAGGTAGGGGTCGATCATCTCAACATCCTGGCCTTCCCGGGCAGCCACCAGGATGTCCCGCCCCGCGATCGAGATCCACCGGCCGATCGCATCCGGCTGCAGCAACCGCTCCACCATCTGCGGGTGGAGCACGTCATCGACAAACCGCTCCTCAGCCCCCTCGACGCGCCACACCTCGCCGAACGCGCCGGTGTCGAGACCCTGGCCCTCGGCCGGCTTCGCGTCGGCGACGGCCATGCGATCCGGAACCAACTGCAGCGCTGGCAGTAGTGCCGGCAACTGCAGGGCAACCACATGGAGGTGGCGGGTGCTGCCGTTGCCCGGCCTGTCGGTGTATTTGTAGGACATCGATACCGCATCGCGACCGCGGAAGATCCCGCTGAACACGCTGGTGATGCTGCGAGCCGAACCGTGCCCGAACGGCGGGCACTGCCAGCGGTCCAGCAGATCCCGACCCGACGGGCGATACCTCCATCCCCGGGCCGCCGCCCACTGTATACGTCGCTCCCGGCGCTTCTTGTCATAGCGCACAACCAGCACGATCAGTCCCACGATCACGGCGGGGATCAACACCCAGAGTGCGACAGTGGCGATCATCGAACCGGAACCGTCGGCCATCAATTCTCCAGCGCTGGTCGGGAACACCTGGCTCACCTCCCGGGCGCGGTGATCTCGACGTCCGCGCCGTGGTCGGTGAGCACGGCGCGGGCCGAGGTGCCGTCGGGGTAGTCGTAGTCGATCGCGCGCAGCAGGCCAGCGGGACCGACCCACCACGTCTCGGTCCGCCCGTCCAGGGTGAGCTGGTACCCGGCAACCGCCACCCCGTCGATCTCGTCGGTCCCGGCCTCTTGAGTAGCACTCGCATCGGCCGCGAGTTGCTCCTGCCAGTGCGCCCAATCCCAGGTGTCCGGCATCGGAGCAGTCGCATCCGGCTGCACGCGCTGCGGCTCCCCGCCACCCTCGGCCACCCAGTACTCCTCGTCCACCCACCACTCGCGGCGGGTGATGGTTCCGCCGGTGTCGGTGGTGGTGACCTCCAGCGCGTCCAGCCCGCCCTCGACATAACGGACGGCGCCCTCCTGGGTCCCCTCGGCGGTCTCCTGGGTGAAGCGGAACGTGCCCGTGGATTGCAGTGCCGCCGCCGTGACCGTCCCGATCGTGTCGCCGGTCAGCGGAACCGCGATCCCGACGTCGGCACCGAAGTCGAACAGCCGGCCCTCCCCCTCCGAGCCGTCGGCAGTGGAGAACTCGTACCTGCGCAGCAGGTCCGCTTCATCCAACCACCAGGTCTCGGTCCGCTCCGGCCCGGTGATCTCGACACCTGTCACGTCCACGCCGTCGATCTCGTCCGTGCCCACGGACTGCGCCGAGTCCGCCGCGGCAGCGATGTCCTCCTGAAGCAGCGCCCAGTCGAAGGCAGCCACGAAGGACTCTGCATTCTCGACGGTGTCCGGGCTTGGTGCCGCACCCTCGCCTCGCGCAGTCCAGTAGGTGCCATTCACCCACCAGTCGCGCCAGAGATCCTCACCGTCACGCTGGATAACCTGGATCGCCGCCACCTGCCCGTCCTCGTAGACGATCGCCCCTTCGGTCGTGTTCTCCGCGGCGGTGAGCTCGAACCGGAACGACCCGGCATCGCGCAGCGCCGCCGCGGAATCGGCGCCGATGGCTGCCGCGTCCCCGGCCTCCGGATCCTCATCCTCGCCCGGGGAGCAGCCGGCCACCAGCAGTCCACCCACCAGCAGCCCGCAGGCCAGGGTGAGGGCACGTGGCCAGTCCTGTCTCGCCGACGGCGACCGGTCCGCCGCTTCGCTCGCGCTCACGTGTTCCCTCTCCCTCAATGAGTGCGAACGACCCTAGCAACCCGGCGAGATCCGGCCGATGGGTCCTCCTCCCCTGGCCGGAGAAGAGGTTCGCGCGAACACGCCCACCACGATGTCAGTAGCGACTACCGATGCTCACCACGTGTGCACCTGACTAGCGTCGGCGGTGCCCGAGCCGCCGAGGAGGAGGTGCGCCATGCCCGGAGCCCGCTCCCGCCGTGGCTGGCATCTGCCCTCGGCGCTCCTTCTCCTCACCCTTGCGGCTGGGTGCAGCGTGTTCGACAGTACGGACACGGTCTCCGTGTTCGACCTGAGCACTGGCGACTGCGCCCTGGCGCCGGACGACGTCACGGTTGAGATCTCCGAGGTCACGGTGGTCCCGTGCGAGGAACCGCACCACCTGGAGGCCTACGCCCTGGCCGAGTTTCCCGAGTCGACGGGTCAGTCGACGACTTCGGCGGCGGGCAGTTCGTTCCCCGGTGACGCCGCACTCAAGGACTTCGCCGACGGCGCCTGCGCCGAGGAGTTCGCCGACTACGTCGGCATCGACTACCGGGATTCGGAGTTGTGGTTCACCTATCTGGTGCCCTCGGCCCGTAGCTGGCAGGCCGAGGACGACCGCAGCGTGCTCTGCTTCGTCACCACCACCGGTGAGGAACTCACGCAATCGGTCGCCGGCACCGGGTGGTAGCGCCGGCCACCCGGTCGCGCTCGGACCGATCACCGACCACTGTTCACCGACCACTCTGACCGACCATCGAGAGGACCGCGATGCCACGGCCCGCGACCACCACCACCGCCACGATGACGTGCACCTTCGGAGCAGCACCGTCGACCATGAACGCGACCAGCGCCCCCACGGTCCTGATCGAGGGCAAGCCGGCCGCGACCATCCGCGACACCATCCCGGTCATGAACATCCCCCCGTTCGGGATGTGCACGTCGCTGGCCAATCCCGCCGTCGCCGCGGCGACGACAGCCGCACTCGGCGTGCTCACCCCGGCCCCCTGCCTCCCCGTGATGGCGACGCCGGCGTGGCAGAACGGAGCCACCCGGACCCTCATCGGCGGCACCCCCGCGCTCACCCAGGGGGCGATGTGCACCTGCGCCTACGGCGGCATGATCCAGATCGTCAACGCCGGCACCCTCAGGAGTCAGACGGGCTGAGATCAGCGACGATCGCACCCGGCCCGGGTCACCGGCAAGAGTTCAGGCCGTGGTGACCGACTCGATCACCGCAACGAAGCTCTCATCGAGATCCGGCCCGCTGCTGAGCCGGGTGCAGTTGACGATCACCAGTTGCGCCCCGAGGACCAGCCCTTGCACCTGCCGGACCCGGTGCCCCACTCCTTCCAGCTCGAAGTCATAGGCACGCAGCGCCCGACCACCCTCGGTGTCGCGCGCCCACGCCAGGTTGAAGCCCGGGTAGTCGGTGGTGATGTCAGCCAACGACGAATCGGCGAGTCGCATCAAGCGTTCTGCGGAGATCGGGTCGTGGCACTGGATGACGATCGAGGGGTGGAAGTCGCCCTCCGCCAACTCAGAATCTGCCACCACCGTCAGGGTGCGAGCTGCCGGGTCCGACGTCGCCTCCCAGCCTTCGGGGATGAGCACGCCCATCTCGAGCATCTCGTCCTGCACCCGGATCAGGCTGAGGCGATTCCCAGCGCCGCGCGTCACTTGCCCACGTCCGACATCGGATTCAGCTTCGCCGCATCACTACCGTGGGCGTGCTTACCCTCGATCGCGCCGCCGAGCTGACTGGCGATCGTGCGCGGAGTGAACAGCAACGTCTTGATCTTCCCCTTGGACACCTTGACCTCCACACTGGGCCGACCCGGGCCGTCGACGTTCTTGAATACATCCTCAATCATCGTTTCGAGGAAGCGATCCACGGCGCTGACATGGGCGTCATCCGGAGCCATCTTGGTCAACTGCGAACGCGGGAATGCGCGGTCGATGATCGCTTGCGCCTTCTCGATCTTGACATAGTCGGTAGCCCGGTTCATCCGCAGTTGCTCGACCTTCATGTCTCGATACTTGATCAGTTCGGGCTCTGCGTCGCGCTCGAGCACGTCTTGATAATTGATGATCTTGTCTCGCACGCCATCCGGATCGGTCTTGGCCCGAGCCCGCCAGAGCGCCTTGCTCGCCATCCGCCAGATGAGCACCCCGAGCGGCTTGAGATCGGCGGCAACTTCACCGCCGCCGCCCGCACCCAGTCCCGCAGCGCCTCCGGCAAAGACCTTGAACGTCAACTTCCCGCCTCGCATCGAGAAGCCACCCTCGACCGTGCCGCCCGCCCCTGCACTGGCTTCGCCCTTGGCCTTGAAGCTCAGGAACTTGCGGTTGTAGAGCAACGTCCCGCCCTCGATCTGGCCGGATGCCTTGACTCCGGCATGAGCCGACGCCTTGCCGGAGATCGCCACGGCTCCCCGGAGCGGGTCGATGGCGAACTCACCCTCCGCCGAGGCGTCTGCGCCCGCCATCGCCTCCCCGCTCGCCCCCAGTGTGAGTCCCACCCCCTGAGCGGCGGTACCGGAGTTCGCCGCGATGTCGCCGGAAATATCTGCCTTCACCGTCACGCCGGCGAGAGCCTTGGCCGAGCCGCTCGCGTCCACCCCTACCGGGCGACCGCCGACCATGGTCACCGACGCCTGACCTCGCGCACGAGCAAGGAGCCCAGCGAACCCACTGATCCGCCCCGAGAGCAACACATGGGCGTTCTCCCCGAGCTTGGCGTACGCGCTCCCTTCCAACTGACCGTGCACGCCCAGGAACGTGCCGAGCTCCATCAACGCCTGGTATTGCTTGTAGGTCATCCCGACGGCGTTGATGTTGTCCGAGGCACTCACGGCGCCACGCGTATAGGCGCCACCGCCCATTCCGCCCGATGCCACCCCCGTGGAGAGCGTATTGTCGGTGGACTTCTCACCGGCGGCACGGCGCGAGTGCCACAGGTCGAGCCCGGCCTGGAGCTCATCCTCGCCCATCTCCAGTACCTGAGAGTCTTTCACCTTCTTGATCAACGCATCGAGCTTGCCGATGGCCGGGTCGTCGTCACTCGCGCCGTGCGGCTGGGAGGATGAGGCGGCGTTGCCTGGCTGCTGCTTCTTGCTCCCCTTCTTCTTCGGCTTGGGCCGACCGAACAGCTTTCCGAAGAACCGGCGAACTGGCGCCCCGTCGGACCCTGTCGGCTCAGAGAGCACGTGCGCAATCTCATGCGCGAGCACGCTCTCCGCACCCTGGCCACGAGCGCCGGCACCGAGAAAGACATCCTGACCAACCGTGAACGCTTCGGCCGAGAGAGCATCGCCCAGCCGATTCGCCTCCGCCCCCCGGTGAATGCGCACCCGGCCGAGCGGCTGCCCGAACGCACTCTCCATCCGGGCGCGCTCGGCACCCTGAAGGGGAGCACCACGGCCACGGGCAGATTCGATCCGCCCCGCCAGTTGCTCCCCCAGCGGCCCACCTGCCGGGCCGACCGCCGCGCCCGGGACCGCAACCGGAGTGGCTGACCGCCGCAGGTGTGAACAGCCCGAGCCATGACGATCCTGATCGGCGCCCGCCCGCTCCCGCTCGCTGTCCTCGTCCCCCTCGATCCGGCGGAGCCTGGCCAGCGCATTCTCAGCCCGTCGGTCCGCCAGTTCTTCGGCCACGTCATCGGCCCGTCCCACCACCAGCCCACTGGTGCCGACACCCGCCAGCGGCGCAGGAGACGCCGCGGGTGCCGCAGGATCCGCGTGCGGTGCCTTCTCGGCCTGGGGCCCGGGGGCCGCCGTGATCGCCGAACGTGACATGACCCGGTCCGTCATCGACCCTCCCTCAACGCGCGCGAGCCGTCAGCCCGCACTGCCACGAGTCTTCTGCGAACACCACCAGATGGCATCAGTAGCCACTACCGAGATCCAGCCCACTGCGAGCCCGTCACGCGGCGCCCCAGCTTGGCCATCTCCCGCTCGGCCGCGCGCCGCAGATCCGCCATGCCGACCTGCCTGCGCTCGGCGACGGCGTCATAGGTCGCGGCCAGCACGATGTTGCGCACGTCGCCGCCGGCGATCTCGAGGGACTCCGCCAGCAGATCCAGATCGACCGGATCACCAGGCGCCGTTCCCGGCAACTGCGCCAGGTGCTGCTCCCACAAGCGGCGCCGGGTGGTCACGTCCGGGTCGGGGAAGTGCACCATGAAGTGCAGGCGCCGGGCGAACGCCGGATCGAGGTTGCCGCGCAAGTTCGTGGCCAGCACCGTGATCCCCTCGAAGGCCTCCATCCGCTGCAGCAGGTAGGCGACCTCCTGGTTGGCGTAACGGTCACGGGAGTCGGTCACTGCGGACCGGCTCCCGAACAACGCGTCCGCCTCGTCGAAGAACAGCACCGCATTGAGCGACTCCGCCTTCGCGAACACCCGCTCCAGGTTCTTCTCCGTCTCGCCGATGTACTTGTCCACGACGCTCGAGAGGTCCACTCCGAAGAGGTCCGCACCGAGCGCGTCGGCCAGCACGTGCGCGGCGAGAGTCTTCCCCGTTCCCGGACTTCCGGAGAACAGCGCACAGATGCCGGTGCCCTTACCGCCCTTGCCCTGCAGATCTCCCAGGCCCAGCACCTCGTCGCGGTTGCGCGCCCACCCGATCAGCCGCTCGACCTCGGCGCGCACATGATCGGGCAGCACCAAATCGTCCAGGGTGGCCGGAGTGCCACCGGAGTGCGCGTGATGACCGGCCGCCAGCATCCGCACCGCGCGCCGCACGTCCTCACCGCTGACCGCGCGACCCTCACGCCGGGCGTCGGCGCGCGCCCGCTCGGCGACCAGGTCGATCTCCTCCGGCATGATCCGGGCGGCCACCACGTCCGGCCCGACCACGTCCTCCTCGATGGCGTCCCGCCAGAGCTGTTCGCGCTCTCCCCTGCTCAGACGAGTAGCCGTCACCGTCGACGGCAACAGCTGCGCCCATCGCGGTTCCCACGCGATCGACGCCACCGCCACCACCGGCACCGCGGCACGATCGATCAGGTCGAGATGAGCTGTGGCGTGCTGAGCACCGAGGAGCACCAGCACCGCCCCCTCGAGCCCCGCCTCCAGGGTCAGGGATGCGAGCGTGCGGCGCACCTGGACCGGGTCCGGCGACGTCCCCTCGTGTTCGGGCACACCTGCCTCACGCCCCGACGGCGCCCGCTCCAGATCAGCCACGACGCACGCCACCCCCAGACGCCGGCAGGCACCGACCGCGAGCGATGCGGCTGCCGCCCCCGGTGCCGCCTTCACCCAGACCAGCGACTCACCCCCGGCAAGCGCGTCGGCCACCTCACCCGAGCCGTCCATGTCCACCGGCGGCGCGTGCACCAACACCCGTTCCACCTCCTGCGGCACCACGGCCGCCCCCAGCACGTGCGACACCACACGGTCCGGCACCACCAGCCTGCGGCTCAGCAGCACCCCGTCACCCTCCACACCGATCAACGCGTACCGGCGCAGTCGGCCGCCCCGCTCCAGCAGCCGGCGGGCCACCGGTTCGGCGCTTCCCAGGCCGGCCGACTCCCAGGCGAGCGCAACGCTCGGGCGAGCTGCGCCGTCGTCACCCGAGAGCAAGCCCGCGAGCAGGTGCGCACTGGGGTGCGCCTCAGGGAGGCAGGCGAGAGTCAGCACAGTCTGCTCGGTGGAGCTGAGCCCGAAGCGCTCGGCCACCTCGCCCACCCCGGCATCCAGGATCTCCAACGATGCCCGGTCGGCAACGAGCGCCGCGAGCGCCGCCCGGGCAAGCCGACCCCCTGACCAGTCACCCTCTGCCGGCGCGGCGCCGGCCCACACCCCCGCACGTTCACGGCGCTCGACGGCGACCTCCCACGCTGCCAGGACAGCACCAGTCAGGCTGGGGGTCGTCATGGCAGCAGGGCTTCCAGGTCAGCACTGTGTTCAATGAACTGCTCCATGAACTGCTGCTTCATGACCTGCACTGTGGCACGGGCACCAGGGCGGCAAGGCCCGCGACGGTGAAGTTGGGTAGGAATTACCGATGTTGCCCCGCACCCGGATTCCTAGCCTGAGGAGGCTGCGGATCCGTGCGTGGCGTTGCGGCCGGGAGGCATGGGAGGAACGGTGCTGATTTCTGCTGTCGAGGACGGCATCGAGAACTTGCTGCGCGCCGCCCTTCCGCTGGAACGTCAGCACGGCGACATCTCCTTCGAGGCCCCCAACAGCACCTGGTCGGCCACGGTCAACCGGCTCACCGTGAACCTGTTCCTGTACGGGGTGGGCCGGTCCGCCCAACCCCCGATGATGCAGCCGGATCGGCGGGACTCCTCCGGTCGGGTGGCCCGCAGATTCGCCCTGCCGATGGTGGAGCTGTCGTTCCTCGTGAGCGCATGGGCCGGCTCGGCACGCGACGAGCACGAGCTGCTCAGCGATGTGCTCACCCGGGCACTGACCTATCCGACCATCCCTGCCGAGCATCTGAGCCTCTCCCTGGACTCCACCGTCCAGCTCGCCGTCGCCAACGACGAGAAGAACCGGCCCCGTGACGTCTGGGGCGGCCTCGGCGGGAACCTGAAGGCGTCGTTCGTGCTGATCGCCACCGTCGCCGCGGACGCCTACCCCTGGCAGGACGCCGCACCAGTGGTGGACCGGGTGGCACCCGCCGTGCTGCCGAGGCCCGGGGCGCCATGAGGATCGACAGCGTCATCGATCGCGCCGAGATCGCCCCGGGCTCGGCCGGTGTGATTCCGCTCGATGTGGTCAACACCAGCGACGTCATCGACACGCTGAGCGTCCGCACGCTCGGCTTCCCCGCGAGCGTCACCACACGCAGCGAACCGGAGGAGCTCACCCTCTTTCCCGAGGCCGAAGGACGCCTCGAGGTCCAACTTGCCTTTCCCGACACCTTTCCAGCGGGCAACTACCACGTGACCTTGGTGGTCCAGGGGCGCGCCGCTGGAAGCACCGAGGCCTTCCATGACGTCGAGGTGACGGTGCCGCCCCGGCCGGAAGCGTCCATCTCCGCGAGGCCGACGCTGGTGCGCACCCGCGGCCGGGCGATCTTCGAGGTCACGGTGGACAACACCGGCAACACCACCCTCGATCTGGCGCTGCGGGCCCTCGATACGGACAGGAGTCTGCGCACGTCCATCGCCCCTGCCACGTTGTCGGTCCCGATCGCAGGCACAGCGGTCACAGCCGTCACAGCGCGCGGCCCGCGCCAGCTGCTCGGCACCGACCAGGACCGGCCGTTCCGCGTGGTGGCCGAGGCCGAAGGCACCACGGCCGACGTCACGCTCACGCTGCGCCAACGCCCGGTGTTCGGCCGTGGCGTGATCACGATGCTGGTGCTGATGGCCATCTTGGCGGCGTGGGCGGTCGCCATGCTGGTCGGCATGCGCGAGGTGCTCGGCACCGATCCACCCACCCGGGTCGCACCCGCCTCATTCTTCGCTGCGAGCCCTGAGGGGGATGGCGGCATGAGCGGCACTGGCGATACCGGCAGTGCTGAGGGTGCGGGTGTTGCCGATCCAGCCACGGGCGCCGCACCTGCGGGCGCTGTCAGCAAGGACGGTCTGCTGCCGGTCGGCGTCGGTGCCACGATCACCGGAACAGTGCAGGGCGCCGACGACCCCGCGGGCGTCGGTCGCCTCAACGTCGAAGCGCTCCGGGAGTCGGCCGACGGGTTGGTCCTCGTCTCCTCGGCTGCCAGCCAGACCGACGGCACCTACACCCTGTCAGGCCTCTTCCCGGGTGAGTACCTGGTGCGCGTCTCCTCACCCGGGTACGAGACCGTGTGGCATCCCTCCAGCACCGAGGAATCGACCGCGACGCCGGTCCAGGCCTCGGCGCAGGAGGTGACCGACGGGGTCGACCTGGTGGTGACCGGCGACCCGGCCTCGATCGCCGGGAGGGTCAGCACCGGTGACGTCGACGACGCCGAGGTCACGGTGACGGCGACGCCCACCTGGGCGGCGGAGGATCTCCCACCCCTCGAGGTCCAGACCGATGGCGAGGGCCGGTACGAGCTCACCGGTCTCGTCGCACCCGGAACCTACGACCTGACCTTCACCGCGGACGGGTACCAGCCCACGAGCATCACCGAGACGGTCCTGGGCGGGCAGGAACGGCTCGCGCTCGACGTCACCCTCGGCACCGGCGCAGGCACGATCGCCGGGACGGTCACCGACGGCACAGACGGCACAGACGGCACAGACGGCACAGACGGCACAGACGGCACTGCGGGACTCGGGGGTGTGGAGGTGTCGACCACCCTCGATGGTGAGGAGATCGTCGTCGGCACTCCCACGATCGGGCAGGTCGGCTCGTTCGTGATCGCCGGTCTCCCGACCCCAGGAACCTATGTGCTGACCGTCAGCAAGGACGGCTACGGCACCGAGAGCGTCGTCGTCGACCTCGGCGCCGGTGAGTCGAACACCGGGGTGAACGTCGCTCTCTCCGGGGGCGCCGGAACGATCACCGGTCGCGTCGTCGACGAATCCGGCCGGGGCGTGGGCGGTGTGGAGGTCAGCGCGGGCGGTGCCGGCACCGTGTCGACCACCACGCTCACCGCAGGCGATGTCGGCGCGTTCGTCCTGCCAGGGGTGCAGGGCACGGCCACGGTGACCTTGACGTTCACCCGGGAGGGCTACGTCTCTGCCTCCACGCCGGTCGACATGACGCAAGCTCCGCCGTCGGGCATCGAGGTCACCCTCGCCGAGCTGTACGGAACGATCCAGGGGCAGGTGACCGACTCCGACGGGGGTGTCGCCGGCGTCCAGGTGGAGGCCACCGACGGCGCGAACGTGTATCGCACTACCTCGACCGCCAGTGGCAGCGCAGGGGCGGGCTCCTACCTCCTGCCCGATCTGCCCCCGGGCAGCTACACGGTGTCCCTGGTCCGCGACCAAGTGGCGGTGACCACGGCGATCGTGGACGTGGAGCAGGGGACGCCGGCCGTCCAGGACCTGCCGCTACCGGAGGGCGGCTGAGATGCACGTCGATATCACACCGCGGCGCGTCACGGCGGTCCCCGGGATGCCCAGCGAGTTCCTGGTCACGGTCACCAACACCAGCGAGGTCATCGGCGGCTATTCGCTGCGCGCACTCGGGGTGGACCCCGAGTGGGTCACCTGTGACGAACCGGAACCACGCCTGTTTCCCGGCGAATCCACGACGGCGCAGCTCACCGTGCGCTTGCCCGACCGCTCTCCCGCGGGCGACCGGGCAGTCGCGATCCAGGTCACCGACCTGGGCGATCCCTCCCGCATCTGCGTGGAGGAGGCGGTGGTCGACGTTGCCCCCGCCCCGCACGCCCGGGTCGATCTCGACCCTGCGACGGTCACCGCCGGCCGGTCGGCCGGGTACAGCTGCACCGTCTCGAACGAGGGCAACACGGTGCAGCTGCTCCGGCTGGAAGCGCTCGACCCGGAGGACCGCACCACCTTCGACTTCCAGCCCCGGGAGGTGAGGCTGGGACCCGGAGCCAGTACCACCGTGGACCTGAGGGCGAAGGCGCGGCGGCCGTTCCTGGGGGATGCGGCACTACGCCCGTTCACGGTGCGGGCCTCCGGTCCGGGGCTGCCCGACGCCGACCACGTCCCGGCCGCCGCGGGCATGTTCGTGCAGCGGCCCCGGCTCTCCCGGGCAGCGCTCGGCCTCGTCGGGTTGATCGCGGCCATCACCGTGTTCGCGACGGTGATCACGATCGCACTCAGCTCGATCGCGGCCCAGTCCGCCGCCGACCGTGACCTGGCCCTGCAGGTCGCTCAGGCGCGTGAGCAGGAACCCGAGGCTGGCCGGGCCGAGGTCACCGGCTCCGTGGTCGAGATCAGTACGGGAGCCACCGCACCCGGGGTGTCGGTCGAGCTGTTCCCGGCAGAGGACGCCAGCACCCCGTTGTTGTCCACCGCCACCGACGACGACGGGCAGTTCAGCCTCACCCAGCTGCCGGCCGGTGACTTCCTGCTGCGGGTTCGAGGAGCCGGCTTCGCCGAGGTCTGGTACCCGACGGCGGGGACGGCCGCCGATGCGACCCCGCTCACCCTGGCCGAGGGTGGCTCGATCGAGGATCTCCTGGTGATCGTCGGAGGCGTTCCGGCGCAGGTCGCTGGAGCAGTCAGCGGTGAGGACGTCAGCGGTGCGTCGTTGCGGGTAGAGCTGCCGCTGGACGAGGAACCGTTGGAGGGTGAGGTCGAGCCGGCCGCCGACGATCCGCCGGCCGACGGCACCGGCGGTGGCGCCCTGGTGCGCAGCGTCCCGATCAGTGAGGACGGCACATTCGACGTCGCCGACCTCCCGTCCCCTGCGGTCTACGACCTCGTCGTGAGCAAACCTGGTTATGCGACCTCCGTCCAGCGCATCGACCTCGCGGCCGGTGAACGCCGTGACGACATCGCTCTCAGTCTGACGCTGGGTGATGGCTCGATCACCGGCACCATCGACGGACCGGAGGGACCGATCAGCGGTGCCACGGTCGTGGCGACCTCGGGCCAGACGCGGGTCGAGACCGTCAGCCTGACCGAAGGGGAGACCGGCGGCTTCGTTCTGCGTGAGCTGCCGACGCCGGCCACGTACACGATCGCGGTATCCGCCACGGGCTACGCGCCGGCGTCATTGACCGTGACGCTCACGGCCGGTCAGCAGTTCACGGGTGTGGACGTCGTGCTGGGCCCCGACCATGGCACGCTCGCCGGCACGGTGACACTGGAGGGCGAGGGGGCAGGCGGGGTTCTCGTCACGGTCTCCGACGGCGTGACGACCCTGCAGACCGTGTCCCGGTCCACCACGCCGACGGGTGCGTGGGAGCTGGCAGGCGTCCCGCTCCCTGGTGACTACACCGTGACCTTCGCCCGCCAGGGCTTGGAGTCGCGTGTGCTCTCGGTCAGTGTCGACGCGTTCGGGGTGGTGACCTCCCAGGCCAGCGCCACCTCGATCGACGTCGCGATGCGGTCGGCCACGGCCAGCCTGTCCGGACTGGTGCGGCAGACACGGGGTGGCGCAGCGGCGCAGCCAGTGGGCAACGTCGTCGTGACAGTGAGTTCGGGGGCGGCCGACCGGGTGGTCACGACAGCGTCGGTGCCGACAGCCGACGTCGGCCGGTACCAGATCGAGAATCTGCCGCCCGGCACCTACACCGTGACCTTCACCCGCAGTGGCACCCGGCCCACCTCCGAGATCATCGAGCTGGATGCCGCTCAACACCACACCCTCGATCCGGTGCTCGTGGCGCCGGCCCGCATCGGGGGCACGGTGACCGCGGGCGGAGAACCGATCGTCGACGGCAGCCTCACGCTGTACCGGGCCGACGAGTACGGGACCTCCGCCCCACCGGTGGCTCAGACCAGGACCGACAGCGCCGGACGGTTCGTGATCGAGGACGTCGCGGCACCGGAGCACTACGTCCTGGAGGCGCGCACGCCCACCGGCAGCATCGTCGGCACCTCGCCCCCGTTCACGCTCGAGGCCAGCGAAGACCGCACGGTCGACATCAGTGGCACCACCGAGTCCGGCGGAGGAACCTCATGAGCCAGTCACGCCGCAGCGGGCCACAGGCACCCACGGTCTCGATCGTCCCCGGCGCGCATGCGCCGGCCAACGGGGTGGCGACCGTGCAGGTCCACGCTCGTAACCTCGCACCTGGCTCCCGGCGTCTGCACGTGGGCATCATCGGGCTCGACGACGGCTGGTTGCCGGCACCCGTTCAGGTCGGGGCAGCGGCGGACGAGACCATCACCGTCGATCTTCCGATCACCCCGACGGAGGGTGCCGTCGCGGGCACCTACCCCTTCCTGGTGACCGTCGAGGCCAGCGACGACATAGCCACCCACGGCACAGGCAGCACAGTCGACACGGCTGGCACAGCCGACACAGTCGAACGCACACTCGCCGAGGGCACTCTCCGCGTGGACGGGGCGAGCGATCTGGTGCTGGCAGTCGAGCCGGCCGACAGCCGTGGCCGCCGACGCAAACGGGTCGAGGTGGTCGTGGGCAACACCGGTGCGACGCCGGTGGAGGTGGGTCTGAGCAGCACCACCGATCAGTCGCTCACAGTGAACCTGGACTCCACGCGGCTGCACCTGGGGCCGGCCGAGACCGTCCGGATGCCGGCACGGGTGGGTCCACGCAGGATCCGCCTGGTCGGATCCCGGACGCGGCACTCCTACGAGGTGACGGCGACCGGCCAGGCGGCCCCTCGTCACGCGCAGGCGAGCTTCACCTCAGGCGCGCTGCTCAGTGCCGGCGCCATGCGGGTGACGGCGGTCGTCGCCGTGGCGGCGGTGTGGCTGGCTGGGCTGCTGGTCGCCCTTCCCTACGTCGCGGACCGTTTCACCGCCGACGAGGGCCCCACGGTGGCGGCGACGGCAGGCGGCGAGGATCCGGGGGCGGGTTCATCTGAGCACGACTCCTCCGGAGGGAGCGCATCCGAGGGCGACTCGTCCGGAGGCGAAGGAACCGGCCCGGCAGACGGCGACCCGGACGATGGCGAGGGCGACGACGGTGAGGAAGGGGTGCGGGTCTCGGGCGTCATCACCGGCGCGGCACCGGAGGACACGGCCATCGAGATCGTTCCGACGGCCAGCCTGTGGCCCTCGGCGGCCACGACGGACGCCGGACCGCAGCCCGGAGCGGCCCCGGGCAAGACGCTTGTCCCGGCGGCGCCAACGGCGCCGATCACACCGTCGGGAACACCGCAACGACTCACCACCTCCGCCGACACGAACGGCGCCTGGGCCCTGGCCGGCCTCACGGCCGCTTCGCGGTACCTGGTGACGATCACCAAGCCCGGCTACAGCACCCAACGCGTCGTCATGTCCGGTGCCGAGCTTGCCGCCACCCCGCTGGAGACCGACCTGCAGGCGGGCGACGGTGCGATGTCCGGAACAGTGCGGGGACCGGGCGGCCCGGTCGGTGGGGCCGAGATCACGTTGACCGACGGCACCACGACCATCACGACCCGGTCAGCCACCACGGGCAGTATCGGCAGCTGGCAGGTCGAGGGCCTGGTGACACCCAGTACCTACCTCGTCGAGGCGTCCTCACCCGATCTGGGCACCGAGGCAGAACTCATCGCGCTGCCGGCATCCGGCGCACGGACCGCCGACCTCACGCTCGACGCCGGGGTCGCCTCGGTCAGCGGACGGGTCACCGGGCTGAACAGCCTCGGCGAGAGCAGCGGACTGGGCGGCATCACCGTCACCGCAACCGACGGCACCACCACCCGGACCGCCACCACCCTGACGGGGGAGGGCGCAGGAGCGTTCCTGCTGCCGCGACTGCCGGTCGGGGCCACCTACACGGTGACGATCTCCGGGGAGGGGTACACCACCGTCACACGTGAGGTGCGACTGACCACCGACGGCGTGAGTGGATGGACGATCCCGATGACCTCCTCGGGTGGCATCGTCCAGGGAGCGGTGACAGACGAGACCGGCGCCGGTATCACTGCGGCGGGGCTCACCCTGACCCATGGCTCGGACACGACCGCGGTCTACAAGACGATGTCGGCCTCGGACGGTTCGGGCACGTTCCGGTTCTCCGGTGTCGATGCCGGCACCTACGTGCTCTCTGCCGAGTCATTCGGCCACGAGACCAGCTACGCCGAGGTCATCGTCCGCCCGGGCGGGTCGGTGGAGGTCGACCTGACACTGCCCACCCTGGTCGGTGACGGTCTCGTCGCGACCTCCTCGATCACCGGCCGCGTCACCGACTTCACCACCGGCGACAGGATCACCTGCCCAGTGCTGGCGGATGGCGAGGACTGTCAGATCACGGCCGAGGTGCGGGCGGTCGATATCGAGGGCCAGAGCCACCTGCTCTCCACGACGGTGGACCGCGACGCCGAGTACACACTGCCCCCGGACAGCGACACGGTGACGGGCCTGCTTCCGGGTCGGTACGTCGTCACGATCACCGCCCCGGGTTATGAGCCGGGCGAGGTGGAGGTGACAGTACCGATGGCCACCGAGGTCCGCGCCGAGACGGTGGCGCTCGTGCCGTCCCCCTCCCTGACCGGATCGGTGCAGGCACGCACGGGTCTCCTGCCCGACGGGGTGTGCGTGGTTGCGCGCTCGGTGGATGAATCCGGGACGATCGAGGATCCCTGCAGCCCGGCCGAGACCGAGTGCGCGACCACCACCTCACGATGCGTGCTGGTCACCGACGGCACCTACCGCATGGACCGGCTCGCGGCGGGCCGCTACGAGGTCTCGGTGACCGGTCTCTCCGAGGACCACCTGGTGCCGGATCCGGAGCTTCTCACGCTGAGTGCAGGGGAGGTGCAACGGCACGACATTTTCATCGAGCGCCTCGGCATCGTCTCCGTGTCGGCGTCCCGCTCGGACGGTTCCTCACGCGGCCCGGCCGAGGGAGCCTGGGTCCGCGCGGTCCAAGACGGGGAGAGCGGAGCGGAGGTGGTCACCGAGGAACAGGTCGGCGAGACCGGCTCCGTCCAGCTCACCGGCCTGGCGCCCGGCACTTACACCATCGCCGCATCGGAGGACCAGGGAGGTGAGGCCCTGGACAGTACCGAGGTGACCATCGGACTGAACCAGGAGCTCTCGATCCAGCTGGTGCTCACCTCGAACGAGGACATGGTGAACGCGTCGGTGAGGTATCAGCGCGAGCCGGCGAAAGACGAGCCGGTGCCCAACGCCACCATCACGATCATCGGAGTGGCGTCCTACTTTCACGGTGCACCCATTCCGGGCACGTGGAACGTGGTGACCGACGCGAACGGCACCGCGGAGATCTGTGCTGATTCCGACGCGGGGTGCGAACATACCGTCCCGGTGCTCGAGGACCCCTGGACGATCCATGTCGCTGCCGCCGGATTCGAATCCGTGACGCTGAGCAACGCACCGCTCGAATCGTTGACGCGCGTGATGCTCACCCCACAGGCGCAGGAGTTCTCCGGTTCAGTGGCCATCGCCCCAGACGTTGACGGCGTGGTCGAGGGCACGCGCTTCGAGGTGCTCGAGGCCCCACCCGGGGTGGGGGACCTCTCGCTTCGGGCCGAGCCCGACGGCAGCGTCACCTTCTCCGACACAGATGCCCCGGGATCAGGTCAGATTCGCCCGGGCACGTACGAGATCCGCGCCACGCTGGACGGATATGCCTCCTCGACGGCGGAGTTCGACGTGCCGTTGACCACAGACGGTCCGCCCCCTGAACCGACGTGGGAGCTGCTGGAGGATGCACAGGTCCAGGTGGTGGCGGCGAACCGCGAGACCGGGGAGGAGATCCCTGGTGCCGTGATGACCCTGCGCGACCCAGACGGCGACCTCGAGCTCGAGCACACCGCGGGGCCGAGCCAGCGGATCCTCGACTTCGGCACGCTGCCGGCAGGTGACTACCACGTCGATGTCAGGATCGCGGGCTACCGGCACCTGTCCGAATCGATCACGGTCGAGCCCGGGCGCACGGATCCTCTCACCATCGAGGTCGACGAGTTGGGCACGATCACCGGTGAGGTCGTCACCGTACTCGAGGAGGGCTGGACCCAGGATCTCCCCGGAGCGACAGTCGATGCCAGTCACGACGGGACGAGGTTTACCACCTCCTCCAGCGACGACGGCAGCTTCGCCGTCACCGGCACTGTCGAGGACGAAGGGCTGGTCGACGGTGAATGGGACGTGTCGGCCGAGGCTGAGCACCACGGGGATGCCGCCACTGAGGTCACCCTCTCCGGCGGTGAACAGCAGGAGCCGGGGGGCGAACCCATCACCACGGTCACGCTCGGTCTGCAGCCCGACCCTGCGAGTTTGTTCGTGACCGTGACCAACGGCATGGACCCGGTGGACGAGTCGCTCGACGTCGTGCTCATGCTCTCCACCCCCAACGGCTTCCGGTCGGTCACCCCGTGCCAGGAGGGAACCACCGGTTGCGACACCGCTGATAACACCTTCCACTTCGACGATCTGCTGCCGACCAGCTACACCCTCTTCGTGAGCGGGTCCGGCTACCTGCCGGTGAGCACACCGGTCACCATGGAGGCCGGCCAGCCGCAGCAGCTCCAAGTCCCCATCACCGCTCCCACGGGCTCGATCCAGGGCCAGGTCCTGCGCACCCTGCCCGACGGCTCCACTCGGCCGGTCGACGGAGGGCAGGAGGGGTTGTCAGTGATGCTGAGGAGCGATGGCGTCGACGACCGGCGCGTCAGCATCAACGCTGACGGCACCTACCTGGCCGATGACATCGAGGCCGGTGTTCATCAGGTCGTGGTTCAGGAGGGTTCCGGGACCGACGCGACCGATGTGACACCCGTCAGAACCGTCAGCGTGCTCGCCGGGCAGAGCCTCGCCCTGGACCTGACGATCCCGCTGATCACTCGAGAAGTTCAGATCACACTGAACTCGACCAACGAGACCGACCTGACCGGCGCCCTGGTCACCCTCACGGGCACGACCGAGGGTGAGGGCGAGGAACTCACCTTCGGCCCGCAGCCGGTGACCCGCAGCGGCGACCACACCTACGCCGTCACCTTCCAGCAGGTGCCGGTAGGCACGTGGGCGGCTACCGTGGCCGGCCCGGCCGGTCACCACGGCACCCATACCAGCGGCGACATCGAGGTCGCTGCCGGCGACGGCAGTGCCGAACCTGTCACGACCACGATGGATATCGCCGAGACCGAACTGCGACTACAGGTCGCCCCGGTCACCGGGCCGCTGACCCCACCGGCGCGGGTCACGGTCACCGCGAGTCCTGACGGCACTGACGGCACTGACGGCACTGACGGCACTGACGCCGAGACGGTCACCACCACACTGATCACCGGAGCAGGCGACACCGTGATCTATCTCCCTGCCGTCGGCTGGAACCTGGAGGCCGCGATCGAGGAGGACTCCGACTGGGAGGCGACGATCGACCCGGTAGCCATCGGCAACGGCGTCGCCAGCGAGCTCGCCCGGGTGAGCCTGAACCCGCCCGACATCGCCACGACGACCGCGCTGGAGCTTGCGCCAACGACAGTCGTGATCGGGAATGAGGTCACCGCCACGATCACGGTGTCCGCGGAGAGCGACGCGACCCTGCACCCGCCGAGTGGCACCGTCGCGCTGAGGCGGCAGGGTCCGGGCGAGGGCGGCTGGACGGAGCTGGACACCGTGCACCTGACCGCTGGTACCGGACAGATCACGATCGACACCTCCACCTGGGCTGCGGGCGTGTACCAGCTGCAGGCGACAGTGACGCTACCCGACGGCTGGACAGCCAGCTCGCCCGTGACCGCCGAACTGACGCTCACCGAACCGGATGAGGGCGACTCCGCAGGTGGGGGTGATCCGGAGGGGGCAGATGATGCGGAGGACGAGGGCGACCCCGACGGCGAGGGCGACCCCGGCAGCGGTGACAGCTCCGGGGGGTGAGAGCGACCACCGGAGCGTGAGCGGGAGTGCGAACGAGGCGACCCCGAGGAGAATGGGATGGCACCAGCCCATTCAGCCCCAGATCAGGAACACGGCGATCACCACGCCAGCGGTCACGAATGTGGTGACGACCGAGGAGATCAGCACGACCAGCCAGGTCGGCCAGTGGTCACACTGCACGATCTGCGCCGGCGGGTTGAGGACCACCGGTGCGGGTGCCGGCGGCGGCTCGGGTTCCGGTGGCGGCGCCGGATGCAGCTCGGAACCGCAGCGCACGCAGGTGCTCGCACTCGCGAGGTTCTGCTCGGCGCACTCCGGGCAAGCGATCACGGAGGCGACCGTCGTCCCTGACGCGCCGGGCGCTCGGTTCAGGGCGCCGTCGGTCTCCGCTGCTGCAGGCCGTGTGGCCCGGCTCGGCTGCGCCCAGAACAACGGATAGTCGCAGGAGGGGCAGAAGTCGCTCGCGGCACGTCCGCCGCCCACGGCAGTGATCGTGCCGCACTCGGGGCAGGTGATCTCGCAGCTGGTGCCGGTCGCCGTCATCGCTCCCGCCTCCCTGCCGTTGCTGCCGCCCCGGTCGCCGGCCAGATCTGCCGGCCCGCGACGACCATCTCGACCCCCACGTGCGCAGGCACCTCGTCGAGCACGAGCTCGATGAAGTCCTCCTCGGTCAGCGGCCCCGTCGAGGTGACCTCCAACCGGACCCAGGATGCGCCGTCGGGGGCTTGTCCTTGGTCGTAGACGCCGCCGCTCTCGGCGATGGTGACCGGTGCCCCGGAATACAGCTCGAGCATGGTCGCCAACGCCTTCCGGGTGCCACGCCACGGCAGCGTCTTGGCGACGGTCAGCAGCATGAGGCGCTGCGCATCGGGCCCGTAGGCGTCGTCGACCTCGGGGGCGGCGAGCCACCCGGAGAGGTACCGGACCATCTCGATCGGGGCGAGGCGGGGGTCAGCCAGGTGCGGAAGGGTGTCGGCGTGGGAGAGGAGGGTCTGCGCCTCGGCCTGGAAGATCCGGACGAACCGGACGAAGAAGTCGTCCGCGAGCATGCCGGCCGGAAGCTGCCCGACCAGCCAGTCGTCCTGGCGGGCCGAGTGGCCGACCACCGACTCGGGTGCGTTCGGCTGGTGTGCCGTGATCGCCGGGTTGGTCACCGGATCACCACCCGGTGCTCGGCGGAGAGAAACAGGGCGTTGTCGCTCAGCGGCAGACGCTCGCGCCCTTCACCCAGGCGCCGACCGTTACGCAGGTCGTAGGCGAACAGCTGCAGCTCGTCGACCGCCAGCACCCCGTCGACCGACTCGATCACCTGGGTGAGGGCTGCCGCCGTCAACGGCTCCCCGAACGGCCAGCCGACACCGTCGCTGCCGCCTACCCCCGGATGCACGAACCGGGTCACTGCCTGGGTGACACGCTGACGGACCGCAGCGGCCGGCCGGCCCGGCAGCCCGCGCACCAACGCCGCCACGCTCACCCCCTGGTAATACGGCGTGCCCACCTCGACCGGGACCCCGACAAGGCGCCGTTCGTCGACCGCCCGCGCCACCTCCTCGAAGAGCTGGGTATCCAGCGCATAGTCGTCGATGACGTGGGTCTGGATCGGCGTCCGCACAGTCGGCACCACGAGCAACTGGACCACTCCCGACCCGCTGGCATGAGTCGGCAGGCAACGGGCGCGAGCCACCTCGACCGAGGCTTCCAGGGCCACCTGCTCGAAGTCGCCGGCCGTCACGGCGCGCTGTCCGCTGCGCAGCGACAGCGGGCCACGCACCTTCGCCTCCTCGACAGTCTCCGCGTCGACACCTCCGACCGCCGAGCGGGGATTGACGGCCGAGGCCACCAGCGGAACCGCCGACCGGAGGACCGTCAGGGTGCCGGCACCGACATTGCCGCGGGACCCGCCGCCCGTGCGGTAGCCGGTGACCCGCACGGTCGCCCCATCGGCCGGGATCGCGCCGTACTGACGGCTGCTGCCGTCCGGTTGGCGCACCACCGGGCCGAAACGGACCTCCCCCGTCGCCGAGTCCCACACCACGTGCCGGTCGGTGGGCCCGGACCGGGCGAAGTCGGCGACCTCGGTCCAGCGGTGGGACCCGCTCACATCGGCCACGATCACCCCTTCGTCCTCACGCCGGGCGGCGACGGGAGCGGTCGAGACCGTGAACACCTGCCCCGGGACCCCGGACGAGCGCCCCAGCACCTCACCTCCGACGGCGGTGGAGTGCTCCGCCGGAACGCTGAGGCCCACCGTGCTCACCGTGAGCGCCCCGATCCGTGGTGATGCCTCGTAGCCGGGCCGCTGCGGTGTCGCTCTCAGCAGCCGGGCCCGGATCCAGAACGCTCCCGTTCCTCCCAGCACCAGGGAGGCATGGTCGGGTCCGATCAACAGCACGAGACGGCCGTCGGTGTTCAGACCGCCCGTGGTGTCCTGCTCCACCTGTGCCGGTGCCCAGGCGTCACCGGTCCAGGCCTCCCACGCCAGCGGTGGCCGCGCTGGATCGACGCCGATGCCCTCCGCGTGTGCTGCGACGTCCAGCTGCACCACGTGTCGCGCGAGCGAGCGACGCACGCCGAGGTACAGAGCATCACCCTCGATCAACGACTCGGAGAAGCACACAGCCTCCTGGCCGGGGACGCGTAACGCTTCGGTGACGTCGATGATCTGCTCGCTGTCGGCGCCGCGCGTGTGGGCCGCCACGAGTTCAGGTGGTTCTGCCGTCGTCTCGGCCGAGGTGGTGAACACGACCGAGGACTCCCCCGTGCCCGCCGTCGTCGCCACCTCGGTCCCGGCAGGCACCACGACCGAACGCGTTGCCGGTGCCGACAGCCGGAAGATGATGTCGGTGCGGGCGACGCTCGGTGGGAACGGCTCGACGCCGACGAGGTTGAGGAAATGGACGTACAGCCGCTCCGGCACCTGGTTGACCCGGTAGAGCACCGTCTCGCTCATCCACGCGAACAGCTCGATCAGCGCGACTCCGGGGTCGGAGAGGTTGTGATTGGTCCACTCGGGAGTGAACCTCGGGATCATGCGCTTGGTCTCGTCGACGATGTCCTGGAAGCGGCGATCGTCCAGATCCGGCGGTTCGATCGGCATCAGGACTCCTCACGGGGAATGACGTAGAACGGATAGACCAGGTTGCGCCGGTCATTGCTCGACCGGGTGCGGTAGGTGATGTGGATCCGCACGAGTCCGGCCTGCTCCTCGTCCTGCACGGGGCTGACGTCCATGACCTCGATCCGCGGCTCCCACTGCGCGAGCGCGTCCCGGACGGCCTCGCGGATCAGCCCGAGCAGGTTCGCCGTGACCGGCTCGAAGAGCAGGTCCCAGATCCGGCACCCGAAGGCCGGACGCATCACCCGCTCTCCCGGGGCCGTCAGCAGCACCACCCGGATCGCGTCGTCGAGGCCCGCCCCGTCGCGGGACATCGCGATCGCTCCGGTGTGGTCGACGTGCAGCGGCCACGCGAACCCGCGTCCGACGAAGTTGGCCGCATCCTGGCGTCGATCGTTCATCGCGGGCACCTCAGTTGATCTTCACGACGGCGCCACTGACCTCGGTGCTGGCGCTGCCCTTGATGACGGTGCTCGTCCCGGTCACGACGGCGCGAGTCTTCGCGGACGCCTCGAACGTCGTCGACGCCTTGGCTTCGACGTCCATGCCTTCGAGGGTCAGCGACTGCTTCGCCTTCATGGTGATGCTCGTGGCGTTGATCGTGAGATTCCCCCTCCCATCGAATGTGAGGGAGGCGGCGGCGGAGCCCTCACCAGAGGTGATCACCAGTGGCTTCTCGGCAGCGTAGATCTCGGTCTTGTCCTTGCCGATCCGCACGTAGCTGCGATCTCCTGCCAGGGCCATCCGTACGTACTGCTCCGCATCCGCCTTCCCGTCTGCGATCTCGATCCGATGACCTTCCCTGGAGACGAAGTGGCGCGTGGTCACCTCGGAGCTGTTCGGGCCGAGCGCCGGCTTGGGGACGGTGCTCTGCTTCCCGAACAGCCCGCCGAGGACGACCGGACGGCGCACGTCCCCGTCCTCGAACGCTAGGAGAACCTCATCCCCCACCTCGGGGAGCACCACCAGGCCCCGGTCGGGTCCGGCGCCGAGGGAGAGCACCCGGGCCCACGACGAGGATGCCGAGTCGGAGACGCCTTCGAGTGCCACCCGGACCCGGCCGCGCTGGTCCGGGTCGTCGATGTTGTCCACCCGTGCGACTGTGATCCCGGTGTGTCGCAGGCTCGAGGCCGACGGCGGTACGCGCCACGGATCGGTGAGCCGCACCGGTGGCCGGTCCCCCACCACGAAGGTGGTGCGCAGCGACGTGGAGTCGACCTGGTGCGAGACCTCACGTACGTAGTAGGTCCCGTCCGCGCTGCCCGCGGACCGGATGGTGACCAGCCCTCCCGGCCACAACCCCGGCACGAAGGCGCCTCGTCCTCTCCCGCTGACCCGGCCGGCAGCGGCCGCCAGCCCGCCGGCCACCGCCGTCGCCTCCGCGTCGGTCATGGACAGCTGCCGGGTCGCCAGCACCTCGGTCTTCTTCCCGCTGCCGGCCGGAGCGAAACCGTTTCGATCGCCTGGGGTGCTGGTGGTCGCGCTCCCCGTCACACTCCCCTGCTGCTCGGGGTCCCACCCACGGACCGTGAACGTGCTCGGACCGGTCTCCTCGTGCCGGACCGTGAACCCGAGCAGATCCACGCCGAGGTCCAGGACGGGTGCCTGCCGTGCCCAGGGTGCCGATCCCGAGACGGGCCAGATCGCGAACCGTTCCTCGAGCACGGCCCAGTCACAGCCCAGCCTGCCCGCGATCTCGTCCACGAGGCCGAGCCGGGAGTCGGCCCGGAACGCCCACTCGTGGCTACTGCCGGGGAGGTCGACATCAGCACGCAGCCCTGCCCCCTCGACCGTCGATCGGATGATGTCGGCATCGGACATCTTCTGGTGCGTGGTCACCGCACGATCCCGTGAGAGGTCATAGGCCTGGTCGTGCACGGTGGCGGTCACGGTCGCACCGCGGTCGGTCGCCTCGAGCTCGACACTGGTCACGGTGCCGGAGAACACGACCTGAGCGGGCGAGACCGATGAGATCGTGACCGCCTTTCCCAGCTCCACCACGCCGTCGGCGAACGTCCCTCGGTCGAGGAGACGCACCTGTGCCCGCCCGATCGTCCGGACACCGGTGTCGATCCGGACCTCGAGCAGATCGTCAGCGAGCTCAGTGCGCAGCTCGGTACCGTCGATCTCCACCCGCAGTTGCGTCTGGGTATGCGGGTCCTGGTGCGCCTGCGCCGTCATGGCGCCTCCACCCGTGGCACGGCCAGCATCGTCCCGGGCCGGACAGCCAGCGGATCGGCGATGCCGTTGGCATCGGCCAGAACGCGCCAGCGGGTCGCATCCCCGTAGTAACGGGCGGAGATGCGATCGAGGGTTTCCCCCGCGAGCACGCGGTGCACACGTTGAGGTTGCGGGGTCCCCGAGGTGGGGTTCTGCGGCCCGAAGGCGCGTGACTCCTCGTACTGGCGCAGCACCAGGGCAAGCCGGGCACGCAGTGGCGTGCCGGAGGCAGCGAAGTACGTGAACGTGAGGTCGAGCGAGGCCACCACGGCCTTGAAGGAGTGCAGATCACCCCAGTGGAAGGTCACGGCCGGAGGACGTGCGTTTCCACTGGCCGCGTCCGACCCGGGCAGCGAGGGGTCGATCTCCATCAGTTGCACGATCCGGCCGGTGTACTTCGTGACCGGGCTGCCGTCGTGCGTGGTGTCGAAGAACAGGTCGACGGCGAGCGAGCCAGGTTCGGAGCCGGCGTACCGCAGGCGTGGCACACCGCGGCCGGGCCGGGTCCGTGCTTCCCAGCGGTTGCCCCTGGTCAGATGCAGCTGGGCCGGGTTGAACAAGCATGGCAGCTTCTCGCCCCCCTCGACCTCGAGGAAGGCCTTCACCGGTGCGGTCTCAGCCACCTAGAACACCTCCATCCCGCGGCGCCAGGCTCGTCGCTCGGTCTCCTCACGTACCTTCTCCTCGACGACGGCCAGCACCCGATCGTCGAGCTCGGAATCGAGCCACTCATCGACCCGGGTCAGGACGCGATCTTCGAGGTTCCGCACCCAGGAGGGCTCAGCGATAGCACCGCTGCCACCGGGTTCATGCTCCTGGGGCGGCAGGAACGAATAGCTCATGCTCATCGGAGTCTCCTCTCGGCGGCGGGGGATCGATGACGTCGATGGTGATCCGGCCGCGGACGGCGGTGGGGGTGGTCCGGAGCCTCGGCGGTACTGCGCATGCGAACCGGCCGAACCATCCGAACTGGTCGAACCAGCCGAGCTTGTCCAACCAGCCGAACCGGGCGGCCCGGTCAATCCCCGCGACCCGTGCAGGCCGGCACGGGTGTAGAGGTCGGCACGGTCGTGGGGGCCGGCACCGTTCTGGCTGCCGGCATCGAGCGGGGTGGCGGCGTGTGCCGGGGGGCGAGCCAGGCGTGGTGGCAGCACGGCAAACCCGGCCGTCGCCACCCCTCCGGACGGGAGCCCGCCGGGTGTCCCTCCCGCTGGGGTGCCCGGGGCCGGCCGGCCGCCCATCACGTCGTCCATGCTGGCCGCCACCGGCGTGACTGTGGTGGCAGCGGGCATGCCTCGGTGCCCGCCGATCACTCCCCGGGTGCCCGGCTCGCGAGAGGCGCTCCGGCGGCCAGATCCCGCACCGCCGGGTGGTGCCGGGTCTGCTGCCGGCTGCCAGGCTCCCCATCGATGCGACCCCAGCTGGAGCGGCTGCCGGGCGGGCGCGCGGTCGCCACGATGGCGCAGCTGCGGGTCGTCGATCCCGAGGCCGGTCGAGGAGCGGCGCCTGATCGTGGTGGTGCGATGATGTCCGGCACCAGGAAGGCGATGTGGACCGCCGGTGCCCGGCAGCCGAGCTGGGCCGGTACCCGACAGGCGAGCTGGACCGGCGCCCGGAAGTCGGTGCGAGGCGGTGCCCAGCCCTGTCGGTGCTGGGGCCCCCATGCGGTCCGGACGCGCGCTGAAGACGCGGTCCGGCAGCCCTCCGGGCGATGCGTCGCGATCTCCGGCGGCCCGCGTGGGGCCATGCTGCGCGGGCACACCTCCCGCAGCCGCCTCGGTGGCCGAACTCATCGCGGTCGACGCGCTCATTTCGGTAGACGCAGTCATCTCGACGGGCACCGCGCCGGGATCGCCCGCCGAGGGTGCTCGGGACGCCGAGATCGCGCCGACAGTGGACCGGCCGCGGACGCTCATGCGCCGGACTATCGATACGGCCGCAGGCCGTGCTTGTCCGAGAGCAGCCACGCTCTGCGCTGCTCCCGATACCGCGGCGACAGAACCTCTGGGGAGATCCAGTACTCGTGCTGCTCTCGTGATCGGCCCGAGAACACGACCGGACCGCTGCGCGAGCGACCCTGGTCCGCTGTCGCCGCCTGCGGCCACTGCGGCCACTGCCTCCTTGCCGGCACGCGCCGTCCCGTCGGGTACATACGCGCTGGCATCGGGTATCGCCTGCCCGCCGGCATCGCGCGTGGTCCCGCGCTGCGGCGGCTCACCAGCGGGTGGCGCCATGCCTGGTGGTGTGACGTCGTCGGCGGCCCGGCCAGGTGATGCGACTTCAGGCGCGCTTCTGGTCACCACGGAATTGCTCGTCAATCTGGTCGCGTTCGCCCGCGCAGGAGCCCTGGTCACGACGCTCGTGACGACGGATGCCGGGCCGGCATCGAGGCGCTGCCGATTGCTGGGGATCCGCGCCGACGCCACGGCCTGCGTGGCCCGGGCGCGGCGCCGCACCAGGCGTGAGGTCAGGGCAACAGCAGATGCGCTGAGCGTCGATGTATAGCCCGGGGGTCCCGCGGCGGGCGAACTCCCACCCGACAGCCGGCCTTCCTCCACTCCGGCATCCCTCCTGGCGCCGCCGGCCGCACTCGCCCCTCCGGCGCCGTCGGGACTCTCAGGCCCGACGATGGGAGCCGGGTCCCCTCCGGCTCGCCCGATCTCAGGATCGCCGCCGGTTTCGTCGCCGTGCCCGCCCGGTCCGTTGTGCGCATTCCGTCCGCTCTTGGTGCCCGGTCCAGCCTGCCCGCTCCGTCTGCTCAGACCACTCTGCCCAGCCTGCCCACTCTGGCGTCCGCTGGAGGCGGAGCGTGGGCGACGGCGGACCACCCGGCGTGCGCGCGCGTCGGCCGGGGTGGTCATCCGGCCGGCCGCTGTGACCTCCTCGGGCAGCTGCATCGGAACCGCCTGCGCCGTCATGGTGGCCGGGATCCCACCGGGCCGACGCGACGCCTCGTCCGGAACGGGACCCACGGCCCGCCGGAGACCACGGGCGGGCAACCGACCGTCCGCTGGGGTGGCGCCGAACCACCAGCGAGGTGGCCCCACCTCGAACCCACCCAGGTCCGCGCTGCGGGAGGGCCAATCCGTGGCTAGCGCCCGGCGCACGGCGGCCGGCCGGCCCCATCCGCTGACGAACCGCATCGACGAGGCGGCCAGTGCCCCGATCCTGCTCGGGCGCGGCCCTCCCCAGGGGCCGGCATGCCGATAGCGCTCCGCGATCTGCCCGCCCACGGAGACCGCGCCGTCCAGGCGCCGATCAGCCTGGTCCGGTTCCTGAGTCGCTGCCTGCTCCGGCTCCCCTGTCATGCCGTCACCGCACGGAATCCGTTGTGTGCGACCTCAAGGGTCTCGTTCAGCGGTGCATCCGAGTCGGCGAGTAACTGCGGCCCGCTCCAGCTGACGGCGAACACACCCTCCAGCTCCCACGACCGCAACCGGTCGCCGGTGTGGTTGATCACCGTGACGGCCCCAGTGGCGCGCGTCAGCACGTTGTCGTTGCCAGAGAAGCCCGCGCCCGAGCTCTTCGCCACCCAGGTGAACAGCGCGTCGGACTGCACCAGCCCGCGGGTGAACACGAGGTGGGGCCAGCGCATCACCCCCGGGAGCTGGTGCACGTAGGAGTTCTGACCGCCCTCGACGTACTCCTCGACCGCGACGTCCAACTGCAATCCCGAGACCTCCCGAAACATGCCGATCTCCACGCCGTCGACCTCGAACAGGAAGCGGCTGGACGTCGAGGGCTCACCACCGAGCGGTGCCAGATCAGGCGTTCTCACGGACCATCTCCCACGCGTGTTCATTCATTGCCGAGACCGCACGGACCATGCGCACCCGGTCGAGATGCTCGAGGTCCAGCAACTCTTCGAGCGGCCAGTGAAGGTGATAGGCGAGGTAGGCGATCTCCTGCCAGAGCGCATCCGGTGGATAGTGGAGCATCCGGCGATCACCTGGTCTCGCCGGAGATCTCCTCGATGGCCGACCGGCGCGCCCGGTGCGGGCCGGCAGAGTTGGCAGAGTCGGCAGAAACGCCTGAAACGTCTGAAACGCTCGGCGGCCAAGCCGAGGCGATGTCGCCTGCCCCCGGGTCCTGTTCTGCCGGCCCCCCTTCCTCCGGCACTCGTTCCACGGGCGCGTGGTCGGCCGGCACTGACTGCGCGGACGGCGGCTCGGTGACCGCCTGCGCGGCGACGAACTCGTCGAACTCTGCTTCGGTGCCGAAGTTGATCACTCCGTAGAAGTCCTGCAGAAACGCCAGATCCGCCGCGAACAGCCCTTCGATCTCGTGCGGCGTGACGAGGCCGAGCGATCCCAGCTGCTCAACCACGCGCGCCAGCACGAGCACGGTCAGTCGCGGGTCGTCCGATCCTGTGATCGTCGGATCGCGTAACGGTTCGAGCTCGTCGCGCGCGGTCGCGAGCCGCATCGTGCCCTCGCGATGGACAGTGCCGTGATCGTCGACGTAGCCACGCGGCAGGGTGAACTCATAGCTGGTACGCACGCCTACTTGATCCGTTCAAGACGTTCGATGACGATCGTGATCGTCTCTTTCAGTGCATCCGATCCATCCACGGACAACTGATCGGTCGCGATCTTGCTCGGCCAGCCGTTGAAGAAGTTGAACCTGGCGACCTCCGTGCTCGCAGCGTCGTAGAGGACGACGGATCCGTTCTTGCGGTTGCTGGCGCGCTCACCAGCCAGCCCACCTTCGCGCACCTTCTTGAACCACTTCCAGAGCTCGTCGTTGTCGATGTCCGCCGGGGCCACCCGGGTCAGTGACAGATCGGGAACCTCGACTGTCTGGCCGAGGAACTTCACCTGCTGCTTCTGCCCCTTATCTCCGATCTGGGTGGACTTCCCGACGCCGACTTCGACGTCGAGCCCGGAGACGGTCATGAGCGCGGAGACGACCTTGCCGTCGATCTCCAGGAAGAAGTTCTGCGTGATGATCGGGTCGGCGGTGAACAGGCCAGCCATGGGTGTGCTCCTCAGAATGGGGTCAAGCTCGGGTCAGGGGTGACGCGCGGCTGTCAGGAAGCGCTCAACTTGTTCTGACTGACGCGGAAGATGACGAACTCCGCCGGCTTGACCGGCGCCAGACCGACCTCGACGACGAGCTTGCCTGCATCGATGGACTCAGGTGGATTCGTCGTCTCATCACAGCGGACGAAGAACGCTTGGTCAGGTGTGGCACCGAAGAGGGCACCTTCCTGCCAGAGACCGTGGAGAAATCCGGTGAGCGTGCGCTTGACGCCTTCCCACAGGGCGGTGTCGTTGGGTTCGAAGACCGCCCACTGCGTGCCTTCGAGGATGGTCGACTCCACCATGTTGAACAGCCGACGCACGTTGAGGTACTGCCAGTCGGTGTCCGAGGACAGCGTGCGCGCACCCCAGATCCGGATTCCACGGATGCCGAACGGACGGATGGCGTTGATCCCGATCGGGTTGAGGATCGACTGCTCGTTCTGGGTGATCGACTGCTCGACGTCCAGCACGCCCCGAATCGTGTCGTTCGCGGGCGCCTTCCAGACCCCCCGGCTCTCGTCGGTGCGGGCCCACACCCCAGCGACGTGGCCCGACGGCGGGATGAGAATCTCGGCTGTGCCGTTGCTCCCGGTGGGGTTGTCGACCTTGATCCACGGGTAGTAGAGCGCGGCGAAGCCCGAGTCGTACTGCGCGACGTCCGCGCGCCAGTCCCGCACCGCCTGTGGGCTCAGGCCAGGTGGAGCATCGAGCAGCGCCATCCGGTTGGAGTGCTGCTCGCAATGGGCGATCAACGCCGTCTGCACGGACTTCCACATCCCGAGGTCGAGCGAACCATCCTCCTTGGTGGCGGCCGTGACCAGGTCAGGGACAGCGACGATGGTGACGTCCTCGGCGAGCGCGAGTCCGTTGATACCCGTGCGCGCGGTCTCGGAACCAGCGAACTTGCGCGGCGTGACCGGCACACTCACCGGGTCAGCCTTCTCCAGCTCGTACATTCCGGGCCTGAGGAGCTCCAGTTGCTGCTCGACGTCGACATCCTCGGCGATCTCGACCTTCACCTTCACCTTGGTCGACCCCTCGTTCACGATCGTGGCGGCGTCGCGCGGGCCCCCAAAAGTGAGATCGGCGAACGTCTCGACCACCTCGTCGTTCTCCAGGACCGTCAACGAGAACGGTGTCGGTCCCTCCAGATCATCCGGCGCGTCGGCGGACTCAATCGCGATGATGAGATCGGCGTCGGGAGCGATCGACTCCACTGTGAGTGGCTGACCCAGCGCTCGGTCAGCGGCCGGCAGCGCCCGGGTGGCGACCTCACCCGAGGGTTCGGCGTTCGGCACCCGCACGATGTAAGCGAGGGACCCGCCGTTGAGGAAGTAGCCGTAGACCGCCAGCGGCAACATCGCACCATCGACGAATCCGCCGTACAGATTCTCGTACTGCGACCAGCTCGTCACCAGCCGGGGCGCGAGGCCCTGGGGATCGTCCGGATCGGAGGGCGCGGACTGGGTGAATCCCACGAAGGCAGTCACGGCCGTCGGAGCGGCGGTCAGGACCTTCTGCGACGAGGGGACTTCTTCGACGTAGACGCCGGGCGCTGTGTAGGTGGGCACTGGACATCCTTTGATAGGGCGAAACCGACGCTGGCGCGGGTCCCGAGCACGGCCGTGGCCGGCCGCCTTCTCGAGCCCGTCCGCCGTCAGCGTAGGAACCGCCCACAGCTGGGCCATCGGTAATCGGTACCGAAGTTTCGGTACCCAGGCCCACGGATGTGTGTACAACCGTTCAAGCCTTCCCTAAGGTCGATCTTTGTGACAGGCGAGCCAGATCGCGACGGGCATGGCCCGCTCACGAGCGCCCATGCCGTGAGAGCCCGGCCCCATGAGGTGGCCGGTTCTGCGAGTGTGAGTTCGCACCAGGTCATCGTGCGAGAGCAGTTCGAACAGACTGAGCAGTTCGGGCAGTTCGAGCAGTTCGAGCATGTCCACCAGGCCCACGAGAACCAGTTGGTGCGCTCGCTGCGGGCCGGCCGCGGAGCACTGATCTTCGGCGAGGCCGGAACGGGAAAGTCACATCTGGCCTCTCGCGTCCTCACCGACGAGGGATACCCGGACCAGATCGCGAATCCCTCGCCCCCCGCCGTCCGGCGAACGGTTCCGCTCACCACAGCCTTCGACGGTCTCGTCCACGCCCTCGACCTCGATGGCCGCCCCGCGACGGCCGACGAGGCTGTGATCGCGGTGCAGGATCATCTGACACCCGCACGCTCTGGTACGTGCGCGCCGCTGCTGCGGATCGACGGAGCACACCTCCTCGACAGCGCCAGCGCCGCCGTCATCGCCGAGCTGGTTCGCCTGCGCGCGATCACCCTCGTGGCGACGGCCCGCCCACACAGCGCATCGGCCGCTCCCTGGCACGGTCTGTGGCGCGACGACGTTCTCGACCGGATCGATCTGCACGCACTGGCCCCGCACGAGACCGCGGGGCTGCTCACGACCATAGTCGGCGAGCCCGTCGCACCCGATGTCGTCCAGCACCTGTGGGACCGCAGCGGCGGCAACGTCCTCCACCTGCGTGAACTCACCACCGGTCTGCATGCACGGAGCGACCTGACGCGCAGCGGCCTGGCAGCGACGGAGCGGGTCAGGTCACTCAGCATCACCCCTGAACCCGTGCCCGCACTGCTGACTGTCGCCACGACCGAGCTGGCCGACCTGAACGACCAGGCACTGCAGGCGCTACGGGCTCTAGCCCTGCTGGGCCCCCTCACGCTCGGGACCCTGCTCGACAGCGTCGACCGGGAGACGGTCGAGAGCCTCCTGCACCGCGGACTGATCCGCACCCGGCCGGCAGAGCGTCTCCCAGAGCTGATGGTCGAACCCGCCCACAACCTCCTCCGCGAAGCGTTGCTGAGCACCACGCCGCCCGATCAGCGCCAGGAGATCTTGCAGGAAGCGGCGGGCCGTGGCGCGAACGGAGGAGTCCTCGGACGGCAGGCGGTACTCCTGCTGCTGTCGAAGGGATGGCCACTCGGGTACGCGACCATCCGCAGCGCTGTGGCAGAGGCGTTCGCTCATCGCCGCCCGGACGAGGTCGTCTGGCTGATCGACGCCACCTTCGGCCCGACCGGCTCCAATCGGCTGAGCACGATCGAGACGATCACCCTCCTGCTCGACCGTGCCGAAGCACACCGGCTCCTGTCCCACACCGACGCCGCCCTGGACGATATCGCCGAGCTCCTGCCGCAACTGCGGGGAGCCGTGGCCGCCGCCCCGGCCGATGCTCGTCTTCCCATGCTCGTGCTGACGGCCGCACGGTTGCGCGCCGATCTCGAGCAGCATGACCGCGATGATCTCGACGCCGCGCTGAGCTCCTTGGCGGAGGCGAACCAGTGGATGGCCGAGCTGCCAACATCCGGCGACTCCGACCAGCCACGGATCGAGCTCGAGGTGTCCCGACTGCGCCATCTCGGATACGCCGGACGGCATCGTGACTCAGGCCCGCGCTCCCTCGACCTGCTGGGCGAGATCGCCGACCCACGAGTGGCCCTCCCGCTCGTGTACCCCACCGGGCTCGGCCTGCTCCAGGCCGGGCGATTCGAGGAGACGTGGAACATCGCCGCCCGTTATCGAGCCGCGATCGCCGCCGGATCGGATGTTCACGGTGACGCGGCGGCCGAGCTCGCTGCCCTCGGGGTTCTCGCACATCTGGGGGCGGGTGAGATCGATCAGCTCGAGGCCATGACTCCGACCAGGTTCGAGAATCCGCCCACGGGGGCGCCATGGCTGAACGCGCAGGTCGGCGCGGGCCTGACCGCCGCCGCACGCGGTACCTGGTCCCAGGCTCAGAGCAAGTTGGGCCCGGTGCACGAGCACCTCGACCTGCACGGACCCCCGGGGATCGGCGCCTACGCACGCGGGGTCGAGGCACTCGCGGCCGCAGCCGGAGGGGAACCGGCACGAGCTCAGGATCTGCTCACCGCCGTCCGCGCCATGGCCCGGAGCCAGACAGCCGTGCTCAGCGGCGAGTTGCGCCTGCTGCGCCTCGACACCATGTTGTGGCTACGTGCACCGTCGCTTCCCCGGGCAGCGCGCGCGCTCGCGTCGTGGGCCCATCTGTCGGGGCTCATGCGCATCGAGATGGAGGCGCTGCACCGATCCCTGGTGCTCGACCTGCGCGCCGGCCGGCCGCCCTACGACGGGGTTCTCGAACGCCTGCGGCAGCTCCGCGCTCACCTCGCGTCACCGCGTGTCGACGCACTCCTCTCACACGCCGAGGCCCTCGTGCGCACGGACGCCGACCTCGCTGGAATCGCCGAACGCCAGCTCAACGAGCGCGGCCTGTGGCTGCCTCCCGGACCTCAGACGCGTCACCTCACACCTCGCGAACGCGAGGTCGCGGCCCTCGCCCGGGCCCGCCTCACCAGCCGCACGATCGCCACCCGGCTCGGGGTCTCGGCCCGCACCGTCGATAGCCACCTCGCCAGCGTCTTCGCCAAGCTCGGCGTCTCCAGCAGGGAGGAACTGACCCATGCACTCCGGTGAGCTCGTCGCAGCGCCCCCTCGCCCCCGCCGACCGTCGGCACTGTCCGAACCGCCGGAACCCCTGTCGGTCTCGCCCCAGCAGCCGGCCCTGATCCGGGAGGCGCTCTCAGCCGGCCACTCCGTCATTGTCCAAGGGGAGGTCGGTAGCGGCAAGACGCACCTGATCAACGCCGCCGTACGCGATGGACTCCTGCGAGAACGACGCCTCGTCGATCTCACCTCCACCCCGAGCAGGCCCTCATCGTGGCAGCCCCTGGTCGAGAAGGCAGGTTCCCGCGGCGATGTCGCGGCCGGTGCCACCGCACTGTGGGACTGGCTGGCGCTGCCGGGCCAGGGCGAGGTCCTGCTCCGGCTCGAGGACGCACACCTTCTCGACGACGCAGTCCTGCGCGCTGTCGAGGAGGTGGCTGAGCGCCCGGGGATGGCGCTCGTTGCCAGCCACAGCGCCCACCCGAGCGGGCCGGCCGTGCTCGCGGACCTGACCGATGTGGTGACTTTTCAGGTCCAGCCGATGAACACGGCACAGACCGAAGCGCTGCTGGCGGACATGCTCGGCGGCTTTCCCACGGCGGACGCCGTGCACCGGCTCTGGATCGCCTCCCGCGGCAACCCCTTCTACCTGTGCGAGCTGGTGAGGGACCATCGCCAGCGTGGCGATCTGTTCGCCAGCGACGGCGTCTGGGTGTGGACCGGGATCCCGACGCTGACGGACCGCATGATGGAGGCAGCCTTCCATGACCTCCGTGGCCTGGTTGAGGTGGAGCGAGCGGTCGTCGAACGCGCCGCCGTCGCGGGCGGGGTGCCTGCCGCCACCGTTGCGGACCGGGTCAGCAGGCGACTCCTACGCCGCGGTCTACTGCGCCCTGGCCAGGGCGGAAGGGACTCCGGCGATCCCACACACCTGGAAGTGACGCATCCACTCCGGGCGGACGCCATCGCCGCTCAGGTCTCGAACACCCGGCGCCACGACCTGATCGCCGGCAGCCCGGTCGCACCGGCGCCGTCCGCACCGCAGGACCTCGTGCGATCGGTCTCACGCAGAGTGCGCGCCGACGTGGACGTCCCGCTGCCCGAGTTGCTGCGCGCCTGCGATCATGCGGTGCGCGCGGACGAGCCACAGATCGCCGTGGAGCTGACCGGTACGGTGCTGCGGCGCGGGATCAACCCAGTCGGGACCATCCAGGCCCTCACTGCCCGCGCCACCGCCCACCTGCGCCTCGGGGACATCAACGCCGCATTGTCCGATCTTGCATCGGCCCGCTCAGCCATGGTGCTCTCGGACGACTCCGGAGCGGAGGTACTCGATGCCTACCTCCCGGCGATCCGCCACGAAACAACCGTGCGGCACTTTCTCGCCATGGACACCGAGGCGGCGTTGGGCATGCTCAGCTCGACCGCACGCTGGTTGCGCCCTCAGGCGAGGACCAACGAGGCTGTCGCACAGGCGCTCACGAACGTCGAGGCGTTGTACCTGTCCCACCTCGCCTGGGCGGGCCGGCATCCCGAGATGGTGGACGAGGCACACCAGCGGTTGCGCGACAACCCGCACCTGGAGCAGGTCGTACAGCTCGTCGGACCGACGGCAGTCGCCCTCGCCCTCACGGGCCGAGCCCACGAAGCCGAGGCGCTGTTCCGCCGATTTCTTCCCGTGATCTCCAGCGATCGTGTGCTGCAAGGGTGGAACCCAGGATCCTTCACCCTGCTCCGATTCTTCCTGCTCGTGCTCATCGGCGAGATCGACGCGGCCGAACGCACCGAACCGACCGCAGGCACCGATATCGACATGGTCGGCCTGCACCTGCGCCGCGGGACCGTGGCCTCCGCCCGCGGAGAGTGGGTCACCGCACGACAGGAGCTCCGGGCAGCGAACGCCCGTCTCCGTGTGCGCGACACCCTCGGCGTCGCCGCCTACAGCCTCGCCCAGGAGGCGAAGGTCGCCGCAGCCGCCGGCGAGAGCGCCGCCGCTCGCGCACTGCTCAGCGAGCTGGCCACGACCCCCCGGCGATGCTCCTGGGTGACCGGCGCCTTCTTGGACCTTCACATGGTCGATGCTCTCCTCTGGCTGCGCGATCCCAGCATCACCGACGTCACGACGCGCCTCGCGGCTGCCGCCGCACGGGACCGCCAGTACGCCGTCGAGCTCGAGGCTCTGCACCGGCTCGTCGTCGCCGTCGGCCCGTCGGCGGCACAGGCAGCGATCGGCGAGCCACTCGCAGAGCGCGTCGGGATGCTCGCCGACCATGTTGACGGGCGGCGCAGTGAGGCCGTGGTCGCCCACCTGACAGCGCTGCTCGGGAGCAGGAGGCGAGCCGCCACGCAGGCTGCGGACCGTTTGCGTGAGCTGGGTGTGGCTCTTCCGCCCGCTCATGAGCCCGCCCCTCTGACTCGCCGGGAGCGGGAAGTCGCGACCCTCGCGGCCGGTGGCATGACCAGCAAGGCGATCGCACAGCGGCTCGTGCTGTCCGTCCGAACGGTCGATTCCCATCTGGCCGGTGCCTACCGGAAGCTCGGGGTCAGCTCACGGGAGCGCCTCTCCGCGGCCCTGACTGCCGCGGGCGGGTGAAGGCGCTAGGCCATGCCCGGGTCGTACCCTGCCCGTAGCCAGACGTGCCGCGGAACCTGGTCGACGATCCCGTACAGCAGGTTGGCGTAGGCGTCGATGTACTGCTCCTGCTGCCGCCCGCTGACGTTCATCAGGATGTCCTGCCCCTCGATCGAGATGGTGCGGCGCAGTGCGTCCGGCTGCATCAGTCGCTCCATCATTCGCGGGTGGATCACGTCGTAGGCGTACTGCCCGGGAGGCGCTTTGACGCGCCAGGCGTCGTTGAATGCCTCGGACTCGAACTCGATGTCCTGACCGCCGAAGAACTTGGCGATCGAGTCGCCCATGCCCTCCGGGCTCAGCTGCAACCATGGCAGCGGGGCGGGCAGGTGCATCGCGATGACGTGGAAGGTGTGGGTACTGCGGTTCTTCCCCGATCCGGTCGTGTACTTGTACGTCATCGACACCACGTGCCGTCCGTGAAAGTCGCCGCTCAGCACATTGGTCGCCCGCCGTGAGCTCCCCCGGCCGAACGGCTCACTCCGCCAGCGCGAGACCAGGTGCGGTGCCGATGGCGTGTACCGCCACCCGCGTGCCGCCGCCCATCGAGCCAAGTGCTCCCGGCGCTTCTTCGCCTGATGCCGACTGAACGCGATCACGCCGATGACGAACGCGGGTATGAGTACCCACGTCAGGATCGGCACGAACGAGAAGCCCGAGTCCACGCGTCACACCCTTCTTCGACTACTGCGCGACCCTAGCAACCTCACGGGCCCCGGCCGATGGGCACACCTGCCCCCGGAACTGGTGCCACTGCGGCGGCGGGGATCAGGCTCCTCCCGGCGGTCCCACCCACAGCATCACCCGGAACACCAGGGCGGTCACGGCCACCGCCACAAGCACGAACCGCACCGGACGGCGCAGCACCTCCGCGAGCGCCCGCTCCACCACACTCCGGTCTCCCCCACTGCTCCGCAGCCGCCACTGCGGCCCCGCCAAGCCATTCCTGCGCACCCACCGCTCGAACGGGATCGTCGCGAACGGCGGGATGGCACTGGCCAGGCCGAGCACGATCGTGCCGGCACGCCACCGCTGGTCGATCCCGACCACCACCGTGCTCACGCAGTACAGCAGGAACACGAACCCGTGGATCGGCCCAGCGATCGTCACCCCGAGGTCGGTGGTGGAGGTGAGGTACTTCAGCGCCATACCGATCAGCAGCAGTGCCCAGGTGACCGCTTCGGCGTCGGCGAGGAGTCGGTGCAGGCGGCCCGGGCCGAGAGTTCTCATCGGGTCATTGTCTCGTGCCCGCGGCAGGCCGGTGAAGGATCGGCGCAGGCTGCGACGATCTGGTGAAGGCTCCGGGCGGATCGCGAGCAATGCGCCGGGTTCCCTCTCGCTCGCTGGCAGGCTCACCCACGTGACCAGCCAGCACTCCACCCCCAGCGGCGAAGCCGCCCTTCCAGCCACCCCGACGGCGCAGCGCACCCTCCTACGGACGGCCACCTCCGCCGTCGGGCAGCTGACGCGCTTCACCTGGCTGGAGGTGCAGTGCTGCCTGTTCCCGCTGGCGATCTTCGCCGGCCTGGCGGCCAGCGCGGTGGTGGATCTGCCGATCGCCCGCTACGACGCGCTCCTTGTCTACGCCCTCGCTGTCACAGTCCTGTTCTGGGTGTTGCGGCTGGAGACCGGCAGGGAGGTGGCGGTGATCTTCGGCTTCCACCTGATCGGGCTGGCGCTGGAGGTCTTCAAGGTGCACGTGGGGTCGTGGTCCTACCCGGACGAAGGCCTGCTCCGGGTGGGCGGAGTGCCGCTGTACTCGGGCTTCATGTACGCCGCGGTCGGTTCCTACATCTGCCAGGCGTTCCGGCGGTTCGAGCTGCGGGTGGACCACTTCCCGGTGGTTCCGACCGCGATGCTGGCCGTGGCGGCGTATGCGAACTTCTACACCCACCACTGGCTGCCGGACGTGCGGTGGCTGATCGCAGCGGGGTTCGTGGTGATGCTGTGGCGCTCGCGCGTCGCGTTCACCGTCGGCCAGGCGCGCTACCGGATGCCGCTGAGCGTGAGCTTCGTGCTGATCGGGTTCTTCCTGTGGGTGGCCGAGAATGCGGGGACGTTCCTGGGGGCGTGGCAGTACCCGAGCCAGGCGCAGATCTGGGAGATGGTGCACACCGGCAAGTGGGGCTCGTGGGCGTTGCTGGTCTCGCTCAGTTTCGTGCTGGTGGCTGCGGTGAAGATGCGCGAGGGCCGGTTCTATGGGGAGCCGGGCGCGACGCCTGCAGTGCAGCGGCGCTGACTCGTCCGGCTCTGGTTCGAGGTGCCCGACCACCAACTACTCCGGCCAACGTGGCGCAATCGACACGAATGCGTCATCCCCAGCACCATGGTGCCGCGCACTCCCGTACCCGTGTCTCGCCGGTCACGCACTCGGCTCGAGGGCGACTCGGGCAGCGACGTCAGGCGGCACTGACCTCGATCAGGGTGTTCCACGGGTCGTCGAACCGCAGGGTCTGCCCGTCGTGGCGCCCCTGGATGCCGGCGTGGGTGAGGCGGTCGGTGAGCGCGGTGACGTCGTCGATGCTCGGTACCTCGATGCTGACCTGCCCCAGGCCGAGGGAGGCCGCGCGCGGACCGGCTCCGGCAGAGTTCCAGGTGTTCATGCCGATGTGGTGGTGGTACCCACCGGCCGCGATGAACATGGCCTGCCGCCCGAAGGTGGCCATCACCGCGAAGCCGAGCGTGTCCACGTAGAAGGCCTTGGCGGTCGGGATGTCTCCCACCTGCAGATGCACATGCCCGATGACGGCGTCCGGCTCCTGAGCGGGAACCTCGCCCTGGTCAGGGGTCGCCAGGTGCTCGCGCATGAAGGCATTCGGGTCGAGCGGGAAGGAGTCCATCCGCACCCCGCCGCCGGGTGTGCGGGTCCACTGCTCGCGAGGGCGGTCGAGGTAGAGCTCGACGCCATTGCCCTCCGGGTCGTCGAAGTAGAAAGCCTCGGAGACCAGGTGATCGGCGGAGCCGGTGAAGCTGGCGGGGGCAAAATGCGCCACACTGGCCAGGGAGCGAGCTAGCGCCGGGGCACTGTCGAACAGGATGGCGGTGTGGAACAGGCCGGCATCGCGGCGGGAGAAGCTCGGCAGGTCGCGCTCTGCCCGCATCCTCACGATCGGCGTCCTCCCACGCCCGAGCACGGCCGTCGGCCCGGCATGCTCGAGCACATCGAGCCCGATCCCGGTGGCGTAGTAGGCGATCATGGCGTCGAGGTCGCGCACGAGCAGGTCCACGGTGCCCATGGCTGTGTCCTGGGCGAGACGGTCGGTCATGTCGATCACTCCTGATAGTTGATAGTTCAACCATCTCACGAGCGTGAGCACCTGACAACCCTTCCCTCCACGAAATCAATCGTCGATCTGGCGGTCGGGCACGCGGTGTCGACGACCACATCGACGTTTGATTTCACCTACCCCGGGGGGAACATGGGTGACACTTCCCCGCCGCGACAGCGCGTCGTGACGATACAGGGAACTCTGTACTATTGAAGTATGCCTCTCTCTGCCGCTCGCTTCAGCACCGGTGGTGCGACGACGGCCTCCCTGGAGCTGCCGGCCGCCACCCTGACCCACACCGCTGCTGTCGCACGGCTGGGGCACGCCTTGTCCGACCACACCCGCACCCGCATCCTGCTTGCTCTCCGGGAAGCCCCGGCCTGCCCGTCCGACCTGGCCGGGGCACTGGGCGTCTCCCGGCAGGTGATGTCCAACCAGCTCTCCTGTCTGCGCGGATGCGGGCTGGTGGAGTCGGTGAAGGAAGGCCGTCGCACCTGGTACCGCCTGGCCGACGACTCCCTCGGGCCGGCGCTGGACGGGCTCCTCTCCCTCACCCTCGCCGTCGACCCGGACTGCTGCGGACCGGAGTGCACCTGCTCATGACCTCCCTCCCCCTCACCCCTCACCCGCTCGACGCGGCCCGGCGCTCGATCCTGGAGCGCCGCATCCGCTGGATCGTGACCGCGACCATCACCTACAACGTGATCGAGGCGATCGTCGCGATCACCGCCGGCCGCATCGCCTCCTCCGCGGCGCTCGTGGGCTTCGGACTGGACTCGACGGTCGAGGTGCTCTCCGCCGCGGCCGTGGCCTGGCAGTTCCGCGCCCCCGACCCCGAGGCCCGCGAGCGCATTGCGCTACGAGTGATCGCCTTCTCGTTCTTCGGCCTCGCCCTGTTCGTCACGATCGATGCGGTCCGCAGCCTGCTCGGTGCGGCCGAGCCGGAGCATTCGACGGTCGGGATCGTGCTCGCCGCCGTGAGCCTGGCGATCATGCCGCTGCTGTCCTGGTTCGAACGTCGCACCGGTCGCGAACTCGGCTCAGCGTCCGCTGTGGCCGACTCCAAGCAGACTCTGCTGTGCACCTACCTCTCGGCGGTGCTGCTGGCGGGCCTGCTCCTCAACTCCCTGTTCGGCTGGACCTGGGCCGATCCGCTGGCAGCCCTGGTCATCGCCGGTGTGGCTGTCAAGGAGGGTGTGGAGGCCTGGCGCGGTGACGCCTGCTGCCACGTCCCCGCGAGCGCGCTGACTCATGCCGACCACACCACCGGCTGCGCCGACGGGTGCTGCACGGACTAGGAGATCGTCGCGTCGACATCTCGCGGACGACACCCCACCCGGCGCGTCCAGGCACTCCCCTCACCCGCGTGGCCACTCACCACCGTGAGTCCGGCAGACTGACCTGCGATGACAACTCTGGACGCAGACCTCGCCGTTCTCGGTCTCGGCGCCGCGGGCAGCTCCGCCCTGTGGCGCTCCGCCGCACGCGGCGCCGACGTGATCGGCTTCGAGCAGCACACCCCCGGCCATCCACACGGCTCCTCGCACGGACACAGCCGACTGTTTCGCACCGCACTGGTGGAGGGCCCGCAGTACGTCGCCCTCGCCCAGCACGCCCTCGGCTTGTGGCGAGAGCTCGAGCAGACCGACGGCACCGAGCTCCTCAGCCTCTGCGGCGGGATCTTCCTCGGGCCCACCAACGGCCGCCTCCTGCCGCCCATCCTGGAGACCATCGAGGCGCACGATCTGCCGCACGAACGCCTCACCGCCGCACAGATCCGGTCCGCCTACCCCCACCACACCATCGAGGACGCCACCGCGGGAATCCGCGATCCTGGTACTGGGGTGCTGCGCTCCGAGGCGGGCATCCGCGCGGCGGTAAGCGCCGCCGTCGGGAAGGGGGCCCGGGTGCGCACCGGCGAACGGATCCTGGCCGTGGAACCTTGCGACCACGGGGTCGAGGTGCGTAGCAGCGGGCCCGAGGGCGAACGCACGTGGCGGTTCGGCCGCGTGATCATGGCCACCGGCGCCTGGACGGCGGGGCTGCTACCCGACCTGAGCGTCCCGATGCAGGTGCGGCGCACGCTGCTGACCTGGTTCGGCGCACCGGACGCCGAGCAGTTCGGGCCGGGCAGTTTCGGGGTGTTCCTGCACGAGGCCGACGGGTACCTTGCCTGGGGCGCCCCTGCCCTGGAGGGGTACGGCGTCAAGGTGGGCCTGCACGACCTGCCGGCCCCCGCCGTCGCGGACCCTGGCCAGAACCCGCTCGAGGTGGACCCGGCGGAGTGGGCCGAGGTGGCAGCGTGGGTGTCCCGGCGCCTCCCCGCGCTGGACGCCGACGACGTGCGCGCCGAGGGGTGCATGTACACCCACACCCCGGACGAGGCCTTCAGCATCGGCATCCCCGAGGACTACCCCGGGGTGGTGCTCGCGGCCGCGTGCTCCGGGCACGGGTTCAAGCACGCGACGGCGGTCGGTGACGTGGCCGCTGCCCTCGCCGTGGACGAGGAGCCGGCCGTGGATCTGGCGCCGTTCTCCCCGGACCGTTTCGGCTGACGAAGCGCCAGGTGTGGTCCGTGCCTGGGGGCTGGCACGGACCACAACTGGCAGGTCAGAGCACGACGACGGAGCCCGGCTCGATCCGCAGCCTCACCTGCGCACCAGGTTCCGGTGCGGCAGCGCCCGCCACGGCGGTCACCTCACCCCAGCCGGGCACCTGCACCCGGACCGTGGACCGGCCCCGGGCGAACCCGGTGGCGACCACGCGACCGGCCGGCCCGTCGCCGTCCGCAGCACCTGCGTCCGGTTCCACCACGAGCGCGCCCGGCCCGAGACCGAGCGCGCGCCCATCGTGCTCGACGACCACGAAACCAAGAAACTGTGCGACCGCGGCATCGGCCGGCGCCGCCCACAGCTCCGCCGGAGTGCCGACCTGCACGAGCCTGCCCCGCCGCATCACGGCCACCCGGTCGGCCACGGCGAAGGCCTCGTCGTGGTCATGCGTCACGTACAGCGCGGTGGTGGAGGTCTCGGTGAGAATACGCCGCAGCTCCACCGACAGACTCTCGCGCAGCTCGCGGTCGAGCGCCGAGAGCGGCTCATCGAGTAGCAGTAGCCGGGGCCGCGGCGCCAGTGCCCGGGCCAGTGCCACCCGCTGCTGCTCCCCTCCCGAGAGTGAGGCCACCGCACGGTCGCCGAAGCCGTCCAGCCCGACCATGTCGAGCAGTTCACGCACCCGCACGGTCCGCTCTGCCCGGGCCACCCGCTCCATCCGCAGCCCGAACTCCACGTTGCCCGCGACATCCCGGTGTGGAAACAGCTGCCCGTCCTGGAACATCAGCCCGAACCCACGCCGGTGCACCGGTTCGCCGCTCACGTCGGCGCCGTCCCATCGCACGTCCCCGCCGGTCAGCGGCTCCAGACCCGCGACGGCCCGCAGGAGAGAGGACTTCCCACACCCGGAGGGGCCGAGCACGGCGACCACCTCACCGGTGGCCACGTGCAGGTCCACCCCGGCGACCGCCGTCGTGGGGCCATACGCCACCCGGGCACCGCGCACACTCAGGCCACTGGACTCACCACTCACCGGCCCGCTCCCCTCGTAGTCGTTCCGCCAACCCCATCACTCCTGCGGTCAGCAGCGCCAGCACCACCGAGGCCGCGAGCGCCATCCCGTAGTTCTCCGCCCCGGGTTGCCCGATGAGGCGGAAGATGACCACGGGCAGGGTGGGCCGATCAGGGCGGGAGAGGAACGCCGTCGCGCCGAACTCCCCGAGCGATACCGCGAAGGCGAACCCGATGGCCAGCCCCATCGATCGGATCAGGAACGGCAGCTCGACGGCGGCCAGCACCCGGGCCGGGGAGGCGCCCAGCACGGTGGCGACCTCACGGAGGCGGGGGTCGATCGCGCGCAGCACCGGCAGCACGGTCCGCACCACCAGCGGCAGCGCCACGATCGCCTGCGCGATCGGGATGAGCACCGGGGAGGAGCGCAGGTCCAGCGGCGGGGCGTCGAGGGTGATGAGGAAGCCGAAGCCCACGGTCACCGCCGATACCCCGAGCGGGAGCATGACGAGGGAGTCCATCCACCCGATCGCCTGGCGGGCGGCCGGGTGCCGGGGGCGGCGGGAGAGCACCAGGGCCACCAGCACCCCCATCACGACGGCCAGCACCGTGGCATCGACGGCGATGCGCAGCGAGTTGAAGGCCGCCTCCCATACGGTCACCGTGAGTGCGTTGTCACCGCCGGTGGTGCCCAGCGCCACATAGTTGCCCAGGCCCCAGCCCGACGGCGTACGCAGTGACCTGATCAGCAAGGTCCCCAAGGGCAGCAGCACCAGGACGCCGACGACGACGGCGGTCACCGCGGCCGGCAGCAGGTCGGCTCCGGCCCTCCAGGGGCCGAACTTTCGCCCCTTGAAGCCGAGTTGCCCCGAATTTCGGGCCCTTGAAGCCGGCTGGGTCGACTGGAGCCGTAGAGCGCGCTCACGGCGGGCGCGGGCCTGCGCGAACAGAGCCAGCGATCCGGCCACCACCACCAGCTGCATCACCGAGAGCACAGCCGCGGCGCGCAGGTCGAGGAACTGAGTCGTCTGGATCCAGATCTCGGTCTCGATCGTGCCGAACTGGATCCCGCCGAGCACGAGCACCACCCCGAACGCGGTGGCGCAGAACAGGAACACGACCGAGGCCGCCGAGGCGATCGCGGGGGTGAGCGCCGGGAGGGTGACGGTGAGGAACGCCCGGGCCGGGGAGGCTCCCAGGGCGCGGGCGGCCTGCTCGGTGCGGGGATCCAGCCGTTCCCACATCCCGCCGACCGTGCGGACCACGACGGCGTAATTGAAGAACACCAACGCCAGGATGATCGCGGTGAAGGTGCCGTCCAGTCCGAGGAAGCCGAGCGGGCCGGAGTCGGCGAGCAGCGTGCGGAACGCCACGCCCACCACCACGGTCGGCAGCACGAAGGGGATGGTCACGACTGCGCGGACAATGCGCTGACCTGGGAAGGTGCAGCGGTAGAGCACGTAGGCGCCGGGGATGCCTAGCAGCACCGCTCCGGTCGTGCCGAGTACGGCCTGGGTGAGGGTGAGGCGGACGATCCGCCAGGTCCGCGGCCGGGCGAAGACCTCGGCGAAGCCACCCAGGTCGAGAATCCCGTCCGTGACGAAGCCGCGGCCGATCAGGGAGGCGACCGGGTAGGCGAAGAATACCCCGAGGAAGGTCAGCGGGACCGCTGCGACTAGGATCCAGAGCAGGGTGCGGGTGAGACCGAGACCCGGTCGCCCGGTGCCACGCCCTCGACCGCGCCCTCCGGCGTGGCCACTGGCGTCCCTGCGTCCACTGCCGCCCGTGCCGCCCCCACCGGGGGTGAGGTTGACGTCGGTTATGGCGTCATAACCGACGTCAACTTCACCCCCGGTGACCTGAGGGGCGGTGGGGTCCGTCGGGACGGCCGGGGCATCGGCTTCCGGCTGACCGGATCGCGCCCGGCTCACCCGGCTCACCCGGCTCACCCGATGACTGTCGCCGTCCATGCCTCGATCCACTCGTCACGGTGGGCGTCGATCTCCGCCGGGTCCACCTCGTGCGGGTCATCGGCAAGCGGGGCGAACTGCGTCCAGGACTCCGGCAACTCGACCTCGTCGCTGACCGGGTAGACGTACATCTGCTCCGGGATGTCGGCCTGCACCTCATCGGAGAGCAGGAAGTCGATGAACGCCTGACCGCCCTCGGGATTGGCCGCACCGGAGATGACCCCGGCGTACTCGATCTGCCGGAAGCAGGTGTCCAGCAGCGCGCCGGTGGGCGCCTCGCTCTCTCCCTCGCCCACCTCGAAGGCCGGGGAGGTGGAGTAGGAGAGCACGACCGGCCGGTCACCCTCACCGGTGGAACCGGAGAAGTCGACCGAGTAGGCGTCCGACCATCCGTCCACCACCTTCAGCCCGTTGTCGGCCAGACCCTCCCAGTACTCGAGCCACCCTTCCTCGCCGAATGCCCCGACCGTGGCGAGCAGGAAGGCCAGGCCGGGGGACGACGTCGCCGGGTTGGTCACGACCAGCAGGTCCTCGTACTGCGGATCGAGCAGATCCTCGAAGGACTCCGGCTGGGGGATGCCCGCCTCGGCGAACCACTCGTGGTCGACGTTGAGGCACACGTCACCGATGTCGATCGGGGTGAGGGCGTCGGAATCGCCGGCCAGGTACCGCTCGGCACTCGCAGGCAGCGCTGGCGAGGTGTAGGGCTCGAACACCCTGGCGTCGATGGCGCGGCTCGCGAAGGAGTTGTCCACCCCGTAGGCCACATCCCCGAGCGGGGAGTCGGTGGTGAGGATGAGCTGGTTCACCAGGGCGCCGCCGTCGCCGGGAGCGCTGAGCTCGACCGTGTACCCGGACTCGGCCTCGAAGTCGGCGATCAGATCCTCCGAGACGTGGAAGGAGTCGTGGGTGACGACCTGCACCACACCCGACCCTGCGCCGTCGGACGTGCCGGAATCCGCGTCGTTCTCGGAGCCGGTCCCGATCACCGAGCACCCGGCCAGGGCGAGCGCCATGAACCCGGCTCCTCCAGCGAGCCCAACCCGCTTCCGGCCGGACGCTGAGTTGTGCGGCGTGGGTGGGCCCGAACGTCGCAGCAGCCGGCATTCGGCGTGGTGAATGGTGGTGGTCATCATGTCCTCCTCAATTCAAAGGAGGGGTAAAGAGAGAAGCTCGACTTCCTTCGCCGGTGCTAACCGGAGCAGGTTCGAGGGTCTGCGGCTGTCCGCACTCTCAGCGCCCGAGGCGCTCCCCTGTCGTGTGGCCTCACAGTACACCTCCGGGCGCCACATCCCTGCCGCCGGCATTCCCCGCTCCCGACGGCGCAGAGCGGCTAGGCTGGACCGGCAGCACCCGATCTCAGGAGCCGAGCATGAACATCTCGAAGCTGGTCACCACGCTGGCCGCCATCGCCGCCGGTATCGCCGCGAACAAGCTGCTCACCATGGGGTGGAAGGCTGCGACCGGCCACGAGCCGCCCACCGGCGACGCCGATGACGGTGAGATCAGCCTCGGTGAGCTCGTCGTCTTCGCTGCCGTCAGCGGGGCGGTGGTGACGTTCGCGCGCACCTTCGCCACCCGTGGGGCGAAGAAGTGGCTCGAGAGCGGGGACGTGCCGGAGAAGAAGTAGGCGCGAGCACACGGCCCGATCGGGTGGACACAGGTTCCGGGTACCGACATAGGGTGGAACTCGGGTCCTCACCGGGAACCTGGGTCCTCACCGGTACCCTTCGTTACTCGGTCCCCTGCGCTCCGTTCACGACTCCTTCCGCAAGCGCGCCCGCTCCAGATCCTCGGTGAGTTCATCCCGTACCAGCAGGTCCGAGCGCACCTTTCCGGTGCGATACCCGGCACGGCCCACCATGTGCGCGGCCACCGGCGCCGTCAGCAGTTGGAAGACCACCACCAGCACCAGTTTCCAGGTGAGCTGACTCGATCCGAGCCCAAACGCGAGCCCGGCCATCAGCAGCATCAGGCCGAGTACCTGCGGCTTGGTGGCGGCATGCATCCGCGCCAGCATGTCCGGGAAGCGCGCCACGCCGATGGCGGCGACGAGGGTGAGCAGGCAGCCCGCGATCAGGCATACCGACGCGGCGATCATCATCGCGTTCACCGGCTGTCCTCCCCCATCGACTCCTCGTCCTCGAGCTCGGCCGCCTCTGCTGCTGCCGCCTCGGCCTCGGTGAGGATCCGGCGCTCCTCCTCCGGTTCCGACGCCGCGAACCGCGCCAACGTCACGGCACCCACGAAGCCGACCAACGCGAGCACCATCAGCACCAGCACCAGGTCCTCCCGCCCGAACCACAGCGAGACCAGCGCCAGGCAGCCGATCAGAGTGGAGACCAGCACGTCGAGGGCGACCACCCGATCGAGCATGCTGGGCCCCTTCTCCACCCGGTACAGGGTCACGACCGCAGCCGCGGTCAGCAGCGCGGCACACACCGCCATCACCACTGGGCTCATGACTCGTCCTCGCCGTCCCTCGGGAGTACCTTCCCGCGTTCGTACGAGGATCTCTCCCGCGTCATACGGGTCCTCGTGCGTCCCCCACGCGAACGCAGCCGCCACGGTCGAGGCTCGAATCCGGCTGCCTCGATATCGGCGTCGGTGGCGAAGGCGTACATCACCCGGCGCTCCTGCTCGAAGACGTCGTGGCGCGCTCGCTCCAGCGCCCCCGGACGGGTCACATCGAGCACGTGCAGGTACAAGGTCCCGGTGAACCGGTGCGCCTCCACCACAAAGGACCCAGGTACCAGGGTGGTCAACTCAGCAGTCAGGGTGAGGAACAGATCCGATTCCGAACGCAGCGGCACCCGGATCACGGCCCCGTGCGGGGTCTGGCGCCACCGCAGCGCCCTGATCGCCACCGACACCGAGGCACGCACCACATCCACCAGCAGCCGTCCGGTCAGCAGCACCACCCCGATCAGCGACACCCTGCCCTCGAAACCGACGCGCGGCATCGGGAAGACCCACAGCAGCAGGACGCTCACGAGCACCCCGGTGAGGACGTTGGCGACCGTCAGGTGACCCCAGAGCAGCACCCACACGGCCGTCATCCACACGGCCATCGGCACCCGCTGCAGCCAGTCCCAGCGACCACGACCACTCATGAGTCACCTCCCTGAGCATCCGCGGACTGACCCTCGCCACGACCGTCGTCCACGAGGACCGACGAGATGTAGGGGTCCTGCAGGCGCAAGTCCCGCGCAGCCGCGTCGGTGTAGGAGTACAGCGGCCCCGCGACCAACGCGATCACCACACCGACCGCAGCCAGAACGGCCGTCGGCCCGAACATTCCCCGCGGCACGCTCGCCTCGGGCAACGGTGCCGGCGCCTCCTGCCAGAACGCCTTGTTCCACGCCTTCACCACCGCGTAGAGCGTCAGCAAGGAGGTGGCCAGCCCGACGGCGACCCCCACCAGAGCCAATGGCGTCCCGTCCTCCAGGCCCGCCTGGAGGAGACCTGCCTTGCCGAGGAATCCGCTCATCGGCGGGATCCCCGCCAGGTTCATCGCGGAGACGAAGAACACCACGCCCAACGCGGGGGCCACCTTCGCCAGGCTCCCGAGGCGCACCAGCGAGGTCGTCCCACCCCGCCGCTCGATCAGGCCGGAGACGAGGAACAGCGCGGTCTGCACGGTGATGTGGTGGGCCACGTAGAAGATCGCTGCGGAGAGCCCGACATCGCTGGCCAGCGAGATCCCGAAGATCATGAAGCCGATGTGGCTGACCAGGGTGAAGGAGAGCAGACGTTTGATGTCCTCCTGCGCGACAGCCCCAGCGATCCCGACGAGCATGGTCAGCAGCGCCGCCACCATGAGCACGGTGTCGAGGGTGCCGTCGGTGAACAGCAGCGTCTGGGTGCGGATGATGGCGTAGACGCCGACCTTGGTCAGCAAACCGGCGAACACCGCGGTGACCGGGGCTGGTGCGGTCGGGTAGGAGTCCGGCAGCCACGCCGAGAGCGGGAAGATCGCAGCCTTGATGGCGAAGCCCATGAGCAGCATGATCTGCAGGACGGTCTGCAGACCAGGATCCAGGGCATCGATGCGGTCGGCCAGTTGCGCCAGGTTGAGAGTGCCGGTGGCCCCGTACAGCAGTGCGATCGAGATCAGGAACAGCAGTGAGGAGAGCAGCGAGACGACCACGTAGATGGCACCGGCCCGGATGCGTTCACCGGTGCCGCCGAGGGTGAGCAGCACGAAGCTGGCCGCGAGCAGGATCTCGAAGCCGACGTAGAGGTTGAACAGGTCACCGGAGGTGAACGCCATCGCCACCCCGGCGGCGAGGACCAGATAGGTGGGGTGGTAGATCGCCACCGGCGCACCCTTGGGGCCATCGGCGAGACCCTGGGCCAGGGAGTACAGCAGCACCCCGAGCAGCACGACGGCCGAGACCACGAGCATCAACGCCGAGAGCCTGTCGGTGACCACCGCGATCCCGACGGGCGCTGCCCAGCCACCGACGTTCACCACCTGTGGCCCCACGGTGTGGGTGACGAAGATCAACGCGACTGCCACGATCAGCACGGCGGTGAGCGCCACCACGGAAATCACACCTTGCACGCGGGAGTGCTTCGCCAGGGCGAGAGCCAACCCGGCAGCGACGAGCGGGATCACCACCGGGAGCGCGACGAGCCAGGTCATGTGTTCTCACCCCGGTCGTGCCGCTCGGCCTCGGTGTCGTCGGCCCCCAGCCGAGGTCCGTGATGAGCGGTCTCCAGGGAGTGCTCTTCCTCGGTCTCGTCCCGGGCCTCGGCGGCCTCGGTGGCGAGGTCGGTGCCCACGTCGTCGGCTCGGGTGTCTTCCTCGTGCCGGGCGGCGCGACGGGCAATCCTGCGGTCCTCGAGGTCGTCCTGGACTTCGTCGTGACCGTGAAGTTGCCAGGAGCGATAGGCCATCGCCAGCACGAAGGCGGTGATCCCCAGGTTGATGACGATCGCTGTCAGCACCATCGCCTGCGGCAGCGGGTCGGCCATCTGGTCCGGCTCAGTGGTCCCGACCAGCGGCGGCCCGCCAGCAGCGCCACCGGCGATGAGGAAGAGCAGGTTGACCCCGTTGCTGATCAGCGTGATCCCGATGATCACCCGGGAGAGACTCCGTTCGAGCAGCAGGTACACACCCGAGCCCACCAAGACCCCGACGGCGAGCACCAGCGCCAGGCTCGGGCTCATCTCCACGCCCATCAGTGCTCACCTCCAGCGTCCACGAGCGGGCGACTGTCGTCGGGACTACTGCGCGGGGAGTCGTGGGCGATGTCCGGTGAGGCGGTGCCCGTGGCCTCGCCCTGCCGGTCGATCTCGGCGCCGAGCGTGCGCAGCACGTCCAGCATCAGTCCCACCACCACGAGGAACACGCCGATGTCGAAGAACAGTGAGGTGACCAGGTGCATCTCGCCGAGGATTCCGAGGTCGACGTCGATCTTCACCGACTGCAGCACCACACCCCCGAAGAACAACGGGACCGCACCCGCACCGGCAGAGAGGAACAGCCCGGTGCCCAGCAGCGCACCCGGCAGGATGGGCGCCGCCTCCCCGAGCTCGTACCGCCCGCCGGCGAGGTAACGGACGGTGAGCGCGATCCCGACGATCAAGCCCGCGACGAAGCCACCGCCAGGTGCGTTGTGGCCGGAGAACAGCAGGAACAGCGCGAACACGAGCATGGTGTGGAACAGCAGCCGTGTCGCCACCTCGAAGATCACCGACCGCCGGTTCGGGGCGAGGGCGCCGGGACCGGTCAGCCAGGACCGCGCCCGGCGAGGGGCGGTTGCGGTGCCCTGGGCCGGGCGAAGTCTGCTGGCCGGGTCCTCCAGCTCGCTCGGCCAGACCTGTGCATCGCCGCTACGCCGGTCTCTCATCCGCTCCACCCGTCCGGTCCGGGTACGAGTGCGGGCGAACACCAGTGAGGCCACACCGGTTGCCGCCACCAGGAGTACGGCGATCTCACCCATCGTGTCCCAGGCGCGGATGTCGACGAGCGTGACATTCACGATGTTCTTGCCGTATCCGTACTCGTACGCCTCCGTCGGGAAGAGCACCGAGATCGGATCGGCCACCCGGGCCGCCGGAACGATCAGGGCGAGTGCCATCGCCAGCACACCCACGAGTGCACCCAGTGCCGCCCGCCACCACCGGCTGGACTTGAGCGGCCGGTTGGAGAAGTACGCCGGAAGGCGGCGCAGCACGAGGATGAACACCACCAGTGCGATGGTCTCCACCAGTGCCTGCGTGAGAGCGAGATCGGGGGCACCGTGCAGGGCGAACAGCACCACCACGCCGTACCCGGTCACGCCGAGCAGCACCACGGCCTTGAGCCGCCGCCGGGCCTGCGCCGTCAGGATCGCGCCGATCACGATGATCCCCGCGACCAGCAGCTGGGCGGGGCTGTCGAAGAGCCGCACCTGGCCGATCTGCACCCCCGAGCTCCCCAGCGCGATCGCCGCCGACACCACGGTCACCACCAGGATGATCCCGAGATAGCCGGGCAGGGATCCACGCTGAGTGGCGGAGGTGACGGCCACGGCCGCCCGGTCCAGGCGCCGCATCAGGGTGCGATACCCACGGTCCGCATCCGGGCCGAGAATCACCGCATCCTGCGCGCGTTCGACCAGCCCACGCGCTGCGAACAGCCCGAGCCCGACGGCGACGATCACCACGGTCAGCGCCAGCGCCGGTCCGATACCACCCCAGAGGGTCAAGTGCCCCGGCTCCCCGGCCGGGTAGGTGGCCGCGTACCGTTCGAACAACCCCTCCCCCAGCCCTGGGAGCAGTCCGGCACCGAGACCCAGGATGGCGAGGACGAAACCGGGCACGAACAGTCCCGGAGGCTCCCGGTCCAGCTGGGCGTCGGCCACACCGGGCTTGCGGGCGAAGGCGCCCCACAGGAAGCGCATCCCGTAGGCGAACGTCAGCACCGAGCCGACCACCACGACGGCGAGGAGTGCACTCTCGTAAGCTCCGCCGTCGTGGGTGAGGGCCTCCAGCACGGCCTCCTTGCCGACGTAGCCGGCGAACGGTGGCAGGCCCACCATGGAGAAGGTGGCGAGGAAGCCGGGGATGGCGGCCCCGCGCAGGTTCCGCCCGAGGCCGGAGAGCTGGCGCAGGTCGCGGGTGCCGGCGGAGGCGTCGATCACGCCGACGGTCAGGAACAGTGCGGCCTTGAACATTGCGTGGGCACCGATGAGCGCCAGGCCCGCGAGCGCGACAGCCTGGTTCGGCTGCCCGACGAGCAGGATCAGGAAGCCGAGCTGGCTGACGGTGCCGAACGCGAGCAGCAGTTTCAGGTCGTGCTGTTTGAGGGAGCGGTAGCCGCCGATGAGCATGGTGGCCGAGCCGGTGATCAGGATGATCCAACGCCAGGTGTCCATCTCCGCGAAACCGGGTGCGAGGCGGGCGACGAGATAGACGCCGGCCTTCACCATGGCGGCGGCGTGCAGGTAGGCGCTGACCGGCGTGGGTGCGGCCATCGCGCCGGGGAGCCAGAAGTGGAACGGCACGAGCGCTGATTTGGTGAGCGCGCCCACGAGGATGCAGACGATCGCCACCGTGGCCGCGGTGCCTGCGGGTGGTTCCCTGACGAGCTCGGACAGCGAGAACGAGCCGCCGGGCATGGCGCCGAGGATGAGGAAGCCGGCGAACATGGCCAGGCCGCCGAACGTCGTCACGATGATCGCCTGCATGCCGGCACGGCGGGCGCCCTTGCGGGTGAAGTAGTGCCCGATCAGCAGGTAGGAGAAGACCGTGGTCAACTCCCAGAATGTGTACAGAGCGAGGGTGTTGTCGGTGGTGACCAGGCCCAGCATGGCACCGGCGAAGCCGATGAAGATGCCGGCGAAGCGGCCCAGGAACTTTGCACCCGTGGCGAAGTACCAGGCGCAGTAGATCATCACGAGGGCGCCGATCCCGCCGACCAACAGCACCATCAACCAGGCGAGCACGTCCAGGCGGAAGGTCAGGTGCATGTCCAGCGAATCCACCCACGACACACTCTGGACGGGCACCTCGCCGGCGAGGACATCGCCCAGACGGGTCAACGCCCAGATGGCGGCGGAGCCGGGCACGAGCGCCAGCGGAAGGAACATCCGCCGGCCGAAACGCGAGACCAGCGCCGGGGCAGCGAGAGCCGCGAGCAGGTGCACGGCGATCAGCTGCAGCACGTCGGCTCCCGGTCAGTCGGCGTGGTCAGGGGCAGGTGGTGCTCGGATGTGAGGTTGTGGGTGTGCGGCAGCCCCGGCCCGAACGCCGGAGTGGACACCGCGGTTGAACCACCTTATCAATCGGGAGTCGTCACCGATCGGCAGCCATCTCGGCACTCACCTCGATCAAGTGGGCTGGATCGAGGTGAGTGAGTCCGGAGAGTACGGAGGTGGTTGCCTCGGCCGATGCGCCCTCGCCTAGAGCTGGACGAGGAACTGATCGTCGTCGGTGACCTCACCATCGGTGGCGGTCTGAATCGCCCGGGCCGCAGCCTCGATCCGGGCGCGCGCATCCTCTCGCTGGTCCAGGACGACCCGCCCGGCCCGATGCTGCTCCAGCGCCACCGGGTCGGCCGGGTACCAGCGCAGGGAGTAGGCGATGGTGCCGGTCGCCGCCCACTCGAGGCCGGCCAGCACGAGCGGCACCAGCACCTCGGCCTCCACCGAGACTCCGATCGTGCCGCCGTCGGGGTAGGGCGAGACGGCGCCGTAGGCTTCGGTGACCTGCGGCTCGTTCAGGGCGTGGGCGTCGTAGGCATCGGCCTCGGCGTGCAACCAGGCGCGCTCCCCCTCGTCCAGCTCCCGCACTCCTGGCCGAACGCTGAGTTGTTCGGCGTTCGAGGGCTGATTCGCCGAGGAACTCAGCGTTCGCGGCGGGTCGGGCTCGGCGAGCAGGCGGACACCGGGGAGGGCTGGCCGGAGCACGTGTACCAATGCGTCGGGATGCAACCACACGGGCGCGTGCACCACCAGGTCCACACCCGCCGTCGGGGCCGGTTCCAGCACGTGGCCGGTGGAGGTGCGCACCACGCCGCCCAGGCGGCGGCCCATCGCGCACAACACCTCGACGGCGGCCCTCTCCATCCCCTCGACGCTCCCCTGCGCGAACGCCGCCAGCAGGCCACCGACCGCCTGCAACTCCTCCGGGACGGGCCCGCCACGTTCGATCGGGCAGGTCAGAAGATACGCGTGCTCAGCCCAGGCGGGCAGGCCCAACTCGGCCCGGTCGGCGGCGGTGACCAGGAACGGGCCGGAGAGGTAGGTCTCCTCGTCCAGCTCCAGGACGTCGTCGGCGACCCAGTGCGCCCGGGGGTAGCGGGAGAGGGCGAGCGCCTCCACCTCCTCGACCGTGACGTCGTCAGGAAGCACCAGCAGATGCCGGGCGAGAGCGGCGGCGAGGTCGAGCGGCGCCGCACTCTCGGGGTGGCCGGGAGCACCAGTGCTGGCCATGGCGGCCTAACCCTCCACCCGGGTACGGTGGAAGTTCTGGTGGGAGCGGGACGCCGTCGGGCCACGCTGGCCCTGGTAGCGCGAGCCCTGGGCGCCGGAGCCGTACGGGTGCTCGGCCGGACTGGTGAGGCGGAAGTAGCAGAGCTGGCCGATCTTCATCCCCGGCCACAGCGTGATCGGCAGGGTGGCCACATTCGACAGCTCCAGCGTGACGTGACCGGAGAAGCCCGGGTCGATGAAGCCGGCGGTGGAATGGGTGAGCAGCCCGAGTCGGCCGAGGCTGGACTTGCCCTCCAGGCGGGCCGCGATGTCATCGGGGAGGGTGATGAGCTCGTAGGTGGAGCCGAGCACGAACTCGCCCGGGTGCAGCACGAACGGCTCGTCGGGGTCGACCTCCACCAGCCGCGTGAGGTCCGGCTGGTCGGCGGCAGGGTCGATCACCGGGTACTTGTGGTTGTCGAAGAGCCGGAAGTAGCGGTCGAGGCGCACGTCCACACTGGAAGGCTGGATCATGTCGGCGTCGAACGGGTCCAGGCCCACACGGCCGGAGGTCAGTTCGGCCCGGATGTCGCGGTCGGAGAGCAGCACGCAGGCCACGGTAGCCGAGACGGCTGGGCGGTGCGGCTCCCGACTGTGCCGGACACCGGCGGAGATTAGGTATGCTGGTTCCCGCAGTGGCCCACAAGGCCGCTCGTGCGGGTGTAGTTCAATGGTAGAACTTCAGCTTCCCAAGCTGACAGCGCGGGTTCGATTCCCGTCACCCGCTCACGTTGCACAGGCCGCCCGACGAAGTCGAGGCGGCCTGTGTCATGCGGGGAGTCGGGAGGAGAAGCGCACGGTGAGGGACGAACTCGCCGTCACTCATCCAGGCTGCGCGGGACGACGGGCGCACGCTCCTGCGATGGCCTGGGCCGTGAACACATCAGACTCGCTCGAGGTACTTCTTCCGGGCGGCCTGCGGGCTAACCCCCAGTGCGACGCCGATCTCGATCCAGGTCAGACCCCGGTGACGGGCTTCGATCACAGCCCTATCCACCATGTCGTTCGCCGCCTGCCGCATCTGGAGGGCTGCACGGATGTCCGCTGCATCCGCCCGGTCACGCACTACTGCCGTCTCCGGCTCCAGCGTCTCAAGGCGCTCCAGCGCCTCGGCGTCGGTGAGCCTGTTCTTCGTTGCCATCGTTCATCACCACCTCGGTTTCTAGGGCCAGTACTTGCGACGCGCAGGCATCGCGTGAATCACCCGCGGATCATCGGCGTCAAGCACGACTCCGATCTCCAGCATGTCTCCGTTGCGGGCCGGTCCGATGAACATCGCCACCTCGGCATCACCCTGCTCGGCGTACACACGCACGTAGTTGTCCATCGCATGACGAGCATCCCTCCGCCACTCCGTGACGCTTGGCGCTGCTCACCAGCCTCATCGAGACAATGATAGATACTGTCGGCCAGAGAAACAACCTATGTTGTTTCTCTGGCCCACTCGGAACCCCGGCCGGAAGGTATCAGCTTCCCAAGCTGACAGCGCGGGCTCGATTCCCGTCACCCACTCCAGGTGGCCCAGTGACGCAGCCCAGCGGCCGAACGCTGAGTTGGTCGGCGTATCGGGCCCGGACACCGAGTAGCTCAGCGCTCGGGCGACGTCTCAGGCCGGCTGCCCCGCGGCGTTGACGAGCCACCGGATTCCGAACGGGTCGATCAGCATCCCGAAGGTGTCGCCCCAGGGGGCTGCCACGAACGGCTCCACCACGGTGCCGCCGGCAGCAAGGCCGTCGAAGTAGCCACGGAGCTCGTCCACGTCGTCGCCACTGAGGGAGATGTGGACGTTGGTCCCAGGCTGGTACTCCATCTGGGCGGGTACGTCGGCCGCCATCAGGGTCATTCCGCCCGGGGTCTGCAGCATCGAATGCATCACCTGGTCGGCCTCTGCCGGGTCCTGGTTCATCCCGAACTCGCCGAAGGTGCTGAACGTCGGGGTGCCACCGAGCACCGAGGCGTAGAACTCCATCGCCTCCCGGGCCTGACCGCGGAAGTTGAGGTACGGATTGAGTACGGTCATCGTAGAGTCCTTTCTCCTGGGCTCTCATCGTCCCACCCAGCTGCCGGTCGCGCGGCGGAACCGCACCACCAATCTCGAACGAAGGCACCGATGCCCCGCACCCTCGCACCCGGCCAGCGATGCCGGATCCACGTCCTCGACGTCGCCACCGGAGCCACCCGGCTCGTGCACGAATCGGCCGACGTGCTCTATGAGGCCCCGAACTGGAGCGCTGAGGACCTGATCGTCAATGGCGACGGGCTGCTCTTCCGACTACCCGCCGACGGGTCGGGTGATCCAGCGCCGATCGAGATCCGCGGCCTGCCGCCGGCGAACAACGACCATGTGCTCGCCCCGGACGGGATCCACGTGTTCATCTCCGCCGAGGACGGGCACATCTACCGTGCTCCGCTCGCGGGCGGCGAGGCCGTGCGAATCACCAGCGACGACGGGCTGCTGCACTTCCTGCACGGCGTCAGCCCCGACGGCGCCACCCTCGCCTACGTCGGCGTGGTCACCGATCCCGAGGGTGCGTGGCGGGCGCCGAACCTGTTCACGATCCCCGCCACCGGCGGCCCGAGCGCCCAGCTCACGGATGATGAGTTCCCCGACGACGGAGCCGAGTTCTCCCCGGACGGCGCCTGGATCTACGTCAACACCGAGCGGCCGCTCGACGGGCCGCCCCGTGCGCGCGGCCACGCCCAGCTGGCGCGAATGCGCCCCGACGGCAGCGCCGCTGAGCAAGTCACCCACGACGAGCGGGTGAACTGGTTCCCGCATCCCTCCCCCGACGGTGCCCGGCTCGCCTATGTGTCCTTCCCGCCCGGGACCGTGGGACACCCGGCCGACCGGGACGTCATCATCCGCACCTGCGGCCCGCGGGGTGAGGACGTGCGCGACCTGGTCACGCTGTTCGGCGGCCAGGGGACCATGAACGTGCCCAGCTGGTCCCCGGACGGCGCCCGGATCGCCTACGTGGACTACCCAGCGGGCGGCTGACCCCCACGCGAGGGATGCTCGCCAGCGGCACCGCAGGAGGCGTTCGCGGTCTGTTCGGAATCGGACTTGGCGGCGTCGTTCAGAACGTCCAGCAAGCGCTGCGCCACCTCCCCGGCACAGCATGGCACTGAGAATCCGCCGAGGCGTGACTGTAGGTGCAAGCCACCCAACAAGGAGACGGGCTCGGCGAGCCGTCAGATCCCAGTGACGAGACGAACTCCGCCGGCCACCTGAGTCATCAGATAGCCGGGAAGCCGGCCAATCGGGTGCGGCTCGAGGAAGCCCCGGTCGATCGGCCCCACCTGGGAAACGACAGCAACGGAGTCGCGATCCAGACCAGAGGCCAGCGCCGGAATCCGCACATTCCCCGGGAACACCTCCAGTTTCAGGTTGGAAGTCATGGGTACCACGATCACTGTGCTGATGGCTGACTCAATCAGCCAGTCCTCCTGCAGCACCACGGCGGGACGCCGCTTGGCGGGCTCGCTGCCGCGCGGGGTACCGAAGTCGACCCAGACGACGCTGCCACGTGCGATCACCACTCGACCTCACGCGAGGCGGCTTCGCGGGCCGCGTTCAGGAACAGCCGGTCTTCGGCAGGTTGGCCGGCGGCCTCTATCGCTGCGTCCGCCAGTCGAGTGAGTTCGCTCGTCCCCTCTAACTCGTCCGCCAGCCGTTCACCAGCACGACGGAAGAACTCCGAACGATTCATCGCATGACGCTTCGCTACCCGCTCGAATCGCTCGAACTCTTCATCGGGCAGGGAGATTGCGGTCTTCATTCAGCTAGTATAACTGGTTATACTAGCTCCCGTCACCCCTCCAACAGCAGCGCCTCGCCCTGGCCTCCCCCACCACAGAGCCCGAGGGCGGCCCGTCCGCCGTGCGACGCCCGCTGGTGGGCGGCGTGGACGGCCAGGCGTGCTCCGGACGCGCCGATCGGGTGCCCGAGGGCGATCCCACCCCCGTGTGGGTTCACCACATCTAGCTCCGCGCCGAGCTCAGCCACCGAGTGGGCCACCACCGCCCCGAAGGCCTCGTTGATCTCGATGTGGCCCAGGTCGGCCACCGTCCAGCCCTGCCGGTCCAGTGCGGCCAGGATCGCCCGCGCCGGCTGAGAGTGCAGCGACGTATCGGGACCGGCCACTTGACCGGCTGCGCGGACGGTCGCGAGCACGACCCACCCCTGGTGCTCCGCGTGGGCGCGCGTGGTCAGGACCAGGGCGGCTGCGCCGTCGGAGATCTGCGAGGCGTTCCCTGCGGTGATGGTGCCCTCGGGGGTGAACGCCGGCTTCAGCCTCGCCAAGGTCTCGACGGTGGTCTCCGGCCGGATGCCCTCGTCACGGTCGACGATCACCTCCCCCTTCCGCGTCATGATCGCGACCGCCGCGATCTCCGGGGTGAAGACTCCCGCCTCCCACGCCACCGCCGCCCGCTGGTGCGACCGGGCGGCGATCGTGTCCTGGTCGACGCGGCTGATGTGGAAACACTCGGCGTCGTAGCGATCGGTGGCCAGGCCCATCGCCTCGTGGTCGAAGGCGTCGGTGAGGCCGTCGTGGGCCGTCACGTCGAGCGCCTCCACCGACCCATACGCCCAGCCCTGCCGCGACCCGGGGAGCAGGTGCGGGGCGTTGGTCATCGACTCCATACCACCGGCCACCACCACCTGCGCCTCACCGCAGCGCAGCAGCCGGGCGGCGTCGATCACCGCCGTCAGGCCGGACAAGCAGACCTTGTTCACGGTGGTCGCCGGGGCGTCCCAGCCGATGCCAGCGCCGATCGCAGCCTGGCGGGCCGGGTTCTGCCCAGCACCAGCCTGCAGCACCTGCCCCATGATCACGGTGTCCACCGCGTCCGCGGGGATGCCCTCGAGCGCCCCGCGGATCGCGATCGCGCCCAGCTCCGTGGCCGCCAGCGGCGCCAGCTGGCCGCGCAGCTTCCCCTGCGGGGTGCGTGCCGCCCCCACGATCACGACGTCGTCAGCTGCTCCGGTCATGGCCCGCTCCTTCCGCTGGTTCGGGGCACATCCCACCGCGCCCCTCGCTGCCCGGTCGTGGCGACGCCGGCGATCATGCGCCCACCTCGACCAGGTCTGGGCCGACGGCGAGCTCCGGCTCGGTCCGTGCGATCACCTCGTCCGCGCTCACCCCGGGCGCCAGCTCGCGCAGCACCAGGGCGCTTTCAGTCACGTCGATCACCGCGAGGTCGGTGATGATCCGGTTCACCACCGCCCGCCCGGTGAGCGGCAGGGAACACTCGTGAACGATCTTGGGGGAGCCGTCCTTGGCGGTGTGCGTCATCAGCACCACCACCCGGCGGGCACCCTGCACCAGATCCATCCCGCCGCCGGGGCCCTTGACCATTTTCCCGGGGATCATCCAGTTCGCCAGGTCGCCGGCTCCGGAGACCTGCATACCGCCGAGGATGGCGACGTCGATCTTCCCGCCGCGGATCATCCCGAAGGACATCGCGGAATCAAAGAAGGACGTGCCCGGCAACGTGGTGACGGTCTCCTTGCCGGCGTTGATGAGATCCGGGTCCACGGCACCCTCGGCCGGGTAGGGCCCGACGCCGAGGATCCCGTTCTCGGACTGCAGCACGACCTCATGCCCCGCCGGAACGTAGTTCGACACCAGCGTGGGGAGCCCGATTCCGAGGTTCACGTAGGCGCCGTCGGGTAGCTCCCGGGCTGCGCGCGCGGCCATCTCCTCCCTGGTCAGCGCCATCAGACCGCTCCCTCGGCGCCAGTCGGAGCGACCGTCCGCTTCTCGATCCGTTTCTCGATATCCGGGCCGACCTCGACCACTCGGTGCACGTACACCCCGGGCAGGTGAATCTGATCCGGATCCAGCTCACCCGGCTCCACCAGTTCCTCCACCTGGGCGATGCACACCCGCCCGGCCATCGCGGCCTGCGGGGTGAAGTTGCGGGCGGACTTGGTGAACACGAGGTTTCCCTGCCGGTCCGCGATGGCCGCGTGCACGAGCGCGAAGTCGGCGTGGATGGCCTCCTCCAGCACGAACTCTCGAGGTCCGCTGTCCGTGGGAAAGGTGCGCACCTCCTTGGCTGCCGATGCCTGCGCAACGCCACCTGCGCCGTCGTACCTCTGCGGGAGCCCACCCTCGGTCATCTGGGTGCCGGTGCCCGCCCGGGTGAAGAACGCCGCGATCCCCGACCCGCCGGCGCGCAACCGTTCGGCGAGCGTGCCCTGCGGAACCAGCTCCACCTCGAGTTCACCGGAGAGAAACTGCCGCTCGAACTCCTTGTTCTCCCCCACGTAGGAGGCGGTCATCTTGCTGATCCGACCGGCGCGGAGCAGCAATCCGAGGCCCCAATCGTCCACGCCACAGTTGTTCGAGACCACGCGCAGATCGGTGGTGCCCTGGTCGAGCAGGGCTTGGATCAGAACGGACGGGATACCGCACAGTCCGAAGCCCCCGACGGCGAGGGTTGCGCCGTCGGGGATGTCCGCCACCGCCTCGGCCGGGGAGGCGACAGTCTTGTCCAGGCCGCGAGAGGTGTGGGTGGTCATCGTCGAGCCACTCCTTCCTGTGTGCTCCTATCGTGCGACAGACAGCCGACCGTGGCATCTTCATCGCCGCCTCGCTCACCGGGATGTCAGCGGGCGACTGCCGTGCCGAGGGTGAGGATCACGCGAGCGTAGGAAACGAGAGGTGGCTCTCCGTCGTCACGGACTTCGAGGATGAGGTGGATCGTGTCACCGGCAACTGCGCCCCAGGGAACACGAGCGGTCAGGACCGGCTCGTGCACCTCGTCGAACTCAAGCTCGCCGGAGTAGGTGCCGGCCTCGCGATAGTGCCACCACGCATAGGTGAGAGAGTCCCCGTCCGGGTCCGCGGCAGACGCCGTCAACGTCACGGTCGAACCGGGGTGAACTGTCAGATCCTCCGCGGGGGCCACGGAGACGACCGGAGGATGGTTCGCGGACTGATACGTCGACCGCACGGACCAGGCGAGGCGCGCCGCAAAGTCTCGCTGGGCGTCACCGAACCATCTCGTGAGCGCGTACTCCTCCGGCGCGTCGCCATCCCGGGCGCGATCGACAGCACTGCGCACCAGCCACTGCCCGTCCGAGGCCGGGACGCTGCGGCCACCCCAGCCCCCGAAGCTGGGGTGCTCAAACCCGCGGAGGCCGTTCGCGAACAGGTTGAGCATGTTGGGCGTATCGCCTTCGGAGATCCACTCCCCAGCAGGCTGCGGATCGGTCCAGACCCGGTAACCCCTGGTGCGCAGATCTTCCGCGCTGTACCCGCAGAGATGGAAGAAGTCCGTGTAGTCGCCCTCGACCATCTGCCGTCCGTCACCCCACACGCGGTATAGCGCGCCGAGTGGACCCATCGCCCGCACATTGCTCTGCAACCAGTCGGCAGTCAACATGGGGGCGTCGGCAGGCAGGATGACGCGTCGAGCGAAGTAGCCCCATGCAGAAGCGGCCACGTCAATCACCGGAATGTCTGGCCAGCTGGAGCTGATGTACTCCTCGAACGTCGCATCCTGAGACGCAAACTTGGTCAGGATTGTTCGCTGGCACACCGCCGCCTTGCGCTGCTCCCAGTCGGCCCAACCGCTGAACCGCTCCTCGATCGACTTCAGGGCCCGCGCAATCGTGCTGGTGCCGGCCCACGCCTGCAGATGCACCGGCTCGGGGTTCTCCTCGAGCAGTGCCGCTTCGATCAGCCTGGAACCAGGCGTCGGTTCCGCCATGTCGCCCTCGAACGCGACGTTCCCGTGGCACACGAGTGAGCGCAGGTGCTCCGGCGCCGGGTACTCGGGATCGTGCACGAGCAGGTTCGAGTACACCTGGGCATACGCATCGAGCGCATCGTCGATGAATCGCTCACCAGGTGCCCAACGAAACGACTCGCGAGGCTCGTCGTACTCCCTGCTGGGGAGGAAGAAGACCGTGCCCTTTCCATCGCCCTTCCAGTGGAAGCGACTACTGGCATAGATCAGCCCTTCGATCTGAATCTCGTTGCTGTAGAGCAGCAGCCGGATCATCGAGTTGAGGTCGTCGAGCTCAGGATCAGCCGTGACGATCGTCCGCGGCTTGTGGCGGCACCCCGAAGCCTGTCCCGTGCCAGTTCCCACATCTGCCTGCTTGAACATGCGCTTTCCTCCTCACCCGCGGCGGCCCACCTCTTGACACCCTCAAGACGCCACGAGTACTGTACAACCAGTATCGCATAGATATGCACAACGAAGTGATCGACGGGATGGGCACCGCCCGGCACTGCCGCCGAACAGCAAGCATCCACAGCCTCAGCACCGGAAGGGACCGCTGACAATGACCCTGCCCCGACCAGGACTACGCCGCCGCGTGATCGTGAACACGGACGCCATGAACGAGGCGGACGACCAGTTCGCGATCGTCCACGCGCTGCTGACACCGATGTTTGACCTGCGCGGACTAATCGCCGCGCACTTCGGTGCAGAGCGATCCGCGACCAGCATGGAGGACAGTCGTGAGGAGATCGATCACCTCCTGCAGCTGATGGATCTCGGGGGCACCGTTCGCGTGGAGAACGGCTCCCCCCGGGCGCTGCCCGACGAGTCGACGCCAGAGGATTCTGCCGGCGCACGCCTGATCATCGAGGAGGCGATGAAGGACGACGGTCCGCTCTATGTCGCGTTCCTCGGCCCCTTGACCGACATGGCCAGCGCCATCCTGCTTGAGCCGGCGATCGCCGAGCGAGACGTCGTGGTCGTCTGGATCGGGGGCGGCCCATATGGCGACCGTATTCCTGCCTACTGGCCGGAGTTCAACCTGCGCAACGACGTCGCGAGCGCAAACGTCGTCCTCGCTTCCGGTGTCGAGGTCTGGCAGGTACCGATGTCCACCTACGTGATGATGGGCGTCAGCTATGCCGAGCTCGACGAGAAGGTGACCCCGTGCGGCGCCATCGGCAAGTACCTCACCCGGCAGGTGATCGAGTTCAATGCCGGTCGAGAAGGTAGTCACGGACCGATGGAGCACCGGTCCCTCGGTGATTCACCGGCAATCGGTCTGATGATGAGCCCCGGCAGCGCTGTATGGCGTGAGCAGTCGCCTGTGCGTTTCGGGGCCGATCACTCCTACGAGCCGAGCGATCGCGGGCGCCCGATCAAGGTTTGCGAGCACATCGACTCCCGCCTCGTCCTGGAGGACATGTTCGCCAAGCTGCGCGCATTCACAGCCAAGCAGTGACCGCACTGATGTTCCGGGCGCCAAGGACGGCGTCCTCACCGATGGAGGAATCATGAAACGCATACGACTCGCGACCGCAGTAGCGGCCACTGGAGCGCTCGTTCTCGCAGCCTGCTCAGGCGAAGATGCAGGCGACGACACGGCGTTCGACCCGGACAACCCGGACGCCGAGGTCACGCTCACCATCACGAGCACCACCGGTAGCAACGTCGACTTCTTCAACTGGGCGGCGGAGTCATTCCGCGAGGAGTACCCCGGGGTTACTGTGGACGTTGTCACCCATGACGACGACTGGTACAACCAGAATGCTGCCCGGCTGCTCAATTCCGACGACCGGCCGGATCTGGCCTGGTTCTGGCTCACCGGCTTCTACACCTCACTAGTGGACTCTGGCGCCCTGCTACCGCTGGACGACCTCTATGAGCAGGAAGGATGGGCAGATGTACTCCCCGAGAGCACGCTCAACCTACCGATGGCAGAGGATGGCCAACGATATGGGGTCGCGTTCAACTCGATCATGTCGCCGCTGCTGATGTACAACCGCAACGCCCTCGAGGCAGCGGGGATCGACGGGGAGCCGGAGACCATGGAGGAACTGCTCGCCCTGGGTCCGCAGCTCGAAGAGGCCGGGTACATTCCGTGGACCTCGGGCCTCGCCAACCCCAGCCAGGCGACCCAGCTGTTCGACATCAATATCCGCCGGTACACCGACGATGAGACCTATCAGCAACTGATCGACAAAGAGATCATGGACTACACCGGTCCGCAGATGATCGCGGCCTTCGAGAACATGTATGCCATGGCGAACGAACTCATGGCGCCCGGCGCGGTCGGTGTGGAGGATCTCGAAGCACGGAGCCTGTTCGCGCAGGGAGAGGCAGCCTTCTACAGCGACGGCTCGTGGAACCTCGGCGAGGCCGGTCTGGGCGGTGAGATCTCCGACGATGTCGACCTCGGCATCATGACCTACCCCCCGGCCACCGAGGGCGGGAACCGCACCACCGGCTTCTACGACGCCAACGGGCTGGTCGTGGTCCGTGACACCGGAAACGAGGAACTGGCCAAGGCCTTCATCGCCCATGCACTCAGCTACGAGGTGCAGAGCACCATGGGTGAGGTGATCACAGGGACACCGGTCCGCAACGACATCCCCCTCGAGGTACTGGAAGAGACCTACGACCCGTTCGTCGCCTACTCCTACTCACGCGTGCAGGAGGAAGGCACGCACCGGCTGTTCAACACCATCATGCCCGGTGAGTACCGCCCCGCCGCGACGCAGCTCATCCAAGGGCTCGTCGGTGGTCAGCTCACACCGGAGGAGTTCGCCCAGCAGTTCACCGACATGGTGCAGGGACTCGACCACTGACCACCAGGGGCCGGGTCCACGTTCGGACCCGGCCCCGCCTGACCGACTGAGCGCTACAAGGGTGGCAACACATGAGCAGATCGACTCAGCTCTCCCCGCCGGAGACGAACGGGGACACCGACGACGAGCCCACGGCGGCTCCTACCCACGCAAGACCGCCGAGCGGGCCGCTGGCGTTCTGGAAAGCGCACGATCTTCCGATCCTGTTCATCCTTCCGACGGTCTTACTGATCGGCGGATTCATGATCTTCCCGCTCGGCTACTCGATCGTGATGAGCTTCTTCGACTGGAACGGCCTCACTGAGGCGACCTTCACCGGTCTCGACAACTACGCCCGTCTGATCGCCGACAGCGGCTTCTGGGGCGCCGTGCAGAACAACGGCCTGTTCCTGCTGCTCTTCACCTTCTTCACCGTCTCACTCGGCTTCATCTTCGCGGTGGCCATCTCGCGCCGGATGAAGGGCTGGCGGATCTACCGGTTCACGTTCTTCATTCCCTTCATTCTGGTCACCGCTGTGATCGCCGTGCTCTGGGCTCAGATTTACGAACCCACCCACGGGATACTGAACTCGGCGCTGGGTGCGATCGGGCTGGAGTCATGGCAACAACTCTGGCTCGGCAACCCGACATTGACGATGTACTCCATCAGCGTGATCGCGATCTGGCAGCTGAGCGGCTGGACCATGCTCCTCTACCTGGGTGCCATGGAGGCGATCGACGAGGAGATCCACGATGCCGCCACGATCGACGGAGTGAGCTCCTGGCAACGGTGCTGGTACATCATCGCTCCACTCGTGCGCCGGATGACGATCGTGCTGGTGATGTTGCAGATCATCGCCGCGATCAAGACGTTCGATCTGATCTGGGTGCTGACCAAGGGCGGCCCCTTCTACGCCTCCGAGGTGATGGGAACTCTGCTCTATCGCACTGCCTTCGAACAGCAGGACTTCGGGTACGCCTCCACGGTCGCGGTGGCCATGACGGTGATCGTCATGGTCTCGACCTTGATCTACCTCAAGTTCACCAAGCTCACCGACCAGGAGTAGGAGCATCATGATCGCGCGACGACTCGGCTTGTCGGCGGGCTACGCCGCCCTCATCGGGTGGACCCTCTTCGTGGCCGTCCCCCTGCTGTTCATGTTCATCTCGTCGTTCAAGACGCACGGGGAGTTCCTCAGGGCTCCACTCGCGCTGCCGGACGGCGTCCAGCTCGAGAACTACCGCGTGGCGCTCTTCGAGAGCTCGCTCGGCGGCAGCCTCATCAACAGCGTGGTGGTGACCGTCGCCGCATTGGCATTGATCTGCACGCTCTCGATGATGGCTGGATATGCCTTGTCCCGGCACACTTTCCCGGGCAACAAAGTGGTACTGATCGGCCTGGTTGCCATGCTCGCGATGCCGGTGCACGCCCTCGTCGTGCCCGTGTACTACTTCATGGAAGAGCTGGGCATGCGCAACAGCCTGATCGGGCTGACCTTGCTGTATACCGCATTCGGGCTACCGATCAGCATCATCATCATGCGTGCCTACTTCGAGAACCTTCCCCGAGCGGTGGAGGAGGCGGCCATGGTGGATGGTTGCGGCAAGTTCGGAGTGTTCGGACACGTCGCGGTACCACTCGCCAAGGCATCTCTGGCCACGATCGCCATCATCAATGTGGTCGGGCTCTGGAGCGAATACCTGTTCTCCTCCGTCCTGATGACAGCACCGGGATCGCGCACGCTTCCGGTAGACATCGCCATGCTCGGTACCGGGCAGGGAGGGGCCGACTTCGGGCTCCGCTTCGCCGGACTGAGCCTGGCAACCATTCCCCTGCTGATCCTCTACCTGGTCTTCTCGGAGCGGATCATGAAGGGAATCACGGCCGGAGCAGTGAAGTAGGGATGACCTCTCTCGCAACGGCACTCCCCGTAGCCACCAGCAAGAACCCCGATTCTGACGGAGGAACAATGCCCGCACGATGGACGATCGACGAATTCCCATGGTTGGAAAGGGACGTCACCGGCACCCCTGAAGCGCGGGTGATCGTGGACAATGACTTCGCCGGCGACCCCGACGACCTGTATCACGTGGTCCACCACCTGCTGACTCCCTCCGTGGATACGCCACTGCTGGTCGCCTCACACCTGGCGGTCGGGGATCGATGGGACCCGAGCGGACACTCGGCAGCGAACGCTGCGACGGTGCTCGGGAAGACGCTGGAACTCATGGGCCTGGACCCGTCCGATCGCGTGGTCACCGGCTCAGAGGTTGCGCTCACTGACCGCACCACCCCGCACGACACCCCGGCCGCTCGGGCCATCATCGCCGAGGCGATGCGGGAATCCGACACCCCGCTGTTCTACGCCGCCGGCGGCGGCCTGACTGATCTGGCCAGTGCCTACCTGCTCGAGCCACGCATCGCCGACCGGCTCACCCTCGTCTGGATCGGCGGCCCCGAGTACGCCGGGCACGCCTATGCCCCTGACGGTGCGGGCGACCCGGAGTACAACCTCAATATTGACGTGACCGCCGCACAGGTGCTGTTCAACGACTCGACCATGCCGATCTGGCAGGTGCCGAGGAACATCTACCGGCAGTGTTTGGTCTCCGACACCGAATTGCGCCGCCGGGTGAAGACCAAGGGAGCGCTCGGCGAGCACCTCTATCAGACGCTGCGCGACGTGGCCCAGGCCACTGGGTCCCTACGGTCAGAGACGTACGCTCTCGGCGACCAGCCACTGATCCTGCTCACCGGCCTGCAGTCCTTCTTCCAGCCGGACACGACCTCCAGCGATTACGCGGTGCTACCGGCCCCGATCGTGGAGGACTCCGGCCGGTTCGTCCCCACCAATGCTGGGCGCTCGATCCGCGTCTACACACGCGTGGACGTGCGCCTGATGTTCGAGGACATGTTCCTCCGCCTCGACGAGTTCACGGAGTGGCTCGACGCGGAGCCCTCTGCCCGACCCTGACCTGAAGGCGGTCGTGGTCCATTCGCCCACGGGCGACCATGACCACGGGCGCACACACAGAAAATCGCTCGTCGATCTGGACCGCCAGATCGACGAGCGATTTCCGTTCTGTGGTCCGGTTGACGTTGTCAGATCCGGCTGACAAGGATTTCCCGGGGCGAGCGGCCCAGGCCCCGAGCGATTCAGGCCCCGAGCAGGTATCTCGCGGTCCGGCTGTCCGTGATCAGCACATCTACCCACTTGCCCCGCACGGCACCGCGGATCGCCTCCCATTTGCGCTCGCCACCGGCCACGCCAACCGTGCGGGGCACGGCCGCGAGCTGCTCGGTACTGATACCCACCACGCGGTCATCGAGATCACTGACCACGGGCGCCCCGTCGGTGTCGTAGAACCGCAGGCATACGTCACCGACCGCTCCCAGGTCTCGCAACCGAGCGAGCTCCTCCTCACCCAGCGCGTTGCCCGACTGGAGCAGTAGCGGGGAGGGCTGTACGCTCCCGATGCCGGCGAGCACCACGGTGAGGTCGTCCCAGGCCTGCACGAGCTCCTGCGTGTAGGGCTCGGCCAGCAGCGCATCTCGCAGTGCCGGGCCCGCGACGATTCCCGGTGCGGGCAGATAGCGCGGCACTGCCTTCGTCACGCGCGCGAACCGGTCGGCTAGCTGGGTGGCCTGCACCTGCACGTTCGGCCGACCCACCCCGCCGAGCACCTGCACCACATCGGTGGCAGTGCGGGTGTTGCGGGGCGTCATCGCCTCCACCGTCGCCAACAGCGTGGAGGACCACGAGGAGATACCTACCCGGTCCTTCCCGGTCAGCGTGGTCTCCAGATACCCGGCCGCCGCAGAACCCAAACCCGAGAGCAGCCCTGTCTCACTCTCGTCGACGTCAGCAATCACCACATCGACAAGACCGAACGCATCCTTCAGCTCCTGCTCCAGCGCCGCGTGCACGCCCAGTGGCGGCACCACAATCGTGCGCACCACCCCGATCTGCACGGCCTCCTTGAGCAGCCGGGAGACCCGGGACTGGCTGATGTGCAGGCGGGCAGCGATCTCCGGTTGCAGCACGCCCTGCTCGTGGTACATCAGGGCAACCTTCGTCAGCAGGGAGAGCCGCTCCGAGGCGGACTGGGTCACCATAGGCATACTGCCAGGCTAGTCGACACCGAATAGCGCGTCTTGCGCGATGCGTCCTGCGGCGACAGCGTCGTGCCTGGCCTGCGCCTGCGCCAGCGCGTCCATGTCGAGCCGGTCGAGGCCGCGCTCGACCCGCTTGAGGAAGTCGATCGCCCAGGTGGCTGCCTGCACGCTGTCCTCCCGGAACGGGAACTGGTCGAGCTGCCACACGCCCTCCCAGCCGTTGCGGCGCAGCACGTGGAAGAACTCGAACAGCTCGATCGGGTGCACCGAGCCGGCGATCATGTCGTCGTCCCACCCGCGCAGGTTGTCGTTGACGTCCATACCGAACAGACGCCCATAGTCGATCGCGAGCTGGGCCGAGTCCGCCGGGGACTCGCCACCGAAGAGCGCGTGCCCGAAGTCGAGCAGAATACCCACGTTCGGCAGGCCGATCTTCTCGATCCCGAGCAGCGTGCGGGCCACTGAGTCGAAGCTCATGTGCACGCGTGGTTCGCGCGGCTTGTACTCGATCACGAACTTCAGGTCCGGGTTCTCCTGCGCGAGTTGGCCCACGCCGTCCAGGGAGTTCTTCCACAGAGCGCCGTGGTCCACCTGGAAGGGGTAGTCCCAGCCGTCCTGTCCGGGCCAGAGCTTGACGTAGTCGGCACCGAAGTGGCGCACCACGCCCGCGGCCTCGGTGCACAACTCATTGGCAAGCCTGCGCACGCCCGGGTCGGGGTTGGTGAACGAGCCCTTGGCGAACACGCGGGTGTAGATCTCCGGGGTGATGCCGATGACGTCGAGCCCCGCCTTCTCCAGCTCGGCGCCGATCTGCTCGTTGCTGAAGTTGCCCCCGAAGAAGGGGTAGTTCAGGTCCACCACGGACAGGTCGGGCACCTGGCCGGCCAGGGCGATGGCGTCCAGGATGGTGCGTGGCTCGCCGTAGCCGTCGGTGGCGTACCGGTCCACGTAGGTGGCGAAGTGCCAGATTCCGGCACCGTATCGCTGTGTCATGAGGGTCCTCTTCTCTCGCCGTACGTCACTGCTGAAGTCCACGTGCCCGCCCGACGGCGGCCGCCCACCTCTGTCTGCGAGCGTCCGCCAGCGTGGGGTCGAGTCGGGGGGTGAAGATGTCGGGGCCGCCGGGACCGAAGGGCGTCGGCGGTGCATCTGTCCACAGCCCGGCCACGTCCCCGGCCAGGTGCGCGGCCCCCAGGGCGGACAGGTCACTCACCCTGGCCCGGTGTACCTGCCGCCCGGACAGGTCGGCCTGGTGCTGCATGAGCCAGTCGTTGGCGGACCCACCGCCGTCGGCGAGTACGGTCGCCACCGGTGTACCGGCCCTGGACACTGCCTCGAGCACATCCTCGATCTGCAGCACGACGGCGTCGACGGCCGCCCGGGCCACCTCCGCGCGCCCGGTGCCCAGCGTCATCCCGGTCAGTGCGGCCTGCGCCGCGGTGTCCCACCAGGGCGCCCCCAGGCCGGAGAAGGCCGGCACGAGATCGACCCCGCCATCCCCGACCCGGGCGGCCAGGTCGGCGAGCTCGGCCACACTCACCCCGAGCAGCTCAGCCGCCCACACCAGCGTGGCGCCCGAGGCGAGGATGTTGCCCTCCAGGGCGAGCTGCGCCGTCGGGCCTCGTTGCCAGGCCACCGTGCGCACGAGCCCTCCCGACGGCGGAGCCTCCTCGGCCAGTGCCATCACCGAGGAGCCGGTGCCGTAGGTGACCTTGACCTCGCCGGGGCGGCGGGCGCCGTGGCCGTACAGGCTGGCGTGGGAGTCGCCGAGCACGGCGGTCAGGGGTGCGGTGACGCCGCCCCAGTCGGCGCTGGCGGTCGGCTCGTCGGAGGCCACCACGCGCGGCAGGGCTTCGGCCGGGATGGCGAAGCGGTCCAGCAATTCGGGTGACCAGTTGGCGGTGGCTAGATCCAGCAGCTGGGTGCGGCTGGCGTTGCCGGCCTCGATGCGGTGCTCACCGGTGATCCGGGTGACGATCCAGGAGTCCACGGTGCCCAGGCAGATCTCGCCGGCGCGGGCGCGACGGCGATCGGAGTCCACCTGGTCCAGCAGCCAGGCGAGCTTCAGCGCGGAGAACATCGGGTCCACGGGGAGACCGGTGATCTCCTGGACCCGTGCGGCGTCGCCGGCCTCGAAGGCGTCGGCAGCGGCGCTGGTGCGCCGGTCCTGCCAGCCGAGCACGGGTCCGAGGGGTTCGCCGGTGCGACGGTCCCAGATCACTGCGGACTCGCGCTGGGTGCTCAGACCGACGCTCACGACGCCACCGCTGTTCTCGACGGCAGCGTCGGCAACGGCGCCACGGACGGCGGCGTGCACGCTGGCGAGCAGTTCCTCGGCATCCTGCTCCACCCATCCCGGCTGGGGGTGGGCCATCGAGACGGGCACGGTCGCCCGCCCCACCACGCGGCCGCGTGAATCCACCACCAGCGCCTTCGTGGCGCTGGTGCCCTGGTCCACGCTGACCACGAGCGGTTCAGGCACGGGCGATCGCCGCCTTCGCGGCTTCGGCGAGGTGCTCGGCATCGAGGCCGGCGCGGGTGAGCAGCACGTTCGTGCTCCCGGTCGGGGCGAAGTCGTGCAGGCCGAGGATCTCCACCGGCACCCGCTGCCCCGCGGGCAGGGTGGCGACCAGGCTCGCCACCGCGGCTCCGAGTCCACCCGACACGTTCGCCTCCTCGGCGGTGACGATCGCACGCGTCTGCGCGGCGGCTGCACGCACGGCGTCGTCATCGAACGGGGCGAGCCAGGAGGCATTCAGCACCCGCGAGGTGACACCTTCGGCAGCCAGCACCTCGGCAGCCTGGAGCGCTCGGGAGACCATGGTGCCCGCGGCGATGATGGTGACATCTGCGCCGTCACGCACCTGCTGGAACCGGCCCCGCTCGAGGGTGGACGGCTCCGGCAGGTCGGGCACCTTGTGCCGGCCCACCCGCATGAACGTCGGACGCGGCTCGGCGGCGAGCATCCGCACCGCTTCCCGGGTCTGTGCACGATCCGCGGGAAGCACGATGTCGAGTCCCGGCAGGGCGCGCAGCCAGGAGAGATCTTCCACCGAGTGGTGCGTGGGGCCGAGCTCGCCGTAGGCCATGCCGGGGCTCATCCCGCACAGGATCACCGGGTGCTGGGAGTAGGCCACGTCCGCCTTGATCTGCTCCAGGGACCGGCCGGTGAGGAAGGGGGCGGCGGCGCAAACGAACGGCACGAAGCCCATACTGGCAAGCCCGGCACCCACGCCCACCATGTTCTGCTCGGCGATCCCCACATTGATCAGCCGGTCCGGGAAGCGCTCGCGGAACTCCACCAGGTTGCTCGAGCCGACCGAGTCGTTGCACACGGCCACGATCCGGGGGTCGGCCGCAGCGAGCGCCATGAGCTCCTCGGCGAACGCCTTGCGGTTGTCGTGCACGGGGGCTGCGACGTCGACGGCGGTCATGCGAGTTCCAGAAGTGCCTGCTCGGCCTGCTCGCTCGTCGGCACCTTGTGGTGCCACTCGACCCGATCCTCCATGAAGCTGATTCCTTTGCCCTTGATCGTGTTGGCGATGACCGCCACCGGGCCACCCGTGACCGGCGGTGCATATGCCTCGGCCAGTGCCAGGTGGTCATGCCCGTCCACGGACCGCACCTCGCACCCGAAGGCGGCGAGCCGCGCGTCCAGCGGGTCGAGCCCGTTGGTGTCCTCGGTGCGTGCGCCCTGCTGCAGCCGGTTCCGGTCGACCACCAGGGTGAGGTTCTCGAGGCCGTAGTGCGCCGCGGCCATCAGGGCCTCCCAGTTACTGCCCTCTTGCAGTTCACCATCTCCGGCCACCACGAACATCCGGGCCGGTGAGCCGGCTAGGTGGGCGCCCACCGCCTGCCCGACGGCGACCGGCAGGCCATGCCCGAGCGGCCCCGTGTTCGTCTCGACCCCGGGGACCTTCACCCGGTTCGGGTGGCCGTTGAGCGCCGACCCCTCTGCCATGAAGGTGCCCAGTTCCTTCGGTGAGAAGTAGCCGCAGGAGGCAAGCGTCGCGTACAGCGCGGCAGCGCAGTGGCCCTTGCTGAGGATGAACCGGTCGCGGTTCTCGGGCAGGTCGGCCGGGTCGATCCGCAGCGTCTCGTAGAACAGGGTGGTGAGGATGTCGGTCACCGACATGTCCCCGCCCACGTGCCCCTGTCCCGCGGCCATGATCATCTGCACCACGCGGCGTCGGATGGCCTGCGCTCGACCGGCCAGCAAGGTCGCCTTCTCCGCGGGCTCGGCCGCAGCGATGCGATCGCGCTCGGCGCGCCAGATCAGCACCTGCTCGAGGTCCGTCGTCAGCATCTCCGCATATCCATTCAATAGTGATCTTGTGTGCATTCACCATGGCACGGCTGCGGGTCGGCGTCAAGATCCTCGCCCCGTCCCGGGTCCCGACCACCCAGAAAATCGAACGTCAATCTGGTTGACGACGTGGAGGATTACCCAGGTCGCTTCATCGCAGATTTGCTATACTGAATCGGTGAGCACCTTCGGTGAGTTCCTCCGAGCGCGGCGTGAGGCGGTCGGCTTGACCCAGCAACGACTCGCCGAGCTCAGCGGCGTCCAGCAGTCGACGATCGCGGCTATCGAGCGCGGTCGGCGCCAACCGTCTGACGAGGCCCGACGTCACCTGTCGAAGGCGCTCCTGGTACGGCCGCGGGAAATTCTTCTGAACCGACGTCGCGAGGTCGTTGCCGTGGCAAGTGAACACGGCTTGCAAGACGTCAAGGTCTTCGGGTCGATCGCTCGCGGTGACGACACTCCGTACTCGGATGTCGATCTCATGGCGACGTACCCCGCAGATTTCGACCTCGTGGACAAGGCCGAGCTGATCGAGGATCTCGAACGACTCTTGACCGTCCATGTCGACGTCGTCTCGCGGACCTCCGGCGGTGCAGCGGCCGCCGAAGCCCGGCGCGAGGCCATCGCCCTGTGACCGACACCGACGAGCAGCACCTCCGCGACGAGGCCGACTATGCGAGCGCCGACGAGAAGCGGATGTACCAGAAGGGTCGGGGATACCCGAAGAACGCCCGGCCGTTCTCACCGGAGCAGACGCGACGCCGACTGGGCGACCTGGTCGAGGTGGCTATCCGGTGCGGGCGGATCGTCGAGCGCGGCCATGCCGCATTCCTCGCCGACGACACCGACGGCGAACTTCTGAGGGCAGCGGCAGAGCGCTACCTCATCACAATCGGGAACATCGTCGAAAAGCTGCACAGCGACTACAAGGACACATTCCCCGACGTCCCCTGGCCGGCCGTCACCGCGATGCGAAATCTCATCGCACACCACTATGACAAGGTCGACCATGAGCAGGTCTGGCAATCGATCACGCGCCGGGTGCCGGAACTGATCGAGACGCTGCACCTCGCCGATTCGGTCGACGACATCACCCTTCCCGCCAATCTCCAGCCACGAACACCCCGGCCAGCCGACCCGTTTCCCGGGCCTGACGCCTGACGCCGCACCTCAGCAAGGTCATGATGCTGCGGATCGGGTGTGCCCCTACGCTCCGGACCCACACCACAAGCACATAGGCTCCCACCTCAAAGGCGTAGCGACCCCGGTCCCCTCGCGCCGTAGCATGGCGCCATGCCGGAGGACTTCCTGATCGCCCGGAACCCCGAGGAAGGCAGCACGCTGCCGTATCTGCTGCGGATCCCGCTGGGCGAGCACGGGATCGTGCTCAAGACGCGCGAGGTCTGGCCGCGCACCGGGAAGGTCTACTGCCACCGCGCGGTCGGGTGGCCGAGCGAACCGGAGATCGTGGAGGCTGTTCCCGTGCGGTCGTGCCGGCGCCGGGGCACTGCGATCGATCTCGTCCTGGACCGCTCCCGCGAGAACCGCAGCCAGTTCGTGCTCACCCGAATCAAGGGTGGCCGGGAAGCGGTGTTCTGGCAGACCGCACGCACAGCGAAACAGGCGCGCCCCACCGTCGCCATCCCCACAGCCAGGGCGAGTGGCCTGGCCGGGCTGGAGATCGTGGTCGACAGCCACGAGCGATACGCCTGGAAGTTCAGCCACCAACAGGCCACCACGCGAAAGGCACCACTGGCCGCGGGCGACTATGCGGTCGAGCTCGACGGCGCCGTCATCGCCTCCGTTGAACGAAAGAGCCTGAGCGACCTCGTCAGCACGCTCACCACTGGCAAGATGCGCTACCTCGCGGCCGACCTCAGCGACCTGCCGCGTGCCGCGATCGTGGTGGAGGACAGGTACTCCCAGGTCTTCGCGCTCGAGCACGTGCGGCCATCGGTCGTGGCCGAAGCCGTGGCCGAACACCACGCGCGGTTCCCCCAGGTCCCGATCGTGTTCTGCGAAACTCGGGCGCTTGCGCAGGAATGGACCTATCGGTTCCTCGCTGCCACGTTGGCCGAGATCGCCGGGGAGAACATCGGCGAGGTGCGCACCAGCGCGCTCGCGAGCGCCGCCGCACCGACTCCGGCGGCCATCCGGTCGTGGGCGCTCGAGGCTGGTTACACGGTCTCGACCCGCGGTCGCATTCCTGCCGAGGTGCGGGCCGCGTTCGACCGCCGCCACGAGTAGGGCGCGCCGGCACGGGGTCCAACAGTTCCGCAATGGCGGAGCCCGACGGCGCCTCACGCCTCACGCCTCGCTGGTCACCTTCGGTAAGAGACGCCGTCGGGCCGAACGCAGCCGAGCAGAACCTCATCCGCGCAACTCGAGGTACCTCTCGATCAGCGCCTTCGTCGACGCGTCCTGGTTCGCGAGCGCCTCAGCCTCCCCCGCCACGGCGGGAGCGAGCTCGGTGGCGAGTTGCTTGCCCAGCTCCACGCCCCACTGGTCGAAGGAGTCGATACCCCAGACCACGCCTTGGACGAAGGTGATGTGCTCGTACAGGGCGATCAGCTGCCCGAGAACGGATGGAGTCAGCGCGGGGGCGAGGATCGACGTCGTCGGGCGGTTCCCCTCGAACACCCGGGCCGGGACGATGGCCTCGGGTGTCCCCTCGGCCCGCACCTCCTCGGCTGATTTGCCGAACGCGAGCGCCTTGGTCTGGGCGAAGAAGTTGGCGAGGAACAGACCATGAACATCGGTCTCCCCGTCCTTCAACGGGTGCGCCGGCGAAGCGACCGCGATGAAGTCGGCCGGGATCAGGCGGGTGCCCTGGTGGATCAGCTGGTAGAAGGCGTGCTGGCCGTTGGTGCCGGGCTCACCCCAGAAGATCTCCCCGGTGTCGGTGGTCACGGGCGTGCCGTCCCAGCGCACGCTCTTGCCGTTGGACTCCATCGTGAGTTGTTGCAGGTAGGCGGCGAAGCGGTGCAAATGCTGGGCATAGGGCAGCACCGCGTGGCTCTCCGCGCCCAGGAAGTTGACGTACCAGACGTTCAGCAGGCCCATCAGGACCGGCACATTCTGGGCCAGCGGCGTGGTCCGGAAGTGCTCGTCCACCGCGTGGAATCCGGCGAGGAACTCGGCGAAGCGCTCCGGGCCGATCGCGATCGCGAGGGAGGTACCGATGGCCGAGTCCACCGAATAGCGCCCGCCGACCCAGTCCCAGAAGCCGAAGGCGTTCTCCGGGTCGATGCCGAACGCGGCCACCTTGTCCAGGGCGGTGGAGACGGCCACGAAGTGCGCGGACACCGCAGCGGTGCGTGCGTCGTCGACATCCTCGATCGCGCCGGCCGCGATCAGTTCCTTCCAGAGCCACTCCCGCGCCAGGCGGGCATTGGTCAGGGTCTCCAGGGTGCCGAACGTCTTGGAGGCGACGATGAACAGCGTCGTCTCCGGGTCCAGGCCCTGGGTGGTCTCGGCCACGTCGGTGGGGTCGATGTTGGAGACGAAGCGCACTTCGAGGCCGTCCGCCACGTACGGCTGCAGCGCTTCATACGCCATCACCGGCCCGAGGTCGGATCCACCGATGCCGATGTTCACCACCGTGCGCACCGGCTTGCCCGTCACACCTGTCCACTCCCCGCTGCGCACCTTCCCGGCGAAGTCGTACACCTTGGCCAGCACGGCGTGCACGTCGGCGTCGACGTCCTGCCCGTCGACGACCAGCGGCGGCTGCATACCGGCGGGCCGGCGAAGCGCGGTGTGCAGCACGGCGCGATCCTCGGTGACGTTGATGTGATCACCGCGGAACATCGCCTCGATCCGGTCCGGCAGGCGCACATCCTCGGCCAGTTGCAGCAGCAGGTCCCGGGTCTCGTCCGTGATCAGGTTCTTCGACAGATCCACGTGCAGGTCGGCCGCCTGGTGGGTGAACCGGTCCGCTCTCCCGGGATCGTCGGCGAACCACCCTCGCAGGTTCGGTTCGAGCACACGGCAGTGAGCCATGAGATCGGCCCAGCTGGTGGTGCGAGTGGCGTCGATCGGCGCGTGGGTCACAGTTCTCTCCTGAGGCGGCGCTGGCGGTGATCCCTCACACGGTAGACCGGCCGGGCCCGGCACGACCACCACGGCGGGCGATGTCTCGCCACAGCCCACCACGAGGGCGCCGCGCCCCGGCCGCCGAATCCCCTTCCCGCCACCGAACCACCCAACAGCCAGTGGAAGGGGGATTCGGCAGCGGTGAGAGGATTCCCTCCAGTGCGGGCCGGGCGATCGGTACCCTGGAGAGTATGGACAGCCTGACGTTCCGGACCCGGGTGATGGAGATCCAGGCCGAGCTTTCCGACATGGATCCCACCGATCCGGGCACCGTCGAGCGGGCCACCGAGCTCGCGGACGAGTTGGATGTGCTCGCCGCGGAGCAACGCGAGCGGGCCAACCAGCTTGCCGCCCGGGCGTTCGAGCAGCAGGTGGCCGTGACCGGCGTCGATACTCCGTTGGAGAAGGTGAGCGAGGCAGTGGACCGCGTCACCGGCACCGATGCGACCGACTCCGATGAGGCCAGTGACACCACTGGGACCGGTGGCGCTCGTCCGCATGGCACCGCAGGCCACGGCTCGGACCCAGCAGGCACCGACGACCCGCGATGATCCTGACCGCCGACCTCATCCGCGCCCGCCTCGCTGCCCCGGATCTCCCCGAGACCCTCACCCTGCTCGGTTTCACACCCGAGGACGCCGCCGCCACCCTCGAACTTCGTGAGCGCGCTCTCGATGACGCCACGATCGAGCAAATCCGGGCCGATGTCCACGAGCTCTCCCGCCGCCTCGGCGATGTCACCCGCGAGATCCCTGGCGAGATCTGGCCACGGATCGAGTCCAGCAGCGACGCCGACGAGCGCGCAGCCGTGGGCCATCGCGCGATCCTCACCTTCCTGGCCACCCTGCCCGAGATCCGTGCCTTCCACCGCAGCCGGGGCATCCCCGAGGCGATCTCCTGGCGGTCACTGGCAGACCTCGGCCAGCAAGTCGCCGTGCACCGGCTCGCCTTCGGCGAGTTCGGACTGCACACCCAGAACTGGCTGATCAACACCTGGGCGGGCGGGCTGTACTGGCTCGGCCGGTTGCAGTACACCGTCGAGCGCGCCGGCGACGAGCTCCTCGCTTCCGCGCACATCCCACGCACCGGCCCGCTCGACCCCGCGGCGGTGGACGCCTCCTTCGCACGTGTCGGGCCGTTCTTCGCCCGCCACTTCCCCGAACTCCCGATCGCCGGTCTGCACTGCAACAGCTGGCTACTGGACCCGCAACTGGCACAGGTCCTGCCCGAGCGGTCCAACATTGTGGCGTTCGGGCGCCGTTGGCGCCTCACCGGGGAGTCCAGCCCCGGCGCGGCGGACGTGCTGTTCTTCGTGTTCGCTCGCCGCGGGCACGTGGATCTGGACGCCCTTCCGCTCACCTCAAGCCTGCAGCGCGGCGTGGTCGAGCACCTCCAGTCCGGAGGTACCTGGCACACGTGCGCGGGCAGGCTTGCGTTGCCTCCCGACGGCGGCCCCTCCTCAGGCGCTGACGCCGCCACGGCTGGGGCGACAGCAAGCACCCACGCCACACCCGGGGTGGGACCAGGCGATCTCACCACAGCCGGCGCCGAGGTGCCGGAAGCGCTGGTGCGGGAGTTCCATCATGTCTACGACGTGCCGGTCGGATCGGCCCCGTCGCTCGACTCCAGCCGCGTGCCGATGCGGATGGCCCTGATCGCCGAGGAGTTCGCCGAGCTCGTCGGGGCCGTCTACGGCCGGGAGGCCGAGGCGGTGCTGGAGGCCGCCTACCTGCAGGCGGTGAGGGTTGCAGACGACGCACGGGACGCCGTCGGGGCGGCCGATGCGATCGGCGACCTGGTGTACGTGCTGTACGGGATGGCGCTGGAATGCGGGATCCCGCTGACGGAGGTGCTGGCAGAGATCCAGGCGTCGAACCTGTCCAAGCTGGGCGTGGACGGCCGCCCGATCCTTCGGGAGGACGGCAAGGTGCTCAAGGGCCCTGGCTACCGCGCGCCGGATATCGCCGCCGTGCTGGAGCGCGCGCGAGACGGGCGAGTCTGACAGGTCACGCGAGCGAGAGGAACAGCTTCTCCAGCTCCTCCGTCGTGAGCCCGTCCTCGGATTCGGCAACCCCGTCCGGATCGGCGAGACACTCCTTCATCGCCGAGGAGACGACCGTGAACCCGGCGCGGTCCAAGGCGGTGGAGACGGCCGCCAGCTGGGTGACGACGGCTCGGCACGAGCCTCCCTCCTCCACCGCGGTGATCACCGCATCGAGCTGACCACGGGCCCGACGGAGGCGGTTGAGGATCCGGCGCTGGGCCTCGGCATCCTGCGTGAGCATCGGATCAACGCCCCAGGATCCGGGCGAGGAATCCTGGCTGGGGCTGCTGCTCGGCCAGCGGGTGTCCGGGGCACTGCTGCGCCTGGGGTACGGCACTCATCACCTGGTCGACGTGCTCACCGCAGCCGGCCCAGGTGGTCTTTCCGCAGGTGTCGCACGAGACGGGACGGCACATGGGGTTCCCTTCGATCGAATCTGATTTGTATACCCCCTAGGGTATCTTACTCTTGTCGTTGTCGCAGTCAGGGCAACAAGGCGATGATCGCGAGCACGGCCCACCAGGTGACGACCCCCAGGATCATGACGAAACTGGCGATCCACAGGATCCGGGGAATGGGGGTCAGTGCCGCCAGCACTGCCGGGTCGCTACCCCGGCTGCGGTCGCGGGCCACCGAGCCGAGGTGCCGCCAGGATCCGACCAGCAGGAGCGCACCCATCCCCAGCACCGCCAGTCCTTGCCAGAGCGAGTCCGCCGCCCACCACAGCAGACCGACCGCGGACACCAAGGCGAGCAGGACGACGGCGGTGAGGACCGAGCGCACCCGGATCAGGGAGCCGAGGAGAATCAGTAGGGCGAGTGCCAGCACCGGGGGCGCCCAGCCGTGGGCTGCGGCGACGATGAGGACGGCCCCGACTACCGCGGGGGCGGGGTACCCGGCCCAGGTGGTGGCGATCCGCCCGAATCCGCGCGTCGGCCCGTGGGTGACCGCATGTCCGGAGGCGTCCATCCGCAGGACGAAGCCGGTGAAGCGCCGGCCGCAGAGAACGCCGATGACGGCGTGCCCCAGCTCGTGCACGAGCGTCACGCCGAGCCGGGCCGCGCGCCAGGCGGGGCCCAGCACGACCACAGCGACCACGAGCCCGAGCAGCACCAGCAACTCCCTGGCCGTGGGCGCGAGCGCGCCCACCGGGCCGATCCGGTCGACGATCTGCTGCCACCACTCCATCCGGCTGAGCCTATGCGCCGCCGCTGACCGGACCGACACAGCCGCGTGGAGTGCGGCGCGATGCTGCCGCACACGGGCGTCGTCGTGTCAGTTCGGTCAGAAAGGCGGCGGGTAGGAGCGCGAGGCGCGGCCGGAGCCGTCATCCACCGGCACCCGGGCGTTCGCGGCTCGTTCATCCAGTGTTCGCCACGCCCCGAGAGGATCACAGGTGGCCCCAATCCGAAGGAGTACCTGTGCGCCGCACTCTCTCCCTCGCCACGGTCGCCGCCCTCGTGGGCAGCGCGGCCACTGGCATCATCCTCGCTGCCCCCGCTGCTGCCGCCGACACCGACGTGCGCATCAACGAAGTGCAGTCCAACAGCGACGACGACTCCCCCGACTTCGTCGAGCTCACGAACACCGGCACCGAGGCCGTCGACATCTCCGGGTGGATCATCCGCGATGACGATGACGACCACACCTTCACCATCGCCGACGACACCGTGCTGGAGCCGAGCGCGTATGCCGTGTTCGAGACCAACGAGGTCGCTGACGGCTTCGGACTGGGCTCGAATGACATGGCCCGCCTGTTCACCCCGGACGAGACGCCCGTCGACTCCTACGCCTGGACCGATCACGCCTTCACCGAGGGGCGTGTACCCGATGGCACCGGCGAGTTCACCGACACCGAGCCCACCCCCGGCGCCGCGAACGTGGAGCGGAACGAGCCGGAGTGGTACGACGCCGAGGAGACCATCGCCGTCAACGAGGTCATGTCGGACGATCCGGATGACGGCGAGGACTGGGTGGAGCTGGTCAATGACGGCGAGGCCGAGGTGGACCTCTCGGGTTGGATCCTGCGCGACGACAGTGACCTCAAGGCCCTCCCGATCGCTGCGGGCACCACGCTCGAGCCGGGCGAGTTCCTGGTGATCGAGACCAACATCACCGACGACGGCTTCGGTCTCGGCAAGAACGACATGATCCGCGTCTACCTCGCTGACGGTCTCGGCCTGGTCGATTCCTACGAATGGACCGATCACGCGTTCACGGAGGGCCGCGTGCCGGATGCCACCGGAGCCTTCGTCGACACCCGGCCCACCCCGGGTTCGGCCAACGTGGCCCGCAACTCGGAGAGCCCGATCGTCATCAACGAGATCGAGTCCAACGGCGGCATCGGCGACTGGGTCGAGCTGGCGAACACCGACACCGAGCAGTCGCTGGACCTGACCGGCTGGACCCTCATCGACAACGACCCCACGCACCCGCCCGTCGAACTCTCCGGCGAGATCGAGTCCGGCGGGTATGCGGCGTTCATGACCCAGCCGAACTTCGGACTCGGAGACCCGGACAGCGCCACCCTGCGCGACGCCGAGGGCACCGTGGTGGACTCGGTGGCCTGGCAGGACCACGCCCCGATCACGCTCGGGCGCTGCCCGGACATGACCGGCGCCTTCGCCGAGACGTCCGAGAGCACCCATGAACTCCCGAACGCATGCGATGAGATCGTCGAACCGGAGATCGAGGCCGAGCCGTGGCCGTTCGCCAACGAGATCACTGACGCCGTCGCCGCCGGGACCTTCGGTGAGGACATGTCAGGGGTCGACATCGCTACCGACGGCACCGTGTACGCGGTCAACAACGGCACCTCCGAGCTGGTCACGATGGAGGCCGAGGGCGAGGCGTACGTCGTCACCGACTCCCAGATCGTCACCTACGCCGACGGCGGAGACCAACCGGACACCGAGGGTGTCACCGTGACCGAGGACGGCCAGATCTTCGTCTCCACCGAGCGTGACAACGCCGCCGGTGGCACCAGCCGCCCGTCGGTCCTGCGCGTGGACACCGAGACCGGGACCGCCACGCACGAGTGGAACCTGGCTGACATCACCGGCCAGCTGAGCGCGAACGGCGGCTTGGAGGGGATCGAGTGGATTTCCGACGCCGACGCCACGGCACTCGGGGTCCGTAACACCGACGGCGTGGCCTACGACCCGGCCGCGTACGGCGAGCACTTCGGCGGCATCTTCGCCGTGGCCGTGGAGTCGACCGGTGACATCCACCTCGTGGTCCTGGAGTCCGATGGAACCGCCACCCACCTGCAGTCCGTCGCCTCGAGCGAGGCCATGCCGGCGGCGATGGGCCTGGACTGGCGCGCTGGCGCCAACGAGCTGTGGGTGCTGTGCGACGAGACGTGCGACAACCGCACCTCGGTGCTTAGTTTCGATGACGGCGAGCTCACCCGCGGGCTCACCTACCATGCCCCGACCGGGATGAACCCGGACTACACCAACGAGGGCATCGCATTCGACTGGTGCGACGTGAACGACGAGGTGGCGCCGGGAGTGCTGTGGATCTCCGACACCGCCCACGACGGCGTCTCCCTGCGAGCGGCAGCCGGTGACGAGTGCGTCGAGCCGACCGATCCGGAGCCCACTGACCCTGAGCCGACCGACCCCTCGACCGAGCCTGTTCCCACCCCGGACGAGGACCTCACCGAGGACTCCCGCGGGAGTGTCACCGCTCCGGCGACGGCGGAGCCCGGGGATTCGATCGAGGTCACCGTGGCGGGCAGCGAGGGTGAGCAGGTGCACGTGTGGTTGCACTCGGATCCGGTACTCCTGGCCACCGGCACCGTGGCAGATGACGGGACGACCACCCTTACCATCCCGGCTGACGCCACCCTGGGCGACCACCAGATCGTGGTCCAGGCCGCCGACGGCACCCTGATCGGCTGGGCTCCGCTGGAGATCGTGGCCGCGGACGGCAGCGGTACGGATGGTGACGGCTCCCTGGCAGAGACAGGGGCCGCCGTCGGGCCGGACCTCGGGTTGGCAGCACTCGGAGCAATGCTCCTCGGTGGGCTGCTGCTCGGTGTCGCACGCGCGGCGAAGGTACGTGGCTCGATCGGCTGATCACCACCGCCAGGAGGGCCGCACCCGTGCATCGGGTGCGGCCCTTCGTGCATTCGCGGCCAACGCCCCCAGAGCGAGCTTCACGGCTGAAGGCACCATGCGCGACGCCGCCTTGCACGCGGACGGATGGCATGACGTGCACCTGCACGCCCGGATCGCCGCGGTGAGGGTCATCTGACGTCGTCAGACGCGCACGAGCATCTTGCCGGTGTTCGCTCCGCGCATCATGTCGAGGAAGGCGTCAATTGTGTTCTCGAATCCGTCGACGATGGTCTCGTCGTAGGCGATTCGTCCCGCGGCGAACCAGGCTGTCATCTTCTCCGAGAACTCGGGCGCCAGGTGCAGGTAGCTCGCGAGGGTGAATCCCTGCAGGGTGAGCGCGCGAGTGATGATGTTGGCCATATTGTCGGGTCCGGGGCTGGGCTCGGTGGTGTTGTAACTGGAGATCGCACCGCACAACGCGGCCCGGCCGCCGTCGTTGAACACGGCGAGCGCAGCCTCGAGGTGGTCACCGCCGACGTTGTCGAAGTACACGTCGATGCCCTCAGGGGCGGCCTGCGCGAGTTGCCCGCGGATGTCGCCATCCTTGTAGTTGAAGGCGGCGTCGTATCCGTACTTCTGAGTCAGGAGCGCGACCTTCTCCTCCGATCCGGCCGAGCCGATCACACGCTTGGCCCCGAGCAGTTTCGCGATCTGTCCGACCGCGGTGCCGACAGCACCAGCCGCTCCGGAGACGAACACCGTGTCTCCCTCGCGCAGACCCGCGATGGTCGTCAAACCCACATACGCGGTCAGGCCGGTCATCCCCAAGATGTGCAGCCGCAGCGAGAGCGGCAGGCCCGGCACCTCGGGCACCACGGTGAAGGTTCCCGCATCCGCCTGTACTGCGTCGGCCCAGCCGTGCTGGTGCAGCACGACCGCTCCGACCGGAACATCATGGGCAGCCGATTCGATCACCCTGCCGATGGCTCCGCCAGTGATCGTCTCACCGAGTGCGTAGGGAGCGACGTAGCTGCGGACGTCGTCCATCCGGCCCCGCATGTAGGGATCGACCGAGATGAACTCGTTGCGCACCCGCACCTGCCCTTCCGGCAGGTCGCCGCGGGTGGCCTGCACGGTCTGGAAGTTCTCGTGCGTCGGCCAGCCTTCCGGGCGGGACGCGAGCTGGATCTGCGTGGAGGTGAACTGTGACATGGACGTGGTATCACTTTCTCTTTGAATGGGGGGTGGTCACGCGGTCAGTGCGATGGCGAGAACGATCACGCCGAGCGCGGGAAGGATGCCCTGCTTCATCGCGGCCGCGAGTTTGTCGGGGCTGGAGAGTGCCAGCACCAGGCTTGCTGCCGCCATCGATCCGGCACCGGCGAACAGGAGCGCCGCCCCTGCCGCACCCTGGCCGGCGGCGAACAGGATGATCCCCGTGAGAACCACGATGGCGAGGAACAGGTTGTAGAAGCCCTGGTTGAAGGCGAGCGCCTTGGTGGCCCGCGCCTCCTCCTCAGTGGTGCCGAAGACGGCACGAGCGCGCGCCCCGGTCCACGCGATCGACTCCAGGTAGAAGATGACGATGTGGACCAGCGCCGCGACGCCGGTGAGCACGAGTCCCGCGATGATCATGTGGATTCCCTTTCGGTGGCCCAGACCGCGCTGGACCGATTCTGAAACGTTCGGTTCAGTATATACTGGATCGAACAGTCTAGAAAGTGGAGTGGGGAAGATCATGGCCAGAACACAGAGCTTCGATCGCGACACCGTGGTGCGAGCAGCACGTGCGACGTTCTGGCACTCCGGCTACTCAGGCACCTCCGTCCCCGATCTGGAGGCGGCCACAGGTCTGAGCCGTTCCAGCATCTACAACGCCTTCGGCTCCAAACGGGGACTGTTCGACGCAGCCGTGCAGAGCTATCTGGATGAGGTGATCCGCCCGCGGCTGCGGCCGATGCAGAGCGAGCCCGTCGAACCTGACGCCGTGATCACCTACCTCACCGGACTAGGCGAAGCGTTCTCACGTGCGGACTCCATGCCCGCGACCAACGGGTGCCTCCTCGTCAATACGGCCGGGGCTCCTATCGCCCAGGACGCGCACGTCGCAGCAGTCATCGCCGAGTATCGCCGAGAGCTACACGAGGCACTCACCCGCGGAATCGAAGCACATCGCCCCACTGCCGAACCGGCAGAGGTGACCCAGCTGGCCGACACTACGACCGGCCTCATCGTCGCAGCCTTCGCGCTCGCGCGTATCGACCCGATAGCGGCATCGCGGAGCATCGCGACCGCACGCGAGCTCATCGAGCAGACGCAACACCGCTAGCCGCCCACCAGAGCAGTGCTGTGGACAGACGCTGACGGGTGTCACCGGCAGCAGGCAGGATGGAGGTGATGACTTCCACCGCTGAGTTCCTCGCCGCCACCATCCGATCCGTGGCCGGGCCCGACGCTGCCCCGCGCCCGGATCAAGAGCGGGCCGTGACGGAGCTGGTGGACCACGGCCGGCGGGTGCTGGTGGTGCAGGCCACGGGGTGGGGCAAGTCCGCGGTCTACTGGGGGGCGACGGCGGCACTGCGCTCCCGGGGGTCCGGTCCCACGTTGGTGGTCTCACCACTGCTGGCGCTCATGCGGGACCAGATCGCCGCGGCCGAGCGGGCCGGGCTGCGTGCCGCCACGATCAACTCCACGAACATCGAGGAGTGGGACGAGGTCCTGGCCTCCCTCGCCGCTGGGAACATCGACGTCCTGCTCATCTCCCCCGAACGACTCGCCAATCCACGGTTCGCCGAGCGCCTCCCGCAGCTGCTGGCGAGCACTGGGATGCTCGTGATCGACGAGGCACACTGCGTCTCGGACTGGGGGTTCGACTTCCGGCCCGACTACCAGCGGCTCACGCGGACGTTGCTCCAGCTCGCGCCCGGCACACCGGTCCTGGCCACCACGGCGACGGCGAACGCACGAGTCACCGAGGACGTCGCCTCCCAGCTGGGGGAGGCGACCGTCACCCTGCGGGGCTCGCTGGCCCGCGCTTCCCTCCGTCTGGCCGTCGTCCCGGGGCTGAGTCCCCTGGAACGCTACGCCTGGGTGGCCGAGGCGATCGGGCAGCTACCCGGCTCCGGGATCGTCTACGCCCTGACGGTCGCCGAGGCCGAGCGCGTGACCGGGTTCCTGCAGGCCCAGGGGCTGGACGTGGCCGCCTATACCGGCAAGACGGAGAACCGGACCGAGCTTGAGGACCGGTTGCGGGACAACCAGGTGAAGGCGCTGGTGGCGACGTCGGCGCTCGGGATGGGCTACGACAAGCCCGACCTCGCATTCTGCGTGCATCTCGGCTCGCCCGCCTCACCCGTGGCGTACTACCAGCAGGTCGGACGCGCCGGCCGTGCGCTCGACAACGCCATTGCGGTGCTGGTGCCCTCAGATGCCGATGAACGCATCTGGGAGTACTTCGCCACGGCCGGGATCCCCGACCCGGAGCAGGTCGACCGGGTGCTGGAGGTACTCGCCCGCGAGGGAGGCGTGGACGAGTCCGGCAGTCAGCTGGCGGTGTCGGAGTCGGCGATCTCGACCGCCACGGGCATCCGGCCCGGACGCCTGGCCACCCAGCTGAAGATCCTCGCCGTCGATGGCGCCGTCGAGCGAGTGCGCGGCGGCTGGGCTGCCAGCGGCCGACCCTGGCACTTCGATGAGCAGAAGTGGTCGTCGCTGCGGCAGGTCCGGGCGAACGAAGCGGATCTGATGCGCCGGTACGCCCACGGCGAGGGCTGCCTGATGCAGTTCCTGCAGCAGGCGCTCGACGATCCCGATCCGCGCCCGTGCGGTCGCTGCTCGGTCTGCGACGGGCACCTGCCTCCTCCTGGCGCCCGCCCGAGCGAGGACCTGGTCGCCACCGCCCGCCAGCACTTCCGCGGCCTGGACAGCAGGGTCGAGCCCCGCAAGCTATGGCCGTCTCGCCTCGAGGGCGTACGCGGGAAGATCGGCCCGATCATCGCCGAAGGGCGAGCCATCGCCTTCGCTGACGACCCCGCCTGGTCAGATGTGCTGGCGCGACTGTGGGCTGAGGACCAGCAGGCGCCGCCGGAGATCCTGCAGGCCGCGGTCGCCACGCTGCGCCGGTGGGCACCTCATTGGCAACGCCCGACGGCGGTCGTCCCCATGCCGTCGAGGCGGCACCCCCGGCTCGTGAGTTCCGTTGCCGAGCACCTCGCCCAGGTGGGCCGCCTGCCTGTGGTGGAGGCACTGCAGGTCAGCGGGCCGCCGCCGTCGGACGAGGCAGCCTCGGGCGTACGGGTCTCACAACTGCTCGAGCGAACGAGCGTGGTCGACGGTGTGGAGCTGCACGGGCCGGTCCTGCTCGTGGACGACACGATCCGCACCCGATGGACCGTCACCGTCGCTGCACACCTGCTGAAGGCGACCGGCGCCGGCCCCGTTCTGCCGTTCGCGATCCACCAGCTTCCCTGACACATCGTCCACCAGCTGAACATTCGTAGAGTTGCGAAGTTGAACGCCTGGACAGGATGGGGGCGGATGCGGTTGGGTAGCACTCGGTACTAGACCATCAGCGGCCGAACAGCCGCACGAGCCTCGGGGGAGGATGCGATGCCGCGCGCACCGCATGCAGTCAGAGACAACCGGACAGACCGGCGGTGGCCCGCCCGCGGTGGAGCGCTTCTCGCATTCGTCGCCCTCGTGGCGGCCGCGCTGGGAACGACGGCGCCGTGGGCGGCCACGCCCGCGAGCGCTGCTCCGGGCGATCCGTTCGACGCAGCCGATCCGTTGGTCTTCGTGGGCCAGGGACAGCCGACGGGGCTCTACCAGGCGATCACCAATGCCGACGGCGAGGTGGAGTTCCAGACCGAGGGCCCCACGTCGCCGGTGACCTACAACGCGCTGGCGTACAACACCGGCGACAACTACCTGTACGCCATGGTCAACAGTGACGACAGCCAGGAGTTCCCCGAGGGGTCCTTGATCCGTATCGGGCAGGAAGGTGCCCTGACCCGCGTGGGGACGGAGACCTACAGCACGTCGATCATCGGCGCCTTCGGCGACGACGGCTTGTACTACAGCGCAGTGTCTGGCAACGAGGAGTTGCAGGTGATCGATGTCTCGACCGGCAACCTGGTCGACACCATCGAGCTGGACCAGCCGATGTACGGCGATCTCGGCGGACCCGACTTCGCGCTGCTCGATGGCTACTTCTGGGGAGCGGGCAGCGGTGCGATCACGAGGACCGATCCTGCGACCGGCGAGGTGACCTACTTCCCTGACGTGTTCTCGGCAGACCTCGCGATCGCCGGTGCCGCCTGGACCTTCGGCAACGGCAACCTCGGCTTCTCGTTCAACGCCACCGGGACCGTGATGCAGCTCGAGGTCGAGAACCCGGACGCCGACGCCCCGACCTTCACAGTGGTCAGCACCGGGCCCGGCCCCTCGAGCACCAACAACGACGGCGCCGCCTCACCCGGACAGCCCACCGACCTCAGTGTGGACAAGACCGGCCCGGCAGCGCTGGTGCCTGGTGGGACGATCGAGTACACCATCACCGTGACAAACCACGGCCCCGGCAACTCCTCCGGGTTCACCGTCAGCGACACGATCCCGGACATGCTGCTCAACCCCGACACGGACGAGCCGAACTGCACCGTGGCCGAGGGGACCTTCACCTGCATCGGCGGACGGACCGAGGCCGACACGTCGGTGGACTTCACCATCAGCGCTGAGGTTCCGGACGACCTCGACCCGCAGACGCTGGTCGAGAACACCGCGACCGTCTCCGCGAACGAGGAGGACCCGGACGAGGAGAACAACACCAGCACCTCCGGTGGCGCCGTCCCCGAGGTGCAGCTCGAGAAGGAGGTCGCCTCGATCGAGGACGCCAACGGCAACGGCCTCACCGACGCCGGTGACCTCGTCCACTACAACTTCACTGTCACCAACACCGGCCTGGTGGATCTGAGCGACATCGCGATCGAGGACCCGTTGCTCTCCGAGCCCGCCACCTGCCCGGTCACCGAGCTCACGGCCGGGGACGAGACGGTGTGCACCGCCACCTACACCCTGACCCAGGACGACGTCGATGCGAGCTGGGTGGCGAACACAGCCACGGCAAGCGGTGTACCCACCGGGGCGGAGGAGCCGATCACCTCGGAGCCCTCGACCACCGGCGTGGAGATCCCGGCGGTTCCGGCACTGACGATCACCAAGACGGCCGACCCGGCGACGGTCGACTCCTACGTGGTCGACCAGGAGATCACCTACACGTTCCTGGTGACCAACACCGGCAACGTCACCCAGACGTGGGTGGAGGTCGTCGAGGGTGAGTTCACCGGCAGCGGTGAACTCGGCCCGCTCACCTGTCCCGACGGCGCCGGCGAGAGCCTGGCTCCGGGTGACAGTTTCGAGTGCACCGCCTTGTACACCCTCACGCAGGAGGACATCGAGGCAGGATCGGTGGAGAACAGCGCGACAGCCACCGGCTTCCCACCGGGCGGGGAGATCCCGATCGAGTCGCCGCCGTCGACTGTGACGATCCCGCCGCCGGCCGAGCCGGCGCTGAGTGTGGTGAAGACCTCCGACACGGCCAGCGTCCAAGAAGCCGGTCACGTGATCACCTACGAGTTCCTGGTGACCAACACCGGCAACGTCACGATCGAGGACGTCACGATCGATGAGGGCGAGTTCACCGGTGCCGGCGAGCTGGAGCCGGTCACCTGCCCGGCAGCGGCTGCTGCCCTCGCTCCGGACGAGGAGGTCGTGTGCACCACCACCTACGAGGTGGTCGAGGCCGACCTCACTGGTGGTGAGCTCAGCAACACTGCCACCGCGATCGGTTCCACACCTGGCGGCGACCCGGTCACCTCGCCGGAGTCGACAACGACGACGGACACGGTGGCACCGCTGCCCACGACCGGTTCCTCGGTGCTGCCGATCGCCGCTCTCGCGCTGCTCCTGGTGGGGGCCGGTACCGCATTCGCGGTCATCCGCCGCCGTAGCGCGAACTGAGATGGTCCCGGTCCGCGTCGCTGACGCGGACCGGGACAGTCCGCAGACTCACCTCCGCCCGCGCATCCGCTGAGGGTGTGCGGGCGAACCTATGCCTGGCCGACGCGATCGGCGTCAGCGACCTGGGACCGGCTCACGCCGAGGGCCGATCCTCCTCTCGCGCAGGCAACACGCTCGAGGTCAGTCAGGAAGTCCGCACCAGTGGTCGCCACTGGTGCGGCTCGAGCGTGGGAACTTCGTGGTCGGCGAGCCCAGCCCGGGCACGACTGTGTGCGATGACCTCTTCGAGCAGCCGGTGCAGCCGCTCGTCCGGATCGGGCACACAGGCCTCCGCGATTCCCCGGACGGCGATCTCCGTGATCGCGATCGCGGAGGAGTCCCGCACATCCGGGCGCGCCATTCGTCGAGCGAAGGTCGTCGCCCAGTGGCGCAAGGCTGCGTACTCCGCCAGCTTCGCGCGCGCCCACCCCACCACTGCTGGCTGCGCCGAAGTGGTGTAGCGACCGAAGTCTCCCACCGTGCGGCCGATGCCGACGGCCAGGGCACGCTGTCGGGACTCCGACGCCACGGGCAGGGCGTGGATCGCCGCGATCAACGCGATCTCGTCCTCGAGCCCGCGCCCGAGATCACGCAGCCCGATCACCCCGGGGATGAGCGCCGCCAAGCGCGGGCGACCTGCATCGCTGGTGAGGTCGTTCACCAGTCGGGCCAGGTGGGCGAGGGATTCATCGGTACAGGCGGGCGCATCGCTCCAGGCTTCACCCGCTAGGAACGAGGCGAGTTCCATAAAGCACGCGCCTCGGCGAGGGTTGCGGTGGCGGCCTCTCGCGAGCATCGGCATCGACGCAGACATCGACCCTGTGGCGGACATTCTCGACACCTCCAGCAGACGGCTGACCACCAGTGTCCAACTGATCGGGCACTCCCGCCACAGGAGGGCGGCCGGTCGGGCGGGGAAGCGAGCGGGCAGCGGGCGACCGGCACTCGAGTCTGAGAGATCGCACGGATAAGCGGAGCCTGCTACACGCCGCCCCAGCACGTACCTCTCAGTGCGGCGAACGCTTCCTACCCCTGGTCGGCGTCCTCGCCTGAAAGATCCCATGCCTGCCCCCACGCCACCTTCCGCGCAGCCCGGAACGCCGTCTTGTCGCGCTTGGATACGGTCACCTCACGCGCCCGACCGTCGGACTCGCACAGCTGCAGCCGCACATGACCAGGTCGCACCTGCGGATGGCGCAGCACCCGGGCCGTGGCCGGCTGCACCGGGAGCCGGGTGGCTGCGACGTAGGAGAACTTCTCATCCTCGAACCCGCGCGAACCACCCTTGGCCTGCCGGTGGGCGGCCGTACGTTCGAGCCGGGTCGCGGCGTGACACCAATCTCCCGGTCCGAGTGGGCAGTCCAGCTCATGCGGGCAGGGCGCGGCGATCCTCATCCCGGCAGCGATCAGGCGTTCGCGCGCACGGAGCACGCGGGCGTAGCCGGCCGGGGTACCCGGCTCCACCACCAGCACCGTGCCGGCACTGCGCGCCAGCCGATCCACGACGGCGTCCCTGGCCTGCTCGTCCAGCTCACCCAGGACGTAGCCCGCCAGGGCCAGATCCGCCTGGTGACGGCATGGCGGCCCTTCATCCTCGACATGATCGCTGCGGCCCAGCCGCGCCACCTCGTGCTCGACCGCGGCACCGGAGTCGGCCAGCAGCCGCCCCGCCAGCGCGAGCGCCGCAACCGAGTAGTCCACCACCCGCACCCGTTCCACACTGTCGAACGCATCGAGTGCTGCCCAGCTCATCGCCCCAGTCCCGGCGCCCAGGTCCACGACCGCCCGCGGCTGCAGATCCGGAACAGCGTCGACGACCTGGTCGAGCGCGAGCCGGGCCGCAGCAAACGTCGCCGGCATCCGGGTCAGCACATACGCGGCGGCACGCAGGTCGGAATCCATGATCGGCTCGCGCGCCGGGCGGTCCGCCAGGTACCGATCGCTGAGGGCGCGGGCCGCGCGGACCACCTCGGCGGGGCGGTGCGGGGCCATCACGGCCTCGGCGGCAGCGACCATCGGCCCGGGGAGCGGGTGCACCCGGCCAGTATGGCGCCCCGCACAGGTCTCGGTGTCCGATGGCCAGGAGCGCGGAGGTCGCCGTCCACATCTCGCACAGCATCGCCACCATGGCACTCGTGCATTCGGTGATCGTCGGCGTCTCCCGCGCCAACCCCTGGAAGGGCACCGGAACCACGGGGATCGACAAACGCCCGGTGAGCGGCCCCGTCGCAGTCCGCGCCCCCGGACCGAAGGGCACCGGCGCCGTCGGGCTGCAGGGGGATCGCGCCCATGATGTGGAGCACCACGGTGGCGACTATCAGGCCGTGTACGCCTATCCGCGCGAATCGCTGGACGCATGGGCCGAGCGGCTCGGTCGGCCACTCACCGATGGCGTGTTCGGCGAGAATCTCACCACCTCGAGCCTGGACGTGCACGGCGCGCTGATCGGCGAGCAGTGGCGGATCGGCCCTGATGTGCTCCTGGAGGTCTCCTGCCCGCGGATCCCCTGTGGCACGTTCCAAGGGTGGATGAGTGAGCAGGGCTGGATCCGCACATTCACCCAGGCCGCCGAACCGGGCGCCTACCTGCGCGTGATCGAGCCCGGTGCCATCACGGCCGGCGACGAGATCACCGTCACTCACCACCCCGAGCACGACGTGAGTGTGGCCACCTGCTTTCGGGCCCTGACCACCCACTCCGAGCTACTGCCCCACCTGTTGCACCCTGGCGTCGCCGAGGCCATGCCACCCGCGGACCTGGCGCAGATCCGCCGCCGTCTGGCGCGCTGAGGTGCGCGCCGAGCACCACCATCCTCCGAGTCAATTCTCTGCCAACTCTCCTCATCGACGCTCCACAGCCTTTACCATTGACATACACTCGGGTCATCCGACGGGAGAGAGTGAGCACGGTGGCCGACCTCCTCGCCTCCTACCGTGCCGCGGGCCCGGGGCACGACGAGATGCTGCAGTCCACCGGTGCAGCGCGCGCCGCTTGGGACCAGATGGCCGACCTCGCCCAGGTGCAGTCCTGGGAGCAGTTGGCCGAACGCCGTCAGGAAGTGGCCCTCCTCCTGGAGGACCACGGTGTCCGGTTCGGCACCGGCGGCGATGTCGGCACTCAGACGCCAGGTGCTGCCGGACCGGGTGGGACGGCCGCGAGCTCGACCGGCCAGGCCGCTGCCGCCATCGACTCACCCTGGCTGCTCGACCCCCTGCCGGTGATCCTGGACGAGCTGGAGTGGGCGCAGGTGGAGACCGCTCTGCGCCAGCGCGCGATGCTGCTGGATGCGATCCTCACCGACCTCTACGGTCAACGGCGCCTCATCGGTGACGCGGCGCTTCCGCCGGAACTGGTACTCGCCCACCCGGGGTTCCTGCGGGCTGCGGAGGGGATCACCATCCCCGGTCCCCATCAGCTGTTCCTCTATGCGGCTGACCTCGCGCGTAACGCCGATGGCTCCTGGGTTGCCCTCTCCGACCGCACCCAGGCACCGTCGGGCCTCGGCTTCGCGATGGAGGACCGGCGCGTGGTCTCGCAGGTGCTCGCCGGCTCCTACCGCCAGGCCCGGATCCGGCGCATGGGGCCGTTCTACCACGCGATGCGGACCGCGCTGCAGGAGGTCGCGCCGGCCGAGGGTGATGCTCCGCGCATCGCACTGCTCACCCCGGGACCGTATTCGGAGACGGCGTTCGACCAGGGCTACCTCGCCACCATGCTCGGCCTGCCCCTGGTCGAGGGTGAGGACCTCGTCGTCTCCGGTGGCCGGCTGTGGATGCGCTCGCTGGGTGGCCTCGAACCGGTGGACGTGCTGATCCGGCGGGTCGACGCCGAGTTCTGCGACCCCTTGGACCTGCGGGGCGACTCGGTGCTCGGCGTCCCGGGCCTGGTGCAGGCCGCCCGCAGTGGCGCCGTGACCGTGGTGAACCCGTTCGGTGCCGGTGTGCTGGAGAATCCCGCCCTGATGACGTTCCTGCCGCGCCTGTGCCGGCAGGTCCTCGGTGAAGAGCTGCTGCTCGGCTCCGCCGCGACGTACTGGTGCGGTGAGCGCAGCATGTGCTCGCACGTGATCGCCAACCTGGAACGCCTGGTCATCCGGCAGACCGTCCCGGGTGGGTACCGGCGCAACGGCTGGGAACTGACGGTGGCCCAGCGGGCCGACCTGGCGACCATGATCGCGGCGGATCCGCACCGGTGGGTGGGGCAGGAGCCGGTGGACGCCTCCACCACCCCGACCATCGGGTCGAAAAGCCTGCAGGCCCGTCCGACGACGTTGCGCACCTTCGCGCTAGCCCGGCCCTCGGGCTATCAGGTGCTCTCCGGCGGGCTCGCCCGGGTCGAGCTCGACGAACAGCACGAGGACCGTGTGCCACATTCGCCCATGGCGGGTGCAGCCGCGAAGGACGTGTGGATCCTCTCCGCCGAACCCCAGCCGGTGCAGGACCCGTGGCTCACCGATGACGGCGCCCCCTACCACCCGAGCGTGCCGGCGATCTCCCCCGGCGCTGCGGAGGATCTGTTCTGGTTCGGTCGCTACAGCGAGCGTGCCGAGGCCACCGTCCGGCTCGTGCGCGCAGTGGCCGACCGGTGGGAGGACTACCACCTGACCCCGCACAGTGCGGGCGGCCGGTCGTTGGAGATCCTGATGACGGCGCTGGCTGGCGTGACCACTGACGCCGGCTTGGATGACGTGGTGCTGGACGAACGGCAACCGGGCTCGATCGCCTTCGCCGTCACCCACGCGGTACGCGCGGCGACCGGGGTGCGCGACCAACTCTCCGCAGACACCTGGATCGCGCTGTCGGCGGCCGAGCGAGCCCTCGCTCGGGGCCGGTCGCGGCGCGCCCGCACCGTCGGACCGGAGCTGGATCTGGACGGGGTGCTCACCCGGACGCTGGAGGCACTGCTCGCCCTCGCCGGCATCGGCGGCGAGGCGATGATGCGCGATGTCGGCTGGGCCCTGATGGACGTGGGCCGGCGGCTCGAACGCGCCCAGCACCTGGTGCAGGTGCTGGCAGCCACGGTGACGGTGCGGCGCGATCGTACGGTGGACTCGATGGTGCTGGAGTCGGTGCTGATCGCACACGAGTCGGTGATCAGTTACCGGCGGCGTTCCCAGACGACGGCGCGGCTGGAGGCATTCCTCGAGCTGCTGCTGATGGACACCCGCAACCCCCGTTCGCTCGCCCACCAGCTCACCACGCTGCGCACAGACCTGGACTCGTTGCCGACGGCCGCGCACAACGCCCAGGTGCGCGACCAGTTGCTGGCGGACCTGGGCGATCTGCTGGCGGAGCAGGATACGGCCGCTCTGGCCGCCACGGACCCCGCAGGTGACCGCCGCAGGCTGGCGGAGCTGCTGGAATCGCTGGACTGGCGACTGCGTGATCTGGGTGAGGAGATCGCCCGGGTGCACTTCGCCCACCCGGTGCCGATCCAGTGGGCCGACGCCGCCGGCACCTGGGTTCCCCGCCGTGAGGAAGTGACCTCATGAGCACCCGCGAGGCAAGCGCACCCCAGCCGCGCGCGGCAGAGACGTCCCGGCACTATCGCCTGACGCACACCACGACCTACCGGTATCCAGCGGCCGTGACATCCTCCTACGGCCGGGCCACGCTGCTGCCACGCCCCGGTGGGGGTCAGCAGGTGCACAGCAGCGGGCTGGTGATCGACCCAGTCCCGGACGTGGTCGCCGAGCACCGGGACTTCGCCGGCAACCGGTCGGGGTTCTTCCATGTCACCACCGAGCACGAGGTCCTACGGGTGGTCAGCCACGCGGTGATCACCACGGGTCGGCGCCGCAGCGACATCGCACGCCTGCCCACCACCGGCTGGGAGGAGGTCGCCCAGCTGGTGCGTACGATCCGGATGGGTGCACCCGGTACGAGCCGGGACAACCCGAACACCGTGGTGGCGATCGCCGATGCGCGGTTACCTTCTGCGATGGTCGACACCGACGAGAGTGTGCGCGAGTACGCCCAGGAGTCCTTCACTCCCGGGCGCCCGCTGGTCGAGGTCATCATGGAGCTGACGCACCGCATCAACACCGATTTCACCTACGCCCCCGGCTCCACCTCGGTCAGTTCGCGACTGCCGGAGGTGCTCGCCGGGCGCAAGGGGGTCTGCCAGGACTTCGCCCACCTACTCATCGGGTGCATGCGGTCGATGGGCCTGGCGGCACGGTACGTCTCCGGCTACATCGAGACCCGTCCACCACCGGGGAAGCCGAAGCTGCGCGGGGTGGACGCCTCGCACGCATGGGCGGCGGTCTGGCTGCCTGATGGCGGATGGGTGCAGGTGGACCCGACAAATGACCAGGTGGTCGACAGCCGGTACGTGACGATCGGCTGGGGCCGGGACTATCGCGATGTCGCCCCATTGCGTGGCATCGTGTTCACCGACGGCTCCGGTTCGCAGCTCGACGTGGGCGTGGACCTGTGGCCTCTCGACGGCGGCGAGGTGGCCGGTGCGGTGGCTGAGGTGGACGATCTCACCGCGCCGTGGCGAGACCGCTGCGGCACCACGACAGGACGAGGGAGTGCAGACTGATGGCGATCGCGACGAACACCCGAGTGGGGCGAGCCGAGCTGGAGGAGTTCCTGCGGCCCCGGCATCGCGGGATCGTGATGACTCTCCGTACCGACGGCGGACCGCAGCTCTCCCCCGTGGCCTGCGGCCTGGACAGCGAGGGCCGCCTGGTGGTCTCGACCTATCCGGACCGGGCGAAGGCCAACAACGTGCGCGCCCGCGAGCAGGTGGCCGTGTGCGTGCTCTCCGACGAGTGGAACGGCCCTTGGGTGCAGGTGGAGGGTGTCGGTGAGATCATCGACCCACCGGATTCGGTGGAGCCACTGGTGGAGTACTACCGGGCCGTGGCCGGGGAACACCCGGACTGGGACGAGTACCGCGAGGCGATGGTGCGTCAGGGCAAATCGCTGTTGCGGCTCACCATCACGCGCTGGGGCCCGATCGCGACGGGTGGGTTCCCGGCACACCTGGCACCCTCCTGACAACCCGGAACCTCACGCCCGGATAGACCGGCGCAGGGCCGGCCGACTGCGGACAGATCGCTCACCCTTTCTCGGTGACGGCGAGTTGCCAGTTGACGCCGAACCGATCCTCGACCCAGCCGAAAGGCCCGAACCCGTAGTCGTCGAGCGGCATGTGTTGCTTCCCCTCTCGTGCCAAGGTGGTGAAGACGTGTTGCTGCTCCTCGCGCGATGCACAGTCCACCCAGACGGACACCGCGGGCGTGAACGTCCACTCATGTGCTACTGCACTGTCGCTGCAGCGAAATCGTTGCCCCGCAACCACGAACTCGGCCATCAGCACGCTCCCCTCCTCACCCGGCTCATCGGCACCGCGACGGCGGTCGGTCACGATGTGACCCCCGAAGAGGTCGACGTAGGCGTTCATCGCGTCGGCAGCCCCCCAGCTGCCGCCAGGCGGGAACGTGAGGAACGGCGTTGCGTGCATGACAGGGCTCCGATCGATGGACGGGTCACGGTGAGGTCTGTGCGCTGTGTGGCGCCACCACGACAATAGGCAAGCATCGACTTGCATGTCAATCAGTTGGGCCGCGGTCGAGAGTGACGCTGCCGTCGATTCCGGTGCCGTGGCGGAACACGCCTGCCAGATGGTTCGCGCGAAACCAGGACCCCACCCTCGAGCGCTTCACTCGGCGCGATGCACGTCGCTGGACCAGCCCACTGTCAGGGCCGGGGGCTCGACGCGCGGCTCGGTGACAGCGCCGAGCGAGTCGAAGGTCGGATACGCAGTTCGCATCATCACCGCGGCCCAGCGGGCGCCGACGTCCGTCACCCGATACTCCAGCGCCGTGATGGGCGATTCGCTCGTTTGCGACTCCCGGGAGCCGAGCCAGGACACCACCGCGACATCCTGCGGTACGCGGAGGCCGGAGGCCCTCAGGGTGGTGATCGTGTCGCTGGCGATCGCGTCGTTGTCGACGACGACAGCGGTGGCGTCGTGGCCCAGGACCTCCCGCACGGCCCGGTGGACACCCTCGGTCCGGTCCAGCGATGCGTTCGCGATCACGAGCGTGTGCTCTGGAGACCGGTGCGACCACTCCGTCAGTGCGCGACGGCGTTCGACGTTGGCCACCAGTTCCGCCGGCCCGAGAACCCAGACAATCGTGCGGTGTCCGTGGCGGACCAAGTGGTCTACCACGAGCGCCACCCCTTCGGCATTGCGCGGATCGACCCGTGCCACACGGTCGTCCGGCAGAGTGACGCGCTGATCGGCCGTCAGATCGTCGACGATGCAGCCGACCGCGATCCCGCTATCGGCCAGGTTCCCGAGGCGGGGATCATCGCGTTCGACATCGGAAAGAAAGATGCCATCCACCCGTCGCTCCGTGACCCACTCGGTATGCTGCCGGATCTCGTCCGAGGCGCTACCGACGAGCTTGACGAGAACGTCGAAGGGTGTTCCTTTGAGCGCGAGCTGGACTCCCACGAAAAGATCGAGGAAGTACGGATCGACTGTCGCCGTCTTCGGCGTCTGGCGCACCGTCCAGCCGAGGGTTCCTGTCTGCCCACGGGAGAGCGCTTGCGCTGCGGAATTAGGTCGCCAGCCGCGTGCCCGAGCCAGCGCCACGATCGCCTTGCGCCGCTCGGTGGACACGCCGGGCTCGCCCGACAAGGAACGCGAGACAGTGGCCTTGCTGACGCCGGCTTCACGAGCGATGTCCTCGATGGTCGGACGGCGGCCGCGAGGTCGCCCCTCGCCCGCTCTCGTACTCGAGCTGTTCCTACTCATAGCCGCCCGCGCTTGCGCCGGGTCAGACTTGCGCTCCGACCGGTTCGTGAACGCCATCGCATGTGCCGATGGTAGGCGCAACGCTCACCACGCGCGGTGCGTGCGTTCAGGTTGACGCTCGGGCGAACGTTCGCGAGATGCGCAGACTGTTCGCCAGAATCGTCAGCACCGGATTCACACCACCGTTGGTGACGTGCGTCGATCCGTCCACGATGAGCACGTTCTCGCAGTCCCACAGCCGCCCCATCGGATCGGTGACCGAATGCCGCGGATCATCTCCCATCCGGCAGGTACCGGCCTGATGTTGGCCGACACTGGGTGACGGTGCTCTCACCGAGGTGGCACGCATCGGAAGCACCCGCATCGCGCCGGCGGCCGTCAGCCACTCGACCGCGGTGTCGGCCAGCCGTTCCTGCACTCGGTAGTCCTCGGTGTGCAGCGAACCACTCAGCTCCACGAGGGACCGACCGTGTACGTCGACGCGTGACCGATCGATACGCACCCGTGCCGAGGCGGTGGTGACCTCCTGGACGGGACCCATCACGCGGGCCATGCGAACCATCGCCGACTCCATCTCGCGCGAGGCGATCCTGGAACCTGGTTCAGCCAGTCCGGTGTCCAGGAGGTACCTGACGGTGTTCGCGGGCGTCGGTACGAACTCGTTGGCCAGCATGCCGCCGCCAACGATGCCTGGGTTGTGATGGCGCGTATGCGTGAGAGCAACATCGGGGCCCGGCCCGACCAGATCCACCACTGGATCCTCGAACAGCGCAGTTGCTCCGCCGTAGAGGTGGCCCTGCAGGTGCCGTCCGACATTGTCGCTATCGTTTCCCAACCCTCGAGGTGCCCCCTCCTGTGCCGAGTCGAGCAACAGCCGCGCGGTCTCGATCGCCCCGGCACCCAGCACGATGGCGTCTGCGCCGATAGTGCGCGTGCTAGGGCCACCCGGACCACTCGCACTCACGCGAACTCCGGATGCCCGCTTGCCTGTCCTGTCCAGCAGTACGCGCGTGACTTGCGCGTGGAGCGCAATGGTCAGGTTTCCTGTTCCAGCAGCCTCAGGAATCATCGTGTTGTGCGTGCCTGCTCGTGCGTTCACAGGGCACTCGAACCCCACGCACTGCGAACATCGGATGCATGCGGGTCGACCGGCGTGAGGACGAGAGTTGATCAGCAGAGGAACCGGCGTCGTCGGCCACCGCAGTCGGGCGGCTCCCTTCTGCAGTAGCCGCCCGATGTGAGACTCCGACAGCGCCGGCAGCCGCCACTCGGCCCTGGAACCGCTGGGCACCGCACCCGCTCCGGCTAGGCCGAGCGTCGCCTCGATCTCGTCGTAGTACGGGTCGAGCTCCTCCGTGCCGATGGGCCAATCACGCAGCGCACTGCCGTCGGGAACGCCATAGGTGCTCGCCATCGCGAAGTCCTCCGCGGTGAAACGCCATGCTTGTGCACCATAGAGGCGAGTTCCGCCACCCAGCGTCATGGCATTGTTCCCCCATCGGGGATCGTTCGCGCGCACCTGCTCCGTACCGTCCCGCGCCGGGACCATGCGCTGCTCTGAGGTCGTCGAACTTGGCCCTGCGAAGCTATATAAGCCCGCCGAGGCACGGGGCGAACGCGCATGATCGCCCATCAACTCAGCACTCCCAGGAAGGCCCCCACGTTCCACCAGGAGCACCCGCCATCCAGCCGTGGCGAACTCACGCGCTGCGGTTCCACCGCCAGCTCCCGACCCCACGATCACCACGTCGTAGAAGGAGTCGAGCGCCGGCACCGCGCGACACGCGGCACGCACACGCTCGATCTCTTCGAACGGGTCGGACGCGAGAGGCGCGGGACGCCAACGATCAGCCAGAGGCCTCAGCTCAGGGCCGACGACTGGCGCGCTCAACCCTCGCCGATACACGGCGTCGGCCGCCAGCGCGACCAGCGCCATGCGGCTGCCCTCGTCGTGCAGAGTACTCAGGTCAGGAAGTGCGCTCGATCCACGCTCGGCGGCCACATCGCTCAGATACGACAAGATCAGGCTGCGGATGGTCGCGCGCCCCTCCGGGTCCAGCCGGTCCGCAGCGATCACAGTCTGCAGCATGTGCTCGGTGAGCAGCTCGACGTCACTGGCCGGCAAGCGATCCTCCGATCCCGCCCAGGCTGAAGTAGCGGTTCAAAAGCGCGAAAACGACTATCGGCGGAAGCATCATCAACACGGCGGCCGCCATGACCGGACCCCAATCCGTGGCGTTCTGCTGAAAGAAGGTCTGCAATCCGATCGGCAGCGTGAAGTTCGACGATGATCGCAGGAACACCAATGCGATCAGATAGTCATTCCAGGCGAGCAAAAATGCGTAGATAGCCGTTGACAGAATACCGGGCAACGAATTGCGGAGAACGACTCGGAAGAAGCTTCCAAATATCGAGCAGCCGTCCATCCATGCGGCCTCTTCGAGCGAGACAGGGATACTGTCGAAGTACGCCGCCATCATCCACGTCGCCACGGTGACGGACATCGATACGTAGATGAATGTGATCCCCACCAACGAATCAACCATCCGGAACTGCGTGAAGACGATGAAGAGCGGAATCACGAAGATGATCACCGGCAAGGACTGCACAACGAAGATTCCCAAGGAGAATGCCGAGACGGCGCGTGAGCGGCCACGAGATATGACGTAGCCGGCCGGCGCAGCAACGAGAACCGAGATCGCAGTGGCGGTGAGGGTTGCCAGCAAACTGTTCTGCAACCAGGTAAGGACACCAGTATCACCCAGCACAAAGGCATACGACTCCAACGTCAGCCCCGTCGTGGACGACGAGACGAGCGGTCGCAGGCTGAGGTAGAACACCACACCGATCGGGAACAGGCACAAGGCAGCGAAGACGCTCACCAGAACGGTCACATGCAGTCGCGGTGCGGGACGTTCATCGGGCACTAGGCGCTCGGGGGTGACGGACTTCTGTGCGGTCATGGTCAGTGCACCCTCCGGATGCTGCGGAAGAGAGCCAGCGAGATGGCAATGAGGGCCGCCGTCATCACGAACGCGATGGCGACCCCGGTACCCGGCTGGAACGCCTGGAACACACGGTCATAGGCCAGCACCACCAGAGTGGTCGTGGCGTCAACCGGACCACCGCCGGTGAGCAGGAAGATCGTCGGAAAGTCGTTGATGGTGAACATGGACATCAGAACCCAGCTGATGTAGACCGATCGTGCGGTGAGTGGCAGCGTGATGGCAGTCAAGACTGTCCACCTGCCCGCACCGTCCAACGTTGCCGCCTCGTACACCGTGGGATCGATTCCTTCGAGCGCGGCTGACATCATCACGAACATGAATGGGAAGCTGATCCAGATCTTGAACAGGCACACGATCACCGCCGCAAGAGTGGGGTCCGCCAGGAAGAGCACATCCTCGAGCCCCACGGCCTCGAACAGCACAGGCAACGGGCTGCTGGAGGTGGCAACCAACCAGTTCCAGCTCATCGTCGTCACAACCACGGGCACGATCCATGGCAAAAGCAGCAGAACCTTAAGAGCCGCTCGACCAACGAAGTAGCGCCGGAAGACCAGCCCCAGTGCATACCCGACGACCCAGCTTCCCAATACTCCTGCGACAGTGAAGATGGCGGTGAATCGCGCGGCGTTCCAGAAGTCGGGGTCGGTTAGGACGGTTCCATAGTTCTCCAGACCGACGAATGGCCCTTGCTGGATCAGATTGCCTTGGTGTACGGACTGCACCGCGGCATAGAAGACGGGATACGCGTTCACCACCGCCATCAGCACCAATGCCGGTGCAGCCAGGGCTGTGAATGTCAGGGCACGGCGCGTGGCGTTCGTAGTGCGGACTGTCATCGTCATGCTTGCTTCCCAGCGACCAGAGCCTGTCAGCCCATCAACTCTTCGATATCCGCCTGAAGAGTCTCCAACAGCGGAAGCGCCTCACTCTCACCCTGTACGACCCGCTGGACGAAGGAGGCCATCGCACGCCCCCCATCCACCGAGTTCAGAGCACCGAAGGCCTGGGGTGACTGCGCCGCAATCGTCTTCCCAACCGGCTGCCACTCCTCGATCGACTTGACCACGTTGGGGTTCTCGGTGATCTCAGGCAGCGCGGCCACCCGCTCAGTCACCGGCAGGTCGATCATGACGCCATCGGTCCAGAACTTGTCCGTCTGGGCCGCATACCAAGCCGCGAACTGCTCACCTGAAGCCGTGTCCGGTGTATCCGTGTAGAGCATGATCGCGTTGATGTAGTACAGGGACCCGGTCAGCCCGTTCGGACTCACGAGCGGACTCGCGACCCGCACGTCTTCGGCGGCCTCGCCGCTCAGTACGCGATCGAGGCCCGTCTGATGGAAACCCATCCCCACTCGCCCACTCCCCCAGTCCGAGTCGAGATTGTCCGAGTTGTAGCTGACACTGCGCGGGTCGATGATTCCCTCGCGCACGAGTTCGAGCACGAACTCCAGCGTCTCGATGTTGGCTTCGCTGGTCACGTCTGGCTCAGCGTTCTCGTTGAACAGTCCGCCACCATTGCTGATCATCAGTGACACGATCGTCTTCTGTGCATCCGTGGTGTCACTGCCGGCGGCGAGCCCAAGGCCGACGACGTCGATCTCGCGGAGTTGCTTGCCCACTTCCAAGAGTTCCGGCCAGGTCGTGGGTGGTTCCAGACCTGCATCCTGCAGAATCGACTCGCGGTACCAGAAGACGCGCAGGTCCAGGCCCCACGGGATTCCCGCGTAGCCCTGATCGGTGTTCATCGCGTCGAGGATTCCCGGTAGGAAGTCGGCCTTCCCATCCGCCTCAAGGAGGTCGATAGCTCCGTCCGCCGGCGCGACCGTGCCCTGCTCCAGGAAGAAGAACGGCTGGAATGACGCGCCCGTGCTGACCGCCGGGCCGGTGCCCGAGGCCACCGCTGAGGTGAAGGTCTGGTACCAGTTTGCCCACGGGATGGATTGATATTGGACCGGATGGAGATCCCCCGGGTCGTACTCGGCTGCGATGGTCTCCGCCACCTCGGTGTACGGCGCCCCTGTTCCCCACACCATGTCCCAGAAAGTGAGCGATTCCAGCGAGGGCGATCCCCCGCCGTCGCAGGCCCCAAGCATCGGCGCCGCGGCAGTCGCCGCACCCAGCGCCAGGAAGTTTCGACGATTTGGACGGAAGTGTTTCGCGTCTGCGCGCATGTGAGCCCGTGTCTCCTTTGATCGGTGCTGAGTGTGAACGTCGCTCCGCCTGAACGTAACCGCTTACGTTGGATGCGCGACGAGAAGTACCCACAAGTTAGCCATCAAAACTCAGTTCGTCAATACATCGCCGTTAGGCCTCGATCTCCCTAAGTCGTGAGTCTTCACAGGACGGGCGTGGAAGCGTGGCAGCCCCACGCCCGACAACCGCTCAGTACAGCGCGTGCGCCGCCGCGAAGATCCCGTCCGGATCCACCCGCGCCTTCACCGTCCGCAGCCGCTCGAGGGTGGCCGGCGGATACATCGCCGCGGTAACCTCCGGGCCCCGGTCGAGAGAGAAGTTGCCGTAGATCCCGGTGCCGTGACCGAACACGCCTGCCTGTGCCTCGCGCGCAGCAGCGATCACCTCCTCCGGCGCGTCCGCCGGCAGCAGCGCGTTCGCGACCGCGAGCACCCGCGCGTCCCGGTGTGCGAAGGCAGTCTCCTCGCCGCCGACCCGGCCGAAGGCGCCACCGAGCCCGCGCAGCATGAGCATCGTCGGCGCATCGCCCGCGGCCAGGGCGGCCAGGCGATCGAGTGCCTCGCTCGTCAGCTCCGGCAGCAGGCGATTGCCCCCCACGAAGGTGACGGGAATGTCCTCGGGTGGCGTCGGGCCGAGTAGGTCGGCGTAGCGGCAGGGTTCGATGCGCTCCGAGCGCAGACCGTCGACGGCGAGCAGCGGCGCGACGACCTCCCTCGCCTCACCCACGGTGCCCTCGAGCACCAGGTCGACCAGCCCGCCGGCCGGGAACTGGGGGCTGATATCCGGCATGACGGCGAGGGTCGAGTTGACGGTGTCAGGCGCCTGGGCCATCACCTGCCACCACGCCTCCATCAGCGAGCGAGTGGCGGACGGCTCATATCCGAGCTCGACCCGCACGAGGTCCGGAGCGGGCGCTGCCTCGATCCAGAGCCGGGTGACGACGCCGAAGTTGCCACCCCCGCCGCGCAGCGCCCAGAACAGCTCGGGATCTTCCTGGGCGTCGACCATGCGGATCTGACCGGCGGCCGTGACCAGCTCGATCCCACGGAGGGAGTCGATCGTCAGGCCGTGAGTGCGCACCAGCCACCCGATGCCGCCACCGAGGACGAGTCCACCCACACCCACCGAGCCGGTGTCCCCGGAGGTGACCACCAACCCGTGCGGGGCAAGCGCCGCAGCCACATCCGCCCACACAGCACCGACACCGATCTCCGCCGTTGAACCGGTCACGGTGACGCCGTCCAGCCCGCTCAGGTCGATCAGGGCACCGTCAGGGCAGGGCGCGCTCCCGTGCCCACCCGAGCGAACCTGGATCCGCAGCCCTGCCGAGACGCACACACGCACGGCGGCGGCCACCTCCTCGGTGGTGCGGGGCCGGAGGACCACCTCAGGTGTGGCGGGCGCACGGAAGAGGTGAGCTCCGCCGTCGTACTCGGGCGTTCCGGGAACGAAAGCGAAAGGTGAGACATGGTCGGGCAGGTCGGTGAGTGGCATGCGCCCTACGCTTGCACCGCCCACTGACACTGACAAGGGAGATTCGCCGCTGACGACACGCCGGACAGTCAGGTCAGCCTGGGCAAGTCAGCGACAGTCAGCTTCAGCCGGGCTCAGTCGCGGGCGGTGAGCACCAGCGGCCCGTCCGGGGTGATCGCCACGGTGTGCTCGGAGTGCGCGCCACGGGAACCATCCTTCGAACGAAGGGTCCAGCCGTCCGGATCCGTGTAGATCTCGTCGGTACCGAGCATGAACCATGGCTCGATCGCGATCACCAGACCGGGCCGCAGCGCAAGCCCGCGCCCGGGGCGGCCGGTGTTGGGGACGTGCGGGGCACCGTGCATCTCCCGGCCCACACCGTGGCCACCGAAGTCGGTGTTCACCGGGTAGCCGTAGGAGGCGGCAACCTCACCGATCGCAGCAGAGATGTCGCCGATCTTGTTCCCCACGGTCGCCACGTCGATGGCGGCTGCGAGCGCCTCCTCGGTGGCCCGGATGATCCGCTGGTCCTCCTCGCGCGGAGTTCCGACGATCAGGCTCCGCGCGGAATCCCCCACCCATCCGTTGACGCTGACCGCGAAGTCGACCGAGAGCAGGTCGCCGTCCTTGAGCCGGTAGTCGTTGGGCAGCCCGTGCAGCACGGCGTCGTTGACTGAGGTGCACAGCACCTTCCCGAACGGGCTCGCCCCGAACGACGGGTGGTAGTCGATGTAACAGGACGTCGCACCCTCCTCCCGGATCATCCGGTGGGCGAGGGCGTCCAGCTCGTTCAGGGACACGCCGACATCGGCCGCGTCTGCGAGCGCATTCAGCACCCGGCCCACGAACGCACCGGCGGGACGCATCGCCTCGATCTCGGCGGGAGTCTTCAACTCGATCACCGCTCCAGCGTAACCGTCCGCCGGACGAACCGGACAGGGTGGCAGGCTCGCGGTCCGCTGGCTCGCCGGCTCGCCGACCGGGTGGGGTGAACATCACACGAACGATCACCGACAAGCGGTGTGTCTGGTCCGATCCTGTCCGGACGTGCCGCCATGATGGGAGTAGGCAGAGCGAAGGCCCCTCGGAATAGGCGTCCGAGGGGCCTTGCTCATCCCCTGAGGTTCTCGACGGTTCAGTCGACCGCCTGCGCCACCGGAGGGGTGGCGGCACGATCCAGGAGAGGATCCGTCCAGGGCCATCCGATCGGCGTCTGCACGCCTCGCCGCAACCTGAAGCCGCAGCGATCATCGGTGGGATCCCGGGTGGACTCGAGTCCGTCGGCCGGGTGTGCCGTCCTGCAGCGTCCCGTAGGTGGCACGACGCGGAGCGTGTGGAGCGAACTCCTCACATCCCTGCGCTTGCACGTCCCAAGCGTCCCTGGTTCGCGCTCCGCGCGATTCCAAGTCCGTCCGGGGAACTCCTGCGCCGGCCGGTCTCCCGGTCCGCCGCTCTCACACTCCCCGGGATCACTCCCTGGAACCTCGCGGTTGTGATCTCGGCTCGCCCCTCCCGGAATCCGTTCGGTGCGGTCCGATTTCACGCCGCCCGCCCCGCAGTCGCCTGCCGAGCGGTCCGGTCGCGTCCAGCGGATCGTGACCCTCAGGCTGCCGGTCCGTCTTCCCCGGTCGACCGCCCAGGTTTCCCCCGCGGCGCACGTGGATATCGGACCCGCATCCGTCAGGACGTCCGTCCCACCTTCTGCGACCGAGTCGGTGAACTCGATGAGTCATGTGTAGTCCGCGTCACATCTCAGCGCAAGGGGCTGGGAGGACGAGTTTTGGCCCCGCTCGCGGTACACAGCGATGTCCACAGCGTGACCTGCAAGGACGCGATCTGTGCACAGACCTGTGGAGGAAATCTGTGGACAACCGCCCGCGTCCACATCGGCAACCGACCCACTCAGCCCCATGCGCCGACCCCCTTCCTCTCCAGCCAGGCGTGTGCGAAACACTCGGTGAACAGTTCGACCGCGAACTCCGGCCACAATCGGCGCGATCACATGCGCTCCCGTCACCCGTTCGCACGTCGTTCACCTCGTTGGCCACCTCCCTGCCCGCGGTCCACAGCCGTGACCTGCACGGATGCCCGGCGTACACACACCTGTGGACAAGCGCTGTGGACAACCAGGGACCGCGAGCATGCAGGTGCGCCGATACGATCGCGGTGTGACTGCCGCCGCCCACTCCCGACTCGTCGTCGCCGCGGCGATCGTGGACGACCTCGATCGCCCTGCCCAGTTGCTTGCCGCGCGCCGCAGCGCACCGAAGTCGCTGGCGGGTCAGTGGGAGTTCGCCGGGGGCAAGGTCGAGGAGGGCGAGGATGACATCGCCGCCCTGCGTCGCGAGCTGGACGAAGAGCTCGGCATCTCGGTCGAGCTCGGCGATCGGATCCCTGGCCCGTCCGGCGGCGACTGGCCCATCCTGCATGGCCATTCCATGCGGATCTGGTTCGCCCGGATCACCGACGGCACGCCGGAACCGCTCGCCGACCATGACGTGCTGCGGTGGCTGCCGCTCGAGGATCCGTTCGACGTGCCATGGCTCGAACCGGACCTCCCGGTGGTCCACGCCGTGCGCACTATCGGTCGAGGGAACAAATTTTCCGACTGATTCGCGGCATCTGTCACGAAATGCGATGATGTCGCCGTGCCCAAGATCATCGGCTCCACGCTCGCTGAGCACCGCGAGCACGTCCGGACCCAGCTCTTCGACGCGCTCTCGCGCCTGATGACCGAATCCGGCTTCGACACGGTCAGCCTGGCCGACATCGCCGCAGCGGCCGGGGTCGGACGAACCTCGGTCTACAACCATTTCCCCGACAAGGAAGCGTTGCTACTGAGCTTCATCGAGCACGAGACGGCCAAGTTCGTCGCCGACCTGCGGGTGTCGCTGCAGAACGTGGACGATCCCGAGCAGCAACTGCGGGTCTACGTGCGCGAGCAGATCAACCTCAAGACCGTCTACCACGTCACGTCCGGCCCGGATCTACGCTCCGTCGTCTCCGGGAGCACCCAGGCCCGCCTGCGCGAGCACGTGTGGCAGGTCGCCGAGCTGCTGGCCGGGATCCTGCGCGCCGGGATCGCCGCCGGACGACTGCCCGATCAGGACGTCGAGGCAGTCGTCCCGCTGATCAACTCCTGCCTGTCCGGGCGCACCTTTCCCGATGCCGAACCCGAACGGAGCCGCGCCATCGAGGCCACCGAGCACTTCGTGCTGCGGGCCGTCGGGATGCGCGAGACGGCTCTCACGCCCGCCTGAGCATCCACGCACCTTTCAGGCGTCGCGCTCTGGCACGTCTCACGTCGCACCGCGCACGTCCCGCCACACAACCCCGCGCCCCTCATGGCGTCCGGCGACCCGCACACCGCCACCTTTTCGCAACGCCACCGTTTCGCTAACATCGAGAAACGCTTGCCAGTTGAGGCTGACCTCACCTAGTGTGATGACACATTGTCACGACACTCTGTCAGAACGAGGCCCCATGTCGATCACCTCGACGCAACTCCCGATCAGCACTCTCGTGCGGGAGGCCACGAGCGAGGCACACTCCCGTGCAGAGTCCACCGGGTTCGTCACCCACCTGATGGCCGGTCACCTCTCGCTCACTGCGTTCACCGCGCTCGTGAGGCAGCACCGCGCCATCTACGCCTCGCTGGAGCGCCTGGGCAAGCGCGTCGAGGACCAGCCCGGCGCTGCGGCACTGGTGCGCCCCGAGCTGGCCCGCTCGTCAGCCCTGCACCGCGATCTCGCCGATCTCACCGATCTCACGGGCGCGGTCCCCGAGATCGAACCGGCCACCCGCCGTTACACCGAACGCATGGACGCGATCAACAATCTGCCCGGTTACGCCGCCCACGCCTACACCCGCTACCTCGGCGACCTCTCCGGCGGCCAGGTCATCAGGACAATGATGCAGCGCCACTACGGCCTGACCACGGGGCTGAGCTTCTATACCTTCGACCAGATCGAGAAGATCCCTCCGTTCAAGGCCTCCTATCGCGAGGCGCTCGACGCCCTCCCCCTCGACGACGCCGGCCGCGAGCGCCTCGTGACCGAAGCGCGTGAGGCGTTCGCATTCAACGAGGCGGTCTTCACCGACCTGGGGAAGCGATTCCCACCGGCCGCCTGACAGCCGACCGCAGCCCTGCGGCGCGGCAGGAGTAGCCGCTCAGCCGAACAGTGGCAGCGTCAACTCCGCCTCACCACCTGCGGCCACCCGCACCGGGATCCCCCAGTCCTGCTGCGCCAGGTGGCACGCCGGGAACTCCACCGCAGGGTCCGCGTCGCACGCAGCCGCACGAGCGCTCACGTGCAGCACCCCCTGCCCTTCGGTGAGGTGCAGTGTCCGGCGGAGGTCCGTCTCCTCGCCGTGGCCCCAGGCGAGCAGGGAGGGCGGGGTCGCCGAGACGCTCAGCTGCGTCGCTGGGCCGAACCGGTCGTCCAGTTTCGTGCCGGGCGCCGGGGTGAAGAGCACCCGTAGCTCCACCTGCTCCCCCACCTCTGCGACCGGACGCTGCACGTGGTGAGCTGCGCCGTCGTGGGTGAGCTCGTGCCCGATCTGCACGGCGGTGAGGCGATGCGCGGTGGACTCCACGACGAGCAGACGCCCGCCTGCCACAAGCACATCGGAGGGCTCGGCGAGGCCGGTGGCGAGCGTGGTGACCTCACGCGTGATCGGGTCGTAGCGGCGCACCGCGCCGTTGTAGGTGTCGGCGACAGCGACGCTGCCGTCCGGCAGGAGGCACACCCCGAGCGGGTGCTGCAGCAAGGGTTCAGTTCCGGCAGTACCGGCTGTGCCGTCTCGGTGACCGAACTCGAACAACCCCTGCCCGACGGCGGTGCTCACCTCTCCCTCGAATCCGCCTGTCATGTGCACCAGCCGCAGTGCCGAGGTCTCCGCGTCGGCGAGCCAGACTTGGCCGGGCTCCCCCACGGCCAGCCCGGAGGGCTGAGCGAACCACGCCTGGGTGAGCTCGCCGTCCACGAGACCCTCGTTCATCGTGCCGGCCACGTGCCAGATGTGGCCCTGTTCGCCGTCGAACTCCCACAGAGCGTGGGTGCCGGCCATCGCCACCAGGAAGCCACCCATCCGCGGCACCCAGGCCACGTCCCACGGGGAGGAAAGGTTCTGACCGAGCGGGCCGGGAGCCTCCGGGGCGGTGTTGTCCGGCGCCCCCACCCGGTAGGGCCGGCCCGACCCGGCCACGGTGCTCACGTGCCCATCGTCCAGCCGCACCCCGCGCAGCAGGTGGTTCACGGTGTCGGCGACCACCACGTCGTAGCCGAGGGAGCGCCGCAGCTCCGGCGGCACCAGGCACAGGCCATTCGGTTCGTTGAAGGAGGCCTCGTCCGGGGCCCCGTCGGTGGCCCCACGTTCACCGGAGCCGATCCTGCGCACCAGGGTCTCGCCGTCGGGGGCGAGCTCAGCGAGGCTGTGGTGACCGGCGTCGGCCACGAGCAGGGTGCCGCCGGTCAACTCGATCGCCTTGGCAGGGAAACGCAGGGTCGTCGACGGCGGCTCCGGCGACACATAGGGGCCGTCGCCTCGGTGCAGCGTGCCCTTCGTCTCGTGCTCGGTGATCAGATCCTCGATCAGCGCCGCGAGGCTGGGCGCGTGCCCCTCACCGGCGAGCTGGGCCACGACGTATCCCTCGGGATCGATCACCACGAGTGTGGGCCAGGCTCGCGCGGTGTAGGCCGTCCAGGTGGTCATATCCGCGTCGTCGAGCACCGGGTGGGCCACGCCGTAGCGTTCGACCGCGGCGGCGAGCGCATCCGGCTCCGCCTCGTGGGTGAACTTCGGCGAATGCACTCCGACGATCACGAGCTCATCGGCGTACCTGTGCTCCAGATCCCGCAGTTCGTCGAGGACGTGCAGGCAGTTGATGCAGCAGAAGGTCCAGAAGTCCAGCAGCACGATCTTGCCGCGCAGGTCCGCGAGAGTGAGGTCGCGGCCGCCGGTGTTCAACCAACCGCGGCCGGTCAGCTCGCTGGCGCGGACGCGGGGCAGGCGCGGGCTCTCCGATGCAGTCACCTGGGAACCCTACGACGGTCTTTCGTCCAGGTAGCGACCACCCGCTCGCGGCCCAACGACGTCAGAACCCACGGACCCGGCGGATGGTGCGGATCAGGTCACTGCGGTCCACGTCGAGCCCCATGGTCGGGATGACGATCTTTCGGTCGTTGCCGCGCAACTCCACGCGGCGGGCGTCAGAGGTCACGATCGTCGGAACCTCGGCCCAAGAGGCGCGGCGAATGGTCCCGTATCGACGCTCGATTCCCTCGGGATCCAGCACTACCCGGGCGCTGCCGACCAGCAGTCCCATGGCGGCCAGCACCACCCCGCACCCGGCGATGGTGCCGAGCGCGACCCACCGGTCCTCCTCCACAGCGGACCACACGAACACGCCGATCAGGGCGAAGAACCCACCCATGCCCCCCAGCACCACGGCGACCGCGCGCCGACCGCGCACCACGTACAGCCCGTCCCGCTCAGCGATCCCGTAGGGCAGGGGGTCCTGCGACTCGCCCAGGGCAGCACGTTCCTCCTGCTCAACGACCCGAGCGCGTTCACCGAGCGCGCGTGCGCCGCGGAACGCGACCGCCATGATCGCGAACGCCACCGCCGCGACGATGACCGCGGCCACCCAGTTCGAGCGCCAGTCATCGAGCAGCGCACGGATCACGGCGAGGCCAACGATCACGGCCCCGATGGCCGCCATGAGCACCAGCACCCGCACACTACGCAGGCGGCGGGTACGGGGCAGGTCACGTGCGGCAGGCATGAACGCATGTCACCAGGTCGCGCCCGATCGCGCCAGTCCACGGGCACTGGCACCACGCGGGCCGACAGGACCGGGACATCAGAATCCCCGCTGACTGCGGATGAAGCGCACCAGGTCCACAGCGCTCACCTCCAGCACGGCCACCGGCAGGATCAGCCGGGGCCGGCGCCCACCTGGCCCGGTGAGCTGGACGTAGTCGGAGCCGCGCCGCACGCGCACGGACCGGATGATCGGCACGTCGTCCCATGCCCAGCACCGCGGCCACGGCCGCCGGACCTCGATCCCGTCGGTGTCGATCACATAGCGCACGCCCGCGAAGATCACCACGAAGAGGAGGCTGAGCAGGGCGAAGCCGCTGAAGCTGATCAGCGAGCGCATCCCGTACTCGTCAGGCAAGGACGCCACCCCCGCAGCCGCGAAGCCCAGGGTGAGCACGCACCCAGCCACGACCGCCGTCACGCTGGTGCGCACCTGAAATCGTCCGTCTCGCTCCTCGATCCCGTACGGTGTCCCGTCCCAGTTCGGCAGAGCCTGCACGTCGGCCCGCATCGTCTGCTGCAAGGTGTCGGATGCCCAGCGTGTGAGGCGGCGGGCGAGCCACACCCCGAGCACCCCGATGCCGGCAACGGCGATGACACCCACTATCGAGGCCAGGTCCCACTCTCCGGCAACCTCGAAGCCGACGACGATGAACAGGACGATCCAGAGCGCGGCCACCACCTGGATCGCGATGCCGAGCGCGCGAAGGCCACGGCGTACCCGTGTGCGGGGCATCTGCGACGCGCGTGGCATGCCGATCAGGCAACCACACCCGGGCGTCTCCGGCCAGGGCGCACCATGGTCAGCACTATCCTCCGAGATCATTCTGTCGCCGAGTGTCGATTTCCCTCGTCCTCGTTCGTGGAGAGGATGAGAGGCGGGCACCGGGCCCGCCTCACGATCAAGGAGTTCGACGATGACGCAGTACCTGCTCTCCGTGTGGCACGACTACGACCAGCCGACCTACCCCGACGACGCCACCATGCAGCAGGCGTTCGCCCAGGTGGACGCCTTCAACACGCGTATCACCGAGGCCGGGCAGTGGGTCTTCGGTGGCGGCCTCGAAGCCCCCAGCTCGGCCACCACGGTGGACAACAGCAAAGGAAAGGGGCTGGTGACAGACGCCCCGCTCGCCGAGACCCGCGAGCAGATCGGCGGTTTCTGGGTGGTCGAGGTCGAGGACCTGGACGCGGCTCTCGCACTCGCGCAGGACGCGTCCGCCGCCTGCATGGGGCCGGTCGAAGTGCGGCCGTTCCAGTCCGAGTGAGCCAGTGACGAGAGCCGAGCACGAGACTGGCACAGCGCACGAGGCCGGGGTGGCCCGCGTCTACCGCGAGGAGTACGGCAGGTGCGTGGCCACGCTGACCCGTGTGCTGGGCGACCTCTCCCTCGCAGAGGACGTGGTGCAGGAGGCGTTCACCGCGGCCCTGACCGCGTGGGCGGATCGCATCCCGCCCAACCCGGGCGCCTGGATCGTGGTCACGGCCCGGCACCGCGCGATCGACCGCCTGCGCCGCGAGGCGAAGCGCGAACAGAAGCATGCGGAGGCGGTGCTGGTGCACCCTCCGCCCGAGCCCGAGGAGGTGGGACCGGTGGCCGATGACCAGTTGCGCCTGATCTTCACCTGCTGCCACCCGGCGCTCGCCCCCGAGGCGCAGGTGGCCCTCACCCTGCGCACTCTGGGCGGCTTGACCACACCCGAAGTGGCGCGGGCATTCCTCGTACCGGAGCCCACGATCGCCCAACGCATCGTGCGGGCGAAGAAGAAGATCGCCAGTGCAGGCATCCCCTACCGGCGGCCGGCAGACCACGACCTGCCGGACAGGCTCTCCTCCGTGCTCGCCGTGATCTATCTGATCTTCACCCAGGGCTACGCGCCGAGCACCGGTGCCGAACTCGTGCGCACCGACCTGTGCGCGGAGGCGATCCGGCTCGCCCGGCTCCTCGTCGCGTTGATGCCCGACGAGGAGGAGGCGGTCGGTCTGCTCGCGCTGCTGCTGCTCACCGAGTCCCGCCAGCCGGCGCGCACCGACCCCGGCGGAGCACTCGTTCCGCTCGCAGAGCAGGACCGATCCCGGTGGGACGCCGACCTGATCGACGAAGGTCAGGCATGGGTGCGCTGGTGTCTCCAGCGCAACCGCCCGGGTTCCTACCAGGTGCAGGCTGCCATCGCTGCCGTTCACAGCGACGCCGCCACCGCCGGGGCGACTGACTGGCACCAGATCCTCGCCCTCTACGACCAACTCCTCACGCTGGCACCCTCCCCCGTGGTCGCCCTCAACCGGGCAGTAGCCCTGGCCGAGGTGCGTGGACCTGCGGAGGCGTTGTCCGCCGTCGAGGATCTCGACCTGGACGGCTACTACCTGCTGCAGGCCACACGTGCCGATCTGCTCACCCGCCTCGGACGCGCCAGGGAGGCGGCCGCGGCATGGCGCCGAGCCGGCGAGCTGACGGCGAACGAGGTGGAGCGGCAGTTCATCGCCGGCCGGATCGCAGCGCTGGAGTGACGTCACCGGCGTACCGTGGATCGATGGACATCGTGGTTCCCTCCCAGTTCAACGGTCCGCCTCACTCCGGCAACGGTGGCTGGACCAGTGGGCACCTGGCCGCACTGCTGCCCGATCACGACGGCGCAGCTTCCGTCCGGCTGTTCTCTCCCCCGCCGCTGGACACTCCCATGCAGGTGAGGACCGATCCTGGCTCGGGGGAGCTGACCGCCCTGCATGGGCAGGTGAAGGTCGCCTCTGCTCGGGTCGCGCCCCCGGTGGGGACGGAGGATGTCCCCGGGCCGGTGCGATTCACGGAGGCGGAGGCGGCCGGCGACTCCTACGCCGGTCTGGTGGATCACCCCTTCCCCACCTGCTTCTCGTGCGGCATCGAGCGTGATCCGAGCGAGGCGTTGTGCCTACGCACCGGCGTGGTGCGCGAGGGGGTGTACGCCGCGGCCTGGGTGCCACGCGAGGTGACGCCGGAGATCGTGTGGGCCGCGATCGATTGCCCGAGCGGGTGGGCGCTGGGGGTGGCCGGGCGGCCGGTGGTGCTCGGCACGATGACCGTCCAGGTCGATGAGCTGCCCGAGCCCGGGTCCGAGTTGGTGGTGCTCGCGTGGCCGATCTCCTCCCAGGGGCGCAAGCACCAGGCGGGCACAGCGCTGCTGCAGGGTGACCGCATGCTGGCGCAGGCGCGATCGGTGTGGATCAGCGTGGATCCGGAGTCGGTCCGGCCGATCGCCGGATGAAATCGACGGTCATACTGCCAACCAGGTCCGTATACGCACCTGGTTGGCAGTATCACCGTCGTTTTCGTACCCGACGCAGCACCAGCACGGCCGAGTCGCTGCGCGGTGGCGGCACGAACGCGGCTGCGGGCACATGCGCGCCCAACTCGGCTGTGAAGCCGTGCGGCGGGGAGGCGGCGTACCGGCGCGCCATCCACCGCGGCAGCACCAGGTCGGCCCGGGTCAGTGCCGAGTGCCGCGCGGTGATCCGGCGCACGAGGGCGGCCCCGATCGCGTACGGCGGGTTCGCTACCACCCGGAACGGGCGCCGCGGTAGTGGCACCTCGAGCAGGTCCGCCTGCACCACAGTGACGGCGTCGGACGACCCTAACGCAGCCGTCAGCCCGCTCACCCGGCCGGAGTGCAACTCAACCGCAATCACGCGACCGGCATGCCTGGCGAGGGGTCGGGTCAGCGCCCCGGTTCCCGCGCCCAGATCGAGGACGAGTTCACCGCCACGGAGCCCGGCACCGCGGATGATCCGATCAGCCCAGGAGCCCTTCAGCCGGTGCGACCCCCAGCGCCGCCCGTTCCCGGACACGACGCACCATCACCATGTACATACCCATGGCCGTGAGGGTAGGCAGCGGTGTGGTGCGAGCGCCACGGATTTTCGGCCCGCGCATCCCACGCCCGAGAAATCCGACGTCGATCTGGCGGTTCACACCCCGGAATCCGACGTCGATCTGGCGGTTCGCGGCAGCCATATCGACGAGTGATTCCGGGAGTCCCAGGTGAGCCGGTTATCGTGACCGCCATGTCACGTTCGGGCAAGGCCGCGATCGGCACGCTGGCGCTTCTCCTGGTCCTGGTCGGTGGCGCCTACGCGCTGGACCGGTGGGCGGTGGCGCAGGCTGAGGATCGGGTCCGTACCGAATTGAGCACCGCCTTCCCCGACGCCGAGCACCTTGAGGTCTCGATCGCAGGGGCGCTGTTCCTTCCGCAGGTGATCACCGGCTCTCTGAGCACGGTGGAGCTGTCGGCCGACGGCATCCGGTACGAGGGCCTGGACGTCGCCAATGTGGAGGTCCTCGCCCAAGGGGTGGATGTGGGTGAGCCGCGAACCGTGGAGGAACTCACGGTGAGCGCCACCGTGCCGGGAACGACCGTTCAGGCTGCGGTGGCGGCCTCGGGCCGCGTACCCGAGGGGGTCACAATCGAGATCACCGGCGGTGACCTGGTCGCGAGCGCGACCGTACTGGGCGTTCCCCTGGAGGCGACCCTGCAGCCGGTGGTCTCCGACGGCGAGCTCCAGCTCGAGCCGCAGACCTTCTCCCTCGGCGGGCTGGAGGTCGATGCCGACGCGATCCCGGGCGACCTGCTCGGGGATCTCGGCTCGCTCCAGGTGCCGGCTGACGCCCTTCCGGATGCGCTCACCCTCACCTCTGCCGAGGTGATCGGCGACGAGGTCAGGCTCGAGGTGACCGGCAGCCAGGTGGCGCTCGATGATCTCAACTGAGCGCGAGCGACTCCGCGGGCGGGCATACTGCGCCACGTGACTAGTTCCGCTCCACGCCGACGCCCCCGCAAAGACGCATTGGCCAATCGCGACCGCATTCTCGACCATGCCGAGCATGTGTTCGCCGCGGAGGGTCTCGACGTGAGCCTGCACCGTCTTGCCGAGGACCTGTCCCTGGGGATCGGGACGGTTTACCGCCACTTCCCCACCCGCGAGGACCTTCTCCTCGGCCTGTATCACCGGCTCCAGGAACGCGTCGATGAGGCGGGCCAGGCACTCCTCAGTATCGAGGGCGCGTACGAACGCGTCGTCGCCTTCATCGACCAGACGGTGCAGTTCTCCCTCGATGTTCCGGTCGCCCGGACGGTCGGGGCCAGGGTGCACCGTCTCTTTCCCGACGAGGTGCGGGTCAGCCCGACCGCGGGGGTGGTCGCGCACGCGGTCGAGGAGGCCAAGGCGGCGGGCAGGATCCGCGACGACGTCGCCGCTACCGATATCGCGTCGCTGGCCGGGATGCTCGCGGATCTGGTGTGGGTGCGAGAACCGGAGCGCTCGGTCGTGATCCCCCGGATGCGCGTGCTCGTCCTCGATGCGCTCCGGCCTCAGGGCGAACCCCGGCCGGGCCTCCCGGCAGGACCGGTCTCGATGACCGAACTCACCCGGATGGCGCACCGCAACCGGATGAGGCCCTGACCCCAGTATTGTTAAACGGACTTTTCGTCCGCTATGTTCGATGCCGTGACGTGGATGCGCAGGGGTGTCGTGGGAGCCGTGGTCGCGGGTGCGCTGGCGACCGGAGTGGCGGGTGCTCCGGCATCGGCCGACGAGCCGGTGGTCCCGGGCGGTTCCGCCATTGCCTTCGGGTCTAGCGGGTCCGGACAGACGGAGGTACCGGACCTGCCGCCCGGGGCGACCTACACCGCCCTCGCCGCCGGAGAGAACCACACGGTGCTGCTGCGCTCAGACGGCCAGGTGTTGGCCTTCGGGTCTAGCGGGTCCGGACAGACGGAGGTACCGGACCTGCCGCCCGGGGTGACCTACACCGACGTCGCCGGCGGCACCGACCACACGGTGCTGCTGCGCTCAGACGGCGAGGCCGTGGCCTTCGGCAGCAACAGCTACGGGCAGACGGAGGTACCGGAGCTGCCAGAGGGCGTGGTCTACACCGACGCCGCCGCGGGCTGGGGACAGACGTTGCTGCTGCGCTCAGACGGGAACGTCGAAGCCTTCGGCCACAGCGCCGCCGGAAAGACCGAGGTACCGGATCTACCACCCGGGGTGACCTACACCAGCGTCGCCGCCGGCGTCAACCACACAGTGCTGCTGCGCTCAGACGGCGAGGCCGTGGCCTTCGGCGAGGACCGCCACGGCCAGACGGAGGTACCGGAGCTGCCGGAGGGCGTGGTCTACACCGCCGCCACCGCCGGCGGCTGGCATTCGGTGCTGCTGCGCTCAGACGGGAACGTCGAAGCCTTCGGCGCCAGCACCCAGGGACGGACCGACGTGCCGGACCTGCCACCCGGGACGACCTACACCGACGTCGCCGGTGGTGGCCTCCATACCGTGCTGCTGCGCTCAGACGGCGAGGCCGTGGCCTTCGGCAGCGACAACTTCGGGCGAACGGACGTGCCGGAGTTACCAGAGGGGATGGTCTACACCGACGTGGCGGCTGGCTACGGGCACACCGTGCTGCTGCGGTCGGCCGTAGACACCGAGGTGAGCCTAGAGGCTCCTGACTCGATCGCCGCCACCGACGCCGAGGTGGAGGTCAGCGCGAGCGTCGACGCCGCTGGTGAAGACCAGCCCGGTGTCGCGTTCAGCGGCACGGTGCGCTTCACCATCGACGGCCAGGATCCGATCGACGTCAACGTCAACGACGAGGGAGAGGCCACCACCACAGTCGACGGGCTCCCCACCACCGCAGGCAGCACCATCGCTGTCAGTGCCACCTACCTCGGATCCACCGACGGCGCCTATCTCGCCTCAGCTGTACCGGCCGACCACGACATCGAGATCACCGCTGGACCGGTGGATGCGATCGAGGTCTCGCCGTCGGCGGAGCAGATCGTCGCGGGAGAGTCGGTGACCTACACGGTCAACGGGACCGACCGCTTCGGCAACGACCTCGGCGACCTGACTGACACCACCACCATCGCCCCCGGCACCAACACGGGAGCCGAGGTCGACGGCAACACCGTCACTTTCACCACCGTCGGTGCCCACACCATCACCGCCACAGTGGACTCCGACCCCGAGATCGCCACCACAGCCACCGTGGACGTCACCGCTGCACCACTGGCCGCGATCGACCTGCGCGCACCGGATGGCCTCGAGATCCGCGAGGGTGGATCCCTCACGTTCGCCGTAGATGGAACCGACGCCTACGGCAACCGGGTGGACATCGAGAACGACGCCGTCACGCTGACCAGCGACCAGTCCAGTGACATCGTCGACGGCCTCACGGTCACCTTTCCCGAGGCGAGCCCCCACCGGATCACGGCGACCGTCGGCAACCTCACCGACACTGTCACCGTGGAGGTCACCCCGAGCACCCCCGCACCGGCGAACCCCGAACCAAGCGCCCCCGAACTTCCAGAAACTGGCGCAGGTGTCGGCACCCCGCTCACCGGCGCCGCACTCCTGCTGCTCCTTGGAGCGGCACTGACCATGGCGGCCCACCGCACGGCTCGCCCGCAGCACACGTGACCTGCTCCCTCGCGTGGTAGGACTGCCTGATGGCAGCCCGTTTCGAAGAGCTCGACTTCCAACAGACTCCGGTCGGTGAGATCAGCCTCCGACGGCGCTACGACCTCACGGCGAAGACCGACGTGTACGAGGTGCGCCTGGGCGAGGAGTACCTGATGTCGAGCCTGTTCACGGTCGCCGAGAAGGCACTCGCCACTCTCGCCCTCGACGCGCTCGACCGTGACGGCGCACGGGTACTGGTGGGCGGTCTCGGTCTCGGCTACACCGCGCACACAGCGCTGGCTGATCCACGCGTGGCGGACCTGACGGTGATGGACGTGGCCGAACCGGTGATCGACTGGCACCGCCGCGGCCTGTTACCCGAGACCGCCGGCCTCGCCGACGATCCCCGCAGCCGCCTGGTGCTGCGCGACTTCTTCCAGCTTGTCACCACCGAGCCCGGGACCACCTACGACGCGATCCTGCTCGATGTGGACCACACCCCGCGCCATGTGCTGCACCCGAGTCATGCCGATTTCTACACCCCGGCGGGACTGCGGCAGATGCAGCGTCACCTCACCGCGGGAGGGGTGTTCGCGCTGTGGTCGGATGACCCACCCGATCCCCAGTTCGAGGCCGTGCTCGCGCAGGTGTTCGGCTCCACCGCGGCCGAGGTGGTCACGTTCGCCAACCCGCTCACCGGTGGTGAGTCGAGCAACACCGTGTACCTGGCCCGCTGACGGGCCGGCCGGCCTCGACCAGCGCTCCTACCCGAGCAACTCTGGCAGCTCCGGCGCCGCCTGCCCCAGCACATGCTCAGCCAGGAACGCCGAGACCACCTGGTACCAGATCTTCGCGTGCTGCGGGGTAAGGATCCAGTGGTTCTCGTCCGGGAAGTACAGGAACCGGTGGACGGTGGAGCCGTCCTCACCGGCGGGCAGTCCGGAGGAGCTGAGCAGGTCGTACCAGAGCCGCAGCCCCTCACCGATCGGCACCCGGTAGTCCTTGTCTCCGTGGATCACCAGCATGGGGGTGCGGATATCGGCGACGGCGCGGTGGGGGGAGTTCTGCTCCGCCATTTCCGGCGTCATCTCGCGGGTCCAGTAGAACGCCGCATCGGTGGTGCCACCAAAGGCGTCCAAGCCCCACAGGCTGGCGTGCGTGACGATCGCGTCGAACCGGTCGGTGTGTCCGGCAACCCAGTTGGCCATGTATCCACCGAACGAGCCACCCATGGCGGCTGTGCGGGTCTGATCGATCTCCGGCAATGCCTCGGCAGCGTCGGTCGCAGCCATGAGGTCGGTGAACGGCGCCTGACCCCAGGCACCCCACCCACGCTGGATGAAGTCCTGCCCATACCCGGTGCTCAGGGCCGGGTCCGGCAACAGCACGGCATAGCCCTGCGCGACCAGCAGCCACGGGCACCACCGCCAGCTCCATGCGTTCCAGGACCCGAGCGGGCCACCGTGGATCCACAACAGCAGTGGAGCAGGCTCGTCCTCGCTCGCCGCGTCCGGCAGCGCCAACCAGGACCGGACGCGCGTGCCGTCCTCGGCCGTCGCCTCCACCTCGCGCAGCGTTCCGGGCAGCACCGGCCGCGGCACCGGACCGCGCAGCGCTGTCACGTCCCCGGAATCCAGATCGATGCGCACCACCTCGGCCGGGAACTCGTAGGAGGACCGCAGTGCGTAGGCGGTCCCGCCGTCCGGTGCGGCAACCACACTGGTGTACGCGGCGTCGTCGTCAGTCACCTGGGTGACCACACCCTCCAGGGTGACGTGAAAGACGGGCGAGCGGCCGCCGTCATCGGTGGCCATCAGCAGCCCGGACGAATCCGGCAGCCACACCGGTTCCCCCGGCCAGCGGTCCCACTCCGCGGCGATCCGGCGCGGCGCCGACCCGTCGATCCCGCACACCCACAGACTCACCTCGGGCGCACGCTCGGGAGTGGTGATCGTCTCGCGGCCGTAGGCGACGAGTTGCCCGTCCGGGCTGATGCGGGGCGTCAGGAACTCTGCCTCCGAGTCGTCCACCAGCACGGTGCGCCCGCCATCGGCCACGTCGATGCGAACGAGCTGGGTGCGTACGGCACCCCTGCCCATGGGCACCCGCCACGTGCTCACGACGGCGGAGCCATCCGGGGCGAGATCGGCCTCAGCCTCGATGAGGTACTTCCCGGCGTCGGGGGTCAGGTCGCGCAGCTCGATCTCGTCCTGAGTGCTCGCCTCGCCGGCGAAGTACCGGGGAGCGGCGGGGCCGAGATCGTGATCCCAGTACCGCACGGGGTAATCGCTGTGCAGGATCGCGGACACCTTGTTCTCCGAGCGCGCGTCCCAGATGGCCTGCTCGGACTCGTCATCGGCGGCCGAGGGCATGGCATCGGCAGTGACGACCACCGTGCCGGCGGTACGGGCGGCCCGCACTCCGGAGACGCCACCGGGGCGGGTCGCCACCTGCCGGGCCTCCCCGCCGGCGGCCGGAAGCAGCCATAGCGCCGGCGTGACCTTGTCCTCGGATGCGCCCTCCGTGGGGCGCTTGGCGACGAACAACAGGTCGCCGTCGGAGGTGAAAGCGGCTCCGCTCTCTCCGGTGAGTCCGTGCGTCAGGCGCCGCGCCGGCTGGACACCCTCCGGATCAACTTCCCACAGTGCGGTCAGATACTTGGTGGCATCGGAGCTCAGGGTGGAGACACCGACGACGATGCTCTCACCGTCCGGTGAGAGCGTCAGCCCGCCCACACGCGGGAGGGCGATGTAGGAGTCGAGGTCGTGGAACGGGGTGGCCGGAGGGGTTGCCTCAGCCCCGGAGGTGTCGGTGGTGGTGTTCACGAGACGTTCGTATCACGCCGAACCGACAGTGGCGAGAACAATCACCACGACACCCTCTCCGGCCGGCCGCGAGCACCAGCACCGGACCGCACACCGGGCACTGTCCGGATCTGTTCGAGCCATGCATCGGTCGTGCGCGCAAAGGCCACAGGGTTGTCCCGCCGCACGAAGTGCCCGGCTCCCGCGATCGCCACCACCTCGGCGCCGCGATCGGACAGAACGCGCCGATGGTCGGGCGTCATCCCGACATCGGGGGCTGTACCGGTCACCACCAGCACCGGCGCAGATGCGGCGATTGCAGTGACGGTGTCCGGCCACGGCGCCGTCGGGATGACGTGACCGTTGCGCACGAGCAGGGCGTCGGCCTGGCGCTGGGCGCGCGCCCATTGCCGCACCTCCCACGCCTGCCATCCAGGGTGGGAAGACGTACCGTGGGCCTCCAGCCGCTGTTGCCCCCACGTTTGATACGCGAGCAACTCACGCGCCGCTCGTGCGGCCACGAACCGGTCCTGGAATGCAGTCACCGGAAGCCGCCAGAACGGATCCTCGAGCAGTACCCCGTGCACCACGGCGGCCTGCTCGGCCGCGGCTGCGGCGATCGCCCCGCCCGCGGAGTGCCCGTAGAACACCACTTCGTCGTCGCGCCCCGCCCGGGCCAGGTATGGTCCGACGGCGTCCCTGACGTCGGCGAGCAGACGGTCACCAGGATGCAGTGGGTCGGCCGGGTCCCATCGGGGCGAGCGACCGTGTCCGCGCAGGTCTGGCACCACCACGTCCCAGCCGTGGGCAGCCCAGTTCGTCGCGAGCCGGTGCAGTGTGTCGGCACTCTCCCTCAGCCCGTGCAGCGCGACGATCGTGCCACGCCGCTCACCAGCCGACCTGGGGTGGTACTCGGTGGAGATGCCTCCCACGGGCGGACGCACTCCTCGGCGCCTGGCAACCCGAGAACGTGGTCGCACAGAGCCGGCGTCCACGTGCACCCCCGTGCGACCAGGTGCTCGCGACTGGGTCAGCGATCGCATCGCGACCATCCCATCCACTGAAAGCGCATTCACCAATAACACCACGTGAGCCCGCCAGACCCTGTGAACGCACCCGTATCGAGACACACGCACCTGATGCCGTCGCCATCATGCGCCGACACCCCGAACGGCATGCGCTTTCATTCTTTCTTGACATCTTTCACCAACGGCCATAGCGTCTCCCCCGAGACAGCGACCACCCTTCGACGGAGAAGAGATCCCGTGACGCTCCCGGCACTCCCCGCGCCGCTGGCACGCATCGACCTTCGGGCGATCTGATGACCGCGCCACCGCAGACCACACCCAGGGCAGCAGCCCGGCAGTCACCGAGTTCTCGCCCGGCCAGGAACCCGCGACAACGCCGGGACTACGGTCTGGTGATCCTCGCGGCTCCTGCAGTGATCCTGCTGCTGGTGTTCGCCTACGGTCCGATGGCGGGCCTGGTCGTCGCGTTCCAGGACTTCAACGTCGCCGACGGGGTCTTCGCCTCACCCTGGGCAGGACTGGAGAACTTCCGGTTCTTCTTCACCTCGGGCGACGCGACGCGCATTATGCGCAACACGCTGCTGCTGAACGTGCTGTTCCTCAGCGCCACGCTCGCGGTCGGCGTGATGTTGGCGCTGATGCTGAACGAGATCCGGGGCAAGGTCACCAAACGGTTCTTCCAGTCGGTGATCTTCGTGCCCTATTTCGTCTCGCCGATCGTGGTCAGCATCTTCCTGCAGGCCTTCCTGGCAGGGCCGGGTGGGCGCGGCGGCCTCATCAACGACGCCGCCGGACTCTTCGGCATACCCTCGGTGACCTGGTACACCGAACCGGGGCCGTGGCCGTGGATCCTCACTCTCGTCAAGGTGTGGCAACTCGGCGGATACATGAGCGTGATCTTTCTCGCCGCTATCACCGCCATCCCGGAGGAGGTCTACGAGGCCGGTGAGATCGACGGTGCGAGCCGGGCCCAGATGGCCTGGCGGATCACCACGCCGTTGCTCAAACCGACCGCGGCCATCCTCCTCGTGCTCGGTGTCGGCCGGATCTTCTACGGCGACTTCGCCACCATCTACGCGATCGTCGGCGACAACGGCACCCTATTCCCGACCACCGACGTGATCGACACCTACGTCTTCCGCGCGTTGCGCACCCGCGGCGACTTCGGGGTCACGGCGGCGATCGGACTCGTCCAGTCCGTCGTCGGCTTCGTGCTCGTGGTCATCGCCACGATGGTGCAGCGCCGCTACGCCAAGGAGACATCGATCCTGTGACTGCCACCGTTGAACGCACAGCACCCGTGACCAGGGTGAGGCCCCCTTCTCGGCGCAAGAGCCGCCGTCTGGAGCCATTCACCATCGCCAGCTACGCGGGCGTGATCTGCTTCGGCCTGGTCTGCGCCATCCCGTTCTGGATGGTGGTGGCCGGATCTCTGACGGCGGAGAGCGCACTCTCCCAGCGCGGATACTCCTTCTGGCCCACCCCCTTCTCCCTGGACGCCTACACCACCCTGTTCCAGGGCACCCGGGTCTGGCTCTCCTACGGCGCCACCATCTTCATCACCGGCATCGGAACAGCCATCGCGGTGGCGGCCACCTCCGGGATCGCGTGGGTCATCGCCCGCGGCCTTCCGCGCGTCAGCCGCCCGCTGGCCGTCTTCGCCTACATCCCGATGCTGTTCAACGGCGGCCTGGTGCCCATGTACATCCTCATCACTCAGGTTCTCCAGCTGCAGAACTCATGGTTCGCGGTGATCCTGCCGCTGGTGATCGCCCCGTTCCTAGTGTTCGTGCAGGTGAGCTTCTTCCGCGCGACGCCGCAGGAGATCCTCGACGCGGCCCGGATCGACGGCGCCGGTGAGCTGCGGATCTTCTTCCAGGTGGTGCTGCCGCTGTCGAAGCCGGTGATCGCCGTGATCGCCCTGTTCTACGCCGTGACCTTCTGGAACGAGTGGTTCCACGCGCTGCTGTTCCTCAGCCAGCCGGAGAAGTTCCCGCTGCAGCTGGTGCTCCAGAATCTCATCTCCTCCGTCACCAACGCCGCCGAGCTCGGCACCACGAGCGCGGCACCCGTCTACCAGATGCGACTCGCGATGACGGTCATCACGATCGGCCCGATCCTGCTCGCCTACCCGTTCGCCCAGCGGTACTTCGTCAAGGGCCTCACCCTCGGCGCCACCAAGGGCTGACGCGGCCCACCTGCACAGATCACACCCAACGAAGGGAACATGATGTCTGCCCACCACACCTTCTCCCGCCGGTCGTTCCTCGCCGGTACCGGAGCGGCCATGACCGCCGTCGGAATCGCCGCCTGTGGCAACGGTTCCGGCAACGGCAATGGCTCGGGGAGCTCGACCTACTCCTTGCTCCTCCCCGGGGACACACCCACGGACTGGACCCGGGTCCGTGACGCAGTGAACGAGAAACTGCGCGCCGACCTCGGGTTCGAGATCGAGCCCCAGTTCATCAACTGGAGCAACTTCGCCAACCAGTCACTGCTGAAGTTCACCGCCGGTGAGGATTTCCAGACGTCGCTCTCTGCCCGCTGGCTCAACATCGCCCAGCTGATCGAGGGCGGGTCGCTGCAGCCGATGGACGATCTGCTCGCGAGCGGGGACTACGGCAACCTCACCGCTGCGGTCGACGAGAGCGCGTTCGACGCCAACCGGTGGAGCGACGGGAACGTCTACGGCGTCCCGGCCGTCAACAGCGCCGCCCGGATCCACTGCTACGTCGCCCGCGGCGACCTCATCGACCGCTACGCCGGCGGCGAGATCACCAGCTTCGACCAGTTGGAGCAGTTCTGGTACGACGTACACGCCGGCGAGGGAATCGTCGGCTACGTCAAGAACAACTCGGTCTTCGACGTGCTCGGCGCTCCCACCGGGACGATGTTCGCCGAAGGGTGGGAATCGCCGTCGATGATCCCGCTGTACTTCTCCAGCGACTCCCTGCTGTTCGTCCCCTCCCGCGATGCCGCGAGCAGCGGCGTCACGGACGCGGTGCCATTCTGGGAGTACCAGCCCTACGTCGATGCGCTACGCCGTGCCCGCCGCTACTACGAGGACGGCATCATCAACGCCGACCGGCTCAATGTCGACTCCGCCACGGCCGGGGCGCTGTTCAAGTCCGGTGGCGCTGCCACCACCTGGGCCATCACCGACGGAGCGAACACCTCCGCACACCTGAGCCAGCTCGAGGCGGCCGTGCCCGGCGCCAGCCTGGTGACACTGCTGCCGTTCGCCGACGGTATGGACGCCCGCCCGAACCAGACCTTCCAGGCCGACAACCTGGTGGTAGTCAATGCGGCGGCGGCCGACGCCGAGGCCGCTATGGCACTCTTGGACTGGGTATCGATCCAGGAGAACCACGACCTGCTCCAGTACGGCATCGAAGGCACCGACTGGACTCCCGTGGGCGAGGACGCGTACGAGCCGACCAGCGACTACGCGAACTTCCCCGGCTATGCCCTCAGCTGGCGGATCCCACTGGAGCGCCGGTACTCACGCATGAGCGAGTCGGAACAGGCGTGGTTCGAGTGGTCCAAGGACTACAACAACTTCACCCAGGACCCGTTCGCCGGGTTCATCCCCGACCTGAGCGCGATCGAGACCGAACACGCACAGATCACCGCAGCGATCGGCGAGTACGGCAACCCGTTGTGGGCCGGCGCGGTCGACGTGGACGAAGGCCTCGACAACCTCAAGCATGCCGTCGAGCAGGCCGGCCTCGCCACCGTGCAGGAAGAACTGAACCGGCAGGCCGACGCCTACCTCGCCGGCCAGTAGCGGCCAGCCCGCCCTCACCCCGTTCATCCCCGCACGGCCCCTCGCCGGCCTCGTTCGTGAAGGAACTCTGTGATCGACTATGCCCTCGCCGTCGGCTCGGCCAGGCTGACCGAACGACTCTTCGGCACGTCCCTGGACGTCCTGCGCGACGTCCAGGGACGGCGGGTCGGTGACATCCTGCACGACCTGCGGTCCCCGGCCTCCGACCAGACCCTCGCGCAGGCAGAAGCACTCGTGACGGGCTGGGATACCGCGCCACTCACCGCGGACATCCTCGCCCGCGCACCGCGGCTGCGCCTGGTGGTGCACGCCGGCGGGGGCACCGATCACCTGCTTCCCGACGGATGCGGGGACCTGACGGTCTTCGACGTGGGTGATGCCAACGCCGTGCCGGTAGCGGAGTACACCCTCGCGATGATCCTGCTGGCCAACAAGGAGACGTTCCGCGCTCAGCAGCTCTACCGGCGCCGGCGCGCCGTCGTCGACCGGGAGGAGGAGTTCCCCTCGGCCGGGAACTTCGACCGCAGTGTCGGCGTCATCAGTGCTTCCCGGATCGGCCGTCTGGTGATCGACCACCTTGAGGGCTTCCCGGGTTTGCGCACACTCCTGTACGACCCGCATCCGAGCGCCCGGGCAGGCCTTCCACCCGGGGTGGTGCACGTCGATCTGGACACCTTGCTGACATCGTCCGACGTGGTCACCGTGCACGCCCCGGTACTGCCGGAGACGCACCGGATGATCGGCTCCCGGGAGCTGTCGCTGCTGCGCGACGGCGCAACGCTCATCAACACCTCTCGCGGATCGATCATCGACGCCGGCGCTCTGGAGGCCGAACTGGTCAGCGGCCGGATTCAGGCGATCCTCGACGTCACCGACCCCGAACCGCTACCTGCGCAGTCTCCGCTCTACGACCTCCCCAACGTGCTGCTCACCCCGCATATGGCCGGGTCGGTGGGGACCGAACTACGCCGGATGGGCGCCGCCGTCGCTGACCATCTCACCGCGGCGGCACAACAGCGCGCGAGACTACCGGTACCGCGATGAGAGGTTCAGACGTCACCGGAGTGCGACGTGGATACGATCGATCCTCAGGACCCAAGGGCAGGAGGACCATGGCGGAGGAGCCACCGCTCGCGCGTGCAGCACGCCTCGCCGACGTCGCCGAACTAGCGGGCGTGTCTCCGGCGACAGCATCGCGGGTGCTCAACGGCGGTCATCGCGGTGTCCGCGAGGCCAACCGGCAACGGGTCCTCGATGCGGCTAAGCAACTGGGCTACACGGCCAACCTCGCAGCCCAGACCGTCGCGCGCGGACGCGGGCGCGGCGTGACGCTCCTGGCCAGCGGCATGCCGGACGACTATGCCAACCCGGTCACCGCCGGCGTGGTTGCGGCGGCCCAGCGACGAGGGCTGCCGTTCACGCTGATCTCCGCCGGCACCGAACCGGCCGACCTGGTCGAAGCGGTCAACATGGCCCGCGGCAACCGGCCCGAGCTCCTCATGCTCGCCGGTGGGCGGATGGCCGACGACGCCACGATCCCCGATCTCGTCGACGCGTTGCAGCGGTACGAGGACGAGGGGGGTCGCGTCGTCCTCATCACCCAGAAGGGGCTCCCCTTCGACACGGTCGCGTACGCGAACCGCCAGGGTGGCCGAGACATGGCGGCCACGCTGGTGGAGCTCGGCTACCGCGACTTCGCCGTGATCTCCGGCCTCAAACACGGCCTCACCCAGCGCGAGCGCACCGAGGGATTCATCGATGGCTTGGCTGCCGCCGGGATCACCCTGCCGGCCGACCGGGTACTGATCGGCCAGTTCGACCGGGATGCTGCTTACGCCTTGACCGGTGAACTCCTCCGCCGGCCGATCGAGGTCGACGCGATCTTCGCCGTCAACGATGCGATGGCGCTCGGCGTGCTGACGTTCCTGCGGGACAGGGGAGAGACCGCACCCCGCATCGCGGTCGCCGGCTTCGACGACATCAAGGCTCTGCGGGACGTGACCCCGGCGCTGACCACAGTGCACCTGCCGTGGGAGAGCGCGGCCGACGAGGCGCTGCGTATGGGACTGGGACCGCGGTCGCCGGAGCCGCAGGTCTCAGTGATCGAGGGCCATGTGGTCGTCCGTGAGAGCACACCGCCGCTGCGTTGACGGCAGAGCCGGCGCCGAACCCGTTCAGATGTTCAGTAGTGTGTTCCGGGTTCATCGATCAAGGAGCACCAGTTGACAGTGCCGCCGTTCCAGGCGTGGTTCCCCGACGCACCGTTCGACGCCACACACGGCTATGACCTCGACGCGTTGCTACAGGTGCAGCCACCAGCAGCGCCTGCGGGCTTCGACGACTTCTGGCAGCAGGTCTACACCGATGCCCGCACCGTGGACCCGCAGCCGTGGATGACGCCGGACCCGATGACCGGCCGCCACCACGAGGTGCACCACGTCGACCTGACGACCCTGGACGGTCTGCGCCTGGGCGGCTGGGTGGCCCTCCCCCACGGGCCCGCCCGCATCGGCGTGGTGATCAGCCACGGCTACGGGGGCCGTGCCGAGCCCGATCTGACAGCGCTGCCGGCAGATGCGGCCGCGATCTTCCCTGTGGCCCGCGGACTCCCCACGATGAGCCTCATGCCCGAAGTGCTCCGGCCTGAGGACGGGCACGTCATCGACGGGATCGAGTCGGTCGACACCTACGTGCTGCGCGGTTGCGCGGCCGACGTGTGGTGCGCCGCGACAGCACTGCACCAGCTGCTGGAGCGGGAGCTGCCGTTGGTGTTCGTCGGTGGCAGCTTCGGCGGCGGGCAGGGCGCGCTCGCACTCCCGTGGGATGAGCGGTTCGTCGCCGCGGCGTTGAACGTCCCGAGCTTCGGGCAGTACGACCTGCGGCTGGCCCAGCAGTGCACCGGAAGTGGTGCGCGGGTGACCGAGTACGTGAAGGACCACCCGCAGGCACGCGAGGTGCTGCGCTACTTCGACGCTGCCACGGCCGCCACCCGATTGCAGATCCCCACCCTGATGGCGTGCGCGCTGTGGGACCCGGCGGTTCCTCCGGCCGGGCAGTTCGCGGTGCACAACGCGGCGCGGTCGGCCACCGGTGACGCCGCCCGGCTGCAGGTGCTCAGCGCCGGTCACGCCGAGTACCCCTCCCAGGTGGGCGAAGCGGCCGTGTGGCTGCGGGGCGTACGTGACCTGATCAACGCGGCCGCGTAGGTAGTCGCGCCGCTGGGAGCGCATGCCCCCGACGGCGTATCCCGCCATGTGGTCCTCCCTCACCTCCCGCATGCTCTGGTTCGCAGCACGGGCGTACAGTGATCGGCGACCGACCCGACCGCTCCCTGCGCAGACAGGCACACACTGCGCTGACCGGCCGGACGATTCCTGCAGAGGCGGCCCGGCGCCGCGGAAGGAAGCTGCCCCATGTCGCAGACGCAACGCTCCCGGGCCACCGGTGTGGTCGCGATCGTGCTGGGGGTGCTGCTCGCCGCCCTCATGGTCTACCCGTGGCCGCAGCACACCCCGACCCCCATCATCGGTGGCGTGATCCCGGCACCACTGTTCTTCTGGATCATCTGGACCGCGCTGTTCGTCGGGTATGTCGCCTGGATCGCCTACCGGTGGGACCCCTACGCCGCTGTCGCACGCCGCGCTGAGGCTCTCGCCGCGCAGCAGAACGACGCAAACGGGGAGGAGCGCTGATGTCTGCCACCACCATGTGGATCGCGCTCGCGGTCTTCGCCGGGTTGCTGGTCTTCCTGGGCTACCTCGGGCACCGGGGCTCGACCAACACGCTCGAGGACTTCGTGCTCGGCAGCCGGAAGCTGAGCAACATCCCGGCATTCTTCACGGTCACCGCCACGTTGTTCAGTGCTTTCAGCTACTTCGGGATCACCGGCCAGTTCTACACCAGCGGCATCGGCGCCTGGATTCAGGTGGCCACCACCGCGGCCGTCGGCCCGATTCTGTACTTCGCCGGCACCCGCATCTGGGTGGTCGCCCGCAAGTACGGCATCGTGAACGTGACCGAGTACCTCACCGACCGCTACCGCTCACGGTGGGTAGGTCTCGTGGCGGGCGTGATCATGATCGCCGCGCTCGTGCCCTACATGGGTGCCCAGTTCCGCGGCAGCGGCCTCACCCTGGAGGCCGTCACCAGTGGGGGTATCCCCTACTGGGCCGGTGCGGTCTTCCTCGCCGTGGTGGTCACCCTGTATGTGATGAGTGGTGGTTTCCGCTCCGTGGTCTGGACCGATGTGATCCAGGGCGGGCTCATGTACGTGCTGCTCGCGATCGCAGCGATCATCCTGGTCGCCACCCACACTGACGGCCTCGGCAACCTGCTCGACATGGTCGAGGAGCAGGGCCAGTCCGCACTGCTGTCCAACCCGGGAGCCGACGGCCTGTTCGGTCTGCCGTACCTGATCTCGGTGCTGGTGATCTTCGCAGCCGCTCACTTCACGATGCCGCAGTTGCAGCAGCGGTGGATGGCGGCCCGCAGCCACTCGACGCTCAAGTTCATGGCGATCTCGCTGCCGGTGGGTACGGCGATCATCTACTTCTGCCTGTTCTACATCGCGATGGTCGGGGTGGTCACCCGCCCAGGCGATCCGGCACCGGAGGCGATCTACCCGGCGATGATCATGGAGGTGCTCCCGCAGTGGTTGCTGCTGGTGGCCATCCTCGCGATCATCGCGGCCACCGGCTCCACCGCGAACTCGATCGTGCTGACCCTGAGCTCGATCGTGGCGAAGGAGTACGTGAACCCGGCACGTCGCCGCCGGGGCAAGGTCAGCCCCGAGCAGGAGAACAAGACGCTCACCACCACCGCACGCGCCCTGCTGCCAGTCCTGGTGGCCGGTGGCCTGCTGGTCGCGTTCTTCGGGCCGAGCAGCATCATCAGCATCATCGTCTCGATCACCTGGCCGGCGGTATTCCTGATCTTCCCGACGCTGCTGGCGGGCCTGTACTGGCGCCGGGCCACGGCACCCGCGGCAGTCGCCTCGATGGTGGTCTCCGAGCTGATCTTCCTCAGCCTGAACCAGGGCTGGCTGCCGATCTCGCTCGGTGGCTGGCACCCCGCGATCCCGGCCGCGATCGTCGGTGTGATCCTGCTGGTCGGAGGCAGCTACCTCACGAAGCCGCCGTCGAAGGAGCACATCGAGCGGCACTTCGAGCTGTTCGAGACTGATCCGGCGAGAATCTGAGGTGGACCGGGGCGTAACCGTGCACGCCCCAGGCACAATGGCACGATGGGTGTCGACCGGAAGGCAATGCTGAAGGTCGACGCCCATCACCATCTGTGGGATCCACGCCGTCGGCAGTACCCGTGGCTGAGGGCTCGGGGAGACGACCTTCTGCTCACCCCCTTCACGGCGGCACAGTTCGAGGCCCTCGCCGACCGGCACCGGATCGGCGCCAGCGTACTGGTTCAGACACTCACGGATGCCGGAGAGACGGTCGAGTTCCTCTCCACAGCCGCCACCAGCCCGGTCGTCGCCGCCGTGGTGGGGTGGGTTGATCTGACCTCAGGACGTGTGGCGGAAGACCTCGATGTCCTCCAGTCCGGCCCGGGTGGGAGCTTCCTTCGCGGAATCCGTCATCCACTCCCCCGCGAAGCTGACCTGAACTGGCTCGGACGCGACGATGTCCGGTCCGGACTGCGTGAACTGGCTCGGCGCGGGTTGGCGTTCGACGTCCTCGCCGACGAACGCCACCTTCCTGCGGCCACAGCGGTTGCGCAGGCGCACCCTGACCTGCCGTTGGTCATCAACCATGCGGCCAAGCCGCCGTTGCGCGGTGGCGACCTCACCCGGTGGCGCGAGGCGATCATCGACCTCGCCGTAACCGACAACGTCACCTGCAAGGTCTCGGGACTGGTCACCGAGGCGGACCATGCCCGGTGGACGATCAACGACCTTCGCCCGGCCGTCGAATTGGTCCTGGAGGTCTTCGGGCCAGGACGGGTGATGCTCGGCTCGGACTGGCCCGTCTGCCTTGTCGCCGGAAGCTACGACCGGGTGCTGGATGCCTATCGTGGCCTGCTGGATGGTCTCAGCGTCGCGGAGCGGGACAGCGTCGAAGGGGGCGTGGCGGAACGGGTATACAACTTGGCGTAGACCGTCCGCCTTCGCCTCCGGCCGACTACCCGGACCTGGGTTCTACCCGCGGTTCGAGGTGAACCGTCGCGCCGTCCGCGACCACAGTCCGAGGTCCAGGCGGACACCCGTCCCGTGCAGCCTCCGGGGCAACGGCCGCGACGGTAAAGTCCGCTCCCTGTGCCTCCAGGGCGATCGTCCCGCGAGCGTCGAGACCGACCGACAGCCGACCGTCCTGGCCGTCGCCGAACACCAAAGGATCCGCGCCAACCTCCGATCCACTGACATACGGGGCCAGCGTGAGATCGGTCCAGCCCTCCCGGGGCCGTCCGCTCTGCCGGTAACCGAGTACAGCGCCGTCACGAACAAAGATCGGCAGGCCCTCCGGCCGATACAGGGGCGCGTCGACGACGTAAGAGCGACCACCCGCATACATCGCGCCAGACCAGAAGTCGTGCCAGATGCCCGGTGGGAGGTACACACTGCGCTCCTGCCAGCCCTCGTCGGCCACCGGAGCAACGAGCAGCGAGCGCCCGACCAGCACCTGATCCCATACCGACGCAACGCGGTCGTCGTCGGGATAGTCGAAGATCAGCGGCCGGACCATGGGAACGGCACGCTCGACGGCGTCGATCGCCGCGGAGTAGAAGGTGGGCGCGAGGCGGTGCCGGAGCCGCATGAACGTGAGCAGCAGCTCCGAGACGGGTTCACGATAGCGCCACGGCAGCTTGGGGTCCGTCCGAACGCTGCTGTGCAGGCGCGGTACCGGGACGAAGAGGAACCCGTGGGCGATGCGGCGAATCACGTTCTCGTCGCTGTCGATGAGCCCCAGGCCCGAGGAAGCGTGTTCGGTGAATCCGCCGAGGTCCACGGAGGAGAAGGGGAAACCGGTCATCGCAGTGTTCATGACGAAGTTGAGGTCTTCGCGCACCCGGCTCACCCCGGCGGAAGTGTCCCCCGGCCACGGGATCGCCACCGTCTGGTCCCCGAGCCATCCGCCCCGCGTCAGCGTGTAGCTGGGTTGGCCAGTGAGGCGACGGGTGCGAGTGGTCAGGTCCTGATTCCACATGCTGCTGTAGAAGTTACGGGACGGAACACCACTGGGGAGCTTCCCTTCGACTCGTTCGCTGTTGTCGATCCACCACCCTGCGGCGCCGTCGGATACTCGTTGCGCATACTGGCGCCAGGCCCATTCCTCAGCCTCAGGATTGCCCAGGTCGGCGACCCACTGCTCGTGCGTACCGTCGCGCAGGTAGCCGCGAGATCTCCCCTCAGCCGCCACCTCACCGCTGTACATCCTCGTGTTGACGTGCAGAACGAGATCGATCTGCCGCTCCTGCAGGTCGGTGACTAGACCCGCGGACGTCCCGTAACGCTGTTGGTCCCATTCCAGATTCGCCCCGTCACCGCTCTCCTCGTCCTTGAAGAACGTTCCGGCGCGCCAGTGCAGATCGAGGGCAAGCACGTCCAAGGGAATCTCCTGGACCGCGAACTGCTCCACCCAGGCGCGATAGTCGTCTGCGGACGCCTCCCCCGCCCACGAGAACCAGGCCCCGAACCATTGCGGTCGCGGCACGGGTGGACGCCCCGTCAACGCGTGCAGCAGCGTAATCCACTCCTGGGGACCCTTCCCCGCACTCATCACGAGGTCTACCGGGCCGTCCGGGATGTCGAGCGACCACTCGAGTGGGTTCTCCTGCCCGAGATCGACGTACACGTGCGGGTATGGATTGAGCAGCACTGCCGCGAACGCTCCGGGTGAGCAGAAGGCGGGAATCGGAAAGCCGCCGTAGTCACCGCGTTGATGGTAGGCCTTCACCGCGAGCATGTCCGAGGCCGTGCCCGACTTGTCCGGGTCGCTGATCCGTCCGCCGAGCCCCAAGACGGGACGCTCAGGGCGGCGAGTGAAGACCAGACGGACGGCACCGCTGTCCGGATCCCGCGCCACCGTGGTCGAGTGGGTCACGCACTCGCCGGTGTAGCGGCGGGTCACGGCCATGCTCAGGTCGGGGTAGCCGAGGTGGAGGACCGTTCCCCCGACGGCGATGCTCACCTGGGAGCCGTCGTCACTGAGTTCGCTGGTCCCGCGATCCCGGCCCGCGCGCAGCACCCGACGGGCGATGTCACTCTCCGGCGAACCGTGCCTTCCGAGCCGCACACGGACCGAGCCATCGACCTCGGCCTCAGCATGCACGCTCAGCTCTGAGTTGTGCAGTCCGACCAAGCGTCCCTCGCGGTAGAACGGTCGCAGGTCACCGATCGGATCGAGGGTCTCGTCGGAACTCTCGAGGCGCCACTCCATCTCAGCAGGCCAGGTGATGTCCTGGTGACGCCTGGTTCTCCTGATCCTCACTGTAGCTCGACCCCGAGATCACCGATCCGGACGGCGTCTCCCGTCTCGAGCGATCGGTTGCCGGCGATACCTACGGCAACCGCACGGACGCCGTCGAGCGCTCCTGCTCGCTGCCCCAGAGGGTCGGGCCGCTGCCCAGGTCGGAACACATCCTGCAGCAGGATCGCGTCACCTCCACCGTGCCCGCCCGTGCCACGGGGAATCTCAACCTCCCGCGCACGCTCCCAGTGACGCTGCACCACCAGCCGCCCTCCCACCGGTCGCACCCCGTCGATCTCATCCACCTCGGTCGCGGACGGATCCACCACCCGCCCACCGGTCTCGAGCGGCACGTAGGACCGCTCAACCACATCGAGTTCGGCACGGCCCGCTGACCCGTTCACCACGACCCGGTACCCCTCCCAGGGCCCGTGCGCCGTCAGGGAGTAGGTCAGCATGGCACCGGAGTCGTAGTGCACCATCACGGCGAGGTCGTCTTCGATGGTGATACCCGGCGCGAAGGGGTCCTGGTCCCTGCGGTAGCCGTCGTGGTGCTCGGCGTCGAGGTAGAGCGCCTGCAGGCGCGGGTCGCTGCGCAGGTCGAGGGACCAGGGGTCGTTGGCCGCCCCCGAAGAGCCACGATCGGGGCGCGGCCCCGCACCCGAAGCACCAGCGCCGTCAGGCCCATAGAACATCAAACCACCGGCCGCGTAGACACGAACGGGCACCGCACCGATCCACCAGTTCACCAGGTCGAAGTGGTGGGATGACTTGTGCACGAGGAGCCCGCCGGACCTCGCCTTCTCCCGATGCCACCTGCGGAAGTAGTCGGCGCCGTGAGACGTGTCCAGGACCCACTCGAAGTGCACCGAAAGCACCTGCCCGATCTCACCGGCGGCAAGCACCCGGCGCAACTCACTGTTGCGCGGTGCGTAGCGGTAATTGAAGGTAGTCACCAGATCCCGCCCCGTCTCCTGAACGGCGTCAGTGATCTCGGCGATCCCGGCCGCCGTTGTCGTCAGGGGCTTCTCGACGACGACGTCCGCACCGGCTCGCAACGCCCGGCTGACCATGTCGGCATGGGTGTGATCGGGCGAGGTGACGACGACGCGGTCGACCTGATGGTCGGCGATCAGCTGCTCGAGGTCGTCCGGGTCGTAGCGGGGAACCGAGAACTCGTGGAGCGTGCTGTAGTGGGCCGCCCGTGTCGGGTTCGGTTCGCACAGGGCGACCAGCTCACCGTCTGCGCGATGCTCTCCCGCCAGGGCGCCCAGGTACATCCGCGCCCTGTTGCCCGTCCCTGCCACGGCATAGCGTCGTCGTGTCATCTGTACCTCCGTTGTTCGTTGAGCACTGGGGTTAGTGCAGGCCGCGTTGGCCGGACAGACCGCGCGTTGGTGGAGCATCGGGGCCGGCACTGCCGCCGCTGTCGGCGCGACCCGGGTTTCCGATCCACTTCCCCTCGCGCGTCCACTCTTCGGCTTCTACGCCCAGCTCCGAGACCAAGACGTTCGAGAGCCGCTCGAGGACGTCCTGGTGGTCGGGCGAGGAAGCCAGGTCGTCGAGTTCGGCCGGATCGACATCCAGGTCGAACAGCTGCCGTTGGTTTCCGTGGGGGTAGTAGATGAGTTTGTACCGGTCGTCGCGGGCCATGCAGGTGGCCTTCACCCCGGCTCCGACGGCGCCCGTGAAGTGCCCACGCTGCGCCCCGGTGACCACGGAGCGGCCGTCGAGCCCAGCGGGTGGGTCGATGCCGGCCAGGTCGAGGAGCGTGGGCATGACGTCTTGGAGCCCGCATAGTCGCTGGTCCACCTGGCCGGGTGACACGCGGTCGTCCCCGACGGGACCGGTGAGGATCATCGGCACCCGCGCGGCGCCTTCGTAGAAGAGTGACTTGGCCCAGGTGCCGTGGTCGCCGAGCATCTCGCCGTGGTCTGAGGTGAACAGGATCACCGTGTCCTCGAGCATGCCTTCCTCACGCAACGTGCCGATGACCACACGTAGTTGGTGATCGATGTGGGTGCATAGGGCGTAGAACGCCCGCCGGGCGTCCTCGCGCAGAGCTTCCGGTGGTGCCGAGCGTTGCCGTTCGCGCACCGGCCAGGGCGCTGCGTCCGGATCATCCGCCCACTGCCCGTGGACCGGTGGGTCCATCTCCCGGCGACGGTAGAGATCGAGGTATTCCGCGGGTGGGACCAGCGGCGGGTGCGGGTGCGTGTAGGAGAGGTAGAAGAATCCGGGCCGGGTGGGGTCCCGGCGCTTGATCTGGCGCGCCATCTGCTCCGTGGCCCAGTTCGTCACATGCAACCGTTCCGGCAGGTGCCACGCGCGGGAGAGGTACTGGTTATTGCCCATCCCGTGCGTGAAGGCCTGACCGTGGAACCCAGCGTCGGTCAGCGCAGCCTCGTAGTCGTCGACCACGCCCCACTGGGTCCGACCTTCTTCGGTGAGCAGGACGTCGTCGAACCCGATGCGGTCCCGTTGCGGGTGCACATGGAGTTTCCCGACGGCGTAGGTCTGGTAGCCGTGGTCACGGAACGTTGAGGCGAGGGTCGCCAGGTCCGGCATGGGCGCTTCCGGTTCGTTCCACCTCACGCCGTGGGTGCGGGCCGTGGTCCCGGTCATCAGCCCTCGGCGCGCGGGAACGCACACCGGCGTCTCGCTGTAGGCGCGGGTGTAGCGGATCCCGGTCGCGGCCAGCTCGTCGAGGGTGGGCGTCTGCACGACGGGATGACCAGCCGACTGCAACAGGTGCCCGGGCCACTGGTCGACGGTGACGAGGAGGACGTGCGGGCGGCGCGCCGCCGGCGTCTCTGCAGCTGCCGTCATCTCGCGATCTCCTCGTCGTGTGCTGCCTCTTCGAGGAGCGCTACCTCGAGGTCGGTGTACTCGCCGATCAGGGGTGCCATTTGCCGGAATCCGATCTGGCCGCCGGCCAACACCTCCCCGGTGGTGGCGTCGTCGGTCCAGGTGAAGCAGCGCAGCGCGTTGATCCAGAACTCCACGTGGGGCCCGTCTTTGATCACGGTGATGGTGTAGGGCGGGTCGGCGTCGGCTACGTCGGGGATCGGGTCACCGCCTTGCGTCACGAGGTGGAAGCCCGGGCTCTTGCGCAGGTTGCAGGTGTGGAAGGCCCGTTCGTGGGGCTGCTTGCGGCGGAAGTAGGACACGTGCAAGGTGCGCAGGTCACTGCTGTGGTATTGCGGGTACTCACCGGTGCGCCGGGCCAGGGCGTCGTCGTGGACGTTCTCACCGCCCATTCCCGTGGCGGCGAAGAACATGATCGCCAGGCCCGGTTCGCGGATCGGCCAGAACTTCCACCGGATCGCCACCCGATCGGGGAGAACCTCCGGACACCAAAACACGAGATTGGCGGCCTGCCCGTCCTCGACCGGCCTCGTGCTCTCGAGCCGCATCCGCCCTTGCGGGAATGTCACCACGCCGTCTCCCTCCATCCGGAATCCGTCCACGTCCGACGGCGACCGCAGCGGGTTGGCATAGATGGTGCGACCGAGCGCGGGGTGCTCTGGCATGGGGATCCTCCAGGTCTCAGATGTCCACGGCTTCTCAGATGTCCACGACGCAGAGCTGGGAGTAGCCGGAGGCGTCGCTGGCGAACAGGACGCTGCGTGAGTCGTGGGACCAAACCGGGTGCAGGTGTGTGCCCCGGTGAGAGTGATCGGTGACGGCGACTTCGACCAGCTGGCGGATGGAGTGGTCGGTCGTGTCGATCAGGTTGAGGGTGGCGATGCCCTCACTGTTGATGACATGGTCGACCACGATCCATCGCCCGTCCGGGGAGAAGGATGGGTGGCCGTGGCCGCCGATCGCATCGGCGGCCAGCTCACGGTCCCCGGTGAGGGTGTCGATCAGGACCAGGCTGTAGCCGGGGCGGTCACCGAATGCCGCGTTCGCGAGAAGACGTCGTCCGTCCGGATGCCAGCTCGGGTGGTTCCCGAACTCACCGAGCCTGCGTAGGTCGCTGCCGTCAGCATTCACCGAGTAGAGGTCCTTCACCCGCGGAAGCTCGGCGAACTTCGTGTCGTAGAACTTCTCGTTCGTGAAGACGAACATCAACCGCTGACCGTCACGAGACCACTTGGTGTGCTTGATGTACAGGTGCCAGTCCGCGATCTCTGCACGCCGAGGATGGAGGTCCAGCGCGTCCTGGACCGTGGCGACAGTCCGCTCGCCAGCATCGGTGAAGGAACGGATGACGACGCCGCTCGTGGTCTTGGAGCGCCGGACGCTTTCGTCGTCGCGGCGGGCACGATCGGTGAAGTAGACGAGTTCATCGTGACCGGGGCGCATCATCCGCAGGTCGCCCGGTGTGGACTCGAGTGCACCGGTTGCCATATCGACCGTCGAAACGAGCGGGCCGCGTTCGTCGACGTCCCGGAAGTACAACCGCGCGCCGTCGGCCGACCACTGCGGCATCGCACCATCATTGGCCGTCATGGCCGCCGATCTGGCCACCACTGTCAGATCCGATCCGTCCGGCCCCATGACACAGATCTCGCCATCACTGCTGCCACGGTGACGGCTGAAAGCGATCCGCCCGTCCGCACGCGACCACGGTGGCAGGTCGTAGTACCCGTGTACCGAGTGAGCCCGGCCGTGGGTCAACTGACGGATCGTCGATCCGGTGATCGGATCGACGCGCCGCGTGCTGCCGCCCGTGTCAGATTCTGTGGCATCACTCGAAGCGTCCGCGGCGGCCAGCACCAGATCGACAATGGCGTCGGCCACGTACTCACCAATCGTCCGGGCACCGAGGAAGGAGGAGTGGCTATCGTCCTGCAGGCCGTCGGGGAACTGGGTGCTGGGTGCGCGGTGGGTGAAGTAATCGACCGACCCCTCCGGACCCAGCCGTTCGTACAGCTCGTGGGTCATCGCGTGCAGGTCGATCAGTGACAGGGACCGTTCCGTAGCCAGCTCGCGGACCACCTGCGGGTACCGCCCGTGGGTGTCGGTCAGGGTCGCGCCATCCCACACGCGTCGCGCCACCGACGTGCACAGGACCGGCGTGGCTCCCGCAGCCTCGACCTCGTCCACGAAGCGGATGAGGTTCGTGCGGTACTGACCGCCCGCACCCAGGTGCTCGTGCTTGGCGTCGTTATGACCGAACTGGATAAGCACGACATCACCCCCGCGCACCAAACCCAACAACTCACCCCACAGGCCGCTCTCCCGGAACGACTCCGTACTAGCGCCTCCCTGCGCGAAATTGCACACCGGCACCGTCAGCGGCGGCAGCCCCCGCTGCACGCGGCGAGCAGTCACAAGAGCGTTCAACTCAGCACCCAGGTGACTTCCCCACCCAAACGACGGCTTCTCGTGGATAGGACGCGAAGCGACGGTCGAGTCACCCGCCAGGTAGATGGCCGGACCCCCGGTTCGGCGGGGCCGCAGTCCGTGGTCGGTCTTCTCCATCGCGTCCTCTCTGGTGGATCGAACGTTCTGATCCTCAAACTCACGCAGCGAGGCGGTCATCCCTTGAGCGCCCCACCCATGATGGTGGCCCCCCGCAGAACGATCCGCTGGGCGAAGATCAGGACCAGCAGCACCGGAAGCATGGTCAGCAACGTGGCAAGCACGACCTCTGGGATACCGATGTCGGACTGCACGATGGAGTTCGGATTGAGTTCGGGTGCCACCGAGGCCAGGAGCGCGAGCCCGACCGGCAACGGGAAGTCATCACTCGAGAGCATGATGTACGGCAGCAGGAACTCGCCCCAGTTCCGGGTGAAGGAGAAGAAGGTCACCAACGCGGCGATCGGTGCCGCAAGCGGCATCGCCACCTTCAGGAAGACCTTCCACTCGCTGCATCCGTCGATCCGGGCCGCGTCATAGACATCGCGACCGATCGTGCTGGAGAAGTAGATAAAGGTCAGGTAGAGCCCGAGCGGGAAAACCGCCCCTGGAAGAATGACGGCCCACCTGGTTCCAACCAGTCCTAGCGCCACCATCTCCAGGAACTGCGGCAGCACGAGCGCACCGCCGGGCAGCAGAATCAGACCGAGGGTGGCCATGAGGATCGGCTTGCGCATCCGGAAGGTGCACGCGCCGAGCGCATACCCAGCGGGAACGGTCGCCACGAGCGTCAGCACCATCTGCGCGCCCGTCAGGATCACGGTGTTCCCCAACCACCGGTACAAGACGCCGTCGTTGAACTCGGCCAGGTGCTCCCACGACTCCCCGACCCGCGCGAAGGAACCGAACGCGAAGGGGTGCTCGGTCGCCAGTGCGGCACCTGATTTCGTTGCCGCCAGGACCAGCCAGAGCATCGGCAGGATCGCGAAAGCTGCCCAGAGCAGCAGGCCGATCCAGGCGAATGTGCGGGCCGCCGAAGCAGACAGGATCGTGCGATCGATTCGCATATCACGCATATCTAGACCTCCACCCGGAACATCCCGGTCTTCTTCACCACGAGCACGGCCCCGCCCAGGCCGAGCAGGAGCAGCTGGATCGACAACGCCGCTGACGCTGGGAAGTTGCCGTACTGGTAGGCGAACGTGTAGGCCAGTTGCAGCGGCGAGAAGTTGGTCCCCACCGCACCGTTCGTCACCGCTGACATCAGCTGCGGCTCGGCGAACAACTGCGTGGACGCGGCCACGCTCGTGATCAGCAGGTACGCGACCCACTTGCGCAGCAGGGGCAACTTGATGTGCCAGACCATCTGCCACGCGTTAGCACCGTCAATGGATGCCGCTTCCTCCACCTCCTGAGGAACAGACGACAGCGCGGCGAACATCAGCAAGATGCCCTGCCCCGAGGTCCACACGGCAATGATCGCGAACAGCACCGCCAGACTCGCCGGGTTGCCCGGCCGGACCACGTCGTAGAACTGCTCCATCCCCAGCGACTCCAGCAACCCGCCGATCGGCGAGACCCGCGGGGTCAGCAGGAACAGCCACAGCAGCACGGCAGCGACACCGATCACCGAGTGCGGCAGGTAGTACAGCACCCGGAACGTCGACGCCACACCGGTCCTGCGCCCGTGCAGCAAGAGGGCCAGCCCGATTGAGATCACCAACGTCGGCACCAGGAACACCAGGGCGTACACCCCAAGGTTCTTGAACGTCGCCACATACCGGAAGTCGGTGGCCACGGTGATGAAGTTTCCGATCCCGGCGAACCCTCCTCCGGGCCGGACGAACGCAAGGTAGACCGCATACACCGCCGGCAGGAACGCGAAGGCGACGAACAACAGCACATACAGGCTGGACAGCACATACCCGGCAGTTGCCTGTCCACGCGTCACGGACCGGCCCGAGGGCCGGTCGGTGGGCACCGACCGGCTCCGCGGGGGGCGTACCGCAGTGGGAGCACTCATGCGCTCACGCCTGGGTAGTGGTTGATCATCGCGGCGATCATCCTTCCTCGACGGTCCAGCCGGCCGCCTGCGCCTCGTTCACGATGAGCTCTTGCCACGCGGGGACCAGGTCGAAGATGGACTCACCCTGTCGCAGACCCGGTTCGACCGCTTGGGCGTAACTGGAGCGGATGGATCCAACGTTCAGCTCGTCCCAGTAGGGGGACAGCTGCGACTCCGACGCCTCGACAACGTCGCCCAGTTCCCCGTCTTCGACATAGAACATGTCGGTGTGGTTCTCGATCCAGTTGTCCTGCGCGGGCCGGTAGGCGGGGAAGGTCGGCGTCTCCGGCGCCGTCTGATAGGGGCCGGTGGCCATCCAGGCCGCGAGCTCGGCGGCTGCCTCCAGGTGCTCGCTGTGCCGCGAGACGGCATAGGCAACACCGCCGCCGTAGTAGTTGTGCACCTCGTCCTCGTCCTCCCAGCGCAACGGAGGAGCGATACCCACAGACCCCTCAGGCCATTCGTAGGCGTTGATGAATCCGTACTGACCGCGGTGCAGTGGCTGGACCGACATCAGCAGGTGCCGGTTCGCGGCGTAGTCGGCGATGAACTCCGGGTCATTGGGCGACATGGGCGAGAGTGCCCCGGCGGCGAGCATGTTGTCGATCATCTCGAACACACGCGTGCAGTTCGGATCCTCCAGATCGACCTGCAGGCTCATATCGCCCACCACCTGCGCCATCGGGCACCGCGAGACCGGCAGGTACTGCATGGTGGCGATGTGGCCCATGATGTACCCAGGGTGCTCTTCCGCCAGCTGCAGCCCCAGCGCCTCGAACTCTTCCCACGTGGTCGGCAACTCGTACCCGAACTCCTCCATCAGGTCCTTGTCATACCAGAGCACCAGAGGCGAGAGGTCGTTGTTGATGCAATAGAGGGCGTCCCCGTCCGTGCATAGGTCGAGGATGGCCGGCGAGAACTCGCCGAGCAGATCCTCCGGCACGTACGGCGAGATGTCCGCCGAGAACTCATACGGCGCGTCGGCGAAGGCCGCCATCTGCTGCGTCTTCACTACGATCATGTCCGGCCATCCCTCGCCGGCCTGGTTGGCCAACTGGAGCCGCGACTCGATGTCATCAGGCAACGTCTCGATCTGGAGATCGACCTCCGGGTTCTCGTCCTGGTACATCTCGAACCCAACCTGACGGTTCGGATCGGTCCAGATGACCAACTCGGCGGGACCTTCAGCCTGCGACGCCGTCTCGGTGGCGGGATCCTCCGTACCTTCGCCCTGGCCCGGGACACATGCGGCCAGAGCCAGCGCCGCGCCGATACCGAGCACGACCCAGGGCCTCCCCCGGCGACGTCCTGTTGCGTGATCGAACCGTCCGGTCCGCGTTCTCCCTGCAGCCATCTCTCGCTCCTTCGGTGCGTGCTGTGCAGCGTCCTCATCGACTTCAGCGACCGTCGCGCGCAATGACCTGAAGCACCACTGCGGGCCGCGAATGAATACCAACCATATTCATATCGGCCAGGTCGGTCAACCACCATGTATGCACTTCATTGCTCAGGAACCGCTTCACCAGGCGATCAGCAACGCAGCCTGCCGATCGACCGGATCGACTCTCCATTGTTGCTGTTGAGCGGTCAACCGCTCGCCCAAGGGTTCCCTACGACCGACGGATACTGGTTCGCATCACGCCGGCCGATCGGGCTAGCGATCAGCCAACGAGCCATGTATAGTTACCATCTACTTGCTAGGAGGCGACGTGGAGAAGAACACCAAGAAGGCTGGCGCGTCGAACAAGGGAAGCCGCGCACAGACCTACCGGCCGGGCTACGAGATCGCGGCGGAGCGAATCCTCGCCCTGATCGACCGTGAGGGACACGCACCAGGCGACCGACTCCCCACCGAGAAGGACCTCGCCTCCCGCCTCGAGGTGAGCCACACCGTGGCGCGCGAGGCGATCAAGCTGCTCTCGGCCCGCGGTCAGGTTGTCACGCGCAAGGGGGCCGGCATTTTCGTCGCCAACCCCACTACCACCCTCACTCCGGGCACATGGGAACCGCTGCTGCTGCAGAACCTCGACCACGTCGAGATGCTCTACGAGGCGAGGCGGACACTCGAGGTCGAGGCAGCTGCGCAAGCGGCGAAACGCTCCAACCCTTCAGAGCTCAAGCAGATCCGGGATGCTGCCCAGGCCACGGTCGACGCGGCCGCCGAGGGAGCGTTCGACGCCTACATCGCAGCCGACGAGCAACTCCATCTGGCGATCGCGCAGGGCTCGCACAACATGTTCTTCTGCTCACTCATCGAGAACCTCTCGGCGCTGAAGCGGCGAGTCATGACGGTCGGCTTCGAAGGTGAGGCAGGCGATGTGATCCGTCGTGGCGCGGGCGAGCATGCACGCATCGCCGCAGCCATATCGGATGGTGACGCCGACGAGGCCGGCGCAGCGATGGGCCACCACGTCGACATGGCACTGGATCAGTACCGGCAGCAAGTACAGAAGAGGCTCCTGCACGAGCCGCGCGAACCCATCGGAGAGTGAGCACCGTGTCGTCGAAGCGCCCGAACCTCCTCTATATCCTGTCCGATCAGCATGCAGCGTCGGTCATGGGATGCAGTGGAGACCCTGTCGCCCGCACACCCCACCTGGATCGGTTAGCGGACCGCGGCGTGCGCCTGACGAATCTGTACTGCCCGTCACCGATCTGCACCCCATCCCGCATGTCACTCCTGACCGGTCGCGAGCCGTATGAGAACCAGGTCTGGACGAACGAGAACATCCTCAGCGGCGCCCATGCCACCTGGCCGCACGCTCTGGGAGCCGCCGGATACCGCCCCGAGCTCGTCGGTCGCCTCCACTCCCGCGGACGCGACCAGCTGCTTGGCTACGCCGAGCGGGCAGTCGGAGACCACTCGCCCAACCACCCAGGGGGCCCAGAACCCGCTCGCGGCAGCCTCCACGGAACGAATGACCCGCTTCGGGTCAGTCTCAGCAAGACCGGAGCCGGTTCGAACCCGTACGAGTTTCACGACGAAGACGTCACTGAGCACGCGGTGACCAGGCTGGATGAGATCGGAAGGGCACGAACCGCCGGCGACAGCACACCGTTCGCCCTCTCCATCGGCCTCATGCTCCCGCACCAGCCCTATGTGGCCAACCGGGAGGACTACGACTTGTTTGACGGCGCAGTGCCCCCACCCCGGTACCCGTCTGTGTCCGAGCACCCATACCACGCGGGGTGGCGAGCAGAGACGGGAATCGACGACGTCACCGCCGACGAGTCCAGCCGCGCCAGAACCGCGTACTACGCCTTGGTGTATCGCATGGACGCCATGATCGGACGGATCCTCGACGCGCTTGACCGGAACGACCTGGCTGAGGACACCTTCGTCATCTATCTCTCGGACCACGGGGATCACTTGGGAGAGCACGGACTCTGGTGGAAGCAGACGTTCTTCGAGGAGTCCGTTCGCATCCCCGGCATCGTGTCCTGGCCGGGCCACCTGCCGGCCGGCACGACCTGCGACCGGGTGGCGTCCGGAACGGATCTGACGGCAACTCTCCTGGACGCTGCGGGTGCACCTGCCCTGCCGAACAGTTCCGCGCGTTCTATGATCCCGATCCTGACGGAGAACACCGCGAACTCCAGCGCATGGGAAGACCGGGCATTCTCCGAGTACGTGACCACGAGCGGTCGCACCCACCGGATGCTCCGGCGCGATCGTTGGAAGTTCTGCTACTACGCCGATCAGCCGGAGCAGCTCTTCGATCTGGAGTCCGATCCACACGAGCAGGTCGATCTTGGCCAGCACCCCGACTACGCGACGATCGTCGCCGAACTACGCATGGACCTTCTCCACGACTGGGACCCGGAGACCGTTCAGCGTCTCTGTGCGGAGAGCGCACGCGATCTCGAGGTGCTCCGGGTCTGGGCTGAACGCGTCGAGCCTCCCGAGCAGCATCGATGGCTGATGGAAGAGAGCATGAGCCGCCTGGACCAGCCGCAACCGGCGTGACACCCCCGGAGCGGATGTCCCTGTTCAGCGGCTCGGTGACCACGTCCGGTCAGATTCCGCTCTCACTCGGTTGCGCTCAACTGGGCAATCTCCATCGACACTTGAGCGATGAGAGCGCCGCATCGATCGTCGAATCGGCGTGGGACCACGGTCTCCGATACTTCGACACGGCACCCCACTACGGGCTCGGCCTGTCGGAGCGACGGCTCGGGCAGTCTCTGCGCGGGCGACCGCGTGGCTCCTTCATCATATCGACGAAGGTCGGACGCCTGCTGGAACCGCGTTCAGTTGACGGCATGCCCAGCCGCGATCACCTCCACGATGTGCCCGCCACACACGAACGCGTCTGGGACTTCAGCCGGGACGGTGTGCGGCGCTCGCTCGAGGAGAGCCTCGAGCGACTCGGGATGGATCGCGTGGACGTCGTGTACCTCCACGACCCGGATGACCACGCCGCGGAGGCCCTGGATGACGCCTACCCGGCACTGGAAGAGCTCCGCGCTCAAGGAGTGGTGCGCGCCATCGGCGCAGGCATGAACCAGTCGGCACTGCTCACCCGGTTCGTCCGCGAGACCGACATGGACGTGGTCATGATCGCGGGTCGCCTCACCTTGCTGGACAGCTCGGCCACCGACGACCTGGTGCCGGCGTGCTCCGATCGTGGCGTCGGCATTGCTGCGGCAGGCGTGTTCAACTCGGGAGTCCTCGCCACGCTCGGCTCGGATGAGCCCGTGACCTACGACTACGCGCCCGCACCCGATGCCGTGCTCCACCGAGCGCGGCGCATCCAGGATCTCTGCCACTGCTATGGCACGGACCTCGTGGCGGTTGCACTCCAGTTCCCGCTCAGGTTCGGACCGGTCGCGACCGTCACAGTGGGCTGCAACAGCGCCGAGCAAGTCGCGAGCAATGTCGCAGCCGTGCACGCACCAGTCCCGGCGGGACTGTGGGAAGCACTCCAGCTGCAGCATTAATGCTATCTATAGGAAGCCGGTTTGCGCTTGAATAGCATCTACTGTTGCCTGTCATGCTCACATCTGGCATGATTATCAGCGTCAGAGCCGACAGCGTTCGAGATGACTGGGCGATAGACCCTATCCATTGGGTCGCCAGGAACGCCGTTCCGCACGGCAGGAGCCAGCGCGGTCCACTCACGTCCCCCGTGAGTCCGGAGGCAGATGCTCACCCGCAACAAGGAGGTTCAGCGGCCATGACCACGAACACACCGATCGACCGTGAGGCGGGCTCACCCACCGGCCCCGCCCGGCGTACCGTTCTCGGCCTGGGTGCCGCCACGGCCGGCTGGTTCCTCGTGCCGACACCTGCGATCGCAGCACCGGGCGCACGCACACCACCGCACGCCACGTCGGGCAGCGGAACCGGGCGCGGCGTCCCGTTCTGGTACGACGCGAACCGCGTCCAGGGGCACACGCGCCTGATGATCGACCGCTATCACGACACTCCCCAGTTCTCCGACGCTGCCGAGCGCTTCCAGCAGCTGGGGGCCGGCGCGTTCACACGTCACGCCAAATTCGGCGACGAGCAGCCCTGGTGGCCCACGGCACTCCCACTCGGGCCGGACGGCAACCCCCTCTCGGACCACGACCGCATCATCAGGGGCGTGGAGGTCGAGGCGGGACGGAACATTCCGCAGGAGTACATCGACTATGCGCATAGCCTCGGCATGCGGGTCATCGCGTACTACTGGCACATGTCGGAGGCCTGGTACCGGGACAACGAACCCTCCTACATCTGCCGCACGCCCGACGGCGACCCGCTCGAACACGGGAGAGGTACCCACCTCGACATCACCGGTCCGTACGGCGACGTCGTGCTGACCCGACTACGTGAGCTCGCCGCGATGGGGGCCGACGGGTTCTTTTTCGACGAGAACCACCTCCCCCAGGTGGGTGCCTGGGGGTCGACGCTTGCACTTGACTGGGAATCCGAGACAAGCACTCCAGCGCCCGTCCCCCCAGGCGACCCGTCATCGTGGCCCACCTGGCCGCCCGAGACCTGGAACGACCCGTCCTACCTCGCCTATCTCGACTTCCGGGCACGCCGGATCGAGGACACGTTCCAGTACTGGATGGACGACGTTAAAGCCGACTATCCGGAGATCGTCTTCATCATCAGCGCGACCGAGCTGCCGGGGATGACGAGGCGGGGAATGACCACGCGACTCGCTCGAGTCGCTGACTCGGCGAAGAACGAGTTCGACACCGCCTGGAAGCACAACTACAGCTACAACGTCTTCCTGGACTACCCCGACCTGCTGCAACCCGCGCACCATGTCCGCCAGGCACTGAGCTTCTCAGTGATGCGGGACTCCTCGGACGGTCGCCCTCCGCTGATCTGGGTGACAGGCTTGCCGAACGAAGACCACGCGGAGGGATTCGCCGCTTCCGTCACCACTTTCGGCGGCATCGCCAGCATGGACACGCAAGAAGGTACGACCCTGATCGGCGAGGACCCGCCGGCCTGGCCGGACGGACTGAAGACCCCGCTCGCCGGCTTGGAGGCGGCGTTCGAGCTCGGCACCGCGATCTCGCCGCGCCTGGCGGGTACCAGGCCAGTCCGCTGGGCCGCCGTGCACTACAGCGAACGGATCCGCAATGCACGTGAGGGAGACTTCCGCGCTGCGTGGGAAGAGGTCATCTGGCCGACGATCGGTGTGTACCAGACCGTGACAGAGGACGGGTTGCCCATCGGGATCGTGAATGACCATCAGCTCGCTGAGAACGAGCTGGACGGGTATCAGGTACTCATCCTGCCGAACCCCACCGAGCTCACGGGTGCAGAACAAGCGGCGGTGGACGACTTCACTGCCGGTGGGGGCGCGGTCATTACGATGGACCCGTCGTGGGAGTGGAGCACCGAAGCCGGGAACCCGCTTGCGGCCGCATCGCTGCGCACCGCGCTCGCGCCCCACACCGGTTCGGCAACCGTTCAAGTCGTGGGTGGCCCAGCCGGACGGTACGGCGTTGCCTACGAACGTCAGGCACACACGTACACGATCGCGATCACCAACGACTTCAGTTGGGTTCAGGACTCGGGCTATGCCAAACGCTGGGGAGACGGCACGATCAACCCCGCAGCTCCACCCGCCGAAGGTCTCTCGGTCCATCTGCGCGACATGCCGAACGTGAACGCCCTCGCAGCAACTGATGCGGTCAGCGGCGAAGACCTCGACGTCGTCGCAACCGCGGACGGTGTGCGAGTGGACGTCCCCGCCTTCGATCGGATGGCCTGCATCGTGGTCTCCTGCGGGAACACGAACCAGCCGTCGTGACCTCCTGAGCCGGCCGGCCGGGCAATCCTCAGCAGGCAGGATGCCCGGCCGGCCGGCTCGTTTCGTCCTGGGGTACCGTCGTGTCCTGCCCACCGGCGAAACCATCCCCGCTGTCGATAGGAAACCGGCACACCGTGACCTCACCCCCCGCGGAACAACCTGTCGTCGTCATCACCGGCGGCTCGGCTGGCATCGGCCGGGCCGTCGGTGAGCGCCTACACCGCTCCGGGTACCAGGTGGTGAGCCTGTCCCGTCAGGCGGCCGACCCCGAGTCGGACTGGGTGCCGGACGTCCAGCACGAGGTGGACGTGGCCGATGCCGACGGCGTCGCTACCGTCGCCGCGCGGGTACTGTCGGAGCAGGGCCGGGTGGACGCCGTGGTCACGTGCGCCGGGACCGTCACCCGAGGCGACCTCATCGAGACCTCAGCCGGACAGGCAGAGCGACAGATCGCCGTCAACCTGCTCGGGACGATGAACGCCTGCCGCGCCTTCGCCCCGGCGTTGCGGGCCCCTCAGGGCGCCATCGTCACCCTGAGTTCCTCGATCGCGGCCAACCCGCAGGGCTCGGTGAGCGCGTACGCGGCCGCGAAGGGCGGCGTGGAGTCCTTCAGCCGTGCCCTCGCTCTGGAGCTGGCGCCGGTGCGGGTGAACGTGGTGCGCCCCTCGCTGGTCGACACCGGCATCTGGGTGAGCGGCGGCCTGGACCCCGACGCCTACTCCACCCTGATCGCCACCCGGAGCACTGAGTACCCCCTCGGCCGAGTGGGGCGCCCGGAGGACGTCGCGGCCGCCGTCGCGTTCCTGCTCTCCGAAGACGCCGCCTGGATCACCGGCACCGTGCTCCCGGTCGACGGCGGCGCCGACCTCATCGGCCGCTAGCCCACCCAGGAATCACACGTCGATCTGGCGGGCCGCTCCAGGAATCAATCGTCGATCTGGCGCCCTCATCCCCGGGCATCGCCCGCCCCGGCCAGCCACATCGACGAGTGATTTCAGGACGGGGCGACCGCCGTGCTGTACAACCCTCGCGCCACGGCTAGCTTCTTCCCGTCGCCGTTGGTGACCACCGCATCGGCCACCCCGAGCGAGCGCCCGCGCCGCACCACGGTGCCGGTCGCCAGCAGCCGGTCCCCCGGCCGTGCCGGGCGCAGGTAGTCCACCCGCAGGTCGATCGTGGGCAGCCCGACGCCGAGCTCGGTCACCAGCGCGAAATCCCCGGCCACATCCAGCAGCGTGGCGAGGATGCCGCCGTGCACGTAGCTGCCGTCGACGTCGGCGGTCAGCTCGTCGCGGCAGTCCATCGCGATCTCCACCTCCCCCGGCGCCGCGCGCACCAGCTCCAGCCCGAGCCACCGGTGATAGGCAGGGGTGGTGAGCAGTCGCTCGACGGTCTCGCTATCCACCAGGGATGTCTCGGTCATGTGCTCTCCTCCGTCTGCACGTTCTGCGGCACGTTCTCCTGCGCCCCGCCCTGCACGTTCTCCTGGGCCAGCGCACTCAACCGGGCGTAGTCCACCTTCCCGGTCCCACCCAGCGGCAGCTCATCGAGGAACCACACCCGCCGCGGGTGCGCGTGCGCCGCCCCATGGGTGAGCGCGTACTGCTTCACCTCGTCCTCGGTCAGCCCCTCGGCCACCACGAACGCCGCCGGCACCTGCCCCTTACGCTCGTGCGGGATCGGCACCACCGCTGCCTGCCCCGCTCCGGGCATCGTGCGCAGCAGCTTCTCCACCTCCAGTGGGTACACGTTTTCCCCGCCCACATTCATCATGTCGTCCGCGCGGCCCAGCACCCGCAGGTACCCGTCAGCATCCGCAGCGGCCAGGTCACCCGTGCGCAGCCACCCGTCGGAGATCCGCTCCGCCGTCACCTCCGGCAACCGGTGGTACCCGGCGGTCACGCCGGGGTTACGCACCCAGAGCTCCCCCACCTCGCCCACAGGAAGATCACGGGCCTGGGCGAGCTGCGCCGTCGGGAGATCGGGATCGAGCACCCGCACCTCGCACCCCGGCAGCGGCAGCCCGGCCCGCCCGTAACGCGGCGAATCGGTGCGCGGATTCATCAGCACCTGCGGCCCACCCTCGGTGAGCCCGTACGCCTCGATCACCGGCACCCCGAGCCCCGCGGCGAACCGCTGCCCGAGCGCATCCGAGAGCGGCGCCGACCCGCAGATCACGAACCGCAGCGAGCTCAGGTCGTGCCGGAGGTGCTCGCCACTCCCCAGCAGCATCTCGTAGGTCGCCGGCACCCCGGTGGTGTACGTACAGCGGTGCTCGGCCACCTCCACGGGGATGCCGGCCGGGTCCGGTCGGCGCCCGATCACGATCGTGCCGCCCACCAGCAGCAGCGGCTTGACCACGCAGATCATCGCGTTCTTGTGATAGAGCGGTGCGGTGATCAGGCCGCGGTCGTCGCCCGCGAGCTCCCACACCCGCGCCACGGTGCTCGCGTTCCACGTCTGCCCGGCGTGCGTGAGCAGGCACCCCTTCGGGTTGCCGGTGGATCCGGAGGTGTAGGGCTGCAGGCAGATGTCCCCGGGCCGCACGGGCTGCGGTCCGTCAGCCCCCGACGGCGGAGCCTGCGTCCCGTCGGCTTCGCGCCACCCGTCCGTGGTTGCCTGGAGCGTGGGCACCTCGGCTGGTGCCGCGAGCTCGGTCGCTCGCTCGGCCAGCGGGTCGTGAGTGAGGAGCACCCGGGGTTCGGCGTCGGCCATCACATGCTCGAGCGAGGCGCGCCCGGCGCGGGTGTTGAGGGGAACGGCGACCGCACCGATCCAGATCGTGGCGAGCAGCGCCTCGACGAATCGGTGATCGTTGCCGAACAATAGCGCCACCCGGTCGCCCGGCCCGACCCCGAGGCCACGCAAGGTCGCTGCGGTGGTGCGGACCGCCGTCGTGAGCTGACGGTAGGTGACCACCTCCGACCCCTGCAGGATCGCGGGGCGGCCGGGGTGGTCAGCGGCGCCGGCAAGGAGGCGGACGGCGAGATTGTCAGCGAGGTGGGGCCCATCGCCGTGCGTGCCTGAATCGTGTGGAGTGCCTGCGGCGCTGCCGGGGGCCTCGCCCTGCGTCACAGGGTGATCACCACCTTGCCGATCACAGCCCGGTCCTCCAGCAACTGCTCGGCCTCGCGGATCTGATCCAAGGGGAACGTGCGGTCGATCACCGGCTCCAGGTCGCCCGAGGCCACCATCGCCAGGAGGGCTTCGAGGTCCTCCCGGCGCCAGCCGTTGCTGCCGCGGATGTCGAGCTCGCGCACCCACACATACGGCTGGAACTGGGTGACCTCGTAGCCGCTGGTCGCGCCGCACGTGACCACGCGCCCGCCGACCTTCGTGGCGCGGATGGAGGACTGCCAGGTGGCGGCGCCGGTGTTGTCGACCATGAGGTCCACGCCCTGCTTGCCCGTGGCCTTCCAGATCTGCGCGCCCCAGTCCTCCGCGCTGGAGTCGATCACGATGTCGGCCCCGAGCTCGGTGAGACGCTCGCGCTTCTCGGCCGAGCTGGCACAGGCGATCACGGTGGCGCCGACGGCCTTGGCGATCAACACCGCACCGGTGCCCAGGCCTCCTGCGGCGCCGAGGATGGCCACGGTCTCCCCGGCCTGTAGGCCGCCGCGGGTGATGAGCTGGCGGCGGGCGGTGCCGTAGGCGATGGGGAGGGCAGCGGCCCGGGCGAAGTCGACGTCGTCGGGCAGCGGGATGATGTTGGTGGCCGGGACGGCGGCATATTCGGCCAGCCCGCCCTGCATGTCCTCCCCGAGGGCCTTGCCGCCGACGAGCGGGTCGATGAGGATGCGCTGGCCGATTTGGATGTCGGTGACCCCGGAGCCGAGGGCGGCGATCTCGCCCGCGATATCGCCGCCGGAGATGTGCGGCAGCGGCAGGTGCTGACCGGCCACGCCCTTGCGAACGAAGACGTCCAGGTGGTTCAGCGAGCAGGCGCGCACCCGGACGAGTACATCGCCGGCGCCGACCCCGGGCACCGGGTGCTCCCCGACGACGCGGCCTTCCGGTCCGCCGCGCTCGACGATGAGTGCCGCGCGCATGGTCTCGGGCTGGCTGGGCGCCTCGGGCATCACAGTTCCTCCTCGTTCCGGTGGCGCTGCGCTGAGGGGGCGCGGCGCCGTGCTGATGTCACTTTCTCACGGCCGGCGCGCCGCACCCCACGGCGTCCGAGACCGCGCCCGCGACGGGAGCGACACGGCCGCGCAGGTCTGCGGCAGCATCGTGCCGCAATCCACGTATCTGTGTCGCTCCGGTCACGGGACAACGTGGCCGTCGGCTGGGGAGCCGGCCGGTGAGTGCCACCGGTCAATGACCCACGTCGATAGTCTGGCGATCATGACTGTGATCGATCACCTGGTGTACGCCGGGCCGGACCTGCAGGCACTCGTGCGAGAGGTCGCCGACCTGACCGGCGTCGAACCCGTCGACGGCGGCCGCCACGAGGGGCGCGGCACCGCGAACGCGCTGCTCGGCTTGGGCGAGGGTCGCTACCTGGAGCTGCTCGGGCCGGACCCGGACCAGCCGGAGCCGGCGCGCCCGCGCCCGTTGCGGGTCGATGAGGTCAGCACGCCGACGATGGTCGGCTGGGCGGTGAACCTCGGCGGGGCCGGTCGCAACATCGAGGCGCTGGTCACCTCGTCCCAGGCCGATGGTTACGACCCCGGCCCGGTGGCCCCGATGAGCCGCCGCACCGCCGACGGCGACCTGCTGGCGTGGCGCTTGACCCCACCCGAGGGGGGCCTGGGCGGCGCGATCCCGTTCCTCATCGACTGGGGCACCACCCCGCACCCGTCCGCCGACCTGCCTTCAGTGGAGCTGACCGGTCTGCGCCTGGAGCACCCCGAGCCCGAGGTGGTGCGCGCGGCCCTGACTGCCGTGGACGCCGTCGGGCTGGTGCAGGTGAGCACGGGTGAGCGGCTACGGATCACGGCCGAGCTGCGGACCCCGCGGGGCACAGTCACGCTCGGCTGAGCACCCTGGTCGCACTCGAACCCGCGTTGGAATCCCGGTCCGGCGTTCGAGTCCCGGTCGAGCGGCACGGAACGGGATTCGAGCACGCTAGCGGGATTCGAATGCGAGCGCGCGCGGAACATTGCGGGAGCGTGCGGAGTTGAGCGGGTAGGACGTCCAGCAGGAGGCACACATGACTGACACCGGCACGATCACCCGCACCCCCGGCACCGAGACGGCGGTACTCGCAGGGGGCTGCTTCTGGGGGATGCAGGATCTGATCCGCGCCCAACCGGGGGTGCTCAGCACCCGGGTCGGCTACACCGGCGGTTCCAACGACCACGCCACTTACCGCCATCACCCCGGGCATGCGGAAGCGGTGGAGATCGTGTTCGACCCGGAGCAGACCAGCTACCGCGACATCCTCGCGTTCTTCTTCCAGATCCACGACCCCAGCACCCTGAACCGGCAAGGCAACGACGTCGGCACGAGTTACCGGTCGGCGATTTTCCCGCTCGGCCCGGAGCAGGAAAGGACGGCGCGGGAGACCATCGCCGACGTCGACGCCTCGGGCCTGTGGCCCGGGCCGGCCGTGACAACGATCGAGTCCGCGGGTGCGTTCTGGGAGGCCGAGGCCGAGCACCAGGACTACCTGCAGCACTACCCGAACGGGTACACCTGCCACTTCCCACGACCAGGATGGGTGCTGCCGCGGCGCGACGCGTAGTAGACACATCGACTGCGTATGACTGGGTCGACATATCGCGGCTCACCGAGCGCTCGCCTCACCTCCGGCCACACCGCTGAGCCGCGCACTCAGTCCCGACGCCCCTCGCCCTTCGCCATCCGCTGCATCATCGCGTTGTAGGCCGCCAACTCGGCATCGTCGTCCCGGTCGGCCTTGCGGTCCCGGCGCCGGGCCTCCCGCGTGTCACTACGCGCCCACTGCACCGCCACCCCGATCGCGAGCGCCAGCGAGGGCACCTCGCCGATCCCCCAGGTGATCTCGCCGCCGGTCTCCTGATCAGCGAGGGCGTCCACACCCCACGGCAGCCCGAGGGCGCCGAAGTAGTCGGCCGCCAAGAGCGTGTTCATCGAGATGATTGCGATCCCGAAGAAGGCATGGAACGCCATGGTGGCGAACAGCAGCACCAGCCGCAGCGGGTAGATCGGGCGCCGCGGGCCGGGGTCGATCCCGATGAGCACGTTGACGAAGACATACCCGGCGAGGCTGAAGTGCACGACCATCGCGACGTGCCCGATATGCGTGGTCAGCGCGAGCTCGAACAGCGGTGTGAAGTAGAACAGGATCATCGAGCCGGCGAAGTTCACGGCGGCGATCACCGGGTGGGAGGCGAAGCGCGCCCAGCGCGAGTGAACGATCGCTAGCAACCACTCCCGCGGGCCCCGGGTGCCGTCGGTACGAGCCGGGAGGGCACGGAGAGCGAGCGTGACCGGGGCGCCGAGGGTGAACAGGATCGGCAGCACCATCACCAGGGTCATGTGCTGGACCATGTGCGCGCTGAACAAGATCCGCCCGTACACGGCCGGCCCGCCGAAGGTGATCCACGCGAAGCCGGCCGCTCCCACCAGCCAGACGACGGTGCGCCCGAGCGGCCACCGGTCGCCGCGCCGGTGCAGCCGCACGACCCACATCACATAGACGACGGCGAGCACCGCGGCAAGGCACGCGAACAGCAGGTCCGGAACGCCCTGGGTGAACCATCGTTCGAACGTCGGCGGCGCCGGCACAGGCTGCTGCGAGAGCTCCTCGGCGGGGCTGAGATTCTCCTGCGCCTCCTGCGGAACTGGTGGCCCGGTGTCCGCCAGGGCCACCGCCACCCCCATGACGGCGCCCATCACCAGTACCTCGACGGCCGCCAACCGCCAGAACGCCTTCGGCGTTCCGCCGTCGGGCCGAGGTTCCAGGGTACGGATCGTCCGCACCCGGTGCAGCAGCCCGATCCCGCCGAGGGCGCAGAAGATCACGATCTTGACCGCGAGCAGCGCACCGTAGGTGCCGAGGAAACCTTCCCAGCCACCGAGCCGAAGCCAGGCGTTGGCGGCGCCCGAGACTCCGACGCCGAGGAAGCACCACAGGGCGATCCTCGAGTACCGGGCCGCGGCGCCGGCCAGGTCACGCCCCAGACGCGGCGCACTCAGGCACAGCACCACCAGGCCACCCACCCAGATCGCCGCGAACAGTAGGTGCCCGAACATGCCGGACATGCCGAGCTCGTGGTAGGCGCTACCGGAGGCGTGACCCGAGGTGGCGATCGGGATCAGGACGGCGACCGCCAGCACCGCAGCGATCGCGGCGGTGCCGTAGCCGGCCACCGCGACGCACGCCACCGACATGATCGCCGCGAGTACCGCGGCCACCAGCGCGGCCCGGCCGGTGGAGATCTCGGTGAGATAGAAGGCGAGCTCGTCACCGAACCCGGCCCCACCGATGGGACGACCGGCGACGGTGGCGTAGCCGAGCACGAGGTCGATCACCAGACAGGCCGCCCAGACCGGGCCGGCGATCATCACCGCGCGGGTGGCGATCGGCCACGCTTCACCCGCTCCTCTCGGCCGGTTCCCCCGAGACGGACGGTTCGGATTGTTCGTGCGGTTGTGCCCCGGCGCCACCTCTGGCCCAGCGACCCCACCCCGTCCATCTGCCGGGGGGCTGAGCACGAACAGCAGCAGCATCAGCCCGCCGATGGTGACCGAGGCGGCGAGCTGCCAGGTCACGGAGATCAGTGGCCGGCTCCAGCGCACGAGCGGGCCGGCGTCGGCGAGCTCGGTCGGGCCAGCAGCCCCGGAGAAGGCAAGGCCGAACAGGGCGGCAAGCATCGCCGTCGGGAGCAACGCCCAGGCGGCCCGCGGGGCTCGCTGAACGGCATGAGCGGAGGGCGAGACGGACACACCGTGAGCCTACGCGGCGCACTCATCGACCACCGACGACTCGGCCGGGACGTGGCCCGCAGCCGGGTCATGGGGACTCCTCCCCTCAGGCCACCCCGACGACGTCAGCCCCGGCTGGCATAATCGGCCGCGACCCACGTCCTCGTACAGAGCCGGAGCTCATGTCCAGTCCCGTTGCCCCCCACCTGGCGCCGCCGACGGCGACGATCTCCTACGACGACATCCAACGCGCGTCCGAGCGGCTCGGCCATGTGGCCCGGGTGTTCGATCAGCGCATCGTCGGCCAGCACGGGCTGCGCACCGCGCTGGTGAGCTGCATGCTTGCCGGCGGGCACGTGCTGCTGGAGTCGGTTCCCGGCCTGGCGAAGACGACCGCGGCGCAGACCCTGGCCGACTCGGTCTCGGGCACCTTCCACCGCATCCAGTGCACCCCGGACCTGATGCCGAACGACATCGTCGGCACCCAGATCTACAACTACGCCACGGGTGAGTTCTCCACCCAGCTCGGCCCGGTGCACGCGAACATGGTGCTGCTGGACGAGATCAACCGCTCCTCCGCCAAGACGCAGTCGGCGATGCTGGAGGCGATGCAGGAGAAGCAGACCTCCATCGGTGGCGAGATCTTCAAGCTGCCGAAGCCATTCATGGTGATGGCCACCCAGAACCCGATCGAGGAGGAGGGAACCTACGTCCTCCCCGAGGCGCAGATGGACCGCTTCCTCATGAAGGAGGTGCTCACCTACCCGGCCCCGGACGAGGAGGTGGACATCCTGGAGATGATCCAGTCCGGCCGGATGAGCGCCCCGCTGACGGCGCAGCCCATCTCGATCCAGGACGTCGAGTTCCTGCAACGCCTGGTCGGGCAGGTGTATGTGGACACCTCGATCAAGCAGTACATCGTCGCAATCATCAACACCACGCGCGGTGGCGGCCCAAGGCCGCTGCCGAACCTGAACCAGCACGTGCGTGTCGGCGCCAGCCCCCGTGGTGGGATCGCGCTGATGCAGATCGCGCAGGCGCTGGCCCTGCAGGCGGGCCGCGCCTACGTGGTGCCCGACGACGTCAAGGCGCTGCGCCACTCAGTGCTGCGGCACCGCATCGTGCGCACCTACGACGCCCTCGCCAACAACGTGGCACCGGAGTCGCTCATCGACGCTGTCTTCGCTGCGGTGCCGAGCCCCTAGCCGGTCGCGAGCTGCCCATGCACCGACCATGAGCCGACCCTGACACAGGCGCCCGAGGCGCCGCCCCACCATCAAGGAGAGTTCCGCGTGGTCTCGACGTCCCGTCTGGCGAAGGTCCGAGCACGGCTCGACCTGCCCACGGTGCGGCGCGCCGCCGGACTGCTGGAGGGGCGCCACCGCTCCATCTATTCCGGGCACGGCCAGGACTTCGACGAGATGGCCGAGTACCGGATGGGAGACGACGTCTCCGATATCGACTGGAAGGCGAGCGCCTCCTACGGCGAGCCCGTGATCCGCCGGTTCGTGCGCGACTCCAACCTGGCAATGGTGCTGGCGGTGGACACCGGCCGGAACATGGCCGCAGCCGCACCCGACGGCGGCAGCAAGGCCGAGATCGCCACCTTCGCATCCGAGATCGTCTGCTACCTGGCCCGCGGGCGTGGCGACACGGTGGCGCTGGTGGCCGGCGATGCGGAACGGATCGTCCAGGTCCCCGCCCGGGGCGGCACCGAGCACATGGAGATGATGCTGCGGCGGGTGGAGGCGATGCTCACCCTCGATGCCGGGCCGAGCGACCTGAACCGGGTGATGGACCGGATCCTGACCTGGTTCAACCGCCGGTCGCTGGTGGTACTCATCACCGATGAGGCACGGCCGCAGCCGGAGCACGAGCTCGGCCTGAAGCGCCTGCGCACGCGGCACGAGGTGATGGTGATCCAGGTGGCCGACGCCCTTCCCACCACATTCGGGGACCGGCCGATCGACGATGTGGACCAGCCTCTCGACATCCCCGAGTACATGCGCTCGCACAAGACACTGGCCGAGGAGGCCCGGACCGCGGTGGAGCGGCGACGGGCCGACGTCGCGGCGATGCTGCGCCGTCAGGGTGTGGAAGGGGTCACGGCCGACAGCGAGGAGACGCTGATCGACGCGCTGATCGACCTGCTGAGGAGGCAACGCCGTGTTCGCCGATGACGTCCTCGCCGTGCCGTCGGCGGCACTCGTGGCCGCACCGATCAACGACCCGGTCGCCCCGGCCGCCTACTCCGCCTGGGTGTGGATCGTCGGCATCGTGCTGCTCGCGCTCATCGGCGCGTGGTTCTGGTTCGTCTTCTACAACACCCGCAAGCGCCCCTATGAAGAGGACGAGGGTGCGCGGGACCGGTACGCCACCCTGCGCACCACGATGCTCGAGCAGGTCGACGCGGCCGAGGCCCGCTACCGCGAAGGCGAGTCCGACCTGCGCACGCTGCACCTGGATCTGAACCACATCCTGCGTGAGTTCGCCAACGGGCGGATGCGGATGGACACCTCCTCGCTGACCGTCCGGGAGATCGCCCGGCTGGAGGGCACCGACCGGCTGGTGGCACTGCTGAGCGAGTACGAGGAGCCGGCGTTCGCGATCGACTCCGACGCCGAGGCGTTGTCCGCCACCGACAGCGCGAGGGCGGTGGTGCGCGAATGGTGACCAGCATGCTGATGCACCCGTGGGCGATCTGGGTGGTCGTGGCCGTCGTGATCGCGGCGTTGGTCCTGGGCTGGTTCGCACGGGCCGCCAAGCAGGAGCGACGCCGGGTGGCGTGGGTGGCCAACGCCGGCTATCTGACGGCGCTGCCGTCGTTCAAGTCACGAATCTCGCAGTACCGGGTACTGCTGTCGTGCCTGGTGGTCGTCCTCTTCGGGGCCTCGATCGCCGCAGGCTTCCTGGTATCGCGCCCAGTCGACCGGGAGGTGCGCTCGGATGAGCTCGCCACCCGGGACATCGTGCTGTGCCTGGACGTCTCGGGGTCGATGGTCGAGTACGACACCGAGATCGTGCAGCGGTTCCTGGAGCTACTGCCGAGCTTCCACGGCGAGCGGATCGCACTGTCGATCTTCAACTCCACCTCACGCACGGTGTTCCCGCTCACCGACGACTACGCGCTGGTCGAGGAGCAGCTGACCGAAGCGGCCGAGGCTCTCGACTTCGACGTGGACTCCCTCGACGACTTCTCCTACGACGCCGAGGCGCTGGACCGGCTGCTGGCATTCCTCGCGGGGACCGAGGGCCTCGGGCAGGACGCGTCCTCCCTGGTCGGTGACGGGCTGGCCACCTGTGCCCTGGCCTTCGACCTGGAGGACGAAGAACGATCGCGCTCGATCATCCTCGCCACCGACAACGAGGTGTTCGGCGAACCGCTGTACACGCTGCCGGAAGCCGCTGACCTGGTGGCTGAGCGCGACATCACCCTGCACGGTTTCTATGCCGGGGCAGTGACCGCAGACTCGGCAGCGCAGGAAAAGGAGTACCGCGATGCCGTCGAGGACCATGGCGGGTTGTTCTACGCCAGTGACGATCCGGACGCGGTCTCCGGGATCGTCGACCAGATCTCGGCTCAGCAGGCGGCCGAGCTGGACGCCGATGCGGACGTGATCATCACCGACACCCCGGAGACGTACTTCGCCTGGCTGATGGGGCTACTGGCCCTGTACCTCCTCGCCGTGTGGAGGTTGCGCTCATGACACTGCGGATGATGTGGCCCCTGTGGCTGACACTGCTGGTCTTCGTTCCACTGCTGGTGCTGGCCGTGTGGAAGATCCGCACCTCGCATGGGCAGCGGCGCCGGGACTGGTGGCGCCGTGGCGCCATCGTGCTCACCGCCCTGGTGATCGCGTTGACGCCGAGTGTGCCGCGCACGATGGAGGAGTCCCTGATCACCAACGTCGAGATGTACTTCGTGGTGGACCGGACCGGGTCCATGGCCGCCGAGGACTACGACGGCGACCAGGCTCGCCTGGTCGGAGTTCAGCAGGACATGGTCGCGCTCACCCAGGCGATGCCGGCCGCCCGCTACAGCATCCTGGCCTTCGACTCCCAGACCACCTCCCAGCTCCCGCTGACGACGGACTCGCGTGCGGTGCGCGCGTGGGCGGACACGGTGACGCAGGAGATCACGGCGTACTCGGCCGGGTCGGCGATCGACCGGCCGCTCGCGGCCCTGAGCGAGACCCTGGCCGCCGCGGCGGAGCGGAACCCGGAGAACGTGCGCCTGGTGTTCCTGTTCTCCGACGGTGAGAACACCGACGGCTCGGACTCGCAGGCGGGTGGCGGCTTCGAGTCCTTCGCCGGGCTCGAACCCCTCGTGGACGGTGGAGCCGTGCTGGGATACGGGACCCCGGACGGCGGGAACATGCGTTCCTACGACGGGTCCTCCGGCACCGGGTTCGGGTCCGACGCTCCGTACATCACCGATGACACCGGGCAACCAGCCGTCTCCCGCATCGACGAGACCGCCCTACGCACGGTGGCCGACCAGCTGGGCGTGGAGTACAACCACCGCATCACGCCGGACCCGGTGGAGCCGTTGGTGGCCGGCGTGGACGTGGAGGAGATCGCTGCGGACGGCCGGCGCGATCTGACCACCTACGAGGACGTCTACTGGCCGTTCGCGATCGTGCTGGCACTGCTGCTCGCCTGGGAAGCCTGGGACCTGACCAGGGAAGTCCCCCGGGCGGGGCGCAAACGTCCACGCGACGACGATGACTTCGGCACTGCCGATGACGATGCTGACGATCGTGCAGCGGTGCCCGCGGGCGCCGGGAACGGAGGCCGGTGATGAGCACGGACCTGCTGCCCCCACCCGGTGAGTTCCGCACCACCGAGGAGATCCGCGATGCCCAGTTCCACGAGCGGCTGGCGCGCCGCCGCAAGCTGATGCTGCTGTGGTCCGCCCCGGTGGTGGCCATCGCACTCCTGGCGGCGCTGAAGCTGTTGAGCGCGACGGTGATCAACCTGGCCGGAACGAGCGCCTACGACAACGCCAACTACGTCACGGCCACCGATCGGTTCGAATCGCTGGAGTTCTTCAACGTGGTGCAGCCGTGGAAGGCACACTTCAATCAGGGAACGGCCATCTACGCCAGCGGCGACTTCTTCAACGCCACCGTCCAGCTGGAGGTCGCGCTCGGCCTGGTACCGCAGGCGCCGCAGGGTGAGCCGCGCGGTGAGGACGAGTGCAAGGTGCGAACCAACTATTCGCTGGCGCTGGAAGGTCTGGGGGACGAGGCCTCGATCGCCTCCGACTTCGCCACGGCCACCGACTACTACGAGCAGGCGCAGACGATCCTCTCCGACTGCGGCGAGTCCGGCGGCAACGGCAGCGAGGAAGCGCAGGAGGCCGAGGAACGGCAGCAGGAGTCGCAGGAGCAGAGCGAGCAGCAGCAACAGGAGCAGGAGCAGCAGGGACAGGACGGGCAGGAGGGCGACCCGAGCGAGTCGCCGAGCGAGGGTGAGTCCGGCGGGGAGTCCGAGTCCCCCAGTGAGGGTGAGTCCGGCGGGGAGTCGGAGTCACCCAGCGAGGGTGAGTCCGGCGGCGAGTCCGAGTCACCCAGCGAGGGCGAATCCGGCGGGGAGAGCCCGTCACCGACCGAGTCGGCGGACCCGCGGCAGGAAGAGTTGGAGAGCCGCAACCAGGAGGCGCAGGAATCACGCGAGGCCTCCGAGCAGCAATCCGGCGGGGGTAACGGTTCCGGGCAGAACTGGTAGCCGAGCCTCTCCCACCACGAAATCGCTCGTCGATCTGGCGCCTCCCCACGCCCACCACCAGGAAATCGCTCGTCGATCTGGTGCCTCGCCACAACCACCAGGAAAATCGCTCGTCGATCTGGCGGATCGGCGTGACCAAATCGACGAGCAATTTCAGGTTGCGCCGACCGCATAGAGTCCTGGTGTGGACTACGTCTTCGACACCCTGAACCTGCACGACGACTCTGCTGAATCCGTTGCCCGCCGCAACGCGTGGTTCGGCTCCGTGGCCCGGGCCTTCCATGAGCCTCGGCCCGCCCCGGAGCAGATCCAGCACATGGTCACCAGCGCCCGCGCCGACGGCGCGGTCTGCCGGGGTGCGTGGCTACCGGACGGGGAGTTCGGCGCCGGACAAGCGCCCGTGGCCACGTTCATCAGTTTCGACAAGACGATCAACGCCGGTCATGACCTGCTCCGTGTACGCATGATCAGCGACGTCACGGCGAGCCCGGCGCACCGTCGCCGCGGACTGGTGCGCACGCTGATGGAGGCCGACCTCTCCGACGCTGCGACCAGCGGAGCTGCACTCTCGGCACTGACTGTCTCCGAGGCGACGATCTACGGGCGCTGGGGATTCGGCCCGGCCACGCTCGTGCGCACGTTCGAGCTCGAGACGGGCCCGCGGTTCGGGCTGCGCTCGTTCACCGATCCAGGTCGCATGGAGTTGATCGAACCCGCCGATGCCTGGCCGCACATCAGCAGCGTCTTCGAGACGTTCCATCGCACCAGGCGCGGGTCGATCGAACGCCCCACCTTCTACGAGGTCATGCACACGGGCGCGTTCGACTTCTCCGAAGGTGGACCGGCGAAGAAGCTCCGCGGCGCCGTGCACCTGGACGCAGCCGGTTCCGTGGACGGCTTCGTGCTCTACGAGTTCGACGGCAGCGACCGCGACAAGCCCGCGATCAAGGTGAACGAGATGCTGGCCTTGAATCCCACTGCTCAGCTCGCGCTGTGGGACTTCCTCGCTCACATCGACCTCTCCAACCGCGTGATCTGGCGGTTCGCCGATCCCGCCGACCCGCTGCCCTGGGCACTGACCGATCTCAACGCCCTCACCATCAGCGCCGACCGTGAGTTCATCTGGGTCCGCGTGCTCGATGTGGAGCGTGTGCTCCAGGCACGCCCATGGACGGCGGACGGTCGCCTCGTCCTGTCCGTCGAGGATCCGCAGGGCCACGCCAGCGGCACCTACGCCATCGAGAGCAACGACGGCCGCGCCGTCGTCACCCGGACCGAGGAGCAGCCCGAGATCACGGTGACGGCCGAGACGCTCGCCACCCTGTGCTTGGGCACGGCCCCGGTGACCGTGCTGGCAGCGGCAGGTCGCCTGACCGGGGCACCGGACGCCGTCGGGCGCTTCGCCGCGATGGCCGACCTCGTGGACCAGCCGTACACGACGACCTTCTTCTAAGCGGTCCCCGGGGGTGGTGAGTACTCCCCATTCCCCCGCCTCTCGTCTCGCTCTAAGTTGAGCGCGAGACGAGAGGCGGAGAACACCATGGGGATGACCATTCCCGGCGAGCTGGACTACGTACTCGACCTGCTCGGCTACGAATGGCCGAACCTGGACGAGGACGCGATCCGTGAAGCCGCGGTGCTGATGCGCGGGCTGAGGGATGACCTCCAGGGCACTCTCGATGATCTCGACAACACGATCAACGTCGAGCTGGCCGAGGCGTTCACCTCCAAGACGGCCACGGCCTATATCGACGCCTGGACCGACAACCGCACCCAGAACATGGACCAGATGCTCGACCTGATGCCCACCGTGGCGGACGGTATCGACATCTTCGCCGACGCCGTCCTCGCCCTCAAGGTGAAGGTGATCGCCGAACTCACCATCACCGCAGCACAACTCGCGGCCGCAGCGGCGAGCGCCGTGGTGACCCTCGGCGCGAGCGTGGCGGCGAACGCCGCGATCATCGCCGCCCGGAAGAAGGCGCTGGACATCGCCACCGACCTCGCGATGGAACAACTGCTGGGCCAGATCCTGACGCTCGTGATCGAACCACTCACCGACACCGCGGCCGGGCTCGCGGAGGCCGTCGTCGCAGCACCGATCACCTCCTCCGGCAGCGAGACGTCCTCCTTCGACGCCAGCTATGACCTGATGGAGCAGCTCGCGCAGGCGATCGACGACTGCGGGGCCGAGCAGGAGGAACGCATCGACACCTTCATCTCGCAGGTCATGGGCCTGCCGATCTTCGCGTCCTGAGGAGACACCCATGTCCGCACTGACACGCAACGCGCAGGAGATCCTCGAGGCGATCGAGAGCGGCTTCCAGCGCATCAAGCGAGCCCTGCGGGATCGCCAGCGCGACCAGGCGCAGAAGATCCGAGACGACAACAACCGGATCAACGAGACCGACGGCGACATGGCTGAGACCGTTCGCAAGACGGATCTGCCCGAGACGGGTCCGCCAGGCTCCTACGGTTACGACGCCGAGGGCAACCGGCTCCCGTACGCCAACGATCGCCCGAAGTACGACGAGGGGCAGGTCGAGACGGTCTGGCAGGACACCCACGACCAGCAGGTCACCGACGCCGAGAGTGGCAACCTGGTGGACCAGGAGGGCACTCCACTGGATCCCCCAGGCGAGAACCAGGTGTGGGTTCAGCGCACGGACGACAGCTGGGATCTGGTCACCTGGGAGCCGGGGCAGAACCGGCGGGGCGTGTGGGACATGGGGCACCGGCCGGACGCCAAGTACAGCGACCTGCGCGATCGCTACCTCAACGGGGAGATCAGCAAGGACGAGTTCCTGGCCGAGTATCGCGATCCCGACCACTATTTCGCCGAGGATCCTGGCCGGAACCAGTCACACATGGACGAATAGGCGCTGTGGAAGGATGAGACGAAGTGTGAGCACACGATCGAGAGGTGGGACGTGGCCGATCCGATTCTGAGCGCCAAACGCGCGACCCTCGAGTCCTTCCTCGCCGACTATGACCCGGGAGTGACTCCGAAGTTCACGAGTGCAAGTACCGGGCAGACCGTGCTCTTCGGGGCTCTCGCCAACAAGGATCCGCACGCGCGCGCCGCCATCGCGAACCGGTTGCTCGATGACGGTGCCGACGCTGCGGTGGTCTCCAGCTCAGGTGTGAGCCTGCTCCACGTGCTGCTGGGTCAGCGCGCGCACGATCCTGGGTTGGAGGGCCCCTTGCTACGCCGGCTGCTGGAAGGCGGAGCGCCGATCAACAAGCTCGACTCACGCGAGGGCGCACCACTCGGGATGCTCTACCGGCTCAGCACCCTCTCCGACGAGGACCGGATCCCAATGTATGAGGCGTTCTTCGACCGGCCGGATCTGGACCTCGACGCTCGCGCCACCACGACGCACACGATCCGCGAGCTCATCGAGAAGGCGGCGGAGAACCGCCCGCTCCCTCATCGATTGATGCTCGACCATGACGCACGGCGAGGAGCCTGACATGCCTGATACTCCCAGCGGCGCACCGGCTGACTATCCGCAGTTCATCCCGGACGCGGGCGCCTGCCTCGCCACCACGAACGTGCTCAGCGGCGCCGGTGTGGTGCGCTGGATGCTGCGCAAGCCCTCGCAGGCCGGCGCCGACAACGGCTGGCGGATCATGAGCCACATCGATACCAGCGACTACCTCTCCGACCCCGCGAACTGGAAGATCAGCGACTTCAATCAGGTCTGTGCGATCGAGCCGGCGCTCATCGGCATCTGGGATCTGGAGGTAGGCTCCGACCTCCAGATCGTCCGGGACTCACTCGGGGTGAGGGTCGTGGACACCGCGACCGGGCAGGCCATCCCACGAGAGAACCTGTACGTGCCGCCACAGCAGCGCGCCTGACGCCGTCCCTCCACGTTACGCTGACCGGCGTGGCCACCGATGAGCACTCCAGCAACGGACGGCGTGCGCGGGTCACGATCCAACAGCTCGCCACCGAGCTCGGCGTCTCCAAGGCTGCCGTCTCGTTCGCGCTCAACGACAAGCCTGGGGTCAGCGAGGAGACTCGGCAGCGGGTCCTGGCCGCCGCCGGCGAGCGGGGCTGGGCCGCGAGCATGGCCGCCCGCGCGCTCTCGGGGCAGGGCACCGGGTCGATCGGACTGGTGCTCGCACGCGATGCCACCACGCTGGCGTTCGACAACTTCTACCTGCGATTCATCGCGGGCATCCAGGCAGTCTTGTCGCCGCGCGACCTCACGCTCACGTTTCAGCTTGTCGACACACTCGAGGCTGAATGCGCCGTGTACCGCCGATGGGTGGCGCAGGAACGGGTCGACGCCGTCATCGTGGTCGACCTGCACGTCAGGGATCCTCGGCTCCCGCTGCTCGATGCGCTCGGGCTGCCCGCCGTCATCGTCGGCGACCGCGGATCCGGCGATGGCCCGTTTGCCGAGGTGTGGACCGATGACATCGCACCCATGACCGGGCTCGTCAACACTCTCGTCGAACTCGGGCACGAGCAGATCGGCCTGATCAGCGGGCTGCCTTCGCTACGCCACACCGAACGCCGCGTGCAGGCCATGCAGGACGCCCTCGGCGCCCATGGACTCTCCGCACTCGCCACCCACTACACCGACTACAGCCGTGAACAAGGCGCCGCTGCCATGGCCGATCTGCTCGACTCCGAGGAGCGGCCGACGGCGGTCATCGCAGATAGCGATCAGCTCGCCCTCGGCGCGCTCACCGCAGCTCGCGCGGCGGGCGCCCGGATTCCGCAGGACGTCGGCATCGTCTCGTGGGAGGACACTCCGCTCTGCGAGATCACCGACCCGCAGCTGGCGGCCCTGCGGCGCGACCCGTTCGACCTCGGTTCGGTGGTGGCGAGCGCGCTGCTCGACCAGCGTGCGCGCCGGTCCCCCACCAGTTTCGAGGGGGTCGCGCCCGAGCTCATCATCCGGGGCTCGCTGACTGCACGCTGACAGTCCCGGGTCGGATGGACGGCGCTCGGGGGAAGTCCTCCGTCCATCCGACCCAGTGCTTGACGCGTTAGGTCGTGAAGCGAACCGCGCGGCGACGGCGAAGCAGGACCAGTCCACCGAGCGCGATGAGCGCCGCCGCGATGAGCGCGATCCATCTCGCGTTGCTGGCCCCGGTGTTGGCGAGGTCATCGTCCGGGTTCGAGGAATCCGGCACGCCATCGGTGGTTCCCGGCGAGTCTGAGGAGTCCGGCGTCCCATCGGTTTCCGGCGCGCTCGAGGTCTCCTCACTGCCGCCCGAGTAGGGCGGATCGTCCGGGTCGCCAGTGACGGGTGGCTCATCCGCAACGATGTGCAGTGCGTCCAGGTCCGCGCAGCCCACGCAGGCGGTGAGCTCGGCATCTGCAGCCTCGCCGGTCACGGTGACGGTCAAGTCACGGTCGCCGCGCGGCACCAACGTGCGGTCGGACAGCGGTGCGCTGATGACGATAGACGCGCTCCGACCTGCCTGGAGGCCGATATCCCAGATGACCGCTCCGGGGACGAGTGCCACATTTCCCGTATCGGCGACCGGCAGACGCGTCGCCGCGATGTCGTCGAGCACGTCCTCGAGATCGATCCTGACTCGTGCGGAATCGAGCCTCGACTCACCTGCGGTGGCGGTGATCGACCACGTGGGTGTGTCACCGAAGCCTACCTCGCTCCCGGGGTCAGGGTCGCTGGTGACCTCGAGGCTCCACGTGGGGACGTCGGTCGCTTCGGGGACCTCCCAGACCTGCTCGGCACCGAAGTAGGAGGCGTGCCCCTGAAACCGCAAGTGCTGGTCGAAGTCGGCGAACGTGTCCACCGGCCGCTCCGAGTTCCAGGTGTCCTGCGCGAACAGCCGCAGCCGTGGCAGGAGCGTCTGGGTGAGCACGGGTTCGGGCGCCCACCCGTGAGCGTCGTCCCAGACCGGGAAGAACTGACCTCGCACCTGGTCGCGGTACTGCACGTCGACAGTCTGAGGCGGACCGAATCCGCCCGAGAAGAGGAACGGGCTCGGATAAGCGTTCCACGAGTACTCGGGCAGGGGGCGGTTGATGAACTCACCCATACTGCTCTCACCGCCGGTCTGATCGGCCCGCTCCGTGGCCGGCCAGAGGTCGTGGTAACGGTCGGAGGAGGATCCGATCGTCAGGTGTCCCTCGGCGAGCAGCTCGTTGACACTGAGCGAGCCGTAGATCTGCGCCCAGTAGATGATCGTGATACTCGGGTCGATGTCGACGACGGCGTTGGAACCGTCGAGCATGTCGTTCCACATCATGGTGCGCATCCCGGCCTCGGATACCGCCTCGTTCACCTCGTTGAAGAAGGCGATGTAGGCGTCGCGGGGCGTCGCAGACGGATCCCCCGTCTCCTCGCGGATCCACTCGACCGGCTCATCGTGGGCATTCATCGACATGAACTCGTCCCCACCGAGGTGGATGTACCCGCTGCCGAACAGTTCGCCCATCTCGACGGCGACATCGGCCAGCCGTTCACGGATATCGGCGCGGCCGTAGTTGTACGACTCCTCGCCGAGCATGTACCCGGGCTCGGTGAAGATCTTGGCGTCGAGCGCCGAGTGCGCGGGCATGTCGTACTCGGGGATCACACGCACATGGAACCGCTGGGCGAACGCCACGAGGTCCTGCACCTCCTCGCGGGTCCAGTGACCGCCGTCCGGAAGGTCGTCCACCAACTCGGGGAAGACCTCACTCTCCACACGCAGCCCCTCGTTGTCCTTGATGCGCAGCACCAGCGTGTTGAGGTTGGTGTAGGCCAGGTCCTTGATCTGCTGCTTGAGCCAGTCGATCGAGTAGTAGCGGCGGCCCGAGTCGATCTGCAGTGCGCGGAACTCCTGATCGGTCCAGTTCAGGACGGTACCCGCGGGGAGGCCGGCGTCGCCGGTCGCGGCACTGCGCGTCGCCTGGGTCAGGGTGGAGAGTGCGTACAACACCCCCGGTTCGCCGCCGGCTGTGATGCTCACACCCTCGGGGGTGATCTCGATCCGGTACGCGTCCTGCATCAGGTCGCGGGCGTTGACGGGGGCGTCGTCCGGGATCGGGACGTCGCCCAGCTCGATGAACACACCGCCAGCAGCGAGGTCGCCGGCGTCACCGTAGGAGAGCTCGACGTCCGGCGCCACACCGGCCTCGGCCATGTTGGCGGCGCCGAGATGCGCCTCGTCGGCGATGGCGTCGCGGTGCTCCTCGGCGACGATCACCCGGTCGATCGGTCCGGCGAAAGCGCCCTCCGCCGCCTCGAACGACTGCACCGCGGGGATCGTCACCGGGAAGCCGTTCTCCATCACGGGCATCTCGGCCCACGGTTCGGGCGCCTCGACCGGCGCGGCCACGGGTCCGATACGCGTGATCGAGAAGTCGTCGCAGTAGCCGGCGCTGTCCATACTGGTGCTGAAGCAGTAGAGGTTGAGTTCGGTGGTGCGCGGACCGGTGGTCACCTGAAAGGTCGTCGTCTGCCATTCGGTTCCGTTGCCGGGGGTGGCGACCCCATTGCTGTACCCACGGGCGGAGTCCCCCGTGGCGAGCCCGCGATAGTAGAGCGAGGCCTCGGTGTCGAAGGCTCCGTAGCGCATCTGCCGGCCCTTGACCGTGATCGAGACCTCGTACACGGTCTGCGGCTGGATGTTGCTGACGGTCTTGTTCACCATGCCGCGGACGGGGCCACCACCTCGGATGGGCAGCGCGGTCCCCTCCGGCGCGAGTGAGTCACCCTCGAAGTTGAAGCCAACCTGCACGGCGGTTCCCGTGCCATCGGCACCTGGCGTGACGAACTGCGCATGGTTGTGCTGCGTCGTCGGGTCCCACTCGGCCGACTCGAACCCGGGATCAACGATCACCGGTTCATCGTCGGCGTAAGCCGGAGCGGCGCCGAGGTCGCTGCCGACGACAAGGCCCGACATCACCAGTGCGGCAGTCACGCCGCCTACCATCCACGCTCGCAATGCTCGCATCCTTGCTCTCCAGACATCGTTGTGGTGATCAGTAACTTATCCGGTTAAGTTGGCGAGCGCAAGAGCGCGTCGCCCGGCGTCTGAGTGCGCCGGAAGCGATGACGAAACGACCAGAGACGGACACTTGCGCCAGGCGATGACATCGCCTAAGTTATCGAATGTCGATATTAACGAACAACGATAAGGAGTGAGCCGATGTCCGAGCAACGCGTGCCCGACCGAGGGGACCGCTTCGCCCTGACAGCCGTCGCCATAGCGGCGGCGATCGTCGCCGTCGGATCGGTGGTGATGACGGTCCTACTCGCCGTCGAGGCCTTCGGCTCCACGAACCTGCTGATCTCGGGCTTCGAGGTCGAGAACGGATCCTCTCCTGACTTCCTGGCAGACGCCGCTGGTGTGATCGACTCCCACTACACCACGGTCACGCTGACCGTCGTCGAGCCAGGTGGCGTCGTCCGGCTGCTCTACTTCGTGAGCGGCTCCCTGCACCAGCTGATGGTGCTCGTCGTGGCCGGTGCCGTCTCCTGGCTGGCATGGCGCACCGCGACCGGTCGCCCGTTCGTCCGATCCGCCACGATCGCCGTCATGCTGGCGGCCGTCGCTGTCCTGGCAGGAGGCGCATTCGGTGACCTCCTGCAAGGCATCACCCGCGCCGAGGTTGTCGCCGGGCTGGGCGAGAACGCCATCGCGACCGACACGAGCGAGGGCCTGCTCGCGCTGATGGTCTCGTCCACACTTGGCTGGCTCGGATGGGGCCTCGCGCTCGGCGTCATCGCCCAGGTCCTCTGGATCGGTGAGCGCATGCAGAAGGACACGGAGGGGCTGGTATGACGCCCCGCCGCGCCGACGAGACCGAGCCGACGCTCATCCACTGCCGTCTCGACGAGTTACTCGCCGAACGCGGGATGACCCTCACGCAACTGTCAGAGAACGTCGGGGTGAGCCTCGTGAACCTCTCGGTGCTCAAGAACGACCGGGCGAAGGCGATCCGCTACTCCACACTTGCCGCGATCTGCGACGCCCTGCAGTGCGACGTCGGCGACCTTCTCGTGCGGGCGTAGCGCGACCGGCGCTGGTTCCCGGCTGCGCGCCTCCAACCGGCCCGCATAGGGCAGGTGCGGCGCCCTACCCCCAGACCAGACCCTGACTCGGCTCCTCCATCACCCGCGCCACATCATGCAGCACCCGGGAGGCGAGCTCACCGTCCACGAGCCGGTGGTCCACGGAAAGCGCCAGTTGAGTCACCCAGCGCGGCTTGATCTTGCCCTTGTGCACCCACGGCCGCTGATCGATCGCCCCGAGCGCCAGGATCGCCGACTCCCCCGGGTTCAGGATCGGGGTTCCGGTGTCGATCCCAAAGATGCCCACATTCGTCACCGTCACGGTGCCGTCGGCCATGTCGGCAGGCTGCGTCTTGCCTGCCCGCGCGGTGGTGGTCAGGTTCGCGATCTCCACCGCGAGCTCGTGCAGCGAGAGCCGGTGCGCATCCTTGATGTTGGGCACGATCAGCCCCCGAGGCGTCGCCGCCGCGATACCGAGGTTGATGTAGTGCTTGTAGACGATCTCCTGCGTCTCGTCGTCCCACGCGGCACTGATCATCGGGTGCTGGCGGATCGCGAGCACGAGCGCCTTGGCCGCGATCAGCAGCGGGGTCACGCGCACGTCGGCGAAGTCGCGATCACCCTTGAGCCGCTCCACCAGACGCATCGTCTTGGTCACGTCCACGGTCACGAAGACGGTCACGTGCGGCGCGGTGAACGCCGAGGCCACCATCGCCTCCGCCGTCCGTGCCCGCACACTGCGCACCGGCACGCGCGTCTGACGCCCGTTGGCGGAGACCGTGCCGCCATCGAGCCAGGGCCGGTCATCGTCACGGTGCTTGACGTAGTTCTCCGGTGCGGACCGCTCGGCGGCCGAGAGCACGTCGGCGCGGGTGATGATGCCGCCGGGCCCGGTGCCCGGCACGCGATTCAGGTCGAGGCCCAGATCCTTGGCGAGCTTACGCACCGGCGGCTTGGCCAGCACGTGCACCGAGCGCTCGGAGGCCCCCGACGGCGGAGCTTGCGCAGGCGCAGGTGCGCCCGGTGCGGTGCGTGGCTGGGCAGGCGAGGCCGGCGCAGCGGCAGCACCAGCAGTCGGCGGCGCTCCGGCTGACGACGTCGCGCCGTCCTCCGGCGCAGCGGCAGCGCTCTTCCTGGGTCGCCGGGTCGGCGACGCGGACTTGGTGCCATAGCCCACGAGCACGCCACCGCTGGTCTCGTCCGCTTCCCCAGCGGGCGCCTGCTCACCCGTGGCAGAAGGTGAGACAGCAGCGTCGGAGGCTGCGCCGTCGGGCGCCTGCTCACCCGTAGCCTGGGTGAACTCCGAGGAATCGGAGGCTCCGCCGTCGGGGGCCTGGCCACCGGGATCGGTATCGACGGTGATGATCGGGGTGCCGACCTCCACGGTGTCGCCGACCTCGGCCAGGAGCTCGGTGACCACCCCGGCGTAGGGGCTGGGCAGCTCGACCAGGCTCTTCGCCGTCTCGATCTCGACGATGTTCTGGTTCACCGTGACGGTGTCCCCGACGGCAACCTGCCAGGCGACGATATCGGCCTCGGTGAGGCCCTCACCGACGTCGGGAAGGCGGAACTGCACGTACTGCGGCATGGTGTGGTCTCGTCTCCTCGGTCTGCGGGCGCTCGCTCAGTGTTGCAGCACCGAGTCGACGGCGTGGAGCACCCGGTCCAGGTTCGGAAGATACTCCTCCTCGAGCTTGGAGACCGGGTACGGCGTGTGGAACCCGCCCACGCGCAGCACCGGCGCCTCCAAATGGTAGAAGCACTCCTCACTGATCCGGGCGGCGATCTCAGCGCCCGCGCCGAGGAACGTCGGTGCCTCATGCACGACCACGAGCCGCCCGGTCTTACGCACCGACTCCGCCACGGCGGGGATATCGATCGGGGAGATCGAGCGCAGGTCGATCACCTCGATACTGGTGCCCTCGCTCTCCGCGGCAGTGGCGGCGCGCAGCGCGGTGGTGACCGAGGGGCCGTACGCGGCGATAGTGACGTCGGTCCCGGCGCGGGCCACGACGGCACGGACGTCCCCGGGGGCGTCGAGCACCTGGTCGGCGGCCGTGACGTCGACGTCCGCCTTGTCCCAGTAGCGCGCCTTCGGTTCGAAGAACAGCACCGGGTCCGGGGAAGCGATCGCCTGCTGGATCATGGTGAACGCGTCGGCGGGGGTGGCGGGGGTGATCACCCGGAGCCCAGCGGTGTGCGCGAAGAGCGCCTCGGGGGATTCCGAGTGGTGCTCGACCGCACCGATACCGCCGCCGTAGGGCACGCGGATGACCACGGGAACCTGGGACTTGCCGCGCGAGCGGTAGTGCATCTTGGCCAACTGGGTGGTGATCTGGTCGTAGGCGGGGAAGATGAAGCCGTCGAACTGGATCTCGCACACGGGCCGGTAGCCGGCCAGTGCCAACCCGATCGCGGTGCCGACGATGCCGGACTCGGCGAGCGGGGTGTCGACCACCCGGTCCGAACCGAAGTCCTTCTGCAGCCCATCGGTGACCCGGAAGACGCCCCCGAGGGGCCCGATGTCCTCACCCATGAGGAGCACCTTCGGGTCGCGTTCCATGGCGCGCCGCAGGCCGAGGTTGATCGCCTTGCCGAGGGTGATGCGCTGGGTGCCCTGCTCCTGGCTGCTCACGCTCTGCTCGTTCATGAGGCCGCCTCCTCGAAGCCGGCAAGGTACTCGGTCAACCACGCCCGATCGCTGCTGATCTGTGCCTGTTCGGTGGCGTAGACGTCCTCGAAGATCCGCTCGATGGGCGGAGCGGGGATGGCGTGGCAGTAATCGCGGATCTCGGCGCCGAACTCTTCGGCTTCGTTCTCGAGGCCGGTGAAGAACTCCGGCGGCGTCCCCTCGCGCTCGAGCAGGATGCGCAGCCTGTCGATGGGGTCGCGCCGGCGCCAGGCCTCCTCATCCGCCCGGGTGCGGTAACGCGTGGGGTCGTCGGAGGTGGTGTGGGCGCCCATCCGGTAGGTGACGGCCTCGATGAAGGTGGGGCCGCCCCCGGATCTGGCGCGTTCGAGAGCTTCGGCGGTGACAGCGTAGCTGGCGAGGACGTCATTGCCGTCCACGCGCACCGAGGGGACCCCGAAACCGCGGCCGCGGTGGTACAGCGGGACGCGGCTCTGGCGCTGCGTCGGTTCGGAGATCGCCCAGTGGTTGTTCTGGCAGAAGAAGACCACGGGGGCGTCGTTGACGGAGGCGAAGGTCAGCGCCTCGCTGATATCGCCCTGGGCGGTGGCGCCGTCGCCGAAGTAGGCCACGACGGCGCGATCGCGTCCGGGGTCGCCGGTGCCGACGTCTCCGTCGCGCTGGACGCCCATGGCGTATCCGGTCGCATGAAGTGCGTGAGAGCCGATGACGAGGGTGTAGAGGTGGCAGTTGTGCTCGTTGGGATCCCAGCCGCCATGGTCTTCCCCGCGGAACAGGTGGAGGGTGGAGCGCAGGTCGACGCCGCGGGTCCACACCACGCCGAGCTCGCGATAGGAGGGGAAGGCGTAGTCGCGCGGCGCCATGGCCCGGCCGGAGCCGATCTGGGCGGCCTCCTGGCCGAGGCTGGGGGGCCACAGCCCCAGCTCGCCGTGGCGCTGGAGCGAGGTGGCTTCGGTGTCGAACCGGCGCACCAGCACCATGTCGCGGTACAGGCCTTCGAGGGCGACTCGGTCCAGGTGATCGACCCGGGGCGAGTAGCTCTGGTGATGCACACGCTCACCGTCGGGGGTGAGCAGTTGGATGAGGTCGTCATCCGTCTCTCCGACTGGGGCGTTGACCCCGTCTGCGCCGGGTGTGAACACAGGCGAACTCCTTCGTGTGGTGGCCGTCCTCGCACAACTTACGCCAGCGTAGGCTACGCAACCGTAGGTCACAACGAGTGGAGCCGGACGAACAGCAGGGGGCGAGAGTTGTAGGAAACCTCCAAAGCTCGACGACGATGACGAGCAGCGGGATCGCCGCTGGGCCGCGTGAGAGCGGCACGCAGTCAGCGTCTCACTTTGTGGACAGGTTCGCGATCGAGGCGCCACGAAGGGGCCGAAAGTTGTACACCCTGGCCGCTCAAGGGCCGAACTTTTGGCCCATGGACGGGGCTTCCCGCATCGCGCCCCGGCCGGGCACTGGGCACGTATTGAGTTCGTGACACGAAGTCATACGTGTCGAAGACTGCCGGTTCGCCTCACGTCAGCGACCCCGGAAACCGACCCACCGGGATCGACCCATCCCGGGATCGCTCCGGTCCAACGACCGGCTATCCCTTGATAATCAGGCGTTTGCGGAGAGCTTCCCCCATCACAACCAGGCCCCGTGACCATATCGTGACCTGAGATTCGCTCAGAAGGCTTGACTTCAAGTCTCGAACTCAAGCACCGTATGGGTGCTCGGGGACCACATCGACGTGAAGGAATCCGAGCCACCCACGCCGGGCGAGCCAGCCAGCTCGTTGACCGGCCAAGCACTGCAGTTCATGGAGCGAAGGAGCCCACATGCGCAAGTACGGACTCGCGGCACTCGGCACGGCGGGGCTACTCGCCCTCTCAGCCTGTGCCGGAGGAGGAGCCGGCAGCGGAGAAGACGACGGCGGCGGTGGCGGCGGTGGCGACACCGAGGCGCCCGAAGAGGTCCTGGTCGGGGTCGCCATGCCCACCCAGACGTCAGAGCGGTGGATCGCCGACGGCGAAGCCGTCGAGGCGGGTCTGACCGACCTCGGATACGACGTCGATCTCCAGTTCGGGAACGACGACATCCCCACCCAGGCGCAGCAGATCGATCAGATGATCACCAGCGGGGCAGACCTGCTCGTGATCGCCGCCATCGACGGCACCGCCCTGACCAGTCAGCTCGAGGCCGCGGCCGCTGCGAACATCCCGGTCGTCTCCTACGACCGGCTGATCCGCGACAGCGAGAACGTCGACTTCTACGTGACCTTCGACAACTACCAGGTGGGCGTCCAGCAAGCGACGTCCCTGCTCGTCGGGCTGGGCTTGCTGACCGAGGACGGCAGCGAAGGCGAGGCCACCGGCCCGTTCAACATCGAGCTCTTCGCCGGCTCCCTCGACGACAACAACGCGCACTTCTTCTGGGAAGGTGCGATCGAGACGCTCCAGCCCTACATCGACGACGGCACTCTGACCGTTCCCTCGGGCCAGACAGACATCGAGCAGGCTGCCACACTGCGCTGGCAGCAGGAGACCGCACAGCGGCGGATGGAGGACCTGCTGACCTCCACCTACTCCGACGGCACCGAGCTGCACGGCGTCCTGTCCCCCTACGACGGCCTCTCGCGGGGCATCATCACGGCCCTGCAGAACGCAGGCATGGGGCCGACCCTCGAGGAGGGACTACCCGTGGTCTCCGGCCAGGACGCCGAGATCGCCTCCGTGGCGCTGATCGACCAGGGCGTGCAGTTCGCGACCATCTTCAAGGACACACGCAAGCTGGCCGACCAGGCTGTGACGGCCGCCGAGGCCTACCTCGCGGGTGAGGAGCCGGAGGCCAACGACACCGAGACCTACGACAACGGGGTCCTCGTCGTGCCCTCGTACCTGCTCGAGTCGGACATCGTCTACGCGGGCAACATCACCTCGCTCCTGGTCGACTCCGGCTACTGGACGGCCGACGAGGTCGCCGCAGGCGTCGCCGAGTAATCCACTCCCCGGGGTGCGTCGCCCTCGCGGCGCACCCCGGGCATGCGAGCAGGAGCATCCCATGACTCAACCCATCCTCGAGATGCGGGAGATCACCAAGGCCTTTCCCGGCGTCAAGGCGTTGCAACAGGTCTCCTTGACCGTCGCGGCCGGAGAGATCCACGCCATCTGCGGTGAGAACGGCGCGGGCAAGTCGACCCTGATGAAGGTTCTCTCCGGTGTCTACCCCCATGGCAGCTACGACGGCGAGATCGTCCTCGACGGCGAATCAGTCGCCTTCGGCTCGATCAACGACAGCGAGGCCCGTGGCATCGTCATCATCCACCAGGAGCTCGCGCTGATCCCCCACCTGAGCGTGGCCGAGAACATCTTCCTCGGCAACGAACGGCGTGGGCCACTCGGCCTGGTGGACTGGAACCGTGCGAACTCCGAGGCAGCGGAACTTCTCGCGCAGGTCGGTCTGCACGAGAATCCGACCACGCCGATCTCGGCCCTCGGCGTCGGGAAGCAGCAGTTGATCGAGATCGCCAAAGCGTTGTCGAAGAACGTGCGGATCCTCATCCTCGACGAACCCACCGCCGCACTCAACGACAATGATTCCGAACACCTGCTGCACCTGCTGCGCACCCTCCAGGAGCGCGGCATCACCTCGATCATCATCTCCCACAAGCTGAACGAGGTGGAGGAGATCGCCGAACGCACCACGATCATCCGGGACGGTCGCACGATCGAGACGATCGACATGTCTGAAACCGGCGCCACCCAGGAACGCATCATCCGCGGGATGGTCGGCCGCGACCTCTCCCATCGCTTCCCCGAGCGTGACCACGCCATCGGTGATGAGGTGTTCCGTGTGGAGAACTGGACAGTCCACCACCCCACCCAGACCGGCCGGATCGTCGTCGACGACGCCAGCCTCAGCGTCCGGGCCGGAGAGGTGGTCGGTATCGCGGGCCTCATGGGTGCCGGACGCACCGAGCTTGCCATGAGCATCTTCGGCCGCTCGTACGGGCGGGACGTCAGCGGGCAGGCGTACATGCACGGCAGGCCCGTCTCGACGGCGAGCGTCCCCGAGGCGATCCGGCACGGTATCGCGTATGCGACGGAAGATCGCAAGGTGTACGGGCTCAACCTGATCCAGGACGTCCGCAAGAACATCTCTGCCGCCGGCCTGCGCCAGTTGTCCTCCCGAGGGTGGGTGAACGGCAATGAGGAACTCGAGGTGGCTGAGAAGTACCGCGCGGACCTGAACATCAAGGCGCCCAGCGTGCTCTCCGTCGTCGGGCAGCTCTCCGGCGGGAACCAGCAGAAGGTCGTCCTCAGCAAATGGATCTACACCGATCCGGATGTGCTGATCCTCGACGAACCCACCCGGGGGATCGACGTCGGCGCCAAGTACGAGATCTACACCATCATCAACCGGATGGTCGCAGCGGGGAAGGCGGTCATCGTCATCTCCTCCGAGCTGCCCGAACTGCTGGGCATCTGCGACCGCATCTATACCCTCGCCTTCGGCCGGATCACCGGTGAGGTACCGATCGCCGAGGCCACCCAGGAGAACCTCATGCACCTGATGACCACGGAGAAGGAGCTGGTCTCATGACCGGGATCGCCAACATCTGGGAGCTCGCGTCCCGGAACATGCGCCAGAGCGGCATCGTGGTGGCGTTCGTGGCCATCGTCGCGCTGTTCAGCCTACTCAATCCGACGTTCCTCTCCCCCGGGAACATCACGAACATCGTGTTGCAGTACTCCTACATCCTCATCCTGGCAATCGGGATGGTGATCGTGATCATCGGCGGTCACATCGACCTGTCGGTCGGGTCGTTGGTGGCACTGACCGGGTCGGTGGCGGCCGTGCTGGTCATCAAAGGTGGACAGCCCTGGTGGGTGGGAGTGATCGCCGCCCTCGTCGTCGGTCTGCTCGCCGGAGTCTGGCAGGGGTTCTGGGTCGCCTACGTCGGGATTCCCGCTTTCATCGTCACACTCGCCGGGATGCTGCTGTTCCGCGGCTTGACCTGGATCGTGCTGGAGAGTATCTCCCTCTCGCCGTTCGGCGGGCCGTACTATCAGATAGCCAACGGGTTCCAGAACGGATTGCTCGGCGGGATGGGATTCGACGTCTTCACGTTGTTGATCTTCGCGTTCGGCGTCGTCGGATTCGCCGTGCTGCAGTGGCGTTCCCGCCTGGCGAAGCTGCGCTACCAGCAAGCAGTGGAGGCACTGCCGTTCTTCGTCGCGAAGATCGTGCTGGTGGCAGCGGTCGTGATGTGGTTCGCCTGGCAGCTGGCGCACAGCCGGGGACTGCCGAACGTACTGATCCTGCTCGCGATCCTCATCATTGCCTACAGCCTCATCACCCAACGCTCCGTCTTCGGACGGCACGTGTACGCCATCGGTGGCAACCTCCATGCTGCCCAGCTGTCCGGTGTGAAGGTGAAGAAGGTCAACTTCTGGATCTTCGTCAACATGGGCTTCCTGGCCGCCGTCGCCGGTGTGGTGTACTCAGCCCGGATGAACGGTGCTCAACCCTCGGCGGGAGAGATGTTCGAACTCGACGCGATCGCCGCATGCTTCATCGGCGGCGCAGCGGTCACCGGCGGTGTCGGCCGCGTCACGGGCGCGATCGTCGGTGGCCTGATCATGGCCGTGATGAGCAACGGGATGCAGCTGATGGGCGTCGACCAATCGGTACAGCAGGTGGTCAAGGGCCTCGTACTGCTGTTGGCGGTCGCCTTCGACGTCTACAACAAGAAGCGGGCAAGCACGGCTCGCTGATGCCGTCCGCCCATCCGCAACGTGCACGGCGCCCCGCCGCACCGGCCACAACCGGTGCGGCGGGGTGCGCTGTCATCATCGATAGACTCGCGCCGTGAGCCGATGGCCGGCGGGATCGCAATCGGCGCTGCGCGAGGCCAACACTGCCCTCATCGTGGACGCCGTCAAGCAGTTCGGCGGGCTGACCCAGGTCGAGCTCGCCGATGCCACGGGCCTGTCCGCGGCTACGGTCTCGACCATCGTCAAGGAGCTCACCCAGACCGGGGTGGTCGATACCCGGCCCACCGCCCGCAGTGGGCGGCGCGCGACCATGGTGACGCTCGCCCGCAGCACCGGGATCGCCGCGGGGATCGTCGTCGGTCACCGCGGGCTGCAGGTTCTGCTCGGCGACTTCGCCCACGAGGTGCTGGCAGAACGCACCATGCCGCTGCCGCCGGACCACCCGTTGGACACCGTGCTCGACCGGATCGCGCTCCTCGTGGTCGACATGCTCGAGATTCTCGGGACCGACCTCACCGAACTGGCCGGCCTGGGGGTCGGCCTCCCCGCACCGGTGGAGGCCTCCACCGGGATGATCTCGGTACGCGGGATCATGCGCGGATGGGACGGTGAGCATGTGGGTAACGTCCTCGCCAAGCGGCTCGGCCGGCCCGTGCACGTGGAGAACGCTGCGAACCTCGGCGCGCTCGCCGAGGCCACGCTCGGGGCAGCCCGGCCCTACGCCGACAGTCTCTACGTGAGATCCTCGTTCACTGCGGGTGCGGGCATCATGCTCGGCGGACGCCTGCACCGCGGATATGCCGGTACCGCCGGGGAGATCGGGCACGTGCAGGTCGATCCACTCGGTCAGATCTGCCGCTGCGGTCGCCGGGGGTGCCTGGACACCGTCGTCGGAGCCGATGCCCTCCTCGCCTCGCTCCAGGTCAGCCACGGGTCGCTGACATTGCGTGACGTGATCGCCCGGGCGATCGACGGCGATCCGGGGTGTGCACGGGTCGTTGCGGACGCTGGGCGGGCCGTCGGCCTGGTGGTCTCGGGCGTGTGCCAGACCGTCAACCCACAGATCGTCACCGTCGGCGGGGAGCTGAGCGAGTGCGGAGAGGTCTTCCTGGCCCCGCTGCGTGAGACCCTGCGCGACCACACCCTGCCCAACCAGGTGGCTCCGATGGAAGTCCAGCCCGCCCTCCTCGGCACCGAGGCCGAGGTGATGGGCGCGCTGGTCCACGCGTTGCAGTCCACCGATGTGCGAATGCAGAGAGAACGCTGATGACATCTCCGATCGATACCAGCGACACGACCACCGGGCCGGTGCTCTCCATGCACGGCATCACCAAACGATTCGGCGCCGTCGAGGCGCTCGTGGATGTGACCTTCGAGGTACGCCCACGGGAGGTGGTTGGACTGATCGGCGACAACGCCGCCGGCAAGTCCACGCTCGCGAAGATCATCGCCGGTGCGTTGCAGCCAACTGCCGGCCTGATCGAGATCGACGGTGCCGGCGTCACCATCGGCTCCCCCTCGGCCGCGCATCGGTTAGGGATCGCGACGGTGTTCCAAGATCTCGCCCTGTGCGAGAACCTGGACGTGAGTGCGAATCTCTTCCTGGGCCGCGAGCTCAACGCCACCGGATTCCTGCATGAGGGCCGGATGGCACAGCTCACCCGCTCGGTGCTGCGGGACCTTCGCGCACAGATCCCCTCGATCCACACCCCCTTACACCAGCTCTCCGGCGGTCAACGGCAAGCGGTGGCGATCGCCCGGACCCTCATCGGCGAGCCCCGCCTCGTCGTCCTCGATGAGCCGACGGCGTCCCTGTCGGTCGCGCAGACGGCCGAAGTCCTGACGCTCATCGAACGCCTGCGTGATCTCGGGCTCGGCGTGGTCTTCATCAGTCACAACCTCACCGACATCGGGGCCACCTGCGACCGCATCGAGGTGCTCCGGCACGGCCGGAACAACGGCAGCTTCGCGGGGTCCTCGGTGCGGCAGGCCGACCTCATTGCCGCGATCACCGGTGCCCCGGGGTACGGGACCGCGCACAGCTGATCGACCGGACCTCTCGCTGCGGGCTGCGCTCATCATCCAGCCGGTCCCGGGGCGGACCTGTGCGCCCAGGAACCGAGAAGGGGCCGAAAGTTGTACACCCTGGCCGCTCAAGGGTCGAGTATTCGGCCCGCGGAGCCGGGGCCGGACCACCCAGTCTTCACCCTCAGTCGCCGAGGCCCCGGATCGTCTCGAACAGGTCGACGTCCCCGACCTGGCCGCCCTTGAGCAGCAACTCGAGCCCGTCCACCGCCGGGTCAGCCGCATGCGCGCGCAGTAGCACCACGTTCCCGGTCGGGTTCGCGGCGATCGAGAGTGACTCCACTCCCAGGAGTGTGGTCACCCGGCTGGAGGTGTCACCCCCGCACACGATCGCCCGCCCGACGCCGGCCCTCACCGCAGCCTCGACCATCCCCGCCGCAGCGCTCGCCAAGGCGGGCAGCACCTCCTGCGCGGCCAATCCAGAGGTATCGGCGTCGTCGGAGCTCAGCGCGACGCTCTGCCCGGCCGCGAGCGCCGCGAGTACCCGCTCCCGGAGGCTGTGCTCACTCGCGCTGTGCTCAGCCGTGCTGTGTTCCGCCGTGCTGTGCTCACCACTGCCAGATCTGCCCACGACCAGCGGTGCGGTCATCCACCCCGCCCGGGCAGCGGCGTCGATCTGCCGTCGCGTCTGCGCCGACCGGCTCCCCGAGACCGCCAGCACCGGCCCCCGGGCGGGTGTGGCCATCGGTACCGGGCCCGCCTGCCCCGGCTCGGCCGCAGCCAGTGCGTGGGAGAGCCCTCCGGAGCCGATCGCGAAGCCCCCCAGATCCAGCAGGGCCTGGCCGAGCAGGCGCAGGTGCTGCTCCCCGAGCGCATCCAGCACCAGACCCGCTACATCGGACTCCCTGATCTGCTGCGTCACATCCGCCACGGAGCTGTAGGCCGTGAACGGCAGCGACCCGATACCGAGTTCTGTCTGCCGCCCCAGATGAACGGCCAGGTCGGACTCATCCATCGGCGTCACCGGATGGCTGGACATCGTCGGCTGCCGGTCAAGCCGATAGACGGTCTCGCCCTCCCGGGCGAAGTGGTGCCCGAACGCGGTGTACCGCCCGAAGTCGGGCTGGGCGAAGAGCATCGGCACCGGCTGCTCGCCCCGCGCTGTCTGCTGGCCCACCACCGCACGCCCGATCTCCAGCGCCCGGCCCAGGCTCCCCACGTGCGGCGAAGAATCCGCCGTCGAGCAGGCCTTGTACTGCAGCACCTGCGGGTCCAGGCTCGCCAGCGCCGTCAGCACCGGCCGCACCTCGGCCTCGAGCTGCTCGGTGGATAGTGACCTGGCAATCCCGGCGACCCCGACGGCGTCGCACCCCTGGGCGGCCGCCCGCAAGGTCTCCCTGTCCGGCAGCCGGGTGAACAACCGCCCGGTCCACCCGCGCCGGGCCACCTGCAGCAGCACGTCAACGCTGCCGGTGAAGTCGTCCCCGTAAAACCCCAGCCGCATGCTAGACACGCGCCGGACCGAACCGCTCGACCGCCCGCCGCAGGGCTCCGGAGCTACGCAAGGCATCCTCTACGGTCTCACCTGCTGCCGCCGAGGCCCACGCCTGGCGCATGCTGTCCACACCGCCTCGGACGCCGTCAGGGTGGCCATGAATCCCGCCACCGGCGAGCACGAGCAGGTCCGTGCTGCCCACGGCTTCATAGGTGGCGTGCGCGAGCCCGCCCCACTGCCCGGAGGAGAGCACAGGAATCGCTGGGGTGGTGCTCAGCAGGGGCTCCTGGACGGCGGAGATCGCCGCCAGCACCTGGGCGTCTGACTCGTAGAACTTGTTGGAGATGCCGTTGGTGTGCAGGTGGTCCACACCGCTCATGCGGGCCAGCTTCTGCCACGCCCGGAACGCGATGCCGACCTGCTCGGAGCGACTGATGGCTCCGAACCCGGCGCGATGGCCGTGGATGGGCAGCTGTGAGCGGCGGCGGATGTAGTCCAGCCCGGCGAGGCCGATGTTCGCGACGCACACCATGATGCAGGTGCCGCCGGCCTCGAGGACCAGGTCGTGGTTGCGTTCGAGCTGGTCGATGTCGTCGGTGATGTTGAAGGCGTACATCGGCTTCACCCCGGTGCGCTCGGCGTGACGGTTCAGTACCGGCATCACGGCCTTGATGCGCTCGGCCAGCGGCGCGTGCGGGCCGTTGCCCTGCAGCTCGTCGTCCTTGATGAAGTCGATCCCGCCCTCGGCGAGGTCACCCACCAGCTCCGCGAGCTCGTCGGGCGTGAGGCCGATACTGGGCTTGACGATGGTCCCGAGCATCGCCCCCTCGGGGCGCGACATCAGCCGCCGCGTGCCCGCCACACCGAACTGCGGTCCGGGATAGCGGTCAGCGAAGGCATCCGGCAGGTCGATGTCGATCAGCTTGATCGCCGCGAGCTCCTTGATCTCGAACAAGTTCCCGGCCACGGCTGCCATCAGGTTCGGCAGCGAGGGTCCGAAGTTGCTCAGCGGGAACCGGATCTTCAGCCGGGCCCGCCGCCGTTCGTCGGTGTCCCCGACCGTCCCGGGCAGGGGCGAGGCACCGGTGAGGGGCAGCTCGTCCAGGCTCTCCACCTGCGCGGCAAACTGGGCGCGCACCGAGTCCGATTCACGTTCGACGCGCACGAAGGTGCCGGTGGACTGCTCACCGGCGAGCACTTCGGCGGCCTGTTCCAGCGGCAGGGACGTCTCGACGTGGTACGTGGCCACGACATGGTCGGCTCCCATCACCACACCACCGGCAGCCAGACCGACATCTCCGACGGCCCGCGATTGCTCCAGGCGTAGTAGGGCACCAGCCGCACACTCGCCCGCCGCAACGGGGTCTCGTCGACGTCGCCGTAGAGCCCGTCGGTGGCGGGCGGCAGGATCGCCACCTCCGTCTCCAGCGCGGTCACCTGCTCTGCTCCGATGGTCATCTGCACCGGGTGGGGCTGGGCGCCGCGCGGCAACGCGATCTGCTCGAGCCGGACGCCGTCGGGAAGCTCATGGCTCTCCAGGCAGTAGACGACCGGGCCGCGCTGCACGGCCACCTGGTTCGTGATCTCCTCCGCCAGCCGGTGCCCGCGCACGATCCGGGCCGGCATCGGCAGGTCGAGCGTGATCTCGTCCCCGGCCTGCCACTCCCGCTCGATGCGCGTGTAGCTGGAGGGTCCGCTCACCTCGAGCGGGGTCCCGTTGACGGCGGCCCTCGCCCCGCGCGCCCAGCCCGGGATGCGTAGGTGGACCGGCAAGGCACCAGCGGCCTCGGTGACGGTGAAGGTGATGGCGCCGTCCCAGGGATACTGGGAGTTCTCGGTCAGCACCACCCGAGCCGCGTCGCGCTCGCCCCGGATCTCCGATCCTCCGTATTGGTGCACGTACAGGCCGTCCGGGCCGACCGAGGCGATGCGTTCGTGCATCTCGGAGAGGGTGCGGGCGATGTTCGGGGGGCAGCAGAAGCAGCTGAGGTAGGGCTGGCGCAGTCGTTCGTCCGAGGGCGGCGGCTCCGGCGTCGGACGCAGCGCGGTGTCCCCGGCGCGGCGCAGCGGGAAGGGCAGGTCGCGGACCTGGCGCAGCGGGTTGGTGTAGAAGTAGCTGGCTCCGTCGAGGCCGATGCTGGCGAGCAGGGCGTTGTAGGCGATGGTCTCGATCACGTCGGCGTAGCGCGCCTCGGGGCGCAGCGCCAGCATCCGCTCGGACCAGAAGATCATGCCGATGTGCGCGCACGACTCGTTGTGCGCCGTCGTGTTGGGCAGTTGATAGGCCCGGCCGTAGGCCTGGTGGACCCGGCTGATCTCCTTCTGCCAGGGGTAGCCGTCCGGGGAGGCGCCGTCGTAGAGGGCGCCGCAGCCGCCGGTCAGGTAGAGCTTGGTGTCGACCACGTCGTTCCACAGCCGTTCCAGCACCGTCTGCAGTTCGCCGTCCCCGGTCTCGGCGACGAGGTCGCTCAGGCCCGCATAGAGGTAGTTCGCCCGGACCGCGTGGCCGGTGACGACTGTCTGCTCGCGGACGGGGATGCGGTCCTGATTGTCGTCGCCGCCTTCGTCGAACTCGTCGCGCACCCGCAGGAACGCCTCGGCGAGGCGCAGGTAACGGGGATTCGAGGTAGCGCGGTAGAGGTCGATGACGGCCATGTAGTGCGAGGGGCAGATCGCCGACTTGGCCAGTTCGGTGGGCTTGTCGGTGGCCAGCATCTCCAGGAAGCCCGCGGCCTTCTCGGCGACGTCCAGGAGGGTGGTCGAGCCGGTGACGGCGTGGTGGCGGACGGCCACGGTGATGAGGTGGCCGAGGTTGTAGGTCTCGAAGTTGAAGCGGTCGGCGAGGGCCTGGACCTGCTGCTGCCGGCGCTCGGCGATGGCGGTCGGGGTGTGCAGGTACCCGTCTTCGCGCTGCACCGAGGCGATGAGGCGGCCGAGCTCCTCGATGCGGGTGGCGAGCTCGTCGTCCCACGCGAGTTCGAGTTGCACGACGGCGGACTCGAGCCACTTGTAGGTGTCACCGTCCATGAACGGCGGGCCCTGGTGCTCCCCCTCCTCCAGCCCCGCAGCGATCTGGAAGTTCCGCACGCCGGGGCTGACAGCGGGATCGCGCAGCATGGCCTCCATGCTGGGGACAGTGACCTCTCGGGTCCGACGCGCGACACCGGACCAGAAGCCACGTCGCCAGCGCGCACCGGCTGCCCCCAGAGGAGTCCAGGGCGCATGCGCACGGGTGGGGGATGTGGCCGTCATTGGCTGTCCTTTCGCGTCATCACTGGATTGCGACTCTGCCGACAGGCTAGCCTGAGGGTGCAACTTCTCGCAATCGTGAATCATTATGCATGGTAAAACGGTTGCCCTGGCTTTCTCACCGACTCAAAGGAGAAGATCGGACCATGACCTCCACTCCGCACGCACCGGCCGTCGCATCGACACCCACGCCCGCCACCCGAGTCGCCTTCCTGCACACCGGCGCCGTCGTCATCCCGCCCGTCATGGAACTGGTCGGCGAGCAGCTGCCCGGCCTGAGCACAGTCAACTACCTCGACGACCGGATCGTCGCCGACCTCGCCGATCCAGCCCGCCAGGACTCCGTGCCCGAACGCCTCGCCGACCTCGCCGCCGCCGCCAAGTCTGCCGGGGCGGACGTGCTGATGTTCACGTGCTCCTCGATCTCCCACCTGGCGACATCGACGGCGGAGCAGGCGGGGATCCCGGTGTTGCGCATCGATGAGGCGATGGCGGATGAGGCCGTAGCCGGCGGCGGCCGGGTGACCGTGCTCGCGACCCTCCCGACGACGCTCAACCCGACCCTCGCGCTGCTGCGCGAGCGTGCCGGGATCGCCGGCACCGAGCCGGAACTGACCAGCGAGGTCATCCCGGGGGCGTTCGAGGCCGTCGCGGGCGGGGATCGCGCCACCCACGACCAGCTGGTGGCGGAAGCCATCGAGCGTCACGCGCCGGAGAGTGACGTGGTGGTGCTCGCCCAGGCCTCGATGGCCTCGGCAGCCGAGGCGGCGCAGGTCACGGTACCGGTGCTGACGAGCCTGCGGCCGGGGATCTCGCGCCTCGCCGAGCGGGTGCAGGCGGGCTAGATCGCCGCGAGGACAGCGCCCTCAACAGCTGGCGATGGCCAGAACGAACCCTCACGCGTGGTGAATCAGAAGGCGTGCGACCAGCCTCACGGCCGAGTGTCAGTATCCAACCCAAACGGGGGTCAGCGCGCGTCACGGCTGAGGCTACCTCGGGTCAGCTGACCCGAGGTAGCAAGTCCGTTCACGCGCACTTCTGCAGGTACCCCAGACTGGTAGCGATGCCCTCGAAGACGTCGCCGTCGTAGTCGTCGAACTCCACCACGCGGACCGCCTCCGGAGCTGCGGCCAGGATCGCCTCGACCGGGGCCTGACCGGCACCCGCGGGCAACTGCGCCTTGTTGTCACGCGTGAGCGGGCCGTCCTTGACATGAATGTGCGTGACCCGCGACCCGAGCCGCTCCAACAGCGCCGCAGCGGAGACGCCACCCACCTCGGCCCAGTACGTGTCGACCTCGAGAATCACCCGCTCATCGAGCGCAGCAGCGAAAATCTCCAGCGCGGGAGTGCCCTCGATCTCAGCAAGCTCCCACCAGTGGTTGTGATAGCCGATCCTCAAACCATAGTCCGCTCCCCGCACGGCAAGCTCATTGAGACGAGCAGCCAAGCCCTCCACGGACTCCCGGGACTCCCACTTGTCACCGCCGAGCCCTGGCTCGATCACAGTGGTGATACCGACGGCTTCGGCCGCTTCGAAAGTCGCAACAGGATCGCTCGCCTCCAACAGACTTGCATGGCCCGAGGAGATGTTTAATCCTGACACCCGCCGCGCCTCGCGGTACTCGTGAACCCTATCCACAAATCCGTATGCCTCTGCCGAGCGATACCCAATGTCGGCAACTCGGCGGAGCGTGGCGGCGATATCGATGGCCATTTCATTGCGCACAGAGTAGAGCTGTACAGAGATGCTATTCATGCGGAGTCCTTGTCACGTTATTTATCGGCACTTTCCTGCAGGATCCGAGATCTAATCAGTCTGGGTCTGCGAGCATTGTCCAGACCAAAGTCACCGTCGCTCGGGAGGGTCCTGCCACGTGCTGTCGTCCAACTCGACCTGCTCTAATTCTTCCCAGATCCGGTCCTCGATCACGACGTCGGCCAACTGCACCGTCTTTTCATGCTCTTCGACGCCGAGCATTCCGACCACCGTGGAGGTGACTCGCGGGTCACGAAGTGACCACTGCAGCGACGCCGCAGCGATCGGAACATCCGCCTCTTCAAGTAGCTGTCCAATGATGTCGACCGCCGCCAGCAATGCTGGCGCAGCATCACCGTATGCGTAGCGCCTCCGCCGGCTGGGCCACGCAGCGAGCAGACCACCGCCGTAGGGCGCAGCGTTGTACACGCCGACACCCGCCGCTGCTGCCTCGTCGAGCAACAGATCCGCGGATCGATCCACCAGCGTGTAGCGATTGTGCGTCATCACCGCCTCGAAGTGGCCCGTGCCCAGGTACCGGCGGAGCAGACCTGCGGGCCCGCCGGAGATGCCGAGGTGGCCGATCGAGCCGGCATCACGCATCTCCAGGAGCGCGGCGAGCGGACCCTGAGGTTGCGTGATATCGCCCCAGCTCGCGTTCTCAGGGTCGTGGAGAAAGCACATGGGTATTCGGTCGAGCCCGAGGCGCTCACAACTCTCGCGGACGGATTCTTGCATGCGCTCGTACGAAAACGTCCCACTCACCCAGTCGCGATCTGCCTTGGTCTGTACCAGCACAGTTTCTGTGTCGGGATGGGTTCGCAGCGCGGCGCCAATGCGCCGCTCGCTCTCGCCGAAGCCGTAGTTGTTGGATGTGTCCAGTACACGCACCCCGCCGCCGGAGAGAATCAAGCTGGCTAACGCGGCGGTCTGCTCGGCGCTGGGGCCCGTGCCATCAGCGCGATCCTGCCAACCAGCAGTACCGGCTGTCACAGCGGTGACCTTCAGGCCCGTCGAGCCCAGCTCTCTGAGTGCGAACGCCCTCGGGGTCGCAGGACCAGGCATGACTTCTCGTTCGGCATTCACTACGTCAGATCACCCCTTGATGGCGCCGGTCAGCATGCCTTTGGCGAAGTGCCGCTGGATGAATGGATACACAAGCAGAATGGGCAGCGTTGCCAACACCACCACCGCCATTTGCACCGACTGACTCGGAGGCGCGGGAATGTCGGTGCTCTGGAGATTTGCAAGCGACGATCCCTGAATCACATACTGATTCAATACCACCTGGATCGGCCACTTCGACGAATCATTGATATATATCAGGGCGGTGAAGTAACTGTTCCAATAGTTCACGGCGTAGAAGAGCCCGATGACAGCAAGTACGGGCTTCGAAAGAGGCAGCACGATGCCCGCGAAGATCCTGAAGTCGCTCGCTCCGTCGATTCTCGCCGACTCGAGCAAGCTGTCCGGTATCCCCATAAAGAAGTTCCGAACCACAACCATATTGAAGCCGGACAGAGCTACTGGCAGAATCAGCGCCCAGAGACTATCTAGTAGACCAAGAGACCGAACCAGAAGGTAGTTGGGGATGATACCGGCACTGAAAAACATTGTGAACAGCACCAGCAGTAGCACTGCTTTGGAGCCTGGTACGGCGCGAGTCCGGGAGAGTCCGTACGCTAGCGTGGTGGTGAGGAAGAGCGACAGCAGCGTGCCGACCACAGTGACAAGGACGGAGACCATCATTGCCCGGGTGACCACGTCTCCACTAAGAATCGCGCGATAGGCCTCCAGAGAGAAATCAGTTGGCCAGAAGCCACGCATCTGCGAGTTTCGAGACGCGAAGCTCATCGAGATGATATAGAGGAATGGGTACAGCATCACGACGACGATGGAGCAGATCACCGCCGCCTTCACTGCCTGCATTCCTCTGGACGGTCGGCCAAGCCAGAGCGGCCGACGCGACAGCCTTCGCGATCGAGTGGATGCTTCGCTTCTCGCGGATGCCACGAGCTCCGCCATCAGTAGACCCCTCCAGTACCCATGCGTTTGGCAAGTCTGTTAGCGGCGAGCACAAGCGCCGTGCCGAGAACGCCCTTCACGAGACCGGCTGCGCTCGCCAAGCCCCAGTCGCCTCCGATCACACCTCGAAAATAGACGAAGGTGTCGATCACCTGTGCGGCGTCGCGCCCAACAATCGGCTGCTGCAGTAGCAACTGCTCGAATCCGACGGTGAGAACGTTGCCGACTGTGAGAACGAGAAGCAGGGAAATGACGGGCAGCATCCCGGGCAACGTGACGTGCCACATCTGCCGCATCGGCCGGGCACCATCAATCGCAGATGCCTCATAGAGTTCTTGCGGGATCGCCGAGATGGCCGCGAAGAAGATGATCGTCCCCCAGCCGATATCCTTCCACATCACCTGGGCGGTGACGAGCAGTTTGAACGTATCCGGATTGGACATGATGTTCACGCCTTCGAAACCGAGAGAAGCGAGAAGCGCCGCTACCGGACCCGCTCCGCCCAGGATCTGCTGCCAGATCGAAATGACAATGACCCACGAGATGAAGTGAGGAAGATACACGACAGACTGGACCCAGCGCTTGATTTTGCTGGAGATGAGACTGTTCAGCAAGATGGCGAGCGCGATGGGCGCCGGAAACGTGAAGATGATCTGCAGGAGCGCGATCAGCAACGTGTTGACGATTGCGGTGCCCAGCTCAGGGTCGGTGAAGATGCGTGCGAAATTCTCAAGACCGATCCAAGGCGAGCCGCCGATCCCGAGGAACGGCGAGAACTGCTGGAATGCGACGACGTTACCTGCGAGCGGAACATAAGCGAACAGAAGAACGAACGCAAGGCCGGGCAGGATGAACACATACATCTGGCGCTCGCGCCAGATGCGGGTGCGGAGCGCGGCCCTACGCCGCCGACGCGGCTGCCGGCGACCGTCGGACTGCGGCTCCGGCACCTTCGTCTGTGTCCGCTCGGTGACAGTCTCAGTCATTCGCGGCGAGCAGTTCTTCGAGTTCGGTCCGGATCTGGTCGCCGCCGGCGTTCCGCCACTCCTGTCGCCAGTCCTCAAGCGCGTCGAGGGGTGACCGACCGGAGACGATCTGGTTGCGCCAGTCCTCGTGGATCTGGGTCAGCCTCGCTCCCATCGAGGCGCCGCTCGGAGGCGTCAGGCCCAGAACAGGGCTGTCGACAGCGGCAGAGGTCACGTGTTCCATCTGTGCCATCAAACCCTCGGCACGGTGGCCGTTGTCTTCATCGAGGGTGATGACTGAGGGTCCCTGGACACCGAGCCACGTCAATCCCTGACGGTTGGTCTGCGCTGCCGCGTCATCGATCGGAACGATTTCGCCGTCCGCTCCCCGTTCCCAGTTGTAGCCTTCAACACCCATGCTGAGGAGCAGTTTCTCCTTCGTCCCGAATGGCGCCGCCCAGAAGTCGAGGACGCCGAGGAGTTCCCGCAGCCGATCAGGGTCGTCGGAGACCGACGCCGGGAATCCACAGATTCCCCAGTAGCCGTTGCCAGCCGGAACGACGATCTCGCCTCCGTCGTGACCTGGCACCAGGAGGAACTCACACTGCGCGCCTTGGACGGTGAGTTCAGCCTGGTTCATCCCCTGGGTGGCCAACCAGGAGGCGTCATCGGCCTCGAAGAAGGTCTTGCCGTCCATGAAGAGTTGCTTGGCGTTGTTGCGTTGCGCGCCAGTTCCGAGGGCGAGGCCATCGGGATGGAACGACCCGTCGCTCCAGACTCCTGCCAGCCACTCGATCGCTGCGGCGTAAGCATCAGTCTCGACGAAGTTGACCAGTTTGCCTGAGCCGTCCAACTGCCAGTCGGTTCCCACCCGGAACATCCACCTGGCTGCCAACTCGATCTCGTAGGTGCCGAGCCCGGCGACGGGCCACAGGTCGAGGCCCTCCGCCTCGGCGTAGGCGGTGACCTCGGAGAACGCCTCACGCAACTCCGCGGCGTCAGCTGGCTGCCCGCTCAGGCCGATGGCGTCGGCAATATCGCGGCGCATCACCGTCGCCTTCGTGATTGTCGGGTCGGTCCTCGGGACTCCGAGGATTCGCCCTTGCTTCATCGAGTTCTTCCACGAGTGCGTGGGGATGTTGGCCAGGTTCGGGTAGTCGAGGACCCCGTCGCCTCCCAGCACTTCGCTCAGGTCGGCGAACGCGCCGTCGGTGATCGCCTGCTGGACGGCAGGCTCGCCGTCCTGCAGAAACATGATGTCCGGGAGGTCACCGCTGGCGAGCGTCGTGGCGATCTTCTGCTGATAGTTCTCGCCCGACGCGTACCCAGGCTGGAAGTCGACGTTGAGGCGCTCGTTGAGCTCCTGCCACACCGGGTTCTCCGGCAGAGCGTCCGGCGGGGCGAACCACAGCATCTGCAAGGTCGTCACGCTCTCACCGGACCCCGGGGGCTGCTCAACACTCTGCCAGTACTCCGCCGGCCGCGTCGTGTACACAGGCCGGATACCCGGGATGGAACTGTTGATGGCTTCGGCATCCGCCAGCGGCTGGGCCCGGTACGTCGGAACGGTGGCCGGCCCAGCGGCGGAACCATTGCCACTCGGCCCACCATTTCCGGAGCTGCTCCCACAAGCGGTGAGTCCAAACGCGGTTGCGCCGGCCGCAGTCAGGCCGACACCGAGAAGGCTGCGGCGCGAGATGTTGCTGCTAATCACTGTTCTTCTCCTTTGAAGGGTCCTGCATTCTCTATGGGGTGGGCTCAGTGGACGTGCGACATACGACACGTCTAGGTAGCGACCGGAGCGAGCTCGTGCTCTTCCGCGAGGATTCGTAGGCCTGCCAACGGGTCTTCGGTCGTGACAATCTCTTCGTCGAGCACAGCGGTTCTTCGCGCCTCTCCGTACTCTGGCCACGGCCGGCCGCGCGGCAGTGTCGGACGACCTTCGTGAACAAAGCCGGCCCATGCCTTGCTCATCGAATGCATCAAGGTCAGCGGGGGGTTCGACCCGACCTCGGCCGCGGCAGCCTCGGAGTCGTCAACGTGTCGAAAGATGAAGGGCAACTCGAGCGAGTGGCCCGCGCGACGAGCCCAGGCGTCCGTATCGGGGCGACTCCAGCGGAACAGGTAACTATAGGTTCGTCCGGCTCCACTTGCTGCCCTCCGCGCGGACAGAAGACGATTCGTGGGTTGACGGTAGAGCAAGTCACTGTAAAGGGACTCCAAGGCGACGACATCTGAGGCCGCCCCTCCCATCGCGGCCTTGTACGTGCCGGCTTCGGTGCCCGGGTACCGCTCCTGAAGCAGACGCTCCAGTTCGCGACCGGCGAGGTGCTCATCCGTGCTGCGAAGATCGACCTCTCCAGATCCCTCATTCAGGTTGGTACCTGCCAGGAGATCGACCTCTGAGCCAGCACCCTCGGCGATCGCCCGGAGCGGAATTGAAGGCAGGAGCCGACCGTCGACCATGGGCTGAAAGAGGATCCATGGGAGTCGGCGTTCGGTGCGACGTCGGTGGGTGATGGCTACCTGTGCCGCGATGATCTCCTCTGCCGGCAGGGCGAGAAGAGCTCCGGCATCTCGATCGTTCAACCGCAACTCATCCAGCAGCTGCGCAGTAGCATCGGCGGCTTCTTGCGGTAGGTGGACACGTTCAGCGAGAGAGCTCTGTGCGATCACTCCCCGGAACAGGCTTCCGGCCGTCTCGGTCGAGAGCAAAGCGTCGACAACGGCGCCGCCGGAGGACTGACCCATGATCGTGACGCGCTGATCGTCGGCGCCCAGCGCTGTCGCGTTTGCGTGAATCCACGACAGGGCGAGCATGACGTCGTGCAGGGCCAAGTTTCCGGCGTCGGCAAAGTCGTCCCCGAGCAGATGGTCGAGTCGCAGATGACCGAGTGCACCCAATCGGTAGTTCGGTGCGACCACGATCATGTCGTGCGCTGCGGCCAGTCTTCCGCCATCACACAAGGGATGCGCGTTGGATCCGTACATGTGTGCGCCCCCATGGATCCACACCAGTACTGGAAGCGGCCCGCTCGCTCCGACCGGGCGCCACACATTGAGGTTCAGCGCGCCCACCTCTGAAACACGCGCCGAACCCACGCGTGCAGGATCTTGCGGCGAAACTGCGCCAGGCGACATGGCGGACCGGGTGCCCGCCCAGCCCTCATGGAGGTGTGCGCGTCGAAAACGAAGACCATCACCCTCGGGTGCGCCATAGGGCACACCCAAGAGGGCCAGCACCTTGCCATCCTCGGTGTCGCGAACGGCTCCTTCAACATCACCCGCAGCCAACTTGGTGCGCATCGCTCCTCCAAACCTTCGACAGCCAACCTAGAAGATGTCGTACTTCTTTGCAAGCCTTCGCCCCTTGCGGGGTTCGCGATGTCGGATGTTGTGGCCATATGGGCCAGATCGTCGCAGCTCCGACCCAATCACTCCGCCTCAACCTGTCGGACACCTTTTGTCGAAATGATCACGATGTTCACAGTCAGTTGCTAGTCTGCGAACATGCCGAACGAGAGTGCTCCACCACGGGTAGATCAGGTCGTACGTCTCTTGCACGAGGCAATCGCGGACGAACTCCAGTTCGACGACCGCCTGCCTTCTGAAGCTGACCTGGCTGCGGAGTACTCGGTGTCGCGGGCCACGATCAGAGAGGCGATGAAGGTCCTGGCGGGTCGCGGCCTGATCTCCCTCGGACGAGGCAGGCGAGCGACGGTGAAGCGGCCGTCTCCCGAGTTGCTCGGAGACCATCTCTCAGCGATGACCCGTCGGGACCCGGCACGTCTGCTCGAGCTGATGAGTGTGAACGACAATCTCGGTGTGTATGTGGCCGAGCTCGCGGCAAACTCACGCACCGCCGCGCGCGAAGCAGCACTCAGCATGGCAGAACGCGCTTGCGAACTGATGGAGTCCGCGCCTGACCTTCAACGGTTCCGCGTGGCGAACGTCGAGTTCCATCATGCTCTGGTAGCGGCCTCAGGTAATGAGATGCTTCGCTTCGTCCTCGAGGCGATGGACTCGGCGCTTGGTTCAACAGTGAATTCCGCCTACCGGGGCCAATTGTCACTCGGCGAACTACCCGATTCAGGCTCAGTAGCAATCCATCGGGACCTACTCGAGGCGATTCGCGGCCGCCGGGTAGCCGAGGCGAGACATCTCGCACTCGAACACGCACGACGCGTGAGATCTGGCGCGCACCAGCGCGTCGCCACGGTGATGGCGGGCGGCATCGACCCGGGAGAGGTCACGCACGCCCGCCCTCACGGCGAACCGCTAGCTGAGGGACACCAGGTCGTTGAGAGCGCGCAGGACGGGACGCCTGCCCAATGACCCCTCGAGCCCGGACGGTAGTCCACTGACGACCACCTCGGTGCGCTCCCCTGGCAGCAGCGTGATCAACGCTTCAGAGGCGGTGGCGTCAGGATGGAGACGGTCCGGGAAGATCACCAGATCAACGATGAGCGATCGTGCGGTCACACTCACGATCACATCGTCCTTCTCACGAATCGTCGCGGCTAGGACGTCGACCGGCGGCAAGGCAAGGTCTCGCGGTTCGGCGTACAGGTGCGTCGCTCTCAGCCCACTTGCCGTCTCGACAACGAGGATCTCCGCAGTTTTGTCTGCAGCCTCTGCGACATCTGCGGGTATGGGAAGAGTCGTGGCACCAAACCGATCGACGACCAAGCGCGTTTCCATCCTCGCGAGCTCCGTGCCGTCGAATCGGTGCCTTGTCACGGTGACAGACTCGCGCCACGTAGATCCCAGGTCGTTCACACAGGTCACTTCGTACCCCGCCCCGGCGTCCCGGGGGTGCACGGTGACAAGCCGTGGGGCGCCGGCTGCGCGCAGCGCGAACCATAGCGGCTTCGCACGACCATAGCCGTCGACCGCAGCCCAGGAGGTGACCGGCCAACAGTCGTTCAACTGCCAGACGATGTACCCCTGGTTCCGAGGACGACGGGATCGGAAATGCTCGATCCCGAATCGGATGGCATGTGCCTGATTGAGTTGCATGGCCCAGTGCCAGTCGTCGATGGACGTCGGAACATCGAGGTGGGGCCTGAGTCCGCGCTCCAGTTTGCCGTTGCCGTCCTCCGCCTTCTGGTGGTGGAGCATTCCCGGCGAGTCGGGAGTCAACGGCTCATCCCGGATGGACTGGGTCATGGTCGCCCAGGTCGGCGGGCCCTGCCAGCCGAACTCCGACACGAATCGTGCATCATAGTTAGCGTAGTGACGCCAGCTCGCGCTGTTCCAGACATCCCAGATGTGCGTGCAACCGTGCGCAGGATCATTGGGGTGGATGCCTTCGCTCCCGGAGTACGGGCTACCGGGCCAGTAGGGGCGAGTCGGGTCGACCTCAGCAACAACAGCCGGTAGATCCCTCAGGTAATAGCCGCGCCCCCACGTCCTGTCTTCCAGCTTGGGCTGCCAGCCCCAGTCGTGCCAGCCCCAGATGTTCTCGTTGTTTCCGTTCCACAGGATCAAGCTCGGGTGAGCCATCAGTCGGGCGACGTTGTCCTCAGCTTCAGCGATCACCTCGCTGCGCAGCGGCTCTTCCTCGGGGTAGGCGGCGCAAGCGAACAAGAAGTCCTGCCACACCATGATGCCACGGGCGTCGCACTCAGTGTAGAAGGCGTCGCTCTCGTACACGCCACCACCCCAGACTCGCAGAAGGTTCAGATTCGCACCCACGGCCTGATCCAGGCGCTGGCGCAATCGCTGCGGAGTGACCCTGGGCAGAAAGCAGTCGTCAGGAATCCAGTTCGCGCCACGCACCGGCACCGTGACGCCGTTGACCGCGACAGCAAAGCCAGTGCCTGTGTCATCGGCCTCCGTCAGGAGCTCCACCGTTCGGAACGCGAGCTCGCTGGACCAGTCGTCGAGTGGCCCAGCGTCGCTTTCGAGTGTGAGTGATGCTCGGTACAGTGGTTGGTCTCCGAGGTCGACGGGCCACCACAGGCGCGGATTCTTCACGGTCAGCTGCACAGTCGCCCGCGCTGTCCGGCTCTTGTCGTCGGGCTCCACGAGGAGACTGGCAGTCTGCCCCGCGATCTCGCCCACCAGCCGCACCGGGCTCGGCTCGGATGTGATCCAGTCGAGGTCGACCGAGAGATCGACAGTACCCGTATCGCCGCTGACTCTCACGATGGGTCGAACCTGAGAGATCCACACCTGCTGGTGCCGGACCACGCGAGCTTCGCGCCAGATTCCTGCGGTGACGAGCGTCGGACCCCAGTCCCAACCGAAGTTCGAGGCGTTCTTGCGGACGAGGTTGAATGGGGTGGGGTACGCATTGGGGCGTTCGCCGACCTGCTGAGCAACCCGTGCCGCATAGTCCCAAACCGAGTCGAAGCGGACCACGAGCTCGTTGTTACCAGGACGTAGCGCCGGGGCGACGTCGATGATCCACCGGCGATGCATGTTGGCTGTCTTCGCCAGCTCGATACCGTTCAGCAGGACCGTGGCCACCGTGTCGAGCCCATCGAACTCGAGTTGCACACGGGTCCCGGCCGTCAGAGTGTCGTCATCGAACCACTCGGCCGGCGCTTCCAGTACACGCGTGTACGACCACGAGGTTCGACCGACCCAATCGAGAGTGAGTTCGTTCCGATCGATGTAGGGGTCGCAGATCAGACCATGCCGTAGGAGATCGGTGTGCACGGTCCCGGGGGTATCCGCCTCGACCGGCAGCGCGTCGCGGACGCGATCCGGAACCTCAGTGCCGGCGGAGGGGTCGGTGAGCTCGAGGACCCATCCGCGGTCAAGGACGGTCGTATGTGAGGCGCTGGCTACCGGTGGAGTCGTCATGCCGAGAACTTTACCGGTAAATGCGCGATGGGTCAGGTCGTTTCGCCAACGACAAGTTGTGGTCGGGAATAGTCCTCCCCTGAAGCCAACAGGAATCCGCTTCCAGGCGCGCTCGGGGTTCGCAGCAACTCCTCCGCTGCTCGGGAGCCGAGTGCGCCGATGTCGCGCCGGATGGTTGTCAGGCGGGGGCGGATCGCGTCAGCCAGCGCAGAACCGTCCCACGACACGACACCGACGTCGTCGGGAATGCGCCGACCAGCGATCCGGATCGCTTCGACCCCACCGAGTGCGAGCAAGTCGTTTTCGTAGACAATGGCCAGCCGACCCGGCTCCGCCTCAAGCACCTCGCGCGTGACACCGCGACCCGCCTCGGCGCCAGCAGCCGACGACACGACACCGGCGTCGACACCCGATTCGGACGCGGTTGAAAGGAAGGCCTCTGTACGCGTGCTGGTGTAACTGAAGTCGAAGTCGCCGGCGACCCGGATCAATCTCTCGAATCCACGATCCTTCAGGTGCTCGACCACCTGGCGGATCGGACCAAGTTCGTCTGCATGAAGCGTGGCGAAGGCCGTTCCGGGCCCGCCGAGTGCCACGGTGGGCATCTTGAGCTCGGCGAGCAGGCTGGAGCGGCGATCGTCCAGTGCGACATCGGTCACCAGAACGGCATCGACACTCCGGCGACGCGCAAGCGACCGATAGGTCGAGTCCTCACTCGCTTCGTCTGCAGCGACGTGCAGCGCCAACGATGCGCCGGACGCGCCGAGCCTGCCGCTGACTGCGGCAAAAAGTTGCATATAGAATGTATCAAGCGCCAGGTCGGCCACAGTGCGCCTGAGTACTAGGCCGACCGAATCAGCGCGTCCGCCGGCAAGGACACGGGCGGCCGGATCTGGCTCCCATCCCATCTCTGCAGCGGCACGACGGATCCGCTCGCGGGTTGCTTCGGAGACGCCGGGCCGGCCATTCATCGCCAGCGACACCGCCATCTTGGAGACCCCAACTGCGGTGGCGACGTCGGCCATAGTCGGCGAGCCGCGGTGCCGGTCCTGTGAACTCACGCCTGAATGCTAGGCGAACTGGTGGCACGAGAGCGCGTCTCGACGCCACCCTGGTGCTACCCAGATCATCCCCGCAGCCGCAGCGGCCGGACCACCAACCACAGGATGGCGACTCCGAGGAGTTGCGTACCCACCATCACGACGGCCAACGTGCTGACCGCCACTGAGCCCAGCGCTGCCGGCAGCGGGGTACTCACCGCACCCAGACTCTGCCTCGTGGCATTCAGCAATCCGGCGGCGGCACCAGCGGAGTCAGCATGGCGGCTCAACGCGAGTGTCTGGATGCATGGAGTGTTGAGCCCAAGAAAGAAGGTGAACACCCACAAAGGGATCAGGAAGCCAATGAGGTTCGCGGAGCCTGCGAGCGACACCACGAGCATCGAGGCCGTACTCAGCGTGAGACCGGAGGTGGAGATCACGACCACGTGAGGAATCGAAACCCTGGAAACGAGCCGCGCGCCGAGTTGCGTCCCACCGAGCATCAGTAGGGCATGGCTTGCAAAGACGATGCCGTACTGCGTGGCACTCAGTTGGTACACACTCTGAAACACGAACGAGGACGACGCGAGGTAGGTGTACATCGCAGCCCACGCACACCCCGTTACCAGGATGAGGCCGACGAATATTCGGTCTCGAAGGAACAACCGAAACTGTCGCGCACGCTGCGGCAGACCTCCCCTCTGGCGACGCTCGAGCGGGAGTGTCTCGCCTACGACCAGATAGGCGATCGTGCCGAGCAGCAATCCGTAGCTTGCGAGTGCCACGAAGACTCCGCGCCAGCTCAGGACCTGCAGGAGTAGTGATCCGAGCAGTGGCCCCGCTGCGATCGCCGCGCCGGAGACAAGCGCCATCGTTGCAAGCATCCGCAGCATCCGTGCACCCGTGTGGAGGTCGCGGACTTGCGCGAGTGCAACAGTGCCGATAGCCGCCGATGCTAGACCCTGTGCGAACCGGGCGAGAGTGAGAACGCCCACGTTCGGCGCCACCGCGCACACCACCGAGGCACTCGCGTGAAGCACGATCGCCAGCACGATCGGCAAGCGTCTGCCTACCTGATCGCTCCACGACCCGACGAGTAGTTGTCCGACGACCATGCCGCACATCGCGGACGTGAAGGTGAACTGTACCTGCGCCGGATCTGCACCCAGATCGGCTGCGATCTCAGGAAAGGCGGGAAGATAGACATCGATTGTCAACGTGCTCAGGGTCAGCAGCAGTCCGAGCGACAGTACATACAGACGTGGCCGACTCACGATCCATCCGCCGTAGCGATCGTTGGCGAAGGGTCCTCCAGCAGTGAGGCGAACCCGATGTCAGATGCGCCGATGTGGAGTTGCTGACTACCGAGCGTCGGTTCGACGACTCGGACAGCGTCTCGCGCCACATCTAGGTTCGTGTGGGCCAGCGCTCCAGCAACTCGAGTGCCCGCAACGTTAAGGAATCCGGTCAACGCGCCCGCAAGAACGATGACGTCCGGGTCAAACACCGCAACGACCGTGCGTAGGCCACGCGTGAGTTGGGCGGCCAGGCGCTGCATCACTGGATGGTCAGCGCCGAGGTCAGCCATCCTCTCGGCGAGGCTCGCTGCGCTCCGCTCCACACCGTTGCCGCCGATGGCTGCATCGAGCGCCGCAGCGGACAGGTGGGTCGTCAAGCAACCGTGAGCTCCGCAGTAGCACAATGGCCCGTCGTCGGAGACAGCAACGTGAGCGAGGCGCCCTGCCAACTCATGTGAACCTCGCAGCAGGCTTCCCGCGCTGATGATGCCTGCACCGACGCCACCTGGACCGGCGTACAGGTAGATGAGGTCGTTCGTCTCCCGGCCGGTGCCCCAGCGCCACTCGGCGAGTGCTCCTGCATGGCCATCGTGCGCCAGTTCGGAAGGCAGCCCAGTTGCCTCGGCGAGCGCCGTTGCCAGCGCGACGCGCTGCCATTGAAGGTGCGGGGCGTTCACCACCAGCCCCTCATCGCTCTTCACACGGCCTGGCACCACCGCGACCACACGCAGAACCCGACTTATCCCATTGAATGGGACAAGGAGGCGATCGAGTAGCCGCGCGGCCTCACCCACAACCCACTCGGGATCGCGCACCGACGAATTCGTCGCCGCTACTGCCAGGATTCGTCCCCCAAGCCCACAAAGCGCGACCTCAACACCGGTCACGTCGACGTAGACGGTCGCGACCAGGTGCTGATCTGTCGGCTCGACCACGGGCGATGGGCGGCCACCACCAGAGCCCTGGCGGGCCTTGCCGACAGTCACCAGCCCCGCCGACGCGAGGGTGGACAGGACAAGTCCTACTGTGGGTCGACTCAGCCCACTCCGCACGGTCAGGTCCGCCCGAGACGTCGGTCCATCGCGATGAATGAACTGAAGCACTTTCGCGAGGTTGGTCCGACGAAGACCTTCTGACGTCGATGGTTCGCGGTTCGGCACGTCAGCACGGTAGCGTTTATTAGACCCACTAACAAATGGAGGCGACATGGCAGATGTGCGAGTGCTCTCGGGGGCGGGACGATACGCGGACCCTTACCACGCCTTTCCGGACACCACGAAGCGACTGGAGCAGCTGCTCCACACGGAGGGTCACCGAGTTGAGGTCACTGAGGAGGTAGAGACTGGATTGGCAGACCTGCGCGGCGTCGACCTTCTCGTCGTCAATGTCGGCAAGCCGGCAGAGTCCGAAGCCAGCAGCGCGAGAGACGCGGCAGCATTGGGGCTCCGTGATCACATCGCGCGGGGCGGCGCCTTGTTGGCTGTCCACGTCTCAGCCACTTCCTTTCCCGGTATGGACGCCTGGGAGGAGTGCCTGGGCGGACGATGGGTCGCCGGACAGTCCATGCATCCTCCACACGGTCTGGCGGATGTCGTGGTGCACACGGGTACGCACCCCATCGTCGAGGAGACACCTGACTTCACGGTCTGGGATGAGCGCTACAGTTTTCTCCGCTACTCACCTGACGTCCACGTACTCGCGCATCATGTTCATGACGGCGTGCAGCATCCCTTGCTCTGGGCCCTAGAGCATGGGCACCGGCAAGGACGTGTGGTCTACAGCGCACTTGGGCACGACGTGCGCTCCTACGACTCTGAAGAGCACCTCGAGATTCTCCGGCAGTCCACACGGTGGCTTCTTCACGAAACCGCATAGCCGCGGACCAAGAGCGCGCTCGTCTCAACGTGGCCAGAATCACTCCGGCACAAGCGCGGCATCGAGATAGCTTCCTCACTACCCGAGCCGCGGCTGAAATCGGTGTGCGCACCCGGCAATGTGCGCTTAGTCCGCTGCCCACATCACTGAAATGCGTTGCGACACTGCCCCGACGAGCTACCCTGAAGTGGAACCACTGTCAGTGCTGCATAATCATGCATCGATCTGACAGTCATATGAGCAACACTCACCGGCCGGACGAGCGGGCGGGCCGGCTGAGGAGGTGGCCCACCCGCGCTTCTCACGTTCGGAGTTGAGCATGAGCGACATCCCCCTCGCCCCGTTCGTCATCGACCACCACCAGCGCGAACCGTCCGCAGCCAATCTGTCGTTCCTGCTGGACGCCCCGGCCGGGCGGGACGGTTTCATCCGGGTCCAGGACGGGCACCTGGTCACCCCCGACGGCGAGCGCCTGCGCATCTGGGGTGTGAACCTCACCGGCTGGACCAGCGGCTCCACGCTGCTGCCACCCAAGGACGAAGCGCCCGTCTGGGCGGACACCCTGGCCCGATTCGGCATCAACTGCGTGCGCTTCCACTTCCTGGATCTGCCCCGGCGGAACGAGGCCGACACCCGGCCCAGTGGGCTGATCGACCCTGGGCCCGATCACACCCAGTCCTTCGACCCCGAACAGCTGGACCGGCTCGACTTCTTCGTCGCCGAGCTCAAACAGCGCGGGATCTACACCAACCTCAACCTCAACGTCGGCCGCACCTACAAGGCCGGCGACCACGTGCCCGACGGTGAGGCGGTGAGGATCTGGAAGGGCATGACCTTCATCGGCGAGCGCCTGATCGAGCTGCAGAAGGACTACGCCCGCGACCTGCTCACACACCACAACCCCTACACCGGCAACGAGTACGCGCACGAGCCCGCGGTGGCGATCGTGGAGATCGTGAACGAGAACTCCCTGCAGGAGTTCTGGATGCGCAACTGGCTCCGGGGCGAACGGACCACCGACAGCCCGGACATCCAGCTCGACTTCCCGCCGTTCTACGCCCGCCAGCTCGATGCGATGTATCAGGGGTGGCTGGCCGAGAACCGCTCGGAAGCCCAACTGGCCGAGCTGCGAGACCTCGCCGGGGTCGCGGCAGGTGAGGTGATCCCGCGGCTGCGCGTGGAGCAGTTCGCCGAGGCACCCACGTCGCTGTTCCACGCCGAGGGGGAGTTCTACGGCGCCGTCGAACGCACCTTCTTCCTCGACATGAAGCGCTACCTCACCGACGAGTTGGGCGTCGAGTCGGTGATCGTCGGCTGTGCCGATCACACCTACTGGATTCCGAACCAGCCGATCATCGCCGGCACCTCCGAGCTCGATGTGGTCGACGGTCACGTGTACTGGCAACACCCGGCGATCTGGGGCGCGCGCAACACTCCGATGGTCGATGACCCGCTGGACTCCACCATCGTCAAGCTCAGCCGCTCCCCGGTGGCCGGCAAGCCGTTCACGGTGAGCGAGGTCAATCACCCGAACCCGAACTCTTCCGCGGCCGAGATGATCCCGGTCCTCGCCGCCTATGCCGCCTTCCAGGACTGGGACGGCATCTTCTTCTACACCTTCGAGCCGAAGCTGCAGGGTCAGTACCAGCCCCATGTGGCCGACAATTTCGACATCACGCTCGATCCGGTGAAGATGATCCAGATGGCGGCCGGGGCGCTGATCTTCTCCCGGGCCGACGTGCAGCCCGCGCGGGAGACCGTCAGCCGTTCCTACTCGGCCGAACAGGTGCTGGAGAGCATGCGGCTGCCGGAATCGGCCCGCCCCTACTTCACGCCGGGATTCCCGGTCTCGACGGCGTTGCGGCATGGGCTCCGGATCTCCTCCCTCGACGGCGAGCCCACCGCCGACCACGGACCGGAGCAACCCGGCCCCTACCTCGCCGACACCGGCGAGCTCGGCTGGTACGTCGAGGACGAGCGCGGCGGCCTGGTGACGATCGACACCGACCGCACTCAGGCCCTGGTCGGGCACGTGAAGGCCCACGGGCGCAGCACGCGCCACCTGAGCGCCGACGTCGTCAACGAGTTCTGCGCGATCACCCTCAGCGCGCTGGATGATCAACCGATCCCTCGCAGTGAACGGCTGCTTCTCACGGTGTGCTCCCGCATCGAGAACACCGGCGCCCAGTGGAACGCCCGCCGCACACTCTGGGAGACCTGGGGCGAGGGCCCGACGCTGATCGAACCCGTGACGGGCTGGCTGGTGCTGACCGACCTGCAGGGTCCGATCGACATCCAGGTCACCCCTCTCGACGGCTCGGACCGGCCGATCGGCGAGCCGCTGCACGCCCGCCGGCTGGAGATCGGGTGGGAGATCCCACTCGGCGACCCCGCCACCACCCAGTACCTGCTGCACCCGGTGCGCTCGGCCGAGCAGGCCCAGCGCCTCGCTCAAGGCGGACAGCAGTGGGAGTTCTTCGGCTGACCGGCCCACGACTCCCATCCCCACCAGGACAACCCTGGCGAGAACCTCTTCCTATCCCGTGAGAAAGCGGAGCACATCGTGACCACCCCGGACGACGACCTCACCCTCTGGTACACCACCCCTGCCCGAACCTGGCAGGAGACGTTGCTGCTGGGCAACGGCCACCTCGGCGCCAGCGTGTGGGGTGGCGTGGAACAGGAGGTGATCGACCTCAACGAGGACACCCTCTGGACCGGCGAGCCCGGGTACGAGCCCAACCCGAAGGCACCGGGCGCCCTGCCCGAGGTGCGCCGACTGCTGCTTGCCGGCGAGTACGCCCGCGCACAGGAGCTCGCCGCAGACGCCCTCGGCGGGATCGGCGGCACGGGGCTGTACATGCCGCTGGGCCGGCTCACGCTCGACCTTCCCTTCGGTGAGGTGAGCGGCTATCGCCGCCAGCTCGATCTTTCTGCGGCGACGGCGCAGGTCACCTTCACCCATGACGGCGTCACCTACCGCCGGGAGGTCTTCGCGTCGCATCCGGCCGGTGCGCTGGTCGTGCGGCTGAGTGCGGACCGCCCGGGGATGGTTTCGTTCCGGGCGTCGCTGTCCAGCCAGCTGCGGCACGAGACCGGCACAGTGGCCGGCAGGGATGGCCCGGTGCTGCGGATGTCCGGCCGTGCCCCGATGCGTGCGTTCGACTACTCGGGGCAGACCCGCGAGCCGGAGTATGACGACGGCCCCGAACAACGGGGAATGCGATGGGAAGCGCGACTCGCAGCCATCGCCGAGGGCGGCACGGTGGCGATCAGCGAGGACGCTGACGTCGTGATCGCCGACGGGTGTGACGCCGTGACACTCATCGTGGCCGCGCGCACGAGCTACGCCGGCCCGCACGCGAGTCCGAGCCAGGCCGGCCTGGACGAGAAGGCGCTGGTCGAGGCGGACGTGAGGGACGCCGTCGGGAGGGACTACGAAGCCCTGCACGGCGAGCACGTGAGTGATCATGCCAACCTGTTCGGCCGGGTCCGGCTGGACCTGGGACGCTCGGAAGCGGAGGCGCTGCCGACCGACGAGCGCGTGGCGGCGTATGTAGCGGGCAGCGGTGAAGATCCGGGGCTGGCGGCGCTGTACTACCAGTTCGGGCGGTACATCCTCATCGCCACCTCCCGGCCGGGCAGTCAGCCGGCGAATCTGCAGGGAATCTGGAACCCCTCGATCAACCCGGCGTGGGGGTCAAATTGGACAATCAACTGCAACGCCCAGATGAACTACTGGCCGGTGGAGGCGGCGAATCTGGCCGAATGCCATGAGCCGCTACTGGAACTGACGCGCGAGTTGAGTGAGAACGGGGCGCGGGTGGCGCGCGACCACTACGGCGCCCGCGGCTGGGTCTCGCACCAGGGCACCGACGTCTGGCGCTACGCTCAGCCGGTGGGCAGCAATCCACAATGGTCGAACTTCGTCGCCAGCAACGCCTGGCTGTGCCAGCACCTGTGGGAGCACTACGCGTTCTCAGGTGATCTCGATCAGCTTCGCCACGCGTGGCCGACACTTCGGGACGCTGCGGCCTTCCACCTGGACCTGCTCGTCGAGGAACCGGAGCACGGCTGGCTGGTGACGGCCCCGGACATCAACTTCGAGAACATCTGGGTGGCACCGGATGGCACCACTGGCTCGCTGGCGATGGGCACCACGCCGACGACGCAGATGGTGCGCGAGCTGTTCACGAATGTTCTGACCGCATCCCGGCTGCTGGAGGAGAGGGCAGAGCTGGAGGACGAGGCAGCGGGTGTGTGCGAGGAGATCGCGGCGGCCCTGCCGCGGCTGGCGCCGATGCAGATCAGCCCGACCACCGGGCAGCTGCAGGAGTACCTGGAGGACTGGGGGCGCACGATGAAGGCGGAGGTACTCTCCAGCTGGGGCGCGGTGTGTAGTGCGCAGATCCACCCGCGCCGCACGCCCGAGCTGGCGGCAGCGTTGCGGCGGATCTTCGACACCGAGCGCTGGTGGGAGGAGAAGGAAGATCCGCTCAAGGGCTCGTGCCTGGGCAGCTGGGAGGGCGGGTTCCAGTCGATGGCCTACGCCCGGCTCGGCGACGGGGATGCGGCACTACGAGTGTTCGACCTCCACCTGCAGAAGGCGGTGCAGCCCAACCTCGGATCGAAGTTCATCGGGCACTCCCCGACGAACCCGATGTTCCAGATCGACGGCAACCTCGGCCAGACCAGCGCTGTGAACGAGATGCTGCTGCAGAGCCACGTACATGAGGGCGGCGTGTACGAGTTCGACCTGCTGCCGGCACTGCCGGGCCAGTGGTCCGACGGCTCGGTTGCCGGCCTGCGCGGGCGCGGCGGCGTCGAGGTGGACCTGCGCTGGCGCGGCGGGGCGCTCGAATCCGCCACCATCCGGTCGGTCACGGGCACGACCACCCGGGTGCGCTACGGGGAGCGCACACGCGACCTGGCTCTGGCGCCGGGTGAGCAGATCCGTCTCGACCGGGATCTGGCGACCGCGGAGTGACCGCGCCATCCGAGCGGCGAGGGCGGCCCCAGTGTCGCTCGGAGCGCGAGATTCGACACTCACACCACCCTCGCGATCGCTGCTCAGTGCTCCCAGAGGGTGGCCAGCGGCAACGCCCAGAGCCGGTCACCGAAGGGCACGGCACGTGTTCCCGTATACAGGACCACCCCGGCGACGAACCGCTCACCCACCTTGTCGCGGAGAAGTTCCAGACCACGGAAATCACCCGCTCCGACCGTCGCAGCAGACTTCACCTCGACGCCGACCACCTCGCGGCGACGATCTTCGAGCACGATGTCGACCTCACGACCGTGGTTGTCACGGTAGTGGGACAGCGAGTAGGACTTCTGCGACCAAGCACGCTGTTTCACCAGCTCACCGACCACGAAGCCCTCGACGAATCCACCGGTCAACGTCGAGGACACCTCGCGCTCGAGGCCGTCGACGTCGACTCCGGCGAGATGGGCCGCAAGACCAGTGTCGCTCAGATACACCTTCGGCGTCCGCACCGCGCGAGTTGCTCGGTTGTTCGACCAGCCCGGGACTACGCGGATCAGGTAGACCGATTGCATCGCCCGGAGGTAGGCGGGCACGGAACGTTCCGGTATGTCGACCTCTCGCGCGGCTCGCGCTGTGACGAACTCGCTGCCGTTGCGGGCGGCGAGAACGTCGAGCAGCGGTCCGAGCCGATCCAGATGCGTGATCCCGGAGACATCGGTGGTGTCCTTCGAGAGCACACGATCGGCGTAGTTCTCCAACCAGCGGCCGCGCGCACGGGCGGACGCCTCGCGGAGTTCCGGGAATGCGGGGGCAGCCGCGATCTCCAGGTAGTCGCGGCGGGTGTACGCGGGTCGATCTGCGGGCACCCCGGCCGGTAGCCTCCAGGCATACGCAGCGAAGTCCTCGACCCGCTCTGCCACCTCCCCCCGACTGAGGCCCTCGAGCGGAATGGTCTGCGCCCGGCCTGCCAGCGATTCCTGCGCTCCTCGCAGTGACAGCAGATCAGCCGAACCTGTGACGATGAAACGGCCTGGTCGTCGGTCCTGATCGACCGCTGCCTTCAATGACGTGAGCAGCGCAGGGACTCGCTGGATCTCGTCGATGGCGAGCAGACCGTCCGGATACTGCATCGCGAACCCGTCTGGGTCCCGCTCAGCGGCTGCGCGGTCCACGGCGAGATCGAGGTTGATCGTCCGCGCATCTCTGTCCGAGATGAGTTGCTGCATCAAGGTGCTCTTGCCGACCTGCCGGGCTCCGCTGATCACCGTGACCGGAGTGTCAGCAAGCGTCTCTTCCGCGAGATCACTCACGTTCCGATGGACGAGATGGGGCGCCATAGGCATCAGGCTAGCGTTGGTTCTGCGGATTCGCCAGGCTACGGTTGCGGATTCGCCGGATCGCCGTTGCGGATTCGCCAGGTCTTCGTTGCGGATTCGCCCCGGCGACGGTGGCCTGGGTGTCGTTCAGAGCGCGAGATTCGACACTCAAGCCACCTTCGCCGGGCGGGCCGCGCTCAGTTCAGGTCCGCATCCGGCGATGCCGCCCGTGCCCGAGTAGCTCCGGCTCCGAGTCCGGCAGCTCCAGGATCGCCTCGGCACCCACGGGTACCGTCACGTCGACCACGAGTTCGCCCCGGGCGATCCGCCACGAGATCGCGGCCTCGCCGTAGGGGGTGAGGTGCCGCGCCGAGGCGTGGGTGAGCCCACCACCGGGCCGCGGGGCGAATCGGATCCGGCGATATCCAGGCTCAGCCGGAGCGAGCCCGGCCACCACCCGGTGCAGCCAGTCCGCCACGGCGCCCAGGGCGTAGTGGTTGAACGAGGTCATCTTCCCCGGGTTCACGGTGCCGTCGGGCAGCATCGAGTCCCACCGCTCCCACACCGTGGTCGCGCCCTGCTCCACCTGATACAGCCAGCTGGGGCACTCCCGCTCCTGCAGCAGTCCGTAGGCGGTCTCCAGCTCCCCGGCCGAGGTCAACGCATCGGTCACCAGCGGCGTCCCAACGAACCCGGTCGCGATCCGATGCCCGGCCTCGCGCACCAGCTCGGCCAGCCGCCGCCCGGCGACCTCCCGCTGCTCAGGCGTGAGCAGGTCGAACTCCAGCCCCAGGGCATAGGCGGTGACGGCGTCGCTGGTCATCCGCCCGTCGCCCAGTACGTAGGTGGCCCGGAAGGCCTCGGCGACGGCGTCCGCGAGCCGCCCGTAGCGGGCGGCGTCCTCCGCCTTGCCCAGTCTCTCGGCGGTCTGAGCCATCAAACGCGAGGACCGCGCGAAGTAGGCGGTCGCCACCAGGTAGCGGTCGGTGCGCGCATCGGCCGGATCGTCCGGTGGGGCGGCCGGGTCGAGCCAGTCGCCGAGTTGGAAGCCCTCGTCCCACAGGTGATCGTCGCCGGCGAGCCGGTCCACCAGATCCACCCACCGGCTGGCGCTGCCGTACTGGGTCTCGAGCACCCCCGCGTCGCCGAAGCGCTGGTACAGGGTCCACGGCAGCATCGTGGCCACATCTCCCCAGGCGGCACCGGGGCGGATCGGGGTCCACATCCGGTGCGCCGGGATCACCGGCACGTACCAGGGCACAGTGCCGTCCGGGAGCTGATCAGCCTCGACGTCGCGCAGCCAGCCGGCGAGCATGCCGGAGACGTCGTACAGGTAGGAGGCCGTGGGCCCGAACACCTGGATGTCCCCGGTCCACCCGGCGCGCTCGTCGCGCTGGGGGCAGTCGGTGGGCACGTCGACGAAGTTGGAGCGCATCCCCCAGACGATGTTCTCGTGCAGCTTGGTCACGAACTCGTCGGAGCACTCGAACCAGCCGGTGCGCTCGGCATCGGTGTGCAGCACCCGCGCCACCAGGGCGCCGTCGGCCACATCGGCGTCGAGATCGCCGGGCCACCCGTCCACCTCCACGTAGCGGAACCCGTGAAAAGTGAACCGCGGCTCCCACTGCTCGGTCTCGCGCCCGGCCAGGGTGTAGTGGTCGGTGGAGCGCGCCGAACGCAAGGGTCGCGTGTACAGCTCACCCTCCTGCAGCACCTCGGCCGTACGCAGCCGCACTGTCGTCCCCTCCGGGCCACTCACCCGGATCCGCACCCGCCCGGCGAGGTTCTGCCCGAAGTCGAGGATGCGATTCCCGGCCGGGGAGGTGAGCACCTCAACAGGCCTGATTTCTTCGGTGCAGCGCACCGGGGGCGCCGTCGGGGCGACCAGCGTGGCGAGGTCGCGGTAACGCACGGCCACCTGCTCCCACGCGCCATCGTCGAACCCGGGCGTCGACCAGCCGGGCCGTCCCAGCCGGGCGTCGTGATCCTCGCCGTCGTAGATGCCCGAGCGCAGGATCGGACTCGGCGCGGTGCGCCAGCTACGGTCGGTCGCGATGGTCTCGACCCGCCCGTCGGTGTAGGTCACCTCGAGCTGGCCGATGAAGGACAGGTCCTCCCCGAAGACGTTCCGGAACCCCTCGTACCAGCCGATTCGCCCGCGGTACCAACCGTCCGCCAGCCAGGCCCCGACGGCGTTCTGGCCCGGGTGCACCAGCTCGGTGACGTCGTAGGTGTAGTACCGCAGCCGGGTGTTGTAAGAGGTCCAGCCCGGCGAGAGCGTGTCGGTACCGACCCGGGCGCCGTTGATCTCGGCCTCGTAGAGCCCATGGGCACTGGCGTACAGGCGGGCGCCGGCGATGTCGCCGTCGAGAGAGAACTCCCGGCGCACCAGCGAGGGGCGGCGGGAATCGGAATCGCGCGGTTCCAGCGATCGGGCGCCGACCGGCCGGGCCTGCCAGTCCGCGGGGGCCAGCAGACCGGCCTCCAGGACCGTCGGCTCAGACGGGTCCGACCAGTGCCCGTCCTCACCGCGGACCTGCACGCGGACTGTCGCGACCTCCCGGGACGAGAGGGGTTCCAGCGGCCACGGCACGAGGATCTGCTCGGCCGAGTCGACCTCCACGGCGTGCTCGTCGCCACCGCGGGCCATGAGCAGCCGGTAACCGACCTGCCGCCACCCAGGCGCTGCGGAGCGGACTCGCCAGGAGATCCGCGGGCTCGCCTCGCCGATGCCCAGGGGCTCGCGGTGATGTTCGATCGTGGGGGCGTCGACAATGACGCTCATGGGAACCACCTTCGTTTCGAAACGTTTCACTCTCATCGTAGTAGACGCTAGATTGGTGGTCTGACGCAACTGAGCACGTTTCACATGCCCTGGCACGCAGCGCCCGGGCAAGCGAGAGCCCGTCGATGTGCGGGACGACGAGGAGGTCGGGTATGCCGCAGCAGACAGCGCACGTGAACCAGCCGCACGAGATCGAGCTCACCGGACCGGAGCAGCCGATCCGCGCCGATCGCGTGCCGTTCCAGGCCACGTTCACCCACGAGGGCGGCCGGTCCATGACCGTGCTGGGCTTCTGGGACGGCGAGCGCCGCTACCTCGCCCGCATCGCTCCCCCGCTCACCGGAACCTGGACGTGGCGCACCACCAGTGACGCTGCCGAGCTGGATGACCGATCCGGCGAGTTCACCGCTGAGCCTGCTGAGCCCGCTGAATCCGACAACTCCCGCCCCGCCCACGGAGTCGTGCGGGTCAACTCTCGTTTCCACTTCGCCCATGAGGACGGCACCCCGTTCCGCCCGGTGGGGGCCACCGTCTACAACTGGATCCATCAGGACGAGCCGCTGCGCACCGAGACGGTGGCCTCGCTCAGCGAGGCCGGCCTGAACAAGCTCCGCTTCATGGTCTTCCCGCAGGCCGGCGGCTACGTCGAGCACGTCCCCGAGCTGATGCCGTTCGAGGAGACAGCGGACGGCTGGGACGTGAGCCGCCCGAACATCGAGTTCTTCCGCCGCCTCGACTCCCTCGTCGCGGACCTGGGTAGCCGCGGCATCGAGGCCGATGTACTGATCTTCGACGCCTACGATCGCGGCGTGTTCGGCCTGAACGAGCTCACCGAGTCCCAGGACGCCGCCTACCTGCGCTACCTGGTGGCACGGCTCGGCGCCTACCCGAACGTGTGGTGGTCGCTGTGCAACGAGTTCGACCAGATGACCGACCGACCCACCGAACGCTGGACGCGCGCCGGTGAGCTGCTTGCCGAGATCGACGCGCACGATCACCTGCGTTCGATCCACAACTGGATCGAGCTCTACGACTACAACCAGCCATGGGTCACGCACGTCTCGATCCAGAACGGCTTCGCGACTGAGGCGCTCGGTCGCGCGAGCCTGTACCGGGACGTCTACGGCAAGCCGGTCGTGCTGGATGAGATCAAGTACGAGGGCGATTGCCCCGAACGCTGGGGCCAGCTCAGCGGGCAGGAGCTGGTGGACCGGTTCTGGATCACCACCAGCTCGGGCTGCTACGCCTCACACGGGGAGAGCTTCGTCACCGAGTCCGGCAGCCTGCACATCGTCGAGGGCGGCCGGCTGCGCGGTGAGAGCCCCGTACGCCTGGGATTCCTACGCGAGGTGCTGGAGGGACTGAACGTCCCCGGCTTGGACCCGATCGACAAGTGGGACGACCCGGCCTGCGTCGTCGGCGAGCCCCGCGAGCAGTACCTGGTCTACCTCGGCCGCGAAGCCCCTGCCGAGTGGACGTTCCGGCTGCCTCAGGGCCACGGCGGCGACCGGCTCGAGGTGGGAGACGCCTTCGCTGTGGAGATCATCGACACCTGGAACATGACGCGCACCCCGGCTCCGGAGTCGTTCACGCTGACAGACGTGCAGCGCAACGATGCCTACGCCACCGGCAACCCCCCGCTCAGCCTGCCCGAGGGCGAGGCAATCGCCCTGCTGATCACCCGCGTCCCCAGTACCGCCTGAGACGACCGCCCACCTGCACGCGCCCCAGGGCCACAAGGAGAGAACAGCATGAGTACCGCCCGCTACTGGGAGTCCTATGCCCCGGGTGAGGGACGCCGTCGGCCTCGTGCCGAGGCACGCACGGATGCCCGCACCCTCACCTTGAACGGCACCTGGCGGTTCCGGCTGTGCCCGACGGCGGAGGGCACCGGGGCAGGTTTCCTCGCCGAGGACTTCGACGACAGCGGGTGGGACGAGATCCGCGTGCCCTCGCACTGGGTGCTCCAGGACGTCACGCCGCTGGCCGGTGGCGAGCCACGGTCGCTGCGAGGGACGGCCGAGGGACCGCTGTACACGAACACCGCGTTCCCGATCCCGATCGACCCGCCCCGGGTTCCGACCGAGAACCCGACCGGCGACTACCGGCTCGTCTTCGACGCCCCGGCGGACTGGGGCGCCTCGATCCTGCGGCTGCGCGGGGCTGACTCCTGCGCGAAGGTATGGCTGAACGGGGTCGAGATCGGTTGGTCCACCGGGAGCCGCCTGCCGGTGGAGTACGACGCCCCGGTGCGCCCCGGCCGGAACGTGCTGTGCGTCCGGGTGCACCGCTGGTCGGCGGGCACCTACCTGGAGGACCAGGACATGTGGTGGCTGCCCGGGATCTTCCGGGACGTGGACGTGATCGAGCGCCCGGCCGCCGCGATCGAGGACCACTTCGTTCACGCTGATTACGACCACACCACCGGTATCGGCACGCTCCGGGTGGACGCCGAGGTGACCGACGGGTCACCCGCCCGGGTGCAGGTGCCCGAGCTCGGGATCGACGTCCCGGCCGGGGAGACTGTCACCGCCGCGGTCACGCCGTGGAGCGCGGACCGCCCACGCCTGTACCGCGGCACCCTCGCGACGGCGGAGGAGACCATCGAGCTGGCGATCGGTTTCCGCCGGGTCGAGATCGCCGACGGCGTCCTGCTCGCCAACGGTGCACCGTTGCGTTTTCACGGCGTGAACCGGCACGAGCATGACCCGGCCACCGGCCGCACCCAGGACCGGGCCACGATGATCCGCGACATCGAGATCATGAAGCGCGCCAACATCGACGCCGTCCGCACCAGCCACTATCCCCCGCACCCGGACTTCCTGAGCCTGTGCGACGAGTACGGGCTGTGGGTGGTCGAGGAATGCGACCTGGAGACCCACGGGTTCATCTACGCCGGCTGGGAGAACAACCCGCCCGACGACCCCGCCTGGTTCGGCGCCCTGCAGGACCGCATCGAGCGGATGGTCGAACCGGACAAGAACCACCCGAGCGTGGTGATCTGGTCGATGGCGAACGAGAGCTGGACCGGCGCCGGATTCGACCTGCTCGAGCAGTGGATCCGCGAGCGCGACCCCTCGCGCCCGGTGCTCTACGAACGCGATCCCTCCTATCGCAACTCCGACTTCTACTCCTGCATGTACCCCGAGCTGGACGCCCTGGAGGCGATCGGACGGCGCGAGGAGCCGCGACCCGACAACGTCACCGACGCCGAGGACGCCCGCCGCCGCACCCTGCCGTTCCTGCTGGTGGAGTACGCGCACGCGATGGGCAACGGCCCCGGCTCGCTGCAGGACTACCAGCACATCCTGGAGAGCTCGGACCGCTTCTGCGGCGGCTTCGTCTGGGAGTGGATCGACCACGGCTTCGATGCCCGCACCGCCGACGGCACACCGTTCACCCTGCACGGTGGCGCGGTCGATTTCCGGCCCACCGGCGGCCGGTTCTGCCTGGACGGGCTCGTCTTCGCCGACCGCACCCCCAGCCCCGGCCTGACCCAACTGGCCAAGGCCTACGAGCCGGTACGGATCGCGATCGGGGACGCGATCACGGTGTCGAACCGGCGCCATGCCACCGACACCGCGGACCTGCAGTGGCGCTGGGAGCTGCTCGTGGACGGCCGGCAGATCGCCGAGGGCGGGCTCGAGGTCCCCGCGGTCCCCGCCGGAGGCACCGTCGAGGTGGCCCTCCCTGGGGCCATGCCCGAACTGCCCGGCGACGGCGAACCTCACCTGAGCGTCGAGGCCCGCCTCGCGTACAACACCGCCTGGGCCGTGGCGGGCCACGTGGTCTCGTGGGGCCAGCACCAGCTGCGCTCCGGTGGATCGCGCGTTCAGACAGCACCCGCGGGCACAGGCTCAGGCGCTGGAAACACGGTGGCGCCCGAGGCAGCCCGGACGACCGGCGCCCGAGGCGAGGGAGACATCCGGGCGCACGGGACGCCGTCGGGAATCGTGCTCGGACCGGCCACCTTCGAGGGCGAGACCGGACGCCTGGTGCGCCTGGGAGACCTCGAGCTGGAGGGGCCGTGGCTGGATGTGCACCGCGCCCCCACCGAGAACGACCGGGGCCAGGGAGGCCGCAACGACCTCTCGGCGGCGTGGTCCGCCGTCGGGATCGATCGGATGCTGCACCGTACGCTGGACGTGCAGGCGGACGGCGATCGGGTGCGCGTGAACGGACGGGTCGCCGCAGCCACGCATCCGCACGCGTTGGAGTACCAGCTCGACTGGTCCCTGCACGCCGGCCTGCTGTGGCTGGACGCGCAGGTCGACTTCGCCGGGCCGTGGGACTCGACGCCCCTCAAGGGGCTGGAGATCGTGATTCCGCGGTTGGGGTTGTTGTTCAGGCTGCCGGGTGGCTACGGGCGCGCCGCGTGGTTCGGGCGCGGCCCGGGTGACAGCTACGCGGACTCCTTCGCGGGAACCCGGGTGGGCCGGTGGCAGGCGGCGATCGACGATCTGCAGGTCCACTATCCGGTGCCGCAGGAGAACGGCAACCACGTGCACACGCGCGAGTTGACGGTCTCGGGACCCGGGGTGCCAGACCTGCGCGCGGTGGGCGATCCACTGTTCGACTTCACCACCCGCCGCTGGACGTCGAAAGATCTACAGCAGGCGCGCTTCCCGCACGAGCTGCGCGATTCCGGGCACGTCTGGCTGAACCTGGACTATGGGCAACTCGGCCTGGGATCGGCCTCCGTGGGGCCGGCACTTCCGGAGCGGTATCGAGTGGCACGCACCGCGACCTCGTTCCGGATGGGGCTCGGGGTGGACTCCGCCTGACCGATGCCTAGGCGGCTGATCCCAGGCGTCCATGCCCGCAATCAACCACATTGCAGGGTGACGATCGCGATGGGCGCATCGATTCCCCACTGTCCGGGGCACCACTGTGCATAATCATGCAGGCTTGATTCTGTAGTTACCCTCAGTTAGGCTCACTGCGAGCCACACAGCGGGCCGCGCCTCGGTGCGCGACCCTCGTCAAGGAGGACGTCATGAACATTCGTCACCGGCGGCGCACCGTCGTCACTGCGAGCGCACTGCTCGCCACATCACTGACCCTCGCCGCCTGTTCCGGCGGAGAGGACACCGATTCCGGATCAGGTTCGGACACCGGCTCGGACTCCGATGCAGGGTCGAGCATCGGCACCGACCCGGACAGCTTCGAGGTGATGAGCTCGAACGAGAACCCCACCCTGCGCGACCAACTCGACGCCCTCGCGGCGAACCAGTGCTCGGCCGAGAACGAGGCGCTCCCGCTGGAGCACCGCACCATCGCCCAGGCCGACACGGTGCAGCAGATCACATTGCTCGCCAGCCAGGGTGCGCTCCCCTCGCACTTCATCGCCGGCACCGATCAGGTCCGGCCCACGGGCGATCTCGGTGGTAGCGAGCTGGTGCTCGACTACCAGGAGGCCTTCACCGAGTCCGGCGCCTGGGAGAACGTGCTCCCCGCCGCCGCCTCGACGATCGAGTCGGTCTACGGCCAGATGGTCTCGATGCCGTACCAGTACAACCTCGAAGGCTTCTGGTACAACAAGGAGATCCTCGCCGAGCTCGGCCTCGAGGAGCCGCAGAGCTACGACGAGCTCGTCGACGCTGCGGACGCCGCCGCCGAGGCCGGCTACATCCCGATCGCCCAGGCCGGAGCTGACGGCTGGCCGCTGACCCGGCTGATGGGTCTGTACATCTTCCGCAACGTCGGCCCCGACGCCATGGCTGCCGTGCGCGACGGTGAGGCGAGCCTGACCGATCCGGAGTACGTGGCCGGTGCCCAGGCACTGCAGGATCTCGCTCTGGGCGGCGCACTCGGGGAGGGCTTCATCTCCCGCACCGGCGACCAGGCCACGGCCGCCCTGCTGAGCGGACAGGCGCTGATGAAGTACGACGGCACCTGGCTGCTGAGCGCCGTCAATGACCCGGAGCGCAACGAGGTCGGCGAAGAGAACATCGGCTTCATGCCGTTCCCGGACGTCTCCGGGGGCGCCGGCAGCGCCGACCAGTACCCCGCGAACGCCGGTGCTGCGATGGCGATCAACCCCGAGACCTACGGCCCTCTGACAGCCGACTGGTTCGCCTGCATCGCTGAGAACTACGGCCAGCAGGCCCTCAGCGACGCCGGTGTGCTCTCGGGCTTCGCCGTGAACGGTGACGTCGGGGACATCCCGGCCGCTACCGCCGACATCCAGGAGCGGATGTCCTCCATCGACGAGACCGTGCTGTGGTTCGAGGCGCTGCTCGACTCCGAGAGCAACTCCCTCGCTTCGACGAACGCGTCGCTGCTGGTCAACGGCGACATGAGCGCCGAGGAGTACATGACGCAGCTGCAGGACAGCATCGACTCCAACCGCTGACGCGAGCTCGCCGGCCCTACCCCGGGTGGGGCCGGCGACGTCTGCACGAAAGGATCACGCGATGTCGCGCGTCTTCGGGGACAAGAAGACCATCCTCATCCTTCTGCTCCCCACTCTCTCGATCTACGTCCTGCTGAAGGTCATCCCGGTCGCCTGGTCGCTCGGACTGTCCTTCTTCCAGGGCAACACCCTGCGAGGGTTCGAGTTCGTCGGGCTGGACAACTTCCGGGAGTTCGCCGGCGACTCCGCGGCCCTGAACTCGGTATGGGTGAGCGTCAGCTTCGCCGTCATCGTGACCGTCGCGCAGGTAACTTTCGGCTACCTGCTCGCTCTGCTGTACGTCTTCGTGCTGCGCAAGGGATCGGCGTTCGTGCGCACCGCCGTCTTCTTCCCGATGGTGCTGCCCACCGTGGCGGTGGCGCTGCTGTTCAAGAGCCTGATCGCCGTCGGAGAGAACCAGGGCCCGGTCAACGACGCCATCAACGCCTTCGGCGGCGAGAGCATCGAGTTCCTCGCCTCCACCGCCGGCACGATGACCATCGCGGTGATCATGACCCTGTGGAGCTCGATGGGCTTCTACGCGGTGCTGCTCTACACGGGCCTGCTGGACATCCCCGAGGAAGTGGTGGAGTCGGCACGGATGGACGGCGCCACCGGTCCTCGCCTCGTGGGGTACATCATCATCCCGCTCTCGCTGCCGATCCTGCTCTCGTCGATCATCTTCAGCCTGAACGCCACGCTCAAGGTGTTCGACAGCCTGCTCGCCCTGAACAACGGCGGGCCCGGCACCACCACCGCACCTCTCACCCTGTACATGTACCGGACCGCCTTCGAGTACGCCGAGTACGGCTACGGCAGCACGATCGCCCTCGCACTGACGCTGCTGTGCCTGGTGTTCACGCTGGTGGTCTTCCGGCCCTCGAGCAAGCGCGTGGAGGACTGACATGACCACCGCACCGAGCACTGCGCCCGTTCAGCTCCCCACTCCGCGTCCGCAAGCCCGGCCGGCTCGGCGTGCGGCACGCCGTATCGTGCGCCGCCTTCCTGTCTGGCTCCTGGTCACAGTGCTGCTGGTGGTGATGCTCTACCCGCAGTTCTGGATGATCATGGGCTCGTTCAAGACCCAGACGGAGTTCTTTGCGAACCCCACCTGGGCGCTGCCGGAGCAGTTCAACCTCGACAACTACATCGACGCATTCACGCGTGGCAACGTCGGGATCAACTACCGCAACTCCATGCTGGTCACACTGCCCTCGGTGGCACTGATCGTGCTCGCCGGTCTCGCGGCCGGGTACGCCCTGGAGATCATGATCTGGAAGGGCCGCCGGCAGGTCCTGCTGTTCGTGATGGGCGGGATCATGGTGCCCGGGCAGATGATCCTGGTGCCGCTGTTCACCGTGTACTTCAAGATCGGCATCACCGACAGCCTGCTGCCGATGATCCTCACCTATACGGCGATGGGGATCCCGCTGACGACGTTCCTGATGGCGGCCTATTTCCGGGCCATACCCAGGGAGATCTTCGAAGCCGCCACGGTGGACGGCTGCGGGCCGCTGCGCTCGTTCTTCGTGATCGCGATGCCGTTGATGAAGAACTCGATGCTGACGATCGCGCTGATCCAGTTCTTCAGCGTGTTCAACGATCTGCTCATCGCGCTGACGTTCACCACGCGCCCGGAACTGGCCACCATCCAGGTGGGGCTGCTCAGCCTGTCGGACCAGTACGGGTCGACTCAGTACGGTGCGTTGTTCGCGGCCATCAGTATCAACATCATCGTGCTGCTGATCGTGTTCGTCTTCCTGAACAAGAAGATCATGGCGGGCCTCGCGGCCGGTTCGGTGAAGGGCTGACGCCCCACGAGGCGTCCGGGCGGCGGCGCCCGATCGAGGTCTGGGCTCGGTCGGGCGCCGGACTCACTGCATCGCCGCCACAATGCGGCCCTCACCTCCATGGCGCAGGACACCGAGTTGGCGACCAGTTGCTGCACGTCTACTGCGCTGTGCGCCGGCTGGCTGAGCCGGTCACGGTTGGTGATCGGACGATCGGTGAGCGGACCGCATCTGAACACCGGGGAATTGGCCTGGCGTGGTCGGAGGTGACCCCATGACCACGGGACCCTCTGCGCGGAGGCGAGGTACGCCGTCGGGAAGCATCGATCGCGAGGCGGTGGTGCGCCGGCATAACGTGCGCTACGCGGCCCCGTGCCCGGAGGCCCCGCTCTCGGTGGGCAACGGCGAGTTCGCGGTGACGGTGGACCACACCGGGCTGCAGACCTTCGGCGAGCGCTACGAGCGGGGTGCCGCCCGTGCTCGCGGGGAGGCTGCGACGCCGCTGGGGATGCAGGCGCAGTGGGGGTTCCACTGGTCGCCGAACCCGCGCGGGTACACCCTGGCCGACACGATGGAGAGCTTCGAGAGCCCCCGCGGGCCGGTGGAGTATCCGACGGCGTACGACTTCCGCGAGTCGCGCGAGGAGTCCGAGGCCGCCGGGCGTGGGGCCGGGTACTACTACTGGACGAATCCGCAGCGCCTGCATCTGGCGCAGGTGGGGCTGCTGCTGGACGGGCGGGTGCCGCTGTGGGAGCAGGTCGAGGGCGTGGGCCAGGAGCTGGACCTGTGGACCGGGGTGGTCATCAGCCGGTTCCTGATCGAGGGGCACGCGGTGCAGGTCCGGACGGCGGTCGATCCGGAGCGGGACTGCCTCGCCTTCGAGATGGAGTCGGCTGCGGAGGTGGCGGAGCGTCTCGCGGTACGGGTCGCCTTCCCGTACGTGGAGGAGAGCTTCGAGGCACCGCCGGTGTGGGACCAGCCGGAGGCGCACAGGACCGACTATCGGGCCGACGGCGGAGCCCACCTGTGGGAGCGCACCGTGGACGAGGCGCGCTATCAGGTGCGGGCGATGGGCACGTTCTCGGTGAGCGGGAACGGGCACGCGTGGGTGCTGCAGTCGACGGAGCCGGTGCTGCGCTGTGCGGTGGAGTTCGCTCCGGAGCTGCCCGCCGACCCGATCTCCGCCCCCGGCGAGGTTCTGGCGGGTTCGGCGCGCGGGTGGGAGGACTTCTGGCGCCGCGGTGCGGCCGTGGACCTGGGGGCCAGTACCGCCGAGGGGGCGCATGAGCTGGAGCGCCGGATCGTGCTCTCGCAGTACCAGACGCGGGTGCACTGTTCGGGGTCAACCCCGCCGCAGGAGACGGGTCTGGTGTGCAACAGCTGGGGCGGCACGTTCCACCTGGAGATGCACTGGTGGCACGCGGCGCACTTCCCGGCGTGGGGGCGCCCGGAGCTGCTCGAGCGGAGTCTGGCTTGGTATGCGTCCATCTTGCCGGTGGCACGGGCGGGGGCGACCGCGCAGGGGTTCAGGGGTGCGCGCTGGCCCAAGCATGTGGGGCCGGAGGGGATCGAGAGTCCGAACGAGATCGGGCCGCTGCTGATCTGGCAGCAGCCGCACGTGATCAGCTACGCCGAGTTGTTGCGCACCGGTTCTGCGGACGAGGCGGCGGTGCGGGAGCAGTACCGGGTGCTGGTGGACGAGACGGCGGAGTTCCTGGCGTCGTTCGCGCTGGCGGAAGAAGGTGGCGCGTCCAGTGCTTGCCACCTGCCGCCGCCGCTGATGCCCGCACAGGAGGTCTACGGCGCTGTGGATACGTGGGATCCGCTGTTCGAGGTGGCCTATGTGCGGTGGGCGCTACTGACGGCGCTGGCGTGGCGGCGGGCGGACGGCCGGGAGGAGCCGGAGCTGTGGAGGCAGGTGGCTGACGGGCTGCGGCCGGTGGTCAGCGAGGACGGTCACTACGACGCCGTGCAACGCCCGCCGCGGACGGCTTATACCGATCACCCGGCGATGCTCGGCGCCCTCGGGGTGGTGCCGGACACTGGCGCGATCGACCACGAGGCGATGCTGCGCACCCTGGAGCGGGCCTGCGAGAAGTGGAACTGGCGCAGCGCCTGGGGCTGGGACTTCCCGATGATCGCGATGTGCGCCACCCGGCTGGGGCGGGCGGACATTGCGCTGGCGGCCTTGCTGCGCGCCGAGGACAAGAACACGCATCTGCCGAACGGGCACAACCGGCAGGTTCCGCACCGGATGCCGCTATACCTGCCGGGCAATGGCGGCCTGCTGATGGCTACGGCCCTCCTGTTCGGAGGGTGGGTGGAGCCCGACGGCGTTCATCGCCGGGTGGAGCTGCCGGAAGGGTGGTCAGTGGTCGCCGAGGGGTTCCCGCCGCGGCCATAACCCCGTGGCGACATCTCGCGCACCGAATCCCCTTCCGGCCGCGGAACCACCCTCCGGGTGTCCGCAGGAGGATTCCGCGGCGGACAGGGGATTCGACAGGTCAGGAATCGAGTGTCTGACCTTGACCGCATGCGGCCGGTCGCCGGTTCCTAGATCGGAGGCGCGGGGTCGTACTGGATCCCTCGCCGGACTTCTCGCGCCCGGTCGCCGCCGGCCAGCCTGCTCACCAGATGGAGCGCCATGTCGATCCCGGCGGAGATTCCTGCTGACGTGATGATGTCGCCATGGTCGACGAACCGTTCCTCGGGCCGGACATCGATTGTCGGGTCCAACTGGGCGAGCGTGTCCAGTGAGGCCCAGTGCGTCGTGGCAGGGCGGCCGGTGAGCAGGCCGGCCGCGGCATAGACGAGTGAGCCGGTACACACACTCGTCATCAACGGCACCTGCTCGCGCTGGCGGCGCACCCATTCCAGTTGGGTGTCATCGTGAAGTTGGGGCCGGGTTCCCATCCCGCCCGGATAGACCAGAACGTCCAGGGGTGGAGCATCGGCATAGGAGTGGTGTGCCTGCACGGTGAGGCCCTTCGCGCAGTGCACCAACCCACCAGAGCGGGAGAGGCACGAGACCGTGTAGCCGTCCTCGGGGAAGCTGCGCGCCCAGAAGGCCAGGACTTCCCAGGGCCCGATCGCATCGAGTTCCTCGACGTCCGGGAAGAGGAGGATTCCAATGTGCTTCTGTCCGTTGGTCACCATGTCACTCTAGGTCGGCACGTTGATACGCACCCCTCACATCGTCACGGATGCCAAGTCAGTGTGGAGCTGGACCATGTGCGGCCGATCGATTCCCCGGTCATGGCGGGATGGAGCAGTATGCAAGCGAGCTGCTTCGCGAGGGGGGAAAGTGCTGTAGTCAGCGCACAGTACGGTTCGCCTGGCTTCACGTGGATAGGTGCGCGCCCAACCCGCAGGCGCGACGAATGCCTCACGATAGGGCAGCTCGCGGTGGCGGCGTTCGGACTCGATCGCGGCGTGGAGCGCAGTTCCGTCAATCTGGTGCGTCTGCGCAATCACGACGAGGTCTACCAGGTCGCGGACCCGCCCGGACGGGTGGCCACCATAGGTCGACTCCGTCGCAGCTACCTTGTCGGCGATGTGATCGACGACGGGATGGGCCGTGACGGCCACGGGGGTAGGTGGGGAATGAGATCGACACCTTCGGAGATCACTGGCTCCGGGTCGGTGGTCATCTCGGCACCGACCACCACACCACCTAACCAGACCGAGGGGCCGATCCATGCATGCCCAGTGCGCTCTCGGCCCCTCGGCCCGCAACGGGGTAAGGCCCGCGTCGATCGCGGACCAGAATGATGGTCCTTGCGGGTAGAGGTCGAGCAGTGTGTTCGCGGCGTGGGCGTCAGCCACCTCCTGTGCGGAGGGGCCGCGGGTCTTTGCCACGCAGTGGGAGCTCGCGGCGATCTCATCCCCGTGCTCGGCCAGCGCGGTAGCAGATCGGCGCGACGCCGAACCGATGCCGGTAGGCGTCGATGTAGTCGATGATGACGCGAGGAGGCGGTCTTGAGGATCTCGTTCACCCGTTTCAACTCAACATTCTCCTTGCGGAGCTTGAGCAGCTCTGCGTTCTCCGTAGTGCTCACCCAGGGCTGCTCGTCGCACCTCATGCCCTTTTGTCCGCTCGCACAACGGAATGCTCCGCAATGCGTACCTGCGGCCAGGGCCCCGGGCTGCTCCGAAAGACAGTATGTGGACCATGACCATCCGGCCGGTGAACCTATTTGACGACCAGCGCGGACTCACCGCCGACTCGAGCGCCTGCGACCAGGCGATCGCCGTCCGTGCCGGGGAGATCTCGGCGCGTGAGCTCCTCGAGCTCCACCTCGACCGCATCGCGGAGCGCAATCCCGAGCTCAACGCCATCGTCTCGCTCGACGCGGAGCGGGCACGGGCCGCGGCCGCGGCCGCCGACCAAGCGCTGGCCTCGGGCGAGGAACCGGGTCCTCTTCACGGCCTGCCCTTCGCGGTGAAGGACACCCACGCGCTGAAGGGCTGGCGCAGGACCTACGGCTCGCCGATCTTCGCCGACTCCGTCGCCGACTACGACGATCTCCTCGTGGAGCGGATCCGCGCTGCCGGCGCGGTCTTCATCGGCAAGACCAACGTGCCGGAGTTCGCGGCCGGTTCGCACACCTTCAACACCGTCTTCGGCGTCACTCGGAACCCGGTCGACCCGAGGCGCTCGGCGGGAGGATCCAGCGGGGGTGCGGCGAGCGCGCTCGCCTCCGGAATGGTGCCGTTGGCGGACGGATCGGACATGGGGGGGTCGCTACGCAACCCGGCGTCGTTCTGCGGGGTGGTGGGCATGCGACCCTCGCTCGGGCGGGTGCCTGAGTGGCCCGTCGCCAACCACTGGGAGAGTATGTCGGTCAGCGGGCCCATGGCACGCAACGTCGGCGACGTCGCCCTCCTTCTCTCGGTGATCGCCGGCCCCGACCCCCGGGCTCCGTTCGCGCTCGCCGAGGCGGGGGCGTCCTTTGCACCGCCACTGACCCCGACTCCGCTGGCCGACCTGCGCGTGGCGGTGAGCGTCGACATGGGTGGGTCATTGGACGTCGATCCCCACGTTGCGCACGTCGTTCGCACCACGGCTGGGCTGCTGTCCGACCACGGTGCCGGCGTCGCCGAGGCACACCCGGACCTCTCCTTGGCGGAGGACACCTTCCGCACGCTGCGCGCCTGGCAGTTCCACACGTCCTTCGGCGAACTACTGGCGGCGCACCCGACATCGTTCAAGGCTTCGCTCGAGTCCAACGTCCGAGCGGGGGAGGCCCTCACGGGCGCGGACGTGGCGCGGGGCTACCTCCAGCGCACTGCGCTGTCGGAGACGACACGACGCTTCTTCGAGGACTACGACGTGCTGCTGCTGCCGACGTCGCAGGTGCCGCCTTTCCCTGTCGAGCAGGAGTATCCCCCGTCGATCGAGGGTCGGTCGGTGGGCGACTACCTCGCGTGGATGGCTTCCACCTACTTCGTCACCGTCACCGGCTGCCCGGCGATCTCGATCCCGGCCGGCACAACGCCCGAGGGGCTTCCGGTGGGAGTGCAACTCGTCGCCCCCCACGGCGCCGATCGGCGGCTCCTCGAGATCGCGGCGGTGCTCGAGGCGGCTTTGGGGGGCTCGCGCTGAAGAGACGGGGCTACCGGGCACGATCTCCGCGACGGGGGGACCGCTGGACACGGCGACGTCGCCGCCCTCTCCTTACAGCGTGCCCGCCAACTGGGCGGCGGCCGCGACGATAGCGGCGTACTGCACGGTGACGAGGTTGCGGATCGGGATGGCGTCGTGCTGGATCGCGGCGGCGTCTTCGGCGAGCCAGGCGTCATACGTCGTCGCGAGGGAGGCCGCGTGCCGACGGAGGGGCTCGCGCACGTTGCCGAGCGCCACCTCGCCCTCGAGGGCGCGCAGCAACATGCCGCCGTAGCGCAATCGCCACGCATGGAGGTTGTGGGCGATCGAGGCAGCCTCTGCAACCGTGGCCTCGCGGTCAGACTTCGGCTGCTGCGACCGCTCGAGCGCCATCGAGCCGTACTTCACCGTCGCGCGGCCGAAGGCGCAGCCGGCCTTCCACAGCGGCGAGGTCGGCGCGACCAGCAGTTCTTCGACCTCGTCGATCGCCGCGGTGAAGAGTTGGCCTGCGTCGGAGAGTCCCCGGGCGTAGGCGGCAAGCGCATCGGCGTAGCGGACACCGGAGGGCGAGCTGTCCGCGGCCGACGGATCCGACCAGTACGGAAGCTCAGAGAGGATGGTCAACGTGCCGTGGCGTGCGGCGTACATCGACGTGCTGCCGCCGTGCGGGGGCCACTTCCTACCGCTCGCCCGCAGTCGGGCGTAGAACGCTTCGGCGTCGCCCGCGGCGAAGATCGCGTCGTCGAAGGTGACCATGTGTGCGGCCTCAGGTTCACCGCGGTCGAGTGGGATCCCGACGGACTCCGGCACGGCCTGGAGCACCGCGTGCAACGGCGGCTCGGGTCGGCTGAGGTAGTAGTAGGCGCCACCGAGCTCGCTGTTGTGCAGCGAGGCGAGCAGCGCCGGCTCGTGGTGGTCGATCAGCCGCATCAGGGCCTGGGTCTCGGCGATCGCGTCGTCGTAGTAGACGTCGCCCACTGACACCGGAAACGTCCACTCCACCTGCTCGACGCCGGCAGGGCGGTAGAAGTTGCGGGCGTAGGTGGTGCGGTCGAACGGGCCGGCCAGCCATCCCTCGTTGAGCCGCAGACCGTCTGGATCGACACAGGCGACGACGTGCCAGCGGTGCCCGAGCCGGCCACGCAGATCGGCGTCGGCGCACACCCGGGCGGCGAGGTGGAGTGCCGTCAGCCCGCCGATCGGCTCGTTCGGGTGCGGCAGGCCGACGACGAGGGCGTCGGGGGTGGCTTCGTCATGTGCGGTGTCGGCGATCGTCAGGCACCACAGCGCCTCGCCCTGACGGGACGTGCCTACCCGGCGCAGGGTGGCCAGGTCTGGATGGGCGGCTGCGATTACCCCCAGCGCGTCGACCAGTGCGTCGACTCCGAGGAAGGCGTCGTAGGACGGAACGGTGGCGAGCTCGTCGGACAACCAGGCGGGGATCGCGTCGGTCATGACTCCCATGGTCCCCGACCGCCGCGCTCGCAGCCTTGTCCGCTCGAACAGGGAGGAGTGAGATGCGTGATCTGCCCGCACAATATTCGCCGCGCCCGGATGGCCGCAGCCCGGTAGCTTGCCGAACCGCGCCCACTGGCGGAGAATTCGCTCACTACGCCCCTGCCGGAGATCGCCGGCATCGAGGTGGTCGCGACGCCGATGGAGGGAGAATACAGGTGGCATCGCAGCGAGCAGCGGACGCAGGCGCAGGGGGAGCGAACACGGCCGAGCCAGCGGTGACCTTCCCGACCGGCCGCTACCCCCAGTTGCCCGATGACCCGGGCCAGACGCTCTCGGTCGTGCTCGCCCAACTCGGTCCCCAGGTCGTCACGGTGCTGCATGACAGCGGCACGGACGGACTCGTCGGCGAGGTCATGATCGGCGGGCCCGGTGAGCCGGTCCCGTCCGGTGACGGCGTCGTACTGCTCCTGCCGGGCGTCGACCATCCCACGGAGCGCACCAACCAATTGCTTCGCGCGGCCGCTGCCTCGGGATGCACCGCGGTGGTGGTGAAGGGAGACCCGAGTCGCCTCGACGAGCTCGCGACGGTAGCCGTCGAGGCCGGCCTGACGTTGCTCGGCGTACCGGCCGACATGGCCTGGCGACACCTCGAGTCGCTGTTCGAGGCCGGCCGCAGTGCCGCCGGGCAGGGAGCAGACGCCTCCTACGACCACGTCGGCGCGGGGGACGTCTTCTCGTTGGCCAACGCGATCGCCTCGGCGGTCGGCGGAGCCGTCACCATCGAGGACACCGAGCGCCATGTCATCGCCTATTCCAACATCCCGGGTCAAGAGATCGACAATGTCCGTCGCGACGGCATCCTCGGGCGGGTCGGCCCGGAAGGTCAGCGCACGACGGCGACCTATCGCGCAGTAACCGACAGCGAGACCGCCCTGGTGATCCCGTCGCCGCTACCTGACGTGGCCGAGCGGCTCGCCGTCGCTGTGCGGGTCGGCACCCAAGTCATCGGCACAATCTGGGCCATCTCCGACCGACCGCCGCTCCAGCCGGGTGCCGCGCAGTTCATGGTCGCTGCCGCCCGCACTGCCGCCATCCACCTCATGCGCGCCCGCGCCCAAGTAGACCCGGACCGGCTGGCCCGCTCAGAACTGCTGCGCTCCTTGCTCGACGGATCCGGGCCCACCAGGGGCGTCCGGGCCCAGCTCGGCCTCCGCCGGGGCGCCCCCGCCTGTGTGTTCGCCGTTTGCGCTGGCAACGACCTCGCCGAGCGCCGGCTCCACGCGGCTCGGATGGTCGATCTCGTGGACCTCTATGTCGGCGCCTGGCACCCGTCGGCCGTCTCGGTCGTCGAGTCCGGAACGGTCTACGCGCTGCTGCCACTGCAGTCGACGCAGTCCCGCGAGCGACTGATGGGCCTTGCCGCCGACATCGCTCGCGCCGTCGAGCGCTCGGCCGGCGTCGAGCCACTCGTCGCGGTCGGTCCCGCCGCCCATGCGATGCGCGACGTCCAAGGCGCCCGCACGATGGCAGACCGGATGCTGCAGGTGCTCGAGCACGTCCACCCAGACACTCTCGGGCGCGAGGGTCTCCGCCTCGCCTCGGCTGAGGAGATGCGGGCAAGCCTCGTCCTTCAGGCACTGAGCGAGCAAGCGCTGGTCACCGACCAACTACGCCTCGACCCCGTCACCGCGATCATGGACCACGACGCCGAGCAGGGCACCGACTACGCCGCCACCCTGCTCGCGTGGTTCAGCAGCTTCGGAGACGCGGCCAGAGTCGCCGACGAGTTGGTCGTCCACGTGAACACCGTGCGCTACCGCATCCGCCGCGCCCAAGAGATGTTCGGCCTCGACTTCCGAGACCCCGACCAACTGCTCTGCACCTGGCTGCAGTTGCGGCTCCTCGTCGGGCGCGACTGAGCCCCCGGGCAGCGCTCTACCTCGACTGCCGACCTCAGGGCCGGAGCACTGCGGCCAACAGCTGGCTGGTGTAGGGGTGGCGCGGGTCGTCCTCGATCTGCGCCACCGGGCCCTCCTCGACCACACGCCCGCCGTTCATCACCAGCACACGATGCGACATGTGGCCGACGACGCCGAGGTCGTGGGAGATGAAGACATAGGCCAGGTCGAGCTCGCGCTGGAGCCGCATCAGCAAGTTGACCACCTGCGCCTGCACCGAGACATCGAGCGCGGAGACCGGTTCGTCGAGGACCAGTAGCCGGGGCTCGAGAGCGAGCGCGCGGGCCACCTCGACGCGCTGGCGCTGCCCCCCGGAGAACTGGTGTGGCAAGCGGTTCGCGTGATCGGGGTCGAGACCCACGAGATCGAGCAGTTCGAGGACCCGGGCCCGACGTGAAGCGGTGTCACCGACGCCGTGCACGACCAGCGGCTCAGCGATCGCGGCGCCGGCGCTCAGGCGCGGGTCGAGCGACGACGACGGATCCTGGTGCACGAGTTGCACGTCGCGCAGCACCTCCAGCCGTTCACCCCGAGTCAGTGCGGACAAGTCACGGCCGAGAACCTCGACCCGACCGCGGGTGGGTGCCAAGCCACCGGTCAGCATCCGCGCGAGGGTGGACTTGCCACACCCGGACTCACCGACGACGCCGAGCGTCTCACCGGCATGGACGGTCAGGTCGACCTCGTGCACGGCGGTCGTTCTCCCCGCCCGTCCCGGGCGCCACCAGTCGCCACCGCTGGCGAGGGAGAAATCCCTGCCTACGCCCTGTGCCCGGACTACGACGTCGTTCCCAGGGCGGGAGAGTACCTCGACGTCCGACTCCGGCTCGATGACCTCGACCACCTCGCCACGCCCGACTCCGGCGGCGACGACCGGCAACTCACGGCCACGGTTGTCCGCGCTCGGCACCGACTCGAGAAGGGCGCGGGTGTAGGCGTGCTCGGGTGCGTGAAGCACCTGGTCGCGGGTGCCGCGCTCAAGCACATGGCCGTCGTACATCACGAGCACCTCGTCGGCGATCGTCGCGACCACACCCATATCGTGGGTGATGAACATCAAGGCCAGCCCGCGCTCGTCGCGCAGGTCGAGCATCAGTTGAAGGATCTGGGACTGCACGGTGACGTCCAGTGCGGTGGTCGGCTCGTCGGCGATGAGCACCTCGGGGTCGATAGCCAGGGCGCCGGCGATCATCACCCGCTGCCGCATCCCTCCCGAGAATTGGTGGGGGAAGCGATCGACCGCCCGTCGGGGATCCGCGATGCCGACCCTGTCCAGCAGGTCGATGGCCAGCTCACGACCTGCCTTGCGTGACATGCCGCGGTGGGCGCGGGCGCCCTCGGCGATCTGATAGCCGACGGGCAACACCGGGTTGAGCGCCGATTGTGCGTCCTGGAAGACCATGCCGACGACGGGGCCCCGGACGCGGCGTTGCTCCTTCGGTCGCATGGCCAGCAGGTCGACGCCGTGCACCTCGACGGTGCCGCTGGTGACGCTACCCCCGGGCGGCAGCACGCCCATGATCGCGCGCGCGGTGGCGCTCTTGCCCGAGCCGGACTCACCGAGCACGGCGAGGGTACGGCCCGGGTGGAGGTCGAGGTCCATCTTCTTCACCGCGGTCGAGCGGCCGCTGCGGGTCGCGAACTCGATGCTGAGGTCGCGCACGCGGACGACGGGGGTCGCGAGGTCGGTGGTCGCAGTGGTGGCCTGCACCGATGTCATCGCACGCTCCGTTGGTGGCTTGGGTCGAGGCGGCGCCTGATCGCTTCGCCGAAGACGACGAAGGACAGCACCGTCACGGACAGGAACAGGGCAGGCGCGAGCAGCAGATGCAGGTGCTGGCGGAAGCCCGCCTGCGCGGAGTTGAGCTGGACCCCCCAGGAGATGGCCGGCTGCTGCAGGCCGATGCCGAGGAAGGTCAGCGCCGACTCGGCGGTGATCATGGTCCCGACCGCAAGGCTGGCGAGCACGAGTACCGGCGCGATCGCGTTGGGCACGACATGTCGCCACATCACCCGCCACGACGAGGCACCGTAACCACGGGCGGCATCGGCGTAGTCGCGATCGACCACTGCCAGCGCAGAACCGCGCATCACCCTCGTCATGCCGGGCCAGCCGAACAGTATGAGCACAGCCGAGACGGTGAAGGCGTTGCGCTGCCCGATCGTGGTGAGGACGACGACCATGCCGACAAGTGCCGGGAAGCCGAGCACGATGTCCAGGGACCGGCTGACGAGCATGTCGACCCAGCGCCTGAAGTACGCCGCCAGCGTGCCGAGCACGATCGCGATGATGAGCACCCCGAGGGTGACCAGGATGCCGATCAGCACCGAGGAGCGGGTGCCCCACACGACATTGGCCCACAGGTCGCACCCCTGCACGTCGAAGCCGAAGGGGTGACCCGGTCGCGGGTCGGCCCGGCTGTTCGCGAGGTCGCACACGCGCGGGTCGCCGTTGCCGAAGATGCCGGCGAACGGGCCGGGGGCGATCGCCACGACCAGGATGAGCGCAACCGGCAGCGCGGGCAGCACCAGCCACCACGGCGTCCGCCGTCCCGGCCGCGGCGGTCCGGCGGACGATGCCGTGACCGCTGCCGGCTCAGCCCCGGCGGTCAAGGCTCACCCTCGGGTCGAGCACGCCGTACATCAGGTCGACGAGCAGGTTGACTCCCAAGAACACCAGCACCACCAGGCTTCCTATTCCGACGACCACCGGGCCGTTTTGCTGACCGATCGCGGTGAAGATCGCGTACCCGAGGCCGGGCACATTGAAGATCCCCTCGACCAGGACGGCCCCGCCTAGCAGGCCACCGAGGCTGAGTCCGAGCATCGACACCACCGGGATGAGGGAGGTGCGCAGGACGTGCCGGACGGCGATCCGCATCGGGGAGAGCCCCTTCGCCACCGCTGCGTGCACGTAGTCGGCGTATCGGTTCTCCAGGATGCTGGCGCGGGTCAGCCGGGCCAGCTCAGGGACGCCGAAGATGGCCAGGGACGCAGCCGGCAGCACGTACGAGAGCGGCCAGCCGTCGCGGGTCCCCGACGTCGGGAACCAGCCGAACTCGAGCCCGAACACGATCTGCCCGACGTAGGCGACGACGAAGAACGGAATACCGATCAGCACCGTCGTCGCGGCCAGGACCGCTCCGTCGACGACCCCGCCGGGGCGCAGGCCCGCGATGGCGCCGAGGCCGATGCCGAAGACGGCCATGAGCACCCACGCGGTGAGGGCGAGGAGGACGGTCGTAGGCCAGGCGCGGGCGATCACGTAGGACACCTCGACCCCGCGGAAGTCCACGCCGAAGTCGCCGACGAAGAGGCCGGTGAGGTAGTTGACGTACTGGACGAGCAGCGGGTCGTCGAGGCCGTAACGCTCAGTGAGCTCCCGGCGCACGGCCGGCGAGATCGTCTGATCCTCGCCGGCCAGCGCCGTGATCGGGTCGCCGGGCAATGCGTAGACGGCGACGAAGATCAGGAACGTCGTACCCAGCAGCACCGGCACGGAGGCCAGCAACCGGCGGACGATGTAGCCGAGCATCAGCCACGCTCGATGGCCGCAATGTTGACCCCGCCGAGAAGTTCGGCCTGGATGTTGGTCAGGCCCTCGGAGTGCACGATACCGGCGGACGGGTAGAAGATCGGGGTGATCGGTGCCTCCGCGAGGCCGATCTCCGCCGCGTCAGCGGCCTGCTGCGCCGCCTGCTCCAGGTCTGCCGCGGCCTTGGCGCCGGAGAGTGCCTCGTCGAAGGCAGGGTCGGAGAACTTCGTCATGTTGAGGCCACCGGTGGTCGCCATCAGCGCGTTGGCCTGGGCGTAGACGTGAGGGTAGGCGGCGCCCGAGTAGAGGAGGAACGGGCCGTCCGACTCCTCCGCCCGCAGGTTGTCGTAGACCTGGCCGATCGGGGCGGTGCTCATCGTCGCGTCGATGCCGAGGTTGTCGCTCAGCTGGTTGGCGATGGCCTGCAGCACCATCTCGTTGACCGGGTCGGCGTAGGTCTGCAGCTCGAGTGGGCCGTCCCATCCGCCCGCCGACTCGAGCAGGTCGGCCGCACCCTCCGGATCGTAGACACAGGTCGGGCAGTCCACCTGGTCGGCGCCGGCGAGCACGTCGGGGGACAGGCCCGTGGCGGCGGTGCCATGACCCTCGAGCAACTGGTCGACGATGGCGTCGCGGTCGATTGCGGTGGCGATCGCGGTGCGCACGTCGACATCGGCGAAGCGGTCGTCCCACGTCGGGAAGCCGAGGTAGATCAGCGCGGGGAGAGTCACCTCGACGACCTCGCCCGATGAGTTCTCCTCGGCCGCGGTCAGGTCGTTGGCCTCGATCAGCGCGACGTCGACCTGGCCACTCTGGAAGTCGGTGTAGGTGCTGCTCGGGTCCTGGTAGATCCGGAGCTGGATCTGCTCGAGGCCCGCAGCGTCGCCACTGTAGTCCTCGAAGCGGGTGAGCGTGACGTCCTGCGCGCCGAGCTCCCACCCTTCCTCGACCATGAAGGGACCGTTGCCGATGGGAGCCCTGGCGAACTCCGCCGGGTCCGCGGCGGTCTCCTCGGTGATCGGGGAGAAAGCCGTCGAGGAGAGCCGGTAGGGCAGCAACTGATTGGGCTCGGTGAGCGTGACCTCGAGCGTCAGGTCGTCGACCACCTCGACGCCGGAGAGTTCCGTCGCGGTCGGCTCCCCCTCCACGGGGTTGAGCTCGTCGTAGCCCTCGAAGATCACCATCTGGCCGTTGTTGTCCATGGCGTTGGCCGGGTCTGCCGCGAGGTTCCACGAGTCCGCGAAGGACTGTGCGGTCACAGGTGAGCCGTCGTGGAAGGTCCACCCCTCCTCGAGCGTGATGGTCCAGTGGACCTGGTCCTCGCTCTCGATCGACTCGGCGACGGCATTCTCTACATCGCCGCTGGACGCGTCGTACTTCGTCAGGGGTGTGAAGAGGGCGTAGTCGACGTTGCTGCCTTGGCTCATTCCGGGAGTCATGTCGGTCATGGCACCCTCCGTGGTCGCGACGACGACGGGCTCGATGTCGCTGGAGCTGTCCTCGGCGGAACCGCCGCAGCTGCTGAGGGTGAGGGCTGTGGCCGCCACGGTGGCGATCAATACGGCCGAGCGGGGGCGGGATGCGAGTGAACGTGGCATTGCGGAATCCTTCCGGACGCGACTGAGAGACTCAACCCTGGCCCTCTGCGCCGGGTGGCTACACTGGGCCTGGCGCCAATATCGACGGGCGGACGTTGTCGTCGGCGACAGAGCCGGTCCGCGGCCGGCCGGGCATATTGACGTCATGCCTGACAACTCTCCCGCCCTCGTCGTCCGCTGGGCAGATGCAGTCCCCGGAGCCGCCGATATCGGCGCTCGCAAGCCCTATGACGTGACGGTCCTCGTCGCGGGAGGGGAGACCGTCGTGGCGGTGGTCCCACCGGAGGATCGCTCCCGCGCCACCCTTCGTCGCGCTGCCGCGGTCGGGGTCCGCCGGGCGCGCGACTTAGCGACGTCGGTCGAAGCCGCTGTGGTCACGGTGGACCTCGGCGAGGACGACGGCGTCGCGGAGGGCGCCGAGCTGGGGTGGTACGTCTACGCTCCGGTCTCCGGCACGCCCGTGAAGGCGCCCGTGCTGGTCGCGCCCCGTTCACCCGTCGCCGAGGCCGTCACGCAGGCGCGCGACTGGGTCTCGGCGCCGCCCAACCTGCAGCACCCGGAAGCGCTCGCCGACGAGTTCGAGGAGTACGCCGTCGCGCACGGGCTGACCTGCGTCGTCCTGCACGAGGAGGAGCTCGAAAAGGAGGGCTACGGGGGCATCCTCGCCGTCGGTCTGGGGTCGAACCGTCCGCCACGGCTGGCCCGCCTCTCCTATGACGGCGGCACCGGCCCGCACCTGGTCCTGGTCGGCAAGGGCATCACGTTCGACTCCGGTGGCCTCGACATCAAGCCCGCAGTCGGGATGGTGACCATGCGCCACGACATGGCCGGTGCGGCCTCGGTGGTGGCCGCCACCGCCGCGATCGCCGAACTGGGGCTGCCACTGCGTGTGACGGCCTATGCACCTCTCGCGGAAAACATGCCCTCCGGCAGCGCCTTCCGTCCCTCCGACGTGGTGACCGTCTACGGCGGAACAACCGTCGAGAGCGGCAACACCGACGCCGAGGGCCGGATGGTGCTGGCCGACGCGCTCGTCCGCGCCGCCGAGGACGAGCCCGACCTGATCGTCGATGTCGCGACGCTGACCGGTGCCGTGATCACCGCCCTCGGTCGGCGCACCATGGGCCTCTTCGCCCGATCCGATGAGGATGCCGACCGCATGCTCGCGGCCGCCGCGGCCGCGGGCGAACGCATGTGGCGGCTGCCGATCGGGGAGGAGAACGTCGAGGGTCTCGATTCACTGGTCGCCGACCTGCGCTCCGTCAGCGCGGACCACCCGGCAGGAGCGTCCTTCGCAGCAGCCTTCCTGGCCCACTTCGTCGCCGAGGACACGGCCTGGGCCCATCTCGACATCGCGGGCGTCGCCTGGAACCGTAGCCAGGCCTTCGGACACGTCTCGACCATGGGCACCGGCGTGGGCGTCGCGACGCTGGTCGAGGTCGCCCGGGGGCTGTGCTGACGACGGACCTCCGCGCAGGGCGCCGAGCGTGGTGAGGACGGTCGTGTCAGGGGGTGTGCTTGCCGCCGACCAGGGTAAGGAGTACCTCCGTGTCCCGGACGGTGTCCGGGTCCGACAAGTCACCGGCGACCACGGTGAGGTCGGCGAGGTCGCCAGTGGCGAATGCGGCGCGACCGCCGCATGCGGCGACAATGGCGACGTCGAGCGGTAGCGCCTGCTCCGGGTGCCACGGGAGCCGGTCGTCGTCGGTCCGGCTGACAGCGTCGGCGATCGCATGCCAAGGGTCGGGGGTGCTCACCGGCGCGTCGGACCCGAAGGCGAGTGTCGCGCCGGCATCGTGCAGTGCCCGGTAGGCGAACGCGCGGTCCGTACGGCCCGCCCAGTGGCGGTCCGCGACGTCCCGGTCCGCGACGGCGTGCTGCGGCTGGACCGAGGCGATGAGTCCCGGACGTGCGAAGCGTGCGAAGTCCTCGGGTGCAACGAGCTGCGCGTGCTCCACGCGGCCGGCGCAGCCGACCTCTTCGAACGCATCGAGCACCATCGCGTTGGCCCGGTCGCCGATGGCGTGGACCGCGGGGGTGAGGCCGGCGGCCCAGGCCTTGCCCATGAGGCCGGTGAGCGCGGCGGGGTCCGTGAGCGGCAAGCCGTGCAGGGCGGGACCAGTGCCCCCGGCGTATGGCGCGAAGCACCATGCGGTGCGGGTGTTGAGCGACCCGTCGGCGATGATCTTGAACGGCCCGACGTGAACTCGTGCGCCGGTGCCAGGCAGCAGGTCGCCGGTAGTGGCGCGGTCGGCGATGGCGTCCTCGAGCCACTCCGGCCACACGGCGGCGTGCACACGCAGGGGCGGGATGGCCCGCTGTTGCCACGCGGTGAGGTTGTCGGCGTACTCGAAGTCGATGAGTGCAGTCACCCCGCGCGCGGCCATGCGCGTGACCACCTCAGCGACCCATCGGTCGACCTCAGTCGGGGGCACCGAGCGCTGCAGTCGTGCCATCGCATCCATCGCCTCACCCTCGAGGAGCAGCCCGGTCTCGTGGTCGAGTCCCCAGCGCTCAAGAGCGGCGCTGCTGGCCCACACCGTGTGCAGGTCGAGGCTGATCACCGCCACCGGTACGCCGGGCAGCCGGTCGTCCAGCATGGACTTGTGCGGGGGGAGGTCCCACAGGGCGTCCACGAAGCCGTGCCCGACGAGAAACCCGCCCACGGCCGGGACGTGGCCGTGCAGCCGGTCGATCACGGCCGAGGCGGTGGCGCTCCCCGATACGTCGATCCGCCGGGAGTGGTGGGCGAGTTGCTCGACGTGGACGTGCCCGTCGACAAGGCCGGGCAGCACCGTGGCGTCGCTGAGCACGACAACGTCGGCGCCGTCGGGGTCGAGTGAGCCAGCCGGCCCGATCGCCGCGATCTGACCGTCTCGCACGAGGACGTCGCTCGGAGCGCCGCCGAGCCCTGCGCGGCCACCGCGCAGCAGCATCACGAGGGGAGCCCGCCCCGGCGCATGGCGTCGGCGAGCTCGGCGTTCGCGAACGGCTCCGCCGGATCTTCCAGGGCAGCGAGCACGCCGGCGACGTCGGCCGCCGGCTTCTCCTGGCTCAGCTTGGCCTTAGCGACCACTGTGGTGGGCCGCAGTCGGAAGCCGACGACGGCTGGTGCGAGTCGGTGGACGTAGGAGTCCACGCCGCCGAGGTCGAAAGGCCGCGGTCGCCGGGACTCGAAATGGTCCTGGGTCAGCCGCAACACGTCGACGGTCCCGTCAGCATCCAGCCGCTCGCCGATGCCGTGCAGATGCGCGACGACGTAGTTCCAGGTCGAGACGTAGGGACTGCCCGAGTACCACTCCGCGCTCACGTAGCCGTGCGGCCCCTGGACCACGAGCACGGTTTGGGCATCGCCGAGTTGGTGTTCGTGTGCATCGGCGAGCGGCAGATGGCTGAGCACCACCGGATCCGCGTCGGGGTCGGCCGAAGGGTCGGGCACGACAGGGAGGTGAGTGACGACCGGGCCGTCTGCGGTCGCGCTGACCATGGTCACCCACGGGTGCTGGGCGACGAGCCGGGTCAGGTCACGGTTGTTGCCGGGCCACGCGTAGTGAGGCTGCTGGAGCATGCAGATCACGCTGTCAGCGTGGCGCCTCCGAAGCCTTGTCGTCACGTCCGGATTGTGGAACTCCCCCTTGTCGCGGAGCACACTGGTCGGATGGACCCCGGCAGTCCGCACAGCTTGTCGGGTTGTCGCGGTACGCACGATGGTTTCGACGGCGGTCGCGCCACCTGCCGCGTTGTCGAGCACATTCGCGGCTTCCTCGCTCGAGCGGTCGCGGTGTGATCGGTTCACGCACTAGGACTGGGAGCACATCGTGATCAGCAGAGCAGCCGACTCGGCCGCGATCGCCCGGGCCAGCGACGGCGCGTCGTCGCCGTCTGGTTCCGGAACGATCCGGTGAACGGTGCCGATGGCGGCCAGGTCCACTGCTCGGATCTGCTGTCGGTCGGCCATGCTCTCGGCATGCGCAGTGTCACCGTGGACAATGACACTGGCTCCCTCGGGCGACAGCGGTGAGAGCCAGGCATGTTGAGCGGCCAGTACCCGTCGAGCAGGCAGCAGCGCCAGTGCGCCGCCGCCGCACCCTTGGCCGAGCAGGACGGCCAGGGTCGGGACCTGCATCCTTGCCATCCTCGCGATGCACCGGGCGATCTCCCCAGCCATCGCCCGCTCTTCCGCCGCGACGGAGAGTTCAGCGCCCGGGGTGTCAATCACGGTGACCAGGGGCAGGCGGAGCTCCTCTGCCAGGTTCATCGCGCGACGAGCCTCGCGGAGGGCGGCGGGTCCCATGGCGCGCTCGGGGCTCTGTCGGTCGCGGTCCTGGCCGACGAGGACACACGGTTGTCCGTCGAGGCGTGTCAGCGCCACGACAATGGTGTCGTCGCGCTCGCCATCGTCGGTGCCACGCAGGCGCAACGTGTCGGTCGCGGCATGCCGCAGGAGGTCTCGTACGCCGGCTCGCCCGGGTCGGCGGGTGAGGTCGACCGAGTGCCAAGCCGTGTGAGTCGCGAGCGCGGTCGGATCTCGCCGAGGGGCGACCGGGGGGTCGGGGCGGTCCAGCAGCACCCGCAGAGCCCGGTCGATCAGCTCGCTGAGGTCCTCGACTGCTACGACGGCATCGATGACGCCCTTGGCAGCGAGGTTCTCGGCCTGCTGTACCCCGGGTGGGAACGGCACGCCGTGGAGCGCCTCGAACACCTTGGGACCCAGGAAGCCGACCAGGGCGCCCGGCTCGGCGACGGTCACGTGTCCCAGGGATCCCCAGGACGCGTACACCCCGCCGGTCGTGGGGTGCCCAAGGTGCACCAGATAGGGGAGCCCTGCGGCCCGATGCGCTCCGATGGCCCTGGAGATCTCGATCATCTCGACGAAGGCCGGCGTCCCTTCCTGCATGCGGGTCCCGCCCGAGGCGGTGGTGGCGAGCACGGGGAGCCGTTCTGCAGTCGCGCGGCGGACCGTCGCCGTGATCCGACGTGCCGCGTCCCGCCCGATCGAGCCTGCAAGGAACTTGAACTCGTTCGCCACCACGGCGACGGGGCGACCGCGGACACGTCCTCGCCCTGTGATCACCGACTCGTCCGTGCCAGACCTCTCCTGGGCCGCACGGAGCTCTTGCTGATAGGCATACTCGTACCCGCTGATGTCGATGGGTTGGTCCCAGGACTCCCAGGACCGCTCGTCGAGGACGAGGTGGAGCAGATCTTCTGCTCCCCGACGCTGCTGTGTAGGCGTGCTGCTGACCGCAGTAGTCACCTCGCCTCCTCGCTCAGCCACATCCGCAGCGACTCGCCGTGCTGATCCAGCCGTGGTGGTGCGGTGTGGCCGGAAGGAGTCGACTCGTGACCGGAGGGGTCGAAGAAGCGCAACGGAGGGCCCGGCAGCGTCAGATGTCCGAGGGAGGCGTGCTCGACGTCGATCAGGAGTCCTTGACTCCGGGTCTGGTCCCAGGTGTAGACCTCGTCGAGGCCCCGGATCCTGCCGGCAGGGACGCCGAGGTCTGCGAGTCGCGCGAGCAGGGGCGCCGCATCCCAGCCCGCGAAGGCAGCCTCGACAACCTCGATCATGCGTTCACGGGAATTGACGCGCTCGGTGTTGGTCGAGAGCCCTGAGGGATCGATGGCAAATCCGTCGCAGAGGCGTCGCCACAGGCTCTCGCTGCCGACAGCGATCTGCACCGCCCCGTCGTGACAGCGGAACAGCCCATAGGGCGCTATCGACGGGTGGTGGTTTCCCTGGGCGCGGCCGATCTCGCCGGCCACGGTCCATCGGGTTCCCTGGAAGGCGTGAACTCCCACGAGCGCTGCCAGCAGGGAGGTGCGCACCACTTGTCCCTCGCCAGTCACCGATCGCTCGTGCAGCGCCGCGAGCACACCGTACGCGCCGTAGATGCCGGCGAGCAGGTCCCCGATCGGCACGCCGACGCGCTCGGGGTCGTCGGGGCCGGAACCGGTCAGCGACATGAGCCCGGCCTCCCCTTGAGCTATCTGGTCGTATCCTGGACGCCCACCTTCGGGACCGTCGTGACCGAAGCCCGTGATGGAGAGGGCCACGAGTTGGGGATTGCGCTTCATGAGCAGGTCGATTCCGAGCCCGAGCCGTTCCAGGACTCCCGTGCGGAAGTTCTCCACGAGGACGTCGGCGCGGTCGATGAGTCGCAGCAGGATCTCGCGGTCGGAGTCTGCTTTGAGATCGAGGACGAGGGACTCCTTGTTGCGGTTGGCCGACAGGAAGTACGTCGACTGAGGATCGTGGTCGGGCCCGGCGAACGGCGGCCCCCATCCGCGGGTGTCGTCACCGCGGTCGGGCGCCTCGACCTTGACGACGCGAGCGCCCAGGTCACCAAGCATCATCGTGGCGTGCGGTCCGGCAAGCGCTCGCGACAGGTCAACGACCAGGACACCGCTCAGCGGACCCCTCACGAAACACCCCGGCGGGATTCGGCGACCTCGTCGCTGGTCGATTCGCGCTGATGCACGAGTCGTGCGGTGCGCAAGCGGTTCGTGAGACCGGCGCCCACAGGGGCACGCCGGGTGTCTGCCTCAGACCGGCGGACGTGGCGCCAGTCATGGTGATGCGCGAGGATCACGTGCTGGGCGTCGAGGACCTCGGCTGCGGCCACGGCTGGTCGGTCACGGTTAATACCGGGCCACTGGTAGTCAGGCTGCTGGAGCATGGAGCCAGGCTGTCAGCACCACCGGCTCCGAAGCCTTGTCGTCACGTCTGGATCGTGGCTCGCCCCGTTGTCGCGGAGCACACCCGTCGGGCATGAGGGTTCCGAGCGTGGCAACACCTCGAACTGCGAGCGGCAGCCCTCGACTGGGTCCCCCGCAGCCTCGTCCGGGCTGACGGCGTGAAGCAGTGCTCTCCTCTGTCCCAACGAACAGGCTCGCCAGGCTCCGCCACACCCCTTACAACAACGCCCGCGCCGTCCTCGCATCGGTGATCAACGTCGTCACCCATCCCCCTGCGAGCGCCCCTCGGACGGGGCCGATCTTCCGCTCACCGCCGGCGATGCCGATCCGACGCGGAATCCGCCGGAAGTCATCGATGGGTATCGAGATGGTCCGTGCATCCACATCCCCCTCGATCGCTGATCCGTCTACCCGGAACACCCGGTGGCAGATGTCACCGACTGCACCGTCAGCCAGCAACGTTTCCCGATCCGAGGCATCGAAGGCATTCCCGCTCTCGGCCAGCAGGTCGCTCGGGTCGATGCTGCCGATCCCGACCACCGCAGCCGTCAGCTCGCGCCAGCGTTCCATCACGGCCTGCAGGCCAGGCTCGCGCAGCAGGCTGTCCCGGGTCCCGCGATCGGCCACCACACCTGGCGCCTGCACGTAGTACGCCTGCCCGCCCAGCATCCGCGCCAGCTCGCTCGCCAGCCGCTGCGCCTGCGTCTGCACCTCCGGCACCCCGATCCCGCCGAGCAACTGCACCACTTCACTCACCGTGGGGTTCACGGCCGGGCGCATCCGGTCCACGGTCGCGAGCAGCGTCTGGCTCCACGAGGCGATACCCACCCGGTCCGCTCCCGTGAACGCCGTCTCCAAGTACGCCGCCCCCGCTCCCCCGATGGCGGCGATCTGCTCGGTCTCGTCGGCGTCGTCCTCGACATCCACGATCACCGCCTCCGCCAGACCGAACGCGCGCTCCAGCTCGCCCTCGAGCTCGGTGTGCAGGCCCGGTGCGATGCTGACCGTCGTGCGCACCACCCCGAGCTGCGCGGCGCGCTTGAGCAACCGCGAGACCTTCGCCTGCGAGAGCCCGAGGGCGTCGGCGATCTGCGCCTGCCGCACCCCTTGCTCGTGGTACATCACCGCCACCTTCGTCAGCTGCCGTAGCTGCACGTCGATCGGCGGACCGTATCGTGAGGGCATCACTGCTCCTTCCCCAAGAAGTGCAAGCATATTCACAGATGAATGAATTGCGCCAGTGGGTGCCTCGCGGCTAGGCTCGAATCCGCTATCTCACCACGAAGGAGTGTCGACGATGATCGTCGGAGTCACCGGCAGCTCGGGCAAGCTCGGCAGCGCCACCATGACGCACCTGCGCGAGCACGGGCACCACGTCATCGGCTTCGACCGGCACGGCTCTGTGGGATTCGACTTCACCCAGGTCGATCTAGGCGATTACGGCCAGATCCTCGACGCCCTGCTCGGCGTCACCGCACGCCACGGCGGGCTGGACGCACTCGTCCACCTGGCGGCCATCCCCGTCAACGGCATCGTTCCCGACGCCGCCACCTTCGACTCCAACGTCAGCGCCACGTTCCACACCCTCTTCGCCGCGCACCGCGCCGGTATCCGCAACGTCGTCTTCGCTTCCAGCATCACGGCCATGGGGTTCCCTTTCGAGCAGGCCCCGCCCTCCCTGCCGGTGGACGAGACGTTCACCCGCGCGCACAACACCTACGGCCTCGGCAAGGTGGCCGAGGAGGCGATCGCGGCCCAGCTCACCGGCTGGACCGAGGGCGCCTCACTCACCGCACTCCGGTTCACCAACGTCGTCGCACCCGATGAGTACGCCACCTTCGAACGCGCCTGCGAACCCGCCTACCGGCGCGACCTGCTCGGCTCCTGGATCGACTCCCGCGACGGCGCCCTCGCCGTCCGCCTCGCCCTCGAAGCACCCGCCCCGGGCTTCCGCGTCTACAACGTCGCCCACCCGGAGTCCGGCAACAGCGCACCCTCGGCCGAGGTGGCCGAGCGCTGGTTCCCCGGCACCCCCGTGGCCAGCGATCTCGGCGAATACGAGTCACTGATGTCCACCCGCAAGATCCAGCGCGAGCTCGGCTTCGCCGCCCAGCACGACTGGCGCTGAGTACGCTCAGGCGGATGGAGAACAAGGCGTGAGCCGGGTCGGCATCCGCGATGTCGCCGCCCACGCCGGCGTCGGGATCGGAACGGTCTCGAACTACCTCAACCACCCCGAACGCGTCTCCCCCGAGACCGCGGGCCGCATCGCCGCCGCCATCGACACCCTCGGTTTCGTACCCAGCCAGGCCGGCCGGCAACTGCGTTCGGGCACCAGCCGCGTGATCGGCTACCTCGCCCCCGACATCTCCAACCCGTACTTCACCGAGATCGCCGAGAGCGTCGAACAGGGCGCCTCCACGCGCAACATCTCCGTGTTCTTCGCCGACTCCCACCGCAGCCGCTCCCGGGAGGACGCCTACCTCTCCGTCTTCGAAGAGCACCGCGTGCTCGGCCTGCTCGTGTCCTCACACGAGCCCATCGAAGACCGGTTGGCACAGGTACGCAGGCGAGGGACGCCGTCGGTCCTCGTGGGCCAGCAAGCCCACCACCCGGAGCAGCCGTCGGTCTCCGTGGACGACGTCTCCGGCGGCCGGCAGGCGGCCGCCCACCTGATCGATATCGGACGGCGGAGCCTCGCCTTCGTCGGCGGCCCCCTGACCATCGCCCAGGTCGCCGCCCGGCTCACCGGGGCGAGCGCCGCCGTCAGTGGGAGCGGGGCTGGTTTGGAGATCATCGACACCGCCGACCGCACCGTCCACAGTGGGCGTGAGGTGGGCCATGCGCTCCTGGAACGCGCGCCCGAGCGGCGACCGGACGCCGTCCTGGCCGTGAACGACCTCGTCGCACTGGGTCTCATGCAGGCGCTCGTGCACGGCGGCGTGCGAGTGCCCGAGGACGTCGCGATCGTCGGCTACGACGACAACGAGTTCGCCGAGGCCTCCCTCATCCCGCTCACCAGCGTGCGCAGCCGGCACGAGGAGTTCGGGCCGACCATGATCGACTTGCTGTTCGAGGCGATCGCCGGCGAGTTCTCCGGGCAGGTGCACCGCATGTTCGAGCCGGCGCTGGTGGTGCGGGCGAGCACGAGCGTTCGACAGTCCCACTGAGTCACCCCACGGGCATCATGCCCGGAGCTCTCGAGAGACAACCGCGCTAGAGTGACATCACCCCGTGCGGTAAACTGGCATCAGACTTTGCGGTAGATTGACATTTGTCGACTCGGAGGACGGCACCGCATGACGGGTTCGACCTATACACGCCGCTACGTCGATGACTACCTCGATCGTGCGATGGAGCATCTCAGCGCGTTTCTCATCACCGGGCCTCGTGCCTGCGGAAAGACGACGACGGCGCTACGGCGTGGCGCGTCGATCCTGCGCCTCGACCGGCCCGAGGAGGCCGATCTGTTCGCCGGACAACCCGATGCCTATCTCTCACGACTCGACCGCCCAACCGTGATCGACGAGTGGCAGGTCTCACCGGAGTCGATGGGAGCTGTGAAGCGCGCCGTGGACGCCGGAGCCGCACCCGGTTCCTTCCTGCTAACCGGCAGCGTGCGTGCCCGTCAGACGTCGTCCGTGTGGCCCGGGACCGGGCGCCTCATCCCAGTCCGGATGCACGGCCTGACACAGGGCGAACTGACAGGCTCGCTGCCTCGCGCCGAGACCTTCGTCGACAGACTGTTCGAAGGAGATGTCGAGGAAGGAGCGATCCAGGATCCACCATCGGTGTTCGACTACATCGCGCTCGCGGCAACGGGCGGCTTCCCAGAAGCGATCGCGCTACCCGACGATCTGCGCCGCGACTGGTTCGACGGGTACGTTACTCAGCTCGCCGGCCGCGACATCGCAGAGATCGCCGATCTTCGCTCCCCCCAGGCACTCGTGCGACTCCTGCGCGCTCTGGCGGCGAACACGGCCGGAAGTCCCACAACCACCACCCTCGCCGAGGCGACGCGCGCCGATCATCGCACCACGATGCGCTACCTCGACCTCCTGGAGGAGGTGGGCATCGCCGAACGTTTGCCGCCGTGGACGTCGAACCGCCTGAGTCGCCTCGTCAAGTTGCCGAAGCTGCATTTGACCGACACCGGTCTGGCGCTACGACTCCTGGGACTGGACGCAGAGACCGCGAGTCGCACCAGCGACGCACGTGGCCGCCTGCTCGACTCATTCGTCGCGGCGCAGCTTCGCCCACTGCTCGGGATCGGAGCACGCAACGTCACACCGCATCATCTTCGCGAGTCGTCGGGGCGTCGCGAGATCGACCTCCTCCTGGAATCGCTCGCCGGCGAGCTCGTCGGCATCGAGGTGAAATCGTCCGCGACGGTCCGGAAGGCAGATGCGCGACACCTCGAGTGGTTCCGCGACATGCACGGCGAGGCATTCCGAGCCGGGATCGTCTTCCACACCGGGTCGATGACCGTGCCGCTCTCGGAGCGGATCTGGGCGATGCCGATCGCAGCCATCTGGCGCTGAATCGCACCTCTCAATCCACGATCCGCCTCACCCAGGATGCCGCCTCGACGTGCTCCGTGATGGTCCCAGCTGGCGTGTGTATACGGACCTCCCGCGCGACCGGGTGCAGGTTCGCCAGGAGCAGCGTCGTCCTGGTGCCGTCCGTGCTGCCCACGGCCCAGAGCAGGCCGTCGGGGCTGTCGCCGCTCAGCAACTGCGCAGCCCCCGACGGCGCAGGTTCGGCCGAGCTGTTCCCGTGCGTGACCGCGGGGTCACCCGGGGCCACCAAACCCAGCAGCGCCTCAAACGCCCCGGCCACCGGGTACGGCGTGCCGTCGCTGCCGACCACGCCCCGCAGGCCCCACTGCTCGAAATAACTGATCGAGGCGACCCCGGGAACCGCGAGCGCCGCGAAGCTGGCGATCGTCCAGGCCGCCAGTTCGGGTGCCTGCTGGCGCGGGTCGGTGGCGTCGGCGAGCGCCGGGCCGTAGCCCTCGGTCAGATCGGGGCGCGTGGGCGAGGCATGGTCACGCTCGGCGACGGCGTTGAATGGCGGGCGCAGCGTGACCGGACCGATGTGCACCCCCGCCCCGCCAGCCGTCTCCCCCGCCAGCTCCACCGTGCGGCGAGCGAGGATCCGCTGCATCGCGACCGACTCCACCAGCTGCGGGGTGCCGAGGTCGTGGAACAGCGGCGACATCGCCACCGCCAACCCGTCCAGGTCGGCCGGCAGCCGGTCCAGCCCGCGGTTCAGCTCGGTGAAGTGGGACCGGGCGCCACCGACCACCGGCAGGTCCAGCCCGGCGGCGTCGAGCGCCTCCCGGAGCACGGCGATCGTCGCCGCGTCTGAGACGTGTCGCGGGGACCCGCCGGCATAGGCACCCATCCGCAGCACGCGCTGGCCCACGAGCCCATTGACGGCGGAACGCACCTTCTCGCGATTGGCAGGGTCAGCAGCGTCGGCAGGTTCCAGCACGAGGCGCACGTCGAGCGGGTGGCCGCTCGCTGCGGCGCGCTCCCAGGCGGCCCGCCAGCTGGACGTCCGTAGGTCGAGTTCGACGAGCAGCGGCACGTCGGTCATGCCGGCCACTACCCCGGTCGCGACCCCCATCGCAGCGTCGACGCCCGCCGACTCGGGCGCAGGGTCGGGTGCAGTGGCCGCGCCCAGGCCGAGCTGGGGCAGTGGGCCGGTAGCAGCGAGGTTGATGACGTGCGGCCTCTGCCCACCAGACCCCTGCGAACTCACGCCTCGCCCGGGTGCCACGGCAGCACCAGAGGCGAGCTGCGCCGTCGTGCGTGATGCGCTGAGGGTGAGGCCATGACGGATGTGCTTACCCGCGCCGACCCGGTACGGAAACGGTAGGGAGAGGGGGCGGTTGTAGGTCTTGAAGGAGGCGTCGGTCCAGTTGCGCTGGTCCTCCATCTCGAATACATCGCCCTCCAACCCAAGATCCACGCGGAGGCCGCCCTGCTCCCAGGTGAGCCCGGCGATATCGCGTGCCGGCTGGTGCGGAGCGGGGGCCTCGGGGAACTCGGCGGGCGAGCGGCCGCCGTCGGGATGGCGTACGACCAGCGGCGTTCCGGCCAGCGCCGGGGGATGGAGCACGATCAGCCCGGCGCGGTTGGTCCACAGTTCCTCGGCGGGCTCCAGCTCGACCGTGGCGGTGAGCCGGTCGCCGTCGATCTCGGCGCGCAGGGTGCCGGTGATCTGCGGCTCGGTGGCCTCCACGTGCACGGTGACCGAGGCGTCGGTCATGTCCACGGAGGTCACCGCCCACGGCACGGTCACCCAGTCGGCGACCCGCACGATCGCACGGATGCCGCGCAGGAGTATCCGCCCGTCCACGGCGATCTCGGAGAGCTCACCGTCCCGGATGAGCAGGGACCACCGCCCGCTCGTGAAGGAGCGGGTCGGTGGCCACCATGGCGCCGCGGGCCCGCTCGACATCAGCGCTCGATGGCGTCGAGGTGAAGCATGCGCGCGAGGTTCTTGTCGAGCTCGTCGTCGCGGAAGATCTTCTTCCAGTCCTCCTTGATGATCGACTCGCGTCCGTAGTCCATCGCGATCAGGCACGCGTCGCTGAACGGGTTGTCCCCGCGCAGGCCGTTCGCGAGCGCCACCTGAGTGTGCCCGTAGAGGATGCTGCGCGCGGCTGGCTCGGGCACGCCCATGGTGTGCACGGCCTCCTGCAGCGCCTCGTTGAGCAGCTCACCGATCATGCAGGCGACGGTCTCCACCAGGGTCGGCTCGAGCTGGGCGAGCTGCTTGACGGTGACCCAGTGCACGTCGACCACGGGGGCGTAGATGGCGCGGACGGTGGTCTCCACGAGGGTCTTGACGGCTTCGTCCTCGGACTCGACGGCGGCGATCGCGTCCTGCGGGGCGGCGATGCCGCCGAAGGTGTCGGCCCATTCCTCGGGGGTCTGCCGCTGCAGGAAGACCGAGGGGTGGCAGGGGTGGGCGACCGCTTGGATCACGTCGTCGCGGGTGGCGAGCAGGCCGGCGTAGGCGGCGGCCGGGTCGAGGGTGAGCACCACGGCGCCGGCGCGCATCTGCGGGACCAACTCGGCGGTGACCGAGGCGAGGGCCAGGTCAGGCACCGCGAGGACGACGATGTCAGCGTCCGCGACGGCGGTAGCGGCGTCGGTCAACTCGCGGCCGGCGTCGGTGGTGCGCTGGCGGCCGGCTTCAGAGTTCTCGACGTACTTCACAGCATGATCCGTGTGGACCAAATTGTTGGAGACGCGCATCCCCATCTTCCCGCCGGCGCCGATGACGGCGATCGTGTACGTGTTCTCACTCATGTGGTGCTCCTCAGATAGTCGACGGCGGCACGGGTCCATTCCCGTTCCGTGCGGAGGGTGGTCTCGGGGTCGTCCTGCCAGGGCAGCCAGTGCTCGACCACTTCGTTGATGCCGCGTTCACGCGGGCGGACGGTGCGCAGTAGGTGCGGGTAGTCGTGCAGGCCCTCACCCATCGGCGCGCCGCTGTAGGTGAAGCCGACCCAGCCGGGCTGACGGGCGAAGGCGTAGTCCTTGACGTGCACGGCGCGGGTGAGATCGGCGACCTGCTCCACGCAGGCCTGCGGGTTCTCCAGCCGGGCGACGACGTTGCCCGGGTCCAGGCAGATGCCGAGGTTCTCGCTGCCGACCTGCTCGACCAGGGCGATCAGGTCAACGGTGGGCAGTTGTTCGTAGGTCTCCAGGGCGAGCGTGACCCCGGCTGCTTCGAAGGCGGGCATCGCACCGGTGAGCCACTGGCGGGCTTGCTCGAGCGTGGGGCGGGAGTCGGGCCCGTAGATCATGCTGCGGATCAGCGTGGCGTCGAAGACGGCGGCGATCTCCAGGAAGCGGGTCAGGTGGCCGGGCTCGATGCCCTTGGTGCCGAGCTCGATCACCAGGTCCAGGTCCTGTGCTGCGGCGGCGGCATCGGCGAGTTCGGCGTCGTCCATGCCTTCCAGCGGCGCGTAGTCGCAGATCTGGTGCAGGCCGATGCCGAGGTCGCGGGTGGCCTGGAAGGCCTCCGGCAGCGTCATCGGCCGCGGGTTGCGGTCGGAGAGCTGCCAGAAGAAGGCGTAGGTGCCGAGTCCGAACATGAGGCCATTTTGGCGAACCGGTTGACCAATTGCAAGAGCGTGGGCACTTGTGCCGGTACCCTCGTGGCATGCCAGCCAGCGACCGTTCCGCCGAGATCACGGCGTCCCTGGGCTCGCTGCCGGGCACCACACCGGTCTCGGAGGTGGCGCGCCGGCTCCTCGATCTGTTCACCGGCGGCTCGTTCGAACCCGGCACACGCCTGCCCGCCGAACGCCAGCTCGCCGCGACCCTGGGGGTGGGCCGATCCGCGGTGCGGGAAGCCCTCGCAGCTCTGGAGATCCTCGGCATCGTGCAGGTGCGGCCCGGCTCGGGCACCTACCTGCGCGGGACCGCCAGCACGCTCCTGCCCCGGACGTTGCGCTGGGGGCTGCTGATCGGCGAGAAGAGCACTGCCGAGCTGCTGGAGCTGCGCTCCGGGCTGGAGACGCAGGTGGCCGAGCTCGCAGCGGCCCGCGCCGCCGAGGGGGACCTGGAGGCGCTCCGGGCCGCGCTGGACCGGATGCGTGAGCACGCCGGCGACCTGGCGGTCTTCGCGCGCGCCGACCACGACTTCCACGACCGGCTCGCCGCGGCCTCGAGGAACGAGACCATTATCGATCTGCTGCACGTCGTGCGATCCCTGCTGCAGGTCTACGCCGATCGCGCCGTGCACGACGAAGCGTCGGCGCTGCTGGCGCTCGAGGAGCACGAGTCCGTGCTGGAGGCGATCACGGCACGAGACGGCGGCGCTGCGGCTGCGGCGATGGCGGCGCACATGGCCACGGCGAATCGTCGACTGGGCGAGTCCGACCAGACGTGAGCAGTCGCTCCGCAACCCCGGGCGGGCCCGAAGTTGGGGGTCGGCGCGGTGAAGGGGTCGAATGTTCGGCCCCTCGGGAACGGGCACATCGCCAATAGGCCTGAAACTCAGGGTCAGACCGGAGAAGGGGTCGAAAGATCGGCCCTTGGGGCCGATCGCTGCGGGTGCGACAATGTCCGTATGAGTTTCCTCATCAAGGTCCTCATCAACGGCGTCGCGCTCTGGCTGACCGCGTTGTGGGTCTCGGGCGTCGACTTCCGCACCGACGGCACCGCACTGAACACGGTGATCGTGGTCGCGGTCGTCTCACTGCTGTTCACGCTCGTGAACGCGATCGTGAAGCCGCTCGTGAAGCTGGTTTCGATCCTGTTCTACATCCTCACCCTCGGCCTGTTCTTCCTCGTGGTGAACGCGTTGATGCTGCTGCTGACCAGCTGGATCACCGGCTTCACCGACTACGGCCTCGAAGTGGACGGCTTCTGGACCGCGGTGCTCGCCGGCCTCATCATCACCGTCATCTCGGTGATCCTCACCGTGATCCTGCCGGATGGGAAGAAGAAGGATCGCGACCGCCGCTGACCCGGTTCACTCCTCTCGCCGCATCTGGAAGTACAGGGTCTCGGTAGTGACCTCCCCCGTGGGCAGCACGCCGGCCGACTGCTCGCGCCAGCTCTCGATCGCCGGATCGGTGCTCGCGTCGATGAGCGTGCCGGTGCGCTGATAGGCGGGCAGGTCGTGCGACTCGCCGAGGTGGTTGACCTCGGCATCGGCGGCCAGCTGGGAGTCCGAGAGCGGGTTCGCCACCGTCACCCGGTTCCCGGCCACCGGGTTCGGCTGGTTGGCGAGGTTCCACACCACATCCTCCGGATGTTCCACGTGCATCACAGCGGCTCCCTCCGGAGTGGGCAGGTGCCCAGTCGGACCCCCGAAGGTCACCACCGAGTCGAACGAGAACTCGCTGCTGAGCACGGGGTCGTTCGCCATGTTCATCACGATCATCCCGGCCTGGGAGTGACCCGACAGCAGCACCGGTTCGTCCGGTGCGACACCCGCGGCACGCATCGCCTCGACCACGCCGTTCTGCGAGGCGGCCTCCTGGCCGGTGAAAAGCTGAAGGTTAGAGTGCCAGTCCAGCGGGTTGGGGTTGCGGACGGCCCCGGCTACCCGCTCCCCGGTGCCCTGCAGCAGCGGCCCGGTCCACGCCGGTGCACCCGGTACCGCAGGCATGAACCTCGGCGCGGGCGCGTTCCGCACTGCCGGCGCCAGGGCCGCCAGCGGCGTCATCGCGGTGGCCATCCCCAGCGCCGAGCCGAAGAACGGATGGCCGACCGGCCGCGGATCATCCCAGGACGTCTGCGTGCCCGGCACATGCACCTGCCAGGAGACGTTCCCCTCGGCATCGCTCACCCGGTCGATCCGGACCGTCCCCTCGGGTAGATCCTCGCGGTGGCGGAACCCGTTCTGCACCCCAGCCAGATCCTCGATCCCGCGCGCAGCCGCCGTGTGCGGCATCTGGAACCGCCCATTCACCACCTGCGGCGTGGGGTGGACCCGCTGCACGCTGACATCCGTCCCCGTGCCGAGCACCAGACCCGCCGTCCAGCTCACCATCGAGGCGAGAAGCACATTGCGATTGACGTCCTCCTGCCCGAGCCAGTCCAGCACCGGCCCACCGGTCGCGGTCCAACTCAGCTCCTCCAGCATGTACCCGAGCCCGGCCCCAGTCGGGGTCAGTTGCCCGCGATCGGCGGCCACCTGCATATTCCCGGCGGTGATCGCCACCAGTCGCGTCAGCGCCCAGGGCACGTAGTCGAGTCCGGACAGCCACGGAATCGGCTCGCCCGCCCCGGTCAGCGAGCGCGGCAGCTCGAACACTGTCCCGCTGCGCACTGACTCCTCCGCGCGCTCGTACTCCTCACGCGCTGCACGCAATGCAACCGCCAACTCCTCCGCCTCGCGTGCTGCCACGAGCAGACTGCCCTTCGCGAACCCGCACTGGGTCTGCCCCTGCATCCCGCTCCCCCACGCCAGCGCCGTGGTGGTGCGCACCGCATCCTGCCCGCTGCGGACCTGGCCGTAGACGGCGTGCAGTTGCTCCGCGATCGCGTCCGCCTCGATCGCCAACAACACCAGTTCGGCTGTGTCGGTATCGAGCGCCGCGCCGGAGACGATCAGCTGATCGGCCGCCACCTGCCGCCAGAACCCGTCCCGGTTCCCGTCCGGAACCTGCGAGATGCCGCTCATACCGGGATCGGGGCGCCCGTGAGCAGCGCCTGCCGCACGTGGTCGAGCTCGGACTCGTGCACACGGGCGGCCGCGGCTGCTGCATCGATCCCTTCCGCCGCCGCCTCGACGGCTCGCACCAGATCGTGGACCCGATCGCAGTAGGCACGCGCGGCCGGCGAGACCCAGTGGGAAGGCTCCAGGGCCGCGGCGCTCGTGGAGATGCGGCGGGTCTCAGCCGCCGCTGCCGCGAGCGCGACCGACGGGGTCAGGATCGCCGGGGCGATGGGCAGGGTCAGCGGTGATCGTGGTGGGTTCACGGGTTCCTCCTCGTCTCGCCAGCGACGTTAGGGAGAATCCCTGCGACCGATGCGAGAGCCCCCGGAGGGTTGTGGACGAACCGACATCGCCCAGCCGGCATCGCACACCGGCTCACCGGCACCGGCAACGGCTCAGAAGCCCTGCTGGCGCAACCACCCGATCAACCGGTCTTCACGCTGCGCCGCCGTGTCCGCCGTCCAGGTCCCCAGCTCCGCGGAGTCGACCAGCAGACCGTCCCGCAGGTAGACCACCCTGTCGGCTCGAGCCGCGCAGGACGGATCGTGAGTGACCATCACCAAGGTCGACCCATCCCGATGCACCTGCGTCAGGGCATCCATGACCTCGGCCGACATGCTGCTGTTGAGTGCACCTGTGGGCTCGTCGGCGAACACGATCGCGGGCTCACTGGCCAGCGCCCGGCAGAGAGAAGCGCGTTGCAGCTGGCCCCCCGATACCTGGGTGATCCCGTGGCCGGCGACGTGCGCGATCCCGAACCGTTCCAGCAGGGCCTCCACTCGCGCGATCGCGCCCGGTTTGTCCCTCGGTGCGGCCTTCAACGCCGGCAGCAGCACGTTGTCACGCACTGTGAGGTTGCCCAGGAAGTGCGCCTGCTGGAAGACGAACCCCATCCGGGTCAGGCGCAACCGGCTCATCTCGTCGTCGGAGAGGCCGGTCAGTTCGCTGCCTTCCAGCAGCACCTGGCCGCCGCTGGGCCGGTCCATCCCACTGATGTTGTAGAGCAGGGTGGACTTCCCGGATCCGGAAGCGCCCATCACTGCGATGAACTCCCCCTCGCGGACTGTCAGGTCGATGCCGCGCAGCACCTCAGCCGGCGGGTCGGTGGAGACGTAGGTCTTGGTCACGGCGCGACATTCCAGTGTCGCCTGGCGATCGGTCATCACAGCTCCTGTCATGGTCGGGAAGGTCAGCTACGGAGCCAGTCGCTGGTGTTGGCCCGGCGCAGCGAGCGGCTGAGCAGGACGGCACCGACGTAGCTGGTTGCGAGCAGCAATAGCGGATAGGCGAGGTAGGCGATCCACGGGTTGGGCAGAAGCGTCAGGCTGACCAGTCCGAACGGCAGTGTGGCGATCAACGACCCGACGAACCACTCTCCGGCCGTGGCCGCGAACACCACGCCCAGGCCGATCCCGGCCGTGGCCGTCACCACGGTCTTGCCCTGTACCTGGCCTGCGAGTTCCCGCAGCGAGAACCCGATCGCGGACAGGGCTCCCAGCACCGGCCGATCCCGGCTCAGCCGCCATCGCAGGAACAGGCAGGTGATCAGCAGTGCCACCGCCACCCCGAAGATCAACGACAGCACGGCCGCGCTGCGGAAGGCGTCGGTCAGGGAGGACAGCAGCTGCTCGAGGTACTCCTGCATCGGCCACATGGTGGCATCGGGGAACGTCGCGTTGTATTCCGATGCGACGGCCTCCGGGTCAGTCCCGTCTGTGGTGTTGGCGAAGATCACGTAGCTGGCAGCGCCGGCGGTCACCCGCCCTGGCATCTTGGCGGTGTACCCGCCGCTGGTGATGTCCTGGTAGATCCCGCTCACCGTCAGGGTCAGTTCGCCGTCCTGGTTGCGTACCGTGAGCTCATCGCCCGTCGCTACACCGAGCTTGTCCGCATTCAGCGCCGACAACGCGATCTCCTGCTCGCCCGGGGAGCGGCCGTCGAGGAACTCCGCGCTGCCGGCGCTGTGGTCCCCCACCGCGATCCGCAGGGTCTCGGGACCGTCCACGCCCGTAGTCTCGTACAACACGTTGGCGTAGGCCTGCACGTCGGTGAGCCGGTGGTCCTCCGTCATGGCCGCCAGAAGGTCGGCGCCCGCAGCGTCGACGTCGTCGGCGAACTGCACGTCTGCCCGCACATCGGCCTCCGGCGATCCCATATGGGTGACGAAGCCAGGATCCTGGAACGTGCTCAACAGGCTCATCGGCAACGTGATCAGCACGGTCGCCAGGAAGTACACCACGGGGATCAGGAGCCACTGCCGGCTCTCGGCGCGCAGGTCAGCCACCGCGAGCCGGCTGTTGAGGGTGCCGAAACGCCCGGCAACGCTGGTGCGTTGCAGCCGGCGAGCTTGCCGCTTGGCCCGCCTGGCGGACTGGCGCTCACCGAGGAGGCTGCCGTGCACCAGAGCGTTGACCACCTCCACCTTCTTCACTGACCGCAGCACCCTCCAGCAGGTGAGCAGCACGATCCCGGCGACGAGCCCCACGGCCGCCAGCAGCACGAGAGCGGACAGCGCTCCGAATCCGGCGGGTGCGAAGTTCACCTGGACACTACGGGTGAGCAGGTGAGCAGCAGCGATGGCTGCGCCTGCACCGATCAGGCACCCGATCACCGTCATCGCGCCGTATCGCAGCAGGTAGAGCCGAGAGATCTCGTGGGATGGAAGGCCGATCGCCTTCATCGTCCCGATCTCGCGGACCTCGTCCTCCAGCGTGCCGCGGATCACGAACCGCACGCTCAGCAGCGCGATCGCGATCAGGAGCAGGCTGACCAGCATCAACGCCATCGCCGCGAGGCCATCGCTGAAGGCGTTGAACACCCGGGCCAGCGCGTAGGTGACGGTCGGCCCGTTCTTCGGCACTGCCGCGTCCGCGTCATAAGCGCGTTGCAGGTCACCGACCAGCGCGAGGTCGGTCATCCGGTACTCCACGATGATCTCCGACGCACCCCCTCCGGCCTGCCGCAGCGCCGCGAAGTCAGGCTCCGAGATCAGGAACCGGATCGCCGGGGACAACGAGGAGGCCATCTGTCCGTCGCGGACGAAGCCCTGAACCACGTAGTGTTCCGTCCCCGCGTCGGTGCCGACGACGAGCTCATCCCCCACTCGCAGCTCATACCGCTGCTGGTACCCGACCGGCACGTAGATCTCCCCGGGCGCCGGCCGCGGGATCGCACCGGACTCCTCCACGAGGTAGTCGAACTCGGTGTTCTGGGTCACGAAGAGGTTGTCGATCAGGCTGTCCGCGAAGTCTCCTGACTCCCCGGTGGACGGTCGTTCCCAGCCGATCGCGGCGCCGTCGAAGCCGAGCATGTCCTCGATGAACCAGCTCTCGATGCCGGGTTGCCCGGCGGCGAACTCCTCGAGCGCCGCCACGTCGTACTCCCCCGAGTGCATCTGCAGGAAATGTGGGGGCTTTGCCTCGTCGAACAGCTGATCCACCGACCCGAGAGTCCGCTCCATCACCAGCGCGCCGGTGCCCATCAGGAATGCACTGAGAGTCACCACCAGCAGCAGTGCGGTGGTGACAGTCTTGTTCGCGCGCAGGTCGTTGGCGACGTACCGCAGGTAGACCGACGATCGGATGTTCACGGCAGCGTTTCCGTTCCTCGTCCTGAGGCGAGAGCCCGTCGCGCTCGCCACGCCTACGACGCTAGGAGGCCGGTGATGTCCGGGACCATCGGGGACAACCCGGGTTAACGGCACGCAGACCCTGGCCTTCCTCAGGGTCGCCACCCTGACCATCGGCACCGCACATCGGCACCGCACATGGGCATCGACCGGGGACCGCAGCGCGCCTCGAGTTGGCGTTGAGCCCGCCCGGCGAGCGGGATGATGGCCAGAGCGACACACCCGATAATGGTCGGCATGGGATATCGGATCAGCGTGGTGTGCACCGGCAACATCTGCCGCTCCCCGATGGGTGAAGCAGTCCTCCGATCGGCGTTCGAGGAGGCGGGCCTCGGCGACCAGGTCGACGTGGTCTCAGCCGGGACGGGCGCCTGGCACCTCGGCAACGACGCCGACCACCGCACGCACGCCGTCCTCACCCGCCACGGCCACACCCTCAGCGGGCACACGGCCACCCAGTTCTCCGCCTCCGACTTCGCTGAGCTGGACCTCGTACTCGCCCTCGACAGCGGCCACGAACGGGCCCTGCGCCGGCTCGCCCCCGATGCCGGCGCCGCCGCGAAGGTCCGCCTGCTGCGCAGCTTCGACTCCAGCGCCCCACCCGGTGCCGAGGTCGCCGACCCCTACTACGGCGACCCAGAGGACTTCGAGACCGTCTACACGCAGGTGAGCTCCGCCGTCGCCGGGCTCGTGGCGCACGTGCGGGACGCGCTCGAGGCACCGGCCTGATGGAGAGCTGGACCAAGACCGACTTCCCGCACCCGGATGCGGCGCTCGCCGAGGCCGAGGGGTTGCGCTGGCTCGCAGCCGCCGACGGCGGAGCCCGGGTTGCGCAGGTGCGTCACGCCGGGCCCGGGGTACTGGAGCTGGAGCGGGTACGCGACGGTAGCGGGTCGGCCGAGCACGCCCGTGCGTTCGGTGCGGCACTCGCCCGCACGCATGCAGCGGGCGCCCCGTCATTCGGGTTCGTCCCCGGCCAGACCACGGGTTTCATGGCGGGTGCACCCATGCCCGGCAGCGACGCCGCGACGTGGGGGGAGTTCTACGCCGAGGCACGCGTGATGCCGTTCCTGCGCCGGGCCGAGGCGAGCGGAGCGTTCGGGGCGCGGGATGTGGAGGTGATCTGCGCCGTCGTGGAGCGGTTGGCGGCCGGGGAACTGGACCATCCACAGCCGGCACTCGTGGGTGAGGTGGCGCGGTTGCACGGCGACCTGTGGAGCGGGAACGTGCTGTGGTCGCCCACCGGGGTGGTGCTGATCGACGCCACGGCGCACGGCGGGCACGCCGAGACCGACCTGGCCATGCTCGACCTGTTCGGAGCGCCGCATCTGGCGGAGATCCTCGCCGGCTACCAGGAGGTCTCCCCGCTCGCCGACGGGTGGGAGGACCGGGTGGCGCTGCACCAGCTCAACCCGCTGCTGGTGCATACCGTGCTGTTCGGGGGCGGATACGCCCAGGCGGCCGTCGCCGCGGCTGCGCGGTACCGCTAGGTGCCGATACCCCGGAATCCCTCGTCGATCTGGCGGTCGGTAGACGGTCACCCTGGAATCGCTCGTCGATCTGGCGACCAGATCGACGAGCGATTCCAGATGGGTGCGCGGGTTCGCCGGCCGGAGGAGTTCTGGGATGATGGCGGCATGGAGCGCGTTCTGTTCGCCGAGCTGCCCGATATCGCCCTCGGCCCGTTGGACGGCCGCTACCGACGGGTGGTGGCACCGCTGGCGGACCACCTCTCGGAGGCGGCGCTCAACCGGGCCCGGCTGCAGGTGGAGGTGGAGTGGCTCATCCACCTGACCACCCACCACATCCTCCCCGGCGCACCGGACCTGAGCGAGGCCGAGATCGCCTACCTGCGTGACGTCGTCGCCACCTTCGGCGCCGAAGAGATCGCCGAGCTGGCTGAGATCGAGGCCGAGACCCTGCACGATGTGAAGGCGATCGAATACTTCCTCAAGCGGCGGCTCGCCTCGGCGCCGCAGTCGCTCGGCGAGGACACAGTGCTGCCTCGCGTCAGCGAGATCGTGCACATCTTCTGCACCAGCGAGGACATCAACAACCTGTCCTACGCACTCACGGTGCGCGACGCCGTCCAGCAGGTGTGGCTACCTGCCGCCCGCACGGTGGCCGACGCCGTGGCGGATCTGGCGCGTGAACACGCCGGGGTCCCGATGCTGGCCCGCACCCACGGCCAGTCCGCCACCCCCGTGACCCTGGGCAAAGAGCTCGCCGTGCTCGCGCACCGACTGCGTCGGCAGATCCGGCGGATCGAGGCGGGCGAGTACCTCGGCAAGATCAACGGCGCCACCGGTACCTACGGCGCACACTCGGTCTCGGTCCCGGGCGCGGACTGGCAGGAGGTCTCCCGCACGTTTGTCGAAGGCCTGCGGCTCAGTTGGAATCCGCTCACCACCCAGATCGAGAGCCACGACTGGCAGGCGGAGATCTACGCCGACATCGCCCGCTTCAACCGTATCCTGCACAACCTCGCCACCGATGTGTGGACCTACATCTCCCTGGGCTACTTCCGCCAGCGGCTCTCGGCGCAGGGATCCACGGGCTCCTCGACCATGCCGCACAAGGTGAACCCGATCCGGTTCGAGAATGCTGAGGCGAACCTGGAGATCTCCTGCTCGCTGCTGGATACGCTCTCGGCCACGCTGGTCACCTCCCGGTTGCAGCGCGACCTCACCGACTCCACCACGCAGCGCAACATCGGGGTCGCGTTCGGGCACTCGCTGCTCGCCCTCGACAACGTGCGCCGCGGCCTGGCCGGCCTGGACGTGGACGCCGCCACGATGGCCGCGGACCTGGACGCCAACTGGGAGGTGCTCGGGGAGGCCGTGCAGTCGGCGATGCGTGCGGCGGGGATCGCCGGTGCCGAAGGGATGGCCGACCCCTACGAGCGGCTCAAGGAACTCACGCGTGGTCGCCGCGTGGACGGACCCGCCATGCGGGAGTTCATCTCCGGCCTGGGCCTGCCGGCCGAGGTCGAAGATCGGCTGCTGGAACTGGGCCCCGCCGACTACGTCGGCCTGGCACCCCAACTGGTCGCGCACCTGGACTGACGGGGCGCCCACCCACCCGGAAGTCGCTCGTCGATCTGGCTACCGCCGGGCGGTCGGAGACCGCCAGATCGACGAGCGATTTCCGTGAGCGGAAGCCATATCGACGTCGGATTCCTGGGTGGGAGCCAGATCGACGAGCGACTTCGGAGTCCGTCAGGCGCGCGTCGCCGCCTCCGCTGACACCAGCGGGCGGGTGCACCGGAAGGAGGAACCGGTGCACCCGCCCGCTGCGGATCGAGATCAGCGACAGGTCACTGCGTCGCGTCCCAGGCTTCCTGGTAGATCTCGACGTAGCGATCGCTCCCGTTGGCGACGAGGGCGTCCTGGAACGCCTGCCAGTCGTCGTCGGAGTCGATGTCACGCACCCCGGTGACGAACTCGGCACTCGCCTGCAGCACCAGGGACTCCACATTGGTCTGCACGGTGGAGAGCTCGCTCGCCTCCTCCTCGGGGATCCACAGGTTCCAGTACGGGAAGGCCTCCGCTGGGCTGTTCTCCGCGTAGGGCTGCGTGGCCTCGAACAGACGTCGCTCATAGCCGGAGAGGTCGTAGACGTCCTCGGGGACGACCTGCGACTGACGGAACTCCTGGCTGCCGTAGTACTGCGCCAGCGGGCCCCAGGCGGCATTGGTGTTCTCACTGGCCTCCGCGCCACTGAGGCGGTGACGCACATACAGCGGCTCGAGCTCCTCGTTCAGGGCCACGTCACCGTCCTGGGCGTAGTCCCAGGCGACACCCTCCTCACCCCACTCGGCGCGCAGGTGGTTGTCGTAGTCAATCATCCAGTCGACGATCTGGACGAGCGTGGCCGCTTCCTCGTCGGTGGCGTTGTTCGTGACGACGAAGGTCGCACCCGCCGGGGAGGAACTGATCTGCGACGCGGGTGAGCCGTTCGGCCCGGTCAGCGGGGGCAGGGCGTCATAGTTGGCGTCACGGCCGTCCTCCTGACCGATGGTGACGAAGACGCCCGGGTGACCGACCGTCGCAGCACCGAGGATCGGATCACCAGCGACGTCACCGAGGGCAAGCAGCGCATCCTGGTTCTGCGTGAAGGCGGCCTCATCGATCAGACCCTCCTCGAACAGAGAGTTCACGTAGGTCAGGCCCTCGCGCCAGCCGTCCAGAGTCGGCTGCAGCGTCACCTCCTCGCCCTGGAGCGCCAATGAGCCCGGGGCGGATCCGCTCGTACTGGAGGCCGCCATGTACACGAATGGGTTCATCAGGAACGGCAGCACCGAGTTCGCGCCCGGTGAACCGGACAGAGGAACCTCGTCGGCCTCACCGTTGCCGTTCGGGTCCTGCTCCTTGAACGCGGCCAACACCTCCCGCAGCTCCTCGGGCGTGGTCGGCTGCTCCATGCCGACGCTCTCCAGCCAGGCACTGTTCAGCCAGAGCTTGGAGGGATAGGTGCAGTGGAAGCAGTCGTTCCACTGGGGAAGCCCCCAGACGTTACCGTCGGGTGCGGTGGACAGAGCCTCCCACTCGGGGGTGTCGGCCCAGGCGGCTTGCAGGTTCGGCGCGTTCTCGTCGAGCAGATCGTTCAGCGGCCGGATCAGGCCCTGATCACCGAACTTGACGAGCTCGGCCTGGGTGAACTGATCCACCCACGGAATCAGCAGGAAGGCATCCGGGTAGTCACCGCTGGCCAGTGTGATCTGCCGGGACTCCGAGGCCGCAGCCGCGTCCCAGGTGGTGGTCTCGAACTGCAGGTCGACGCCGAACTCTTCCTCGATCAGCAACGTGAACGAGCTCGTGTTGAGGTCGCGATCGGGGCCCTGCTGGCTGTAGATGGTGATGACGCCGTCATCGGTGGGCTCCTCCTCGCCGCCCGGGGCGCAGGCGCTGATACCCAGCGCCAGGCCACCGGCGGCGAGAACGGCCGCGGCTCTGCGATACGTGCGTGTCATGTGGTGCCTCTCTTCGTCGTGAGGGAGTGCCACCGTCAGCGGTGGCCTGAGGGGTAGGGCGAGGTCGGGTCAGCCCTTGACGGCACCCAGGAGCAGGCCCCGGGTGAAATAGCGGGCGACGAACGGATAGATGAGCATCATCGGGACGGTGGAGACCACGATGAGCGAGTACTTCAGCAGGCTTGCGAGTTGTTGTCGCTCGATCGCTGCGGTGACGTCCGCACCCGCGTCGGTGTTGAGGATGAGGATGTTGCGCAGCACCAGCTGGAGTGGGTAAAGACTGTCGTCGCGCAGGTAGATGAGAGCGTCGAAGTAGGAGTTCCACTGCACGATCGCGTACATCAGGGCGATCACGGCGAGCATCGGCGCCGAGAGCGGAAGTACCACCCTCCACAGGATGCGCAGGTCACTGGCGCCGTCGATCTCACCTGCCTCACGCAACTCGTCCGGGATCGCGGTGCGGAAATAGGTGATGGCCAGGATCGCCGGCCACACCGCCACCGCCTTCGGAATGAGCAGGGCCCAGCGGGTGTCCAGCATGCCCATGCTCTGCACCACCAGATAGGTAGGGATCAGCCCGCCCGCGAACAGCATGGTGAACACGACCGCGCCGGTGAGGATTTTGCGCCCCACGAAGTCGGCCCGGGAGAGGGGGTAGGCGAGCATGACTGTCAATGTCACGCTGATCGCTGTACCGGCGACCGTATAGAACGCCGAGTTCGCGAAGCCGGTCAGGATCGTCGAGTTGGTGAAGACCACCTCGTACCCGCGCAACGTGAAGTCGACCGGCCACAAGAACACCTCACCAGCCGAGACTGCCGCCGGGCTGGAGAAGGAACTGACCAGGATGTACCACAACGGCAGCAGCACCACGATCAGGAACGTCGTCAGCAGGATGTAGACACCGACGAGGAAGACGCGGTCGACCGGCGACTCCCGTACCCGCCGAGAGCGTCTGAAAGCTGTGCGGTTCGGCTTGGTCAGGACGGCGCTCACCACAGCCCCTTTCCTGTCACGCGCTTGGCGACGATGTTGACTGCGACCAGCAGGACGAGGTTGATGACGGAGTTGAACAACCCGATCGCGGTGGCCAGGCTGAAATCGGCGTTCTGGATGCCGATCTTGTAGGTGTAGGTGGCGATGATCTCCGACTGCGAGAGGTTCAGCGGGTTCTGCAGCAGGAACGCCTTCTCGAAGCCGACCGCCATGATGGAGCCGACCGAGAGGATCAGCACGACCACGATGGTCGGAGTGATGCTCGGCAGGTCGACGTGCCAGATCTTCTGTAGCCGGTTCGCTCCGTCGACTTTCGCGGCCTCGTAGAGTCCCGGATCGACCCCGGCGAGGGCGGCGAGATAGATGACGGCGGAGTACCCGGCCGTCTGCCACACCTCGGACCAGACGTAGACATGCCGGAAGAAGTCCGGCTGGGCCAGGTAGTCGGTGGCCGGCAGACCGAAGAATCCGGTCAGGTCGCTTGCCAGGCCGATCCGCGGCGAGAGGATCAGGATCGCCATCGAGACCACGACCACCGTGGAGATGAAGTACGGCGCGTAGGTGACCATCTGCACGGTGCGCTTGAAGAACCTCGCCCGGATCTCGTTCAGCGCGAGTGCCAAGATGATCGGGATCGGGAAGCTGGCGATCAGCGCGTACAGGCTCAACAGGAAGGTGTTGCTCACCACGGTGGTGAACATCGGGTTGGAGAAGAACCGCTCGAAGTACTCCAGTCCCGCCCAGGGCGATCCCCAGATACCTTCGACGACGTTGAAGTCCTTGAACGCGATGATCGCGTTCGCCATCGGCACGTACTGGAAGACCAGGAAGTACAGCAGCGGTGGGATGACGAGGAGATAGAGCTGCCAGTGCCGCCGGACGGACCTGCGCAGCCGCCCGCGGCGCTCACCAGAGCGACGGCGCGGTGAGGGCGGTGTGCCCAGGCCCCGCGTCGCGACCGGCGGCGGCGCCGTGCTGGCCGTGCCCAGACCGGTGTGCACCACTGGGTGGCTCCTCTCGCTGTGAATCGAGGGCGTGGGCGCCTGCCGCTCATGGGGGCGGAGTCTGCGAACCATGACCTCGTCGTCCGGTGAATCGTTTCTCTGATGCTAGCCACCGTTCTCGCACAAGCGCAACCCGCAGTCGACAACCGCCCACCCTGGCCCGAATATTCAGTCATTGCAGCGCTTGCCACCTCCCCACCTGAACCGGCTATGGTGGCTCCACACGCATTAAATCGATTCTCTGAGGTGACAGTGTCGTCCAGGTTCACGTTCGCGCAGCCGGCCGCTGAGACGGCAACGGATCCCCGCGTTCACGAGCTCTCATTCGCCAGCGCCGCGGCCGAGTGGGTGGAAGCGCTACCCATCGGCAACGGCAGGCTCGGGGCGACGGTGTTCGGCGGCGCAGCCCAGGAGCTTCGTTCCCACCATCACACCGCGCAGACGGTGACCGTGCGATACCGGTCGATCTCCCAGGAGATCGAGCTGCACCCGGGCCAGACGGTGCACCCGACCGCCGAGGAGACCCGCTCATGACCGCCGCATCCACCTCCATCGACCCGCTCGAGGGTTTCCTCGTGCTGGACTTCAGCCAGTTCCTGGCCGGGCCGGTGGCCGCGCTACGGCTCGCCGACCTCGGCGCGCGGGTGATCAAAGTTGAGCGCCCCGGCATCGGGGACATCGGCCGCGGCCTCGCCTTCGCGGGAGCCCGCGCCGGAAACGACACGGTTTCCTTCCACGCGATGAACCGCGGCAAGGAGAGCCTGTCGGCGGACCTGAAGAACCCCGAGGACCTCGCGGTCGTCCGCCGACTCGTGGAGCGGGCCGACGTCGTCGTGGAGAACTTCCGCCCAGGAGTGATGGAACGGCTGGGCCTGGACTACGAGAGCGTCCGGGCCACCAACCCGGGCGTCGTCTACGGCTCGATCACCGGCTACGGGGAGGAGGGCCCCTGGCGGGACCGTCCCGGTCAGGACCTGCTCGCGCAGTCGATCGCCGGCCTGCCCTGGCTGCAGGCCGATCCCGAGCCGAGCCCCATGGGGATCGCGATCGCCGACCACCTCGCCTCCTGCCACCTGGCGCACGGGATCACGGCGCTGCTGCTACGGCGCGCGCGCACCGGCGTCGGGGGTCACGTGCGCACCTCGTTGCTGGAGGCGATGGTCGATCTGCAGTTCGAGATGCTCTCGGTGCGCCTGACCGAACCGGGTGCCCTCACGCAGCCCGTCCGCGGCCCCCACAGCGCCCACAGTTACCTGCCCGCCCCCTACGGGGTCTACCCGACGGCGGACGGTTACCTCTCCATCGCGATGAACCCGGTGCCTCGCATCGGCGAGCTGCTCCAGCTCCCGGAGCTGGTGGAGATGACCGACCCGCAGACCTGGTGGGAGCAGCGCTCCCACATCGAGATTCTCATCGCGGACCGGCTGCGCACCGGCACCACCGAGACGTGGCTGGCGATCCTGGATGAGGCCGACGTCTGGTGCGCTCCGCTGCACACTGTGGACGAGCTGGTCGAGCACGAGGGCTTCCGACAGATCGACATGGTCCAGACCCTCGACCGTGCCGAGCCGGACGGCTCGCGTACCGAGGTGACGACCACCCGGATGCCGCTGCGGATCGACGGCGTGCGCCCCCGCTCGGCGTCCGCCGCACCCTCTCTCGGGGCCGACAGCGAGCGTCTGCGGGACGAGGTCGCCCCCTGTGTCACCGAGCGGATCGCGGAGCAGGCGTCATGACGCTCACGCTGCGCGGGATGACCTGGGACCACGAGCGCGGGTTCGACAGCATCGCCACCGCTTCGTCGGCGTACCGTTCCCGGGCTTACGCCGAGACCGGGACCGAGGTGGAGATCGTCTGGGAGCGCCGCTCGCTGCAGGCGTTCGCCGACCAAGGCCTGGAGTCCATGGCGGCAGAGTTCGACCTGCTCGTCATCGACCACCCGCATATCCCGCACGCTGCCCATGCCGGGCTGCTCGCACCGCTTCCCGACGGCGAGGGGCCGGCCGCCTTCGTCGGCCGCAGTTTCCAGACCTACCGGTGGCAGGGCACTCAGTACGGCGTGGCCATCGACGCTGCAGCCCAGGTGGCGGCCTACCGGCCGGACCTGTTTCCTGAGCCACCACGCACCTGGCCGGACGTGCTGGAACTGGCGAGGGACGCCGTCGTGCTCTGGCCGTGCAAACCCATCGATGCGTTCGCCTCGACCTTCACCCTCACCTCAGCCCTACAGGGAGAGGACGCCGGACGGCGCGGCCGCTTCGGTGCCCCGGATGCCTTCGCCGAGGCGTGGGAGACGGTGGGGCGGCTGCGCGACCTCGTCCCCGAGGAGTGTCTGACCGAGAACCCGATCGAGGTCTCCGAGCGGCTCGCCGGCAGCGACCGGTGGTGCTACGCCCCGCTGCTGTACGGCTACAGCAACTACGCCCGGCCGGGCTTCCGCGACCACCGGCTGGCCTGGACCGACATTCCGCAGACCGGTGGCGAGCCGCGCGGTTCGATGCTCGGTGGTGCCGGGTTGTCGGTCTCGGCGCACAGCGACCATCGGGCCGAGGCGGTGGCCTTCGCCACCTGGGCCGGCACCGGAGACGTGCAGCGCGGGGTCTACGCCCTCGCCGGCGGTCAACCCGGGCACGTGGCCGCCTGGGAGGACCGGCAGCTGGACGAACTCACTGCCGGATTCTTCGCCGGTACCCGCCGCACGCTGGAGCTGGCGAGCCTGCGCCCCCAGCACCCCCGGTACATGGACGTGCAGAACGCAGCATGCGCGCGGGTGCACCGGGCGCTGGTGCAGCGGGAGGGGGCCACCGGCCTGCTGGCGGATCTGGACCAGATGTTCGCAACGTTGGGGAGACCAGCATGCAGGTGATTGACAGGTACTTCGAGGACTTCGCCGTCGGTGAAGTGCGCCGCACGCTCGGACGCACGGTCACCGAGGCGGACGTGGTCCTACACGCCGGCCAGTCCGGCGACTTCTTCCCGCACCACATGGACGAACGCTGGTGCGTGGAGGAGGCGGGCCTGGGCGGGCGTATCGCGCACGGCACGCTGATCATCACGATCGCCGTCGGGATGACCGCCGGGGACGTGAACCCGCAGGCGATGAGCTACGGCTACGACCGGATCCGGTTCATCACGCCGGTGCTGATCGGCGACACGATCACCGTCACCGCGGAGATCACTGAGGTCACCGATCATCCGCGCCGCCCGGAGCTGGGCCGGGTGGATGAACTGGTCACGGTGACCAACCAGCGGGGCGATACGGTGCTGTCGTTGGTGCACCTGTACGTCGTGACGAAGCGAGGCTCTGAGCAGTGATCGACGCTCATCTGCATGTGTGGGACCACGCCCGGTCCGGCTACGGCTGGCTGAACCACGCGCCGGAGCTGCTGCGGCGCGACCACCTTCCGTCCGAGGCACTGGACATGCTGGCCGAGCACGGGTTCACACGTGCGGTGCTCGTCCAGGCGGACGAGACCCTGACCGAGACGGAGTACCTGCTCGAACTGGTGGCCACGGAGCCGAGGATCGCCGGGGCGGTGGTCTACCTGCCGCTGGAGAACCCGGACACGGTGGCCGAGCACCTGGAGAACCGGCCGGCGGGAATGGTCGGGGCGCGCAACCTCACCCACGATCGCACCGATCCGGACTGGATCCTGGGGGCAGAGCAGCGCCGCAGTATCGAGCTGATCGGTGCCGCTGGGTTGCCGTTGGATGTGGTGGCGACGCTCCCGCGCCACCGGGAGAATCTCCTCACCCTTGCGCGACAGCACCCCGGCCAGACGTTCGTGCTGGATCACCTGGGCACCCCGGCGCTGGACGGGGGCGATGCTGCCGCCCTGTGGCGAGAGCAGCTGGGCGAGATCGCGAGCTGCCCGAACACGGTGGCGAAGGTGTCGGGCATCTACGCCTCAGGTGGTCCGGTGAGCGCGGACCAGATGCGCGCGGTGCTCGGCACCGCCCTGGAGCTGTTCGGGCCGGACCGGCTGATGGTGGGCACCGACTGGCCGGTGTGCACGGCCTTCGGCGGCGCCGGGGCGACGATGGGTGTGCTGCTGGGCGCAGTCGGCGAGTTGGAGCCCGCCCAGCAGGCGGCCGTGCGCACTGGCACGGCGGCTCGCGTCTACGGGTTGGCGATGTGAGTACTGCCTTCGACGGAGCCGGGCTCGAACGCCTCCGCGAACGCCACCCGGATCCGGCATATCTGGCTGCTGCGCCGGAGCGTCCACTGCCGATCGTGCTCGTCGGCGCGGGTGGGATCGCCCGGGACGCCCACCTACCCGCCTACCGCAAGGCACAGATGCCGGTGGCCGCCGTCGTGGATCTTGATCGTGAACGTGCCCGGGCGCTGGCGACCGACTTCGATATCCCCGCCACCTACGAGCGCCTGGAGGACGCCGTCGCCGCGCACGGCCGCGACGTCGTCTACGACGTGGCCGTGATGCCGAACGCATTCGGGGACATCCTCGATTCGCTGCCCGACGGCGCAGCGGTGCAACTGCAGAAACCGCTCGGCTACACCTACGCCGAGGCGAAGGCGCTGGTCGATCTCTGCGAGCGCAAGCGGCTGCGCGCCGCCGTCAACACCCAGCTGCGGTTCGCTCCGCACGTGACCGTGGCCCGCCGGTTGATCGCCGACGGTGCGATCGGTGAGCTGATCGATCTCGAGGTGCTCGTGCGGGTGGAGACGCCGTGGGAGTTGTTCCCCAGCGTCTTCGGGCTTGAGCGCATGGAGATGCCGATGCACTCGGTGCACTACGTGGACCTGGTGCGCTCGTTCGTCGGCGACCCCAGCGGGGTGAGCGCGCTGACCGTGGCGCACCCGCACAAGGAGCTGGCCAGCACCCGCACGAGCTATCTACTGCACTACGCCGACCGGCCGCTGCGCGTGACCATCAGCACCAACCACGACCATGCCTTCGGTCCCGCGCATCAGGAGGCGGCGGTGCTGTGGCACGGCACCGAGGGCGCGATCCGCACCGAGCTCGGGCTGCTGCTGGACTACCCGCGCGGTGGGCCCGACCTGCTGGAGATCACCGACGGCGAGGGCTGGCGGGAGATCGAGGTGGAGGGGTCGTGGTTCCCGGATGCCTTCATCGGCTCGATGGGGGCGCTGCAGCGCTACGTGACCGGTGAATCGGGCACGCTACCGACGTCGGCGAGCGACGTGCTGCGCACGATGGCCGTGCTCGAGGCCGCGCACGAAGCGAACCGGGCCGGTGGGCACCCGCTGCCCGGCCCGCCGCTCGGCCCTCCAAGGGCCGAATAGTTGACCCCTACTCGGGCTCGACCCTGAGTTTCAGACCCCTGGACCGGTGTTCGGGCGAGTCGCTGCATGGGCGCGCGGTGGGAGTCACCGCACCGGTTCTTCGGGTCGGTCGCCGGCCCTCACCCGCGGGGCGCCGCGGCCGTGGACGCCCGCCGCACCAGCTCGGGCGCCGGGTCGTCCACCACGCGACTGACCTGCCCGCCATCGCCACTGCCATCGCCGTCGCCATTGAGCAGCAGATCCACGGCCGTGGCGCCCAGCGCCGCCATCGGCAGCCGCACCGTCGTCAGCGCCGGGGAGCAGGTGATGGCCGGCCAGATGTCGTGAATCGCCACCACCGAGAGTTCCTCGGGCACGCTGATACCCATCTGCGCCGCCTCAGTGAGCGCACCGATCCCGGCGTTGACGTTCCCGACCACCAAAGCCGTCGGCCGGGGCTCACGCCCGAGCAGCAGCCGGACGGCGTCCAGCGCCGAGCGGTAGGTGTAGCCCAAGGTGGTCAGGTGTTCCCGGGGCAGGGTGAGCCCCGCCTCGCCGAGTTCGCGCTCCACGCCCTGTTGACGGCGGCTGCTGGTGTCGGAGGCCGGGACGCCGCCGACGTACCCGATGCTCCGGTGCCCCAGTTCGAGCAGGTGGCGGGTCGCGAGCGCCCCGGCGGCGACGTCGTCGAGGCCGATGGTGCGCACCCCATCGACCGGACCGGAGTTGATCATCACGGTGTGCTCGGGGTGGGTCAACGCCCGGGCGACCAGATCGGTGGGGGCGCTGTCGTCCTTCTGCAGCAGGACGCCGTCGACGAGCCGTTCGTTGAGTAGCCGGTTGAACCCCTCGCTCCCTGGCTGCATCCGCGGACTCGAGGCGAGGAGCACCGAGTAGGAGTGGTCCAGGGCCCGGGCCTCGACCCCGTTGACCAGGTCGGTGAAGGTGGCGTTGGTGACGTCGGGGACGACCAGGGCGAGCAGGTGCGAACGGGCTCGGCGCAGCGACCGGCCGGCCGAGTTCGGGGCGTAGCGCAACAGCCTCGCCGACTCCACAACCCGCTCACGCGTCTCGGGGCGGATGCGGATGGTGGGGTCGGAGTTGAGCACACGCGAGACCACCGAGACCGACACCCCGGCGTGGGCGGCCACATCGCGCAACGTCACCATCCTCCGATGGTAATGGCGGCCGGGAGCAGCTCGCACAAACGATTCACCATCCCAACCAGGGCCGATCCGCTCGCCACGAGGAAAATGACTGCGCCGCTGTCGGTGGCGCCGCCTAGGCTCACTGCTTGTGCACGACTTCCCTCCGGAGGTACCTGAGTACCCCACCCGCCAGGCCGGCGCCACCACCACCGGACAGCTCGGGGTCGCCTCGGACCGGGTGACCCGGGAGCTCCCCGACACCAGGAGCCCGTCCCGGTTCCTGATCTGGCTGCTGCGCCGACAGGCCTATGCGATGGTCGGGATGTTCCTCACCGGAATCCTCGTGTACCTACCCGGTGCTGCGGGTCCGTACTTCGTGGGGCGCGCCGTCGATGAGGGCATCGTCGCCGGCTCCTGGGACGCTCTCCTCACCTGGGCGCTGATCTTGCTCGGCGTGATCGCCCTGGCCGCCTCGGTGGGAGTGCTCATGCACACCTACGCCGTGCACGGTTGGGTGAACGCGCTCTACCGGACCACCAAACTGGTCACCCGCAAGACCACGCAGATGGGCCACGTGCTGCCGCAGCGGATCCCCACCGGGGAGATCTTGTCCGTGTCCTCCTCGGACTCGGACAAGTACGGTGCGCTGAGCGAAGTGATGGGCCGTGCGATGGCTGCACTGTTCGCCTACCTGGTGGTAGTGGGCCTGGTGCTGAGCACATCGGTGCCACTCGGTCTGATCACGTTGGTGGCGGCACCGGTGCTGGTGTTCGTTGCCGCACCTCTGCTGCGACCGTTGCACCGGCGCCAGGCCGTCGAACGCAGCCGTGCCGCCGAGCTCACCTCCCTGGCCACCGATATCGTGGCGGGCCTGCGGATTCTCCGCGGCATCGGCGGGGAGCGGACGTTCGGTGCGAACTACGCCACGCAGTCCCAGCTCGTTCGCCACGCCGGGGTCTCGGCCGGGATCTGGCAGGCGGCCGTCGAGGCCGTGGGCACGCTGTTCTCCGGCCTGTTCCTGGTCACGCTGACGTGGTTCGGGACCCGCCTGGTGGCGCAGGATGAACTGACTGTGGGCCAGTTGATCAGCTTCTTCGGCTACGCGGTGTTCATGGTGGTGCCGATCTACACGTTCTTCGAGCTCGTGCAGAAGTGGGTGCAGTCGCTCGTGTCCGCCCGCAAGACCATCACCCTGCTGGAACAGGAACCGCCGTGGGAGGAGCCCGTCGCCCCAGCCCCATTGCCTTCCGATGCTCCGATTCATGACGAGGCCACGGGTTTCACCGCCCGCCCGGGTGTGCTGACTGTGGTGGTTTCCGCCGTCCCGGACGACACTGCCGCCCTCGCCGACCGGCTCGGTCGCTACCTTGTCTCGGCGGCGGAACCGGTGAGCACCGAACTGGAGGAAGGGGTGAAGGGCAAGCGCGCCCGGCAGACTCGAGCTGAGCGCGAAGCCGCACGCCGTACCCAGGCCGAGAAGGATCGGGAGAACGCCCGACGGCGGTGGGGCGTCACGGTCGGTGGGGTGGACCTCTCCCAGGCGAGCCTGGCCGAGGTCCGCGAGCGCATCCTGGTGTCCGACACGGCCAGCATGGTCTTCGGCGGCACCCTCCAGCAGGCGCTCGACCCGCACGGCCGGCTGACCCGCGCCCAGGCAGAGCAGGCGATGTACGTGGCCTCAGCTGATGACGTCTTCGAGGCGCTCCCGAACGGGTGGCAGGGTCACCTGGACGAACGCGGGCGGGGCCTGTCCGGTGGCCAGCGGCAACGGCTGGTCTTGGCTCGCGCGGTGGCGGCCGATCCGGACATCGCCGTGCTCGTGGAACCGACCTCCGCGGTGGACGCACACACTGAGGCACGCATCGCCGAGCGGCTCAGCGCGCACCGGCGCGGCCGCACCACCGTGATCGCCTCGGTCTCCCCCTTGCTGCTGCACCACGCCGACCAGGTGGCGTTCCTCAGCGATGGCCGGCTGGCCGCAGAAGGGACGCATGAGGAGTTGCTGGCGGCGAGCGCCGAGTACCGGCGGGTGGTGGTACGCAGCATGGAGGAGAATCCACTCGACGACGATCCACCCCCACTGCCGCCCCCGAGCTTGGACGGACCCGACGCCCCCGAAGGAACAACCGCGTCAGCCGGGTCGGATGCCCCGGGCGAGCGGCACGACGATCCGGCCGAACCGGCCGGCACCCCGGCCAGTGTGCCCACACACTCACACCCCGGCGCCCTCGGCCCGCACACCGAGGAGGCCCGCCATGACTGAGTCCGAATCGGCCCCGCGCGGCGCGGAATACCTTCCCGGCTCCGCCGACACGTGGATGCCGCCCGGTGACGAGCCGGCGATCCCCGCAGAGCTGCGCCCACCCCACACCGGCACGATCCGGCAGCGGGCAGCAGCCTGGCGGCGACGGCACTTGCTGCGCGAGCAGCGCGCCCAGGACACCTACACCCGGTCCCGCAATCCTGAGCGGGGCCTCCCGGTCGCCTCCAGCTCCGCCGTCTGGGCCTTCCTGAAGACACTCCTCGGCAACCGCAAGCCGATCTTGGTCGGCCTGCTGGTGCTGCACTCGCTCGCCGCTGTTGCCGGCCTGCTGGTGCCCCGGATTCTCCGTGAGCTGGTGGATACGGCCGCTGCTGGAAACACCGTGCTCTCGACGTTGAACGCCCTCGCACTCGCCGTGGCCGGTGTGGTGGTGGTGCAGGCGCTGCTGACGTTCGCCGCCCGGTGGATCTCGGCCGTGTTCGGTCAGGACCTGCTGGCCGCGGCCCGCGAGTACGTGGTGCATACGGTGCTGCGGCTGCCGCTGGGGTCGGTGGAGGGCGCCAGTACCGGCGATCTGGTCACCCGCGTGACCAGGGACGTCGGCACGATGAGTGAGAGCGTGCGCTGGGGGCTGCCGCAGGCGGTGGTAGCGCTGGTCACGGTGGTGCTCACCCTCGGCGCAATGGCGCTGAACTCACCGCTGCTCTCCCTGCCGCTGCTGTTGTCCATCCCGGCGCTGGCGATCGCGGTGACGCGCTACCTCAAGCGCGCCCCCGCTGGCTACATCACCGAGGGAAGCACGTACTCCGACATCAACTCCACCCTCACTGAGACGGTGGAGGGCGCCCGAACGGTGGAGGCCTTCGGGCTGGGCGGACGCCGTCGGGAGCTCGGCGATGCCGACATCGACGTGTCCGCGCAAGCCGAGCGGTACACGATGAGCCTGCGCAACCTGCTGTTCAGTGTGATCGACTTCGCCTACAGTTCCCCACTGGTGTGGACCCTGCTGCTCGGCGGCGTGGGGTACGCGAACGGGTGGGTGAGCCTCGGGCAGATCACGGCCGCGATCCTGTACATCCAGGCCATCGTCACCCCGCTGGACCAGCTGGTCGCGAACGTGGACCGCCTGCAGGTCGGGGTGGCCTCCACCACGCGTCTGCTGGGCATCGCGGAGGTGCCGCAGGACCGTGAGCCGGGGGAAGAGACGCCCGACGGCGTGAAGCTCACTGCTGAGGACCTGCGCTTCGCCTACCGCGAGGGTCATGACGTGCTGCACGGGGTGGATGTGGACCTCGTACCGGGTGAACGGCTGGCGATCGTGGGTCCGTCCGGGTCGGGGAAGTCGACCCTGGGCCGGCTGCTCGCGGGGATCAACCGTCCGCGAACCGGCTCGGTGATGGTCGGTGGGGTCGAGCTCATCGACCTCGAACTGGACGTGCTGCGTACCGAAGTGGCCCTCGTGACGCAGGAGCACCACGTGTTCGTGGGCACCATCCGGGACAACATCGTGCTGGCCCGGGAAGACTCCCCGGACGCCGCGGTGATCAAGGCCCTGCAGGCCGTGGACGCGTGGGACTGGGTGAAGCGGCTTCCGGAGGGGTTGGGCACCGTGGTCGGTTCCGGAAAGGTGAAACTCACCCCTGCCCAGGCGCAGCAGATCGCGCTCGCCCGCCTGGTGGTGGCCGATCCACACACGCTCGTGTTGGACGAGGCGACAAGTCTGATCGACCCACGCACCGCCCGGCACCTGGAGGGGTCGATGTCAGTGCTGCTTGAAGGACGGGCGGTGGTGGCGATCGCGCACCGGTTGCATACCGCGCACGACGCGGACCGGATCGCCGTGGTGATCGACGGCCGGATCGCCGAACTCGGCAGCCACGACGAACTCGTGGACGCCGGCGGTGCCTATGCCGACCTTTGGCGCGCCTGGACCAGCTGAAGAGTCCTCACGGTCACAGACGCGCTTGTGGGAGATCTCTTAGCTGGTCTCAACGACGACGTAGCGTCGCAGTCAACTCTCTCCCCATGCCGCCGTCCGCCGGTCTCTCCTGACTGCCCCTGCGGGGAGACCCGCGAATCCTCGCCTGGCTCGACCATCATTCCGCCCAGTTCGCCGTGGTGCGCGCTCCTTGCTCAGCCGTCCACGCTGGCGGTACAGGTCACTGCCTCACCCGGGGCAGCCGACTCCTGCTCCTCAAGCACTGTGGATCCGTCCTGCACGACGGCGCAGCGCAGGACGGCATCGGCAACACCACCGACGGAGATGGACACCTCGTCATCCGCCAGTGCCAGGGTCTCGAAGGTCGCAGGGGTTGCCTCGCTGGCAGAGACGGTGGCGCCGGTGGTCTGCTGCGCACTCAGGCCCGTCTGCCGCGTGATGTACTCAACGCGCAGCACGGCGTCGTCGCCTCCTCCGGACACCACTTCGGCCTCATAGGTCAGCGCCAACGAGCTCTCCGCACCACACCCGCCCAGACCGACCGCGACGGCCAGTCCGGCCGCGGCTACCAGTCCGTGCGTCACGAACCTCTCCGGTGCCCTCGAAGAGTTCCTCTTGGTGCCGTTGAAACTGTGCATCATTCCCCCACTCGTGTTCGCCATCGTCTGCCGGGACCACGCCGCCGGAGAGTGCGTGGCGGTGCGTGGTAGCCAGCGTGCACGAATCATGCTGCCCCGCACGCACGCCGTTGGCGTCACCCCGGCGTAGGACAAGGCCATCAGCCGGTGGGTGGAGCTCACCTGTCGTGATGAGCCACCTTGCGGATCACCACCATTGCCGAGTGTGCGAGAACCCACGCATGACTCCCGCACAACACACGATCATCCGCCGACGCCTGAGAACCCGAGTTGGCCTCCAACCGGCCCGCATCACCCTCTGATGATCGATTCCTGATCGATTCGTCGCCTTTGCTTGTTCTGATCGATTTGTCGTGATTCCATTCACGTCGTAGTCACGGCACAGCAAAGGAGCACCATGCCCTCGACGTCGAGCGCGTCCCCCCTCAGCCCAGGCACCCCGACCGGGCCAGCCTCCCGCCCCGGATCGCCATCATTGCGGTACGCCGCCATAGCAACGGTCCTGGCCGGTGCCTTAGCCGGCACCTCAGCAGTGACGGCAGCACCCGCCGCTGCGGCACTCCCGGAAACGGTCCCCGCGGCCGCGTACCTGGGCGCCGACAACGCGGCTGAGACCTCGCTACCCGCGACCATCTCGGACGGCACCACCGACCACGACGTCACCTGGGACATCGGCGCGGACACCTTCGCGCTGCCCTACAGCACCGTCGAGGTGAGCGGGACCGCCGACGGTGAGGCCGTGACCGCCGTCGTGGAGGTCATCCCCCCAGTTGAGCACCCGCTGACCTACTTCGTCGACGCCGGCCACGGAGGCGACGCGCAGAGCCAGTGGTGGTCCGCCGACAGCGTCGACTCCCCCGCCTACACCGCCGTCGAGACCCTGAGCACGCTGCGCAACGAGGTCCCGGACCAGCGCTTCGCCGATGACGCGACCTGGGGCTACACCTACGACGAGCCCACCGACTACAAGCTCACCATCCCCGGCGGCGACCCCGCCTCGGGCACCGACCTGTCGACCTTCACCAAGTTCGAGATCGGCGCCCGGACCAACAGCGACCATGTTGCCTACCGACTCGACCTGGAACCGGGCACCTACACCCTCACCAGCGGGTTCTACGAGTTCTACGCCGCCGGCCAGGACAGGTACCGCCAGATCGACCCGACCCTGAGCTACCAGCTCGACGGTGCCGAGGAGTCGCAGACCCTCGACCAGGTGGGCATGAGCACCGCCGCCAACACCCCCGAGCCGATTCAGGACACCAGTGCGTTCACGATCCCCGAGGGCGCGACCGAGATCTCGCTGACCTACCTGCAGAGCGGTGGTGAGGCCCCGGTGCTGAGCTGGTTCGCGATCGCCGAGGGCGATGCCGAGGAGATCATCGAAGGCGCCATCGACGCGGTCCCCGAGTACGTCGACGTCGCGATCGACGCCGCCGATATCGCCTCCGACAACGTCAACGGCCTCACCTTCAAGGGCTTCGGCACGCTGACCGCCAACAGCACCAGCGCCGTGCTGCTGGACTACAAGTCCGAGCACCCCGAGGCCTACGCCGAGATGATCCGGATCCTGTTCGGCGGCGAGCACCCGATCATGAACCACGTCAAGATCGAGATGGGCAACGACCGGAACAACTCCACCGGCTCCGACGTGGCCACCATGCGCACCGAGGACGAGCCGGCGAACGTCACGCGGCACCCGGGGTTCCAGCTCGCCGCCGACGCGCTCGCGGTCAACCCGGACCTGCAGGTCTCGATCCTGCGCTGGAACGCCCCCGCCTGGGTGGACGGCAACGAGGACATCTACACCTGGTACAAGAACACGATCCTGGCCGCCTACCGTGAGTACGGCTACATGGTCGACTACGTCAACCCCGGCGTGAACGAGCACAGCGCGGACCTGACCTGGACCGAGGAGTTCGCTGATCGGGTGAGCACCGACAGCACCGGCTACATCAGCGACGACCCGGCCCTAGCGGGGTTCCGTGACGGTGAGGCCGAGTTGTTCGGTCAGATCCAGACCGTGATCTCCGACGAGGTCGGCGTGGGCACCTTCGGCGACGAGATCATGGCCGACGCCGACCTGCGCGAGGCCGTGGACGTTGCGGCCTACCACTACAACCCGAACGACGACGGCAACGGCAACTTCACCCGGCTCGCGGACGAGTTCGACATGCAGGTGTGGAACAGCGAGGCGCAGGCCACCTTCTCCAACACCGCGTTCCGCCCGAACAACAACACTGCCGACCCGACCGTGGCCGGCACCGGGATCGGCGGGCACATCAGCTCCCTGGAGATGGCGAACACCATCGTCAAGGGCTTCGTGAACTCCCGCCGGACCCACTTCATTTACCAGCCAGCCATTGGCTCCTTCTACGAAGGTGGCCAGTACTCCTTCAAGGAGCTCGTCAGCGCCCGCGACCCGTGGTCCGGGTGGATGCACTACGACGGCGGCCTGGCGGTGCTGCAGCACTTCTCCAACTTCGCCGTGACCGGCTGGGAGAACGCCGACAACACCGCCGGGATCTGGCGCGCGGTGCCCGAGGCGAGCAGCTCCGGAGCCAGCGGCACCAACCCGGTGGTCGGGCGCAACGGCGAGCCGAACTACCTCACTCTGGCCGCCCCGGACGGCTCGGACTTCTCCACCGTGATCGTCAACGACTCCGAGGAGACGCTCACCTACCGGCTCTCCCCCGAAGGCTTCGGACTGGACGGCGCCCCGCTGGCCGTATGGGAGACCCGCGCGGCCGAGGACGGCGAGGCGTTCAACGCCAACTACAAGCAGCGTCGTGCGGACGCCACGTCCGACGGCGGAGCGTACGTCGTCGAGGTGGCCCCGTTCTCCATGACCACCGTGACGTCCCTCGACGTGACCGATGACGAGGGCTGGACCGACCCGCTGCCCGTGGAGGGTGAGCGCACGGTTTTGGACTCCGGCGACGGCGTGCTGTGGGCCGACGACTTCGACTACACCGACCGCACTGTCCCGCAGCTGACCGCCGACGGTCAGGTCAGTACCGAGACCGACCCGTTCGTCGAGGCCCGCGGTGGCGAGACGGGGCTCATCCCGCTGTTCACGTGGGACCGCAACGGCGCCTTCGAGGCCTACCTCGACGGTGACGAATGGGTGCTGCGCCAGCAGCTCGACACCGAGGAGACCGGTGTGGGCGGCGCCTGGAACGGCGGCGATCCGATCACCGCGATCGGTGACCGCCGGTGGACGAACTACCGCGCCACGGTGGATGTGCGCTTCGAGCGGGAGACGACCGACGGCAACTACGCCGCCATCGGTGCGCGCTCCAGCGGTGGCGACAACTCCCAGAGCCTGAACACCACCCCATACGTGCTGCGGCTCGACCGCGACGGCGACTGGCAGCTGGTGCGGATGGGCTCGGTGACCGCCTCCGGTTCGATCGGCGACATCGGGGATGAGTGGCACGAACTCTCCCTGCAAGTGGCCGGCGACCAGGTCACCGGCTGGATCGACGGCGAGCAGGTGGTCGACTGGACCGACCCCGACCCGATCGGCTCCGGCTGGGTCGATCTGGCCAGCGGCTTCCACCACACCCAGTTCGACAACCTGTCGATCGAGCAGGTCGAGTCCTACCTGCCCTACTACGGGGAGTACCTCGACAACCTCGAGATGACCGATCTGAGCGACCCGCCGGCCACCCAACTGGCCTACTCCGGCAACTGGAACCACGCCGTCAGCGGCAGCATGTACGAGTACCAGCGCTCCACCTCCCGCACGTCTGAGGCAGGCGCGAGCGTGGCGTACACCTTCACGGGGTCCGGAGTGGACGTGCTCGGGTCGAACGACGGCTCCGCCCGCCTGGAGGTGCGCGTGGACGGTGAGCTCGTCGAGCCAGCTGCCCGCACGCAGGCCAGTGGTCAGTTCGAGCAGTCGTACGTGCTGCGCGGGCTCGCCCACGGCGAGCACACCGTGAGCCTGGAGGTCCTCTCCGGTTCTCTCACCGTGGATGCCGTAGCAGTTCACGACGGCGTCCCTTCAGTCCCCGCGGAGGTCACCGAACTGGCCGAGGTACTGGAGACCGCCGAGCAGATCGAGCGGACGGACGACTTCACCGACACCGGCTGGGAGGCACTACAGAACGCCATCACCTCCGCCCAGCAGGCGGTCACTGATCCGGCCGGGTACGGTCTGGACGCCGAGGGCGCCGCTCAACTGGCGGACCGGCTGCGTGCCGGATCGGCCCCGCTGTGGGACCAGATCGTCTCCGTGGAGGACGTCCGGGTGGCCACTCTGGTGGGCATCCAGCCCGAGTTGCCGGAGACGGTGACGGTCACGCTCACCGATGACAGCACGCGGGAGATCGCGGTCGAGTGGCCCGCCGACGCCGATGTCAGTGAGGCGTGGGCGAACGTCACGGTGGCCGGCCAGTACGGGGGTGCAACCATCCCCGCATTCGTGGAGGTGATCCCCTCCGGTGTGGTGGCGTTCGCCGACATCAACGGCACCGAGGGCGGGTCGCTCGGCTACACCTCGCCGTCATACGAGGTCATCTCGGACTCGGCCACCCTGGTCAACGACTCCCCGGACCAGCCGTTCGACGGCACCTGGGGCCACGCCGGGCAGAACGCCGGCGGCGCCTCGGAGGTGAACTTCAAGGGCATCGTCCCGGGCGAGTACAGCAAGCTGACCACCACCGGGATGTACACCTCAAACGCACAGGGCTCGCAACTGTCGTACACGTTCACCCTGCCTGCCGGTGACTACGAGCTGGCGGCTGGCAGCCACTCGTGGTGGCCGGATTGGGCCCGGACCTCCGATGTGGTGCTCAGCTACGACGGCGAGGACCACGTGGTCGACTCGGTGACTCTGGACCAGGGGTCGCCCAGTGCCCTGCTGGCCTACGCCGTCGAGCTCGAGGCTGACGGCCCGGTGACGCTGACACTGGTGAACACCAGCAGCCAGTCCCCGATGCTGAGTTGGGTGGGTGTGGCTCGGGCCGAGCCGGCTCTGACGGGAATCGAGGTCACCAGCCTTCCCGACCGGGTGGAGTACACCCAGGGCGAGGAACTGGATCTGACCGGGCTGGAGGTGACCGCCACCTACTCCGACGGTGTGGAGTCGGTCCTGGACAACGACGCGCTGGCCGTGACCGGGTACAACCCGGACACTCTCGGCGTGCAGACCCTCGGTGTGCTCTACACCGAGACTGCGCCGCCGCTGCACACGCGGGCGGTCGGGGACGTTGCGTCGACGTCGTTCGAGGTGACGGTGATCGAGGCCTCTGATGGGTCGGATGGTTCTGATGGCGGGTCGGACGGAGGTGCTGACGGATCCGACGGCGGTGCTGATGGCGGTGCGGACGGCGGAACTGATAGTTCCGACGCCGGCGCCGACGGTTCAGATGGCTCCGACGGTTCGGATGCCGGAACCGATGGCTCCGGCGCTTCGGACGGGTCCGACGCTGCCTCCGGCGGCGACCAGGCCAGCGATCCGTCCGATGAGGACCAGCTGCCCAGCACCGGTGCGACCGTAGGCGCGATCGCCGCCCTGGCTCTCGCCCTGCTGGTAGCGGGCGCGCTGTTGTTCGTGCGGCGCCACCGCAGCATCAGCTGATCGCTGAGGCAGTCCCCGGCCCGGGCCACCACGCCCGGGCCGGGGGCGGCCGGCCTGCCCACTACCCGCCCTGAACGATCCAGCTCGCGGCGCTCACGCCGCCCTGACCGAGGAGGTACCCATGAGCGCTACCTTGACTCCACCCACCCGGCCACGCCGCCGCTGCGCAACCCGCCGCGCGCTGGGCGCCACCGCGCTACTCAGTCTCGTCACCTCGCTCCTGTGGAGTGGGACCGCCCAAGCCCAGGGCACCGGTGAGCATTCCGAACCCGGCGCGAGCACCGCCGAGCTGTCCGCAGTCGCCGACACACCGACGATCCCGGCCCCGGACGGTTCCGTGTGGACTGACGTCGACGGCGACCCGATCAAGGCCCACGGCGGATCCGTGGTGCAGGTGGATGAGGAGGTCGTCGGGCTCGACATCACCGGCGACGGCACCCTCGACCAGCAGGTGTACCTGTGGTACGGCGAGGACAAGACGCACGCGACCCGGCCCGTGGACGGTGTGCGCGGGTACTGGTCGACCGACCTCACCTCGTGGCACGACATGGGCCTGGTGCTTCCGAGCCACCAGCACTTCACGCTGCAGGTCAACGACGAGGGCACGGCCGTTGAGGTCGACCCGGAGCGGGTCGAGGAGATCAAGGAGACGGCGAACCTCACCGCGCCGACGGCGGAGGTCAGCCAGGAGGAGATCGACGAGGCACGCGCGTTCGTCGAGCCCTACGTCACCGCGTGGGCCGATGAGGATGCCGGGATCGCGGCGGAGTACGACGAGGAGAACCTCGCGAACGCCAGCTACCGACTCAACGGCAACATCAACATCATGGAACGGCCCAAGATGCTCTACAACGAGCTGACCGGGAAATTCGTGATCATCTACCACGCCGACGGTCCGCTCGCCAGCAGTCCCGACCTGATCGAGTGGGTACGCGACGGAGGCCGGCAGGAGAACCAGAACATCGGCTCGCGGTACTCCCGGGCCGAGGTCGGCTTCGCCACCTCCGACACCCCCTGGGGTCCGTTCACCCTCGTCAACACCACCAAGATGAACTGGTCCGACGGCGTCCCGAACACCGGGCGTGAAGGTGACTCTCGGGACATGACCGTCTTCCAGGATGCGGGCACGCGCACGGTCGACCCTGCGGTCGATGACGCCTACGTCGTCTACTCCTCGGAGATGAACAAGTGGATGTACGTCTCCCGGCTCAATGCCGAGTACACCGGGCCGCTGGCCGAGGGCAGTGATGCGGTCCTCGGAGAGGACTTCAGCAACCGGGTGCTGCCCGACTTCAGCCGTGAGGCCTCCAGCGTGCTGAAGTACGACGGCTACTACTACATGATCACCTCCGGCACGGACGGTTGGGCATCGACTCCAGTGGTGGCCTACCGGTCACCGTCGATGATCACCGACACCGAGGCCGTCGTCGGGAACAACAATGGCCATCCCGAGAACGGTCAGTGGGAACGGATCGAGATCGGCAACCCGTGCGTGGGTCTCGCCTCCCGTGACCATGTAGGGACGGCGAGCCCGGCGCGCTGCTTCGACTCCCAGCCCACCTTCGCCATCGCCGTCGACCAGGAGGCGGGGCAGTTCATCTACATGGGTGATCGCTGGATCACCGAGTCGAACGGATCGGCCGGCGAGCGATCCCGCTACGTGTGGGCGCCCATCCAGGTGGACACCGAGGCACGTTCGGTCACGGTGGAGAACGTCGGGGCGTTCGACCCGCAGAACGAGAGCCTGTACTACCCACTCGAGCCCGACACACCGCTGGTGTTCCATGTGGAGCCGGACCAGGAGGACGACTTCGATCCCACCTTCGACGTCAGCGCCGGTGGCCTGAGCTTCTCCGGCGTCTCCGCCGACTGGGAGCTCGACGGTGTGAACTTCTCGACACCAGGGACCTACCGGATCTCCGGGCACGTGAGGGGTGAGGGCGAGTACGCCGACCTCGACGAGCGCTACCTCGAGGCAGCTGTCGTCGTTGGGGACGTGATGGACGCCTGCCGATTGCCCGGCACCACCGTGTCGGCCTCGTTCCACCAGACCGACTGGGGAACCTTCCCCGCCAGCAATGCGTGCGACGCAGACGAGTCGACGTCCTGGTCGACCTGGGCCTCAGCCTCCGGCTACCCGGACGAGGCCTCCTTCACAGCCGAGTTCGATCGTTCCCTCGTGGTCGGCAAGGTCACGCTCCGCAACATCGAGGGCGATCCGAGCGGTGTCACCGTCGAGCACCGCGACCCCGAGACGGGCGAGTGGTCCGCCACCAGCGCCGGCACCGCGGCGCCGGCCGAGAACGGCGAGCAGACCTCGATCGAGTTCGAGCCGGTGACAGCCACCGGGATCCGGCTCGTCATCGAAACCCCGGGTTCCTACCTGAAGATCACCGAGGTGACGATTCCGGCAGCCGAACCGCTCTCCGACGACGCAGCACTGCGCGAGCTCACGCTCGACGGTGTGCCGGTCGAGGGTTTCGACCCCGAAGTCTCCTCCTACGAGGCGCTCGTCGAGGGCTCGGCCTATCCGACCCTCGCAGCCACGGCGGCCGGATCGGCGTCGGTGGCGATCACCCAGCCGGCAGATGCCGACGGCGTGGGCTCGGTGAGCGTCGTCGCCGAGGACGGGACACAGGAGACTTACACCGTGGAGGTGACGCGCCAGGTGGTGGTCGAGGCCGTCACACTGGACCCGGCCGTTCGTGCCGGTGCCCAGACGTCGGCGCAGGTGACCGTCGACCCGGCCGGCGCGGTCCTCGGCTATCAGTGGTACCTAGACGAAGAGCCCGTCGACGGCGCCACCGAGGCGGTCTACACCCCGGCGCCGGCTGAAGTCGGAAGCGCATTGAGCCTCGAGGTCTTCGCAACGGCCGATGGTTTCGTCGATGCGCTCACGCTCCGGTCCGATGCGGTGGTCATCGAGGCCGCGGAGACGGACGAGGGCCCAGGGACCGATCCAGACACCGACTCCACCACGGATCCGGGCACCACAGACCCGGGCGATGACGACCCGGGCGAGGACAACCAGGCCGACGAACCCACCCGAGACAGCCAGAGCGATGAGGAACTGGCAACCACCGGAGTGACCGTGGCCGGAATCGCCGTCCTGGCACTGGCCCTGCTGATCGCGGGGGCACTGCTCGTGCGGCGTCACCGCAGCATCGCCTGACCTCTCACCGGAGGCAACGGACGGGCAGGGCCGGGCCCGTGCCAACTATGGCACGGCCCGCGCCCTGCCCGTCCGTTGCGTTCAGAGATGGTCGAGCCGACGCAGCAGCGCGCCCTCCCGCAGCGCCCACGGGCAGATCTCGACACGCTCAACCTCAAGCGCACGCAGGGTCTCCACCGCCACGACCGCACCGGCGACGATCTGGTACGTCCGCTCAGGCGTGACGCCGGGCAGCTCCATCCGCTGCTCCGCGGGGATCTTCGCCAGCCGCGGCACCCAGTCCTCGAGGAGGCTGGTGCTCATCTGCCAGCGTTGATCCGACCCGTACCCGTTGACGGACATGCCGGCCAGGCGAGCCAGGGACCGGAAGGTCTTCGACGTGGCCACCACGTGGTCGGGGGCGGAACGGGCTGTCACGCGGGCGACCAGCGGTTTGAGCTGGCTGCGCACGGCCGATCGGAGCGCCTTCAGCTCCTTCTTCTTGGGAGGGTCGCTCTGCAGATAGGCCCGGGTGAGGCGACCAGCCCCGAGCGGGACCGATTCGGCGACGTCGGGGATCTCGTCGATCCCGGCCGCCACCTCCAGTGAGCCGCCACCGATGTCGAGCACGAGAAGCTGGCCAGCGCCCCAGCCATACCAGCGGCGGGCGGCGAGGAAAGTCAGCTCCGCTTCCTCGGCTCCGGAGAGCACCTGGAGATCGCCGTCCAGCCGGGAGCGGATCTCACTGAGAATCTCCTCGCCATTGGTCGCTTCCCGGATGGCGGAGGTGACAATCACCAACGTCTCATCCACCGCATGGGTACGGGTGACATCCATCAGCCCGTCCACGGCTTCCAGCAAGGCGGCCCGGCCCTCCCCTACGATCTCGCCATCGTCGGAGAGGTAGCGCATCAGCCGCATCGAGACCCGCTCGTCCACCTCCGGGATGGGCCGGGCGCCGCGGACGACGTCAAAGACGAGCAGGTGGATGGTGTTCGAGCCGATGTCGAGAACGCCCAGTCGCATCTGGACATCGTACGGATCCCAGTGCCGGCGCGCCGGTCATTGGCCTCATCGGCCCGCCGGAGGCAGGGCGCGAACACGCGCGCTCCGGGCTTGGTGGCCGTCGTGCCGGACACGGCGGCACGGTTCCATCTGTAGCGTAGGCGGCCTTCGATTTGTAGCGTAGACGCCCCTTCCACTCGTCGCTTGGGCATCTCGCGCCCAGCACGGTGCAGAGATCCACAACCAAAGCCAGCCTTTCGGCCGATACGCACGGGCCGCCGTCGCGGGCATGCTCGAGGTGCCGCCCAACCAAGGAGCACGCCCGATGCCCAGGACGCCGTTCGTCCCACCACGCCCGATCGTCACCACCGCCTGGAAGGTGCACCGCGCCATCGCCCGCCGCGGGCCCGGCCGCGGCCTGTGGGAACCGGGGCAGCGCAACGCCTGGGGCGCCCTTTCACTCACCACGCTCGGGCGCCGGTCCGGTCGGGAGCGCACCGTGATCCTCGGCTACCTGCCCGACGGCGTCCGCTGGCACACGCTGGTCATGAACGGCTGGGGCGAGGGCCACCCGGACTGGTGGCTGAACCTGCGGGCCCGGCCACAAGCCACGGTCACTCTGCCCGACGGATCGACGCACGCCGTCCTCGCCCACCGCGCCGAGGGCGATGAGCACCAGAGGCTCTGGGGCGCATGGGTCGCACTGGAGCCGGGGATCGTCCAGCTTGCTGCGGGCCGCCGCACACCCACGGAGGTCGTGGTTCTGGCTCCGGTGCGATGACGAGACTCCCGCACTGACAGCGGTCCGTACTCGTCCGGCGGGAACGACCGACGTTCGACAATTTCGGCCCGGCCCGTATTATCGTGAGTACACGGACGGAACAGAAGGGCCTTGATGCTGGCGATCGACGGCGGCACTCCAGTGCGAGCCGAACCCCTCCCGTCACCCTTGACGGCCTCCGGGCGAACCATCGGGGCGGAGGAGGAGCAGGCGGTGCTGCGGGTGCTGCGCAGCGGCATGCTCTCCGGCGTCTGGGGCACCGAGGTGGCCGCGCTCACCCGGGAGTTCGCCGACCTGATCGGCACCGAGCACGCCGTCGCATGCAGCAGCGGAACCGCAGCCCTGCACCTGGCCGTCGCAGCAGTGGATCCCGCCCCCGGCGAGGAGATCATCGTCCCGCCGATCTCGGACATGGGCACCGTCTTCCCGGTGATCGCCCAGAACGCCGTGCCGGTATTCGCGGATGTGGACCCGGCCACCGGCTGCCTGGACCCAGCGGCCGTACAACGGGCGATCACGCCACGCACCCGGGCGATCATCGCGGTGCACCTGTTCGGCAAACCGGCGCCAGTGCACGAGCTGCGCCGGATCGCCGAGGGCGCCGGGGCGCTGCTGATCGAGGACTGCGCCCAGGCCTACCTGGCACCGGTAGGCGACCAGCTCGTGGGCAGTGTTGGTCATATCGGCTGCTTCAGCCTGCAGCAGTACAAGCACATCACCGCCGGTGACGGCGGACTGGTCACCACCGACGACCCGGCGCTGGCGCGGGCGATGCGCCTGTTCGCGGACAAGGGCTGGCCACGCGACACCGGCGAACGCACCTACCTGTCCTTCGCACTCAACTACCGGATGACCGAGTTGGTCGCTGCAGTAGCCCGTGCCCAGCTGCGCAAGCTCCCCGAGGTGGTGCACCGCCGTCGGGAGGGCGCAGCGCGCCTGGCGGACCTGCTCACTGACTCCCCCGGCCCTACCCTGCCCACCGATACCGGCGACCACGTCTACTGGTACCTCCCACTGTTGCTGGAGGGTCTCGATGCCCCGGGCTTGCGGCGGTATGCCGCAGCCCTGACCGCCGAGGGCGTGCCCAGCCTGGCCGGTTATCTCGCGCGCCCGCTGTATGCCGAGCCGGCGGTGCGCGACTCGGCAGCTTACGGCGGCAGCGGCTTCCCCACCCGCGGGGCCGCCGACTACTCCGACGGACTCTGCCCGGTGGCCGAGGCCCTCATCGAGCGCCGCCTGGTGGTCATCCCGTGGAACGAGAACTTCTCGGCTGGGGATATCGACGACATTGCCACCGCGATCGGCCGCGTGCACCAGGAGGTAGCGCCGTGATCGCCGATTGTGATCTGCTGATCGGGCGAGAGGTCACCTCGGGGCTGAGGCAGCCGCCGGACCAGCTTGCCGAGCGCCTCGCCCAGGCAGCGATCGACGGCGGAGCGGTCGCCTCGCTGCGTGCGTTGCAGTTCGACGTGCGCACCGGTAACGATGAGGCGGCGGACGCCGCTCAGCGGTACGGCTGGTGGCCGGTGTACGGGATCGATCTGCGCGACCCGCTGGGCGCCGAGCAGGAGATGGACCGCGCGGCCGAGCACAGGGTGCACCTCCTGCGACTGGCCCCGGGCAGGCAGCAGATTGCTGGGACGGCGCCGCGGCTGCGGACTCTCGTGCGACGTGCCACGGAGCTGGGGATGACGCTGCTGGTGGAGGGCTCCACCGTCGATGTCGGTGCAGCGATGATGGGCCTCGGCGCCTCGGTGGTGTTCCTGGACCAGCACTTCTACGACCTCGGCGAGTTCATCCTGCTGGCACGGGATGAACCGGGGTTTCACCTGAGCACGCGGCTGCTCGGCAGCCCCGGTGCGTGGGAGCTCCTGCTCGAGCATGCCGGGCCGGAGCGGTTGCTGCTGGGGACCCGTGCCGGTTGGTTCGAAGAGCACGCGGTCCTGGACCAGCTCCACGCCAGTGCGCTTGCACCCGAACAGCGTGAGCTCATCGTGGGCGGGAACCTGCGCCGGCTGGCCGGGAGGTCGTCATGATCGTGGACGTGCACGGCCATCTGGGACCGTGGTTCTTCTTCCCGTCCGAGGGCACCGCAGCGGAGAACCTGCGGGTGATGGACACCTACGGGATCGACGTCCAGCTGGTCTCCTCGGTCGAGGCGGTCGCCTACGATCCGGCGGCGGGCAACGCGGCCCTAGCGGGCGCCATCGGTGACGAGCCGCGGTTGCGGGGGCTTTTCGTCATCGATCCACGTGACCTTGCCGCTGCCGAGCAGCAGCTTGATGAGCTGCGTGGGTCGTTCGTCGGCGCGAAGATTCATACCCACTACTCGGCCACTCCAGCCGGTTCGCCGGCGATGGCCGACGCGCTGCGCGTGTGTGCGGACGCCGATCTTCCTGCCCTGGTGCACACGTGGGGGACTGAGATCCTCGACCTCGCCGACACTGTGGCCTCCGTCCCGGGAGTACGAGCCATCGCCGGGCACATGGGCGGCCCGGCCTGGCGCCTGGCCCCCGAAGCACTCACCCGCACCGATCGACTCTGGCTCGAACCGTGCTATTCGCGGCCCGACGCTGGGCGCGTGCGGTGGGTACTCGACCGGGTCGATCCCCGTCGGATGCTGTTCGGCACCGACTCCACCCTGATAGACCCAGCCCTCGCCTTCGGCGCGATACGGGCGGCGCACCTGAGCGCCGAGGAGGAGCGCCTGGTGATGTCCGCGAATGCGATCGACTTGTTCGGCCTCGATCTATGGCGAGGCGAAGAACCGCCGACAGCACTGCACCTCACCGGACCCCTCAAGGACGAACGTCCCGGCGCGAACGGACCGCACGGCGTATCGTGATCAGACACGCTCGGAGGTGAGTGACGATGACGACCATCTGGGACATCGACCCCGATCCCAGCCGGATCAGCGAACTGACAGAGCAGGAGTGCTGGAACCTCCTCGCCGACGCCCGGTTCGGACGATTGGCGTATCGCCTCGCCGATGAGGTGAACATCGTGCCGATCAACGTCGGCGTTGACGGGCATCGCCTGGTGTTCCGCACGGCCGAGGGCAGCAAGCTGCTGGGTATTCACATGAGCGAGAAGGTCGCCTTCGAGATCGACGACGTCGGTATCGAGACGGCTACGAGCGTCGTGGCACGCGGCACGACGCGGGTGTTGAGCGGCGATGATGAGGCGCGAGCTGAGGCAGTCCTGCCCTCACCCTGGACCGAAGGATGGAAGGGCACGGTCGTCGGGATCGACGTCACCGAGGTGACCGGTCGGCGGTTTCAGCTTCGCCGTTCGACGTAGCCAGTACCGAGCTGACGGCTCTCAGCCCATCCGTGCCTCATCTGGCACAGAGTCGCCGAGAGCCGTCAGTTCTGCACGGTCAGGAGCTCGAACGCCGCCCGCGGATCACGGCGGCCGCCACCAGCCCGGCGAAGAGCGCGAATCCGCCGAGCCCGACCAGCACCGGCCCGGCGGGAAGTCCGAGGATCTCCCGCATCCGGGTGACGTGCGTGACTTCACGGTGGTCGCCGGCTTCCGGAGCGGGGGCGAAGGTGAAGTCGGAGACGATCTGCTGGCTGGGGTCGTCGAAGTGCTGGTCGAAGACGGTGAGATAGGCGCCATCGGCCGCCAGTTCTGCGAGCGTCTCATCAGCGGTCTGCCCCGGTTCGAGCGGGCCGGCGAACCGGCGCTCACCGGTCTCCCGGTCCCAGGTCGGATCGGTGCGTTGTACCTGCTGCTCGGTGACGACGTAGGTGCGCACGTACTGCTCACGGGTGGCGGCCGCGGAGATCCGCATCGGGTACAGGAGCGCCGAGGAGTCGAACGTCAGCCGGAGTGGCTGAATCTCGCCGTCCAGCACCTCGGACTCGGGCGCGATCCGCACCGCGACGTAGTACCAGCCCTCGGAGACGTAGGGCAGCAGCGCCTCGGCCACGGCATCGTTCATCACGAAGTCGTGGGCGTCGAGCCAGTCAGCAAGGCCGTCAGCATCACTGGCCGAGAGCACACTGACCTCGAGCGGCCCGAGCGTGACCGTGCTCATGACGTCCACGGAGGAGCCAGAAGGCGCCGAACCGTCGGACCCGCCAGCACCGCCGCCTCCCTGCGGCCACCACTGATACTCCACCTCGACACTCGGAGCGATCATCTCCTCGAGGGCATCGAAGACGGCCTGGTCCGCCAATCCCACATCGGCAGGAGCGGGCGTGGGGATCACCAACGCAGCCTCATCAGCCTCGGACAGCATGTCCAGCTGCAGGATGACGTCCTCGGTCTCCCCGTCCCAGGCGACGAGCGCCTCCTCTCGGTCCACGGCGATGTCGTAGCCCTCGTTCGCCACGGCTGCACCACAGCCGCACGCCGCGGCCGGATCGGGGACCAGCACCAGTCCGGCTGCCAGTGCACCCGCGGCGACGGTGGTGGCAACGGCCCGGCGGGTGCGAGAGGTTCCATGCGCAGGGAAGCCTCGGGTCGTCGTCATGCGATTCACGTTAAGGCAGGGATCGGCGCGAACCCGGGCCTGATGCCGGATCGATACCAAGCTCGAAGTGATCGTGACCATTCCGTTGTGCGACCTGCACAAGACCTGCACAGCGTGGACGAGGGGTAGCGCTCACATACCCTCGGGGGGTACCATGGCCACACGAGACGAGGACGATGCAGGGAGCATGCGATGACCGAGCAGATGGTGGAGCACGACACCTCCACCCACGGCTACACCCCCGAGAAGGAGGCGTACCTCAAACGCCTGCGACGGGTCGAGGGCCAGGTGCGCGGGATCGCGCGAATGGTCGAGAACGACACGTACTGCATCGACGTCCTCACACAGATCTCAGCCGTGACGAAGGCGCTGCAGGCCGTCGGCCTGGGACTCCTCGAGGACCACCTCGCCCATTGCGTCGTCGATGCGGCACGCCGCTCCCCGGAGGAGGGCGCCGCGAAGGTGGAGGAAGCCAGCGCCGCCATCGCACGTCTCGTCCGTTCCTGACACCGAAAGGACCCACCATGACCACCACCACGATCGATGTCACCGGCATGACCTGCGGCAACTGCGTTGCCCACGTGACGGCAGAACTCAAGGAGATCGACGGCGTCTCGGACGTCTCCGTCGACCTGCACCAGGGCGAGGCCTCGCCCGTGACCATCACCTCGACGTCACAGGTGGAGGAGGCAGCCATCCGCGCAGCCGTGGACGAAGCCGGTTACCAGGTCACCGCGATCCACTGACACGACTGACGAGCGCACACGAAACGCCGCGCCCGGTGCAATGACCATGCACCAGGTGCGGCGTTTCGTCGCTGAGACGTGCCCGGTCAGGCGCTCTGAGCCGCCTCGACCTGCGGCGACTCCGTGGCGGCATCGCTGGTCTGCACCTCGATCTTGCGCGGCTTGGCACGCTCGGCCACAGGAATCCGCAGCGTGAGCACGCCGTGGGCGTAGTTGGCGGCGATCGCCTCGACGTCCAGGCCGTCACCGAGGGTGAGCTGACGCCGGTATGAACCGGACGGGCGCTCCTGAGCCAGCCACTTACCGCCGTCGGGCTGGGCGACAGTTCGCTCTGCCTGCACGGTCAGCATGTTGCCGTCGACATCGAGGTCGATCGAATCGGGCGCAACGCCCGGCAGGTCGATGTCGACGACGAAGTCGTCACCGAGGCGGTACAGATCCATCGGCATCCAGCGCGGGCCGCGGCCGGCGAGACGGTCGAAGTCACGGAACGGGTCGAACATCAGGTTCATCGCAGACCTCCTGTGGTTGGTGGCCCCCGTGGGGCCAAGGGCATCGGCGGGCACCTCACCCGCCGTACACCCTGTCCAACGGCGACGGCGGTCCCGGTGTTCCAGAGTTGAGTCACCTTCGCTCAAGGCGAACATTTACCCGCGCCATACCGCCGTTCCTCCGGACCACGGCACTCCGAGCGCCGCTACATCAGACGACGCCGAGTCGCGGCGATCGCCTGACGCGTGGAGGCCAGCTGATCGTCGGGCGCCCCCGCCTCCTGACGCAGTCGCAAGGCCGTGAGGAACCACTCCAATGCCTCGTCGTAGCGATCTTGGTCGAACAGGCTCTTGCCCCCGTGCTGCCACGCGAAGTACTTCATCGCGATGGCGACGCGCTCCTGCCGGGAGCCGGGCTCCGCCGTCACGCACGCAGACTCTGCGGAGTGCAGCGCGCGACGGAACAGCAGGTCGGCCAACGCGAACCGCCGCTGCCACTGCAGCACGTGAGCCAGCCGGAGGGCGGGCCCGATCGCAGCCACCGGCAGCACGCGGACCTGTTCCACCGGCCCGCTCCCCTCACGCGGCCCCATCACCTCCGGCGGCTCGTCGCCCTCCCCCACCAGCGCAGGATCCGACGGCCCGCCGGCCCGCGCCAGGGCTGCCCACCCGACCCGCTCGGCCTCCCCCAGCTCACCGAGCATCCGCAGCCAGCCGATGCGCTCGGCATCTGCGTCCTCGCCGAGTGCGGCGAGCGCCGCTACCCGCTGCCGTGCCGCCTCGACGTCATCGGGCCGGTCCCGCAGATCCTCATCGTCGATGGAGTAGGTGGCAGGTGGAAGTTCGGGCCCCATGGTCGTCATCGTCCCACGACCTGATCGACACAGATGCGTAGAGCGCGGCGCCACCATGCCGCAGAGTGACGCGGCCGTGTCGATCCCGTCAGCGCACGCACCACACCGCCGGTAACCGCTATCCAGGCCGCCTCGCGCCTGGCAGAATCTCCCTCCATGGCTTCAGAGCAGATCCAGACCCCGGTGCAGATCCAGACCTTCAACGACAACGGAGCCTGGTGCTGGTTCCAGGACGAGCGCGCCATCATCGATCCCGTCACCGACACGATGCTGATCGGCTCCGTGGCCGCGGCTGAGGGGGCGGGAGGCCAGGCTCGCTCCGGCAACATCGAACTCGCCGTCGTTGATCTGAGCTCCGGCGCCTCCGAGATCGTGGTGCTGCACGCCAATCTCGAGGCGGACGACCACAACGACCCGGCCCTGTGGATCCGCCCGGACGGCCGCTACCTGGCGATGTACACCAAGCACAAGACGGACAACTTCCAGCGCTGGCGCATCTCCGCCCGCCCCCACGACGCCACCGAGTGGGGCCCGGAGCAGACCTTCGACTGGACCGACCTCACCGAGGGCCGCGGTGCCACCTATTCCAACTTGCACTACCTCGCCGGCGAGGACCGCCTGTACGCCTTCGCCCGTGCGATCAACGATGACCCCTCGATCCTGATCAGCGACGACCACGGCGAGACCTTCCGCTACGGCGGCAAGCTCTTCACCCGGCCGAAGATCGGGTACGTCAACGGCTACACCCGGTACGCCTCCAACGGCACCGACCGCATCGACTTGATCACCACCGACCACCACCCGCGCGACTACGACAACTCGATCTATCACGGCTACATCGCCGGCGGCGCACTGCACGACTCCGACGGCACGGTCGTCGACCCCACGGTCCTCTCCCCCGAGGCCCCCTCCCAGGTGGAGCTGACCACGCTGCTGGCCACCCGCATGACGTTGACCGACTCCCCGCTCACTCACGCCTGGACCACAGACATCCGTCAGGGCCGGGGCACCCAGACCGGTCAGCTCGCTGCCGTGCTCACCGCCCGCGCCCACGATGAGCCGGAGAACAGCAACTACTCCGACCACCGCTTCGTCTATGCCCGTCACGACGGCGCAGGCTGGCAGATCTTCCCGCTCGCCCCGGCGGGGGCGAACCTGCTCCCGCACGAGCAGGACTACACGGGCCTGGTCTCGATCGACCCCTACGATCTGGACTCGCTCTACCTGTCGGCGCCGATCGATCCACGGGACGGCTCAGCGCTGGCCCACCACGAGATCTTCCACGGCCACACCACCGACGGCGGAGCCTCCTGGGCATGGACGCCCATCACCGAGAACTCCGGGGAGGACAATCTGCGACCGATCGCCATCCCCGGAGATCCCTCGACTCTCGCCGTCACGTGGTTTCAGGGAACTATGACGGCATCCCAGCACTACGCGTGTCGGGTCCGGGGGTTTGTCCAGCCCCGACCTTGATCGCCATGAGCTCGCCGGTGTCGTCGAACTCCTTCTCGATCGTCGCGTCGTGCCGGTAGGTGGCGCGGCTGACCACGACCGCAAGCAGGAGACCGACGATGAATCCGGGGAGCAGCTCGTAGATCCCGGTGTCGAACCGGCTCCACACGAAGACCGTGACGGCACCGCCGACCATCGCGGCGAGCGCTCCCCAGTTGGTGAGCTTGCGCCAGAAAAGGCTCAGCAGCACGATCGGCCCGAACGAGGCGCCGAACCCTGCCCAGGCGAAGGAGACGAGCCCGAGGATGGTGTCATTGGGCACGATCGCCATCAGCGCCGCGACAATCGCGACCAGCAGCACACAGGTGCGGCCCAGGACGGTCAGGTGCTTCGGTGAGGGGGCCTCACGGCGCATCACCTTGTACAGGTCCTCCACCAGCGCCGAGGAGCATACGACGAGCTGGCTGGAGATGGTGCTCATGATGGCCGCCAGCACCGCAGCAAGCACGAAGCCGGCCACGATCGGGTGCAGCAATAGCTGCGCCATCACCAACACGACTGTCTCGGGGTTGTCGAGGTTGTTCCCGGTCCGCTCGAAGTAGGCCAGACCCACGAGCCCACAGATGACCGCGCCGACCATCGACAGCGCCATCCACGTCATGCCGATCCGGCGGGCGGACGTCGCAGCCTGCGGGCTGGGCAGGGCCATGAAGCGCACGATGATGTGGGGCTGACCGAAGTATCCGAGCCCCCAGGCCAGGGAGGAGATGATGCCGATGATCACGCCACCGGTCACCGCCGCCCCGCCGAAGATCTTCAGGTGGTCCGGTCCCACCTCTGCCAACGCGGGGCCGATCTCACCGAATCCGCCGAGGCTGACCACCGCCAGCACAGGAACCACGAGCAGCGCCGTCATCATCATCAGCCCCTGCGCCACATCGGTGAGCGAGGCTCCCAGGAACCCGCCGAAGAGCGTGTAGCTGAGGGTCACGACCGCGACGAGCGCCAGCCCGAGGTGGTAGTTGGACCCGAAGGAACTCTCGAAGAACACCCCGCCGGCCACCATGCCGGAGTTGATGTAGAGGGTGAAGAACACGAGGATGATCACGCTGGAGACGATCCGCAGCAGCCGGGACGTGTCCTTGAGGCGGTTCTCCAGGAAGCTCGGGATCGTGATCGAGTTGTTCGAGACCTCGGTGTAGGCCCGCAGTCGCGGTGCCACGAACCGCCAGTTCAGGTACGCGCCGACCGTCAGGCCCACCGCGATCCAGGCATCGATGAGGCCGGAGACATAGATGGCGCCCGGCAGGCCCATGACCAGCCACCCGGACATGTCCGAGGCACCGGCGCTGAGGGCGGCTGCCCAGGGCGGAAGGTTCCGCCCGGCGAGCATGTAATCCTCGTGGTCCTTCGTGTTGCGAGCCGCGAAAACCCCGATGGCGATCATGCCTGCGAAGTAGAGCGCGAGTGCGATGTACAAATACGTCTGATCGGACATCGTCGTCCTTTCTCGGTTGGTGTGAGACTACGCGCTCCGCGCAGTCACCGCCGGGATGTCGTAACGGCGGATAGTGCCGAAGCGGTGAGCGGTGATGGAGACCGCCTGCTCCTTCAGGAACGTCAGAAGCTCGATCCGACCCGCGGCGACCACCTCGTGGGTGTACAGCGCGACGGCTGGTGATCCCTGGGTGAGGGAGGCCAGCTCGGCGGCGGACCCACCGATCAGGCGGATCCTCCCGCCCGTCTCGGCCAGGCGACGTGCCCGCGCGGCCCAGGCTGCGCCGTCGTCGACGTGCAGCTCGGCGACCGTTGCCACATAGTCGGTGATCTGCCGTGGCAGATCGGCAACGACGCTCACAGTGACGGCAACACCGGCCCGTGCCCCGGCTGCCACCACGCGGATCAGCTCCACGTACCGCTCACTCTCGAGCCGCACGGTCACCTCGTCCGGGTGGTACCGGAAGGCGTTGTGCTCGCTGTCGAGCCCGGTGGCATCGCGCACGATGCCGAACTCGCCGGCCCACGCTGCCTCATCGGTGGTGAGGGCGCCGGCAAGCCAGTCACGATCGGCGGCCGGAAGGTCCGCGGCGGCATCGAGGGCCCGGCGACTGATGGCGTCAGACGCCCCGGAGACCGACACCGGCGCATCAGTCCAGGTGCCGAACCCGGTCAGATAGTTCGGTCCGCCGGCCTTCGTACCAGCACCCACCGAGGCCTTCTTCCAGCCGCCGAAGGGCTGGCGCTGGACGATGGCGCCGGTGATGCCGCGGTTGACGTAGAGGTTGCCGGCCTCGACGCGCGCCATCCAGGTCGCGATCTCCGCCTCGTCGAGGGAGTGCAGTCCGCTGGTGAGGCCGTACTCGATGCGGTTGACCAGTTCGATGGCCTCGGTGAGGGTGGCCGCCGTCATGATTCCGAGCACCGGACCGAAGTACTCGGTGAGGTGGAACTGCGAACCCGGCCGGACGCCGTCACGGATGCCTGGACGCCACAACGTGCCGGCCTCGTCGAGCTGCTGTGGCTCCACCAGCCAGCTCTGCCCCGGCTCGAGTGTGGTGAGCGCGCCCAGCAGCTTGCCCTCGGCCGGGCCGATGATCGGGCCGATCTGCGTCTGCTCGTCCCAGGGCTGGCCCACCGGCATCGAGGTGACCGCGTCGACGAGCTGGCGGCGGAACCGCTCCGAGGTGGCCGCGGACCCCACGAGGATGACCAGTGAGGCGGCCGAGCACTTCTGGCCGGCGTGACCGAACGCGGAGGTGGCGACGTCGCGCGCTGCGAGGTCGAAGTCGGCACTCGGGGTGACGATGAGAGCGTTCTTCCCGCTCGTCTCGGCCAGCAGCGGCAGGTCGGGGCGGATCTCGCGGAACCGTTCGGCGGTCTCATAGCCACCGGTGAGGATCACCCGATCGACCGCTTCGTGGCCGATCAGCTGGGACCCGAGCTCGCCCTCGGAGAGCTGGACGTGGCGCAACACCTCGCGCGGGACGCCCGCCTCCCACAGCGCCTCGACCATCACGGCACCGGAACGCTGTGCCTGCGGGGCCGGTTTGATGATGACGGCGGACCCTGCCGCGAGCGCCGCGAGCGTGGACCCGGCGGGAATGGCCACGGGGAAGTTCCATGGGGGCGTGACGACGGTCAGCCGGTCAGGGGTGAAGCTCGCCCCGTCCACGGTCTCCAGCTCGCGGCCACGCTCGGCGTAGTAGTGCGCGAAGTCGATGGCCTCACTCACCTCGGGGTCGCCCTGGGCGAGGACCTTGCCGCACTCGGAGCCCATCACTTCGAGCAGGTCGGCGCGGCGGGCCTGGAGCACGTCGCCGGCGCGGTGCAGGATCTCGGCGCGGCGGTCCGCCCCGAGTTCGCGCCAGGCCTCGCTGGCGGCGACGGCGCCGTCGATCACCTCCTGCAGCTGGGCGGGGGTGTCGATCACGGATGCCTCGACCGTGGCGAGACCGAGCGTGCTGCGCTGCATCTGGGCCCGGACGCGATCGCCCCAGGCACGGTTGGCCGCGATGGCCGGATCGGTGTCCGGGGTGTTCTGGAAGCCTTGCAGCCGTGCTGGTGGCGGCGGCTGGCTCCGGTCCTGGTTGCGGTGCGGCTCGGGGATTCCGGCGGGGATCGTGGCGATGGAGTCGAGGAAGCGCTGCTTCTCCCGCTCGAACAGGGCATCGGTGCCCAGATCGAAGACGGCGGACATGAAGTTCTCGTTCGATGCCCCCTCTTCGAGTCGGCGCACCAGGTAGGCGATGGCGACGTCGAACTCCCGCGGGTGCACCACCGGGGTGTACAGCAGCAGGGCACCGACGTCTTCGCGCACCGCGGCCGCCTGGGCGGTGGCCATCCCGAGCAGCATCTCGAACTCGACACCGTCGGTGACGCCGCGGCGCTGGGCCAGCAACCAGCCGAGCGCGATGTCGAAGAGGTTGTGGCCCGCCAGGCCGATGCGGACGGCGCCGATGTGTTCAGGGCGCAGCGCGTACTCGAGGACGGCCTTGTAGGAGGAGTCCGACTCCTGCTTGCTGCCCCAGGTGGCCAGTGGCCAACCGTGGGTCTCGGCATCCACGCGCTCCATCGGCAGGTTCGCGCCCTTGACCACGCGGACCTTGATCGGCGCCCCGCCACGTGCCACACGTCGGGCAGCCCATTCCTGCAGCCGGATCATCACGCTCAGGGCATCGGGCAGGTAGGCCTGGAGCACGATGCCGGCTTCGAGGTCACGGAACTCGTCGCTGTCGAGCAGGGTGGTGAAGACCGCCTCGGTGAGGTCGAGATCCTTGTACTCCTCCATATCGAGGTTGATGAACTTCCCGCCTGCTTCCTTCGCCTGCCGGAACAGGGGGCTGAGGGAGGTGACCGCGTGGTCGACGGCGTCATCGAAGGACCAGGGGCTGTGCGGGGCGACGGTCGAGGAGACCTTGATGGAGACGTAGTCGACATCGTCGCGGGCGAGCAGGCGGGCGGTGCCGGCCACCCGGCGGCTGGCTTCGTCGCTGCCGAGAATGGCCTCGCCGAGCAGGTTGATGTTGAGCCGGATGCCCTGGTCGACGTCGCGCAGCGTGTCGATGGCGGGCCCGAGCTTGCGGTCCGTGGCATCGACGATGAGGTGACGCACCATGCGGCGCAGCACGAACCTGGCTGCCGGCACCACGATCCCTGGGGCCACACGGCTGGCGACGCCGCCCGCCCGGATGGCAGTGCGCAGATGCCAGGGCAGCAGGCGTGGAGTGAGCGGTACGAGCCCGCGCAGGGCCCGGGCGGCCACAGCAGTGTCTTCCGGCCGGATCACACTGTCGACGAACCCGAGGGTGAAGGCGAGCCCGTTCTCGTCCCGGAGGATGGCGGCGAGGCGCTGTGCGGCCGGATCGACCGGATGAGCCTTGCTGGCCTCCAGCCACCGCCGCACCTGGGCAATGGCGTCCTGCGCCAGTGCCTCATCGATCACCATCTCCGGCTCCGTCGTCACGCCCACCAGCCCTCCTTCGCCTGCAGATCTGTTCCGCTCCGTCTGGCCCGTGCTGAACTCCCGGTCTGTCCGAGCTCCCAGGCAGCCTCGCCTGGTCAACTGAGGACCACCCGGGCCACCTCGATGTCGCCCCAGTGTGGTGCCCGGCTACCTGTGATGAAAAGTGATACTTTCAGAACAGATTTGTTCGACGCCATCGAAGGATCGAGAGAGCGGGACTAGATGTGGGACTCCGATCGGCTCCGGCTGCTGCGTGAACTGCAGCTGCGCGGAACGGTCACCGCCGTGGCGCAGACCCTCAACTTCAGCGTCTCGACGGTCTCCCACCAGCTCGCACGGCTCGAGCGGGAAGTGGGCGAGAAGCTGCTGGAGCCCGACGGCCGCCGCGTGCGACTGACGGCGCAGGGCCGGGTGGTCGCTGAGCACGCAGCACAGATGATGGATGCGCAGGAGGCGACCCGGGGCGCACTGGAAGCACTCGAGCCGGGACCCGAGACGGTCCGGGTCGCTTCCCTGGAGACAGCAGCACGCGCGCTGCTGCCGCGGGCCCTGGACGCCCTGGCAATCTCCCGTCCAGAACTGCGGGTGGAAGTGGCCGTGGTGCCGCCGGAGGTGGGCCTGTTCGAGTTGGAGGCACGCCACTTCGACCTCACGATCGCCGAGGAGTACCCCGGATCGACCCGCCAGCTGCGGCCGGGTCTGGACCGCATGACCCTGGGTCAGGACCCCGTGCGTCTGTGCGCGGCCGCGGCCACGACGGCGACCTGCCTGCAGGACATGGCCGACCAGCCCTGGGTGATGGAACCGCCGGGCGCGATCGTGCGCGACTGGGGCGTCCAGCAATGCCGAGCGGCCGGGATCGAGCCGGACGTGCGGTACGAGGCCACCGACCTGACCGTGCACATCCGGCTGATCGCCGCGGGCCACGCCGTCGGCATCCTTCCCGATCTGGTGTGGGCCGGTTACTCGGCCGAGCTGGCGCTGATCGACCTGCCTGGCAACCCTCACCGGGAACTGTTCACCTCCGCGCGCCCGAGCTCCCGCGCCCGGCCGGCCGTGCAGGCGGTGCACGACGCACTGGCGGCGGCACTGCACTCCCCGGTGGCCCATCCCGCCTCGATGCCCCGCCACGCGACAGGAGCAACCCCGGACTGACGCGCACAACCCCAGGTGACACACAGGACCATGAGGGCGAGAATGGAGCCACCGCCATCGGCGACGATGCCGCGCCATTCGTCGAAAGGCCCGCATGAGCACGTCACCCGCACCCCGTCACATCGCCCTCGTCGCGCACGACAGTATGAAGGTCGACCTGCTGCGCTGGGCCGAGTACAACCGCGGCACCCTCGCCCAACACGTCCTCTACGCCACCGGCACCACCGGCACGATGCTCGAGTACGAGCTCGGCCTACCGGTGCACCGATTCCTCTCCGGACCCGTCGGCGGCGACCAGCAGATCGGCGCGAAGATCGCCGAGGGCCAGATCTCGATGCTCATCTTCTTCTGGGACCCGCTCGAGGCCCAGCCCCACGACCCCGACGTCAAGGCATTGCTACGGATCGGGGCGGTCTGGAACGTGCCCATGGCGTGCAATGTGGCGTCGGCAGATCTGATGATCTCCTCGCCGCTGATGAGCAGCGGCTACGAGCACCAGCGTCCGGACCTGTCACCGCGCCCCTGGGATGAGTCGTCCGGATCCCCGACGGCGTAGCTCACCGACGACACCCGCAACACCGACCACAACCTCACCGGGGGTGAAGTTGACGTCGATTATGTGCCGATAACCGGCGTCAGGTTCACCCCCGGTGAGGTTGTGGTCGGTGCAGAGGTCGACGAGAGGTACGGGCGTGTCCGGGTCAGGGTCAGCCCTTCACTGCCCCCGCCGTCAGTCCCTGCACGATCCACTTACTGGCCAGGGCGAACATCACCATGGTCGGCAGGATCGTGAGCACGGCTGCTGCCGACATCGAGCCCCAGTCGATGTTGAACGTCGAGATGAAGCCGTTCAGCGCGGCCGGGATCGTCCGGTTCGACTCCGCGTGCATCAACACCACGGAGAGGAACAGCTCGTTCCAGGAGTTGACGAAGTTGAAGATGAACGCCGCGATGATGCCCGGTGTCATCACCGGCACGATCACCCGGAACAGCGCCCCCAGCCGGGAGCAACCGTCGATCATCGCTGCTTCTTCCAGCGCATCCGGCACGTTCTGGAAGAAGCCGCGCAGCATGATCGTGGAGAACGGGATGCTGATCGCCACATAGACGAGCACCAGGCCGAACTTCCGGTCCACCAGTCCGAGGTCGGACATCATCGAGTACAACGGCCCGAGCGCGATGAACGCAGGAATCATCTGCGTGAGCAGGAAGGCGACCAGCACCGCACCCCGGGAGCGGAAGTGGAACCGCGCCAGCACATAGGCACTCAGCAGCGCGATCAGCGTGGCGGTGGCCCCCGCCGTGGTGGCCACGATCGCCGAGTTCGCGAGGAACACCCCGAAGTTGCTCTGCTCGAACAGCCCCCGGTAGTTCTCGATCGAGAGTTCCCCCGGCCAGTACTCCAGCGGGAAGCGGCTGATGGTGCCCGGCGCCTTCAACGACGTGATCGCGATCCAGTACAGCGGGAACAGGGTGATCAGCAGCCACGCGCCCAACCCGATCACCCGGAGCACACCGCCGATGGTGACCCGGCGCGGCGCTGCCCGGGCGACCACCGGCTCGGTGGACGTGGGCGCAGAGGTGAGGGTCGCCGTCGTACTCATGACTGGTCCGCCTTCCGGATCGCCATCAGGTAGAACGCGCAGAAGACCAGCAGGAAGCCCACCACGCACAGACCGAGGGCGCTGGCCAGGCCGTAGTTGCCCTGCTGGGTGAAGTTGATCATCCAGGTGGTGACGATGTGCGTCCGGTTCGCCGGCCCGCCCCCGGTCATGGCATAGATGATGTCCGGGAAGTTGAAGATCCAGATGATCCGCAGCAGCACCGTGAGCAGCAGGGTCATCGAAATCGTCGGGATGATGATCGAGAAGAGCATCCGCACCTTCCCGGCGCCGTCGAGGCTGGCCGCCTCGATCATCTCCTCGGGCACGGACTGCAGCGCTGCGAGGATCATGATCGCGAAGAACGTCACCCCGTACCAGATATTCGCCACGATCACGGCGACCATCGCCAGGGTGGGATCGGCGAGCCACGGGATCGGCGCATCGATCAGCCCGACCTTACCGAGCAGATCGTTGACCACACCGAACTCGGCGTTGAACATCCACCGGAACAGCATCCCGATGAGGAACCCGGAGACGGCCCAGGGGAAGAACACCAGCGCCTGGTAGACGCCGCGAAACCGGAACCGTTTGCGCAGGGCCAGCGCGAGCGCGAAGCCGATGAGTAGCTGCGGCACCAGCGAACCGACCACCCAGAGCACCGAGTTGCGCACGACGGTGGGGAAGACCGGATCGCTGAGAATGGTCGCGAAGTTGTCGAACCCGATGAAGGGTGTCGAGGTCAGGTCCCACAGGTTCCAGTCGCGGAAGGCCATGTTGGCCCCGCGCAACATCGGGTAGTACGTGAACCACCCCACGAACACGATCGCCGGCGCCAGGAATGCCAGGATCGTCAGGCCGTGACGGGCCCGGAACGCCGGTCGGCGGCGGCTGCCCGGCGCCCCGCCGCCGGCTGTAGCGGCGGCGGGGCGTTCGGTCGAGGCGGCGGTCACCTCAGTCACTCCGCGGCGTACTTCTCGGTCCAGAACTCATCCCACGAGGTGAGCAGTTCCTCGTGCGTCATCTCGCCGAGGAGCACGCTCTGGATCTCCTGGTCGGACTTCTGGATCCACTCGGTCCACCAGCTCACGTCCCGCGGCTGGGTGACGTTGACATAGGTGTCCGGGTTCTCGGTCATGGTCACGTAGCTGGTCCACGGACCCTCGGAGTAGAACGGGTCGTCCGAGGCCGAGGCGATCGGCGGCACGAGGCTGTTCGCCTGGGCGAACTCCGTTCCCGGCCCTTCGGAGGCGAGGAACTGCACCAGCGCGACCGCCTCCTCCTGGTGCTCGCTGAACTCCGTCACGCCCCAGCCGGCCACTGCCAACGGCTGTGCGGCACGGCCCGTGGGTCCCACCAGCAGCGGTGCGGTGCCCCACTGGTCCTCGGAGAGCGTGTCCGACCCCTGGATGGTGGCGATCACCTCAGGGTCCTGCAGCAGGAACGCGGTGGAGCCGTTGTTGAAGCCCTCGACCATCTCCGGGTAGCCCCAGGAGACGGCGGAGGGTGGGGACGCCTCCTCGAAGAGCGCGAAGTACGTCTCCAGCGCATCCTGTGCTTCAGGGGCGGCGAAGATCGTCGACCCGTCCTCCATCAGGAAGGCGTTCTCGGTGTCGAGGCCGTCGATCACATAGGCCTCGATGGCGGCGACCACGTTGCTGTTCGCGTTCTGCCCGCCACGGAAGGCGTAGCCATAGGTGTTGCTGGAGGGATCCTGGATCGCGCTCGCCTGCTCCAGCAGGTCCTCCCAGCTGGACGGTGGACCGTCGAAGCCGGCCTCGTCCACCAGATCGGTCCGGTAGAAGAGGGACAGCCCGTAGAAGCCGTACGGGAGGAAGTAGCTCTCGCCGTCACCCTCAGCGACCGCGCGGGCGTTGTCGGTGAGGGCGTCCCACCCGTCCCAGGACTCCAGGTCGCCGCTCATGTCGTAGAGCCAGCCGTTGTTGGCGAACGGACCCACGGTGATGTCGCGGACTTCCAGCACGTCCACACCTGAGCCGGACTGCAGCATCTGCTGGATGGTCTGGTCCGCCTGCTCGGTCGGGGGCGAGACGAGCTCGACCTCAACCCCGGGGTTCTCTGCCTCGAAGTCGTCGAGGAGGCCACGGATCAGCGTGGTGCGATCCGGGTTTGTCAGGGACTCCACCATCTGGAGGGTCACCGTGCCGTCGGAGTCACCGGTATCGCCGGAGTCGCCCGAGCACGCCGCCAGGGCGATCATCGAAAGGCCAGCCGTCGCGGCGACGGCGGAACGTAGGTGTCTCATATGTTCTCTCCTTTGAGGGGGGACGGGTAGGGAGAAGATGGTGCGTGAGGTGCGGGGCGGCCCCGCCCGGGCGAGGCGGCCAGCCCACTGGCCTCGAGCACGAGCGGGATGGCCCGCTCGATGAACTGGTGGAAGTCGGACTCCTCGGTGTAGAGGTGCGCCGAGAGGCGCAGGTAGGGCCGTGAACCGAAGGTGGTGAACGCTGCCTCGACGCCGGCGCGCTCGAACAGCACGTCACGCAGCCGGTCTGCGGCTTCGCGGTGGTCGGCCAGCGTCTCCGGCATCCGCACCAGGCGCATGGACGGCACCTTCGCGGCACTGTCGACCACCGGATCGGTGTCGAGGTAGGGCGCGATGGCCTCGCCGATGATCGCGGCGCCATGGTCGACGAGCTCGGCCATCGTCTCGCGAGCGGCCGACCAGCCATACTCCTGCTCGATCCAGGAGATCGCGTGGGGTGCGACGAGGTAGCTGGTGGCGTCGATCGTGCCCTGGGTGTCGAAGCGTGCCGGGAACGGCTCCTCGGCGGCCCAGGAGTCGATGAGGGGCCAGAGGTCGTCACGGTCGGCGGCGGTGCTCACGAGCACAGCGGCACCCCGTGGAGCGCACGGCCACTTGTGCAAGTTGCCGAACCACCAGTCCGGCTCCCCGCACTGCGCAGGAGAATCGATCAGACCGGGTGCGTGGGCACCATCGACGAGCACACGAACGCCGGAGCGGCGGGCCTGTGCCGTGATCTGCTCCACCGGGAAGCGACGGGCAGTGGGCGAGGTGATCTGGTCGACGACGACGAGCCGCGTCCGGGCCGTGGTCGCCGCGGCGAACTGGGCGAGCACCTCGTCATCGCTGGCGAGCAGGGGGATCGCCACCGTGCGCACGCGGGCCCCGAAGCGCCGGGCAAGCCGGCGGGCTCCCATCGTGATGGCGCCGTACCCATGGTCGGTCACGAGAATCTCGTCACCGGCCGCCAGCTGCAGGCTGTTGTAGACCACCGTCGCGGCGGCGGAGGCGTTGGGGACGAAGACCGTGTCCTCGGCGCGAGCTCCGATGAACGGGGCGATCTCCCGGCGCGCCTGGGCCACCAGCGCGGGAACCTGCGGGAACCAGCCGACCGGGTTGCGGTCGGCCTGGGCCCGGAACTCGTCCTGGCGACGCACGACCTCGGTGGGGACGGCACCGAACGAGCCATGGTTGAGGTGGACGACATCCGGGTCGAGCGGCCAGGCGTCCCGTGCCCGGTCGTATCCGCGCAGGTCCACACCCGTCGCGGCACCTCGACCGACCGTCTGCTGCATCACGTCTCTCCACTCTGAGCCCGTGTTGTTCGATGACTTATCAACATCTCAGGGCTGTTGGCGCACTATGAGACCACCTTTCGCGCTACTTGTCGAACAACTCGCCACGCTCTAGCGTGGTCACGACCACGAAGGGGCAAGGATGCGAGCACTTGAGACAGCACTGGACGGACTGCGTGCCCTGATCGCCGGAGGCGATCTGCAACCGCGGGACCGGCTTCCGAGCGAATCGGAACTGTGCGAACGATTCGGGGTCTCGCGCGGTTCGTTGCGCGAAGCGATCCGCATGCTCTCGGCGCTGGGCGTCCTGGATACCCGGCACGGTTCCGGCACCTACGTCGGCGATCTGCGGGCGGCGCCGATCCTGGAGAACCTCTCGCTGACTGTGGGGCTCCTGCCCCTGGACTCACTGCTGGAGCTGACCGAGTTGCGGCGCGCCCTGGAGTCACACGCAGCGTCGCTTGCCGCGGCGCGCATCGACGACGCCGATCTGGATGCGCTCGACGCCCTGCTCACCGAACTCGAGGTGACCACCGACGATACCGACCAGTCCCGACTCGATCATGAGTTCCACATGCGGATCGTCGAGGTCGGGGCCAACACCGCCTTCGCTGCGATGGTTGCCGTGCTGCGTTCCCGTTCCCGCGCCTACCACCTGTTCAGCACCGACGACGGCGCCACAGTCAAGGAACTCTCCGACGCCGGGCATCGCGCCATCTGGCACGCCCTGGGGACCAGGGATCCCATGGCTGCGGCCGCGGCCGCAGCCGCCCACGTCACCCAGACCGAGACGTGGTTGCGCAAGCACCGTCCACCGGCCGTCGTCGCCGGTCATTGAAGGCAGGTGCGACTGCGTGCTGAGCCAGCGGGCAACCGGCACCAAGCCGCGCGTACCCCGCACCGACCACAATCTCACCCCGGGTGACGTCGTCGTCGATGATCGGGCGATCACCGACAACAGGTTCACCCCCGGTGACCTGGTAGTCGATACCGGGCGAGACTAGAGCCATGGACAGCATCCCGGGCACCGCCGATCCCGCCGCTCCACCTCCCACCGTGCGCGCCCGCTCCCGGCGCCTGACAGCGGAGATCTGGATCGTGCTCGGCCTGAGCCTGGGCAAGTCGGCCGTCTACGCCATCGTGGCGATCATCGCCGCCCTCACCCGTGGACCCCTTGGCGAGCAGACCACCGCGCTGAACACCTCTCAGTCGCCGCGCCCGTACCTCGACCTGACCTACCAAGTGCTCTCCGTGGCCTTCGCGCTCGTGCCGGTCGCGCTCGTGCTGTACCTACTCAGCGAATCCGGCCGTAGCGCCTTCCGGCGGATCGGGCTGGACCTGCGCCGTCCGGTCCACGATCTCGGCTGGGGGCTCGCGCTCGGCGCCCTCATCGGGATCCCCGGACTCGGGCTCTACCTGGCCGGCCGTGCCCTCGGTATCACGGTGGCAGTGCAGGCCTCCGGGCTGGACCCGTATTGGTGGACCATCCCGGTACTGATCCTGGCAGCGCTGAAGAACGCGTTGGTGGAGGAGGTGATCGTGGTCGGCTACCTGATCGAGCGCCTGGGCGAGAAACGCTGGGGGCTGCCGGCGATCGTCGCCGCCTCGGCGCTGCTGCGCGGCGCCTATCACCTGTACCAAGGGTGGGGTCCGTTCGCCGCGAACGCGATCATGGGGGTGATCTTCGCCCTGTTCTACCTCTCCCGGTTCGGCCGGCGGCGGGTGATGCCACTCGTGGTGGCCCACACCGCACTCGATGTGGCCGCCTTCGTGGGCTACCAGTACCTGCCCGAGGCCTGGCTCACGGCGCTTGGCGTGGACGTCTGAGGGTTGCCGGCCCTCTGACCCACCTTGACACACCACCGGTGGTGGTTCTCCTGCGCCGATGCTGTGTCAGATGCCGAAGCGGAGACGGTGAGGCCCGTCACACGCGAAGGCCCGCACGAACCCGGAAATGACCAGGGTTGCCGAGCCCACCTCGCCTACCATCGGGAGCATGGCCGTCGAGAACCCTCAGACGCCGGAGCCGCCGCGCGGTCCGGTGCAGACGGTTTCTCTCGTGGATCTGCCGGTCGCCAGAGTGCGACGTCCGATCGACCTCGTGCTCATGCTGGTGACACTCACGGCGGTGGTCGCAGTGCTCGCGCTGTCGGTCTACGCCTACCGCACGACCACCGGCGTCACCGCCGATGTCCGTTCGGTCTTCTCCGAGGTGATCCGCAACATCCTGCTGGTGCCGGTCAACGCGATCGAAGGCTTCCTCACCCTCATCCTGCCGGTCGTGGTGATCGTCGATCAGCTCGTGCGCCGCCAGCCGCGCAACATCCTGGACGCTCTCGGCGCGGCGTTCACGGCCGTCCTCGTGACGGCGGGGGTCGCCTGGCTGCTGGAGAGTTACGCCCCGATCGAGGTGCTCCGGGCGTTGCGCATCCTCGCCGATGAGGGCTGGGTGATGACGGTGACGCCGATGGTGGCGGGACTGGCCGCGTTCCTCACCGCTATCGGTACCCGTTCACGACGGCGCCTGGTGGCGATCTCGTGGAACCTCCTGTGGATCGTGCTGGTCGTCTCCGTGATCTCCGGTGACGCCACGCTCGTCGGTGCGCTGGTCTCAGTACTGATGGGGCGCGCCGTCGGGTTGGGGATGCGGTACGCCTCGGGCGTGCGGTCGGAGCGTGCCCACGGTCAGGTACTGGTGGACGGTGTGCGCCGGGCTGGGGTGGACGCCGTCAGCGTGATCCGGATCGGGGACTCCAAGGACGTCAGCCGGATGCCACGGGAGACCATCGCCGTCTCCGGCCCCATCGGCTACGTCCCTGGTCGCGCGGGGCGCGCCGCTGCGCGTGCCAGGACCGCGCTGACTGGCAGTGACAACCGGGCCGGTATCAGTGACGATGCCGGCGCTGGGCCCGCCGCCGACATTCCTGAGACCACGACCGCTGAGCCTGCCGGCCTGACCGAGCCGCCAGCCGACCATGTGCAGGACTCAGCCACCGTCGCCACCGAGCGTGAAGGAGCCAACCGCGTCTACGCCGTCACCGATGCCGACGGGGTGCGCTGGGATGCGGTGGTGCTCGACTCCGACCGGCAGGTGATCGGCTGGCTCAACGCCGTCATCTCGACGTTGGCGCGCCGGGGCCTGGACCGGCGGGCGACGGTCTCGCTACGGCAGGCAGCAGAACGCGCCTCGCTGATGTACTACGCGGCCGCCGCCGCCGGGGTGAACTGCCCTCGCCTGCAGGGCATCGCCGAGGCGGGCGACTCCGTCCTCCTCCTCGGTGAACACGTCCCCGGGGCATGTCAGCTCAGCGACGTGGCCATCGACGTCGTCACCGACGAGGTGATGCTGGCCGCGTGGGAGCAGATCACCAAAGCCCACCAGGCGGGACTGGCCCACCGGAACATCTCCGCGGACACGGTGCACGTGGTCACCAGCGGTGAACACACCGGTCAGGTCTGGTTGAACGGCTGGGAGGAGGGCGAGATCGCCTCCGGCTCCCTGGCACGGCGCGTCGATCTCATGCAGCTGCTGACGCTGTTCGCGCTCCGCGTCGGTGCTCACCGAGCCGTGGCTGCCGCATCCCGGGTCCTCTCGATCAACCAGCTGGCCGAGATCGCCCCGCTGCTGCAGCCGATCGCCCTGCCCGCACAGACTCGCGCCGAGGCTCGTCGGCAGAAGGAGCAGATGGCCGAGCTGCGCGCGCACCTGGTGGAGTTCATCCCGACGGCCGAGGAAGTGCAGCCGATCCAGATCGCGCGCTTCACAGCCAAGACCGCGATCACGCTCACGATCGCAGTCGTAGCCGGCTGGGTGGTGCTGACCACCCTCAACTTCGAGCAGCTCACCGACGTCATGGCCGATGCGAACCCGGCCTGGATGGTGGTGGCGTTCGGAATGGGCCTGCTGACCTACCTCGGCTCGGCGATGGGCCTGGTGGCGCTCTCCCCGGAGCGGCTCGGCCTGTGGCGCACGATCTTGGTGCAGGTCGCCGCCTCGGTCGTCACTCTCGTGGCCCCAGCGGGCGTCGGCCCGGCTGCCCTGAACCTGCGCTTCATGCAACGGCGCGGACTCGCCACCCCGATGGCGCTGGCCACCGTGGCTCTCCTCCAGCTCTCCCAGTTCGTCACCACGGTGCTGCTGCTGCTCGCGATCGCCCTGCTGACCGGCAGCTCCAGCGCCCTGCAGCAGCTTCCCTCCGGCGCGGTCCTCGTGGTGCTGGGAGTGCTGCTGGTGCTGGGGGGTGCAGTCTTCGCGATCGGCTCTCTGCGCCGCTGGGTCATCGCCAAGACGAAGCCGACGCTGCAGCAGGTCTGGCCCCGGCTGGTGTGGGTGATCGGCCAGCCGCACCGGCTGCTGATGGCGATCGGTGGCAACCTCATCATGACCCTCGGCTTCCTCGCGGCGTTCGCGGCCTCGCTTGCGGCGTTCGGCCAGTCGTTGCCGCTGACGTCGCTGGCGATCGTCTTCCTCACCGGCACCGCTGTCGGTTCGGCCATCCCCACACCGGGCGGGATCGGGACGGTCGAGCTCGCCCTCTCCACCGGCCTGACGACCGCCGGGATCGCCGCCGCGGCCGCTGCATCGGCGGCCGTGCTGTTCCGGGTGCTGACGTTCTGGATCCGCGCTCCGCTCGGGTGGTGGGCACTGCGCCATATGCAACGGCGCAACCTGCTGTGACAGGTAGGGTGGGTGGCAACGGATCAGTATCCTGGGGCACCAGATCTCGAAGGCGGTGAAGGATGGCGGTGAGGTTCCGCTACGCCCTGGGGACCGACCTCGGCACCGTCCGCACGAACAATGAGGACTCCGCCTTCGGCAGCGGCCGACTGCTGATCCTCGCGGACGGGATGGGCGGCCATGCGGCCGGTGAGGTCGCGTCCGCGGTGGCGCTCCGCGTCTTCGGTGGGCTGGTCGGCGAGCCGGGCGGTTCCGCGAGCGATCCGACGGAGTCGGCGGACGCGATTCTGCATGCGGGTCGCCGCACCCGGCGGGCGTTGCACGCGATGTCCGAGGCCGACCCGAAGCTCGAGTCGATGGGGACCACGCTTATCGCGGTCGCATGTGACGGTGAGCAGGTCACGGTCGGCCACATCGGTGACTCGCGTCTGTATGCACTGCGCGAGGGCGCGCTGTACCAGGTGACGACCGATCACACCCACGTCCAGCGGCTGGTCGACACCGGCCAGCTCACCCCCGAGCGTGCCCGCACTCACCCGTATCGGTCGATGCTGCTGAAGTCTCTCGATGACCAGCCGGCCGGTGCGGACCTGGACATCATCGAGTGCGAGCTCCAGCCCGGTGACCGGCTGCTCCTGTGCTCCGACGGCCTCTCGGACTACCTCTCCCCCGAGCACATCGGCACGCTGCTGGCCGGACCGGATCGGCAGGGGGCCGCCCACGCCCTCATGGATGCTGCGCTCGGGGTCGGCACACGTGACAACGTCACCGTGATCGTGGCCGATCTGATCGACGACGGCGCAGCCTCGGTCTCCCCCGAACCCGCCGTGGTGGTGGGTGCCGCGAGCGAACCGATCGACCTCTCCCCGGACGCCGCCGCGGCGCTGCGCGCCAGCCTGCCCGACCTTCCGCTGGACGCGACCGCTCCGATGGCTGGGGTGGCCCGGGCCCTCTCGCCGGACAGAGATAGCACAGCCGACAGAGACAGCAAAGCCGACAGGGGCACGGCCCCAGTGGACGGCGCACCCGCTGCCCCCGCAGAGGACGCAGCTGCAACTCCACCAGCGGCGGAGCCGGAGGAAGACTCGGCCTCCCACACGGAACCAGATCGCCCAGGTGAGGTTCCGGTGCCCAGGGGTGTGACGCCGTCCCGGGTGCCCGCATTGCTTGCGGCCGTGGCCGTGCTGGCGGTCGCGATCGCCCTGGGGATCATTCTGGGCTGAGGCTCCGCGCTACGTCGAGGCTGAGCTCGACGGGGTGAGCTCGACGGGGCTGGACCTGTCCGCCTGGTTCACCTACGCCGTCGCGCCCTCCTGGGACTGCCCGTGCGTGAACACGCGTGCGGTCTCGCTCGAGAGCGCCAGCAGCACCAAGATCTCCACGGAGGTTCCCACGAGCTGACTGGCCAGCGCCGCCTCGGGCGCCCCGCTGATCCACAGCACGGCGTAGGTCAGCACCCCCACCGCACCGAGGGTGAGCGTCGCCATCCGCGCCCAGTTCACCCGCCGGTACAGGAGCACCGTGAGCACCAGGTAGGCGAGCAGGTAGGCCACCAGCGAGACCCGGACCGCCACCATGATCGTCTCGACCGGCACGCCGACCTCCACCAATGGGGTCACCACTCGCAGATCACCGGCCTGTGAGGCGGTGAGCTGGGTCAGCCAGGCCAGCCCGAGCACTCCGGTCGCTACCCGCAGGATCATCATCAGCATCCCGAACGCCACCGTCAGCGGGATCGCCCGGCGCTGGTGACTGTCGGCGTCGTCGGCGGCGACCTCCTCGATGATCCGGGCCGACGGTGGCGCCGTGCCGCGCAGGTCCACGATCGGGAGGTCTCCGTCGGTGCGGATCGCATCACCACCGCCGTTGCGGTGGTGATAGCCGGTGGAGAAGTTGAGCAGGTGCTTGACGGCGATCCCGTCATTGCCGGTACCGGGTTCGGTGAGCGTATCGAGAATGTGGTCACGCTCGGCATCGATGTCGGCGTCGATGCGGTGAGTCACCTGCAGGGTGAAGTGCGACAGTCCGACCGATCGGTCGTAGGTCCCGGCGGCGAGCCAGTCGGCCTTCTTCCCACCCGGGAGCCGCCATCCGGCCGGGCAGGGCCAGAACCGGACGTGGTGGCGTTTGGCCGGGTTCCCCTCGACCTCCTGCTGGTAGGTGAACATCTGCCGGCGGCCGAACAGGAACAGCGGGCTGACCGGGGCGTCGGGGTAGCTACGGCGCAGAAGGGTGGAGGCGATCATCCGGCGGGAGGACTCGAGGTTGATCTCATCGGCCCGATGCCATCCGGCGCGGAGCATCGCCGTGTGGATCTGCTCCTCGGTGCCGCGGAAGCCGAGATTGACCGGGTCTCCCAGCAGGCCCTCACGGGTGCGGGACCTGCCGATGAAGTAGTTCGGCACGTACACCCGGGTCAGCAGCCGGTGCAGACGCGGCAACAGCAGATAGGTGACGATCACCCAGAACGGCACGAACGCCCACAGATGCCGCCACCCGGCGGTGAGCAGCTGATGGATGAGCAGGAACGCCAGCCAGCCAGAGGCGACCGTACCGAGCACGAAGAACACGTGATCGGCGAACCTGATCGGGTTCTCCTGGACAACCTCGACGGCTGCGTGCGCCCGCTCGGTGAGCGTACGTGCCATGAGTCCAACGGTAACCGGGATCGGTGACAATAGGGCGTCCGCCACGTAGGGACGAGGGGAGCCATCCGATGAACGAGCCTGCGACAGGGCCCGCACGGCACGAACGGTCTGAGCCGTCCATGCCGCCTGAACCATCTGAACCGTCTGCTCAGGCTCAGCCGGCTGAGCCGGCTCAGGGTCATCGTCGCCGCCTCGCCTCCTGGGTCGAATCTGCCCCGGTGCAACGGATCGTGATGGCCGTGATCATCGTCAACGCGATCACGCTCGGTCTGGAGACATTCCAGAACGTGCCACAGCAGGTGCTGCACGCCGTCGATCTCGCCTGCCTGATCGTCTTCGTGGTCGAGCTGACGCTGAAGCTGTACGCCCACGGCCTGCGGTTCTTCCGCAGTTCCTGGAACGTGTTCGACCTGCTCGTCGTGGTGGTGGCACTGGTGCCCGGCAGCGGTGCCTTCGCGGTGCTGCGTGCCTTGCGGGTACTGCGCGTGCTGCGGCTGATCTCGGCGGTGCCACGGCTGCGGCAGGTGGTGGGTGCATTGATGGCGGCGGTACCCGGGATGCTCTCCATCGGCGCCCTGCTGGGGCTGCTGTTCTACGTGAGCGGGGTGATGGCCACGATGCTGTTCGCGGACACGGACCCCGAACGGTTCGGCACGTTGTGGGCGTCGCTGTTCAGCCTGTTCCAGGTGATGACGCTGGACAGCTGGTCGGCGTTGGTACTGCCGATCATGGCCGAGCATGCGTGGGCATGGGCGTTCTTCGTGCCGTTCGTGCTGATCAGCGCGTTCGCCGTGCTGAACCTGTTCATCGCGGTGATCGTGGATTCGATGCAGCACCTGAAGCCACCGGCCGAGGAACACGAGGACGGAACCGCGCTGGCACCGTCACCGGCGCCGGCGAGATCGCACGCCGAGGGCCTGCCGGACGACCCGTTCGAGGAGGGGGTGCTGGTGCCCGCCGAGGAGCTCGGGCAGCTGCGAGCGGAACTGGCCGCCCTGCGCGGGGAAGTGAGCACGCTGACCCAGGCGCTGCGCATCGGCGCCTCAAGCGGTGCCGCCACGGCATCGACAGTGACCAGCGCGGCACCACTGTCGGGAGCAGATGGCAGAGTGCCTACCGGAGGCGACGATGACACATCCACGCATGTTCGATGACGGCGACCCCTACCTCGCGCGGGTCCGGCACCTATGCCTGACGTTCCCTGAGGCCGAGGAGAAGGTGAGCCACGGCCGACCCACGTTCCGGGCGGCGAAGGTCTTCACCGTGTACGGCGGCGGCACCAAGGGCAACGCCAGCGAGCGCACCAGGTACGACCACTCGCTCCTGCTACTGCCGGACGCGGGTGAGCGGATCGCACTGGAGCAGGACCCCCGCAGCTTCGTGCCCGCCTACTACGGCCCCGCCGGGTGGATCGGCTGGAACCTGGCCCACGATGGCACCACCGCTGACGAGGTCGACTGGGCCGAGGTGTTCGAGCTGGTCGATGCGTCCTACCGCGCGCTGGCCCCACCCCGGCTGCTCCGCGAGCTCGAGTTGACTGAGCTGAGTCCGTCCGCGTTCGCCACCGGCCCGGACGGCCCTGAGACGCTCGGCTGAGCGCTCGGTGGACGGCGCCACAGATCTAGCGCCCACACGCACGCGCACGCCCAGGGCCTGGGTGCGGGTCGCACCGCGAAGCAAGCCAACCCCGTGGGGCAGGATGAGGGCATGATCGACTTCCTCGGGGCGCAGCTGTACCTCTGGTCGGTCCTGCTCACCGTGCTGCTGTTCGGCCTGTTCGTCCGGCGTGTGATGGGCGTCCGGCTGGGCCTGCTGCGCACGTTCGTCGCCGCACTGATCGGCGGGGCCGCGGGGCCCGCTCTGCTCGGGGCGCTCCTGCCCCCACCAGCCCCGGACGCCGACCTGCTGACCCTCGTGCTCTACACCGTGCTGATGGCAGCGGTCGCACTCGTGGTGGCCATGTTCGCGCTTGCGGTGATCGAAATGCTCGTCCCGGACGGGTCCTTGCCCGGCCCAGTGACGGCAGCGCGATCGCTGCAGGGCCGCATGCGCCGCAGCGGCCGGTACCTGCGGTTGCTGCGGATCGTGGTGCGGCACGGTCTGGTGCGGTTCCTGCGGGGGCGCTCGCACCGGGCAGTCCGTACCCAGGAGGAGCGACGCGCCCTGGCGAGATCGCTACGTCGCGCCCTCGAGGACGGTGGTGTCACCTTCGTCAAGCTCGGCCAGCAGCTCTCCACGCGGCGCGATCTGCTCCCCCCGGAGATCACCGCCGAGTTGGCGCGGCTGCAGGACGACGCCCCACAGTTGGAGTGGGGCGTGGTCGAGCAGGCGCTAGAGAGCGAGCTCGGGCAGCCGTGGCGCGCGGTGTTCGCCTCCGTGGATCCGGAGCCACTGGCGGCCGCATCAATCGCACAGGTTCACGCGGCCACCACCCCCGACGGCGGCGCCGTCGTGGTCAAGGTGCAGCGCCCGGGCATAGCAGACCAGGTGGCACGAGACGTGGAGATCCTGAGGCACCTGGCCACGACGCTCACCGCCCGCACCGCCTGGGCGGCGGACCTCGGTCTGGCCGATCTGGTGGAGGGATTCGCTGCGGCTCTCACCGAGGAGCTGGACTTTCGCATCGAGCGCGACAATCTGCGTGCTGTGACTGCAGGGCTCACCGAGTCCGGCGCCGAGGACGTCGTGACCGCGACCGTGTGGCAGGACCACTGCACCCGACGGCTCCTGGTGATGGGGCGCCTGGAGGGGGTCGCCCTCGGCGAGGCGGGAGAGGTGCTCGCTGCCCTCGGTACCCCGCGGCGCCAGCACCTGGCGAGCGAGCTGTTGCGGGTGGTGCTCGACCAGGTGACCCGGCAGGGTGTCTTCCACGTCGATCTGCACCCGGGCAACCTGCTCGTCCGCAGCGACGGCACGCTGGGGATGCTCGACCTGGGCTCGGTGGGGCGCCTCGGTTCTCAGTCGCGTTCCGGGTTGACCCGCCTGCTCGCGGCGCTCGGCACCGGTGACTCCGTCGCGGCCACCGATGCGCTCCTGGAGGTGGTGGAACGCCCGGACCGGGTGAACGAGCGGGTGCTGGAGCAGGAGCTCGGGGAGATCCTCCTCCGCTTCGCCCCGCCCGTCGCCGCCGGCACGGCAAGCACCACAACACACCCCACCCCGGCGGCACCGGCGAACATCGCCGGTGCCGTGGCCGCCCTGTTCCGCCTCCTGGCCCGGCACCGGCTCGGGATCCCGCCCCAGCTGGCGGCGGCGTTCCGGGCGATCGCGACACTGGAGGGAACACTCGACCTGATCTGCCCTGGGTTCGACCTCGTTGACGGCGCGCGGGAGGCGAGCAGGGCACGGCTCCAGACCGACCTGGATCCGGCACATCTACGCCGCCGGGCAGAGTCCGAACTGGTGACGGCGCTACCGGTGCTGCGTCGCCTCCCCCGCCGGCTCGACCGGATCGCCGACGCTGCCGAGCACGGCCGGCTGCAGGTGAACGCGCGGCTGCTGGCACATCCGGAAGACCGCCGGTTCGTCACCCGCTTGTGGCACCAGGCCCTGCTGACGATCTTGGCAGCGACCGCGGGGTTGATGGCCACGGTGCTCTATCTGGTGGCGCCTGGTCCGATGGTGACCGATGAGGTCGGCCTGTTCCATGTGATCGCCACGGCCTTGCTCGCCGGCTCGATCATCCTGGTGCTGCGGCTGCTGGTGATCTTCTTCCGACGAGAGGAGGGCTGAGATGAGCGACGAGCCGTTGCGCCCGGACGACTGTGACAACCCGGCGTCGAACCCTGACGAGAATGACGTGACGGCGGCCGACCCGCAATGGCTCAGCGACGCCGAACGCAACGCGTGGCTCGACCTGGCGGGTCTGCTGCTGCGCCTGCCGGGCACCCTGGACGCGCAGTTGGAGCGAGACTCCGGGCTGAGCTTCTTCGAGTACATGGTGCTGGGGATGCTGGCCGAGCAGGACGGCGGTGAGCTGCAGATGAGCAAGTTGGCCGTCCTCACCAACGGGTCCCTCTCCCGGCTCTCGCACGTGGTGCAGCGGCTAGAGCGACAGGGTCTGGTTCGCCGCACGCCGTGCCCGCAGGATCGCCGTGCCCGGCACGCAGTGCTCACCGACGAGGGACTGGCACGGGTGGAGGCAGCTGCTCCTGGGCACGTGGCGCACGCGCGGTCCCTGGTCGTGGACGCCGTCGATGCAGCGGATCTGGAGGCGTTCGGCCGAGTCGCGGCCACGATCCTGGACCGGGTCGATGCCTGGCAGCGGGGCTGAGGAGCCGGGTGCGGGCACTCGGAGACCGCGGACGCAACATGCGGTGGTCCACTAGGCCGGACTCCTGATGATCCCGGCCGTCAGTGCGACCCTGCTGCGGCGACGCAGAACACGTTCTGCTGCGGGTCGGCCAGGATCACCCACCGGAAGTCGCCCATCGCATGCTCGTCGACCAGCTCGGCACCGGCCTTCTTCAGTCGCTCGACCTCAGCGTCCAGATCGGGCGCGAGCAGATCGAGATGGACGCGGTTCTTGCCGGGTGTCGGGTCGTCGACCTTCTGGAACGCCATCAGGAGCTTGGGTGATTCGACCACGTAGAACCAGCCATCGTTCTCCTCGACGATCGAGCCCCCGAGCTGCTCAGTCCACCAGGCGGCGAGAGGGCCAGGATCGGTGCTGTCGACGGTCACCATTGCCATTGTGAGTGTCATGCGTGTCAGGCTACGACCCGGCACCGACATTCACTCAGCATCCCCGTCATGGCCCGCACCGGTCGCTCCGGCCGGGCGGCCCCGCGCCGGCGATGCTGGCACAGGCCCGCACCCGGGCAGGAAAGGACCCTCCACGATGACCGCACTCGAGGTCGAGCTCTCCGTCCAGGATCCGGCAGGTGTCGCTGCGGCCGCCCAGCTGCGCCCTGACCGGATCGAGTTATGCACCGCACTCGACCTGGGTGGTCTCACCCCGTCTGCCGCGCTGATCGACGCCGCTGTCGCTACCCGCGCCACCGGTGGACCGGAAGTGCATGTGCTCGTGCGCCCGCGGGCAGGGCACTTCCACTACGGCCAGGGGGAACTGGATGTCATCCTCGCCGACTGCAGGGACGCCGTCGGACGTGGTGCGGACGGCGTGGTGGTGGGGGCAGCCACCGCCGACGGGACCGGGCTGGACCTGCCGGCGATCGAGGCGATGATCACGGCGGCGGGCGGTGCGCAGGTGACCGTGCACCGGGTGATCGACACGATGCCCGATCCTGCCGGCGCCGCCAGGGAACTGCGCGGACTCGGCGTGACCCGCATCCTCACCTCCGGCGGCGCACCGGCGGCCATCGAGGCGCTCGACGTGCTGCGGTCGATGGTGCTGGCCTGCGGCGACGAGATCGCCGTGATGGCCGGGGCGGGCGTGCGACCGGAGACGGTGCCCGCAATCGCCCAGACCGGAGTGGCCGCGGTGCACGGCTCAGCCAGTCGGCGCCTGCTGCCGGCCAACGCGGCCCTCGCACTGGGCAGCACGGACGACGGATCCTATGCCACCACCGATCCGGATCTAGCGCGGCGGTTCATCGCAGCCGCTCGTTCGGCGCGCCCGGCCCCGGCGGCGGGCGCTACGCCGTGACGCCCTCGAGTCCGAGGAGCAGGCGTTTGGCCTCCACCCCGCCGCGGTAGCCACCGAATGTGCCGTCGCTGCGCACCACCCGGTGGCAGGGAACCAGCACGGGCACCGGATTGGTCGCACACGCACTACCGACCGCCCGCACCGCACGCTCAGAGCCCGCCGCGCGGGCGACCTCCGCGTAGCTGGCGGTGCGGCCATAGGCGATCGTCGGAAGCGTCTGCAGCACCTGGCGGCGGAACCCGGCCGCCAGGGTGAGATCGATCGGGAGGTCGAACCGCCGTCGGGAGCCTGCAAAGTACTCCTCGAGCTGGCGTGCGGCAGCATCCAGGCGCCTCGGGGCGGCGAGCACCCGTGGGCTCAGGCGCGCGGCGAGCTCGGTCAGGACCTTCTCGAAGCCCTCCTGCGCGAACGCCACCCGCACCACGCCCGCGGGCGTGGCGGCCAGCAGCAGATCCCCGACGGCGGAGCTCACCGTCCGGTAGGCCACGTCCAGCTGGCCGTGCTCTTCGGCCTCGCGGACGAGACGGGTGTGCAGGTCGCGCAGGTGAGCGTCGTCGTCGGGAGTGGTCAGGGCGGTCAGGGCGGTCAGGGGGCTCAGGTGCCGCGGCTCATGCTGGGCAGGCAGGGGACTGGATTCACGCGCGGCGTGATCGGCAGACGGTGGGGTAGGTGCGCTCATCGGACTTCTTCTTCCAGGTAGGTGCGGCGCAGGCGGGCGATGCCGTCGGCGGCGGCGCGGCGGGCGGCGGCCGGGGTGCCGCCGAGCAGGGCTGCCACCTCGGCGTGCGGGAGACCAGCGACGTGGTGGTAGACGACGGCGGATTGCTGCTTGGCCGGCAGGTCCCCGATCGCTTCCCACAGGTCGCGCTCCCATCCACCGGGCTGGCCGTGGGTGCTCAGACGCTCGGGCACCTGGTCGGTGGGGTGGGTGCGGGAACGGGCGCGGTGGCTGTCGATGGACTTGCGCCGGGCGATGGTCACCAGCCAGGCCTGCACGTTGGTCTCGGCCGGCAGGTCAGGGTAGGCGCGCATGGCGGCCAGGAACGTCTCGGACCACGCGTCGTCGGCATGGTCGGGTCCGGCCACGGCACGGCATACCCGGAGCACGGTGGCGCCGTGCTCGGCGACGACTTGTTCGAACGGTCTCACGCTAGGTAGACGCGCGGGGGCGGTCCGATGTGAGGTGCCGATGTCACGTGTCCTCCGCGAGGCCGAGCACCTGGGCCTGGTCGACGGGTTCGAGCTCAGTGCCGTCGGGTCGGATGATGCGCCGGTCGCCGAGCGGGTCGTCCAGGCGCACGGTCTCGACGGCGGTGAGCAGATCGTCGCTGCACCCCTTGCCGACGATGCGGGTTCCGGTGGGATCGACCCGGGTGCCCTGCAGTTCCACGGTCTCGTCGGTCTCGAGCACCTCGACGCCGTTCGGGTCGTGGCAACTGGAGGAGCCGACCTGGTAGCGCACCAGCAGATCACGCTCGCCCGCGACCGCGACCGCCTCCACCGGGGTTGCGGAGACAACGGGGAACCCGATGGCGAGGGCGTACACGGCGGCGAGGGCCGCGATCACTGTCAGGGCACCGAAGGTCGAGAGCATCGCAGCCCGAAGACGCGTGCGCCGCTCCTCCGGCAGTCCTGACTCCTCGCGTCCCATAGAAGGCATCATCTCGCGCACCGCGCCCCGGGGCACAGCGATCGGGATTCGTCGGGCTCCTCGACCACCGTCAACCGAGCTCTCCGACGGCGGCTACCCGCCCGCTCCCGGGCCGAAAGTTCGGCCCCTGAGGGGAGAAAGGGTCGAAAGTTCGGCCCCTGAGGGGTGAAGGGGCCGAACTTTCAGCCCATGAGCGGCGGGCCAGAACAGCAGATCAGAACAGCAGGTAGCCAGCGCCGACGATCGTCAGGGCGATCACGAGGCGCTCGAACAGCGCCTGGTTCATCCGGGCGACGAGCCAGCGGCCGACGAAGGCGCCCAGCACCACCGTGGGCACCAGCACGAGGTCCATCAGGAGCGTCGGGACGGTAATGAGCCCGATCCCGACCGAGAAGGGCAGCTTGACCAGGTTCACGACGGCGAAGAACCAGGCAGCGGTGCCGAGGAAGGTCTTCACGGAAAACTTCGAGGCGAGGAAGTACATGGACATCACCGGTCCGGCGGCATTGGCCACCATCGTGGTGAAGCCACCGAGGGTGCCGTAGATCCCAGCCTGGACGTGCTGGGCGGCCCGTCCGGCCACAGGTGCGTGTGACGATGGCTGAGAGCCGGGGGCTGTCGTCCGATCTGCCCCAGCCGCCTCATGGGCATCGGCCTCCCGCGCAGCCGCCTCATGGGCAGCACGGACGTCTCGGCGACGTTCTGCCTGCCGTCGCCAGATGGTGATGCCGATGACCAGGAGCAGGATCACACCGATCACACGGCGCACCTCGGCGTCGTCGGCGAGGGCAAGGAAGACAGCACCCAGCACTAGCCCGGCGAGGACGGTGGGGACTAGGCGGCGCAGTACTGCCCAGTCTGCATGCTTGCGATAGGTCCAGATCGCGAACGCGTCTGCGACGATCAGCAACAGGAGCAGCGCTCCTGTGGACTCCCGGGCGGGCAGCAGTGCCGCGAAGATCGCGATCGAGATGGTGTTGGCGCCCGGAAGTGCCGTCTTGGAGATGCCGACCAGAACGGCGGAGATGCCGAGCAGTACCCACGCGATAGCGGTCAGTTCTGGCACGGGTGCCACCGTACTGGCGCGCCTACATCGACGACCAATCCGAGCGGCCCGTAGCTCCGTCCCACCCCCGCGGTGAGCCCCGGTCTTCCCGGGCTCGTCGCACCCGTGAATTCCGACGACGGAGAGCCGGCCGAGTACGCGTGGTCAGCGCCGTCCTACCCGAGTTCATCCCACCCACGGTCAGCGCCGTCCTACCCGGGATCGTCCCAGCCGCGCTCCGGCCGGTCCTCCTCGACCTCAGGCTCCTCACCCGTCCAGATGGCGGCGGCATCCTCGCGCAACTGTGCACTCAGCACACTCAGGTCAGCGTGCTCCGGCAGTCGCATGTACACATGACCAGTGCGAGTGCGCCACGTGGAGATCCCGGTGCGGGCATCCCGCTCCACCTCGAAGACGCGTTCGGTCTTGGCCTGGTGATGCCGACGGCACAGCATGTGCAGGTTGGAGTCCACTGAGCCCACGCCGCAAGAGCCGGATCGAAGGGCACGATGTGGTCGATCTGGCAGCGCCATGCGGGCACAAGGCAACCAGGAAAGCGGCACGTCTGGTCTCTTTCGAGGATTGCATCCCGCACGTGCTGCGCGGGCAGATAGGAGTCGGAGGCGAGCAGGCCCAGCCCACTGGCCAGCAACGAGCACGGATCATGGCCGCCGCGCCCACGTTGATGGACCCAGCCGATCAGGAGCCGGGCGTCGGTTCCGTCCGGTAAACCCGGTGGTCGCCCCTGAGGCAGAACGCTGTCCATCGGGTCATACCGCCACGAGCGGTCATCACAGGGACCAGCTGGCTCAGAGGGACGATGTGGAGGGCCAAGACCCCCGCGTGCCTGAACACGGCGGTCGATCGGGCCATCGGCCACATACCTACCCGCCTCCTCGCCTCCTGCGGTCGGGCCCCACCCCGGAGAATCTCGCGATTGAGACTCCTGGGCCCCTGCGCCCGGCGCGCTCACCCCTGGGACCCCTGCAACCGGCGAGCTCGTCCCCGGCGGATTCGCCCTCGGCCCGCTCATGCCCGGCACCCTCGCTCCGCCGGAATCGCTCGGCACAGAAGCACTCAGCACGCCCGGAGAATCCGAGGCACGCAGTGCAGGTCCACTGGCAAAGCGCCACTCGAGGGTCGCGTCCACGGCGAGGCGGCGGGCTGTGGCCGCGCTGATCGGCCCGTAGCCGTGCAGCACTGCAGGGCTCTCGTCATCGCCCGCAAGTACCGCCTCTGTCGCTGTGATGCGAATCGCCGGAGCGCGACCGTGCCTGCTCGGAATCCGCCCACCGCCTGGCGTGTACCCCGAGGTGAGGACCTCCCGGAAGAGATCGGCGAAAGCGTCAGCACGCCGTTGATCAAGCGTGCGGGTGTCATCGGCAGCGCAGTCGGCTGCCAGTCCGTCAACCACCGTGTAGGCCATCGCTGCCGTCTCAGCCGAGACCAGGGCACTGAACCACTCCATCTGGTGAGGTGCAGGTTCACGCACGACCCGCCGTCGGCTCATGGCCTTCTCGCGAGCGCGCTCGGCGCCCTCCGGGTCGACGGCGATCACCGCGGCATCGAGTTCACGTCGCAACTGTGGTGCCGTGTGCTGCTCACCGAAAGCCACACCATGCTGCTGAATAGCTCGCGCCTGCTGGAGCTTCAGATCGCGAGTGGCGTCGGTGATCTGTTCCGCCTTGCGCGGCGTGAGCACCCCGCGATGGAGTGCCTCGCGCACATCGGGTGCTTCCACGAGCGCCTCGGCCCGGCCCACCAGAGTCTCCGCGCCATAGCTCGTGGTGGCGAGGCGGGCCGCCAGCTCATCCACCGTACGAGTTGTTCCGATCGAGCCCCGACGGCGCTCCATCAGTTCCACCACGAACTGGCCTTGCAGAGAGGCCACGTGGTTGACGAGCCGATCGCCTGCGGCGATCAGTTCGACGAGCAATGCCTCATCCGGCGTGGAGAAGCCGTCGCACTCCTGCTCCAGGAGACCGAGCAACTCGGCATCGGGTGCAGCCTCGGCCACGACGGAGGACGTCTGCGAGGACAGTGCATCAAAGGACCAGGACGGCGCCGACCGATCCTCGGCCCGGGCAGCCGCGAAGCGTTCACGCAGGGCCGGTGCAGCGGCGGGCGCGCCACCGGAGCCAGATGTGTCTGCGGCCATCGTGAACCACCTCCTCAGCTACCTTTCGCGCGGTATCTGAAGTAGATCATCGACCACTGACATCGAACGGATGTCGCACACAACATCCGCGTTCCTGGGCCCAAAGCACGGGCTACGGAGCCCGAGCACGGCGGGCGACGGAACCTGCGCCGTCGGGAATCCGGCAGTTCAGAGAGCATGCCCGATGACGCCTCCGACCGTTCGGACCGTAGCCCCGGGCGGCCGGACGCCGGCCCGCTCAGTGATCGTGTAAGGGCCCGCCGAGCGCATGGGTGAGGACCCGGTGAACGTAGTCGACATCCGCCGGAATACTGTCGATCAGAACCGCGGCGCACAGGCCGTCTGAGGCGACCGCGAGCGCAGCGATGGCTTGCGGATCGTCCGTGAGGGTAGCGGCGAGCTCGGAGACGTCCTCCCGCCAACGGCGGGCCACCGGCGCCAGCGCCGGTCGACGAGCGGCGAGCGTACACAGCTCGCGTTCGGCAAGGGCCCGTTCACGCCCCGGTCCGGCGGATTCCACCAGCAACTCGGCCAGTCCGCGCAACTTGTCGCCGGGCCCATCGATGATCTGTCGCACCCGCGCGGTGTAGGTATCGGCGACGCTCGTCAAAGCCGCGACGAGCAGGTCGTCCAAGGTGGCGAAGTAATAGGTCGTCAAAGACGTGGTGATACCGGCCTGCTCAGCCACCGCGCGGTGGGTGAGGCCAGCAGTACCGTCCCGCATGACGACGGCCAACGCGGCCTCGATGATCGCAGCACGACGCCGACGACCCCTGGCACGGCGACCATCGGTGCCGTGGTCCTCGTGATCGCCCATTCGCCCTCCGGTATTCCAGGCTAGTCTCCCGAGCGCATCACTGCGGGCCGCCCTGACCGAGTGGGCGGACATGCCGCAATATTGTCAGGCACAGCACGGTCGCCACCACGATCGTTGACCCAGCCACTGCGGCCGCGACGTTGACGCCGTCGGTGAACGCCTCCTGCGCCTGCGTCACGACGCCGACGGGTACGCGATCGGCAACGGAGAGCGCACCGGCGAGACCGTCATTGATGCGCGCGGCTACCTCGGACGTGGCGGCCAGTGGCGGCTCCATGCGCGCGTTGTAGACCGCTGCTGTGAGGCTACCGAGCAACGCGATGCCCACTGCCACACCCAGTTCCTGGACCGTTTCCGACATGGCTGCCGCCGAACCCGACTTCGATGCCGGCGCCACGCCGACCACCATGTCGGTACCGAGTGCCGCGATGGCGCCCAGTCCGAGGTAGACGAGGGCGAAGCCGGTAACCACGCGGGGCACCTCACCGGTGCCTGCGGTCGCCAACAGGCCGTACCCGACGACGGACGCGCCGAGCATGATCGCCATCACGAGGCCGGGGCGCACCCTGCGGGCGATCAGGGGGGCGCCGACTGCCGCGGCCAGCATGGCCACAGCGGGCGGGCCCATCCACAGCCCGGCCACGAACGGGGTCAGTCCTTCGACGAGTTGAAGGTACTGGGTGACCAGGTACATGGTTCCACCGACCCCGACGAGGCCAAGCAGCAGGACGACCAGAGCGCTCGTGAGAGCACGGTTGGCGAATAGGGTCACATCCAGCAGCGGCGACGCCAAGCGTCGTTGCCTGCGGGCAAACACGGCACCCGCAGCCACACCGGCAAGGACGAGAGTCGCCGTGACGGTATCCACACCGTCGGCCGCGGCGCGCTTGACGGCGTAGATGACCGGCAGGATCGTCGCCAGAGACAGCACGACGCTTGCCAGGTCGATCCGCCCAGCCCGCGGGTCGGCGTATTCGGGCAGCAGCCGCCTGGCCCCGGCCAGCACGATGATGGCGATGGGAACGGCGAGCAGGAACGCCGCACCCCACCACAGTCGATCCACGAGAGCGCCGCCCACCACCGGCCCCGCCGCCATGCCGAGTGCGAACATCGTCGCCCACACTCCGATGGCCATCGCGCGTTGGCGCACGTCCGGGAACATGTTCGAGATCAACGACAACGTGGAGGGCATCAACGTCGCACCGGCGACTCCCAGCAGCGCCCGGGCAGCGATCATCAGCTCGGCCGTGGGCGCGAAAGCCGCGAACAACGACACGAGCGCGAACGCCGCCATCCCGATCAGGAGAAGCCGGCGGCGACCGATCCTGTCGCCCAGCGTCCCCATCGTGATGAGGAAACCTGCGATGAGGAAGCCGTAGGCATCCATGATCCACAGAGTCTGCGTCGCCGTCGGTTCCAGCGCCGCGGCCATGCTCGGAAGCACGAGGTAGAGCACGGTCACATCCACGCCCAGCAGGAAGGTAGGCAGGGCTAGCAGCCCGAGGCCGGCCCAGCGACGCCCATCTGCACGCCGATTGTCGCCCTCTGCCATCACATCGGTCCGCAGCATAGTTGTACGCTAATACAATTAGGACATACATCCAAGTATCTGCGGACGAAGCTAGGCCTCCTCCGCATCCGCACTGCCGCGTATCCTGCACCGCATGCCCCGCCTGGCCGAGATCCAGATCCGCGACCCCTGTGTGCTCCCAACCCCTGACGGCGAGTACTACCTGTACGGCAGTACCGACGCGAACATCTGGTCCGGTCCGGGCACCGGATTCGACACCTATCGCTCCACGGACCTCGAACACTGGGAAGGTCCGATCCCGGCCTTCCGGCCGCCGCCAGGGTTCGTGGGGACCACCCAGTTCTGGGCCCCGGAGGTGTACTCCTATCGCGGCCGCTACGTCATGTTCGCCACCGTGAACGGCCCGGACGTGATGCGCGGGACGCACGCCTTCATCGCCGATACACCCGCCGGCCCGTTCCAGCCGCACAGCGACGGTGCGCTGACGCCGTCAGCATGGCAGTGCCTGGACGGCACACTGCATGTGGATGCCGACGGCGACCCGTGGATGGTCTTCTGCCACGAGTGGCAGCAGGTGCACGACGGGGGGATGCACGCGGTGCGGTTGACGCCGGATCTGCGCGCCGCAGCCGGCCGGCCGCACTTCCTCTTCAACGCATCCGAGGCGCCGTGGGCACGTGACCTGCGGCCCAGCATGGCGGCTGAGAAGGCGGCTACGTACCGGTTCGCGTGCTACGTCACCGACGGCCCTTTCCTGCACCGCACGGCGGACGGGACTCTGCTGATGCTGTGGTCGACGATGGGCGCGACGGGGTACACGATGGGACTGGCCCGTTCGAGCAGCGGGCATGTGACCGGGCCGTGGGAACAACTCGCCGAGCCGCTGTGGGACCGCGACGGTGGGCACGGCATGGTGCTGCGCACCCACGACGGGCGCGTCCTCGTCACCTGGCACGAGCCGAATGACACGCCGAACGAGCGAGCCGTGCTCCGCGAGATCGTCGAGGACGGCGGCCGGTTCCGCCTGGTCTGAAAGGACCGCCTCCCTCGCCTTCGGCCCTCGCCACGCTCGGCGCGCTCCGCCATATCCCGGCACGCCCTTACACACCTTCGCACGTCCTGACGCGCCCCGGCGCACCCCGTTCGCCGCCGCATCCGTGATGCGCTTGACTTTGACGCAACGTCAACGTCCAGACTCAAGTGCGTCCGAACCGAAGGGAGCGTCATGACCGAGCCGACCGAGTGGTCCATGCACGAGATCACCCGTGCCACCGGCACGACGAGTCGCACGCTGCGCCATTACGACCAGATCGGCCTGCTCCCTCCGGCGAGGATCGGTGCCAATGGGTACCGGTACTACGACGCCGACGCCCTCGTGCGGCTGCAGCGCATTCTGCTGCTGCGCGAGCTCGGGCTCTCACTGCCCGCCATCGCCGAGGTGCTGGCGGGAGATCAGAGTGAGGCCGAGGCCCTGCGCACCCATCTGGAGCTGCTCGAATTCGAGCGCAGCCGGCTGGAACGCCGGATCGCGTCGGTGCGCACCACGTTGACCAAGAGAGAAGGAGGTGAACATCTCATGGCATCAGAGATGTTCGACGGTTTCGACCATACCCAGCACGAGAACGAAGTCACCGAGCGCTGGGGGCGCGAGGCCTGGCAGTCCAGCGACGCCTGGTGGCGATCGCTCTCCGCTCAGGAGAAGGCTGCGTTCCAGGCCGAGCAGCAGCAGATCGCCGCCGGCTTCATCGCTGCTCACGAGGCCGGTACTGCACCAGACTCGGCCGAGGTCGCCGAGCTGTGCCGGCGTCATCACCTGTGGCTGGGCCAGTCAGTGAGCACAGTGAGCAAGGCGTATTACCTCGGCTTGGCCGACATGTACGTCGCCGACCCACGGTTCGGGAAGAACTACGGGGGCTCTGACGGCGCGGAGTACGTGCGCGAGGCGATGCGTGCGTACGCCACGACCGCCGAGTTCACGCCGTAGCCGGACTCATCCCGCCATCCACCGCCGAACGCCGACGTGTGCGCATCTTCTGAGCGCAGGACGTCGCACACGTCGCGTTCGGCAGCGGCGCGGCCGGATGGGTGGATATCACGGCGGGTATGACTCGACCCGGCCGATCATCGAATCGTCCAGCCTCAGCGCCGGATCATCCCTTCACTACCCCCACGGGGCTGCCTAGCATCGACAGTGCCTCCTCGCGAATGCCCCGGCACGGGTCATCGCTGCGCGTGCATCTGGCCCTGACCTCCACTGCTGAAGGACGTGCTCCATGCCTGACCACTCCCGCGCTCCCGAGCTCGCCCAGGACAGCGAACCCATCGATCGGATCCTCGATCTGGCAGGTCGGTGGGACTGCGCCCTCGACCGCGACGGCGTCGGCGAGCTCGAGCAGTGGTTCCGTCGCGATCTTCCCGGGGAGCCCACAACGATCACCCTTCCCGGATCCATCCAGCATCAGGGTCTCGGCGATCCCGTCACCGTCGACACCCCGTGGACCGGCGGCATCGTCGACCGCTCCTACTTCACTGACGACGTGTATGCCCCCTATCGCGAGCCCGGCAACATCGCCGTCCCGTTCTGGCTGCAGCCGCAGGTGTACTACCAGGGCGCAGCATGGTTCCAGCGTGAGATCCACGTTCCCGAGGACTGGCAGAACAGCCGGGTCGAGCTTGCTCTGGAACGCGTGCACTGGGAATCGGCCGTCTGGGTCGACGACGACCGCATCGGCTCCGAACGAAGCCTGACGACGGCGCACCGGTTCGACCTGGGCGTGCTCTCCCCGGGCACCCACCGCCTCACGATCCGGGTCGACAACCGGGCTGTGGTCGACGTCGGCCCGAACGCGCACAGCGTCTCCGATCACACGCAGGGCAACTGGAACGGCGTTGTCGGGGCGCTGACCCTCACGGCCCAGCCCGAGGCGAGGATCAGCCAGGTGCGGGTGTTCCCCGAACTCGCCACTCGCTCCGCCCTGGTGAAGGTGGACATCGCCGCAGGCAGCCGCAGTGCAGGCACCGGGCGCGTCGAGGTCACCGCGCGTTGTCACCGCGCCACCGGCACCACCGACGCCACCGACGTCGGCCCGGTCACCGCCGAGTTCGAGGCCGAGTACGGCCGCGACCTGAGCGAGCGCGGTCTGACCGCCAGCGGAGCGCACGTGGACGTCCGCCTGCCGCTCGGTGAGGACGCAACCACCTGGGACGAGTTCGACCCGGCGTTGTACGAGGTCACCGTGCGGCTCACCACCGAGATCCACGGCACCGAAAGCCGCGACACGGTCCGCGCCACCTTCGGGCTGCGGGAGATGGCGACCGACGGCACCCAGGTGACGATCAACGGCCGCCGGACCTTCATCCGCGGCACGCTCGAGTCCTGCGTCTTCCCGCTCACGGGCTACCCGCCCACCGACGTCGACTCGTGGCGCGAGATCGTCGCCACCGTGCAGGCGCACGGGCTGAACCTGCTGCGCTTCCACTCGTGGTGCCCACCCGAGGCTGCCTTCGTGGCCGCCGACGAGGCCGGGCTCTACCTGCAGGTCGAGGGCCCGATCTGGGCGAACCAGGGCGCCGCCATCGGTGAGGGACGACCCGTGGACGCCTTCCTGGCCGAGGAGACCCGGCGGATCCTGCGCGAGTACGGCAACCATCCCTCGTTCGTGATGATGGCGCACGGCAACGAGCCGGGCGGCCGTGACGCCGAGCACCTCGCCGCGTGGGTCGCCGGATGGCGCGCGCACGACCCGCGCCGTCTCTACACCTCCGGCGCGGGGTGGCCGGCGATTCCCGAGAACGACTTCCACAACATCCCCGAACCCCGGGCGCACCGCTGGGGCGAGGGGCTGAAGTCCCGGCTCAACGGCCACCCGCCGGAGACGGAGTCCGACTATGCCGCATGGGTCACCGACCGGCCCGTGGTCAGCCACGAGATCGGCCAGTGGTGCGTGTACCCGGACTTCTCCGAGACCGGGCGCTACACGGGCCTGATGCAGCCGAGGAACTTCGGCATCTTCGCCGACTTCCTGCGCGAGGCGGGGATGGCCGATCAGGCGGAGGAGTTCCTCCACGCCTCCGGCAAGCTGCAGGCGCTCTGCTACAAGGAGGACATCGAGGCGGCGCTGCGCACCGAGGGCTTCGGCGGCTTCCACCTGCTCGGACTGTCCGACTTCCCCGGCCAGGGCACTGCGCTGGTTGGGGTGCTCAACCCGTTCTGGGAGTCCAAGGGGTACTGCACCACCGAGGAGTTCTCCCGCTTCTGCGGGCCGACCGTGCCGCTGGCACGCCTTCCGCGCCGCATCTGGGCCGCCGACGAGCCGATCACCTTCGATGTTCAGGTAGCCCACTTCGGTCCCGCTCCCCTGCATGCGCAGGTGCGCTGGAGCCTTCGAGCCGACGACGGCGCACCCCTGCTGGACGGTGTCGTCGCCGAGCAGGAGATCACTGTGGGCAACGGCACCCGGCTGGGGCCGGTGGTGACGCCGGCCACTGGTCTGACCGCGCCTGCCAGGGTCACGCTGGTGGTCACGATCGCGGACTCCTCCGGTGCTGTGCACGAGAACGACTGGGACCTGTGGGTCTACACTGCTGTCGACGTCGAACCGTCCGGGCTGGTGACCACGTCCGATGTGCAGCACGCCATTGACCGGGCTACAGCGGGCGAGGATGTGCTGCTCGAACTCACCCCGGAGAGCATCGGCAACGACATCGCGCTCGGGTTCACCCCGGTGTTCTGGAATACGGCGTGGACGAAGGGGCAGGCGCCGCACACGCTCGGCATCACCCACGATCCGCAGCACCCGGTCTTCGACGGTTTCCCCACGGAGGGTCACACGTCCTGGCAGTGGTGGGAGCCACTGCACGGCGCCCGGGCGATGCTGCTGGACGGACTGCCCGACTCACTGCGCCCGCTCGTGCAGCCGATCGACACGTGGTTCGAGGCGCGCCGCCTGGGCTGCCTGGTCGAGGCCCGACTCGGCGAGGGCAGGATCGTTGTCAGTTCGCTCAACCTCGATCCGGGCGCCGACCGGCTCGCGGCCCGGCAACTGCGGGCCAGTCTCCTGGCCTACATCGGCGGGCCTGCGTTCGCGCCGACGGAGACCATCGACGCCGGTCAGCTCCGCAGTCTGCTGCGCTGACGCAGCGCAATCCCTCGTCGTTCTGGTTGCTGCGTCGTGACCAGAACGACGAGGGATTCCGCTGTCGTGGGTGTTGCGGCCTATCCCTTCACCGACCCCGAGGTCAGGCCACGGACGAAGAACCGCTGCAGGAAGAAGAACACCAGGATCGGCAAGGCCATCGAGAAGAAGGCGCCAGCCGAGAGGAGTTCCTCGCCCTGGCCTTGGGTACCGAGCAGCTGCTGTAGCTGCACGATGACCGTGGCGTTCGAGGGGGCCAGGAACAACTTGGCAATGAGCAGGTCGTTCCAGACCCACAGGAACTGCAGCGTCGCGAACGCAGCGATCGCCGGCATGGCCATCGGCGCCACCAGCAGCCAGAAGGTCTGATAATGGCTGGCGCCGTCGATCTTGGCCGACTCGACTACCGAATACGGCAGCGTCGACATGTAGTTGCGCAACGTATACACGCACAGCGGCATCCCGAAACCGGTGTGCAGCAACCACGTGGCCACGAACTCACCCGAGATCCCGATCCCGTTCGGACCGAGCAGGTTCAGCATCGGCTGGAATGCCACCTGGATCGGCACCACCATCACGCCCACGATGATGACGAACAGGGTCTCCTTGAACCGGAAGTTCAGGAAAGTGAACGCATACGCGGCAAAGGCGGCGAACATGATCGGCAGGATCGTCGCCGGCACGGCCACGACCACCGTGTTGAGGAAGCCGACGCCCATATCTGCAGCACCGGTGAAGACCCCGACGTAGTTGTCCCAGGTCCACCCCTGACCGAACGGGTCCGCGACCACCGTCCACCAGCCGCTGGTCACGATGTCATCGCGGCTACGCAGCGAGTTGATCAGCAACCCCAGAGTGGGGATAGACCAGAGGATCGCCAGCAGGACGGTGACGATGATGGAGGTCCAACTGCGGGGACGCCCGTCCTTCATGTAGGAGGGCTGACGCTTGGGCTTGGCCCTGGAGACCTGAGCGGTGGCGGTCATCGCGCCGCCTCCTTCCGGTAGTGCCGCACCTGATAGATCAGGATCGGCGTCACGAGGATCAGCAGCACCACCACGATCGCGGACGCCCGGCCGGCGCGCTGGAACGTGAACAGCTCCTGGAAGAACAGGTTGGCGATCACGTTCGTGCTGGCCTGACCGTTGGTGAGCACGTAGATGATGTCGAAGACTTTCAGCACCAGGATCGTCACCGTGATGAAGACGGTGATCATCGTGCCCTTGATCTGCGGGACGATCACCCGGAAGAAGACCTGAACTTCGTTCGCGCCATCCATACGGGCCGCCTCGAGCGTCTCCTCCGGAACGCCCTTGATCCCACCGGAGAGGAGGATCATGGCGAAGCCCGCCTGCATCCAGATGAGGATCACCATCATCAGGAACGAGTTCAGGCGCAGGGTGTCCACCCGGATCCAGTTCTGCGCATCGCCGCCCAGGGACGTCACGATCGAGTTCAGTAGGCCGATGTCAGGGTTCGGGCTATAGATCTGGATCGCCCAGATCGTCGACGCCGCCACGAACGAGATAGCCATCGGCAGGAAGATGAAGCTCTTGGCAACCTTCTCACCCTGCGCAGAGAGCCGGTCCGCGAACAGAGCCACCACGAGGCCGACCACGACTGTCACTGCTGGTACCACGATCAACCACAGGGCATTGTTGGTCAATGACAGCCAGAACTCACCACTGCCGAAGATGGCGACGTAATTGTCGAATCCGACGTAGGCAGTGCTGTCATTGCTCGCGAAACTGTAGTTGATCGTCTGCACCGTCGGGTAGACGAGTACCAGCCCGAGCAGGAAGAACGAGGGGAACACGAAGACGTACGGGATGACACCTTCGGAGAACCGCTGCGGCAAACCTTCGATGAAGACGTTCACGAAATAGAACAACAGTGCCGCTCCCCCGACACCGGCAATCATGCCGATCACGGCCATCAGGAGCCGGTTGTCGAAGAACCACTCCGGATAGTAGGCGAGCGCGAGGAAGACGTTCGCGGCTGCCCACGCCACAACAACCGCGCCGATCACGCCGATCACGATCCGAGCCGGTCTTGCCCCACCAACCTTGCGCGGTGGCGACTCCGCCGGAGCGGCAGCGGCGGTCACGAGTCCTCTCCCTCGCTTGCCGGCCAGCTCTCCTCGATCGCGGTCGTGACATCCTCGGCCGAGGCACCGTTCACCCAGTCGACCATGCCGGTCCAGAACGTCCCGCCACCGACGGCGTTCGGCATCAGGTCCGATCCGTCGAAGCGGAAGACATCCGCGTCAGCGACGATCTCCGCGGTTCGCCGGGTGAGCTCGTCCGGGTAGAGGCTGGCATCGAAGGTGGAGTGCGGGGAGAGCCACCCGCCGGCCTGGGCCCACGGCCCACCGAAGGAGTCCGAGGTGAGGAACTGCATCACCGCGATCGAGTCAGGGTCGTTGCCGTTCATCAACGCCGCGAGGTCACCCCCACCGAGGATCGGCTGGTCCGTGTAGTCCCCGGATGCCGACCGCGGGAACACGAACAGGCCCACCTCTGAGTCCAGGTTCGCCTGGATGTCGGAGGGCATGAAGCCCGTGATGAAGTTTCCCTGTCGCTCCATCAGGCACTCGGCCGGCTCCTCGAACGCCGGCAGGATCGCCTCGCTGAACGGCACGGCGAGCACGTTCGACGGCCCACCCAGCACGTTCCCGTCCTCGAAGATCAGATCTCCGTAGGCCTCGAACGCCTCCACCACACGCGGGTCATTGAACGGAATCTCATGCGAGGTCCACTGGTCGTATACCTCCGGACCGTGCAGGCGGAGCATGTACTCCTCGATCCAGTCCGTACCAACCCATCCGGTGGCCTGGTCCGACTCCCAGCCCATGCACCACGGTGCTACGCCGTCGTCGCGGATCTGCTGGGCGATATCGGCGAGGTCGTCCAGGGTCTCCGGCTCGGTGTTGTAGCCGCCTGCCGCATACGCGTCCTGCGGGTACCAGACCAGGGACTTCACGGCCATGCGCATCGGCGCCCCGTAGACACGCCCTTCCTCGTCGGTCGCAGCGTCCAGGAATCCCGGGACCAGCGTCTCCTCGAGCGAGGCCATGTCGAGATAGAGGTCGACCGGCTGGACCGCGTCTGCCGCAGCCTGTTCCATCAGACCACCCGGCTGCGGGAAGATCGCGATGTCTGGGGCCTGACCGGAGCCAGTCCGAGCCCGGATAGTGTTCGTGAAGTCTTGGTCCGAGGTGTACTGGACGTCGATACCGGTCCGTTCCTCGAACTCCTCGAGCGAGGCGTTGAACGCCTCAGCCTCCGCACCGCCGAATGCTCCCAGGATCGTCACGACCCCGTCGCTGTCCGTCTCGGCATTGTCCGGTCCGAATCCGCTGCCACTACCACTGCCGGGCTGCTGCAGGCACCCAGCGAGCAGCAGCGCTCCCGTCGCGGCGAGACTGGTCGCCGCAACCTTCCGGCGCAAGCACTGCGTCATCTGCAGACTCCTTCGTCCGATTCAGGTGGGCCACCATGGCCCACCTGTGCTGCAGGCTAACCCCGACACAGCCGATCGGCATGGTGAATGCGGCAGCAGCTACAGCCGTTGCGAAATCGCAACATGCCGCCGCTTGCGATGTTCACGCTCACATCCAAGTGGGAGCGAGAAAGACGAACGGGCGACGGCGGAAGGTGAGTTCCGCCGTCGCCCGCTGCGTTGGCATGAGGGCGCGTGAGTGCCCTGACTGCCCGGACTGATCAGAGGTTGAGCATGTGCCCGGCGATACCGTGCACGGCCTCCTTGACCGACTCACCCAGGGTCGGGTGCGCGAACACATTCCGGGAGACCTCGTCAGCAGTGAGGTCCCATCGCTGAGCGAGGGTGAGTACCGGGAGCAGCTCGGTGACGTCCGGGCCGATCAGGTGCGCGCCGATGATCTCGTTGTACTGCGCATCGGCCACCACCTTGACGAAGCCGACCGCGTCGCCGAGGCCCATGGCCTTGCCGTTCGCGGTGAAGGGGAACTTGGCGACCTTGACGTCGTAGCCCTTCTCCTTCGCCTGCTCCTCGGTGTACCCGAAGGAGGCAATCTGCGGCTGGCAGTAGGTGGCGCGCGGGATGAAGTCGAACTCGATCTCCTGCGTCTCGGCGCCGCTGATCGTCTCGGCGGCCACCACGCCCATCGCCTCGGCGGTGTGGGCCAGCATGAGCTTGCCGGTGACGTCACCGATGGCGAAGACGTTCTCCACGTTCGTGCGCCCTCGCCCGTCCACGACGATCCCGCCGCGCTCGGTGGTCACGCCGAGGTTCTCCAGGCCGTAGCCCTCCAGGCGCGGGGCGAACCCGATCGCGGAGAGGAGCTTATCGGCCTCGAGCACCTGCTGGTCGCCCCCGTTGGCGGGGCTCACGGTCACCTTCACACCGGAGCCGGTGTCCTCCACGGCCTCGACCTTGGTGGAGGTCATCACCTTCACGCCGAGCTTCTTGTAATGCTTGGCGAGCTCCTTGGAGATCTCCGGATCCTCGGTGGGCACCATCCGGTCGAGGAACTCCACGATGGTGACGTCCACGCCGAAGTTCTTCATCACGTACGCGAACTCAACGCCGATCGCGCCGGAGCCGGCGATGATCATCGAACCCGGGAGGTTCTCGTCGAGGATCTGCTCCTCGTAGGTGACGACGTTCTTGCTGACCTCGACCCCGGGCAGCATCTTCGTGACGGCACCCGTGGCGATGATCAGGTGGTCGAAGGTCAACTCGCTGGTGGAGCCGTCCTCGGCCGCGACCGACATCGAGGTGTTCGAGGTGATGGTGCCCCACCCGTCCACCTCGGTGATCTTGTTCTTCTTCATCAGGAAGTGCACGCCCTTGACGATGCCGGCCGAGACCTGCCGGCTGCGGGCATGCGTGGGGCCGTAGGACATGGACGCATCACCGGTGATGCCGAACTTGTCCTTCTCGTGGTTGAGCAGGTGGGAAAGCTCAGCGTTGCGCAGCAGAGCCTTGGACGGGATACATCCCACATTGAGACATACACCGCCCCAGTACTTCCGCTCCACCACGGCTACGTTGAGACCCTCTTGAGCCGCGCGGATCGCGGCGATGTACCCACCGGGGCCTGCTCCGAGAACAACGACGTCATAGTGTGAAGTCACGCTCCCGACTCTACTGGCGCAGCGCCGGTGGTGCGATCCCTCGGCGGTGAGCCATGCATCACACCGGCCATCACGGTTGCGTGGCCCTCCCATCCATCCCTCGCGTTCGAATCCCGTCACGGCAATCGAATCCCGTCACGGGGCGCCGGAGCGGGATTCGGGCGCCGGAGCGGGATTCGAACGTGGTCGGCCCCGATGGGGCAGCTGGGGTGCCCTGCCCGCACACAGCCATGACAGACTGGGCCTTGCGGGGGCGCCGGTGACGCCGGTGCCATCGCTGTCGCCGCCGTGGGCTACCGTGTGATAAGCAGCCCTCAAACTCACCAAGTAGGCGTAAAACCCGCTTCACTCTCCTGGAGGTGCCATGGTCGCCATGGAACGTGTGGATTGGACCGATCCTGACCTGCAGCGGCTCGTGGCCGACCAGGAGCGGGAGATCGACGCCCGCTACGGCGACAGCGAGCACGCCGAACATCTTGACGCCGAGACCGTCACCGTGGCCGTCCTGGCGCGTGATGCCGAATCCAAGGAAGCCGTGGCCTGCGGTGTGCTGCGCGACCCGGCGCCCGGCTTCGAGGCCGGCACTGGTGAGCTGAACCGGATGTACGTCCACCCCGACCACCGCCGCCGGGGAATCGGCAAGGAGATTCTGCGCGCACTGGAGTCTGCGGCGAAGGATCGCAAGCTCGGCCAGCTGGTGCTCGAGACAGGTATCCAGCAGCCCGAGGCGATCGGCCTGTACACCTCTGAGGGGTACAGGATCATCGACAACTACCCCCCGTATGAGGACGACTTCGATTCCCGTTGCTTCGCGAAGGCCATCGGCGACGACGGTTGACCTGCCCCTCAGTGCCGCTGGTCCGCATATGCCCACTGGTGCGCCGCGAACGCCAGCCACACCAGCAGTCCCAGCAGCGCGATACTCGCGAAGGGCACGAGGTCCGCGGCCACGAGCGTGAGGAGGGTCCCGACGGCGGCCCACCCCACGATCGCCCCTGTCACCCTCAGCCCGGGTGTCCACCCGTACGACCGGGCGAGCACGGTCACCACGAGTCCGAGCGTCACCACGTGCAGGACTCCGCCGCCCAGGGCGGCGACCAGGTGCAGGGTGTGCACAGCCGTGGTCGGTAGGACGGGCGCCAGCACGCCCAGCGCCAGGTGCGCCAGGCCGGCGACCCCCAGCACGACGACGGCCCCCGCGGTGATCGGTCCGGCTCGCCGCGCGTAGCGAGTCAGCTCGCGATAGGCGGTCGCGAGCACCGCGAGCGCCCCCGCCGCGACCAGCGCCATCGCACCGGCCACCAGGGTCGCCATCGGGAAGTCGAGGAAGTAGTCCCGCGCGTCAGCCGAGCCCGGAAGTGGCATCGCCCGGCCTGCCACGCCGGTGCGGGCCAGTGCCGCAGCCAGGTCGGCGACCACCAGCACGGCGGTCGCCGCCACGGCCGCTCCACCGGTGCGGGCTCCCATGAGCACACGTTAGAGCGTCCGGGCGGTGGGCGCCGGTCACTCCTCAGTCAGGGCGCGGGCAGTCTGTGCAACGAACTGACGGATCGGATCCAGGTCGGCGAGCCGAGCGATAACGATGGCGTTGTCGACGTCCGCGTATTCGTGCACGAGCACGTTGCGGAAGCCGACAGCTCGACGCATCGAGGCAGCCAGGTCCGCGTCGAGCACACCGTGCACGGAAAGCAACCTCATCGCGTCCCCGTTGTCCGCGGGCGGGCCCCAACCGGAGGTGGAGCACAGATGCTGAGCGACGTCCACACACGACTCGATCATCGTGACGAATGAGTACTTGACGCCAGGCAACCACATGGCGTCCTGACGACGGACCTGCTCGGCGGAGGCTTCACGCTGAAGTACCTGCACGTCGTCGGTGATCCGGCGCAACGACCGTTGAATGCGGAGCGGATCAACCATGGCGCACGCTCGCGAGAAACTCTCGGTGCGCACGCTCGAATCGGGGGCGCTCGTCGAAGTAGATTCTCCGTGTCATTGCCTCCCACGCCACTCGCTCGGGTTTGCGCTCCTCGAAGAGGAGGATCCCCCCAGCGGCGACACGACCCGCCAGTTCCAGCGGAGCAGTGTCCAGGACGAGCAGATCGACTCCCGGTTCGAGGAGGACGTCGGATGCGAGGAGATCGCGGCGACCGAAGAACGCGGCAATGTCCACGTCCGAGTGCGCCCTGTGGCGCCCTGTGACGCGGCTACCGTGCAGGTAGCCGAACCGAGCGCCAGCAGCACGCAGCGAGACCACCGCACTCTCGACCACCGGCCCGACGTTCTCCATAGTGGCCATCATCTCAGCCACGCGTGGCCCAGGCGAGCACTCCGCGCTATCCCACGCCTGGAGCGGAGCCGGCCAGCACCGCCACGGCCCGCTCCACGTCGTCAACCGTTGTGTGCACATGGAAGGAGAAGCGCACCTTCCCCGCCCTCCCGGCCGTGACGATGCCGGCATCAGCAAGTGCCGCTGCGCCGCTCTCGGTCATCGGGAGTGAGACGATGGCCGAGTCGGTCTCCCCGAGTCCCAGGCCCGTGGTGAACTGGTTCGCGAGCCCGACGGCGTGCTGATGCAGTGCCGCGATCCCGATCTCGGTCAACAGTTCCAGCGCGGGTTCCGCGCCCACCCAGGCCGGCCATGCTGGTGAGACGTCGAACCGGCGGGCACTCTGAGCCAGTCGCAGCGGGCCGCCGTAGATCGAGGACCATCGGTCCTCGCCCGCGTACCACCCGGCCTGCGAGGGGACCACGGCGTCGATCAGGTCCTCGCGCACACTCAGGTAGCCGGTTCCCCGCGGTGCCAGCAGCCACTTGTACCCCGCGCACACGGTGAACGCGACGTCGTCGAGGTCCACCGGGAGCCAGCCTGCGGCCTGGGTGAGGTCGAGCAGGATCTCGGTGCCGTGGGCAATGCACGCATCCCGCAGCGCCGGCAGGTCGAGTATCGCCCCGTCGGCGGACTGCACCATCGCCACGGCGACGAGCGCGGTCTGGGGACCCACCGCCGTCGGGAGATCCGCCAGCGGTACCTCCCGCACCCGCACCCCGCGCGCCTGCTGGGCGAAGAACGGGAAGCTGACGGACGTGAACTCGCCGCGGGCCACGAGCACCTCGGCACCGTCGGGGACCCACGCTGCGAGCGGGGCGATCATCGCCGAGGCCTGGCTCCCGATCGCCACGGTGTCAGGGTCGAGGCCAACGAGGGCCGCGTACAGCTCCCGGCACCGGGCGATGACGACGTCCAGATCCTGCGGCTGTACCTGCCCGGCCGCCCAGGCGTCCAGGTGTGCGGCGAGCGCCTCGCGGGTGCCGCGGCACGGCAGACCCATCGAGGCAGCATTCAGGTAGATCCCGTCGGGGACGAACTGCTCGGCCCAGGGCCAGTGGTTCACGATGGTGATCCTATGCGCCTCGCTCGCGTATCAGGGCCGCAAGGAAGCGATCGGAACCACATCGACTCCGTCCGGCCGGCGGTAGCCGAACCCATTGCCAGTGACAACCACAGTCGCAGCGGGAGGCCCGATCCGGTCGGTGTCGATCTGCGCGATCGCACGCTTCAACGATTCGGCACCGGCTTCGACAGCACCGGCGCCCAGCTTGATCTCACATGCGATCCACGCGCCTCCGGGGAACTCGACCACCGCATCGATCTCTCGGTCGTTGGAGTCCCGGTAGTGAAAGACGCGACCCCCACGCGGTTCTGCGTAAACCCGCAGGTCACGAACGACCATGGACTCGAACAGCAAGCCGAGCGTGTGGAGATCGCGTACCAGCGTGGACGAATCGGCTGCCATGCCGGCCGCAGCGAGCGACGGGTCCACGAAATGACGCTTCACCGACTTGCGCAGCCGTGCCGCTGATCGCAGCGCTGTGTTCCACGGCTCTTGGTCTTCGACCACCATCAGACGCTCCAAAGCGGCAAGGTAGTCACGGACAGTATCTCGCGCAACGCCCGTGGATCCTTCCCCGGCAACATCGCGTGCGAGCGTCGACACCGAGGCTTCGCTGGCCACGTTCCGGGCGAGAGAAGACAGCAGTCGACTGACCCGCACCGGGTCACGACGACCACCGGTCACACTCGGCACATCCACTTCAGCGAGCAGCCCCAGGTAGTCCCGCGCATACGCACGCGCAGCTGCGATGCCGTAGCTCCGGGAGATCGGCCATCCGCCTCGAACCACGAGATCGGCCAGATCTCCTGCTGACAGGTCGCTCCGCGGCGCTCGCGGAACTTCGCCGTCGAGGAGGTCACCCAGACTGACCTCGCCCGTCGAGACCCGAGATTCCCACAGCGACATCGGACGCATTCTGATGCGCGAGAACCGCCCTGCACCCGAGTGCCGGCGTACATCGTCGCGCGGCACTGCGGAACCAGTCAGTATGAACTGCCCAGGCTCACCGCGATCATCTACGGCATGCCGAACGTGGTTCCAGATCTCCGGATGGTCCTGCCACTCATCCAGCAGACGTGGAACTCTGCCTGACAGGAGGAGCCCAGGGTCAACCGCCATGGCGTCCGGAACGGACGGATCGGTGTCCATCTGAAGCTGACTAGCAGCGACCCGCCGTGCCGTCTCGGTCTTCCCGCACGACTTGGGCCCCTCGATCAAGACCGCACCAGCTCGGTTCAGGCTGTCCCGCAGCCCACCATCGACAACCCGAGCCAGATACGCCATGATGCCATCTTGTCACAGTACTCGTCACTTTGCAGAACCTGTGCCCGTCACTTTGCAGACATCCCGCTCGTCACTTTGCAGGATCTACTCTCGCCACTTTGCAGACGGTGCGTTCGTCACTCTGCGGCGACAGAGCCGGGCCGGATCAGCCCCGACTCGTACGCGAGCACCACCAGTTGCGACCGGTCCCGCACATCGAGTTTGGTGAGCAGCCGGTGCACGTAGGTGCGCGCCGTCGCCGGGCTGAGATACAGGGTGGCGGCGATCTCGTCGTTGGACTGCCCGCGCCCGACGCAGGCGAGCACCTCGGTCTCCCGCTCGGTCAGCTCGGCGAGCATCTCCTGGGCCGCGACGGCCGGTCCACCGCCGGCGTTCTCGGTCACCGCCTGCACCAGCGCACGCAGCGCGGCCGACCCGAGCGCCCGCTCCCCCGACGCCACGGTCCGGATCGCCTCCCGCAACCCCTCCGGGGAGACGTCCTTGAGCAGGTACCCGCTCGCCCCGGCCCGGACCGCCGCGAGGATCTCGGCGTCCTCATCGAAGGTGGTCAGCACCAGCACCCGCACCTGGTCCAGCTCCGGGTCCGCGCAGATCGCCCGCGTGGCCTCGATCCCGTCCATCTCGGGCATCCGCAGATCCATCAGCACCACGTCCGGCCGCGTGCGGCGCACCTCGGCCACGCCGGAGCGCCCGGTACCGGCCTCGGCGACCACGTCGATGTCACCGTCGTGGGTGGCGAGCGTGCGCAGCCCCGTGCGCACCAGGGCGGAGTCGTCCACGAGCGCCAGCGAGATCATGGCTCGAGCCTGCCAGGCATCTCGGCCCGGACAGCAAACCCCTGATCCCCGGTGCGCCCTGCGGTGAGGGTTCCGCCCAGAAGAGTGGCCCGCTCCCGCATGCCGGTGATTCCCGACGGCGGAGCGTGCGTTCCCGAGTCGCCGGCACCGTCGATGGTGGTCGCCTTGGGTGGGCCATCGGTGCCCTGTGCTGCGGGGGTGCCACGGCCGTCGTCCCGGACCTCCAGCACCAGGTTGGCGCCCTCGAGTGCAGCAGTGACCGTGACCTGGGTGGCGCCGGAGTGCCGGATCACGTTCGTGAGGGACTCCTGCACGATGCGGAAGGCGGCTGCATCGATCGGTCCGGACAGCGCCCCCTCGGGGACCTGCACGTCCACGTCCACCTGTAGTCCGGCACCCCTGGCAGCCTCCAGGAGTGGTGCGATACCGGCGAGACCAGGCGTTGTGATCGGCTCACCGGTGTCCGGGGCGCTCCGCAGCAGCCGCACCGTGGCGCGCAGCTCACGCAATGTCTGGCCTGCGGACTCACGGATCTGCGCCAGGGCGCGTTCCGCCGTCGGGAGATCCCGGCCGAGCGACTCGGCGGCGACACCGGCATTCATGGACACCACGGAGAGGCTGTGCCCGATGGAGTCGTGCAGGTCGCGGGCGATCTGCACGCGTTCGTCCTGTAGGCGTGCGGCGGCGCGGCGTTCCTGCTCGGCGGTGGTGAGCTCGAGGATGCGGACCTGCTGCACGCGGGCCTGCCGGCGGGTGCGCACGCTCACCCCGAGCGCGATGGCGGCGGCGAGGAGAGCCACATTGGTGAACATCTCGTAGGAGATGAGATACGCCGTCGGGAGGCCCTCGTCGATCCGGAAGAACGCCGCCACGGCCACGAGCACCGCTCCGGCAACGATCGCCGTACGGGTGCGGCCCTGCTCGGCGGCCGAGTACGTCGCGGCCACGGCCGGCCAAGCGATCCCGATCGGCGGGAACCCGAGCGCGTAGTAGACGAAGATCCCCAGCACGGTGAGCGCGAGGACCAGGCGCGGGGCGCGGCGCCGCCACACCATCAGAGCGCCGAACGCGACGGCGAACAGGTAGGCCACCGGCGGCCCGCCCGGATCGCCGTCGACCTCGGCGGCGATCACCAGGGCCACCCCGAGCGCCACCCCGATGCCGAGCAGCGCGTCGAGCAACCGCGGGCTCACGCCGAAGGGGTGTGGTGTGTCGGTCACCGCTCCAGCGTATGAAGTGCCGCCGACGGCGCACATCCACCGCAAGGGGTAGGCACCCTGAGTGCGGTGTCGCCTGCAAGCGACACGCGCTGTCCGCACGGGGCGAGTGCAGGAGACCACAGGGGGTGGATGTGGCGAGGACGCGCGATTCCTAGCGTCGTAGCCATGACGAATCATCCCCAGACATACCCCGCTCGCCCCGGTCCATCCGGGCCCCGCCCCCCGATCGCGTGGCCGCTGGTGTTCGGCCTGGCATCCCTGACGTTGCTGTGGCCGTTGACCAGCGTGACCGGGCTCGCCGATGCGATCGGCAACCCGGCTCGCGCCCTGCTCCTGATCGCGGGAATCGGTGGCGCCTGGATCGGTGTGGTCGGTCTGGGTCACGTGGCCCGGCCGATCGCCACCGTGACCCTGACCGGACTGGTGGCGGGGGTGATCACCCTGGCGGCGTCCGTGGTGGTGACCGGGCTCGGCGCCGAGAGCGGGGGCATGAGTGGGGCGCCGGCGTTCGCGGTCCCGCTGGTGGCAGCGGAGATGATCGGGAGCCAGACGCTGCTCGGGTTCCTCGCGGGGTTGGTGGCGGCCGGGGTGCAGCGGCTGCGCGGCACAACGACCCAGCACGGGGGGTCTCGATGAGCGGCCTCTCGCGGCGCGGGTTCCTTGCGGCGGCCGGTGTTGGCGCCGTGACGGTGAGCCTCACAGGCTGCAACACCGCGAGCACAAGCGCAGTGAGCGAGCCGGAGCAGTTCGACACACCACTGCCGATCCCGCCGCTGGCCGAGTCGGAGGTGATCGACGGGGTCCGAGTCTTCCAGATCACCGCGCAGGCAGGCAGGCATGAGTTCCGTCCGGGCCAGAGCACCTCGACATGGGGCTTCGACGGGCCCTACGGCGGCCCCACGGTGCGGGCCGCGGTGGGCGAGCGAGTCGCCGTCGAAGTGGCGAACGATCTGGACGAGGCGACCAGCGCACACTGGCACGGGATGCACCTGCCGCCGGATATGGACGGCGGCCCGCACCAGATGATCGAGCCGGGCGACACCTGGCGAGCGGAGTGGCTGATCGATCAGGCACCGTGCACCCTCTGGTATCACCCACATCCGCACGGGGCCACGGAACGGCATGTGTACCGCGGGCTGGCCGGGCTGTTCTACCTGGACCCAGCGCCCGGGTCTGCGGAGGCAGCGGTCGAGGAGCAGCTGCCCCACACCTACAGGGTGGACGACATCCCGGTGGTGATCGGTGACAAGAGCTTCTCCGAACGCGGGGAGCTGGTGATCGACGACGGTGGCAACGAGGTGGGGCTGCTGGGGGACGTCGTCACCGTGAACGGGGTGGTGGGTCCGGTACTGCGGGTGAGGACCGAGCGGGTACGGCTGCGGTTGCTGAACGCCTCCACCGCCCGCACCTACTCGCTCGGGCTGCCCGGCCGCAGGGTCACCCTGGTGGCCACCGACGGCGGACTGGTGCGCGAGCCGGTCGAGTTGGAGCAGGTGCGCCTCTCCCCCGGTGAGCGGGCCGAGGTGGTGCTGGCGATGGAGCCGGGCGAAGAGGTGATGCTGCACTCCTTCGAACCGGAGTTGGGCAACGTGGTGGTGCCCTTCGCCGTGGGCGCCAATGACGCCTTCGACGTGCTGCGGATCGTGGCGGAAGGGGAGCTGTCGGCCTCGGCAGAGGTGCCGGGTGAGCTGGCCGACTTCGGGCTGGATCCCGCGGGCGCGACGGTGCGCCGGGAGTTCCGGCTCTCCGGCCGCGAGATCAATGGTGCAGAGATGGACATGACGCGCATCGACGAGACCGTCGAGGTGGGCACCACCGAGATCTGGACCGTGATCAACGACGACCTGTCACCGCACAACTTCCACGTGCACGACGTGCAGTTCGAGGTGCTCAGCGTGGGCGGGTCGGAGCCGCCGCCGGAACTGCGCGGCCGCAAGGACACCGTGTACCTGGAGCCCGGGCGGGCGGTGGAGCTGATCATGAGGTTCGAGGACTACGCCGACCCGCAGTGGCCGTACATGTACCACTGTCACCTGCTCCGGCACGAAGACGAAGGCCTGATGGGGCAGTTCGTGGTGGTGAACCCGGGCGAAATGGCGGACTCGTCGATGATCGCTGGGCACGGGCACCATTGACTCCCCGAACGTATCCCCGCTGAGCCCCCAGCGTTCGGCCCACTGATTCAGGCCGGGGACCACCCCTCCTCGCTGCGGATCCCGCCCATGATGCGCTCGGAGATCTCACGCAGCTGCCGACGTTGCGGCTTCGTCAGGCGGTCGAGCACGAGCTGCCGAACCGTGAGGACGTGCCCCGGCATCGCTTCGGTGACCTTCACCGAGCCCGGGTCGGTGAGCGTGGCCAACGTGTACCGGCCATCGGAGGGATCCGGCCTCCGGCTCACCCACTCTTTCGACTCGAGGCGACCGACCGCACGTGAGAGTCGGGAGAGCGAGCTGTTCGCGTATCCCGCCAGCACGCTCATCCGCAACGTCCGCTGCGGCGCGTGAGCGAGTGCGTAGAGGATCCCGTACTCGAAATGGGTGAGCTGGGAGTCGCGCTGGAGCTGATCGTCGAGAGCCGCAGGTAGCCACTCCAGCACCGTCGCCAGGGCCGCCCACGTCTGGAGATCCTCACCGGTGAGCACCGGCGGTGAGCTGGGATTCGTCATCCGGCAAGGGTACCGGCACGTGAGCGAATTGACTTGCTCAGTCGAGTGAAGGGGCCTTAGCATTCACTTGACTGAGCAAGTGAAGTGGCAGACATCGCGGCAGTGAGGAAGTGGGCAGTATGGATCTCGGACTGGCAGGCAAGCGGGCCTTCGTGAGCGGCTCGACGCAGGGGATCGGCTATGCGATCGCAGAGGCGCTGCTCCGGGAGGGGGCGTCGGTGATCGTCAACGGACGCGAGGAGGGACGCGTGCGGGCGACAGTCGACGCACTTCGCGGCACCTTCCCCGGTGCGGACGTCACGGGCATCGCGGCCGACTTCAGCGATCCCGACCAGGTCAGGCGACTGCTCGACCGTCTGGGCACCGTCGACATTCTCGTGAACAACGTCGGGGTGTTCGACGTGAAGGAATTCGCCGACATCTCCGACGAGGAGTGGCAGCGCTACATCGACATCAACGTGATGAGCGGTGTCCGGCTCTCCCGACACCTCCTGCCCGGCCTGCTCGACCGTGGCTGGGGGCGCATCCTCTTCATTGCCAGCGAATCGGGTGTGAACGTTCCCGCCGGGATGATCCATTACGGCACCACCAAGGCGGCGACCCTCGCGCTGAGCAACGGCCTGGCCAAACTCACCCGTGGCACCGAGGTCACGGTGAACACCATCCTCGGCGGGCCGACCTACTCCGACGGCGTCGCTGGAGTGGTCGAGCAGATCGCCCAGGCCCAGGGCGCATCAACCGACGACGTCAAGCGCACCATCGCCGCGGGCAACCAGACCTCGCTCGTGGAGCGCTTCCTCGATCCCGCCGAGATCGCCCACCTCGCGGTCTATCTCGCGAGCCCCCGCTCCTCGGCCACCAACGGAGCCGCACTGCGCGCCGACGGAGGAACGCTCACGAGCACACTGTGAGAGCGCGCGGCACCCAGGGCGGCCGCGGAAGACGCGTCGAGTGGATGGCGCCGCTCAGGCGCCGGACTTCTCCCGCACCTGCCGCTTGATCCGCGCGAGCATCCCGCCCATCCCGCGTAGGCGCAGCGGGGTGATCGCACGGGACAGGCCGAGCCGGTCGGAGACGTCGTCCGGCACCGCAAGAACCTCGGCAGCGGTCAGCCCGTCCAGGCCCTCATGCAGGATGCCGGCGAACCCACGGGTGGTCGGGGCTTCGGCCGGGGCCGAGAAGTACAGGCGCACGACGGCGTCCGTTCCGTTCCCGCCGCCGTCGCCTTCCAACTCGGTCACCAAGAAGATCGGCGACTGGCACTCCGGTACCGGCTCCAACAGCTCCGGGTGCTCGCTGTACCGCTCCGGGAGTTCGGGCAGCCCCTCGCTGAACTCCAGCAGCAGCTGCAGCCGGTCCGGTTCGCCGAGGGCGTTGAAGTCCTCCACGATCGCCGCGAGCGCCTCCGGGAGCGGCGCGGGTGCTGCGCTCTGGCTCATCGAGCGGGAACCTCGCTGGGCACCTCACCGGGCTGCTCCCCACGCACGATCGGCACGCGTACCGCGTTGCCCCACTCGGTCCACGAGCCGTCGTAGTTGCGGACGTTGGGGAACCCGAGCAGGTGGGAGAGCACGAACCAGGTGTGACTGGACCGCTCACCGATCCGGCAGTACGCGATCACGGGTTCCTGCGGACTCAGGCCCTTCTCGTGCCGGTAGATCTCCTCCAGCTCCGTGCGGGACTTGAACGTACCGTCCTCGTTCGCCGCTCGAGCCCATGGCACGGACTGCGCACCGGGGATGTGACCGCCGCGCAGACTGCCCTCGTCGGGATAGTCGGGCATGTGGGTGCGCTCACCGGTGTACTCCGGCAGTGAGCGCACGTCGACGAGCTGGCCGCCGAGGAAGCCGAGCACGTCCTCCTTGAAGGCACGGACCACCGAGTCCTCGCGCTCGACCACGGGGTAGTCCACGGGCTGCGGGTTCGGCACGTCCTTGGTGAAGTCGCGACCCTCGGACACCCACAGAGCGCGGCCGCCGTCGAGCAGGCGTACGTCCGGGTGCCCGAACAGGGCGAACACCCACAGGGCGTAGGCGGCCCACCAGTTGTTCTTGTCGCCATAGATGACCACGGTGGTGTCGCGGCTGATTCCCTTGGCCGCCATCAGGGCGGCGAATCCCTCACCATCGACGTAGTCACGGGTGACGGGGTCGTTGAGGTCGGTGTGCCAGTCGATCTTCACCGCGCCGGGGATGTGGCCGGTGTCGTAGAGCAGCACGTCCTCGTCCGACTCGACCACGACCAGGCCCGGGTCACCGAGGTGCTCGGCGAGCCAGTCGGTGCTGACCAGGCGCTCGGGGTGGGCGTAGGCGGTGAACTTCTCGGCGTCGTCGTACGGGAGCGGCATGAGCGGTTCCTCCTGGCGGGTTGCTCCGATGGGCACTGGTTCGATCTTCTCACCGCCTTCCGGGCTGCTCCAAAGCCTCCGTGCGGGTCCACATCGTGGTCACTGGCACACACTGCCTTCCACCTGAACCATCTCCGGCAGACTGACACATGTCCGGCCCCCGCCGACGGTGTCTCACACTGCCGCAGGTGTGTCAGTCAGACGGCTGCGGCGGAGGAAGATGGCGGACATGATCACCACAACGGATCGGCGCCACCTGCGCCGTTGCGTGGAACTGGCCCGCACCGCCCTGGAAGCCGGAGACGAGCCGTTCGGCTCCGTGCTCGTCGCAGCCGACGGGCGCGAACTGTTCGCCGACCACAACCACGTGGCCGGTGGCGACCACACTCAGCACCCCGAATTCGCCATCGCCCGGTGGGCGGCCCAGAATCTCGGTTCCGTGGACCGCGCGAACGCCACCGTCTACACCTCCGGCGAACACTGCCCGATGTGCGCGGCCGCGCACGGCTGGGTCGGCCTGGGCCGGATCGTCTACGCCAGCAGCTCCGAGCAGCTGACCGCCTGGCACACCGAGTGGGGCATCCCGCCCGGCCCCGTACGGGCGCTCCCCATCACGCACGTGGTCCCGGACGCCGTCGTGGATGGGCCCGACCCGCACCTCGCGGACGAGGTGCGGGACCTCCACCGACGGCTACACGGCCTCACGCCATAGCCTTCTTCGCGCGATCCCTGCGGTGCCTCGCTCCACCGCACCTCCTGGCGTCGGCACGCCTCCGCGGGGGCTCCTCGGCCTCACGCCATATCGATGAAACGCTCGGCCTTCTCCGCCGGTCCCACCACGATCACCGTGTCGCCCCAGTCCAGTACCATGTCGCCATCAGCGTGCGCCCACCCGGCGTCCCGCTTGCGGACGGCGGTCACGTTCACATTGTGCTTGGAACGCAGCCCGATCGTGGCGATCGAGGAGCCCACCAGCGACGGCGGCACCGTGGCGGTGATCATCGCGAAGCCTCCCCCGAGGTCCTGGTAGTCGGCGATCGACCCGCGTAGCAGGTGAGCCACCCGGCGACCCATGTCCGACTCCGGGTAGACCACGTGGTGCACCCCGATCTGCTCGAGGATCTGGCCGTGCGGGTCGGTGATCGCCTTGGCCCACACCTTGCCGATGCCGAAGCGCACGAACCACGAGGCGGTCAGGATGGAGGCCTCCAGGTCGCTGCCGATCCCCACGACCGCATGCGTGAAGTCCGGCACGGCGAGTTGGTCGAGCACTTCCTTCTTGGTGGAGTCGGCGCGCACTACATGCGTCAGCACCCCGCTGAGATCCTGGACGATCTCCGGGTTGGTGTCGATGCCGAGCACGTCCACCCCCGCCTGCGCGAGCTCGATCGCCAGTGCGCTGCCGAAGCGGCCGAGCCCGGCCACCACCACCGAATCCGAGGGGCTCAGGGACGTGCGGGGAGCTCCCCCGCGAATGTTCTCAGCCAACGATCGGCCTTTCCTTGGGAAGTTCGAACATGAGCTTGCGGGTCCGCAGGGCCAACGCGGAACCGATGGTGATCGGCCCGAGCCGGCCCACGAACATGATCGCGACCAGCAGCAGGTGGGCGCCGGTGGGCAGGTCGGCGGTGATACCGGTGGACAGGCCCACGGTGCCGAACGCCGAGACCACCTCGAACAGGATCTGGTCCAGGCTGAACGAGGTGGCGATCAGCAGGATCCAGGTGCCCAGCACCACCACCGCCACCGCGAGCAGCGCCACCGTGATCGCTTCCCGGTGCACCGCACGGGATAGCCTGCGGCCGAAGATGTTCACCGCCGTCTCCCCGCGCAGTTCGGTGACGATGATGAAGAACAGCACGAGGAACGTCGTCACCTTCACACCACCCGCCGTGCCGGCCGGGCCGCCACCGATGAACATCAGCAGATCCTGAGTGAACAACGCCTGCGTACTCATCGCACCGGTGTCGATGGCGTTGAAACCCGCCGTACGCGTCATGACGGCGGAGAAGAAGCCGAGCAGCAGCTTGCCGCCCACCTCGTGCGCGCCGAGAGTGTCCGGGTTGTCCCACTCCAGCGCCGTCAGAGTGATCGTGCCGAGCACGAGCAGCGCGACGCTGCCGAGGATGACCAGTTTGGTGTGCATGCTCCACTGCTCTGGCACCCGGATGTGCTTGCGCAGCTCGAACAGCACCGGGAAGCCGAGTCCGCCGATGATCACCGCGCAGGCCACCGGAATGAGCACCCACGGGTCGGTCGCGTAGCCCATCAGCGAGTCGCTGTCGAGCGCGAAGCCGGCGTTGTTGAACGCCGAGATGGCGGTGAATACGCCCTTCCAGACGGCGGCCGGCCCGTTCATCTCGTACGTCACCAGGAAGCGGGTGACCAGGATGAGGGCGACCAGCCCTTCGATGGCGATGCTCATCTTGGCCACACCGAGCACCACGCTGCGTACGTCGCCGATGCCGACGGCGCGTACCGACGCACTGGCCACCAGGCGACTGCGCAGACCGAGCCTGCGGGCCATCAGGATCGCCAGCAGGGAGGCCGCCGTCATGATGCCCAGCCCGCCGAGCTGGATTCCGGCGGCGATCACCGCCTCCCCGAAACCGCTCCAGTAGACCGGGGTGTCCACCACGATCAGCCCCGTCACGCAGACGGCGGAGGTCGCCGTGAACAGCGCCTCTTCCCACGTCGGCAGACCCGCCGCGGGATCGGCCACGGACACCGGGAGCATGAGGAGCCCGGTACCGATGGCGATCGCCGCCGCGAACCCGAGCGCGAGCACCTTGGCCGGGTGCTGGGGCACCGGTACCGCCCGCATCAGGGTGCGGATCATCGCGGGGCGAGACGTCCCGGACCTCCGCGAACCAGCATCGGGCACGAGTGGCAACGTAGACCCGCTTGCGCCGGCGTGCCAACCGCTGGGCGCAGGAGGTGGCCGGAGTCACACCCACCGCGGAGAGGTCAGGCTGTCGAGCCTGAGTCAGACTGCCGTGCGCGTGTCAGACAGCGACCTCGCCGGTCAGTCCCCACTGTCCTGGCGCCGCGGCTCCGTCGGGATGGGACCCGGGTCGGGATCGATGAGCCCGGTCTCCTCGTCCGGGTCGCCGATGTCGGTGCCCTCGGAGTCGAGCACACCGTCCTCGTTCATGTCCCGGCTGCGCTTCTCGCCCGCATCCCAGCGCAGCGTGATCGCGGCCAGCACTGCGGCCAGCAGCGACGCGGCGAGGATCGCTGCCTTCGCCCCGGAGGTGTGCTCGGCATCGGTGAAGGAGAGCTCGGCGATCAGTAACGCCACCGTGAACCCGATCCCGGCCAGCAGACCCACCGGGAGCAGGTCGCGCACACCGATCCGGTCCGGAAGTCGTAGCGGCGTGATCTTGGTGACCACCCAGGTCACACCGAGCACACCGAGCACCTTGCCGACCACCAGGCCCAGCACGATGGCCAGGACCACCGGCTGACCGAGGATGGTGCCGACGCCGCCACCGTCGACCACGGAGACCCCGGCGGAGAAGAACGCGAAGACCGGCAGCGCGATCCCGGCGGAGATCGGCTTGATGTGGTGCTCGAGCTGGTGTGTGCGGGTGTGCTCTTCCCCGTGCCGGATGATCGCCGGCACGGTCAGGCCGAGCAGCACGCCCGCGATCGTGGCGTGGATACCCGCCTCGTGCATGAACGCCCAGGCCACCAGCGCCAGCGGTAGCAGCAGGTACCAGCGCAGCACCTTCATCCGCACCAGCACGGCGAAGACGGCGACCGCGGCGAGCGCCACGGCCAGGTACTGCAGGTGCAGCTCGTCGGTGTAGAAGACGGCGATCACCACGATGGCGAGCAGGTCATCCACCACGGCGAGGGTGAGCAGGAAGGTCCGCAGGGCGGAGGGCAAGCCACGGCCGAAGACGGCCAGCACGGCGAGTGCGAAGGCGATATCGGTGGCAGCGGGGATCGCCCAGCCGCTCAGCGCGCCCGGGTCACCCGCGAGAACCACCACGGCCGCATAGATGGCCGCTGGGATGGCCATCCCGCCCACAGCGGCGAGCATCGGCACCCCCGCCTGCTTCACGTCACGCAGGCTGCCTGCCACGAATTCGTGTTTGAGTTCGACCCCCACCACGAAGAAGAAGATCGCCAGCAGCCCGTCGGCTGCCCAGGTGCCGAGTGAGAGGTCCAGGTGAATCGCACTCGGCCCCACCACGAGCTCGGTGAGGGAGAAGTAGGACTCCCGGACCGGGGAGTTCGCCCAGATCAGGGCGATCACGGCGGCTCCGATGAGGAGGAAGCCCCCGGTGGTCTCCTGCGTCACCCAGGAACGGGCGCGGTCTCGACGTGATGGATTGCTGGTGGACGGCATGTGGCTCCTGTACAGGGTCGGGCGCTGCAGAGGGTCGCTGCGGCTCTGCCGACCAGACTTCCCGGCGCACCGCATGACAGTCTACCGATCGGCGTGAGCGGGTGTCAGTCACGTGACGGGAACAACGAGTCTCGTCCGGACGTTGGGCACCTGGCCGGATCGAAAGGGGAACCGTGAAGCACGAGCTCGAGTCCGAACAGCACTACCTCGATCTGCTCTACCGGCGCGTGGAGGCCCTGCGAGCAGAGGTCACCGACCAGCTGACCCGGACCCGCCGATCCGATGCCGACGGTCCTGCTGACCTGCTGGACCGGGACACCCGGGTAGCGCGCCTGCAGGAGCGGGCGACGATGCTCGACCACGCCGAACACGGCCTGTGCTTCGGCCGCCTGGACCGTCACGACGGCAGCACGACGTACGTGGGCAGGATGGGACTGCGGTCAGCGGACCTGGAGCCGTTGCTGGTGGACTGGCGTGCTCCGGCGGCGGCCGATTTCTACACCGCGACGGCGCGCAGCGGGTCCGGCGTCGTGCGGCGACGCCACCTGCGCACCCGGGGGCGCACCGTCATCGGGCTCAACGATGAGCTCCTGGGGGACGGCCACCAGGACTCGACCTTCGTCGGTGAGGGCGCCCTGATGGAGGCCCTGACGGCGGAGCGCACCGGCCGTATGCACGAGATCGTGGCCACCTTGCAGGCCGAGCAGGACGAGATCATCCGTTCCTCGCCCGATGGGGTACTGGTCGTACAGGGCGGGCCAGGCACCGGCAAGACCGCGGTGGCACTGCATCGCACCGCCTACCTGCTCTACACCCACCCGACGATCGCCGAACGCGGAGTCCTCGTGCTCGGGCCGAGCCCCACATTCCTGGACTACATCCACGACGTGCTGCCCTCGCTGGGTGAAACACATGCGGTGCTGGCCACCGTGGACTCGCTGGTGCCGGGCATCACTGCCACCCGCGCTGAGCTGCCGGCCACGGCCAGGGTGAAGGCAGGACCGGTGATGGCCGAACTGGTGGCCGCCGCGGTGCGCGACCGGCAGGGACGTCAGGCGAGTGAGGGAGGCGTCACCTTCACCTATCAGGGCGACGACTACCGGCTCACGACGGCGGTGCTCGCCCAAGCCGTCGAACGCGCGCGGCACGTGGGGTACCCCCACAACGTCGCACGGCACACCTTCCGCACCACGGTGCTCGACCATGTGGTCGAGCTCGTGCTCGCCCGCGAGCAGGCGCTGTACGACTCCACCGACTCCGGATTCGAAGAGGAGATCGGCCGCCTCGATCGTGCCCTGGCGCGCGGTGAGGACCACCTGCCGGCGAAGGTGGAGGGCGCAGGCACCGAGGTGACCGGACTCGCGGCACGGCACGAGGCACCGCGACTGCGCCGCGAACTCACCGCGGACCCGACCTTCGCACGAGTACTGGACGAACTGTGGCCCGTCCTCACCCCGGAGTCACTACTGGAAGACCTGTTCACCGATCCCTCCCGGCTCGCCCGGGCTGCCGACGGACTGCTGACGGCGCACGAGCAGCAGGCGCTGCTACGCCCTGCCGGAGTGGGGTGGACCAGCGGGGACGTGCCCCTGCTGGACGAGGCCGCCGAGCTGCTCGGTGAAGACGAGTCCGCCCGGGAAGCCAGCGCCCAGGCCCAGCGCGAGGCGGGGATCCGCTACGCGCAGCGGGTGATCGCCGCCAGCGGCGGTGGCATGGCACAGGCCGTCTCCGCTGAGGAGCTGGCGGGGCGGTTCACCGAACGCGACACCCGCCCGTTGGCCGAGCGGGCTGCGGCCGACCGATCCTGGGCGTACGGGCACGTGATCGTGGATGAGGCGCAAGAGCTGACGCACATGCAGTGGCGGATGGTGCTGCGGCGGGTTCCGAGCGGGTCGATGACCGTGGTCGGGGATGTGCACCAGGCGTCGGCCGTGGCGGGGACGACCTCGTGGGCGGAGCTGGCCGACCGGTTCGGGCACCGCCGCTGGCGGCACACCGAGCTGACGATCAGCTACCGCACCCCGGAGCCGATCATGGCCGCTGCGCACGAGCTGCTGCGCACCCTCGATCCGGATGCCACCGCGCCGGTCTGCGCACGCAGCACCGGGGAGAAGCCGTGGGTGCGCACCACGACAGGCGACCTTACCGCCGAGGTGGGGGCCGCCGTCGTGGAGGAGATGGCGCAGGTGAGCGGGACGTTCGCCGTGATCGTGCCACCGGAACGATTGGTGGAGTACGCCATGGCGACCGAACTCGCGGTCCCCGGCACCACGTTCGGGCCGGACACGCGCACCGATGGCGCCGCCGGTTGCGTCGTGCTCACGCCACCACAAGCCAAGGGGCTGGAGTTCGACGGGGTGCTGGTGGTCGATCCGGCAGCCATCCTCGCCGGCGGGGCTACCACCAGTGGCCGGTCGAACGCCAGCGCCCTGTACGTGGCGATGACCCGGCCGACGACGCGTCTGGGGATACTCTGCGGGCCGCGGGTTCCCGACGAACTGGCGCACCTGCTCTGATCGGCACGCTCGGCTGGGCTCCCCCGGTCAGCAGCCGCAGCTGCGCCGGCGCACCAGGTCGGGCACCAGCAGTTCTACAGGCACAGGCTGCTCCGGAGCGGCGGAGGTCAGCAGGTCGAGCGCCCGCTGGACCATCTGTTCCATCGGCTGCGTGACTGCGGACAGCGGCGGCCAGGTGTAGGCGGAGGCCGCCGACCCGTCGAAGGCCACCATCGCGATCTCCTCCGGGACCGCCACGCCGGCCTCGTGGAAAGCGAGCAGCGCCCCCACCGCCTGCTCGTCGGAGGCGACGAACACGGCCGTCGGGCGTTCGGGCTCGGTCAGCAACTGCCGCGCGGCCCGGTAGCCGCCCTCGCGCGAGTAGGACTGGCTGGCCAGCGGACCCTCGGCCAGCCCTGCCGCAGCGAGAGCATCGGCCCACCCGCGCTGCCGGTTCCCCGCGGTGTCGCCGATGAAGGCGACCCGCTCGTGGCCATGCTCGATCAGGTGCGTCACCGCGACACGGGCGCCGCCGTACCGGTCCACTCCCACGCTCGCCACGCCCTCGGGGGCGGTGGCGGCGTTGATCAGCACGACGGGTACACCTGACGCATTCGCCGCCGCGGCACCGCGTGCGTCCATCGGCCGGGCGATCAGCATCCCGTCCACCTGCCGGGCGGCGAGTCGCTCGATCGCCTCAGCCACGTCCCCTCCGGTGCGCACCAGCAACGCCAGACCACGCGCGCCCGCGGCGTGTTCCACCTGGTCGGTGAGCTCACCGAAGTACGGATTGCCCACTGTGGCCACCACCAGCCCCACCTGACCGGTGCTGCCCAGGCGCAGCGCCCGGGCGGTGGCGTTCGGGCGGTACCCGAGCGTGCGGACGGCCTCCAGCACCCGGGCCCGGGTTGCCGGGGCCACGTTCTTCGGCCCGTCGTTGAGGGTGTAGCTCACGACGGCGGTGCTCACCCCGGCCAGGGCGGCCACGTCCGCACGGGTCACCCGGGCGGGGTTGGCCTCGGCACGGCCCGCACCGGCCGGCTGGGTAGGCCCGGGTGACCCGGCGTGCGGGTTCACTGCGGGGCGTCGCCGAAGTCGTCGATCGGCAGCCGCTCACCGCCGCGCAGTGCGGACTCGTGTGCCACCAGGCCGGGCAGTGTGTAACGGGCGGCCACCCAGGCGTTCACGGTGGGCAGGGTCTGGGTGTTGACCGCGGTGACGAAGTCGTGCACGAGCAGGTGGTGGCTGCCCATGTGCCCGTTTCCCAGGCCGGTGAGCTCGGCCGGCAGCGCCGAGGTGTCGTGCACCGGGGCATGCCCGGAGATGAAAGAGTCGTGCAGCTTCTCGTCCACGTTCGCCAGTGTGGCATCACCGGCGTCCTGGTGCGCTGGCTGCCCGGGCCGGACCAGATCGGAGAGGTCCTCCAGCGCGCCGGACCGGTTGTGCCAGAGGGTCGACAGTGAGTTCTGCTCGAGGATCCCCTCGGTGCCGTAGAAGGTGAACCGGGACTCCGGGACTGCGCCGGCGAGGCCCACGCGGCGGAACTCGTTGGTACGGAAGCTGCCGCCGTCGGCCGTCTCGAACAGGGCGGAAGCGTTGGAGAAGTCGTTGTCGAACATGCTCACGGCCTTGTCGAAGACGCCATCGCCGCGCTGGTCCGGGACCCCGACGGCGCTGACGCTGACCGCGTGGGTGTTCCACGCGCCGAGCACCCCGCCGATGGCGTGGGTGGGGTACTTCATCGGCGGGTAGCTGGCCGTGCGTTTCCAGTCCGCGCCGCCGCTGTACTGGTAGGCGGCGTAGAAACCGTGGTCCATATCGTGCACATAGTCACCCTCGGCGTAGAAGACGCGACCGAAAGCGCCGTCGGCAGCCTTCTGCCGCCCAAGTACGGTGACCGGGTTGTACTGGCTGGTCTCGCCCATCATGTAGGTGAGTCCGGTCTCCTTGACCGCGTCGATGATCGCGGCGATCTCCTCACGCGTGAATGCCATGGGCACCGCCGAGTAGACGTGCTTGCCGGCGCGCAACGCCTGCACCACGAGCGGGCCGTGGGTCCACCGCTGGGTGAAGATGGCCACCGCGTCCACATCGGAGGCGAGCATCGCCTCGAAGTCCGGCTCCACGCCGGCCAGGCCGAGGTCGCGGGCGAGGGCGGTAGCGCGGTCGGCGATCGTGTCGGTCACGGTGACGCGGGAGACCCCGGGGTGGGCGTGGAACAGCGTCGCAAATCCGCCGGCGAACTGCCCGGCGCCTACGATTCCCAGCGAGAACGGCATGCGTGTAGCTCCTTCAGAGGTGTGTCGGTCCCGCAAATTTACACGAGTAACTCCGGGCGTCAACACCCGACCCGCGATGGTGACCGGCGCCGTCGGGATAGTCCCTCGACCGCCTGGGGACCATTCACGCGGCCGAATCGGCGCCGGTATGGTTGACTGCCCCCACTGATCTCGGGCGAGGGAGCCGCATGAGTTCACCGAACGACCTCGACACAGCACTGCACCACGAGCACAACCGTTTCCTGCACCCGGGGATGCTGGTGCCGTTCGTGCTGTTGGTGGCGTGTTTCGCCGCCTGGGGCACGGCCGCGAACATGACCGACACGCTGGTCTCGACGTTCACCTCCGTCTTCGACGACATGTCCACGGTGCAGGCCACGCTCGTGCAGTCGGCGTACTACGGCGCCTACTTCCTGCTTGCACTGCCGGCAGCATTCGTGAACCAGCGCTTCAACTACAAGGTGGGGGTGCTGCTCGGGCTCGGCCTGGCTGCCTCGGGCGGGTTCCTGTTCCTGCCCGCCGCACAGGCACAGACGTTCGGCTTCTTCCTGGCCGCGATCTTCGCCCTGGCCGCCGGGTTGTCGATCCTGGAGACCTCGGCCAATCCGTATGTGATGAGCATGGGGCCGGAGTCCAACGCGACCCGCCGGCTGAACTTCGCCCAGGCCTTCAACCCGGTCGGCACCAATACCGGTGTACTCCTGGCCGCTCTGCTGATCGCACCGAACCTCAGTCCCCTCACCCAGGACGAGCGCGACACGCTCCCACCGGCCGAACGCGACGCGTTACTGACCTCCGAACTGGACGCCGTCATGACCCCGTACGTGGGCCTGGCGGTGGTGCTGGTGCTGATCTGGGTGGGGATCGCCGTCACGAAGGTGCCGGGATTGAAGGTCGGGGCCAGCCATGAGGTCGACACCCGTGGTTCCTCCTCGCGGGTGAAGCGGCTGCTGACGAACACCCACTACTCCTTCGGCGTGGTGGCCCAGTTCTTCAACGTGGCCGCGCAGACCTGCATCTGGACCTTCACCATCACCTACGCCCGGGACCAGATCGGCGCCAGCCCCACGACGGCGAACTGGTGGTTGCAGGCGAGCCTCATCGTGTTCCTCGTGTCGCGGTTCGCGATGGTGGCGCTGATGGGCAGGTTCGACTCGCGGATGCTGATGCTCGTCATGACCTGCCTCGGCGTGGCGGGGTGCCTCGTGGCCGTAGCGGTGCCGGGCATGGTGGGGCTGGTGGCCGTGGTGGCGCTCTCGGCGTGCCTGTCGCTGTTGTTCCCCACGATCTACGGGATCGCACTGGAAGGCCTGGGCCACGACACCAAGTTCGGCGCCGCCGGCCTGGTGATGGCCATCGTGGGCGGTGCGACCGTGCCGCTGCTGCAGGGCCAGTTGGTGGACTCGGTGGGCTCCGCGTTCTCCTACATCGTGCCCGCCGGGTGCTTCGTGGTGATCGTGGGCTACGCGATCTACACGCTACGGGCGCCGCGGCCGATCCACGAGACGGGGTGACCGCAGACACGTGCGCCAGAGGCAATGGAGGCCTCATGCGCAGCACAGTGTTCCGGAACAACCGCACGCTCCTCAGGCCCACGCGGGTTCCGGCGGGTGCCGGGCCTGGAGGTCGAGGACCGGCTCGCCTGATCCGCGACGCGCGATCTCCTTCCCTGGGCGAAATTGCACGTCGAATTGGTTGCTGGCACCGTCGCCAGAACCGCCAATTCGACGTGTGATTCCAGTCAGCCAGGTGGCATGCGCTTCTGCGGATGCAATGTCTCGTGCCGGGCGAGCATGGCGACGAGTTCGGCGATCTTGCGCTCCCGGGTCTGCTGCCGCTTGACGTTCTCCACCCGGTAGATCATCGCGAACCGGTTCGTCGAGGTGAGCACCTCGAACATGGCCTGGGCGTCCGGGTTCGCGGCGATCGCCGCCGCCAGATCCTCCGGGACGACGGCGGTCGCCGGGCCCGCGTAGGCCGACTCCCAGCGCCCGTCCGCCTTCGCCTCCTCGACGGCGGCACGCCCGGCCGGGAGCATCTTGCCCTCGGCTTCCAAGCGCTCCACACGCCCAACGTTCTTGGCCGACCACCGGCTGCGCGGGCGACGCGGGGTGTAGCGCTGCAGGGACGTCTCGGCATCGCGGGACTTGGCCTGCCCGTCGATCCACCCGACGCAGAGCGCCTCGAGCACCGCACTCTCGTAGTTCAGCGTGGTGACGTTGCCACCCTTCTTGCCCAGCACCAGCCAGACCCCGGGGGAGGTGTCGTGGTTCTCGATCAGCCATTCTCGCCAGGCGGCGGCGTCGGATACCAGGAGCTCGGGTAGCGGTGGCGCAGGCATGGCGGGAGCCTAGCCTTCAGCACTGACGAGGGTGGCCCTGGTGTCGATCCGGGCCGTTCCCACGACACTCATCCCACCCTGGTCGCCGCACCCGAGCCGCCCCTGTGTCAGTCCTGGGTGAGGTCAGCCGGCGCTGACGACCAGATGCCCACCAGCCGAGCCACCACCACCGTCAGGTACAGCGTCCCGACGACCGCCATGAAAGACCCCAGCGACCTCGCCCATGGCGATACGGGCAGGACATCCCCGTAGCCGAGCGTGGCAAGCGTGACGTAGGAGTAGTACAACGTCTGGTGCCAGCCCAGCGGCCCGCCATCTCCCTGTGGATCGGTGAAGCTGCCAGGAGCGAAGACCTCGAGCAGCGCGAAGCTCGCACCGAAGAACCCACCCAGCACCAGATATGCGGTGACCGCCACGAGGACGAGGTCCAGTCCTGGTGCAGACCTGCGACGGAACACGAAACGCAGCAGGCCGTAGATCAGGGCAGCCATCGAGAGGGCGACGGAGATCAGCATGGCGACGGTCGCCGTCGTACTGTCCTGCTTCACCGAGAACCAGGCGCCACACACGAGGAAGATCCCGGTCACGGCCACCATCGGACCCACATGCTGGCCCTCATCACGCACGGTGAGGATGCCGAATCCGAGCATGACGGCGTAGAGCACCATGTACACCACGGCCAGCCCGGGCCCGAGGGTAGTGATCGGGTAGCCGAACTGCAGCAGCACCACACAACCGAGCAGGATCGCCACCCGGGCGCTACCAGATCGGCGGCCGGATCCCTCTCGCGGCGGGGACGAGGGCATGTGCGACATCGCGGCGGTCCTTTTCGTGGACGTGGTGGGCCAGGCGCCAATGTAGCGAGAGGACGGCTGCAGGACACAGGAAACGAGCATCACCACCGTCTCGATCGTCCCGTGCCACGATCAGACCATGCTGATCTGTGCCACCTGCGCGGTGGAGTACGACGAACCCGCCCCCGAGGCCTGCCCCATCTGCGCAGACGAACGCCAGTACCTGCCGGTCGGCGGGCAACGCTGGACCACCCTGACCGAGCTGGCTGAGGCGGGCACCACGCTCACCTGGGCCGAGACCGAACCGGGCGTGCACGGCATCAGCACACGGGACGCCGTCGGGATCGGGCAGACCGCCCAGCTGGTGCGCGCCTCGCAGGGCTCGCTGCTGTGGGACCCGCCCGGCTTCTTGGACGCCGACGGCGTTGCCCGGGTTCGCGCACAGGGCCCGGTTCTCGCGGTGGCCGCCAGCCACCCGCACATGTTCGGCGTACAGGTGGAGTGGGCGCGGGCGCTCGATGCGCAGGTGCTGGTGGCCGAGGCGGATGCGATGTGGCTCGGCCGGATGGACGAGCGGCTGCGCTTCTGGTCCGGGACGCACGAGGTAGTGCCCGGGCTCACGCTGCACCAGGTGGGCGGGCACTTCGCCGGCTCGGCGGTGGCGTTATGGGCGCGGGGAGCCGAGGGCAAGGGGTTGCTGCTCACAGGGGACACCATCTTCCCCAACCCGGACCGGGCGTCGGTGGGGTTCCTGCGCAGCTACCCGAACAAGATCCCCCTCTCTGCTGCGGTGGTGGAGCGGATAGCCGCTCAGCTCGGGGACCTGGTCTTCGACCGGATCATCGGGAACTTCGGCAACGTGATCGACTCCGGCGGGCAGGAGGTGCTGCGACGATCGGCCGAGCGGCACATCGCGTGGGTTCGCGGGGATTTCGACCACCTCACCTGACCACCTTGCCCTGGAGTGCACTCCAGGGGTGACACTAGGGTCATGTCGCTCACCATCGCCGAGGCAGCCCAGCGACTCGGGCTCGCCGTGGACACCCTGCGCTACTACGAGAAGGACGGTCTGCTGCTGCGGGCCGTCCCGCGCTCGAGTGCCGGGCACCGCCGCTACGGAGACGAGGACCTGCGCTGGATCGAGCTGATCACGCGACTGCGAGCCACCGGGATGCCGATCCGGGAGGTGCGGCGATACGCCGACCTGGTCCGCGGCGGCACCGGGAATGAGCGGGAACGCCTGGAGTTGCTTCACGCCCACCGGGAGGCGGTACTCGCCCAGCTCGCCGAGGCGCAGACGCACCTGGCCGCGATTGAGTACAAGATCGATCTCTACACCGAACGGCTCGGGGCGGAGTACCTCTCCGCTTGAGCCCCGTGGAGGGTGCACCCCCGGCACCTCGCCGGCCGGTCAAGAGCGCCACTTGACCTGGAGCGCGCTCCAGCGGCTTCACTCGATTCCATGAGCATCTCCACACGCACTCTTGGCACCGCCGCACCCCTGACCGTCTCCAGCCTGGGCCTGGGCTGCATGGGCATGTCGGAGTTCTACGGCACCCCCGCACACGCGGACGGCATCGCCACCATTCACCGGGCCCTCGACCTCGGCGTCACCTTCCTCGACACCGCCGACATGTACGGACCGTTCACGAACGAGCGCCTGGTCGGCGAGGCGATCCGCGAGCGCCGCGACGAGGTACAACTGGCCACCAAGTTCGGCAACGAGCGCCTCCCGGACGGCACCCGCGTGGGGGTCAATGGTCGTCCGGAGTACGTCCGTACGGCGTGCGACGCCTCCCTGCAGCGGCTCGGGGTGGACCACATCGACCTCTACTACCAGCACCGCGTGGACCCGGACGTCCCGATCGAGGAGACGGTCGGCGCGATGGCTGAGCTCGTACAGACCGGCAAGGTCCGCTTCCTGGGGCTGTCGGAGGCGTCGGCGGCGACGATCCGGCGCGCTCACGCGGTGCACCCGATCACTGCGCTGCAGACCGAGTACTCCCTGTTCACCCGGCATCTGGAGACGGAGATCCTGCCGACCCTGCGCGAACTCGGGATCGGTCTGGTGCCCTACTCCCCGCTCGGCCGGGGGCTGCTGACCGGCGCGATCACCCGGGACTCTCTCCCCGCGGGCGACAGCCGGAGCTCGGGGTACTTCCCCCGGTTCCAAGGTGAGAACCTGGACGCGAACCTGGCGCTGGTGGACGCGGTACGCGCGATCGCCGGCCAGCTCGACGCCACGCCCGGCCAACTCGCACTGGCCTGGGTGCTCGCCCAGGGTGAGGACGTGGTGCCGATCCCGGGGACGAAACGGGTGCGCTACTTGGAGGAGAATGCCGCGGCGGCCGACCTGGTGCTGACCAGGGAGCACCTGGACGCCCTCGACGACGCAGTGCCGGCCGATGCCGTGGCAGGTGAGCGGTATGGGGATATGAGCACGATCGACTCGACCGCGTGACGTCGTCCGGAGCGTTGATGCGGTCCGGAGCCTCGCATCACGCGGCTGACGTGCGTCGGTCCGCCCGCGATCGTCGGTCGCGCGTCCTGATCGCCTGACGCTGCAGAGCAGGGCTGACGCTCCTCAGCGGGTGCCACTTCTCGTCGCTCGGCGGGGGCGAGAGCGACGAGAGGTGGCACCTACCGTCGTGGGCGCGGACCGCCGTCGGGCGATCTGGTCTACGGTTCGTAACTGGGCGCTGTCCGTGGGCCACTGCTGAGCTCGCCTGCGATCCGCTGCTCGAGCGCGTCGGTCGCAGCATCAGGCAGCACAAGCAGGCCCTCGAGCTCCTTGGTGGCTCGCCGGTAGGCGGACTGGCGCTCGGCCCGGGTGGCGCCAGCGTCATCCGCGAGCGCGAGGAGATTCTTCGCCCGGGTCAGCGCGACCCGTTCGGCCTCGGTGAAGTCGGAGGTGCGGCGGCGCTTGGCTTCCCGCTCGGCGATGTCGAAGGTGAGACCGTACTCGCGGACCGCCTCGCGGTAGCGCGCGAGCGCCCGGGGATCGCGCAACGCGTCGGGGTCGTCCGGGCGCAGCCCGTCGGCGTCCCGCTTGGCCCGGTGGAAGTCGATCGTGACCTGCTCGCGCATGTCGGTCATCACGGGGAAGTCGATCAACTTGGCGACGTCGAGCTCGTAGTCGAGCCAACGGCGGTTAGTTTCGTCATGCTCGGCGAGCACCCGCTCGATCTCGCTGGTGCGCGCCTCCTCCGCCTCTTGGACAGCGAATCGCTCGGCGTTCTTGAGCTTCTGCAGCTCGATCCTGTCCCGGCGGCGACGCTCGTCCCACTTCTGGGCTCCCTTGATCCAGCCACCGACCACCCCGCCGAGAGGGAAGACCAGCCACCAGTAGCCGCCGACGAACTGCCAGAAGGAGTCCACCAGTCCAGGGTAGTCACGAAATCGCACGATGATTTGGCTGCCGGCACGGGTGAATCGCCTGGCCGCGGGTGGTCCGGACTCTCGCGGCGCGCACCGACAGCCTCGACCTGGGTGAGGAGTACGCGGATACTTGCGCTGCCGCCTGTCCTCTGCTGAGCTCAGCACGTGGAGTCATCGATGGAGCGCGCACTTCGCGAACACATCATCGGCTGGGTGGTCGAACGGGCTGAAGCGAACGGCGGGTTCGTCTTCCGGGAGGAGCTCCTCTCCTTCCGCCACAACGGTGAGAAACTTCCGGTGATCGACTACTCCCGCGGTATCCGCAATCCCCAGGCACTGTCCGCCACGTTGTCGATCGTCAGCTCGACCTCTGGCCCGTACGACGACGTCGAGTCCGACGACGGGCTTCTCCACTACGCCTACCGCTCCGGTGACCCGTGGTCCGGGGACAACCGGAAGCTCCGGGTCGCCTACGAGACCGGAATGCCGCTGCTGCTCTTCCGCAAGGAGGTGCCGAATGTCTACACGCCGGTTGCTCCGGTGTACGTGGTGGACGACCGCCCGGACGAACGCGCCTTCGTGATCGCCCTGGACGAGTCGTTCCGCTTCTTCGCCGTGGATACTCTCTCGCAAGAGCAGCGCCGCTACGCCCAGCGGCTCGCGCGGCAGCGCCTCCATCAACCGGCTTTCCGTACCCGGGTCCTGCTCGCCTACGAGACGCGGTGCACCGTGTGCCGACTGCACCACGGCTCACTCCTGGACGCGGCCCACATCCTTCCGGATGGCCATCCCGACGGCGCACCCACCGTGGACAACGGCCTCGCCATGTGCAAGATCCACCACGCCGCGTACGACCAGAACATGCTCGGTGTGTCCCCGGACTATCGGGTGCAGATCGCCTGGCGCCTCCTGGAAGAGCGGGACGGACCGATGCTCCGGCACGGGCTGCAGGAGATGCACGGGCAGACGCTGCATCTGCCCCGCCGTCCAAGGGATCGACCGCACCGCGCCCACCTGGAGAGCCGCTACAGGACATTCCTCCAGGGAGTCTGACGGGTCGGCGCCGGAGGTGGCGAGCACAACGGCTGCCACCTCCGGCGCGCAGGCCTCCGGTCGGCCTACTGCCCCAGTTGGTTCTGCAGGTCTTGCTGCGCCTGGTCCAGTGCCTCCTGGGCCGGGACACCGTTCTCGAAGATCTCGGTCAAGGTCACGGTCGTGAACTGGTTGTCCACCGACGGGAGATCCGGGTTGGTGAATCCCTCGAAGTGCCCGATCTCTCCCTGCACCTCATTGAGGACGTCGAAGAGGTTCGTCTGGAAGTACTCGTTGAACTTATTGTCCTCGGCGTGCGTGACTTCCTCGTCTTCCCAGACGGACATGTTCACCGGGTCGAAGCCGAGTTCCTCCCACACGGCGACATTCGCCTCCGGCGAGAGCTTCGCGAAGGCGAGCCAATCCGCCGCGATCTCGCTGTTGGGCGAGGCGGCAGGCACCGACGTTCCGGTGCCACCGGCCCCGATGGTGGACACCTCGGCGCCCTCCACAACGGGTGCGGGCGCAATCGCCACGTCACCGGCCAGATCAGGCATGTAGTCGACGAATCGCGAGGTGTACCAGGCCGGGTAGACGATCGCAGCAACATCGCCGTCATTGATGGCCCCGTACGCCTCCTCGCTGTCCGGGCTCCCACCCGGGATCGTCGAGGTCGCTCCCGCCTGCTGCATCTGCTGCTCCAGTTCGAGCGCCTGCACCACCTCGGGACTGTTCACGGCGACGTTGCCGTCGTCTGCGAACAGGTTCCCTCCGAGCTGGGCAACGATCAACGGCTCGGTGAACATCACCTCGGTGCTCGCCACACCGAAGGCATTGCCAGTCTCGGCGTTGTAGGTCTCACCGGCCTCCTGGAAGTCGTCCCAGGTCTCGATCGTCGTGTAGTCGATCCCGGCCTCCTCCAGCAGGGCCGTGTTGTAGAACGCCACGAATGCGCCGACGTGAGTCGGGTACCCGTAGATGACGCCGTCCCGGCTGTACAGATCCAACCGAGCCTCGACGACGTCGTCTCGGTACGGCTCAGCCGCCTCACCGAGATCCGCCAACGGCGGATTCGATCCCTGCACGAAGTTCGAGAACTGGTTGACCTCGATATCGACGACATCCGGCAGCCCGGAGCCGGAGTTCACGGCCAGCTGCAGCTTGTTGTGCATGTCGTCGTAGGGGTAGACGGTCACCTCAAGGTTGATCTCGCGATCGGGGTTCTCCTCGTTCCACCGCTCCGCCATCTCCTCGTAGTAGGTCCCGTGCAACTCGGCGAACACCCACATGTCCAGGGTCGTACGACCGTCCTCGCCGGGCCCGCCGTCATCTCCATCGCCGCCGCTGCAGGCAGCAAGCATGAGGCCGGCAGCTCCCACCGCCGCGAGGGCTCCCATTCTGCGTGATCTTGTCATTGTTCTCTCCATTTCTGTTTCATGGTCATCAGCCCTTGAGGGCTCCGGCTGTCATCCCTGCCACGAAAAATCGTTGGAACAGCAGGAACAGGACGAGGATCGGTATCAAGGAAAAGAACGCTCCGATGATGAGAAGTTCATAGTTGTTCGCGTGCGGAGTGAGCAGAGTGTTCAGACCGATCGGCAAGGTGAATTTCTCCGCGGAGCGCAGAACGAGCAACGGCCAGAGAAAGTTGTTCCAGATGATCATGCCGTTGAGGATCGCCATCGCTGCCACCGCTGGCATCGAGATCGGGAGCACGAGCCGGAAGAAGATGCCGAACTCAGTCACACCGTCGACACGTCCCGCCTCCAAGAGCTCCTTCGGGATGCCGAGGAAGTACTGCCGGAAGAAGAAGATCGTGACCGCCGCGGCCAGGAAGGGCAAGACGATCACTGCGTACGAATCGGCCAACCCAAAATCGTTGACCAGAACGTAGAGCGGCAACATCATCATTTCGAACGGCACTGTCATCAACAGGAGGACCGCAACGAACCCGGCGTTCTTTCCTTTGAAGTCGTACATGGCGAAGCCGTAGGCGACGAACGAGCTCACGAGCAACGTCCCCGCGACTTGTGCGATCGTGAGTCCTAGCGTGTTCGCGAACCATCGGAAGTACAGCCCCGAGTCCGTGAACAGCATGACGTAGTTGTCCAGTGACAGTTCGCTGAGGTCGACATCCAGCGTCACGCCGTTGCGAATGATGGCGTTTCCATCCTGAAACGTGCCGACGAAGATGGCGACCAGCGGCACAAGGACGATCAGCGCGATCGAGATCAGAAATACCGCTTGGATCGCGACAAAGAGCCGACGAGGAAGCACATGCCGAGAACGCGCCATGGTCCGGTTGCTCATCGCGCCTCCTTCTTGAAAGTCCCTGTCAGGGTGAGGTTGGTGATGTTGATCGCCATGATCACGACCAGAAGGACGACGCCGACGGCCGACGCGAAGCCCAGATCATTCTCCTGAACCCCCTGGCGATAGAGGTAGCCGATAACAGTCAACCCCTGGTTGTTCGGGGAGTTGTTGCCGGCGTACAACATGAAGCTCTCAAGGAACATCGCCAATCCTCCGTAGACGCTGATCGTCGTGACGTACACGATGGTCGGCTTGAGGTTAGGAATGGTGATCCGGAAGAACTGCTGTATCTTGCTGGCACCATCGATCGATGCAGCTTCGTAGTACTCGGTGGAGATCGACTGCATTCCGGCGATGAAATACATGATGTTGACGCCGGTGTACCTCCACATCGCCAGGGCCAGCAGTGCGACCAGGCCCGGAATGTCTTCGCGGAGCCAGCGCACCGGATCCAGGCCGAAGAGTCCTACGACCTGGTTCATGAGGCCGGAGTCGGTCTCGGCAAACATGAGTCGGAAGATGATGCCGGCCACCACGACGGAGGTCAGCGCAGGAACGAACAGCGATGCTTTGAAGAATGCTTTGACCCGGGCGCTACCGATCTTGGAGTTGATGATCGCCGCGAGGGCCATCGGTATTGGAATAAGGAGCGCAAGAGTGAACAGCATGTAGCGAACGCTGTTGAACAGCGCCTGCCAGAATACTCGGTCACGCCAGAGTCGTTCGTAGTTGTCAGTGCCGATGAAAGTGGACTCGCCGTAGAGCACCTCTTGAAAACTCATCATGAAGGCGCGAACGAGAGGGACAGTCCAGAATACGGCGAGCGTGATTACGAATGGCGCGATGAAGAAGTAGGGCGCCAGACGCTGAGAGTAGAGGATTTTCTTCACGTGGTTCGGGCCCTCCTCGGTCCCATGGAACGTGGATCGGTGTTGTCGATGTGACCGACCATGGCTACCCGGTGCCAGAGGTGGCGGCCGCGACAGCGGCATCGATTCGCTTCTGCACTCGCCGGGCCGCCGTCCGACGACGGCGACGCCAGGCGATCACTGCGACAGCGATGATCACCACGAGAGCCATCTGGGCCCACGGCACCGTCCAGACTCCAGCGGTGACCGTGCCACCCTCGGGCTCGACCTCCAGCTCGTCCTCACCCACCACATGAGGCTGGAGGGCGATCATCAGCTGAGAGCAGACCAGCCCCCACAGCGAATGCTCCGACTGCATGCGCACACGCTGGTCCGGGAGCACTTCTCGCAGCTCCTGGGTGTTGCTGGAGCTACCGAGGCCGAACGCAGTAGCCACCTCGGATGTCGTCCTCGCGCCCAGGCGGACATGGCCGGTGTTGTGCACGACGTAGCTGACCTGCACACTGCCCGGTGCGAACGGATTCCACGTCGGCACCCACTGCGCATGCACGTCCTCAGCGACCAGCTGTGCCTCCATCTCGCCCTCGACCTGCAGATGCAGACGCACACCGATCCGTGATGTGACCTCGACGGCGCGATCGGCTTGGGCCGCCAGCTCAGCGACCACCCCTGCGGGGTGATCTCCCGGCCGCGCGTCGTCGGGCACGTCGATGATCAGGGGAATGGCGGCCGACTCCTCCGGTTCCAGCTCGATCAGTAACGTTCCGTCGGGCTGTGCTCGCGCCTGGTCGACCTCGCCGAACGTGACCCACGATCCGCCGTCCGTCGGTTCGTGATCCGGTGGGAGAACGTCGAACGCACCCTCAGCGCCGACCACGCCGTCACTGGCGTAGACGTGGAAGCTGGCCGTATCCGGACCGAAGTTCGTCACGACGACGCCATCGGTTTCCCGCGCACCGGGCCCCATCACCTGCCTGATCGAGACTCTGCTGTCGGGATCGTCGTCAGTGGCAGGTTGGATGGTCCAGGTGGTGCGCCCTCCCTCCTCACTGCCGGCAGACGCCTGGGCCGGGGGAACCGATACGAGGAGGAAGCCCGCAGCCATGCCGAAAGCTGTCGCGACCGTCGCGAGCGTATGAGCCTGTGCCACGTCGTGGCCTCCTTCCGGACCTGCCGGAGCCGTGGTGCGACGTGCTGCACCACGGCTCCGGGGGGACATGTCAGTCGACCGGGAACAGCGAGACCGTGATCTCGCCGGTGTACGTTCCGGCGGAGGTGTCGACCGGCACCTCCAGCTCCAGCTCAGCCGTGGCGGTGGTCGAGCCGAATCGGCCCTCACCAGCGGCCTCGACGAGGCGCTGGGGCGCGGCTAGGCCGGTGCCGCCACTCATGAGTGTGCTGACCGGCTCACCCGCCTCGACGCCTTCGCCTGCGTCCACCAAGCTGGGCACCCAACCGAGGTGGCCGGCTTCGATCGAGCTACCGACGGTGGACAGTGCCGACGACTGACCGGAGACAGCCCAACCGGATGTCCCGGCCTGCTGGTCGTTGCGCGAGTCCGTCACGGTGACCTCGGGCAGTGCACCGAGCATCTCGAGACGGTCACCGGCGTTGCTCGCCTCGTCGAGCGCCACCGCGCCACCGTGCTCGGCGACGGTCAGGGACAGGTAGCCATCGGCGACCTCAGGAACGGTGGCTTCGATCTCGACACTGTCCCCGTCGTCCGCGGTTGCCTCGGTGAACAAACGCGGCGCGAAGTCAGCGAGTGCGTACTGCCAGGTGTCCCAGCCGTGCGGCCCTTCGAACCAGCCGTCGAACTCGTACTCCACTCCGAGCCGGTCGAAGATGTCGATGGCGTTGACGACCGAGCCGTACGTGAAGTCGGTGATGTTGCCGTTGTACATGCGCAACAACGTGGTGCCGTCATTGATCGACTCCACGTCCAGGTCCGAACCGTCGCCGAAGTAGGCGGCCGAGAACGTCCCGATGTACGCGAACTCCCCGGGCCGATCCGTCAGGACGCCCATCGTGTGACCGCCGCCCATCGAGAGCCCAGCGAGCGCTCGCTGCTCGGGGTCGTCACTGACATGGAACTGTGACTCGGCAGCGGGAGCGATGTTGTCCATGAGCTCCGAGGTGAAGTCGCCGACGTTCCCGTTGCCCATCACCACCACCATCTCTTCGAGGTTCCCGTCTCGCATGTGGTTGTCGAGAATGGCGGGTGCACGGCCCATCTCGACCCAGTCCGTGTAGGTCTGCCCACCACCGTGCTGAAGATAGAAGACCGGGTAGGGCTCGGACCGTTCGGGGTCGTAGCCCGGAGGCGTCCACACCAGTGCTGTCCGCTCCTCGTCGGCCACACTGCTGTCGTAGGTCATCTCCTGGACCTCACCCCGCTCCTCCTCAGGAGCAGGCGTCACCAGCCGGGCGCTCTCACCCGGGACGAGGAACTGGCTCCAGGTCGGCTCGCTGGTCACACTGGTCGGGTTGCCGGTGTCCTTCTTGGCCTCCATGTCCACAATCAGGCGGTAGTGATACGCCCCCGGCTCCAGCGGTCCGACCGTCCCACGCCAGCGGTCGCCCGCCTTGCTCAGCTCCACTCGCGTCCAGAGGTGGCTCGCGCCCCAGTTCGCCCACACGGTCACGTGCTCGGCGTCGGCGAACTCGGTGCTGGTCTCGAAGGTCACGTACCCGTCGTCGCTGACCCACGGCGTCGGGGTCGTGCCCGACTCGGGCGTCTCGAACGGCGCGTCGATCGTCTCGTGGCCAGGGCTGAGGCCTGGGAAGCGACCATCCTGGAAGAGCCGCTGAGCGAAGTCGCTGAGGTTCTCCTGCCATGCATCCCAGTTGTGGCCGGCGTCCGGGTTGGCACCGTCGAACTGGTACTCCACGCCCGCCTCGTCGAGCGCATCCATCGCGTGGTAGACGTCGTTGTAGGCGATGTCGGTCGGGTTTCCGACATAGAGCCTCAGCAGATCGGTTCCCGAGTTGATCTGCTCGACCGGTAGGTCATCGAGATCGAAGCGTCCGGCCCCGAAGGTGCCCAGGTGGGAGAACTCTCCCGGATCGGAGACGAGGACCTCGAACGTGTGGCCACCGCCCATGGACAGACCCGCGAGAGCCCGTTCCGACGGTTCGTCGCTGATGTTCAGGGCCTGCTCGGACGCCGGGACGATGTTGCGGAACAGTTCATCGCCGAAGTCCGACACGTTCCCGTTGCCCATCACGACGACCATCGGCTGGATCTTGCCCTCGGCGTAGAGATTGTCGAAGATCTGCGCGGCGCGCCCCACCTCGACCCAGTCACGATAACTCTGGCCGCCACCGTGCTGGAGATAGAGAACCGGGTACGGCTGATCGCGGTCGGCATCGTAGTCCGGCGGGGTCCATGCGAGGGCGGCACGCTCCTCCTGGGCCACCGAGCTCTCGTAGGTGAGCTCCTCCACCTCACCACGTGCACCGTCCGGGGCATCCATCAGCTCCTCGGCGCCTTCACCGTCCACCATGAAGGTGCTCCACTCCGGCTCCGAGGCCACAGTGGTCGGATTCGTCGGATCCTTCACCGGATAGTGATCGTCCGCCGTCACCTGGTAGTAGTAGTGGCCCGGTTCCAACGGTCCGAGCACGCCCGTGGCCGTATCACCACGCAACGTCAACCCGAACTCGGCCCAGTTCGCTGACGGCCCGAAGTTGCCTTCCGCGACGATCTGGCCGACGTCATGACCGACAGCATCCTCGATCTCGTCGACCGGGATCGTGAACGTCGCGAAGCCGTCGTCATCGACAGTCAGCCACGCGTCGTCCGCCTGTGCCGGCGACGCCAGTGCGACGGCGCCACCTGCGGACAGGGCAACACCTGCCGCCATCGCCGTGGCCCGACGACGCAGCGATCTCCCGGGCGGTCGTCCTTGCTGAACAGCACTCACCATTGACTCCTCTCCTATGAGGTCCCGCCCGCCGCTCGTGCAGACCGCGCAAGCGGGTTCTGAGCCATCCGGCCTAGGGCGGATTTCCGTCGGATACTACGTTGTATGCCGTTCACCTGCGAGTTTACAACGTAGTATGCTCGACATCGCTATCGTGGTTGGTCCTGGGAGGAGTTGTCAAGGGGTGCCCGAGCGCACCTGGCGAGTCACCCGTCGCCAACGCCGCGGCTCCACCGGTCTCGCATGGGACTGGGCGGAGCCGGTGCCATCACCGGCGATCGGGCGGGATGACTCACAAGAGCCGTACGATCACCCGAAACGGGACGGGCCCGACGTCACGGCACGAAGTCCGTCAGCACGATCAAGATCTGGAGTGGTGAGTTGAGCGTGACCATGCGCGATGTCGCGCTTCTCGCACGGGTGTCGGTCAAGACCGTCTCGAACGTCGTCAACGATCAGCCGCACGTACACGCCGCAACGCGCGAGCGCGTGCAGCGGGCGATCACGGAACTGGGCTACCGGCCGAACCTCTCCGCGAGGGGACTCCGATCAGGCCGGACGGGAGTCATCGGTCTCGCAGTGCCGGAGCTGCGGCAGAACTACTTCGCTGAACTTGCCGATGCCGTGATCAATGCGGCAGAGAAGCGCGGGCTGAGCGTCATCATCGGACAGGCCGGCGCCGACCGAGAGCACGAGACGGCGATCATCGCCAACGGTCTGCGACAGACGGACGGGCTTCTCTTCAGCCCGAACGCCTGGGGACCGAGGACCGGGGCCTGCTCGACCACATCGACTACCCACTCGTGATGCTCGGCGAACGCATCTTCGGCGGGCCGACCGATCACGTCACCATGCACAACAGCAGCGCAGCCCGGGCCGCCGTGGAGCATCTGCTCTCGCTGGGCCGGCAGCGCATCGCCGTGATCGGTGCACACCCTGATCGCCGCGAAGGGCAACTTCGCGCCTCAGACTTGCGCGTTCAGGGCTACCGGGAAGCGATCGCCATGGCCGGACTGACTCATGATCGCCGGCTGGAGCGAGCGGTCGCGCCCTGGCACCCACAGAACGGCGCCGACGCTACGCGGGAGCTTCTCGCTTCGGGTGTGGACTTCGACGCCATCTTCGCCCTCAACGACACACTCGCGCTCGGAATCCTGCGCGCACTGGGGGAGGCAGGTCGACGCGTTCCGGACGACGTGGCAGTGATCGGCTTCGACAACATCACCGATGGGCGGTTCACGCTGCCGTCCCTGTCGAGTATCGATCCGGGGCGGGACGAGATCGCCGAGGTGGCCGTCGGGATGCTGGAGGAACGCATCGCCTGGGGCGTCCGCTCGGGGAGGCCACCGCGCCTGTACAAGGCAGATTTCCGAATCGTCGCCCGCGAATCCACGGCGGGCACTGACACATAGTGGTGTTGACACACCACCCGCGCCGGTGATCGGCTCACCCCGTGACCATCTCTCCGTCAGCGTCCGAGGCGAGGGTCGCCGTCATCGGCTGCGGAGCGCGCGCGGGTATCGCCGCGCACGTGGCCGGCACCGGTGCGGGCATCGTGACCGCTCTGGTCGACCCCAACCCTGCCGCCCGCGAGCGCACGGCGGCGCGGCTCGTCGAGACCCCCGCCCAGTTCGCCGGGGTCGGTGAGCTGCTGCGGGCCGGCGCCGACGTCACCGCCGCCCTCGTCCTCACCCCGGACGACACACACGCCGAGGTGGCGATCCCGCTGCTGGAGGCCGGCATTGCCGTCTTCTGCGAGAAGCCGATCACCATCACGACGGCGGACGCGGACCGGGTGCTGGCCGCCGCCGCCGATAGCGGCACGCCGCTGTACGTGGGCCACAACATGCGGCACATGAGCGTGGTCACCACGATGCGCGACATCATCGGCCGCGGTGAGATCGGTGACGTGAAGGCGATCTGGTGCCGCCATTTCGTCGGGCACGGTGGCGATTACTACTTCAAGGATTGGCACGCTGAGCGCGCCCACGGCACCGGGCTGCTGCTGCAGAAGGGCGCGCACGACATCGACGTGATCCACTGGCTCGCGGGTGCGTACACCACCCGGGTGACCGGGATGGGCGGGCTCACTCTGTACGACCAGGTCACCGATCGCCGGGACAACTCCGACCGCACCATGGCCGCCTGGTTCTCCGAGGACAACTGGCCGCCGCTCGCCCAGCGCGAGCTGAATCCGGTGATCGACGTGGAGGATCTGTCCATGGTGCAGATGCAACTCGAGGGCGGGATCTTCGCCTCCTACCAGCAGTGCCACTACACCCCGGACTACTGGCGCAACTACACGGTGATCGGCACCGAGGGGCGACTGGAGAACTTCGGAGATTCCGCCGGCGGAGTCGTGCGCGTGTGGAACCGTCGCTCCGGGTACCGCGCCGATGGCGATGCCGAGTACCCGATCGTCAGTGACGCGGGCGGCCACGGAGATGCCGATCAACGCACGATCACCGAGTTCCTCGACTTCGCCGCCCACGGAGGCGCCACCGCCACGTCTCCTGTGGCGGCGCGGAACGCCGTCGCCACCGCGGTGGCCGCCACAGAATCGCTCCGGGCTGGTTCCCTCCCGCAGGAGGTCCCAGCCCTGGATCCAGCCATCGCCTCCTTCTTCGACGGAAAGGCCACCTCGTGAACCACCCCGACCCGCTGCGCGTGGGACTGATCGGCGCCGGAGGTATCGCCGGCGTGCATGCCCCCGCATGGCGCAGCCTCGGCGCCGACCTCGTGGTGCATTCCCTGCACGGGGCGGATGACCTCGCGCAGCGGCACGGCGCCAGCACCGCCGATTCCCTCGACGATCTGCTCGCGCGGGTGGATGTGGTGGGCATCCTCACCCCCACTGCCACGCACGCGGAGATCGCCCTGGCCGCGATCGCTGCAGGCAAGCATGTGGTGTGCGAGAAGCCGCTGGCGCGCACGGCCGACCAGGCCCAGCAGATCGTCGATGCCGCCGAGCGTGCCGACGTGCGGCTTTTTCCGGCGCATGTGGTGCGGTACTTCCCCGCCTATGCCGCCGCCCACGCGTCCGTGACGGCGGGGCGGATCGGGCAGGTGGCGGTGAGCCGGTTCCGCCGCGCGAGCGCGGCCCCGGCCTCGCCATGGTTCTTCGACGAAGCCGTCTCGGGCGGGATCGTGATGGATCAGATGATCCACGATCTCGATCAGGCGCTCTGGTTGGCCGGTGCGGTCACCCACGTGTTCGCTCGCTCGGTCACGCGTACCGACGACGGCGTCCGCACCGCGAGCGCGACCGTCACCCTCACGCATGGTTCCGGTGCGATCAGCCACGTGCACGGGGTGTGGGGGCATGCGCACCTGCCGTTCTCTTCCTCGTTCGAGATCGCCGGCAGTGAGGGGCTGCTGCGGCACGACTCGGCCCGGGAGGATGCCGTGCGGCTGCACCTGCCCCCGGCGCCGGGAGGCGGGTATCTGCCGGAGGTGGACGTGATGGACAGCCCATACACGGCAGAGATCGTGGATTTCGCGGCGGCGCTCCGGGAGGGGCGGGAGGCAACGGTGACCGGCCTCGACGGGGTGCACGCCGTCCGGTTGGCGGAGGCGGCGAACGAGTCGATCCGCACCGGCGCAGTGGTCGAGATCGAGACGCAGGAGGCACTCCGATGACGCTCACCGTAGGACTCCTCTCCTTCGCGCACCCGCACGTCCACGGCTACGCCGCTGCGCTTGCCGACCAGGGCGTGCGGGTGATCGGCACCGACACCGGTGTGCCCGACCCGGGCACCATCCGCGGCGCGGACCTGGCCGCGCAGCTGGGTATCACCTACGCCGAGGACGTGGCGAGCCTGCTGGCCGAGGCACCGGACGCCGTCGTGATCTGCTCGGAGAACTCACGCCATCGCGAGCTCACCGAACAGGCCCTGGCGGCCGGGTCACACGTGCTGTGCGAGAAGCCTCTGGCCACCTCCGACGAGGACGCTGCGGCGATGGTGGCCGCGGCCGAGCGGGCCGGGCGGATCCTGATGACCGCCTATCCGGTGCGGTTCGCGCCGGCGTTCGCCGATCTGGTGGCGCGGTGCCGGGCGGGGCAGCTCGGGCAGATCCTCGCGGTGGTGGGCACGAACAACGGGAAGATGCCCCGGCCCGGCGAGCGTTCCTGGTTCACCGACCCGGCCCGGTCCGGTGGTGGTGCGCTGATGGATCACGTGGTGCATGTGGCCGACCTGCTGGACGAGTTGCTCGGCGAACCGGCCGAGAATGTGCACGCGGTGACGAACCAGATTCTGCATGCGGGCATCGGGGTGGAGACCGGCGGTGTGGTCTCTGTGCGGTACCCCTCGGGCGTGATCGGGCAGATCGACTGCTCGTGGTCGGTGCCTGACTCGGCACCCACCTGGGGTGGTCTCACGCTCGAGGTGCACGGCACGCGAGGCTCGATGCGGATCGACCCGTTCGCCGAGCACGTGGCCGGCTATGACGCCGAGGGCGCGGTGTGGCAGCCGTACGGGCCCGACCTGGATGCGCGGATGATCGCCACGTTCCTGGACGCGGTGCGCACCGGGACCCGGCCCCAGCCGGACGGCGGGGTCGGGGCTCGTACGCTCGCGATCGTGACGGCGGCGCAACGGTCGGTCGCCTCCGGACGCCCCGAACCCACCCACCTCCACTGAAATCGCACGTCGAATTGGTTGTGGGGAGCGCCAACCGGGCCCGCATGGCAACCAGTTCGACGAGCGATTCTCTCGCCAGTCGGAATTGCACGTCGATATGGCGGTGGCGTCCCACCGGCTCAACCGCCAGATCGACGATTGATTTCGGATGTGACACCTGTCATCCGGACCTCGTGACAGCACCCTCTCGTGCGCACCCTGGCCTCGCCGCCACGGTGGAGGTATGAGAACACCTCCCCCCGCCGACGGTGCGCCCGCCGTCCAGCTTGACCAGGTCGTCAAGGAGTTCCGGTCCACCACCGGCCCCGTGCGGGCCGTCGACGGCATCGACCTGACCATCGGCTCCGGCGAGATCGTCGCCTTCCTCGGCCCGAACGGCGCCGGGAAGACCACGGCACTCGACATGATCCTCGGCCTGACCACCCCCACCTCAGGCACCATCAGCGTGCACGGTCAGGCGCCCCGCCACGCCGTCGCCGCCGGACGGGTCTCGGCCGTGCTGCAGACCGGTGGGCTGCTGCGCGACCTCACCGTGGCCGAGACGGTCACGCTCATCGCCTCGACCTACGCCGAGCACGCCGGGATCGGGTCCGTGATCGAGCGTGCGGGCCTGTCCGAGCTCGCCGGCCGGAAGGTCTCGAAGTGCTCTGGTGGTGAGCAGCAGCGCCTCCGCTTCGCCCTCGCCCTGCTGCCCGACCCGGACCTGCTGATCCTGGACGAACCGACCGCCGGGATGGACGTGACGGCCAGGCGCGACTTCTGGGAGACGATGCGCGCCGAGGCCGCCTCCGGCCGGACGATCGTCTTCGCCACCCACTATCTGGAGGAGGCCGACTCGTTCGCCCAGCGGATCGTCATGGTGGCCGGCGGCCGTATCGTGGCCGACGGCGCCACCGAGGAGATCCGTACCCGCGCCACCGGACGTCGCGTCTCGGTCACGTTCACGCCCGGCACCCGCGCTGAGGCGCTCTCCCGCCTGGAGACACTGGACGCCGTCCATGCCATCACCCCCGACGGCGATCGCGTGCACCTGCGCGCCCTCGACTCCGACGCCGTCGCCCGCGCCGTGCTCGACCTCGGCGGCACCGACCTGCTCGTCACCTCCGGCTCCCTCGACGACGCCTTCACCACCCTGACGCAAGGAGCGACCCGATGAACACGACCTATCTGCGCATCGAGCTCGCCCGGGTGGGCCGGGACCTGGTGAGCATGTTCTTCATCGCGGTGATGCCGGCGTTCTTCTTCATCATCTTCGGGGCGTCCATGGAGTACGGCGCCTACCCGATCGGCAACGGGAACGTCTCGATGCACACGATGATCTCGATGGCCGCATTCGGTGCGGTGGTGGCGACCACGGGCGTGGGCGGGATGGCCGCCGTCGAGCGGATGCAGGGCTGGGGGCGCCAGCTCGGCCTGACGCCGATGTCGGACGGCGCCTACGTGCGCGTGAAGACGACCGTGGCATTCACGATCTCGCTCATCCCGATCGGATTGGTTTACCTCATCGGGGCCTTCACCGGCGCCAGCGCCCCAGGCTGGGTGTGGGCCGCGAGCGCCGCGATCGTGATGCTCGGGGCTGCCGTGTTCTCCCTGTACGGCCTCATCGTGGGCCTGCTCTTCCGGAGCGAATCCGCGGTCGGGGCCGCCAGCGGCGCACTGGTGATCCTGGCGTTCCTGGGCAACATCTTCTTCCCACTCAGCGGGGTGATGCTCACGATCGCGAAATTCACCCCGCTGTACGGCATCATCGGGCTTGCTCGCTATCCGCTGACCGACGGTGCGCTCGTGGCCACCGAGGGAGTCGGCGGCTCCGACCCGCTATGGGTACTGCTGGCGAACAGCCTCACCTGGACGGTGATCTTCGCCGTCGGAGCGGTGCTGCTGGTGCGGCGCGGGCGTGGGCGCCAGTAGCAGGGCCGGGAGACAATGACACACCATGACCAAGCCCAGCCAGGCACCGACCACTGACCCGCCCGAGCCAGGCACACGCCCGGACGGCGCGACCGACGACCCGGCGCTGCCGCCCGCGCCCTGGCTGCGGTTCAGTTGGCTGCTCGCCACCCCGTGGCTGGCGTTCCTCGCCTTCCCGGTTGCCGGGATCCTGCAGTCGCCCTTGAGCGGCGCGGCGGCGGCAATCCCGCTGACGGCGATCGCTGCCTTCGCGGGCGTCTACGTCTATGCGTTCATCGTCAACGCGCGCACGCTGGGGCAGGACGCACGCGGGGCCACACTGCTCGGCGTGCTCGGGCTGCTGACCGCACCGGTGTTCGTGGCGGTCGGCGTGGACGCCTTCGGGATGTTCACGTTCCTCGCCACCTACGCGATCTTCAGCCAGCCGCTCCGGCGGGCGGTGCGATTCGTGCTGATCCTGATCGTGGCCATGGCGGTAGTGCTGATTCTCACCGACCACCTCGACCGGTGGTTCTATCTGCTGATCACCGGCGGAACCGCGGCTTTCGTGGGAATGATTCGCTGGATTGACGACCGCCAGCAGCAGCGCGACGTCCTGGAGAACCAGCTGGTCATCACGGCCGAGAGGGAGCGAGTCGCGCGGGACGTGCACGACGTGCTCGGGCACAGTCTCACTGTGGTCACCGTCAAGGCAGAACTCGCCGAGCGACTGGTGGACGTCGATCCGGGGGCGGCGAAGGCAGAGATCGCGGCGATCCGCTCTCTGACCCGCGAGGCCCTCAGTGAGGTGCGGGCAACGGTGAGCGGACTGCGCGTGGCACGGCTCGCGGACGAACTGGAGTCCGCCCGCACTGCCCTGACCGATGCCGGGATCGACGCCGATGTTCCTGCCGACCCGGCTGTGGTGGACCCTCGGCACCGGATCGTGGTGGCGTGGGTGCTGCGGGAGGCGATCACGAATGTGGTGCGCCACTCGGGAGCCGGGCGTTGTGAGGTCAGTCTGGGGTCGTCGTCGTTGGTGGTGGCAGATGACGGCGTGGGGCCCGGTGGCGCTGCCGAGGCGGGCGGGCTCCGGGGCGCCCGGGAGCGGGCGGATGCCGCCGGTGGCACGCTGACCGTGCGGCCCGGCGAGACGGGTGGAACGCGTGTGGAGGTGCACTGGTGACCGGTCCGATCAGAGTGCTGCTGGCCGACGACCAGGCGCTGGTACGTGGGGCGCTGGCGGCGTTGCTCCGCCTCGAGGACGACCTGGACGTGGTGGCCGAGGTGGGCGACGGAACCGACGTCGTGGCAGCGGCGCGCGAGCACGACGCACAGGTGTGCCTGCTCGATATCGAGATGCCCGGGATGGACGGGATCGCCGTGGCCGGGCAGCTGCGCGCCGCGCTCCCCGAGGTGAGGTCGCTGATGGTCACAACGTTCGGCCGGCCGGGGTATCTACGCCGGGCGCTGGAGGCCGGGGCAGCGGGGTTCGTGGTCAAGGACACCCCGGCGACCGAGTTGGCCGATGCCATCCGCGCGGTGCATGCGGGCCGCCGCGTGGTGGACCCGGCGCTGGCGACCGAGTCGCTCGCCGGAGGACCGAACCCGCTGGGCGACCGCGAGCGGCAGGTGCTGCGCGAGTGCCTCGACGGTGAGCCGATCGCCACGATCGCTGCGCGGGTGCATCTGAGCCCCGGCACCGTGCGCAACTATGTGTCCTCGGCCATCGGGAAGATCGGGGCGACCAACCGGGTGGAAGCCGCCCGGATCGCCGACCGGAACGGGTGGTTGTAGTCGGGTCGGGCACACAGGTGACGGCCCTCAGCCGCACCGTGCCATCGAGGGCACAGTGTCGCTGAGGGCCGTCAGTTGTGTTCCGATATGCCCGGGCCGGAGGCGCCAGGCGCCGATCAGGACCCGGCGCCGACCTTCTGCTCGGGGAACCTGGCCTTGAGGTGCACCGGCTCGGCCACCTTGCCTGCCTTCTTCGCGGACCGGTTGCGGTAGAGGAGGTTGAGCACCTCCACGCCGATCGCGAAGGCGATGGGACCGTAGATCATGCCCTTGCTGACGTGCATGTCGAAGCCTTCAGCCAGCAGGGTGGCGCCGATGAGCACGAGGAATGCCAGGCAGAGCATCTTCACGGTCGGGTGGCGTTCGACGAAGTCACCGATGGTCTTGGCCATGAACATCATCACCACGATCGCCACGACCACGGCGGTGATCATCACCCAGAGCTGGTCGACCATCCCGACGGCGGTGATCACCGAGTCCAGTGAGAACACCATGTCGATAAGCACGATCTGCAGGATGACGCGGCCGAAGGTGGTGGCGGCCTTGGAGGCCTTGCTCTCCTCCTCGCCGTCCGCGCCCTCGAGTTTGTGGTGGATCTCGGTGACGGCCTTGTAGATGAGGAAGGCACCACCGGCGATCAGGATCAGGTCTCGGCCGGAGAACGCGAGCGCCTCGACGTCTCCGATCGAGAACCAGGGATCAGTCAGGCCCACAATCCAGGAGGCGAAGAACAACAGGATGATCCGCATCACCAGGGCGAGCGCGAGGCCGAGCACGCGCGCCTTCTGGCGCTGCTCGGCCGGGAGCCGGTTGGCGAGGATGGAGATGAAGACCACGTTGTCCACGCCGAGCACCAACTCGAGCGCGAGCAGGGTGGCGAGGGCGATCCAGACATCAGGGCTGGCGAGAGATTCCACGGGGGGAGCCTAGCCTGCGCAGCACACATGGGTCATCGGTTCATGCTCGCTGACCGAATCGACCGTCATACGTCGAGCCGTGCACCATGCTGCCGCGCAGTGACGCATTCCAGTCGGTTGGGTCAGTGGACGGCATCACTCCCGGTATCGGCTGACCAGTTCGGCCAGACGCTCATGGGTGAGCTCCTCAGACATCCGCATCACCGGCACCTTCTTCACCGGCATCGCCCCGAGGAAGGCAGCCGTTGCCGGGTCGGGACTGTCCGGGCCGAAGAGGGATCCGAAGTCGCCCATGGCAGCCAGCAGCTCAGGCCCGGCCTCCGGGTGCTCCACCCATTCGCTGATGGTGGCGTCCTCGCTCAGCGGGCGACGCAGCACCGGTGCCACGAGCTCGGCGATCTGCTCCAGCGGGAGGTCACGCGAGGAGGCCCCGACGGCCACCTGCAGCGGCCCGGGCTCGACCGCCCACCCGTGGGTGTGCACGTCCCAGTGGCTCAGTTCACGCCGGGTGACGGTGAGGTCGACCCGCTGCTCGCGGCCCGGCTCAAGCTCCACTCGGGTGAAGCCCTTGAGTTCGCGCGGCGGCCGCGCCACGGCCGATCCGGGCCGGCCAAGGTACAGCTGTGGCACCGCCACACCCGCACGATCGCCGGTGTTGCGTACGGTCACGCCCGCCCTCACGACGACGTCCCCCACCCCGGTCTGCTCCGTCACCTCGGGCACGTCGACCGTCAGGTCGGTGTAGTCGAAGGTGGTGTAGGTCAGGCCGTACCCGAATGGGTAGGAGACCGCCCGCTCGGTCGCGTCGAGGCCGCGGTAGCCGATGAAGAGCCCTTCGCCATAGCGCACGGTGCCGTTCTCGCCGGGGAAGTTCAGCTGCGCGGGCACATCGGCCAGGCGTAGCGGGATGGACTCGGCGAGCCGGCCAGACGGAGCGGCATCGCCGAGCAGCAGGTCGACGGCGGCGCTGCCCCCGGCCTGGCCGCCCAGCCAGAGCTCGAGGAGCGCATCGGTGTGGTGCTCCCACTCGGAGACGGCCACCGCGGAGCCGTTGGCCAGCAGCACCACCGTGCGCTCCGCGACAGCGGAGACATCCCGCAGCAGTTCCCGGTGGCTGGCTGGGATGTCCAGATGCTCACGGTCGTACCCCTCGGACTCGTCTGCCGCGGGTAGCCCGAGCACCAGGACGGCGGTCTTGCCGGTGGCGGCAGAAGCAGCCTCGGCGCGCAGGGTGAGGTCGTCGCGGATCTCACCCTCGGCCGCGCCCCCGGGCTTCTCGGCCTCGGCGAGCCGGTAGCCGGGGGTGAAGGGCACGTCGACCCCTCGCTCGGCGAGGGCGTCGACCATGCTCACCAGTCGGGTGGGGTTCACCTGGGACGATCCGGCGCCCTGGTAGCGGGGAGTACGGGCCAGCTCACCGATCAGTACCGCAGACCCTGACAGTGTGTCTACGGCCAACGGCAGGACGCCGTCGGGGTTCTTGAGCAGGACAGCGCTACGCACGGCGACCTCGTGGGCCAGAGCGTGGTGCGCCGTCAGGTCGGCCGTTCCCGGCTCGGCCAGGGCCGGCTGCGCCCTGGCGACCATGGTGAGCACACGCGTGACGGCGGTATCGAGCTCAGCCTCGGCAAGGCGGCCCTCCCGGACGGCGGCCACGATGGCGGCGTCGTTGAGGCCGTGCGAGGAGGGCATCTCCAGGTCGAGTCCGGCGGCGACCCCGGCGGCGCGGTCGTCCACAGCGCCCCAATCGGAGACCACCAGACCCTCGAAGCCCCACTCCTGGCGGAGCACGTCCGTGAGCAGCCACGGGTCCTGTGAGGCGTAGGTTCCGTTGATCTTGTTGTAGGCGCACATGACGGTCCAGGGCTGGGCGCGGGTGACGACCTTCTCGAAGGCCGGCAGGTAGATCTCGCGCAGGGTGCGCTCGTCGATCTCGGCGGAGATCCGCATCCGGTCGGTTTCCTGGTTGTTCGCGGCGAAGTGCTTCAGCGAGGTGCCCACGTCCTGAGACTGGACGCCGGCCACCAGCTCAGCGGCCAGCTCGCCTGCGTGGAAGGGGTCCTCGCCGATGTACTCGAAGTTGCGCCCGCAGAGGGGGCTGCGCTTCATGTTGATGCCCGGACCGAGCAGCACGGCGACGTCGTTGGCGCGGGTCTCGATTCCGAGCGCCTCCCCCACCCGGTACAGGAGGTCGCGATCCCAGGTGGAGCCGAGTCCGGCGGCGGAGGGGAAGCAGGTGGCCGGCACTGAATCGTTCAGGCCGACGTGGTCGGTGGCCCCGGCCTGCTTGCGCAGCCCGTGCGGGCCGTCGGTGACCATGACGGCGGGGATACCGAGGCGCTCGATCGCCTGGGTGTGCCAGAAGTCCTGCCCGGAGCACAGGGCGGCCTTCTCCTCCAGGGTGAGCTCGATGAGCAGGCGTGGGATGTCGGCCTGAGTGAGGGCTGTCGAGTGCATGGGTGCTCCTGCGGGAGTGGGGTACGACGTCGTCCAAGCGGACCGTAGATCCTAATCAACCGTCCGGTCAATATATTCTTGGATAGCCTGGTTCCGTGGCACACGAGCAACCACGGCGGCCGGGGCGCCCGCCGGCCGGCGGCGAGGACAAGCGTGAGCGCATCCTCACCGAGGCAATCTCGCTGTTCGCCCGCTCTGGATTTGCCGCCACGTCCCTGGCGGACGTTGCCCAGGCTGCACAGATCTCGAAGGCCGGCCTGCTCCACCACTTCGGATCCAAGGCATCCCTCTATTCCGCCGTACTGGAGCGGCGTGATGCACGAGACGCAGGGGCACTGACTTCCGCTTCCGACGTGTGGCAGCAGCTCGATGCCTTCGCCGACCTCATGGATCGCAACGCCGAGACCCCGGCGATGGTGGGTCTGTACATGGCGATGGCGGTCGAGGGCACACGCTCCGGGCATCCAGCGCACCGATGGCTGACCGACCACTTCACGCGTGCAGTCGACGCCTTCACCGCCGGGTTCGAACGCGGCAAGATCAACGGCGCGGTGCATCCGGATGCACCCTCGCGCGGCCTGGCTCGGTCCGTCGTGGCGCTGGCGGACGGGATCCAGCTGCAGTGGCTGACCGTGACGTCACCGGATCAGGAACCGGTCCGGATGGGTGATCAGATCCGGCAGCTGACCGAGCTGATCCGGTCGCGTTGGGCCACATAGCGACATTGCTCGTCGATCTGGTGGCTGGTCAGCCGCCAGATCGACGTGCGATTTCTGGGAGGCGATCGGATCGGGCCAATCCCTGAGGATCAGAAGGCGTCGGGATAGAGCCCTTCGGCGATCTGCCGGACGATCGCGACGTTGCCCAGCGTCCCGGGGAAGACGTCGGAGCTGGAGACCGCGATCAGGCGACCTTCACGCACGGCAGGCATGTCGGGGAAGGTCGTCTCCAGGTACTCCCTGGTGGCCGCCTCATGCGCCTCGTCATAGACCGAGAACACCAATGCATCGGGCTCCTCGGCCGCCAGCGACTCCGGCGTGATGGTCGCGGCGAAGAAGTCGGCGAACGCGGCCTGGTCCGGACGGTAGACGTTGTCGGCACCAGCGCGGGAAAGGATGTCGTACTCAATCCCCGCACCGATCGCCTGCAGGGTGGTCCCGTCCACGTAGACCTGCGCCACCCGCAATGGCTCGACGGCGGCCACCGCGGCCTCGACCTCGTCCAGGTCGGCCTGGCTCTGCGCGATGAGGTCCGCGGCGGCCTCCTCCACACCGAAGATCGTCCCGATGTTCTCCAGGTCCGTGAACAGGTCGGTGACCTCGCCGCCCATCCTCCGCTCGGCGCACCCGCCAGTGGCGACGTACACCGCTGCACCGGTCTGTTCGAGCTGGTCGATACTCGCGAACCCCTGCTCCGCGGTGAACTCGTACGTGGTCGGCGAGTAGACGAAGTCCGGCTCCACGGCCAGCAGGTCCTCTCGGCTGGGTGGCATGACATCCCCGATCACCGGCACGTCAGCGGCCAGGCCGGCGACGTCGTCGGGAAGGGCTTGAGCCCCGGTCTGAGCCTGCCCGGCGAGGTGGTCGGCCAGGCCCAGGCGCAACAGCAGCTCGGTCTGGGCGGGGTGCATCCCCACCACAGCCCCGGGGATGTCATCGACGACGACGTCCCGTCCGCAGTTCTCGATCGTCACCTCCTCCGTGACGTTTGTCTCGCCGGCGCTGGGCGTGACACCGGATCCGCACCCGGTCAGCAGCAGCGCCCCGGCGAGGGCGGCGGGCGCCAGGCGTGTGGGTGCAACGGAAGCAGCGTTTATGAGGACGTCGCGCATGATCGTGTGGTTCCTTCTGTGGAGGGGTCAGTGCGGGAGGGTGCAGCGGGCGGTTCGGGTGCCGAGTGGGCGGCGAACGGCCGGAAGGCGTAAACCGGGTCGCTGGGCTCGCCGAGCACACGGACGTCGACGGCGAAGGTGGTGCGGATGAGGCCCGGGGTCAGCACCTCCACGGGCGGTCCGGAGGCGATGATCCGCCCCTCGGCGAGCACCACGACGTGGTCGCAATACTGGGCCGCGAGGTTGAGATCGTGCAGGGCCGCGATCACGGTCCGGCCGAGACCCCGGACGGTGCTCATCAGTTCGTGCTGATGAGCGATGTCGAGGTGATTGCTCGGCTCGTCGAGCACGAGGATCGGGCTCTCCTGGGCAAGCGCCCGCGCCAGCATGACCCGCTGCCGCTGCCCGCCGGAGAGGGTGGCGACCATGCGATCACCCAGATCTGCGATCTCCGCCCGGAGCATCGCCTCGTCCACGATGCGCAGATCCTCGGCGGTGTCCCGGCCGAACGAGGCATGATGCGGTGCACGACCCAGGGCCACGGTCTCCGCCACGGTCAGGTCGAAGTCGGTGGGCGGATCCTGCAGCATCACCGCCACCGATCGCGCCGCCTGCCGCCCGCTGAGGCTCAGCACGTCCCGGCCATCGAGGTGCACAGTGCCGCGCCTCGGCTTCACCGCCCGGTACAAGGTGCGCAGCAGCGAGGACTTCCCGCTCCCATTCGGCCCGACCAGTCCCACCACAGTTCCCGGTTCCACTGTCAGCGAGGCATCGCGCACCACATCACGCCCGCCCAGGGTCACCGTGACGGCGTCGAACTCCACTGTCATCGGTGCTCTCTGGTCTGAGCCCTCCGGTACCCCGCTCCGGCGGCCCTCGTCCCTCACGCCACCTCCACCCGGGTTCCTCACGCTCATCGGTGCTCTCTGGTCTGAGCCCTCCGGTACCCCGCTCCGGCGGCCCTCGTCCCTCACGCCACCTCCACCCGGGTTCCTCACGCTCATCGGTGCTCTCTGGTCTGAGCCCTCCGGTACCCCGCTCCGGCGGCCCTCGTCCCTCACGCCACCTCCACCCGGGTTCCTCAGGCTCATCGGCCGAACCCCGCCCGGTCGGCACCGCTGCGGCGCATCAGCCAGAGGAAGAACGGTGCCCCGACGAACGCCGTCAGGATCCCCAACGGGATTTCGGTCGGAGCGGCCACGGTCCGCGCGAGCAGATCGGCTGCCATCAGGAAGACCGCACCGCCGAGCACCGCCACAGGCAGCATGCGCCGGTGATCGGCGCCGACCGCGATCCGCGCGATGTGCGGCACCACCAACCCCACGAACCCGATACCGCCGGCGACCGACACCACCGAGCCGGTCAGCAGCGAGGCGACCACCAGCAGGATGGCCCGCATCCGGGCGGCGTCCACCCCGAGGGAGACAGCGGACTCGTCCCCGGTCATCAACGCATTCAGCGACCGCGCCAGCAGTGCCGCGACCACACATCCCACCACCAACGCCACCGCAGGTCCGATCAGGCTCGACATCGTCGCCGCCGACACGCTGCCGAGGAGGAAGAAGAGCACGCTGACCACGTTCTGGGCGTCGGTGGAGATCGTCAGGTAGCTCGTCACCGCGCTGAACAGGGTGCCGAGCGCCACGCCCACGAGGATCATCCGGGTCGGTGACAGCGCCCCGTCCTTACGTGCGAGCGCCGCCACGCACACACAGGCAGCGAGTGCACCGACAAAGGCGGCGAGGTTCATCGACATCCCACCCAGTGCCGCCGACCCGAGCACGATCACGAGGACGGCGCCGACGCTCGCGCCGGAGGAGACACCGAGGATGTAGGGCTCGGCGAGCGGGTTGCGCACCGTGACCTGCATCAGTGCACCGGCCAGCGACAGGCCGGCTCCGGCAAGCCCCGCCAGCAGCGCTCGCGGCAGGCGGAACTGCCACACGGCCTGATCCTGCAGTGCGGTCAGCGATCCGTCCGACATCCATGGCATTCCCGGCGTCAGGTGCCCGATCACGATCTTGGCCGCCTGCACGGTGCTGACCTCCACCGAGCCCACGGCGCCCGAGAGCACCACGAGCACTCCGACGGCCACCACCAGGACGCCGCAGATCACCGTGGTGCGCGTGGCGCGCGCGGCGCGAGCTCGTGCGGTGGCGGAGCGATCGCCGTCGGGTGGGCGCACGCCGATAGCGGATGAGGAGGTGGGCACGGGATCGCACTATAGTGATAGCGATTCTCATATCCAAACTCGACAGGCATTCTCATGATGATCAACGCGAACGTCGCGCCCTACGCTCGCCAGGCGTGGCCACGGCTGGCCGGCACCGCATCCCTCACCCTGCTCGCCTCAGGCGCCTCCATCGGCGCAGCGTTCGCCATGGCTGCAGCCTTCACGCACATCCTCAGCTCCGATGGCACAGTTCCAGCCGGCCCACTGACGGCGGCCGTGGCCCTGCTCGGGTTGCGTGCCCTGCTGCTGTGGTGCCGTGACCAGTCCGCACTGCACACCGGAACGGTCGTCGCTCGCGCCATCCGGGAGAAGCTGCTGCGGCACATCGTGGCACTCGGCCCCGCGCACCGATGGCCGGGCGGGCGCGCCAGCGCGCACCTCGCAGCCGTCGACGGCTGCGAGCACCTCAAGGGATACGTCGGCAACTACCTACCGCAGGTGCTCGCCGCGATACTCGTCCCTGCGGCCCTGACCGTCGTGCTCTTCCTGCGCGACCCGGCCGCGGCGCTCGTGGTGGTCGCCGGTGTGACATGCGTGCCACTCGCGCACCGGATCACCAAGCGACTCCTCGGCGCACGTGCTGCCGAGCACTGGCGAGCCTACGACCGGTATGCAGCCCGCGTGAGCGACAACATCGCCGGGATCGCCACCCTCGCCGGCTTCGGTGCCGCCGAGCGGCGCGGCGCCCAGCTTGCCCGGGACGCGGAGACTCTGCGGGCCGCCACGACGGCGAATATGAACGTCTCCCTCTCCACCTCTGTGATCACGTCCGCCGCCATGCTCCTGGGTACGTCGGGGGCGACGCTACTGGCGGCCTGGCACGCGGCCGAGGGCCGGCTGGCTGCTGGGGACGTGCTGTTGGTGCTCTTTCTCGCTGCCGAGTGCTTCCGGCCGCTGCAGGATCTGCAGAGCTACTGGCACGAGGGCTTCTACGGCCTGGCGGCCGCCGCCTCCATCAACCGCATCCTCGCGACCGAACCGCAGGTGACCACAGCCGCGGACGCGACGCCGATCGCGCTCGCCGGACCTCCCGGCCTGCGCCTGGAGCACGTCAGTTTCACCTACCCGGGCGCCGAGCGAGCGAGCCTGAACCAGATCAGCGTCACCATCCCCGCGGGCTGGACCACGGCTCTGGTAGGAGCCAGCGGCGCGGGGAAGACCACCCTCACCGCGCTGCTCCTGCGGGACATCGACCCGGATGATGGCTCGGTGCAGCTGGGCACCGCGGACGGGCACCACGACCTACGCACTCTCCCGCTGAGTCAGTTGCGCCACATCAGCGCCCGCGTGAGTCAGGACGTGGTGCTGATGGAGGGCACCGTGGCCGAGAACGTGCACCTCGCAGCGCCCCCCGATGCCACCGATGCGGACGTGGACGACGCCATGGCGGCCGCCCGGGTGACATCCTTCCTCGCCGACCTCCCCGAGGGCGCCGCCAGCAACGTCGGAGAGGGCGGGCAGCACCTCTCCGGCGGACAGCGTCAACGGGTGGCGCTGGCACGAGCGTTCGTGCAGCGGGCGCCGCTGCTGGTGCTCGACGAGGCCTCCAGCGCCCTCGATGGGGAGAACGAGGCCCTCATCACCGAGGCGGTCCGCTCCGGCGACGGCTCGCGCACCACGGTGGTGATCGCGCACCGGCTCTCCACGGTGGCCCACGCCGACCATGTCATCGTGCTGGGCGAAGGCCGTGTGCTGGAGGAAGGCAGTCCAGCCCAGCTGGAGGCGGAGGGCGGCCCCTGGGCGGCCATGGTGCGGGCGCAACGGATTGCCGACGGCGGAACGCAGGTGGTCTCGTGAGCAACCTCGACCAGGGCACGTCAGTGGATGCCGCGCCACAGCGGCACGCACCACCGTATGTCGCGTACGGAGCATACGGCGCACCGGCGAATGGCCTGCGGTTGGACGATGTGCGCGCACTCAGGGTCGTCCTGGCCGGATGGCGGGGCTGGTATGTGGCCGCTCTGGCATGGAACGCCGTCGTCCATCTCTCGGCGGCGGTGGCAGCCGGGGCCGCAGCCTATGCGGTGGCAGCCGCCGTCACCGGAGTGGCCGGCAGCACGCGGGTGGACCTGGTGCTGCCGACGGTGCTGGTGCTCGGGGCGACCCTGGTGCGCAGCGTGGCGGTGTGGCAGGAGGCCTACACCAGCCACGACGTCGCATTCCGGGTGCTGGCGCGGGTGCGCGGATGGCTGTTCGCCGGGCTGGCACGGATCGCACCGGGAGGCGTGGCGCGGCGCCGGACGGGCGATCTGACCACCCTGAGCACGAACGACTCCGAGGCGCTGGAGATCTTTCTCGCGCACTCCTCGCTCTACATCATCGGCCGGTTCCTGGCCACGCCGCTGATCGTGGTGGGACTAGCGCTGATCAGCCTGCCCGCGGCACTGGTGACGCTGCCGTTCCTGGCGCTGGCCGTGCTGGTACCACTCGCGGCGCGGCGCAGTGCCCGGGAGCAGGGCCGGCGGACGCGGGCCGTGACCGCCGAGATCGGTGCGGACATGCAGGAGAACGTGGGGGCCGTGCGGGAGATCGCAGCCTTCGGACTGCTCGAAAAACGGTTGGGCCGGCTCGCCGCTCAGCAGACCCGGCTGTGGCGAGCACAGCGGGCGACCACGATCCGTACGGGGGTGGAGACCGCCGTCGGGGGTGTGCTCTCCTCCCTGGTGGCGGTGTCCGCCACCGTGGTAGCCGTACGGGAGGTGGCAGCCGGGCGCCTGGCCCTCGAATGGTTGCCGGTGGTGGCGGCAGTGGCGGGCGCAACGCCTTCGGCGATCGCCCAGTGGGCGGCAACCACCCGGCACTATGGCAACACCGCGGCCTCGGCGCGGCGCATCGAGGGAATCCTCGACGCCCCCGATCCACTGCCGGTCATCCCGGAGCGCGATGGGTCCAGCCCGACCGCCTCGCTGGGGTGCGTACCGGTTGCAAAACCCTCCGATTGCGACCCGAGCACACCCCACATCCGGGTGGAATCGGTCACCTACAGCTGGCCCGGTGCGCCCCGGTCAGCCGTGCGAGATGTCAGCGTGGCGATCGGGGCCGGGGAGACGGTCGCGCTGGCTGGCGCGAGCGGGGCGGGCAAGTCCACGCTGGGGGCGCTGCTGGCCCGTTGGTATGACCCGGACGTCGGGCGCATCCTCGTCGGGGGCACGGACCTGCGCGCGATGGAGCGAGCCGAACGGGTGGCCACTGTGTGCCTGGTGCCGCAGGAGCCGTACCTGTTCGCCGAATCAGTGCGGGAGAACCTCGCCGTGGCCCTACCGCAGGAGCTTCCCGACGACGCGCTGTGGGAGGCGCTGGAGCGCACCCGCGCAGCCGATGTGGTGCGTGGGATGCCGCACGGGCTGGACACGGTGCTCGCCGATCGCGGGCGTAGCCTCTCCGGAGGCGAACGGCAGCGACTGGCGCTGGCTCGTGCTGCGCTGCGCCGGCCGGAGGTGCTCATCCTGGACGAAGCCGTCAGTCAGCTCGACCTCGAGAACGAGGTGGCACTACGGGACAGTCTCATCGGCACCGCCACCACCACCGTGGTCATCGCGCACCGGCTCAGCACGCTGGTGACCACACCACGGGTGCTCGTTCTCGACGGCGGATCACTGGTGGGTGACGGCGCGCACGAGGAACTGCTGGCCGGATGCGACGCCTACCGGCGCCTGGTCCGTCCCCAGCTCGACCTACGGAAGGGCACATGATGGATGCAGCGCAGTACCCACAGTTCGAGATCGTGGTCTCCTACCTGATCACATCGATCTCGGTGGAGTGATCGTCCGGAATCCTCACCACTCCGCCAGGCTGCCGTCGGTGTGATTCCAGGTGGGTGTGGCCCAGTCGTGCCCGTGCGCGGCAGCCTTGCGCACCTCTGCCTCGTCGATCTCGACGCCCAGGCCCGGTCCGGTGAGGCGGTCGATGTGCCCGTCCCGCACGGTGAAGGGCGACGTGTCGGCGAGATAGTCGAGCAGATCCCAGCCCTCGTTGTAGTGGATGCCGAGGCTGGACTCCTGGATCACGGTGTTCGGTGAGGCCAGGTCCACCTGCAGGCAGGAGGCGAGTGCGATCGGGCCGAGCGGGCAGTGCGGGGCCAGGCCGGCGCCGTAGGTCTCGGCCATCGCTGCGATCCGGCGCGTCTCTGAGATGCCGCCGGCGTGGGAGATGTCCGGCTGCGCCACCGCGATGCCCGCCTCGAGCAACGGCTTGAAGTCCCAGCGGGAGAAGGCCCGCTCGCCGGTGGCGATCGGAATCGAGCTGCGCTGCACCAGCCGTGGCAGGTGCTCGGCGGAGAGCTCGGGCACCACCGGCTCCTCCACCCACATCGGCATCAGTTCTTCGAGCAGTGGCAGCAGCCGGTGCGCCATCGCCGGGGAGACGCGGCCGTGGAAGTCCAGTGCGAAGTCGCCGGAGTCGCCCAACGTCTCCCGGGCGGCGTGAGCGCGGTCGACCACGTCAGCAATCGCGGCGGGTGAGTCGATGTGCCGCAGCACCCCGGAAGCGTTCATCTTCACGGCGGTGAAGCCCTGGTCGAGGCGAGCCTGGATGTGCTCGCGTACCCCGGCCGGGTCGTCGCCGCCGACCCAGGAGTAGGTGCGCACCCGGTCCCGCACGGCGCCACCGAGGAGCTCGTGCACGGGCACGCCGAGACGCTTGCCCGCGATGTCCCACAGGGCCTGGTCAAAGCCGGCGACCGCACTGTTGAGTACGGGCCCGTGGCGGTAGAAGCCGGAGCGCGTCAGGCGCTGCCAGGTGTCCTCGATGCGGCTCGCGTCGCTGCCCATCACCTGGGGCGCCAGCTCGTGCACGGCGGCTTCGACGGTGGCGGCGCGACCCTCCAGCACGGGCTCGCCCCAGCCCACGAGCCCGTCGGAGGTCTCCACCCGCAGGAACAGCCACCGCGGCGGCACTCGGAACGTTTCGATCTTGGTGATGGTCGTCGATGAGCTCACCCCAGCAACCTACCGCCACCGGTGTGGGGTGCGTTTCACCGGCGCGAGCTCATGGCAGCGAGCCGTCGTAGTGCGGCCACAGGACGATGACCCGGATCGCATCGTTGGAACTGTCGAACCTGGCGTACCCGTGCGGCGGTGGGTCGCCGTCAAGCACACTGTCGACCTCGGCTACGAGCCGATCGAGGCCCCGCACCCTGGCGAAGGCACGTAGTCGTTCGCGTGCATGGCGCTGCGGTTCGCGCACCGCCAGGAGCCGTCTGCTCGGGGCAGTCGGGTGTTCGGGATCGATCTGTTTCACGAGCAGGCGCACGGGCGTGTCGTACCCGATCACACGATCTCCCTTCCGGAGTGCCACCGTCCCCGGTGCGTGCGCAGTTCCCGCGGCGCGCTCGCGCGCGTCGCGGGAACTGCGGTGCACGGTCAGCGACCGGCGTTCAGCCGACGTCGGACGATGAGCAGGCACGAACCGCCGAGGAGTGCCAGGCTCGCCAGCGCGGCGAGGACTGCCACCACAGGGCCCGTTCCGGTGTCGGCCAGGTCGCCGTCCTGACCAGTCCCATCACCGTCCTCGTCCCCACCATCGCCGGTGGGACCGCCGTCACCCGTCGGGTCGGTCGGATCCGTGGGGGTGCCAGGGTCCGTCGGATCGGTGGGATCGGTGGGATCGGTGGGATCGACCGCGTCGATGGTGATCTCCGCCTCGGCCCAAGACTCACCGGCGTCGGCGCGGACGGTAACCGTACCCGAGACTCCGGTCGGCAGTTCGAACGCTACCCGGCCCGCGCCGTCGGCTCCGGTGGTCAGCGTCGCCAGTTCCTCGCCGTCAACGAGCAGCCGGTATTCGGTGTCCGGCTCGCCGCCGGTGAGCCCGATGCTGATCTCATCCCCGGCGTCGGCCTCACCGGGCGCCGTGATGGCGATCGGCAGGTCGATCGTGCACTGTTGCGCCTGAGCCACCACCGTGCGAATCTCGGTGAGTACCCCGGCGTCTCCGCCGGCGACGAGCTCGAGCTGCAGGCTTCGTAGCGCCGTCTGCACGTCCTCGTCGGTGCCGTCCGTGCGAGCACTCTCCAGGTCGGCCAGCGCCGCTACGACAGCGTCCCGCACGTCGGCCGGCAGCTCCTCCCCCTCCGAGGTGGCCATCAGTTCTCGCACGATTTCGAGTTCACCGAGCAGTGCGTCGTCGGTGTCGCTGGTGTACGGGCGATCAGTCGTGCACACCTGCTCGGCGTTGAGGAACCGGGTCAGGAAGGTGTGCGCGGCGATCTGTGCCGTGCGCTCCTCCCGCAGTCCGTAGTTGCTCTCGGAGTTGTCGAGGTAGGTCCGTCCGTCCTCGAACCGGTCCTGCAGCGCGATCGCGTCCTGTAGGTGGCGTTCGGCCCAGACGGCGGGCGGGGTGCTGACGTCCCCGCCGACGTCGTAGGTTGCCGCGATCACGTCACCCTGGGCGAAGTAGAGCGGGAAGGTGCTTCCCCAGTCGTTGCCGTCGGGGTAGTAGATCGAGGACTCACCGGGCACGTAGATGGTGCCGCCCGGTGCCTGCCACGGCGGGGAGTCGAACTGCAGGTCGACGAAGGCCTCGTAGGTCAGGTCGATGTTGTGGAAGAAGGCTTCCGCCGGCTGCTGGCCGCCCAGCTGCTGGGTGAGTGCGGAGTTGACGTTCTGGTCGAACGCGAGCATGTAGATGGGGTGCATGAGGTTGTGGTTCTCGACGGTGCCGTCGGACTCGACGTTCGAGCCGGTCAGCATCTCATCCAGCGCCCGGCCGTTGATGACCTCGTTGCTGTCGACGTCCTGCGGCGTCGCCCAGCCGGCCAGGGCGAGGTCGATGGCGTCGGAGCGCCACTGGTCGCTGTTGGCGGCCTCGGGCATCATGATGGCCGCCAGGCCCGAGAGCGAACTGCGCCAGGTGTTCTCCTCAGCCTTGGTGTCACCCGGGATCACGATGGTGCCCTCGGCGTTGCGGTAGTACTCGGGGTCGACCATCTGGTCCGCCTCCATCGCGACCATGTTCGTCACGCACGCCTGCTGAGCCGGGCTGAAGTCGTCCCAGAGCAGCCAGGCGGCGAAGCCGTTGTAGTAGGCCCACAACGAGGCCTGCCACCGGTCCGCCTCCGGGCCCCATCCTGCGGGATTGTTCGATCGGTGCTCGGCGGCTGCGGAGGAAACCATCCGGACGATGCGCTCGCGGACCTCGTCCTCGGTGACGCCGGTGTCCTCCGGGTCGTAGCCGCCGGTGGCGACCAGAATGGACATGTTGACCGCGGCCATGGAGACACCGCGCAGCGCATACTCGGGCGCTCCCACTCGGCGCGAGAGCGGGATGTACTCACCGGGCTCGGCGGCGAACTCCTCGTCCCAGAAGGTGGTCGTGATGTAGCGGTTGGCGTTCTGCGCGGCTTCGAGGCTCAGCTGGGTGAGCTCATCGGTGGGGATCGCGCGGTCGAGGACTGACGCATCCGGGGTCGCCACCGGCATGGTGGTGTCCGCCGCGGCCTCGCACGCCGCCCAGGGTTCCTGCCTGGGTGAGGAGGTGAGGGAGATGCTCCCGAGGGAACCGCGGTAGAAGAACCCGTCGCCGAGGTCGTCGCCGTTACCCAGCCGGATCGGGCTGTTCCCGCTGTTGATCAACGGGATTCCGATCTCGTCGGTGACGGTCACGTCGGCGCCGCCGCTGATCTCGGTCGTCACCGAGCCGGGCGTGTATGTCACGGTGATGTCATAGCTTGTGCCCGGCTGAGCGATCACACCGGTGGGGAACTGCGCCCACTGTCCCTGGCCCACCACACGGGACCAGAAGCGGAACTCGCCGTTGGGCATGATGTAGAGGGCCCAGCCCTGGTTGTTGCTGGAGCGGCTCGTCGCCACGGCCTGGTGGGAGCCGGTGCGAGTTCCGGGAACCACGTCCGTGAGCTCAAGCACCCACTCGCCGTTGCCTGGCTCGAGATTCCGCTCGTACGGAAGGCGGATCTCGGAGTCGTCCGACGCTGAGAACTGCGCACTGCCATCGGCGAAGGTCACGTCATCCAAGACCTCACCGTCGCGATCTTCCACGGAGTCGCTCGCGTCGGTCTCAAGCTCCCACGTGGAACTGAATACGTCGCCATCATCTGCCGTCGCAGGTGACGCGGCGATGAGGCCGAGGGCCAACGCTGCAGTCAGCGCGCCGGCGATCGTACGGGAGACGTGTGGTCGGGATGGACTCGGGTGCCGTCCTGGGACGTGTGGGGACATCAGGAAGTCTCCTCGTGAGGCAAGGGGGATGTGAGCGAACAAACCATGTGTAACAGGGCTCACAGGACATATGCAAGGTTCATTCGTAAATGATCTTTCGTTTAGTAGGGTGGGAGCGTGACTGTCGACATGGCCGAGCATGCGCGTGGGACTGGCCGCCTCCGAGTGCTCAATACCCGTCATGTCCTAGGCGCGATGCGGCGTGCCGAGGGGCCGGTACGGATCTCCGAGCTGGCGCAGATGACGTCGCTCACGCGACCGACCGTCTCGCACATCGTCGCCGCCCTGGAGAATCGTGGCTGGGTGCATCGACTTGAGCCCGCCGGGAACGCCGGTCGGCCTGCTGTCCGCTACAGCGTCGCCCTCGACCGATTCGCGGTCGTGGGTGCCGACGCCGGTGCGCACCGCGCCGTCGTGGAGGTCGCCACCCTGAACGGCGCGCGCCGAGCCAGACGCGAGCATCGCCGCCCCATCCAGTTGGGCGAGGACATGTTGACAGTGTTGAGTTCGATGATGGGCGAGGCACTCGTGGAGGCCGGAATGTCCCAGGAGGACGTACTGGCGGCCACCGTGGCGAGCCCGGGGATCGTTGCAGAGGCCTCCGGTGGGATCGAACTACGCACCGGCCTCGGCGCATGGACTGCGGCCGAGGTCGTCGCGGCACTTCAACCGTTGGTGACGGGCCGCGTCACCGTCGAGAACGACGCCAACCTGGCGGCACACGCGATGCGCACGATGCCGGACATGCCGCAGGACTTCATCGGCTTGCAGTGGGGACAGCGCCTGGGCGCGGGTCTGGTCCTCGACGGTCAGGTGTTCCGAGGACGTCGCGGCGGAGCGGGCGAGCTGGGCGCACTGCTCGTGGAGGATCCGGCCACCGGAGCGACTCAAGTCCTCGAAGAAGTCGTTCGCTCCGACCGGCTGCCCTTGCATGGCGACCTGCCAGAGCTGAGCACAGAAGCGCTGATCAACCGAGCCGATACCGGCGATCTCGTGGCACAACGAGCCCTGGCGCGCGGTATCGACCCGCTCGCCGCTGCGGTGGCTCCACTCTGCGTCGGGCTGGACCTTCATACCGTGACAATCTCGGGCGGGATCGCTCGCTCCGGCCCGGCCCTCGTCACCGCATTCCAGGACCGACTGGCAGCACACGGGGCCATCGATATCGACTGCCGGCTGTCCAGCTTCCGCGAAGACACCGTACTGCGCGGGGCGGTGAGCACCGCCGTCGACAGCGGATGGGCAACGTTGATGGAGGCATGCGGCACTGGGAGCCCCGAGCAGCCGAGGGAGACCTGATGTATCCCCGTACGGCGCCGCACACACTCACGGACTACTGAACGCCTCCGACGGCCAGTCGATCTATTGGGAGGAGGCAGGCACCCCCGACGGCGTCCCTGCCGTATACCTGCACGGTGGCCCAGGTGGTGGACTGGGTCAGGGTGGGTACGTCACGAAGTTCGACCCCGCCCGGTACCGCATCATCGGGCTGGACCAACGCGGCTGCTCGCAATCGCCTACGCACAGGCGCACCCGGACCGGGTACTCGGGATCGTGCTGTTCGCTGTCACGACGACATCCCGCGCCGAGGTGGACTGGATCACCGAAGGAATGGGGAGGGTGTTCCCGGAGTGGGAGCGCTACGCAGCCTTCGCCGAGGCACACGACCCAGCGTATCGCCGTCGGGAATCGCGCCTGGTGGAAGCCTACGCACGGCTGCTGCGCGACCCGGCGACCCTGGGCGCCGCCTCGCGAGCGTGGGCACGCTGGGAGGACGTACACGTCTCCATCGGGGCGGGCGGTTTCCAGCCCGATCCACGCTGGGCAGACGACGACTACCGGCACGCATTCACCATGTACCGGCACGCATTCACCATGCTGACCAGCCACTACTGGGCACACGACGGGTTCGCCGTGCCGCCGCTGCTGGAGCAGATGGACCGGATCGCGCACATCCCGGCGACGCTGATCCACGGGCGACGCGACATCAGCGGCCCGGTGCACACGGCGTGGGAGCTACACCGGCGGTGGCCGGCCAGCCGCCTCGTGATCGACGAGGGCGACGGGCACGGCGGGGGTGGAATGGTCGCCGAGTGGGTGCAAGCGAACGACGAACTCGCCGCGCACTGGGCGTCCGATCGACGAGAACGAGACCATCTGTACTGAACGTTCGCCACGCATCCGATAGGTTCTGGATCCATGATCCCAAATGCAGGCTCGACGAGCGCCGATCTCCACGAGCTCGCCCAGCGCCATCACACGGCCTACCGCTCGGTGGGCGCCATGGTCTACGGGCTGCTGCAGGAGGCGATCCTCAGCGGCACGCTCCGACCCGGGCAGAAATTGCGGCAGGAGACGCTCGCCGAGCAGATCGGAGTCTCCCGGCTGCCTGTGCGTTCGGCGCTGATCCAGCTCGAGTCTGACGGCTTGGTCGAGTTCCATGATCGACGCGGTGCGACCGTGCGTTCCATCTCGCCGGATCAGGCCCGAGAGGTGTACCGCATCCGCGCACTGCTCGAGGTGGACGCGCTGAAGCAGTCGATGAAGCGCTCTTCGCCCGAGCGGGTCAAGCGACTGCGCGAGCTGGCCAAGGCGGCCGACGGTCAGCACGAGGGCCCCGAGTTCGTGGAGGCTCGCACCCAGTTCTACGCCGAGCTCTACGACGCCGAGCACAACCCGATCACCTGGGAGATGATCGAGCAGCTGCGCCTGAAGATGGGCCGCTATGTACTCGGGTGGCGGGTAGTGGGTGGTTCGCACACTCACTCGCACGAAGATCTCGTGGACGCGTTCGCCTCGGGTGACGCCACGAAGGCGAGCGCGCTGTTGCGCAAGCACCTCGCCGAGGTGCTCAAAGGCGTTCTGAGCTGGCTCGACGCCGAGGCCACCGGCACAGACTGATCCTCGGGCCGATCTCTGCTCGGCCAGCGTACGCTACTCGCACTCAGTTTTCTTGAATTCTGGATCCAGAATCCAATCTATGTCAGGATGGTCCCAGCCTGCACCGCTGACGATGCGAGGGAGCACCATGACACTGACGTTGGGTTACAAGGCCTCGGCCGAGCAGTTCGCACCCCGCGAGCTCGTCGAGCTCGCCGTGGCTGCCGAGGAACACGGGATGGAGTCAGTCGCCGTGAGCGACCACTTCCAGCCGTGGCGCCACGAGGGTGGCCACGCCCCGTTCTCGCTGGCCTGGATGGCCGCCGTCGGGGAGCGCACCGAACGGATCCGGATCGGGACCTCGGTGATGACCCCGACCTTCCGCTACAACCCCGCCGTTCTCGCCCAGGCGTTTGCCACCATGGGCTGCCTCTACCCCGGGCGGATCATGCTCGGGGTGGGCAGCGGGGAGGCCCTGAACGAGATCGCGACCGGCTTCCGCGGCGCGGGCGAGCAGGACTGGCCACCGTTCAAGGAGCGCTTCGCCCGCCTGCGCGAGTCGGTCCGCCTGATGCGCGAGCTGTGGTCCGGTGACCGGGTGTCCTTCGAGGGCGAGTACTACTCCACCCACGGCGCCTCGATCTACGACCGGCCCGACGGTGGAATCCCGATCTACATCGCGGCCGGCGGTCCGGTGATGGCCAAGTACGTCGGCCGCGTCGCCGACGGGTTCATCTGCACCTCCGGCAAGGGCGAGGAACTGTACACGGAGAAGCTGTTGCCTGCGCTCGCCGAGGGCGCGAATCTCAACAACCGCAACCCTGAGCAGATCGACCGGATGATCGAGATCAAACTCTCCTACGAGGAGAGTGAGCAGACGGCCCTGGAGAACACCCGGTTCTGGTCGCCGCTCTCCCTCACCCCGGAGCAGAAGCATTCCATCTCCGACCCGCTCGAGATGGAACGTGCCGCCGACGCGCTGCCGATCGAACAGATCGCCAAGCGGTGGATCGTCGGCAGCGACCCGGACGTGGTGGCCGAGCAGATCGGCCAGTACGTGCGGTGGGGGTTCAACCACCTGGTTTTCCACGCACCGGGCCACGACCAGCGGCGGTTCCTCCAGCTGTTCGAGCGCGACCTGGCACCTCGGTTGCGCGCTCTCGACGCGACCATCCGGGCGGCGTAGCACCGCGCACCCATCGATCGGATCCGTGGCACAGCAAATGCACTCATCGGATCCAGAATCCAGACTAGACGTGTCGAAGGAGACAGTATGCAGACCACTCCCGTGAAGTTCTACAGCGAGGGCGAACCGATCGCCGGTCTGTGGCGCCGGCCAGACGGCACGGCACCCGTCCGGGCGATCGTGCAGGGGCCGGGCTGGCTCGGGCTCAAGGACGCCAACCTCTACGTGCGCTACCACGAGGCCCTGGTGGCCGCCGGGTTCGGTGTGCTGGTGTTCGACTACCGCGGCTTCGGCGACTCCGGTGGGAATCGCGGGATCATCTCCCCCGGCGCCCAGCTACGCGACCTGATCAACGCCGTCACCTATCTGACCACCCGCGAGGACGTGGACGCCGACGCCCTCGGGGTGTTCGGCACCGGGGGCACCGGCGGTGGCAACGCCGTCCTCCTCGCCGAAGCGGACGACCGGATCCGGGCCGCAGTGAGTCAGGTGCCGGTAGCCGACGGACGCGACTGGTTGCACCGGATGCGCCAGGAGCACGAGTGGCTGACCTTCCTCAAGGACCTGGACGTGGACCGCAAGGAACGCGTGCTCACCGGGCACGGGCGCATGGTTCACCCGCGCGAGGAGATCATGGTGCCCACCCCCGAACGGCGGGCCACCAACGTCAAGTCCGACGTCGACGGGCGCATCCCGTCCTCCGTGCCCCTGGCCTGCGCGGAGGAGATCCTCGCCTATCAGCCGATCGAGGCCGCCGGGCGCCTGAGTACGCCGCTGATGATCGTCGCCGTCGAAGGGGACGCCACCACACCCACCGATCACGCCGAGCGGTTGTACGCCGCCGCACGCGGACCCAAAGCCCTGCTCATGCAGCGCCACACCACCCACTACGCGGCCTACGACCGGTACTGGGAACAGACCACCCCCCGCATCGTCGACTGGTTCGACCGCCACGTGCGGCCCAGCTCCGTCGACGTCCACACCAGCAGCTCGCCCGACGCGAGCGTCGAATACCTGGAGGCATGACCCATGATCGATCTGAAGATCACCGGCGGAACGGTCGTGACGCCGTCGGGACCCAGCGCAGCCGACCTGCTCGTCCAGGGGGGCGTGATCGCCGGCATCGTCGACCGGGAGGTCGACGTCCCCGCCACGCGCACGATCGACGCGACCGGACGGCTCGTGCTGCCCGGCATGGTCGACGTGCACGTCCACACCCGCGAGCCCGGGTACGAGCACAAGGAAGACATCCTCACCACGAGCCAGCAGGCGGCCGCCGGGGGCGTCACCACGATCTTCGGGATGCCCAACCTCAAGCCGCCCACCGTGGACAGGACCACCCTGCAGGACGTCTTCGACCGGTACGCGCGGACCTCGCTCGTGGACTTCAACCACAACCCGGCACCGACCAAGTTCGACGAGATCGATGGCATGGCCGCGATGGGTGTCAACGCGTTCAAGATCTACATGGTGGTCGACACCGGCCGCGACTACCCGCACCCCTCGGGCACCGGCATCCACGACCACGGGCACCTGCTGCAGATCATGGACCGCATCGCCACCACCGGGAAGCGGTTCATCATCCACCCGCACGACCAGGCGCTGATGGACTACATCGAGGGTAAGGTGCTCGGCCGCGGCGAGAACACGCCGGAGGGCTACGCCTCCGCCTACGCCGCCCGCGAGGGCGTCATCTGGGATACCGCGATCGACGTCGTCCTCCGCCTCGCCGAGGCCTCCGGCTGCCCGATCCACATCGCACACATGCAGACCCGCCGCTCGATCGACGCGGTCCGGCGAGCCAAGGCCGCCGGGATCGACGTGACCTGCGAGGTGAACCACTGGGCGCCGTTCCTGTCCACCTGGGAGGACGTGCAGACCCTGGGCCCGTACGCCCTCTCCTACTGGGTCCCCGACGACAACCGGGCCGCCGTGTGGGAGGGAATGCGCGACGGCACGATCGATATCGCCAGCTCCGACCACGCACCGCACACCCGCGAGGAGAAGGAGATCGGCTGGACCGAGATGTGGAGCGCGCACACCGGCACGCCCGGCATTCAGTACTACTACGAGCTCATGCTGGACGCGGTGAACCGCGGCGACCTGAGCCTGGCCCGCGCGGTGGACATGGTGGCCGGCTCCCCCGCGGCCGACTTCGGCCTCGGCGGGATCAAGGGCGGGCTCGTCTGCGGAGCCGACGCCGATGTGGTGATCGCGGACATGGACCACGAGTGGACGATCACGAACGACGACGTGCTCTCCCGGTGCGGCTGGACCCCGTATGACGGGCGCACCATCTCCGCACGCATCGAACGCACCCTGGTGCGCGGCACCGAGGTCTACGCCGACGGCGACGTCGTGGGCGAACCAGGAACAGGGCGACTGGCCGCGGCCGGCGCCGACAGGACGGCTCTGGCCGGAAAGGGACTCTGATGGCGATGAAGTTCGGGCTACTGCTGCCGCATTTCGGTGAGCAGGCCAGCCGCGAGAAGCTCCTCGAGGGATCGAAGCTCGCCGAGGCGCGCGGTTTCGACTCGGTGTGGGTGCGTGACCACCTGGTGTTCGAGCCGCACGGGGAGATGGAGAAGCCGAACCGTACCTTCTACGACGCGCTCATCACCCTGACGGCGATCGGCGCCGTGACCGACAAGCTTCAGCTGGGCACCGGGTCCCTGATCCCGTTCCGGCACCCGCTGATCACCGCGCTGATGACGGGCACGATGACCCAGCTCCTCGGCGACCGGCTCATTCTGGGGTTCGGCGCCGGCACATTCGACCACGAGTTCGAGGCCATCGGCTGGGGAGACCTGAACCGGGTGGAACTCGTGCGCTCCAATGCCGAGATCCTCAAGCGCGTCTTCACCGAGAACAACGTCGACTACGACGACGGCATCTTCTCCTTCAACGACATCACCGTCGAGCCGAAGCCCGTGGGCGGGCAGATCCCGTTCTGGTACTGCGGCGCCACCCCGAAGTCGGCGCGCCTGGCCGCGGAGTACGCCGACGGCTGGATGCCGGGGCGCATCTCCCTGCGCACGATGGAGAAGCGGATCTCCGTGATGCGCGAGATGACCGCCGAGAGCGGCCGGCCGATGCCCACCGTCGGCGTCATCCCGCCTACCTCGATCGAGGAGACCCGGGAGGAGGCGCTCAAGCACGTCAACATTCCCGGGCTGCTCGCGTGGGCGAACAAGGCCAAGTTCGCCGTGAAGCCACCCTCGGGTACCTTCGAGACCGTCGAGGACCTGGAGGGTCAGCTCATCGTCGGTGATCCCGAGCAGGCGGTGGCTGAGCTGCGGAAGTTCGAGGCGCTCGGAGTCGAGCATCTCGTCTTCGACTTCCGGTTCAAGTTCGACAGGTTCTTCGACCAGATCGAGCTTCTCGGCACCGAGGTGCTCCCGAGGTTCCGCGATGGCTCTGCCTGACATCCGCACCCCCGAGACAACGGAGCGATCCATGACCAGCGCGGACACCGACGTCGGCACTCCCCTGATCCAGGTGCGTGACCTCGCGGTGCACTACTCCCACCGACGTACCGGAGGTTCTCTGGTCGCGATCGAGGATGTGAACCTCGACGTCACCGACGGCGAGTTCGTCACCGTGCTGGGCCCCTCGGGCTGCGGGAAGACCACCTTCATGAACGTGGTCGCCGGTCTGGTTGCGCCCTCGCACGGGCAGGTGCTGGTGGACGGCAAGCCAGTCACCGGGCCTGGTCCCGATCGCGCGGTGGTCTTCCAGGACTACGCGCTGCTGCCGTGGCGCACGGTGATCGACAACGTGCGCTTCGGCCTGGAGATGCAACCGCACCTGCGCGGGACCGGATGGCGCGAGCGCGTGCAGGAGGCGATCGAGACGGTCGGTCTTGCCGGCTTCGAGCAGTCCTACCCGCGCGAACTCTCCGGCGGGATGCAGCAGCGGGTGGGCCTGGCCCGGGCGATCGTGGCCGAGCCGCGGATCCTGCTGATGGACGAACCGCTCGGCGCGGTGGACGCCCTCACCCGGGAGGTGATGCGGGAGGAGATCGAGCGCCTGATCACCGCCACCGGCAAGACCGTCCTGTTCATCACCCACTCCATCGAGGAGGCGATCCTGCTCGGCGATCGGATCGTGGTGTTCAAGTCCCACCCGGGTGCGGTCAAGGAGGTGCTCACCACCGGGATCGAGCGTCCCCGGTCGGAGCGCAGCATCCAGAGCGATGCCCGCTTCCTCGAACTGCGCGACCACCTGTGGGAGGCGCTACGCGGCGAGGCGACGGCCGCCGCGACGAGGTCGTCCTCATGAGCACCCTGCTCGCCAGCGGCCCGGGATTGCGCCAGCGCGGGCCCGGCGCCTGGCTCGCCGGGCTGAGCACACGCGGCAAGGCCGCCGTCATCGCCGTCGAGGTGCTGGTGATGCTGGCACTGTGGCAGCTCGTGGTGGGCGTGCTGGGGTGGATCAACCCCGTCTTCGTCCCACCACCGCTGGCGATCGCCACCGGGTTCGGTGAGCTGGTCAGCACCGGCGCACTCACCGCGAACGCTCCGATCTCGGTCCAGGCGTGGCTGACCGGTTTCGCGATCGCTGTGGTGACCGCCATCCCGGTCGGGCTTCTGATGGGCACGTCCCTGCCGGTCGACCGCGTCACCAGTCCGATCGCCTGGACAATCTACGCCACCCCCTCTATCGCCTATCAACCGCTGGCCAAGGCGTGGTTCGGCTTCGGCATCGGCCCGGTCGTCTTCCTGGTGACCATCAGCGCCGTCTTCCCCATCCTGCTCAACGTGGCCGCCGGGATGCGCACCACCAGCGCCTCGCTCATCCGTGCCGGCCAGGTCTACGGGGCGAACCGCTTCCAGTTGTACCGGTCGATCTATCTGCCCTCGACCACACCGTTCCTGTTCGCCGGGCTCCGCCAGGCCGTGGTGCTCGCCACCATCGGGATGACCGTGGCCGAGCTGGCCGGCTCGGCCACCGGCATGGGAGCACTGATCATCAAGGCCTCGAACACGTACCAGACCGACCAGGCCTACGCAGCGATCGGAATCGTGGTCATCTGGAGCGTCGGCATGACCCGGGTCATCACGCTGGTCGAACGCCTCGTGGCCCCCTGGACCAGGAAAGGGCACTCATGAGCATCCAGACGCAACTGCCGGCGCTCAGGGCAACCGGTCGCCGTCGTGGGACCGCACAGCGAGGCGAGGCCCGCTGGACGTTCCTGCTCATCGCCGTGGTGCTGGCCATCCTTGCCGTGTGGGAAGCCGTGGTGCGCGCGGGACTGGTCCCCGAGGCCTTCCTCCCGCCCCCATCGAAGGTCCTGACGGCGTTCCTCGCCCTGCTCGTCGAGGGCGAGTTCTGGCAGGCGTTCGCGTTCAGCATGGGCAACGTGGTGGTCGGGCTCGCCCTGGCGATCGTTGTTGGCGTGGTGGTCGGGCTGGCCGTGGGCTGGTCACCGGTGCTGCGCTTCACGGTGGCGCCGTTCCTGTGGCTGCTCTACTCCACCCCGAAGGTGGCGCTCGCGCCGGTGATCATCCTCGCGCTCGGGCTGGGCAGCGAGTCGAAGATCGCGCTGACGTTCCTGCTCGCGGTGTTCCCGATCCTGCTGAACACCATGGAGGGCGCGGTCACGGTCTCCCCCTCGCTCGTGCGCGCCGCCCGGGTGTTCGGGGTGCGCGGGCCGGCGCTCGGCTGGAAGGTGATCTTCCCGGCCACGCTCCCGTTCAGCCTGGCGGGGATCCGGCGTGGTGCTGCGCTGGGATTCACCGGTGAGGTACTCGGTGAGTTCCTCGGTGGCACCGGCGGTCTCGGGCACATGCTCGAGCAGGCCGCGTACCAGTTCGAGATGGACGAGGCGCTCGCGATGGTGGTGGTGATGGTGATCATCGCCAACCTGACGCTGAGCCTGATCGGGCTGCTGCAGCGCAAGCTGGCGCCCTGGCACGACGAGCGGACCGCTGCGGCGTCCTAGCCCCGGCAGTGAGCCGAACCGCGGCTACTGAACCGCCGGTCCACGTGGCCCACCGGGGCCTGTGGCGTCGCGGAGCCCAGACTCGACGAGCGATGGAGCCAGCCATGCGGCGCCCGGGCCAGCCGTCACGAAGGCCTACAGGGCGATTCACTCCACTGTGGGCAATGTCGGGTAGTCGGTCGGGTAGATGCCGATAGCGAACCCGAACACGGTGTCGCCGGACCTCGGGATGCGGTCAAACTCATCAACCAGTTCAGTCATCCGGTCCCAGAACGCATTGGCCTGATCTTCTGAAATGCGGGCATGCCGGATGAAGCCCCAGAGCTTTCGCTGCTCGAACGCCGTCGCGGATTCGCGTGCAGCCACCTCGAAGTCGTTGAAGTCACGTGGCATCTCTACGCCGGCGGGCGAAGGCTCCGCTGCCACGTGGAACATGCGCGCGGTACGTCCGTAGAAGCGCTCCTCGATCGCTCGTATCCTGCGCGTGCGCACCACGCGGAGGAGGCCGTTGCGGGCGAGTACGTCGACGTGGTGCGCGACTGTGCTCTTGGGGCGCTTGACCACGAGAGCTAGCTCGGTGACAGTGGCGGCCCGTTCGTGGAGAAGTTGCAAGATCGTGGTGCGTAGTGGGTGACCGATGGCCTTCACCTGAGCCGGGCTCGTGAGCGTCATCCGATCGGCGAGCTCGTAGTCCGGAGGATTGTCGGCCACGGCAGCCTAGACTAGCATCGTCGAACGTTCCATATTTTTCGATCATTTATCCAGGGAGGCCGTCACCATGGCTGACGTGCTGCTGTACCACCACATTCAGGGACTGACGGACGGGGTCCGGGCCTTCGCCGACACTCTGCGACTGGCAGGGCATACCGTGCACACGCCCGACCTGTTCGAGGGCCGCACGTTTGGCAGCATTGAGGAGGGCTTCGGGTTCGCACGTGGGGCCGGATTCGCCTCGATACAGGAACGCGGCATCGCTGCGGCCAACGAACTGCAGCCCGAGCTCGTCTACGCCGGATTCTCCTTCGGCGTGACGATCGCCCAACGGCTCGCGCAGACCCGGAGCGGCGCCCGCGGCGCCGTGCTCATCGACTCCTGCATCCCGACCTCTGAGTTCGGGAAGACATGGCCCCCCGCGGTGCCGGTGCAGATCCACGGCAAGCAAGATGACGAGTTCTTTGACGAGGACCTGCCCGCTGCCCGCGAGCTCGCCGGCTCCACAGCTGCGGCCGAGTTGTTCGTCTATCCCGGCGACCAGCACCTTTTCGCTGACTCCTCACTCGACGCGTACGATCCAGACGCAGCCGCGCTGCTCATCGAACGCGTACGGGCGTTCCTCGCTGCCTAGCCCGGGGACCCCCGGCTAGCTCGGGCGTTGGTTCCATCAGGGTGCGTCAGGTCCACCGCCGGCAACTACCGAGAACGTCAACGCCGACCTGAGACCCCTGAGACCCCTGAGCCTCTGACGACCGCAGCGAGGGTGGCCTGAGTGTCGCTCCGAAGCGATTCGGCAACACTCAGGCCACCCTCGTGGCGGTGGTCAGCGCAATCAGGGGTAGGGCAGCGTCTCCGGTCCGGTGTTGTCGAGGCCCAGCAACTCCTGAGCCCGCTCCATGTAGACCAACTGGCTACTGTCGAACTCCAGATCTTCCAGGTCCTGGGTGTCGATGGTGACGTCCCACGCCTCTTGATCGAAGTAGAGGTTCTGGCAGGTGAGATGGGCATCCAGCCGCCAGAGACTGTCGGAGTCCCTCAGCTCGCTGACATCGAAGTCGTTCGCCTCGTAGATGTCGAGCACCTGGTCTGCGTTCTCCGGCTGCTCGCCGGGGGCGGGCGCCACGATGGTCTCCACGCCACGCAACGTGGCGCGGAGGAACCGCACCATCGTGTTCGGGTTCTCAGCCAACCAATCGGTGCCGGCCACCTGGACATCGTTGGCCCAGTTCCGCAGCGCCTCGACGATGATCTGCGCATCGTGCGCCTCCAGGGCGGCACGGTCGTCGGCGTAGAACGGCTGCAGCGTGATCCGGTCGTTGACGAAGAACTCGGTCCACGACTCCGAACCGGGCCCGGGGTAGACAACCTCAACATCGATGCCTTCCAGGTCCCAGCCTTCCTCAGCCAGCACCTGACGGCGCTGGAACTCGGCCGGGTCTCCGGGGGATCCGGCGAGCGTCACGGACGTTCCGGCGAGGTCCTCGGCCGACTCGATTCCGGACTGCACCGCGAAGTCGAAGTTCTGCCGGCAGTAGTGCCCGGAGACAAGCTCCACCTCGACTCCACCCCGGATCGCCTCGATCACGGTGCCGGTGCTCTCCACACCGATATCGGCGCTGCCGCTCGCCACGGCGGCGGTGACGTTGTCTGCGGTGATCACCTCGACCTCGAGGCCCTCCTCTTCGTAGTAGCCCAGGTCCGAGGCCACCACGTACATCGAGTACATCGTGGTGTCCGGAAACGGAATCGCCACGGTGATGTCCGTGTCTTCGGCGGCAGCGGGCTCTCCCTCAGGAAGTTCCACCGGGTCCGACGACGTCGACGGCTCAGTGCAACTGGCGAGCGCCGCTGCGGCCACCAGTCCTGCAGCACAAATAGCGGTTGATCTGGCAACTCTGCGCATGATGCTCCTTCGTGCAATGGCTCGCACACGGCACCGTCCAAGCGACGATGCCTGCGACTTCTGGATACCGTATCCAAAAATACGGGCCAATGTCTATGGTGATCGGAGTGGACCGTCGGCTCACCGTCGAGTACGGTTCTGGATATTGGATCCAATCTCAAGGTGGAGGCGGTGGATCGTGCGAGCAGCAGTGATGACCGATGACGGTGTGCGCGTCGGCGACGTCGCCGCGCCCGCCCCAGCAGCCGGCGAGGTGCTCCTGCGCGTAGAGACCGTCGGGGTCAATCAGCTGGACCTCAACGTGATCGCTGGGGCCGGACCGGGCGCCGCGGCCCGCCTGCCCCGCACCCTCGGGCTCGACCCGGCAGGCACCGTCGCCGCCGTGGGAGCGGGGGTCGACGCCAACCTGATCGGCTCGGAAGTCGTGGCCAAACCCAACATCCCGTGCGGCCACTGCCGGTGGTGCGGCGAGCACCGCGAGTCGGAGTGCCCTGCGCAGGAGGTCCTCGGCGTCCATCGCGACGGCGGAGCGTGCGAGGCCGTGGCCGTTCCCCTCAGCGTGGTGTTCCCCAGGCACGGCCTGCCGGCCGCGACCGCCACGGCGGCCGTACACAGTGTGCCGATCGTGCTGAACGCTTTCGACGCTGCCGACGTCCGCGTCGGCGAGCGGGTGCTGGTCACCGGCGCCGGTGGGGTGCTCGGGCGCGTGGCGCTCGACATCGGCCGCCACCTGGGCACCTCGGTCACCGCGGCCTCCCGGCACCCGGTTCCAGACCTCCCCGCCGGGGTCCGTGAGATCGTCACCGGCCCGACGTCGGACCTCGCGGGTGCCGTGACGCCATCGGACCGCTTCGACGTGGTGATCGACACCAGCGGAAGCGCCGCCCTGCTCGCTCAGGCGGTCGCACTGCTGGGCTGGTGCGGCCGAGCGGTGTTCTGCGCGGCCTCCGTAGACGCCGACCTCCACGTGGACGCTCACGCCTTCTATCTCCAGCGCCGCCGCCTGGTCGGTGTGGCCAGCGCGACCTTCGATCAAGTCACCCGTGGACTGGAGCTCGTGCGTCAGGGTGCCGTGCACGTACCGATCGCGCAACGCTTCCCCCTCGACGACATTCACTCCGCCTACGCGGCATTCGCTGCCCCCCGGCACGGGAAGGTGATCATCGATGTCTGACGTCGACGCCGACAGGTTGCGCGACTCCCTCTCGACGCTCACGGCGAGGAGCCTGCGACAGCCGGCCTCCGCCGTCATGAGGCCCTCGGTCCGCGCCACTCTGGAACGCGACACTGCCGTGCTGACCACGTTCCGCCAGTACGGCACCGACTGGCGGTTGCGGGTGGACGAGGCGACCGAACGGGGCGGGCACGAGAGCGGGCCGAGCCCGATGCGTTACCTGCTCACCTCCGTGGCAGGGTGCCTGCTGGGCTGGTCGGCGAAGACCTGGGCGGCCGCGCACGTGCCGCTGGCCGAGATCGAGCTGGAGGTGCGCACGGCCCTGGATCTGCGGGGTGAGCATCGCGTGGACGACACTCCGGCATATCCGCCGTGGTTCGTGGCCGATCTGCGTGTGCACAGCGAGGCAGCGCCGGACCAGGCCATCGACCTGGCCCGGGAGGCGCGCGACCGGTGCCCGGTCACCGCGCTGGTCACCCGCGCCGTGCCCCTGTACCTCCTGCTGCATCATGAGGGGGCGATCGTTCTGGACGAGCGCCCCGACCGCCTCAGTGCCGAGGACCGAGAGGAATCCACGACATGACGAACGACCCAGGCCACGGACCACTGGCCGGAATCCGGGTGGTCGAGCTGGGCCAGTACATCTCCGGGCCCTATGCGGCGAAGATCCTCGCCGACCTGGGCGCCGAGGTGATCAAGGTGGAGTCCCCGGCCGGTGACCCGATGCGACGTTGGGAGGGTTCGGGCGAGATGAGCCCGCAGTTCGCCGCCTACAACCGGGGCAAGCGAGCCGTGACGCTGGACCTGAAGACCAGTGAGGGCCTCGCCCAGCTGCTCAACCTGGCGCGGGAGGCGGACGTGCTGATCGAGAACTTCCGTCCGGGCGTGGCCGAGCGGCTCGGCTTCGGGCCCGACCGGCTCCGCGAGATCGCGCCGTCGCTCATCACCTGCTCGATCACCGGCTTCGGCGCCACCGGGCCGCTCGCGGGCCGCCCCAGCTATGACACCGTGGTCTCCGCGATCGGTGGCATGTACAGCCAGGTGGTCCCGGAGAGCACGCTGCGTCCACTCGGCCCGGCGTTCTCGGATCTGCTCTCCGGGATGTCTGCCGCGCAGTCGATCCTCGCCGCATTGCACGCCCGCACCGAACGGGGCACCGGAGAGCACGTCAGTGTCTCCATGGTGGGCGCGCTGCTGGACTTCCTCACCGAGGCCGCCTCCACCTACCTGGAGACCGGTGCCGTGGCGCACCCGGACTCCCGCCCGCGCCGTGCGCAGGCGTATGCACTGAAGGGCTCCGACGGCGGAGCTTTCGTCGTGCACATGTCCGTGCCCGAGAAGTTCTGGCTGGGACTGCTGGAGGTGCTCGAGCGGCCGGACCTCGCCGAGGATCCGCGGTTCGCCAGCAGGGAGGGCCGCGTACGGCACTACGACGATCTCGACGCCGAACTGAAGGTGATCGCTGCCACGAGACCGCGGCAGCACTGGCTGGACCGGCTCGCCGAGCACGACATCCCACACGGCCCGCTGAACACGGTGGCCGACCTGTTCGACGACCCCCAGATCGCGGCGATGGAGCTCGTGGAGAACGTGCCGTTGCCGGATGGCTCGACGAAGCCCATGCCCAGGCCGAGCGTCGGATTCTCGGCGAGCGGACGCCGTCGGCTGGCTCCTCCGCCCGGACTGGGCGAGGGCAACGCCGACCTACTGACGACGGAGGCACCCACCCATGCGTGACATCGTGGCGATCGACGTGCACACCCACCCGCAGACCGAGGAGTTCCTCGCGGCCATGGGCTCACGGCACCGGCAGATGGCGAAGCATTTCGGACGGGAGCGACCGGTGGTCTCCTTCGCCGAGCAGGCCGACCAGTACCGCGAGCGCCGAATGATGGCCGTGATCGTGAACTCGGACTCGGAGACGACGTCGGGGATCCGCGGCGCCCCGAACGATCTGCTCGGCAAGGCGCAACGCGATCACCCGGATGTGTTCCTCTCCTTCGCGGGTATCGACCCGTGGAAGGGTGAGGCGGCCGTGGCGGAGATCCGCCGGATGCATGCCGAGTACGGGATCAAAGGGGTGGGTGAGCTGAACCCGTCCCGGCAGAAGTTCGCCCCGAACGATCGGCGGTTCTTCCCGATCTGGGAGGTCTGTGCCGAGCTGGGCCTGGTGGTGATGTTCCACTCCGGGTTCCCGGGGGCCGGTGCCGGGACGCCGGGGGGTGGCGGGTACCGGCTGGAGCTGGCTCGTCCGGTGCCGTACGTGGACGATGTGGCGGCGGAGTTCCCGGAGCTGAAGATCATCAGTGCGCACCCGGCGTGGCCGTGGCACCTGGAGAACCTGGCGATGGTGTGGCACAAGTCGAACGTGTACCTGGACCTGTCCGGCTGGGCGCCCAAGTACCTGCCGCCGGAGGTGATCCGGTATGCCGACTCCCTCATCACCGACCGGGTGCTGTTCGGATCGGACTGGCCGGTGCTGACGGTGGACCGGTGGATGGCGGAGTTCGGCGAGCTGGGCATGAAGGAGACCTCTCGCCGCAAGATCCTGCTGGAGAACGCCCGCACCCTGTTCGGGCTGGAGGACTGATGGCCCGGCTGGTGATGGCGGCGGCGACGCCGCACAACCCGCTGCTGTGGCGGGCGATGACCGAGCCGGCACCGGACGATCTCGCTGGGGTCGCTGCAAACTTCGCGCTGATCCGCAGGGCGATCACCGAACTGGGTGTGGACGTGATCGTGCTGATCGGCACCGACCACATCCGCCAGTTCTTCCTGGAGAACGTGCCCGCGTTCATCGTCGGCAAGGCCGAGCACTATCACGGCACCTACGAGAACGAGGTGCGCACCTTCGGGCTCGAGTACGGCGAGGTGACCGGCCACCGGGAGCTGGCGGACGAGATCACCGGGCGGGAGGTGCTCACGGAGGCGATCGACTTCGGGATCTCGCACGAGTGGCGCCTGGACCACGGGTTCATGATCCCGCTGCAGTACCTGACGCCGGAGCTGGACATCCCGGTGGTGCCGATCCATGTGAACGCCACGCTGCCGCCGTTGCCGAGCCCGCGCCGGTTCGCGGTGCTGGGCGAGCACCTGCGGTCCACGATCGAGAACTGGGAGAGCGACGCCCGGGTGGCAATCCTCACCTCAGGGCACATGGCCACCGACATCGGCGGCCCGAAGCAGTTCCACGGCTCCCCGGACCCGGACTTCGACGCCGAGGCCGTCGCCTGGATGCGGGACGGGGACCTGGAGGCCGCGATCGACGGCTGCCGATACGAGCGGTTGATGGACGCCGGCAACGTGACCTACCAGTACGTGAATGTGATCGCCGCACTGGCGGCGATGCAGGGGCGCGGAGCGGACCTGGCCGAGGCGACACCGAGCCGCTTCGCCTCCAGCCCGTTCTTCCTATGGAGGGCGCGATGAGCAAGTACATGATCGACAAGTTCATGCGTGCGGTGGAGATGAGCGATGCGGCCGTGGCCGCGTACGTGGCCGATCCGGGCGCGTTCCTGGATGAGTGGCTGACGGAGGACGCGGCCACAGATCGACCTGCCGACGATAGGCGGCTCACCCAGGCGGAGCATGCGGCCTTCGCCGCCCGCGACTACGAGGCGCTGTATCTGCTCGGCGCACACCCATACCTGCTCTGGCACTTCACCGAGGCCGTGTATTCGCCCGAGTTCGGTGAGAGTTTCGGGTGGCGGGACCTGGTGGAGCGGTACCGGGAGGCGGTGCGACCGCACGGGGTGCCGGACTACGTGCCTTGACGGTCACCAGGCGCCCGACTGGGCAGACACCAAGGCAGCGCTCGAGGCTCAGCTCGACCGTGGCGCCCTGAAATGAGCACGGGGGACTCCGCGAGCAACGTGAGCAGGAAGGTCTTCGTGGACACGATGATCCTCGCGCTGGCGGTCGGCGGGGAGAGTCCACACCGTGCCGCCTGCCGGCGCATCCTCGACGGTGCCGCGGATCTCGTGCTGATGCGGTGGCCGTGGTGCATGAGGTCCGGGCAGCGTGCGTCGTGCACGCCTTCGACGAGGCCGTGACCGACCGGACGGTCGATCTCGTGGAGCGGTCAACGATCGCAGGGCGTGACGCCGTGCACGCCGCCACCGCCCTGGAAGCAGGGTTCACCGAGATCGTCTCGCTCGACCGCGACTTCGACCGGGTTCCCGGACTCACGCGACGCGAGCCCGCCTACACCTGAGCGTGATTCGTCGTCGACGGCCGTGTCGCATCTCTCACGCCCTCGAATGCTGCTCACGCGAGCGTCCCTCTTACGATCAACTCCATGCCCTCCCTGCGACGTCGTCGCTACTCACTCTTTGCCCTCATCCTGATCGTCGGCATCGGACTCTCCTCCTGGGTGACGCGCACGCCCGCGATCCGGGACGCCGTCGAGGCCTCCACGGCACAGATGGGGTTGATCCTGTTCGGCCTCAGCGTGGGCTCGATGGCAGGCGTGATCAGCTCGGGGTGGTTCGTCCGCCGATGGGGGACGCGGCCGGTGATCGCCGTCGGAACCGTGTGCGTGATCGCCGGGACGGTGCTGGTGGGGCTCGGGGCCCTCTGGTCGGCCGCGCCGGTCGTCTTCGCCGGCCTGCTCGTCTTCGGGATCGGCGGCGGACTCGGGGAGATCGGGCTGAACATCTCCGGCGCTGAGCTGGAGCGGCTGATCGGCCGACCGGTGCTGCCGATCCTGCACGGCTGCTTCAGCCTGGGCACGGTGATCGGCGCGCTGGCGGGCATCGGCCTGACCGCGATCGACTTCTCCCCCGCCTGGCACCTGCTCCTCGCCGCGGCGCTCATGACCGGGCTGACCGTCTGGGCGCTCCCGGGGGTTGTGGCCGGAACCGGGATCGAGGTCTCCGTCCGTGCCCGGGCGAGCACCCCGACGACGCAGCCTCGCCCCAGCGTGTGGCGCGACCGCCGACTGGTGCTGATCGGGGTGGTCGTGCTGGCGATGGCGTTCGCCGAGGGATCCGCGAACGACTGGCTGCCGCTGCTCATGGTGGACGGTCACGACGTCTCCGCCACGAGCGGTTCCCTCGTCTTCGCCGGGTTCGCCGCCGCAATGACTGTCGGCCGTTTCCTCGGCGGGCCCGTCGTGGAACGGTTCGGGCGGCCCATCGTGCTGCGCTTGAGCGCGGTGTGTGCGATCGCCGGCATCGTCGTGGTGGTCTTCTCCCCGAGCGCCGCCGTGGCCGGGGTGGCGGTCGTGCTGTGGGGGCTGGGAGCCTCCCTTGGTTTCCCGGTGGCGATCTCGGCAGCCGGGGACGACCCGGATCGTGCGTCCGAGCGGGTCAGCGCCGTGGCGACCAGTGGCTACCTGGCCTTCCTCGTGGGTCCGCCGCTGCTGGGTTTCGTCGGTGAGGAGGTCGGGCTGCGGCTGGCGATGATGATCGTGGTCGTGTTGCTCGTTGCTGCGGCATTCGCGGCCGGGGCGGCCCGGTCGATGCGGCGGGCTGAGCCGGTGGGGGAGGCCGGGCCCGTACAGAACTGACGACTGGGGCGCACTCCGTGCCAAACACGGCACAGACTCACCCTCCACCGTCGATTTCGTCCGCATCTCGGCGTAGCGTCGAGACATGAACGTTGCTGAGCAGCTCGTCAGTCAGCTCCAGGCCGTAGGCGTTCGCCGCATCTACGGTATCGTCGGAGACAGCCTCAACCCCATCGTCGATGCGGTGCGCCGCACCGGCGGATCGGCCGAGGGCGGGATCGACTGGATCCACGTCCGGCACGAAGAGAGCGCCGCATTCGCGGCCGCAGCCGATGCCCAGCTCACCGGGGAGCTCGCCGTGTGCGCCGGGTCATGCGGGCCCGGGAACCTACACCTGATCAACGGCCTCTACGACGCCAACCGCACCGGTGCGCCCGTGCTGGCCATCGCCAGCCATATCCCGTCCGCGCAGATCGGGCAGGGATACTTCCAAGAGACCCACCCGGATCGGCTGTTCACCGAATGCTCGGTGTACTCCGAGCTGGTCAGCACGACCGACCAGTCACCCCGGGTGGTCCACGCTGCCATCTCACACGCCCTCGCTGAGCGAGGGGTCGCCGTCGTGACCCTGCCGGGTGACGTAGCGGATGAACAGGCCACGGCACAGGCACCCACCTACACCCCGGTCAGCCACGGCGTCCTGACGCCGGACCCCGCCTGCTTACAGAACCTCGCCGAGGCGATCGACAAGGCGAAGAATGTCGCGCTCTTCGTCGGCTACGGGGCCATGGGCGCCCACGAGCTGGTGGTCGACCTGGCGGAGAAGATCAAGGCGCCCGTGGGGCACTCGCTACGCGGCAAGGACCTGATCCAGTACGAGAACCCCTATGACGTCGGGATGACCGGACTGCTGGGCTACGGTGCGGCGGCTGCCGGACTCGAGGACGCCGATCTGATCGTGTTGCTGGGCACCGACTTCCCGTACGACCAGTTTCTGCCCGACGTTCCCACCGCGCAGGTAGACACCGATGCCGCGGTGATCGGGCGGCGTACCGCCGTGCAGTACCCGGTGCACGGCGACGTGGCCGCCACCCTGGAAGCGCTGCTGCCGACGATCAAGACCAAGCGCAGCCGCCGGTTCCTGGACAGGATGCTCGACAAGCACGACCGGCTGATGAACAAGGCCGTGGGCGCCTACACCAAGGACGTCGAGCACATGCGCCCGATCCACCCCGAGTACGCCGCCTCCGTACTGGACCAGGTCGCCGCTGAGGATGCGGTATTCACAGCCGACACCGGGATGGGGAACGTGTGGACCGCGCGCTACCTGAACCCGAACGGGAAGCGGCGGCTCATCGGCTCGTTCAAGCACGGGTCGATGGCGAACGCCATGCCGCAAGCGCTCGGCGCCCAGCTCGCCTACCCCGACCGGCAGGTCATAGCAGTCTCTGGTGACGGCGGCCTGTCGATGCTGCTCGGCGATCTGCTGACGGCGGTAATGTACGACTTGCCGCTCACGGTGGTGGTGTTCAACAACTCCACCCTCGGGATGGTCAAGCTCGAGATGCTCGTGGACAGGCTGCCCGACTTCGGGGTGGACGTACCCGCGGTGGACTACGCGGCAATCGGTGCGGCGATGGGTCTGCAGACCCAGCGCGTGGATGATCCGGCGGAGTTGGAGAGCGCGTTCGAGACGGCGCTGACCCACCGCGGTCCCTCGCTGGTGGACGTGGTGACCGACCCGAACGCCCTGTCCATCCCACCCAAGATCACCAAGGACCAGGTGTTCGGGTTCGCGACGGCGTTGAGCAAGATCGTGCTGAACGGCGGCGCCGGGGAGGCGGTCTCGATGGCGCGGTCGAACCTGCGGAACATCCCGCGCGGGTAAACCTTCCTCGGAGACCAACAGGGCACCGTGACCTGATCGTTACATCGGATCGTTGTGCGTGCGTACAAGAACCCGATAGACATAACCCGGGTGTGGCGACTGGGCTGCATCGTGACCCGGGGGTCTCATGTCTGTCAGCACCGCGCCTGCGCGCGCCGGCGCGTCGTTCACGCGCATCATCTCCAGCGCCGTCGTAGCGTTCCTCGTCCTGGTGGGGGTGGTCGCGATTGCGGCTCCCGCGCAGGCGGCTACTCCGGTGGCGTATGGCGACACCTATGGCTCCCCGATCGACACGCCGATCAACGTCCCGGCGCCGGGAGTGATGAGCAACGACGTCGCCGCGGCCGGCTACGAGGTCATGGTGGTCGAGGGCGAATTCCTCTGGCCAGAGTCGACCCTCGCGGTCAACGCGGACGGCTCGTTCACCCTCGACCCACACCCGGGCTTCGCCGGTGAACAGTATTTCTCGTACTGTCTCGCTGCCGGTGGCACGTGCGTGTCGAACACGGAGCGGGCCTACCTCTACGTTGGCCAGCCGTACCTGTACTCGCAGTCGTACCAGACGCTCGAAGGTCAGGCGCTGAGCGTGCCGGCCTCCGAGGGCCTTCTCGTGGATTCCGGCAACATCACGGACGAACCGCTGGACGTCTTCGACGCCGCCGGCGGCAGCGTGAACGCATCACAAGACGGCTCGTTCACCTTCACGCCCAATCCTGGTTTCACTGGCCGGGCGACCTTCACCTACTGCGTCCAGACCGAAGAGAGCGTGTGCAAGAGTGCACCCGTCACCGGCTCGATCGCCGTCTACCCGACCCTGAGCAACCAGTCGTTCACGGTCGCGGCGGACTCCTCCCACGGTGGCACGCTCTATCCCGCCCCGTCCGGTGGCATCAGTTACGTCGGCCTGGTGACGTCCCAGCCCGCGAACGGCACCCTCGGCACCACCAACAACGGCACGTTCACCTACACCCCTGACTCCGGCTACTCCGGGCCGGACTCCTTCTCCTACTGCCTGAGCATCGACGGCGGCGCATGCATCAGCGGCACCTCGCCCGTGACGGCGTCGGTGACCGTCACTCCGAACGAGATCGCCACCACCACGACGCTCACCGGCTCAACCTCGTTGCGCTTCGGCGAGTCGCTGACGCTGACCGCCGCCGTCTCCCCCATCCCTGGCGGCGGGACCGTCGCCTTCTCCGAGGATGGGGCCGTCTGCGCCGACCAGCCCGTCAGCGGCGGCAGCGCCATCTGCACGATCGCCCAGCCGACGGTCGGCAGCCACTCCTATCTGGCCCAGTTCAGCGGGTCCTGGCTGTACCTCCCCTCGAGCGACAGCCTTGAGGTCACTGTGGGCAAGGCGCAGTCCGCCCTCGCCTACACCGGATCTGCCACGGCGACGGTCGGGGAGCCGTTGGAGCTCGCGGTGCTGCTGACCAGCCCGACGCTCGATCTCAGCGGCGAGACCGTCTCGCTCTCCTTCGACGGACAGAACTGCTCCGGCGCGGTCGATGACGAGGGCTCCTTCTCGTGCACCGTCACGCCGAGCACTGCCGGGCCGGTGGAACTGACCCTCACCTACGACGGGTCGGCCACCGTCGAGGCCGCCACCGAGACCGGCGACATTCAGGTCTCCCAGCAGACCAGCACCACCACGCTCGACGTCGACGACGACACCCCCGTCTGGGGCGAGGCGGTCATGTTCACCGCCACCGTGCCAGCCGGCGCCACCGGCACCGTCGCCTTCACCACCGACGCGGGCTCCCTCCCGGGCTGCGGGTCAGTGGTCCTCAGCGATGGCACGGCCAACTGCTCTTTCGCCTTCGACGTCGGCGAGCACGACGTCACGGCCACCTACTCCGGTGACGCCACCTTTGACGGTTCCTCGGACACGATCGCGATCGAGGCCCTGCGCCGCCTCACCACCCTGGAATACACCGGCCCGCAGTCGGGCACGGTCGGCGAGGAGGTCGCGGCGACGGCGCTGCTCACCCAGGGCGACGTCCCGCTCCCCGGTATCGACATCGCGTTCACCCTGGCCGGCAGCAGCTCCGCGGACTGCATCGCGACCACCGACGAGGACGGGATCGCCAGCTGCGAACTGACGGTGCCGGTCGCCGGGCCGATTTCACTCGAGCTCACCCAGGCGGGCACCGCGCTCTACCTGCCGAACTCGATCACCGAGCAGCTGCAGGTCGGCACCGCCGCCACGACCACCACCCTCACCGGTACCGAGCAGGTCGTCGTCGGGGGCATGGCGAGCCTCGCCGCGACCGTGAGCCCGACCGACGGCGAGGGCACCGTGACCTTCACCGCAGGTGAGGACGCCATCGAGGGGTGCGAGGAGATCGCGCTGGCCGACGTCGAGGGTGTCTGGACGGCCGAGTGCACCACGGCCACCCTGCCGGTCGGCGAGAACGAGATCGTCGCCACCTACAGCGGCACGCCGGACTACCTCACCTCCTCCGACACCACGACAGTTGAGGTGCTCCGCGCCCCTGCCACCCTCACCTACACCGGCGATGTCACCGGCGTGGTCGGCGAGCCGCTTATCGCTTCCGCGGACCTCTACGCTGCATTCGGTGGCCTCGCACCCACCCTGGAGGGATTTGAGGTCACGTTCACCTTCGACGGGGAGACGTGCACGGGTACGACGGACTTCCCCGGCAGCGCCGAGTGCACGTTCACCCCGACGGCGGCCCAGACCTCTCCCGTCTCCGTCTCCTTCGCGGGAACGACCGACATCACCCCGGCGCAGACCGAGGAGACGGTGACCATCGCGGCCGCCCCCACCACGACCGAGGTCACCGGCCCGGACGCCGGCGAGTTCACCGAGCCACTGACCTTCACCGCCCAGATCGCGCCGACCGCCGGCGCCGGCACGGTCACCTTCACGGCCGGTGAGGATGTGGTTGAGGGCTGCGAGGAGATCGCGCTGGCCGAGGTCGAGGGCACGTGGACGGCCGAGTGCACGACAGCCGCACTGCCTGTCGGCGAGAGCACGGTCACCGCGTCCTACAACGGAACTGCCGACTACGAGCCCTCCGAGGGCTCGACGCAGGTCACAGTGGCGCCCGCACCGACCACCCTGGCGCTCGAGGCGCCCGAGACGGTCACCGTGGGTGAGCAGGTGACCCTCACGGGAACTCTCATGAACGCGGTCGACGGATCCGTGCTGGCAGGCGCGTCGCTCACCTTCACCTGGTCCGGTGAGGAGTGCCTTGCCACCACCGACGCCGATGGCGTGGCCACGTGCGCGTTCGACGCCGTCGCCGTCGCCCAGTCGGGTGACGTCCAGGTCGCCTACGCTGGAACGGATGACTTCGAGTCCTCCTCCGCGTCCGGCGATGTCAGTGTGCTGCCCGCTACGACCGAGACGACCCTCACCGCGAGCCCAGCGGGCGCCTTCCCGGCACTGGTGACGCTGTCCGCCACGGTCAGCCCGACCGACGGCGCGGGAACGGTCACCTTCACCGCCGGTGGTGAGCCGATCGCGGAGTGCGCCGAGGTGGCGCTCACCGAGACCGATGAGGGATGGATCGCGACCTGTGAGGTCATACCCCTGACCGCCGGTGCGCAGGAGTACGGCGCCGAGTTCTCCGGCACCGATGACTACCTGCCGTCCGCGGCCGCAGCGACCGCCGATGTGGACAAGACCGCCACCACGCTCGCGGCGCTGGGGCCGGACGCGGCCACGGAGGGCGAGCCGGTGACGGTGAGCGTGCTGCTCACCGCTCCGACCGGGGAGAGCGCATCCACTGGTGACCGGGCCCGGTTCGCGGTGCCCACGGAGATCATCGGTGGCGGCGACGCCGCCGATGTGGACCTGTCCGGGCAGGAGATCGCTTTCGCGCTCGGCGACCAGACCTGCACCGGCGTCACTGATGCCGACGGCCGCGCCAGCTGTGAGATCACGCCAACGACAGCGGGCGAGCAGACACTGATGGCCACCTACACCGGTAGCGACGACCTCACCGCCGCGCAGGCCGAGGTGACGACCACCGTGGAGGCCGCGCCGGTCGACGCCCCGCCCGCGGACGGCGAGCCCGCGCTCCCAGACACCGGCGCTGACCTCGCGACGATTCTCGCCCTGGCGTTGGCAGCGCTCGTCCTCGGCGGGCTGTGCGTGCGCGGGGTGCGCCGCCAGCACAGCTGACCTTCTTGTCCGGCGGTGCCACGTTCTGCGCGCCGCCGGACACTACAGGGTATGGAGGAGTCGGAAGCCTGGCGTCGTGCGCTGCGCGGGGACGGCGAGGCATTCGGCGTGGTCTTCGACCGCCACCACGACCGCGTGTACCGGCACGTGTGGCGTCTTGTCGACACCCAACCGGACGCGGAGGACGTGACCGCTGCGGCCTTCCTCGAACTGTGGCGGCTGCGCCGCCGGGTGCGGGTGGTGAACGGATCGGTTCTGCCATGGCTGCTCGTGACGGCCTCGAACGTGGCGCGCAACCAGCGGCGCGCGACCCGGCGGTATCGAGCACTGCTGGACCGGCTGCCCCGCTCACCTGCAGTAGCACCGCCCGAGGAGGGCATGCGCGAAGACCTGCTGGAAGGCCTGCGATCCCTCTCTGCGCCCGATCTGCATCTGCTCTGCCTCGTCGTGCTCGAGGGCTATCCGGTCACCGAGGCGGCTGACCTGCTGGGCCTGAGCGACACGGCCGCCCGCAGCAGGCTTCACCGCGCCCGCGCACGGGTGCGGGTCGTCGCCCACGCCGTCCAGGCGAGCATCGAGGAGGAATCATGAACGCGTCGATGGATCACGAGTTCGCGCAGAGCCTCCGGGCAGAGCTGGTCCGCCGGGCAACCACAGCTCCCCGACGGCGATGGCTTGCCCTGGGTGCCGGGCTCACCTTGGCCGCAGGGGTCCCGACAGCCGCCTACGCCGTGCATCAGCTACGTGCAGGGGTGAACGAGATCGATGTGACACCGCCGGTCACCGAGGTGCACACCGGTCCTGGCCAGCTCGCACTCGGACCGGCGCCCGAGGAGACGGACCAGATCTGGTTCGACCTGACATGCCTGGACCCGGGAACTGTGGGCTTCCCGGATAGGGCGTCGGTGACGTGCTCGGCGGGCGAACGCTCGTCCGGTCCGTTGCCGCTGTGGGACGGGAGGGACATGCTGATCGGTGACGACGGCGTGCTCACCGTCGACGCGCCTGCGGACATATCGTGGCAGATCTCCGTCTGGTATCAGGAGGTCGTCGTTGAGCCATTCGCGGTCAACGAGAACAGCCAGACCTACGGGACTCCGAACGAGGTCTACGGTGAGCCGGAGCTCATCGCCGTGATCGCCACCAACGGCGAGGTCGGCTATATCCATGCCGAGGACCTTCGCCTCGCGTTCGGCCCGGAACCCGCCTCGCCCGAGGAGGCGGTCGAGTACACCGAGCGCACCGCCGGGCAGACTGCGTTGGTGCCGGTGTACGAGGTGGACGGCGAGACCCAGATCGGCGAGTTCCGCATCGGGTGAACGTCCGGTGCCGGCGGTCGCCACCCATCCGCCCACTTGCCACACAGCCGCTGCCAGGTTATAACTTCGGTACGACGAACTTTTGAGTTCCCAGTACCGAGGAGCGTGGCGAAGACAGTGCTGACGACCACAGGTGTCCACCCGGGAGGTAGACGCGCGCGCGGCGCCACGAGCGTGGCACCGAGGATCGCCGCGGTCATGGCTGCCCTCCTGCTCACCGGCTGCGGCGGCACCTCCGGCGCTGCGGGGTCCGGCGACAACGACACGGACGCCTTGACCGTCTATGCCACCACCGGCTACCTGGCGGACGCCGTCACGAACATCGCTCCCGAGGCCGAGGTGACCACGATGGTCGGCCCAGGCGGAGATCCGCACACCTACCAGCCCTCCACTCGCGACATCCAGACCATCCAGTCCGCTGACGTGGTGCTCTGGAACGGCCTGCACCTGGAGGCGCAGATGATCGACCAGTTGAGCAGCCTCGGTGATCGGCAGCTCGCCGTCGGAGACCAGCTTCCCGCGGATCTCCTCCTCTCCTGGCCCGATACCGATGCCGACGGCAACCCTCTGCACGACCCGCACGTCTGGAACAGTCCCGATGCCTGGGTTCTCGTGGTGGCGGAAGTCGCCGACAAGTTCGCCGAGACCGACCCGGCGAACGCCGCTCAGTACGAGCAGAACGCGGCCGCCTACATCGAGCAGATCGAGGCCGCCGCCGGCGAGGTCGACAACCTGCTCGCCACGGTTCCCGAGCCGCGCATCGTCATCACCGGCCACGACGCCTTCGCCTACTTCGGCCACGTCTACGACCTGGACGTGCGGGCCACCGACTTCATCTCCACCACCGCCCAGCTGAGCGCCTCCGAACTCAGCGAGCTGGCGCGCCTCATCGCCGACAACGAGGTGCCGGTGATCTTCCAGGACAACCAGGCCAACCCCCAGGCGATCACCAGCCTGACCGAGGCCGTCCGCTCCCTCGGCTGGGAGGTGGAGATCTCCGATGCGGAGCTCTATGCCGACTCCCTCGGCGCGGAGCCAGATGTCGACACCTACCTCGAGGTTTTCACCCACAACGCCCGTGCGATCGCCGATGCGCTCGGGGCCAGGGAGGCAGACCGATGAGCACCCCGACGGCGGCCCGTACCCGCTCCCTGAGCGTGGCCTATCGCAGCACCCCCGTCCTGCGGAACGTCGACCTCGACGTGCCCGAGGGGGTGGTGCTGGGAATCGTCGGGCCCAATGGCGCCGGCAAGTCCACGCTCCTCAAGGCCATGCTCGGGCTGGTCCGTCCCCTCACCGGGACCTCCGAGTTCTTCGGCCGTCCGTTGTCGCAGGTGCGCCAGCGGGTGGCGTACATGCCTCAGTCGGCCAGCGTGGACTGGGACTTCCCCGCGACGGTCAGCGGCGTCGTCGGGATGGGCACCTACGGGCGCCTCGGCTGGCTACGGCGCCCGGGCCGGACGGAACACGAGGCGACCCTGAGGGCGCTCGAGCACGTGGGAATCGCGGACCTGGCCGAGCGCCAGATCGGCGAGCTCTCCGGTGGACAGCGGCAGCGCACCTTCCTCGCCCGGGCACTCGCGCAGCATCCGGACCTGCTGCTCATGGACGAGCCGTTCCAGGGTGTGGATGCCCGTAGCCAGCAGGCGATCGTGGCGGTGCTGCACGCCATGCGCAGCCAGGGTCGCACGGTGGTGTTGGTGCATCACGATCTGGCGACCGTGCGCGACTACTGCGATCACGTGGCGCTGCTGAATGAACGGCTCGTGGCCGCCGGGCCGGTGGGCGAGGCGTTCACCCGCGAGAACGTGCGCACCACCTACGACGTGACGGACACCGACGCCCTGGCGGACCTGCTGACATGAGTCCACTGGAGTTCTTCGCCGATCACACCTACCGGATCGTGTTCGCCGGCACCGTCGTCATCGGACTGGTGGCCGGTGCGCTCGGGAGCTTCGCCTACCTGCGCAAGCAGTCCCTGATCAGCGACGTGATCTCGCACGCCGCCCTCCCCGGGACGTTGATCGCCTTCCTGACGGCAGTCGTCGTGCTCGGCACCGACGGCCGCTCGATGCTCGGACTCATCCTCGGTGCCGTCGTCGTGGGTACGCTCGCGGTCCTGGCGGCCAACGGGCTCACGCAGGCGACCAAGATCAGGATCGACACCGCGATGGCGATCTCCCTGACGGTCTTCTTCGGCGCCGGGATGCTGCTGCTGCGGGTGATCTCCAACGGCGACTACCCGGGCAAGGGCGGCATCGCCGACTACCTCTTCGGCAACGCCTCGGTCATCACGGTGGCAGACCTGGTCACCAGTGCGGTCGTCGGCGGGCTGGCGCTGTTGGTGATGGGGGTGTTCTGGAAGGAATTCGCGCTGCGCACCTTCGACCCCGCTCACACCTCGGCGCTCGGCTTCCGGGCGTCGGCTGTGGACGCGCTGATGTTCATCACGATCGTGATCGCCACGGTGATCGGGGTGAAGGCCGTCGGGCTGGTGCTGATGGTGGCGTTCGTCATCACTCCCCCGGCCGCGGCGAGACAGTGGACCTCCACGCTGCGGTCGATGGTAGCCCTCTCGGCGGCGATCGGCGCAGTCGGAAGCGGCACCGGTGCCTATCTGTCGATCGTGCTCGGAGTTCCGACCGGACCTGCCATCGTGCTGACCTTGTTCGGCATCTTCGCCGTCTCGATCGCGGCCTCACCGCGACGCAGCGTCATCATGCGCGGGTTGGCGCGGGCGCGGGCGCGCGCCGCGCTGCGGCGGGAGTTGCTCGCCGAGACCGGCGCGACTTCAGGTGGGTCCGTGGCGAGCGCAGGCGCGGGCGGGTCCGTGCCGGGCACTCGTTCGGACGGGGTCGGGCAGTCATGAGTTTCGCGGTCGGGGTGCTGCTGCTGGCGATCGTGACGGCGATGGCCTGCGCACTCCCCGGTGTGTTCGTGGTGCTGCGCCGCAGCTCGATGCTGGTCGATGCGATCGGGCACGCGGTGCTGCCGGGGATCGTGATCGGCTACGCCCTCACCCGCGATCTCGGCTCCCCGCTGCTGATCCTCGGGGCGGCCCTGGCCGGCCTGGTGGTGGTGCTCGGTGCCGAGTGGCTCGGGCGCACGGGATTGCTGACCGGCGACTCACCGCAGGGCTTGATCTTCCCCGCCCTGTTCGCGGCCGGGGTGATCGCCGTGACTCTGAACTTCGGTAACGTCCACCTGGACACCCACGCGGTGCTGGTGGGCGACCTCAACCTGGCTGCCTTCGAGCAGTGGATCGTCGGCGGCGTCTCGTTCGGGCCGACGTATCTGTACGTGATGCTCGCGGTGCTGGCCGGGAACATCGCCTTCATCGCCATCATGTACCGGCACCTGACCGTCACGACCTTCGACCCGGGGTTCGCCTCCTCGATCGGCATCCGCACCGGTGCGGTTCAGACCGCCTTCATGTTCCTGGTGTCGGTCACAGTCACGGCCGCGTTCCATGCCTCCGGGGCGATCCTCGTACTGGCACTCGTGGTGGTGCCGGCGGCCACAGCGCACCTGCTCTCCCGTCGGCTGCCGGCCACGCTGCTGCTCGCCGTGGTGATCGCCGCCGGTGGCGCGGCGGCCGGATTCGGGCTCGCCTACGTGCTCGATGCCGCCACCAGCGCGGGCATGGCCGTGTTCTATGGGCTGCTGTTCGCCGTGGCGCTGGCGATCGTGAAGGTGCGCGAGCGCCGCAGGCACAGGCAACGCCCAACGGTGGCCGGTCCCTCATCCCAGCTCCCCCACCCTCACGGCCTCCACCCTCACCGGGGGTGAACTTGACGTCGGTTATGGGCCGATAATCGACGTCAACTTCACCCCCGGCGATCGAGCGGTCGGTTTCAGTGGACGGGTGTGACCCATACGGCGTCGGTCGCCGAGCGTCCGAGCGGGAACCGAGCTACGCCGTCGGGAAGGACGACCTCCATCGCCTCCGAGTAGGGGGCGCCGGCTCGGACCTCCAGCTCTGCCCCCACCCCGAGGCCCTGTTCGGCGAAGTGCTGCAGCAGGGCCGGGTCGTCGTCGGAGATGCGCTCCACCCGTACCCGGCTTCCGGGCGGGACCGTCGAGAGCACGACGGCGTCCGGCAGGTCGATCTGACCGTCCGCCGTGGGAATGGGGTCGCCATGGGGATCCCGGGTCGGGTGCCCGAGGTGGTCGTCGATGCGCTCGACCATGAAGTCCGAGACGGCGTGCTCCAGGGTCTCTGCCTCATCGTGCACCTGGTCCCAGGTGTAGCCGAGTACCTGCACCAGGAAGGACTCGATGAGCCGGTGGCGACGCACCATCGCCAGCGCGTGGGTGCGGCCGGCGTCGGTGAGGGTGATCGCACCGTACGGCGCGTGCTCCAGCAGGCCCTGCTCGGTGAGCTTGCGGACGGCGTCCGAGACCGTGGACAGCTTCACCCCCGCCCGCGCGGCGATGCTCGACGGAGTGGTCGGCTCGTCAGACCACTCCTGCAAGGCCCAGATCGCCTTCAGATAGTTCTGCGCGCTCGCCGAGAGCTGGGAGACGGACATGCGAAAACGGTAGCAAACACGAATGTTCGCCCCGGACGAAGTTTGACGACGCACCCCGCGAGCGCCGCGAGGATTCCAGCGGCGGCCGCGATTCCTCGCTCAGCACCCGCCAGCGCTGGCACGATCCACCTTACCGTGTAAGGATACGGGGTGGGCATGCTGCCCAGCCGAACACGATGCGCCCGTCGCGGCGCCAGATGCGAGGAACGTTGCTCATGCCGATGCCACAGTGGTGGGGACACATCAACAAGCGCGTCTTCAACCCGCGCGCCATCGAGGGCGGAAAGTGGCCGGTCCTGGTCCACACGGGGCGCAGCTCCGGATCGACCTACCGCACGCCCCTCGACGCATTCGAAGTGGACGGCGGCTACCTGTTCATCCTGGTGTACGGGTCGGGCGCTGACTGGGTGCGCAACGTGCGCGCGTCCGGTACGGCACGTCTGCGAGTCGGCGGCAAGGAGCTGGAACTCGGTGCCCCACGGCTGGTCGGCGAGGACGAGGCGTTCGCCGCGCTACCTGCCGCCTCCCGCCCACCGCGGTTCCTGCGCATCACCGAGTTCCTCCGGATGGACCTGACGACGGATTCGCTGCAGCGGTAGCAGCGGCGATACCCCATCGACAGGGTGGACACAGCAACGGGGCCGGCCGACCATAGTGGTCGACCGGCCCCGTCGGTGTGAACTAGCTCAGGCGATCACTCGCCGACGGAGCCAACCACGTCCGCGTTCTCGTCCAGCCACGCGGTCACGCCGGCGGCCGGGTCGTCCGGGTTGTCGTTGACGACGGAGCTTTCGAGGGCACCGTACTGGGTGTCATCGAGGGAGATGCCACCGATGAACTCGGCAACCTCGGGGAACTCGTCCGAGAAGCCGTCCGTCGCGAGGAAGTGCAGGCCCTCGGACTCACCGAGCGCACCCTCCGGGTCCTCCAGGTCGCGCACGTTGTACGTGGCGTTGGCCCAGAACGGACGCCACAGCGTCACGACGATCTCTTCCTCGGCACCGATCGCGCTCTCCAGCTCGGCGAGCATGGCGGTGGTGGAGGAGGTGGCGAGCTCGAAGCCCGCCTCGTCCAGGCCGTAGGTGGGGATGACACTGTCCTGGCTGGCGGCGGTCAGACCAGCACCGGGCTCGATGCCGACGATGCGGTTGTCGAGCTCATCGGCGTAGTCGGGCAGGTCGGCGATCGAGGTGATTTCGCTGTACTCCGGCACCGCCCAGGTGAGCTTGGCGTTGCCGTAGTAGGTGCCCAGGTCCTCGATGCTCTCGCCGTACTCCTCCATGTACTGCGCGTGCGTGACCTCGGGCCACGCGGAGGGGTAGATGTCGACATCGCCGCCGGCGAGGGCGGTGTAGAGGATGCCGGCCTCGGTGAGCTCTTCGTGCTCGACCGTGTAACCGGCCTCCTCGAGCTTGTTCTCGAGCAGGTAAGCGGTGCTCAGACCGTCGGTCCAGGAGGGGATGTAGCCCAGGGTGATCGTGCCCATGTCACCGGCCTCGTCTCCCCCGGTCTCCTCTCCGGCGGTGTCGTCACCGGTGGTCTCTTCGGCCTCACCTGAGCCGTCTCCGCAAGCGGCGAGGGTCAGACCGATGGCGGCAGCCATCACGACGGCCGAGGCGCGGCCGCGGCGGGTATGTGCGATTCGCATGTGTTCTCCTTGTATCGACGACTGTGGGTTTCGTAGTAGGTAGTAGCGGGCTCAGACCCCGACACCGGCACCGGGAGCCGGTCGACGCGACTTCGCCGCCGCGAGTTCAGCCTTGGCGGACTGGCGACGCCGCCATGCCGCACCGATCGAACCAGGAGTTGGCTGGCCGATGGCGCCGGTCAGGCGGTCGAGGAAGATGGCCAGGATCACGATGCCAAGACCGGCCTCGAATCCGACCGCGACATCGACGGTAGCCAAGGCACCCGTCACGATCTTCCCGAGGCCGGGCGCGCCGACGAATCCGGCCATGACGGCCATCGACAGGCCGAGCATGATCACCTGGTTGATGCCGGCCATGATGGTCGGCAGCCCCAGGGGCAGTTGGATGCCACGCAGGATCTGACCGGAGGTCCCGCCGAACGCTTCTCCGGCCTCCACCGTCTCGGAATCGACCTGCCGGATGCCGAGTTCGGTGAGCCGCACGCCGGGCGGCAGCGAGAAGATGATGGTCGCGACGACACCTGGTGCGAAGCCGATGCTGAAGAAGATGACGACGGGCACCAGGTAGACCAGGGCAGGCATCGTCTGCATGAAGTCCAGGACCGGCCGGACGATCGCACTGACGGTCGCGTTCTTCGCGGCGAGAATCCCGACCGGGATGGAGATGATGACCGCGACCAACGTCGCCACAAGCACCATCGACAATGTCTGCATCGCCGGTTCCCAGACCTCCATGCTGATGATCAGGGTCATTCCCAGCAGCACGAAGATGGCGAACTTCCACGACCGTACCCACGCCCCAAGCACGGCGAAGAGCGCCGCAAGCACGAGCGCGGGCAGCAGCATCAGCAAGTCGGTGAGTTCACCAGCGAGGAAGTTGAACGAGTCACTGATGGCATCCAGGACCACCGGCAGATTGGCCTTGATCCAATCGACCGCAGCCTCGGCGCCTGCACCCAGCGGAATGTGGGGGATGAAGCTCATCGGGCACCTCCGGCTGTGGCGTCGGCCTCGGAATCGGTGCTGGTCCCGTTCTCGCTACCGTTCGGCACGGCGAGCGCACTCAGCAGGGTCACCCTGGGGATGACGCCGACCAGCGCACCCTTCTCGTTCACGACGGCGAGCGGGCTCCGGTTCTCGGCCGCGTCACCGAACAGCTCTGCCAGCGGGGTCTCCGGGCTCACCTGCGCCACTGCCCGGGAGGGGCGCGGCAGGTTGTCGCTGCCCTGGCGGATCGCCTCGGCCACGTCGTCCTCCCAGACCACGCCGACGACCTTGCGGTCACGTCCGACCACCAGGAGCGAGCTGGTCTGGTGCTCGCTCATGAGCTTGCGCGCGGCGCGGGGTCCGGACTCACTGCCGATCACGGCCACCGGGCGCTCCATCACCGCGCCGGCCGTGAGCACGCGCGTGCGGTCGACGTCGGCGACGAACTGGGACACATAGTCGGTGGCGGGCTCGTTCAGGATCTGCTCGGCAGTGCCGATCTGGACGATCTTTCCGTCGCGCATCATCGCGATCCGGTCACCGAGGCGCATCGCCTCGTTCAGGTCGTGAGTGATGAACAGGATCGTCTTGCCGAGGTCGGCCTGGAGCTCGAGCAGCTGGTCCTGCATCTCCTTGCGGATCAGCGGGTCGAGTGCACTGAAGGCCTCGTCCATGAGCATGATCTCGGTCCCGGCCGCGAGCGCCCGGGCCAGCCCCACGCGCTGGCGCATCCCGCCCGACAGTTCCGACGGGAGGTGTCCGCCCCACCCGTCGAGACCGACCATGCCGAGGGCCTCCTCGGCTGCCTTCTCACGGTCGGCCTTGGAGACGCCCTTGAGCTCGAGCGCATAGGCGGCGTTCTCACCCACGGTGCGGTGCGGCAGCAGCGCGAAGTGCTGGAACACCATGCTGACCTTGTTCCGGCGCAGCGCACGCAGGCCCGCCGGCGGCAGGTGCGTGACGTCGTCGCCGTCCACGAGCAGGGTGCCCGCGGTGGGCTCCAGGAGCCCATTGACGTTGCGGATCAGTGTGGACTTTCCCGAACCGGACAGTCCCATGACGACGAAGATCTCGCCGGGCTGCACGTCGAACGTGGCGTCGATGACCGCAGCGGTCAGCCCTTCTTTCATGAGCTGCTCGCGGGTAGCGCCCTCGCGCAGCATCTTCACGCCGCGCTGTGGACGGCGGCCGAAGATCTTGGTCAGACCTGTTGCCTCAATGGCCGGCACGATGCTCCCGGGTCAGATTCCATGGACGTTCACCACGCGGATGTATGCGCGTCGTGACGGTGCCGCAAGCACACGATCGGGTACCCTCACGGCCCGCGGCGATACTCCACTTTTGCACGTACCTTCGGGGCTATGCACATCCATACGGTCACGGCGCTGTAACAATCAGCGCGCTGACGAGTCGGCCGGACCTCGAGCAACCGACGCGGCACCCCCGGTGTGGAGCGCCTCGTGGAACCACCTCGTGATCGACGCCGGATGCGTGATCGCCGTCCCGACGCACACGGCATGCGCCCCGGCATGGAGCGCCTGAGCCGCCTCCGACGGCGTCCGGATCCGCCCCTCGGCGACCACCGGGACATCGACCGCAGCGACCATCTGGCGTACCAGGTCCAGGTCGGGCCCCGTCCCGGCTCGGCACTCGCTGGTGTAGCCGGAGAGTGTGGTGCTCACCACGTCGGCACCTGCCTCGGCCGCGGTCTCGGCATCGGCCAGCGTGCCGCAGTCGGCCATCACCATGGCCGTTGTCCGCTCGTGCAGTTCGGCGATGGTTTGAGCGAGCGTCAGGCCGTCGGGGCGCACGCGCCGGGTGCCGTCGATCGCCACGATGCTCGCACCCGCGTCCACGATCGCCAGCGCATGGTCGAGGGTCGGGGTGATGTAGACACCCTCGGCGCCGACCTTCCACAGGCCCACGATCGGCACCTCGACCTGCGCGGCGACGGACCGGACGTCGTCGGGACTCTCGATCCTGACCGCTACGGCACCGCCGCGCACCACGGACAGGGCGACCTGCGTTGTCGTGCGGGGGTCCCGCATCGGTTCGCCGGGATAGGCCTGGCACGAGACGATCAGGCCCCCACGCATGCCCTCAAGGAGCCGCGCGCTGCCCGCGGATTCTGCGGTCGAGCCAGGCGTGGTCATCGGGAACCTCCAGGGATCGGGAACCGGCACCATTACCCTAGGGTAATCTGATCACCCTAGCGTGAAGGAGGTGGGTGATCGATGACTCCCCCGCTCGTCGTCGCCGTCGACATCGGCGGGACGAAGACGGCGGCTGCCACCGTCACGTGTGACGCTCAGGTGGGCCCGATCCAGCATGTGCCCACCCCAGCAGCGGCGGGACCTGAGGCGGTCATCGCGTCAGTCACGGAGCTGATCCGCACCGTTCTCGACGGGGCCTGCGACCGCGATGGCTCCGCCCCGCCCCTCCAGGGCATCGCAGTCGCAACCGCGGGCATGGTCGACACTCGAACTGGAACGATCGTGGCTGCCAACAGCACCTTTCCTGGCTGGCCAGGCACCGCCGTCGGGAAGCGCCTGGGCGCCATCTTCGAGACCAGGGTGAGGGTGCAACACGACGTGGCCGCCCACGGCGCGGGTGAGGCCTGGGTCGGGGCAGGCCGGGGCGCGACGTGCGCGTTGATGGTGGCGGTGGGTACCGGTGTGGGGTCAGCGATCGTGCTGGAGGGCCGCTCGCGTGGCGGCGCCCATCATGCAGCCGGCGAGATGGGACACATGCCCTCCCGTTTGGCTGCTGGCATGCCCTGTCCGTGTGGTCGCACCGGGCATCTCGAAGCGATCGCCAGCGGCCCGGCCATCGCCTCCCGGTACCGGGCGCTCCACGGCGGGGACGCCCAGACGCCCGCAGTCCTCGCCCAAGCGGATGCCGGGGAGCCCGGCGCCGTCGGCGTCGTCCGCGATGCCGCCACCGCGCTCGGTGAGGCGATCGCCGGCAGTGTGACCGTGCTCGATCCGGAGGTCGTGATCCTCGGAGGAGGCATCGTCAGGGCATCGCAGACCTGGCTGACCACCGTGCGCCAGAGCGTGCACCACGAGTTGGTCGCGCCGTTGCGCGAGATCCCGCTGCGGCTGTCCTCGCTCGGAGGTGCCGCACCGCTGCTCGGCGCGGCGCGAGCGGTCTGGCAGGCCAGCGACGACGACATGCCGGCCGGTGGACGGTGGTGACGAAGTACGCGGCGATCGCGCGCGATCTCTCAGCCCTCGTGGACTCCAAGGAACCCGGCGAGCGCATCCCCAGCGAGCAGGAGCTCGCCTCCCGCTACGAGGTGTCAGCGATGACCGTGCGGCGCGCGTTGCAGATCCTCATCGAGAGCGGGCGCATCGAGGGGATCCCCGGCCGCGGAACGTTCGTGCGCGAGCCGACGGTCACCAAGCCGCTGACGTCGACGTCCTTCAGCGAGACGATGCGCGCCTCGGGCCGGGTGCCGAGCAGCCGGCTGCTCTCAGCCGCGATCGAACCCGCCACCGAGGATGAATGCCGGCAGCTCGGGCTGGAGCCCGGTGATGCGGTCCTGCACATCCGGCGGGTGCGCTACGGCGACGACGTCCCGCTCTGCCTGGAGCATGCGCGGCTCGCCGCCGCGCGCTTCCCCGGGCTGCTCGGGCACGACCTGGAGGCGTCGCTGTACTCCCTCCTGCGAACGAAGTACAAGACCGTGATCAGCAGAGCCCGGTTCGAGGTGGCCGCGACGCACGCGGACCCTGGCAGTGCTGAGAACCTGGGAATCGACACCACCACACCGTGCCTGCGCACCCGCACCTGGGGGCGGGCGAGTGACGGCGTGATCGTCGAGCACACGACGTCCTTGTACCGGGGCGACATGTACCGGCTGACGCTGGAGGACGATCCCGGACAAAACTGACGGGAATACTGCCACGCCGTGCTCTCACGGGCCTGGTTGGCAGTATGTCCGTCGATGTCGTCCCTCAGGTCAGCACCACCAGCTCCCGCGTCGACCGGGTCATCGCGACGTACCGGTCCACCGCGCCGGTGATGCCGTCCCCGAACTCCTCCGGGCGCACCAGCACGACCAGGTCGAACTCCAGCCCCTTGGCGAGCTGCGGCGTCAGCGACTGCACACGGTCGGTGCCGGGGAACTCCGCGTGCCCGATCACGCACGCCGTGCCGGAGTGCTCGGCCAGCCACTCCTCCAGGATCGCCTCCAGCTCGGAGACGGTCCCGCGCCGCACCGGAACGCCGCTGGAGCGGATGGAGGTGGGCACGTTCGCGTCGGGGAGAGCAGCGCGGATCACCGGTTCCGCCTCGGCCATCACCTCCGACGGCGTGCGGTAGTTGGTCGACAAGCTCGCCAGGCGGATGCGGGCGATCCCGACCCGCTCCAACCGCTGCGCCCACGATTCGGAGAATCCGCGCCTCGCCTGCGCCCGATCGCCGACGATCGTCAGGCTCGCCGAGGGGCACCGGGCCAGGATTACCTGCCACTCGGCGTCGGTGAGTTCCTGCGCCTCATCCACCACCACGTGCGCGAACGGCCCGGCCAGCCGGTCCCGCCGCTCCCGCGGGAGCGCCGAGTCGTCCACCAGCGCCTCCTGCAGATCCTCGTGCCGGAGCATCGTCATCACCCCGAGCTCGGAATCGTCATGCTCCATCAGGTGGTCGATCACCTCCCCGATGGCGGCACGTTCCTTGGCGACGGCGTCTTTTCGCTCCCGCTCCCGGCGCACCAGTCCCGCGTCCCCCAGCAGGCGGCGGGCGGCATCAAGCAGCGGGAGGTCGGCGGTGGTCCAGGCGTGGGGATCCTGACGCTGCAGCAGTCGGATCTCCTCGCGGGAGAGCCAGGGGGCACACAGTTTCAGGAACGCCGGGACCGTCCATAGATCCCCGACGACGTCCGTGGCCTCGAGTGTCGGCCATGCCCGGCCCAGGGCACCGGTCAGGGCACTGCTGCGGGTGAGGTTGCGGCGGATCACCTCGGGGGCTGCTGCTTCGTCATCGGTGAGCTTGTCGGCGACGATCTCCACGAGCGCATCCCAGATGTCGGTGAGTGCCTCGTTGTGCGGCACGCTCGGGTCCACGGCGCGGAAGGCCTCGGCCCAGTCGTCCGGTGTGAGCACGAGCTTCGCCCAGGGCAGGGTGACCCACGTGTCCTCGGTGGGCGGCTCCTCGTAGAACCGGATGCCAGTGCGGATGCCGCGCACCATCTGCGCCGACGCCTTCAGCCGGGCCACCTCGGGATCGGTCTCGGCCGGCGCGGACGCGCCCTCCGGTTGCATGTCGGCCAGGGTGCAGGTGGCCACCCCGTCCTCACCCAGGCTGGGCAGCACATCGGAGACGTAGTGCAGATAGGGGCGGTGCGGTCCGACCACGAGCACGCCACCGCGCCCTTCGCCGAGCTGCGGGTCGGAATAGGTGAGATAGGCGGCCCGGTGCAGGGCGACGACCGTCTTGCCGGTCCCCGGTCCGCCGTCGACGATCAGCGCACCCGAACCCGGGGAGCGGATGATGGCGTCCTGATCGGCTGCGATGGTGCCGAGGACGTCACGCATGCGGTCCGAGCGGGAGGCGCCGAGGCTGGCGATGAACGCGGACTGGTCGTCCATGGCGGCGCTCTGCTCCACGCCGGTCTCGAAGACCTCGTCCCAGTAGTCGACGATCCGGCCCCCGCTCCACCGGTACCGGCGGCGGCTGGTCAGGCCCATCGGGTCGCCGTGTGTGGCACCGAAGAACGGTTCGGCGGCCGGGGAACGCCAGTCCACCAGCAACCGGCGGCCGGTGTGGTCGGTCAGGCCGAGCCGGCCCACGTAGGTGGTCTCGCCATCGGCTGCCACCATCCGGCCCAGCACCAGGTCGAGACCGAAGCGGCGCAGCGTCCGGATCCGGGTGGTGAGCCGGCGGATCTCCACGTCTCGTTCCACGGCTTCCTGCCCGGATCGGCCGGGGTTCTTCTTGGTGGCGGCGAGCCGGTCGGTGAGATCGACGAGCTGGCTCTCGACGGCGTCAGCCACCTCGGCGAGGCGGGTCTCGTCCTCGCGGATCAGGGCAGGGTCGGTCTTGGTGGCCAGGTGGTCCGGGAGGGCGAACGGGGTCGAGGCGATGTGAGCGTGGCGATCGGTGGCGGATGACTGCGGCATCGTGCGGCTCCGGGATAGGCGGGGGCCAGGGTGGAGCGACGATTGTGCGCCACTACGGGGGCCTTGCCGCAAGGCCCCCCATGGGATATACCTTGGAAAGGGCAAGGGGAGAGGGCCAGGGAGTGCAGGCAGCATTCCTCCTCGCCACGCATTCACCGCACGGCCAGCGCCACCTCCGCCTCCACACCGGAGAGTTTGGCGGGATTGCGCACGTAGTACATCCCGGCGATCCGGGCATTCTCGACCGTGAAGGCGATGACCCCGTCGAATGCGCCATCCACGTCGATCGCGAGCGCCGGGCCACCGTTGACAAACACGGGACGCACCGCGACTCCGGCCATCGATGTGGCGATCCCTCCGATCAGCAAGCGCGCCACCTTCTCGGCGCCGATGATCGGGCGCAGTGCGGCCTTCTTCACGCCACCGCCGTCGGCCATGTACACCACGTCCGGGGCGAGCACGTCGAGCAGCCGCTGCGGATCACCGGCCATGACCGCGGCCTGGAAGGACTCCAGCGCCGCCCTGGCCTCGCGGGCTGACACTGTGGCGCGCGGGCGACGGGCTTCGACGTGCTGGCGTGCCCGGTGGGCGATCTGGCGAACGGCTGCGGGTGTCTTCTCGACGGCGGAAGCGATCTCGTCGTATCCGATGTCGAAGACCTCCCGGAGCACGAAGACGGCGCGCTCGGTTGGGGAGAGGGTCTCCAGTACCAGCATCAGGGCCATCGACACGCTCTCCGCGAGCTCGGCGTTCTCGGCGACGTCCGGGGTGGTGAGCAGGGGCTCGGGCAGCCACGCACCGACGTAGGACTCCTTGCGCCGGGCGAGCGTGCGCAGCCGGTTCAGCGATTGGCGGGTGACGATCCGCACCAGGTAGGCGCGCTGGTCCCGTACCTGCGCCAGGTCCACCCGCGCCCATCGCAACCATGCCTCCTGGAGCACGTCCTCGGCGTCGGCCGCCGAACCGAGCATCTCGTAGGCGACGGTGAACAGCAGGTTGCGGTGGGCGACGAAAGCAGCCGTGGCCAGATCGGTGCTCATCGGTCGATCGTCCTCCGTGGACCGCTCGGTGCGCCAGGGGCGGCTGCGAGCTGGGCGGCCCGGCTCCCGTCACCGACCCACCGGCGCGAGCCCGGGGTGGCCGCTTCCTTGCGGAGCTGGTCGATGGTGGCGCGGCACACGTACTCCTTGAGCCTGGCACCGGCGCGCCCTCCGATGTGCAGTGCGATGGCCCCGTCTCCGGCGCGCGCGAGCTGGACGATCCCGGCACTACGGCCGAGACTGAGGCACAGGCCGACGAACCGCAAGGAGAACTCCCCGGGCTCGGCGCCGGCGAGACGGCGCAGCACGGTGTCGGCAGCGTGCGCGCCGAGCGGCAACGCAGCCTGGCAGCTCATCCGATAGGGCACGCCGGAGGGGGCGGCCGCATCACCGGCGGCGATGATGCGCGGGTCGTCGATGCTGGTGAGGGTCTCATCGGTGAGCAACCGGCCGAGGTCGTCGGTACTCAGGTTGCTGCGGCGGGCGAGGGCGGGCACCGCGAATCCAGCGGTCCAGATGGTCACTGCGCTGGGACGTTTCCGTCCGTCGGAGAGCACGACGGCGTCCCTCGCCACGGTCTGAACGGTGGCGTGGGTGCCACTGATCACGGTGACGCCCAGCCGTGCCAGCTGGCGGTCTACGCGGGCGCGACCCTTCCGGTGCAGCGAGGGGCCGAGCTCACGACCGCAGACCAGGGTGACTGCCCGGCCCGCCTCAGCGAGTTCGGTGGCGGTCTCGATGCCGGTGGGCCCGCCGCCCACGACGACGACGGGTGCCGTTGACCCGGAGGCCTCCAGTGCGGCACGCAGCCGTTGTGCCTCGTCCAGGCTGGCGATCGGACGGGCGAACTCGGCGGCGCCGGGCACCTCGGGTGTGGCGCTGGTGCTGCCGACGGCGTAGATCAGGTAGTCATACGGCACGGTTTCACCGGAGGCGAGGGTGAGGGTTCGATCAGGTGCGTTGATGGTGGTGGCGGAATCGGTGCGGAGGCGCACGGCGGGGGCGAGGACGTCCCGGAGGTCGACCTCGGCGTCGCCGGTCCCTGCGGCGAGCTGGTGGAGCCGGATGCGTTCGATGAACGCCGGGCGTGGGTTGATCAGGGTGACGGCGACGTCCTCGCGCTGGGTGAGCCGGTTCGCGGCGTGCACGCCGGCGTAGCCGGCGCCGATGACGACGACTCGGGTGGTGGATGTCATCAGGTGCTCCTTCGTCTCGTGGGTTCATACACGAGACACCGCTCCGGCGGCGGGTGTGACAGGTGGAGGTCGTCAGCATCCAGATGCGTGCGCCATCGGCGAGGCGCCCGGCCACTACGATCGGCTCATGCGAGCGGTACGGATCCACGGCACACAGGACATGCGGCTCGAGGACGTGGCGGCGCCTGAGCCCGGTGCGGGCCAGGTTGCCATCCGGCCGGCCTACGTCGGGATCTGCGGCTCGGACCTGCACTACTTCTCCGACGGCGCGGCGGGGATCTTCCGCATCGTCGATCCACTGATCCCCGGGCACGAGATGTCCGGAACCATCGAGTCCGACCCGGCTGGGCGACTCGACCCCGGCACCCCGGTGACGGTCCATCCCTCCACGTGGGGGCCGCCGTCGGAGGGGCCGCGGCACACCTGGCCGGGAGGGACGTTCCTGGGCAGCGCCTCCACCTCCCCTCATACGCAGGGGGCGATGGCGGAACGGTTGATCGTGGCGGCGGACCAGGTGCGGCCACTGCCCGCGGGACTGTCGTTGCGTACCGCGGCACTGGTCGAGCCGCTGGCGGTCGCGCTGCACGCGCTCTCGGTTGTGCCGGCGGGAGGCCGGGTGCTGGTGTCGGGGTCCGGGCCGATCGGGCTGCTCACCGCGGCGGCAGCCCGTGCTCAGGGGGCCGAGGTGTGGTGCGCCGATGTGCGTTCGGGGCCGCTCGAGCGGGCCCGCGCGCTGGGAGCCCACGAGGTGGTCGATGTGTCCCGGACGGCGTTGCCCGAGTCCACCTTCGACGTGGTCTTGGAGTGCGCTGGGCTCCCGCAGACCCTGCACGCACTGCTGCTGGCATGCAGGCGCGGTGGCACGCTCGTGCAGGTGGGCAACGTGCCGAACGAGGACCGAGCTGTGAATCTCGCGCCCATCGTGTCCAAGGAGATCGCCCTGCGCGGGGTGTTCCGCTATGACACCGAGATCGATCAGGCCATCGCGATGCTCACCGAGAACCCGCAGATCGCGGCCGTGATCACGCACGAGTTCCCGCTCGCCGACGTGCACGAGGCATTCGCCATGGCCGCGGACTCGCAGCAGTCGGGGAAAGTGATCGTGCGGGTGGACGGCGCCTGAGGAGGCTCCGGCTCGCTGGGAGCTACTAGCCCCACCACCTCCGCGCCCACCTGACCCGCGACGCGCGGGCACCCTGCCGCACAGTCACGCCAAACAGCCACGCTGACTCCCCCCATGCCAGCACGTCCGCATGCCCGACAGTGGGGTGAACTCGTCCTGCCGTGAGGCGCGGCCGGAGCCCCTCCTCGACGCAAGGACTTGACAAGCTTGTGCAACCTTGCGCAAGATTGCTGCAGTCATCGTCGACCAGGAGGACCCGTGGCCCCCACGCTCACCGAAGTCGCCAACCGCGCAGGAGTGTCCCTCTCGACTGCCTCGCGTGCGTTCAGCGAGCCGGACCGCATCTCACGAGATGCCTTCGACCGCATCATCAACGCCGCGACCGAGATCGGGTACGTGGCATCCTCACCGCGCCGGCAGCGGGCCACGAGTCGTCCGGTCCAGTCCACGACGATCGCGATGGTCGTACCCGATCTGGCGAACCCGGTCAGCGCGCAGTTCGTCAAGGCAGCCCAGGCACACGCCTGGCACCATCGCCAGACATTGGTCCTGGCAGATGCCGACGGCAGCCCCGACCGTGAGCGCGAGATGCTGGGCGACCTGCAAGGTCGGGTCGACGGTTTCATCGCATACGCACCGCGGCTACCCGCCCGCGACATCGAGGAGCTCTGCGGCTCAGCACCCCTGGTCCTGTTCAACCGGGACTCCGACACCGCTCCGAGCGTCATCGCCGATACCGAACACGGGCTCCGCCAAGCGATCGAGTACCTGAAGGTCCTCGGTCACGACCACATCGCCTACGTCCAAGGAAGCAAGCACTCCTGGTCCAACGAGCGACGAGTGGCCGCTATGCAGGAGCTCTGCGACGAACTCGACATCACACTCGAGATGCTGGGCTGGCAATCCGAATCGATCGCAGGCGGCCACGCGGCCGCCGCCGGCGTCGTGGCCAGCGGAGCGACCGCCGTCATCGGTCACAACGACCTCGTGGCCGTCGGCCTCGTCCAAGGGGCCACCCAACTCGGGCTGTCGGTACCGGAGGACCTCAGTGTCATCGGTATCGATGACACCTCGATCGCGCAGGTCGCCACACCGAACCTGACCAGCATCCAGGTGCCCGTCTCCCGCGCAGGTGTGCTGTGCATCGACATCCTGCACCGAGCGATCACCGGGCAGGCAACCGAGGACGACACCGCTCAAACCGTGCACCTACCCACACAACTCGTCGTCCGCGCCTCGACCGCGCCAGTGGTCGGATGGACGGCCGGGGGACGACGATGACCGCGCACGACCGGCTCCCCACCCGGCCTGCGCAGGTGCACTCATGAGTGACCGGATCGTCAGCACCGACGTCATCATCACCAGTCCGGGACGCAACTACGTCACCCTGAAACTGACCACTGCCGACGGCATCGTGGGCTACGGCGACGCCACCGTCAACGGCCGCGAGCTGGCTGTAGCCTCCTACCTGCGCGACCATGTGGCACCCCTGCTCATCGGCCGGGACCCCTCCCGGATCGAGGACACCTGGCAGTACCTCTACCGAGGCGCCTACTGGCGGCGCGGGCCCATCACCATGGCGGCGATCGGCGCCGTCGACGTCGCCCTGTGGGACATCCACGGCAAGACGCTGGGCGCCCCCCTGTACAAGCTCCTCGGCGGGGCCGTGCGCGACCGCCTGCTGGCCTACACGCACGCCTTCGCCTGGGAGACGCCCGCGTTGTGTGAGGCCGTGGAAGCTCGCAGGGAGCAGGGTTTCCGCGCCGTACGGGCGCAGTTCGGCGTCCCGGGGTTGACCACCGTCTACGGCGTCCACAAGGACGCGGAACAGTACGAACCGGCGACGCGTGGCGTGGCCCCTGCCGAGGAAGAGTGGGACCCTGCGGCCTACCTGCGGCATGCACCGACAGCGCTGGCCGCCGTCCGCGACCACGTGGGCCCCGAGCTTGAGCTGCTCCACGACGCCCACCACCGGCTCACGCCGCAGCAGGCAGCCCGGCTCGGTCAGGCGCTCGAACCGGTGGACCTGTACTGGCTGGAGGACGTCACACCCGCAGAGAACCAGGACGCCCTGCGGCTCGTCCGGGAGCACACGACGACGCCACTGGCGATCGGAGAGGTGTTCAACTCGGTCTACGACCTGCACCACCTCGTGACCGGACAGTTGATCGACTTCGTCCGGGCCGCCGTCGTGCACGCAGGAGGCGTGAGCCACCTGCGCAAGATCCTGCACCTGGCGGAGGTCTACCAGGTCCGCGGAGCCCCGCACGGACCCTCCGACGTCTCGCCAGTCTCCTTCGGCGCAAGCGTGCACCTCGGCATGGCCGCGCACAACATCGCCATCCAGGAGTACATGGGCTACGACGAGCGCGTCCATGAGGTGTTCCCGCACGCCTGGTCGTATCGGGACGGGCACCTGTATCCCGGCGACGCACCCGGCGTCGGGGTCGATCTCGACGAGCGTCTGGCGAGCAAGTACCCCTACGACCCCGCCTACCTCCCGGTCGCCCGCCGACTCGACGGCACGCTCACCGACTGGTGACCGGCCCCTCATTCATCGCGGAACGAAAGGCACACACACTGTGACGCATCAGCACGACTTCACCGGCAAGACAGTCCTGATCACCGGTTCCTCCCGAGGGCTCGGTTGGGCTTATGCCTCTGCCTTCCTCGACCTCGGCGCCCGGGTGATCCTGCACGGTTCGGCACCGGAGTCGTTGGAGCTGGTGCGCACATCCCTCACCTCTCGTGACCCGTCGCAGTGGACGACGACCAGCTTCAACGTCGCTGACGCCGCCGCGGTCGAGCACGGGATCGAGGAGCTGGAGGCAGCCGGATTCACTCCCGACATCCTGGTGAACAACGCCGGGGTGCAGCGACGCGGCAACATCCTCGACCTGCCCACAGCCGACTGGGATGACGTGATCGGGGTCAACCTCTCGGGTGCGTACTACGTCGCCGCAGCAGCGGGCCGAAGGATGCGCACGAACGGTGGCGGGAAGATCATCAACATCGGCTCGGTCACCACCAAACGAGCACGGAACAACGTCGTCCCCTACACCGCAGCCAAGACCGGCCTGCACGGACTTACCCAGGGGATGGCCGTGGACCTGGCGCAATGGAACATCCAGGTCAACACCCTCTCGCCCGGCTATTTCGCCACCGAGATGAACGCTGCGCTGATCGTCGACAACGACTTCAACGCCTGGTTGCGCAGCCGCACCCCGGCCGACCGCTGGGGTGAGCCGGAGGAACTCATCGGGGCCCTCCTCTTCCTCGCCTCGGACTCCTCCACCTTCGTCACCGGTCAGAACGTGTTCGTCGACGGCGGTATGACCAGTGCTCTGTGACCCCACCTGAACCGCCCCAACGGAAGGAACGATGATGTTCACCCCATCCCCACGGCGCACACGCGCCACTGCCGGTGCGCTCGCCGCAGCGCTCGGCCTGACCCTGGCTGCATGTTCGGACGGATCTAGCGGCGCCGATCCTGCCCCGGCGGACGAGGAGGTGGAGCTCGTGCTGTGGTTGCAGCGGGACGAGTTCCTGCCTTCGGACTCCTTCGAGGCATTCGAGGCCGAGCACGAGAACATCACTGTGCGAACGGTGACGATCCCGGCCGAGGAGCAGGTCTCCTCGTTCCTGCTCTCCTCGGCCGCGGGCGATGCCCCGGACGTGTTGATGCCGACCACTGACCTGTGGCCGCCGCTCGCCCAGGAGGGCGCCCTGTACGACATGACCGACCTGCTCCAGACCTGGGAGGAGGAGGATCCCGAGGGGTTTGCGAACGCAGCCACCGGGATCGCGTTCGGAACTGCCGCTGACGGCGTCACGTACGGCGTCGGCATGACCGGTGCACCGACCTGGATGGTCTACCGCACGGACTGGTTCGCCGACGCCGGGATCGACGAGCCGCAGACCTACGATGAACTGCTCGAGGCTGCCCGCACGATCCAGGACGAGCACCCGGACATGACACCGTTCGGCATCGTCGGCGGTCGTGCCGCATCACCGGCGGCCAAGTTCCTCACGCTCTTCTACATGATGGGCGGGACCCAGGTGGACGGGGTGCCGCAGTTCGACTCCGAGGCGGGCATCTACCTGCTCGAGTACTACCAGACCCTCATGCGCGAAGGCCTCGCCAGCAATGACACGCTGGCGTGGACCTCGGACCAGACCCGCGGCTCCTTCATCGAGGGGATCGAGGGGATGACGATGATCTCGCAGAACATCTACCCCTCGATCGAGGACAGTCTGGCCTTCGGTGAGGAGTGGGGCGTCCTGCCGCACCTGACACGCGACGGCGCCGATCGGCTCATGACGTTCCGTGCGGTGACGGCCCTCATCGCAGGCAACACCGAGCACCCCTACGAGGCATCGTTGCTCGTGCGCTACCTGGCCGGCGAGGAGTACGGCCTGGACATCTCGATGCGCTACCAGCCATCCCTCAACGCCGCTGTTCAGGAGAACGAGGAGTACCTCGCGCAGTCCCCGTGGGTGCCCGAGCTCACCGAGTACCTGGCGTCGGCGCAGCCGCTGCCCGCCCACGCCAACGCGGCCGAGATCTACGAAGTGATCCACGACATGAAGCAGGAGGCGATCGGTAACCCCGACGCCGACGCTGCGGCGATTGCCCGTGACGCACAGGAGCAGATGGACGCGATCGCCTCCGAGTGATCGCTGCCCTCGTCTCCGGTTGGGTGCAGCGCTCCGACGCGCGGCACCCAACCGGGGCATCTACGAAGGAGAGCCAATGACGGCACATCTTGCCTCCCCGGGCGCGAGCTCGACGGGCGGCACCACGCTCCCACCGGTCCCAGTCCGCCGACGCCGCCGTCTCGGACCGGTGCTCGGCCCGATCATCGCCGTGCTGCCTGCGGTCGTGATCGTCGGCGTGTTCCTCGCCTATCCGATCGGCTACGGCCTGTGGATCTCGTTGCACGAGGTCAGCATGTTCCGCCTCGCGACCGAGAACTTCGTCGGCCTGGCCAACTATCAGGCGCTCTTCGCCGATCCCACCTTCCGGCACTCGCTCGGCCGGACCATGATCTTCGTCTTCGGCGTGATCGTGCTCGGCATGATCCAGTCGCTGGCGTTCGGCCTGGTCTTGTACCACCTGCCGCAATGGTCGCGTGCGATCCGGGCACTCAACCTGATCCCGTTCTTCATCTCCTCCGTGGCCGTGGCGATGATCTGGCGGTTCTTCGTCCAGTCCGAGGGCGGCTTTACCCAGTTCCTCTCGCAGAGCGTCGGGCAAGAGCCCATCTCCTGGTTGGCGAGCCCCACGCTCGCACTGCTGGTGGTCACCGTCGCGACGGTCTGGGCGATGGCGCCGTTCTCCGTGCTGCTCATCCTCTCCGGCCTGCAGACGGTGAACTCCGAGATGTACGAGGCCGCGGAGGTCGATGGCGCCAACGCCGTACAGCGGTTCGTGCACATCACGTTGCCCTCGATCCGCCCGCAGATCGCCACCTCCCTGATCTGGTTGACGTTCCAGGCGTTCAACTCGTTCGGTCTCATCCTCGCGCTCACCGGCGGTGGGCCGGGTCGTGCCACCGAGATCCTCGCGGTCTACATGTACGGGCTCGGGCTCGACCAGCTCGACCTCGCCGGATCCTCGGCCGTGATGATCATCATCCTCGCGTTCAACGCGCTCTTCTCGCTGTTGTACCTGAAGCTGCTCCCGACCGACGAGCCCGCGCAGTCCTGAGCCGCATCCACGACGAATCGAGTAGATCAATGTTCAAGAAGTACAGCCTCTGGCTGGCTGGACTCGCCCTCGTGCTGTGGACCGTACTCCCGCTCCTGTGGGCCGTGCTGGCCACCTCCAAGACCACCTCGGAGATCTTCGCCGGCGAGTTCTGGCCACGGCAACTGAGCCTGCGCGCCTGGGGTGACCTGTTCGCCCTCGACGGGTTCTGGCGGTTCGCGTTCAACAGCCTCTACGTGACGACGGTCTCGACGATCATCGCCGTGGCGATCAGCATCATCGCCGCCTATGCGTTCGCCCGGTATGCGTTCGCGTGGCGGCACGTGCTGCTGATGTTCGTGCTCCTGCCACGACTCGTACCGCGAGTGGCGCTGATCGTGCCGCTGTACCTGATGTTCGCGAAGGTCGGACTGATCGATACGTACACGGTCATCATCATCATGTACACCGCATCCGCGATCCCGCTGGCCACCTGGACTCTGATCGGCTTCATCGGGGCCATCCCCAAGGAGATCGAGGAGGCGGCTTCGATCGACGGGTCGTCGCTGCTGCGCCGTGTCTGGACGATCGTGCTGCCACTGTCCATCCCCGGATTGCTGACCGTGACCGTGGTCTCCTTCGTGGAATCCTGGAACGAGTTCCCGTTCGCCCTGGCGTTCCTGCAGGACACGTCCATGCGGACACTGCCCTACCAGTTGTTCTCGCTCGAATCGAGCCTCGGCCTCATCGACTGGCCGCTCATCTCCGCGTTCGCGCTCTTCACGATCATCCCGATCGTGCTCCTGTACCTGCGCTTCGAGCGCTCGATCGTCGCCGGTTTGACGTCCGGCGCCGTCAAGTGAGCACCCGGGTCGTGCCCCTTCAGACCACCAGCAAGGAGAATCGATGAAGTACCGCGAGTTCGGCCGGACCGGCCTGAGGGTCTCCACCCTGAGCTACGGCGCGATGCGCGCCACCGGGGACGCGGCTCATATGGCGCGCCGTCAGGTGCCCTCCCACGATCAGATCGAGCGGGAGAATCGCGCCGGCGCCGCGGCGTTGGAGGCCGCATTGGATGCCGGCGTGAACTGCATCCACTCCAGCGGCGACTACGGGACGTGGTGGCTCCTCGGCGAGGTGCTGCGCCGCCGTCGGGAACGTGAGGAGGTGCACCACGTGATCAAGGTGACGACCCCGGACTACACCGAGGAGCGCCTTGATTCGGCGCGCGTGGTCCGGGAGGTCGAGGACGCGTTGCGGCACCTCGGTGCCGAGCGGATCTCGTTCGTGCAGCATCTGCAACGCGGACCATACGTCTCCAAGGAAGACGCCTACGCCACTGCGGGGGACTCGCGGCGGATCGCCGCACTGCCCGTCATCGCCGAGGAGTTCGGAGCGGTCATCGACGACCTGCAGCAGCAGGGCAAGGTCGGCTGTGCGATCACATTCCCGCACACGATGGGCTACGCCCGTGCCGCACTGGAGACCGGCGTCTACGGCGGTACCGCGCACTTCCTCAACGCCCTTGAGCCGGAGGCGCTGGATCTGGTGGCCGAGCAGCGCGGCCGGACCGGGTTCTTCGGTATCCGGCCGCTCCTGCAGGGGCTACTCACCGACGCCCGCATCGACCGGGAGTCCCTCGCCAAGGACGATCTCAAGCGCGGGCCTGCGTGGGACACCCGATACGAGGCGCTCGCACGACTGAGGGCCGCGGTTGCGGCACCCGACTCGTGGACGAGCTGGGCCATCCGGTTCGCTCTGACGCCCCCGCAGGTGAGTTCGCTCATCGTCAGTGCGCGAACGCCGGAGCAGGTGGAGAGCCTGGTGGCAGCAGCCGAGCAGGAGGCGCTCAGCCCGCATGAGCACGCAGCGGCAGTGGGAGCGGTGCTCGACGGGCCGGCGATGCCGAAGTCGGATCTGTTCGTCGAGAACCTGGTGTGACTCGCTCCCTGGGATTCACGAGACGGGCCGGGACAGCCGGTCACCGGAAGTCGTGGAGGTGGTCGCGCGCCCACTGCCGGAACGTTCGCGCGGGATTGCCGGTGATCGACTCGGGGCCACCGACCACCTGCTCCGGTGCGTCCACCATCGCGGCCCACGCAGCAAGGGCCATCTCCACGAAGTCAGGGTCGCCCCAGCTCGCGACCAGTCGCTCACGCGCTTCCTCGACGGGCTGCTCCTCCCATTGCACCTCCCGGCCGAGTTCCTCACCGATGATGCGGACCTGCTCGATCTGCGTGAGGACCTCCGGGCCGGTGAGCGGGTAGCTCCGGCCGGTGTGCCCGCCGGCCATGAGCGCCTCGACCGCGACGTCGGCGATGTCCTGCTCGTGGATCAGTGAGCGGCCCGCATCGCCATAGGGCCACCGCACCACGCCGGTGCGAATCTGGTCCGCCCAGCCCAGCACGTTGGTGGCGAATCCACCGGCACGGATGAAGGTCCAATGCACACCGGAGGCCCTGATCAGATCCTCGATGTCGCCCCAGAATCCGTCGGGACGGTGGTTCTCCGGTCCGTCCAAGGCCGAGAGGTACACGATGTGCGAGGTGTCGCGGGTCAGGGCCACGAGCGCATCGGTGGCGGCACTCGTATCGGGAGTCGGCCACAGCAGGAAGATCGAGGCTGCACCTGAGGCCGCGCGTTCCAGGCTCTCGGGCTGGGTCAGGTCTCCGTGGACGACCTCCACGCCGGCCGGCAGGTGGGCCGCGTCCGGGCGGCGAACAGCGGCACGGACGCGCGCACCGGTTTCGAGTAGTCCGGCAACGACGTGGCGTCCCACATGTCCGGTCGCGCCGAGGACGAGAATCGTGTCTGTGTGTTCCATGCGGGCCACGCTGGTGGTTCAACCATGCGTGAAGTCAAGGGCTTGGCGCTTCGGTGGAGACGGGGGACGATGAGGCGATGAGCACCACAGCCGAGAAGGAAGCCCTGACCGTCGGTGAGGTCGCACGCGCGGCGGGAGTGGCGCCGTCGGCTGTGCGGTTCTACGAGAAGCACGCGGTGGTCATGGCGCGCCGCGACAGCGGGAATCGTCGCCGATTCGAGGAGTCGGCGGGCTGCCGGATCAAGGTCGCGAAGCTCGCCCAGCGGGTGGGGCTCACGCTCCGGGAGATAGCCGACCTCTTCGCGGAACTGCCGCACGAACCGGGGCCGCCGGACTGGGAACGTGTGGCGTCCCAGTTGATCGCCGAGTCCGAGCGACGGACCAAGGAGCTCCATGACTGCCTGGCCGAGTTGCAGTCCGGCGAGAAGCTGTGCGGGGCAGTGGATCGGATGGCTCACCCGTGACGAAGCGGTGACTGGGACGATCCTCACCTCCATGGTTCCTCCCCGGTCGCGCAGGGGCCGCGTTGCCTCACTCCCGACGGCGTTCCCACCGGCGCCGCGCCGCCGCGTGTGCCTCACGCACCAGGGCCTCCAACTGCCCTGCGGAGGCGGGCCCCGGCTGCACCACGCACACCCATCCGAGGGCGGCGTAGGCCGGGTGTGGCATGACCTGGTCGCGTAACGTCGGGTCCTGCGGTGGGGCCTGCCCGCGGCGTCCGGCATCCACGTTCACGCGGAACACTCCAGCGCCCAACCCCGACGGCGGCTCGTCCGGGTAGTCCTTGACGATCACCGTGGCGAAGGGCTGGCCGGGCGGGAGGACGCCGTCGGGGGCGTAGTAGAAGAACAGGTCACCCCAGGCGAGCTCGGGGGTACCGTCACCCGGCGTGGGGCGAAGGGTGAGGACTCCTGGCAGAGAGTCGACGAGCGTGGCGATTTCGGTGATAGACATGCTTCAAGTCGATCATTGAAGTGCTTATGGAGGGTTGGGTGCGGACAGGTGAGCTTGCACGCCGGGCGGGGTGCTCGGTGCAGCAGGTTCGTGTACTCGCCACGGCCGGGGTGCTGCCGCCGGTTCCTCGGACCGGTTCGGGGTACCGGGTGTTCGGCCAGTCGCATCTGCGCCACCTGCGTGCGTACCAAGCTCTCGCGCTGGCGATCGGGCCCGTTGCTGCACGAGGGGTGATGTGTGCCGACGGGATGGATGCGATGGTCGCCTTGCTCGATGCCGCTCACGCCGGGCTGGATCGCGAGCGCCGTGAGGTGCGTCTGGCGCGTGAGGCAGCGGTGGCGATCCGGGGTGAACCGGTCAGCGGCAGCGAGGCGATGTCGATCGGAGAATTGGCGCTCGCTCTGGGTGTCCGGCCCTCGACCCTGAGGCACTGGGAGTCGGAGGAACTGGTGCGGCCGGATCGTGACCGGCGCGGCTACCGCCGGTATTCGCCGGCAGCCGTACGGGACGCCAGGCTGGTGCACCAGCTGCGCCAGGCGGGCTATCGGATCGAGGCGATGCGGGAACTGCTGCCGCGGTTGCTGCGCTCGGATGCGACAGCTGTACTGAATGCGCGTGAACGGGACATCGCACAGCGTTCGCGGGACCTGTTCGCGGCGACGGGATTGCTGGTCGAGGCGATCGGGGCTGGCTGAGCGCCGGATGGAGCGTTCTCTCCGGGCCGGCGATGTGTGTCTGTTCCGAGCGGTGGTCAGGTGCGGCGAAGGATGTGAAGGATGGTCACGTAGTGCTCGATCACGGGTGCTGCGCGCAAGGCAGCGGCTTCCAGGGCATCGAGCTCGGCAGGGGCCCAGTCGGGGAACGTCTCGAACAGCCGTCGGAGCTGGTGTGGGTCGAGCTGGACGCTCCAGGTCCACTCGCGCGAGGCCTGGTGTGTGAACCAGCTGCCGGCTTCCAGCTCGTCGATGGTGGGTCGGGGGGTGAGCGGGTCGTAGACCGGCACCTGGGCCGGCCGCGCGGCGACGATCTGGGAGACGGCGTCACGAAAGGGTGTCTGGATCCGGGGATCGCCGTAGACGGTGCGCCAGACCGCGAGCACACCGCCCGGCCGGACGACGGCGTGGAGAAGTGGGAGTGCATGAGGCAGATCCACCCAGTGCATCGAGGTCGCCGCGACGGCTGCGTCGACGCTGGCTGGGTCCAGCGCAGCGTCTTCGAACCGCTGGTTCAGGACAGTAGCCTCGGGACAGGTGGCGCGCAGGCGGGCGGCGAGGTCCGGTCCTGGCTCGACAGCCAGCACCTCACAGCCACGGTCGATGAGTTCCCGAGTCGCCTGGCCGCTGCCGGCGCCGATCTCGACGATGCGCCTACCCGGAGCCGCGATGCCGGCCTGCTCGAGCGCCGCATACAGCTCGGGCGGATACGGCGGCCGGGCGCTGGAGTAGGTCTGGGCGACTCGGTCGAAGTGCTGATCGCGCTGCATGCTGGTGAGCGTACGTCGTGGCATGGGACGCCTCTCGCGCCTGAACTCCGGAACGTCGAGTCCTACTCCGGCGACTGCGGTGACTGGGCGTCGCGGCGGCGGCCACGAGCAGTGCGGTGCATGGTGACGGGGGTGGTGTCCAGGACGTGGTTGACCATGGTCGCGAGGAAACGGGCCGGAGAGAGGCTCGCCGGGGTGCGGGCGTGGTCGATGCGCACCGTCGGTAGAAGTCTGAGCGCCGTGTCAACTTCCACTGCTCCGATGTCTACCGGTTCGTCATCGGCTGGTCCAGGCGTGAGTCCCGCGGCCGCTGAGCGATTCTCGTCGTCCTGACCATCATCCGGTACTGGCGTGGCATCCGGGCCGTACTCCATGAGGATGACGCAGGTGGCGTGATAGGCATCGTCCGCACGACCGAGCTTCTCGAGCAGATCCAGGAGCCACTCGGCAGTGTCCGGTTCCTTGTCGAAGACGTCGTTGCGCAGGCCGAAGGCGAATCCGAGCGCTGCGAGCGGGTGCCGCAGTCGAAGGTTCTTGGCATCACCGTAGGATTCCTCGACCCGGTTGGGTGCGTTCTTGCCATAGGAGGAATCCATGCGCTTGGTCGAGATCAGCAGTTCTGGGCCCGTCACCCAATCGGCCATGATGACGTCGACCTGCTTGCTGTAGTTCTTGCCGAGGATGTTCGCGCTCGACGACGTCACGCCCCGGACGTTGCCCTCCTTGGACAGGCGGCGCAGCAGCTCGTCCGACTGTGCCTTCGGCAAGGCATCGAGCAACGCGGAGATGGTGCTCGGCATGATGCGTGGATGGCGGGCACGTGGCCATACGGCGTCGGGGGCGAAGCCGGCTCGGCGCAGTTCATAGGCGATCCAGACATCGAGCGCGAGTGCCGGCACGCCCGTTGTCGTGGCTGCCCCGAGGTGGAGCGGCACGCCGAGGAGTCGCTCGAGCGTCGCGTAGTCCGGCCGATAGCGGAGCCGGCCATCATCGCTTTGATACCACGGGTTGGTGTACCCGCCCTGGGCGTCCACTCCATCGGCCACGATACGGTCGAAGAGTGGCCAGGCCCGGGCCTTGGCGGAGCGCTTCACGGGCTTGGTCTCACCGGACACGCTGGGATCTCACCATTCGTCGGCGGGCGAGTTCGGCCCGCGCCCGTTGTACTTGGACAAGTTCAGCGGCGTCTGCTTGGTGAGGGTTCACGAGCAACGCCCTGTCGACGATCTCGACGGCTTCCAGCAGCTGACCCGCTTGGAGCTTGCGTGCGACCGCGGCACGGATCGCTCGTAGCGCATCGGCCTGCGACGCAACGAGGGCAGGCGACGGCATCGCCCAGACATCCGCCTCGCGGGGCTCAATCTTCAGGACCCCTCCGCCATAGGCTCGACCGACCATTTCTGCATTGAGGAGCGTGACGGAGTTCAGGCTCGCCAGCGGCAGCAGCTCCCGGCCCAGTTCCCGGTGCTCGTCGGAGAGGTAGACGCCGTGGACCGAGTTGAGATGAAGAGCCCGCGCCTGGTTCGTCGTCAAGCGCGGTGTGTCGGCGTTCATGCACGTCAGCAGCAGGTCGGCGGCCGGGAGAAGTGGCACCCGGTACCAGGGTCGGCGCACCCGGCACTTGTAGGCGTCGTCGACGCCTGCTTTGTGACCAGCCTCGATGTAGGCCCGAGCCGCCGGCGATGGCTGGTCTCCCGGATAGAAGAGGGAGGTTGCCTTGCCTTCAGTGCCGAGACGTCTGAGCATCGCAGTCGACAGGGTCAGACCTCTCAAGTGGGCACTGCCGGGTGGGGAAAGCCGTCGCAGCTCGCCACGAGGTAGCCCGAGTTCGGCGACCTTGGCAGGCGAGAGCGTGAAGAAGTGATTACCACCGGTCACCATTCCGAGCGTCGTCTCGCCCCACGTCTGCAGGTTCGTGAACGCCCCCTCCTCCCGCAGTCTGCGCAGAGGTTCGATTGCCGGTGGAGGCACGAGCGACCCTGTCCATTTGCCGGCCGGGTCAAGCGGCGCCCAGCGCTGGCCGTCGGCGAGGGTCGCCAGACCTGAGGCATCGACGGCCTGGCGGATGACCGCGTGGTCTGTCGGCCCATGGTTGTACCCGTCCGCCAGCAGGAGTACGACATCCGCCTCGGCCTCCGGGAAGACCTGCGAGTCGAACAGGACCAACTCGACCCGTGCGAAGTGGTCGAAGAGGAAGCGACGCACGGGCGCGGCGTAGTTGACGCTCAAGAGCTCGGCAGGGAGCACCAGCCCGAGTCGGCCACCGTCGCGAAGGAACTGCGCGCTGTGGACGGTGAACGCGGCCCACGATGACGCCAGGCCAGACAGCGGGACTCCCGCGCGCAGGGCCGCAGCCCGGGACTTGGTGCGAGCTGTGCCGACCCACCCGTGGTAGCGAACGTAGGGCGGGTTGCCGATGACCGTCGAATAGGTCGGCGCCGGTTGGACATCGAAGAAGTCCTTGACCTCAACGTGCGCGATACCACCGGCCTCTCTCACGCGGTGGCGGGCCACTGCAGCAGAGGGTTCGTGAATCTCGACGCCATGGACCTCGGGGACGAACACGGCAGCGTCCCCCAGCCGTCGCATGCGCTCGACCGCCGCCGTCAGGAAGGCCGCATCACCCGCGGATGGCTCCAGAACCCGATCCGCGGCCGATCTGATGGCCCACTGCGCGATGAATGACGTGATCGCGTCCGGCGTGAAGAACGCCCCTCGCGCCTTGCGCACGTCGGGCGTGTCAGCGGCCGCCACGTCGGCCATCACGGGAGGTGCACTCACGTCACCCATCATGACGTAGGGCGCCGACAGTCACCGTCAGACATGCTGATGGCCCGCTGCCGGCGCGGTGCCTCGCGATCGGGTGCGCAGCCCTGGACGACGATTCGCCAACCCGAGACCTGCCGTAGGACCGGTGCCGGCAGGGAGTTACTGGGCCATATCCACAAATCGTGCGTAGTGCCCCTGGAACGCCACGACGATCGTGTCGGTCGGTCCGTTACGGTGCTTGGCCACGATCACGTCGGCCTCGCCGGCGCGGGGCGACTCCTTCTCGTACATGTCGTCGCGGTGGAGCAGGATCACCATGTCGGCGTCTTGCTCGATGCTGTTGTGCACAGCGATACCGTTCGCCACGAAGTTATGGCTGCCCGCCACGGTGGCGTCGTAGACCTCCTCCACGCCGTCCGGCGTGATGGACACCACCGAGTCCCATAGAAGGTCATTGACGGCCATCACCTCCAGCTCTTGGCTCTCCAGGAGGGTTGCCACCCGCCCGAGCCGCGCGCGCGAAGGGGCATGCTTCCACATCGTCGAGCCGCAGAACTGTGTGCCCATGGCCGCGGCGAACTCCCGGTGGGTCATCCCGCGCTCCGTTAACACGTCCCGAACGTCGGTCCACACCTCGCGGGGCACTGTGTCGACATTCGTGTTCGCCTGCACGTCCCGGATAATCGCGAGCAATCGCTCCGCCTGTTCGCCGCGCACTCCGTGGACACCGATCTCCTGCAGAAAGCGCCGCTGGTCATCGACACCTGACAGGTCGAGGCTGTAGTTGGGGCGGAAGGCCCCCTTGGTGGTCGCGCGCAGACGGGACGAGATGCCAAATCGAAGAAGGAGCCGGCTCAACCCATCGGCCAGCTTGCGCGACGTGGTTGCGTAGTAGATTCGGCCCGACCTGGCGTTCTTATTGATAGTGACCGACCCATCTGTGCTCCAAAGATGGCGGATGAACAGCGCGATCTGGGCCTTCGGCAGGTGATAGACCGGCTCCGGGATGAACTTCTGATGGCTTCGGCAACCAAAGAGGGAGAACTCATCGAGCCAAGCAGCGATCGGATTCCTCTTGCCGTGAGTCAACCGGTACGGCGCGGGTAGTCGGATAGTGGTGCATCGAGCGATGGAGTAGTCATCTCGCTGAGGATCAATCCCGAAAGCGGTAGCAGCCTGAGTTACTGCTTCCAGATTCTCCGGATCGACTGACGCGTACCGGATTGGCTGGCGTGCCACGAACGACCCGTCACCGAGCAGATGGGCGAGCATGACCACCTTGCGGTCGTCCCACGCTGCCTCTTGACTGGGCGCAGGTACATGACGCGGCACACCGACCCGCGAGCCCGGTTCGAGTTCCCCGAGCGGCCTCCATCCGGAGTAGGTCAGGAAGGGATGGTTTGCGGTCGCACGGATCTCCTTGCCGGAGGCCAACTGCAACCGATACACCTGCTTTGTCCCCGTGCTGAAAACGTGCGTGAGATGACGGCGAACATACTTGAGGCGGTCGTCCAGTGCCCACACTGGAACGTCTGTCGCACCCTGACGAAAGAGCTCGCCCATCGTGACCTCGGCTCCAGTATCGGCACGCAGCACTGTGGTCTCGGCCGTCAGGCAGCCCGATTCGCGAAGGTCACTCACTTGCGGCTTCTTGTCCGTACGCTGCTCCGAGCCACGGTTCAGCTGCGAGATGGCGATCACCGGCACCTCGAGTTCCTTCGCGAGTAGCTTGATCGCACGCGAGAACTCGGAAACCTCCTGCTGGCGGGACTCGACTCGCTTGCCTGAGCTCATCAGCTGCAGGTAGTCGATGATCACGAGCTTGAGGTCGTTGCGCTGCTTGAGCCGGCGGCACTTCGCCCGGATCTCCATCAGGGACATGTTCGGGCTGTCGTCGATGTACAACGGCGCTTCAGACACCTTGCCCATCGTGCGCGCCAGCCGCGTCCAGTCCTCGTCGCGCATGTTGCCCTTACGCATGTTCTGCAGCGGCACCTGCGACTCGGCGGAGAGCATACGCATGGTGATCTCGTTGCGGCTCATCTCCAGGGAGAAGATGACCGACGTCAGCCCGTTCTTGATCGAGGCAGCCCGCGCGATGTCCAGTCCCAGGGTGCTCTTTCCCATGGCCGGCCTGGCCGCCACGACGATCATCTGCCCGGCGTGCAGACCGTTCGTCAGCGCATCCAGATCCGCGAACCCGGTCGGCACACCGATCATGCCCTCCCCACGGTGGGAGGCGGCGTCGATCTCCTCCATCGTGGAGTTGATGACGTCCTTGAGTGGCACGTAGTCCTCGGACGTGCGCCGCTCGGTGACGGCGTAGATCTCCGACTGGGCAGTGTTGACCAGATCGTCCACGTCGCCGCCGTCGGTGGCGTAGCCGAGCTGCACAATCCGGGTGCCGGCATCCACCAGTCGCCGCAGCACCGCCTGCTCGCGCACGATCCGCGCGTAGTAGCCGGCGTTGGCGGCCGTGGGTACCGAGGAGAGCAACGTGTGCAGATAGGGGGCGCCGCCGATCCGGCTGAGCTCCCCCCGCTTGGTCAGCTCCGCCGAGACCGTCACCGCGTCGGCCGGTTCCCCGCGGCCGTACAGGTCAAGGATGGCGTCGTAGATCGCCTCATGTGCGGGACGGTAGAAGTCGCTCCCGCGCAGCACCTCCACCACGTCCGCGATGGCGTCCTTGGACAGCAGCATGCCGCCGATGACCGACTGCTCAGCCGCGACATCCTGCGGCGGGGTGCGCTCGAAGCTCTCGGGAGCCTCGGTCATCTCAGAGATGCTCACCGGTGCACCTCGCCCACGCCTGCCTCACCATCGTCCGGTTCCTCCCTCATTGCGACCCTGTCAGATCTACCAGGCACCACCGACAGTCCCCGCGCCCCGGCGACGCTACGCACCTGCCCACCTCCCCGCAAACCGCACCATCAGCCGCCTGGGGACAACCGGCGGCGGACCTGGGGACGAACACGACCTAGGCTGTGGACGCGGTGTGGATGCCTGTGGCCCCGTTGTGCACAGGTCGCTCAAGCCCCTGTGGACAACCGTTCAAGACCGCGTGATTCCCACACATTCATCACCCACACCCTGTGGACAGAAGAAACTCGGAGGATCAGTGGACGACACGCCGGATGACCAGGCGCGACCTGCCGGTCGGATGCTTGACCGGCGCATCCTCGACCTCGCCCTCCCCGCTCTGGGTGCCCTCGTCGCCGAACCGCTCTTCGTACTCGTCGACTCCGCGGTGGTCGGCCGGCTCGGCACCTCTGAGCTCGCCGGCCTCACCCTGGCCTCCACGCTGCTGGTCACCACTGTGGCCCTGTTCATCTTCCTCGCCTACGCCACCACCGGCGCAGTAGCCCGGCGCCTGGGCGCCGGCGATGAGAAGGGGGCCCTCGCCGTCGGGATGGACGGCATCTGGCTCGCACTCGGGCTGGGCGCGCTGGTGCTAGTCGTCGGCTACACGGCGGCAGACCCGGTCGTGCGCGCGATGGGCGCCTCTGACGAGGTCGCTCCGCATGCCCTGGCCTATCTGCGCACCAGCCTTCCGGGCATCCCTGGGATGCTCGTCGTGCTTGCGGCGACCGGGGCGCTCCGGGGGCTGCAGGACACCCGCACGCCACTGCGGGTCGCCGTCGCGGGTGCGATCGCGAACGCCGCCGGCTCCGTGCTGCTCGTGCACGTCGTAGGGATGGGGATCGCCGGGTCCGGTCTGGCGACGGCGTCCGTCCAGATCATCATGGCGCTCACCTTGATGTGGGTGGTCCTCCGGGCGGCACGCACCCGCGGCGTCTCCCTCCGTCCGGAACCCCGTGGCATCCTCGCCAACGCCCGCGCCGGGTTGCCGCTCCTGATCCGCACGCTCACGCTGCGCGCAGCGATCCTGCTCACCGTGGCCACCGCCACCTCCTTGGGCGACGTGCCCCTCGCCGCGCACCAGATCGTGAACTCCGTCTGGATGCTGGCTGCGTTCGTCCTGGACGCCCTCGCGATCGCTGCCCAGGCGCTGGTGGGCCACGGGCTCGGGGCGCGCCGCCCTGCGGAGGTGAGGGCCGTCGTCCGGCGCTGCCTGCAATGGGGCACACTCGCCGGCATCGGGGTCGGGGCATTCATCGCGCTCCTCGGCGGATTCCTGACGCCCCTGTTCACCTCCGACCCTGCCGTGCAGCACGCAGCCCACCTCGGTCTCATCGCCATCGGAGTCCTCATGCCCGTGGCCGCCTGGCCGTTCGTGCTCGACGGGGTCCTCATGGGAGCAGGGGACGGCGTGTACCTGGCCTGGGCGGGCGGCGTGGCGCTGATCGCCTACCTTCCACTGCTCGGCGCCGTCGCGCGCTGGGCGCCGGAGGGTGCGCTCGGGCTGGTGTGGCTGTGGGTGGCCTTTGCCGGTGGGTTCCTCGGCGCACGCGCGCTGACCACATGGCTGCGATCGCGCGGGTCCAGGTGGATGGTGCTCGGCGTGTGAACGCAACGGACGGCCCTGGAGACATCCGTGCCCCATGTGGCACAGACACCCTCAGGGCCGTCAGTTCCGTTCAGGTCCGGAGCATCACATCGGCGTCTCGGCCACCTGGAAGTCCCAGTTCGCGACGCCGTCCTCCACCGAGGTGACCGTCAGGTCCACCGCGTACTCGTCCGTGTCACCATCCGCGGAGAGCACGCACTGCAGGGTCGCCCCGACCTCGGCCTCCAGGTCACCGGGGCAATCGATGTTCGGCCGTGTGCCTACCATCTGCTCGAGCTGATCGGCGGTCGTGGACTCCACCTCTGCCTCGTCCACCGTGGCGCTCCCGCTGCACCCCACGAGGCCGAGCCCGAGGGCCAGGGGAAGCGCAGTCATCGCCAGGATCTGTCGTGTCATCTTCATGACGCTCACCTTGTCAGAGCGCGGGCTCACTCCGGTACGGCAGAACTATCCATGTGACGCTCACCACGGGCCCCGGATGCACGGACGGCCCGGCCACCCTGAGGTGACCGGGCCGTACGTTGGTGGCGTGTCAGGCGCCTGGGACCACGTTCAGGTCCACCGTCGCCGAGACGTCAGCATGCAGGCGAACCTGCACCTGGTAACTACCGAGGCTCTTGATCGGCTGGCCGATCTCGATCTTGCGGCGGTCCACCTGCTGCCCACCGGCAGCGTGGATTGCCTCGGCGATGTCCGTCGTGGTGACGGCGCCGAACAGACGGCCGCTCGGACCGGCGTTGACCTTCACCACGAACGACTTGGCCTGCAGCGAGTCGCGCACGGCGCGAGCGTCTTCGATGGACTCGATAGCGCGCTTGCGGCGAGCCGCGGTGATCTGGTCGATCTGCTTCTGCCCGCCCTTGGTCCACGGGGTGGCCAGGTTGCGCGGAAGCAGGTAGTTGCGGGCGTAGCCGTCCTTGACGTCGACTACGTCACCCGCGGTACCGAGGCCGGTGACCTCGTGGGTGAGAATGAGCTTTGCCATGGCTGTTCCTCCCGGCCTCAGCGAGCAGAGCTCGAGTAGGGAAGCAGGGCCATCTCACGGGCGTTCTTCACGGCCCTGGCGATCTGACGCTGCTCCTGGACGGAGACACCGGTCACGCGGCGCGCGCGGATCTTGCCGCGGTCCGAGATGAACTTCCGCAGCAGCGCGGTGTCCTTGTAGTCGATCGGCCCCTCGACCTTGGTGGTCTTGAGGGGGTTTGCCTTCTTCTTGATCACAGGCTTGCGGGTATCACGCTTCGCCATAGTTGTTGCTCCTTGAATGCTCGCGACGCTCACGCGGCGCGCAGTGGTGATGGTTTAGAAGGGAGGCTCGTCGCCGAAGCTCGAGCCGCCCGTGGCCCACGGGTCGTCAGCCGGACCACCGGAGGACTGGCCTCCGCCGTAGCCGGCTTGACCGCCCTGGTTGCCTCCGCCGAAGCCGCCGCCGGCATTGCCTCCGCCGAAGCCGCCGCCTCCGCCACCGCGCTGGGCGCGGGTGACCTTGGCCGTGGCGTACCGCAGCGATGGGCCCACCTCGTCGACCTGCATCTCGACGACGGTGCGCTTCTCGCCCTCCCGGGTTTCGAAGGAGCGCTGGACCAGACGGCCCTGAGCGACCACGCGCATGCCCTTGGTGAGGGACTCGGCGACGTTCTCGGCCGCTTCACGCCAGATCGAGCACCGCATGAACAGCGTCTCGCCGTCCTTCCACTCGCTCGACTGCCGGTCGAACTGGCGGGGGGTGGACGCGATCGTGAAGTTGGCCACGGCTGCCCCCGACGGGGTGAACCGGAGCTCCGGGTCCGCCGTGAGGTTGCCGATCACGGTGATGACGGTCTCGCCTGCCATGACGCTCCTTTGCGGGAGAAACGCGCTCAGCGCGCGTCGGGTCGGATGAGCTTCGTGCGGAGGATGGACTCGCTGAGGCCGAGCTGGCGGTCGAGCTCCTTGGCGAGCTCCGGCGTGGCGTGCATGTCCACGACGGCGTAGATGCCTTCGGAGTTCTTCGCGATCTCGAACGCCAGACGGCGCTTGCCCCAGATGTCGACGTTGTCGACGGTCCCACCACCACTGGTGATGACGCCGAGGAACTTCTCGAGCGACGCGGGAACGGTGCGCTCGTCGATCGCCGGGTCGAGGATCACCATCAGTTCATAGTGACGCATGCTTGAACCCACCTCCTTCGGACTAAGCGGCCACGGTCTTTCCGTGACAGGAGGGTGATGCATGCTCTCGGTGCGTCTCACCCGGACGGGAGCCCGGTGTGATGATGCACGAGATACCCGACTAGCCTACCGGACCCGCCGCCGGTCCCGGGCGTGATCTGAACAACCGTCACCGGGTAGTTCAGGTCGGCGCAGGTCAGGGCCCGCCACTCCCGTTGCCACCGCCCCCTCCGTCCGTACCCCCGCCACCGCTGGAGTCACCGGTGCCGTTGGGGAGTCCGTCCAGCAGACCACCATCAGCGTCCTCGCTCGGATCCTCCGTGGGCTCCTCGCTCGGGTCCTCTGTCGGCGTCGGGGTCGGCTCCTCGCTGGGCTCCTCAGTGGGCTCCTCGGTCGGCTCCTCAGTGGGGTCCTCCGTCGGCGTCGGCGTCGGCTCTTCAGTGGGCTCCTCGGTCGGCTCCTCGGTGGTCTCCTCCTGCGTCGGCTGGGCCGGGGGGACGTACACCTGCTCGGGCGCGGACCGCTCCGGGAACTCCTCCACGTCCAGGCCCTCGACGGCGGAGCTCATGTACTGCGTCCAGATGTCGGTCGGGTAGCTACCACCGGAGATCGGCGCCACACCGCCCCAGCCGTCGAGCATCGAGACCTCTTCGCCACCGGCGCCGATTTGGTACATCGCCACCGAGGTGGTGATCTGCGGGACGAACCCGACGAACCAGGCCGACCGGTAGTCGTTGGAGCTGCCGGTCTTTCCGGCTGCGGGCCGGCCGATCTCCGACGCCGTTGCACCGGTCCCGCCATTGACCACCTGCTGCATCGCATAGGTGGCGTCGGCGATCACCTGGGCGTCGAACTCCCGCTCACCCTCGGCTCCGCCGGTGTAGACGACGTCTCCATCCCGGTTGCTCACCGAGGCGACGATGAAACGGTCGTGATGCACGCCGCCGGAGGCGATCGTCGAGTAGGCCTCGGCCATGTCGGCCGGGTGCGGGGAGGCGGTGCCGAGCACGTTGACCAAGTTCCCCTCCAGCCCGGACGTGTCCTCCGGCAGGCCGAGCCGATGGGCCACGTCGACCAGGTTCTCCGGTCCATACTCACGGTTGAGCTGCACATAGGACGTGTTGACCGAGTGCTGCGTCGCGGTCGCAAGATCGATGTTGCCGCGATTGACGCGGTCGAAGTTGTTGACCTCGTGCCCGTCGATGTCCATCGGCGAGTAGCTGGTGTATCTGTCCTCGAGCGTGGCCCCGTTCTCGAGTGCGGCGATCAGGGTGAACGCCTTGAACGTCGATCCCCCCTGCGCCACGTCCTGGGTGGCAGCGTTGCGCTGCCGCTCCAGGAAGTCCGGGCCGCCGTACAACGCGAGGATGCCACCGGTGGAGTTGTCGATGGAGGTCAACGCCACCCGGACGCCGTCGGGAGTGTCCTCGGGAAGGCTCTCGGCCGCGGCAACGGCATCGTCCTGGAGGCCCTCGTCAATCGTCGAGGTGATCGTCAGGCCACCGCCGTCGATCTCGTCCTCGGTGAAGCCGGCGGCGATGAGCTCGTCGCGAATCATCGTCAGCAGGTATCCGTTCGGCCCGCCGTAGGTATCCGTGCGCACCGGCTCGGCGACCTCGGGGAACTCCTGGGAGTCCGCCTCGGCCTGGGTGATATCCCCACTTTCGACCATGAACGCCAGTGTTCGCTCCCAGCGCGCCTGCGCCTGATCGGGCGCTACGGCCGGGTCCCAGTTGCCCGGGGAGGGGATGATTCCGGCCAGTAGAGCCGACTCCGAGACCGTCAGTTCCGAGGCCGGGTGCCCGAAGTACTCCTGCGCGGCACGTTCGATCCCGTAGGCGCCGCGCCCGAAGTAGATCGTGTTCATGTAGGCGCCGAGGATCTCGTCCTTGCTCTGTTGCTGGTCGATCTTCAGCGCCAGGATCGCCTCACGGAACTTGTCGACATACCCGGAGGTCTGGCCGGTGTAGTACCGCTCGACGTACTGCATCGTGAGCGTGGACCCGCCCTGGGTGTCGTTGCCGCGCAGGTTGTTCCACAGTGCTCGCAGGATCGCGACCGGATCGACTCCCACGTTGGAGTAGAAACGCCGGTCCTCCGAGGCCACGATCGCGGCCCCCACATATTCCGGCAACTCAGTGGGGTCGATGATCTCCCGGTCGACCTCGGCGAACGAACCCATCGTGGACTCGCCGTCGGCGTAGGTGATCGTCGACCCCTCGGCCAGGGCGAAGTCGTCGGGCTCGGGCACCTCCACCATCGCGTAGGCGATCCCGAACAGCACGGCCCCGATCACGAGTACGGATCCAGCGGCACCCAGGAGGAACCGCCAGCCGGGCAACCAGCGCATCACCGGCCCCTTGCCCCGCCGGGGGTAGTTCCAGAACCGCTTCTTGCCGCGGGTCGCGCCTCGCCGCGTCCGCCGTTTGGCGCCCGAGGAGGCGGAGGCTGTGCTCTTCCACGACGGCGTAGGTCGGCCTGCGCCGGTCCGCCCACCGGCCGCTGTGGTCCGGGAGGTGCGACCGGTCTCCTGCGCGGAGGTCCGTAGCCCGGAGTCGCGCACGCTACGGCGCTGAGGGCCTGTTCCGCCGGTGCCGGTGTTGCCAGCCTTGCCGGTGCCGTCGCCGGATCCGGGCGTGCGTCGTCGCGGGGTGTCGGACGATCCGCTGCCGGGGGTTCCGCGTCCTCGTGCCACAGGAGCCCTTTCTGTTCGATGCCGCAGGAGGGCCCGGGGTGTGGACTTCTCCTGCTGTTGCCCCAGTATGCGGTGCGCACCTTGGCCGCAAGGCCGCCCTTCACGCGCTCCACACACAATCGTTGCCTCACCGGTGAGGGCGCTCACACCGCTGCCGTACGCCCGGACTCGGCTACCGCGCGCCGGAGGCCTACGATGGTGACCAGACATACATATACATTTGTCACATCGCGGTAGTCATCTGGGCCCGTCCGATGGTCGGGTTCCGCCACGACAAGGAGAGAACATTGAGCAGCATCCGCGTAGCGATCGCGGGAGTCGGCAACTGCGCCGCCTCTCTCGTCCAGGGCGTGCACTACTACGCCGACGCCGACCCGGCCGGCAGCGTTCCGGGCTTGATGCACGTGCAGTTCGGTCCGTACCACGTCCGCGACATCGAGTTCGTGACAGCGTTCGATGTCGACGCCAAGAAGGTCGGGTTCGACCTGTCCGAGGCCATCGGCGCCAGCGAGAACAACACCATCCGGATCGCCGATGTGCCGCCGCTGGGGGTGTCGGTGCAGCGTGGCCCCACCTTGGACGGACTGGGTAAGTACTACCTGGAGACCATCGAGCAGTCCGCCGCGGAACCGGTGGACGTCGCGCACGCCCTGCGAGCGGCCAAGGCCGACGTGCTGATCTGCTACCTGCCGGTCGGCTCGGAAGAAGCCGCCAAGCACTACGCGCAGGCCGCCCTGGACGCGGGCGTCGCATTCGTCAACGCACTCCCGGTGTTCATCGCCAGCGACCCGGTGTGGGCGGCGAAGTTCACCGAGGCAGGCGTGCCGATCGTCGGCGATGACATCAAGTCGCAGGTCGGTGCGACGATCACCCACCGGGTGCTCGCGCGCCTGTTCCAGGAGCGTGGCGTCGTCCTCGACCGCACCTACCAGCTGAACGTCGGCGGCAACATGGACTTCAAGAACATGCTGGAGCGGGACAGGCTGGAGTCGAAGAAGGTCTCCAAGACCCGGGCCGTGACCTCCAACGTCGATCACGACCTCGGGTCTCGCAATGTGCACATCGGCCCCTCCGACTACGTGCAGTGGCTGGACGACCGGAAGTGGGCGTATGTGCGGCTGGAGGGTCGTGCCTTCGGTGAGGCGCCGATCAACCTTGAGTACAAGCTGGAGGTGTGGGACTCCCCGAACTCTGCCGGCATCATCATCGACGCGCTGCGTGCGGCCAAGATCGCCAAGGATCGCGGCGTCGGCGGACCGGTGCTCGCCGCGTCCGGCTACTTCATGAAGTCCCCGCCGGAGCAGTACGAGGACCAGACCGGGCGCGCGAAGGTCGAGGCCTTCATCGCCGGCGAGGGCTGAACCCCCCACCCACCACCCCGCGAAATCGATCGTCGATTTGGTCGCCGGCGAGCAGCCAAATCGACGATTGATTTCGCGGGTGGTGGTGGACGGGCCGTCCACGATGAGGGCAACGCAGCAGCACTGTCCTCCCCTGTTCTAGCGTGGTGCCACCGACGAAAGGGAGCATGGGTGCTGGCCTACGAGTACGGCAGTGACGGTCGGATGGCGTTGCGCGAGAAGGACCTCCCGCGTGCGGCCGAGGGCGAGGTGACGATCGACGTGGTCGCCGCCGGCATCTGCGGGACCGACCTGAAGATCGCCCGAGGGGAGCACCGGCTGTTCCCGCCCGGCACGGTGCGCGTTCCCGGCCACGAATCGGTCGGCCGGATCCGGGAGAACCGCTCCGGCCGGGCCGACCTGGAGCCAGGAACTCCGGTGGCGATCGCCCCGAACATCGCCTGCGGGCAGTGCCCGCCGTGTCGCAAGAACCTGGGACCGCTGTGCGAGGACTACACCTCCGTCGGCCTGACCTTCGACGGCGGATTCGCCGAGGTCGTCCGCGTCACCGCCCGTGGGGTCGCAGGAGGCAATGTGCTCCCGCTTCCAGCCGGGCTGGACCTGGTGACGGCCGCCATGATCGAACCTGTCGCGGCAGTCGTCCGCGGTCTGCGCCCGCTGCGCCTGACTCCGGCGGACACCGTGCTGGTGTGCGGTGCCGGGCCGATCGGGCTGACGGCGGTGGTCCTCGCCAAGCAGGCGGGTGTCCGACGCATCATCGTCAGCCAGACGTCGGCGGCCCGGCGCGAGTTGGCCCGCCAGTACGGGGCCGACGAGACAATCGATCCACGCGCCGAGGATCTGGTGGAGAAGGTGTTCGAGCTCACCGACGGCATCGGGGCCGAGGTGGTGATCGCCGCGACGCCGGTCCATCAGGTGTTCACCGACGCCGTCCGGGCCGCCGCCAAGGGCGGGAGGGTGAACTTCTTCGCAGGTCTCCCCTCCGGCAAGGGCGAGGTGACCGTCGATGCGAACCTCATCCACTATCGCGAACTGCTGGTCACCGGCTCGACCGCCAACACAGCAGCCGACTGCGCCGAGGCGATGGAGATCGTCGCGAGCGCACCGGAAGCCTTCGCTGAGCTGATCACCCACCGGGTGCCGCTGCGCGAGGCCGACCGGGCGTTCGAGATGGCCAAGGCCGGCGAAGCGCTGAAGGTCCTGCTCGAACCTCAGACCTGAGACGGATCGGGCTTAGGTGAGCCCGGCGTGCGGCGCGGCCAGAAGGCCCAGGTGACCAACGCCGTCGCCGTGACGGTCAGGCAACCGAGCACGACCGGATGGCCGAACCACACGATCACTGACGCAAGGTGGGGTACCGAGGTGAGCGCCACCCGCACCGACTCGGCGGTGTAGGGAGCAGGATCGGGGTCATCGTTGGCGTCACCCTGCATCGTGAACGTGGCGCGGTCCCCCTCCGTGGCGAGCACGTCGGTCACGCGGTGCGTCACCGGGAGGGCCCCCGGGCGGTCCACCGTGACGACGTCCCCCACCTCGATCTGTGAGGCCGGCACCTCCCGGACCACCGCGACCGATCCGGCCGGGATCGTCGGGGCCATCGAGCCGGTGGAGAACATGATCAGGGTGATGTTCAGGGTGACGGCGAGGATGACCAGCAGGATGCAGAGCCCGCCGGCCACCGCCAGCGCCGTCAACAAGACGTCGCCGAAGCGTGAGAGCCCGCGGTGCCTCGAAGGCGTACGCACGATGCTGCCCGTCAGTCCCACGTGCATGATCCGAGCAAGACGACGCCCAGGGCCCCTAGGAGGGTGGTGACCGTGGCCGTCTGTTCGGCACTCTCCCAGTCGCCGGAGACCGCGCGGATCCGGAATGAGTAGGTGGCGACCACAGTGAGCAGTCCCGAAACGTCGACCTCGTGCTCACCAGTGGTGCTCGGGTAGCTGCCGGAGTCGATCAGGGCTCCGGTGCTGGGGCGGACCAGCTCCCACGCATAGCTGTAGTCGCTCGGCGGATCCTCCGGTTCCAGCCAGTGCAGGGTCGCGCTCGTGCTGAGCAGGCCGATCGGGCATCCATTGGCCTGAGGCGGATGGAGTACGCCTGCAGTCAGGGTGGACTGCAAGTGCTCTGCATCCGTCCAGGCCGCCACCGTCGGCTCCACCTGCCCGACCGCCACCGCGCCGGACACGAGCATGACCCCTGCAGCTGCAGCAGCCAGTCGCGCACGCATCTGTCTCACCACCGGCGCTCCCCAGGCAATCGGCGACCGCCGTCAGATCCCGCCACGCCACACCGGGACGAAGGGATCAGGGCGCCCCCGAAGCGCAGCAGCACACCTGCAGCGACAGCAATCACGACGGCCAGCCCCACACCACGGTGAGGGCCTCCCGTCGCCGGCAGGTCGCCTCCACCACCGGCCGAGACCTCCTCACCTGACCCGGCGGCTACGAACCGCAGTGCCAGCTCGGCCCCGTGCTCGGGTGCGATCAGCTCGGTGGTGATCCGGTACCAGACCTGCTCCGCGGCGGGCTGGGTTCCCAACTCCACCGGCATCGCCCCAACCGCCGTCGCACCGATCAACTGCTCGGTGCAGGCCGTTCCCTCCGCTGCGCATTCAGCCACCTGCACCTCGAAGGCGCCCTCCGGTCCGGCCGCCGTCAGGGAGAGTGCGATCTCGCCGTCGGGCCGGTTCGCACTCACCTGCACGTCCCAGGCCACCGGCTCACCCGGTGCCATGGTGCTCATGGCCGGCCGGTCCTGCACCGAGACCAAGCGGAGCACCTCCCCGGAGATCACCTCCCGGGTCTCGGCCGGGGCCGCCACCGCGCTGGACACACCGCCGACCAGCACGGCGGGCAGAGCCAGCAGCACGGCGAGCGCCGAGATGGCCCTCACCTGCATGCTCCCTGTCCGGCCGAGCGGCGCTCCCGGCACACCGGTCACTCAGAGGTCGCGGTGAACTGCCAGACGGCGGTCGTCTCGCCACCCTGCTCGAGGTCCGGCCCGGCGGTCACGATCGTGCACAGCTGCGTGGCGTCACCCGGATCAGCAGTGGTGGCGCCAACCGGCAGGCTCACTGTCCCGCCGGCGACCGCCGGCTCGTCAACGAGCGTGCCCGAACCCAGGAGCGTGCCCGCCGTGGCTGTCTCATCGCAGGCCGCCGCGTCGCCGATGGCGTACACCTCATAGCTGAGGTTGGCCGAGTTGGTCCCGGTGGTGTCGGTCGAGTCCAGGGCGACGAGGTCGAGCGAGGCCGGGCTGGTGGTGCCGGCGGCCAGGCGCACCCAGTACGGGGCGTAGACGACGTCGTCGGGCGCAAGGTTGTCGAAGGGGGCCGAGAAGGTGAGTTCGGCGGCACCACCGGCGGAGGCGTGATCGGTGTAGTCCAGGTCGTCTCCGGTGGTCGACCCCTGCAGGTCGAAGGAGCCCGCACCGAACAGACCGGTGGTGAACTCGCTGTCGTTCCAGGCGGCGAGGGTGACGGCGGCACCGACGCCGAGGACGAGACCCCCGGCGAGAACGGCGCGGATCTTACGGCTGCGAAGCGAACGTGCGTGAACCTCGGTCATGACGGACTTCTCCCTCTGGGGCGTCGCAGGGCCGGTGAGTGCCCAACGCACAGCCGCACCCCGTCGTGGCGAGACTAGGGGGTATTGAACAGATGATCAAGGGCCGCTTCTGCCCGGGCCGCCCATGATTCCCTGTCTCGCACGTACGACGGCGTCCCTTCCTTCGGGCGGAAGGGACGCCGTCGCAAGCGGGATCCAGATCCCGTCGTGGGCTCGAGCCGTCAGGCCACGGAGGTGGAGCGCAGGGCGTGCACCGCCTCACGCACGCGGGTGCCAAGCGTGGCGTCCACCTGGTCCCAGTAGGCGAACGCCCGCTCGCGGATGACCTCCGAGCGCACCTGGGCCACGTGCCCGGCGATGTTACCCACGAGGCGCTCGCGTGCGGCGTTGTCGAGGACGTGCCGCACGAGAGTTCCCGCCTGGCCGAAGTCGTCGTCCTCGGCGTGCAGGGACTGTGCAGCCCGCTGCATCTCGCCGTCGGACTCCCAGTTGCCTTCACCCGCGGCCGCCGGATCGCCCGCCGGACCGCCGAAACTGTTCGGCGCGTACACCGGGGCATCGGCCGGGCGGAAGCCGTGCCGCATCGCGCCGTCCTTGGAGTAGGAGTGGGTGGGCGACTTGGGCGCGTTCACCGGCAGCTCGGCGTGGTTGGTGCCGACCCGGTAGCGGTGGGCGTCGGCGTAGGAGAAGATCCGTGCGAGCAACATCTTGTCGGGGCTGGCGGCGATCCCGGGCACGAAGTTCGAAGGCGCGAAGGCGGCCTGCTCGATCTGGGCGTGGAAGTTCTCCGGGTTGCGGTTCAGCGTCATCGTGCCCACCTCGATCAGCGGGTAGTCGCCGTGCGGCCACACCTTGGTGAGGTCGAAGGGGTTGAACCGGTAGGTCTTGGCGTCCTCGTAGGGCATCACCTGGACCTTGAGGGTCCAGGACGGGTGGTCGCCGGACTCGATCGCGTTGTAGAGGTCACGGCGGTGGTGGTCGGCGTCCTGGCCCGCCAGCTCGTCGGCCTCGGCGCCGGTGAGGAACTCGTTGCCCTGGTTGGTCTCGAAGTGGTACTTCACCCAGAATCGCTCGCCGTCGGCGTTGATCCACTGGTAGGTGTGGGAACCGAATCCGTCCATGTGCCGCCAGGTACGCGGGATGCCCCGGTCGCCCATCAGCCAGGTGACCTGGTGGGCGCTCTCGGGTTGCAGGCTCCAGAAGTCCCACTGCATGTCGTTGTCGCGCAGGCCCGAGCCGGGCAGGCGCTTCTGGGAGCGGATGAAGTCGGGAAACTTGATCCCGTCCCGGATGAAGAAGACTGGGGTGTTGTTGCCCACGAGGTCGTAGTTGCCCTCGGTGGTGTAGAACTTCACCGCGAAACCGCGCGGGTCGCGCCAGGTGTCGGGGCTGCCCTGCTCACCCGCGACCGTGGAGAAGCGGATCAGCATGTCGGTCTCAACGCCCGGCTGGAACAGTGCCGCGCGGGTGTACGCGGAGACGTCGCCGGTGGTGACGAATGTGCCGAAGGCCCCACCGCCCTTGGCGTGCACGACCCGCTCGGGGACGCGTTCACGGTTGAACTGGGCCAGCTTCTCCACCACGTAGTGGTCGTGCAGGGCGATCGGGCCGGTGTTGCCGACGGTCAGCGAGTGCTGGTCGCTGGCCACCGGGGCGCCGCTATTGGTCGTGGTCACGTCGGTCATGGCGATGATCTCCTCGGGTCGGGAACTCGATGGGGTGCGGCGCCGAAGCGGCGCTGCTGGTCTTCGGGGCGCGGAACTCAGGGAGTTGCCGAGGCAGCGTGCCGGTCGGGCTCGGCGGCATCGCAGCTGGCGCAGATGCCCTGGAAGAGCACGTCCGCGGTCACGATGCGCATCCCTGCCGTCTCGGCGGGGGTCAGGCAGGGGGCATGTCCGACGACGCAGCTCACGTCTTCGACCGCACCGCACCGCACGCACATCACGTGGTGGTGGTTGTCGCCGATGCGGGTCTCGTAACGAGCCGGCGAATCCGGTGTCTCGAGCTTGCGGAGCAGACCCCACTCGCTGAGGTCGCCCAGGACTTGGTACACGGACGCGGCGGTCAGTGCGGGCAGCTCGGTCCGGGCGGTCTCGAGGATGACCTCGGCCGTGGCGTGGGGGTGGCGATGCGCAGCGTCGAGCACAGCGAGGCGTTGCCGCGTGACTCGCCGGCCCAGCGACCGCAGGGCGGTAGCCCAGGTCTCGCTGGTCATCGGCTCCGTGTGCATATGCTCACCCTACCTTATTACGACACATTCGTAATAAGAGGACAGCTCGGCATGAACCCGCCCAGGGCGTTGGACTCGACCTCACGCGCGATAGCCTGCACGGAGTGAGCATCCTCGCCGACCTGCGCACCGTCGCCGTCCACCGCGGGTTCCGGCGTCTGTTCGCCGTGCGCCTGGTCTCCCAATCGGGCGACGGGATGTTCCAAGCCGGTCTGGCGACTCTGTTTTTCTTCTCCCCGGAGAACCTGGCCACTGCCGGTGCGGTCGCCGCCGCGTTTGCTGTGCTGCTGCTGCCGTTCACGATCGTGGGCCCGTTCGCCGGCCCCCTGCTGGACCGGTGGCGACGGCGGCAGGTGCTGTTCGTAGGCAACGCCGTGCGCGTGGTGCTCACCGCCGTCCTGGCACTGCTGATGGCCACCGACGGCGTCTCGGTGGCGGTGTACGTGATCGCCCTGGTCACTCTGGGCGTGAACCGGTTCCTGCTCGCGGCACTCTCCGCCGCCCTGCCACGGGTGGTGCCGCGCGAGCAGCTGCTGATCGCGAACACGATCAGCCCCACTCTCGGCGCCGTGGCCGCTGTGATCGGGGCTGCGCTCGGATTCCTGATCGGACTGCTGGTGCCGGCCGGGCCGGGGAAGAACGGCCTCGTGCTCACCATCGCGGCTGTCATCTTCGGCCTCGCCTCCTTGCTGGCGCTGAGACTGGGCAAGGATCAGCTCGGACCGGACCTGGTTCCCGGGGTGCGCAACTTCGCCCAGGCATGGAAGGACGTGCGCGCCACGGCGACGGATCTCGTGGCCGGCGCTCGCTACCTCGTCGCGCGCCGGACCCCGGGAGCAGCGCTCGGCGTGATGGCGATCCACCGCTTCCTGTACGGGGTCAACTTCATCGCCCTCATCCTCATCTCCCGGAACCTGCTGAGCGACCCGGCAGACCCGGCGGCGGGACTGGCCATGTTCGGCCTCCTCTCCGGGATCTCGTTCGCGGGCAACGGCCTGGCGATCGTGCTCACCCCACTCGCCCACGAACGGATGGCGCCCTCCAGATGGGTGGTGGTCTGTCTCGGACTCGGCGCCCTCAGCCAGGTGCTGATGGCGGCGGCGCCGACCTTCGTGGTGATCGCAGCAGCCGCGGTGCTGATGGGACTGGCGGTGCAGGGAGCGAAGATCGCCGTCGACACGATCGTGCAGCGCGATACCGCCGACACCTATCGCGGGCGCGCGTTCTCGCTCTACGACACGCTGTACAACGGGGCCTTCGCAGGAGCCGCGGCCGTGGCAGCCGCCGTGCTGCCCGATACCGGCTGGTCCCGCGTGGTGTTCCTCGCACTTGTGGTGCTCTACGTGGTGCTCGGCATCGCCTACCGCAAAATGACCACCGTCCTGCACGACCGGCCCCGACCCGTGCCACTGGCGCCACCGCATTGAGCCACCGCGGGCCGGGTAGTGCGGCAGTTGCTCGCCCGGACGCCGCGGGTATCACGGGACATCGGTCAGTTCACATCGCGGCCGCCAGGCATGCTCGAACGAGCCGGCCCATGCGCTTCGGACGTCCCGCCGTCATCGATGCCACCTGGAGTTCGCCGGGATTCCCGGCGGTGACGGGACTCGTGATCGGCCGGCACCTCGATCCCGTGCCAGACGCTGGAGAACGCGTCGATACCTGAGGCCAGGTAGCGGATGGCACGCCACAGCGCGGCGGCCATGATCAGAACGGCCGGGCGGTCGTCACGACGGACCGGTGTCAGGTCGTTGGCGTTGTTGGCCTTCATCACCTGCTGTGCAAGGAAGTCGTCTGAATGCATGACTCCAGGCTCGCCGGCCGAACACTCACCTGACAGTGGCAAGATCGACAGGATTCGATAGTATCTTGCCACCATGTCGCGACCATCGGTTACGGTGCCGCTCACCGAAGGACTGACGTTGTTCGAGATCGGCATGCCGCTGGAGGCGCTGGGCTACGACTGGGACCCCGAGCGCGGGCCGTTGTATGACGTGACTCTCTGCGGCGATCCGGAGGGCGTGCCCACCCATACCGGCGCCCTGCTGAGCCCTGCGCGTCCGCTGAGCGCGCTCTCCGACGGAGATATGGTCGTGGTGCCCGGGGGAAGGCCCGGCCGGCCGATCGACCAGCAGCTGGTTCACGAACTACGACGGGCGGCAGACAGGGGCACCCGGATCGTGGCGCTGTGCACCGGCACGTTCACTCTCGCCGCAGCCGGCCTGCTCGATGGCCGCCGCGCCACCACCCACTGGCGGCACGCGCCGCTCCTGCAGCGGATGTACCCCCAGATCGAGGTCGACGCACGCGCGCTCTACGTGGAGGACGGCGGCATCTTCACCAGTGCCGGCTCAGCCGCCGGCCTCGACATGTGCCTGCACCTGATCCGGCGCGACCACGGGGAGCGTGCAGCGAACACCATCGCGCGCAATCTGGTGATCGCATCCCACCGCGACGGCGATCAAGCCCAGTACGTCACGGCCGAGCCACTGGAGGACCGGGCCGCCTGGCTCGATCACCTCCGGGACTGGCTCCGCACGAACCTCGTCCATCCCGTGACCCTGACCGAGCTGGGACAGGCCGCGAACCTCTCCGCCCGCACTCTCGCCCGGCGATTCCAGCGGGACGTCGGCACCACACCGATGCGGTGGGTGGCCGCGGAACGGATCGCTGTGGCCAAGGAGTTGCTCGAGGCGACCGACCTGACCGTCGACCACATCTCCTACGACGTGGGCTTCGGATCGCCGGTGACGTTCCGCGCGGCCTTCACCAGGGAGGTCGGAATCTCGCCCGGGCTCTATCGCAGCCGCTTCTCCGCCCGAGCCGCCAGTGCCGCCACACTGACCGGATAGCGCGCACTCAACGACGCGCGCGCATCTTCCACAGCAGCCACACGAAGTACGGGGTGCCGATGGTGGCTGTGACGAGCCCGGCGGGCAACTGGTCCGGTGCGAGGACCACACGGCCGACGATGTCAGCGACAGTCACGAGCAGGCCGCCGAGCAGCACCGCGAGCGGCAGCAGGAGCGCATGCCGCTTCCCGATCAGCATCCGGGCGGCGTGCGGCGCCACGAGCCCGACGAAGGAGATCACCCCGACACTGGCCGTTGCGGCAGCGGTGAGCAGGACGGCGAGAACGAGCACCCCCCGGCGCAGCTGCGGCACCCGGACCCCGAGCGAACGGGGCGTGGTCTCGTCCAGCTGCACCAGATCCAGATCGCGGTGCCAGCCGATGAGCGCGACCACGCACACACCCAGTACGACCAGCAACGGCACCAGGGAGGAGAAGTTCGCCCCGTAGGTCGAACCGCCGAGCCACGTGATCGCCGCGTTCTGGTTCCACGGGTCGGTGCGCACCAGCAGCAGTGTGGTCATGGCACTCGCCGCCGCCCCAATCCCGACACCGACCAGCACCAGCCGCCCCTGATCAGCACCACCGCGCGCACCGAGCACGAACAGCGCGACCGTGGCGATCAGCGCCCCGACGAGCGCGCCGCCCAGGGTGGAGGCGAAGCTCACGGTGGAGCCGACCACGATGGTGATCACGGCTCCCAGCCCGGCGGAGGCGGAGATACCCAGGATGCCAGGATCGGCGAGGGGGTTGCGGGTGATCGCCTGCACCAGCGCCCCGGCCAGAGCAAGCCCGGCGCCGGCCGCGAGCGCCGCAAGCACGCGAGGAATGCGGGTCTCCAGGATCACCTCGATACGCACCGAGGCCGCACCCCGCAGCCAGTTCGCCACGTCACCGAGGAGCACGGTGGAGTCACCCAGCAGTACGCCGGCGATCAGGGCGGCCATCACCAGTCCGAACGCCGCCACGATCACCAGGTGTGGTGCGCGCCGGCCCAGCGCCGTGCCGCTGCGCAGCGTGGCCAGCGCCTCACCGGCCAGGCCGGTGCGCATCCGCTGGGCCAATACCACCATGAACGCGGCACCGAGCATCGTGGTGACCACCCCGGTGGGCAAGGTGACCCCGGAGACAGCGCCGAACGCCGCACGCACGGCGACGTCCGCCGTCAGGACGAGCGCAATGCCGGCCACAGCACTGACGGGGATGAGCACGCGGTGCTGACGTAGCGGCGGTACGGCGCGGGCGAGCATGCGCATCATCGCGGGCGCGCACAGACCGACGAAACCGATCGGACCAGCCACCGTGACCGCCGTCGTGGCCAGGAGGACCGCGAAGGCGACGAGGGTGATGCGGGTGCGGCCCACGGCCACCCCGAGGGAGCGCGCGGCGTCGTCGCCGAGCTGGAGCAGATCGAGGCGGCGCCCCAGCACCATGAGCGCGAGAATCCCGACGACGACCACGGGGGCCAGGGCGGTCACCGCACCGGCACCATTCTGCGCCAGCGTGCCCGCACCCCAGGCGAACAGCCCCTGGGTCTGCCACGGGAAGAGCACCAGCAGCACCGAGGTGATCGCGGACAGTCCGAGCGTGAGAGCAGATCCTGCCAGCACCAGCCGGATCGCCGAGATCTGGGCCCCTGCCGAAACCGCGATGACCACAGCCGCAGCTCCGAGTCCTCCCAAGAAGGCGACGGTGACGTTCCCGAACAGACCGAGCGGGAGGCCGGTGACCGCCAGAACGGTCAGGGCGAGGTAGGCGCCGGCGTTGACGGCAGTGGTGTCCGGAGAGGCGAGCGGGTTGCGGGCAACCCCCTGCATCGCCGCTCCCGCGGCACCGAGCGCCGAGCCGACCACGAGCGCGGCCAGGAGCCGGGGCAGGCGAGACTGGGCGAGAACCGCCCCGTCGGTGCCGGCGGCCTGACCGATGAGCACCTGCCAGAGTCCAGCGAGGTCGAGGTCGGCGGTTCCTTGGGTGAGATGGAGAACGACGGCGCCAGCCAGCCAGAAGAGCACTACCAGCACGACGAGCACTGTCATGGTCACCGCCCACCGCGAGCGGGCCGTGGTGGTCGAGCTCGCGGCGGATCCGGGCGCATCGGGCGTGATCGGCTCGGCAGCCTGTGTTGTGACCTGCGCCGATACCGGAGGCCGCACGAGCTGCTGGGTGACGCCGTCGTTCATGTCAGGCTCCGAGCACCTGGACGAGGTCGTCCGACCAGGCCGCCATTGAGGATGGGCCCCCATAGGCCCAGATGCCGACGGCTGCCTCGTGCACCTGCCCCTCCTGAACGAACGGCAGGTTCTCCCACAGGGGGTTGCCGGCCATCGAGGTCTCCACCGGGTCGTCTTCGCCGTCGTTGCCCCAGTACAGGAACTGGGTGTCATCGGGGAGCTGGGTCAGGCCCTCGAGGTCGAGATAGGACAGGCCGTAGCCGTCGTCACCCGGATCCTCCCAGGCGCTGGCCAGGCCCATCTCGAGGGCGACGGCCTGCACGCTCGAGCGGGGACCGTGCATGCGAATGCTGAGGGTGGAGCCCTCGGCGTAGGGGGAGGTGAGCACGACGGGGGTGCCGGCCAGGCCCGCCGCCTCGATCGCCGCGGTGTTCTCAGCGATGGTGGCGTCGAAGTCGGCGAGCGCCTGCTCGGCCTCGGCGTCCTTGCCCAGCAGGGCGGCGACTGTCTCCAGCGAGGACCGCATGGTGCCGAGTGGGTCGGCGCCGTCGGCGCTCTGCAGCAGCACGACGGGTGCGATGCGGCTGATCTGCTCCATCGCGTCCTCTGGGATCGAGGTGGGACTGCCGATGATCAAGTCCGGTTCGAGCTCGGCGATCGCCTCGATGCTCGGCTCACGCCGGGTGCCGACGTCGCGGGGTTCGGTGCGCAGTGGCTCGGCGTTGCCGACCCAGCTCGTGTAGCCCTCGACGTCGGACAGGCCGACGAGGTCAACTCCGAGCGTCGTGACCATCTCCGCCTGGTTCCACTCCAGTGCCACCACATCCTCGGCGGGCGCCTCGAGGGTGACCTCCTCACCATTGGCGTCGGTGACGGTGATGGGGCCGGCTGTGGGGTCGGCCGCAGCGTCGGTCTCGCCTCCGGTGGTCCCGTCGGCGTCAGCCGCCGGGTCGGTGGTGCCGCACGCGGCGAGGGCGGTCGCGGCCAGGAGGGCGGTCGCGATCAGGGCAGGGGTTCGTCTCATGGGTCCTTCCTCAGGGTGGAGGGTCTCGGGTCAGGCGGGGCGTGCTGCCCCGGCCAACCCGGCCGGGCGCCGCAGCAACTGCCGCGGCACGTGCACGTGGGGCACGCCGGAGGTGGCATGCTCGACCACGATGTCGATCTCGAAGACCTCGGTCAGGAGGTCGCCGTCGAGTGCTTCGCCGGGCGGTCCATCCGCGACGACGCTGCCCTGGCTGAGGACCACGACCCGGTCGGCAAGTGCGGCGGCCTGATTGAGGTCATGGAGCACGGCGCCGACGGCGATGCCGTGGTCGTCGGCGAGCTCGCGGATGAGTTCGAGCACCTCCACCTGGTAGCGCAGATCGAGGTGGTTGGTGGGTTCGTCGAGCAACAGGACATCGGTGTGCTGGGCGAGGGCGCTGGCGATCCACACACGCTGCAGCTGACCGCCGGAGAGTTCGTCGATCATGTCGTCCGAGCGGTCGGTCAGGCGGGTGAGCTCGAGGGCGTGCTCGATCCGCGCAGCGCCGTCCGGGTCGCTGCCGCGCCACCGCGACCGGTGGGGGTGGCGCCCGAACTCGACGGCGTCGCGCACGGTGATGCCCACGGGTGTGGGCCGGCTCTGGGCGAGCATCGCGATCTCCCGGGCGAACTCCCGGGCAGAGAGGGCGCGTGCATCGCGACCGTCGCGCAGCGTGACCGCCCCGGTGCGCATGTGCTGCAGGCGGGCGATGCCGCGCAGGAAGGTCGACTTCCCGGAGCCGTTGGGGCCGACCAGGGCGGTGACCTGACCGGAGGTGAGCGTGAGCTGGGCGTCGCTGACGACGTCGCCGGCGCCATAGGTGATCGACACCTGCTCGGCACGCAGCCAGGGGTTCGCGCTCGCGCTCATCGGACTCTCCATGAAAGTAAGGTTCCACTTACCTAACCAAGGGTAGCCTCACTCAGCACGAATGTCTCGCTCTATGAGACGTCGCGTACGGCGAGCGCTGACTTGTTCGGCATTCGCGGCTGAAACGCCGAGCAAGTCAGCGTTCGGCGGAGTGGGTGAGTGCCGTGTGGGTGGGGTGTGAGCGGCGACGCGATGGAGTCAGTGCTGCCGACTCTCCCACCACGCGAGCAGCTCTGCCCGCGCCTCGTCCTCGCCGAGCGGCCCGCGCTCCATCCGCAGCGCCAGCAGGTGTTGGTACGCAGCGCCCACCTCGCGCCCGGGGCCGATCCCGAGGATCTCCATGATCGCGTTCCCGTCCAGATCGGGCCGGATGCTCTGCAGCTCCTCCTCTTCGGCGAGTTCCGCGATCCGGTTCTCCAGGTCGTCGTAGGCGTGCGCGAGCCGTGCCGCCTTGCGCTTGTTCCGGGTGGTGCAGTCGGCTCGGGTGAGCCGGTGCAGCCGCTCCAGCTGGTCGCCGGCATCGGTGACATAGCGCCGCACCGCAGAGTCGGTCCAGGCGGCGTCCCCATAGCCGTGGAAGCGCAGATGCAACGCCACCAGCTTCGAGACGGCCTGCGTCGTGGCCTTGTCGAAGCGCAGCGCCTTCATCCGCTTGGTCGTCATTTTCGCACCGACGATCTCGTGGTGATGAAAGCTCACGCCTCCACGAGGTTCCAGGCGGCGGGTCGCCGGCTTGCCGACGTCGTGCATGAGCGCCGCCAGCCTCAACACCAGATCCGGGCCCGGGACCGCACCCTCAGGCCCGGTCTCCAGATCGATCGCCTGGTCCAGCACGGTCAGCGTGTGCTCGTAGACGTCCTTGTGCCGGTGGTGCTCATCGATGGTCAGCTGCAGTGCAGGCAACTCGGGGAGCACGTGGTCAGCCACACCGGTGTAGACCATCAATTCCAGGCCACGCCTCGGGGCCGGGGCGAGGAGGAGCTTGACGAGCTCGGCCTGAACCCGCTCGGCCGAGACGATCTCAAGGCGGGCCGCCATCGCCGTCATCGCTGCCAGTACGCCGGGGTGGACGTCCACACCCAGTTGGGCGGCGAAGCGCACTGCGCGCATCATCCGCAGCGGGTCGTCGTCGAAGGACTGCTCCGGCGCGGCGGGAGTGCGCAGGATCCGGTCGGCCAGGTCCGACAGCCCGCCGAATGGGTCCACGAACACCAGGTCCGGCAGACGCAGCGCCATCGCGTTGACGGTGAAGTCACGGCGCGAGAGGTCGCCGTCCAGGGTGTCGCCGTAGACGACTTCCGGCTTGCGGGAGGTGGAGTCGTAGGCCTCGGTACGGTACGTCGTCACCTCCACGACGACGTCACCTCGCCGGGCGCCGATCGTCCCGAACTCTTTGCCCATGTCCCAGTGCGCATCGCCCCACCGGGCCAGGATCCGTTCGGTCTCATCCGGGTGGGCGCTGGTGGCGAAGTCCAGATCGACGCTCGCCTTGCCGAGGAAGGCGTCGCGGACGGGGCCACCGACGAGCGCAAGCTCGTGCCCAGCATCGGCGAAGACGCGACCGAGCTCGATCGCCTGCGGTGCGTACTCGGCGATCACGCCCAGCGCGGTGCGCAGCAGCTCAACGGGTTCGACGGGACGGTCAGTGGTCGGCACAGCCGTCCAGCCTGCCATGTTTCCTACCGTCAGTCTCCCTCGAATCCCCATCCCGCCGCCGAACCACGCCTCCACGTGCACGGAGCTTGCGCGCCACGCCTACCGAATCCCCGTCCCGCCTCCGAACCACGTTGGGGACGGCTGGTGCGGGATTCGGTGGTGGGAAGGGGATTCGGCGCGATCCGGTGGATTCCATGCGCGTCAGAGGCGGTGAGCAAGACTGGTCAGCACGGCCTGGCATGACGCGTGCACGCGTGGGCTTGATTACAGTGTTGTTATGTCCGCCGCGATCCCAACCCCAGGGCCGCGGGTGCCCAGGCCCCCGCAGCCGGTGCGCTGGCGGCGCCCGCACGCCTCCGGGCTGCCCGTGGTCGACGAGACGTCGGCCGGTGGTCTGGTGGTGTCAGTGCAGGCAGGACGGGCCTACACAGCCATCATCGCCCGCCGCAACCGCGCCGGCCGGCTCGAGTGGTGTCTGCCGAAGGGACATCTGGAGGGCCGGGAGACCGCCGAGGAAGCCGCCGTCCGGGAGATCGCGGAGGAGACCGGGATCGAGGGCCAGGTGCTGCGTCACCTCGCCACGATCGACTACTGGTTCGCCGGAAATGACCGCCGGGTGCACAAGGTGGTCCATCACTATCTTCTGGAGGCTCTGGGCGGCGAGCTGACCATCGAGAACGACCCGGATCACGAGGCCGAGGACGTCGCGTGGGTGGGTCTGGCCGAGGTCGCCTCCCGCTTGGCGTACCCGAACGAGCGGCGCGTGGTTGCCACGGCACGCGCCATCCTCGAGGGTCGCGCGTGACGGGCCGCTGGTGACTCGGGTCCGTACCGAGAGGCCGATGAACGAGTGCAGCGGGCGCATGGGCAGAATGCGCGTCGGCACCCTCGCGAGTGTGTGCACGCTGGCGTTGCTGCTGGCGGTAGTCGCCGGAGCGGGTCTGCTGTTCCCACCGGTACCCGCAGCAGCCGAGCCGGTCCCGGGGGAGGTCACCCTCGAGCTGACCGACATCTCTCCGGCCGTGACACGCCCCGGTGATGACATCGAGATCACCGGCACTCTCAGCAACGGCACCGACGAGGACCTGACCGCTCCACGCATCCAGCTCGTGCTCCAGCTGCACGTGCCCGCCACTCGGTCGGCTCTCGATGCGTGGCTGACCAGCGCAAGCTCCTTCAACGCCGAGGTCTTCGCCGTCGAGTACCTCGCCGACGACGTCCCTTCCGGTGCGAGCGTGCCCTTCAGCATCGAGATGCCCGCCGATCACAGCCCGTTCGGCTCGGGGTCGACGTGGGGGCCGCGTGGGATCGAGGTGCGTGCCGTCTCCGACGGGCAGGCGGTGGCCGGCGAGCGTTCGGCGCTGCTGTGGTACCCGGACGAACCACAGGTCGGTGCCCCGACTGAGCTCTCGGTGATCGCACCGCTGACGCCGACGACGCAGGAGTGGCGTGCAGCCGTGGAGGCGGGTGTGCCGGTGCTCGAGGAATCTGCTCCTCGCCTGGCGACGGTGCTGTCGCAGATGCCCGACGACGTGGCCTGGGCTCTGGATTCCACCCTGCTGGAGTCGGTGCCCTCGGACGTCCCCGTCACGGACGCGGGCGAGGACGCGACTCCCACGGCGGACGGCACGAGCGACCCGGCCGCCGATCCGACCGACTCGGCAGAGTCGCCTGAGTCGCCTGAGTCGCCTGAGTCGGCCGATCCACCAGGCGAAGACTCACAGACGGGTTCCGCCGATGAGGCCGCCGGCCCCGAAAGCCCGGCCGGCACCGACGATGACCCGAACGCTGACGGCGCGACAGCTGCTGGCACCACTGCCGACGGCACGAACAGCACAGGCGGCACGGACAGCACGGACAGCACGGACAGCAGCACCGACACCAGCACAGAGGGCCCAGTCCCGCTCGGCGACTCCGATCCAACGGCCGTCCTCGACCAGCTGGTGACCGGTGCGGCGGAACGGGACGTGATCGCGCTGGGCTACGCGGATGCCGATCAGTCGGTGCTCGACTCCTCGAACGGGCTCGATCTGCTGCGCGCGGGAGACGACCGTGCGCAGTCCCTGTTCGCCGAGCACGGTGTCATCGCGTTGGATGATGTGACCTGGCCGGCGAGCGCAGACCAGTCCTCGCTCGCGGCTCTGGCCGCCGTCGACACCCGCGCGGCGGTGCTGCCCGCTGCATCTGTGCCCACCAGCGAGACCATCGGTTACACCCCCTCCGGCCGCACCCGGATCGAGACGACGGCAGGTTCGGTCGAGGGTCTGCTGTGGGACGAGGGCCTCTCGGCGGTACTGAGCTCACAGGCAAGCTCCCTGCAGATCCGGCAGGTGATGCTGGCGCAGACGGCGGTGATCGCACGGGAACGGCCGGCCGACGCCCGCGGTCTGCTCGTCGCGCTGGAGCGGGATCTTGGCAGCGAGGCCGCCCAGCTGGATGCCCTGACCGAGACACTCGAGGCATTCGATCAGGCCCCGTGGGTGGAGCCGGCGAACCTTCGCAGCCTGCTCGGACGCACCGATACCGGTGAGGCGCGCGACCCGTTGCCCGAGCGACCGGCGGGCGGCTCCCACCTGCGCACCGACACCATCACCGATCTGAACTCGGCCCGATCCCATGTCGATGCCTTCTCCCAGGTGACCGAGGAGCCGGCGGCCTTCCGCGATGACCTCGCTCCGCAGATCCTGACCGGCCTGTCCGCCGCGTTCACCCGCGATCCGTCCACCCGGAGCACGGTGGTTTCCACGGCACTCGAGGCAGCGGCAGCGCTGAGCGCGCAGATCCGCGTCGAACCGGGCAGCGAGGTGCTGCTCATCGCCGCCTCGGGTGAGCTCCCGATCACCATCGAGAGCGACTTGGCCGTGGCGGCCACGGTCGCGGTGCGGCTGGTTCCCGAGGATCCGCGCCTCCGTGCCGAGGAGACCGTCCTGGCTCACATCCCTCCGGGCGGCGCCACCACCGCACGACTGCCCGTGACCGCCGTCGCGAACGGGAATGTGGACGTCTCGGTCGTGATCCTCTCCAGTATCGACGGGGAGGTGCTCACCGAGGCCGACCCGTTCCGGGTGCGGGTCCGAGCAGACTGGGAGAACACCGGGACGGCGATCATCGCCGGGGTCCTCGCACTCGCCCTGGCGTTCGGCATCGTCCGCACGATCCGCAAGGGGCAGCGGCGGTTCGAGCCCGCGCCACGGGGGCGCGGGGCGCCTACGGATGCGGATGCGGATGCGGATGCGGACACTGTTACTGCCGGCGATCGTGACGCCGGGACGGCCACCACCAGTACGGCCGAACCAGCGGCGGGGCGTGCGGACGACCCGGATCCGCACCCCTCCGGGGAGGACCGCTGATGGCGGGACGTTCGGGTCTGGCAGGTTCTGCCGCCGTCATGTTCTCCGGGACGTTGGTCTCCCGGATCCTCGGCGTCCTGCGCAATGCGCTCATGGTGGCCGCCATCGGAGTGACGGGCAGCGGCGCAGCGAACGCATTCTCGGTGGCGAACAAGCTGCCGAACATCATCTTCATGCTGCTCGCGGGCGGGATCCTCAACGCGGTGCTGGTGCCACAGATCGTGCGCGCGATGCGCAACGCCGATGGCGGCACCGAGTACGTGAACCGGCTGCTGACGCTCGCCGCCACCGTGATGGGGCTGATCACCCTGGTGCTGACCGCCGCCGCGGGCGCCCTGGTGACGCTCTACGCCGCGGATCTGCGCGATTCGGCCTGGATGCCGCTCGCCGTCGCCTTCGCCATGTGGTGTATCCCGCAACTGTTCTTCTACGGGCTGTACACGCTCCTGGGTCAGCTGCTCAACGCCCGCAGCAACTTCGGGCCCTACATGTGGGCACCGGTGCTGAACAACCTGATCTCGATCGCGGGCCTGGTGGCCTACCTCGTGGTCTATGGCACCTATCTCAGTGATCCGCCTGCAGCAGGGGCGTGGGACGCCCAGCGCATCCTGCTCCTCGCGGGCCCGTGGACGATCGGTGTCGCCGCGCAGGCGCTCGTGCTGATCGTCCCGCTGCATCGCAGCGGGTTCCGCTACCGGCCGCGCTGGGGGCTGCGCAACACCGGACTCCGTTCGGCCGGACGCGTGGCGCTGTGGGCATTCGCCGCGCTCGCCGTCGGGCAGGTCGGGTATCTGGCGATCTCGAATCTCGCCGCCGCCGCCGGGACCCGCGGGGAGGGGCTGCCGGACCCGGCGAGCGTGGCCGGCAACGCCGCCTACGACAACGCGTTCCTGATCTTCATGTTGCCGCAGTCGCTGATCACCGTCTCGCTGGTGACGGCGATGTTCACGCGCCTGAGCGAGCACGCCGCTGGCGGGCGCGCCTTCGCTGTCCGTGACGACCTCTCCCGCGGACTGCGCACGCTCGCCGTGTTCACGATCTTCGCGGCAGCGGCGTTCATGGTGCTGGCGATCCCACTGACGCAGGTGGTCACCTTCGACCAAGCCACCTTCGCCTCCTACCGTGCGGTCGCGCACGTGCTGGTCGCGATGCTCATCGGGCTGCCGGCCATCGCGATCTGGACGATGGCCCAGCGGGTGTACTTCGCCTACGAGGACGCGAAGTCGCTGTTCGTGATCCAGGTCCCGATGGCCGGGCTGCAGATCGTGGGCAGCCTGGTGAGCTTCCTGGTGCTGGATGTGCAGTGGTGGGTCGTGGGCGCAGGTGCGGCCACCGCCCTGTCGAACATGTTCGGTGCGCTCGTGGCCTACCTGGCGCTACGCCGCAAACTGCCCAACCTCGACGGCGCACGGGTGCTGCGTACGCACCTGCGGGTGGTGCTGGCCGCAGTGCCCACGGCGCTCCTCGGGTGGGGGGTGCTGCACCTGTGGGGAGTGCAGACCTCCTTCGTCGGAGCAGTCCTGCGGGTCCTCGTCCTCGGCGGAGGAATGGGCCTGCTGTACCTGGTGCTGCTCAAGCGTCTCCGGGTGGACGAGCTCGATCAGTTGACCGCCCGAATAGCGGCCATGCTGGCGCCGTTGACCCGCCGGCTGGAGCCGTTGGCGTCGAGGCTCACGGTGCCAGGTCCGTTGCGTACCATATGGTTCACGATCGTTGGTGCGAACACGGGGATGGGAGGGACGTCAGTGGCCCAGGGCACGACCACGTCCCTCGAGCCGGGGATCACACTTGCGGACCGGTACGTGCTTGAGGCCGCCTCCTCCACGGACCTCCCTGGTGCATCCGCGTGGTCCGGCCAGGACGAGATCCTGCAACGCCCGGTGTCCATCACCACGCTGCAGGGCCAGCACCGGGACGAGGCGCTGGACGCTGCACGCCGGGCGGCCCTGATCTCCGACCCCCGCCTGCGCCGGATCGTGCGCGTGGGCACCCATGACGGCGTCGCGTTCGTGGTCTCGGAACCGTCCGCCGGTACGTCACTGGCCGGCCTCGTCGCGGGCGGCCGGCTTCCGGCAGCACAGGCCCGCACCGTGGTGGGCGAAGCGGCGACGGCGATCGAACTTTCCCGTAAGCGCGGCGTCCACCACCTCTACCTGCGCCCCTCAGCGCTCGAGGTGGGTGCAGACGGTTCCGTGCAGCTGGGCGGGCTCGCCATCGATGCGGCTCAGGCCGGCATGACCCCGGTGGATCCACAACGATCGGCACGCACTGATGCGGTGGACCTCGTGGCACTGCTGTACACGGCCCTGACTGGCCATTGGCCGGGCCCCCCGGAGCGTTCCGGGGGCCTGCCCACGGCCCCGCGCATCGACGGTGCCCCGGTTCCCCCTGGCGAGCTGGCGGACGAGGTTCCGCACGATCTCGACACCCTGTGCGCGGTCACATTCGGCCCCCACGAGGACGGCCCGTACACGGCCGGTGAGCTCGTGCGCGAGCTGGAACCCTGGGACGCACCAGAGCCCGTCGCTGCGATCACCGACGGCGGAGGGTCCGAGGCGGCAGTTCCAGCGACAGGCGACCGGGCACAGGGTGAGGCCGCGGACAGTGACGATGACCTCCAAGCGGTAGCTGCGACCGATTCGGCCACCGTCGCCTCAGCGACCGTGACAGCGCCTCCTGATCCCCTGGCGAACGGTGCAGACAGTTCCGAGCAGGTGGGCGACGCCGCCGGCACGGGCGGTGCCGAGAGTACCGCGGGGACGGGGGACACAGCGGGCACTGCGGGCACAGCGCACACGAGCCTCGATCGGGCACACCGCGATCCGAGTACGTGGGCACCGCACCCCCTTCCGGAAGATCCGCAGCCGGTCGCCTTCTCCGAGGTTCTCGACGGCGCGGCTCCCGACGTCCCGCCCGGCTACCACGCCAGGCACGCCGGCGACGCCATGCCTGGTCAGCCGCGGCCAACGCGGGCGCAGGCTCCACATTCGCCGGCACAGGAGGTCGCGGCGGGATCAGAGCACGTGGATGGAACGTCGCCGTCGGCACCGGCCGACGGTGAGGCACCCACGTCCCGGCTCGAGGCCGGCGCTGGCGCCGGGGAGCCCGGACATGAGCGACGCCGTCCGGTGCCTCCTGTGCTCGGTTGGGACACCCCCGGGCAGCAGGCCGCGCAACCTCACCCGACCGTCACGACCCCCACGGTCCAGGGTGTTCTGGGAGGATGGTTGCGCGCCGCAGGCAGCGCTGTACGCGGTCGGTTCATGCGGGAGACGGAGGACGAAGACGGCGTCCGCGAGCGGTTCAACCCCACCCCGATCGTCATATTCGTGATGGTCGCCGTGGTCGTGGTCGCCACGATCCTCGCCCTCGGTTCGTTGCGCGAGGCGTCGACCTCGTTCAACCCCGACGACCACACACGGGAGCCGATCACACCCACCACCGCCGCGCCATCGGAGGAGCCCACCGCAGAACCCAGTGAGGAGCCGAGCCCGGAACCGACCCCCTCCGCATCGGCGGCGCCCATCGAGATCGCCGAGGTGCACTCGCTCGACCCGTCCACAGGTGTGGGCGACAACGAGGACCTGGCGCGCTACGCCGTCGACGGGGACCCCGAGAGCACATGGCAGTCGCTGCGCTACGACAACCCCAGCTATGGCATGAAGGAAGGCCTGGGCTTCGCCGTCGTACTCGACGCTACGGCCACGGTGACATCGGTGACCGTGGACGTCCAGGGCGCCGGTGGTGTACTGCAGGTCCGCGACACCTCGCCGGACGATCCCGGCGGCGGCGACGTGCTCGCCGAGGGTGAGATGGGGCCCGAGATGACCTACACCCTTTCCGAACCGACCGACCTGGACACGGTGGTGCTGTGGTTCCCGGAGTTGCCGGTGGCCGAGTCGGACGGGCGCAACCGGATCGAGCTGGCCGAGATCACGGTGAACTGACGCCGAACACGGGGTGAATCGTTGGCTCATCCAGGTGGGACGGACCGCCCGAATGAGGCGGGAACATCCGCCGATCAGGCATGGTTGTCTCAGGCAGTGCCCCCACCAGAAGGAACCTCATGAGCGACGAGAACCGCAGCGACGTCCACGACGTCATCATCATCGGCTCCGGCCCCTCCGGCTACACCGCAGCCGTCTACGCAGCACGCGCAGGCCTCACTCCGATCGTCTTCGCCGGTGCGATCACTGCCGGTGGCGCACTGATGAACACCACTGAGGTCGAGAACTTCCCCGGTTTCCCGGACGCGGTCATGGGGCCGGACCTGATGGAGAAGATGCGCGAGCAGGCGGAGCGGTTCGGTGCTGACATCCGTTATGAGGACGTCGCTTCCGTCCAGCTCGAGGGTGCGGTCAAGACGATCGTCACCGACGATGACGACGTCCTGCAGGCACGCACCGTGATCCTCGCGACAGGGTCGGCCTACAAGGAGTTGGGGATCCCCGAGGAGAAGCAGTTCTCGGGCAGGGGCGTGAGCTGGTGCGCCACCTGTGATGGCTTCTTCTTCCGCGACCAGGACATCATCGTGGTCGGAGGCGGCGACTCCGCGATGGAGGAAGCCCTCTTCCTCACCCGGTTCGGGCGGACCGTGACGATCGTTCACCGCCGGGACGAGCTGCGCGCCTCGAAGATCATGGCCGACCGGGCCCTGGCCGATGAGAAGATCACGTTCGCGTGGAACAGCGAGGTCGCCGCGATTCACGGCGACCAGAAGGTCACCGGCGTGACGCTGCGTGACACGGTGACGGGTGAGACGCGTGAGGTGGGTGCCTCGGCGGTGTTCGTGGCGATCGGCCACCTCCCTCGCACCGAGCTCGTCGCCGGGCAGGTCGGGCTCAACGAGGAGGGGTACATCGACGTCGAGCACCCGAGCACCCGGACGAACCTGCCAGGGGTCTTCGCCGCCGGGGACGTCGTGGACCACCACTACAGGCAGGCGATCACCGCCGCCGGAACCGGCTGTGCGGCGGCTCTGGACGCCGAGCGGTACCTGGCCGCCCTCGACGCGGCACCTGCGGCCCCAGAGGCCGCCGACGCGGCCGCCGCGTTGCTGACCTGACCCGCCCCAGATTCAAGGAGAGACCATGGCAGCTATCCAGACGACCACCGACGCCGCCTTCAGCACCGACGTGCTCGGCTCCGACAAGCCGGTCCTCGTGGACTTCTGGGCGGACTGGTGCGGCCCGTGCCGGCAGTTCGCACCGATCCTGGAAGAGATCGCGACGGAGAATGCCGAGAAGATCTCGGTCTACAAGCTCGATGTGGACACCAACCCGCAGACCACTGCCGCGTACAACGTCGTGTCCATCCCGACGATCAACGTCTACTCCGGCGGAGAGCTGGTGAAGTCCATCGTGGGCTCACGCCCGAAGAAGGCATTCCTCGCCGAGATCGAGGAGTACCTCGGTTGAGATGACGCGGGCCTCGCAGGTGACTGTGCCCGGTACCCCGATTCACGGGGCACCGGGCACAGTCGTCTCCGGCTACCGACTCATCTCGTCATCCTCGACGCTGACGGTAGGGCTGCAGCGCTCGAGCCCATGCCCGCCTCACGCACTGAACAGTTGGCGAGTCCGCGCTGCGACGCGCGTCACCCTCGTCGTGCCCGGAGATCGTGGGAGACTCGTCAGATGTGCCCGAGCGGCGGGTACCCGAGGAATGGAGGTCCGATGAACGTCTCGCCCCAGCATTCCCCCGAGCCCGCCGCAGCCGCCGACCTCCCCGCGTCCGCTGCCGGTACGCGCCTGGACCCGTGGCTGAGTCACTACGCCGAACGCACCTACGGGATGAAGGCGTCCGAGATCAGGGCACTCTTCGCCGTCGCGAATCGCCCTGAGGTGGTCTCGCTTGCCGGTGGCATGCCGTTCCTGGCGGGTCTTCCGCTGGAGACCATCAGCGAGGTGACGGCGAAGCTGCTCTCCGAACGTGGCGCCGTCGCCTTGCAGTATGGCTCCGGCCAGGGCGAGGAATCCTTCCGGGAACAGATCCTGGAGGTCATGCGTGAGGAGCACATCCGCGCCCACGCCGATGACGTGATTGTCACGACCGGTTCGCAGCAGGCGCTGGACCTGGTCACCCGTATCTTTGTCGACCCGGGCGATGTGATCGTCGCTGAGGCGCCGAGCTATGTGGGTGCGCTCGGCGTGTTCCGCTCCTATCAGGCGGACGTCGTCCACGTGCCGATGGATGCCAACGGCCTGGTGCCGGAGGCGCTTGAGCACACCCTCAGTGAGCTCGCCGCCGAGGGCCGGACCGTCAAGCTGCTCTATACGGTGCCGAACTTCCACAACCCTGGCGGCGTCACGCTCAGCGCTGAGCGCCGGCCGCAGATCGTGGAGATCGCGCAGCGTTACGGAGTGCTGATCCTGGAGGACAACCCGTACGGGTTGCTCGGCTTCGACTCCGATCCGCTTCCTGCCCTGCACACCTACGATCCCGACGGCGTCATCTACCTGGGCTCCTTCTCCAAGACGTTCGCTCCCGGGTACCGGGTGGGTTGGGCGGTGGCACCGCACGCAGTCCGCGAGCGGCTTGTCCTGGCTGCGGAGTCGGCCATTCTGTGCCCATCGATGATGAGTCAGATGTCGATCTCGACCTATCTGGCCACCTGTGACTGGCGCGGACAGGTCAAGGAGTTCCGTGAGGTCTACCGCGAGCGTCGTGACGCCATGGTGGGTGCCCTGGCCGAGTACCTCCCGATGGCCAGCTGGACGAATCCGGCTGGAGGGTTCTACACGTGGGTTCGCCTGCCCGAGGGCCTCGACGCCCAGGACATGCTGCCGCGCGCCGTCACCGAGCTCGTCGCCTACGTTCCAGGCACCGCCTTCTACGCTGATGATCAGGGCAAGCAGTTCATGCGCCTGTCGTACTGCTATCCGACGGCGGAGCGTATCCGGGAGGGTGTGCGTCGCCTTGCAGGGGTGGTCACCAGCGAGCTGGAGCTGGTGCAGATGTTCGGGACATCCGGTACGACCGGGAGTCGTGGCGTCCATGCTCCCGCTCCTGACCAGAACTGAGGAGATCTGCCGTGACCGACCACACCAGCCAGCCGCTCGAGGTTCTCGTGCTTGCCGGTGGGCTTTCCCACGAACGTGAGGTCTCGATCCGTTCCGGGCGCCGAGTGGCCGAGTCCCTGCGCGCGGCTGGGGCCGCGGCGACGCTCCGGGACCTGGACGCCGGACTGCTCGACTATCTGGACAGTGCGCGACCGGACGTCGTCTGGCCGCTGCTGCACGGCAGCACCGGTGAGGATGGCTCCGTCCGCGATCTCCTCTCACTGGCGGATGTGGCGTTCGTCGGTTCCGGATCCGCCGGCGCGCGGAGCACGTGGTTCAAGCCGGTCGCGAAGTCCTTGATGGAACGGGCCGGCGCCCGCACGCCGGCGTCGGTGACGCTGCCCCAGAGCTTGTTCCGCCAGGTCGGGGCGACGGCGGTGCTCGAGCGCGTCCTGGACCGTCTGCCTCTTCCGCTCGTGGTCAAGCCGGCGGCCGGGGGCTCTGCACTGGGCGTGACGGTCGTGACAGATCCCGCCCTGCTACCGCAGGCGATGGTGCACTGCTTCTCCTACGGCGAGACGGCTCTGATCGAGCGTGCCGTGCACGGAACGGAGGTGGCGGTCTCGGTGGTCGACACCGGAGATGGCCCGCAGGCGCTTCCGGCAGTGGAGATCGTCACCGACGGCCCCTACGACTACGACGCCCGCTACAACGCCGGCCGCACCGAGTACTTCGCCCCGGCGCGGTTGGCACCCGCGCAGCTCGATGCTGCCCACCGGATGGCTGTGCTCGCGCACGAGCAACTAGGGCTGGCGCAGCTGTCCCGGACCGATCTGATCGTCGATGCCGACGGCACACCGTGGTATCTGGAGTCGAACGTGGCACCGGGTATGACCGAGACGAGTCTGTTTCCCCAGGCAGTCCAGGCCGCCGATCTGTCCATGGACGCGCTCTACCACGATCTCGCCCTGGCGGGCGCTCGGCGCTGACGACCGTCCCGGAGTGGAGCCGGCTCGCTCCGTTACTCGGCTTCGGCCACTGACCCGTCCTCGCGGAGCACTCCAGGGTCGTTCGGGTCGAGTACGCCGAGGATGCGGTTGAGATCCTGCACGCTCGCGAACTCGATGCTCACGTGACCCTTCCTTTGCCCAAGATTGACTTTGACCTTGGTGTCGAGGCGATCTGAAAGGCGGGAGGCCAACTCACCCAGAGCGGCTGAGTGCGCCCCTGCGCGGGGTCGACGACGCATCTCGGGCTGCAGCGGATCCTCGCCCAGGGTGACGATCTCCTCGGTAGCCCTCACGCTCAGACCCTCAGCAACAATCCGCTGAGCAAGGCGCTCCATCGCGGCGCCGTCGGGGAGTCCGAGCAGTGCGCGAGCATGTCCGGCGCTGAGAACGCCCGCGGCCACACGTCGTTGGACGAGCGGGGGCAACTTGAGGAGCCGGAGCGTGTTGCTGATCTGCGGTCGTGACCGTGCGATCCGAGTGGCGAGCTCATCGTGTGTGCAGTCGAAGTCGTCGAGGAGCTGCTGATAGGCGGCTGCCTCCTCGAGCGGATTGAGCTGGACACGGTGGAGGTTCTCCAGGAGCGCGTCCCGCAGCATGTCGTCCTGCGCCGTGTCCCGGATGATGGCCGGCACTGTCGCCTGGCCGGCGATGCGTGAGGCGCGCCAGCGCCGCTCACCCATGATGAGTTCATAGGTGGCGAAGCCGTCCGCGTCCGCGCCGGACGGCCGCACGACCACCGGCTGCAGGACGCCGACCTCCCGGATCGAGCTCGCCAGCTCGTTCAACTCGTCGTCGTCGAAAACCTGCCGCGGCTGGAGAGCGTTGGGAGCGATCGCCTCAATCGGCACCTCAGCGAATCGGGCGCCCGGGACGGCCACGAGGCCATCGGGATCCGCGGCTCCCCCATCGGGGGATGACTCTTCCCCGGAGCCGGACGCTGCGTCGGTCGAACGCGGCGTCGATCTCGCACCCGCGATCCCGTTCGAGTCCAACTGCGGGGCGGCTCCTGGCGTGTGCCCAATGCCGGTCTGCGTGGTGCCCGCGGCGCCGGGCGCGGACTTCGTGCCGGTGGCACCTGTCTCAGCGGCTGGAGCGGGCGACTGTTCCTCCAGTTCGGCAAGGAGACGCTCGCTCGCGCTCGGTGGCGCGTCGTTTACTGTCGCCGGCTCGGCGGATGCCGCCGCCGCATCGGCGGTGTCGGTCTCGTCTGCCGTCTGCTTCTCTTGCTCAGGGAAGAAGACGTCCACAGGACGCTGCCCGCCACCAGGGGCTCCGGTGGGGATGAGCGCGCCCAATCCGCGCCCCAGTCCGCGGCGTCGCTCCGTCATCCTTGGTCTCCTTCGGTTCGGGCCCCGGCGCTCTGGTGTGTGCCGGCGTGGGCGTAATCCTCAAGCGGCTGCAGCCCGCGCTGGGCGATCTCGCGTGCAGCTTCCAGATAGGCAAGGGCGCCCGTGGAACCGCCATCGTAGGTCAGAACCGTCTGACCGTACGAGGGCGCTTCGGAGATCCGTACCGACCGCGGGATCGCCGTGCGCAGCGTCTGGTCCGGGAAGTGCTCGCGCACCTCTTCGGCCACCTGCTGAGCAAGATTCGTCCTGGCGTCGTACATGGTGAGCAGGATGGTGGAGACGTGCAGTGCAGGATTCAGGTGTGAGCGGATCAGATTGATGTTATTGAGCAGCTGGCTCAGGCCCTCCAGCGCGTAGTACTCACACTGGATGGGGATAATGACCTCGCGTGCCGTCACGAAAGCATTGACGGTGAGCAGGCCGAGGCTGGGTGGGCAGTCGACGAAGACATAGTCGATCCGAGGCTCACCGCGGCGGGACCTGGCTTTGAGGTACGTAGCGAGCGCGTTACGAAGACGATTCTCCCGGGCCACCAGGGAGACGAGCTCGATCTCGGCGCCGGAGAGGTCGATCGTCGCGGGGGCGCAGTAGAGCCCGGGGATCACGTCAGACTCCTGGATCGCCTCCTCCAGCGGCATATCGTTGATCAGCACGTCGTAGGTCGAAGGAACACCGGCGTGGTGTTCGATACCGAGCGCCGTGGAGGCATTGCCCTGTGGATCGTTGTCGATGACCAAGACCCGCAAACCCGACTGCGCCAGCGCTGCGGCCAGATTCACTGAGGTGGTCGTCTTCCCCACCCCGCCCTTCTGGTTGGCGACAGTGAAGACCCGCGTCTGCAGTGGCGGTGGAAACTTCTGGCCGGTGAGTTCGATACGACGTCGTGCGTCCTCCGCCAGCTGCGCCGCGAGGGGCGTCGTGTCGTCCATGACCGGGATCGCGTCGATGAGGGCGAGGCGGTGCTCTTCGTCTGGTGAGAGCGGCTTCGTCACATCGGCGAAGGGCCGCGATCCAGCGGCAACGTCGTCCTGATCCACTTTCGTGTTCCTCCGATGGTGGGTGCACTCCAAGAGTAGACGTCCCACCGGCTCCCGGCGGACGGCATCTGCGTCATGTCTCACTCGGACGACCCGCCGAAGAGATATCCACAGGCGAGCTGTGGACATGCTGGCGACGGATGTGGACCGGCGCCGCCTTCTGTGCACTTCGCCGCGCTAGCTGTGGATAACTTCAGATGGGGTCGCTCGTAACCGGCCCAATCCCGTGGTGCTTCAGCGGAACCGGCGGGATTGCAACAGTTTGTATCGTTCGACCCGCCCGGAGTTATCCACACAGCAGAAGGGCGATCCGTGGATAGTTGTGGTCCCGTAGGTCGGCCACGATGTGGATATGCCTCCTGGAAGCACTTCACGTAGCGGTTTCATCCACAGAGCCACCCGGGGGGGATCGCGGTGCGTTTCACGTGGAACCGCCGGGACAAGGGATGTGCCGCGTGCAAGGACTGGAACGACGTGAGTTGTCCAAGCGACAGGTACCGCACCTGTTCCACGTGAAACAACTCGTGCCGAGGGGCGGTACACGGTGCAGCAGCAGATGGCTGAGTGTCATGAGCTCCGCACACACCCGCAGTCCAGGAAGTTGACCACCGCGGTCGCCGGCGCGATGCTGCCTTGAACAGGACCGCCGCAGCCCGACCCAGTTCATCACTCTGGCCACATCTGCACTCTCATGCTGAAGGTTGGTGCGGATCCGCTGAAACGCAGCGTCCGAACGTCGCGTACCGGTTCGCTCAAGACGGGTGACGGAGCGCACCGCCCATACGGGCCGCAAGAGTCCCGAATCATGCCGCAAGCCGCCCTGCCACCTTGCCTCAGCGAGCCCCACGATCGTTCGCTGTCCGACACGCTCAGCGGAGCGCCATGCAATGTGCTGATGACGGACAGTCCCCTTCCCGTTCCAGGATTCCGAGCTCCATACCTGTGAGCGTCTGCGCTACTCCGCACCGCTCAGCGCAGCTTCTCCACACGCCGAACTCCAACCGATCGATCCGACATGCATCGCACGTCGGTACCACCTGTCGTTCCGCATCGATTGCCCCCGCAGTTCCACGTGAAACACTTGCCGAGATCAGCCGCCCGCTGACCTCATGCTGCGAGCCGCGAGGGCAATACCCCTTGCACACATGGGCACGGAGCCAGGCGCCGCCGCAGCGGTGCCTTGCCGCTCCACACCAGTAGCGAGCTCCCGCATCACATATGGCGTCCACCATCTGCTCGACGCGCAGGAATGCATACCGGCTCTGGTTCCACGTGAAACGTCGATCCACCCTTATAGTCGTCGCGGGCGCATCCGAGCCATCGCGCGACGAGCTGGACGCTACCGCCATCACTTCCGTGCGCACCATCTTCTGCCAGCGCTCGCTATCGTGGCCGTGAGTCCACCATCGACCAGAAGAAGGATGCGATGGACTCAGATTCATGTTCCACGTGAAACACTCACGTTAGCGCCGCGTCACCATCCGCCCTGGCAACGGCCACGCCCTCCTCAAAAGCTCGTCCCGGCTCTTGCCGGCCCCACCCGATCCAGCGGCTCCGAGCGGTCGAGCGCGTCTGTCGGCCGCTCGTCGCTCAAACGACGCCACGTCAACCGGACAGGCCCCTAGCGGCGGCCCTGGAAGCGACCGGCCCACTGCATGAGTTCCGCTCGTAGCGCTCCGGTCGCGGTGGTACCTCGAGTAGCACCTCCCGTCGACATCTACAGGCGCTGCCCATACCTCAGCATCATCAGCGACAACGGAGACAGATAGGTACCTCCTTCACCGCGAATTCCGCTGCGTCAACCCTCAGCTCGAAGGATCGAGCACAGCGATCACGTTCCACGTGAAACACATGAACGCGGCGCGATGCCCGCCAGCGTCACTCTGAGGACCACCATCGGACCAGGCGCCAACCTCAGCCAAGCACGCTCGACCAGATACTCGGCCAAGCACGCGAAGGCACACACCCGACCAGATGTATCAACGTACGCCCAGTCGAGTTCTCCCGCCGCTGCTCAACTGCCGTCAGGACGAGCAGCGGGTGTGCCGCCGCTCTACCTACGCCCACGCGTCACCGCGCACCACCCTCCAGTACGGGGCATCGCGGATCCTGGTCGGACACACCGCGTCCCCCACTGATGGCCAGTGCCAGCGCTCGTCATGTTCCACGTGAAACGTGACATCCCGACATTCGCCAATGGCCTGCGACAGACGGACAGGCACTACATCCCATAGGGAAGCGCAAGGCACCACGGCCGGCGACATACATCCAGATGGCTCCCGCCAGCACCCGTTGCTCGTCGTGACGGCCTTCGCTCCACAGTCCAGCGGCAGTGCCCGGGGGAGTCCGTCGGCACGCTCTCGTCAGCCCTGACCGCGATCGCATACCGAGATCCACCGCTCGCAGCCAGACGGGCTGACACGTGCTGGCCAACGAAAGGACCCTCGGTGAGCTCACTTCGGTCGCGCAGCACCCTGCGCGTTGATGTTCGTGCCGACGGAACTCGCGCCCGCTTCATCCCCTGCACCTCCGCTGCCCATCCCTCGGCCACCGACCTTCAGCGCGCTCACACTCCCACCGAACGTCCCCACGTCCCCACGACCACGACCACGCAGCACCAATCCGTACAGCGTCCCCGCCACATGGAGCCGGGCTGACAACTCAGCCCGATCGGTACCGAGTATCGCCGCAACCACAGAGTCCCCGGGTGCGCTCACTCACCATCCGACGGCTGCGCCGGCATCGCCGCGGCCTAGGCAACGAGTGCTACAGTTCCAGACCTGCATGGCAGCCTCGTTCCGCTTCGAATAGGACGCTCGCTGTGGTGGCGCCTATCCGAACTCACCATTGCATCCGGAGGGATGGCGCCCTCGCGGTGGCGCTCAGCACGACCGGCAGTTCGGCCACTTCATTCCACGACGCCGACGTCGTGCCATCGCCGGCGATCTACGCGACTCCTCACAACCGACTGTGACCGCGCCATCGCCCCATCGCCCCACATACTTCGCCAAGATGGGGAATGGACCCGGCGAGCGAACCGAAGGGTGTGGGACTGGTTCCACGTGAAACATCACAGCCCGGCGGCTCACTCATCGAGTCACGATCACCGCAGCCCACAACACGCCGACGTTCACAGCGATCCGCTTCTCCATGACAGGTCCACCCCATCAGCGCCCGCCACGAGAGATCTCCACACGACAGCACCCCCCTGGTCCGGGTGCACCGCGTACATCGGAACGGCCCTCGGAACTACTAGAACAACCGTTCTACTGTCGAACAACCTTCACGACTCTGGTGACCTCACCGTCACCCAGAAGGTCGACCTCGTGGACGGTCACCCGATCACCGCCGAGGCGCGCCAGCACGTTCTGCGCCTGCGTCACCTCATCCTCTGCGCGTCGCCCCTTCTGCGCCAGCAGCACACCTCCGGGCTTCACCAGCGGCATCGTCATGCGGGCCAACTTGTCCAGAGCAGCCACCGCACGCGCCGTTACTGCAGTCACCGTCAGCTTGCCGTGCAACTCTTCCGCCCGGCAATGGTGAATCTCGACATTGTCGAGATCCAGCTCCTCGCGCACCTCCGTCAGCCAGTTGACCCGCCGCTCCATTGGTTCGATGAGGTGCACCTCGAGCTCAGGCCGCATTGCAGCCAAGACCACGCCCGGCAGACCTGCTCCACTCCCGACATCCGCCAGCGATCCTTCCACCGGAAGAAAGCGTTCTACGACAGCGGAATTGAGCACATGACGCGTCCACAGCCGCGGCAACTCACGCGGACCGATGAGTCCACGCAACTCTCCCTGATCCGCCAGCATCTCCGCGAAGTGCGCTACCGCGCCCCACGCCAGGCCCAAGATCTCTCTGCTGCGCGCATCATCGACGGCAACGGACTCCAACTCTTCCGTCACGTGCGGCTCACGATCCGGCGCGGACCACGACGTGCCGGTTCGGCTCTACGCCTTCCGAATCACTCACCAAGCCTGCAGCGGCCACGACATCGTGAACGATCTTTCGTTCGAACGGGTTCATCGCTGCGAGAGCCACGTCCTCGCCGTCAGACTTGGCCTTCTCGATCGCCTGCTCCGCCAAAGACGTCAGGACTGCCTTTCGCTCCTGACGGTAGCCAGCCACATCGAGCATCAGCCGGCTACGGTTGCCGGTCTTTGTCTGGACGGCGAGACGAGTGAGCTCCTGCAACGCCTCCAAGACCTCCCCCTTCTTCCCCACGAGGGGCCGCAGACCGTCCGAGTCCTCCTCGGCCACGACCGCCAACGCCGGCCGGTCATGATCAACGTCGATGTCGATATCCCCATCCAGGTCAGCGATATCGAGAAGCTCTTCCAGATAGTCGGCAGCGATCTCGCCCTCCTCTTCGAGGACGGATCGATCTTCCGTTGTCACCGACATATCGTTCATCAGTTCAGCCTCTCTCCAGAGCCGCAGCACGACGGCTCACCGCTTAGTTCTCGTTCGGCTCCGGCGACGTCGGACCGTCGCTGCTGCCAGGTTTCCGCTTCGACCGTGGTGTGTTCCGCTTCGGCTGATGGCGCTGACCACCTGCCTGCTCCTCCTCAGAACTCTCCACCTCCGGTACCTCATGATCGGAGTCCTCGAGCGAGCGCCCGCGCCGCTTCGCGCGCTTGGCCTTACGCTCCAGGTACTTCTTCTCTGCTTCAGATCCTGGTGCCGGAGAGTTTCGGATGACGAAGAACTGCTGTCCCATCGTCCACAGGTTCGAGGTGGACCAGTAAATGAGGACACCGATCGGGAAGTTCACACCGACGAAGACAAAGATCAGCGGGAAGATGTACATCAACATCCGCTGCTGACGCGCCATCGGATTGTCGAGCGCCGAGGCAGGCATGTTCTTCATCGTCAGCTGACGCTGAGTGAACAACGTCGTCGCGCTCATCAACAGGATGAGAACGGCGGTCACCACTCGCACGGACCACGTGGCACCGTCGTCCATGAAGGTCGAGGATAGGGACGCCCCGAAGATCTCCGACCCTTCCGCCTGCTGCGCGAGTGCCTGCGTCAACGGGCCGATGCTGTCCGCACGCTGGTAGTTCCCCGTGGCCAGCGTCGACAGTGAGATCAGCACACGGTAGAGCGAGAAGAAGATCGGCATCTGCGCCAAGATCGGCAGACAGGATGCGAACGGCGACGTTCCCGCCTCGCGGTAGATGGCCATCATCTCCTGCTGCATGGCCTGACGCGACGCCGGATCCGTCTTGCCCTTGTACTTCTTCTGCAGCTTCTGGATCTCGGGCTGCACCATTTGCATCCCGCGTGATGCCTTGATCTGGCGCACGAACAACGGAATCAACAGGATCCGGATCACGATCACAAGCGCGACGATCGAGAGCAGCCAGGTCCAGCCTCCGGCCGGGTCCATGCCGATGAACGTGAGCACATCGTGCGCACGCACCATGATCCAGGCCACTGCGACCATGAGTGGCCACAGCACAGTGTCGAAGAAGTCCATGAACTCCGGGGTCTCTCCTGGTCAGATCCGCAGATGCGGGTGCTGGATGGGAACGTCTGAAGTCGAGGGTACGGCCTTGGCGCCCCCGGCACGAACCTCCGCCTGCTCCGGCGTGACGACGCGCCACCGCCCTTGCTCCGGTACCGGATCCACACCGCCGCGACTCCACGGGTTGCACCGCACCAGGCGCCACGCGCTCAGCAGCACGCCCTTCACCGGGCCATGCCTACGTAGCGCCCCGATAGCGTACGCCGAACAGCTCGGGTAATAGCGGCACGTCGGAGCGAACCACGGCGAGACGATGAGCTGATAGCCCCGCACCACACCGACCAACACCGTGGTGAACGGACGACCGAAGCGGGACAGCGCCGTCATCGCCCGGCCTCGCGACGCTTCGCTCGTGCCAAGGCATCGAACAAGTCATCCCGCAGGCTGACGAATGCGGCACCGTGGGCCGTTGGAAGCGCACGTACCACCACCCGACTACCGTCGGGCAACTCCGGCACCATCTCGCACATCGCCGCACGCAACCGGCGCTTGACGTAGTTGCGCTCGACCGCTCCGCCCACGGCCTTGGACACAACAAAACCCACCCGAGCCGACTCGGCTCGGGTGGATCCTGAGGTGTAGTGCACGACCACGCGGCGGGAACTGCTGCGTGACCCGGCACGGATCGTCGCGCTGAACTCGCTGGCCGCACGCATCCGGTGCCGCGCCGGAAGCACGGCAGCCCGTCTCAGGCAGTCAGCTCGGAGCGGCCCTTGCGACGGCGTGCCGCCACGATCGCACGCCCCGCACGGGTGCGCATACGCAGTCGGAAGCCGTGCACCTTGGCTCGGCGCCGGTTGTTCGGCTGGAAAGTCCGCTTGCTCACGGGAAGACTCCAAAGATGTCGGGAAGTGTGCGACCACCACAGTGGCGCAAGACGCTGGTGAACCGCGAGCCGGGAATTCTCTTCCCATGACCCGGTACGACCCGGGCATCCCCAGGACCTACCTCGATCCACTCGACCGCACTACGGTACGCGAGCCTTGACATGGCGGTCAAACGAGTCCGCGTCAGGTCCATCACATCGCAGTGCCCCACCTCCCCAGGGCGAACGTCACCATCACCACCGGCCCGCACGCTAGCGACACCTCATCACGGCGTGCTCGGCGCACGGCGGACAGGACCGTCGTTGCAGCACCCCCACCTTCACCCACAACTGTGGACAACCGGTAGCGGGAGGTGCCCACACACAGTTAGAGTCACAACTTCCAGCACGACGCTCCTCCGGTCGCAACTCGCACCAGGACGCGGTACGTGCTCGAGCGGAGAGTTTCACACAGACTGTGGATACAGTTGTGGATCAACGCCGTCGAGAAGTCCGAGAGCAACTGCGTCCCACAGGGGGTCACGTGTCCGAGTCGCCCGTGGATCCAGCCGACCTCACCAAAGCCTGGGATCGCGCCTTCGAGATCCTGAGCCAACGAGGAGATCTGGCCGGAGCGCAACTGGGCTTCATCCGGCTCACCAGGCCGCTCGGCGTGATCGACGAGACCATCCTGCTCGCCGTCCCGAGCGATTTCGCCAAGGACTTCATCGAAACCCGGGCACGCGAGTCGATCATCGCCGCCCTCACCACCGCCCTGGACCGCACTGTCCGGGTGGCGGTAACGGTCGATCCGTCACTCGAGGACGCCGTCCCGGCCGAGACTCCCGCCAGCGTGGATCCGGAACCGACTCTCCGCGAGACACCACCGCCGCCGAGCCAGATCGCCGATCCGCCGCGCGCCGAGCGCCCGCCACGATCCGAGACCTATCGCTCCGAGAACCGCCCGGACAACTACGCGACCGGTGTCGACCCGTACGCACGACTGAACCCGAACTACACCTTCGACACCTTTGTGATCGGTTCGAGCAACCGGTTCGCACATGCCGCTGCGACCGCTGTCGCAGAAGCTCCGGCCAAGGCCTACAACCCACTCTTCATCTACGGTCAGTCCGGGCTGGGTAAGACGCACTTGCTGCACGCGATCGGCCACTACGCCAAGAGCCTCTATCCCGGCATCCGGGTGCGCTACGTCAACTCAGAAGAGTTCACGAACGACTTCATCAACTCGATCCGGGATGACAAGGCGGAGGCTTTCCAGAAGCGATACCGCGAGGTGGACGTCCTCCTCATCGACGACATCCAGTTCCTGCAGGGCAAGGAACAGACGATGGAGGAGTTCTTCCACACCTTCAACACCCTGCATAACGACAACAAGCAGGTGGTCATCACCTCTGACCTGCCGCCCAAGCACCTGAACGGGTTCGAGGACCGGATGCGGTCCCGCTTCGAGTGGGGACTGATCACCGACGTCCAGCCGCCGGACCTCGAGACTCGAATCGCCATTCTTCGCAAGAAGGCCGGGGCCGAGTCCCTCCAAGCGCCCAGTGAAGTGCTCGAATACATCGCCTCGAAGATCTCCTCCAACATCCGCGAGCTCGAAGGCGCTCTCATCCGCGTCACGGCATTCGCCAACCTCAACCGTCAGACGGTCGACCTCGCTCTGGCGGAAATGGTCCTCAAGGATCTGATCACCGATACGGACGGCGCTGAGATCACACCCTCGGTCATCATGGCCCAGACCTCGGCGTACTTCGGAGTCACGATCGAAGCTCTCTGCAGCGCCGATCGCTCCCGGGTGCTGGTCAACGCTCGCCAGATCGCGATGTACCTGTGCCGCGAGCTCACCGAACTCTCGTTGCCGAAGATCGGCCAGGTGTTCGGCGGACGTGACCACACCACCGTGATGCACGCCAACCGCAAGATCCGCCAGCAGATGGCCGAGCGACGATCCACGTTCAACCAGGTCACCGAACTCACCAACCGCATCAAGCAGCAACAGCGTTCTTGAGCCACATCACAGTTCGCGTAGCCCTTGTGACCAGGGACGATGGACGCGTCCATGCACAGATGTGGATGAATCTGTGGATGGACGTGGATAGCCACCCCCTCACGGTGGACGAATGACATCAATCTCGTGGACGACCGCTGTGCACGTACGCCGCGTCCACATGCCTCCCGTCACCCTGTGAGGTGTAGTTCATGCATCCGTCCACACCCTCATGCGGCCGCTGACCTGCGGGAACGCTGCTTACCCACATCGTCCACAACACCGATGACGAAGATGACACCTATCTGGGACATCAGGGTGTGAACAACCAACAGTGCCCATCCGGCCACTCCAGGCCTCCTCGAGTGGATCTCCCCACCCAAGTGATGACAACCTGTCGCCCGGAGTGCCCCGTGTCGTCTACTGTCGAGACGGGACGTACAGCTCTCGGTCACATGATCGAGGACGTATGACACCGCCAGTCACTATGCTCGGGAACCCCGAGTGCGCATGAACGAGGAATGAGGCCGACATCGTGAAGTTCAGGGTGGAGCGAGACGTCCTGGCGGACGCCGTTACGTGGACCGCGCGCACCCTGCCGAGCCGGCCGCCGTCACCAGTACTCGCTGGTGTACGTCTCGAGGCCGATGGCACTGGTCTCGTGCTGTCGACCTTCGACTACGAGGTTTCCGCCCGCTCTGCAGTCGTCGCCGATGTCGAGGTACCGGGCGCCGTCCTTGTCTCTGGGCGGCTCCTGGCGGAGATTTCCAAGGCGTTGCCGAACAAGCCCGTCGAGGTCAGCGTCGAGGGTAACCGCGTCAGTGTGGTCTGCGGCTCGTCGCGCTTCACTCTGCTCACCATGCCGGTTGAGGACTACCCGTCCCTGCCCGAGCTTCCGGATGTCACCGGCAGCATCGCGGGCGATTCCTTCGCCCAGGCCATCTCGCAGGTCACCATGGCGGCAGGTCGGGACGAGACTCTGCCGCTGCTCACCGGTGTCCGGGTCGAGATCGATGGCGATGCGCTCACCATGCTCGCCACCGACCGCTATCGCCTCGCCATGCGGCAGATCACCTGGTCACCAGCGGCGCCGTCGGTCTCCCGGGTGGCACTGGTCCGCGCTCGCACGCTCTCCGACGTCGCCCGCAACCTTTCCAATGCCGGTTCCATCGACATCGCCCTCGCTGATGGGGGCGACATCATCGGGTTCGAAGCCGGCGGCCGCCGCACCACCTCACTTCTCGTCGACGGTGAGTACCCCCCGGTCCGTCGCCTGTTCCCTGACGAGACAACGACGCATACGATCACCAGCACCCACGAACTGGTTGAGGCCGCCAAGCGTGTCTCACTCGTTGCCGAGCGCAACACACCGATCCGGCTGTCCTTCAGCGAGGGACAGGTCGTCCTCGATGCGGGCCAGGGTGACGATGCGCAGGCCACCGAGGTGCTCGAATCCACCCTCGTCGGTGAAGAGATCTCCACGGCGTTCAACCCGCAGTACCTGTTGGACGGACTGAGCGCGTTGAACACCGACTTCGTCAGGCTCTCTTTCACGCATCCGTCGAAGCCAGCGGTCATGACCGGTCAGGACGATGCGGACGGCGCCGATCACGCCGAGGAGTTCCGCTACCTGCTCATGCCCATCCGGTTCGGAGCCTGATCACCACACACACCACGCAGGGAAGGCGCGCGCATGCATCTCGGACTCGTCGGGCTCGGCAAGATGGGCGGCAACATGCGCGACCGCCTACGTGCTGCTGGCCATCACGTCACCGGATATGACCGCAATCCCGAGGTCAGCGATGTTGCCTCGCTCGAGGAGCTGGTCGCTGCGTTCGACGCCGAGGAACGCATTGTCGTCTGGGTGATGGTGCCGGCCGGCGAGATCACTGAAGCGGTGATCACCGAACTCGCCGGCTTGCTCTCAGCCGGCGATGTGATCATTGACGGCGGCAACTCCAAGTACGTCGATGACCTGCGCCGCGCGGAGGAGTTGAGCGCTTCCGGCATCCAGTACGTCGACGCCGGCGTCTCCGGTGGGATCTGGGGCAAGGAGAACGGGTACGGCCTCATGGTGGGCGGGGCTGACGACGTCATCGAATCGCTGATGCCCATCTTCGATGACCTCCGCCCCGATGGACCCCGGAATGAAGGTTTCGTCCACGCCGGACCGGTCGGTGCGGGCCACTACGCCAAGATGGTCCACAACGGCATCGAATACGGCGTGATGCAGGCCTACGCCGAAGGCTACGAGATCCTCGCCGCCAAGGATGAGCTGATCACCGACGTCGGCGCCATCTTCGAGGCTTGGCAGCGAGGCACGGTGGTGCGCTCATGGCTGCTCGAGCTCTTGGTGAAGGCCCTCAACGAGGATCCGGACCTGGACGACATCCGCGGATATGTCGCAGATTCCGGCGAAGGGCGCTGGACCGTGGAGGAAGCCATACAGCGGGCGGTGCCCGCACCGGTGATCAGCGCAGCCCTCTTCGCTCGTTTCGATTCCCGCCAGGAAGATTCCCCGGCGATGAAGGCCGTTGCCGCGTTGCGCAACCAGTTCGGCGGGCACGCCACCAAGCCGTCGGCAGACGGCTGATCGCACGACATCGACAGGCATGTACGTCTCTGACCTCGCTCTGACCGATTTCCGCTCCTACGGCGAGGCACTGCTGTCCCTGGATCCTGGGATCACTGCCTTCGTCGGTCCCAATGGGCAAGGAAAGACCAATCTCGTCGAGTCGATCGGGTATCTGTCCACGTTCTCCTCGCACCGCGTGGCCTCCGATGCGGCACTTGTGCGGTACGGCGCCTCCCGGGCGATCATCCAGGCGAAGGTCGTCAGTGACGAGCGGACCTCGGTACTCGAGCTGGAACTCGTCTCCGGCAAGGCGAACAGGGCACGTCTGAATCGTTCGCCGTTGCCCCGTGCCCGCGAACTACTGGGAATGCTCCGAACTGTCGTCTTCGCCCCGGAAGATCTGTCGCTCGTCAAGGGCGATCCGGATGGCCGGCGCCGCTTCGTCGATGAGTTGCTCGTGCTGCTGAGCCCCAAGCTCGCCGGTGTCCGTTCCGACTATGAGCGGGTGGTCAGGCAACGGAACGCCTTGCTGAAGTCGGCTGCGGGTGCCCGTCGAGGCGGTGGCAATGCCGATCTGCGCACGCTGGACGTGTGGGACGAGAAGGCTGCTGCCGCAGGTGCCCAGCTCACCGCCGCCCGGGTCAGGATGCTGCGCGACCTGCGACCCCATGTGCAGAACGCGTATGAACGCGTGAGTTCTGGGCAGAGTCAGGCGGAGATCGCCTACCGTGCCAGTGTTCAGCAGGCGATGTCCGATCAGGGCAGCGAACCTGGCGGAGAGGATGCGCTCACCAACGCGGACCTGGTGGAGGCTCAGCTGCTGGAGGCGATGTCGCGGCTGCGGCCCAAAGAGATTGAGCGCGGCGTCAGTCTCGTGGGACCGCACCGTGACGATCTCGAGCTGCGCCTCGGTGGACTGCCGGCGAAAGGATATGCCTCACACGGGGAATCGTGGTCTCTCGCGTTGGCGCTGCGGCTGGCGAGCTATGAGTTGCTCAAGGCCGACGACTGGCGCTCCGATGGCGAACCCGTGCTGATCCTCGACGATGTCTTTGCCGAGCTCGACAGTCGGCGTCGCAACCGGCTGGCTGAGTTGGTCGCCAAGGCCGAGCAGGTGCTCATCACCGCGGCCGTCGCCGAGGACGTGCCGGAACAGCTCGAGGGCGCCCGGGTCGATGTCATGGGATCGGTGGCCACCCGTGTCCGCTGACGATGCACCGGGCCGGCAGCCGGGGGAAGGACCCAACGACGGCGCAGCTGAGCCCGATCAGGACGAAGCCGCTCGTAGCGCGCTGGCCAGGGCACGCGATGCTGCTCGAGCGAAAGGCCTCCGCACGGCGCGCCCTGGCACGGCTACGCCGCGCAAGTTCCGCCGTCATGACGGAGTGGTCTTCGAATCGGCGCCGGGGCATGGCACTGGGCGGGACCCAGCACCTCTCGGAAACACGCTGGACGCACTCGCCCGGCAGCTGGGGTGGAGCCGGCCGCTTTCCATCGGTGGTGTGGTCGGGCGGTGGCGGGAGGTCGTCGGCGACCAGATCGCCGATCACTGCACACCGGAGACGTTCGACGAGGGAGTGCTGATTGTCCGGGCCGATTCCACGGCATGGGCGACGCAGATCCGGTTGCTCATTCCTCAGTTGGACCGACGTCTGGCCGAGGAGGTCGGGGAGGGCGTCGTCACCCGGATCCAGGTGCTCGGTCCCGGGGGGCCCTCCTGGCGCCGTGGCCCACGTGTCGCACCTGGTGGCCGTGGCCCACGTGACACCTATGGATGATCTGCCGGAGTGAACGCCGGCCTCGCCGTCAGGTCAGCGACACAGTCCTGTGGACAAACGTGTGGATATTCGTCTGTTCGGGCTGGTGAGGGGTAGAATCACACGGACCGCCTGAGGGTTGTGGGATCCGTTCCACCGCGCGCGGGCCGGCGTCCGCCTGCATCGGCACCAACCGGAGGCAGTGCGGTGGGCGCACTGATGACGATAGGAGAGCCAGACGAACGTGGCTGACGAGACTTCTGAGCCAGCACCCGGGCAACACCCCGCCGGATCCACTGGCTACGACGCCGGCAACATCACCGTTCTGGAAGGGCTCGAAGCAGTCCGCAAGCGACCCGGGATGTATATCGGGTCCACGGGGGAACGCGGACTGCACCACCTGGTCTACGAGGTGGTCGACAATGCGGTGGACGAAGCCCTCGCGGGATACTGCGACCACGTCCAGATCACACTGCTCGCCGATGGTGGCGTGCGTGTGATCGACAACGGCCGCGGGATCCCGGTGGCGATGCACCCGACCGAGGGTCGTCCGACCGTCGAGGTGGTCATGACCGTGCTGCACGCCGGCGGTAAGTTCGGTGGCGGCGGCTATGCCGTCTCCGGTGGTCTGCACGGTGTGGGTATCTCGGTCGTGAACGCCCTCTCCACCCACGTGGTGACCGAGGTCAGCCGCGATGGCTACCACTGGCGTCAGGAGTTCTCCGACGGTGGCGCTCCGCTGGGTGAGCTGCAGCGCCTTGCGCCGACAGATGAGACCGGGACCACGCAGACCTTCTGGGCGGATCCGGGCATCTTCGAGACCATCGACTACGACTTCGAGACGTTGCGCTCGCGGATGCAGCAGTACGCCTTCCTCAACAAGGGGCTGCGCATCACGCTCACGGATGAGCGCCACGGCGACACCGACGACGAAGTTGCCGGCGCTGCTTCCGATGACGAGAACCACCCTGATCACAGCCGGTCGATCAGCTACAAGTACGACCGCGGTCTGCTCGACTATGTCGCGCACCTGAACGCAGCCAAGCGGTCCGATCTCGTGCACCCGGAGCCGATCTCGTTCGAGTCCGAGGACGTCGAACGCACCATCTCGCTCGAGATCGCCATGCAGTGGACGGGCGCGTACTCCGAGAGCGTGCACACCTACGCCAACACGATCAATACCTCTGAGGGCGGTACGCACGAGGAGGGGTTCCGGTCGGCGATGACCACGTTGGTGAACCGGTACGCCCGGGAGAACAAGCTCCTTCGCGAGAAGGACGACAACCTCACCGGAGACGACATCCGGGAAGGGCTGACCGCCGTCATCTCGATCAAGCTCGGTGAGCCGCAGTTCGAGGGGCAGACCAAGACCAAGCTGGGGAATACCGAAGCCCGTACCTTCACGCAGAAGGTGGTCTTCGACCAGTTCGGTGACTGGCTCGAGCGTCATCCGAACGAGGCGAAGGACATCATCCGCAAGGCGATCCAGGCTTCGGCAGCGCGGATGGCCGCTCGCAAGGCGCGAGAGGCCACGCGCCGTAAGGGTCTCCTCGAGGGCGGTGGCTTGCCCGGCAAGCTGAAGGACTGTTCGACCCGGGACGCATCGCGTTCGGAAGTCTTCATCGTGGAGGGCGACTCGGCAGGCGGTTCGGCGGTTCAGGGCCGGAACCCGGAGACGCAGGCGATCCTGCCGATCCGAGGCAAGATCCTCAACGTCGAGAAGGCGCGGGTGGACAAGGCCCTCGGTAACCAGGAGGTGCAGGCCCTCATCACGGCCTTCGGAACCGGGATCGGCGAGGACTTCGACATCTCGAAGCTGCGGTATCACAAGATCGTGCTGATGGCCGATGCCGATGTGGACGGCCAGCACATCTGCACCCTGCTACTCACCCTGCTGTTCCGGTACATGCGCCCGCTGATCGAAGGCGGCTATGTCTACCTCGCGCAGCCACCGCTGTACCGGATCAAGTGGACCAACGCTCCGCACCAGTACGTCTTCACCGACAAGGAGCGCGACGTGATGCTGGCAGAAGGTCTGGCGAAGAACCAGCGTCTGCCCAAGGAGACCGGTATCCAGCGATACAAGGGTCTGGGTGAGATGGACTACCGGGAACTGTGGGAGACCACCATGGATCCCGATACGCGCACCCTGCGTCAGGTGACGATCGGGGAGGCAGCGGCCGCGGACGAGATCTTCTCCATCCTCATGGGTGAAGACGTGGAGTCCCGCCGTTCGTTCATCCAACGCAATGCCCACGACGTGCGCTTCCTCGACGTCTGAGTAAGGAAACTTCGTGACAGACGACATCACCCCTATGCCCGACGACGCGGCGGAAGTCATCACCGATCGCATCGAGCAGGTCGACCTGCAGCTGGAAATGCAGCGGTCCTATCTCGACTACGCGATGAGCGTGATCGTCAGTCGTGCCCTGCCGGACGTGCGCGACGGTCTCAAGCCGGTGCACCGGCGCATCCTGTATGCGATGTTCGACGGCGGATACCGCCCGGACTCCTCGTTCTCGAAGTGCTCGCGCGTGGTCGGGGACGTGATGGGGCAGTTCCACCCCCACGGCGACAGTGCGATCTACGACGCGATGGTTCGCCTCGTGCAGCCGTGGTCGATGCGTTACCCCCTGGTGGCGGGGCAGGGGAACTTCGGTTCCCCGGGTAACGATCCGGCAGCGGCGCCGCGGTACACCGAGTGCAAGATGGCACCGCTCGCACTGGAGATGGTGCGTGATATCGACAAGAACACCGTCAATTTCGGGGACAACTACGACGGGAAGACGCAGGAGCCCACCGTCCTGCCGTCCCGGATCCCGAACCTGCTCGCCAACGGCAGCTCCGGTATCGCCGTCGGGATGGCGACCAACATCCCCCCGCACAACCTGCGTGAGCTCGCCGAGGGCGTCCACTGGCTGCTGCAGAACCCCGAGGCGACAGCGGAGGAGCTGCTCGCGGCTCTGCTGCAGCGCATCAAGGGCCCTGATTTCCCGACCGGTGCGCAGGTGCTGGGGCTGCGCGGTATCGAGGACGCCTACCGGACCGGGCGGGGTTCGATCACGATGCGCGCCGTGGTCGAGGTGGAGGAGCTCCAGGGGCGGACCTGCCTGGTGGTCTCCGAACTGCCGTACCAGGTGAATCCCGACAACCTGGCGTCGAAGATCGCCGATCTCGTCCGTGATGGGCGGATGCAGGGAATCGCCGACATCCGCGACGAGACCTCCGGTCGTGCCGGTCAGCGCCTGGTCATCGTGCTCAAGCGCGACGCGGTGGCGAAGGTGGTGCTGAACAACCTCTACAAGCACACGCAGCTGCAGGACAACTTCGGCGCCAACATGCTCGCCCTCGTGGACGGCGTGCCGCGGACGTTGAGCCTGGACGCGTTCATCCGGCACTGGGTGGCGCACCAGATCGAGGTCATCGTCCGGCGCACCGAGTTCCTGCTCAAGCAGGCCGAGGACCGCATCCACATCCTGCGCGGGCTCATCAAGGCCCTCGACGCCCTGGACGAGGTCATTGCGCTGATCCGTCGCTCTCCCACGGTGGAGGAGGCGCGTACCGGTCTGCGTGAGCTGCTCGGGATCGACGAGATCCAGGCGAATGCGATCCTGGAGATGCAACTGCGGCGCCTGGCGGCGCTCGAGCGGCAGAAGATCCTCGACCAGTTCAAGGCTCTTGAGGCGGAGATCGCCGACTACCAGGACATTCTCGCTTCTCCGGCTCGTCAGCGCACGATCGTGGGTGATGAGCTGACCGAGATCGTCGCCAAGTACGGCGACGAGCGCCGCACGACGATCCTTCCCTTTGACGGTGAGATGTCCATGGAGGACCTCATCCCGGAGGAGGATGTGGTCGTCACCATCACCCGCGGCGGGTACGCCAAGCGCACCCGTACCGACAACTATCGTGCGCAGCACCGCGGCGGCAAGGGTGTGCGTGGCGCCCAGTTGCGCGGCGACGACGTGGTGGACCACTTCTACGTGACGACCACCCACCACTGGCTGTTGTTCTTCACCAACCTCGGCCGGGTCTACCGGGCCAAGGCGTACGAGTTGCCCGAGGGTAGCCGCGACTCCAAGGGCCAGCATGTGGCCAACCTGATGGCGTTCCAGCCCGGGGAACAGATCGCTCAGGTGCTCGCTCTGCGCGACTACGACCAGGCCGAGTACCTGGTGCTCGCCACCAAGAGCGGTCTGGTGAAGAAGACACGACTGGGCGAGTACGACTCCTCCCGCACCGGCGGTGTGATCGCGATCAACCTGCGCGAGAACGCATCCGGGGAGCTGGACGAGGTGGTGGCCGCCCGGTTGGTGAACTCCGACGACGATCTGCTGCTGGTCTCCCGGAAGGGCCAGTCGTTGCGCTTCAGCGCCACCGATGAGGCGTTGCGGCCGACCGGCCGGGCGACTTCCGGCGTCACGGGCATGAAGTTCCGCGACGACGATTCGTTGCTGTCGATGGACGTCGTGCGCGAAGGCTGGGACCTGTTCGTCGTGACCGAGGGTGGCTTCGGCAAGCGGACCCGGGTGGACGAATACCGGGTGCAGGGTCGTGGTGGCCTCGGTATCAAGGTGGCCAACCTGGTCGAGGCGCGTGGTGATCTGGTGGGTGCACTGATCACCGGCGAGGACGATCAGGTGCTCGTGATCATGGAGAAGGGCAAGATCGTCCGCACGGCGGTCTCCGAGGTCAACCTCACCGGACGCACCACCCAGGGCGTGACGTTCGCGAAGCCGGACGCCGGGGACCGCATCATCGCGATCGCCAGGAACGTGGAAACAGCAGTCGAGGACGAGGTCGAGGCTTCGGCCGAGAGTACCGAAGGCGCTCCTGATGGCGTACCGTCGGGCGAGTCCCCAGCTGATGGGCAGGAAGAGAGCTGATGAGCGAGCAGACTCCGCGGCCGACCACACCTCCGGTGCGCACCTCCACGAAGACCTTCCAGCCCGGTGAGCGACGCGCACCGAGTGTGCAGGCGTCGCGCGTGGACGCGCCCACCCAGCAACAGCCGGCCCAGCAACCGGCGGCGGTGCCTCCCGCTGGTGGTCGCTCGCAGCCGCAGCAGGTTCATCCGCAACAGCCCTCGCGGGGCGGGCAGCAGTATGGCGCGCAGCAGGGCGACTCCTCGGCTATGTCTGGTCGGCCAGCCGAGGCTGCGAGTGCGAGTGAGTCGAAAGCCGACAGCGGCCCACGGAGGATACGGCTGGCAATCTCCCGCGTGGACCCGTGGTCTGTGATGAAGTTGTCCTTCCTGCTGTCCATCGCGATCGGGATCGGTATCGTCGTCGCCACTGCGGTGGTGTGGGGCGTGCTGAACTCCATGGGTGTCTTCTCCCAGGTTCAGGGCCTGATCGATGAAGTCGGAGCAATGGCCCAGTTCGGGGGACTGCTGGAGTACGTCGAGTTCTCCCGGGTGATCTCGGTGGCGACGGTCATCGCGATCGTGGACGTCATCCTGCTGACAGCCCTGGCCACTCTCGGCGCCTTCATCTACAACCTGGTGGCGGCCATGGTCGGCGGGCTGCACCTCACCCTCACCGACGACTGAGTCGTTCAGCCGCAGACGTGACGCGTGCCACGTGGATCTGTTTTGGAGCCGGTGCGCGCGCTGAGGTAGTCTCTGGGGGCGCCCATGCGGGGGTTCCCGGGGCAACGGGCCTATAGCTCAGACGGTTAGAGCGCTTCCCTGATAAGGAAGAGGTCGCTGGTTCGAGTCCAGCTAGGCCCACACCCGCCACGAACGGAGACGATATGAAGAAGGCACTCGTCCTCGTCGTGGTGGCCGTGGGAGGTTTCCTCGCGTGGCGCAAGCTCGCCGAGGAGCAAGCCAACCGCGACGTATGGTCCGAGGTCACCGATCCGCTCCCGTGAGCGGCCGGCGATAACCGGGCAGTATCGTAGATCCACCCTCACGGGGCCGTAGCTCACCAGGTAGAGCGCCGCTTTTGCAAGGCGGAGGTAAGGGGTTCGAGTCCCCTCGGCTCCACCCAGATGCTCGCGCCAGAGTGCATCCAAGTTGGTGCGCCGCCCTTACGAGGACGAACCCGTACTCGTGCGCTGCCTGCTGGCGCGCCGATGCTTCACCCGTCACGTCGGGTCGACCCGCGCTCGACCAGCCGCACCGGACTGACCAGATGCTCGGCTTCGCTGGGCGGGTCGTCGCTCATCCTTGCCTGCAGCAGCCGGACGGCGTTGTCGACGATCCAGTCACTGCTGGGATCAATACTGGTCAACTCGGGATGGATGTGCGCCCCGATCTCCAGGTTGTCGAAACCGACCACCTGGACGTCCTCGGGAACCTGGCGGCCCGCATCGCGCAGGCCGGCGAGAGCCCCGATGGCGACGTCATCGGTCACGCCGAAGACGCCGTCGATACCAGGATCCGCGGCCACAGCCGCGGCGACCTCTCTGCGTGCATGGGCAATGTCCAGCTGGCCCATGCGAAGGATGAGGTTCTCGTCGGCCGGGATGCCTGCTTCGTTGTGGGCCGTGAGCCAGCCGAGTGTCCGTGCCCGGGACATCCCGAGCGGGTCCTGGCCGAGCCGTCCACCGGCAATCAGCACTCGCTGCGATCCACGGTTGAGCATGTGCTCCACTGCCAGCCGGGCGCCCTCGATATTGCCCATCATCACGTGGTCGAAGCGGGCCGGGACCTCCCGCTCCCCCAGCAACACGATCGGGATCGAGTCGCGGATCTTGTCCAGCTCTGCTTCCCGCAGGCCCACCACACTGAAGATCGCGCCGTCGTACATGTGCAGCCGTGCCAGCGAGAGCGCCGAGAGCTCCCCTTCCTGGCTCGCTGTCGTCTGCTCGACCACCACCTGCCGCCCCAGGTCCGCCACCGCTCGCGCCACCCGGGCTCCCAGCGCCCCGAAGTAGGCATGGTCGAACTGTGGGACCAGCAACGCGATCGAGCCGCTGCGTCCGTACCGCAGGTTCCGGGCGGTGAGGTTCACCTGGTAGTCCAGCTCGGCCACCGCCTGCAGCACGCGCTTCCGCGTCTCGGGACTCACCCGACGGCGTCCGCTCAGGACGTTGGACACCGTCATCACCGAGACGCCCGCTGCCTGGGCCACCTCGGTCATGGTCGTCATGCAGTGCTCCGTTCGGCGGCGACGTGGCGAAACGTCGCAACCATGCTGGCACGGGCGGCTGCGCCCGCTCGTGTCGGCAGCAGCGGGTAGACATGCACCTGCCCATCGACCTGGTGATAGTCGAGATCCACCCCCGCCGCCCGTGCCTTGATGGCGAACTGACGCGCATCCGGATTCAACACGTCGTGAGTCCCGGTGAACACTGTGATCGGCCCCAACCCCGCCAGCTCCCCCGCAAGCGGGCTGACTGCCGGATCATCGATCGCCCGGTCGCCTGCCCACAGATCTGCCAGTACCCGGCCGCCAGGGACGGCCAGCCACGGATCGTGGGGCTGTACGCGCGGGATCTCAGGGTTGCCGAACGAGAGGTCGAGGGCCGGGGAGATCAGGACCGTCGTGTCCAACCGCACCCCCTGGTCGCGCAGCGCCAGGGCGGCCGAGAGGGCGATCTGCCCTCCGGCGGAGTCGCCCGCCACGGCGACTCGACGGAAGGTGTGGCGCTGATCGAGCAGGAGTGAGGTGACGCCGTCGAGGGCTTGCGTGGCGGTACCGAAGGGAACGAGCGGGTAGATCGGGACGACCACCTGCATGTTCGCTTCGGCACAGATCTGCGCAGCGAGTCGCCAGTGCTGGGTCGCGATCTCGTTCACCCATCCGCCGCCGTGCACATAGACGACGCTCCCGGCCGGATCTCGCTGAGGTGGGGTGAGCGTATAGACGGGCCAGCGGTGCACGCGCCGTGCTGCGATCCTGACCCGTGGCCGCAGGCGAGGCGGCGGACCGAAGGGCCGGGGCCGTAGCGCACGCTCCCGTACCCGGCGGTGTGCCCCCTCGGCGGAGACGAATGCCTCGTTGGCTCCCACCGCACGCAGGTAGGGCGGGATGAAACTAGCGGGAACAGCGATCACGCGGCGACTCCGAGCTTGGGTACGAGCCTATTCTGCCGTCGATGCCCGGTGCGGAGCGGGGGCGGTGGACCCACGCGCCCGGAGGTGGACCTGCTCCTCGACTTGGACGGACTCGGTCCGGCCCGCGATCCTCTCCAGCAGGAGGCGGACCGCCTCGGCTCCGATGCGAGTCCCCGATTGGTCCACGCTGGTCAAGGACACCAGTGGATGACTGGCCATCGTGATGTCGTCGTAGCCGACCACGGAGACGTCCTCCGGACCCAGTCCCGCCTCGGCCACGGCACGCAGGGCGCCCATGGCGAGCGTGTCGTTGCCGGCGAAGATCGCCGTGGGCGGCTCACGTCGCGCCAGGAGTTCCGCTGCGGACGCCTGGGCCTCCAACTCATCCCCACCCGTGAACACGACCTCCGGCTCCAGGCGCCGACGGCGCATCTGCTCCGTGTAGACGGTGTGACGGATGGCGTGTGGTTCTCGACCCGAGCGCTGCCAGTCGGTCGGATCGTCCACCAGGACATGGTCGCGGGCGTTGTCGATGGTCAGGTGAGTGATGCGGGAGTGGCCGAGATCGAACAGGTGGGCCATCACCTGTTCGGTTCCCGACTGATCGGCCCCTGCCACGGTGTCGTAGTGGGTCGAGACGTCATGGCGGCCGATGATGACCACGGGGATCCGGTCACTGAGCGCTTCGAGCCACGTCTCGCCGACCATCGGGGAGATCGCGATGATCCCATCGACCTGCCTGTCGGCGAGGCTCTGCAGCGCGTTGCCGGTCTCGCGCGGTGCGGTGACGGGTGCGACTACCAACTGGTAGGGCGTCCCGACGAGAGTTTCCAGTGCCCCACGCACGATCATCGTGAGGAACTCGTTGCTCACCTGGGCGATCTCGATCCCGAGCGTGTGCGATGGGCCCCGCATCGCTCGTGCCGCTACCCGGGGACGGTAGCTGAGCCGTGCGATGGCAGCCTCTACCTTACTGCGCATCTGCGGGCTGACCCCGTAGGCGTTGCGGATGACTTTGGAGACGGCGGCGCGGGAGACTCCGGCCGCGTCTGCCACGTCCTGAATGGTTGCGTTCCGCGGTGCGGCGCCGAGCGAGGCGCCGTTGCCGTGGTCGGGATGGATCAGTGATGCCGGCCCCTCAGTGGCGTCGTTGCCACGATCTCTGGTGTCCACAGGTCACAGGCTAGTACCAATTGTGTAGATCGGTTGACGAACACGGATCGCGCCACCTATCGTCGACCCTGAAAGGATTCATCGACGTGCGCAGAAGGACCTGCCGCACTGTCTTTGCGAGGAGGCAAAGCACATGATCCCCAAGACGTCCCGACGGCACTTCGGTGCCGGGGTGGCAGCAGCGGCTGCGGCTGCGCTCGCGCTCTCGGCATGCTCCGGTGGAGGAGATGATGACGGCAGTGTCGAGATCACCTTCTTGTCCACATCAGACGAGGACAACACCGCGCTTGCCGAAGCGCTGATCGACGCGTTCGAGGCCGAGAACCCCGACATCACGGTCAATCTCGATGGTCGGCCCGGAGGCACCGAGGGCGACAACCTCATCAAGACCCGGCTGGCCACTGGCGAAATGGCCGAGGTGTTCAACTACAACTCCGGATCCCTGTTCCAGGCACTCAACCCGGACCAGAACCTGCTCGAACTCAGCGACCGGCCGTGGGCGGACTCGCTCACCGATGACTTCACGTCAGTAGTCAGCACCGAGAACGGCCTCTACGGCGGCTCCTACGGCAGCTCCTTCGCCGGCGGCATCGTCTACAACGGCGCGATCTACGACGAGCTCGGCCTCGAGGTCCCGCAGTCGTGGGACGACTTCATGGCCAACAATGAACAGATCGCCGCAGCCGGGTACGACCCGATCGTCCAGACCTACGGTGACACCTGGACCAGCCAGCTCTTCGTCCTGGGCGACTACGCCAATGTCCACGCGCAGGACCCGGACTGGGCCGACCAGTACACCGCGCATGAGCGGTTCTATGCTGACGAGCCGGCCCTCGCTGGCTTCCGGCACCACCAAGAAGCCTATGAGTCCGGCTACTTCAACGAGAACTACCCGTCGGCCACCTTCGAGGACGGCGGTGCCATGCTCGCCGAGGGTAGCGGCGTGCACTACCCGATCCTGACCACGATCCTCAGCTCCATCCGGTTCAACCATCCGGACGCGGTGGAGGACATGCGCTTCATGGCCATCCCAGCCGATGACCCGCAGCACACCTCCGCCACGATCTGGCAGCCGGACGGCCTGTACATCCCGAACACCGTCGAGGGTGCGCAGCGAGATGCTGCCCTGGCATTCGTCGACTTCGTCACGGGGCCGGACGCGTGCGAGGTCTTCATCGAGGCCGTGAATCCGACCGGGCCCTACGTCAACGGGTGTGAGCTCCCGGCGGATGTTCCTCCGCTCGTCCAGGACGTGCAGTCCTACTTCGACGCCGGTAACACGGCACCGGCGCTGGAGTTCCTCTCCCCGATCAAGGGCCCGAACCTGGAGAACATCACCGTCGAGGTCGGTTCCGGTATTCGCGGAGCTGAGGAAGCCGCGGCGAACTACGACCGCGATGTCGAGAACCAGGCACGACAGCTGGGCCTCGAGGGCTGGTGACCGCTGCAACCACCGAGGTGCGGGCCGGCAGGTCTGGCAAGGCCCGCACCTTGGGCGTCTCCCGTCACGCGTATCCGCTGTGGTTCTACCTGCCTGCGGCGGTGTTGTTCCTGGTGTTCTTCGCGATCCCGACGTTCGCCTCGTTCTACTTCAGCCTCACGCGGTGGACGCTGTTTGACCAGGAGTTCATCGGATTCGAGAACTACGTCCAGTTCTTCCGTGAGCCGCAGCTCTATCAAGGCTTCATCAATACCTTGATCTATGGCTTCCTCACCTCCGGGATGAAGGTCGTGATCGGACTGGCGTTGGCTGTACTCCTGACCTCCGCGCTGGTGGGGCGGCACTTCCTGCGGTCGGTGATCTTCTTTCCGGTGCTCGTCTCCACAATCGGAGTCGGGATCATGTTCAAGGCGTTGCTCGATCCCTTCGACGGGATCGTGAACGGGGCATTGGAGACGCTCGGTATCACCGGCCCGGGATGGTTGACCGATCCGGACCTGGCGCTGTACTCCATCATCGGGATCGATGTGTGGAAGGGCCTCGGTATCGCCTGCCTGATCTATATCGCCGGTCTGGTCGCGATCCCGACTGAGTACTACGAAGCAGCGCGGGTGGACGGCGCGAGCAAGTGGGCGGCGTTCAAGAGCATCACCTTGCCGTTGGTCAAGCCTGCGACCGGGACGGTGATCATCCTGTCCCTGATCGGGGGCCTGCGGTCCTTCGACCTGATCTGGGCGACCACCGGCGGCGGGCCCGGATTCAGTTCCGATGTGATCGGGTCGGTGATCTACAAGCAGTACCAGGCCGGCTTCTACGGTCTCTCGACCGCCGGGAACGTCGTGCTCTTCGTGGTGGTGACGGTGATCATGGTGCCGATCTCGCTGATGCTGAACAAGCGGGAGGTCGAGCAATGAGCGCGAGGAGCCCCCGCGTAGGGGCGCCGAGGTACGAGGTGCACCGGAGCGAGGCACCGCAGTGCTCCTGCAGGAAGGAGGTTCGGCAATGAGGCGTGAACGCACCATGCGCTGGGTGCTGGGCATCGCAGCGATCGCGGTATCCATCGTGATCTTCATCGTCCCCTTCATCTTCATCGTGCTGCAGGCGATGAAAACTCGTCAGGAAGCCTCCGAACTGGCCTTCTCGTGGCCGAGGCAGCTGGCATTCGTGGAGAACCTCATCGAGGTGATCACCCAACGCGACTACATCGTGGCCCGGGCGTTCCTGAACTCCACGATCCTGACCGTGGCCAGTGTGACCCTACTGGTGGTCATCGCCGCCATGGTCGGCTATGTGATGCAGCGCCGAGCGTCCAAGATCCGCACCGTGGCGAACTTCTTCGTCCTGGCCGGGCTCATCATCCCCCCGGCGGTCGTCCCGACCGTCTGGGTGCTGCAGACCCTGGGACTCTTCGGAACGCTGCCCGGTCTGATCCTGATCGAGATCACCTTCGGACTGGCATTCTCGATCCTGCTGTTCCGGGCGTTCGTGAGCACCATCCCCCGGTCATTGGACGAGGCGGCAATCATCGACGGCGCCAGCCCGTTCCGCTTGTTCTTCGCGGTGATCATGCCGCTGATGAAACCCACAGTGGTGACCGTGATCGTCGTGCAGTCGGTGCAGATCTTCAACGACTTCGCCAACCCGTTGTATTTCCTCCCGGGGGACGACAACGCCACGGTGCAGCTGACCCTCTATAACTTCCAGAGCCAATCCTCGAACCAATGGAATCTGTTGTTCATGGACATTCTGCTGATCACGATCCCACCGTTGGTCATGTACATCTTCTTCAACCGTCAGATCGTCGCCGGCATGACATCCGGCGCCGTCAAGGGCTGACCACGTCGACTATTGGAGCAATGAACGTATGAGTTCTCGCGTCACCCGGGTGCGGGTGGAACGACGCAATGACGCTGCCTTGGCAGATGTTCCCTCACCCCGGCTGAGCTGGGTGGTGGAGTCCCACGAGCCGTGGCAGCAGGCCGCTGCAGAGGTACGCCTCGATGGTGGCGAGTCGGTCCGGCTGGACACCGCTGAGTCGGTCTTCGTGGACTGGCCGTTCGCGCCGCTGGCCCCGCATGCTCGCCACGAGCTTCAGGTGCGGGTCACCTCCACCGGCGGCGTCACCACCGACTGGTCCGAGCCGGTTGCGCTGCGTAGCACGTTCCTGGCCGACGGCGAGTGGCAGGCCTCGTTCATCGGCCTCGCCGAGCCCGAGGGTGAGGCATGCCCGGGACGGGTGCGCGCGGAGTTCCAGGTCCGGGGTCAGGTCCGCGCTGCCACGCTGTATGCCACTGCCGGCGGCGGTTTCCAGGCGAGCATCAATGGCACCGACGTCGACGACGCCGTCCTCAAACCGGGGTGGCGGGACTATCACGAGCGTCTCGTGCACGAGGCCACCGATGTCACGGCCCTGGTGCGCGAGGGGTCCAACGCGATCGGGATCCGGTTCGCCGGCGCCTGGTGGACCGAGAAGTACGGCTTCCATGGCGCCGCTGAGCGCATCTACGGTGACCAGCCGGTGGTCGCCGCGCAACTCCAGATCGACTTCACCGACGGCTCGACCCAGGTGATCGGGACGGACGGGACGTGGCGAGGGGCCGCCGTCGGGGAGCTGACGGCGAGCAGCATCTATCAGGGTGAGGCGATCGATGCCCGGCGCGCCTTGGCGGGCTGGGATCAGGTGGGCTTTGACGACGCCACCTGGCCGGGCGCCGTCGTGCGGGAGCTGGGCGTGGTGCCCGAGGCGGACCCGGCCGAACCGGTGCGGCGCGTGGGTGAGGTCGCCGTGGCCGAGGTGATCCGGACGCCGTCGGGCAAGACGATCCTGGACTTCGGGCAGAACCTGGTGGGTTGGCTGCGGGTGCGGGTGAGGGGTCCGGAAGGTCACGTGATCACGGTGCGCCATGCCGAGGTGCTCGAGCACGGTGAGCTCGGGGTGCGGCCGCTGCGGCACGCCCAGGCCACGGATACCTTCATCTGCTCCGGTGGGGACGATGTGTTCGAGCCGGAGTTCACCTTCCATGGATTCCGGTATGCCGAGATCGAGAACTGGCCGGACGAGTTCGATCCGGAGGTTGATTCCGCAGCCTTCACCGCCGTGGTGATCAGCAGCGATATGCGGCGCACGGGCTGGTTCGAATGCTCGGACGAGCGAGTGAACCGGCTGCACGAGAACGTGGTGTGGGGGATGAAGGGCAACTTCGTCTCGATCCCCACCGACTGCCCGCAGCGCGATGAACGACTCGGGTGGACCGGCGACATCCAGGTGTTCTCTCCGACCTCCACCTCGCTGTTCGACAGTGATGCGTTCCTGACCTCGTGGTTGCGGGATGTGGCGCTGGAGCAGGCCAGGAGTGGCGGGATCTGCCCGTTCGTGGTGCCGAGTGTGCTCGGGGTGTCGAAGGCTGCGGCTGCGTGGGGTGATGCGGCCACGGTGGTGCCGATGGTGCTGTTCGAACGCTTCGGGGACCGGGCCGCGTTGGCCGATCAGTACCCCTCCATGAAGGCATGGGTGGACGTGCTGGCCGGGCTCGCCGGAGAGCGGCTGCTGTGGGAGGGCGACTTCCAGTTCGGTGACTGGCTCGACCCGGCGGCACCGCCGGACCAGCCGGGCGGCGCCCGTACCGACTCCGACATTGTGGCCAGCGCGCACGTGGTCCGTTCGGCTGCCCTGGTGGCGAAGGCCGCGGACCTGCTCGGGTTCCCCGAGGACGCCGCGCACTATCGCGACTATGCCGAGCGGGCCCGGCAGGCGTGGGTGCGTGAGTACGTCACGGGCGCCGGGCGGATCGTGTCGGACTCCCAGACCGCCTACGCGATGGCGATCTCCTATGGACTGGTCGATGCCGCGACCACTCAGGCGATGGGGGACCGGCTCGCCGAGATCGTCCGCCGGGACGGGTATGTGATCGGCACCGGGTTCGTGGGCACCCCGATCATCGCCGACGCGCTGTGCTCGACTGGGCACTCGGACGTCGCGGGCCGATTGTTGCTGCAGACCGGAGTGCCGTCCTGGCTGTACGCGGTCACGATGGGCGCCACCACAATCTGGGAACGATGGGACTCCATGCTCCCCGACGGGACCATCAACCCCGGAGAGATGACCTCCTTCAACCACTACGCCTTCGGTGCGGTGGCGGACTGGTTGCACCGTGGCGTGGCAGGACTGGCCCCCACGGCGCCGGGCTATGCGCGCATCCGGATCGCACCGACCCCGATCGAGGGGCTCGAGCACGCCTCGGTGCGGCGCGAGACGCCGTACGGGTTCGCTGAGTCTGGGTGGGCCGAGGTTCGCCAGGGCAGGCTGCGGGTGCACGCCCTCATCCCGGCCAACACGACGGCGGAGGTTGCGCTCCCGGGCCAGGATCCGTTCGAGGTGGGGCCGGGTAGGCACGAGTGGGAGGTGGAGGACCCGCGATCGTCGACCTCGGTGGGGTCGATCGGGTGGGACACCCCGCTCGGGGCGATCGTCGACGATCGGCGTGCGCATGAGGCGCTGCTTGCGGAGGCCGCGGCGATCGATCCGGGCTTCGGAGACCGGTTGCGCCGGGACACCGACTGGCGTGACGGGCAGCATCTGGCCGGCACCCTGCACGGGGTCACCGGTGAGGTGCGCAATCAGATTCCGGCGATGTTCGAGCGGGTGAACGCCGCGCTCGCTCGCTGACCCACACTTGCGAACGCTCTTCATGCGGACACACCCTCCAGGGCCGGATAGCCGCTGGAGAGTGTGCATGTACGTGTGAGAGTCCGGGGTGCAACGTTCCTGTGCGGCCCTTGGAGGCGTTGCCTACCTGCATAGCGCCACCGGTCACGACCTCGCTGGGGTCGGATCGGCGCCAGATGAACGCAGCAGGTCTTCATGGCCCGCGACGAGCTGCGTTCCTTGACCATCTCCGATCCAGGTTGGCGCCTGCTTCTGGCGCCCACTCAGCGGGCGAGTGAACCGCTTGAGGTCTTCCGGATGGTAGTTGGGTACGCGAGGTGCTGCCGTTCCTCTCGCTCAATGGGTCGGTTAGCCATTGCCGTACGCAACTGCTTACGACGGCCGTTGCGGACTGGGGGCTGGTGCGCCTAGTTCCGAGGAGATCTGCGATGTTGCGTCGAGTAGCGCTGGGATGAGTTTGACCCGAGTTGGCTCACCTTTAGTACCCGATCGGCCCGCAGGCGGCATGCGATCAGTCACTCTCGTGGGCTAGGTAGCGACGCTGACGCCACGATTGCCACCACCGGAGGGCGGACACGTGACCCTCACAACCCAGGGCATAGCGGCATCCGGTGTTCCTGAGGGTGCGTGGGCGCCATGAGGTGCCACAGCCGACGTGCGAACAGGTGCCAAATCGTTCTCGCTCGCCGCCGATTGGCTACCGCCAGGTCGCCCTCGTCGTTCCCCCGAGGCCAATCTCAACGGATGTCGTGGCACCGATTAGTACCCCGATCGCGATCGTCGAGACGGCATCACCGCAGGTCAGAGACCCAGAGCCTTCGGTCGATCCATCCCGTGAGCCAACTCGGGGGCGAGTGAACCGCTTGAGGTCTTCCGGATGGTAGTTGGGTACGCGAGGTGCTGCCGTTCCTCTCGCTCAATGGGTCGGTTAGCCATTGCCGTACGCAACTGCTTACGACGGCCGTTGCGGACTGGGGGCTGGTGCGCCTAGTTCCGAGGAGATCTGCGATGTTGCGTCGAGTAGCGCTGGGATGAGTTTGAGGAGCTCGTCTCGCGGGAGCCTCGCCATGGGAGCTGAGATGCTCACCGCACCGGCGACGGCTCCCCTCGGTGAGAACACCGGTGCGGCTATGCAGTGGATACCAACCTCATGTTCCTCATCATCGAGCGTGTACCCCTGCTCCCTGGCAATCGCGAAGTTGGCCTCCAGTGCCTCGATCGATGTAAGGGTCGTCTGGGTGTGCCCATGAAGCGGGGCGTGTGCAAGAAGTTCTCGTCGCTGCTGAACGTCGAGAAAGGCGAGGATGGCCTTTGCGACACCTGTGCAATGAAGTGGTGCGACTGCACCAACTCGCGAGTACATCCGGATCGGGTGCTTGCTCTCCACCTTGTCGATGTAGACCACGTGCTGCTGTTCGAGCACCGCCAGGTGAACGGTCTCACTAGTCAGGTCGTTCAGAGAATGCAAGTACGGGGAAGCGACCTCCCGAACATCCAGGTCCTCCCATGCCTGAAACGCTAGCGAAAACAGCCCCGCGCCTAGGCGATAGCGACCCTGGCGCTCGAGAGTCACGAAGTTGTGGCTCGCCAGAGTCTGGAGGAGCCGAAATGCCGTGGAGGTGTGCACCTCAAGCTTGGCGGCGGCCTCCGTCGCCGTCAGAGGCTGTTCAGCGATGATCTGTAGGGCCCGGATCGCCCGATCAACACTCTGTCCCATCGTGAGATCTCCTCCCCGCATGCGGCGGTTGCATGGTGCATCGAGTACAGCGTGCCCCCTCATCTCCTCATCGGCCAGGCGACCCTCGGTCCGGAAAGGACGAAGTCGACCTCTTGACAGTGGGGCGGCACCTTCATATTGTACTTGCAGCCAGGGCACTTCGTTTGCAACCTGCGCAAACTGAGAGAAAGCGCCTGGAGCAAGGGCTTTGATGGTGAAGCCGTGGAGGGAGTCAGATATGCGTGGTAGGAACATCGCCGGCGTGCTGTTGGTGTCCGCCCTTGGAGTGTCGGCGTGCGCGTCGTCCGATCAGCCTGAGTCGGGGGTGGATGAGTCCAACGGTGCGAACGGTGCACCGGAATCCATCGAGTTGGAGATTTGGGTGCCAACCAGCTTCTCGCCGGCAGCCGATGTTGCAGCGGTGGGTGACCTATGGGCGGAGCTCTATCAAGAGTTTGATGAGGCACATCCGAACATCAGCATCCATTGGGAGATGATGGCGGGTTCCCCCGATGACACCCTCCGCCAGCTCCTCACCGCAGCGGATAGCGGAAACCTGCCTGACGTCGCGATGCTGGACGGACAGTGGGTCGCACGAATGGAGGAGACAGGCGAGCTGCAACCGCTGACAGAGTACATGGATGCTGATAAGCGGCAACAGTTCGATGAGCGCGTGCTTGAACCTGTGACGTTCGATGACGAACTCTACGCAGTGTGGTTCCACAACGCTTGGCGAGGCCTCTTCTATCAGGAAAGTGTTCTGGAGGATCTGGGATATTCGGAGCCGCCGCAGACTTGGGAAGAACTCCTCAGTCTCGGCGAGGCCGCGACAGCCCAGGGCCAGGACACAGTCATGCTTCCCGGCTCCGACACCGAACTCACCACGCTACACATGCTCAGCATGTTCTATGGCCTTGGCGGGCAGCTCATCGACGGCGATGGCAACGCAGCGATCCTTGAGGACGACAACCGCGACTTCCTCGAAGAGACGTACAGCATTTACGCCGAGCTAGTAGAACATGGCTTGATGACACCAGACGTTGGCATCATGGACGAAGCGGCCATTCGCCCGTTCCTCTACACCGAGGAAGCAGCAACCGTTGCCGCTTCTTCCTCAAGCGTGCGCCAGATCTACCAGGACCAGCCTCACTTGGAGGAGGAACTACGTGCCTTCCCATTTCCCCTTCCTGAGGGAGGGAACGGCGCAGCAGTATTGGTCGGGTGGACGTGGGGGAGCTTTGCCGCCGACGAAGCTCGCCAGGATGCGGCATGGAGTCTAATCGACTTCATGACAGAACCCGAACGTCTTGGTCAGATCAATGAGGCGGCAGGTCACCTCCCCGTCCAACCCGAGATCTGGGAGCGCGACTACTATGCAACTGACCCACTCATGACGCAGTTTCGCGACATCATTGAAGGCGTCGAGTTGCGACCGCGCCCGGCCCACCCCCTCTATCCCGTGATCTCTGCCTCGATGGCAGGTCAGATGGCAGGAGTGCTCAGTGGAAGTCTGACACCAGCTGAAGCCGTCGCGCACGTAGAAGCCGACGTCCAGGCGGAGGTCGATCGTCGCGCAGCCGACTCCTAAGCACCGCGAGGCCTATGCAGAACCCCAGGCATAGAACACGCCGGACCGATTCCGATCCGGAACGGCACCAACATCTTGGGGCTCTGCATGGGCCTTCATGGTCCACACTCGATACTGGGAAGCCCACATGACGACAACTACACGACATCGGCCCACCCGCGTGAGCGGAGATGCTCCTCAGCCGAAGCGACGATGGACCGCCAGGCAGGGACACGCCTACTTCATAGGACCCGCACTATTCTTCGTCCTCCTATTCACCGCGTATCCCGCTCTCTACGGGGTGTACATCAGCTTCACCAACCGGAACCTCGGCTACTCCGGGGAGCGATTCATCGGCTTTGACAACTATGTTCGACTGTTCAACTGGGAACCGTTGCCGACAGTCCTGACCAATACTGCACTTTTCGTCGGTGCGGTTGTCATCCTCCAGTTGGGCACTGGCCTGGGAATTGCACTACTTCTGAATCAGAAGTTCTTCGGCCGGAAACTCGTTCGCAGCATTGCCATTGTTCCGTGGATTGTGCCGGGCGTGATCATTGCAATCATGTTCCAGCAGATATTCGGTGCCAGTGAGCTGGGAATCGCAAACGCGATCATGGTGCGCCTAGGCTTCGATACACAGAACTGGCTTGCTGATCCCACTCTAGCGATGACCATCATGATTCTTTCAGTGGCGTGGCGAGGAATACCACTCACAATCATTCTGCAGCTTGGAGGCCTACAGACCATTCCGAAAGATCTCTATGAGGCAGCGAAGCTCGACGGCGCAAAAAGTTGGCAGACCCTGTGGCATGTTGTAATTCCGTCGCTGCGCCCGATTCTCTTGATTAATGCGATCATGGCAACTTCAGGAACACTCAACCACATTGATATACCACTGACACTGACCGGCGGTGGTCCTGCACGAGCTACTGAGGTGATCTCGGTGAGTCTGTACCAGCAAGGATTCGAGCTTCTGGATGCAGGTTATGCGGCGAGCATCGGTACGGTGATCCTCGTTCTCAACCTAGTCCTCACTCTGGTGTACCTACGGATCTGGTCGGAGCGTCGATCATGAGCGCGACAGTTAGCACTACCTATCAAAGCCCTGCGATCAGACGGCGGAAAGCTCGAGAGCGACGGAAGAACATTCTCCTCTACGGACTCTGCGCAGTGGTCCTCGCATTCGTCCTCGGACCGCTATCGTGGGTAATACTCGGATCACTCAAGCCTCCAGCAGAGATATTCAGAACTCCGCTTCAGTTCCTGCCGGATGCACCCACACTCCAGAACTATCTGGATGTCATGCAACGGACAGACCTTGGCAGGTACCTGACGAACTCTGCCATCGTCGCTGGAGGAGCACTGGCGATCACTTTGGCGCTTGCCAGCATTGCCGCCTATGGATTCTCTCGATATGACTTTCGATTCAAGCAGCCAATCCTGGTTGGCATGTTGGTTCTGCAACTCATGCCCAGCACGGTCAACGTGGTGCCACTCTACGTGATGATGAATGGCTTCGGTCTCCTCAATACGCGCACAGCTTTGGTTCTCCTCTACGCAGCATCTAGTGTACCTTTTGCCATCTGGATCCTGAAAGGATTCTTCGATACGTTGCCCCGCTCACTCGACGAAGCTGCAAGCATCGACGGTGCGACACGCTGGTACACATTCGTGCGCGTAATCCTACCGTTGAGTCTCCCTGGTCTATCGGCGGCAGCATTCCTTTCATTCCTTGCCTCATGGGGCGAATTTCTCATACCCCTCGTGGTAGCCAACAGCAGAGAAATCGCGGTGATGAGCGTCGGGATCTATACCTTCTTTGGCGAAGAGACCGCCGCGTACCATTACGCATTCTCAGCATCGGTGCTGGCGACTGCTCCTGCCGTTCTCCTTTACATATTCGCCCAGAAGTACCTCATGAGCGGACTGGCGCAAGGAGCAGAAAAGGGCTAAAGGCCCGACAGCCGCACTTCTAACGGGAGGTATGACGTGACCTTCGATTCAACGAATCTACATATCGGGGCAGAATGGCAACTGTTTCTCGACGACCAACTGATCGAGCAGGCGGACGGCGCATGCAGGAGATGGCACCAACCGGAGCGAGTTGGCGATCCAGTCATCGTGGCCGACCAGCCTTGGGAGCAGCATCCGTATTTCACGTACAGCAACTACAACGTACTTCGAGATCCTCATGACGGACTAGTTAAATGCTGGTACGAGGATCTCGGACCGATGCATCCGTACCAGACGCATCCATGGAAAACCCGTCTCCTGTATGCCGAGAGCGAAGACGGTGTGACGTTCACGAAGCCCCTCTTCGATCACGTACGTGTAGACGGGAGTCGCACGAACATCGTCGCCGGATACAACGGCGAAACGCCAACTTTGGGAAATCAGTGGTCTCAACTCGGTGTGCATTCCAGTGCGATCGCTATCAGTTCACCGGCGGCATCTGGCCATCCCTACAACATGCTATTCACGGAAATGGACGGTCAGTCGAGTCGAACGTCATGTGCATTTTCAGAGGATGGTCTGCACTGGCTGCGAGCTGGCGAGATCCCGAGCATCGGCCGGTCGGGATCTGCGTTGGGCGACGTCTCCACTATCCGCTTCGACCAGCGGACCGGCCTGTTCACCCAGTACACGCGACATCCAGCAATGATGAATGTTGGATACTCCCCGGCAAGCCATCCCCCAGCTGCAGGAAAGGGCGGCTTTGCCCGGCCGTTCTTCCCGCACCGGACGGATCTGGAGAATCGTCGACGGATCTACCGTTCTGTCAGTGCAGACTTTATCAACTGGAGCGAGCTAGTTCCAGTACTGAGCCCGACGAGCGTATTCGAGAACTTCGATGTGGGATACTACGGAATGCCCGCCTGGGAAGCGGGAAACTACACTGTGGGAACTCTCGGAGTGCTTCACTACGTTGACAACGTCATGGAAGTCCGGCTTGCGTATAGTCACCAAGAACAGGACTGGCAGCTCGCCCATGGTGGCACCCCTTTCCTCGAGGCGCGGTCAGCGGAGAACTGGGATAGCCGACTCGTTTCTATTGTCAGCCCGCCCGTCCAGTTCGGCGACAAATGGTTCTTCTACCACGGTGGTGCGCCGAACAGCCATGACTTCTGGATGTCTGGGAGGCAGAGACTTGACCATCCTGAAGCCCGGGATCCCTCAAGCCATGTGAGTTTTGGACTGGGGCGAGCAGAGATGAGGGTCAACGGCCTGTGTTCGATCGATGCACGTTCACCTCGAGCAGGGCAGGTCATCTCACGGCCGTTGCGACTTCCCGGGCGAAAGCTGACCATCAATGCTCGATGCAGAGATGGCGGCGGACTCAGAGTGGCCGTGCTTCATGAAGATGGAGAGCCGTTGCCCGGGCGTCGATTCGAGAACTGTGACCCATGGGCGGGAGATAGTGTCGAATGGAGACCTCATTGGAACGGAGATTCCAACATCGTTCCTGAAGGAATGGAAGCGGGGAAGCGCGTCAAGCTTGCTTTTGAACTCAATGACGCTGAGCTTTTCGCGTTTCAATCTCACGATCAATCATGATGCAACGTATCCATACATAGCAATCCACAACGACGCGGAGGTATGAACAGATGGATCTCGAGATTATCGGTGGCGAAGTCCGATCAGCGCCATTGAACAACAACTTTGCCCTCTTGAAAGAGGGGATTGAGTCTTTTGCGGTCAACGTGAAGGATTTCGGTGCCGTCGGCGACTGGGACGACGGCACTCAGAGTGGCACGGATGATCATGGAGCATTTCAGGCCGCACTCGATACCGGACATACGGTGTACGTCCCGCCTGGTCGCTACCGCATCCATGAGAAGGAGCTGCTCATTCTCAATTCGGGTCAGCGTCTCATCGGCGCTGGCGGAGGCGCTAGTCATGGTCCGAGGCCGGACATCGATCACGTGGGCATCACGGACATCGTGTTCACGGGTGATGGCGAATCATACTTGAAGACGCGGAGGCAGCCGCGTGAGACATCGAGCGACCCGAACGATCAGCCGCTTTCGACAGCGATTAATGTGCAGGCCGAAGGCGTCGTGATTGAGGGCTTGTGCCTCCGACTTAATGTGGACTACGACGATCCGGATACAGATAATCTTGGTGACGCGTGGGATGTTGGCATCTTCAATGGCTGCCGGACGCAATTGCGGCTACGGGATGTACGGATCTTCGGCTACTGGCGAGTTGCAAGCATCTATATCGATGTTACGCGAGGCGCCCGACTCCCTGAGTTCTCCGCTCCGGGTGGGCAACCATTCCCCGTCGGAAGTTTCCCGAGTGGAGCTGACCAGTGCTTCTTCGAAAAGGTCTACTGCAAGGGAGGCCTGAAAGGGCTGTTCATTGCGGGTGCAATCGAGACTCCATCAGGCAACTATTACGACGAAGTCTCCCAGACGGTATACGATCTCCAGGGCGATCGCGGAACGGCGGGGGCAAGCGACTTCCACGCCGTGGATTCGACATTCTTCGCGCGAGATCATCACTCTGAGCAACGTGCGTACGACCCGGTGAGTCCTCTGAACTTCGACGAAGAGGACATTGACCAGCTTGCGGGTTGCGCCGTGATCGATGGACGGCGCGGTTTCAGTCAGAACCGCATCAGAAGGTTCATCTTCACCAACTGCAGATTCCGATCGTTTGAGGCCGTTCGTGTCGGCCTCGGACGTGTGTACGAAGTGAGATTCTACGGAATCCACACGGAGAGCAGTCCCGGAGCTCAGGTAACGGATACCAACGGAAGCCCGATCACTCATGGCGATACGAGTACACACAACTATGGTGCGATAGCGGTTCAGAGCACTGGTGATGCAGGAAGCCTGAATCCAGGGACAGATCGAATCTTTGTTGACGGCATAAATTCGGGACCGACGAGCCAACATTTTCAATCAAAGCTCGGACGCTTCAGCAACACCGGGTCGGCTTCGACGGCAAAGAGTGAGTTGTACCACCTTGAGGTGATGCACCAGTTCAACTTCCCAGGAAACGGCTCTCTTACCCGAGACAGCAGCGGCAACCTGGTCGCAAGATCGTCTTTGGTCAACAATCCTGACGGCTCGGATTTTCTCATTGTTTCTGACGGGGATGCTGCACTTGACGCGCGAAGATTTGCGCACATGCGGGTCGATGGAAGGTCGCGAATTCAGTGCACGTCTACCGTCAATCTCCTTCATCAGACGACGCGCCCAACTGTCGATGACGAGGTTGATCTCGGTTCCTCCGATCGTCGCTGGCGCGAGATCTTTGCGACTAATGACATCATCAACACCTCCGATGCAACGGAGAAGGTGGCAGAGGGAGACCTGACCGAACGTGAGATCGCTGCGCTCAATCGGATTTCGTTTACGAAGTTCCGTTGGAAGAAGTCAGTTGAAGAGCGAGGTGACCAGGCGCGTTTCCATTTCGGTGTGCTCGCCCAGGATGCCGTTGAGGCGTTCGAGGCGGAGGGCTTGGATCCATGGAAGTACGCCTGCTTCTGCAAGGACGAGGTACTGGAGGAACGCAGTGACGGGACCAGCGTGGGCACCGGTACCTTCCGCTACGGAATCCGCTACGGCGAGCTCCTTGCCATGAAGCTCGTCGCATCGCTAGGACTCTGACGCCAGGGATTCGTAACCGTTGCTGTTGTAAGGAGAAGGGTCATCATGAATCGGACACTGGGTACATTCCAGGTGGGGCGGCGGAGTTTCCTTCAGTTGTCGTCAGTCGCACTCGCCGGTGTGATCGCTGTTCAAGAGGTCAGTTCGACATCCGAACCGGTGCCTGCGCGTGAGCGGAGTTCGAGCGCGGCGCCGACGTACGATTCGGGTGATGCGTACGATTCCGGGCTGATGTACGCGGACAGTACCGATGCTGGTGCTTCTGAACTGCTGGAGCAGCTTGGCGAGTTGCTGGACACATTCCATGCGGATGGAACAGTGCAGCGGCGAGATCATGCCAGGCTACGGGCACAATTGGCGAGAGCGGACCGGGCTATCAAGCGTGGAAACTATCACCAAGCTGAGGGTGCACTCGAAAGGTTCACGACGTTCTCAGCAGCGATCGACGATGAGAACGCACGTGAACAGCTACGCGAACTCGCCGCTCAGGTTGTAGAGAGTTTCAAGTGAACTCACCGTCGGTCCACTCCCTGGTATCGCTGCAGAGTGTCACGTCGGATGTCAGCTCGGTGATCTGCGCGGGACGGGCTCGGTGAATTCCGCATGAATGGTGGCCGATGTGGCGGCTTGAAGCAGCAGGGGTTCGTTGACTGCTGAGTATCCGGCGATTGGCAGTTCACGGGGTCGGACCTGCACGAACTGCCGATCGCCGGGTGTCTGTGGCTTGTGTGAAGTCAATCGTTCGTATCCAAGTAGTCGAGAAGGGGAGTTCTCCATGAACGAAGCCGCCAGGTCCCGCCGAGTGGAGCCGAGTCCACAGCTAGTGGAGACCGGTGTCATGGCCATCCTGAGGGGAACCTCTACCGAGCGTTTCAACGACATCTGTCACGTACTGGTCGACGCGGGTATCACCTGCTTGGAGATTACGTTGTCATCTCTCGGTGCAGTCGATGCCATCACCAGTGTCCGGTCCGAACTACCGTCAACTGTGGACGTTGGTGCCGGCACAGTCACGACTGCTGACGAGGTCCGCAAGGTGCTCGACGCGGGTGCCGGGTTCATCGTGTCTCCCTCGGTTGAATTGGATGTGATGGGTGCCGCGGTCGATGCCGGTGTACCTGTCTACCCCGGCGCACTGACTCCCACTGAGATCATCAGGGCGTGGCGGGCGGGCGCCTCTGCGGTCAAGCTCTTTCCCGCGTCGGCGGTCGGACCGTCCTACCTCAAGGACGTCTCCGGGCCGTGCCCGGACATACGGCTCATGCCCACTGGCGGGATCGCCCTGGATTGTATTGGTGACTGGATCCGTGCCGGCGCGTTGGGAGTGGGGCTCGGCGGTTCACTACAAGGCGACGCGGCCGACGGCGGCGATCTGGCTGCATTGGCCGAGAGGGCCGAGAAAGCCGTCGGTCAGGTCCGTCAGGCGAGGAGGGACTCCGAATGAGCGGTTTGGTCACGATGGGCGAGACCATGGCGCAGATCTCCGCTGTGAACTTGGGCGCTTTGTCGAGCAACCGTGAGATGCGACTTTCGGTGGCGGGGGCAGAGACGAATGTCGCCATCGGCGTATGCCGGCTGGGCGGCCGGGCAACGTGGATGAGTCGGCTGGGCGAGGACGCCTTTGGCGAACTGATCCGACGTGAGTTGCGTGCCGAAGGAGTCGACATGGTGGTGTCCGTCGATCCTGCCCGGCCGACCGGTCTCATGATCAAGGAACGGCCCAATGCACTGCGGACACATGTGCGCTACTACCGATCCGGCAGTGCCGCCTCGGCCATCACCCCGTTCGCTACCGACGTGATTGCCTCGGCTGACGTGCTGCACGTCACCGGGATCACGCCCGCGCTCGGTCCCGGGCCGGCGTCAGCAGTACGAGAAGCGGTCGAAGTGGCCAGGGAACACGGGACCTTGGTGTCTCTCGACCTGAACTATCGTGCCAGCCTCTGGAGCAGGCCTGAAGCGAGTTCGACGCTCGGGCATTTGGCGGAACGCGCGCATGTGGTGTTCGCCAATCCAGAGGAGGCCTCCCTGCTGGTACCCGACGGTCCAGTCGAAGAGATGGCGCAGACCCTGAGCAGTCTGGGCCCTTCGCAGGTGGTGCTCAAACTCGGTGCGGAGGGAGCGCATTCGATGATCGATGGCCAGATCCGCAGAACTCCGGCAGTGGCCGTCCCGGTCGTGGACACCGTCGGCGCAGGTGACGCGTTTGTGGCTGGATACCTGGTCGAGTGGATGGCCGGTGAGAGTCCCGAGAAGCGCTTGAGTACTGCAGTGTTGGCTGGAGCATTGGCCTGCACCACCCTGAGCGACTGGGAGGGCCTACCGTACCGCAGCGATCTCGATTCGTTCGACGCAACTGACTCTGTCCAACGATAGGAACATCAACGAGACATACCTGCGCAGATCACGCGACGGCAAAGTGAGTAGGGCACAACAGAGCCCCGAGACTCACGAGAGGTGCCTGCGAAACGCTCTCGGTGACTCACGTAGGGACACGTCGCGGAGACCTTTCGGAACGGAGTGATGCCATCATTGACCAACGGCGTGCCGACAGTCGAGCTCTGCAGGTTGGACGGACGACCCTTGTTCACGGATATTGCGATCAGCCCTATGTGGGCTCTTCGGAAATCAGGTGGGAGCGGGACTTGCGGTGGTAGTTGAAGGTGGGGAGGGGGTTGAGGTCCTTGATGATCAGTAGCGACCAAGCAACTGTTCGTTCCAAGGACCTCGATGTTGACCAACACGACAGGGTGCAGCGATGCGCCCACCACTGATCCCTGCGTCCGCTGCGACACACTCCTGGGTAACCCGGGCATTCATGTGGAGGCCGTCGAGCGCACTGACGTGCTCGTGACGGTCACCGTCTCCACGCCCTGGCAGCTCATGGGCTGTCCAACCTGCGGGGTCGTCGCGCCCAGCCGCGGACGCCGACGTCGCGAGCTGCACGACGTACCGGGCATCGTGCCAGTGCGGGTGATCTGGCGTCAGCGCACCTGGCGCTGTCCCGACCGGGCCTCCCCCACGGGCACGTTCGTTGAGCAGAACCCCGCGCTGGTCGTCCCGAGTTTGGCCAGTTTAGTGCGCAGCGGCTCTGTTCTTGATGGCCGTGAGCGCGTCGCGGATGTCGGCGGATGGCGGGTCGGCCGCGGTGGCGACCTCGCCGGCCAGTTCCTCGACATCGGTGCGCTCGACGAGATTGCGCTGTCGGTCGCGCCGGTGGCGTTGACCGGCGGGGCGCCCGTGCTGCCCCGGCGGATCGAGTCCGATCGGCTGCGGCTCGTCTCGGCGACCGCATTCGGCGAGTTCGCGCGCCTCGTGTACGGGGTGGAGAGTGCCTCCTCGAAGGACTGAGGCGTGCCCGGCCGCCGATGCTCGCGCTCGGACTCGGCCGTGATCCCCTGTCGGCAGGACAACGCCAGCTCTGTGCGTGAGACTGGTCATGTCGGGGGTCAGAGCACGCATCGGGCTTCGATCCGTGTCAGCACTCACGAGATTCAGTACCCACGGGATTCAGTACTCACGAGATGCCGGAGGTTCACAGTGAAGGCGCTGCAGTATGTCGAGGTCGGTCGTCCCCCCGAGCTGCGGGAGGTGCCCATCCCGGAACCCGGCCCGGGCGAGGTGCGGGTCAAGGTCACTGCCGCCGGTGCGTGTCATTCCGATTCCTTTGTGATGGGTCTGTCGGCGGAGCAGTTCGCCCAGTTCGGCTACCCCCTCCCGATGACCCTGGGGCACGAAGGCGTGGGCGTGGTGGACAAGCGCGGCGAGGGGGTCGACGCCGTGCAGGACGGTGACGCCGTCGCGATCTACGGCCCGCAGGGCTGCGGTCGGTGCTACGAGTGCGCGCAGGGGAAGGAGAACTACTGTCCGCGCGCCGCGGAGCTCGGCATCACCCCACCCGGCCTCGGATCCGACGGCTCGATGGCCGAGTATGTGCTGGTCCGCGATCAGCGCCACCTCACCCCGCTCGGCGATCTGGACCCCGTGCGCAACGTCGCCCTCACCGACGCCGGCCTCACTCCGTACCACGCGATCAAGACGTCGCTGCCGAAGCTCGTCCCTGGCACGGTCGCAGTCGTGATCGGGGCAGGCGGTCTGGGTCACGTCGCCATCCAGATCCTTCGGGAGATCACTCCGGCGACTGTCATCGCCCTCGACGTGAACGAGGACAAGCTCGCTCTCGCCCGGGATGTCGGTGCCCACCACGCGTTCGCGTCGGACGAGGAGGCAGCAGGCAAGATCCGTGACGCCGTCGGCGGGGCGAAAGTGGCAGCCGTCTTCGACTTCGTCGCGATCCAGCCCACGGTGGACTTGGGACTGTCGCTACTGGGGACCGAGTCCGACCTGGTGCTGGTGGGGGTCGGAGCCACGAAGGCCGATATCGGGATGCTCGCGCGTCCATACGACTCGACCATCCGCTCCCCTTACTGGGGTAGCCGCTCCGAGCTGATCGAGGTGCTGGAACTCGCCCGCGCCGGGCGCGTCTCCGTGGAGGTGGAGACCTTCTCGCTCGACGAGGCACCGGAGGCGTATCGCCGACTGCACGAGGGCACACTGCGGGGGCGGGCCGTCGTGGTGCCGTGACGGGTCACGGGCTGAACAGATCCTCGATGCGGCATCCGAACACCTCGGCGAGCCGGAAGGCGAGGGGTAGCGAGGGGTCGAACCGCCCCTTCTCGATCGAGATCACGGTCTGGCGCGAGACGCCGAGTTGCTCGGCCAGGAACTGTTGAGACCAGCCCCTTTCCTGACGGCGGACCATCAGTGAGTTCTGCATGCCTCACCCGGCCCGGCGAGCGAGGACGTACCGGATTGCGACGTCGGCGGCGATGAGCCCTGCGAGAGCCATCAGGGCCGTGACCGCGGTGACCTCCCACCCGGTCAGGCTCAGTACCGCGGCACCGACACCGACGACCACCACCACGTCATAGAGCGTGCGCTGGGTGGCCCTATCCCACCAGATGTTCTCGACCGTCTCCTCCGGACGGTCGACGGCGCCCCGGATCGTGGAGCGGTCGACCACCACGATCCACGCCAAGGCCAGGGCGGGGCCGGCAAAGCAGAGCAGGCCGATCCCGAGAGCGAGCCGGCGCTGCTCGGCATCGAAACCGATGAGACTGAAGGCGATCGACAGAGTCACGGTGAGCACTATCCCGAGCGGGGCGGCGTGCCACCAGGCGCCCGGGTGAGTGCGGCCCCACTGTGACCGACCCCAGCGCAGGGGCTTGCGTGCGGTGGTGCCGTCTGCATGGTGTGTCATGCGTTCCTCCGTCCTGTTAAGGACACTTAACATTCCCGATCGAGGTTGTGTCAAACACGCTTGACACTTGCGCCGCATGGATCCGCCCGCCGACCGGCCCGGCGAAGTGCCATCGCTGGTACTCGGCGCACCCGCTCGCTGAGCGTGTGTCGAGTGTGATGAACCCCTGCCGGCCTCTGGCGCCAGAACGCCCGGCGTGCCAGCCTGGTGATATGTGCCGCAACATCCGGACCCTCCACAACTTCGAGCCTCACGCCACGTCGGAGGAGGTGCACGCCGCTGCGCTCCAATATGTGCGCAAGGTGAGCGGGATGAACAAGCCCTCCGCCGCGAACCAGGCCATCTTCGACCAGGCTGTCGCCGACATCGCCCACACCACGGAGCATCTACTCGCCGACCTGGTCACCCAAGCCCCACCGAAGGACCGGGAGGTCGAGGCCGCGAAGGCCAAGGAGCGGGCGGCCAAGCGCTACGGGACACAAGCAGCCAGCGCCTGATCCTGGAACCGCGCGGCCACCCAACCCCGCGCGGCAACCGTCCACGTCCGGTCGACGTGGAAGCAGCATCTCGAAGAGGAGCACCGTGCACGAACGCAAGATCGGCGACCGACTCGTCTCCGCCATCGGACTCGGAGCCATGCCCATGTCGATCGAGGGCCGGCCCGACACCGAGCGCGCCATCGCGACGATCAACGCCGCACTCGACGCCGGCATTACCTTGATCGACACCGCCAACTCCTACCACCGCGACGCCGGTGAGGAGGGGCACAACGAGGAGCTCGTCGCCCGTGCCCTGCGCGCCCGTGGCGTCAGTGACGACGAGGTGCTGGTGGCCACCAAGGGTGGCACCCAGCGCCCAGGCGATGGCTCGTGGATCAAGAACGGACGCCCGGAACGGCTCAAGCAGGCCGCGAAGGACTCTGCCCGGCGGCTCGGCGTGGAGGCGATCGGGCTGTACCAGTTCCACCGCCCCGACCCCGAGGTCCCGTTCGCCGAGTCAATGGGCGCGATCGCCGAGCTCCTCGACGAGGGTGTGATCCAGATGGCCGGCGTCTCCAACACCGACGTCGCCCAGATCAACGAGGCCAACGACGTGCTGGACGGACGCCTGGTGAGCGTGCAGAACCAGTTCTCACCCCGGTTCCGCTCCAGTCACGACGAGCTCGAGCACTGCGACCGACTCGGGATTGCGTTCCTGCCCTGGAGTCCGCTCGGTGGCATCGCCAAGGCGGCTGAGCTCGGCAGCCAGCACCGCGCATTCGCCGACGTGGCCGACGAGCTCGGGGTGAGCGTCTACCAGGTCACGCTCGCGTGGGAGCTGGCGCTGGCCGACGTGGTCATCCCGATCCCGGGGGCATCCCGGCCCGAGAGCATCCTGGACTCCGTCGGGGCCGCCGAGGTCCGGCTCACCGAGGACCAGATGGCGCGCCTCTCCGCGAGCTGAGGGACGTGGGCGGGGCAGTACGGCAAAGCATCCGCCGACGGCGGCCCTACAGGTAGTGCCGCTGCCTCGCCCGGAGCCGGGCGTACTCCTCGTAGGCCCGCTGCGTGCTCTCCAGCCGCGCCACTTCGGCCACCGGCACGTCCCAGCCGTTCGTCGCGGGCGGGTTCGGACCAACCGGGTCGGTCTCGATCACGATCACCGTGGCGTCCGGGGCAGCGGCCGCCTGCTGGTAGGCCCCCCGGAAGTCATCGATCGAGGAGGCGGTGACGGTCCGGACCCCGAAGCTCGCGGCATTCGCGGCCAGGTCCACGCCCACGTACTCGCCGGCCAGCTGCCCGGAGTCGTCCCGCATCCGGTAGGCGGTGCCGAAGCGCTGCGAACCCACCGACTCCGAGAGCGCCCCGATCGAGGCGAAGCCGTGGTTCTGCAGCACCACCACGATCACCTTCAGGCCCTCGGCCACGATCGTCGCCAGCTCGGTGGGCATCATCTGGTACGTGCCGTCGCCGACGATCGCGACCACCTGCCGCTCGCTCTCGGGGCGGGCGAGCCGGACCCCGATCGCTGCCGGGATCTCATACCCCATGCAGGAGTAGCCGTACTCGAGGTGGTACTGGTCGGGGCCTGCCGCGCGCCACAGCGCCTGCAGGTCACCGGGCATCGAACCAGCGGCGTTGATCACCACGTCCTCGGCGCCCATCAGCTCGTTCAGGGCTCCGAACACCTCCACCTGCGCGGGGAGCTGACGCTCTGGTGAGGCGGCAGGCCGGGTGAGCTCCGCCGTCGTGCGGGCCCATTCCTGGGCGAGCTGGTGCGCCTCGGCGGCGTACTCCTCGCTCACCCGGTGCCCTGACAGCGCGCCGGTCAGGGCCGTCAGTCCCTCGCGGGCGTCGGCCACGAGCATCTCGGCGCTGTGCTTGGCGGCGTCGAAGCTCGCCACGTTCAGGTTCACGAAGCGCACGTCCTCGCGAGCGAAGGCAGTGTGGGACGCCGTCGTGAAATCCGAGTAGCGCGTGCCCACGCCGATCACCACGTCAGCCTCCGCAGCGAGCGCGTTCGCTGCAGCCGACCCCGTGGAACCGACGCCTCCGACGGCGCACGGGTGGTCCGCCGGGATCGCCCCCTTGCCCGCCTGGGTGTCCGCCACCGGGATACCGGTCGCGTCGGCGAAGTCGATCAACGCCTGGCTGGCCTCGGAGTACTTCACTCCACCGCCGGCCACCAGCAACGGGCGCTGGGCGGACCGGATCGCGGCCACGGCGCGCTCCAGGGCCGCCGGCTCCGGCACCGGCCGCCCCACGTGCCAGGTGCGCTCGCGGAACAACTCGACCGGGAAGTCATGCGCCTCGGCTTGCACGTCCTGCGGGAGGCACAGCGTGACCGCACCAGTCTCGGCCGGGTCGGTGAGCACGCGCATCGCCTGCGGGAGCGAGGTGATCAGCTGCTCGGGCCGGGTGATGCGGTCCCAGAAGCGCGAGACCGGCCGGAACGCGTCATTCACGCTCATCTCGGGCGAACCCGGGTTCTCGAGCTGCTGCAGTACCGGATCGGGCCGGCGGGTGGCGAAGATGTCCGAGGGCAGCAGCAGGACCGGCACCCGGTTGATCGTGGCCAGTGCAGCACCGGTGACCATATTCGTCGAACCGGGTCCGATCGAGGCCGTGCAGGCATAGGTCTGCAGCCGGCTGCGCGCGCGGGAGAAGCCGACGGCGGAGTGCACCATCGCCTGCTCGTTGCGTACCAGGTAGTACGGCAACGACTCCTCGCCGTCAGCAGGATCCAGGGCGTTCTGCAGCAGTGCCTGGCCCACGCCGGCCACGTTCCCGTGACCGAAGATCCCGAAAGCGCCGGGGATCAACCGCTGACGCACGCCGTCGCGCTCGGTGTACTGCACCGAGAGGAAGCGCACCAGCGCCTGCGCGACGGTGAGCCGCACGGTCGCCGGCGAGTGCTGCGAGGCTTCGGTCATCACTGCTCCTTCGCCAGCGGCAGCCGAGCGTCGAAGTCCTGACCGTCCCACGTCTCGCGCACCCAGGTGTAGTGCGGGTCGTCGGTCATCTTCCAGGTGCCGTCGCGCTCGGGGCCGGCCATCACGTTCAGGTAGTACATGTCGTATCCCGGTGGCACCATGCACGGCCCGTGGTAGCCGTGCGGCACGAGCACCGTGTCTCCCGAGCGCACCTCGGCGAGCAGCTCCATCGGACGCTCGGCGGTGCCGTGCTGACGGTGATATCCGACGCCGTCGCCGGTTTGCGCACCCGGGGCGTGGGAGCGGAACCGGAAGTGATAGATCTCCTCGAGGATCCGCTCGTCATCGGTGTGCACGTCGTGCTTGTGCGGCGGGTAGGAGGACCAGTTGCCGCCGGGGGTGATCACTTCCACCACCAGCAGCCGGTCCGTACGCACCGCGTTGCCGAGGGCGTAGTTGCGCACCTCTCGGGAGGCGATCCCGGAGCCGCGCAGCTCCAGCCGCACCTCGTCGGTGGAGTGGTAAGAGCTGGTGAACTGCTCCTCGGCGCGCGCCGTGGCCAGGGCGAGCCGGACGCCGTCGTGATCTGCAGTGGCTGTGATCCGCGCGTGAGCGCCACGGGCGAGGTAGGCGTAGTCCGTCAGGGCACTGAACTCATCCGGTCGCCCGTGCAGGTGGAAGGTCTGCCCCTCCACGGCGATCTCGAAGCTGCCGGCCAGCGGCAGCGCGATCGCCTCGTCCTCGCCGAGACTCACCTCCGCCGAGGCGCCGGCCGAGATCTCCAGGACCTTCAGCCCGGAATAGTCCCAGCCGGCCCGTTCCGGGGTGATCTCCAGCCCGAACGGCCCGTTCGGGGCGCTGCCCGCGCGTACCAGCAGGTCGGCATCAGTCATCGCCACATCCTCCTCGAGTTGTCCACACCAGTGTGCTCACAGCAGCCCGACGGCGGCATCCACCGCCGCGGCCACGTCGCCGTCCGGCGGGTACAGCAAGCTCCGCCCGACCACCAGGCCCATCACGTTCGGGCAGGCGAGTGTGGCCTCCCAGGTGGCGAGTGCAGCGTCGGGATCGTCGGAGACCTCGCCGCCGAGGATCAGGCTCGGCAGGGTCGTCGCGGCCATCACCCGCTCCGGCTCGGGAACGGCCGGCAGTTTCAGCCAGGTGTGGGCCGACGTGCGGCCCAGGCCCGCGGCCACGGCGATCGAACGGATCACCGCATCCGGGGAGAGATCATTGCGCAGCCGGCCGTGCTCGGTGTAGCTCCAGAACGGCTCCACCATCGCGGTCAGTTCGCGTTCGGCCAGGTCGTTGACGGCCTCGGCGCACGCGGCGATGGTGTGCATGGTGCCGGCATTGTCCGGGGCGATGCGCAACAGCATCTTCCCGCCGTCCAGCCCGGCGGCCGCGACCCCGGAGGCGTCATAGCCGGTGAAACGGTCATCGGCCTCGAACACCGCTCCCGGGAGCCCGCCGCGATTCATCGAACCGAACACCAGCTTGCCCTCCAGGGCGCCGAGCAGGGTGAGGTCCTCGATCAGGTCGGCGGTGCCGAGGAAGCCGTCGACGCCGGGGCGGGCCAGGGCCTCCAGGCAGCGCCCGAGTAGATCCGTGCGGTCGGCCATGGCCATCGCGTCCGGGCCGGCACCGAGCGAGCCGCGGGCCGGGTGATCGGCCGCGATGATCATCAGCTGTTCCCCGGTGGTGGGGCGCTGCCCCGGGGTGCGGGCCGCGAGCGAGGCGGCGATGCGCTCCGGGTGATGGGCGCGGATCTGCGGCAGGTCGGCGATGGCGGGGCGCGGGGTGATGGTGGCTCCTGGGCTGCCCCCGCTCATCGGCCGGCCCTCGCGTTGACCTCGGTGACCGGGGTCCCTGCCAGGACCGCCTCGAGCTCGGCGAGCGTGGGCATCGCGGTGGAGCACTCCAGGCGGGAGGCGACGATCGCCCCCGCGGCGCTCGCGGCCTCGATCAGCTTCTGCAGCGGCCAGTCGTTGACCAGGCCGTGCACCAGCGCGCCACCGAAGGCGTCACCGGCGCCCAGCCCGTTCACCACGGCGATCTCGGTCGGCGGTACGACCACCCGCTCGGTGGCGGTCTTGGCGAGGGTTCCCGCCGGTCCTTGCTTGACGATCGCGAGGCGGACGCCGGCTGCGAGCAGCGCATCGGCGGCCGCCTCCGGCTCGGTCTCACCGATGGCCACCTCGCACTCCTCACGGTTGCCCACGGCCACCGTGGCGTGGGCGAGTGCCTGCTGCATCTGCGCGGTCGCCTCGGCCGGCTCTGGCCAGAACATCGGACGGTAGTCCAGGTCGAGCACCGTGTGGCGACCGCTGCCGTGGGTACTGCGGTGCGCGAGGGCGGTGTGGTGCGCCTCCCGGCTCGGTGACGTGCAGAACCCGGTACCGGAGACCCAGAACAGGTCCGCCGCGGCGATCTGCTCCAGCGGCATGTGCTCGGGCCGCAGCTGCAGGTCCGGTGCGCTGGGCCGGCGGTAGAAGTACAGCGGGAAGTCGTCCGGCGGGAAGATCTCGCAGAACGTGATCGGGGTGGGCAGGTCGGCGTCGGTGACCACGAACTGGTCGTCCACACCGAGGCGGCGCATCTCGGCGCGCACGTAGCGTCCGAACGGATCGTCGCCCACACCGGTGAGTACCGCCGCCGGGCTCCCCATGCGGGTGGCAGCGACGGCCACATTCGTGGGGCTGCCGCCCAAGAACTTCCCGAACGTCTCTACCTGCTCCAGACCAACTCCGGTCTGCAGCGGGTAGAGGTCGACGCCGGAGCGCCCCATCGTGATGACGTTCACCGCGTGCCTCATCCCTTTCGCGCGGACGTGTTCGACCGATCTGGTCCCGATTGTGCCGTACTACGTCCGGTTTCGACAAGCGATTGTCCTAACAAATGCATCCATGTGGGATAGTTTGTATGCTCGTTGATGACAGTGATGGCGATCGTGACCGCAGAACCAGGAGGGCGGATGGGTTCCGACGACGTGGCGACGGTGCGGGTCGAGCTTGACCGGACCAGCTCGATACCCCTGTACCACCAACTCTCCACGGCGATCGAGAAGTCGATCGAGGGTGGTGCACTCGCGCCAGGGCAGCGGTTGGAGAACGAGATAGCCCTCGCCGAGCGGCTCCGCGTCTCGCGGCCGACCGCTCGCCGAGCCCTGCAGGAACTGGTCGATCTGGGCATGCTCGTGCGTAAGCGCGGTGTCGGCACCCAGGTGGCACCGGTGCGGGTGCGGCGGCGCGTGGACCTGTCCAGCCTCTACGACGATCTCGAGCGCAGTGGGCGCAAACCGAGTACGTCGGTGCTTGAATACTCGGTGGCGCCGGGAGGTTCCGACATCACCGAGGCGCTCGACTTACCTGGCGGATCCGACGTCGTCACCATCCGGCGGTTGCGGCAGGCCGACGGTGAGCCGCTGGCACTGATGACCAACTACATCGCCCTCGAGCTGGCGCCCTCGTACGAGCAACTCGGTGAGATGGGGCTCTACCACGCGTTGCGCGACTCCGGGGTGGAGATCCACATGGCCCACCAGCAGATCGGCGCGCGCACCGCGACCGCGGCCGAGGCCCGGCTGCTGGAGGACAAGCCGAAGGCAGCCGTGCTGACCATGGAACGCACGGCCTACGACTCCACCGGCCGCGCGATCGAGCACGGCCGTCACATCTACCGCGCGAGCAGGTACAGCTTCTCCACGACGTTGTTCGCTCCCTGACCGGTCCCGTCAGCCGCGCCTGCCGGGACCCGCGGTGACCGAATCGACCGGGATTCGTCCGCCTGCGCACCATGCTGCGCGCATCAGCGCCCCGGTGTCGATTGCGTCACGAGGTGGAGCAACTCGATCCCGTGCCGACAGGTGAGCGACGGCGCAGCGTGCCAGGATCGAGACATGAGCACCCGGCGAGGATCGACCAGGTGAGCCTCTCGCCCACCTCAGCACCGCGGACCCCTCCGCGGGATCAGCGCATGCCGATGTGGCTCTACCCCCTGGTGGGGCTGACATCGGTGGTCGTGGGTCTCTTGCCATGGCTGCGGACCGGCCCGCGGCTGCCGTTGCAGAACCTCTGGGCGAGCGAGATGAGCCCGGAGCAGATGCCACTCGCGCTGCTTCCATTGAACCAGTACCACCTGGTGCAGCTCCTGGGGATGCTCATGACGGCGGGCCTCATCGCCGGCGTGATCGCGCGCCTCGAACCACGTGCGCGGCGGCATCGATCCACCGGCCTGACCGCGCTCGGAGCTCTGGTCGGCATGCTGGCAGCCGGGATCCAGAGCGGTCTGGTGCTCGCCGCCGGACTCGAGGAGCGCTCCCTGGCCACCGTCTACCTCGCCGGAGTGCTGACGTGGGCGACGCTCAGCGCACTTGGCGCAGTCTTCGTTCTGGGGCTCATCGGGCGCGGTCGCCGCGGCGCAGCCGCGATCGCCGTCGCATTCGCTGCCGCACCGGTCGCGGCCTGGGCCCGGATGCTGCTCCTCCCGGAGCCGGCGATGGCTGCTCCGGAGGTGATCGACGTCGCTGGCGCTCTGAGGTGGCTGCCCGCCGTGCTGGTGGGGGTGGCGCTCGCGTGGTGCGGGATCCGGCTCAGCGCGAAGATCGCAGCATGGGTGCTCAGCCTGGTGCTGTTGTGGGTGATGCCCGCCTTGCTCACGACCATCGGCTATGCGGCCGACTATCGCGCCGATGTCGGTGAGCGGGTGGGAGCCGGACTGGACGTTCTAGCCGCGGCGATGGCTCCCGGGATCGCCGGGCCGCCGGTTCTCGTGGCGCTCGCGATCGCGATCGTTGGGGCAAGCGTGGCCGCGCTGGTGCGGTGGTGGCGCCGCCGTACCTGAGCGACCGAGCCGTTCGAATCCACCTTTGCCAGGGGAGTCCACGTCTGACCGACCACACCTGGGCGGATCCCAACGGCAGAAGTGGATTCCGATGGGAGATCTCAGTCCTGGATCGCGCGACGTAGAGTTGACCCCCGTGACCGAGTCAGTTGTCGAGCCAGTGATCAGCGCGCGCGAACTGCGCAAGACCTACGGTGACTTCGTCGCCGTCGATGGCATCGACTTCGAGGTGCGCCCGGGCGAGAGCTTCGGGCTGCTCGGACCGAACGGCGCCGGCAAGTCCACCACGATGCGGATGATCGGGGGCACCCTGGACCGCACCGGCGGTGACCTCGCCGTGCTCGGGATGGATCCAGGACCGCAGGGGCCCACGGTGCGCGCGCATCTGGGGGTGATCCCGCAGCAGGACAATCTCGATGAAGAGTTGCGGGTGCGCGAGAACCTCATCATGTATGGGCGCTACTTCGGCCTCTCCCGCTCCTTCCTCGCCGCGAAGGCCGACGAGTTGCTCGCATTCGCGCAGCTGGAGGCGAAAGCCAAGGAGAAGGTGCAGTCGCTCTCGGGCGGCATGAAGCGGCGCTTGACCATCGCCCGCGGCCTGGTGAACGAACCGAAGATCCTGCTCCTGGACGAACCGACCACCGGGTTGGACCCGCAGGCCCGGCACGTGCTCTGGGATCGGCTGTTCCGCTTGAAGGAAGCGGGCACCACACTCGTGGTGACCACGCACTTCATGGACGAAGCCGAGCAGCTGTGCGACCGGCTCATCGTGGTCGATCACGGGCGGATCATGGCCGAGGGCAGCCCCCGTGAGCTCATCCGCACCTACTCCACCCGCGAGGTGGTCGAGCTCCGCTTCGGATCGGCCCGCAACGCCACCGTGGTCGCGGAGCTGGACGGGGTCGGCAGCCGCATCGAGGTGCTGCCGGACCGGGTGCTCGTGTATGCCGATGACGGCGAAGCCTGCCTGGAGGAGGTCGCTCGCCGTGGCCTGGCTCCCGTGACGTCACTGGTGAGACGCTCCTCGTTGGAGGACGTGTTCCTGCGCCTGACAGGACGGTCGCTCATTGACTGACGAGACCGGTTCCGCCCGCGAGCAGACCGTGGTGGGGCACCACCACGACGACCTGGATACGACCACCCTGGCCTACTCCGGCCAGGCACCCAGCCACGCAGTGATGGCGCAGCGGGCACACCGGTTCGGCACGTGGTACCACGCCGAGGCCGTGCTGCGATCGATGCGGGCCTTCATCGTGCCCGGGCTGCTGAACGCCGTCGGGCAGCCGTTGCTGTACATCATCGCGATGGGCCTGGGCCTGGGCGCCCTGGTGGGCAACGGCGTGGGCACGGTCGACGGCGTGGACTACCTGACGTTCGTGACTCCGGCATTGCTGGTCTCCACCGTGGTGATGTCGGTCTCCGGTGAGATGACGTATCCGGTGATGGCCGGATTCAAGTGGATGCGCACCTACTACGGCCCCGCCGCCACCGGGCTGCGACCCGCGCAGATCGCCGCCGGCCACCTGCTCGCCGTGGTGATCCGGTTCGTGGTGCAGTGCACGATCTTCTGGGTGATCGCCGTCGCATTCGGAGCGACGAGCCTGGGCTGGTCGGTGCTGATGGTGCCGATCGGGGTGCTCGCGGCCACGGCGTTCGGTGCGCCCCTGCAGGCGTATGCCGCGAGCCTGGAGGGCGAAGGCTTCCAGTTCTCCTTCGTGCAGCGGTTCATCGTGATGCCGATGTTCCTGTTCTCCGGGACGTTCTTCCCACTGGCGGTGATGCCGGTCTACCTGCAGTGGATCGGCTGGCTCTCGCCGGTCTGGCATGGCACGCAGCTGGCCCGGCTCGTCTCCTACGGCGCGTCCGGACCCGGGTGGCTCATCGCCGTGCACGTGCTGGTGCTGGTGGCGGCGACGCTGGCCGGCGTGATGTGGGCCCGGCGCGTCTACACCCGGAGGTTGACCTCATGAGTGTGCGCGAACAGCAGCGACCTGTGCTCGCCGAGCCCGGCGCCCGTAGCAGTGTGATCTCGGTGCTCGAACGCGGCTTCTCGGTGATCCGCAACCAGAACTGGATGATCCTCGTCTCCGGGTTCTTCGAGCCGGTGTTCTACCTGCTCGCGATGGGTGTGGGCATGGGGATGCTGGTCGGGGAGGTCTCCGGGCCGGGTGGCCGTGAGATCACCTACGCGGCCTTCATCGCACCGGCGTTGCTGGCGACGTCGGCCATGAACGGCGCCTTCTACGACTCGACGTGGAACGTCTTCTTCAAGCTCCGCTTCGCCAAGCTCTACGAGGCGATGCTGCAGACCTCCCTCTCGCCCTGGAACGTGGCCCTCGGGGAGATCCTGATGGCGCTGTTCCGCGGCTTCCTGTATGCGCTGGGATTCCTGGGGGTGCTGGCCGTCATGGGTCTGGTGACCTCGTGGTGGGCGCTCGCGATGGTGCCGGTGGCCGTGCTCATCGCGTTCGGCTTCGCGGCCCTGGGAATGGGCGTCACCAGCTTCCTCACCCGGTTCCAGCAGATGGATCTGCTGAACTTCGTGATGCTGCCGATGTTCCTGTTCTCCGCCACGCTCTACCCGATCACCGTCTACCCCGAGGCGGTGCAGTGGCTGGTGATGGTGCTGCCGTTGTGGCACGCGGTGGAGCTGATGCGCCAGCTCTCGGTGGGCTACCTGACGTGGGCAACACTGGTGCACGTGGGCTACTTCGTGGCCATGACCGCAGCCGGCCTGTGGTTGACGACGACGAGGTTGCGGGCACTCTTCCTGCGGTAATGCGCCACTCCCGATGGCACGCACTGACCGGACCGACTCGAATGCGTCAGCTTGCGCAGAATGCTGCCCCGCTCGACGCATACCAGTCGATCCGGTCAGCAGAATCGTCTTACCCTCAGGAGTCGAGCCTGCCGTAGGCGATGAAGTTGTCCTCCAGCACGCCGGTGTCGGTGTTGAGCCCGTCGCAGGTGATCAGCCGGATCTCGGCCTCCTCGGTGTTCCCGTACACCTCCAGGGTGGGGAAGCCCTCCCGGCTCTTGTCGAAGAGTTCGGTGCGGTAGATCGTGAACGTCGCCACGGAGCCGTCCTCGCGCGTGACCTCGATGCTGTCGCCGATCTCGACCTGTGGCAGGTCGGCGAAGATCCCTGGCCCGCCCTCGATGCCGTTGCGGTGACCGAGGATCACCGAGGGCCCGATCTCGCCCGGCGTGGGGGAATGCACGTACCAGCCGGGCGGGGAGCCCAGGTTGTACGGCGGCACCTCGATGAGTCCGTTCTCCTGGATTCCCAGGTCCATCAGCTCGGCCTCGACGCCGATCACCGGCACCGAGACGACGGTCGGGTCCGAGGCGGGCAGTGAGACCGGCTCCGGCTCCTCGGTCTGCGTGGGGTCCTCGGTCGGGGCGGGCGAGGGAGACTCACTGGTAGGGGCCGGGGAGGGTTCCGCCGTCGGCGTTGGCTCGGAGGGGACCTCCTCGACCTGAGGGGAGTCGGATGCAGCGGGCGCTGCCACGCCGTCGTCCGGCCCGGCGCAGGCGGTGAGGGTGAGAGCGACGGCCGCCGCGCAGACCATGAGGCCTGCGCGGCGACCGCGGAGTGAACTCGTCATCGGTGGGTGCTCAGCCGATCAGGCGTTGTCCGAACGACGACGCAGCATCCAGGCGCCACCGGCGGCCAGGGCCACGGCGCCGGCGCCGGCTGCGACCATCACGCCGGTGTTGTCGGCCGGCTGGACCGGCGATCCGGTGTCCGCACCGCCGTCGGGCATCGCGTCCATCTGGGAGACGCTCACCGCCCCGCATGCTGCGGGCAGGGTGGCTGCCAGGGGCAGCTCCTCGTTCAGCGGGCTCATCTTCTCGGCGGCCTCCTCGCTGAGGAGCTCCGGGTCGACACCGTGAACGACCACGACGGCGGTTCCGTCCGCCAGTGCGGCAGCGGTGTCATCGTTGAGCTCGAAGGTGCGCTCGTAGGTGTAGGACTCCCCGCCGGGGAAGCGCTCGATGGCGAGGGCCGAGTCCGCACTCGTGTCGCCCTCGGTGGTCAACGAGGTGCTGACCTGACCGTAGGAAGGAATGCCTTCCGGTGTGCTCACGGCACCGTCACCGTCTTCGTCGGCGCTGGCATCGGGGCAGACTCCCTGGCCACCGATGTGGATGTGCTGGGCGTGCGGGAACGGGCCGTCGCCGAACGTTGCGGCCGCACCTGAGATGTTGATGGTGACGGTCGCCTCGCTCCCGTCGAGCTCGATCATGGCATCACCGCTGGTGCCGCTGCCGTTGAGCTCATCGAGTGTGGCCTGCCCGGACCAGGGTTCGTGGTTGTCGGCGAGGGCAGGTGCGGCGGTCATCGCCAGGGCGCTGATCGCGACGGCCGGAACCGCCAGTAGTGTCTTCTTACGCATCGTGCATCTCCTTCGTGGATCGTCAACGTGCACCCTGTGTTCGGAGTGTGCGCAGATCCGGATTGGTCGAGTGCCGATCCGGTTTCCGCAGTCCGGTCAGAGCGTGTTGACGCCCGCACCTGAAGGGTGCAGATGCCGCGAGTTCTCAGGCCTCGGGCAGCTCGAGCTGGCGCAGCCGCGAGTACGCACCGCGCATGTGATCGGCTACGGCTGCGCGCGCCGCTTCCGGGTCGCCGGAGGCGAGGATGTCCCGCAACTCCTTGTGCTCGGGGTAGCCGACCGTGGGGAAGTCGGGGAAGTTGATGTTGCGGGTGATGAGGAAGAAGGCCACCTGGCTGCGCAGTGAGGTCCACACCCGGTGCAGTCGGGCGTGATCGGCAGCGTCGTAGATCACGTCGTGGAAGGCGAGGTCCAGCGCCACGGCCTCCTCGGGCTGCACCGACCCGGAGGTGTCCTTCATCTGCTCCAGCACCCGGTCGAGCTCGGCGAGGTGATCGGGAGTGAGGCGGGTGGCGGCGCGCTCACCGGCGAGCGTCTCGACGGCGGTGCGCAGCGTGTGCACCTCCTCCACATCGCGTTGGGTCAGGATCGAGACGAAGGCACCGCGGTGCCGTTTGATCTCCACCTGCCCCTCGGCCTCCAGGAGGGCGAGCGCCTCGCGCACGGGTCCTCGGCTCACGTCCAGCGACTCGGCGATCTCCGCCTCTCGTAGCCGCGAGCCGGGCGGCAGCTCGCCGTTGGCCATCTTCTCGCGCAGGATGCGCACGACGTGCTCGCTCAGCGAGGTACGCGGTCCGATCGTGCCCAGCGTCATCGCTCATCCCTCCTCGCTGATCTGCCCCAGTGGTCCTGCCTTCACATCATGGCGGGTGTGATCGGCCACTGCCCGCCATTCTCGCATGCAGAAAATATAGCGTTGACAATCTGCAATTGCTAGGGCTACCGTCAGTGCACGTCGTCACCGAGGACGACGGCCCTCCACGATGAGGGCACGCCGCCGACGCAGGAGAGGCACCCGCCACGTGAGCACCCGAACCGACGAGACTGCTCCCCCCGAGGCCACCGGACCCCGCCCGGACCACAACCCCGGGATCGGCAACGACGTCTCGCCCTACCCGAAGGCCGCGCCGAGCGACCCGACGGCCCCCCACGTCCGCTCCGCCGAGGTGGAGGTGGACGCCGCCTCGGACGCGGGCCCGCTCACCCGGATGTGGGAGAGCATCGGCTACGACGAGATCAACTGGACCTACACCCCGACCGGCCGTACGCTGCTGAACACGTTCGGGGAGATGACCGAGCGCGGCTTCCACGTGCGCCCGCACTACGTCTTCTGCTCCGGTAGCGGTTTCGGCATCCCGCACTGGGGCAATGGCAACGTCTACCACGAGGCCCCCGACGGAACCGTCACCTACGACTTCACCATCGTCGACCAGGCCTACGACGCGATCGTCGAGGCCGGGCACCACGTGCTCGTCGAACTGGCCTTCACCCCGCGCGATCTCCTGCCCGAGCAGGCCGAGGAGCTCACCGTCACCCCCAGCCCCACCGTCTACAGCGCCTACGAGGCCGGCCAGTGGTCCTACCCTCCGCGCGACTACGACCGCTGGGGCGACCTCATCGCCGCCCACGCCCGGCACTGCCTTGAACGCTATGGCGCCGAGGAAGTCAGCACCTGGCTGTGGGAGCTGTGGAACGAACCGGACATCTTCTACTGGCGCGGCACCCCGCAGGAGTTCTACGACCTGTACTCCGTCACGGCCCGCGCAGTCCGGTCGGTGCTGCCCGAGGCCAAGGTGGGTGGGCCCACCGTCACCGGCGCCGGCGTGGAGTTCATGCGTGGCTTCCTCCAGCACACCCGGGATCAGGGTGACCCGCTGGACTTCGTCTCCTTCCATACAAAGGGTTCGGCGTTCACCCCGTGGCGCGCCTACGGCCCGACCGGCGCCCCTGCCTCCGAGCAGCAGAACCCCTCGGCGAACAAGATGATCTTCGAGGTCCAGCGCCTGCTGCAGGTGATCGCGGAGTTCCCCGAGTATCACGACCTGCCCGCGATCGTGGACGAGTGCGATGCCGGCGTGCCCGCGCACTTCTCCGCCTATGACAACGGCAACTTCGCCTTCCAGAACACCGAGTACTTCCCGGTCTTCCAGGTGAAGCTGATGAAGAAGCTGCTCGACCTGAACGCCCTTGAACCGGTCCAGGTGGAGCAAGCCACCTCGTGGAGCTTCTACTTCGAGGGCGAGCGCTACTTCGAGGGAACCCGGGCCTTCCTCACGGCCGGCGGTGTGGAGAAGCCGCTCCTGAACGCCTACCGGATGCTCAGCCACCTCGGTCAGCGGCGCCTGGCCGCGTCCTCGAGCGCCGCCGTCGACGTGGCCCAGATCGACCACGCGACCGGGGCGAGCATGCCCGAGGAGGTGGACGTGCTGGCCTCCCGCGGCGAGGACGGCACCGTGGCGATCCTGGTGTGGCGCCACACCGACGACCAGTACCGCACCGACGACGCCGAGACCGAGGTAAGCCTCGCCGTCACCGGCCTGGAGGGTTCCTACACGCTGCGCCACTTCCGGATCGACGCGCAGCGCTCCAACTCCCACACTCGCTGGGCCGAGCAGGGCAGCCCGCAGGTTCCTACCGAGGAGCAGCTCGCAGCCATCAAGGCTCGTCAGGGCCTGGAGGAACTCACCTCTCCCACGCAGATCACGACGGCGGAGGGCGCCTTCCGCACGACGGTCGCCTTGCCGCTGCCGTCGGTGTCGTTGCTCGTTCTCGAACCTGCGGGAGGCACCAGTGAGTGAGCAGGTCTTCGCTCGCCGGGTGCCGCTCGCCGGTGGCACCTCGATCCCGCAGTTCGGCCTCGGCGTGTTCCAGGTGGAGTCCGGGGGCACCCAGCAGGTGGTGGAGCAGGCACTGGAGATCGGCTACCGGCACATCGACACCGCCGCGGCGTATGTGAACGAGGAGGGCGTGGGTGCGGCGATCCAGGCCACCGGCATCCCCCGGGAGGAGGTGTTCGTCACCTCCAAGTTGCGCAACGGCGATCAGGGGTATGACTCGGCGCTACGGGCGTATGCGGACACCTGCACCCGGCTCGGGCTGGATCGGCTGGACCTGTACCTCATCCACTGGCCGAATCCGGCTGCCGGCCTGTGGCAGGACAGCTGGCGCGCGCTGGTGCACCTGGCAGATCAGGGTGAGGTGTCCGCCGTCGGGGTCTCGAACTTCATGCCCGAGCACCTCACGGAGCTCGCTGACCTCTCCGAGGTGACCCCCGCCGTCAACCAGATCGAACTGCACCCGACCTATCAGCAACGGGAACTGGCCGACTTCTGCCGTTCCCGCGGGATTGCGGTGGAGGCCTACTCCCCTCTCGGACAGGCGGGCGATCTGGACCACCCGGAGGTGACGGCACTGGCGCAGCGGCTGGGCGTCACTGCCGCCCAGGTGATCCTGCGCTGGCACCTGGACCGCGGACACCTCGTGATCCCCAAGACGGTCAATCCGGAACGGATGCGCACCAATGCCGACCTGGATCAGGTGGCGTTGACCGACGAGGACCTGGCGGTCATCGACGGGCTCGACGCCGGCCAGCGCATCGGCAACGACCCCTACACCTTCGCCAAGTCCCAGATCCGCTGACCCACCGACACGTTCGGAGAACTCGATGGCGAGTCCCACTCTGATCGCCGAGACGGCCACCCGGTCCGGCTCGGCGGCTGCCACGGCAGCGAAACGCCCGGGGCAACGATCCCGTGAACGACGCCGCAACCTGTGGATCTACGCGTTCCTGCTGCCCACCTTCGTGCTCTACGGCCTGTACACCCTCTACCCGATGGTGGCGAGCTACTGGTACTCGCTGGTGGAGTGGAACGGCTTCTCCAGCCAGCAGACCTTCGTCGGCCTGGACAACTACGAGGCGGTCTTCGCCGACCCGCTGTTCTGGTCCTCGGTGCGGGTCACGCTGCTGTTCATGCTGATCGTGGCGCCGCTGCGGGTGTTCGGGGCGTTCTTCCTAGCGATCCTGCTGAACTCGCCGAAGCTGCCGCTGCGGTCGTTCTTCCGCACCGCCTACTTCCTGCCGGTGGTGACCACCACGGCCATCGTCGGTGTGGTGATGCGGTTCATCTTCGACCCGGCCAGTGGGCCCACGGCCGCGCTTGCGACCATCTTCGGGCTCGGGCCGATCGACCTGCTCGGTTCCTCCGAGACCGCGTTGATCACCGCCGGGGTGATCTACGTGTGGAAGTTCTTCGGGATCACGCTGATCTACTGGCTGGCGGCGCTGCAGACCATCCCGGCGGACCTGTACGAGGCCGCCCGCATCGATGGGGCCGGTCCGATGCGGCTCTTCCGGTACATCACCCTGCCGATGCTGATCCCATTCCTGCTGATCATCTCGGTACTCACGATCGAGGACTGCTTCCACGCCTTCGACCTGATGCAGACGATGACAGCAGGTGGGCCGTTCTTCAGCACCGAGATCATCGAGATCTACATCTACCGGTGGGCCTTCGCGGCTTCGATTCCGCAGCTCGGGTTCGCCTCCGCGGCCGCCGTGCTGTTCGGGGTGATCGTGCTCCTGGTGGTCATCCTGCAGGTGTGGGCGACGGTGGTCTCCCGACGGATGCGAGCTCGCTCATGAGTGTGACGATGACGGAAACGACACCCCGGACCACGCGTCGGCTGGGCCGGCGGTTCTGGTGGTGGGTGCTGACCGCCCTGCTGCTGGCCTTGGCCTTCGTCTGGGTCTTCCCCTTCATCTGGATGGTCTCGGCCTCGCTGAAGACCTCCGGGGAGATCTTCGGCGGCGGACTGGGGCTGATCCCGGAGACGTTGCAGTGGGAGAACTACTCGCGCGCCTGGTTCGACGGGCAGTTCAACGTCTACCTCCTGAACACGGTGATCGTGACCGTGGCGACCACGGCGATCGTGGTGGTGCGGTGCGCCCTGGCGGGCTATGTGCTCGGGCGGTACCGGTTCCCGGGCTCCCGGCTGGTGATCGCGATCCTGGTGGCGACGCTGTTCGTGCCGACCGGCTACACGATCATCCCGGTGGTCAAGCTCTCGATGGAGCTCGGCCTGCTCGACACCCTCGCCGGGATGATCCTGGCGCTCGCCGGGGCGGCGAACGTGGCTTCGATCCTCATCTACGCCGGGTATTTCCGCGGGATGCCTGCCGAACTCGAGGAGGCTTCGATCGTCGACGGGGCCGGATTCGTGCGTACCTTCACGCAGATCATGCTGCCGTTGTCGATGCCGGTGACGGCGACCGTCGGCATCCTGACGTTCCTGTTCACCTGGAACGCCTTCTTCCTGCCGTTGGTGTTTTCCTTCTCCAACCCGGCGCTGCGCACCGTGAGTGTTGGCATGCAGGCGTTCGTGGGCGAGAACTCCACCGACTGGCCGGGAATGGCCGCAGCGGGTGTGATCTCGCTGCTGCCCATCGTGGCGCTGTTCGTGTTCATGCAGCGCTACTTCGTCGAAGGCATCGCCGGGGCGGTGAAGTCCTGACCCGAGACGTTCCCTCCGCTGCACAGTCTTCGACCCAGTTCCATCCAGCTCGACCCCTTCCGATCTCGATGAGGAGATTCACATGACTCGCAACGCACTCAGCCGCCGTCAACTGATGGGCGGTGCCGGACTCACCGGAATGGCCGGTCTGCTCGCCGCGTGTAGCGGGGAGAGCCCGCCGCCCGATCCTGCCGGAGGTGGTGACGGCGGCGGAGGCGGGGGCGGTAACGGCGAAGGCCTGAGCTGGTGGGACCACTTCGGTGGCCTGCAGGACCTGCACAACGAATGGGCGACCACTGAGGGCGACCGGATCGGCGTCCCGATCGAATACTCCTACAACGAACCCAGCCAGACCACCGAGGCGCTGCAAGTGGCGAACCAGACCGATTCGCTGCCGGACGTCTTCTCCAACGTGCTCGGTCTGCCGCTGCCGGCGTTGGTCGAGGCGGGATGGCTCAGCCCGATCACCCTCTCTGACGAGGCGATGGCACGCCTGCCGGAGGGGACGTTCACTGAAGGAATCACCATGATGGACGGGGAGATCTACGGTCTTCCCGCCCTCTCGGACCGGCAGTACTGGGCGTGTACCTGGTACAACTCCGAGATCGCTGAGGAGGTCGGCTTCGAGCCGCCGTCCAGCTACGACGAGATGCGGGCGGCTCTCCAGGCGATCGCCGATCACGGCGAGTACGCCCCGATGACCCTGGCCCTCGGAGCGGCCGGACGCATCCGCGACCAGGTGGACGGCCTCGCCCAGGGCGGTGGCTTCCCGGGCTGGCAGGGTCTGCGCTATGACACCGGCGAGTACGAGTACCAGCACGACACCTACATCAATGCGATCGAGCTGCTGAAGGAGATCTCCGACAACGGCTGGCTGCTGCCGGGGACCAACTCCTTCCAGATCCCCGATGCTCGTGGTCGCTGGGCAGCAGGGCAGATCGGGTTCTTCATCGACGGTCCGTGGTCACCGGGTGGCGTGCGCTCGCTGAACGCCGAGCACCTGCCCAGGATGGCGGTGGCCGGGATGCTGACCCCGGGTGGTGAGGAGCTGATCATCACTCGTGGTGCTCCGGCACCGACGTGGTTCATCGCCGGGTCCAGCGCCAACCCTGAGGCCGCCAGTCAGCTGGTGGAGACCTTCACGCGTGATGACTACCAGCGGGCATTGGCCGAGGCGATGGACCAGCCGCCGTTGAACCTGGACGTAGTGGCCGAGGCGGACGTGATCGACCCGTATGCCTGGCTGATCGAGGACTTCAAGGAGCGGGTGTTCCGCGCTCCGGAGCCCGAGGTCCGCAACGTCGCCGCCACGGAGGCGCTGGCGCGGACCACGCCGATCGCACCGCACCTGGGCGACATCATCCAGGGCTACCTGGGCGGTGACATCAGCGACCTGCAGGGCGAGCTGGTCAAGCTCAGTGACGCGTTCAACTCCGACCTCGACTCCGCCATCGAGTCCGCGGCCGCTGAGGGCTTCGAGGTCTCACGCGATGACTGGGCGTTCTCGGACTGGGAACGCGGCACCGACTACACCTACTGACGCTTCGAGCGAGAGAAGGACGACAAGCATGGACACGTTCCCTAGTGAACGCACGGCGATCGTCACCGGGGCAGGCTCGCCCCGGGGCATCGGGCGGGCGGTGGCGCACCGGCTGGCCAGGGATGGCTGGGCGCTCGGCCTGCTCGACATCGACGGCGCCGCCGTCCGGGGCCTGGCCGAGGAGATCGTCGCGGCCGGTGGCCGGGCCGCAGGAGCCGGGGTGGATGTGTCCGACCGCGACGCCGTGCGCGCCGCTGTGGCCGAGGTGACGGACGCACTGCCGCCGGTGCTGGCGCTCGCGAACATCGCGGGCGTCAGCTCCCCGGTGCCCTACCTGGAGTTGGAGGACGGCGAGTGGGAGCGGGTGCTGCGCACGAACCTGTTCGGGGTGCACTATCTGACGGCGGCCGTCGCCCCTGCCATGGTGGCGGCCGGGGGTGGGCGGATCGTGTCCATTTCGTCGGTCTCGGCCCAACGCGGTGGCGGCACCTACTCCAAGACCCCGTACTCGGTGGCCAAGGCCGGCGTGATCGGGCTGACCCGGTCGCTGGCGCGTGAACTCGGGCCATATGGGATCACCGCGAATGCGATCGCTCCGGGGCCCATCGACACCGACATCATGGGCGGCACCCTCTCCGAGGAACGCAAGGCCGAGCTCGTGGGTGACCTCGTGGTGAACCGGGTGGGCACCGTGGACGACATCGCGGCTTCCGTGGCCTTCCTGGTGGGGGAGGAGTCCGGGTACATCACAGGGCAGACGTTGAATGTGGACGGCGGGTTGTACATGCACTGAGCCGGCTACATCGGCTCGTAGGAGATGGCTCTCGGAGCTCGCGCATCGTGCACCTGGTCCCGCGTACCCAGGTCCTCACGCACCCGGCACGAGCCCACCCCGGGTCAGCAGCGCCTGGGTGAGTGGTCCGATGGTGAGGGCGAACAGCACGGTGCCCACACCGAGGCGCCCACCGAGGAGAACTCCGACGAGGACGACCGTGAGTTCCAGTGCGGTGCGGACCAGTCGTATCGAGAGCCCGGTCCGCCGGGGCAGGCCGGTCATCAGCCCGTCCCGTGGCCCACGCCCGAGCTGGGCGCCGACGTACAGGGCTGTAGCCAGGGCGCATAGCAGGATGCCTCCGAGCATCAGCCCCACCCGCGCTGCCAGGACATCGGGCCGATCAAGAAGGGCGAGCGTCACATCGGCGGAGATACCAACGACGATTGCGTTGGCCACCGTGCCCAGGCCGGGCTTGACCAGAGTGGCTCAGGAGTACATAGGCCCCACGAGGCAGTCGGCAGAGCGTTGCCAGAACGGCAAGATCTCCTGGTGCAGGTGGGTGGTCGTGCCAGGGTGGCGGGTATGACCCCCATGAACCGGGCAGGCCGTCGAGATCATCCGCCTCCGCGGACCGGTCCGAGTGAGAAGGAGGTGCTTGTCGGGTTCCTGGACTACCTGCGCGGGAGCGTCGCCGCCAAGGTCGACGGCGTACCCGAGCCGGAGGTCAGGGAACCTGGGGTGCCATCGGGCACCAACCTGCTCGGCCTGATCCACCACCTGACGCATGTGGAACGCGCACTGTTCCTCGGAGTGCAGGTGCGCAGCTGGCCCGCGACCTTCCGTGCACCCCGATCCTCCAGCGTCGAGGACGTCGTCTCCGCTTATTACGACGCCGTCGACCAGTCGAACGCCGTCATCGACGCCTGTGAGGACCTGGCCGGATCGGATTGGCGGCCCGAGGCGAAAGATGCCTGTCCGTCCCTGCGGTGGGCGTTGACGCACATGGTCGAAGAGACCGGCCGCCATGCCGGTCACGCAGATATCCTGCGTGAGCAGATCGACGGACGTACCGGTCGTTGATGAGCGTGCGGACTTGAGTCCGCGCTGAAGCGCACCCCGTGTGGTGGTCGGTCTCGGCCGCTGCACGTCCGGTCCGCTCCAGCACGCCCCGGGTGGTGGCGGCGTAACGAACTCCTTCAACTCGCGCTTGACCTCAACCAAAGGTGAGGTTTCAGACTGATCATCGAACGGGTGGCTGCTGCTGCCCGTCGCGATCAGTTGAGAGGTGGAGCGCATGCGAGCAGTGCGAGTGTCCGAGTACGGCGGGCCGGAGGTTCTGGTGCCGGTGGAGTTGCCCGACCCGGTGGCCGCCGCTGGTGAGGTCGTGCTGCGAGCCGAGGCGATCGACACCATCTACCTCGAGACGCAGATTCGCGGTGGCTGGGGCGAGATGTTCGGCGTTGAGCTGCCGTATGTGCCAGGCGGTGCGGCCGCGGGGACTGTGGTCGCCGTCGGTCCGGGCGTCGATCCGTCCTGGCGCGGCCGGCGGGTGCTGGCGCGGCTGGGCACCCAGGGTGCGTACGCCGAACTCGTCCGCACCAGCATCGACCAGTTGGTGCCTGTCCCGGATGGCCTCGGTCTGCGGGAGGCAGCCGCTCTGGCGCACGACGGCGTCACCGGCATGGGAATCCTGGAGGCCATGGCCATCAAGCCGAGTGAGCGAGTGCTCATCCTCGGTGCTGCGGGCGGGATGGGAACGCTGCTCGTCCAGCTCGCGCATGCGGCGGGTGCGCAGGTGGTCGGAGCTGCCCGGGGCGCGCAGAAACTGGACCTGGTCAAGCGACTGGGCGCGGACGCCGTGATCGACTACTCCGAAGCTGGGTGGACGCAGAGCGTGCAGGAGGCACTCGGGGGTCTGCCGGTTGACGTACTGCTTGACGGTGTCGGCGGCGCGCTCGGTACTGAGGCGTTCGCACTGGTTGCTCATGGTGGCCGCGTCTCTGCCCACGGGGCAGCGAGTGGTGGGTTCGCCGAGCTCGATGAGGCGGATGTGAGCGCGCGAGGAATCCTGGTGCGAGGGATCGAAGACGTACAGTTCGAGACGTCGCAGGCGCGGCGGTTGGCAACCGAGGCGCTCGCCCAGGCGGCGGCCGGGAGTGTTCGTCCGGTGATTGCCCGGGAGTTCGCGCTCTCGGATGCGGCCGAGGTGCACCGTGCGATCGAAGCTCGTTCCATTCCAGGGAAGGCCATCCTCGTTCCCTGATCAGTCCACCAAGGGGGCGCAATGACCAACAGTGCGATGGGAACATCCTTCGGCGCGGCGACTACTGCCTACGAGGCGGGTCGTCCCTCCTATCCAGCGGCCGCCGTCGACCGGATGCTCGCCGGTGCCCAGCGCGAGGTGAGCGACATCGTCGACGTGGGTGCGGGCACAGGCAAGCTCACCGCGGCGTTGGTGGGCGAGGGCCGCAACGTCACCGCCATCGATCCGGACGAGGCAATGCTCACCACCCTGGCGAGCAACCTGCCCGAGGTGAGCACCGCCGTCGGGACGGCGGAGAACCTGCCGCTGGCAGAGGCGAGCCAGGACGCCGTGGTGCTCGGGCAGGCCTGGCACTGGGTGGACCCGGCCACAGCATCGGCGGAGATCGCGCGCGTGCTGCGGCCGGGTGGCGTGCTCGGCCTGATCTGGAACATCCGCGACGAACGCACCGAATGGGTGGCCCGGATGAGTCGCATCATCCACCTCAGCGCCGCCGAGCAACTCATCTCCGGTACCGGGCCGCAGATCGCAGCCCCGTTCGGTGAGGCGGAACAGCACCGGATCGAGTGGACCCGCACCATGGACCGCGCCACGATCGAGGCGATGGTCGCCTCGCGCAGCTACTACATCACCGCCAGTGACGACGATCGACGACGCATCGACGACGGCCTGACCACGCTCATCGACGAGTTGGGCCTGACCGCCGCCGATGCCACCATCGACTTCCCCTACGTCACGGTGGCCTACCGCGCCACCTGCTGACTCTCACCGGGCTGACTCGGTTGCTCGTCGGGCGACTGCGCAACCACCGGTCGGAGATCGCGCGGTCGCGCGGTGAAGAGCGCCACCACGGTCAGGACCGCCCAGAGCGCGGCGATCACTGCGGCCGCACCCTGCAGGCTCCACGCCTCGGTCAGGGCAGCGGCCCCCATGATGCCGATCCCTGGTGCGAGGCTGAGCAGCGCGTTCTGCGTGCCCATGACACGCCCACGCATAGCGTCCGGGATGTGTTCGAGCGAGAGCACGCCCACCAGTCCACCGAACAGTCCGCTGGCCAGCCCCACCACGAATGCGCCGACCAGGATCAGCGGTGTGGAGTGCAGCGTCGCGATGACGATGAACCCGAGCGTCGCGCCGATCATCCCGGTCCGCAGCCACGCAGCACGAGCACCGCCCGGCTTGGCGAGGACGGCGTAAATGCCACTGCCGATCAGGAGCCCAACCGCGAGTGCGCTGAGCACGAACCCGAGCAGCGCCGTCTCATTCACCGCCGTGAAGTGCACGGGAAGAACCAGACCCTGAAAACTCGCCAGCACCACGCCGCTGACCACGCTGATGGCCGTGAGCAGGATCAGGATCCGGCTGCGCACCAGCGTCGACAACCCTTCGCGGAACTGATGGACGGCACCGCGTGGTGCGGATGAGTCGGTGGCGGCGGTGATGGCGCCGAGGCGCCTCGGGATGGTGAAGGTGATGAGCGCGGCGACCAAGGACGTGCCTGCCGTCACCCACAGCACGCTCGACCCCTCGAGCAGCGCCACCAGCGTGCCTGCGATGGCCGGGCCCACCACGAGCACCGCGGCGCCGATCGACTCCCGGATCCCGAGCAGCCGTTCTTTCGAGAGCCCGCTTTCGGCCACGATCGCCGGCAGCAGCGCCTCGCGGGCGGTCTGGCCGGGAATGTCGCCGAGTGAGCCGATCACGCCGAAGAGGACGAAGATGCCGACGGTGAGATCGGTGAACAGGTCGATGAACGGCAGGGCGGCCACGGCGGCTGCCGAGAGCATGTCGGTGACCACGGAGGAGGTGCGCCGGTTGATCCGGTCGATCACCACGCCCATGAAGATCCCTGCCAGGAAGGCCGGGATCGCTGTGGCCGCGGCCACGGTGCCCGCACCCAGCACGCTGCCGGTGCTCTGCAGCACCACGAGCGGGATGGCGATCGCTGCGATCGAGTTCCCGAGCAAGGAGAAGACGTAAGAGGCGAAGTAGGTGAGGGAGTAGCGCATGCCCCTTATCTGAAACTATGACGTTACGACAAGGTCAACAGCCGTGGTCAAGGTTGACGGTCGAGGCGTGCGAGGACGTCGAGCTGCGGCTCGGTGAACGCTTGCGCCCGGTATTGCTCGACGAGGGTGTTGACCCGGGTGTTCTGCAGCTCAGGCATCGGTGCCGTTGCGAGTATGGCCCGCAGCTCCTCCGCGATCCGATCTCGCTCCGCCTCAGGTGTGGAGTCGGTGACCGCGAGCAATTCGCTCATCGCCGCCGCGAGCCGGCGGCGCTGGTGGGGATCGGCGACCATGGCCTCGGCATAGGCCCTCACCTGCGCGTGGGTGTCCGGATCACCGGCGCTCATCAACAGGGTGAGATCGGCTTCGAGTCGCCTCGCTGCCGCGTTGGTGAGCATGCTGCGCGCCAGCTCATCCAACTGCCCATAGTTCGCTGGCGCTTCCGGTAGCGGCGAGGTCCGGGCCGCGCGGACGATCTCGAGCTGGCGGGTGAGCGTGTTGATCTGATCGCGCAGCGCCTCCTCCAGGCCGGCGAGCTCGTCTTCGATTCCGCTGTCGGGCAGGTCGAGGAGCCCGCGGATGCGGTCCAGACCGAGCCCGAGGCCTACGAGATGGCGGATGCGCAGCATCCTCGTCACGTCCAGCACGGAGTACTCGCGATAGCCGTTGATCCGCCGCTCCGGCTCCGGCAGCAGCCCGATCTGGTGATAGTGCCGCACCGTGCGTGACGTGACGCCCGCGAGTTCGGCCAGTTCCCCGATCCGCATCCGCACCTCCTGGTGGCAGCCTATGGGTGTGGGGGGCGCCGTGTGGGCGGCGGCTCGTGATGGCGTCCTCACACCGACCAGAGCGCGTCGATCGGGACGGCGGTGAGCCGGTCACCCATGGGCCGTGAGCGGTCACCGGTATACAGGACATACCCGCCGACGAAGCGATCACCGAGTCCCTCGCGCAGGACTGTCAGGCCGGTGAGATCCTTCTTCTGCACGGTCGCGGCGGCCTTCACCTCGATCGCCACGACGCGTCCGTCCGGCGCTTCGAGCACGAGGTCCACCTCACTGCCGCGGGAGTTGCGGTAGTGGTGCATCGTGGCTCGCTGGTGGCTCCAGCCCAGTTGCCGTCGGATCTCGCCGATCACAAACCCCTCCATCAGACCTCCGGTCGCCACGTGGGTAGGGCCCATCGCCTCCGGTGAGAGTCCGAGCAGGCTCGCGGCGAGACCACTGTCGAGGAGGAAGAGTTTGGGCTGCTTCACCTCCCGTGCGGTGAGGTTGACCGACCAGGCAGGCAGCGTATGCACCAGATAGAGCGTCTCCAGCAGCCCGACGTAGGGGTCCAGCGTGCGTCGCGGGATCTGTGAGTCGTTCGCGAGGGAGTTCCACACCATGGTGCTGCCGCTGCGTGCTGCGATGAGGCGTAGCAGCCGGGGGAGGTCGGCCAGCCGCTGGAGGCCCGAGATGTCGACCGCGTCCCGGTTGACGATTCGGCTGAGGTACGTGTCGTACCAGTCCTCCCGCCGCCGGGGGGAACGCCTCATCGCCTCGGGGTAGCCCCCTGCGCAGGCGCGGGCGAGGTAGTCCTCGCGAGTGAGGGTGCTTGAGTGGTCGCCGAACGTGTGGCCGCGGAAGGCGTGATCGGGAAAAGAGGCGGCCTGACCGGCCAGCTCGCTCTGACTGAAGGAGTGCAGGACCACGCTCTCTGCTCGGCCTGCGAGCGATTCGTGGGTAGAAGCGAGATCGAGAAGGTTCGCCGATCCGGTGACGAGGTAGCGGCCGGGCCGCTGGTCACGGTCCACGGCCGCTTTGAGCGCAATGACCAGCTCAGGTACTCGCTGGATCTCGTCCACCACGAGTAGGCCGTCGGGATTCTGCTGCAGGAAGCCCACCGGGTCCTCGCCCGCGAAGACGCGTGCCTCAGTGTCGTCCAGCGTGACGATCCTTCCCGGGCGCTCGGCCAGTACCTGGTGAGCGAGGGTCGACTTCCCCACCTGCCGGGCACCCTGGATCACCACGATCCGCGTGTCGTCCAGGGCTTCGAGAACACGCGGGAACAGCGATCTCGCGCGGATCTGCGGCTCGGTCACCACCCAAATCTACACTCGGTCTCGCCGTTTCACCAGGCAGTGCTCGCCGTTCTGCCACCCCGTGCCCGCCGTTTCACCACCTTCTGCTCGCCGTTTTACCACCGCGCAGCGAGCCCTCACGGCGGCTGACACTCAGCGGACGGCGATGGCATCGATCTCGACGAGCAGGTCCGGATGGCCGAGAGCACTGACTTGCGAGAGAACCCCAGGAGGGCTCACCGATGCTGCGGCGAAGGCGCGGTCGAGCACCTCGCCCGCGCCGGCCTGGAACGCTGCGACGTCCGTGACATGCGTGTTCAGCTGGACCACGTCGCTCAACGTCATACCGGCGGCTTCGAGCACCCGGTGGACGTTGGCGAGGGCGAGTTCAACCTGCGCGCGCAGGTCGCCCGGGTGCTGCGGTTCGCCGTCGTCGGACATCGCCGTCTGACCGGACACGAACAGCCACGACGTGGGTGCGGTGACCAGCACGCCCTGATCGTCGGCGAAGTGCCAGTTGAAGGGGTTGATGCTCGTCTTGTCAGCCATGCGCGTCTCCCATCTGTCCGAGCGCCCTGCCAGGACGAGGACGACGCTAGAATCTCAACCATGGTTGAGGTCAACCCGCGCGCGACGCTGACACCCGGCGAGGTCGCCGCCCGTGCCGGGGTGGCCGTGTCGGCGCTGCACTTCTACGAGCGCGAGGGCCTGATCAGCAGCACCCGGACGGCCGGGAATCAGCGCCGGTACCGCCGCGACGTGCTCCGCCGGCTCGCCTTCGTGCGGGTGGCTCAGCGCGTAGGCATCCCGCTGGCGCGCGTGCGCGATGAGCTGTCCCGCCTCCCCGACGAGCGCACTCCCAGCCGACGGGACTGGCAGCGCCTCTCCGCGGCGTGGCGCGACGAACTCGAGGAGCGGATCCGCCGGCTCGAACAGCTTCGCGACGACTTCACCAGCTGCATCGGTTGTGGCTGCCTCTCACTGCGGCAGTGCGCGCTCGCCAACCCGGGGGACGCGTTGGGCGGGCACGGGCCGGGCCCGCGCCTGCTCGAGGACGACTCGAGCAGCTGATCCCGCCGCCTGACCAGGCCCGGCCGGCCGTTCTGCCAGCGCGTGCGCGAACCCTGACTACGCCGGAGGCGTGCCCTTCGGTGCCGGGCCGAGCTCGCTGAGGAGGTCAGCCATGCGTTTGTACGCGCGGTTGCGGTAGGCGATGAGCTCGGCCCGTGTGTCGTCGTCGAAGTCGCCGGTCAGGCCCTTGCCGTTCTTCGCGCCGTGCCGTCCGGCCGCCACGGCGTCGGAGATCAACGACGGCGTCCCGAGCCTTTCGCCGTACGCCTCGCCCAGGGTGCCGTAGCCACTGGCGTACACGTCCAGGCCGGCCTGGTCGGCGATGGCGAACGGGCCGAAGAAGCCCAGCCGGAAGCCGAACGTCGTACGCACGATCGTGTCGACGTCCTCGACGGTGGCCACACCCTCCTCGACGACGGCGGTCGCCTCCTTGAGCAGGGCGTACTGCAGGCGGTTCAGCACCATTCCGGGCGTGTCGGCCACCTGGGCGCCCTGACGGCCGATGCGCACGAGGAGAGCCTTGATGGCCTCGACGACCTCCGCCGTCGTGGCCTCTCCGGCGACCAGCTCGACGCCCGGGATGAAGGGGGCGGGGTTGGAGAAGTGCACGGTGAGGAAGCGCTCGGGGCCCTGCACGGCAGGGACGAGCACGTGCACGGGGATGGTGGAGGTGTTGGTGCCGATGATCGCGTCGGGGCGGGCGGCGGCGCTGATGCGGGCGAGCACGTCGTGCTTGACGTCGGCACGCTCGAAGACGGCTTCCTCGATGAGGTCGACGTCCGCCACGGCTTCCTCGAGGGAGTCGGCGGCGGTGAGGTTGGCGCGGATTCGGTCGGTGCTGCCCGGCTCGTAGAGGCCGTCGGCCTCGAACTCGGCGGCCTCACGAAGGAGGCGATCTAGGCCGGCCTGGGTGGCCTCGGGGGTGGTGTCGACGATGGTGGTGCTGATCCCGGCGTTGGCGAAGATCTGCGCGATGCCGCCGCCCATGTAGCCGGCGCCGACCACGGTGACGGTCTCGATGGTCCTGCTCATACTTTGCTCCTCAGCGGGTGGGCTGGTCGGGTCGGTTCAGGGCCGAACCCAGCACTTGACGGATGTAGTCACGATTCTCGGCGCACACGCCGATGGAGTCACTGCCGTAGTGCTCGGTGCAGAACGGGCCGCGGTAGCCCAGCTCTAGGGCGCGGCGGATGACCGCGCGGTAGTTGATCACCCCGTACTTCAGTGGCACCGGGGCGGAGGAGTAGGAGCCGGTGGTCGGATCCTCGTCGCGGGTGTAGCTCTTGATGTGCCAGAAGTTCGAGTACGGCAGCACCGTCTCGAACAGGTCGATCATGCCGGGCGAGCTGGGGATCGGGCGGTGCAGGCGCACCAGGTTGCCGATGTCCGGATTGAGACCGACGGCGTCGTGGCCGACGTCCTTGACGAACTGGACGGCGTCCTCCGGGGTCCCGACGTAGGTGTCCTCGTACATCTCCAGGCTGACCTGGATGCCGTTGGCGGCGGCGTGGTCGCCGAGCTCGCGGATGCGCTCGATGGCGAGGGGGCGTAGTTCTGGATCGTCCTCGTGGCCTGGCTCGAGCCAGAACCAGAGTGCTTTCTGTTGTGCAGGCGTGAGGCCCTGCATGAACCCGACGTTGACGATCGAGGCGCCGACCTCGGGGGCGATGTCGAGGAAGCGGTGGGCGTCGGCGAGGTTCTGCTCGCCGTTCGTGCGGTCGACCACGCTGCTGCGGGTCATCGAGATCGAGGAGATGCCCAGGCCCTCGTCGGCCAGCACGCTCCGGAACTCGTCCAGGCGCTCCGGGCTGAGCTTGGCCAGGGAGAGCCAGGCGTCCGTGGGGTCGATGTGGTCGAAACCGAGCTCGCGGACTTGGCGCAGCTGGCCGGCCCAGGTGACGGCGGGGGCGTCGATCGTGGGGGTGCCATCCGGCGTCGTAGCGCCGAAGGTGAGCATGTTGCAGGCGATCGGCCAGGTCTCGGCCGTCCAGTCTGCTGGGTCGGGGGGCGGCGTTGCTCGCGATTCCATATTATATAGGATAGCACTCGGGTTCGAGGCGGCTAGGTCAACGGTAGTCGGCGCTGGTTGGATAGCGGCACCGGCCGTGTGCTTTCGAGTGGACTCCACGGCGTGCCGGCACGACGGGGCCGCACTGCGGTTGGGGCTGTGATTCAGGCCGGCGTGCGGCCGGCAGCGGCCCGGACCTGAGTCACTGAGCACCTGTCCCGGCGCCACTGCCGCGGGCCCCCGCCCCACGACCACCTAAGGACGACGACATGGCCACAACTGCCCACATCTCCACCGACCCCGATGCGCCATCGGCACCTACCGGCCGCCGTATCGGCGTGATGCTCCCGCGCGATCTGCCGCCCCACGAAGTGCTTCAGTTCGCGCGGCAGGCTGACTCGCTCGGCTTCGACGAACTGTGGGTCATAGAGGACCTCGGCTTCCGCGGCGGTGTGGCGCAAGCGGCCGCGGTGCTGGCGGCCACCTCGCGCATCACCGTCGGCATCGGAATCACGCCCGCCGCGGTGCGTCACGCAGCGTTCGCGGCGATGGAGATCGCCACGCTCGGGCAGCTCTTTCCCGGCCGCATCGTTGCCGGCCTCGGCCACGGGATGCCGGCGTGGATGCGCAGTCTTGGCCTGTGGCCCGCGAGCCCGCTGACCCTCCTCGAGGAAACCGCCACAGCGGTCCGGTCGGTGCTCCGCGGTGAGGCCGTCCCTCAGGGCCGGTACGTCACGCTCGAACACGAGGAGTTCACCGAGCTACCCGACGTCGTTCCTCCCGTGCTTCTGGGAGTTCGCGGACCGCGGTCGCTGGCGCTCTCGGGCCGGATCGCTGACGGGACACTGCTGGCCGAGCCGGCTCCACCGACCTACATTCGAGCGGCGCGCAGCCACATCTCGGCCACCGGTCCACACCAGCTCATCACCTACGACGTTGCGGCAGTCAGCAAAGACAGTGGACTGGCCCTCGAGGCGGTCCGCCCTGGGCTCGCCTACATCGGCGAGCCCGACTGGGCACCCCACCTTGTCGGCCTCGACTTCGCAGACGACCTCGCGGCGTTGCGTGCTCGATGCGAATCACCCCAAGAGTTCGCGCGCCAACTCCCGCTCACCTGGGTCGACGCTCTCAGCCTTGCCGGAACGCCGGAAGGAATCCGGGCAAAGATCGCTGCGCGCCACGACGCCGGTGCCACTAGCGTCGTGCTCACACCGGTCGGCGAGAATCGCCTCTCCCAGCTGGAGCAACTCGCCCAGGTCCAGTAACGCTCACCCGTCCGATGCGCTCCCTAGGTTCGCGGGTGACGTCGTCATCAAGGCCGCGGCTGCCGCCTGGGTCCGTGCGACGGGGCCAGCTCGCGGTGGCCCCGGCCCAGGCGAACATGTCGCCCGGGTCGGCATGGCTGAACGGCCGCTCCAGGGTTTGGTCCTCGCCCGCGTCGAACCCGTCCTGGGAGAGGGTGAAGCAGTGAACTCTGAGCAGTTGATCCATGGGAGCCTTCCGTGCTCGCGATAGCCACGTGTCTCGGCGGTTACCGGGGTGGGTGTGAGGCCGCGAGGTGGTCCGCCAAGGCGTCCAGTGTCGAGGCGAGGCCGTTAGCGGCGCGCTCCGTCCGGAGCTCGGGGGTAGCGAACGTTGACGGACGGTGACCCGTGTCTGCTCTCCGATGTCCCGGAGCGTGATCGTCGTGCGAATACCCGTGTCCGGTTCGTCGAAAACTATCTCGTGCGGCGCGGGCGAGACGTCGGTTGAGGAATCGGAGCCGATGCGGGGAGCCATCCGGTGCCTGATGGCGCGCACGTTGCGGGCGGAACTGGGCACGTCCCAGGGCACGGTCGAGCGGGTCGCTGACCAGCTGGGCTATGGGGCGGAGTCGGTGCGTAACTGGGTCAAGCAGGCCGACATCGACGATGGCCAAGTGCCGGGCGTGAGCACTGAAGGGTCGACGCGGGTGAGGGCCCTGGCCGCCTACCGCGAGGAGGACAGGCGCCGGGGCCGCGAGCTGATGGCCAAGCTCATCAGCTCGATCAGCCACGGCGTGCCGAAGGCCCTGAGCGAGATCATCACAGTCGGGCGAACACTCAATAGGCGAGCCACCGACGTGCTGGCCTACTTCGACAGGCCCGGCACCAGCAACGGACCGCCCGAGGCCATCAACGGCAGGCTCGAGCATCTGCGCGGCTCCGCGCTCGGGTTCCGCAACCTGACCAACTACATCGCCAGATCGCTGCTCGAGACCGGCGGGTTCAGGCCACAACTACACCCTCAACTGTGAAGAGCCGGTTTGAGCAGGTCGGTGTGCATTGCTGACTTTGGGGCTATCGCGGGTCGTCCTCAAGTGCACGGATCAGGGGTACGACGAAGTCGGCGAGTGCTCGCTCTTGTTTGCGAGGATCGGTCGAACCGAGTAGGGACCACAACGGTATGGTGATGTCGATGACGTCCCGGCCAGTGGATGTGGTGTTGTTCGCGACCGCGACAGCAGGACCGAAGCCGCCGCCAATCTCCCGAAGTTGCTGCAGCCGGAGCGGTCCCGTGTCAGGAACCCGGACCAGGAGCGTCGTCCCGCGTTGATGTAAGGGAGAGACGTAGACCGACGCCTCGTCGCTGTCGACTTGCTGCAGGTACAACTCGCACCGGCGTCCGGTCCGCACCGACCAGGCCTCTCGAACAGCGCTGCGGGTAGAGGCCCAAAGTTTGGCGAAGTTGGCCTGGTTGACCAGCCCGGCGCTTCCCGGATCATCTGGGAGCAGGTCGCCAATGTGAGGCACAGGCGGGGTGAACCCGATCTGGTCGAAGCCCTCCCGGAGCCAGTGGGTCAACTCATGGCTGCCAGTGAGTAGCGGAGGGTAGAGGGCGCGCCACAGGAAATGGCCGCCGGTGGCGGGTGCAAGATACTTCGGGTGGCCTGTGATCCGGTGGTCCAGGTTGATCGGTGAGCTGCGGGTGAGCGTGACAGCGTCGATTCCTGGCAGTTCCAGGTACCTCTCGAGTTGGCCTTGACTGACGCCCTCGCTGTCGGTGTGGAGTGTCTCGGACGCGTCGAGTTTGTGCTCGCACAGTACGCGGCGCCCGTCTTCGAGAGTGAGCATCATGTCCGGCCGAGCCCGCTCGACGTCGAACCTCACTTGCGTCGAGACAGCAGTGATGGTGGCAGAACCCTCGCCGCAGTTCTCGCCCCCGAACACCACGCTGGCGTAGGCGCTCCGGAAGCCCTCATCCGCCTGGAGGGCGGCCCCCAGGAAGGCGGTGAGGTGGTCTTCTCGCAGCTGTGTCAGTGCCCGAGTCTGCAAGAACAGGTTCACGACGGCACTGTACTCAGGAATCCAGGAGACGCGGGCCGGACGCAGCGCAGTGGAAGCGGAGTCGATTCTCGGAGAACCACGGTAGCCGGCTCGCGAGCTCCGAGGTCCTGAGTGGCTCTCTCGCTGATCGCGGGGGAGTGCTGCGGGATCGTTCGACGTGCCCGCTCGGAGTGTGCGTCGTCGGAGACCACGACAGCCGCGTCAGCGGGAACGGCCGAGTGTGGCGAGGAGGTCTTCGTGGAGTTCGAACCAGATTCGGTGTGCGGACTCGCGGTCGGTCGCTGTCACCCAGGAAGGATCGGTGCGGGCACGATCGAGCGCGGCACTGAATCGGTCGTAATAGCCATCGAACCGCGGCAGGCGGCGCACGAGTTGCTCTTCGAGCGTGGCCCACGCTTGGCCGGCATTGGCGAGTTCCTCGACGGTCTCGGCGAGGCTGATGGTCTGCTCACGGATACCCAATTCGGCCAGTTGCCAACGGGTGCAGGCGTTGGTGACCTTCCAGTTGAGCGATTCGACCGCGGTCATCACCGCTTCCACCTCGACACGGGCACCCGCACGGTCCAACTCCTCAGCCAGAAGTACCTCACCGAGTGTCTTGCCGGCTTCGGTGAGCGACCATCCGCCGTCGCCGGTGAACTGGCTCCAGACCACCTGCCCGGCCGCCTGGGCATCGAGCAGGACTTCATCGACCTGGGCGGGCGGGATGCCCGCCCGCTTGCTCACGGCAGCGCCTCCGGCATAGCCGAGGATCCGCACCGTGTGGAGGACCTGCAGCCGCACATCGTTCGGTGATGTCATCGGTTCTCCGATCCGGTGATGGTTCCGGCGGTGCCGTCGACCTTGACGAGCGCGTCGTCGGGCATGCCCATGGCGGAGGTGACCTCGGTGATAGCGGGGATGCCCAGCTCGCGGGCAATGATCGCCGCATGCGAGAGCACCTCCACCGCGCGAGGTCACGACCGCGGCTGCTCGGGCGAGCAACGGCGTCCATGCCGGTGACGTGGCCCGGCACACCAGCACCTCACCTGGTGCGAACCGAGAGAAGTCGTCGAGACCCATCGATGATGCGCAGGCGCCCGTGTGCGGTACCCGGGTTCGCCGGCGTGCCGGACGCGAGGCTCACCGCAGGCGTCATCGCCGGGCTTGGGGCCGCCGCGGGTGCACGGTCGGTGGCCTTCCCCGCCTCGCCCACTCCCGCCTGCGGACCGCACTGCTGGTCCAGGGAGGCTCGCTTGTTCTGCGCGCTACCTGCTTACGCCCACTCCGGTGAATGAGGGCAGTCCGCGATCACGGCCGATGGCCGAAGGTGATGCGTATCAGCCGGCTGTCGGCCCAGTCTTCGAGCCGAGTCGGCCGGATGGTGCCGGGGTCGTGGGGCTGATTGAGGTCCGCGACGATCTCCGCCAGTACCGCCTGACGTTCAGCTGGGTCGGTGACTGGCGTGGCCCGTGCAGGCAGATCTGCACGGATCCCGTTCTTGAGGTGGAAGGTGAAGTGGGGATTGGCGAGAAGGTTCGCATGCCAGTCGGTTGCGGCCCCGCCGGCGCCGCTGCACAGGTAGGTTGCGCCCGCGGCTCGGTAGAAGAAGATCTCGATGCGGCGCGGTCGGCCGGTGCGGCGTCCCAGCGTGGTGATGTCGATGATCCGTTCGCTGGTGCCTGCGGCGGGGGTGATTTCGATGGCTCGCCGGATGTGATCGGGCAGGTGCGACAAGGACGCCTCCCGTGCGGAGTCGTTCGACCCGGTCGTGTGTGGAGTGCTCATGCGGTCTCGGTCTGGAGGGCGGGGCCGAGGAGGAGTCCACCGTCGATGACGTACTCCGAACCGGTGATGAACGAAGCCTCTGATGAGGTGAGGAACAACAGGAGCCGGGTGACGTCGGTCGGCTCCCCGAGGCGGGGGATGGCGAACGGCTCGGGTGAGTAGAAGTCGGCGATGGCCGCGGTGGCGCCGGCTGCTGGTTCTTGGATGAAGGGGGTCGCGATCACGCCGGGGTGGATGGTGTTCACGCGGATGTGGTCGCGGCCGAGTTCGAGTGCTGCCGTGTGGGTGAGGCCTCGCAAGGCCCACTTGCTGGCGACGTACGGCGCGTAGTGTGCCGTGCCGCCCAGGCCCATCGTCGAGGCGATGTTGACGATGGATCCCCCTGTCGCGCGGCGCAGAGCGGGGGCGGCGACCTTGATACCGAGGAAGGTCCCGGTGAGGTTGACGTCGAGGATGCGCGACCACGTGACCTGGTCCGTGTTCTCGATCGTTGCAGGCGGGTTCTGCACGCCCGCGTTGTTGACGAGCACATTCAGGGCGCCGAAGGCGCTCTCGGCGGCTCGCACAGCGGCCGACCATGAGCTCTCGTCGGTGACGTCGAGGTGGGTGAAGCGAGCGCGGATCCCGAGCTCGTCGGCGAGAGCGGCGCCGCGTTCGGCGTCGATGCCGCCGATGACCACGTTCGCTCCCTCCGCGTGGTAGGCGTGTACGTGGCTCGATCCCTGGCCGCCGGTCCCACCGGTCACGAGCACGGTCTGGTTGTCGAAGCGGGGCATCAGATGTTCCTTCGGTACGTGGGTGACTGACCGGGATCACCAGTGATGAACGGCGGCCAGTGGTGAGCCAAACGACTCACCATCGCCTCGACACTAGGTCGGCGACAGTGGTGAGTCAAGCCACTCACCTCGTATGCTCGGAGCATGAGTAGGGTCGTGACGACGTACCACCTGCGCATTGCCCAGGAGAAGCGCGCGCTGATCGTGACAGCCGCGACCGCACTGTTCCTTGAGTTGGGCTACGACCGGACGTCGTTGGCGCGGATCGCGGAGCGCTCGGGCGTTTCGCGGGCCACCTTGTTCAAGCAGTTTCCGAACAAGGCTGCCCTGTTCGACGCCATCGTCACCGAGTCCTGGTCGACCGCTGACGAAGAGGATCCTCCGCCGGCAGGCAACATCGTCGACGGGCTCAGCACTATCGGTCGCCGTTATGCCGAGCTGTTGAGCCAGCCCCGGATGACCGACTTGTTCCGGATCGTCATCGCGGAACTGCCGCGGTTCCCCGAGCTGGCCGATGCGCAGTTCTCGCGCGGGAAGATGCCCTACTTCGAGTCCGTACGCGGCTACCTCCTCGCCGAGCACGAGGCGGGAACGGTGCGGGTCGAAGACGTGGACCTCGCCGCCACCCAGTTCCTGGGCATGATCTCCAACTACGTCTTCTGGCCGACACTCCTCGTGCCGGGCTGGGAGGTGAGCACCGACCGTGTCGCTCAAGTGGTCGACGAGGCCGTCCGCACCACCACCGCCCGGTACGCCGCGACTGGACCAGAGCCGTCGACCAACGACTGAGTCCGGCCGACCGCGATTGAGTCCCTTCGCCACAAGGAGATGCACGGACGGCTGTACGTTGTCGTGATGCGAAAGAGTCGCGTGACGGGGGCGTCGAGCATGGCAGACGTCGATGGACTCGGTCGAGGGTGGAAAGCGGTGATCGTGCCGCTGAGCATCGCGGTCTTCATGGCGGCGTGCGGGAACACTGCGGGGACGGCGTCCGGAGACGCTTCGGGGTCGGAGTCCTCTGCGGATACCGGCGCTGCGGGGACGGTCTCCGACGGCGACAGCGACGGTGCGGAGGTACCTCCGCGCTGGACTGGCGACGATGCCCTGGAGGGCACGGTCTCGTTCGCTGACGGGCCTGCGTTGGCTGCGGCGAGCGACGTGACCTTCCGCAACGATCTGGCCGAGGTGTGGGACTGGGAGCTTGTGGGTGCCCCAGACTCGACGACGACCGGCGCATCGCCTGCTGTCACACTGGAGATGGTGAACACCGGCAACGGCTGTCGGGTTCTCGATGAACGGACTCCGTACGAAGGTGCGGGAATCGACGACGGCGCGGCATCAACAGCTCTGGTCGAGGACAGTCTCTCGGGCGCAGAGATCGTCGCCGGGCCGGCCCAGGGTCTGCTCGGCCTCGGCGAGGGACTGGGCGAGGACGGTCCGACCTACACCGTCGCGCAGGCGCTTGGCCGGAATGAAGATCGCCGTTGGCTGCTTGTGACCGCCCGCGTGTTCGGCGCGCTGAGCGTCCAGCAAGTGCTCACCGTGAGTTGCGCGTCTGGTGGAGGCGTTGACCGAACTCATGGCCAACTCGTCCAGGTCGCGTACGCGACCTTGCGGGGCCTTCAGCAGTATCCATGACCTGCCGACCTGACGGTTCCTGAAACACACCTCGGTGCCGGAAGCTCATGAGGCAGTCCCCGCCTGCCGGCGCCCGGCCAGAATCAACCCCACGAATGCAGCCGCCGCAGCAAGCATCAGGACCCCATTGCCGGCGAGCACGAGCGTCCACCCATGCCCGAACCCGTCCACAGCCACCGACTCGCTGATCGCGGCGACGTCACCGGTAGCGAGACTGTCCGCCGTCCGGGGGCCCACCCGTGAGGCGATCGCGACCACCAACCCCGCACCGAAGAGAGCGAGCACGATCGAGGTGGCCCCCGAGCGCACGGTGTTCAGCAGACCTGCCGCCATTCCGATACGGTCACTGTCCACACGCGACATCAGCTGGGCGTCACTGAGGGCCGTCAGCGAGCCGATCGCGAAGCCGAGCGCCGCCGTCGGGATGAGGGCCACCCACACCTCTCCGACCGTGGCCAGCAGGCCAAAGGCGAGGTACGCCGTCGCCGCGAGAGTAAGGCAGCCAGCGGCGATCTTCGGGGCGGAACCACCGCGATTCACCCAGCGGGAGACGATCATCGGCACGATGAACAGCGGAATCGTGAACGCGAGCATCCACGTGCCGGCCGCGGCCGCGTTCAGGCCGTGCACCACGAGCAGGTAGGTCGGCAGATACACGGTGAAACCGGACATCCCGGCCGCAGCCATCACGGCGCTGATCAGCCATGCCGAGGCGATCCGGTCGCTCAGCAGGCTCAGCTCCAGCAGCGGTGCCGAGACCCGCAGCGCGCGGATGATGAAGAGCGTCAAGATCAGCGCCGCACCCACCAGCTGACCGCCACCCACGGGAGCGTTGCCCGAGGTCATCGAGGAGATCCCGAGCAGCAGCAGGCTCAGGCCCACGATCAGCATCCCCGCGCCGATCAAGTCGAACGGTCGCGGCTTCTCGGCGCGCGACTCCTTGATGAAGAACGTGCTCGCCACCATCAGCAGTGACGCGGCCGCGAGCACACCGAATGTGCCGCGCCACCCGACGGCGCCCACGATCCACCCGGCAGCCGAGGGCCCGATGGCCATCCCGATCCCGCCGGCCGCACCGCACAGCGCGAACGCCTTCACCCGGTCCGATCCGGTGAAGGAGGTCGTCAGCACCGCCGCACCGCAGGCCATCAGACCAGCCGAACCCACACCTGCACTGATCCGGGCAGCGTTGAGCACCACGATGGTGGGCGCGATCGCCGAGATCGCGATCCCGGCGGTGTAGACGCTCGCGGCCACGCGCAGCACGAGCCGCCGGCCGAACCGGTCCCCGAGTGCACCGGCGATCAGCACCAGGCACGTGGTGGCGAGCAGATACCCGGTCACGAACCACTGCATCGCCGCGGGACCGGCCTGCAGCTCGGCCGAGATCGCCGGCAGTGAGATCGCGGTTCCCGACATGGTCAGGGTGCCCACGACATACCCGGACAGCACGCAGAACAACGCTGCCCACTGACGAGCCGTCCACCGGGTCGCCGACCCGGGCCGGGAGGGGCGTCGCCGCAGCGCGAACCGGCGTCGCGGGGCGTGGTGGACCGAAGGTGTCACGGATCCCCAGCGTACCGCTGGCCGAGGGCGGGCGTCGATGTGCCGATCCTCACCTAGCGCCGTGCCGTCCGTTCGCCGCGGACGGCAGCGGCAGTCCCCGCTCAGTCCCCGCGAGTGCGCGCATCCCGCAGCGTCCGCTCGCGCACCCCCGCCAGGTGCTCAGTCATGGCCGCCAGCGCCGCCTCCCGGTCACCGGACTCGATCGCGTGCAGTACCGCCTCATGTTCGGCGATCGCCAGATCGGCGTCGCTGTGCCGCTGCTCGACGAACTGCCGCAGCCGTTCGCCGTGGATGCCGATGTGCCCGGCCATCTGCTGCAGGTACCGGTTCCCGGTCGCCGTCAGGATCGCATCATGGAAGGCCCGGTCCGCGGCCAGGTAGGCACGCAGGCGCGTCACCTCGCCTGCGCCCTCGGTGAGTTCGTCCGCCTGACGGCGTTGCTCACCCACGTGCACGGCCAGCGCCTCCGGCAGGTCCCGCCAGGCCTCGTCCGGGACCGCCCGCAGCGCCCCCAGCTCCAGCAGCAGCCGTGCATCGAACAACTCGTCGATGGCGCCGGCATCGAGTGGCGGAGCCACCTTGTACCCGCGCAGCGCGCTGCGCATCACCAGCCCGGTCGACTCCAGCTGCACCAGCGCCTCCCGCACCGGGGTGGGGGAGACGTCCAGCCGACTCGCGAGCGCATCGATGCCGAGCTGCGTGCCCGGCGCCCACTCCCCGGCCACGAGCAGCTCGAGCAGCGCGTCGTAGACCTCGTCGCGCAGTGCCCGCCGCGCGGCCCGCTGGTCAGCCATCCTCAGCTCACATCCGCTCCGGCGCCGCGATCCCCAGCAGGTCCAGGCCCTGGGCCAGGGTGCGCCGGGTCAGGTCCACCAGCGCCAGCCGCCGCTCGCGCACCGATCCTTCCGAGGCGAGCACCGGGCAGGCCTCGTAGAAATCAGTGAACGCCCGCGCCAGCTCGTACAGATAGGTCGTCAGCCGGTGCGGCTCCAAGTCCTCCGCCACCGCGGCGAGCACGTCTCCCAGACCGTCGATCGCCAGCACCAGCGCCCGCTCGGCCGGCTCCAGGGCGACGTCGGAGATCGCGGAAGGGACGCCGTCGGGGATCTTGACACCCTGTGAGGCGGCCCGGCGCAGGATCGAGACCATCCGGGTGTGCGCGTACTGCAGGTACACCCCGGTGTTGCCGTTGAAGGCGGTCATCCGCTCCGGGTCGAAGACGTAATCCTTCGTGCGCGAACCGGACAGGTCCGCGTACTTGACCGCCCCGATCCCGGCCTGCTCGGCGATCTCGGTCAGCGCCGCCTCGTCCAGCTCGCTGCCCTTGGCCTCGGCGCCCTCACGCACCACCGTCGCGGCGGCGTCGACGGCCATGTCGAGCAGGTCCATCAGCCGCACGGTCTCCCCGGAGCGGGTCTTGAACGGTTTGCCGTCCGGGCCGAGGATCGAGCCGAAGGAGATGTGGCGGGCGTCCACCTCCTCGGTGAGCCAGCCGGCGCGGCGGCCCGCCTCGAACAGCAGCCGGAAATGCAGCGTCTGCCGGGCGTCGACCAGGTAGAGGATCCGGTCCGCCTCGAGTTCGCTGATGCGGTACTTGAGCGTGGCCAGATCAGTGGTGTCGTAGCCGTACCCACCGTCGCGCTTGCGCACCATCAGTGCCGCCGGCTGATCGTCGGGGCCCTTCACGTCCTCGGAGAGCACCACGAGTGCGCCGTCGGAGGTGACCGCGATGCCGGCCTGCTCCAGTTCGGCCGCCACGGCGTCCAGTTGGTCGTTGTAGGAGGACTCGCCGCGGGAGTCCTCCGCCCGCAGCAGGATCCCGAGCCGGGCGTAGACCTGGTCGAAGTAGTACTGGGATTCGGCCACGATCTCGCGCCAGACCGCCAGCGTCTCGGAGTCCCCGGCCTGCAGTGCCACCACGCGGGCGCGTGCCCGGTCAGCGAAAGCCTCATCGGCGTCGAAGGTCTTACGGGCGGCCTTGTACAGCGAGTCCAGGGCGGAGACGGTGGTGGCATCAGCAACCTCAGCCAGATCGCTGTGCCGCCACAGCTGCTCCGGGTGCTCGGTGATGTACTGGATCAGCATCCCGAACTGGGTACCCCAGTCACCCAGGTGGTTCTGCTTGATCACCTCGGAGCCGAGGAAGCTCAGCACCCGGGTGAGTGCGTCGCCGATCACGGTGGAGCGGATGTGCCCCACGTGCATCTCCTTGGCGATGTTCGGCCCGGAGTAGTCGATCACCGTCCGCACGCCCGCCTGCGTGGCCGGCACCCCGAGGCGTGCGGAGGTGCGCCGCGCCTCCACCTGGTTCCAGAGCGTCTCATCCGAGATCGTCAGGTTCAGAAAACCCGGTCCGGAGATTTCCACCTTCCCGACGGCGGAGCCTGCCGTGATCTGTTCGCTCACCTTGGTGCCCACCTCGCGCGGGTTCGCCCCGACCTTCTTCGCCAGCGCCAGGGCGGCATTGGCCTGCAAGTCGGCGTGGTCGCTCGGGCGGATCAGCGGGTCGGCACCGGCCTGCTCGGGGTAGGCGGCCGAGATGGCCGCGCCCACGGCGTCGGTGAGCTGCTGGGAGAGCGAGGGGACGGCGTCGGGGGCGGGGGAGATCTCAGACACGCCCGCCATCATCCCACTCGAGCACGCGAGCGCAGAATCTTATTGACACAATCGACACCGATGCGTTGGCGTGCGCACCCGGCTGCCCCGCACTGGCGCACCGGTGTCGGTTCGCCTCAGGTGAGGCGTGTGCGACCCTCAGCGGAGCTCGATCAAGCGTTGCCCGTCACACACCAGCCGCACGATCTCGTCGACCAGCGGCTCAAACCACGCGAGGAGCGTCCGTCGGCGTGTGTTCCCGACCCTGATCCACAGGACGACCGGCGCCCGATCGGACAGGAGGACCATGGTGGAGAAGTCCTCGTCCTTGGTGACAAGAACGGCGCCGTGCTCCAACGCGTATGCCCATAGTTCATGATCGGTAGCATCGCCGCGCATGATGTCGGTGACGTGCTCTGCGAGATGGCCACGTGCAGTCAGGACGCGCGCCAGTGCGGGTGGTAGCTGCGCATCGACCAGGAAACGCACTACGAGGCGTTGAGCACGGTGTGGTCCGCCTGAGTCGCGGCGTACTCGAGGCAGGCTTGGACGTCTTCCGGGGTGAGATAGGGGTAGTCCGCGAGCAGCTCCTCGGCGGTGGCGCCAGCTGCCAGCAACGACAGCACATCAGCGACGCGCATCCGGGTACCGCGCACCACCGGGCGCCCGTGCGCCACGGCGGGATCGATGCTGATGCGCTCTAGCGAAGGCATACGCCCAGAATAGGCGATACCGAACCGGCGGGCACTCCTGCGCCACCAGCTCAGCTGCGGAACCACTCCTTCAACGCCGGATACAACTGGGCGTAAGACCGCGCGGCGGGCGCATAGACTGCCACCAGCTCCGGGTTCGGCTCCACCCGCCGCTCCACGCCAGCCATCGCCTCGGCCGCCGCAGCCACCCCACCGGGAACGAGACCCACAGCGCTCGTGGCCAGGATCGCCGCCCCGAGCGCGGTGGCCTCGGTGGTGGCGCTGATCGCCAGTGGCCGGTTCAGCACCGAGGCGAGGATCTCGATCCACGCACTCGACGCCGACCCGCCGCCGAGCACCACGATCTCCTCCACCCGGCCGGCCGGGACCTCCAGTCGGTCCAGCAGCACCTTCGTCTCGAACGCCAGCCCTTCCAGCACTGCCCGGTAGAACTCGCCGGCGTCGTGGCTCTCGGTGAACCCGGCGAAGGTGCCGCGCGCCTGGTCGTCCCAGAACGGGGTGGCCGAGCCGCTCAGGTAGGGCAGGTAGCGCAGGCCACCGGCACCCGGAGCGGTCGAGTCCAGCAGTTTCTCCAACCCGGCCGGATCCTCGGGGATCGCTCCGGCGAATGCCTTCCGGAACCACGCCACCGAGAGGGCGCCGGAGTTGATGAACCCCTCGATGGTCACGCCCTCACCGAGCGGCGAGCCGAGCAGCCGGTAGTCCCAGCTCGCGTCCGCCCCCTCGGCGGCGTGCACCCCCAGCGTGATCGACGTGCCCAGGCTCAGGTAGGCCAGTCCCTTGCGGGAAACCCCGGCCCCCAGCCCGCCGCTCTGCCCGTCCCCGGCACCGGCCACCACCGGCAGGCCCTCCGGCAACCCGGTCAGCTGCGCCACCTGGGCCGTCAGGTGCCCGACCACCCCACCGGGCGGCACGAGCGCCGGCATCTGCTCCCGCCGCAGCCCCACCCGGGCGAGCAGCTCGTCCGACCAGTCGTTGCTGGCCATATCCACCAGGCCCATCGGGTCCGCGGACGCCGTGGATGTCGCGAGGATCCCGGTCAACCGATGGCTCAGGAAGGCGTGCACATCGGCCACGTGCTGCGCCGCGTCCAGAGTCTGCGGCTCGTGGTCGGCGAGCCAACCGAGCTTGTAGAAACTGGGCGTCGTCGAGGGCGGCTTGCCGGAGATGCGGTGCGCGGTGTCGTCGCCGAGCCGTTCGACCTGTGCACCGGCGCGTGCATCGAGCCAGAGCATCGCCGGCCGCAGCGGCTGCAACTGCGCGTCCAGGCAGACGAAGGACTCCCGCTGATGCGTGATCCCGATCGCGCGGACGGTGTGCCCGGCCGTTGCCAGTTCGTTCGCAGCCCGGGTGAGCACGTCCAGCGTGGAGGCCCACCACTCCTCGGCGTCCTGCTCGTGCCAGGTTGGTTCGGGCGAGTGGCGCTCGATCGAGGCGCGGGCGAGTGCGTGCACCTCACCGTCGGGTCCGAAGGCCACGGCCTTCGTGCCCGTGGTGGAGGCGTCGATCCCGATCACCACGTCCATGTGCTGCAACTCCTTCGTTGGATTTCCGACGGCGTCCCTCGCCTGATCACGCACTCGCGCCTGACCGAGTGCGGCCCATTGTGGCCACATCTCGCAGTATGAGCGACATCAGCAGTACTCGCGGATGGGGCTAGGTGGTGGGGCTTGGCTAGAGGGCCTGTCGGATCACGCTGAGCGGGTCGGCGGCACCGTCCAGGATTGACCTGATGGCGGCCAGCAGTGTGAGCCGGTCGGCGATGCTCGCGAGTTGGGTGGTCACCAACGTCTCGGCGAGCCCGCTCGCGGCCACTCCCTCGACCGTCTGGCCGGCCTCGCGCATGTGCTCCAAGGCCTCGGCCGCGGTCTCGCCTGCACCGATCCGGGCGCCGTAGACCTTGTTCCGGCCCGACAACCCCGTGACCTCGAGATCACCGACACCGGGGAGCCCGAAGGCCGTCTCCACCCGGCCACCGAGCGCCTCGGCCACCAGCCCCATCTCCTGGGACGCCTTTGCGAAGATCGCGGACTTGAAGTTGTGCCACGGCTCGCCGGTGGACTGCTCCAGCCCGTCGGCGAAGCCGAGCGCGATCGCGTACACGTTCTTCAGCGGAGCGCACACCTCCAGCCCGGCTTCGTCGTCACTCACGCTGGGCTGGTAATCCGGGGTGCGCATCAGGTCGGCAAGCGCGGTGGCTGCCCGCCCGTCGTCGGTGGAGGCGAAGGCGGTGGCGGTGAACCGGCCTGCAGCCACCTCGTTGGCCTTGCACGGGCCGCCGATCGCGACGATCACGGCGCCGGGATCCTCGATCGCCTCGCGGACGGCCTCGGGCATCAGGTCGATGGAGCCGTCCGTGCGCTGGTGGAAGCCCTTGCTCACCAGGCCGAGCACGGGTCGGTGGGCCGGGTCGGCCGAGCGGGTCAGGTGCGGCGCTGCACGGCGACTCACCTCCAGCACCCCCACCGAGGCGACCGCCACGATCACCGCATCCGCGCCCGCCAGGGCATCGGCGATCCGGTCGCTCGTGAACACCTCGGTACCCCCGGCCAGGGGGACCTTCGTGCCGGGGTGAGGTCCGCCGTCGGCGAACTCCTCCAGGAAGTGATCGTCCAGCCAGGTGCCCCACAAGGCCACCTCGTGACCGTTCGCGCGCAGGGGAGTGGCCAGGGCCGAACCCATGGCACCGGCACCGAGGATTGTCACGCGCGCCATCAGGGCACCAGCGCAAACTTCGAGCCACGGCCGGCGGCCATGTCTTCCAGACTGTCCACGAGTGCCTCCAGCGGGCGGGTCTCGGTGATCAGGGACATCCCGTCCACCCGCCCGGTGGCCAGCAGCTTCACCGCAGTGGCCACATATCGTGGCTGGTGGTGGAAGACGCCCTTCATAGTGAGCTCCTCGTAATGCACCCGCGAGGTGTCCACGCTCATCAGGGCCCCCTTCGGGGTGCCGCCGAACCAGACGGCGGTCCCTCCCGGGCGCACCGTGTCCAGCGTCTGCTCCCACACCGGGGGCAGGCCGACGGCCTCGATACCCACGTCCGCTCCCCGCTCACCGGGGGTGTGGGCACGGATGGCGTCCAGGCGAGCGTCGTCGTCGAGGTCGGTGATGTTCACCGTGTGCTCGGCGCCGGCGGTGACCGCCTGCTCCAGGCGCCAGGCGCTCTGGTCCACGCTGATCACGTGAGCGCCACGCAGGGTGGCCAGGCGCACGAACATCAGCCCGATCGGGCCGGCGCCGTGCACCACCACAGAATCGCCGAGCCGGATGCCGGACTCGTCCATCCCGTGCACGACGGTGGCGAGCGGCTCCAGCGGGGCGGCGGCCTCGAACGGCAGGGTATCGGGGATCTCGTAGGTGTTGCGCGCCACGATCGGGGCGGGCACCACGATCTCCTCGGCGAAGGCGCCGTTGAGGAAGACGAGGTTCTCGCACAGGCTCTCCCGGCCGATGGTGCACGCCCAGCAGTACCCGCACGGGGCAGTGTTCGCGGCGACCACGCGCATCCCGGGGGTGAACTTCTCCACGCCGGCACCCACCTCGGTGACCACACCGGCGAACTCGTGCCCGAACCGGGCCGGGAGGGTCGGGAACAGCTTCGGGTGCCCGCGGCGGTAGGACTTCAGATCGGTGCCGCAGGTCGCGGCGGCGCGCACCTCGACGGCGATCTCTCCCGGGCCGGGCTTCTCACGTTCGATCTCCTCGATCGCGAGCTGGCCGGGGCCGCGGAAGATCGCGGCCCTCATGACGCTGATCCGTTCGGCTGGGGACCTCGGGTCATGGTCAACTCTCCTGTTCCTCGGTGACTTCGGCGACGATGACGGTCTCGACGTGCTCGCGCAGACGGCGCAGGTCCGCAGGATCGATGCCGTCGTCGACGACGACAGCGTCCATCTCGGACAGGCCGGCCTGGCGGTGCAGAGCACGCCGGGAGAACTTGGTGTGGTCGACCAGCAGCACCGAACGCGCGGCCTGGTCGATGAGGGAGCGCTTGACCTGCAGCGGCCCCTCCTCGGGGTGGAAGACCGCGCCCTGCCCGACGGCGGTGGCCGAGAGGAAGAAGACGTCGATCTGGATCGAACGGATCGCCTCGTGCGTGCTCGATCCCTGGAAGGACTGGAAGCCGGGGGAGAACGTGCCGCCCAGCCCGAACATGGTGGCGTGCCCGGTGGCGGCGACCTGCTCGATCACGGGGAGGAAGTTCGAGACGATCGTCAGCTCATCCCGTGCGGCGAGGCCGTCCACCAGTGCGAGGGCGCTCGTGGAGTCGTCGAGTGCGACCACCCGGGTGAGGTGGTCGGCGTCCAACTCCTCGAGCCAGGCGAGGGCGGCGTCGGCCATGGCGCGCTTCTGCGGCAGCATGTGATGCCGGCGGAGCCCCACGTTACGTTCCACCTCCTCGATCGGGGTGGCCTTGGCACCGGAACGCACCTTGGAGACCACCCCCCGAGCGTCGAGCTCGTCCAGGTCCCGGTGGATGGTCATCGGGGTGACGCCGAAGTGCTCGGCAAGCTCGTCGATGCGGATGAACCCCTTGGCCGAGACGATCTCCGAGATCTCGCTGCGTCGTTCCTGCGCGGCCTGGCGCCGTCTCATGCTGCCTCCTCGCGATCACATGTCGTCATCGGCCTAGTGTGACCTGTGCAGGAACCTAACACAGTGAATGTTAGAACGAAAGACTTGTACCGTTAGGAATCATCCTCTACAGTCACTTTTCATGTGATGCGCGTTGTCGCGCTGATCACCACACACTCACCGAGCCGCACGCATACCGAGACGAAGGGGTCCCGCGTGGTACCAGCACTGCAAGTGGATGGCCTGTTCAAGGCCTTCGGCGGTGTGCCCGTCCTGCATGACCTGAGCTTTGCCGTGGAGCCCGGGTCGGTGGTCGTGCTCGCCGGTGAGAACGGGGCCGGCAAGTCCACCCTGTTCAACATCGTGATGGGCCGCCTGCCCGCCGACTCGGGAACCGTGACCCTCCGGGGAACCGAGCTGACCCACCCCTCGCCCCGTCATGCCCGTGACTTGGGTGTCGCGCTCGTCCCCCAGGAGCTCGCGCCCTATGAGGACCTCACAGTGGCGGAGAACATCGCCGTCGGACGCGAACCCCGGGCTGCCGGGTTCGTGCTGCGTCGCCGCCAGATGCGTGCCCACGCCCGCGAGCTGCTCGCCGAGTTCGACGTCGACGTCGACCCGGACCTGCCGATGAACCGGCTCTCGGTGGCCCTCACGCAGATCGTGGAGATCGTCAAGGCCACCAGCTCCGGGGCAAAGATCCTGCTGCTGGACGAGCCGACCTCTTCCATCCCCGAGGCCGAGGTGGAACGGCTCTACCAGGTGATTCGCCGGTTGCGCGATCGCGGGGTCGCCATGGTCTACACCACCCACCGGATGCAGGAGATCGAGGCCATCGCCGATCGTGTGGTGGTCCTCCGCGACGGGGGGCTCACCCTGGACGAACCGGCACGAGAGGTGCGGCCCCACCAGATCGTGACCGCGATGATCGGCCGGGAGCTCGGCACCATGTTCCCCGAGCGTCCCGCTCCGGGGACGACCCCGGTGCTGGAGGTCAACGAGTTGCGCCGCCGGCCCGGCCGGCCCACCGTCGACCTCACCGTCCACGCCGGCGAGGTGGTCGGGCTCGGCGGGCTTGTGGGTGCCGGCCGATCGGCCACCCTCAAAGCCATCTTCGGAGCGAACCGGGCCGCCGCCGGGACCGTCACCGTCAACGGCAAGGCGCTGCACCGGCAGTCCGTGCGCGCCTCCATCGATGCCGGCCTCGCCTTCGTCCCCGAGGACCGCAAGCGCGACGGCCTCGTGCTCGGACGCTCGATCCTCGACAACATGACGCTGCCCTACATCGCCGACTACTCCCGGTTCGGGGTCATGCGTTCCCGGGCCCGCACCGCGGCCGCCACCCGGCACGTGGAGGACATGCGGCTGCGCTACCGCTCCCTGCAGCAGCTCACCGAGACTCTCTCCGGCGGAAACCAGCAGAAGATCGTCATCGCCCGCTGGATGGACCGCTCACCGGCCGTGCTCCTGCTCGACGAACCCACCCGCGGCGTGGACGTCGGTGCCCGGAGCGAGATCTACCGCATCATCAGCGAGCTCGCAGCCACGGGCTTGGCCGTGCTCGTGGCCAGTTCCGACATGCCCGAACTGATCGGACTCACGCACCGGGTGTTGGTCATGCGCGACGGCGCGATCGCCGGTGAGCTCGACCGCGCCGATCTCGACGCCCCCGACGCCCAAGCTCGCATCTTCCATCTGGCCAGCGGTGAGGACGCCGCCCGCCACACGACCGAGGAGGGTCGATGACCAGAACCACGCCCGCGTTCTTTGCGAACGTCCGGCAGCTCACCGAAGGCAAGTCCGCCCGCGAGGTGGCCACGGCGTTGCTCGTGCGCAACGCCATGGTGCTCATCCTGCTGGTGGTGATCTGCTACTTCGCCTACCGCAGCGCGCGGTTCGCCACCCTCGACAACGTCACGACGATCCTCATCGCTGCCGCCCCGTTCGCCCTGATCGCCCTGGGGCAGACGCTGGTGATCCTCACCGGCGGCATCGACCTCTCGGTCGGATCCGTGATCGCCGTCAGTGCCATGAGTGCAGCCTGGACGGCCGTACGGGTCCCTGACCAACTCTGGCTCGCACCGGTCGTGGCGACCGGTGTGGGACTGCTGGCGGGCGCCGTCAACGGACTGCTGGTAAGCAGATTCTCCGTGCCACCGTTCGTGGCCACCCTGGGCATGCTCACCGCCGCCTCCGGTTTCGCCTACGCCATCGGCAACGGCGCCCCGATCAACGGCGTACCCGACGGCTACGGCGCGTTCGCCAACACCGAGGTGCTCGGGATGAAGATCCCCGTGCTGCTGATGATCGTCGGCTTCATCACCTTCTGGTTCGTGCTCCGGCACACCACGTTCGGTCTACGCATCTACGCCATCGGCGGCAACTCCAGTGCCGCGTCTCTCGCCGGTGTCCCCACTGAGCGGACGCGGGTGTGGGTGTACCTGATCAGCGGCGGGCTGGCGGGGGTGTCCGGGCTGATGATCTCCTCCCGGGTGATCTCCGGATCCCCCACCCTCGGCCAGGGCTACGAGCTGGATGCCATCGCCGCCGTCGTGATCGGAGGCGCCAGCCTCTTCGGAGGCCGCGGCACCGTCTGGGGCACCCTGCTCGGCCTGATGCTCATCCAGACCCTCAACAACGGCCTGCAGATCCTCGTGATCCCCCCGTACTGGCAGGCCGTCATCAAGGGCGCCCTCATCGCGGCCGCGGTCGCCATCGACGTCTGGGCCACCAGACGCACCCGTTCCTGACCACCCCCTACCCCAGCAAGAGATCCACCACCTGCAAGGAGGCACGAAGGTGCGACACCACACGAAGAAGAAGATGATGATTGCTGCCGCTCTCGGCGGCGGGCTGCTGCTCGCCGGTTGTGGCGCCGGCGATCCCGACGCCGGCGACGACTCGCTGCAGATCGGCGTGTCCGTCTACGACATGAGTTCGTTCATCACCCAGGGCCAGGAAGGGATGGAGGCCTACGCCGAGGCCAACGACATCGAGTTGCTGTGGAACTCCGCCGGGCTCGACGTCTCCACCCAGGCCGATCAGCTCGACCAGTACATCAACGCCGGCGTGGACGCGATCGTGGTCGTCCCCGTGCAGGCGGACTCCCTCGGTCCCCAGCTGGTGGCCGCCTCGGACGCAGGCATCCCCGTCATCCCGGTGAACGCGGCCCTCGACGACACCACCAATGTCACGGCCTCCGTCCTGCCCGACGACATCGCTGCCGGCGAGAGCGAGGCGCAGATGATGGTCGACGAGCTCGGCGGCGAGGGCAACGTCGTCATCCTGCAGGGCCCGCTCGGCCAGTCCGCCGAGCTCGACCGCACCGAGGGCATCGAGAATGTGCTCGCGGACAATCCCGACATCGAAGTCCTCGCGATGGACACCGCGAACTGGACCCGCGACGAGGCCGTGAACCTCATGGCCAACTGGATCTCCGCCTTCGGTGAGGACATCGACGGCGTCATCGCCGAGAACGACGACATGGGCCTCGGTGCCCTGCAGGCGCTGGAAGAGGCCGACATGAGTGTGCCGATCGTCGGCATCGACGGCATCGAGGACGGATTGGCCGCCGTCGCCGCCGGTGACTTCATCGGCACCCACCTCCAGCACGGCCGAGTCGAGCTCGCCGCGGGGCTGGCCGTGGCCGAGCGGGCCGCGAACGGTGAGGACGTCGAGGAGCTCTACACCTACGTGATGCCCACGGTGACGCCGGACAACGTCGAGGACGTGCAGGCCAACGTGGTCACCGACGTCGATGCCTTCCTGGACCGCCTGCCCGAGCTCATCGAAGCCAACCTCGCCTCCGGCGACCTGTCGAACGAGGAGTGACCCACCGCCGTCGGGTGCCATCCCCGGCACCCGACGGCGCCTTTCGACCATGAGGAGAACGATGACCATCCATGACGCCGCCCTGGACGCCTGCGTCCGCGCCTCCCGCACCCTGGGTTCGGACCCCTCCCTGGTGCTGCACGGAGGCGGCAACACCTCGGTCAAGTCCACCCGGACCGACGTCACCGGCGAGAGCGTCGAGGTGGTGCTGACCAAGGGCAGCGGGTATGACCTCGCCTCGATCGTGCCGGAGGGATTCACCCCGCTGCGCAAGGACCGGGTGCTGGCGCTCGCCGAGCTCGAGGCCTTGGACGACGTCTCCCTGGTGAACGAGCTCAAGCAGGCGTCCATGGATGCCTCCGCCCCCTCGGCCTCCATCGAGGCGATCCTGCACGCCCTCATCCCGCACCGGTTCGTGCTGCACACCCACGCCGACGCGATCGTCACCCTGACCAACCAGACCGACGGCGAGCGGCTCACCGCCGAGACCTTCGGCGAGGACGTCTGGGTGCTGCCCTACGTCAAGCCCGGCTTCGCGCTCGCCCGGCAGGTGGCCGTGGCGCTCGCGGACGTGGACGTGCGCGGGTTCCGGGGCATCGTGCTGCGCAACCACGGCCTGTTCACCTTCGCTGATGATGCCGACGAGGCGTTGGCCACGCACCTGGAGTTGGTGCGCACCGCTGCCGCGGCGCTTCCGGAGATTCCCGACGGCGGCCCCTCGCCTGACGTGGATCCGCTCGCCCTGGCGGGGCTTCGGAAGGATCTCAGCGAGGCGGCCGGTGCGCCGATGGTGCTGCAGCGCCGCACCGGGACCGCGGTGGACGCGCTGCGGGGCAGGGAGGACATCGACGAGATCACCCAGCGGGGACCGCTGACGCCCGAGCACGTCATCCACACCAAGCGGGTGCCGATGGTGGGCACCGACGTGGCCGCCTATGTGGCCGGGTACCAGGCCTATGTGGAGGAGCACCGCGAGCTGGTCAGCGGTGAGCTCACCCCGATCGACCCGGCGCCGCGCGTGATTCTGGACGAGACTCTGGGATTCCTCACCGCGGGGCGGACAGTCAAGGCGGCCACTGTGGCCGCGGACATCTACGAGCACACGGCCGCAGGGATCCTGCGGGCTGAGGCGATGAGTGGGTATCGCACCCTCTCGCCGGCCGAGGCGTTCGATATCGAGTACTGGGTGCTGGAGCAGCGCAAGCTGCGTGCGAAGGGCGACCCGCCGCCGTTCGCGGGTGAGGTGGCACTGGTCACCGGGGCCGCCTCGGGGATCGGACGCGCCTGTGCACAGGCGCTATGGGAGGCGGGGGCCGCCGTCATCGCCCTCGACCGGGACGCTGCCGTGACTGAGGCGAACGCGCCGGACTGGTACGGCATCATCTGCGACGTCTCCGACGCCGACGCCGTGCGGGCCGCGGTGGCCGAGGGGGCGGGCCACTTCGGTGGCCTGGACATCCTGGTGCCCGCTGCGGGTGTATTCGCCGCCTCGCACCCGATCGACGGGTTCCCGGCCGAGCCGTGGGCGAAGAGCCTGGACGTGAACGTCACCGGCTTGCTGACCCTGCTCGGTGCCGCGCACCCGTATCTCGCGCTCGCGCCGCGGCAGGGGCGCGTGGTGCTGGTCGGGTCGAAGAACGTCCCGGCGCCCGGTCAGGGTGCGGCGGCGTACTCGGCGTCCAAGGCTGCGGCCACCCAGCTCGCCCGAGTGGCGGCGCTGGAGTGGGCGCCGGACGGGGTCCGGGTGAACACGGTCAACCCGGACGCCGTCTTCGACACGGCGCTGTGGTCACCGGAACTGCTGGAGCAGCGGGCCGCGAAGTACGGGATGTCGGTGGCCGACTACAAGCGCCGCAACCTGCTGCGCGCGGAGATCACCAGCGCCGACGTCGGCGAGCTCGTGGCGGCGATGTGTGGCCCGCTGTTCGCCGCGACCACGGGTGCGCAGGTACCGATCGACGGCGGCAGCGACCGAATCGTCTGAGACGGCCCCGGTCGGGCACCCACAACAAGAAATCCCTCGTCGATCTGGTCAACCAGATCGACGAGGGATTCTCTTTGGTCTGGGTCAGGACTTCGTGTCGCGTGTCTCGTCGGCAGCGTCCTTGACGTCCTCTGCGGCATCCTCAGCGGCGTCCTTGACGTCCTCGGCGGTCTCCTCCGCAACGTCCTTGGCCTCCTCGGCGGCGTCAGCCACGGCCTCACCCGTGTCCTCCGCGGCGTCCTTGGCGTCATCCGCCACGTCCTGCGCGGCGTCGGCTGCGGAGTCCTTGACCTTGGCAGCCTTCTCGGCCACGGCGCCGGCAGCGTCGGTGACTGCCTCCTTGGCGGCGGCTGCGGCACCAGCGGCCGCGCCTGCAGCCTCCTCGGCGACGTGCTTGGCCTTCTCGGTGGGCGCGGGAGCGTCGTCCCAGTACTCCTCGGCCCACGGGTCATCGACCGGCTGCGTCCGCTTCCAGATCAGCACTCCGGCTCCGGCCACGGCGGCTCCGGCGAGTACCCACCCGATGGTCTTGCCGACCTTGTTGCTCTTCTTGGCCTTCTTCTCCTGGGCCGCGACGGCGTCACTGGCGGCGTCCAGCACCGAGTTCGCCTTGCTCTGCAGGCCGTCGGCACCGGAGTTCGCAGCCTTGGCCGCGTCCTCCATCGCCTGCACCACACGGGGGAGCACCTTGTCGACGAGGGCGTCGTGCGCGACGTCCACCGCGCCCTTGCTCTTCTCGGCGTACTCGGCGACCTTGGGTGCGGCGGCGGTCACCCCGGTGCGCCACGCCTTCTCCACCCGTGGTGTGGCCCACTCGACGGCGGAGTCCACACGCGGGGAGGCCCACTCCCTGGCCTTCTCCACCTGCGGGCCCGCCCACTCCTTGCCCTGGTCGGCGAGCTGACGCGCGACCTTGCCGGCCTCCTCGGCCTGAGCCCGAAGCTGTTCGGCGTTGACCTTCTCCTTGCGCGACATATGACTCCCTAGCTCACGTCCCGCGGGGCATCCACGGATTCTGGCGATGTGGTTCGGATGGTCCACCCCTATCGTGCCACCCGGTTATGGGAAGTGCACACACTTGCGCGATCGGAGCGGGCCGGCCACCCGGTCCATCGGTGTGCAGCCCGGGAGATGCCCGTCCGGTGGGGATGCGAAGATGTCAGGTATGGACGCGATTCTGCATACCTCTGCCGGCGACATCACTGTCGAGCTCTTCCCCTTCCACGCCCCGAAGACGGTGAAGAACTTCACCGAGCTCGCGACGGGCGCGCGCACCTGGACGCACCCGGAGACCGGGGCCGAGAGCAACGACCCGCTCTACAACGGCACCATCTTCCACCGCGTGATCCCGAACTTCATGATCCAGGGCGGCGACCCGCTGGGCACCGGCACCGGCGGCCCGGGCTACCGCTTCGACGATGAGATCCACCCCGAACTGCACTTCCAGGAGCCGCACGTTCTCGCCATGGCGAACGCGGGCATCCAGATGGGCCGCGGAACCAACGGCTCGCAGTTCTTCATCACCACGGCGGCCACGCCATGGCTGCAGGGCAAGCACACCATCTTCGGCAAGGTCAAGGACCAGGCGTCGGCCGCCGTCGTGGACCAGATCGGTGCTGTCTCCACCGACCCCCGCAACGACCGCCCGGTGGAGGACATCGTGATCACCTCCATCGAGATCATCGAGTGACACTCCTTCGATGACCAGTTACCCCTCGGCTCCGGCCCCGGGCGGTGGCGGGCAGGCCGGTCCACCGGTCTGCCCACGCCACCCGGACCGGGTCTCCTATGTCACCTGCCAGCGCTGCTCGAGGCCGACCTGCCCGGAGTGCCAGCGGCCGGCGGCCGTGGGGGTGCACTGCGTCGACTGCGTGCGCGAGGCGAATCAGTCGGTGCGTCCGACGCGGACTGTGCTGGGTGGCCGGGTCAGTCGATCGGATCGACCCGCGGTCACGATGACCATCATCGGGGTCTGCGTGGTGATGTTTCTGGCCTCGTACGTTCTTCCGGTCAATGCGACGCTGGCGTTGCGACCGGCGCTGGCAGCTGACGAGCCGTGGCTGATGGTCAGTTCCGCTTTCCTGCACGCCGGGTGGCTCCATTTGCTGGTCAATATGTACGCCCTGTGGATCGTGGGACCGTTCCTGGAGCAGATGCTCGGACGGTGGCGCTACATCGCGCTCTTCCTTGTCAGTGCCCTCGGTGGGTCAGTGGGCGTCTTGCTGCTGACCCCGCAAGAGCTGTGGATCTATCCCACGGTCGGCGCCTCCGGTGCCGTCTTTGGCTTCTTCGGCGCGATCGCCGTGGTGCTGCGGCGCACCGGGCGGGATGCCCGGCAGATCCTCATCGTGATCGCCATCAACGTGGTCTTCGGATTCGTCGTCGCGGGCATCTCCTGGCAGGCGCACCTCGGCGGCTTGGTGGTGGGGACCGCGCTCGGTGCGCTGTTCGCATACCTGCCGAAGGAGCGCCGCTCGGTCGGTGCAGTGCTCGGTGTGGCGGGGATGACGGTGCTGCTGCTCGGCGCTAGCGCCGCCCTGCTGGTCTAGTCCTGCGATCGGCCGCACCACCGGGCAGCACCACCGGCCGCACCACTCGCGCGAACGCTGAGTTGCTCGGCGTTTCGCGCGTGAACGCCGAACAGCTCAGCGTTCGGCGGCGATGGACGTGCGGGTGTGAACTACACGGGTGTAGTTCTCCACAGGTTCACCCACAGCTGGGGAAATCACATGGGTGTAGTTCTCCACAGGTGGGTGCACAGCCTGTGGGTACGTCGCGACATCTGACTGTTGCCCGCGCGTCAGTGTGTCGGTGAGATCACCGGTGACTGGCCGGTGATGCTTGCCGATCATCGACGGTCAGGCCACCGGGGGTGACTCTGCGGTCGGTCCCGGGCTGATGATCGACGGTCAGGTCACCGGGGGTGAGTTTCTGGTCGGTCCCGGGCGATCGCGCCTGCGGTTGGCCCGATCGAGTGGTGGCTGGCTTTCTCGTGACGGGGTCCAGGCTGTGCCGCGCTCGGAGGGCAGATCCGCAGAATCACTGGAAGGTAAGCGCTAGAAATTTCTGGACTCAACCTCTGGACATAGCCGTCTACAGCGCTGTAATGTCTCGAACCGACACCGAAGTCGTCCTCCGGGAAGGATCGAGCACCGCTCATGGCATCGAGCACACCCCCCAACATCGTGGTCCTGATGACCGATCAGCAGCGCGTCGGCTGCACGGCGGCCGAGGGCGGTCCGGACACGATGCCTCGCCTCGATGCGCAGCTGGCCGGGGGAGTGCGATTCGACCGTGCCTACACCAGCTGCCCGGCCTGCGTGCCCGCTCGCACGAGCCTGCTGACCGGCCGGTTCCCCTCGGCCCATCGGGTGCGCCAGAACAGCACCGCCCAGCACGCCTACTACAGCACCGACCTGCTGGAGATGCTGCGCGCAGCCGGGTACTCGCTCCACTTCAGCGGCAAGCCGCACATGTATGCCGGGCCGGAGGACTTCGACACCTTCCACGGGCCGTTCCTGCACGACGGCGGCCCAGACGAGTCGGGAGAGCATGCGGGCTTCGACGCCTGGTTGCGCGAGCTGGACCACGCCGTGGCCACCGAACCCTCCCCCTTCCCGACGCGTTCACAGCTGCCGGCACGCATCATCGACGGCGCGATCGCCGCGATCGACTCCTCGAGACAGGATCCCTACTTCCTGTGGGTCTCCTTCCCGGAGCCGCACAATCCGTATCAGGTGCCCGAGCCCTACTTCTCGCTCTTCGACGAGGAGGACGTGCCCGAACGCATGGTCGGGCCCGAAGCCCTGGACCGGATGGGGTGGCGGTTCCGGTGGCTGCACCGTCTCATCGAGGACAAGCGCCCGGGGTTCGATCAGCAGTGGCGCCGCTACCGAGCCAACTACCTGGGGATGCTGCGCCTGATCGACGATCAGATCGGCAGACTGCTGGATCATCTCGACACCCGCCCTGGCGGACTGGAGAACACCGTCTTCGTGTTCCTGACCGACCACGGCGATTTCGTCGGCGACTACGGCCTCCAGCGCAAGGGAGCCGGCGTGCCGGAAGCGCTGATGCGGATCCCGTTGTCGATCGCAGGGCCGTCCGTGCAGCCTCAGCAACGCGGCGAACTCGTCTCCATCGTGGACCTGCTGCCCACACTCGCGGAGTGGATCGGCGCGCAGATCCCGGCGGGGGTCCAGGGCCGCTCGCTGGCGCCGCTGCTCCGTGGGGAGGACGCTCCGCCATCGGAGTTCGCCACGATCTACGGAGAGCACGGCTACGGCGGGGTCTCCTACGACGAGGACGAGCGTCCACCGTTGCACTTCTCCTACGAGGGCGCCACGTTCGACGAACTGAACAGTGTCACCCAGAGCGGGGAGATGCGCATGGTCGCCGACGAGCGCTACAAGCTGGTCGTGGACGACGCCGGCGAAGTCCAGCTCTACGACCTGCATGGCGACCCCGCCGAGACCCGCGACCTCAGCGGTGATCCCGACTACCGCCACGTGCAGGAACGCCTGTACCACCAGCTCGTGCAGTGGCTGCTGCGCGTGGCCGACGACTTGCCCGAAGGCAACTACCAGCCGAAGACCCGCCCCCACAACTGGCGCTGGGCCTGACCCCAGCACTCCGACCGAGGGAGGTCACCGTGGCAGATACCGAGCATGCACCGCACATCCTGCTGATCATGACCGACCAGCAGCGGGCGGGCTACACCCGTGGCTCCGGATTCCCGCTCGACACGATGCCGTTCTGCGACGCCCTGGCCGCCGAGGGCTGCTCCTTCCCGGGCGCGTACACGACGGCGCCGGCATGCGTACCGGCGCGCGAGAGCCTGCTGACCGGCCGATGGCCGTCCGCGCACCGCGTCACTCAGAACAGCAATGCTGCCCACGCGTGGTACGACAAGGACCTGCCGCAGGTGCTGCGAGCAGCCGGCTACCGCTTGAGTTTCGCCGGAAAGCCGCACATGCATCCCGGGCCGGACGACTTCGACTACTTCGCCGGCCCCTACTTCCACGCCGGCGGCCCGCAGCGCGAGCGGGAGCAGCAGGACTTCGACGAGTGGCTCGACTACCTGGACTTCGGCGTGGCCACTGAGCCGACACCGTTCCCCCTGCGCGACCAGCTTCCGTACCGCATCGTCGACGACGCCATCGCCGATCTGGATGCATCGGCCGGTCATCAGGGCCCACAGTTCTCCTGGATCTCGTTCCCGGAGCCACACAACCCGTATCAGGTGCCGGAGCCGTACTTCAGTCTGTTCGCCGAAGAGGAGATCCCCGAGCGTGCCCATGGCCCGGAAGTCGCCCGGGCGAAAGGCGGGCACTGGGCCTGGCTGCAGGAGCTCTTCGAGGAGAAGCGGCCCGGGTATGACGACCAATGGCGCCGCTATCGCGCGAACTACTGCGGGATGCTGCGGTTGCTCGATGATCAGATCCGCCGATTGGTCGAACACGCCCGGGCCACACTCGAGGGGCAGATCCTGGTGATCTTCGTCAGCGACCACGGTGACTACACCGGTGATTTCGGTCTGCAGCGCAAAGGTGCTGGCCTGCCCGAGTGCCTGGTCCGGGTACCGCTGTTCTTCTCCGGCGCCGGAGTCGCCGGCGGTCAGATACGAGACGAGTTCGTCTCGATCGCTGACCTGTTTCCCACACTCTGCGAACTGCTCGAAGAGCCGTTTCCCGACGGCGTTCAAGGGCGCAGCCTGCTGCCGCTGCTGTCCGGGGCGCCCGGGCCGGAGGCCGAGTTCGACTCCATCTATGCCGAGAGCGGCTTCGGCGGATTGATGTACGGGCCGTCCGAACGCCCACCCCTGCACTTCTCCTACGACGGCTACTCGATCGACTCCCTGAACTCCGTGACCCAGAGTGGTCGATCGCGGATGCTGCGCCGAGGCGACCACAAGATCGTCCTGCACAGCAACGACACCGGCGAGCTGTACGACCTGTCCGCCGATCCCGGTGAGGTCACCAACCTGATCGATGACCCCGCCTACGCCACAGTGCGCCACGACCTGCTGTGGCGACTGACCCAGTGGATGCTCCGTCTTCAGGACGAGTTGCCGCGCGGTACCTACACCCCGAAAACCTCCCCCCATAACTGGACGATGAGCGCGAGCTGAGGCTCGTGCTCACCGAGACGAAGGAGTCTGCAGATGAACACCTCACAAACAACCGCACGCGGCATCCCCGGAATGGCGCCCATCGGCCGCCGCCAGTTCCTCGGAGCCACCGGCGCCGGTTCCCTGGCGGCTGTACTGGCCAGCTGCACCGGCGGAGGCCAAAGCTCCGAGGAGGAGACCGAGGGCGGCGGCGACGGCACCCTGCAGTGGTGGGACCAGTTCCGTCCGCTGACCCAGATGCTCGAGCAGGATCTCTTCGATCCCTACATGCAGGACAACCCCGGCATCACGATCGAGCGGCGGGAGCTGGCCGCAGCCGATCTGGGGCAGGCGTTGCAGGTGGCGCGGCGGAGCAACCAACTGCCGGATGTGCACTCGCTGGCGGGGCTGGACGCGGCGCCGGCGGCGCTGGTCAGTGAGGGCTGGTTCCAGCCGATCAGCGACTTCGCCGACTTCGCCTCCAGCCCGGTGGCAGATCAGATCTTCGACGGCCTCCACCGCTTCAACGGCGACGTCTATGCGGTTCCGTTGTTCTCCTCCCGCCAGCACGCCACGATCCCCTGGTACAACGCCGAGCTGCTCGAACAGGCCGGCGTCGACCCGGACGACGAGCCGGTGACCTGGGACGACCTGCGCGCGGTCGCGCGCCAGGTCCGCGACAACACCGACGCCCACGGCATCTTCCTGCCCGCCCAGAACCCGAACTACCTCAATGCGATCGTCGTCCAGCTGGCGATGACGGCCGGGGCGCCGGGTGAGATCGACTGGCGCACGGGGGAGTACGTGCAGGACTCCGACCCGTTCGTGCAGGCCTTCGAGTTCCTCCTCTCGCTGCAGCAGGACGAACTGATCCACCCCTCCTCGCCCGCGATGATCCCGCGCGACGCCACCGCGCGGTGGGCCGCCGGCGAGGGTGCCATCTACCCGTGGGGCCCGTGGTTCATCGGCGACCTCGCCTCCGAGTCGCCGGACGTGGTCGAGCGTGGCCTCGGATGCTGGTCGATCCCGCGCCCGGACTCCGAGATGCGCTCGGTCCGGTCCGGGCCCGCCGGCGGCGTCTTCTGGGTCTCGACCGACTCTGCACAGCCCGAGGCGGCCGCCGAGCTGCTGCTCCGGATGACCCAGGAGGACTTCCAGGCTGCGCTCGCCACCGCGATGGACCAGCCGCCGGCCCTGCTGGACGCGGTGGAGACAGCGGACGTGCACCCGGCCTACCGCGACATGGTGGCCCGCTTCGCCGAGGACGTCCGCATCGCGCCGGCTCCCGAGATCGGACACCCGGAAGCCTGGCGGGTGTTGGCGGAGATGCGTCCCGTCGAACCCGGCATCGGCACGATCTTGCAGTCGGCGCTCAGCGGCGAGGATCTCGACGTCGCGGCCGAGCTGCGCACCTACCGGGAGGCGATGAGCGCCGAGCGTGAGCGAGCTCTCGAGGTCGTGCAGGGCGAGGGCGCCGAGGTCGATCAGGACGCCTGGGTGTTCGGTAATTGGGATCCGGAGTCGGATTATGCGATTGAGGATTATGACGCTCGATGAGTGGGCCTGGTTGTTGAGTGAATTGGAGGGGTGATGGCGGCCCTGGAGACGAGTCGTGAGTTGTCGGCGGGTTCGGCCCGGCCTGCGAAGGTGGGTGTGTGGCGGCGGTTGCGTAAGGACTGGTGGATTTACTTGTTCCTGTTGCCCACGTTGGTGGGGTATGGGGCGTATACGGTGTATCCGTTGGTCGCGTCGTGGTGGTTCGCGTTCCTGGATTGGCCGGGTTTTGCTGATTCGGGGACGTTCATCGGGATCGAGAACTTCCAGCGGCTGGCTGCGGATGGGTTGTTCTGGAACGCGTTCGGTAACTCGTTCCTGTTCCTGATCCTGGCGGTCCCGTTGCGGGTGGGGTTGGCGTTGCTGCTGGCGATCTTGCTGAATCGGAAACGGACCCCGTTCAAGGGCCTGTTGCGGACGTTGTTCTTCCTGCCGGTGGTCACCACGGGGGCGATCATTGGTGTGGTCTTCACCCTGTTGCTTGATGCGGGTGGCCCGATCAGTGTGGCCATGGTCGGGATCGGGTTGCTGGACTCCCCGGCGAACTTCGTCGCCAGTACCGACACCTCTCTGCTTGCCGGGGTCGCGGTGTGGGTGTGGAAGTGGCTGGGGATCACGATGATCTACTGGTTGGCCGCGTTGCAGACCATCCCCCAAGAAGTGCACGAGGCGGCGATGATCGACGGGGCGAAACCGTGGCAGGAGTTCACCCGGATCACGATGCCGTTGCTGATCCCGTTCCTGGTGATCATCACTCTGATCGACACCGTGGGTGCGTTGAACGTGTTCGATCTGATGTACACGATGACCGGTGGTGGGCCCTCGTTCTCCTCGGAGGTGATCGAGATCTTCATCTTCCGTACCGCTTTCGGTGCCACCGTGCCCCAGCTCGGGTACGCCTCGGCCGCAGCCGTGCTCTTCGGGGTGCTCACGATGGGCATCGCTATCGCCCAAGCGGTCGGGTTGCGGTGGGCCCGCCGAGCCACAGGAGCAATGACATGACCACTGACACCACTGACACCACTGACACCACTGGTTCCACCACCGGCACCGGCACTGGGAAGCGGTGGGTGAGGGGGTTGCGTCCTGATCGCCCGGACAGTCTGCGGGTGTTGGTCCGCCGCCCGGGGAGTCTGATGATCTTCGCCGGCCTGGTGGTGTTGGCGTTGATCTGGATCTACCCCTTCATCTGGTTGGTCTCGGCGTCGTTGAAGACCCAACCGGAGATCTTCGGCTCCGGGCTGGGCCTGATCCCCGAGACCCCGATCTGGGAGAACTACTCCCGCGCCTGGACCGTGGTCGGGTTCGACCGGTACTTCCTGAACTCGGTCATCATCACCGGCGGCACGGTCGCGTTGATCGTGATCCGTTCCGCCCTGGCCGGGTATGTGTTGGGTAGGTATGACTTCATCGGCAAGAAACTGCTGATCGGGATCTTCCTGATCACGTTCTTCCTGCCCGAGGGCTACACCATCATCCCCGTGGTCCAACTCACCGACCAGATCGGGCTACTGAACACCCACCTCGGGGTGATCCTGGGCCTGGGCGCGGGCGGGCAAGTCGCCGCCACACTCCTGTACGCCGGCTACTTCCGGGGGCTACCGAAAGAGCTCGAGGAATGCGCCCGCCTGGACGGGGCCGGACACTTCCGCATCTTCGCCCGCATCATGCTGCCCCTGGCCTGGCCGATCACCGCCACGGTCATCATCTTGACGTTCCTGTTCGCGTGGAACGTCTACCTCCTACCCCTGGTCTTCACCCTGTCCGAACCAGCACTACGCACCCTCGCCGTCGGCATGAGCGCCTTCATCGGCGAATACTCCACCGACTGGTCCGGCCTCGCCGCCGCCGCCATGATCTCCCTCGTCCCCGTCATGGCCATCTTCATCACCCTCCAACGCAAATTCGTCGACAGCATCGCCGGAGCAGTCAAACAATGACCGCGCTCTGCGAGCACGTCGCACCGGAATCCACTGATTGCCATCCACCCACCATCAGATCGGTTGCCCGATCTGCTCCCTGGAGGAGACATGTCCGACACGTCAGGCCGGCCGCGGTTGCGGGCCGGAGCAACGTTGCTCACCGCCTGCGCACTGCTGATGCCGATGTCGATCGCCACTGCCGTACCGCAGGGCGATCCTGCTGAGGAGGAACAGATGCCCATCTCGACGACGGTCCGCGGACAGGTCGTGGATGCCGATAGCGGCGAGCCGATCGAGGCGGCGTCGGTGCACGCCTCGCGCACGGACGTCGTCACCAGCTCCGGCGCCGACGGCGCCTTCGTGCTCGAGGAGGTGCCGGCGGACGCGGCACTGGTGATCGCGGCGCGGGAGGGCTACTCCTTCGCGTCCACCGCCGTCGATTCCTCCACTGAGGATTCCACCGTACGGCTCGAACTCGAACGCGACACCGATCCGGCACGCGATGAGTACCCGCGACCGGACGCCGATCGCCGCCCGTTCACCGATGACGCGTGGCTCTCCTTGAACGGCACGTGGTCCTTTGCCTTCGACCCCGAGGACGTCGGTGAGTCCGAAGAATGGTACGAACCCGACCAGGAGATGGATCGAGCCATCCGGGTGCCGTTCGCCTACCAGTCCTTGGCCGCCTGGGGCGAGGAAGAGCTGGCCACCAGCGAGACCTTCCTCAGTGCGTACGCCGACTACCAGGGCACCGTCTGGTACCAGCGCTCCTTCACCGTGCCAGAAAACTTCCCGAACGACGGCGCCGTCCGGTTGCGCATCGGCGCCGCGGACTACGGCGCCGCCGTCTGGCTGGACGGCGAGGAGGTCTTGCCCTACTCCGGAGACGGCTTCACCGAGATCAGTGCCGATCTGGGCAAGCTACGCCCGGGCTCGACCCACACCCTGGCCATCCGGGTCGAGGCGCCGTCCATCGACCGCGAGACCCCCTACCCGCAGGGGAAGCAGACCGGCGATCCGCCGATCGAGGGAGCGAGCGAGGGGTGGTTCAGCGACATCGGCGGGATCTGGCAGTCGGTCTGGATCGAGCCCTATCGCGGGGCGCGTCTGACGCAGACGCACGTCACACCCGAGCTGACCTTCGAGGGAGACTCTCGAACGCCGTCGGAAGCCTTCGTGACAATCGACGTGGCCGCCGAAGACGTCCGTGGACGGCCACCGGTGACCGTGACGATCACCGACCCGGACGGCGAGGTGGTGATCACCCGCGCCCGGGTCCATCTGGAGGACGGGCGCGGCAGTGTCCGCGTGCCGATCGAGAATCCGCACCTGTGGGATACCGATGACCCCGCGCTCTATACCGCCGACTTCCGGTTGCTGAATCAGGACGGGGTCCGGACCTCCTTCGGGATGCGCAGTATTGAGCGCAATTGGGCACCCGGACAGGACGGGGAGTACCAGTACATCTATCTGAACAATCGCCCGATCTACATCCGGGGCGTCCTCGATCAGGGGTACAACCCGTGGGGCCTGTACACCTACACCGGTGAGACGGCCGGTCCCGACTTGCAGACCGGCACCGAAGCCGAACCGGGCCGCGGATCCATGGCGATGGACCTGCAGAACGCCCGGGACCTCGGGTTCAACGTGGTCCGGCACCACCTCAAGGTCAACGAGCCCGCCTACTACCACCGCGCCGACCAGCTGGGCATGTTGATCTGGTACGACATGCCGAACTCCGGGTGGGGCTCACAGGGTGACCCGCAGGCCGAGGAGTTGTTCGAAGAGCTGCTGCGGAAGACCCTGAACCGGGACCACAACCACCCCTCGATCGTGATCTGGAGCGTCTTCAACGAGTCCTGGGGGCTGAACGAGCGCCCGTTCCAGGAACCGATCGCCACGGACGCCTTCGATTACGTGCGCGGGATGGTCGACGTGACCCGTGACCTCGATTCCTCCCGGCTCGTGGTCGACAACTCACCGTGCTGTCAGAACGGCCACCTGGAGGGGTCGACCGATCTGAACGACTTCCACTTCTATCTGGACACCTACGACGCATGGAAGAACCTGCTCGACGGGATCGTTCCACAGATCGAGCCGGGCTCGACCTGGAACTTCAACGACGGCGTCCAGGACGGGCAGCCGTGGCTGAACTCCGAGTTCGCGGTCAAGAGCGGACAGTTCCAGCACAGCGCCAGCTTGTTCCGCAGTTATCCGGAGATGACCGGGTACGTCGGTGTGCAGATCGCCGAAACCGAGCAGGAGGTGCAGAGCCCGTTCCGGTATGACCGCCAGCCCAACTCCCCGGAGTTCCTCGACCACGAGGGCAGGGCTCGCACGATTGAGATGTTCCAGCGCGACGACGCGATCTCCCTGATGACGCGGACCTCACACACCCTCGAACGCGGCGAGACCATCGACGTCCCGGTCCGGATCAGCCACTTCAGTGATCTCGACCTCGACGGTGCGCAGCTGCACTGGCGGATCGGTGGCTATCGCGACGACGGCAGCTGGGTGGGTGAAGCCGACAGCGGTTCGCAGCCGATCGACCCCGAGCGTTACACCGTGACCGACGCCGGCACAGTCTCGCTGACCACACCGGAGGAGTTGCGCGTCGGATACCTCTGGTTCTGGATCGAGGCCGACGGCGAGACCGCCGCTGAGCAGTACCTCACCTTCGACACACCTGTGCCCGCGAATGAGGAGGGGTTCTCACCCTCGGACGTTCTCGATCAGCAGTGGAGTGGTGGCGTGGCCGCACACGGCCAGGCCGACTGGGTGAGCGGCTACGGGCGCGGCTACTTCGACTACGAGGTGGCGGTGCCTGAGGAGGTCCGGACCGGGCAGGCCGGGGACGCGACGCTGGTCATGGAGGTGGCCTCCGCACAACCAGCTGGGAGGTTCGACCGCAACCACGTGACCAGCGCTCGCCGGTATCCGACGGACCTCACGGTCTCGGTCGATGGGCAGGAACTCTCCGCGATTCTTCTCCCGGACGATCCGAACGGTCCACTCGCACTCGCCGGACGCTCGCGGGGCACACCGGCCGGCGACTTCGGCAACCGCTACGGTTACCGCATCGCGGTCCCGATCACTGCTGACCAGCTCGGTGGGGACGAGACCGCCACGATCCGGCTCGCCAGCGACGGCGGCGGACTGTCCATCTTCGGCGCCAGGTCCGGCCGGCACGGCCAGCCACCGGTTCTGGTCAGCGGCGACGTCACGGTCACCGACGAACGGTCAGCCTATGAGCCGGTCGACACCCGGCTGTCGGTGTACCAGGCCGGTGCGCAGATCTCGCCCGAGACCGGCGCAGGGACGGTGATCGTCTCCGTCGTCAACGACACGGCGGAGACGATCGAGGACGTGAACGTCGATCTGGCCCCGCCCGCAGGGTGGACCAGCAGCGCCGAGGACCACAGCACCCTCGCCTCGCTCGCCCCCGGGGAAGGCCGGCACGTCGCCTTCACCGTGGCCAGTGACCAGGAGGTTGTGACCGGGGAGTCGGTGGACCTGACCGCGACCGCGAGCTGGGGTGACCACGCGATCCAGGATGTCTCGCCCTCAAGCGTCGCGTTCGATCCGACGGCGTATCCCGAGGTGGGTGTCAGCGACGACTTCGGTGCTGACACCAGTGCCGAGTACACGCCCTACCAGCCGCTGGCGAACCGGGGGCTGCCGGAGTTGACCATCGGTTCCGGGGTGCTCCGGACGCAGGCCGAGAGTCCGTACTTCGGGCTGTTCGCCCACGAATCCGGGCCGCAGAGTGATCAGGCGGTCGTCGTCGTCGAGCACGGCCGGTACGGCGCCAACGGCATCACACCGGACTCGCAGTTCATCGGGCTCATCAAGGATGAGCAGAACTACGTGATGGCCTGGACGGGTATCGGCGGTCAGCACGGTGTCGATGTGGTGATCGACGGTGAGCTGACGAATGCCTGCTGTACGCCCGGGCTGCTCTCCTCGGGCGACTCGTGGGCCTTCACCCTGGACGGGAACGCGATCGCCGTCTGGGTGGACCGTGGCCTCGGATGGACGCGGCTGCTGACCACCACGACCCAGGGCCGGGTCGACTTCACCGAACCGGGCGCACTGGACGGCTGGCGCTATGGCGTCGGCCTGCGCAGTGGCGGAGTTCAGGAGCTCAACCAGCTGGAGGGTCGCAGCCGGAGCAGCGACTGACTGGCCGTGGGGCCGGGACCGTCCCGGCCCCACCGGAGCGAGGAGAGTACATGGGCAGTGACCAGCGACTGACCGAGATCGAACTGATCGACATCGACGTCCGGTACCCGCGCACGATCGGCCGCAACGCACGCCTGGGCAGTCATGGCGCAGGGTTTCCCGCCAGGGTGGCCCGCGTGAGCACCAATACCGGCGCGAGCGGGTGGGGTGTGGTCGAGGGCAGGGCGGGGGAGCTGCAGCAGTGGGTGGGGTATCCGCTGGAGGAGCTCTTCGAGCCCTCCGTCGGACTGCTGGATCCCGCGGCGGCGCCACTGGACCTCGCCCTGCACGATCTGGCAGCGCGCGCCGCGGCGGTACCGGTGTTCGCGCTGCTCGGCGGGCGCGGTGAGCGGTCCGTTCCCTGCTACTCCGGCGCGATCTACTTCGACGATCTCGACCCTGAGGATGCACCCCGGGGCGTGAGCGCGGTGCTGGAGAACTGTGCGGCGGACTGGTCGTCGGGATACCGCGCCTTCAAGCTCAAGATCGGTCGCGGGAACCGCTGGATGGATCGTCAGGCCGGCTTCGTCCGGGACGTGGAGGTGACGCGTGCAGTGCGTGAGCACTACCCGGATGCCCGCCTGCTCGTCGACGTCAACGACGGGTACACCCCGGGCGAGACGATCGCGTTCCTGCGGGCCGTCGCGGACTGCGACCTGTACTGGATCGAAGAGCCGTTCCAGGAAGAGGCTGCCGGTCTTCTGGCCGTGCGGGACTACCTGCGCGAGAGCGGCTCGCGCGTGCTCATCGCCGACGGTGAGTGGCAACCGGAAGAAGACTCCTTGCTCGAGCTGGCTCGCTCCGGCCTCATCGACGTGCTGCTGATGGACGTCCTCACGTTCGGCCTGACGGCGTGGCGCCGCGTGATGCCGCAACTGGCACAGATGGGTGTTGCTGCTTCACCCCATGCGTGGGGGCAGCCGCTGAAGACCGCGTATGCAGCCCAGCTGGCAACGGGCCTGGGCAATGTGGAGGTTGTCGAGGGAGTCCCCGGTGGCACGGGTGGGGTCGACGCCAGTGCCTACCGTCTGGACGGCGGGAGCATCGTGGTGCCGGACCAGCCCGGTTTCGGTCTCACCCTGACCGGATGAGACCGATGCCCGCCCCCAGATCCGGCGCGCATGGCGAAGCGAGCAGGTAGCGTGACCGGGTGACCGCGGACCCCAAGGCGCCCAGGCCCCGGCTGACGGACGTCGCCGAGATCGCGGGCGTGTCGATGAAGACGGTCTCGAACGTCATCAACGGCTACGTGCACGTCACCGAGGCTACGCGGCAGCGTGTGCAGGCGGCCATCGACGAAGTCGGCTACCGGCCGAATCTCTCGGCACGCAACCTGGCGCGCGGCCGCGCCGGCGTGATCGCCCTCGTGGTGCCGCGGTTGGAGATGCCGTATTTCGCCTCGCTCGCAGGGCGGGTGATCGAGAAGGCCGAGGCGCGGGGGTGGTTCGTCCTCATCCACGAGACCGGGGGAGAACTCGCCGCCGAGCGCGCCGCCCTGGAGGGACACTTCCCGCAGCGGATCGACGGTCTGATCGTCAGCGCCCAACACCTGACCCCCGACGACGTGCGCGCCCGGACCGACGGGACTCCATTGGTGCTGCTCGGTGAGCAGGACTATCGCCACGTGGCCGACCACGTCGCGATCGACAACGTCGCGGCCTCGCGTGCCGCTGTGGAGCACCTGATCGCACAGGGGTGCCGCAGGATCGCGATGGTCGGTGCCCGCCCGGAGGCCCTCGATGACCCTCGCGCCGAAGGCTACCGCCAGGCGCTGATAGCAGCTGGACTGCCCATCGACGGCATGCTCATGCGCCCCATTCACGGCAACCTCGGTGAAGAGGGCGAGCGAGCGACCCAGCGACTGCTGGCGGAGATCACCCATCCGCCGGACGGGCTGTTCGCCGTCACCGACTGGGTCGCGCTCGGTGCGATCCGCGCCCTGCAACTGGCCGGCCTGCGCGTGCCGGAAGACGTCGCGGTCGTCGGTTTTGACGACATCCCCTACGCACGCGCCGTCACGCCGTCGTTGACCACGATCGCACCGGATCGCTCCGCGATCGCGGAGCTCGCGCTTCGAATGCTGGAGGCCCAGTCAGCCTCGGGTGAGGCCGAGCCGATGGACGAGAGCGTTCCGTTCGAGCTGGTCGTACGCGAGTCGAGTGCCCGCCGCGCGAGTCCAGGCCGGCCTTCTGCCTGACCGCAGCGCCACGGGTGCGCCACTGTGCGGCACGATGGTGCCGCAGACTGCCGGAGCCGTGTCGATTGCGCCACGGTATGCGGTGATGGGCCCAGCCGGCCTCCCAGGGTCGACGTCAGTCCTCCTGTGCCGCGCCCCAGCCGTGCCATCGGTCCAACTCGACCAGTACGCTCACGCGGGCACGATCACGCACCGGGTACGGGTTGCCCCCGTAGTGGCGCGACAGCCGATCGATGTCGACGAGCTCCTCGTCGTCATGAATCTCGACCACACGACCCTGCACGCTGACATGCGTGTACCAGTTGTCCTCGGCGATCGCGGTGAGGGAGACGTGCGGGTTGGAGCGCAGGTGCTTGAGCCGCGCCCGGCCCGCGTCCAGGTTCAGCAGCAGCCGCCCATCCTCCTCGATGAGGTACCAGGTCGCCACCGAGACCGGGTAGCCGTCCGGGTGAACGGTCGCCATGACCGCCGGGTTGGGCCGGCGCAGCAGCTCGAGGGCCTTCTCGCTCAGTGGCGTGCGGGGCATCAGCGCCACCGCATGGTCATCACGAACCCGATCATCATCAGACCGAAGCCGACCGCCAGGTTCCAGGACCCGATGCCGGGGATGGGACCGCCGGACTGCCAGATGTAGGTGGTGACCACCCACACGAGCCCGAGGATCATCAGCGTGAGCATCGTGGGAGCCCACCAACTCGGGTTGGCTTTCGGCGCCGCCGGCTCTGGCGGCGGCGTGTAGCTGGGCTTCTTGCGGGACTTCGACTCAGGCATGCTGGAGATCTCCTCGTGACGTCTGGGGCCAATCCTACGGGCAGAACTCAGGCGACGCGTAGAACTCAGGCGACGCGGCGGAACAGCGCGAACCCGTCCCAGCCCTTGGAGCCGACTGTCTGCAGCGCGGTGCCGTCCAGGCGTGGGTCGCCGGCCGCGAGAGCCAGCGCTTCCCGCAAACCGCGTACACCGGGGTCATCGGCTGAGTCAGGGTCGGCCACTCGTCCGGAGCGGACCACATTGTCGAGCACAATGAGACTACCGGGCCGGGTCAGCTCCAGGGCAGCCCGCAGGTAGGTGGCATTGCTGGGTTTGTCAGCGTCGATGAACACCAGATCGAAGGGTTCCTGACCGGTGTCGATGAGTCGTTGGGCACTGTCCGCCGCGGGACCGAGCATGATGTCGACGACGTCACCCACCCCGGCGCGGTCGAGGTTGCGCCGTGCGACGGCCGCGTTCTGCTCCGAGACCTCCAGCGTGACCACGCGCCCGCCCGGTCCGACAGCACGAGCGAGCCAGATCGTGCTGTATCCGGCCAGGGTGCCCAGCTCCAGCACGCGGTGTGCCCCGATGGCGGTGGCGAGCATAGCCAGCAGCTTGCCCTGATTGGGGGCGACCGCGGCTCCCGGCATCGTGGTCTCGGCGGCAGCCTCACGGGCCGAGACGAGGGCGTCGTCTTCGTCGACCAGCGTGGCCACCAGGTAGTCGTCGACGGCGATCTGTGCTTCGGTGCTCATAGGCCCATCGTGACACGCATGATCGACGGGCGCTCAGGTGTGCGGACACCCGACCGGGCGTGGCCTGTCCGTGACCAGGATGCCCACCTATGCTGGAACCATGAGCGCACGCGGCACGGACGCTCACCGGACCGGCATCTCGCTGGGGGTGGGCGTCGTCGGCGTGCTCGCAGGGCTGTTGTTCGCCACGAATGCTTCCCTGTTTGCGGATCAGCAGGGCCGTCAGCCGACCGACTTCGAGGATCTGGTGCGTTCCGAGGCTTCACGCCTGGACGAGACCAACGCCCGGTACCAGGCGCTCGACGATGAGGTGAACCGGCTGCTGGCGCAGGAGTCGGAGGCCGGCAGTGCCGAGACCATCACCCCGGAGATGCGGTTCGCGGCCGGGCGCACGGCGGCGACCGGATCGGGCGTCACGGTGTCGTTGTCGGACTCCCCGCTCATTCACGACGTGCCTGAGGGATTCAGCGCGGACGCCCTCCTCGTCCATCAGCAGGACCTCGAGGGCGTCATCAACGCGCTGTGGTCCGGGGGTGCCGAGGCGATCACCGTGCAGGGCCACCGGCTGGGACCGCTGACGAAGATCCGCTGCGTAGGCAACGTGCTGCTGGTGGACGGAAATGTCTACTCCCCGCCGTATGTCATCTCCGCCATCGGGGAAACTGACGCGCTGCGTGCCGGGCTCGACCAGTCTGCCGCCGTACGTGTCTACCGCGAGTATGTGGACCAGGTGAGCCTGGGATACTCGGTGGTGGACGAGGATCAGCTTGAGATGCCGAGGATCGAGGGGGGCCTTTCCATGGAGTACGCACGGTTACCGGGTGAAGAACCGATTAGCTGGCAACAGCCGACGCCGGACCAGAGAGACGGAGACAACTCATGAGCCGTCTGGACGAGATCGCCCAGGAACAGCAGGAGGAAGCGGCACGAGTGGCTCGTCGTCAACAGGCCAAGCGGCCCCGCCCTACCGTGGGTGCCCGGATCGTCGGCGGGATCGGGGAACTGCTGATCACCGCCGGTCTGCTGCTCGGTCTCTTCGTGGTCTGGCAGCTCTGGTGGACCGACGTCGAAGGCGCGCGCGAAGCCGGCGATGCTGTCTCGGAGTTCACCGAGGGACTCGACGTGGAGATCCCCGAGGTTGCCGGTGAGGAGCGTACCGAGGAGCCCCCGCCGGAGCCGGAGCCGGTGGAGCTCTCCGGTGACACCTTCGCAGCCTTGTGGGTGCCCGACTGGGGGCTCGACTACCGGTGGCCGATCGCCGAGGGTGTATCACGCGATAGCGTGCTCGACGCCGGCATGGTCGGTCACTATCCGGACACGGCGATGCCGGGTCAGGTCGGCAACTTCTCGGTGGCGGGCCACCGCCAGACGTATGGGCGGCCGTTCTTCCACATCGACACTCTCGCCGCCGGCGACTCGATCATCGTGCAGACCCACACGGCCTGGTACGTCTACAAGGTGACCGAGCACGCGATCGTGCAGCCCACCGAGGTGGACGTGATCGCGCCGGTTCCTGGTGAACCCGGTGTGGAGCCGGGCGCGGCGATGCTGACGCTGACGACCTGCCACCCGTTGTGGTCGACCGCCGAGCGCTACATCGTGCACGCCGAGCTGGACCACTGGATCCCGCTCGAGGACGGTATGCCTGCTGAACTGTTGGAGGACTCCTGATGTACGCGGCAATCTGGCGGATCCTGCCCGGGCCGAAGGCCGTGAAGGCGCTGCTGTCCCTGATCCTCGTGGCTGCGGTGGTGGCGGTGCTGTTCCTGTGGGTCTTCCCCGCCGTTGCTCCCTACATGCCGTTCAACGATCAGACGGTCGGGGCGTCCTGATGCCCCGCGTGCTTGTCGTGGACAACTACGACAGCTTCGTCTACACGATCGTGGGCTACCTGCAGCAGTTGGCGGCGGAGACCGTGGTGCTGCGCAACGACGATCCGGCGCTCGCCGAGGCGGACGTGCTTGACGGCTACGACGGCGTACTCGTCTCACCCGGACCGGGGACGCCGAAGGAGGCGGGTGAGTCGTTGCGGGTCATCGAGCGCTGCGCCGACGCGGGTCTGCCGATGCTCGGTGTGTGCCTCGGCCACCAGGCGCTCGGGGAGCTCTTCGGCGGTGTGGTGACCCACTCACCCGAACTCATGCACGGCAAGACCTCCGAGGTCTCCCATGACGGCGTCGGCGTCTTCGCCGGCCTTCCGTCACCGTTCACGGCCACGCGCTACCATTCCCTGGCGGTCCAGGCGGACACAGTCCCCGCGGAGCTCGACGTCACCGCGACGACGGCCAACGCCATCGTCATGGGACTCCAGCACCGCACGCTGCCATTGCATGGCGTGCAGTTCCACCCGGAGTCGGTGCTCACCGAGGGTGGGCACCGGTTGCTGGCGAACTGGCTCGCGGTGACCGGGGACGAGACGGCCGTGGAGCGCTCAGCGGGGATGGCTCCGCTCGTCGCGCGCTGACCAAGTGACGTCAGCCGCTGGTTACCTCACCGAGTTGCCCGTCGCGGCCCGTCGGCATGCACTCGAACGGGCCACATCTGGCAACTCGCCGAGGGGAGTATCAGTCGCCTGAGTTCTCGCCGTTCGGGTCGCCTGAGGCGTCCGCACCGTCGGTTCCCGCTCCCGCGTCGGGGCTGCCGCTGGTGTCGCCGCCGCTGTCGGCCCCGTCGGTCGCGTCATCGCTGTCTGCACCGGCATCGTCAGTGGGGTCGTTCGTCGGTTCCTCGGTGGGTTCCTCAGTCGGCTCGGGTGCCGGGATGGAGACGACCAGCTCGACCTCGGAGTCGATCGGGATGGTCCCCTCACGGCTCTGGCTCAGCACCCGTCCCGGTGTGCCGTCGTCCTCCTGCTCGGTCACCCGCCAGCTCAGACCCAGCTCGCGCAGTGTGTTCTGCGCCTGCTCCAGATCCTGATCGGTGAGGTCCTCCAGCACCACATTGCCGGTGCCGACGACGATCACGATCGCACCGTCCGCCGGATGTTCGGTCTGGGCCGCCGGATCGGTCTCGATCACCTCGTCCTCCTCGACCTCCGGTTCGTCGCGGGTCTGCACGCTGAAGTTGGCGGCGTCGAATCCCGCGTCCACCAACTCCTGCCGGGCCTGTTCCTGCGTGAGGCCGGAGACATCCGGGATGGTGAATGAATCCGGACCGGCCGAGAACACCACGGTGACAGGACTCCCGGCCTCGACCATCGTGTCTGTCTCGGGCGACCAGGAGAGCGCCTCCCCGGCCGGAACCTCATCGCTGGCCTCGGGGTCGCCGACCACGAGCTCGAGCCCGTCCTCGCCCTCGACCGGGAGGCCCTCCTCATCCACGGGTACCGTCTCGGCCAGGGTCGTACGCGCTTCGTCCTGCGTCATTCCGGCCAGGTCTGGTACTGCCACCTGCGGCGGGGCCTCGGGCTCGGCCGGTGGCCGGTTCAGCAGCAGCAGCACGATGGCGACGGCGGCGATCACCCCGATCGTCGCAAGAATCCAGATGAGTGCCTTGTTGGAGCGCGGTTCGTCCTCCTCGGCCGGCTCGGCGCGGGCGTCCCTCCGGCTCGGCGGCGGTTCGGCGCCCATCCCGCCGAGCACCTGTGTGGCACCAGCCGCGCCCGCGGCGGCACCGGCGAGCGCGCCGACGGCCGGCGCGCGGACCACACCGTCGGAGACGGCAGCGTCCAGGTCGGAACGGAACTCGGCTGCCGAGGAGTACCGCTGGTCACGGTCCTTGGCGAGCGACTTCATGACGATCCGGTCAAGAGTCTCCGGGATGTCCGAGGCGAGACTGCTCGGCGGCCGAGCGTCCTCGCTCACGTGCTGGTAGGCCACGGACACCGCTGAATCGCCGGTGAACGGCGGCTGCCCGGTGAGCAGCTCATACAGCAGGCAGCCGGTGGAGTAGAGGTCGGAGCGGGCGTCGACCACCTCGCCGCGCGCCTGTTCCGGGGAGAGGTACTGTGCGGTGCCGACCACGGCCTGGGTCTGCGTCATGGTGGCAGCCGAGTCGGCCATGGCGCGGGCGATGCCGAAATCCATCACCTTCACCGCGCCGGTGGGGGTGAGCATGACGTTAGCCGGTTTGATGTCGCGGTGGACGATCCCAGCGTGGTGGGAGTACTCCAAGGCGGCCAGGACACCTTGGGTGATCTCGACCGCCTCGTCGAGGGGAAGCGCGGACCCATCCCGCAGCAGGTCGCGGACGGTGTGGCCCTCGACATACTCCATCACGATGAACGGGATGGTCGTCTCCGTGCCGTCGGAGCCGGTGATCGTCTCGTCCCCGGTGTCGTAGACCGACACGATCGCCGGGTGATTGAGCGATGCCGCGGACTGCGCTTCACGCTGGAACCTGGTGTGGAAGCTGGGGTCCCGGGCGAGGTCGGAACGCAGCACCTTGATGGCCACGGACCGGCCGAGCCGGTTGTCCTTGCCGATGAACACCTCGGCCATGCCGCCACGGCCGATCGGCTCACCGATCTCGTAGCGACCGGCGAGGACCCGGGGAACGTCGTTGGCCACTTAGCGTTCCTTCACTCTCTCGGCTGGGGACTCAGGCCGTTGCACGGGCCGGACCAGGAGGGTCACGACAGCTGCTGACGGCGTTGCTGCAGCGCCCAGCCTACTGAACAACAGCACCAGCAGCGTCGTCAGCACCACAGCCGCGACCACCAGAGCGATCCACCGCCCTGTCCGGCCCAGCCGGTCGAGCAGCCCGGCCGGGCCGTGTCGCGGACTGCCGTGAGCACTCCCGTGGGCGCCGGAACGCAGATCGCGACGGGTCAGTGGATCGCCCGTCACCGACGACCGCGATCGGTTCTGCGGAGGTTCGTGCTGTGCCGAGGCCGGGCGATCGGAGACCGGGCCATCGGCCGCCGCCGCAGCCGAGTTGCCCGGTGGGGCCACGCGCTGACCGGCGCCCTCGCTGCCGGCCACCGGCCGCCATCGGGGCGGGGCCAGGTCGTCCTCGTGGGAGTCTGCCTCACCGCGCCCGCTCGCCTCAGAGTTGCCTGAGGAGGTGTGGCGCGCACGTGCCGCGACGAGCGGATTCTGCCGGGCAGCCTCGGCCAGAGTACGGCGATGCTCACCGGTCGTCGTGGCCGGATCCCCTCGGTGCGACACCGGCGCGTGGGCCGAAGCGGCACCTGCGGAACCCTTGTCCCGGGCCGGGTCACGGGTCGAGGCAGCATCCGCCGTCGGGCCGGGGTTCTCCCGCAACCGGGAATCTGAGGACGTTCCCCGGGCGGGCGTGCCCGGGGCGTCCTGCGGCGCCATCGGCGCCTGAATCGGAAGGGGTGCGGCGACGGCGGTCGCCGGCGGTTCGTCGCGGGTGTCGTCCGCGAGCGGTACCCGCAGCGACTCCGTCAAGGTCTCCAACGCGCGCGCCAGGGACGCCGCTGACCGGGGCCGCTGTTCGGGATCCTTGGCCAGCATCTGCAGCACGATCTCCTGGACGCGTTCGTCCAGGTGAGAGGGCAGCGGCGGCACCGGCTGGTTCACGTGAGCGAAGGCGATGTCCACCTGCGATGAGCCCGTGAACGGCCGCCGGCCGGCCAGCGCCTCGAAGGCGACAACGCCGAGGGCATAGATGTCGCCAGCGCCGGTGGCTGCACGACCCATGGCCTGCTCGGGTGGCAGGTACTGGGCGGTGCCCATGACCATCCCGGCCGCGGTCATCGGTGCTTGGTTCGCCCCGAGGGAGATCCCGAAGTCGGTGATCTTCACGTAGCCGTCACGCGTGAGCAGGATGTTGGAGGGCTTCACGTCTCGATGCACCACCCCGGCCATGTGTGCGGTGTGCAGGGCGCGCGCGGTCTGAGCCAGGATCGGCAGCACCTGCGCCGGTTCCAGTGTGCGCTCGCGTCGCAGCAGGTCTTCCAGGGACTCCCCGATCACCAGCTCCATGATCAGGTAACCGGCACCGCGCTGCTCCCCGTAGTCGTACATCGCGGCGATGTTCTGGTGCGAGAGAGCGGCCGAGTTGCGTGCCTCGGTGCGCAACCGCTGCAGGAAATGCGTATCGCCGGCGAACTCCGCCCGCAGCACCTTGGCGGCCACATGACGGCGCAGGTGCAGGTCCGTAGCGACCCAGATCTCTCCCATGCCACCGGTGGCGAGCCGTTCGGTCAGCTCGTACCGTTCCCCGAGCAGTAGTCCGGCCGTGGGTGTCATTCGGCCAGCACCGCCTGGATGATCTGCCGTGCCACCGGTGCCGCGACGGACGCCCCGGTGCCCTCCTCGCCGTACGCTCCGCCGTCCTCGACCACGACGGCCACGGCGATCTGCGGGTCGTCCGCCGGGGCGAAGGCGGTGAACCACGCGTCCGGGGCGACGTCCTCATCCGAGCCGGTCTCCGCCGTCCCGGTCTTGCCCGCCACCTGGACTCCGGAGATCTGCGCGGGCGATCCGGTCCCGTTGGCGACGACGTTGACCATCAGGTCCCGCATCGTCGCGGCGGTGCTCGCCGAGATCGGTTCGGCGAAGACCTCCGGCTCAGTCCGCGCCGTCACCTGCAGGTCCGGTCCCCGTTCGGTGGCGATCAGATACGGGCGCATGACGTCGCCATCGTTGGCCACTGCCGCCGAGACCATGGCCATCTGCAACGGCGTGACTCGCACGTCGAACTGCCCGATCGCGCTCATCGCGGTCTGCGCGGGGTCCGGGTCGGCAGGGAAGCGGCTCGGGGTGACCGACATCGGCACATCGAGCGGCTCCCCGAAACCGAAGGCCTCCGCTTGCTCGCGCAGGGCGTCGTCACCGTGCTCGACGGCGAGCATCGCGAAGGGCGTATTGCACGAGACCTGCAGGGCGTACTCGAGCGTCACGGTCTCCCCGCCGCACGTACCGCCTCCAGGGTTGCGCAGCATCGTGTCCTGAGTGCCGGGTAGCAGGTACTCCGTGGGGGCCTCGATCTCGGTCTCGGGGTCGTAGTCGCCCGTCTCGAGCAGCATCGCCAGGTCGATCAGCTTGAAGGTCGAGCCCGGTGCGTACAGGTTGCCGCCGATGGTGCGGTTGAACAGCGGGTCGCCCTCGTCTTCCAGCAGCCCTGTGTAGGCGGCGTCCGCGTCGGCACTGGAGTGGGCGGCAAGGGCGTTCGGGTCGTAACTCGGGCGGGAGACCATCGCCAGGATCGCTCCCGTGCGCGGGTCGATCGCCACCGCTGCACCCCTGCGTCCATCGAGCGCGTCCCAGGCGGCCTGCTGCGCGGCCGGGTCGATGGTCAGCTCCACCGATCCGCCACCCTGCTCGGCACCGGTGAACAGGGTCCGCACCCGGGAGAGCAGCAGCGAGTCGTCCGTACCGTTGAGCACGGTGTGCGCGGCACGTTCCATGCCGGTGGCCTGATAGAGCCCGTACCAGCCGGTGACCGGGGCGTACAGCGGACCGTCGGCGTAGACGCGCTGGAACCCGAACGGGTCGTCGACCGGCTCGGAGTAGGCGACCGGCTCACCAGCGACGACGATCGGGCCACGATCCTGACCGTGGTCGCGGTACAGCGTGCGCACATTCCGTGAGTCGGCGTTCAGGGACGACGCCTGGAAGTACTGCACCCAGGTGGCGCCGCCCATGAGGGCCACGAACATGAGGATCACGAGTACCGAGAGCCGGCGAAGTGGTGCGTTCATGGGCGCTCGACCACCTCGGTGTGCTGGTCATCGTCGTCGTCTTGATCGTGGGCGTCGTTCGCGGGCACACGGGGGACGTCGTCGGCGGTGTCGTACACCGCGGCGGAGGTGCCACCTCGACGGCGAGGGCGAGCTGCGCCGTCGGGACCCTTGCCTGTGCCCTCGTTCTGGGTACTCAGGGCGATCCGCGCGGTCTCGGCGCCGACCACTTCCCCGCCTCCCTCGGCGGCTGGGCGGCGGGAGGAGTCCGAGATGCGCACGAGAAGGCCGATGATGATCCAGTTCGCGACGAGGGAGGATCCGCCGGCCGCCATGAACGGCATGGTCAGCCCCGTCAGCGGGATGAGGCGCGTGACACCACCGACGACGACGAAGCACTGGAACGCCAGGGTGAACGCGAGCCCGGAGGCGAGGAGCTTGCCGAAACCGTCGCGGACCCCGATCGCCATCCGTAGACCGCGCTGGGCGAGCACGAGATAGATCAGCAGGATCGCGATCAACCCGGTGAGGCCGAGCTCCTCGCCGAGGGCGGAGACGATGAAGTCCGAGTTCGCGTGGGTGGTCAGATGCGGGAAGCCCTCCCCCCAGCCGGCGCCCATGAGACCACCGAGCGCCAGCCCGAAGAGGCCGCGCACCAGCTGCCCGGAGCCGCCGAACTCCCGGTTGTAGATGTCGCTGTCGAGGGCGTTGAGCCAGATGTCGAAACGATCGGCCACGTGCGGAAACAGATTGACCGCGAGCAAGGCGCCGGCGGCGAACATCAGCAGGCCGATGATGATCCAGCTCGCGCGTTCGGTGGCGACGTAGAGCATCGCGACGAACAAACCGAAGAAGAGCAGTGAGGTGCCCAGGTCCCGCTCCACCACGAGCACGCCGATCGCGACCGCCCACGCCAGCAGCAGCGGGCCGAGGTCGCGGACCCGGGGGAGCTGCAAGCCGAGGATCTTCGGGCCGGCGAGAGTGAGGACGTCCCGGTTGGTCACCAGGTATCCGGCGAAGAAGATGGCCAGCAGGATCTTGGCGATCTCGGCCGGCTGGAAGGAGAGCGGGCCCACCTCGATCCACAGCTGAGCTCCGTTGCGGTTGACTCCCAGACCGGGCGTCATCGGGAGCACCAGCAGCACCAGCCCGGCCACCATCGCGGTGAACGTGTAGCGGCGCAGCGTGCGGTGGTCACGCAGGGCGATGATCACGGCGGCGGCGAGCACCGCCCCCAGGGCCGTCCACATCAGCTGGCGGGGGCCGGCGGCGAAGGGGATCCCACGGGCCGTCATGCCGATGTCGATGCGGTGGATGATCGCCAGGCCGATACCGTTCAGCGCGAGCACCAGCGGCACGAGAAGGGGGTCGGCGTAGCGGGCACGCCAGCGCACCACCAGGTGCAGCACCACCGCCACCCCGGCGAGGATGAGCGCGTACCGGCCGAAGTCCTCGGGCAGGGCGTCACCGGTGTTCAGGCCCACCAGGGCATACCCGCCCACCCCCAGGGCGACGGCGAGCAGCAGCAGCCACACCTCGGCCGCTCGACCGGTGCGGATTCTGCTCGGTGCCACGGTCGCCATCAGGTGAGCACCGCCGTCAGGGGGGTGGTTTCGGGGCCCGGGCTTCCCGGACGGGGTGCGCCGGTGCCGGTAGCGGTGGGATCCGGTGAGGGGTCGTCCGTCGGGGGGCCCGATGGATCCTCACCCGGGTCGTCGCTGGGTTCCTCGGCCGGCGGTGCGGTCGGGTCCTGCGGAAGCTGGTCACGTAGGCCGGAAACGATCTCCTCCGCGTCGGCCAAACTGGTGGCCGCGATGTGGGCCTCAACCCGGGCGCGTGCAAAGGTGGGCAGATCGGCCAGCGGGACGTCGGTCACCTCATGGACCTCGGAGAGGGCGATCGGCCCCAGCTCCTGCGGGATGCCCTGGTAGATCACCACGTTCTCACCGTCGGTAGCCACGTAGTACTGGGTCTGCGACCACCGGTAGCCGATGGTGGCGGCGCCGGCGATCAGGGCGAGCAGTACTACGGTGGTGATCCCCCAGCGCAGCAGCTTGCGGATCGCAGGTTCGGGCGGGTCGAGCTCGGCGAGGGCGTCGCGTTCGGTGCGTCCGACGTCGTCGGTGCCATCCTCGGTGCTCTGAGCCTGGCGAGCCATGGCCGCGGCACGTGCCGCCGCACCCGTTCCACCCCGTGTGGGACGCTCCCGGTCCACGGCGGCGGCGCCGACGATCTGCGGGGCCATCTCCGGCAGATCGGTGGCGTCGACCACATCGGCGATGACGACGGTGATGTTGTCCGGTCCGCCGGTACGGAGGGCGAGGTCGACGAGTGCATCCGCGCACCGGCCCGGGTCGGTGTACTCGCGCAGGCAATCGGCGATGGTGTCGGTGGAGACGTAGGAGGACAATCCGTCCGAGCACAGCAGCCAGCGGTCACCGATCCGCGCCTCGCGCACGGACTCGTCCAAGGTCGGCGCGTCAGGGTCGTCCCCGAGTACCCGCAACAGCACCGACCGTTGTGGGTGGTGCTCGGCTTCTTCCTCGGTCAGCTGACCGGTCGTGACGAGGTGGTGGACGAGCGTGTGGTCCTCGGTCACCTGGGTGAGACCGTTCTCGCGCAAGAGGTAGGCACGGGAGTCGCCGACGTGGACCATGCCCATCTTCCTGCCCGAACGCAGCAGCGCGATGACGGTGGTGCCGAGCCCGTGGAGCTCGGGCCGGTCGCCGGTGTAGTCGAGCAGGTCGGAGTGTGCCGCAGAGATGGCCCGGCGCAGTTGGTCGAGCAGATCGTCGCCGCCGTGCGCCTCACCATCGAGAGCGGCCAGATGGGCTACCGCGACCGATGAGGCGATGTCTCCGCCGGCTGGTCCGCCCATCCCGTCGGCGAGCACGAGTAGCTGGGGCCCGGCGTACCCGGAGTCCTGGTTGACGGTGCGGACCAGCCCCACGTCGGAGCGGGCCGCGTACCTGAGTGCGACGGACACTGCGGGGCCTACCGTTGCAGCTCGATGATCGTCTGCCCGATCCGGATGGGAGAGCCGGTCTCGACCGGGACCGCCTCGTGCACTCGCGTGGATCCTAGGTAGGTGCCGTTCCGCGAGCCCAGGTCCTCGACCCACCAGCGACCCTGATCGGGGAAGATCCGGGCGTGCCGGGCCGAGCAGTAGTCGTCCTCGAGGACGAGCGTGGACCCGGGGGCCCTCCCGATGAGGACGGCGGAGCCCCCGAGCTGCAAGGTGGTGCCGCTCAGTGGTCCGGCGGTCACGCGCAGCCGGGTGGGGGTCTGGCTACCGCGGGCAGATGCGGGGCGCTGCTGTGCTGATGGCCGGGGCTTGCTGCCGGTCAGCACGGAGCCTCGTGCCAGGACCCGGGTGCCGAAGACGTCGCGGCGCAGCACGGCGATGGCGGACAGGACGAGCAGCCAGATCAGCGCCAAGTAGCCCAGCCGCAAGAGGGTGACGATCAGTTCGCTCACGCCGGGGCACCGGAATCCTCGGTGCCGGACCAGAACATGATCCGGGTGCGCCCGATGGTCAGAGTGTTGCCGTCCACGAGTGTGGCGGCCTCGACGTGGTGGCCCTCGACATAGGTGCCGTTCGTGGAGCCGAGGTCGGTGGCGACGACGCCGTCCGGAGTGATCCGGATCTCCAGGTGGCGACGGGAGACCCCGGTGTCGTCGACGATGATGTCTGCCTCCGAGCCGCGGCCGATGACGGTGACCGGTCCGGTGAGCAGGTAGCGCTGACCGTCGATGTCCAGGATGGGGTGTCGCCGGCTCGGACTGTCGGTGGTGGCGGGTGCGACAGCCCCGCGCTTGGAGGAGGAGCGGACGCGGAACCGGCCGGGCTCGAGGTCCTCGGCCTGGTCGAACTGGACGTCCACGGGTCCGACGAAGACGTAGTGCTGGCTGGTGGCGTGATCGGTCGCCGCGCCGATCATCTCCTCGGCCATCGCGTCCTCGCCCCAGTCGAGGACTTGGTCGTAGTCCTTGCGGGCCAGTTCGACGGTGAACGTGTTCGGCACCACGGTGCGGCCACGGGAGAGGGCAGCGGTGCGCTCATCCATGTCCCGCCGGATGGCGCTGGCGATCTCCACGGGCTTGAGGTCGGAACGGAATGCCTTTGCGAAGGCATTGTTGACCACCCGCTCGACACCCTTCTCGAACCGGTCGAGGACTCCCACAGCGCACCTCCTGAGGACCTCATCGCTACGGACCCGCCGCCGGTGGCCTATGGGCCTGTGCAGGTCCCACGAGCCGAGGCGGGCATCGTTCTCCCTTGGAATCGTATGCTCTCGCGCGCGTCGGCGGGGAACGGCGTGCCGGGGAAGGGGCTCGTGATGCAGGGGCCGGCTCCAGATCACGGCCGGGCGGCGGCCTGGTCGGGCTGGGAAGCCGGGAACGTGGAGCGGTGTGTGCTTGCTGACAGTGACCCGCAGAATTGGCTGGCGCACGTGGCGATCGTGTAACCTAATCTTCGGTGTTCGCGTCGCCTCGGTGGCGTGGGTCCACCAACTCGCGCGAGTGGCGGAATAGGCAGACGCGCACGGTTCAGGTCCGTGTGCCCGAAAGGGCGTGGGGGTTCAACTCCCCCCTCGCGCACGTGAGCGAAGGGCTTCTCACCAGGCAGAACACCGTCTGGTCGAGGGGCCCTTCGTCGTTCAGCAACGACCGATGCAACAGCGGCCTCCGCGGCAGGAACCCTGGGCCTGGCGTCCGCCCGCGAGCAGCGGTGGACGCAGGGAGCAGCCCCGACCTCGGACGGCCGGGGATGGCCGGGCTCCGAACGGGGTGCCCGGGCCAGCCAGGCAGCCGGTGCGATCGGGAGAATGGCTATCAGGGTGTTGGCCGAGAGTGAGCAGGCCGGCACCGGCCGGCCGAGGGTGACCAGACAGCTCGGGCTGGTCGTCAGGCAGGGAAGGGGCGCGCTTGGATTTGCGCTCTGACCTGCGGAAACGTTGAAGGTGTGTAGTTTGTGTAGCTGGAAACCATAAGGTCTCACGTGCGCGCGTAAGAGACGTTCTGACGAGGTCCTCGCCGACCAGGAGGACTACGTCGCCGGCGTCATCGACCTCGACGGGCTCGGCAGGCGTGGGCGCGCCCGGTACGGCGTCGCGGAGCCGCGCGCATGACCGAGCATCCCCATGCCAAGGATCTCGCCTGGAGGCGATCCCGATCGCCGAGGCAGCCCTCCCGTCAGGCCGCGCCTCCGACGTAGATGTGATGCTCGTGTCGTCCACGCCCTGGTTCGGCAGCGAGGTCTATGTCGAGGTCTCCATCCCCGATGGTCCGAGCCTGGCGGTGGAGATTGCCGAGGACGACGATGTCCGGTCGCTGGTGTCGAAGCTCAAGGCGGCGGTCTCCGAGCTGCTCGACTGAGCGACCAGGTGCTGAACGAGGGGTTGGCCAGAGAACCTGCCCTCAATCGCAGCCGCCTGCGACTTCGGCGTGGTCGGGGTCGGGAAGCGACAGCACCCGGGTTCACGAATCACCGGACTGCACTCGAATGAGTCTGACTTGTGCTGCTACTGCCCGTGATGCACGCGCGTGCTGTCGGAGGTGAGTACCGCGCCGTCGCTCCCTGTGACTGCGAGCAGAGGAACTCGTTCGCCAGAGCCGTCAACGAGGGTTGAGTGCGACTCGTCCGCCTTGAAGGCGTGCCGCTCGCCCCACTGCCGAAGTGCCACGATGGCCGGGAAGAGGTCCTTCCCTGAAGGCGTCAGGGCGTACTGCTTCCTCGCGCCGGTGGGGGGATCGACCTGGGCCATCAGGCCGTGCTCGGTCAGCTTGCGGAGCCGGTCGGTGAGGATATTGCGCGCGATCCCGGTTCGCTCCCGGAAGTCCGTGAACGAGCGCGCCCCATCCATCGCGTCACGCACGATCAGCAGGCTCCACCGGTCTCCCACGAGGTCGGCGGCCCGCGCGACAGGGCACTCGGGGTCCGTCCAAGCCTGAGCATCCGCCACCATCGTGCACCTCCTCATTTGGTTGCAGTTTGAAACTCAACTGCCGTACGCTCCAAGCGTAGCAAATTGCAACCAAATCGTCGGGGGTGAAGATGAACCGGAAGACGAGGCTGCTGATGGCGGTGGTGTGCGGGACGGCCGTCGCCAGCGTGTACGCAGGCCAGCCGGTGCTGGGACAGATGGGGCGCGACTTGGGCGTCGCCGCAGACGCCACGGGCTGGTTCATCGCCGTCGGGCAGGTGGGATACCTGTTCGGCCTGGTGCTGCTCGTGCCACTCGGCGACATGCTGAACCGGCGGCGACTGATCGCTGGGCATCTGGCGGTGATCGCCCTGGGCCTCACAGTGGCAGCACTCGCGCAGGTTGCCTGGATCGCGTTCGTCGGGCTCGCCATGGCCGGGGTCTTCGCCGTCGTCGTCCAGATCGCGGTTGCTCTCACGTCCGCTCTGTCGGCTCCGGCCGAACGCGGTCGGAACCTCGGGATCGTAACCTCCGGCGTGGTCGTCGGCATCCTCGGATCACGGATCCTCGCCGGTGCCCTCGCGGATCTGTGGGGATGGCGCAGCGTCTACGCGGCGATCGCGCTCCTGTCCGTGCTGCTGTGCGGGCTCGCGCTTCGGGCACTTCCTGAGGAGAGCCGAACCGGAGGCGTCGGCTATGGGCGTCTTCTGCGAACCTTCGCCGGCCTCTTCGCCGATCCCCTGTTCCTCAGTCGCGGCGTGATCGCGTTCCTCCTCTTCGCGTCCTTCGGTGCGCTGTGGAGCGGCATGGCGCTTCCCCTCGGGTCCACGCCGTGGCACCTCAGCGAGGCGGCGATCGGGCTCTTCGGTGTAGCAGGTCTCGCCGGTGCGCTCGGAGCTGCCCGCGCCGGGCGGTGGGCCGACCGGGGGAACTCGAACCGGATCACCGGCGCGGCCGTCGTCCTGCTGCTCTCCTCCTGGGCTGCGATCGCCGGTCTCGGATGGTCGCTGCTGATTCTCGCGTTCGGCATCCTGCTGCTCGACTTCGCCGTTCAAGCCGCGCACGTCAGCAACCAGCACATCCTCACCACCAGCTATCCAACGATCACGTCCACCGTCATCGGCGCGTACATGGTGTTCTACTCCACGGGCTCCGCCTTCGGTGCGGTCGCGACCACGGCCGCTTACGGGGTCAGTGGATGGACCGGGTCTTCCGTGCTCGGCGCAGTGCTTGCCGCCGCTGCTCTGGCCGCGTGGGCGCTCGGCTCTCGAGCGCTGCGACGCGGCCCTGTGCCACGACGGCCCGATGCTGATCGGGTCACGGCTTCATGACGCGGCCGCGACGCTGGCTCTGGACAACGCGGAGACATCGGTCCAGGAAGTCGGTCACGCAAGGTCGCGTCTCATCAGAGGGTCTTTGCGGCTCCCGCATCCGCGGACAGCTTGATCTCGATCGTGGACGCGGTGTCTGCAACTCTGTTGCACGTCAGAGGGATCGCAGACTGCGCTTCGTGATCCGCTCGGTCGGCTGCCCTCGGAGAAGGTCGTATCGGGACAGGGCGGGGGCTCACTCGGCATTGATCCGGCGCGCGGTCGTCAGCAGCGCCATCACGAGCCGACTGGCGTCGCCGCTTCGTGGCCGTCTCGTCTGGGGCTTAGGCGAGTGCCTTGACAGCGTCGAGGTACTCGTCGATCGCGTCGCGGTTGCGGGCGAGGAAGTCGATGCGCTCGGTCATGCGGTCGCGCTCGCGCTCGAGCGTCGCGAGCATCTCGGGCGTCGCGTCGACGAAGTGGATCGTCCTCGGCTTGTCGAGGCAGGGGAGGATCTGCCTGATGATCCGGGTCGGCAGCCCGGTGTCGATGAGGCCGCGGATCTGAATGACCCGGTCGACAAGGTAGTCGTCGTAGTCCCGGTACCCGTTTGGCATGCGGCCCGGCACGATCAGCCCCTCGTCCTCGTAGTACCGCAGCGCCCTGGTGGACGTGTCCGTGAGCTTCGCAAGCTCTCCGATTCTCATGCGTGCCCCTCATCGTTGTCCGCGGTGGTCGACTTGACCTTCACGTTAACGTCAACCTTTGACGATGGCGTCATGACACGAATCGACACCCTGCCGCCTGCAGCTCGATCTGAACGCCTGCCCCTGGCAGGGCTCCTAGCCCTGTGCACGGCGAGCTTCATCACGATCATGACCGAGGCCCTGCCCGCCGGGATCCTGCCGGCGATGAGTAGCGATCTCGGGGTGACCGAGTCCGCTGCCGGGCAGACCGTGACCGTCTACGCGATCGGCTCGGCCCTCGCTGCGGTGCCGTTGACCGCGGCGACCATCGGCTGGCCGCGTCGGCGACTGCTGCTGCTCGCGATCGGCGGGTTCGCCGTGGCGAACACGGTCACCGCAGTCTCGGACAATTACGTCCTGACGATGGTTGCGAGGTTCGTGGCCGGCGTGGTCGCGGGCCTGCTGTGGGCGCTGCTGGCCGGCTACGCCCGCCGCATGGTCGCGCCTCACCAGCGCGGTCGGGCGATGGCGATCGTGATGGCCGGGACGCCGATCGCGCTGTCCATCGGCGTGCCTGCCGGGACGTTTCTCGCCGGGCTCGTCGGCTGGCGCTACACCTTCGGGGTCATGACACTGCTGACCCTCGTGCTCGTCGGATGGGCGCTCGCTACGGTCCCGGACTTCCCCGGGCAGAGGAAGGAAGCGCGTCTGCCGTTGCGCCGGACGCTCGCGATCCCTGGCGTGGTCGCGGTGCTGTTCGTGACCCTCGCCTTCGTCCTGGCACACAACGTCCTGTACACGTTCATTGCACCGTTCCTCGCCCCGCTCGGGTTGGCCGGGCAGGTGGACGTGCTGCTGCTGGTCTTCGGCGCGCTCTCGCTGGCGAGCATCTGGATCACCGGGGCGCTCATCGACCGCCGCCTGCGCACGCTCGTCGTCGCCAGCTGCGCGCTGTTCGCCGTGTCCATGCTCGTGCTCGGCTTGTTCGCGGCGACGCCGTGGCTGGTGTTCCTCAGCGCCGGTGCGTGGGGGCTGTCCTTCGGCGGTGCGGCGACCCTGCTGCAGACGGCTTCCGCGGAGGTCGCAGGGGCCGCCGGTGACGTCGCGCAGTCGCTCGTGGTCACGTGCTGGAACGTCGGGATGGCCGGTGGCGGCATCGTCGGCGGGCTGCTCCTGGCCGGCGCTGGTCCTGCGTCCTTGTCGTGGGCCGCTCTCGTGCTGGTCGCCGCCGCGCTCGTCGTGGCCGTGGCCGCGCGCCGCCACGCGTTCCCCTCGTACGCGGTGCGCAGCGACCGCGAACGCGCCGAAGCATGATGGAATCACCGGGATCCGATGCTTCCTGCCGGGCGTCCGATCGGCATGAGGCCGAGGAGGGTCTCGCCCTCGTCGCACAGCGCGGATGTCATGTGTGCTGCCGCCGCACCGTCGAGTCCCCCGACGAATACGGTGCCGAGTCCGGTTGCGGCCGTCCACAGGTACACGTTCTGGGTGATGAGGCCGGCTTCGAGCCAGGCGAAACGCTCACCCTGGCCCGGTGGGAGCTCCTCAAAATGCTTGTCGGCACGCTCGATATCGGAACTGAGCATCAGGATGAGCGGGCAGGTCGTGAGCCAGGGTGCGTCGATCGTCGCCTCGGCGAGGCCGGCGCGGTGGTCGCCGCTGCGGACGAGGGTCAGGTGATGCTCGCGTGCCGAGTACCGGTACGCCCCAGGCGGTAGGCCCTCGACATCACCCGAGATCACCGTTGTCGTGACGAGATAGCGGCCGCGAGCCGAGGCGTGGGCGCGCCCGGCGCGCATGCTGGCCGCAGTCCACAACACGCTGCCGACGGTGTCCAGATCGACCGGCTCGGCGTCGTACTCCTTCACCGACCGGCGATCCGCCCGGATCTCGGCGAGGCACGGTGGAGCGCTATGCGGCAGTGCGAGAGGTGTCATCAGTGCCCGATCCTCCCATTCGCGCACTGGCGGAGGCTCGCTTCGGCGAGTCATCCCCGGTGCCGGGCGTGCTGTGCCGGTCCGGCGCGCCGGGTCCCGTGATGCAACCGCTCCTGCCACGACAGGCTCATCAGGCCGAGCAGGACCAAGAGCGCGGCCACCGCCGTGAGGCGCCACGATTCCTGCGGGCCGAGCATGGATCCGGTTTCGGCCAGTTCGGGCGCGGGCGGCGTGGGCTGTTCGGGCGCGGGTTCAGCGGACGTGCGGTCTTCCACCGGCGCCTCCGGCTCCACCGGCTCCGCAGGCGCGCTCACCGCCGTGGACTCGTTCGGCAGCCCGCACACCCCTTCACCGACGACCTCCCGCCGGTCACCGCGCTCCCGCACCAGGCGTTCCACCCAGAACACGTTCCCGGGTGTGCTCACGGTGACCGGTTCGGACTCCACCTGGCCACCGCCCTCGATCCGGACGGTCGAGCCGGCCACCGGTTCCGCCTCGCACACGGCGGCGACCTCCGGGCGTTCGGCGACGACATGGCCGTCGCTATCGAGATCCAAGGGCGCGAGGTCACCGGCCGCATAGGCAGCGAACTCCACCGACCACTCCCACCCGTCGTCGGCGCCGATCACTCCGTCGGGGTCGCTCACCTGCGCCACATCGCCGAATGGCTCACCCGGTGCCGCGACCTCCTGCGCCTGTGTGGTGACCGTCGGTACCTGCGCCACCTGCAGCATCTCGGCCTCGTCGTAGGGGGAGGTCTGCCACGGGTCCACCCGGGCGTCGCCATCGAAACTGGTCACGATCACGTAGTGCCCCACGCTCGACGGCGCAGCCTCACCCTCGAACAGCACGCTCACCTCCCCGTTCACGGCAGGTGTGCGTACCTGGCCCGCGACCTGCGCATTCGGCAGGTCCACCGGGTGGGTCTCCTCATTCGGGCGCTGCTCGAACGGCCCGTACAGGCGGTGCGTCACCATTGGCTCATCACCCGACCAGGAGCCGTCGAGTCCGTCGAACTCCGGGTGATCGTCCGGGAATCCGGTGATCACCACCGTGTCGCGCACACTGTCGCCCGGTAGGATCAGTTGGTCGGCCGGGTCCACCTGCGAGGACGCCATGGCCGGATGGGGCACTGTCGCCGTCTCCGGTCGCTCGAAGAACGGTGTGGTCACGTCCTCGCTCAGGTACTGCCGGACCTCGGAGCTCTGCGACTCGCGCCGCATCGCCCACACCCACGTGTAGAAGCCTGGCTCGGACGCGACGAAGGCCTCCGATGGGTAGGTGCCTGGACCGGTCACCGTAAGCGAGGTCGTCCCGGCGACCGGCTGGTCAGCCGGAACGCTGAGCTGTTCGGGCTGCGGCCGGTCGTACGGGCCGTACAGCGTTCCCTCGAAGGACACCGGCACGCCTTCACCCGCGCCCTGCTCTTCTCCCTGCCCCTCGGCCTGCCCACCGATCTCCCCGACGGTGGCCCATCCCTCTCCCGTCACGGTCACCTCGTCCACCAGCTCATCGCCCAGGTCGACCCGTTCCTGCGCGACGACCGTGGAGATCCCGGGATGGAAGCCCACGATCGCCGTCGCTGAAACACTGGACTCCACACTCTGCCGACGACCCGCGGGGAATAGCCGCTGGGAGGAGGCATCGCCGTCGAGAGGGTCCATCCGGTGCAAGGCGTCGGGAAGCCCGGTCACGGTCAGCCGCACCGTCACCTCGCCGTTGCCCGTGACCGCGAGATCCCGGCTTCCGGGCCGAGCCTGTGTGGTTCCTTCGAGAGTCGTGGATCCGTCCTCCCACGTGGCGGGCCCGCTCAGGCTCGCCTGCCAGGCGTAGCCAGGGAGCCAGTCTCCGTCCGCATCACGTACTCCGATCCCGTTCACCTCGCCGGTGTCGGTATCCAGCGAGAGGTCGTCGGCGCGGTACGGACCGGCGTTCTCCCGCGCCTCGGCGATCATCGCGTCGGCTCGCGCACTCGCGCCCGCCGCGATGCGGTCGGCCTCGAACCCCTGCCAGTCGAGCTCGGCACCGGCCAACCGGATCGTCGCGAGGTCGGCCGCCACCGCCTCCCGCAGATCGCTGGTGTCGGCGAAGACGGCCATCACATACCCGAGCTCGTGGATCACCTCCCCGCTCACCTGTGGGGCCAGACGTCCGTCATACCGTTGCGGCCTCAGCGAGGAGACGGGATAGGGGTCGCTGTAGGTCGAGGCGGTCTCACCGTCAGCGTCGGGATGACCGGGGCCGAACTTGGCTCCGTCAAGGGCGCAGACGGCCCGGTCGCCGTCGGCGGCGATGAAGTTGCCGAAGTAGGAGCCGCCTGGCGTCCACCCGCCGGCGTCGCGCTCCCACCCGCTGGTCTCGGCCACGGCCGCCGGACCGGCACCCAGGAAGGTCGCGATGATGCAGATGGCGAACGTCACGATCGCGAGCGTGCGTCGCGGGCGGGTTGAGGCGGCATGGGAAGGGTGAGGAGAAGTCGTCATGTCCGGGATCCTCACGCGGCCCGGTCTCACTGCGCTGAGCACCTGGGTGGGGGCTGTGGACAGAGGTTCCAGCGCGGAACACCTGTGGATAGCCCGCCACTGTCCGTACTTCGTAATCCCTGACGCCCGCAGCGCGCACGGCCGCGCGGCAATGATGGGAGCATGCGAACCCGATGGATGGCCACCGCGGCCCTGGCCGGACTCTTGCTCACGAGCTGTGCCGGGACCGACGAGAACACGTCCGCCGATGACGAGGATGGAATGACGCCGGACGAGATGATGACCGAACCGGAGGAGACGTCCTCCGACATGGCCGGCGAGGAGACGCCGTCGGGGGAGACGGAGGGGACGCCGTCGGAAGACATGGCCGGCGAAGCCGAACCGATGGACGTGCCGGAGACGCTCGCATTCACCGCCACCACCCTCGACGGCGAACCCTTCGACGGGGCCACGCTGGCGGGAGCACCCGCGGTCCTGTGGTTCTGGGCACCATGGTGCCCCACCTGCCGGGCACAGATCCCGAACATGACCAGCCTCGGCGAGCAGTACGCAGGGGAGGTGAACGTCGTCGGGGTCGGCGGACTCGACACCACGGAGGCGATCGCCGATCTCGCCGGCGACATCCCCGACGTCCAGCACCTCGTGGACGATGACGGCGAGGTGTGGTCCCACTTCGGCATCACCTACCAGAGCACGTACGTGGTGCTCGATTCCCACGGTGAGATCGTGGACGAGGGCGCCCTCTCCGACGAGGAGTTGAACGCGGCCGTCGCCGAGCTGACATGATCGACTCCTCGGCTGCCGCCCTCGCCCTCGGCGCGGGCCTGGTCGCGGCCGTCAACCCGTGCGGTTTCGCCCTGCTGCCGGCCTATCTCAGCTTGTTCGTCATCAAGGACGCCCCACCCACCCGGCGCGGCGCGGTCCTACGGGCGCTGCGCGCGAGCCTGGCCCTGACGATCGGCTTCTCGGCCGTGTTCGTGACGTTCGGCCTCGTGGTCGCTCCGGTCGCGGCCGGCGTCCAGGCCTACCTGCCGGTGTTCACGGCTGGGCTCGGTCTTGCGCTGCTCGGCGTGGGCGTGTGGGTGGCGCTCGGGCGGAGCCTTCCCAGCATCCGCCTGCCACGGCGGAAAGGACCCGTGAAGCCTGTCACCGCCACTTGGCGCTCGATGATCGGATTCGGCGCCTCGTACGCGGTGGCCTCGATCGGCTGCACCATCGCCCCCTTCCTGGCCGTCGTCGTCACGGCATTCCGTGCCGACTCCGCCGTGAGCGGGATCGTCCTATTCACCCTCTACGCGCTCGGGATGGGGCTCACGGTTGCGGTGGCCGCGACGGCGACCGCCCTCGCTCGGCGAGGCATCATCGGCGCGATGCGCCGCACCGGTGGAGGGTTGCCACGAATCGCCGGCGGTGTGCTCGCCCTGGCAGGGGCGTACGTGGCCTGGTACGGCATCTGGGAACTGCGGGTCCTGCACGCCGGCGCAGGGCCGGACCCGATCGTGGAGGCCGCTGCGTTGGTGCAGCGGTGGCTCGCGGAAGCGGCCGGGGCTCTCGGGGTGGCTGGGCTGGGTGTGGCGCTCGCGGTGCTGCTCGTGCTCGCTCTGATCCGACGACGGCGCAACGCACCCGCGCGGGACTGACTGGCCTTTCGACACTTCGGGTGGCCCCGCATCCTGCACGCGTACCCGTTCGAATCCACTTCCAGCGCTCGAATCCACCTACGGGTAGCCGGACCGGGATTCGAATGCTGCAGCGAGAGGTGCCGGCGTGCCGGTGGAGCGTGGCCATTCCCCGACGGCGGAGCGTGGCGTCACGTTCACGGACGTTTGCCTTCGCGTCGACCACTGTTCACCTCCCGGTGGGCAATCCGTCCACGATGCCTCACTAGCGTGGCCGTGACGTCCAGAGGGGCGCTCTCCCACCCCCGCAAGCCCACCCGAAAGGCACCGGCCCATGCGCCAGAACATGCGACAGACCCCGCGTCGTCTCTCCCACAAGACCACGCTCGTGACCGCGCTCGCCGCGACGACGGCCCTTGCCCTCGCAGGCTGCGGCGCCGAAGCATCCGGTTCCGATTCCGACGGCGGCAGCGACTCCGCCGGGACCACCGACTCGGACGCGACCGAGTGGCCGGAAGAGATCACCATCTCCCTCGTCCCCTCCGTCGAGGGTGAAGACCTGGCCGAGGCGCTCGACCCGCTCACCACCTACCTTTCCGACGGCCTCGGCATCACGGTCGAGGGCGTGGTCGCGACCGACTACGCCGCCACCGTGGAAGCGCTCGGCGCCGACCAGGCGCAGGTGCTCATCACCGACGCCGGCTCCCTCTACAACGCGATGGAGCAGTACGACGCCGAGCTGATCCTGCGTGACGTGCGTTTCGGGGCCACCTCCTACGCCTCGATCGCGATGACCAATGACCCCGGCACGTACTGCGCCGACGAGGTGGTCACCGCGACCTACGGCGCGACGGGAGACGAGCTCTCCTACTGCAACGGCACCGAGGCCGGTCCGGACGCCACCGGTCAGGGCCCCGCGGGCCTCGACACGCTCGGGAGCATCGCCGAGGGCACCCCGGTCGCGCTGCAGGCGGCCACCTCCCCGGCCGGGTACCAGTACCCGGTAGTGGCGATGCGTGAGCAGGGCATCGACACCGACGCCGGCATCCAGCAGATCCCGGTCGAGGGCAACAACAACGCCGTGCTCGCCGTAGCGAATGGTGACGCCGAGGTCGGCTTCGCCTACTGGGATGCCCGCTCCACGGTGACCGAGGAGGTCCCCACGGTCGGTGAGGACGTCGTGGTGTTCGCCTACACCGAGATGATCCCCAACGGCGGCGTCGCCGTCGCCCCGAGCCTGCCGGAGGACCTGGTGGCCGAGCTCACCACCCTCATGGACGACTACGCCGACTCCTCCGAGGAGGCCGCCACGGTCATGTTCGACCTGGTCGGACTCTCGGACTGGAGCGCCGACACCGCCGAGGACGAGATCACCCGCTACGGCGAGATCCTCGCTGAGTTTAGCCAGTGAGCCCAGTTCAGCCAGTGAGCCCAGTTCAGTCAGTGAACGCAGCTCATCCAGTGACGGAGCCCAGCCAGTGACGATCCAGTCCACGACCGGGGGCGCGGCGGCCGAGACCGCCGCGCCCTGGGCCCTCTCGCTCACCGACGTCTCGGTCACCTACCCGAATGGGACCCGGGCGCTGAAGAACGTGTCGGTGCACATCGAGCCCGGTGAGATCGTCTCGATCGTGGGCCTGTCGGGCTCGGGGAAGTCGACGCTCATCCGCACGATCAACGGCCTGGTTCCGGTCACCTCGGGCTGGGTCACCGCCGGCGGTCACGACGTCACGCGTGCTCGGGGGCGGGCCCTGCGCGAGCTGCGCGGCCACGTCGGCATGATCTTCCAGGGCTTCAACCTGGCCGACCGGGTCAGCGTGCTCGACAACGTGCTCGTGGGCCGGTTCGCGCACACCCCCACCATTCGCACCGTGCTCGGCCTGAACCGCGCCGCCGACCGCGAACTGGCGCTGCGCGCACTGGACTCGGTGGGCATGCTCGAGAAGGTCTGGACCCGCGCGGGTGCTCTCTCCGGTGGTCAGAAGCAGCGCGTCGCGATCGCGCGTGCGCTCTCGCAGGAGCCGTCGGTGATGCTGGCCGATGAACCCGTGGCGAGCCTCGACCCGCCGACCGCGCACGCCGTCATGAACGATCTGGCCCGCACCAGCAGCGAACGCGGCCTGACGGTGCTGATCAACATTCACCTGATGGACCTGGCGCGCCAGTACACCCAGCGCATGATCGGCCTGCGTGACGGGGAGCTGGTCTACGACGGCCCGGCGGCTGAGGCCACCGACGCCGACTTCGAGCAGATCTACGGTCGCCCGATCCAGGGCCGGGACCGCCTGGGGAGCGTGTGATGCCTCCGACGGCGTCCCCTCCCGGTGCGGCCGCCTCACCTGAGGCTGTCCTTGAGCGGAGTCTCCCACCTCGCCCGCGCCATGCCGGGCGTAGAGCGGCAGTGGTGGTGGCCCTGTGCGCCTTCACCGCTCTCACCTGCTGGCCCGCGATCGGCGGTGTGGAGATCGACCTGGCCGGGCTGGTGCGGAACTGGTCCAACGGGGCGGACAAGATCGCTCAGCTGCTGCGACCGGACCTGACGTTCCTGCCGCGCACCGTGGCCCCGATGTTGGAGACTCTCGCGATGGCCGTGGCGGGGGCGGCGTTCGCGGCGATCATCTCCATCCCGCTCACCCTTGCCGCCGCCCGGCCCAGCAACCCGAACCCCCTCACGCGCCAGCTGGTGCGCTTCTGCATCAACGTCAACCGGGCCGTCCCGGACCTCGTCTTCGCCACGGTGCTCGTCGCAATGGTGGGAGTCGGGACCCTGCCCGGCTTCCTCACCCTCTTCCTGTTCGACCTCGGCGTCGTGGTCAAGCTGGTTTCCGAGGCGGTCGACTCCGCCGACCATCCCTACCTGGAGGCAGGTACCGCCGCGGGCGGCACGCAGGCGCAGATCAACCGCGCGACGGTGCTGCCACAGTCCTGGCCGTTGTTCGCGAACCAGTGGCTCTACTCCCTGGAGCTGAACGTGCGCATCTCGGCGATCCTCGGGATCGTCGGTGCCGGCGGGATCGGCCGGCTGCTGGATGAACGCCGCGGTTTCTTCGCCTACGACGACGTTTCGGTGATCATCCTGGAGATCCTCGTGGTGGTCGTGGTCATCGAAGTCATCTCGAACGCGCTGCGCAGGAGACTGCGATGAGCCGGCGCGAGGTGGCGCAGCGCCACGGTGAGGTGGCGCCGGGCCCAGACGAGCCCGTACCCAGCCCCGGTGCCGTGGAGCAGACCACGGTAACGTCCACACCGGCAAGCACCCCGGCCCTCCCGCCCAAACCCTCTCGCGTGACGGCGACGCTTGCCGCCGTGGCGACGGGCGCCGTCGTGCTGGCTGCGACAGCCGGGCTGAACATCAGCTGGACCGAACTCGGCGACGTCCCCGGGCGGGTGGTGGAGTACCTACTCCTGATGTTCGCCGACCCGAACTGGGAGAAGCTGCCCCGGGCGCTGTTCGAGACCTGGCGCTCGATCTCGATGGCGTGGCTCGGGGCGATCGGCTGCGTCGTCGTCTCGATCCCGTTGGGGATGCTGGCCGCGAGCGGGATGGGCCCGGCGTGGCTGCGCGTGGGGTTGCGCGCGATCTTCGCCGTCATCCGGGCCGTGCCTGAGGTGATCATCGCCCTGGTGCTGCTGACCGTCACCGGTCTGACGCCGTTCACCGGTGCCCTGGCGCTCGGCATCGCCGGTATCGGGACGCAGTCCAAGTGGGTGTACGAGGCGGTCGAGTCGGCCCCGACCGGAGCCACCGAGGCCGTGCGCGCCGCTGGGGGATCCACCGCTGAGATCGCGCGCTGGGCGATCTGGCCCGCGGTCGCGCCCGTGCTGATGTCGTTCGCCCTGTACCGGTGCGAGATCAACATCCGCACCTCGGCCGTGCTCGGACTGGTCGGTGCCGGAGGGATCGGTTCGATGCTGTCGAACTACACCAACTACCGCGAGTGGGACACGGTGGGCATGTTGCTCATCGTGGTCGTGGTGATCACCATGGTCTTCGACCTGATCTCCGGGTCGATCCGCCGGCGCATCATGGAGGGAGCGCGTGTCCGTGACGTGGACAGGACCCGCTGAGGCTCCAGTGTCCGCGCGGATCGCCGCGCTGGCACCCTCGCTGCAGCCGAGTGAGCGACGAGTGGTCGATGCGATCGCGGCCGACCTGATCGCCGCGGTGGAGTGCACCGCGCAGGAGATCGCCGACCGGGTCGGGGTGGGCCGGGCGTCGGTGATCCGCACCGCGCAGAGCCTTGGCTACGACGGCTACCCGCAGCTACGGGTAGCGCTGGCACGCGAGGTCGCACTGGCCCCCGCTGCCGCGACCGCCGACGACTCACCCATCGGCAGCCTGCGCGCCGCGGTCGACCGGTTCGCGCGCACCCTGCCCCACCTGACGGCGGCCCTCACCCCCGCGGACGTCGAACGGTTCGTCGCGGCTGTCGACGTGGCTCCCCGGGTGGTGCTCGTGGCCGCCGGTCTCTCCGCACCGCTCGGGCTGAGTATGGCGATGCGGCTCAGTGCCGCCGGCCGCCCGGCCGAGTACCTGCCGGACACGCTCTCCCAGCTGATCGCGGCGCGCAGCCTGGAGCCGGGTTCGGTGTGCCTGGTGATCTCCGGCTCCGGAGCGAACCAGCCCAGTCTCGACGCGGCCGCCGCCGCACACGAGGCCGGGGCGCAGGTGCTGGTGCTGACCTCGTTCGCGCGGGCCCCGATCGTCGAGCACGCCGACACGGCGCTGGTGATTCCCGCCGTCAGCGACTCCTTCTCCGATGAGCTGGTGCACACCTCCCGTGCGGCGCTCGCACTCGTGATCGAGGCACTGGTGGACCAGGTGGTGACCCGGCGCGGGAGCCGGGGGCGGGAAGCGCGTGATGCTGCGCTGCGCCTGATCGGCGGGCGGTTGCGCGAGTAGTAGCCTACACATGTGGATGTGCAGGTGTATGATGGAGGTGTGGGATCGAAGTTGGAGCGGCGCATGCAGGTGCTGGTCGACGACGAGCGGTTCCGGCGACTTGAGGCCGAGGCTGCCGCTGCCGGCTCCTCGGTGGCGTCGGTCGTGCGCATGGCGATCGACGAGCACTTCCTGGCGAACCGCGATTCCCGAGCGGACGCGGGGCGCCAGCTCATGGCCGAGTTCGGCGATGGTGACGAGGCCACCGAACCGGACTGGGTCGAGTCGAAAACTGCCCTGATGCACGATCTGGACGCGAAGCTCCCGTGACGCCGTACCTCGTCGATACCGCAGTGTTCGCCTATGCCCTGGGCGCCGCGCATGTTCGACGCGAGGCGTGCCGGGCCGTCGTGGCGCGCGCGACCGCGGGCGAGTTCGAGTTGCATGCGAGCGTCGAGATGGTCCAGGCGCTGCTGCACCATCGCATGCGCCGGACCGACCGCGCCTCCGCGCTCCGGCAGGCGCGCGCCGCTGGCGGACTCTGCGTGCTGCACCCATTCGATATGCCCGTTCTCGAGCGAGCGCTGAGCCTCGTGGAGACGACGGCCCTACGGGGGCGCGATGCCGTCCACGCCGCCACTGCCGACTGTCACGGACTGGATTCCATCATCAGTCCGGATGGCGATTTCGACGGCATCGCCGGCCTGAGACGCGTGGCACCGGAGCAGGTCGCCTGATCTGCGGAGCCATCAACCACCGACCAAACTTCCAGGCAAGGACATGGGGTGGAACGTGGGTCCATGCGTCGGAACCTGTGTCGAGCGCCATCACCGCGTTGGCGAGGCCTCACCGCTCCAGCAGCACCAGCGTCTCGAAGTGCTCGGTGTGCGGGAACATGTCCAGCACCCGGGCGCGCACCGGTCGCAGTGACGCCATCGCAGTGAGGTCACGTGCGAGGGAATCCACGTTGCAGCTGGAGTAGAGCACGTGCCGCACCCCAGAGCCTTCTAGCCACCCGGCGAGATCCGCCCCGATACCGCGACGTGGGGGATTGACCACCACCAGATCAGGCTCCTGTGCAGCGCCAAGCGCGAAGGCGGTCGCATCACCGGCCTCGAACCGCACCCCGGTACCGACCCCCGCGGCGCTCGCAGTCGCGGCCGCGACCGCTTCGTGGCTCGACTCGACACCGATCACCTCGACCCCGGGCCGCGCCAGGTGTAGTGCGAAGCCGCCCACGCCGCAGTACAAGTCCCAGGCCGTGCGGTAGGTGAGCTTCGCTGTCCAGGATGCTGCGAGCGTGTACAGCGCACCGGCCATCTGCGAACTGGTCTGGAAGAAGCCCTGCGGCCGCAGGTACATCTCCGCGTCCCCGACGTGCATCGGCAGTAGCGCCCGCTCGGTGAGCACGATCTCCTCAGCGCCCTCGAGAACCGCGCTGTGGGTGGGATGCAGGTTCACCGACGCCACGGCCAGGTGCGGCAACCGGTCAGTGAGCCACGGAAGATGTTTGCGGATACGGGGCACCGACTCGGTGGACCGCAGCACGAATCGCACCAGCAGCTCACCGGCGGGTGAGGCCGTCACCAGCACGTACTTCAGCTCGCCGCGGCGGGAGGTCACGTCATAGGGCACCAGACGGGCCGCCGTCATGAACTCCGCCAGCACCGGCAATGCTGCCGCCACCGCCGGCTCGTGCAGCGGGCAGTCCCGCAGATCCTGCACGGACCCGCCGGCACCGAGGATTCCGAGCCGCGGCTCGTCGACAGATCCGCCCGCGACCATCTTGGCCTTGTTCCGGAAGCCGCTCTCGGCCGAGGCGAGCGGGTCGTCCCACGCAGGGCCCTCGCCCACTGCAGCGCGAGCCCGTTCGTGCTTCGCCGCGAGCTGGGCGTCGTACGGCGTCTCGATCAGCGTGCAGGAGCGGCATCGCCCGGCGTCGTAGTAGTCGCACTGCACATGAGTGAGGGTACGCGCGCCGGTCGCGTGGCGGTGTGTGAGCGCGAGCATCGCCAGATGGCGCGGCACGCGCATCAAGGGGGAGGGTTGATGTGCCTCGTCCCGCATCAAGGGGGAGGGCCGATGTGTCTGAGCCCGCACGAAAGGGAGGGTTGGTGTGGGATGCCCCGGTCGGAGCGGCATGGGCCTACGCTTGTCGCTCATGCGGGTCACCATGCGCGACGTCGCCGAACGCGCCGGCGTCTCGGTCAAGACCGTCTCGCGCGTGGTCAACGGCGAACCTCACATCCGCCCCGAGACGCAGACGCAGGTGCGCACCGCCATCGCCGAGCTCGGTTGGCACCCGAATGCCTCCGCTCGCACCCTGCGCACCGGCCGGACGGGCGTGATCGCCATCATGGTGGCCGAGCTGCGCCGGCCGCTGCTCGCGGCGATGGTGGAGGCGCTGGTCACCGAGGTCGACCGGCACGGCCTTCATGCTGCCGTCGAGCCGATTCACGACGACGCAGCTCGCCTTCGCGAGGTCCTCGCCTCACGTGGACGAACCTTCGACGCGCTGCTGGCGGTGGATGCTCCCGAGTTGCCTGAGGTCACTGATGACGACGGCCCTGTCGTCCGCGTCGACCTCACCGCCGTCGTGCCCACCTCGGGTCATGATCGCGTCTACGTCGACCGCGAGCAGGCCGCCGACCTGGTGCTGCGTCACCTGCGATTGATGGGGCGTTCCCGGATCGTGCGGCTCGGCCCTGGGCCGCTGGACTTCCATCCCGAGGCAGCGGCAATCCCGGCCCTCTCCCTGGAGGGGCCGGACCGGCGTGCGGGCTACCGCGGCGCGCAACGGGCGATCGTCGATCAACCGCAGGTGGACTCCCTGGTGTGCGGAACGGATGAGATCGCCCTCGGGGCGCTCGCCGGCTTGTATGCGGCGGGGATCGAGGTGCCGGGCCGGATCGCCGTGACCGGCTTCGGTGACCTGGAGGACGGCAGGTTCGCGACGCCGTCGTTGACCACACTCGATCCGGACCCGGCGGGTATGGCGCGTGCTGCGGTGGATCTGGTTCGGGGCCGGCTGCGTGGGGCCGCCGATGAGCAGGGACATGACCTGGCTGTCCCCGTATCCCTGATCCGGCGCGAGTCCACGATGGGGGCGAGCCCGCGATGAACGGCAAGCCCACCCTCGATGACGTCGCCGCGGTGGCGGGCGTCTCGGCGAAGACAGTCTCGAACGTGCTGCTCGAGCGCCCACATGTCGCCGAAGCGACCCGTGCGCGGGTGCGTGCGGCGGTGCAGAAGGTCGGCTATCAGGTGAACCGCGCCGGCCGTGGGCTGGCGTCGGGCCGCAGCGGGCGTATCGCCGTCGTGGTGCCCAAGCTGTACCAGCCCTACTTCGCCGAGATCGCCGAACGGCTGATCGTGGCCCTCGGCGACGCCGGCTTCAGCTCGACCCTGCGCATCGCCCCGGACGCCCACGCGGAGCGGGATGCCGTGCTCGGGGTGACCACCGCCGACGCGGACGGCGTCATCATCTGCCCGCACCGCCTCACCACCGAGCTGCTGGGAGGTCACGTGCCGAGCCGGCCGGTCGTCCAGGTCGGCGGTGGCCGTACCGGCCTGATCGATGTGGTCGTGATGGGCGAGAGCACGGGGTTCGAGGCCGTCACCCGGCACCTGCTCGACTCCGGGCGGCAGCGCCTGGCGCTGGTGTCGAACTCCACCAGGAGTGGCCGCCCCGAGGGTGCGCGGTACGACGCCTTCGTGGCAGCGCACCGCGCCCGTGGGATGGAGCCGGACCCGGCCCTCATGGTGGCCGGTTCGGACTGGGACCGGCGCGTCTCCGGCTACGAGGCCATGACGGGCCTGCTGCGTTCCGGCGCCGAGTTCGACGCTGCGGTCGGGATCAACGACGCCGTCGCGGTAGGAGCGATGCGGGCGTTGCGCAGCCATGGCCTGCGGGTGCCGGAGGACGTCGCGGTGACCGGCTTCGACGACACCGACGAAGCCGGCTTCACCGTGCCGCCGCTGACCTCGGTCAGTCCTGAGCAGCGGGAGATGGTTGCCGCCGCCGTGCAGATGCTGGTGGAGCGGCTGGACGGTCTTGACGTCGCGCCGCGTGAGCACCTCACCGGTGCTCACCTGGTGCCGCGGGCATCCTCGGGCGCTCGCAGCTGACGCGATGAACGTTCGCGAAAGTGAACGCTCACATCTGAACCTGTCTTGCTATTGACAACGCTGAATGATGGCGCCTACTGTCGACCGCAGTTCACGCAAAGGAGCACATGTGACGCAGCAGCAGGTGGCGCCCACACCCACCTCCCCGCCCTCGCCGGCTTTCGTCCGCCCGGCCGAGGTGGCCCCCGCCATCCCTCACGGCACACCGGTGTATCGTCCGCTCGACCTGCGCTCCGTCCGGCTCAGCCCGGAAGGCGCCCTTGGCGCCTGGCAGCGCCGCAATGCCGAGGCGACGATCGGCCACTGCATCGCCCACCTGGAGACCTCCGGGGTGATCGACAACTTCCGCCGGGTGATCGGCGAGTCCGGTGCCGACTACCGCGGCTTCGTCTTCGCTGACTCCGACCTGTACAAGACGATCGAGGCCGTCGCATGGGAGATCGGCCGCACGGGTACCCACGAGTGGGACCCCTGGCTCGACGAGGTGATCGGCCTGGTGGCCCGGGTGCAGGAGCCGTCCGGCTATGTGATGACCTGGATCCAGGGCGTGCACCCGGAGAGGAAGTTCGCTGAGCTCGAGTGGACGCACGAGATGTATGTGGCCGGCCACATGATCCAGGCCGCGGTGGCACTGGCCCGTGCGGCCGGCCGGGACGAGCTGCTCATCGTCGCCCGGCATTTCGCCGATCTGCTCGACCGGCGATTCGGACCCGGGCGCGAGGAGGGCATCTGCGGGCACCCGGAGATCGAGACCGCCCTCGTGGAGCTGTACCGCCACACGGGCGAACGCCGCTACCTCACCCTCGCCCAGCGGATGGTCGACTTGCGCGGTACCGGTCTGCTCAAGGTCGGTGGCCTGGGCGCCACCTACTTCCAGGACCACGCGCCCGTACGGGAGGCGAGGGACGCCGTCGGGCATGCCGTGCGCCAGCTGTACCTGAACGCCGGGGTGACCGACGTGCAGCTGGAGACCGGCGACGCGACCCTGATGCAGGCGATGCGCGCACAGTGGAGCAGCGCCCACCACCGCAAGATGTACCTGACCGGCGCGTTCGGATCCCGGCACCGGGACGAGGCCTTCGGCGACGACTACGAGCTTCCCTCCGATCGTGCCTACGCCGAGACCTGTGCCTCCATCGCCGACGTGCACTGGACCTGGCGGATGATGTTGGCCAGCCCGGATCTCCTGCCGGAGTACGCCGAGACGATCGAGCGCGAACTGCACAACGCCCTCGCCGCCGCCGTGGACTCCACCGGCACCCGGTTCTTCTACGCGAACCCCTTGCAACTGCGACCGGACCGATTCAGCGAGGAGAACGCCCCGCGCGACCGGCAGCACTGGTACGCCTGCGCCTGCTGCCCGCCGAATCTGGCGCGCCTGGTGGCCCAGCTCAGTTCCTACGTGGCCACGGCGAGTGAGCAGGAGCTGGCGCTGCACCTGTACGCCGACGCCGAGATCGACGTACCCGCTCACCTGGGTGGGGGCACGCTGCGCGTGTCCACCCGCTACCCCGACGACGGTCAGGTCATCGTCAGCCTGGAGGGCGCGCCGAGCTTGCGCTTGGCTATGCGGGTGCCGAGCTGGTCCGGCACCACCACTCTCGACGGCGGATCGGTCACCCTGGACGACGACGGCTACCTGCGTGTGGACCTGCAGTCTGCGACGCCCGTCACGCTCTCCCTCGACTTCACCCCCCGGTGGACCCGAGCCCACCACCGCGCAGACGCCCTCCGCGGAGCCCGCGCCATCGAGGTCGGCCCCCGGGTGTACTGCCTGGAGCAGGTGGACCTGCCCGAGGGTGTGGCCGTCGACGACATCCGCGTGGCCGCCGACGCCGAGCTGGAGACAGTTGCCGGCCCGGACCACACGCGGGTGCGGGTCGAAGGCGTGGCGAGGGACGCCGTCGACGGCCTCTACCCGGCAGCAGGCCGCGGCGAGGCGGGGGATTCGGTGGTGACCCGCGAGGTGGCCCGAGAGGTGACCCTGACCGCCGTCCCGTTCTCGACCTGGGGAAACCGGGGCAGCACCGCCATGCGGGTGTGGCTGCCGATCGTCTGACACGTGTGCGGCCGAGTGGCCGTACCGGACTCGAGGAGGAGTCGTATGTACCGCATCAGGAAGAGCCGGTCCATGCCGGCAGTGGCCGCTGTGATGGCGGGGGCGCTGGCATTGAGTGCCTGCTCCGGTGGGGACGGGGATGAAGGCGGCAGTGGTGGCGACACCATCCAGATCCTGGTTCTCAAGCACGCACTGACCGGGGCGATGGCCGATATGGGCTGGGTAGCCGATCTGGAGGAGGCGGCTGGGGTCACCATCGAGTGGGAAGAGGTCTCAGCCGACTGGGACCAGAAGAAGTCCACGATGCTCGCCGCCGGCGACATCCCGGACCTGGTGGTCGGGACCAACGCGATCACCAACGCTGACCTGGCCACTTTCACCGGCCTGTTCGAGGACCTCAGCGACGATATGGACGCCCTGCCGAATGTGGCAGAGATGTTCGATGCGGTGCCCGTCACGCAGGAGATGGCCACCATGCCGAGCGGTGCGGTGTACTCCCTGCCCAGCTACCGGCGCTTCTGGCCGGAGACGGGAACCCGCCAGTTCATCAACCAGCAGTGGCTGGACACCCTCGGCCTCGAGCAGCCGACCACCTGGGACGAACTGCACGAGGTGCTGCTGGCCTTCAAGGAGGAGGACGCCAACGGCAACGGCGACCCCGACGACGAGATTCCGATGGACTGGGCACCGGCCGGTGATGACGGGTTCGGGCTGTTCCAGCCGACGGTGCTGCTCGGCAGCCTCGGCCTGCCGATCGCCGACGGCGGCGCGCAGGGCTACTTCGTCGAGGACGGCCAGGTGGGCAACTTCCTCATCGACGAGCGCTACCGCGAGCTCATCTCCTTCCTGCACGAGCTCTACGCCGACGGATTGATCAGCCAGGACGTGATGACGCAGGACTATTCGGCCTACCAATCCGTGGCCCGCGGCGACGGCGACAGCGCACGCGTCGGCTTCACCTGGGGTTGGACCGGTTCCGATCGCGTCGGCGCCCAGCTGGTCGAACAGTATGCGCCGCTCGCACCGCTGCAGGCCGATACCTCCATCGGCGCGGACGAGCTCACCTGGTCCTTCGACTCCTACCTGCTGAATTACGGCGTCAACTCCATCACGATGTCCGCGCAGTCGGACAACCGCGAGGGAGCGCTCGCGGTCATCGACGCCTTCTACGACCAGGACATCTCGATCCAGGCGCTCTGGGGTGAGCTGGGCGAGAACCTCGAATCCACTGGGGAGGACGCCTATGAGGTGCTGCCACCCGCGGACGGCGAGTCCGATCCCTCCACGTGGAAGTGGACCACCACCCTCGCCGACAACAGCCCCGGCTGGATCCGGGAGGACATCGACGTGGTCCTGCCCACGGATCTGCAGGAGGCGGCCGATCAGTCCGAGCCCTTGGATGCCGCGATCGCGAACGTGGACCCGGCCACCGACATCTTCCCGTCTCAACTCATCCGCATGAGCGAGGAGGATCTGAACCAGCTCTCACTCAACAACACCGCCGTCTTCGGAATCGCGATGCAGCGGTGGGCCACCTGGATCACCGAAGGTGGCGCAGACTCCGGCTGGGACGCCTACGTGGCCGAGGTCGAAGGCGCCGGTTTGGCGCAGAACCTCGAGATCCACCAGCGCTACTACGACGAGTTCGCCGCCTCGCAGGGGTCGTGACCTCGATATCTGATCAGGTGCGGCCGGCCGGGTCGGGTGACCCCACCGGCCGCACCACCACCGATCGAAGGAGATCGCTGTGACTGTGACGAGGACCGGGCCCGCCCAGGAGGCGGCCGTGGCGCCCTCACGCGGCACCAGTCGCCCGCGGCCGAAGGGAGTCGCTGGGCTGCGCCGGCACGTGCATCGGTACTGGCAGTTGTGGGTGATGGCCCTTCCGGCCATCGGCTTCGTGGTCCTGTTCGCCTACGTGCCGATGTATGGGCTGCAGCTCGCCTTCCGGGAGTTCGACTTCACCGCCGGGCTCACCGGGGGCGAGTGGGTCGGGCTGAAGTACTTCCGGCAGTTCTTCGAGAGCCCGCAGTTCTGGACTCTCATGCGCAACACGGTGGTCATCAGCGTCACCACACTGGTGGTCGGGTTCATCGCACCGATCGCTCTGGCGCTACTGGTCAATCAGGTGATCGGACGACGGCGCAAGCGATTCCTGCAGACCGCGACCTACCTGCCGCACTTCATCTCCATCGTGGTGATCGTCGGCATGCTGCAGGTCTTCCTTTCCCCCTCCTCAGGGCTCATCACCCGGGTGGCCGAGATGGTGGGGGTCTCAGGAGCGAACTTCCTGGGAGACACCAGCGCCTTCGTGCCCGTCTACGTGATCTCCGAGGTGTGGCAGCACGCCGGATGGAACAGCATCATCTACCTGGCGGCGCTCGCCAGCGTTGACCCCCAGCTCTACGAGGCTGCCCGAATTGATGGGGCGGGCCGGTTCACGATCATCCGCCACATCGACCTACCCGCGCTGGTGCCGACGATGATCGTGCTGTTCATCCTGAACATGGGCACGGTGCTGAGCACCGGCTTCGAGAAGATCTTCCTGATGCAGAACCCCCTGAACCTGGGGGTTTCCGAGGTGCTGGCCACCTACGTGTACAAGATCGGCATCCTGTCGAACCAGTTCAGCTATGGCACCGCGATCGGGCTGTTCAACACTCTGATCAACTTCACGTTCCTGGTGATCACGAACCAGGTGGCCAAGCGCGTCTCCAACACGAGCCTGTGGTGATCCCATGAGTCTGTCAGCCCTCAAGTACCGCACCCCCGGCGACATCGCCTTCACGGTCGGTCTCGTCCTCACATGCGCCCTGGTGCTGTTCCTGACGCTGTATCCGATCTACTTCGTCGTGATCGCCTCCGTCAGCGATCCCACGATGGTTGCTACCGGGCGCGTGTGGTTCATCCCGCAGGGGATCTCCTGGTTCGGGTACGAGCAGATCCTCGCCGATGAGCGCATCTGGACCGGGTACCGGAACACGATCCTGTACACCGTGGTGGGGACAGCAGTGAACCTGCTGGTGACGCTTCCCGCCGCCTACGCCCTCTCCCGGCGCGAGTTCAAGCCGCGGAGGGTGCTGATGTTCTTCTTCGCCTTCACGATGTTCTTCAACGGCGGGCTCATCCCCATGTACCTGCTGTTGCGGGACCTGAACCTGCTCGACAACTGGCTGGTGTTCATCCTGCCCACGGCGGTCAACGTGTACAACCTGATCATCGCCCGGGCGTTCTTCGAGAACTCCCTGCCCGAGGAGTTGTATGAGGCCGCCACGATCGATGGGTCGAACTACTTCCAGTTCTTCCTCCGCATGGCGCTGCCGCTGTCCATGGCGATCATCTCGGTGATCGGTCTGTACTACCTGGTGCAGCATTGGAACGACTTCTTCACCGGTCTGGTGTTCGTCCGCGACTATGACAAGCAACCGCTGCAGATCGTGCTGCGCGACATCCTCATCTCCAACCAGGCCTTCTCCGGCGGCGCCGGGGGCTCGGGCGGCTCCGGTGGCGGAAGTTACGCGCAGCAATATGCCGACCAGATCAAGTACGGCGTGATCGTGGTCTCCACCCTGCCGGTGATCGTGCTCTACCCCTTCCTGCAGCGGTACTTCGAGAAGGGCGTGATGATCGGGTCGGTGAAGGGCTGATGCACCACCTGCTCGACTGGCACCAGCGGCTCGGGCGCCTCGGCCTGCGGCTGCTATACCTGCACTTGCTCTGGGTGGCATGGACGTTGCGCGGGGGCATCATTGCCGGGATCTTTCCCGCCATAGCCGCCCTGCACGGGGTGCTGCGCGATGACATCCGGCACGTGCTCCACTATCCGGGCGAGCCCCTCGGACTCGACCGGGCCGGCCGCCGTGCCGTGCGCACCCGGTTCGCCGGGCTGTGGCGCACCGAGTTCGGGCCGGCGAACCGGCTCGGCGCCGTGCTCACCGTGGCCTGGGCGCTGGTGATCGTGGACAGGATCGTGGTGGGAACCCTCGACCTCGGCGGCCTGGGCCCCGTGCTCGCCGGCGGCCTGACGGTGGCCGGGGCGATGCTCGGTGTGTTGACCGTGCTCGTGTGGCCGCTCCAGGCGCACTTCGACGACGGAGCGTTCGCGCTGCTTCGCCGCAGCGCCGTGCTGGTCGGTGGGCGCCCGGCCGCGGCGGCGCTCGCGGGCCTCGGCGTCGGGGTCATCCTGTGCGCCTACTACGTGATACCCGGGCTGATCCCGGTGCTGGGCGTGGCGGCCCCCGCCGCGCTGGCCACCAGTGCGCTGTGGCGCACCGGGGTGCTGGCTGCGCCGCCGAGCACGCCAGACGCCGGCACCACCACACACGGCAAGGACCGGATCGACCCGAGTGACCGGAGTGAACGGACCGGCCGAACCCTGCAGCACGCCTGACGCACGCCAGACCGAGAGGACATCGATGTCCACCACCCCTGCGACCGACCGAGCCGCCACCGCGCCCGTGCTGCGCTCACTCGCCTACGACGGGCGGGTGCGCCTGACGGGCGCCCTCGGCGAGCGAATCGCCGATGCCGCCCAGACCTACCTCGGTATGGACCCCGTCGACATCCTGCACGGCTTCCGGCAACAGGCCGGCCTTCCCGCCCCCGGGCGACCCATGACCGGCTGGTCGCGGACCACTACCCAGCCCACCTTTGGGCAGTGGGTCTCGGGTCTGGCCCGGCTCGGCGTCACGGCAGGCATCCCGGAAGCCTCGGACCGCGCCGTGGAGCTTGTCGACGGCTATGCCGAGACCGTCGGCCCCGACGGCGATACCCGGATGTCGCTCTACGGCTACGAGAAGCTCGCCTGCGGGCTTGTCGACACCGCGCTCTACGCCCAGCACCAGCCGGCTCTGGACCTGCTGGACCGTACCGTGGACTGGGCGGCACGCACCCTGGAGCAGGACCGGCCCGCCGCCCACGCCGCCAACTTCGCCGGCGGCATCATCACCCCGACCTCACATGCCCGCACCATCGAGTGGTACACCCTCGCCGAGAACCTGCACCGTGGGTACCTGGCCGGCGCCGCCCCCGCCGTCGAGGACTTCGCCAGGCTGTGGCACTACGACTCCTACTGGGACGCCTTCGCCGAGGCGCCCGCGCCCGGCCGCCCGTGGGACGTGCCCGTCTGGTTGCACGCCTACTCTCACGTGAACACCTTCGCCTCCGCGGCCGCCGCCTACGAGGTGACCGGGCACCAGCACTACCTGGACGTCCTGCGCAACGCCCACGACTACCTCACCACCACGCAGGCGTATGCCACCGGTGGGTATGGTCCGAGCGAGTTCACCCTCCCCGAGGACGGGTCGCTCGGGCGCAGCCTGGAGTGGCGCACCGACACCGCCGAGATCGTCTGCGGCTCCTGGGCGGCGTTCAAGCTGTGCACCGCCCTGCTGCGCTTCACCGGGGATGCCCGGTACGCCGACTGGGTCGAACAGCTGGTCTTCTCCGGCATCGGTGCCGTCACGCCGGTGCGGCCCGGCGGGCGCTCGCCGTACTACCAGGATTACCGGCTCGGGATCGCCACGAAATTGCCGCACTGGGACGACTGGCCGTGCTGCTCAGGGACGTATCTGCAGTGCGTGGCCCATCTGCCGGATCTGGTCTACCACGCCCACGACGGCGGAGTGTCGGTCGCCCTGTACGTCCCCTCCTCCGTGAGGTGGGCCCAGGACGGGCGCGAGGTCACCCTGGACCAGCGCACTGACTTTCCGGCCGGGGACACCACGACCTTGACGCTTGGTCTCCCGGACTGTCCGGCGACCTTCACGTTGCGTCTGCGGGTACCGCCGTGGAGTGAGCGATTCACGGTGACCGTCAACGGGGAGGCGACCTCCGCCGTCGTGGGGGAGGGCGGGTGGCGTGAGCTGAGGCGTGAGTGGCACCACCGGGACGAGGTGCGCATCACCCTGGGAGCGGGGCTGCGGGTGCTGCCGGTGGATCGCTGGCACCCGAACCGGGTGGCGTTCGCGCACGGGCCGGTGGCGCTGGCGCAGAATGCGGACTGGACGATGCCGATCTCGCTGCCCACACCGTGGGAGATGGTGGACCTGGATGCTGCCTTCACCCGCGACGACGACGGTCTGACCTACCGTCCGGTGGGCGTGGGCACCGCCCGCCTGCCCCTTGGGCAGATGGGACCGCTCGCTGATGTGCCCGACCGTATCCCCTATCGCATGTACCACGACCTCGACGATCCCCGGATCGTGTAGAAGGAGATCTGTGAGACTCGAACCGCTCGCCACCACCACCATCCACCGCGGCACCGTCGGGGAGATGGGCTCCCTGTACACCCGCCTCCTGGTGACCGACCCTGACGGCCCGAATGCTGGAGCCCTCTTCCTCACCTGGGAGCTGCGGCTCGGGGTTGCCGACGACGGCGGGCCCTCCTTCCCGATCTGGCGCAGCCTGGACGGGGGGCACAGCTGGGAGCACCTCACGGACGTGGCCGATGCCCTCGGGCAGGGGAACCGGTACCAGCCGATGATGATCGAGCTCGCCGAGGACCTCGCGCACCTGCACCGCGGGGATCTGCTGCTCGCCGGGAACTCCATCCCCGCCGACGGCTCGTCCACCACGCTGGCGCTGTACTCCTCTTCCGACGGCGGAGCCTCCTGGGCGTATGAGTCGACCATCGACTGGGGTGGTCCGGCGATCTACTCCCCGCGCAGCGATGCCGACACCACGTCGGTGTGGGAGCCGGACCTGCAGGTCGTGGATGGCGCCCTGCACTGCTATCTGGCCGACGAGCGGGACAAGTCGGCCGGGATGCTGCAGACGATCGCGCGACGTTCCAGTACCGATCTGCGCGCCTGGTCCGAGAAGGACCTGATCTGCGGGATCGCCGACCGGCACCATCGGCCTGGCATGTTCGTGGGCACCGGCCAGATGCCCGACGGCGTCCACCGCGCCGTGATCGAGGTGGTGGGACCGCCCGAGGTGCCGATCCATCTGCTCACCAGCGACGACGGGATCGACTGGGGCGATCCGTCCGCGATCGGGCTCGCGTTGGTGGCCACCGACGGCACCAGCATCTCCGGGACCCCGAACCTCGCCTGGCGCGAGGTGGGCGGTGAGGTCGAGATGATCGCGACCGGCCGGCACAGCCTGCGCGACGGGGTGGCGGGCAACCGGGCACTGCGCAGCCTCGACCTGGGCCGCACGTGGACCTCCTTCGAGCTACCCACCCCGGCCGAGCGTTCACTCACCGGCGACGGGTCCGGCTACTCCCAGTCGGTGCGGTGGAACGCCGAAGGGGATCTGGTGCACGCCACCACGGTCCGTTCGCCCAGCGGCAGCCACGATGTGGTGGTCACGGTGGCAGCGCAGCAGGACTGAACGGCTGGCCCGCTGGTATCGCAACTGGGGGCGTTGGGCGGGTATCAGGGGCGGGGCGGTCACCGGGTCAACAGTGGGTCCGGCACCGCATCGGCGCCGCGGTTTTGTCGGACCTGACAGCGCGCCGCCGTGCGGGCGCTCGCAACACTGGGAGGAACCGAGACCTGGAGGATGCATGACGATCGCCGCAGCCGCTCCCCGTGACTACCTGGTGCGCCCATGGGCCGGTACCTGGGTCCGCGACCTTGCCCTGATCGGCGGGGCCGTCGCACTGACGGCGCTGCTCGCCCAGGTCTCCATCCCGGTGCCCGGATCACCGGTACCGGTCACCGGCCAGACACTCGCCGTCGTCCTCGTCGGAGCGACCATGGGGTTGCGGCGCGGTGTGGCAGCGATGGGCGCCTACGTCCTGCTCGGTGGGCTGGGCCTGCCGATCTACTCCGACGGTGCCGGGGGCGTGGCAGTCGTGGTGGGTCCGACGGGAGGCTACCTGCTCGGCTTCATCCTCGCGGCCGCCGTCATGGGCCATCTTGCTGAACGCGGCTGGGACCGCACGCCGCTGCGCACCTTGGCACTGGGGCTGACGGGCCAGGTGCTCGTGTTCGCCGTCGGCGTGCCCTGGCTCGCGCTGGTGGCCGGGTTCGGCCCGGCCGAAGCGATCGCGGCAGGGTTCACCCCGTTCATCGTCGGGGGACTGGTCAAGGGGGCGATTGCCGGGATGCTGGTCCCGGCCGCGTGGCGGGTGGTCAGGCGAGGTCAGCGCCCGGCTGAGCAGGGATAGGACGGAGCACACATGGGGCTCGGCGACAGACACCACTAGGCTCTGCCATGTGAACGATCGCCCTGCTCCTGGTCGCCGGTTGCGCCCTGGGCGGCGCCCGGCGAATCGGCCCCGGAAGGGACCGGAGCCCGAGGTTCCCACCGTCGACACCGACGGCGTTCCGGAAGCCTCCCAGGTACCGCCGCTGCGGCCTGCCGTACCCCTGCGGGCCCGCGAGCAGACCGGGCCCTCCGCCGTCGTGCGCCCGTGGTCGCTGCGGGAACAGGCACGGCGGATGGTCGCCGGGAAGGGGCCGCCCACGCTGCCGTTCCCCGGCTCCCGTTTCCTCTCCTCCCTCAGCGCCGAGGAGGAGCGGTCGGTACTGGACCTGGTGCTGCGTGCCGGGGAGGCGATGGTCGCCACCGGTGCGCCGGTGGGTGATGCCACCGCCGAGATGCTCCGGATGGCTGACGGACTCGGTGTGAAGAACCTGAGCGTCGACATCACCTTCATCTCGGTCACGGCCACGATCGACCGGGACGACGACCCCGTGACCAAGGTACGTGTGATCAGCACTCGCACGTCCGACTACAGCCGGCTGACCGACATCAGTCGCCTGATCGCGGAGATCACCCGGAAGCAGCTGAGCATCAACGAGGCCCATGAGCGGCTGACGGAGATCCTCACCGCCCCTCACCCCTACCGGCGGGCCGTGGTGACCGGGGCGCTCGGGATGATGGCGGCATCGGTGGCGGTGCTGCTCGGCGGCGGCTGGGCGGTCGCCCTGCTGGCCGCGTCGACCACCATGGTGATCGACCGGGTGCAGCGGTTCCTGCGCCACCGGGGATTGCCGTACCTGTTCCAGCAGGTGGTCGGCTCGGGGATTGCGACCCTGGTGGCCGTGGTGCTGCTGTGGGGTCAGAACACGTGGGGGTGGGATCGTTCGATACTTCCGCCCTCCCTCGTGGTCGCCTCCGGGATCGTGGTGCTGCTGGCCGGCCTGGCGCTCGTGGGGTCGGCCGAGGACGCGATCGCGGGCTTCCCGCTCACAGCCGCGGCCCGCACGTTCGAGGTCGGCCTGTACACCGTGGGGATCGTGGCAGGAATCGGTATCGTGCTCGAGGTGGGGCGCCAGTTCGGGGTCCCGTTGAGCATCGGTGAGGCCGGAGCTGGTGTGCATGTGCACCCGCTGCTGTTCATCGGCGCTGGTGCGGCGATCGCCGCGGCCTGGGCAGTGGCGAGCTACACCCGGATCCGCACTGTGGGTCTGGTCGCACTGGTGGCCGGGGTCGCCTCCGCTGCGTACGCGGGAGTGACCGCTCTCGGGGTGAGCCCGTCGGAGAACCAGTTCGGTGCCGCGACGGCCGCATTCTCGGCGGCTTTGGCGATCGGGCTGCTCGCCGGCGTGCTGAGTGAGCGGGTGCGGGTGCCGACGATGGTCATCTCGGTGTGCGCGGTCACGCCGTTCCTGCCCGGCCTGACGATCTACCGGGCGATGTACAACATCGTCGACACCGGCTTCATCCTCGAAGGGCTCGACCTGCTGGTGCGGGCCGGCTCGATCGGCTTGGCGCTCGCGGCCGGCGTGACCCTCGGGGAGTACCTGGCCACGCCGCTGACGTCCGAGGCCGACAAGTGGCAGAAGCGCATGATGGCCCGCGCCCGTGGCTCCCGCATCTGACTCGCGCGCCATCTGACCCGCCCGCTGTCAGCGCATACTCCCGGTGCCGCGGCGTGGCGGCTTGGCGTGCAGATGGGCGCGGGCCACGATGGGAGTAGTTCCGACGAACGGCGAGGAGGCCAGGCGTGCGGATCGTGGTGACAGGTGGATCGGGTCGGCTCGGCACCCAGGTGGTGCGGCGTGTCCGTGAACTCGGGCACGTGGCCGTGCCGGTCAGTCGCCGGTGGGGCATCAACCTCACCACCGGGCAAGGGCTCGGCACCGCTCTCGCTGAAGCCGACGCTGTGGTCCACTGCGCCAGCAACCCGTGGCGGCCTCGCGGCACCGACGTGGAGGGCACGGCGCAGCTACTCGCCGCCGTCGCAGCACAGGAGCGGCCGATGCACCTGGTGTATGTCTCGATCGTCGGGTGCGATGCGAACCCCTACACCTACTACCGGGCCAAGGCCGCAGCAGAGCGCCTGGTCATGGCCTCCGGGCTCCCGGCGACGATCGTTCGCGCCACCCAGTTCCACACCCTCGTCGCTGCTCTCGCCCGGCGTGCGGCCATCGGACGCACCGACGTCGGGCTGGATGCCGCCGCCCAGCCGGTGGATGCAGGATGGGTGGCCACCGAGCTGGCCGACCACGCGCTCGGACGCGCCCCCGACGGTCCGGTCCGCGCCCTCGACCTCGCCGGCCCCGATGTCCTCTCCGTCTCCGATGCGCTGACCGCGGTCCGGGCACACGACGGCCGGCCGGCTACGCACCACCTCCGGGTGCCGGCCATCGGAGGAACGCTCAAGGCTTTCGCCCGCCGGACCAACCTGCCGGGCCCGCGGGCCCGCATCGGTGGATGCGGCTTCTCCAGCTGGCTGACGCGGCAACCGGTGCCCTCCGGGCACTGATGACGAGGTCCCAACCCCTAGCCCACGACGACGTCCCCCGGCTCAACCATGGTCCGGTCGACGCCCTCCAGCAACAGCCCGGCCTGCGCGCCCGCCTCGGCGACCGTGCCGCGTTGCCGGAACATCTCGACGCCAGTGATGCGTGACGCCACGACGACCTGGCCCGAGCGCAGAAGGGTGACGTGCTGCCCCTCGGCGAGGCTGCCCGAGTCGACGGTGCCCGCGACCACGGTGCCCCGCCCCGTGATCGTGAACACCGATTCCACGGTGAGCGAGCCGGCCGTGAAACCGGCAGGCCCCGTCGTTGAAGTGGCCGGGTCGGTGGACTTGCGCCTACGCCAGAACATGACCACGACGGTACAGCGACGGCGCCAGAGACTGCTGACGAATCGTCAGCGCACGTCGGCCGCGTCCAGCAGCTCCGACCTCGCGTGCTCGGCGATCGCGGCCATCGACGGGTCATCGTCGGCATGTGCCGCGAACACGCCCGCGAGGCTCGCTGCCCACGCCCGGGCACGCGACCACAGGGCGTCGTCACCGCCGTAGCCGTCCGGAAGGCTGGTCCCGGTGCGGTCAGCCGTCGCATAGGCGACCACGAACGCCGCCCGACCCCGGGCCGTGAAGGTGAGCCACGCTGTCGCCAGATCCGTCGCCGGATCGCCGGCCGTGACATCGCCGAAGTCGAGGACCGCCGTCAACCGGTGCCGGTGCGTCAGCAGATTCAGCGGGTGCGGATCGCCGTGCACCCACACCGGCGGGCCGCCATAGGCGGTCACATGCGCGTGCCGCTCGAAGACGGCGGCCAGCTCCTCGCGGCGCGGTACTGCCGGGTCGGCCAGTCTCGCCCGGATGACCTCAGCCCGCTCCGCCAGCGGTACTCCACGCACCGGGTTGGCCGGCGCGTCCGGATCGGCCGGGCGATGCAGGGCTGCGAAGAACTTCCCCAGCCGTGCGGCCCAGGCATCGCGTGCCAGCGCGGGATCGTGCGCAGCCGGCCGGCCCTCGATCCACCGCACGATCGACCACGCCCACGGGTAGTAGGCAGTCGGTCGTCCGACCCGGACGGGCTCGGGGACCGGCACCGGCAGGAGTGATGCCAGGCGCGGCAGCACGAGCTGCTCGTGTTCCACCAGCCGGGCCGCCGCCTCGCGACGCGGCAGGCGCGCCAGCAGCGTCGAGCCCAGGCGAACCATCACGTTGTCCCAGCCGCTGGCCACCACCCGCAGCGGTCGTTCGGCGAGCTCGGGATGCTGATCGGCCAGCAGACGGCGCACCAGATCCTCATCGATGTGGACCTCGGCCGCCGGTGTGCCCGCCATCAGGAAGTGCCTTCGTGCAGAGCCGCCAGTGCCTGGCCCAGGTGCGGGTACCGGAACGTGAAGCCGGTGCCGCCCAGTCGCTCCGACGTCGCGTGGCGGCCGGTCAATGCCAGCTGCGGATCGGTGCGCAGCACCACCGCGGCCGCCCGGAGCAGCAGGGCCGGCGTGGGCGGAGCCCAGGCAGGACGGCGCAGCGTCCGCCGCATCCCGGCCATCAGCTCCGCATTGGTCACCGGATGAGGGGACGCCGAAACCAGCACACCCTCAGGAAGGTTCACCGTCTCCTCCAGGCCGAGTGCGGCACAGGCCATCGTGAGCCAGTCGGTGAGGTGGATCCAGGAGAACCACTGCCGCCCGTCGGCGATGGGACCGCCGAGCCCCAGCTTGACGGGCAGCAGCAGCCGGTTCAGCACGGGTGAGTTGCCACCGAGCACGATCGAGGTGCGCAGGATCCGGACCTGCTCGGCCCGGGCGCCCTCGACCGCGGCCTCCCACGGGGCGGCCACACCGGTCATCTGCGGCAGCCCTGGCGGGACGTCCGGCACAGGTGAGGACTCGGTGAGGCGAGCATCCGCGCCATCGGACCAGATCGCCGTCGTGGATGCCTGCAGCCAGTGCCGGACGGCGCCGCTCGCCTGGTGTGAGGCGGCCACCAGCGCTCTCGTGGCGTTCACCCGGGACGAGCGCAGCTCGGCGATGTTCGCCTCGGTGGGGCGGCAGTCGACCAGCCGGCCGGCCAGGTTCGCCACCCGGACGTCCTCGCCGTCCAACTCACGGGCCCACGGGCCTATGGTGTGGCCGTCCCAGGCAACCTGCCGGACGTCGAGGTCCTCGCGCGGGGAGCGGGTCAGCACCACCACCTCGGCACCACGCGCGGCCGCGGCACCGGCGAGAGCCCGGCCGAGATAGCCGGTGCCGCCGGCGATCACCACGCGCGCCGGCATCACGCCTCCGTGTTGTGCGTGTTCGCCGCATCCGGACCCGCGGTGACCGGGGGGAGCGCGGACCACGGGAAGGAGATCCACCGGTCGGTCCGCCGCCAGGTGTAGTCCGGTTCGATCACCGAGCGGGGTTTGGTGTAGAGCACCGCGCTGCGGGCTTGCGCGGGCAGGTGCTCCGATGCCGGACCACCAGGAGCGGATGAGCCGGTTCGCAGCAACCGCATCACCACCTCCAGCGTGCGGCCGGAGTCGGCGACGTCATCCACCACCAGCACCTTCGCACCCGCGAGCACCGAGGTGTCCAGCAGCGGCGGCAGCACCTGCGGTTCGGCGAGTGTCTGCTCGACGTCGGTGTAGAACTCGACGTTCATGGTGCCCATGGCCTTCACCCCGAGGGCGTAGGCGACGGACCCCGCGGGGACGAGGCCTCCGCGGGCGACGGCGACGACGAAATCAGGGAGCCACCCGCTGTCGGCGACCATCTGCGCGAGCTCGCGGGTCGCGTCTCCGAACCTGTTCCATGGCAACACTTCGCGCGGCGGCGGGGCAGTGGCACTCATGGGCCCGACCTTATCCGCCGTGAACCCGGGCCGGCCCCACCCGCCTGAACCTGCCGGCAGCCTGACACACGTTCAGCTGCCTGAGCCGGTAGGTCAGTCTGCCGAGGGTGGTTCAGACGCGTGTGCAGCCGGCGATACCGTGAGGCGCATGCCCCTGCGCCTCATCGCCACCGATCTCGACGGCACCCTGCTGACGCCGGACCTGTCGGTGAGCCGCCGCACCCGCCGGGCGCTGGATGCGGTCCGTGCTGCCGGGATCGACGTCGTGCCCGTGACGGCGCGCCAGCCGATCGGGTTGCGGGAGATCGCCGAGGACGCGGGGTTCACCGGGTGGGCGTTGTGCGGGAACGGGGCACGCGCCTATCACCTGGATCGTGGTGAGACGCTGTTCGAGGCCTACCTGACCGTCGCCGCTCAGACCGAGCTCGCGCGGGCGCTACTCGACGTCGTCCCGGACGCCGTCTTCGTCTCGGTGCGCCAGGGTGGTGAGCAGTTCGTGGCGCAGGAGGGCTACGCCGATCTCGCCGAGTTCGCCGACCACAAGCGTGACCCGGCCACCATGGGCGCCGTGAGCCTGGCGGAGGTGCTGGCCGAACCGAGCTTGAAACTGGTGGTGCGCCGGCCCGGGCTCGACAACGATGAGCTCGTCGCCACCATCCGCGGCCTCGGGGTGACCGGGTTCGAGGTCACCCACTCGGGCGCGCCCTTCGTGGAGGTGCTGGCCGAAGGAGTGACCAAGGCATGGGGTCTGGCCCGGCTCTGCACGCATCTGGGCCTGGCCCCCGCTGACGTGCTGGCCTTCGGCGACGCTCCGAACGATGCCGAGATGCTCGCCTGGGCGGGGCGCGGGATCGCGGTGGCGAACGCTGCTCCGGTGACCCGGGAGGCGGCGGACGAGATCACCGGGGCCAACGATGAGGACGGCGTGGCCGCTGTGCTCGAGGCTGTCCTGCGGGAGTGAGGTGCTGGTGCGGCCGGGCCGCACCAGCACGCGTGGCTCACGCCAGGCGAGGCCGGCGCCAGGGCGCTACTTGTCGAAGGCGTCCTTGACGTTCTCCCCGGCCTGCTTGAGGTTGGCCGCCGCTTGGTCCTTGCGACCCTCGGTGGCGAGGTCGGAGTTGTCGGTCGCGTCGCCGATGGCCTCCTTCGCCTTGCCGGCCGTCTCCTGAGCGGTGTTCTTGATCTTGTCCCCGATTCCCATTTCTTCTTCTCCTTTCGATACCCGTGTACACGGGTGGGGCGGAGTGCCCCGGCGGGCGGCGGTGCCACCCACGACTGTGGTGGTTCACCCGATGCGGCGTGGAGCCTCCCGCCCGGTGAGGGCGAGCCGGATATCCCCGACGGCGTTCTCGGCGCCGAGCATGTCGCGCGCCTGGGTCGCCACCTGCTCTACGAGGTCTGCCACGCGCGCCAGATCTGCTGTCGCGGCCACGGTGACAGTGCCTTCGAGCACGGTGCGGCGCCGTCGGCGGACGAAGGCGAAATGGGCGCGGACCACCTGAGGGTCGTCAGTGCAGACATGCGCGGCGGCAGCGGTCACGGCGCTCGGCTCGACGCCGACGCGGACGGATGCATCGCGTGTCACCGTGTGTGCCGGGCGGCTCAGCAGACGCAGGCGGCGTGCGATCCAGCCGACCACCAACACCAGCAGGATCGCGGCGGCGACTGCAGCGGCGACGGGCGCATTCGGCTGCGCGAGTGCCGCTGCGGCCTGGCCGGTCACGTCCCATGGCACGTCCAGTCGTCCCCAGGGCCACCGATCCAGGACGGCGGGGGTGAGCACCAGCGCGCCCGCGAGTACCAACAGCAGACCGGCCACCGCCGTGACCACACGTGTGATGAGAGTTCCGGGGCGGCGCCTCATCGCTGGTCTCCCGTGGGCCCCGTTCCGTCCGGTGTCCGCACCTGCGGCCGGATGCGGAACGACCCTGCGACCAGGGCGAGCTGTCGCTGCACCGCAGCGTGGACGTCCTCGCTGATCCCATCGAGCCCGGTAGCGGTCACCTGAACGCGGAGGCGGCGGCCGGAGACGGTGGTGGTCGCGGCCAGCACGCCGTCCACGTCTCGTGCGGCCGCCGAGGCGAGGCGGGCCAGATCGACGGTGCGCAGGTACAGGGCCGGCGCCGCGCTCAACCGGTGCACGCGCTGCCGATGTGGCCAGGCGAGCACCAGGAGCAGGACACCCAGCGCGACCGCCGCCGCTGCCGCGATCAGCACCCACCGGCTCTGCGCACTGATCAACTCGATCCCATGCTCGAGCCAGGACGGTTCCGGTATGACGTCCCAGGCGGCCAGGGCATGCTGGGTCAGGAGGGCGGCCGCACCGGTGAGCATGAGCAGCACCAGGACCACGGCCACCCGCAGCCCGACACGTCGGCTCGTCCCCGGGGCCGCGGCGAGCTGCGGTACGTCGGCGGTGAGCGTCTCCGAGGTGGCCGGACCGCTCATCGAATCACCCTCGCGATAGGAGCCGGTGGCGGCAGGACCGTGACGACCTTCACCTCGACGTGGTCGGCGCGGACCTGGGCCAGCTCGGCCAGGTCGCGCTGCACGCGTGCAGCGATCCGGGCGCCTGCCGTGGCCACCGGCTCGGGCCAGTACGTGGAGGTCTCCACCTGTACCCGCGCGCGCCGACCGGCGATATCGGCGCGCGCCCGGGCCTTCGGAAGGTCGCCGGTACGCCCGTCCCGGGAAGCGTCGGCAGCTGCGCGCTCAGCGAGCCGTACGATCACCCGGTCGGCGATCGTGGTCGTACCGGGCACCTCAGCCACGGCGGCGCCCCAGCAGGCTGCGTAGGTCAAGCGTGCCGTCGAGCTGAGCGCCGAGCACAGTGCCCACGGCGCCCAGCACGAGGGCGAGCAGGAAACCGGTGAAGCCGCCCGTGATCGCCGCAATCGCGATCAGCAGGCCGGCGATGAGGCCGATAGCGGTCGCGTTCATGATGTGCTCCTGAGGGGTCGCTCCGTCGTGGCCACGTCGTCCACGTGGACCACCACCTCGAATCCAGTGGCCGCCGCGACGGCCGTGTGGACGAGGCCAGTTGTGGCAGGGATGTCGCGGTCAGGGGTGAGCACGACGTGCACATGCACGACGCCGTCCTCGACGCGGACGCCGGGAACGGTCGCCCCGGGAAGGTAGGTACGAACCTCGGCGAACTTCCCGGCGTGCAGCTCCGCGACCCCGTCGGTCCCCAGCGCCGCCGTCCGGGCGCGGGTGGCCGCCTCGGCCATGGTGGGCGGGTCGAGGCGGCCGGCAGCGGGCGGGCGATCGTCAGTGGACACGGGCCTCGGCCGGTTCCTGCTCGGACTCCTCCTCCTGCTCGCCCTGCAGGTGCACGTCGGTGACGGCGACGTTCACCTCGACGACCTTCAGCCCGGTCATCCGTTCGATGGACGTGGCGATGTTCTGCCGGACGCTGGTGGCGACGTCGGCGATCGCGACCCCGTACTCGGCCACGAACTCCACATCGACTGCGCACTCGACGGCTCCGACCTCGACCTGCACGCCTTGGCTGTAGTTGGTGGAGCCGCCGGGGATGCGCTCGCGGATGGCGCTGAACGCGCGCGCGGCGCCCCCGCCGATCGCATACACGCCGGTCACCTCCCGGGCGGCGATCCCGGCGATCTTGCTCACCACCTGGTCAGCGATGGTGGTCGAACCCAGATCGGAGTTGAGCGGGCCCTGCGGGCGCTCCACCTCGGTGGATGCGGACTGGTTGGTTCCGGACTTCTCGGCCATGGGGGTCGCCTCTCCTGTGATGGGATGTGTCGTCTGGTGAGTTCCGCCTGCCACCCCAGACGTCACGGTCCACTGTATGTGTTCTGTCTCACACGTATGCTGTGGGTGTGCCCGATCCTGCTGACGCCGAGCTCGTGCGGCGAGCCCGGAACGGGGAGAAGGTCGCCTTTGAGGAGATCGTGCGCCGACACGGACCGGCGATGTACCGTTTCGGCTTGCGGATGCTGCGGGACGAGCACGCGGTCCGCGACTGCGTGCAGGAAGCGTTCGCCTCGGCATGGGAAGCCCTGGACCAATACCGCGGGGATGCGGCGGTCAAGACCTGGTTGTTCTCGATCCTGGCCAACAAGGTGCGCCGCTATCTACGCAGCCAGGCTCGCAGCGTTCCCACCGAGATCGATGAGGGCGTGATCCACAGCCCCGCCCAGCACGAGCCCGAGCGCCGGGCGATCGCCGGCACGATGATGGCTGCGTTGGAAGAGGCGCTTGACGAGCTCCCGCTGGCGCAGCGTGCATGCTGGATCCTGTACGAGGTGGAGGGGCTGAGTTATCGGCGCATCGCGCAGATTCAAGGGATGTCGGTGGACGCCGTGCGCGGGGCCATCTACCGTGCTCGCCAAGGCCTGGAACGGAGGCTCGAGGCATGGAGATGAGTCCCGAACGTGATCTCGGCCCGCCCTCGGACCTTCTCGCGCGTGCTGCGGGGGAATTGAGGCAGCTCACCGACGACGGGTGGGTGCGCGCCGAGCAGGGTGTGCTGGACCGGGTGGCGCGCGCCCTGCGCAGCGCGCGCCCGGTACGCGGCCGGCACGAGGGCGGGGACTTCTTCCTCTCCTCGACGGTGCTGTGCGCCCAGGTGGGGACGCGGGTGGACTTGATCCCGGGGGTGCGAGCGTCGTCGGTGCGGATCGTCACCGACGACGTCGATCACCTCGATGCGGTGACGCTCACCGTGAGCGTGGCCTACGGGCAAGCGATCGCCGACGTCGGCTCGCGAGCGCGAGGAGAAGCCGCGGCGGCCGCCACCGCGGCACTCGGGGTGCAGGTGCGAACCGATCAGGTCACCGTCGACGTGCTGGTGGAGGACGTGTTCGTCGACGAGGCCCGCGATGACGGCGGGGCTGACGATGCCGGCGAGGACTGACGAAGTCGCCGCATGTGCGATCACCGCCCTGGAGCGGGTGGCCTTCCTGCTGGAGCGGCGGCTCGCCGACACGCATCGGGTGCAGGCGTTCCGCCGCGCTGCCCGCCGGCTGCGTGCCGCCGATGCGGCGGAGCTGAGCGAGCGGATCGCCGCCGGAACCCTGACCGAGCTGCCGGACGTCGGCCCTCGCACAGCGCAGGTGGCCTCCGCGGCCGCCAGGGGATCGGCGAACCCCTACCTGGAGGAACTTGAGGCCGGTGCGGGGCCGCTGACCGAGGGCGGAGAGGAGGTACGCGGGTGGCTGCAGGGGGACCTGCACACCCACTCCGACGCATCCGACGGCGGGAGTCCGGTGCGGGAGATGGCCTCGGCTGCGATCGCCCTCGGTCATGCCTACCTCGCACTCACCGATCACTCCCCGAGCCTGACTGTGGCCCGCGGACTGACGGCGGACCGGCTGCAGGACCAGCTGTCCCAGGTGGCTGATCTCAACGCCGAGCTGGCACCGCTGCGGATCCTGACCGGTATCGAGGTCGACATCCTGCCCGACGGATCGCTGGACCAGGATCCGGATCTGCTGGACCAGCTCGACATCGTGGTCGCGAGCGTGCACTCCAAGCTGGCCATGCCGGCCGAGGCCATGACCCGCCGGATGGTGCGAGCGATCGCGAATCCGCGCGTGGACCTCCTGGGGCACTGCACCGGGCGTAAGGTCGCGGGCCCGAGGCGACGGCCGCCGTCGGAGTTCGACGCCGAGATCGTGTTCGAGGCGTGCCGGCGGTTCGACGTCGCGGTCGAGATCAACAGCCGCCCCGAACGGGTGGACCCGCCGCAGGATCTGCTCGAGCTCGCCCTCGACATCGGGGTCCTGGTCGCGATCGACTCCGATGCTCACGCGCCTGGCCAGTTGGACTTCCTCGACTACGGTTGCGCGCGGGCGGCTGAGCTGCCGATCGCGCGCGATCGGATCCTCAACACCTGGGATGCCGACGCCCTCCTGGAGTTCACCAGGGCTTCGTGAGGTCGTCACGACCGTCGTGGCCCACCAGCAGCCATCCGCCAGCCCTGCCCCGCGGAACCTGAGGGCCTGACTGCACGTTAGATTGGGCACCCAGGCTCACCATGACGAAGGACCTCCATGGCCACACGTACCGCCACGATCGCCTCACCCGTGGGACTGCACGCGCGACCTGCCGCCGTCTTCACGCGCGCCGTCGAGGACACCGGACTGCCGGTCCGGATATCGAAAGCAGGGTCCGTCCCGCAGGACGCCACGAGCATCCTGGGCGTCATGAGCCTCGGTGTCGAGCACGGTGACGAGGTCACCCTCCACGCCGACGGACCGGAGGCGGACTCCGTGCTGGAGGACCTGGCTTCCCTGCTCTCCCGCGACCTGACGGCCTAGCGGCGTGGCGCGCGGCGGAGAGGTGGATCGCCGGATCCACGAGGCTGCGCTGGAGCTGCTGCGCTCCCGGGGGCCGGCGGCTGTGACCGTGGAGGCCGTCGCCGCCGAGTCCGGGGTGGCGCGCACGACGATCTACCGGCGTCACCGGGACCGGGACGAGGTGCTGGAGTCCGCGCTGAAGGAGATCGCGGCGACCAATCTCCTCACGCCGACCGAGGACGTCTGGGCCGATATGCGGCAGGCGATCGAGCTGCTGATCGCGACCTTCCAGCAGAACCAGGGCGTCGGGGTGTTCCTCGGTCTGGTCACCGGAGGCGACCCCGAGCTGGTCGAGCTCATCCGCGCCAAACTGCTCCGCCCTCGTATCGAGCTCGGGATCATGCGGATGCGCGCAGGGGTGGCGACCGGCCAGATCAGGCAGGATGCCGACGTGGAGACGGCCGCCGACCTGGTGCTCGGGGCGGTGGCGGCACGTTTCGCACACGCGGGGACGTTCCCACCGGAGTGGATCGACTCCGTGGTGGACCTGGTCAGGAGCGCGCTCGAGGTGCGCTGAGGGTGATGCGCCGACGTCGGAGCTCACCTCGTGAGATCCGCCTCATCGCCGGTGATCACGACCCATCCGGATCCGGCTGTGCTGCGAATCTCTCCCGAGCGCTGGTACGCGCAGGGCGAACCGCGTAGAGTCGGGCCAGGGTCGAACGCTACAGTCTGTGTAGCGTTCCAGTGGCGCATCGCATACGAACTCCGAACGAGGAACCATGGCCTTCAACATCGACCGCTTCACCCGGGACTCAGTCCGGGTGAACTGGGAAGACCTCGACCTCGACGTCTTCCGTGAGGACCCGCTGCCGGCGGAGTCGCTGCGCACGCTGCGGTACATGTGCGACGTGGAATATCACACCGTCTGCTACCTGCGGGACATGCTCGTGACCCCCTCCCGCGGTGAGGGCGAGGTCAACGCGTTCATGACGATGTGGAACCGCGAGGAGTTCTGGCACGGAGAGGCGCTGGCGCACGTGCTGGACCTGCACGGCATCACGGTCTCTTACGACGAGCTGAAGGCCAAGCGGGTCAAGCTTGGGTGGCGGGACCGGATCGCTCCCGTGAAGCAGGCGATGCTCTCCAACATCATCGGCAAGGACTTCGTGGCGGTTCACATGATCTGGGGTGCGGTCAATGAGTGGTCGGCCTCGGCCGCGTACAAGCGGCTGGCGGCGCTCGAGGGGCATCCGGCGCTTGCGGTGCTGCTGAAGCGGATCGCGGCCCAGGAGGCGCGCCACGTGGCCTTCTACGCCACCCAGGCGCGCCAGCGGCTCGAGGGCAACCGGAAGGCGCAGAAGCTGGCACGACTGGCGTTGTCGACCGCGTGGCGGCCCGTCGGTTCAGGGATCGCCTCGGACGAGGAGGTCACCCATGTGATGGGTCAGCTGTTCGGCGGTGCGGACGGGCGCAAGGAGATCCGCGCCATCGACGCCCACATCGCGAAGCTCCCGGGGATGGAGGGTCTGACGATCGTGTCGGACTCGCTGGACGCCCGCGGGATTTCGGCCTAACTGGTGAGGAGCCACGGAGTGAGCGCCTCATCGCCCGCCTTCGACGTGCGCGCCTACGTGCGCGAGCCGGTCGACCTGCGTCCGGACCAGCTGGACCTGGAGGCCATGGCGAACCTGCCTGCTCCGGTGGTCGGCGCCGTCGGTCATCTGTGGAGCGTGGAGCGGACGATCCTGGACCTGATGCGGGACCTGCTGGTCACGCCTACGCACGCCGAGGCGCGGGTGACGGCGTTCCTGGGGACGTGGGCCTACGAGCAGTTCTGGATCACCGAATCGCTGGCCGCGGTGCTCAGGCCCGGGGGAGAGCCCACTGACCCGCCTGATTCCGGTGTGGGCGCGCTGCGAAGGATGTGGGACGAGCGAGTACGGCCGACGGTGGACGCGGTCCGGACGAACCTACTCGGGAGCGATGTGGTGGCGGCCCACATGGTCACTGGCTGGCTGAACACGGCCGTGGTCGCGCTGGCGTACGAACGACTGGGCGCGATCGACCCGCGGTTGCGGCCCCTGACGGCGGCCGTCGCCCCGATCAAGTCGCGGCACCTGGCCTTCTACGAGGACGAGGCACATGCTCGGCTGAGTGGGTCCGCCGGAGCTATCCGGCTCGCGCGGCGTACCGTCACCCGATGGCAGTGGCCCGGGGTGCGCTATTGCGGGCATGATGCGGCATCCGGCCCGGTGCGGACGTTGCTGGCCGACCCTGCCGCGCGGCCCGGTGTGCGGGCCGTCGACGCGGGCGTTGCGGCGCTGACCGGGCAGGCGGATGCGGCGCCGCTGCGGGTGGCCTTGGGCGGATTCGTCCAGCATTCACCCGTGGGTGGCACCGTAAGGGCCTCGACCCGCGTACAGTAACCGGGGTGTCGGACCCTCTGAAGAACGCCCACGTCCTGGTGACCGGTGCCACCGGATTCGTCGGTCAAGCCGTCGTGGAGAAGCTGCTCGCGACCTACCCGACGACGCGGATCACGCTGCTCGTGCGCCCGCGCGGCGCCCTGACCGCCGAGGACCGGGTACGCAAGCTGCTGAAGAAGCCCGTCTTCGGGCCGTGGCGTGAGCGCATAGGTGCTGACACCGCCGAGGCCCAGCTGGCCGAGCGGATCACCGTCCTGGCCGGCGACCTGGGCGACGTGCCCCCGCTTCCCACGGACCTGACCCACGTGGTGCATTCCGCCTCCACGGTCTCCTTCGACCTGCCGATCGACGAGGCCTTCGCCGCCAATGTGGGCGGGCCGGTGAGCCTGTATGAGGCGCTCGAAGCGACCGGTGCGGATCCACACGTGGTGCACGTCTCCACGTGCTACGTGGCGGGCCTGCGCAAGGGACTGGCCGAGGAGCGCAGCCTCGACCACGATGTGGACCGTCGCGTCGAGACCACGCGCGCGTTGCGGGCTCGCGAGTCCGCCGAGGCTGCCTCGCGTCGCCCGCAGGTGCTCGACAAGATCGTCGCCAAGGCTCGCGCGACCCACCGTCGCGCCGGGGCCCAGGCCGTGGCGCAGGCAGCGGAGGAAGCGCGCCGGGCGTGGGTGAACGATCAGCTCGTCACCGCCGGCCGGACCCGCGCCACCTCGCTCGGGTGGCCGGATGTGTACACCTTCACCAAGGCACTCGGTGAGCGGGTGGCCGAGGATCTGTGGGCCGGTGCCGGGCACCGCCTGTCGATCGTGCGCCCGACCATCATCGAGAGTTCGTTGCAGCACCCGTTTCCCGGCTGGATCGACGGGTTCAAGGTGGCCGACCCGCTGATTGCCGCCTACGGGCGCGGCATGCTGCCGGAGTTCCCGGCGCTCGCGGACTCCATCCTGGACGTCATCCCTGTCGATCATGTGGTGAACGCGATCCTCGCCGCGGCGGCGAGCCCGCCGGAGGTCGCGGAGGAGCCCGACGAGGCTGCGGCCACGAGCGTGGCTCCGCACACGAGGGCCGCCTACTATCAGGTGGCCTCCGGCAGCCGGAACCCGCTGCGGTTCGGCACGATCCTGCGGCTGCTGCGGGAGTATTTCGAGCAGCACCCGCTCACCGGTGATGACGGGTCGTTCGTGCAGGTGCCGAACTGGACCTTCCCGCACGGGCCGGCGGTGCAGCGGTCGCTGCGTCGCCGGGAGATGGCGGTCGATCTCGCGGACTCGCTGGTGGGCAAGTTGCCGCCGAACGAGACCACCCGGTCCTGGATCTCCTCGGTGTACAAGGCCAAGCGCGACCTCGGCACCCTGCGCAAGTTCACCGATCTGTACCAGGCGTACACGCAGACCGAGGTGGTCTTCGACGACACCCACACGCACGCCTTGCATGAGGCTGTCCCGGCGGAGCGGAGCGAGGAGCACGGCTTCGACGTGTCCGCGATCGACTGGACGTACTACATGAAGGAGGTGCACGTCCCGAAGGTGCCGGGGCTGATGCGCGCACGCCGGCCGCACAACAAGCCGAGCACGAGCGCGAAGAGCCTGCCGCAGCGAGAGGACGTGCTCGCCGTCTTCGACCTGCACGGCACGGTCGCGTCCGCGAGCCTGATCGAGCACTACGTGTGGGTCGAGCTCGCCGCCAAGGGAGCAGTGCCCGCGCTGCGCGGGCTGGGCGGCATGGTCGCCTCCTCGGGCACCTACCTGCAGGCCGAGTGGCGTGACCGTGGTGATTTCATCCGCTCGTTCATGCGCCGCTACGCCGGGGTGGACGAGGCGGTGCTGCGCGAGGTCATCGCTACCAAGGTGACGCCGTCGCTACGGGCGCGGTTGCTGGCCGAGGCCACCGAGCGGATCGCGCTGCACCGCGCCGCCGGTCACCGGACGGTGCTGGTCAGTGGCCAGATCGACGTGTTCGTGGAACCGCTCGCTGACATGTTCGATGTGATCGTGGCCGGGCAGATGGAGAAGGATTCCGGCGGTCGCTGGACCGGCCACCTGGCGACCTCGCCGCTCGTGGACGAGGCGCGCGCCTCGTGGCTGCGCCGGTACGCCCGCGAGGAGGGGATGGATCTGGCCGGCTCCTACGCCTACGGCGACACCTACGCCGACCGGCCCTGGCTGGAGGTGGCGGGAAAGCCGAACGTGGTCAACCCGGACGCCACTCTGTACCGCTACGCCCGTGAGAAGCGCTGGCCGGTCCACTCGTGGACCACGACGGCGGAAGGTAGGTTTTCGCCCGTCCTCCGTTCGCTGGGGTCGCGTCGATGAGGGGCAGGTCTCACACCACGCCGGTTCCGATCGCCGGGACTGCGATGGTGACGGGCGGGACTTCGGGGATCGGCTTGGCGTTCGCGCGGGCACTGGCCGCACGTGGATGCGACCTGGTGCTGGTGGCGCGGAACCGCCAGCGCCTTGACGCCACGGCCGAGGCGCTGCGCTCCGAGCACGGTGTGGCTGTGGAGACGCTCGTGGCCGACCTGGGCAGGCGCGGGGACGTCGACGTCGTCGCCCGGCGTCTCGAGGACGCGAGCGCGCCGGTGGATATCCTGGTCAACAACGCCGGGATGGGCGTGCACACGCCGCTGACGTCCACCGAGATCGCAGTGCACGACGAGGCGATCGACGTGATGATCCGGGCGGTGCTCGTACTCGGCGGTGCGGCGGCGCGGACGATGGAGCAACGCGGTAGCGGCATCATCGTGAACGTGGCCTCGGTGGCCGGCCAGGTGGCGATGGGCTCCTACTCGGCGATCAAGTCCTGGGTGGCGACGTACTCGGAGTCCCTCAGCCTCGACATGGAGGGCAGTGGGGTGCAGGTGATGACCCTGATGCCCGGGTGGGTGCGTACGGAGTTCCACGAACGCGCGAAGATCCGGACGAGCTCGATCCCGGACGCGCTGTGGTTGGACGCGGACGATCTGGTGACCGACTGCCTGGCCGACCTGGAACGGGGGCGGACCAGGTCGATACCATCCAAGCGGTTCCGGGTGATCTCGTGGCTTGCGCAGCGCCTGCCTCGCGCCCTGGTCCGCAGAGCGACGGCACGGATCAAGAAGGGGCGCCGATGAGCACGAGGGACGAGCGCAAGCGCACCTCGCGCTACCACTCTGCCGTGCACCGGTGGGCCCGGTACATCGCGCAGCGATTCATCTTGCGCCCGATCGTGTTCTCGAACGTGCGGGTGACCGTCGAGGGTGAACGGCACGTGGCGGACCTCGACGGTCCCTTCATCGTGGTGGCCAACCACTCCAGTCACCTGGACGCCCCACTGTGCATCACGGCGCTGCCGTATTCGGTGACCAAGCACGTCGCGACGGCGGTGGCGGCCGACTACTTCTATCGCTCGACCTGGCGCAGCTCGCTGACGTCGCTGTTCTTCAACTCCTACCCGGTCGAACGCGGTAAGGCGCGCGGGAAGTCGTCTGGACTGTCGGTCTCGCTGTTGCGGCAGGGGGTGCCGTTGCTGATCTTCCCGGAGGGGACGCGTTCGCGCACCGGTGAGATGGCCGACTTCACGCCCGGTGCGGCAGCCCTGGGCCGGGCGTTGCGGGTGCCGATCGTGCCGGTGGCACTGGTGGGTGCTCACGATGCGATGCCGCCGGGCACGTTCTGGCCCAAGACTGGCCGGATGCCGGTGAAGGTGCTGATCGGCAAGCCGGTGCGGGTGCGCCCTCGGGAGGCGCTTGCTGACCTGAACGCACGACTGACGGCACGGGTACGGGCGATGCACACGATGCAGACGTCGTACGTGCTGGTCACCGATGACGACCGTCCGTCCAACTCTGGTGAGTCGGAGCTGCCGGACGCACAGGAAGGGATCTCATGAGCGACGTCGTTCACCAGAAGTGGTGGGGCTGGGGTGTGGAAGGTGTGGCCTTCAACCCTGACAACAAGCCGGGCTTCGCCCCGTTCGTCCGCAAGGTGATCGGGATCGATGTGACCGGGCCCGCTGGGAGCCCGCCCTCGTTCGATGAGTTGGACGTTCCGGCCTCGCGCCTTCCGGATGAGCTGGGCGCGACGTTGCGTCGGCTGGTGGGCGACCACCAGGTCACCACGGACGACATGGATCGCGTGGTGCACACCTACGGCAAGGGTTTGCGCGACCTGGTGCGGGTGCGTGCCGGTGACCTGCCGCGGGTACCGGATGTGATCGTGTACCCGGCGAACGAAGACGAGGTCCGCGCGATTGTCGACGCCGTGGTGGATGCCGACGCCGTGATCATCCCGTTCGGTGGCGGCTCGAACATCTCCGGGTCGCTGACGCCGGAGGCGGACGAGGACCGCACCGTGGTCTCGCTCGACCTGGGGCGGTTGAACCGGGTGCTCGAGATCGACTCCGATGCCGGGCTGGCACGGGTGCAGGCCGGTGGCCTGGGCCCGGACCTGGAGGAGCAGCTCACTGAGCGCGGCTGGACGATGGGGCACCAGCCGGACTCGTTCAAGCACTCCACTCTCGGTGGCTGGATCGCAACCCGGTCCTCGGGCATGCAGTCCGACAAGTATGGCGATATTGCCGAGATCGTGCGTGGCATGACGGTGGTGCTGCCGGGCAAGGTCGTGACGCTGCGCCCGCTGCCGAGCACGTCCACCGGTCCGAGCGTGCGAGAGATGATCCTCGGTTCGGAGGGTCGCCTCGGGGTGATCACCGAGGCGTGGGTGCATGTGCACCGGCTGCCGGAGAACCGCGAGGTCATCGCTTACCTCTTCCCGAACTGGGCCGCGGGGATCGCTGCGATGCGCGACATCTCGGTCTCGGATGCGACGCCGTCGATCACCCGCGTCTCGGACGCGAATGAGACGGCCTTCTCGCTGGCTACCCGCAAGGAGTCCAAGGGCTTGTCCTCCAAGGTGGGCGAGGGGCTGTTCGAGCTGCTCCGCCGCCGCGGATGGGACCTGGAGAAGGTCTGCATCTCCTACATCGGCTACGAGGGCGGTTCGGCGAAGGTCCGTGCCGACAAGTCCGAGGTCGGGAGAATCGTCGGCAAGCACGGCGGTATCAAGCTCGGCAAGGGCCCGGGCGCGATGTACGACCAGAAGAAGTTCGACACTCCGTACCTGCGGGACTTCCTGCTCGACCGGGGCGCCCTCGGCGACGTCTCCGAGACTGCTGCCCCGTGGTCACGCCTGGGTGAGGTCTACGTCTCCACCGTGCGCGCGGCGAAGAAGGCGTACGAGGAGGTGGGCGTCCAGGGGTTCATCATGTGCCACCTCTCGCACTCCTACCACTCGGGTGCGTGCCTGTACTTCACGTTCGCCTTCCCGCCGCGCGAGGATACTCCGGAGCTGGAGCAGTACGACGTGGTGAAGTCGGCGATCCAGCAGTCCTTCATCGACCACGGCGGGACCCTCTCCCACCACCACGGGGTGGGCACCGACCACGCCCCGTGGATGGAGCAGGACATCTCCGAAGCCGGTGTGGACCTGATGGTGGGACTGCTTTCCTCGGCCGACCCGGGCCGCAACCTGAACCCGGGCACGCTGCTTCCGCCCGAGCGGGAGTGGTGAACCGCCTCCACCCGCGCGAACGCTGACTTGTTCGGCATCTGACGCACGGATGCCGAACAAGTCAGCGTTCGCGCAGCAGCGGGCCCCTTGCCTCCTGGGCCGTGGTGCTCTTGACTGCGTGATGTGACCTCACCGGACGTGGACCACGACCCGAAAGCCACGGTGGGCCCCAACCCTCCCTGGCGCTACGCCGTCGGGATGTTCGGGACCTCGATCCCGATCAACCTGATCAAGGGCTCGATGATCCTCTACTACGTGGACATCCTGGGCCTGGATGTGCGGGCGTACGGGGTGGTGATGGTGATCTACGCGATCATCGACGCCCTCGACAACCCGCTGCTCGGCTTTCTCTCCGATCGCACGCGTACCCGCTTCGGCCGCCGTCGGCCGTGGCTGCTGATCGGCGCGCCGCTGCTGGCCGCGTGCATGATCGCGTTCTTCTCCGCACCCACCTCGCTGGAGGGGATGGGCCTGGTGCTGTGGTTCGCGGTGTTCGCGATTCTGTGCGAGGCCTTCGACTCGATGCTCAACGCCAACTACGGCGCCCTGCTGCCGGAACTGTTCCCGGCCGAGCGCCGCCGGGCGGTGGCGAACTCGCTGCGGCAGGGATTCCAACTGGTGGCTCTGGTGATCTCCCTCGCCGTCACGCCGCTGCTGACCACCAGCGTGTTCGGCACTGAGACCACCACCGAGGGCTTCACCACCACGGCGATCATCTACGGCGCGATCGCGGTGGTGGTGATCTCCTTCATGGCCCTCTCGGTCCGGGAGAACCCGCGCTACTCCACCCGCGAACGCCCCCGCTTCCTGCCCGCGATCGGCTCCGTGCTGCGCAACCCGCTGTTCTGGCAGGTGGGCCTGGTGGGCGCCTGCTACGGCATCGCGATGGCGCTGGTGCTCAGCGGTGTGCAGTTGTACGTGCGCTACAGCCTCGGCCTACCCGTGGCCAACGCGCTGTACCTGCAGGGTGCCGTGATTGGTGTGACGGCCCTCGCGCTGCTCGCCTGGACGCGGCTCGTCGCGCGGTTCGGGGCGCCGCGGATGTGGCGGATCGCGTTCCTTGTCCTCGCCGGCGGATTCGTCGCCCTGTTCTTCGCTACGGATCTACTCACCGGAATCCTCGCCGGGGTCGTGCTGGGCCTGGGCTGGTCCGGCATGCTCGCCACCAACGACCTCATCGTCGCGCGTGTGCTCGATGGCGACGCCGCCCGCCATGGGGAGCATCGCGAGGGTCTGTTCCTCTCCGCGTTCGGGTTCTTCGGCCGCCTCAACGGCGTGGTCACCGGGCTGGCGCTGACCTCACTGGGCGTGTTCTTCGGCTACAACTCCGGCGACGATCCCGGCACCGACCCGGGCTTCGCGTTCCGCGTCTACCTCACCGTGTATCCGTTCGCGCTCACGGTGATCGGCGCCGTCGCCTCCCGCTTCGTGCGGCTCCCCGAGGCCGGTGCGCCGCGATGAGACGCCTGGTCATCACCGCTGACGACCTGGGGCGGGACGCCGCCACCACCGCAGAGATCGTCGCCCTGGCGCGCGAGGGACTAATCACCGCCACCACGGTGATCGCCGTCGCTCCCGCCTCCGCCCAGGCAGCCGAGCAGATCACGACGGCGCAGGTCGCCACCCGTGTCCACCTCACGTTGACGAGTGAGACCAGCGAGACCAGCGAGTCGGGCGTGGCTGCGTGGCGACCGCTCGCCGACGTCCCGAGCCTGGTCGAGGCCGACGGGAGCCTGACGACCGATCCGTACCGGCTCGGCGGGCGCGGCGAGACCGAGGATGTGCGCACGGAGCTCGAGGCGCAGCTGGCGTGGGCCCGCGCTCAGGGTCTGCGTGTCACGGCCGCCGACTCCCATGCCGGCGCCCTTTACGGTCTGCACGGACGGTCCTGGCTGGAGCCGGCGCTGCGCTGGTGTGCCCGGCATGGCCTCGGCTTCCGGCTGCCGCGGCAGCTGACCCCGTACCTCGGCGGTCCTGCGCCTGAACCCCTGCGCTCCGCCCACGCGGCTGCCGTGACCCTGGCCGACGAGCTCGGCGTGCCGATCCCGCAGACGATGATCACCAACAACCGCACCGCCAGCGACTGGGGCACCTATGCCGCCTTCCGTGCCGGGATGCTCGCCCGGGTCGCCACCCTGGGTGAGGGCACGAGCGAACTGTTTCTTCACCCCTCGCCGGTATCGCAGATCCGGTCCTGGGAGGCCCGGTTGCTGCGCGATCCGGCCCTACGGGAGACGATCCGTTCCGAAGGCATCACCCTCGTGGCAGGCTGGTGAGCGTGGCTCGCACCGTGCACCGCCGGCACCTCGGCCTGGCCGATCTGCTCACGACGCCGTACCTCGCCCTGCCGTTCGACGTGGCACCTGGGTGCGCCTCGCTCGAGGTGAGGCTCGAGTATGACCGGACGGCCGCCGTCGTGGATCTGGGGTGCGAAGGGCCCGTCGGCTGGCGGGGGTGGTCCGGTGGGGCGCGGGAATCGTTCGTGATCGGGACCGGCCGTGCGACCCCCGGATACCTGCCCGGGGAACTGGAGGCCGGGGAGTGGACCGTGCAGCTGGGGCTGTACCGGTTGCCCGCCGAACCGATCGAGGTGACGGTTACGGTGCTCACCCCAGCCGAGTCCGACGTGGAGCCGGATCCCGCCCCGGTCGCTCCGGCGCAGGCAGCCCCGCGTGGCAGCACCCGCGGCCTGCCCGCCGAGCCCGGGCTGACCTGGTACGCCGGGGACCTGCACGCCCATAGCACCCACTCCGACGGCGAGCAGTCCCTGGCCGAGCTGGCGGCCCTCGGGGTGCAGGCGGGACTGGACTTCCTCGCGGTCACCGAGCACAACACCGTCTCCCACCACCGGCTGCTACCGAACGTGGGACGGGCGCTGGGGATCTCGCTGTTGCCCGGGCAGGAGGTGACCACCGCCCGCGGGCATGCGAACGTCGTCGGGGAGGTGGGTTGGATCGACTTCCGCCGCCCGGCGGCCGAGTGGATCGCCGACGCGCAGGCACGTGGTGGACTGGTGAGCATCAACCATCCGCTGGAGGGGGAGTGGGCGTGGCAGCACCGGCTGGATGCGTGGCCGGAGGCGGTGGAACTGTGGCACGTCACGTGGTTTCGGAATCTGCGTTCCACCGAACCCTGGGGGCTGTGGCCGCACTGGCGCCAAGATGCGGTGCTGCTCGGCGGCAGCGACTACCACCACCCCCGCCACGGGTACCTCCCCGGTACTCCGACCACGTGGGTGGCGGCCGAGTCGCCTGAGCCGGAGGCGATCCTCGCAGCGATCCGGGCGGGGCGGACGGCGATCTCGCATCCGGGTCCGAACTCCGCGGTGCTACTGCGGGTGGGGGAGGAGCTGGTGGCCCAGGGTGCCGAGGGGGCGGTGCTGACCGATGCCGACGGCCGGGCGCAGGTGATCGGGCACGATCGCGCCCGGGTGAGCCTGGACCGGGCGGGGCGGGGACCGTTCCGGCTGACCTCACCGGATCGGGAGCTGCTGGCGATCAGTCCGTGACGCACTGCACTGTGACCCGGCACGCTGTGGGCAGGACCACCCGGCTGTGCACGGACCAGGGGATTCGTTACCTCCCGGACACCCGCTCCGCCGTCGGGGATGTGGACAGGAGGCACCCGTTCTGTGGACAACTCCTCCGTGCCGTGGTGTACCCACACGTCGGTCCCCAGTCCGTACACAGGAGAGGCTCAGAAGTCCACAGCAACACGCCGTCTGCCTGTGGATGACACGCGTGTAACTCGACACGCCAACACAACCCCTTGGGGTCTGCCGCACCAGCCACCACTAGGTGTAGTGTCTTATCTGTCGCTCACGATCGAGGCCGACGTAGCGGCACGAGCGAATCACACGGTTGTAGTTACAGTGCAGGAACTTAGCGGGGCGAGACCGGGTGAGGACGAGACGAAGGATGAGGAAGGGACGCGGAGAACAATGACCATCACCGTCTTCAGCAAGCCGGCGTGCGTGCAGTGCGATGCCACCTACCGTGCGCTCAAGAAGCACGGCCTGGAGTACGACGTGGTGGACATCTCCACCGACGCCGAAGCACTCGAGTCCGTCAAGGCGCTCGGGTACCAGCAGGCACCCGTCGTGTTCGCCGGCGGCGACCACTGGTCCGGTTTCCGGCCGGACAAGATCAAGGCGCTCGCCGCGGCGAACGTCACGCAGTCCTCGGCCGCGCTGGCCTGATCGCACTGATCTGATCGGCCCGACTGGCTGATCGGCTCGAAAGGGGGCCCGCACCGTGCCGGGCATCGTGTATTTCTCCTCCGTATCGGAGAACACGCGCCGATTCGTGGACCGGCTCGAGTTGCCGGCCGCGCGGATCCCGCTGCGGCCGGTGGATGCACCCCTGCACGTGAAGAACCCGTACGTGCTCTTCACGCCGACCTACGGGGGCGGCGACGGCCAGGGCGCGGTACCCAAGCAGGTGATCCGGTTCCTCAACGATGAGCACAACCGGTCCCTGATCCGTGGGGTGGTGGCCGCAGGGAACACCAACTTCGGGTCCGCGTACTGCCTGGCCGGGAGCATCGTGGCACGCAAGTGCAAGGTGCCCCATCTGTACAACTTCGAACTACTAGGAACCGCTGAGGACGTCACGCGCGTCCGTGAAGGATTGGGACAGTTGTGGCTGCAACAGTGACCGAGGACGCCATCGAGGTGGCAGCACCGGACGAGTCCGGGATGGACTATCACGCGCTCAACGCGATGCTGAATCTCTACGGCCCGAACGGCGAGATCCAGTTCGACAAGGACCGGGAGGCGGCGCGGCAGTACTTCCTGCAGCACGTCAACCAGAACACGGTCTTCTTCCACAACCTCGCCGAGAAGCTCGACTACCTGGTCGAGCACGGCTACTACGAGACCGAGGTGCTCGAGAAGTACTCCCGGGAGTTCGTGCAGCGGCTCTTCGACCACGCCTACGGCAAGAAGTTCCGCTTTCAGACCTTCCTCGGCGCCTTCAAGTACTACACCTCGTACACGCTGAAGACCTTCGACGGGAAGCGGTACCTGGAGCGGTTCGAGGACCGGGTCGCGATGGTGGCGCTGACGCTCGCCGACGGTGACGAGGACTTCGCGATCTCCATGGTCGACGAGATCGTCTCCGGCCGGTTCCAGCCGGCCACCCCGACGTTCCTGAACTCGGGTAAGAAGCAGCGCGGAGAGCCGGTCTCCTGCTTCCTGCTGCGCATCGAGGACAACATGGAGTCGATCGCGCGGGCGATCAACTCGGCACTGCAGCTGTCCAAGCGTGGCGGTGGGGTGGCGTTGCTGCTGAGCAACGTGCGTGAGCACGGGGCGCCGATCAAGAAGATCGAGAACCAGTCCTCCGGGGTGATCCCGGTGATGAAGCTGCTGGAGGACTCCTTCTCCTACGCCAACCAGCTCGGGGCGCGTCAGGGTGCGGGCGCGGTGTATCTGCACGCCCACCACCCCGACATCTACCGGTTCCTCGACACCAAGCGCGAGAATGCGGACGAGAAGATCCGCATCAAGACGCTCTCCCTGGGTGTGGTGATCCCGGACATCACCTTCGAGCTGGCGAAGAACAACGAGGACATGTACCTGTTCTCGCCGTACGACGTCGAGCGCGTGTACGGGGTGCCCTTCGCGGAGGTGAACGTCACCGAGAAGTACCGCGAGATGGTCGACGACGGGCGGATCAAGAAGAAGAAGATCAACGCCCGGGAGTTCTTCCAGACTCTCGCCGAGATCCAGTTCGAGTCCGGCTACCCGTACGTGATGTTCGAGGACACGGTGAACCGGGCGAACCCGATCAAGGGCAAGATCACTCACTCGAACCTGTGCTCGGAGATCCTGCAGGTCTCCACCGCGTCGACCTACAAGGACGACCTGTCCTATGACCACGTCGGCAAGGACATCTCCTGCAACCTGGGGTCGCTGAACATCGCGCTCACCATGGACTCCCCGGACCTCGGCAAGACCGTCGGTACGGCGATCCGGGCGCTGACGGCGGTCTCGGACCAGACCCACATCTGGTCGGTGCCCTCGATCGAGCAGGGCAACAACGACTCCCACGCCATCGGCCTCGGGCAGATGAACCTGCACGGCTATCTCGCCCGGGAGCGGATCCACTACGGCTCCGAAGAAGGCGTGGACTTCACCAACATCTACTTCTACACGGTGCTGTTCCACGCGCTGACCGAGTCGAACAAGCTGGCCATCGAGCGCGGGAAGGCGTTCAAGGGGTTCGCGGATTCGAAGTACGCCAGCGGCGAGTTCTTCGACAAGTACCTGAACCAGACGTGGGAGCCGGCCACCGAGCGGGTACGCCAGCTGTTCGACGAGGCGGGCGTGCGGCTGCCCACCCGGGAGGATTGGGCGGCGCTGAAGGAGTCGGTGCAGGCGCACGGCATCTACAACCAGAACCTGCAGGCGGTGCCGCCGACCGGCTCGATCTCCTACATCAACAACTCCACCTCCTCGATCCACCCGGTGGCCTCGAAGATCGAGATCCGCAAGGAAGGCAAGATCGGGCGGGTCTACTACCCGGCGCCGTTCCTGACGAACGACAACCTGGAGTACTTCGAGGACGCCTACGAGATCGGCTACGAGAAGGTCATCGACACCTACGCCGCGGCCACCCAGCACGTGGACCAGGGCCTGAGCCTGACCCTGTTTTTCAAGGACACGGTGACCACGCGTGAGGTGAACAAGGCGCAGATCTACGCCTGGAAGAAGGGCATCAAGACGCTCTACTACATCCGCCTGCGTCAGCTGGCGCTGGAGGGCACCGAGGTGGAGGGTTGCGTCAGCTGCGCATTGTGATCCACGACGGCGGAGCTCACCTCGCGTGAGGCCGTCACCTCTTGCAGGACCTACTCTTCGCGTGAACCAAGGAGCACCACCCGTGTCAGAGAAGCTCAAGCTCGTGAGCAGAGTGTCGGCGATCAACTGGAACCGCATCCAGGACGAGAAGGACGTCGAGGTGTGGAACCGCCTCGTGAACAACTTCTGGTTGCCGGAGAAGGTGCCGCTCTCGAACGACATCCAGTCCTGGCACACCCTCACCGAGGCCGAGCAGCTGATGACCACCCGGGTGTTCACCGGCCTGACGATGCTGGACACGATCCAGGGCACGGTGGGTGCAGTCTCGCTGATCCCGGATGCGCTCACCCCGCACGAGGAGGCCGTCTACACGAACATCGCGTTCATGGAGTCGGTGCACGCGAAGAGTTATTCGTCGATCTTCTCCACGCTGATCTCCACCCAGGAGATCGACGAGGCGTTCCGATGGAGCGAGGAGAACGAGAACCTGCAGCGCAAGGCCGAGATCGTCCTGAACTACTACCGCGGTGACGACCCGCTCAAGCGCAAGGTCGCCTCCACGATGCTGGAGTCGTTCCTGTTCTACTCAGGCTTCTACGCGCCGATGTACTGGTCCTCCCGGGCGAAGCTGACCAACACCGCGGACTTGATCCGGTTGATCATCCGCGATGAGGCCGTGCACGGCTACTACATCGGGTACAAGTACCAGAAGGGTCTGGAGCAGGAGACGCCGGAGCGGCGGCAGGAGATGAAGGATTACACCTTCGAGTTGCTCTTCGAGCTCTACGACAACGAAGAGGACTACACCGAGGCGCTCTACGACCCGCTCGGCCTGACCGAGGACGTCAAGGCGTTCCTGCGCTACAACGCGAACAAGGCGCTGATGAACCTGGGCTACGAGGGGATGTTCCCCAAGGAGGCCACCGCGGTGAACCCTGCGATCCTGTCTTCGCTCTCCCCGAACGCCGACGAGAACCACGACTTCTTCTCCGGGTCCGGTTCGTCGTACGTGATCGGTAAGGCCGTCAACACCGAGGACGAGGACTGGGACTTCTGAACCGCGGTGGATAGAGGCTTGGACTCCCCCATGAGTAGGAAGACCATCGAACCACTCGTGGACAATCTCGACGGCCCAGTCCTCGAACCCGAGGAGGGAACGACCGTCACATTCGGGCTCGACAAGCGGACCTACGACATCCATTCCAGCGCCTGGACCGAGACCTGGGTGGCACCGGGTAGGTGATCACGTTCGCGTGCTCGCCTGAGGTGAGGTCGGGGTTGGGGATTCTCCCCTGGCCCCGGACTCGGTTGCGGGGAGCCGGATAGCGGCGGTGATGCCGCCGTTGGCGTTGGCTGTGATGGTGAAGGTTCCGCCGTGCTGGCGCACGATGCTGTTGACGATGGACAGACCCAGGCCGTGCCCGGGGGAGCGGTTGAGGCGGCTGTCGGTGCCGCGGTTGAAGGGCTCGGTCAGCCGTGAGGCCTCGGCAGACGTGAACACGTCTCCGTCGTTTGTGACGGTTACCAGCGCCGAATGCTCATCATTGGTGACGATCACGTGCGCGTTTCCGCCGGGCGGAGTGTAACGGGCGGCATTGTGTAGGAGGTTGTGCACGGCCTGGAGCAGTAGGGTCTGGTCACCGGACGTGTTCACGTCGCCATCGATGTCGACGACCGTGTGGATGTCACGTTCAACGAAGGCGTGGGCGTGGTCTTCGAATGCGACGCCGACGGTGGTGGAGAGGTCGACGGGGAAGCGTCGCTCGGGCGGCAGCAGTTTCGTCTGTGCGAGGACGAGGAGGGAATCCAGGATCGCCTGCACCCTCCGGGTGCTGCGCACTGATCGCTGGAGGTCGTCGTCCTCGTGGAGGTCGTCTCTGGCGGAAAGCGATTCGAGAGAGGTGCGTAGCACGGCCAGAGGTGTTCGCAACTCATGGGAGGCGTTGGCGGCGAAGCGTTCCTGCTGGGAGAACGCGTCGTCGAGTTGACCGAGGGTGTCGTCGATGGTGTCGGCGAGGTCTTTAATCTCATCGTGCGGCCCGTCGAGATCGAGGCGTTCATCGAGCGTGCTGGCGGTGATGCGGCGGGTGTGCGCGCTGATGTCGGCGACGCGCCGTAGTGATATCCGCGCAGCGCGGTAGGACACGATGGTGCCGGTGGCGATGATCGCCAGCAGGGCGACAGCGGTGACGAGCATGGTGGTGATGATCGTGCCGCTGGTGAGCTGGTAGACCGCTTCGACGACCTCAGGAGCAGCCTCAGCATCGGGTTGGTCGACGGTGACACTCGAGGTGGCGACCGAGGTGAGGACGATCCACTCGGCGACCAGCACGAGACCCGAGATTGCGGTGAGGATGGCTGCGGACGACACCGCGATGCGTGTCGCCAATGAACGGTGCTGAATGGTCATGACGTGCTCTCCAGTCGGTAGCCGAACCCGGCGTCGTGGACGACCAGCTCGGGGGTGAGCTTCTGGCGGAGCGCGTGGACGGTGACCTTGACGACGCTGCGGGAGATCTCATGCGGGGCGTCCCAGCCGATGTCGAGAAGCCGGTCGACGCTGAGGGGGCGTCCGTCCGCACGAACGAGGGCTTCGAGGATGCCGTACTCCTTCGGTGACAGGCGCACGCGTTCCCCACGGAAAGTCACGGTCTGACGTTCCAGGTCGATCGCAACGTCTCCGTGTCGGATCTGCTGGGCCACGGAGGTGTTGACTCGGCGGCCGAGCGCCCGCACACGAGCGAGAAGTTCGGCGTAGGCGAAGGGCTTGGTGAGGTAATCGTCCGCCCCCAGCTCCAGGCCGGCGACACGGTCCGGGACGGTCTGGAGTGCGGTGAGCATCAGCACCGGCACGGACTGTCCGCTGGTGCGGATCTCGCGGCACACGCTGTCGCCACTCATCCGGGGCAGGTCGCGATCCAGGATCACCACATCGAAGTCGAACTCCGAGATCCGATCCACTGCCTCGACACCATCGAGAGCAGCGGTGACGACGAGGCCGTCACGAGCGAGGGCTGAGCGCACAGCGGCCGACAAATCGACGTCGTCTTCGACGAGAAGAATCCTCATGAGTGCACTCCTCCTTCCTGGAGGTCGTTCGGTGCCCTCAGTCTCCCAGCGGCCGGTTAAAGCCGGGTTAGCAGGCGCCTCACCAGCACCAGACCGCTCATCGATAGACCTTGTGGTGACAGTTCAGCCGTGACAACTGGGAGGCCACCGATGCTGACAAGGACAACGACTGCGAGCCGTATCGCGGCGGGGATCGCCGCGATCGTGATGGGCGTTGCGGCCCTAGCAGGATGCACATCCCATTCCGACAGCGTGGGAGAGCCGTCCCCGGAGGGGGAACGGCTGGCCGGCAGCTACGAAGAGCTGCTGGAGCAGTACCTGGAGCAGGAAGAGAACCCGTTCGTCATCGAGGTGCTGACCGAAGCGGTCGAGACCGGCAGCATCACCCAGGCGCAGTACGACGAGGCTCACCGGATGTACACCGACTGCATGGTCAACGCCGGGTACGAAGAGGAGCACACTCGCCTGGCGTCAGGGATCATCCAGCTCACGCCGCCCGATCTGGAGACCCCGGAAGAGATCGACGCATACATGGAGACCGGCAGCGAATGCTCCGACGAGCTCGCGCCGATCGAGGCTCTTTACGGTACCCAGCAGGGCAATCCGGATCTTCTCGCCAACAACGACGAGGTCGTCGTCACCTGCCTGAAGCGCAGCCAGCTGGTTGACGCTTCCTACACGACCTCGGACTTCCGCACCGATCTCGAGGAACTGTTCAAGAACGCCTCCTACAGCCCGAACGACCCAGCAGCGCAAGAGTGCTTCTCGGCTGGCGGATACGCCATCGGGATCGAGGAGTGATGTCCCGACGTGGCAGCAAGATCACCCTGGTCGGGATGTGTGCGCTCACCCTCGCCGGGACGGCAGGGATCGTCGGCTACGCGCTTCGCCCGGCTGAGTCTCCTGAGCTACTCACCCCCGCGGCAGCAGAGACATCCGCGCCGGTGGTCAGCCAGCCGTTCGACGACACCCACCGGGTGCAAGTACGGCTGGTCACGTCGGAGATCGAACCCCTCGTCCTCCAGCAGGCCGGCACCCTGACTGCCTCGTCGTGCGAGGGCGGCGGGTCGATCGCGTCCGGAACGCTCATCGCGCGCGTCGACGACCGACCGGTGATCGCGCTGCACACCGCGGTACCTCTGTACCGCGATCTCGCTTGGGGTGACGAGGGCACCGATGTCGACGCGCTGCAGTCCGAGCTCGCGCGGCTGGGCTATCTGTCGGGGGATCTCGTGGACGGCTACTACGGGTGGAACACCTCCCACGCAGTTCAGCAGCTGAGAGTCGCCGTCGGTGGCACCAACGGCGAGAACATCACGCAGCGCGCCGAGTTCGTCTGGCTGCCGGCCCCGGACGTCACCGGGCTGGCCTGCGAGGCCCGCGTCGGGCAGGACGTGAGTCCAGGGGCCGCGCTCGCCAACGCCGAAGGTGCACTCGAACGACTGGAGATCGAGACCGTGCCCGACGCACTCACCCCCGGTGCCCGTACCCTGACGGTCAACGGCGTGACCGGACCGGTATCGGAGACCGGAGTCGTCGACGATCCCGAGACGCTCGCGCAGATCGCCGCAGACACCGAGCTGATCGCCGCGATGCGCGCCGAGCCCGGCACCACCGTGACCGGCAACCTTGCCCTCGCCGAGCAGATCGACGCCTACACCGTCCCCGTTGGCGCGATCGTCGACGACGGAGACCAGCAGTGCGTCCAGGCCGACGAAACCACACACCTCGTCGACCTTCTCGGCTCCGCACTCGGCTCCGCCGTGATCTCCTTCCCCGACACCGATGCCCGGGCGCCGGAGACCGTCACCATCGGCACCGCTCTCACCGAAACCCGCTGCGATGACTAGGGCACCCGAGAACCCCACTCGCAAACACCCTGTCGCGCAGATCCGCGCGGACCGACTCAGCCACGGCTTCCGTGACGCACCGCTGCTGTTCACCGGACTCAGCTTCGAGGCCGCCTCCAGCGACGTCATCGGCATCTGTGGCCCATCCGGAAGCGGCAAGTCCACGCTCCTGTCGATCTTCGCCGGCTGGGAGACACCAAGGGGCGGCAGCATCACCACGACCCGCATCGAGACCATCAACTGGGTCTTCCAGAACCCGCACGGCGTCGCTCACCGCACCGCGATCGACCACGTTGTCTTCCCCCTCCTTGCCGCTGGACAGGACCGAGCCACGGCTACAGAGATGGCGATGCCCATCCTCGAATCGTTCCACCTGGCAGAGATCGCAGATCGCGACTTCCGCGACATCTCCGGCGGAGAAGCACAACGCCTCATGCTCGCCCGCGCCGTCGCCACAGGTCCCGATCTCCTCCTCGTCGACGAACCCACCGCGCAGCTGGACCTACGCACCTCCACGACCGTGAACGCCACTCTGGGCGCCGTCGCCCAGAATGGCGCGATCGTGCTCATCGCCACCCACGACCCCGGCACCCGCGACGCCTGCACCCGGGTCATCGACCTCGACGACTACACCACCGGCGACACCGGGGCCGCAGCATGAGAGTCACCAGCATCCTCTCCGAAGCATGGCGCAACGTCATCACCGGCACCGCCCGCGTGCCACTGTTCGCCGCGCTGATCGCGCTCTCGGCCGGCCTCGCGGCGTCCGCCGACATCACCACCGTTCACACCATCCACAACAACGCCCGCTCCTACATCGACGCAGGGGGCGCGACCCAATACATCCTCGCTGAGAATGGCGTCAACACGACCGCCTGCGAATCCCTCGCCACCTACAGTGCCGTCAACGCCTCCGGCTCGCTACGACAGACCGCGGACATCACCATCGATAGCCTGCCCGGCTCAAGCTTCCAGACCTATGAAGTCAGCACGGGATTCGCACGCATCCTCGGTATTCCGAGCAATGGGACCGGCGTGTGGGTCTCGCACGAGTTCGCGCAGACACTCGGGGCCACCACCGGCACGACCCTGACCTCCGAAGGCGAAACCCTGCAGATCACAGGCATCTTCGACTACCCCGACGACGGCCGCGACAGCAGACTGGGATACGCCTTCATCGTCCCCGTCCCAGAAGACACAGGCGCCTTCAACGAATGCTGGATGAAAACCTGGCCGCAGCTGGACGACACGGACGCCCTCCTCCACTCGACACTCTCCGCACAATCCGACGGAACCGACGTCGCCATCTCCCAGCTCAACAAGAGCGTCGGAGCACACTTCGACGGCCCCGCCCAGTTCGCTGAACGCCTCACCCGCTGGTCCCCACTCGCCGCGGCGATGGCGGGCGCGCTCCTCGGTCTCGCATGGACACGACGCCGCAGACTCGAACACGCCGCATCTCTCCACGCCGGGCAGACCCGCACTGCGATGACCACGACCGCCCTCCTCGAGACCCTCGCGTGGGCCATTCTTGGGACAGCGCTCACTGGGGCAATCACGACTATCGGGGTCATGACGCTGATTCCGGAAGACATGGGGTGGGCCATCCCCTGGCCTTTCCATCACTGCTTACCGCCGTCAGTGGCTCCCTGCTCGGAGCACTCATCGGAACCCTCCTCGTCAAGGAAGCCGATCTGTTCCGATACTTCAAGGAGCGATGAGAGCTGCTTTTCCGCAGAAGCCCAGGGGGCCACACGTGCGACCGTAGACGCCAGGGCAGGTTCAGTGGCGTGCCGACGCTCGGTCTTGCGAAGACTTATCGACATAAAACAGGAGGACGAGGACTGGGCGTTCTGAGAGAGCAAGAACTGGGACTACTCATCCAGTAAGAGCCCGGTGCTGTGCTCCGTCTGCTACCGCACGGAAGCCGTGACGGTGAACTTCGGATCCCGCACGATCTGTCGGGTGGTGCCGACGCTCGCCTCCAGCTGCGGCCGGTAGCGCAGGTGCGAGTTCCACACGCACCACAGTTCGCCACCGGGTCGCAGTACGCGGGCCGCGTCGGCGAACAGGCGTGGCGCGATCCGAGCGGTGACCGCAGCGCCGGAGTGGAACGGCGGATTGAGCAGAATCAGATCGGCCGACGCATCGGACTGGGCGCCGAGTGCGTCGTCCCGGACCGCGGTGACGCCGGGCGGCCCGCTGAGAGGTGAATGCGGAGCCGATCCGCTCCCAGCGGCGACTCCGTTGGCCATAGCCGTCGCGGTTGCCGACGCGACGGCCGCGACGGACTGGTCGGTGGCGATCACCCGCGCATCGGGGTGCGCCCGTGCGTAGGACACCGCGAGGACACCCGTGCCGCACCCCAGGTCAATCACCCGCGACGCGTCCGGCGCCTGGTCGAGCACGCTGAGCAGCAGACGTGTGCCGATGTCGACGCCCGCGCCTGCGAACGCGGCGCCGTGTGCGCAGATCGTCAGCCCTGTCGCCTCGTCGTGTTCTGTACGGGGCCAGGTCAGTGCGCCGGGGCGAGCGCGGCGTCCGCTCGGGCCCGGGCGTTCGGCGGACGGTTCTACGCGGGCTCGAGGGTCCGATGCGCGCAGCACCCTCGACTTGCCGACGCCCCTGTCGGCTGTGACCGTGGCGAAGTACCTGGCCAGCGCACCGTTCATCGCGGGTGTCATGTGCTTCACTCGCCCGCCCGCAACGACGTGAACCGCCGGGTCGGCGTGATTCGCAATCAGGCCCGCGATCTCGTCGAGCGCTCCGAGCGACCGCGGTAGCTGCATCAGCACGAGCGTCGCGCCTGCGAACAGATCGCCGTCCAGCGGGTGCCAGGTCACTCCTGGCACCACGATGCTGTCGACGTCCGACGCCTGCGCCAGCCCGACGGCGACCGCGTTCAAGCGCGCCGCTCGCTCTCCGGAGAGAGCGTCCTGATGTACCAGTACTCGGAAGCCTGCGGCAGCCAGTGGCAGCGCCAGCGCCCCATACCGATCCCCCACCACGACCACGCTCCCGACGTGTGACGTTGCCGTGGGTGCTTCCGGAATGTGCTGCTTCGGATGCCCGAATGCGCGCGACGGGCGCATCTCGCGAGCGGACTCAGGACGATCGAGGCCAGCCGATTCCAGAATCAGCCGATCGCTTGCGTCGGCGGCCACCAGATCGTGCGCCTCGACATCCGGCCGCCGCCGCATCCGTGGGGCGAACGCGTCGAACGCTTCGCGGACCGTCGACGCCATGCCGCCCACACTAGGGCACCTCGACCGCGCGTCCGCTGGCGGCGAGAATGCTCCGCCTGGTCTCATCGGTTGGGTAGCATAAGCGAGAATAGGTCACTGGTTGTTCTCGCTTACAGGCAGGCGCGCACCATGAACGAGCTTTCTTTCCCCGCGCACGGGCACGAGGTGCTCCCATGGGTCTCCCGCACCGGCGCTCGTTCAGAGGCGCGGGAGTACACCGCGTCGATCCCGCCGATGATCGCGGACCTTCCCTTGCGGTGCTCGGGCGTCGTCGAGCAGGAGAGCCGGGCAGCGCAGATCGACATCGCGGTCCTGGAACGCACCTTCGCTGATCAGATCACCACGCTCGAACCGTTCTTGCAGCGCACGGAAGCGATCGCCTCGTCCCAGATCGAGGAAGAGCTCACGACGGTTGACCAGCTGGCGCGGGCGCAGCACGGCATCGCCGCACCCAGGACCGCCCGTACCGTCAAGGGAGCGATCGATGGCCTCACTCTGATGGTCAGTCGCGCCTCCGATGGGATCGACCTACCTGACATCCTCGAGGCGCACCGGCCGCTGATGGCAGGCGACCCCGAGGAGAAGTGGGACGCCGGCACGCTCCGGAGGGTGCAGAACTGGATCGGAGGCTCGAACCGCTCACCGGTGGGGGCGGTGCACGTGCCGCCCGAACCTGGCCGAGTGCCCGAGCTCATGGACGATCTGATCGCATTCATGCGCCGCACCGACATCGACCCGATCCTGCACGCAGCGGTCGCGCACGCACAGTTCGAGTCCATTCACCCCTTCACGGACGGGAACGGTCGCATCGGCCGCTCCCTCATCAACGGACTGTGGCGCTACCGCGGTGTCACGACCCGCATCGCCGTGCCCGTTGCGTCAGCCATCGTGGCTGATCGCGACTACTACTTCGCACTGATCAACGCCTATCGCAGGGGTGAGGTCGAACCGTTCGTCCGCTACCTGGCTGAAGCGACTTCACGAGCAACTGCCGAGGCGGGCGTATCGGCGCAGCGGCTCATCGCCCTGCCCGAGCGGTGGCATCAGCGGGCGCACCCCCGGGCAGGGTCGGCGGTGGCTGCGCTGCTGCCGTTGCTGCCGAGCAACCCCATCGTGGATGTGCGGGACGTGATGCACCTGACCGGAGCCTCCCGGGCTCGCGCATACGCAACCATCGAGCGACTCACCGAGGCCGACGTGCTGCGACCGATCACTCAATCCAGGAGGGACATGACCTGGGGAGCCGGTGAGGTCCTGGACGAAGCCGACCTGATGGTGGACAGGCTCCGGTTGCGTTGACGAGGGGCGTTTTTCGATGGGCGTCAGGGCCGCGTGCCGATCGGCACACCGGTCACGGACTGCTCGATCGGGCGACGACGAGCGATCGTGGGCAGTTACAGACAGGATCGACCGGGCCCGCTAGGCTCACATGGTCAATCCGACTTCTGAGGGGGCTTGTTTTGCCTTCGACTCCAGGTGTCCCTGGCTCGAACGCATCCCGGAGGGCCCGTCATGCCCTGATCGTCGGCGCCGCGGCGCTGGCACTACTGCTCATGCCGCCCGTCCCCGCGAACGCCGACGTCTCCGACCTGACGCCGCCACCCGATGGGTGTCCCGCCTACGACGTCGGCGCCGTCGCGATGGAGAACACCACCGAAACGCAGACCCTCAGTCTCGACGTCGACGGGCCGGTCCTCCAGGTCATCATCGAATGGGCCGGGATCTGGCAGTCCGCGCCGCCCGACCCCACGATCGGCGTCGAGGTCGATGGCCCGCAAGGTGCGCTCGCCGGTACCTACCTCGGCACCGAGTCGACGGACGAGACCGGCCTGTCCGGTAGCCCGGAGCCCACCGCCTACGGCTACGTCGCTGACATCACCGACCTCTTCGGTTCCGGCGACGCCGGTACGTACACCGTCGACGTGACCCCACCCGTCGATGGCATCGACGACGGCGAGAACCGCTGGGGTGGCGCCACGGTGACCGCGGTCTACGACAGTTCGCCGTGTGAGGATGAGGCCACGGCGATCTGGCAGAGCGGTATCGACTACTACTTCGGCGGCAACAGCACGTCCTCGCCGACGACGGACCTCCTCGTCTACGACTGGGGTTACCCGCTGGCCGAGGACTACACGGCATCCTTCGCCATCTCGAAGACCGGGTCGGACCACGAGACCGCCGACTGCCGAGCCTCATCGATCTGGACGGCCACGGGCGCCGGTGCGGCGCCGGCGACCACCGATGACCTCGTCGACGACAACGGAGCGCCGACCGTGCCCGGCAGTGTCGAGGGCATCAAGTATCCGTTCGCTCCGCCGAATCAGCCCTGCCCAGACGCAGAGATCGCCACACCCGTCGTGTCGTTCTCGGGTGGGAACGTCGGCCTGGCGCAGTCGCTCGTCGAGTTCGAGATGGTGATTCCGGCCGGTTCGACCTGGGTGGCGTTCCAATTCGAGTCCCCGCGCGACAACGGCGGGTTCACCGGCGAGCCCGAGGCAGGGGCCTGGAGCGGCGCCGGACTGCTGATCCTGCCGGCGCCTCCGGCGCCTCCGGTGCCGGAGATTGCGCTGGAGACGACGGTCCTCGACGGCGCTGATGCCACCTGCCCCGGCGTGGAGGGCGCCGACGAGCTGGTTTCGGGTGAGGCCGGCGCTCCGGTGACGTACTGCTTCACGGTCACCAACACCGGTGAGGTGCCGCTGGACCCGGTGGAGCTGGACGATCCAGACCTCGGCATCACCGGCGACGACATGACGCTTGTCTCCGGTGACGACACCGCGCCGCTCGAACCGGGCGAGGGGGTCGTCTACGCCTACGACTCCACGATCACCGGTGATCTGCTGAACACCGCAACCGTCACCGGATACCCGGTGAGCGGTGACCCAGTGACCGACACGAACGATGCGGCAGTGCAGCAGTACGTGACCAGCGCTGCTCTCACGCCGTTCTGTGAGTCGGACGCCCCGTACCTCGGGTACGACATCCAGACCAACGCTCCCGGAACGACGGCGACCCTCACCTTCACCGGCGACGGCGGCTCCGAGTCGGTCACGGTCGGAATCGGCACGGGTGAGGTGCTCTGGCCGGGTGCCGCGGTCGGCGCCGACGGGGCCGGAAGCGACTGGCCTGGCTGGGACCAGGATGCCGACGGCACATGGTCCGAGAATCCGGACTCTCCCGATGCGTGGGCGCGTGGGGACGTGGAGATTACGGTGACGGTCAATCCGAGTACGGAGCCGGTCACCGTCGCCTACCCGCCGGGCACCGAAACCTGCTCGACGGCACCGCCCCCGAACGTACCCACGCCGAGCGAGCCTTTGCCGAGCGAGCCCCCGCCGTCAGGCTCGCCCACGCCCACTCTTCCTGAGACGGGGACCGCCGACCCGGCCAGCGCGGCCGGCCTAGCTGCTGCTTTGGCGCTGCTGGGCACCGCGCTCGTGGTCTTCTCCCGCCCCTCACCCGTTTTGCGTGCGCCCTCCCACGCTGGGTGACTAACTGGGTGACATCGCACCTCCTGGCCCCCGCCGGCGTTCGGCCTCTACCTCGCAACCGACGGTTTCGGAGCTCCACGTCCGGCAGTTTCGGAACTCGCAAAGCCGGCAGACGCCACCCAGGGCATCACGCTCGAGGTCCAGGGCGACACCCGCGCGCGTCTTGTGGCTGACATCAACGGCACAGAGGTCTCGTACGCGGTGGGCGACCTGCTCGCCGGGCCGCGTGCCCACGTCGTAGAGCTGCACGGATGAGGGCGTCGCGCACAGTTCAGGGTCGGTGACGCCAGTGCCCGGAAATGTGCTTTCCGTTGCGTATGTGGGGGTGTACCCAGACGTCGCCTCCTCGAGGCGGGGGCTCAGAGGGCGCAGTGATGCCGCCCACGGTTGTGGTTGAGATGGCTTCGGCCTCGTCTTTGGCCAAGGCGAATGCCCGCCCCATGAGCTCGATCTCATCATGCAGGTGCAGGTCGGTGGCCACGGCCGGCCAGGTCCGGACGGCTTCGTGGACATCGCGAATGATGGCGCGACCGTCGTCGGCGGTGATGCCGAACTGTGCCGAGGACTCGATGAGGTCTGTGAGAGTGCGGGTGCTGCCGCTGTGTTCAGGTGAGATCGGCATTGCTGTCTGGGCGTGAGGCCAGGGGTTGATGTCGAACACGGGGGAAAGGCGCCAGCCAGATTCGTCACGAAGGTAGCCGTGGTTGCGCAGGTGATCGTCGATGTTGTTGAGCATCACGTTCAACGCTGCGCGGCGGTACAGCTCACGGCTGTCTCGGTCATGGTCGGCGGCCGCTGACCGGTGAATCCAGGCGAGTTCTGCGTAGGACAGCGCAGGCGCGTCGGAGGTGTCGTCCTGTCCGGAGAGCGTGAGAGCGGAGATGTACCCGATCCGGTGAGTCGGGGTGCGATCGAACCGGTCGAGCAGGAGTACCGATCGGCCTTCCCGCAACCTGTGGCGCCGGAAGGTGGGGACCTCAATGCCTGCGCGTCGAGCGAGCTCGAGTGAGGCCGCCTCCCAGCCGATCACGTCCCAGCGGTCGTCACCAGCCGGGAACTTGGCGAGCATGAGGCGCCCCTCGTGGACAATGGTGGCCTTGGGGCGTTGCCCGCCCTGGCTGGATCCCGCGCGGGTGAGGATGTCCATGTCGGAGTCGCTGGCGTCACGCTGCTCGTAGCGCTCCACAGCCCGCAGGAGCCGATCGAGGTCGTACACGCCCGGCATCGGGGAGTCGTCGTAGCTGGCAAGCCACCTCGCGCCGTCTGGCTTGTCGGAGAACCTCAGGGCGCCCTGCCGTGTCAGGTCAGGGGTCGCGATCAGGTAGTCGCCGTCGTGAGCGGTCCGACCCCGTGTGTTGTCTGCGACCGTGGGAAAGAGGATCGACCGCCCCCAACGGTCGGGGCCGGCGTCGAGGAGGGGGCGGGGGACTGCCCGTTCCACTTGAGGCCCGGAGGTGAATGGCAGGGTCGGCCCGAGGGCGTATCCGTTGGCCAGCCAGTCGGGATGGTAGGTGAATTCTGCATACGCGAGCGGGCCGTGCGGGGCGACGAAGTCGAGTTTCCCGACCGGACGGTCCCCTCGCCGGCTGTTCTCGAACATGTAGATCACCATCGCGGTGTCGCCTTTCGCACGCGCTGGACGGTGATCCTGTCTGCCCGCGCTCGCCCGATCTCCGTGTTGATCGGGTCGGCGGCATCGACCAGCGCATCAGCGATACCGAGCACCTCGAGCACGGAGAAGAGGTTCTCGGACTTGACGCTGCCCGCTCCGGATTCGATGGCGTGGAGGGTGCTGCGGGTGATGCCTGCCCTGCTGGCGAGATCCTCGGCGGTGAGTCCGTTGACCTTCCGCCATTCCTGGATGTGGCGACCCAACTTCTGTTGGACGCGTGCCAACGTGGGTGATTTGATCTTCATGGCACCTCCTTACGGGTACTCCAGTATACGCTATCGCCTATAACGTCTGCCAGAGCAGACGCTACACCTACGTAGCCAGGCACGTGCGTGCTATGTGTGTGGAGCGTCGCGACCTCGCAACGAATCCCGGGCCCATGGTCTCCGCCGATTCGGCACGTCGTGGCAGGGCGTGCCAGTTGGTGTCGGTTCTCAACCGTCCGTGGTGAGGGTGTGGCGCACGGCGTCGCGCCGCTCCTGAGTGAGCGCGTGGCCCGGGAACAGGGCGAACCCGCCCTGACCGATACTGGCGACGGCCTCGACGGCGGCGCTGAGCGCGCGGGTACTGATCGGCGCGCCCCAGTCGGCTCGCCCGGCGTACGCGGAGTCCGAGGTGACCTGCAGCACCGGGACGAGGGACGCCGTCGTGGTGGTGCGGATATCGGCGACGACCGATGCCGGCCACGAGGGCGTGCGATGCAGGATGGCGTGGTAGGTCATCGGCAACATGACGTCCAGGACCTTGCCCAGGGCGGCGGTGTCCTGGCCCACGGTGACCCGGGCTGCCATGTCGCCGGGCACGAGGTAGGCGCCGGCCCACTGGCCGCGTGAGTGGATCGCCGTGGCCAGCCGGGCGGTCAGGTCGGTGATCACCGCGCACCGGAACTGTGTCCACCGCGTCAGGAAACCGCCGTCAATGATGGTTGCTGATCGGGTGGGATTCCTTGGCTCGATCCCGTGGCCCGCGTGGCCTACCTCATCGAGGTACTCGGCGAACCGGGTGAGGGTCGTGCGGTCGAAGGAGCTGCGGCGCGGGCTCGTGCCGGGGCGGAGCTCGAGCTCCCAGTGGAGCGGCCATCGGATGAAGTCGAGGACCACACCATCGACCGGCGCGCTGGCAGCGAGCTCCGCACAGCGGGCGGCGAGAGCGTCCGCATAGGCCGTGTCCGTGGGGATGAGGCCGTTGTACCACTCCATCTGCTCGAACTCGTGGCCGCGCTCATCCACCGGCCGGAGATGGTCGACGTCCGCGGTGGCGGGCCGGGCAGCGTTGAAGCACGGCATCGCCCCGACCGGTGCCAGGCCGAACTCGCGGCACTGCGCGGCGAACCGGTCATCGACCGCATCGAGCTTGGTGATCACGGTGTCCAGACCCGCGCCGGCGATCCCGGTGAGGTAATTAGCCATTTCGTCGTCGGTCCACTGCCGGAGCAGCCGGTCCGGCAGCACGGCCGCGCGCATCCCGGCGAGCTGTGGCGAGCCGGTCACGGTCACGCGATGGCACCGTCGAGCAGCTGACGACGCACCCACGCGTTGGTGACCTGACCGTCACCGAACGCCTCCAGCTCGCCGTACAGCCGACGGCGGAGCTCGGCCATGGTCTCTGCGTGCGCCGGCTCGTGGCTCAGGTTGGTCAGCTCGTGCGGGTCGGCGCGCAGGTCGTAGAGCTCGTCGACGTCGGTCGCGTTCCAGATGTACTTCCAGTCGGTGGTGCGGATCGCGCGCTGGGTAGACAGACCGAACCGCTGCACTACGACAACCGCCACCATCCGTGGCAGATGAAGAAGCCCGGCGAGCGATTCGGCCCACGCCATTGTCCGGACCACCGACCGCGCTGATTGGGGGCACGGATTGCTCGATGAGAGGGGTGAACCGGTCCTCGACTCCGAGGGCACAGTGAGCACTTCGACCGCGAGGCATCCGGCGCGAGCGCATGGCATGGCGAGCCAGTGTTCCGGCAGCGACGCCGTCAGGGTCGAAGGGCGTTCGTGATCCATTCGTAGGTACTGGCGTTCGCGACGGCGACCACCCACTCGCCGGGGACGCCCGGAGCGGGGCGCCGCACGACGACCCGCAGGCGGTGCAGACCAGGTGCTATGTCCACGTCCGCGTACTGGTTCAGCGGCGGCATGTGCGGAGTGGGAAAGACACGTCGCTCGTTTCCGTCCCGGCCGAACAGCCACTGCCCGTCCAACCACACCCGGCAGTCCAGCGGAGTGTTGACGACGACGCGGACATTGCGGACCTCGCCCGGATCGAAGGTGTACTCCAGCATCAGCAGGTCGTCTTCGAACTCCTCGGCGGCCATCTGCGCCCAGGTGCCGGTTAGCGTCAACCGGTGGGGCGCCGTCGGCCATTCGGGCTCCGGGCCCACGGGAGGCAGGAACCAGCTGCGAATGCTGCTGTGCCTGTTCAGGGAGTAGAAGCACGCATCGACCTCGAGCGGAGCGGTGGTCGCGGGTGTCGGGTCGGCGGAGCGGTCCGGCGGGGGCAGGATGCGCTGTGCCAGGTCGAGAACCAGGTCGGTGAAGTCGTCGACCGTGGCAGGGGCGTCGAAATCGACGATGCCGGGGGAGATGCGCAGGTCGCGCCCGATCGGTGCGAGCCACCGCTCGGGGATGCCGTCGGGCTTCCAGATGCCGAGGGTGGAACCGACGGAGGCCGTGGAGCTATCGGTGTCCTTGCCGCAGTTGTTCGTGATCAGGATGGAGGCTTCGAAGTCCCCGCCGCCGGCGAGCAGGCCGAGCACGACGAAACCGGTGTTCATCCGCACGTCGGTGAAGTCGATCGAACCGTAGGCGTCGACGATGCGAGACCGGACCTCTTGCCAGTCCAGGCCTTCGGCGAACCAGGCGCGGGTGTCGACGACGACGCGGGAGAGCTGGGTGCCGGGGTCCAGGACGGACAGGCCGGCATCGAGGAGTTCATCGACGGTGCCACCGGTGAACGCGCGCGCCTGGGTGGCGGCAAGGAACTGGGCCGCAGCCACGCCGTCTCCTGCGTGGTCGACGCAGGCGTCCTCGTAGGCAAAGGCGGCGGCCGTGGCGGGGTCACCGGGGGCCAGGCAAGCCCAGAGCTCACTGCGGATGGCCGCGCCCTCGCCGCAGGTGAACCAGTTGTCGACCGAGCCGCTCTCCGGGGGCTTCAGGCCCTCGCGGAGGTTGCGTTTGGCCACGGCGTACTCGTTGAACGGGAAGTCCACGTGCCGCAACCACGCCTCGGCGAGGTGGTCGCGATCGACGACGGGAGTGTCGGCGTTCGCCAGGTGGCGGGCCCAGACGACCTGCAGATCGAGATCATCGTTGGGCACCATCTCGGTGGGCACCGGATCGTAGAACGAGAGGGTGAGAGGTCCGTCGAGCCCCTCGAACTCCTGGCCCAAAGTTCCGCCGATCGCCTTGCCGAGCCAGCAGCCCATCACCTGCGTGCGAATGGTGTCAGAAGAGGGGTTCGACATCGGAGCCTCCTGTGGCGGTGCGCGGGTGCGGGACGTGGCCGAGCCAGTGCGGGTACTGGCGACCGCGACCAGTGGGGTCTCGATCGCCGTTCCCGGGAAGGGCAGGCATCGACATCGGAGGGTGGACGCGCCACCCTCCGTCGGTGGTGAGCGGCTCGGTGTAGCTATCGGCGCGGAACTGTTCCATGATCGCCTTGCGGAGCAGGTCAGCTTCGAGCCGGACATCCACTCCGGCGAGGTCGGCTGCATGGTCGGGAGACAGGAGGTCAACGGTCTCGTCGGACCCGACCTGGAGCAGGGCTTCCCGTCCGTCCGCGGCGGAGTAGATGTACTTGTAGCGGCTGTTCATGGCGCAGTACAGGCCCTCGGGCCCGTGGTGGTACTGGCCGAACCAGGTGTCGCGGATGGCGTCCTGCGCACCGGTGGCCACCGGGAGCACGCTGGCGCCGTCAGGGTCGAGCGTGGTGGCGGCGGTGCCGGTAGCGGCGAGGAAGGTGGGGGCGAGGTCGATCAGGCCCACGAGGGCGTCGGAGCGGCCGCCTTCGGGAATAGTTCCGGGCTGACTCAGCACGAACGGGATGCGTGCCGCCGAGTCGTGAAATCCTCGCTTGCCGTAGCACCAGTGATCGCCGAGGTACTCGCCATGGTCGGCGGTGAACACGACCAGGGTGCGCTCGCGCAGGCCGGTCTCCTCGAGAGTGTCGAGGATCCGGCCGATCTCGGCGTCCACGTGGCTGACGAGCGCGTAGTAGTAGGCACGGATGGTGCGGATGGTGTCCAAGCCCAGGTCGGGACTGGTCCACTTCACGCGATGCTGATGCCTGCCGTGGTACCCCAGCCGCTCACGTTCAGACTCGCTACGAACCGGGTCCGGCATCGTCAGCGGGTCGTACTTCAGGTAGTACGGGTAGGGCGGATCGAAGGGTGGGTGCGGCTTGATGAACGAGGTCCAGCAGAAGAACTGCCGACCATCGGCGGCCCGCTCCTCGAGATAGGCCGCTGTGCGCTCGCCCGTCCACGTCGTCGTGTGCAGTTCGACCGGCAACTGCGACGGTTGCGGGGAGTAGTAGAGCTCGTGCCGGACGCCGTGGGGTTCGGCCACGTGCGTGACACCGGCGTCGTGCAGGTGCTTGAGGAAGGCATCGGTCGTGGTGTCGTGCGGCACCTCTTCGGACAGTGCGAGGTCCTCGAACCCGTGTGTGGTCTCCCGCGTGCGGAAGTGCATCTTCCCGATGGCCTGTGTGTGCAGTCCGGCGTCGGCCAGTTCCCGGGTGATGGTGGGGGTGCCCTCCTCGAGTGGTGTCGAATTGTCGAACACTCCGGAACGGTGCGGCCGGCGGCCGGTCAGGAGGCCGGCACGAGCGGGTACGCACACGGGAGACTCGGTGTATCCCCGCTGGAACGTCATCCCGCTGGCCACGAGCCGATCGAGGTTCGGCGTATCGATGTGGGGATTCCCGTGTGCGGCGATCGCGTCGAACCGGAACTGATCCGCGGTGATCAAGAGGATGCTTGTGCCGCTCTCCTGGGGATGCGGGTCAGGCGATGGGTCTGGCACGGAAGCTCCTCAGTCTTGAACCGATACAATAGATCGAACCTAGACACGCGAGGCGACGAGTGTCAACCAGACAGGGGCATCGGAGGCGCGCTGCCCGCCCGGCCGGGACGACATCGCGCCTTCTGGGGAGCAGCGCGGGTCCGGGGCCTGCGGACCTGGCGGTGGCATGCCCGGTCAACCACGGATTGAACCGGTACGCTTGCTCAGGTCAAGAGGTCGTGCGTCAGGTTCTGCGGAGGTGGGGGATCATGGCTGACGGTCAGGTCGTTCGCCGACGGGTGCGCATTCGTGACGTCGCTCAGGCCGCGGGTGTGTCGGTCGCGACCGTCTCGAACGTGCTGAACAACCCTGGGGTCGTCGCACCTGAGACGCTTGGGCGTGTTCAGGCGACGATGGAGGATCTGTCTTTTGTTCCCAATCCCCTGGCGCGCCAGTTGCGAGGTGGGCGCACGAGGGCCATGGGGGCGATCTTTCTCGATGTAGCCAGCCCGTTCCACATGGAAGTGGCGCGAGGGATGGAGGACCGCCTCGCCGAAGACGGGTTCATTCTCGTCGTCTCCAGTTCCGACCGGGACACCGAGAAGGAAATCGGTTGCCTCGCGTTGTTCGAGGAGCAAGGGGTCCGGGCCATCCTCGCCCAGCCGACCAGCCGGGACCACACAGTGTTCGAGCGAGCGATCGAGCGCGGCACGCCCACCGTCCTGATCGGTCCGGCTGACGGTGGTGAACCGCGAGACCGATGCTCGGTGCACGTCGACAATGTGCGGGGTAGCGGCATGGTTGCCGCGCACCTGGTGGCCGAGGGGCATCGCCGTATCGCGTTTACCAACGATCGCCCGGAGGACCGCCCAGGCGAGAACCGTGCGGTCGGGGTACGCGAGGCGCTCGTCGAGGCTGGTCTCGACCCGACCGACGCGCTGATCGAAGTCCAGGGGGTGCCGGATGCCGACGGTGGTGAAGAAGCACTCGACCAGGTACTGCAGATGAATCCGCGGCCGACGGCGATCGCCTGCTTCAACGACTATGTCGCACTAGGCGTGCTGCGAGGCCTGCAGCGTCGCGGAATCTCCGTACCGGATGAGATGGCTGTGGCCGGCTACGACGATACCGAGTTCGCCACCATGCTCGGCGTCCCGCTGACCTCGGTGCGCATGCCGAAGCATCAACTCGGCTACGCCGCAGCGGATCTGATGATCGAGGAGACCGAGAAGCCCGAAGAGCACCGTCATCGCCACGTGCAGTTTCAGCCCGAACTCGTGGTCCGGGAGTCCACGCGCCCTGTTCGGCGGTCGGCTGCGCGCCGAGCGTGAGTCCTGGCTCGACCTCGCCATGGGTGCGGGGCGATCAGGAGCATGCCCGGCCTATTCGCGGGTGACCACAACGTCATCCTCCGCTCACGGTGAGGTGGAGGACACACGTCGCGCCCGCTGGGACTTCCATGGACATGGTGCGCTCTCGTAGTTGGAACGAGGCGCCCGCCGATCTCCCGATCTCGACCGGCTGACCGGTCGTGCCCGGTGGTATACGAACCTCGGCATGACCGTCGTCGGTGGTGTGGTTCGCCACCAGGACGAGCCATCCGTTGCTGGTGCTGCCACTGCGAACGAGGACGTTCTCGGCACTGAGGAGTGGCAGCGCACCGTGTGCGTCGGCGACGTCCACGAGGGCGGCGACGAATGCTTCGAACGCTGGGTATCGCTGCGTGAAGTAGGCGTACCCTGCGAACGTGCCGATGGCCAGTACCTGGCCGGAACCGGTGCTGCGTTGGAAGGTCGTGGTGGGCTCCGACTCCGTCGATGGATCGGCGGAGCCGATGGGTTCGGTCCACGTGCTCGCGACCAGCGCGTAGTCGGAATCGCCGACGGCGACGTCGACCGTCGGTGTGACGGGGCGGCGGCCGTGACCCCGCAGGCCGAGTGCCGTGGCGAACGGTCGATCGTTGGGATACCGGTAGATGCCCTGCTCAGTCCATCCGTCCAACTCGGTCTCCGTCGCGAGCGTGCCGCCGTCGTTCACCCAGGTGGTGAGGAGGTTCGATGCTGTCGCCGGGATGACGAACGGGGCTGGGAGGATCACCAGCGAGAGGTCCTCGAGCTGATCGGCGCTCAGGTGGCTGGCGTGCAGAACCGTGTAGGGCGTGCCGGTGTGCTCCAGTGCGCGGATATAGCCCTGGACGCTGCCGCTGACGAGCTCATCGTCGACGCCGTGCTCAGCCCAGTCGAGGTGGTACCCCCCCTGGTCGAAGATGACGCCGACCTTGCCGGGGTCCGGGACGTAGCTGCCGATCAGTGCCGCGTGCTCGCGAAAGGTTGTAGCGACGTCGGCCACCGATGCCAGGCGCTCTTCGGAGTTGCCGTCGTCGCCGGAGAGGCCGAAGGAAGCGGACTCGGGACCGACCAACTCGTCGTACCACTGCCAGCAAATCGCGGCCTTGGCGCCGTGTGCGAAGGAGGTCCAGAGCCAGCGCCTCAGGTCGCTGCCGGAGACCGGGCGGCCGGGATTGAAGCCGATACCTGTCGGGGCGGCCTCGAGTTCGCAGACCCACAGGGGCTTGTCGCCGCACGCGCTGCGAGCAGCCGTGAGTCGACCACCGAAGTCTGCCTCGTCGTGGATGAAGAAGTCCGGGTACATGGAGATGCCGTAGCTGTCCAGGGAGGCGACGTGGTCGGCGTCATTGCCGCGTTGGAGGGCCTGTTCGTGCAGGACGCCAGCGGAGTAGGCCGAGGGGGCGACGCCGTGTCCTCCCACCACGTGATCGGCATCAAGCGCGCGAACAGTCTCAGCCCGGAACCGCATGTGCTCACCGGACCGCCATGTCAGGAAGCGCTGAAACTCGACGAGATCGGTATACATCCGGCGCGGGATGGTCCCAGGGTGCACATCGTCCCAGCTCCGGTACCGGCGATGCCACGCCTCGTTGAGACCGTCGAGGTCGCCGTGCCGGTCGGCGAGCCAGTCGCGAAACCGGGTGACCGTGTTCTCGCAGTAGCAGACGTATTCGCCGGCGTGTACGGACCACCTCGTCTCATTCCACACATCCCACGATGACAGAGCAGGGTGATCACGAAAGTGCTGTGCACATGCCTGGAGGAACCTGCTCATTCGATCCAGTACTTCGGGATGGTCCCAACAGCCGCCGGGAGTGAGCCCAGCATTGTTTTCACGACGTGGGGTCGAGACGACCCGCTGCCCGAGATGATTGATCATCGCCGACTCGGGAACCATCCGCGGGATCCAGAACGGTTGGACCTCCCCGATCGTGCTCAGCACCACCTTGAGACCGCGGGCGTGGGCTGCATCCATGATGCGGTCGTAGTCGTCGAAGTCGAAGGTGCCGGGCTCGGGCTCCACCCACCCCCACGTCACCCAGAGTTGGATGGCATCGAAACCGGCTGCTGCGACCTGATCCATGTCGTTCTCCCAACTCGTCGAAGCGGGAAACGGCGGCCTGTAGTACTGGACCGCGAGCAGCATGGATCCTCCAAATTGTACCGATTCAAGGAAGACTCTAGTCAAGCCTCTCGTAGTGCGTGCTGTCAAGCGATTTGGGTTGCTGAGATTTCCTCGCGCCGCGCTCGAACTTCGCATTCCAAGGTCGCAGAGTGCGGGCGCATTCCGAGGTGCGCTGCGAACCGCTCCGTCTTCTGCATCGGCGGCCGCCGCATCATCGCGAATGGGTCTCGCGATCGTGGGCATAACTCAGTGGCGAAGCCTCGCCTGCTCAACCTCACCCGCAACCTCGCCGGGCCGCGGCGGCGTGCGTCTCGACATGGTTGCTCCCTGCACCGTCAAGACCCGTGCCTGGGATGCCGTTCCCGAACGCCTCGAGCAGTGTGCCAACCCGAGGCCTGGTGTGGGACGCCAGCGACGGCGCGCGGTGAACCTGAGGGACTCGCCTGTGGCCGACGCAGATCGCGTCCCACGGCCCGTACGGCCTTGACATCACTTGCAGTCATCGGGCAACGTTGATCCCGCATTGAACCGATACAACTAGGAGCCAACGTGGGCATACGGTTGAGCAAGGGGACGCTGACCAGTCGGGCGACGATCGTACGGTCGCACCATCTAGGCAGGGTGGATGTGAGGACTCCTTCTTCGCAGTGGCTCGGTGCGATCCTGGGAGCATTTGCACTGCTGTTGGCTGCTGCTGGCATCGCCGAGTCGACCGTACCCGTGTTGCGTGGGGGTTGGTGATGGTGGGGTCGTCGGTGGTTGAGTCTCGGGTGGGTGGCGGTGTCTCGGGTTCTGGGGGTTCGGGTTCTGGGGGTGTTGGTGGTTCGCGTGGGCGTTCGGTGTCGTTGTGGAAGCGGCGTGAGCGTGGTCATGCGTTGTTGTTTGCGGCTCCGTCGGTGTTGTTGTTTGCGGCGTTTGTTTTGTTGCCGTTGTTGTATGCGGTGTATTTGAGTTTCACCCGGTTTAATGGTGTGGTGGATCCGGTGTGGGTGGGTCTGTCGAATTATGAGTCTGCGTGGGGTGATTCGGCGTGGTGGAACTCGGTTCGTAACACGTTTATTCTCGCGTTTGGTGGGATGGCGATCGAGATCCCGTTGAGTTTGTTTTTAGCGGTTTTGTTGAATCGGGCGTTGAAGTTGGGCGGGTTTTTCCGGACGGTCTATTTTGTGCCGCATGTGATCTCGATTGCGGTGATGGGTGTGGTGTTCTACTTCCTGCTGCGTCCGGTCGATGGTGTGATCAACGGGTTGTTGAGCCCGATCGGGATCGTCGCGGCGGATATGGACTGGCTGGGTTCGCGGCCGACGGCGTTGTTGAGTTTGATCTTGGTGGGTGTGTGGGCAAGTTTCGGTGTGAACACGATCTTGTTCCTGGTGGGGATGCAGACGATCTCGCGGGATATTTATGAGGCTGCACGGATCGACGGTGCTGGGTCGTGGAAGATGTTCTCCAGGATCACGGTGCCGTTGTTGTCTCCGATCCTGCGGATCGTGGTCATGTTGAGCATCATTTTCTCGATGCGTTCGTTCGATCTGGTGAAGACGCTCACTGATGGTGCCCCGGCGGGGCAGACCGAGGTGATGTTCACGTATTTGTTCGGGTACTACTTCGGGCTCGATCATGGTGCGCAGTATGGGTATGCCTCCGCGTTGGCGGTGTATGCGGCGATCATCGTGGCGATCTTGTCGGTGATTTACCTGTATCTGAGCCGGTCCAAGGATGGGGGCTCGCGATGACCGCGACGCAGGAGCAGGTGGCGGGAGCGGACCAGGCGCGGGTGGTGCGCGCGGGGCAGGCGCGGGTGCTGCGAGAGGCGCGGGCACGGCGCCGGGTGGGGCATGTGGCCATTTACGTGGTGCTGGGTGTGATGGCGGCGTTGACTGTGATGCCGTTGCTGTATGCGTTCTTTGCTTCGTTCAAGCCGGTTGAGGACATCCTCGTTGATGGGGCGCGGTTGTTGCCGCGGGAGTGGACGCTGGAGAACTACCGCATCGCGTGGGAGCTGGGCGGGTTCGACCAGTATTTCCAGAACTCTCTTTTCGTGGTGATCGGGGTGATCACGCTCGATCTGCTGTTCTCCTCGATGCTCGGGTTCGTGTTGGCTCGCAAGTTGGTCCCGTTCGGGAACACCATCGCGATGGTGATGGGTGGCAGCCTGTTCCTCGGGATGGGAACGGCAACGTTGTATCCGCGGCTGGTCATCGCGCAGCAGTTGGGGATCGATAACCTCGTGGGTGTGGTTTTGCTGGAGTTCTCCGGCATGACCGTCATCCACACGTTCTTGATCCGCGCGTTCGTGACCACGCTGCCGGCCGAGTTGGAGGATGCGGCACGGGTTGATGGGTGCGGTATCTGGCGGGCGTATTGGATGATCGCATTCCCGCTGATGCGCCCGATCCTGACCACCACAACCATCCTGGCGTTCCAGGCGTCGTGGAACGCTTTCCAGCTGCCGTATGTGTTCACTCTCAACGACCCGGAGATGCGAACGCTGGTGGTCGGGGTGTATGCCCTTCGGGCCACTGAAGACGGTAGTCAGGCTTATGACCTGATCTTGGCTGGTGCCATGTTGATCATCGTTCCGATCGTGATCTTGTTCGCGTTCTTGCAACGCTACTTCCTGCGTGGCCTCACCGAAGGAAGTGTGAAGGGCTAACACCAACGTGAAGGGCTGACACGCCAAACAGTTCGCAATCCGGAGGGCGGGACAAGTCCTCCAACCTCGACAACCAAGGCAAACCCCGACTCATAGGAGAGTGGAATAGATCATGACGACACTGAACCGGCGCACGTTTTTGACGACAACCTTGGCCGCTGCTGGGGCAGTCTCGCTGGCTGCTTGCAACTCATCGAGCGCTGACCCGAACGAGGGCGGTGGTGCCACGGTGGCGTTCTGGGTCCCGAACGGACCTCGCAATGGGGTGATCGAGGATCACTTCGCCGGATGGGCCTCCGACGATGGCGCCTCGGTGGAGGTGACCGCTCATCCCAGTGATCAGATGCAGGACACGGTCACCCTCGCCCTGCGCTCAGGCGATGGGCCGGACATGTGGGAAGGGGCGAACCCGGCCATCTTCAACGGTGGCTTCGCTGCACCGCTGGATGAGGTCTTGTCCGAGGAGAACAAGGCGGCTTACGCCGCGAAGATGCCCTCGAATGAACGGTTCATGATCGATGGCGTCCCTTACGGGGTGCCGACCACGGCGAATGCGATCCGGATGGCCTACAACAAGGACGTCTTCGAAGCCGCTGGGCTGGACCCCGAGGCGCCGCCGGCCACGTTCAGCGAGGTGCGTGCTGCGTGTGAGGCGATCGCGCAGCTGGAAGGTGTCTACGGGTTCGGTCTGCCGATGAAATGGGGCGGCTTCAACCAGTGGATGATGGATCCGATGATCGCCCGCACTCACCCCAACGTGAGCCAGAACGGGCAGTGGGATCACAGCACCGGCCGGTTCGAGATGCTGAACTACGGCCCCCTGGTGGAGCTGATGCGCGAGATGGTGACCCAGGAGTGGGCCTACCCCGGTGCCAGCACGTTGGAGAACGACCCGATGCGTCAGGCCTTCGCCAACGGCGAGATCGGCATGTTCATCTCCGCCTCATGGGACCTGAGCGTCATCAACGACCAGTTCGCCACCGACCAGAACTGGGCAGTCGCCGCCGCCCCCTACAACGACGGCGAGACCCCCGTGCGGCAGATCTCCAACGTCGCCGGCGTCACCTGCCTCAACGCAGCCACCGAAGACATGGAGACCGCCGCAGCCGCGTTCAACGAATACATCGGCCGCGACCTCTGGCTCACGATCGGCCAACAAGGACTCGCGTTCCCCGCACGAACCGACATCACCGCCGACGAAGTCGCCGAAGGACAAGCCCCCCAATTCGCCGGATACCTCACCACCGAAGAAGACACCGCATGGGCACCCAGCCCCCACCAAGACATGGAACTACGCGGTGAACTCATCGGCGACCTCCTCCGCCGACTCATCCTGGGCACCGACAACATCGAAACCGAACTACAAAACCTCGCCGACCAATACCAAGAAACCTACGACCAAGGCGTCGAGGACGGAACCATCAACCCCGACACCTACACCACCTAAACCACCCCACACTCGAATCGCGGAAGGAGGCCACAATCAACCCCACGGCACCTGCACGTGACCTGCGGGTTGAGTATGCGGCAGAGCCGCTCGGTCTGGACGAACGCCGGCCCCGGCTGTCCTGGCGGATCCCTGGTGACGCGGTCCAGGGATCCGCACAGGTCGTCGTCTCCATTGAGAACCTGGACCACTCGCTGTCCGAAGAGGCTGTCTGGGATGCGACGGTGGAGGACTCGACCTCAGATGGACTCGAGTATCGCGGAACCGAACTCCAGGCGTTTACGCGATACGCGTGGCGCGTGCGTTGGTACGACGGTCAGGGTGTGGCGGCGCCGTGGTCTGCCTGGAGTTGGTGGGAGATGGGGCCGATCGACGAGATGGACTGGTCCGGAGTTGAGTGGATCGGCGCGAACTCGACGCACGAGGGCTTGGTCCCTGCACCCTTGCTGAGGGCGGAGTTCAGCGTTCCGGAGATGCCGATCCGTGCGCGTGCCTACGTAAGTGCGCCCGGGACCGCTGCTCTGCATGTGAATGGCCAGCAGGTGGGCACGGCGGTGCTCGACCCTGCGGCTACCCGGTTCGATCGCACCGTCTTGTTCAGCAGTTACGACATCGACGGTGCGGTCGTTCCGGGCCGCAACCTCGTGGGAATCGTGCTAGGCCGAGGGAAGTACGCCGAGGCGCGAGAGAGTGTCTGGTTGTGGCACGAGGCACCGTGGTGGGACCAGCCGAAGGCACTGGTCATGCTCCGCCTGGAGTGTGCGGACGGTTTCGTCCGGCATGTGTGCTCTGATCCCGCGTGGGAGTGGATCGATGGCCCCGTTCGTGCGGACTCTTTGCTTGGCGGTGAGGAGTTCGATGCGTCATACAAGCGTGACGGATGGACCGATCCCACACAGACGTACGGTGATGTGAAGTGGCAGTCCACCCAACGGGCTGCGGCACCAGCAGGTGAGCTACGAGCACAGCGGCAGCAGCCTATCCGGGTCATCGGAACGCTCCCGCCGGTTGGTCGGACGACGCCCCGACCGGGTACGTCCGTCGTCGATTTCGGACGCCAACTCGCCGGCTGGGTCCGACTGGAGACGACAGCCACCGATCAGACCATCACCGTTGCCTACGGAGAGAAGCTGCTACCTGGCGGCCTTGTGGACATCGAGCAGAACTTTATCCAGGCTCGAATGCAGGTCGATACGGTGCGACCTGCCGGACGCAGCCTCACGCATGAGCCTCGGTTCTCCTACAAGGGCTTCCGCTATGTGCAGATCGACTGTGCTGACCCCGCCGCAGACATCACAGTCGAGGCGCGTCTGGCTCACACGGACGTCGCTTCCATTGCCGACTTCCGCTGCTCGGAACCGTTGCTCAATCAGATCCACGAAGCCTCACGCCGATCCATCCTGGAAAATCTGCACGGAATCTCGACCGACACTCCGATCTACGAGAAGAACGGTTGGACCGGGGACGCCTATCTGTCGTTGTACCCGTCGATGATCAATTTCGATATGCCGCGGTTCTACACCAAGTGGCTGCAGGACATCGCGGACTGTCAACGGCCTACGGGTGAGTTCCCCTCCATCATCCCGGCTGCGGAGTGGGGGTACACGGACAGCACCAACCGTGTGAAGGCACCGATCCCTGCTTGGGATATTGCCTACGCCGAGATCGCTTGGGCGCTCTATTGGTACCACGGGGACGTGCGCGTCCTGGACGATCACTACCCACGCCTTCGCCGATACCTCCAGTTCCTGGTCGATCGTTATCCAGACCTGATCGCTACGGGAGGCCTGGGTGACTGGCATCCGCCCTACATCCGCCGTCTGTGCCCTGAAGGCCATGCGCTCTATAGCACCGCCTACTTCTTTCACTGGGCCGTGCTTCTCGCGAAGATCGCCAGGGTTCTCGGCAAGGCAACGGAGGCTGATGGGTGGAGCCGGCTGGCCGCTCGGATCTATGCCGCCTTCAACAAGGTGTTTGGACGCCCTGTGGACGGCCAGTATGCGGGGGAGCCGCGTGTCGGCTACCGACAGGCGCCGAACGTTGTGGCCCTCGGGCTCGGACTCGTCCCTGAGGAGCAACAGGCACATATTATTGATGCGCTGATCGCTGATCTCAAGCGGCGCGAGCACCATCTCGATACGGGTTCCTACGGAACGCGGTTCTTGTTCGAGGTGCTGACCCGGTACGGACACGTCGACGATGCCTTCGACATACTCACCCGGACCGATCACCCGTCGTACGGGTACTGGTTCGCGCGGGGGGAGAGCACCCTGTGGGAGGGCTGCACGCCGCAGGGCGATGTGGAGGTCGCCTGGGAACAGAGCTCAGCCGCATGGCAGACAATGGTCACCGTGCCGGCCAACACGAGCGCTGAACTTCACCTTCCCGACGGACGCGCGCTCACGGTGGAAGCCAGACACCACACCTTCCAAGGACAGCACCGATGAGTCAGCAACCACGTTGGTATCGCGTCATGGCGTGGCTGAGCGGCGCCGTCTGGTTGACCGGCGTCTGGATCGTGACGAGCTTGCCGATCGTGACCGCGCCCGGTGCCATGGTGGCGCTCCACGATGGAGGTGGCCAGCTCTCCCGCGGTGAGATCCCGAGCTGGGTGCGATACCGCAAGGTCCTCAGTCGGAAGTGGCGCCCGGCGTGGGTGGTGGCGGTTGCCTGCCTGACTCCATGGGTCGCCGCCGTTGCGGTGCTCATGATCGCCGTTCAGCAGGCCTCGCCCATCCTGGGCGGTGTCGCGCTCGCTCTCGGTGTGTTGGCGGGCATGGCGAACGCCGTCGGTTGGTATGTCGTTGCGATCACCGACGGGTCGGTCCGTTCCATGCTGCACCGAACTGTCCTTGCGCTGTCGCTGCGACCGATCTCGGCCGTGATCATGTCGCTCCCATGGTGGCTCGGTGCCGCCGTGGTCGTGATGGCCCCCGCGCGGGTCGTCGTGGTCGCGGCCATTGTCGCGGTCTCGGTGAGCGCGGCCGTCGCGAGCATGATCGCCCGGAGCCATCGGCCGCTCGCGTCCTGCACAACCGTGCGGCAGCGCGTATCTGCTGGTGTGCTGGAGCCACGTATTGGTCGCTGGGACGGGGACTTGGTGTCCGCGACAGACAGCGACGAACGGGCAGAATGACGGGGTCGCATCGGAGACGTGACAACGTCGGTGGCAGACGTCGGCGCCCCTGACGGCGAGTTGCGTAGTACATGTCTCTCACACCACCGCGGGTCGTCTGCAACTGTGCCCAGGGCGACGCGGCAGTGTCCGGATCCGGTCACCCTCCGCTGAACTCAGTGCGGTCGGCGGCGTGGCGGACTGGTGGAGCCGCCTGACTTCACACCGTGGCACGCCTGTGGCGTCCGGGTGCGGGCAGGAAACCGATGACGTTATCCTGGCGAAAGGTTTTTCATGTCCGGGTCGTCGTTCGGCATCGAGTCCACGTCGAACAGTTGTCGTGAGCACGTTGCGTTGCCGCCGGTGCGGCTCGCGGGAAGGGGTCTGTGGTGAGCGGCGGTGGTAAGCGGCGTGTCGACATCCGCGAGGTGGCCAACGAAGCCGGCGTTGCGATCTCGACCGTGTCGAACGCGCTCAACCGCCCGGAGCGGGTCACCGCGGCGACCAGGGATCGCGTGATTGAGGTGGCGCAGCGACTCGGCTACGTGCCAAACGCGTCGGCGCGCCAACTCCGAGGGCACGGCGGTCGGATGGTCGGTGCTGTCCTGCTCGACACTGCGAACCCGTACTACAGCGAACTCGTGCGTGGAATGGAGGATCGGCTCGCGCTGGACGACTTCCTGCTGGTCGTGTGTAGCTCAGATCGAGATCCTGAACGCGAGGGACGCTATCTGCGTTCTCTCCGTGAACGCAACGTTGAGGCCGCGCTTGTGACCCCCGCCGAGGACGACATCAGCGAGCTGGAAGCGTTCGGCGCGACAACACCCATCGTGTTGCTTGATCGCCCTCGGCCGGACCGGACGATGTGCTCAGTCCATGTTGACGATGTGCGCGGCGGCGTGCTGGGCGCAGCACATCTGCTCTCCCTGGGCCATCGGCGGATTGCGTTCGTGAATGGACCGCGGTCCATACACGCCTGTGTCGATCGTGCCGCAGGGGTCACAACAGCGTTGGAGGAGGCCGGCGTCGATCCTCGAACCGCCCTCCTGGAGATCAACACCGATCAGCTCAATGCCGATGGTGGCGAACTCGCACTGGAGAGTGTGCTCGCGGACGCCGACCCGCCGACAGCGATCTTCTGTATCAACGATCTTGTAGCGCTCGGCGTGATCCGGGGGGCACGGAAGCGAGGGTTGAAGATTCCTGACGACCTTGCGGTGGTCGGCTACGACGACGTGGAGTTCGCAGCGATGTTGATGCCACCGCTGACCTCGATACGGCAGCCCAAGTATCAGGTAGGTAGAGCCGCCGCAGAGCTGCTGCTGGCCGAAGCGTCACAGGATCCTGACCATCGGCACCACGATCGACTGTTCCAGCCCGAACTGGTCGTTCGCGAGACAAGCCAGGCTGATCGCCAGCCACGGGTCGTCCTGCCGTAGGGGGGTACGTGGGACGGGTGAGCTGGCTACGCCAGGTGCGGCTGGAGCTGGTCGAAGGGAATTACGCCGCAGCGTGCCGCCCACTGCTCGTATGCGGTGCGTAGGTCGTTCACCACGTCCGGATACTGCGACGCGAGATCGCACAGCTCGGAGCGATCCTGCTCGAGGTTGTAGAGCTCCCAATCTCCCGGATAGGTGCGAACCAGCTTCCACGCGCCATATCGCGCCGCTGCGTTTCCCAGGTGTTCCCAGAACAGCATTCGAGATCCAGACGATTCATGAGTAAGCCCATGCCACGTTGGCAACATGCTGACGCCCTCGAGCGGTAGGAGGTCGCGGCCCAGAAGACTGTGGGGGTATGTGATGCCCGCTGCCTCAAGGATGGTGGGCATCAGGTCGGTGAGTTGGTGCGGTGTGTCCCGAACGACGCCTCCGTCGCGAATCCCGTCGGGCCAGTGAGCGATGAACGGAGCGGCGATCCCGCCCTCGTGCACGAATGACTTGTGCTCCCGAAACGGAGCGTTGGAGAGATTTGACCACGCGCGGCCGTAGCTGGCCCACGTGTTCTCGGGCCCTGGAGAGATGGCAGGACTATCGCCGCGTTGGATGGGTTCGCCCGACCGCGTTCGTCGATTGAGCGCTGGGAGACGTTGAGCCATGGCGTCGTCGATGATCCCTACCGGCTGAGACTCGGCGGAGCCGCCGTTATCGGAGAGGAAGATCACGATGGTGTTGTCGAGCTGGCCCTGCCTCTCCAGGGTGTGCACGATCTGGCCGATCCCGGCGTCCATGCGTGTCACCTGTGCTGCGTAGACCTCCATGCGCCTGGCCTGCCACTGCTTGTGTGAGGCTTCGTCCCAGGGCTCGGCGAGGGGGTCGCGTCCGCTCAGCCCGCAATCGGGAGCCAGGATTCCTTGCGAGATGAGCCGATCGAGGCGTGTCGAGCGCAGCGCGTCCCAACCTGCATCGAATCGACCGCGGTAGCGGTCAACGTCCTCCTCCTTGGCGTGAAGCGGCCAGTGCGGCGCCGTGTAGGCGACGTAACAGAAGAACGGCTTGTCTGGCGAGTCCTCGCAGTGCCGCGAGATGAAAGAGGACGTGGCATCGCTGATGGCGTCCGTGTAGAACCAATCATCCGGCAGCGATGACTCAGGCACGGGTTCCTCATCGCGTGTGAGCGTCGCAGGTGCGAAGTAGCTTCCGGCGCCGGCTATGGTCCCGAAGAAGCCATCGAACCCACGCTCTGTCGGCCAGGCGCCGTCGGGCTCGTTGAAGTTGCCTGTGAGATGCCACTTGCCGCTCAGGTGGCTGCGGTATCCGTGAGCGCCGAGAACTTCGGCCATCGTCACGCACCGGTCATTCAAGGTTCCCGGGTACCCCCACGGGCGCTGGTCCTTCACCAGGATGCCGATGCCGGTTTGGTGTGGGTGCAGCCCCGTGAGCAGCGATGCGCGTGAGGGAGAGCACTTCGCAGTGTTGTAGAAGTTGGACAGTCGCAGGCCCGATCGGGCAAGTCTGTCCAGGTTTGGGGTGTCGATGTCGCCCCCGTAGGAACCAAGGTCTGAGAACCCTAGATCGTCGGCCAGGATCACGACCACGTTGGGAGCGGGAGATTCGGCTGTGACCGACTGTTCCCCCTGGGCGCATGGCATCTGCGTAGCATCCTCTCGTCACGGGGAGTCGGCCCGTAGCAGGACGGTGACAACGCCCGACGGGCGTGCCCGTGGCGTGCTGCCACCCTTGCCGAAAACGTTTCTTGCCACCGTAGAAGTGTCTCGATCGGGGTGTCAAGCAGTCCGGTGGCCGCGGCTCGGTCTCCCTGGAGTCGTTCGCAGCGCCGCGCCCGGTGACCAACCTGGCAACGATTGAGGCACTTGCAGACGCGAGCAACGCGCCAGTCCCGCGCCAGTCTTCGACGCTTTGGCCTTCCGCAACCTGCCTCGGTTCGTCTCTGGGTCCGCCGCATTCTGGTGTCGCCCGAAGGCAGGACTTGGCCCTTGACAGGGTCGCAGCAGCACGGCTACGGTCAAAAAACGTTTTTCGCGATCTGGCGCTTCACGACCGAACCACGAGACAGATGGCGCCCCGCGACCGCATCGACCAATGGAGGTAGATCTCTCATGACGGCAGACAACCTGAAGCGTCGCACCGTGCTGCAGCTCGGCGCAGCGGGCGCAGCAGCGGGTACGGCGGGCACGCTCCTGGGTGCGCCCGCCGCGTATGGCGCATCGGATCCGACCGCCTTCACCCTTGGTGAGGCGACCGGGAAGGTGCTTGCTCCGACCGACTTCGCCTTCAACGCACCGTTCCAGTTCACTGGGCTCTATCACGGGACCCTGCCGGCGTCCGATCCGCGCTCCAAGCGGACTCAGTTCGCCGAGGCTCTGCAGCAGGCTGGTGTGCAGTCTCTTCGGTTCCCCGGCGGAACGCCTGCGCTGCTCTACATTCCCCAGGGCGAGGCGCACACCGAAGCTTTGGTGCGCGATCTCGCGGACCTCCACCCAGAAGAGGCGGCAAACAAGCACTACCAGCCAGACCGCTGGAGCCACAACTACTACGTGCGCGTGGAGGACTTCCTCGAGTTCTGCGAGGAGTTCGGATTTGAGCCCATCTACCAGGTCAACACGGCCTTCTACTACGATGCGTCGGAACAGCGGACGTGGGCAATGGTGCCAAATCGGTGGGTGGTTCGACGCGATGGCAGCGTTGTGACCGAGTACTTCGACAGGCTTCGCATCGCTGAAGCGGCGGACGCCCTGGATACGCACATCGGCGACCTGCTCAGTCAGGGATTCAACCTTCGGTACTGGGAGATTGGCAACGAGGAGTTCGCTCAGTACGACACTGGCCGAGATTTCCTGAACGAGGGCAACGACGACGGCGAGATCGAGAACTATGCACGTGTGGTGGTTGAGCTCGGAAGAGTCATTCGCGCTCGTGTTCCTGAATCAACCATCTTGATCGGTGGGACTAGAAACTGGCGGGGTAACCCTTGGAATGTACCGCTCCTTGAGGCGATCGATGCACTCGATGGATTAGACGTGGTCGATCACACCACATCACACTACCCGTTCAGCCGGGAGAATCGTCCGGATACGTCCGACCAGCCTCTCGAGGACTTCGTATCGACCGATATGGGGATTGTCACGAACATGCAAAATGCTCGTGCCGATTTGGACGAGAATGGGTTCCCGCACATCGGTGTGCAGATCACCGAAACATCTGCGTATCGATTGCCCCACTGGAATGGTCGGGATGTGACCGCGACGTTTGCCCATGGTTTGGTGTGGGCCCACAATTTCGGACAGCTCATGTTCGAGACTGAGTCGTTCGTGAACGCAAAGCACGACTTGGAGTCGCCATTCTTTGGTGGCGTCATGTACAACGTCGTGATCGACCCTGCGCCAGCGCAGCGAGGTAAGCGAAACTTCCGCTGGATTGGTCCAGACGGTGAGTACAGTGACCCGCTAGTCACCGATCCAGAGGAGATACCGGAAGATCATTGGTTCAGGGATGAATACTACACATCGCCCCAGATGAAGATGTGTGGTCTGTTCAGCGGGGCCCTTGGAGGACGAATTGTTGCAGTGACACCGGGAAGTCTCGGACAGGACGTCTCGATGTTCGCAGCCCTGGTTCCTGCCCAGGGCTCGCAGGAAACGCTGATGGCATTCGTTGTCAATCGGTCGTCCGCCGCACAGGATGTCAGCGTCACATTTCCGGAATCTGGGTTTGTGTTGCTCTCGGATTCGCTCGAGACTCAGTCGGTCAGCGCGGGGGGTCAATGGGGGTTGGCCGGAGCGCTCTCCGGGGAGTACAGCGAGGAGTCAGGCTCTGCCCGGCTCTCTCGGGCCCGGGGGTCCGTGTCGAGCTTTGACCTGACAGTTCCAGGCTATTCGTTCACTCGGATTGCAGTCCGCTTAGGGCGTCGTCGCGCATGAGCGCTGCGTTTGAACGAGTCGCCAGTCGAGAGCGTCGGTCGGCTGACGAGGTGAGCCGCGTGATGGGATGCTGGCTGGGCAAGGCCATCGGCGGCACTCTCGGCCAGAGTTTCGAAGGCATGGATGGGCCGCTGGATGCGACCTTCTATGACCCGGTTCCACTGGGCATGGTGCCGAACGACGACCTCGATCTGCAGGTTGTCTGGGCCTGCATGTTGGATGGGATGGCGACCCCCTCGGTCGACCGTGAGTTGCTCGCCGATGCATGGCTTCGGCACGTGCGGTTCCCTTTCAACGAGTACGGAGTCGCGAAGCGCAATCTGCGGGAGGGGCTGCGGCCTCCGGAGAGCGGAGCCCATGACAACTGGTTCACTACTGGTGAGGGCGCGGCGATTCGGAGCGAGCTATGGGCCTGTCTGGCGCCGGGTGATCCCGCGCTGGCTGCGGCATTCGCCTATGAGGATGCGTGCGTGGATCACGCAGGAGAAGGGATCTGGGCGCCCCAGTTTCTTGCCGCCATGCAGGCGGCTGCCTTCACCTGTTCGGACATCGACGCCGCCCTTGACGCAGGGCTAGGCGTCCTGCCCGGTTCGTCGGACGTGCGACGTGTCGTCGAGGCGACTCGTCGCTGGGTCAAGGAGGGGCACCCCTGGGACGAGGTTCGCGATCGCATCATCGTCGACTTTGGCGCCGGCGACTTCACGGATGTCCGGATGAATACCGGATTCGTGGTTCTCGGCCTACTCATCGGCGACGGAGACTTTGAGAGATCGATCCTCGTCACGAACAACTGTGGAAAGGACACCGACAGCAGCACTGCAAGCGTAGGCGCTACGCTCGGAATTCTCTGGCCCGAACGTATCCCGACTCGCTGGCGCGATCCGATCGGCTCAGATCTCATACTCAACGACGCTATCGTAGACGTTGCTGCGCCAACTTCCATCGAGGACTTCACGGACCTGGTACTCCGGTTGCGTGAGAGGCTGGAACGCCAAGATCCGTCAGCGGATCGGGTAGTTAGGCCAGCTTCGCAGACTACTGGGCTCGTGGTGAGCGCGGCCTTCTTCAGCCTGACAGACGAGCACCGCAATCTCGACCACTGGTTCCTCCCGCCCGCTGGGGAGGGTGAACCTGCCTGGCCAGTCGAGCCGCATCAACGTCGACTCTCGGGGACCTGGGTCCAGATGGCTGACCACGAGTTTGACGACGATCTGCTGATGCTCGCATATCCCGTGTGGATCGAGCCCGAGAGTGCGGGACGCGTGCGGATCATGGTCGCGGCCGACACGCCGTGCCGGGTGTGGCTCGATGGCGAATGGCTCTTCGGTCGCGACGGTGGCCCCATGTTCCCGGCGCCCCATATGCCGAGGATCAACACGTACGCGGACGTCGACCTGTCGAGTGGCGGCCATCGGTTGACGGTCGTGGTGCAACGACCTGGCAGGTCGAGATCGGCCGAGTGGATCGTCGCCGTGGCGGACGCCCAGACACATGAGTGGATTCCTGGTGTGTTGCGTGGGGGTTGGTGATGGTGGGGTCGTCGGTGGTTGAGTCTCGGGTGGGTGGCGGTGTCTCGGGTTCTGGGGGTTCGGGTTCTGGGGGTGTTGGTGGTTCGCGTGGGCGTTCGGTGTCGTTGTGGAAGCGGCGTGAGCGTGGTCATGCGTTGTTGTTTGCGGCTCCGTCGGTGTTGTTGTTTGCGGCGTTTGTTTTGTTGCCGTTGTTGTATGCGGTGTATTTGAGTTTCACCCGGTTTAATGGTGTGGTGGATCCGGTGTGGGTGGGTCTGTCGAATTATGAGTCTGCGTGGGGTGATTCGGCGTGGTGGAACTCGGTTCGTAACACGTTTATTCTCGCGTTTGGTGGGATGGCGATCGAGATCCCGTTGAGTTTGTTTTTAGCGGTTTTGTTGAATCGGGCGTTGAAGTTGGGCGGGTTTTTCCGGACGGTCTATTTTGTGCCGCATGTGATCTCGATTGCGGTGATGGGTGTGGTGTTCTACTTCCTGCTGCGTCCGGTCGATGGTGTGATCAACGGGTTGTTGAGCCCGATCGGGATCGTCGCGGCGGATATGGACTGGCTGGGTTCGCGGCCGACGGCGTTGTTGAGTTTGATCTTGGTGGGTGTGTGGGCAAGTTTCGGTGTGAACACGATCTTGTTCCTGGTGGGGATGCAGACGATCTCGCGGGATATTTATGAGGCTGCACGGATCGACGGTGCTGGGTCGTGGAAGATGTTCTCCAGGATCACGGTGCCGTTGTTGTCTCCGATCCTGCGGATCGTGGTCATGTTGAGCATCATTTTCTCGATGCGTTCGTTCGATCTGGTGAAGACGCTCACTGATGGTGCCCCGGCGGGGCAGACCGAGGTGATGTTCACGTATTTGTTCGGGTACTACTTCGGGCTCGATCATGGTGCGCAGTATGGGTATGCCTCCGCGTTGGCGGTGTATGCGGCGATCATCGTGGCGATCTTGTCGGTGATTTACCTGTATCTGAGCCGGTCCAAGGATGGGGGCTCGCGATGACCGCGACGCAGGAGCAGGTGGCGGGAGCGGACCAGGCGCGGGTGGTGCGCGCGGGGCAGGCGCGGGTGCTGCGAGAGGCGCGGGCACGGCGCCGGGTGGGGCATGTGGCCATTTACGTGGTGCTGGGTGTGATGGCGGCGTTGACTGTGATGCCGTTGCTGTATGCGTTCTTTGCTTCGTTCAAGCCGGTTGAGGACATCCTCGTTGATGGGGCGCGGTTGTTGCCGCGGGAGTGGACGCTGGAGAACTACCGCATCGCGTGGGAGCTGGGCGGGTTCGACCAGTATTTCCAGAACTCTCTTTTCGTGGTGATCGGGGTGATCACGCTCGATCTGCTGTTCTCCTCGATGCTCGGGTTCGTGTTGGCTCGCAAGTTGGTCCCGTTCGGGAACACCATCGCGATGGTGATGGGTGGCAGCCTGTTCCTCGGGATGGGAACGGCAACGTTGTATCCGCGGCTGGTCATCGCGCAGCAGTTGGGGATCGATAACCTCGTGGGTGTGGTTTTGCTGGAGTTCTCCGGCATGACCGTCATCCACACGTTCTTGATCCGCGCGTTCGTGACCACGCTGCCGGCCGAGTTGGAGGATGCGGCACGGGTTGATGGGTGCGGTATCTGGCGGGCGTATTGGATGATCGCATTCCCGCTGATGCGCCCGATCCTGACCACCACAACCATCCTGGCGTTCCAGGCGTCGTGGAACGCTTTCCAGCTGCCGTATGTGTTCACTCTCAACGACCCGGAGATGCGAACGCTGGTGGTCGGGGTGTATGCCCTTCGGGCCACTGAAGACGGTAGTCAGGCTTATGACCTGATCTTGGCTGGTGCCATGTTGATCATCGTTCCGATCGTGATCTTGTTCGCGTTCTTGCAACGCTACTTCCTGCGTGGCCTCACCGAAGGAAGTGTGAAGGGCTAACACCAACGTGAAGGGCTGACACGCCAAACAGTTCGCAATCCGGAGGGCGGGACAAGTCCTCCAACCTCGACAACCAAGGCAAACCCCGACTCATAGGAGAGTGGAATAGATCATGACGACACTGAACCGGCGCACGTTTTTGACGACAACCTTGGCCGCTGCTGGGGCAGTCTCGCTGGCTGCTTGCAACTCATCGAGCGCTGACCCGAACGAGGGCGGTGGTGCCACGGTGGCGTTCTGGGTCCCGAACGGACCTCGCAATGGGGTGATCGAGGATCACTTCGCCGGATGGGCCTCCGACGATGGCGCCTCGGTGGAGGTGACCGCTCATCCCAGTGATCAGATGCAGGACACGGTCACCCTCGCCCTGCGCTCAGGCGATGGGCCGGACATGTGGGAAGGGGCGAACCCGGCCATCTTCAACGGTGGCTTCGCTGCACCGCTGGATGAGGTCTTGTCCGAGGAGAACAAGGCGGCTTACGCCGCGAAGATGCCCTCGAATGAACGGTTCATGATCGATGGCGTCCCTTACGGGGTGCCGACCACGGCGAATGCGATCCGGATGGCCTACAACAAGGACGTCTTCGAAGCCGCTGGGCTGGACCCCGAGGCGCCGCCGGCCACGTTCAGCGAGGTGCGTGCTGCGTGTGAGGCGATCGCGCAGCTGGAAGGTGTCTACGGGTTCGGTCTGCCGATGAAATGGGGCGGCTTCAACCAGTGGATGATGGATCCGATGATCGCCCGCACTCACCCCAACGTGAGCCAGAACGGGCAGTGGGATCACAGCACCGGCCGGTTCGAGATGCTGAACTACGGCCCCCTGGTGGAGCTGATGCGCGAGATGGTGACCCAGGAGTGGGCCTACCCCGGTGCCAGCACGTTGGAGAACGACCCGATGCGTCAGGCCTTCGCCAACGGCGAGATCGGCATGTTCATCTCCGCCTCATGGGACCTGAGCGTCATCAACGACCAGTTCGCCACCGACCAGAACTGGGCAGTCGCCGCCGCCCCCTACAACGACGGCGAGACCCCCGTGCGGCAGATCTCCAACGTCGCCGGCGTCACCTGCCTCAACGCAGCCACCGAAGACATGGAGACCGCCGCAGCCGCGTTCAACGAATACATCGGCCGCGACCTCTGGCTCACGATCGGCCAACAAGGACTCGCGTTCCCCGCACGAACCGACATCACCGCCGACGAAGTCGCCGAAGGACAAGCCCCCCAATTCGCCGGATACCTCACCACCGAAGAAGACACCGCATGGGCACCCAGCCCCCACCAAGACATGGAACTACGCGGTGAACTCATCGGCGACCTCCTCCGCCGACTCATCCTGGGCACCGACAACATCGAAACCGAACTACAAAACCTCGCCGACCAATACCAAGAAACCTACGACCAAGGCGTCGAGGACGGAACCATCAACCCCGACACCTACACCACCTAAACCACCCCACACTCGAATCGAGCCCAGCAACTAGAACGGGGGCAAATGCTATTACGTAATCGCAATGAGTGAGGCATCGCGTAGGCGGCCCGTCCGCGTGCATCTACTGCTCTGCGAACATGAACGACGACGCAACAGGAGGAGGATAGATTCATCGCGACGCCGATGGCGATTGAAGCGATGCTGAAATCCGGCCGTCGGGTTCCTGGATCGCAGAGGAAGTTCAACCAGGCAAGCGATGCTCACGCGCACGACGACTCGCAGAATGATGGTCCAAAGGAGGACTCATGATTGAGAATGAAATGAATCGCAGGACGGCACTACGATTGGGTGCCGGTGGCGCCGCAGCCGCTGCCGCCGCACCACTCTTGGGAGCTACGAGCGCCGCAGCGGAGACAGCTGAGGCTCAGGCCGTAGCAACCTTCCGGGTAGGACGCGCCACTGGGAAGAAGATCACCGCGGCGGATTTCTCCTACAACGCACCGTTTCACTTCACCGGTCTGTTCCATGGCACCCTTCCGAGCGACGATCCAAGGTCAAAGAGGCCTGATTTCGCTGCGGCGCTTCAGGAGTCAGGTGTTCGATCCCTCCGGTTCCCCGGCGGGAAGGCGGCCCTCCTGTACCTCCACGATGGCGAGTCATTCACAGCGGAGTTGACGCGCGACCTCAACCAGCTCAACCCATCGGAGACAGCTGGAAGGATCTATCAGCCCGATCGCTGGTCGCACAAGTACTACGTCAAGTTGGATGACTTCCTCGACGTCTGTGAAGAGAATGACGTCGAACCAATCTATCAACTCAACACCGCGTTCTACCGCGATCTCGCCGAAGACAGAACCTGGGCCATTGTCCCAACCAGGTGGGTGATCCGGTCCGACGGAACAACTGTGAACGAGTACTATGACCGCCCGCGGATCCAGGAGGCGGCCGACGCTTTGGCGGCGCACGTAGAAGCGCTCGTGGCCGCTGGGCGAAGCATCCGATACTGGGAGATCGGAAACGAAGAGTTTTCCCGATATGATGTCGGACGCGATGCGCTCTCGCCTGGAAATAGTGATCAAGAGATCTCGTACTACGCTCAAGTCGTTGTCACTTTTGCCCGCGTGGTGAAGGAGCAAGTTCCGGATGCAAAGATTCTGATCACCGGAGCTAGGAACTGGCAGGGAAACCCTTGGGACGTCCCGCTCTTGAACGAGATCGAATCGCTGGGTGGGATCGATCTGGTCGATTTCACCACCTCGCACTACCCGTTCAGCAAGGAGAATCGACCAGACACCCCGGACGAGCCGCTCTCCGACTTCGTGACGACGGACATGAACCTGACGACCCATGTCGGACACACAGTTCAGAACAATATCGACGCCGGATATCCGCACGTCGGCGTTGCGGTGACGGAGACGTCTGTCTACCGTCTACCTCACTGGACTGGGGTCGACGTCACGCCGACTTTCGCCCATGGTCTTGTCTGGTCGCACGGTTTCGGCCAGCTGATCTTCGAGACACCATCCCCGGTCAACGTGAAGCATGATTTCGAGTCATTCTTCTTTGGCGGCCTCGTGTACGACACGGTTCTCGATCCCGCGGTTTCCGCCTCAGGAAAGAGGAACCTCCACTGGATAGGCCCAGATGGTGAGTATCATCTGCCATTGACTACAGACGAAGGCGACATCCCTGACGAGAACTGGTTCTCGGAGGAGTACTTCCTCACGCCACAGATGCGTATGAATGCGCTCATGAGCAAGGCAGTGGGACTGGATGCCCTGGTTGTGAATCCTGGCGCTCTCAATGAACTAGTCTCGGTCTTCGCGGCCATCGACGAATCGGGCAAGAACCCGATCGTGGAACTGTTTGCGGTGAACAGATCGGCTGGCGAATCGGAAGCCACGGTGGAGATCGACATTCCTGGAATCCGTGCGATTTGCAAGAGGGTCGGGGTCGAGACCCTGACAGCAAGTCCGGAATGGGGTCTTGCGGCGATACATCCGACAGAGATGAACCTGACGCGCACGACCGCGAGCAAGGGGCGATCGGCAGGCGGCGTCCCCACGGCGACGTGCCAGCTTCCCGCGTACTCGATGTCGCGCCTCCAGCTCGAACTTATTGTTCGCTAGTCTGGGCGGTGCGAGATGACGTTCGCCCGAGAAGTATGCAGATCGCTGATGTTGGCCTCGGTGGAGTCTCAGCAACAGACGCGACTGTAGGGCAAGGACGAGCCTTCCGGTCTACCCTCCGGAGGAGGTCGCTGGCTCATTCAGCGGTCAACGAGGCAGTCGACCTCCTCCGGGTGGACGGCTCTCGGCAGAGTGCCGCGTTTGCGCCGTCGGCTAGATGGCCGTGGTCTGCACATTCTGTTCCGTCGGAGAACGCAAGGTGGGTGGGCGTGGCTGCGCGCGTGCGGTGCTGCTACTGTGGCGCTATTACGAAATAGCAAGGAGTTGACTGGTGTCGATCAAGCGCCGACCGCATGCGCCCACCCAAGGAGATGTCGCACGCCTGGCGGGGGTCACTCAGGGCTCGGTGTCCGCCGTCCTGAATGGCCGGGCCAGGGCGCATCGGATCCCAGAAGCCACTGAGCAGCGGGTCCGGGAGGCTGCGGCCGAGCTCGGCTATGTCGCGAACCCGGCTGCTCGCAGTTTGCGCGGCAAGCGCAATCGTCTGCTCGGTGTGCACACCTTTGAGCCGGTCTTCCCGCTCGATGAGGAGAACTTCTTTCACGAGTTCCTGCTCGGTATCGAGAAGCAAGCGGTGGTCGAGGGATACGACATGGTGCTGTTCACCTCCACCGAGGATGCCACCGGCCGACGTCGGATCTACCGCGACGGCGCCAATCGGCTCAATGTGGCCGACGGCAGCGTTCTCCTCGGTTTCGCGCAGGACACCACCGACATCGTCCGCCTTGCCGGCGAGGGGTACCCGTTCGTGCACATCGGCCGTCGCGAGGTGCCGGGGGCGGAGTTCCGTTGGGTGGGCGCCGACTACCGGGTCGGGACGGCCGCAATCGTCGATCGGCTCACCGATCTCGGTCACGAGCGCATCGGGTATCTGAGCCCGGACCGGCGCACGGAGGCGCTGGCTGATCGTGAGGACGGGTACCGCGATGGTTGCAGCGCGGCGGGTGTGCCTGCCGTGGCTGATCTGCTGGACGTGGAGCAGATGAGTCTGGACTGGTTCGACCACGCCCGCGCAGACGGCGTGACGGCGTTCGTCACCGCTAACGAGGACTACGCCACGCGGCTCGCTGAGCTTGCCAGATCGCGCGACCTCACTATCCCCGACGACCTTTCCGTTGCCGTGTTGCGCGGCACCAAGACCGGCCCACAGCCCGATCTGCGATGGAGCGGGATGGGTATACCCCGGAACGAGATCGGGCGGGTCGCCACGCGGATGCTTGTGGAGGTTCTCGAGAACCCGCACGCGACCCGAGACGAACACCTCCTCCTTCCCTGCGCGCCACCAGAGGAGACCACGATGGCCCCAGCCAAAGGAGTAACCGCATGAACCAGATCCACGCAGACATCGCCGTCATCGGCGCAGGGCTGGGCGGTGTCGCAGCGGCTCTGGCCGCAGCCCGGCACGGTCGCACCGTGATCCTGACTGAGGAGACCGATTGGGTGGGTGGTCAGGTCACTTCCCAGGGCGTGCCGGTCGATGAGCACCGCTGGATCGAACAGTTCGGGTGCACCGCCAGCTATCGCGCGTTCCGCGACGGCGTGCGCAACTACTACCGCGACCACTACCCGCTCACCGCCGCCGCCCGCGCCGATAGGTATCTGAACCCTGGCAGCGGGCTGGTCAGCCGCTTGTGCGCCGAACCCGGGGTGGCGGTGGCCGTGCTTGAGGCGATGCTCTCCCCGCACCAGGCCGCAGGCCGGATCGATCTGCGGCTCCGGCACCGACCCATCGCCGCCGCCACCGACGGCGACACTGTCACCAGCGTCACGGTCGAGAACTCCGACGGCGGCCACGTCACCATCAGCGCCGACTACATCTTGGATGCCACGGAGACCGGCGAGCTCCTCCCGCTCACTGGGACCGAGTACGTCACCGGCTTCGAGTCCCGGGCCGATACGGGCGAACCCAGTGCCCCGGCCGAGCGGCAGCCGGAGAACATGCAGTCGGTCACCTGGTGCTTCGCCTTCGACTACATCGAAGGCGAGGATCACACGATCGACAAACCGGCCGACTACGACGCCTGGCGCGCATTCCAGCCGCCGTACTGGCCGGGTCCGATGCTGGAGCTGACGGCACCGCATCCGCGCACGCTTGAACCGATCACCCGGGTGCTGCTGCCCCACCATGACGAACAGCCCGGCGAACCGCCCGCGAGCGGTTCCATCGACCTGTGGCGCTACCGCCGCATCCTCGCCCGTGCCAACTTCGCCCCCGGTGCCGTCCCGAGCGACATTGTGCTGGTGAACTGGCCGATGGTCGACTATGTCAGCGGCCCATTGTTCGACGCCGGCGGCAACCTCGCCGAGCACTTCGAGGGCGCGAAGCAGATGAGTTTGTGCTTCCTGTACTGGATGCAGACCGAGATGCCTACTCCTGATGGTGGGAAGGGGTTGCCGGGTCTGCGGTTGCGCGGGGACGTTTTCGGTACCGAGCACGGTCTGGCGAAGTACCCCTACATCCGTGAGTCTCGCCGCATCGCGGCCGAGTACACGATCGTCGAGCAGGACGTCGCCGCGAGTGCCCGGCCGGAGAACAAGGCGAAGCAGTTCGACGACTCTGTAGGCGTCGGGTGCTACCGGATCGATCTGCACCCCTCTACCGGTGGGGACAACTACATCGACGTCGGATCGTTGCCGTTCCAGATCCCGCTCGGCGCACTGCTGCCGGTCCGGGTCCGCAACCTGCTCCCCGCAGCGAAGAACCTCGGTACCACCCACATCACCAACGGCTGCTACCGACTGCACCCGGTGGAATGGAACATCGGCGAGGCCGCCGGCCTGCTCGCCGCCCGGTGCATCACCGAGGGCACCACCCCGCACCAGGTGCGAGCCGATCAGGTCCAGCTGCGGTCCTTCCAGCAGGCCCTCACCGATGACGGCGTCGAACTCGCCTGGCCAGACGTCGCCGTCGCCATCTGATACCTGCGAACTGGAGGGAACCCCCTGATGACCGACCAACCGAACATCCTGGTCCTCATGGTGGACCAATGGCGCGGTGACTGCCTCAGCGTGGCCGGGCACCCCGTCGTCAAGACGCCGTACCTGGATCGTCTCGCCGCCCGCGGGACCCGCTTCACCCATGCCTACTCCGCCTCGCCCACCTGCATCCCCGCCCGCGCATCCCTGCACACCGGGATGTCGGCCGCCTCGCACGGCAGGGTCGGCTACCGCGACCTCGTGCCATGGAACTACGAGGTCACCCTGGCCGGTGAACTCACCCGCGCCGGATACCAGACCCAAGCGGTGGGCAAGATGCACGTCTACCCCGAACGCACCCAGCTGGGCTTTCAGAACGTCATCCTGCATAGCCCCACCGGGATCGTGCGCTCCGCCCGCAAGCAGGGCATGGACCCGGGCCTGGTGGACGACTATCTGCCTTGGTTGCGCCAGCAGCTCGGCCGGGATGGCACCTACTTCGACCATGGCGTGGATTCCAACTCCTACGTCGCTCGGCCCTGGGACAAGCCGGAGCACACCCATCCCACGAACTTCGTCTCCACTCAGGCTGCTGACTTCCTCCGCCGCCGTGACCCGCGTAAGCCGTTCTTTCTCTTCGCCTCGTTCAACGCCCCGCACCCGCCGTACGACCCGCCGGACTGGGCCTTCCAGCAATACCTGAACGCACCGATGCCTGATCCGCCGATCGGGGACTGGCAGGACTACTACGCAGAGTTCGAAGACTCGGCGAACCCAACCGCGAACGTCGCCCAGATCGACGAGACCATGCTGCGCCGTGCCCGCGCCGGCTACTACGGGCACATCACCCACGTCGACCAGCAGATTTCCTACCTCCTGGCCGAGCTCGACCACCACGGCGTGGCCGACAACACCTACATCTGCTTCATCTCCGACCACGGCGAGATGCTCGGCGACCACCACATGTTCCGCAAGGGCTACCCCTACCAAGGATCCGCACGCATCCCGATGCTGCTCGCCGGGCCAGGGATGGAACCCGGCCACGTCAGCGACGAGGTGGTCGAGTTGCGCGACATCATGCCCACCCTGCTCGAATGCGCCGGGGTGCCGATCCCGGACCAGGTGGAGGGCCACAGCCTGCTAAGCACCGCCCATGGCGGGAGCGAACCGGTGCGCGAGTACCTGCACGGCGAGCACGTTATCTTCGGCCAATCCCTGCAATGGCTCACCGACGCCCACACCAAGTACGTCTGGATGTCCGGCTCCGGGCGGGAACAGCTCTTCGACCTCGACGGCGATCCGGACGAGACCCGTGACCTCGCCTCCGATCCGGCATGGGCCGACATCCTGACCACCTGGCGAGCTCGCCTCATTCAGGAGCTGACTGGCCGCGAGGAAGGATTCACCGACGGTGGGCAGTTGGTCCCCGGGCGTCCGGTCACCCCGTGCCTTGCACACGCCACCGCACCAGGCCCCTCCTCCTGACGGCGGATGGCCATGAACCGCGCAGGCTATCCACTCAAGGACGGGAAGGTGTACGGCGGTTCCACCTGGCTACCAGGCATGTGCGCCGGCCGCTCTTGGTCGATGTCGAAGACGATCCGTTCACCCACGTAGCGGACGACGACGAGTTGCACCGGGAGGTCCTGCTCGTCGACGAGCAGCAGCCGCTGCACCATCAGGGCCGTGCCGATCGCGACGTCGAGGAGCTTGGCGTGTTGAGGTGTAGCGGGCTCGGCCGTCATGGTGCCCCGGGCGCGCACCGGACGGTGCCCGCACTCGCCCAGTGCCGCGTGCAGGGAACCGGTCAGGTCGGCGTCACGTATGGCCGCGCACCGTAGCGGCAGGACGGCGTCCTCCACAGCGAAAGGGACGCCGTCACCATTCAGGACCCGGCTGAGCGCGATGACTGAACTCTCGCCCGGCTGCTCGAGGTCCGAGTTCTCCTCCCGGCTCCCGTCCCGCTCGGACATGCTCACCACGGCGGCCGAGGGGATACGACCCTGCCGCCTCATGTGCTCGGTGAACGAGAGTAACCGGCTCATCCGCCGGTGGACGGGCTGCTCGGCCACGTAGGTGCCACTGCCGCGCACCCGGTACACCCGGCCCTCGGTCACCAACGCAGCCACGGCTTGCCGCGCCGTCATGGGGCTCACCTGGAATCGCTCGGCAAGCTCGCGATCCCCCGGAAACTGGTCGCCCGGCGCGTAGCCGGTGAGCTCGTCTCGGAGCTGCTGGGCGATCGTCGCGTGGGCAGGCCGAGTGTCCGCCGTCATTGTTGCCCTCCAGAGCCGGACGTTGCGGTGAGTTATCTAGAGTACTCGATTCTAGAGATCTAGTACGCTGAAGCGTATGTCTGTGTCTCGTGAGTCTCGCCCCAACATCGTGCTGATCCTCACCGATGATCACGCAGCCCATGCGATCGGCTGCTACGGGAGCAAGGTCAACCACACCCCGCACATGGATCGGCTAGCAGCCGGGGGTGCGAGGCTCGACTCCTGCTTCTGCACGAACTCGATCTGTTCGCCGTCGCGCGCCTCGATCCTCTCCGGCACCTACGGGCACGTGAACGGCGTCACCAGCATCTACTCCCACATCGACTACCGCGTCCCGAACTTCCCGCAGGTGCTGCGCGAGTCGGGCTACCGGACGGCGTTGTTCGGGAAATGGCACCTGGGCGAGACCGAGCCGCACCTGCCGCGCTCCGAGGACTTCGATGCCTGGCAGGTGTTCCCTGGTCAGGGCCAGTACAACGATCCCGTCATGATCAGCCCCGACGGCGAAACAACAGTTCCGGGGTACGCCACCGATATCGTCACTGACCTGAGCCTGGACTGGCTGGACGAGCAGTCCGGTTCGGACCCCTTCTGCCTGATGATCCACCACAAGGCGCCGCACCGGCCGTGGGTGCCGCACCCCAAGCATCGGGACCTGTACCCGGTCGGCAGCATCGCCGAGCCGGATACCCTCTTCGACGACTACGCGACGCGGAGCGAGGCGGCCTCGGTCGCGAACATGCGGATCAGCGACGATCTTCCCGACCGTGACATCCGCGAGGAGATGCCCCCGGAACTCGCCGGCGAGGAGAACCGCGAGGCGCGCACCCGGTGGTTCTACCAGCGCTACCTGCGCGAATACCTACAGACCGTGCAGTCGGTGGACGACAACGTCGGCCGCGTGCTGGACCACCTCGACGAGCGTGGTCTCGCGGACAACACCATCGTCATCTACACCTCCGACCAAGGCTTCTTCCTCGGCGACCACGGCTGGTACGACAAGCGCTTCATCTACGAGGAGTCCTTGCAGATGCCGCTGCTGATCCAGTGGCCGGACCGGATCGCCCCGGGCACAGTGACGGACGAGATCGTGACCAACATCGACTTCGCGGCCACCTTCCTCGAGGCATGCGGCATCGACCACGGCGAGGCGCTCCCCACCGGTCAGGGCCGCAGCTTCCTGCCCCTCCTGGAGGGGGAGACGCCCGAGGACTGGCCGGAGTCGATGTACTACCGCTACTGGGAGCACGACGACCCGAACCACCACGTCTGGGCCCACTACGGCGTCCGGACCAAGACGCACAAGCTGGTCTACTTCTACGCCGACGGACTCGGCACGGATGGGTCGTCCGAGCAAACCTTCCCGCCGGCCTGGGAGATGTACGACCTCATCGCGGACCCGAACGAGCTCACCAACATCGCCGACGATCCCGCCCACGCGGAGACACGGGCCGAGCTGGAGCGTGAGTTGGCCCGCCTGCAGGAGCAGTACCGGGACGCGCCGTACGTGACCTGATCGCTCGGCTGTGCCGACCGGACTGCGTCTGCATAGGCGGCGCTCACCGCGATCGGCGAGGCGGTCCTCACCACTAGGTTGTCGCAGACCATGGCGGTAGAATCAGTGGCAGCGCAACCGCGATGACCAGAGGGAGGTGCGAGCCGTGGAACGTCGGGCCGTGACCAAGGAGACGGTGAAGCAGTTCGCCATCCGGTCAACCAAGGAGTCAGCCAAGCTCGAACGCCGCACTGTCCCGGCGGGACATGTGCGCTCCGAGCGTGTTGAGCGGTTCCTCGCCGAGCGCCGCCAGCGCGCTTGATGCCGTTCGCGCCGGGGTACGTCGAGACGCCCGTCTCTGGCGACGAGGCGGATGCGTTGCTAGTGAAAGCGCGCGAACTCCACGGCGAGCCGATCACGAAGGCTGACGTTTACGACCTTGAGCAAGCTATCCAGGAAGACATCGTCGAGGAACTCGTCACCGCCGTGCTCGACGCCACGCTGACCGTTGACGACATGTCTTTCGCGGATTTAGTGCATTGAGCCGACGCACGCGAACGCGGTGCGTCGCGCGGCTATCGTGAGGCCATGCCGCGCATCCTGATCACTGGTATGTCCGGGGCAGGCAAGACGACACTGCTGGAGGAACTGGCGCGGCGCGGGCATCGCACGGTGGAAACCGACGTGGACGGGTGGGAGTCCGCCGTCGGGCGCTGGGACGAACAGCGGATGGCCGAGCTGCTGGACCGCCACGAGGACATTGTGATCGCCGGCACCGTGGAGAACCAGGGCAGGTTCTACGACCGATTCCACGCGGTCGTCCTGCTCAGTGCACCAGTCGACGTGCTGCTCGAGCGCGTCCGCACGCGCACGAGGAACCCTTACGGGAAGACCGAGGCGCAACAGCAGGAGATCCGACGCTACGTCGTCGAGGTGGAGCCGCTGCTGCGTCACGGTGCAGACCGGGAGCTGGACGGCCGACGTCCAGTCTCTGACCTCGCCGATGAGATCGAGACGCTGAGAGCGATCCCGTGACTTGTCCGACCGGACTCCATGAGCACGAAGGTGGCGTGAGTGTCGCCGATCGCGCGATCGACGACACTCACGCCACCCTCACACGTGGATGCGTGCCGTGCCTATTTGCCTCCGGTGGTGGCGATTCCTTTGACGAGGAACTTCTGTCCGAAGAGGAAGGCGAGGAACATGGGGATGAGGGAGACGATGGACATGGCGAACATGGCGCCCCAGTTGGAGCCGGAGGTTGCGTCGAGGAAGGAGCGTAGGGCTACTGGGACGGTGTACATGTCTGGTGAGGTGAGGTAGATCAGGGGGGTGAAGAAGTCTGACCAGGTCCAGATGAAGGTGAAGATCGCGGTGGTCGCCAGGGCGGGGATCATCAGCGGGATGAGGACCTGACCGAAGATGCGCAGGTGACCGGCACCGTCGATGGTGGCGGCCTCGTCCAGCTCCCGGGGGATGCCGCGGATGAATTGCACCATGAGGAACACGAAGAACGCGTCGGTGGCGACGAACTTGGGCAGCACCAGCGGCAGGAAGGTGTTCACCATGTCGAAGGCGTTGAACAGGATGTACTGCGGGACCACGATCACGTGGATCGGGATCATGATCGTCATCAGCATGATCGCGAACCACAGCCCCCGGCCCCGGAACTTCAGCCTCGCGAAGGCGTAGGCGGCCAGGGAGCAGGAGATCAGGTTCCCGATGATCGCCCCCGAGACCACGATCGCGGAGTTGACCAGATACCAGTCGAAGGCCTGGGACAGGGCGAACCAGCCCTCAGCGTAGTTGTCGACATACAGCTGGTTCAACCACAGGCCCGGGGCGCGGAAGATGACCTCGGTGGGGCGTAGCGAGGAAACGATCATCCACAGCAGTGGGTAGATCATCAGCAGGCTGACCGCGATCAGCACAGCGTGTTTGACCAGGCTGCGCAGGTGGTCGGCGGGGGTGCGGGGGGCGTCGATCTCGCCCGCGATCGTCTCAGTCATCGTAGAACACCCAGAACTTGGCCAGCAGGAAGTTCACCGCAGTGAAGGTGGCGATGATGGCCAGCAGTAGCCATGCCATCGCCGAGGCGTACCCCATGTCGAAGCGGGTGAATCCCTGCTCGTACAGGTACAGCGTGTAGAACAACGTCGAGTCCGAGGGGCCACCGGTGCCGTTGGAGACCACGAACGCCTGGGTGAAGGCCTGGAAGGCGTTGATGATCTGCAGCACCAGGTTGAAGAAGATGATCGGCGACAGTAGCGGCATCGTGATCCGGGCGAACTGCGAGATCCGGCTCGCCCCATCCAGGGCGGCGGCCTCGTAGTACATCGTCGGGATCTGACGTAGCCCGGCCAGGAAGATCACCATCGGTGAACCGAACGTCCACACGTTCAACAAGATCAGCGTCCACAACGCATAGTCCGGGTCCGAGACATACCCCGTGGTCGCATCCAGGCCCAGCAACTGCAGCACCTGGTTCACCAACCCGGTGGTGCCGAAGATCTGGCGCCACAGCAACGCGATCGCGACCGAGGACCCCAGCATCGAGGGCAGGTAGAACACCGACCGGTAGAACGCCAACCCGCGCATGCCCTTGTTCAACAGCACCGCCACACCCAACGCCAACGCCAGCTGCAACGGCACACCCACACCGACATAGATCAGCGTCACCTTCAACGACTGATGCAACCGGTCATCAGTGAGCATCCGCTCGTAGTTGTCCAACCCCAAAAAGTTCGGAGCCTGGATCAACGAATAATCGGTCAACGACAGATACAACGACGCCAGGATCGGGCCCAACGTGAACACGAACAACCCGACCAACCACGGCAACAAGAACAGATACCCCGCCTTGTTGTCATGCGAGGCCTCCTTACGCCGCGCAGCCCGCTGCTCCGGGGTCACCGGCCCCCGATGCTTCAGATGCGACAACTCAGACAGTGCACTCATGGACGGCTACAGACCCGCAGTCAGCTCGTCGTAGAACCCCTGCGCGGCGTCGGCGGAACTGGTGTCTCCGAAGAGCATGTCGAAGCCGTATCGCTGGAGCAGGGTCCCCACCTGGCCACCGCCGGGGGGAGGCGCGATCGGCGTGGCCGCCAGCTCGGGCACGATGTCCTCGATGAACTGCGACACCCGCTGCTGCGGGTCGGAGAGCTGGTCACGGATTGCCGCGGAGATCTCGGCGTTCGGCGGCACGCCGCGCTCCGCCAGCTCGATCTCGGCCGCCGTCTGGGAGTTCATCCACCAGTTGATCAGCGCGACAGCACCCTCCGGGTCCTCAGTGGTGGCGGACGCCGACCACAACATCGAAGCCTTGTACCAGGCACGGCGGTCGGTGGCATCGCCGCTCAGGCTCGGGAAACGCAGGATACGGCGCTCGTTCCCTCCGGAGGTCTCCACAGCCTGGAGCTGGTTGGACCACACCATGGCCATCGCGGTGTTCCCGACGACGTAGTCCTGCTGGTCCAGCGGCTTGGAGACGTCCTCGGTCATCTGCGACGGCCCCGGGGTGGCGCCGGCATCGAGCCAGTCCTGCCCCATCTCGAACCAGGCGCGCACGTCATCGACCTCGAAGCCGACCTGGTTGCCTTCGACGAACAGTTCCTTGTCCTGCTGGCGCAGCCACGCGCTGAACATGGCGTCCACCTGCACGATCCCGGAGGTGCCGATCACGTCACTGGAGCTGGAGATCTCAGCGGCGAGGTCGCGCCAGTCGTCCCACGTCCAGGTCGTGTCGTCGGGGATGTCGATCCCGAGGTCGTCGAAGATCTGCGGGTTGACCAGGACGGTCGGCGTGTTCACGCCTGCGTTGATTCCGTACAGCGCACCGTCGATGACACCGGCGTCCGCCGTGCCCTCGGTGAACTGTGAGGTGTCCGCACCGTACTCGGACAGGTCCAGCAGAGCTCCGCGCTGGCCGTACTCGCTGATGAAGGCCATATCCATCTGGATCACGTCCGGGGCGTTGCTGCCCGCCGTCTGGGTGGCCAATCGGTCCCAGTAGCTCGCCCACTCACCCGGTTGAGCCTCGATCGAGACGTCCGGGTTCTCCTCCATGTACGCATCGAGCGCGTCCTGAGTGTTCCCGTTCCGGACCTCGTTGCCCCACCAGGTGAACTGGAGGGAGGAGCCGTCGTCGGAGTCGCTCGAACCGCCTCCGCGGGAGCATCCTGCAACGGTCGCACCGACTGCGCCGAGCGAGGCCATGGCCATGAATTGACGCCGGTTGGGTCGCATCGCCTGAGTCCTTTCATCGTCGAAAGCGGTATGCCCATCGGCATACGCTTTGACGATAACCGCGACCCGCATCAGGTGCGCGGCAAGTTGCCAACTATTGTCGTGCCTGCGGAACTGCAACCTTTGTCACCCGCAGCATTCCGCCGTCGGGGATCCTCACTCGTCCTCGAGGGCCATCCCGGTGCGGTCGGGCAGCAGCACCGCGCCCGCGCATGCCACGACGAATGCGGCACCGATCACGGCGAACGTGACACCCAGCCCGCCCGCCACGTGGAGGTAGCCGACCGCGAGCGGAGCCAGGATGGAGGCGATCCGGCCGAACGCTGCCGCACTGCCCGCGCCGGTGCCGCGCAACGCCGTCGGATACAGCTCGGGCGTGATCGCGTACAGCGCTCCCCAGGCCCCGAGGTTGAAGGCTGAGAGAGCCATCCCGGCGGCCAGGATCGTGGCCACCGACTCAGCCTGCCCGAACAGCAGCGCCGAGACTGCCGAGCCGGCCAGGAAGGTGATCAGCGTGGTGCGCCGGCCCCACTTCTCGATCAGATAGGCGGCAGCGGCGTAGCCCGGGAGCTGGGCGAGGGTGATGATCAGCGTGTAGCCGAAGCTGCGTACCAAGTCGAAGCCCTGCTCCACCAGCAGTGAGGGTAGCCAGATGAAGGCCCCGTAGTAGGCGAAGTTCACGCCGAACCACACGATCCACAGGCCCGCGGTCCGACGGCGGAGCCTCGCCTGCCACAGACCGCTCCAGCGGGCGCGGGGCGCACCCGGGCGCCCGCGCGGGCTCTCGGCCCGGTTGCCGGCCGGGCCGCCACGTTCGGTACCCGACCCCTCACCAGGAGGTGCGTCTGCGCGCGGGGAGGCTGCGCCGTCGGGATCCTCGCGGTAGACCCGCTCGGGAAGGGGCGCCGGGATACCTGCCGAGGCCTCGTACCGGCGCACGGCCGCCTCCGCCTCGGCATACCGACCCGTGCGCTCGAGGAAGCGCACCGACTCGGGCAGCCGGAGACGCACGAACAGGGCGTACGCGGCCGGCGCCATGCCGATGAGGAACGCCCACCGCCACCCGTTCTCCAGCGGGACGACGAAGTAGCCGACGAGTGCGGCCATGATCCACCCGAGCGCCCAGAACGCTTCGAGGATCACCACGATCCGGCCGCGGATCTTCTTCGGGGCGAACTCGCTCACCAGGGTCGAGGCGACCGGCAGCTCGGCACCAAGCCCGAGGCCGACGATGAACCGCAGCACCATGAGGGCCGCCAGGCCCCCGGCCGCAGCCGAGGCACCGGTGGCGAGGCCGTAGACCAGCAAGGTCAGGGCGAACACCTGACGGCGGCCGATCCGGTCGGCGAGTAGACCACCCAGGCTTGCCCCGAGCGCCATCCCGACGAAGCCGATCGAGGCAAGCCAGCCCCGTTCACCTCCGCTGAGCCCCCACTCCTGCGCCAAGGCGGCGAGGATGAAGGAGATCAGTCCGACATCCATCGCGTCGAGGGCCCATCCGATCCCGGAGCCACCGAGCAGTTTGGTGTGCGCTCGGGTGAAGGGCAGGCGATCAAGACGCTCGGACCGGGTGAGGGCGTGCCCTTCTCCGGTGTGGCTCGCATCCGTGGACATGCCCGCATCCTTCCAGGCGCCACCGACATCGGCGCGTGGGTGCGGCAGATCGACCGGCCGTCTCACCTGGTGATCGAGATCGCGGCCCTCAGAATCGCGATCCTCAGACCGGTGGCCAGGTGACGGGCACGGGGAGACGTTCGGCGACATGCTCGGGCACGTGCTCCGGTGTGTCGCCGGATGCCCCGGCGAGGGCATGACCGTCACCTGGCAGGGACGCGAGCGCGGGCCGGACCAGGGGTGTCGTGAGTTGGCCGACCAGATGGTGCATGGCCCTCCGGCCGAGCTCGACTCCGTCCACGTCGACCATCGGCGCCTGCGGGCGGCCGACCACCACGACACCGGACTCGTCCGGGTGCGGACGTGCGGACCAGGAAGCACGCTGGTGCTGCTGGAGACCGAACAGAGCGCCCAGGCCGAGGTCGCTGGCGTAGGGGAGGGCCACCGTCGCACCGGTGCCGAGGATCTCCTCCACGCTGGCCACGCCCGCGTCGAAGGTCGGCGGGTACGGGCCCAGGACGGCGAGGTCCACACTCCGGGCTGTCGCCGCCTCCCGGAGGGCGTGGGTGCGCTGACCGCTCTGCCAGGAACGGTCCGGGCCGCCGAGGAATGCGATCCGGCGGTGCCCGGCGTCGGCGAGCGCCGACAGCAGCTCGACGAAGGCGCCGGCGGTGTCTGCCACGACCGACGCCGTTCCCGTGAGTTCGCGATCCACGAGCACGGTCGGCCGGATGGAGACGGCGGTGCGGAGCGTCTCGTCGGTGCACCGCGGCGCCACCACCACGGCGCCGTCGACCTGCTGAGCCAGCCGCTGGTAGCGCAGGAGATCTTCACCGTCAGCGAGTTCGTTGACGGCGACGGTGATCTGCAGGCCGTCCCGCGCCCCCCGTTCTTGTGCCCCGCCGATGATCGGGGTGAAGAACGAGTTCGTGAGGGTGGGGACGACGAGTGCGATCACACCGGTGCGGCCACGGGCGAGCTCGCGAGCCGCCCGGTTGGGGACGAAACCGAGCTCCACCGCGGAGGCGAGGACGCGCTCGACGGTGCGTGGGGCGACGAGCTGCGGGTGGCTGAGCGCGCGCGAAGCCGTCGACTTCGAGACGCCGGCATGTGCGGCGACGTCGAGCAGTGTGGGCACCCAACCTCCTGGCATCGAGCGGTATCGAGCGGCATCAAGCCCCAGGTGGTGGCTCACGCCGGATTCAGGACTGGACGCACCCCGAGAGCATCTGGTTCCATACTCTAGCGAATGGAACCGGTTGTGGGAGCGGTTGCGGCAGGATCGCCGCGAACCACTCCACCGGCCAGTCACGACCACGAACCAGGCGAGGTAGGTATGCGCGGACACCGACGCAGCCTCATGCTGCTCCTGCTGCCCGGGCTCGTGCTGCTGCTCGCCGGATTCCTGGTGCCGGCGCTGATCATGCTGCTGGCGCCGCCGGACACCACCACCGGCGAGGTGCTGGCCCGGCTGGGGCAGATGCTGGCCGATCCCTATGACCTGACGATCATCGGGCGGACACTTGGCCTCGGTCTGATCGTGACCGTCACCTGTGTGGTGCTCGGGTTCCCGATCGCGTACCTGCTGGCGCGCTCGCAGTCGCGTTGGGCCGGCGTGCTGCTTGCGGTGGCGATCTTCCCGCTGCTGCTGTCGAACGTGGTGCGCACCTTCGGATGGCTCGTGGTGCTCGGTTCCCAAGGCGCCGTCGGGCAGACGCTCGTGGCACTGGGGATCGTGGACGAGGCGCCGCAGCTGTTGTACACGCCGCTGGCGATCGTGCTCGGTCTGGTGCAGCTCTTCCTGCCGCTCGCGGTGGTCTCGTGCTACTCGGCGCTTGCCCAGGTGGATGCCAATCTGGACGAGGCGGCCCGCGGGCTCGGAGCCGGCCGGGCGCGCACGTTCTGGACCATCGTGGTGCCGCTCTCCTGGCCGGGTGTGGTGGTGGCCGCGACCCTCGTCTTCGCCGGCTCGATCACCGCCTACACCACGCCGTACCTGCTCGGCGGCTCGCGGCAGCGGATGCTCTCCACCCAGCTGTTCCAGTACTCCAGCTCCACGATCGACTGGGCGGCCGCCAGCGCGACGGCGATGATCATGACCGTCCTGGTGTTCGGGGTGGCCGCACTCTCCTCGGTGATGGGACGGAGGGCGAGGGCCTCATGAACACCCGCCGCCCCGTGGCCGCCTCGCTCGCCGTGCTCGGCTACATCGTGATGATCGCGCCGCTCTTCTTCGTGGTGATCACCGCCTTCACCGCCGGTTCCACCGTGCGCTTCCCTCCGGACGGGTTCTCCCTGCGGTGGTTCGAGGCCGCGGTCACCTACCAGCCGTTCATGTCGGCGCTCGCCTCCAGCCTGCAGCTGGCCGTCTTCGCTGCGGTCGCTTCGCTCGCGCTGGGCGTTCCGGTGGCGCTGGCCATCCATCGCGGGAAGATCCCCGGCAAGGGGCTGTTGGAGGGGATGTTCCTCTCCCCGCTGATCGTCCCGGAGCTGGTGGTGGGCCTGGCGCTGTACCAGCAGTTCATGATCGGCCTGGGGATGAACAACCTCACCACGCTGGCCATCGGGCACACGGTGCTGATGTTCCCCTACGCGGTACGGGTGACCGGCGCCTCCCTGGCGCTGATCGACCCGGCCGTGGAAGACGCCGCCCGTGGCCTGGGTGCCTCGCCCATGCGGACCTTCTTCACCATCACGCTGCCGTTGCTGCGCCCCGGGATCTTCTCCGCGGCGCTGCTGGCGTTCGTGACCTCGTTCAACAACGTGCCGCTGTCGTTGCTGCTGCAGAGCCGCGAGTTCCGCACTCTGCCGGTCACGATGCTCGACTACGTCCAGCAGAACTACGACCCGATCGTCGCCTCGACCTCGGTGCTCATCCTCGCCGGCACCGTGCTCGTGGCCGTGGTGGCTGAGCGCACTGTGGGGTTCGCCAAGATTTTCGGAGGTATCAACCGATGAGTGTGACGAGTGCTGCTCAGTTCCAGGCCGTCTCCCAGGTGTTCGGCGACTTCACCGCCGTGGACGCGATCGACCTGACGATTCCCGAGGGCAAGCTCACCACGCTGCTCGGGCCCAGCGGTTGCGGCAAGACCACGAGCCTGCGGATGCTCGCCGGATATCTGCGCCCCACCGGTGGCCGGATCCTCATCCGCGGTGAGGACTTCACCACCGCCCCGCCGGAGAAGCGCAACCTCGGCATGGTCTTCCAGTCCTATGCGCTGTTCCCGCACATGAGCGTCGCGGACAACGTCGGCTACGGGCTCAAGTTGCGGCGTGTCTCCGGCTCCGAGCGGGCGAAGCGGGTCACCGAGGCGCTGGAGATGGTGGGCCTGGCGCACCTGGCCGGCAGCCGCCCGAAGCAGCTCTCCGGAGGGCAGCAGCAACGGGTGGCGATCGCCCGCGCCGTCGCGATCGAACCGGACCTGCTGCTCCTGGACGAGCCGCTGTCCAACCTCGATGCACGGTTGCGACTGCAGATGCGCGCCGAGATCCGCCGCATCCAGTCCGAGACCGGGTTGAGTGTCGTGCTCGTCACCCACGACCAGGACGAAGCGCTCGAGATGAGCGACCAGATGGTGGTCATGAAGGACGGCCGGATCCAGCAGCAGGGCTCCCCGCAGGACGTCTTCCCGGCTCCGGCGAACAGGTTCGTGGCCGAGTTCCTCGGGTACGAGAACTTCGTCCCCACTGCCGACGCACAGGTGACGGTACGGCCCGAGCACCTGCACGTGAACGCCCGCCAATCGCCCGCGGCGACCTCCGACGGCCTCTCGCTGGACGGGCGCGTCACCGACCTGGCCTACCGCGGGGTCGATGTGCTGGTCACCCTCGCCGCCGACGCCCCAGGGAGCTCGAGCCCGGACCCGATCCGGCTCGTCGCCGATCTGCGCGCCAGCACAGCACCCGACCTGCGGATCGGGGATGAGGTGGCGATCACGGCATCGCCAGGCCACCTCGTGACCCTGCCCGCCTGACCGTCCCGATCTCCTTTCACCGATCGGCGCCGATCCCTCCTCACCCATCCAGACTCATCCCTCCTCACCTATCCAGATCCGTCCCTCCTCACCTATCCAGACCGATCCCCGTCCCCTTCGAAAGGACCGTGCGATGTTCCCCTCCCGCCGGTATGTCAGCGCCCTCGCCGCCGTTGCGGCCACCTCCCTGGTGGCCGCCGGCTGCTCTTCCTCCGACGACGACGGAGCTTCCGATGGTGGCTCCACCGACACCATCGTGGTGAGCACCTTCCCGTTCGGCGTGGAGGAGTTCACCGAGGCCGTCGTGGACCCGTTCACCGCCGAGACCGGCATCGAGGTCGAGCTCGACACCGGATCCAATGCCGACCGGCTCTCCCGGCTGCAGCTCGAGGGTGAGGACACCGGCATCGACGTGATGCTCATGTCCGACACCTACGTCGCCATCGCTGAGCAGGACGGACTTCTCCAGCCGGTCACCCAGGAGGACGTGCCGACACTTGCCGACATCGCCGACTTCGCAGTCGACGAGGCATACTCGGGCCCCGCATACAGCTACCAGCTGAACGGGATGCTCTACAACACTGACGAGCTGAGCGAGGAGCAGGCGGCCGACTGGGAGCTCTACGCCGACTCAGCCTTCGCCGGGCAGGTCGCCCTGCCGGACATCGCCGTGACCGCCGGCCAGCTCACCGTCTCCGGGGTCGCAGACACCTACGGATCCGGCCCCTACGACGTCGACACCGCCTTCGAGACGATGGCCGGCTGGGCGCCGAACGTGCTGCAGTTCTACAGCTCCACCACGGAGTTCACGAACCTGCTCACCCAGGGCGAGATCATCGGCGGAGTGGCCCTGAACGGGTTCGCCACCAACCTGATCGCCTCCGGTGAGCCGATCGGCTGGGTCCCGCCGGCCGAGGGCAGGTACATGGCCACCAACCGCGCCGTCGTGCCGGCCGGTGCCCCGAATGCCGAGGGTGCGTTCGCGTTCATCGACTACCTTCTGTCGATCGAAGCGCAGCAGTCCTCGGCCGAGATCGTCGGCGACCTGCCGGTGAACCTGGAGGTGGAGATCCCCGCGGAGCTGACCGCCGTCGTCGGGGACATCGCTCAGGACCCGACCGCAGCGGGCTACGCGACCCTCGCCCCGGCCGAGACCGTCGACAACCGCAACGAGTGGGTGGACCGCTTCGCACGCGAGGTCGTGGGCGGCTGATGACCGAACCGTCGATCACAGAGCATCCGACGGCGGAGGTGTCGAGCATGCAGGCGCCGGCACCGTCCGCCGGGGCTGCCCTTGACCTGACCCGGCTTCCCAAGGCCGACCTGCACTGCCACCTGCTCGGTACCGTCCGAGCGAGCACCTTCGGTGATCTCGCCCGGCGGGAGGGGCTGGCACTGCCGGAGGATCCGGAGCGGATCTTCGCCTCGATCAATTCCCATCCGCCGGACCCGGAGTTGTACCGGAACACCCGGATCCCGATGCCGCAGGGGCGTAGTGAGGATGAGCCGGAGCGCTCCTACTCGCTGTTCCAGGCATCCGGATGGGTGCGGCAGGTGTTGCGGGATGCTGACGATCTCACCCGCATCACCTACGAGGCGTTCGAGGCGGCTCACGAGTCGGGCACCTGGCACCTCGAGGTGTCCTTCGACATGATTCCTGAGCACCTGCGCCACCTCGGTTATGCCGGGTGGGTGGAGGCGCACGCCGAGGGCATCCGGATGGCCGAACGGGACCTCGGCATGACCGGGCGGCTGCTGGCGGCGATCGACCGCAGCGGCACCGGCGAGGAGGCACTCGCCTGGGTGCGTACCGTCGTCGACCACCCGCACGAGTACGTCGCCGGCATCGGACTGGACAACCTGGAGACCGCCGGGCCGCCGGAGCGGTTCGCCGACGCCTACCGGCTTGCCGGTGAGGCGGGTCTGAAGCGCACCGCGCATACCTCCGAGCACGTCCCGGCGGCCACGAATGCGGTGACCTGCCTCGATGTGCTGGGGTGCGACCGGCTCGACCACGGGTATTTCGTGCTCGAGGACGATGCGGTGGTGGCGCGGATGGTGGACGAGCAGGTGCCGTTCTCGGTCGCCTCGACCACCTCACGCCGGTCCTGGCGGCCGTGGCGCAAGGCCTCGATCGCCGAGATGGTGGAGGCGGGGATGAACGTCTACCCGTGCTCGGACGACCCGGGAATGTTCCCCACCAGTGTCCTCAACGAGTACGAGATCCTCTCCCGCGACGTGGGCGTCAGCGACGAGCGCCTGATTCAGATGGCGCGTGCGAGCTTCGAAGCGTCCTGGTTGCCGGCGGAGCAGAAGGCCTGGGTGTGCGCCCAGTTCGACGAGACGGTCGCGTCCCTCCTGCCGCGCTGACCAGAATTGCTCGTCGATCTGGCTGGTCGAGTCGCCGCTGGGACCACCCCGGACGAAATCCAACGTCGATTTGGCTGCTTGAGAGCAGCCAAATCGACGTTGGATTTCTGGGGGAGGTGGGTTGGTCAGCCGAGGGCTTGCACCAGTGGGGCAAGCATCCGCGGGTCGGTCTGCAGGATGAGGGTGGTCACGCAGCTCGCCTCCCAGCGTGCGAGCTGGGTGGTGATGTCCGACGGCGTCCCCACCAGGGCCACGTCTGTCACCAGGTCTGTGGGGATGGCTGCCGCCGCACCGGCCTTGTCACCGGAGGTGTACTTCGCGGTCACCTCCTCGCACACGTCGACGTAGCCGATCCGGGCGATCGCCTCGCGATGGAAGTTGGTGCTCGCCGAGCCCATCCCGCCGATGTACAGGGCCAGGTGCGGGCGGACCTGATCGGCGGCGCTCTCCAAGTCTTCAGCGATCACTGCCGGCACCGCAGCGCTGACCTCGAACTCGTCCCGGGGTGAGCGGGCGCCGTCCCTGCGCGCGAACCCGGTCTCGAGGTTCTCCCGGTACTCGGCGTCGAGGGCGGGGGAGACGAACGCCGGCAGCCATCCATCGGCGATCTCGGCCGCCAACGCGGTGTTCTTCGGACCCTGGGCGGCGAGGTGGATGGGCAGGTCCGCTCGCAACGGATGCACCGTGGGGCGCAGGGCTTTGCCGAGGTGAGCTCCACCGTCGTGGGGGAGGGTGAAGTGCCGACCGGAGAAGGTGACGGGGGCTTCCCGAGCGAACACCTGGCGCACGATGTCCACGTACTCGCGGGTGCGTTCCAGTGGCCGCGGGTAGGGCTGGCCGTACCAGCCCTCCACCACCTGCGGGCCGGAGGCGCCCAGGCCGAGGATGAAGCGCCCACCGGAGAGGTGGTCCAGGGTGAGCGCGGCCATCGCGGTGGCCGTGGGGGTGCGGGCGGACAGTTGCGCGATCCCGGTGCCCAGACGTACCTGGGTGGTCTGCGACCCCCACCAGGCCAGTGGGGTGAAGGCGTCCGATCCGTACGACTCGGCTGTCCAGACCGAGTCCAGGCCGAGCTCGTCGGCGGCTCGCACCGCCTCGGCAGCACCTGCCGGGGGGCCGGCCGACCAATAGCCCGTGTGGAATCCGAACCTCATTGGCTCATCCTCGCACCGGCACAATGAGAACGCGTGGCATCCGAATCCACTTTTCCTGCGCGAACCACCACGATGCCGGGGTACAGACAGGATAAGTGGATTCAGACGGATCAGAGCTGCGGCGCCACCTCACGGGCGATCAGGTCCAGGTGATCCAGATCTGAGAGGTCGAGGATCTGCAGGTAGGTGCGCTGCACACCCTGTTCCGCGAGCCAGGCCAGCCGATCGGAGACCTCGGCGACAGTTCCTGCCACCCCGTGCTCACGCAGCTCAGCCGGTTCCCGGCCGATCGCTGCCGCACGCCGCTGGAACTCCGCCTCGTCTGCGCCCACGCACGCCACCAGCGCGGCCGAGTAGGTGATCTCGGCGGGGTCGCGCTCCACCGCCCCGCACGCCTGACGCACCCGATCGAAGCCGGCGGCGATCTGGTCGAGCGGCGCGAAGCCCAGGTTGAAGTCGCTCGCGTACCTGGCAGCGAGCGCGGGGGTGCGCTTCTTGCCCTGACCGCCGATCACGATCGGTACCGGGGATTGCACGGGCTTGGGCAGCGCAGGGGAGTCGGTGAGCTGGTAGTGCTCGCCCGAGTAGGAGAACGTCTCGCCGGTGGGGGTGCTCCACAACCCGGTGACGACGGCCAGTTGCTCCTCGAGGATCCCGAACCTCTTCTCGGGGAACGGGATGCCGTAGGCCGCGTGCTCCTCGGCGTACCAACCGGTGCCCAGGCCAAGTTCCACCCGCCCGCCAGACATCGCATCCACCTGTGCCACCTGGATGGCCAGCATCCCTGGGAGGCGGAATGTCGCTGAGGAGACCAGGGTGCCGAGCCGGATCCGGGACGTCTCCCGGGCCAGGCCGGCGAGCGTCACCCAGGAGTCCGTGGGGCCGGGCAGCCCGTCCGTGCCCATCGCCAGGTAGTGGTCGGAGCGGAAGAACGCGTCGAAGCCGAGGTCCTCGGTGGCTTTCGCGACCGCGAGCTGGTCGTCGTAGGTGGCGCCTTGCTGGGGTTCGGTGAAGATGCGCAGCTGCATGGCCCCCAGCCTGCCACGCCCCGCCCGCGGTAGGTGCCGACCGTCGTCGCCACCGGACGCTGATACCGACGGCGGCTGGCACCAACTGGCTGGGCTGGTTATGTGGGTGCCAGTGGCTGTCGATCCCGGTGGCCAGTGGCGACGGCGAGTGGCACCTACCGGCCCCGGCGCCCACCCGCTGAAAGAACCCCTGGCGCGTTCCGCCGTCGGGATCTACGGTGGTGCGCACACGGGAAAGGAGGTGATCCGAGAAGTGAATTTTCTTCGGACGCGTGAGGTGACTGTCCGCTAGTCGCCCGTCAATGACACGGACGGACCGCCGTCTCGTCAGTGCGTGCGCACTAGCGAGACCACGGCAGTCACCGGAAGCCCGCGGGGGCCACCATTCGTCCAGGTGGCACTTGGCAGCAGCCGAGAACCCGCGGGCTTCGTCGTGCTCGCGATCAGAACGCCCCGGACAATCCGGCGATGACGGCTATGGCGACAACTGCGCCGACGGTGATGGCCAGCGTGATCAGGAAGATCTTGCCGAAGCCCCACAGTTTCGTGTTCACCCCGTAGGTGGCGAGCCGGTCGGTCCACCAGCGGTGCGGCGGGATTCCTTCCGCAGCCACGCGCTGGTTGTACTGTTCCACCGACTCGCCCTGGTGCGGAGTGGGGTGAGCGCCGCCGAGGTCCACCTTCACCTTCGCGCTGGCGGTTCGCAGTGTCAGGTAGCACTGGGCGTTCCCGGCGTTGCCCATGTAGCTCGCCTTGGTGATCTCCTCCGGTCGCGCGTCGAACACCAGCTCCTGGTCGCCCAGAGGTGAGCGGTCGATCACCTGGATCTGGTCGTCGGCCGTCCAGACCAGCCGGGCAGGCTTCGTCTGGAACACGGTGACGCCGGTACTGCGGGTGACGTTCAGGCTGACGTCGCGGGCCTGGCCGGGCATGGACAAGGGGATCCTCCTGAGTCGATGGGACGCACTGAGACTAGCGGGCGGGTCAGCGGGCCGATGCCCGATCCATCCTGATGCCGGGCGGGTGAGGTGTCGGAGCCTGACGTTAGTCTCGTGCGCATGGCAGTTCTCGGAGCTCATGTGGACCAGGCGGACCCGATCGGTGAGGCGCAGGCGCGGGGGGCGCAGCTGGCGCAGATCTTCATCGGGGACCCACAAGCCTGGAAGGGGCACGCCGTCGGTTACCCGGACGGTCCGGCCGCGCTGAAACAGGCTGCCGAGGATGCCGGGATCACGCTGGTGGTGCACGCGCCGTATGTGATCAACGTGGCCACCACGAACAACCGGATCCGTATCCCGAGCCGGAAGATGCTGCAGAAGCAGGTGAGTCTTGCGGCCGAGATCGGTGCCATCGGGGTGGTGGTGCACGGTGGGCACGTGCTCGCTTCCGATGATGAGGCGGTCGGCTTCGACAACTGGCGCAAGTGCATCGACCAGCTGGACGCCGAGGTGCCGATCTTCATCGAGAACACCGCCGGTGGGAACAAGGCGATGGCTCGTGGGGTGGAGAAGTTGGAGCGCCTGTGGGCTTCGGTGATGGAGGCCGACGGCGGCGACCGGGTGGGATTCTGCCTGGACACCTGCCATGCGTACGCAGGCGGGGAAGAACTCGCCGGGCTCGTCGACCGGGTCACGGCAGTCACCGGTCGGATCGATCTGGTGCACGCCAACGACAGCCGGGACGCCTTCGACTCCGGGGCCGACCGGCACGCCAACCTCGGTCAGGGGTCACTGCCCACTGACGATCTCGTCGAACTCGTCCGCCAGGCCGGAGCACCGGTCGTGGTGGAGACCCCGGGTGGAGCGGTCGAGCACGCGGCCGACCTGGATTGGTTGCGAGAACGCCTCGGCTGACTGCCCGCCGGTCGCCGACGCACATGGTGGCTTGCGTCCGTTCCTACCCTGGAACAGCGGATGGCAGGAAACGTGCGGCGCGTCGAGGGAGCCCGGGCAGACATGGCAGCGAACCGGCCGGCCGAACCGGTCTGGCACGAGTATCAGGTGAGTCCGCTCGCGCGAGCAGCCTCCGTCTTCCAACGCGGTGCGGGCGCGATCGCCGTGGCCTGCGCCGTGCTGGCCGCGCTCGTCATCGTCGTAGGTATTGCCGCGGAGGAGGCGGACCTCGTCGGGCCGAGCCTGCAGAACGACCTCAACACGTGGCTGCTGGCCGTGTTCGCCGGTTGCGGCGCCGGAGGACTTCTCGCCGCCGTACTGCATCTGTTCACGAACGTCGCGGTACCTCACGGCACGGTCCGGGCATTGGCCCGGGTGAGCGAGCAGAGAGCCGATCCGTACCTGGTGCCGGCACCGTCCCAATGGTCGGTGCTGCACGAGGAGTCGAAGGCCGGCCACCGGCTGGAACAGGTGTGCTATCTGCTGGTAGCGATGGGTGCCGTGCTCGCACCGATCATGCTCGGCTTCGTCGTGGTGGACTTCACCATCTACGCCGTCTACGGGCTGATCGTGGCACTGGTGACCGCAGGACTGGCGTTGCTTGCGATCTGGTGGATGCGGTCGGTGGTGCGGCCCGGGATCGAACGGGTCGCGATGATGGTGCGCCGGTCCTGGCCGCAGGAGCGATACGACCACATCGTCGAGGGCGCCGAAGCGGCGACAGTGGCGCCGAGGACTGGGACGTCCCTGGTCTCGGACCGCAATCACGCGATCGTGATCGGTCAGCGGATGTCCGGCATCGGCGGGGTGCTGCTCGGCATCCTCCTCACGATCCTCCCGCTCACCCTGAGGATCCGGAAGCCCAGCCGACTGGCGGACGCGCGCACCTACTCCGAGCCCGTCGAGGCGATCCTGCGCAACGCCTTCGTGGCTGAGGCGGTGATCGGCGTAGCAGCTGCCGTGCTGGTGGTGGTGGGCGCGATCATCGCCTCCTCAGCCCGGCTCCGCGAGCGACGCGCGCTGCGGAACGCGGCCGGCGACCCTGTGGCGGCCCGTCCGCCCGAGCAGGTGCTGCTCCGGCACACCCACCTCACGTTCGTCCCGCTCTCCTTGCTGCTGATCGGTCTGGGCACCGTGGCCACCATTACCTCGGTAGCGGCGAGACACGCCAGCTCGACTGGGGCGGAGACGTTCCTGGGTGTCGAAGGGTTGACCATCGGGGGACTCACGGGTGGTCTCGCTTTGATCGTGACAGGTTGGGTAGTCGACGTGTTCCGCGCCGAGTCCGCTCGGACCGCACGCAACCTGGTGCTCGCACGCTGGCCGGTCCCCGTGCCCAGGACGGGGCGGGCGAACAGCGCCGGGGCCACGAACGAGGGAATCTCGGGGGCGGGTACGAGCACCCGATAGAGCGCGCGGGTCACCGCCCCAAGCTCGCCGCGACCGGGCAGGCGAACGGCTCGCGGGTCGATCCCTCGACGTCGTTGAGATATCGGATCACGGTGGCATACGAACTGAAGAAGCCGACCTCGGTGTACGTGATGTCGAGGTCGTCGCAGTGCTCGCGCACGAGCGGCTGCACCTCACGCAGCGCCGGCCGCGGCATGCTCGGGAACAGGTGGTGCTCGATCTGTCGGTTCAGGCCGCCCATCAGCACATCGACGACCGGGTTTCCGCGGATGTTGCGCGACATCAGCACCTGCCGGCGCAGGAAGTCGATCCGGCTGTCCGCGGCCACGATCGGCATGCCCTTGTGGTTCGGGGCGAACGCTCCGCCGAGCAGCACTCCGAACGCCGCCAGCTGCACAGCGAGGAACGTGCCGGCCAGCGCCGGCGGCATGAGTAGGAACAGCGCCGCAAGGTAGACGACGAGCCGTCCGAGCAGGATTGGTGCTTCCACCGCACGGCGAGCCACCGGGCGCCGCCCGAGTACGGCCCGCAGGCTCGCGACATGCAGGTTCAGGCCTTCTAGCGTGAGCAGCGGGAAGAAGAACCACCCCTGGCGGCGGGCGAACCAGCGTCGGAACCCCCGTCGGGAGGAGGCGGCCGCTGGGGTGAACGCGATGACCCGGGACTCGATATCCGGGTCGCGGGTCTCCTGGTTCGGTGCGTTGTGGTGGGCATCGTGTTTGAGCGTCCACCACGCATTGCTCAGCCCGACCAGTCCGTTCGCCAGCACGCGCGATGTCCACTCGTTCCAGGACCAGGAACGAAAGATCTGCCGGTGTGCACTGTCGTGGCCGAGAAAGGCTAGCTGCGCGAGCACGAATGCCATCGCCACCGCAAGAGCGAGTTGCCACCAGGTGTCGCCCAGCAGGACCACGCCCACCCAGACGCCGCCGAAGCCAGCCACGGTCAGCACCAGGCGGGTCCAGTAGTACCCGTAGCGGCGCTGGAAGTAGCCAGCTCGGCGCACACGGCGTGCCAGGGCGCGGTAGTCGCGGGTGGTCGATGCCGCCTTCCGCGGAACGGCCCGCTGGGGGTGGTTCGTCTGGTCGGCCATCGGCGGGCCGACGAGTGCGTCAGCCATACCTCCACGCTACGCCTGGTGCGGCGTTTGGGCAGATCAGTCGGTGTGGACGGTGCGCACTCCGGGAGCGGCGGCATCCCAGGCCTGAACGAGTGCAGCCGCCTGCGTGCGCAGCTCCTCCAGGCGTACGCCCGGGGCGAACAGGGCGCTGCCGATCCCGAAGCCGGTCGCTCCCGCGGCCACCCACTCGGCCATCTCGTCAGCGCCCACACCACCGACCGGGATGAGGTCTACGGGTGGCAGCACTGCGAGCCACGCCTTCATCCCCGCAAGGCCCACCTGCTGGGCCGGGAACAGCTTCAACGCGCCGGCGCCAGCCTCGATCGCTGTGAACGCCTCCGAGACGGTCGCCACCCCTGGATAGCTCGCCAGTCCCGCAGCCGCGGTCGCGGCGATCACCTCGGGGTTGGTGTTCGGGGATACCACGAGCTGACCGCCGGCCTCCTTCACGGAGGTGACCTGCGCCGTCGTGAGAACTGTGCCGGCACCCACGCGCGCATCCTGCGGAAGTGACGAGCGCAAGATCTCGATGCTGCGCAGGGGCTCCGGGGAGTTCAACGGGACCTCGAGCGTGCGCAAGCCCGACTCGTAGAGCACGGACCCCACCTCGGACGCCTCGGTGGGCTCGAGTCCGCGCAGGATGGCGATCAGACCGGTCATCAGTGAACTCCTTCGATCAGCCCGGCCCGTCGAGCCAGGTGCACCAACGCGGAGGAGGTGACGTCCTCCGGGGCGGGTTCGGCCTGCACCCCGGCCAGGGTCAGGGCACGCCGGTAGCGGTCAGTCAGTCCGGCTGAGGCCACGACGGACACCGTCGCCGGCTGGTGGTCGAGCCAGTGCAGCGCTCCCGCTATCTCGCTTCCGATCAGCACTCCGGACAGCTCCTCACGTACCCGCTCCGGCGGCACCTGCTCCAGCAGAGCGCGAGCGCGGACCCCGAAGGCCAGGGCCGCGGCACCGAGGCCCGCCCCGGCCAGACCGTGGTGCACGCCTGCCTCGAAGGCGGGCCAGTCCGGCGCCTCGGGAGCCTGGGAACCGACAACCTGTGCGAGCGTGCCGTGCGTGGTCAGCAGGGCGAAGAGTTCACCGGTCATGGCGGTGTGGAAGCCGGTGAGGCTGCCGTCGGTGAGCGAGGCCCACTTGGTGTGTGTGCCCGGCAGCGCGACCACGCCATCACGGTGACCGGCCAGGACCAGGCCCAGCAGCTGCGTCTCCTCCCCGCGCATCACGCCACCGTGGGTGGATACTCCGGGCACCAGGTGCACCGGCCCCCACGGTCCGGCCACCTCCGTCAGGGGCGTGCCGTCGCGCAGGTCCACCGGGGTTGGAAGGTAGGGGATCTCGCGCCATCCCTTCGCGCTGCCGACCATGCCACACGCGATCACGGCCGGGCGGGCCGTGGCCCAGCTCCCGGCGAGGCGGTCGAGCGTGAGGGCGTAGGCGCTGGGCTCCTGCCCGACTGTGAGGATGCCCTCGCGGCTGTGGGTCGAACCGAGGACGGTGCCGTCCACGGCGACGGCGGTGAGGCGGACCGAGGTCGTTCCCCAGTCGACGGTGAGCAGTGCAGGTTCCACGCTCTCCACCCAACCGTGAACGGGTGCCGGGTGTCGACCTCGTCCGGCTACCGGGACGAGCATGGTGAGTTCTCCCCGTGCGCGCGGGCGCCGTCGAGCCCGCCATGGCGCTAGGTTCCTCCTCATGGTGATCTGGCGTGGCTGGGGAATCCTCGGCCTTCTTTTCGTTCTGCTCGTTGGTGTCGGCCTCGGCGGACTCTTCCGCCTCCTGATCGGAGAGGAGTACGAGCCGCTGCCGATCGGACTCGGCCTTGCCGTCGCGGGCGTGATCCTGTTCTTCGTCGGGCGGTGGTTCCAGGCCTGGGACGCGCGCCGCCGTGCGGACAAGTACATCGCCTCACGACGCCCGGAGGTGGAGCAGACTGTTGCGTCCGGTCGGTTCCAGCCCGTGCCCGGGTACCAGCCGGCCAGCCGCGAGGAGGCTGAACAGCTCGCAGCCGAGATGCTGGACAAGGAACATGCGCAGATCGTTCGGCGCTTCCGCGGGCATCACACCCTGTTCTTCATCCCGATGCAGTACTTCGGGCTCGTGGTGGCGGTACTCGGAGGCGCGATCGGTGCTCTGGGGCTCGCTCGCTGAGGCCAGACCAAGCACGGACCGACCACAACAACGAGCGCGACGCCCCCGCAGTCTGGCTGCGGGGGCGTCGCGCTGCGTTCGTCTCGCCGTTACTCGGCGATGGCCTCGTTCGCAGCATCCTGCGCCTGCTGCAGGGCCTCCTCCACCGGCAGCCGTCCGGCGAACATCTCCTCGAAGTACGGCGCGATCGCGTTCGCTCCGGCGTTGGCCCGCGGGCCCAGCGGAGCGGCGATCGTCTGACCTTCAGCGGCGGCGATGAACTCCGAGGTGTCCACGCCCTGCTCTTCCCAGTAGCTGATGAAGGACTCCTGCGCGTCGGTCGAGGCCGGGAACGCTGCGCCATTGGCACCGAGCGGTTCCTGACCTTCAGGGGTGCCGAGCCAGCGCAGTACCTCCAGGGTGGCGTCCATGTTCTCGCTGTCAGCGTTGCCGACCGCGGCGACGCTGTGCACCACGCTGACCCGGCCCTCCGGACCCTCCAGCATCGGTGCCAGCCCCCACTCGAACTCGGCATCGGCCATGTGCGGCAACGAGTACTGCCCTGACTGGAACAGTGCCATCCGCCCCTGGACGAACAGATCGCGGGCGAGATCGCCGTTCTGGTTCGTCTCCGCCGCCGACGGGGAGACGTGGTGGGTGTTGATCAGGTCCACCAGGTACTCGAACGACTCGACGCCGGCAGGGCTGTTGAAGGCGTACTGGTCGCCGTCCTGGTACTGCGCGCCGTTGGAGCCGAGGAAGTCGATGTAGATCGCCTGCAGATCGTTCTGGGCGTTGAAGGCGTACTGCTCGATGCTGTCCGGGTCGAAGCCGTCGTCGGCGGCGGTCACGCCGCTGGAGTCGACCGTCAGGTCCAGGGCTGCGGGCAGGAACGTGTCGTTCTCACCGCTGGGGTCCCAGCGCAGCGTGGCCGGGTCGATGCCGGCCTCGTCGAGCAGGTCGGCGTTGTAGAACAGCGCAATCGAATCGGTCAGCTGGGGAACGCCCCAGACCGCACCGTCCCGGGTGTAGAGCTCGACGGCGGAGCTCACCAGGCCATCGTTCTCGCCCAACTCCTCGCTGACGTTGATGAGGTTGCCGTTGTCGGCATAGATGCCGAAGTTCGAGGTGTTCGTCCAGAAGATGTCAGCCATCGTGCCTGAGCCGATGTCCTGGGGGAGCCGGTCCCAGTAGTTGGCCCACGGGACGGTCTCGACATCGACCGCGATCTCCGGGTTCTCGGCCGTGAAAGCGTCGAAAGACTCCTCATACGCAGTGGCCGCGGCTTCGTCCCACAAGCGGAAGGTGACCGTCGTCGCGCCTTCCGAGCCCTCGCCGTCGGGTTCTCCTGAACTACCGGGTGAGCAGGCCGCCAGCGTGAGTGCGGCGACGCCGAGCGTCGCGACGCCGATCCCGGCCCGGGTCCGTGTGAGGGTCCTCATCGATTCGTCATCCTTCCTCGATACCGCCCGGCACCGAACCGCGGCGATCTGTGGGAACGGTAACCGTGGATGGGCCGCGTGTATGCCCTCGCGCGTCCATGCGATCGAATCGTGACCTTCCGCAAACGCCGAGATCTGCGACATCGTGCACGTGCGATGTCGCAGATCTCAGCGGTGGGCTTGAGGCGGGAGCCGGTCAGCGACCCGCGGGATCCGGTTCCAGCGTGATCTGCTGCGGGGCGGGAGTGCAGCAACCGCCGCCCTGCTCGGCCTCGTCGAACAGGCCCGCGCCGCCACAGACTCCCGTATCGGGTAGCTCCAGCTCCACCCGTTGTGCCGCCTCCTCGTCGCCCGCCAGCTGGGCGACCACACTGCGCACCTGCTCGAACCCGGTGAGGGCGAGGAATGTGGGGGCTCGGCCGTAGGACTTCGCGCCGACGATGTAGAACCCCGGTTCCGGGTGAGCCAGGTCGGCCGCGCCGGTCGCGGCCACGGACCCGCAGGAGTGGATGTTCGGGTCCACCTCGGTGGCCACGCGCGGCGGAGCCTGCAACCGGACATCGAGCTCGAGGCGTACCTCGGACAAAAACGTGTGATCGGGGCGGAACCCGGTGAGCACGACCACATGGTCGGCGGGATCCAGTTGGCGGCCGTCCTCGGCGCTGACGATCACCGAACCGCCGACCATGTCGATCCGCTCGGTGCGGAACCCGGTGGCGAGTTGCACCAGACCGGACTCGACCGCCCGCTTCGCCCGCTGTCCCAGGGCGCCACGTTCGGGTAGTTCGTCTGCCTGGCCGCCGCCGAAGGTGTCTCCCACCTGGCCTCGGCGCAGCACCCAGGTGATCCGTGTGGTGGGGTCTCGCCGGGCGATCCGGGCCAGGTTCGCGATCGCTGTCGCGGCGGAGTGACCGTTGCCGATGACGACGGTGTGCCGGCCGGAGCAGCGGGAGTCCATGTCCGGAATGCGGTAGGTGAGCATTCCGGTGGTGGCGGCAGCGCGCTCACCCGCCGCCGGCAGTCCGTCGGCGCCGGCGGGGTTCGGGGTCGACCACGTTCCGGAAGCGTCGATCACTGCGCGCGCCTCGATGCGCTCTTCGCCATGGTGGGTTTCGACGTGCACGGTGAACGGCTGGGCCTCCCGCCCGGAGTCGACCGAGAGGTCGCGGCCCTTGCGTCCGACGCCGACTACGCGGGCGGAGCAGCGGATGCGGTCACCGAGCGCGGCGGCCAGCGGCTCCAGGTACTCCGAGACCCACCGGGCGCCGGTGGGATAACCCTGCTCCGGTGCGCTCCAGCCGGCACGCTCGAGCAGCCGCCGGCTGGCACCGTCGATCAGCTCCGGCCAGGGCGAGAACAACCGCACATGACCCCACTCCTGCACCGCTGCAGCTGGCCCGGGCCCGGCTTCCAGCACCAGCGGTTCCACGCCTCGCTCCATGAGGTGGGCCGCGGCGGCCAGGCCCTGCGGGCCGGCTCCGATGATGACGACGGGGTCCATCACTGTGCTCCATTCATCGACGTTCTTCGATGAGTCGAGCATCCACTTCAGATCGACACATGTCAATATGACGGGCAGAATGATCGGTATGACCGCCACCGGGACCATCGTGTGCTGCACCGAGGTCGGCCCAGCCCTGGCTGGACGCGACGCGGAACGAATCGCCACCGTGTTCAAGGCACTCGGCGACCCCACCCGGGTGAAGCTGCTCTCGCTGATCGCTGCCAGCGATGCGGGCGAGCTGTGCGTGTGCGACCTGACCGAACCCGTCGGACTGTCCCAGCCGACGGTCTCCCACCACATGAAGGTGCTCGTCGACGCCGGTCTCGTGCATCGCGAGCAGCGTGGCCGGTGGGCCTACTACCGGCCCACCACGGAGGTGCTGGAGGACGCGACTCGGACGCTCATCGACTCATGAGCCAGCTCACCGGCATCACCGTGCGGCCGATGGTCCCAGGCGACTGGCCCGCAGTCGAGGCGATCTACCGTGAGGGCATCGCCTCCGGTCAGGCCACTTTCGATGTGGAGCCGCCGTCGTGGGCAGAGTTCGACGCCGTCCGGCATCCGGAGTTGCGGCTGGTCGCCGCGGACGCACGCGGCGTCGTCGTGGGCTGGGTCGCCGCCTCCCCGACATCGAGCCGTCCGGTCTATCGTGGTGTGGTGGAGCACTCCGTCTACGTCGCCACCAGCACCCGTGGGCAGGGAGTGGGCGGACTGCTGCTGCGCGCCCTGCTCGACCGGGCAGACGCGTGCGGTGTCTGGACGGTGCAGGCCTCGTTGTTCCCGGAGAACGCCTCCAGCCTGCGGTTGCACGCCGCGCTCGGATTCCGCGTGGTTGGTAGACGGGAACGTATCGCCCACATGTCCCACGGACCGCTCGCCGGCACCTGGCGTGACACGATCCTCATCGAGCGCCGCTCCCCGGCGTAGCCCGGCCTGAAGGGCGGCCCAGCCGGAACGCCACCGGCGCGAAAGCCGCGATGGCGATGGCCAGAACTGCGAAACCCCACGTGTAATTCGACGCAGCCACCACCACGCCGAGCAGCACAGCACCGATGCCGACACCACCGTCGTAGGCGATGTTCCACACCGTGCTCGCCGTCCCCAGGCCGTTTCGCCCGGCCCGGGTCATCACCGTGACCAGCGAGTCGTTCTGCACCGCCCCGAAACCGAACCCGAACACGGCGGCGGCCATGACCGTCAGCGCACCGGCCTCTGCCCCGGTGGTCAGCGCCACCCCCAGCATCCCGATGGCGCTGATCACCGCGGCCGGCAGGAGCAACCGGCCGGCACGTACCCGATCCCCGATCCGACCGGCCAGCAGCCGCCCGAGCACCATCAGCGCCGACAGCGCGAACAGCGAAACGGTGGCCGTACCCGGGTCCGGTACTGCGATCGGCACGAAGGTCATCGCGCCACCGAGCGCGACGGCTGTGGCCGCGAACACCGCGGTCGGGGCCAGGAACTTCGCCCACGTGCGCATCGGCAGGTGCCCGCTGCCACTCCCGGACTCGGCATGCGATCGGCCACCGGAGATCGCGAACGCCAGTGGGACCGCGAGCACCGCCAGCACGCTGGCAGTGATGAACATCGGCGCGAAGCCCCACGTCTGCGCTAGCCACACACCGGCAGGCAGGGCGACCACGTTCGGCAGCCCGGCCGCGACGCCATACACACCGGTCGCCGTCGCGAGCTTGCCTGCCGGTGCGAGCTCGGCGGCCAGGGCCGCCCCGGCCACTACCACGAGGGCGAACCCCACTCCGCGCACACCGGAGATCAGCACCAGCGGGACCACGGCCGTCGAGGCGAGGTAGGCAGGTGTGGCGACGCCGAGCAACAGTGATCCCACCACGATCATCTGCCGCAGCGTGGCGATCCGGAAGATCCACCCCATCGAGAGCTGGGTGAGCACCGTGGTCGCCATCATCGCGCCGGTGATCGTGCCGACCAGCGCCTCGCTCGCTCCGCCCTCAGCCGCCCACAGCGGCGCCACCGGGAGCAGCAGGGCATAGTTCGCGAGCGCGCCGACAGTGGCGACCAGCAGCAGCACCATGTCACGGTGGAAGAGGCGGTCGGGCGCGGTGTACACCCTCCCTGCCTATCGCATCGGGGACCACCCGTCACCTTTGCCGCCGACGCGGCATACGCTGGCTGGGTGACCTTCACATCCCGCCCCGAGCTCGTCGGCACCCACGGCATGGTCGCCTCCACCCACTGGCTCGCCTCGGCGAGCGGGATGGCGGTCCTGGAGGCCGGTGGGAACGCCTTCGATGCCGCGGTCGCCTCGGGTCTGGTGCTGCATGTGGTCGAACCGCACCTGAACGGCCTCGGCGGCGATATGCCGGTGCTCTGCCACGAGGCGAGCACGGGCAGGACGTTCACCGTCTGCGGCCAGGGCGTGGCGCCGTCGTCGGCTACCCCTGAAGCCTACGCAGCGCACGGCATCGAGGAGATCCCGGGCACCGGATTGCTCGCGGCCACCGTGCCCGGAAGCTTCGGTGCCTGGATGTTGATGCTGGAGCGCTATGGCACGATGAGGCTGCGCGAGGTGGCCGGGTACGCGATCGGATACGCCCGCGAGGGGTACCCCTTCCTCGCGCAGGCCGCCGCCGCAGTCGCCGGACTCGAGCAGGTGTTCGGCGACCACTGGTCCACCTCCGCCGATATCTACCTGGCCGGTGGCAGGCCACCGGCCGCGGGTGAACGGTTCCGCAATCCCGTCCTCGCCGACACGCTGGAGCGGCTCGTCGCGGAGGGGGAGGCCACCGGGCCGGGTCGCGAGCAGCAGATCGAGGGTGCGCGCCGGGCCTTCTACTCCGGGTTCGTGGCCGAGCAGATCGACGCGTTCGCCGCGACCGAGCAGTTTGATGGTGTGGGTGACGGCGCCCACCGCGGCTTCCTCACCGGCGCCGACCTGGACGCCTGGCGGGCGCGCGAGGAAGAGCCGCTCACGGTCGACTTCGCCGGGGTGCAGGTGGCCAAGACGCAGCCGTGGGGGCAGGGGCCGGTGCTGCTGCAGCAACTGGCCATGCTGGAGACCTTCGACCTGACGGAGATGCCGACCGCAGACCTCGTGCACACCGTCACCGAAGTGGCCAAGCTCGCCTTCGCCGACCGGGAGGCCTGGTACGGGGATCCCGAGCACGGGGACGTCCCGATCGAGGACCTGCTCAGCCCGGATTATGCCGCCGAGCGGGCACAGCTCGTGGGCACCAGCGCCAGTGGCGAGTTGCGTCCCGGCAGTCCGGGTGGCCGGGCGCCGCGCCTGCCGGCACGGGTCTTGGCTGCGATGTCCGACGGCGGAGCCTGGCCGGACGGGTTGGCTACCCCTGGACAGGGGGAGCCGACCGTCGCCCGTGGCGACACCTGTCACCTGGACGTGGCCGACCGGTGGGGGAATGTGGTGGCCGCGACGCCGTCGGGTGGGTGGTTGCAGTCCTCGCCGACGATTCCTGGGCTCGGGTTCGCGCTCGGTACCCGGGCGCAGATGTTCTGGCTCGAACAGGGTTTGCCGTCGTCGTTGGTGCCGGGAGCGCGGCCGCGTACCACCCTGAGCCCGGGGATGCTCCTGGGTGAGGGCAGGGTGCTGGGCTTCGGAACGCCGGGCGGCGACCAGCAGGACCAGTGGACCGTGCCGTTCCTGATCAACCACCTGGTGCTCGGCATGGGCCTGCAGGAGGCGATCGATGCGCCGTCCTGGCACTCTACGCACTGGCCCAGCTCGTTCGCGCCGCGGGTGGCGCAGCCGCGCGGGATGCGGATCGAGGGGCGTGTCGGTGCCGAGGTGGTGGCCGAGCTGCGTCGTCGCGGGCATGAGGTGGACGTGGCTGGGGAGTGGTCCCTGGGCAGGCTCAGTGCCGCCGGCACCGGGACGGACGGGATGCTCCACGCGGCGGCGAACCCGCGCGGGATGCAGGGCTACGCCGTCGGCCGCTGACGAAATCGATCGTCGAATTGGCGGCAGGGGAACGCCCCTCACCGGAATCAATCGTCGATCTGGTTGCTCCGCCACGCCCCTCACCGGAATCGCACGTCGATCTGGCGGCGGTGCAACCGCCAGATCGACGATCGATTCCTGATGAGGTGGGGGTGAGTCGCCAAATCGACGATTGATTCCGAGGCAACTGGGTGCACCGATTCGATACCTCCCTCATGTCCACGCGAGAATGGGGGGATGACACACACCCCCCGGCACATCGTGGTGATGGGCGTCTCCGGCAATGGCAAGAGCACGATCGGTGCTGCGCTCGCGGACCATCTGGGCGCGGTCTTCCTGGAGGGCGACGAGTTCCACCCGGAGGCCAACGTGGCCAAGATGAGCGCCGGTACCCCGCTCTCCGACGAGGATCGGTGGCCCTGGCTGGACATCCTCGCTGCCGAGATCGCCCGCCGGGATGCGTCTGGCGAGCGCACCGTACTGGCCTGCTCGGCTCTGCGCCACGCCTACCGGGACCGGCTGCGGGCCGGGTCGCCCGGCCTCTTCTTCGTGCACCCGGTGGCCGACTACGACACCATCCATACCCGCATGCAAGCCCGAGATCACTTCATGCCCCCAGCGCTGCTGACCTCTCAGTTCGACACGCTCGAAGAACTCCGCGACGACGAGCCCGGCCAGGTTGTGGATGCCACAGCGCCGCCGAACGTGGTGATCGCAGAGGCGATCGCGGCGGTCGACTAGAGCCCGCGGTTCCCAGCGGCCACCCGCGCTACCCGGCCACCGATGCCGGGGAGAGTGAGTCCCGATCGGTGGCCACCGCCGCAGCAGCGTCGCTCATCGCGAGGTCCGCGTTGATCACGGCACCCGCCTGCGCGCCCGCCGCGGCAGCCGGCCCGACTTGGGCGGCCATATCGGTGACATTCCCGGCCGCCCAGACGCCCGGAACGTCCGTCTTCCCTGTCATCGCCTCCACCGGGATGTGCACGCCCATCCCACTCGGGTGCTCGGTCGGGGTGAGGCCGAGGCTGCTGAGGAAGCCCGCTCGGGCCACCATCCGGGTGGCGACGACGATCGCCTCCCGGGCCACGAGGGTGCCGTCGGCGAGGCGTACGCCGGTGATCGTCCCCTCGGACTGTTCGACCGCCGTCACCTGGCCCTCGACGATGCTGATGCCGACGGCCGCCAGCTTCTCCCGCTCCTCGGGCGCCAGGGTGGCTTCGTGGGAGAAGACCGTGACGTCGTCGGAGAGCTGGCGGAACAACAGGGCCTGGTGCACGGTCATCGGGCCGGTGGCCAGCACCCCGATTGCTCGGTCGCGGACCTCCCAGCCGTGGCAGTACGGGCAGTGCACGACGCCGTGGCCCCACTGCTCGGCCAGTCCGGGCACGGGTGGCAGTTCGTCCACCACCCCGGCGGTGACGAGGATGCGGCGCGCCCGGGTGGTGCGTCCGTCGGCCAGGCGCACCTCGAAGTCGTCCACACTCCCGACGACGTCGCTCACCTCCCCGGAGAACACCTCGCCTCCGTAGCTACGCACCTCCTCCTGACCCCGGGCTATCAGCTCGGCCGGGGGAGTGCCTTCGCGGGCGAACAGCCCGTGCACGGCGTCGGCCGGTGCGTTGCGGGGCTGGCCGGCGTCGATCACGGCCACGCTCCGGCGGGAGCGGGCCAACATCAGGGCACCGTTCAGCCCGGCCGCGCCGCCACCGATGACGACGACATCGTAGGAATCCTTCAACTGGGTCATGGGGACCACCTCCTGCGACTCAGAATGCGTACCACGAGCCATACCGGCAAGGATCATTGCCGGTATGGCAAAATCGGATGTATGGACGACGAACTGGAGCAAGCGCTGGAGGGCATCGGACCGCGGTTGCGGGCCCTGCGCACCGAACGTGACATCACCCTCACCGAGCTGGCGCGAACGACCGACATCTCGGTGAGCACGCTCTCCCGGTTGGAGTCGGGCTCGCGCAAGCCCACCCTGGAACTGTTGCTGCCCTTGGCACGGGCCTACGGCGTCTCGCTGGACGAGCTGGTCGACGCACCGCCCACGGGTGATCCGCGGATTCACCTCAAGCCGGTGAAGGCGCACGGGATGACGATGCTGCCGCTGACCCGCCGCCCTGGCGGTATCCAGGCCTACAAGCTGGTGATCCCGGCCGGGCCGATCACCCAGCCGGAGCCGAAGACCCATGAGGGCTACGAGTGGATGTACGTGCTCAACGGGCGGTTGCGGGTGATGCTGGGCGAGCACGACCTGGTGATGAAGCCAGGGGAGGCGGCCGAGTTCGACACCCGCGTACCGCACTGGTTCGGCTCGGCCGACGGTGAAGCCGTGGAGTTCCTCAGCCTGTTCGGCACCCAGGGGGAGCGGGCGCACCTGCGGGCTGCGCCGCGCAAGCGTTCCGAGGGGTAGTCCACGCCGGGGCTGCGCGCACACTCCCGGTGAGGTTGCCGTCGATTATTCCATCGAGATCGGCAACAGGGTCACCCCCGGTGAGGTTGTGGTCGGTGATCTGGTCCAGACCGGCAACAGGGTCACCCCCGGTGAGGTTGTGGTCGGTGCGTCGGCGCTCACTCAGCGCTGCTCGCTCACCAGCAGTGCATGAGCCGGGCTGTCGAGAGCTTCGAAGGTGTGCGGCTCAGTGCCGGTGTAGGTGATGAAGTCGCCCGCCTCCAGAGTCTCCTCGGCGCCGACCGGTCCCAGCCGGACTCGGCCGGCCGCGATATACACGTGCTCGACCGTGCCCGCGGCGTGGGGCGCCGCCAGATGTGGCTGCCCAGGCTCGGCGGCGATGCGGAACAGGTCGCGGCGCGCCCCCGGCGGGCAGGCCGCCAGTAGCGTGGCGAGGTAATCGGCGTCGGTGGCCTGCACCGAGGGCCCCGAGCCGGCGCGGATGACGTCCACCGACGCCCGCGGCGGTGCGATGAGCTGAGACAGCGGCACGCCCAAGGCGGTCGCGAGTGCCCACATGGTCTCCAGGCTCGGGTTGCCGGCACCTGCTTCCAACTGGGAGAGCGTGGACTTCGCGACGTTCGCCAGCCGCGCCAGCTCGGTGAGGCTGTAGCCGCATCGCACGCGTTCCCGGTGGATGCTGGCCGCGATCACCTCACGTGGGAGTCCTTCGACCATGTTCGCTATGACCTCCGCCGTGTTCGACTTGCCGAACGTCTGTTGTCTGGTTCATCATAACGATCATGCGTTCGGATCGTCGAACACTCGACAGGCTCGGGGTGGTGAATGTGGCCGGATCGGCATTGCGGGACCCGCTCGTGCGCGGCGGGCTCTCCATGGGCCTGGCAGTCGCCCTCATCGGTATCGCCTACGGCGCGCTCACGGTCGACGGCGGTCTGCCGGTCTGGCTCGCTCCGCTCCTCGGCGTCGTGGTGCTGGCTGGCGCCTCCGAGATGCTGTTCGTGGGACTGGCCGCGGGTGGCACGAGCCCGTGGCTGGCCATGGTTGCGGCCCTGCTGGTCAACACCCGGCACCTGCCGTACGGCATGGCGGTGCGCCGCTTCCTCGGCGACGGATGGAAGCGGCTCGTGCGCACCCACGTGATGAATGACGAGTCGGTGGCGTACGGACTTGCCCAGCGCGACCCGGACCACGCGCGCCGGGCGTACACGATCGCCGGGCTTTCGGTCCTGGTCGGCTGGCCGCTCGGTGCCCTGGCCGGGGGTCTGCTCGGACAGGTCATCGACCAGGAGGCGTGGGGGCTGGACGCCGTCTTCCCTGCCGTGATCCTGGCGTTGCTCCTACCCGCACTGCATGAGAGTCGGTTGCGGCTGCCGGTGCTGGTGGCTGCGGTCGTCTCGGTGACGGCAGTGGCCTGGGCCCCGGCCGGGCTCGCCCCCGTCCTGGGGCTGCTAGCCCTCCCGCTGGTGCTGCTGCGGAGGTGGCGTCATGCCTGAGCTGCTGACCGTGGTGCTCGCCGGCCTTGGCCTGGCCGTGGGGACCTATGCCATCCGTACGACCGGTGGTGTGGCCGGTGAGCTACTCGAATCCCGGCCCCGGATCGAGAGCTTGATGGAGGATGGCGCCGTCCTCGTGCTCGCCTCGGTCATGGCCACCGCCGCCCTCACGGACGGCGTAGGAATCGCCGGGTGTGCCCGCCCGGCCGGCGTAGCGCTCGCCGGTGTGCTGGCGTGGCGAGGAGTGCCGCTGCCGGTGGTGCTGGTGGCCGCCGCCGCCGGCGCGGCGGGGTTGCGTGCGCTGGGGGTGGCGTGACCGCCCCGGTTCCTACCGTGGTTGCCGGCGTGGGCGCTGACTCAGGATGACGGCGATGCCAGCGCCGATCATCACGAGCGCCGCGATGAACCACGCGAGCACGTCGCTTCCGGTCCGGCCGAGTTCGGACGGAGCATCACTGCCTGGTTCGCCTGGTTCGCCTGGTTCGCCTGGTTCGCCTGGTTCGCCTGATTCGTCGGGTTCCTCGGGATCGGGATCTGGTACGCCCGGTTCCTCGGGGCCCGGATCCGGCTCCTCGGCGTCCGTGCGGGTGACGTGCGCGACGAAGGGCTGCGAGGTCACGGGCGAGAAGTTGTCGGCGCCGGTGTAGACCACCACGAGGTGGTACGTGCCGGGGGTGTCGAAGACTGGTGCGAGCTGTGCGACACCCTCGGCGTCGAGCGTCGTACTCGCGAGCAGATCCCCGCTCGCATCGCCTTCCCGCAACTCGACCGTGCCGCTCGGGGACGCGCTCGACGTCGTCAGGGTGGTCAGGGTCGTCGGGGTCGTCGGGTCGAACTCGGCACTCACGGAGACGGCTACGGGAAGTGCTTCTCCTGCGACGGCGTCCGCAGATGCGTCGACGTCGATCACGGTGCTCGCCCGCGACACCTCGTAGGTCACGGTGCCCGATGCACCGAGGCGGTGGTCATCGCCGACGAACTCGATGGTGTCGGTGTGCTCGCCGGCGTCGAGGCCGGAGACCACGAACTGGGCGACGCCGTCGTCGATCTCGACGGCCTCACCGTCGCGCGTTGCGGTGCCGGTCTCGATCTCCGGGCACAGCGCGCTGCCTGGATCGCTGTCGCACGCGGCGGGGTCGATCTCGGCGTAGAACCTCGCTGAGATCTCCACCGGCTCTGGGTACACCCACTCGCCGTCGGGCGGTTCGGGCTGGGGCAGTACGCGCACCGGTGTCTTCTGCACGGTCCTGTGGAGATCATCGGAAGTCGACGTGGCATACCGCGCTTCATCGCTCTCGAACGTCGCGGTCAGCGTGTAGTCACCGACTGGCAGCGAGGTGTCGAGTGTGGCGACGCCCGCGATGTCCACCGCCGTGGTGCCGAGCTCGCGGGAAACGCCGGCCTCATCCACCGCGGTGAACGTGACGGTGCCTGAGAGGGGATCGATCCCGAGCTGCTCGTCCCTCGTCGTGACTGCGAGCAGCCGTACTGGCTCGCCATCGACGGGCCCGGAGTCGCGGATCGGACTGGATGCCGCGAGCGAGGTTGTCGTGCCAATGACGTGTTCGTAGATCCGCACCACGCCGTCGTCGTTCGCATAGTTTGCGAGCTGCGTCGAGTCGTCGAGAACCTCCCCGCCGCCGTTCGGCTCAGTCTTCCAGAGCACGCCGGGTTCGGGCACGGGAATCTCGCGGTAGCCCGAACCGAAGTCCGGCGCATACACCCGGGTGGTCAGTTCCTCGTCCGCCTCGGCGTCTGTGGTGCCCGGGTGTCGCACGAACTGCACCTGAAAGTTGTGGTTCGTGATGATGCTCGGGGGATCCACATTCGTCAGCGCGACCACCCCGTTGTTGACGATGGTGCCGGTGCCGGCGATCCGCCCGGCGCCGATCGGGTCCTCCACGGACCCCAGGATCTGCCCGGTCGGGCCGACGGTGAACTCGCCGTCGTCCCAGATCAGGTCGCCGTCGAAGATCGGGGTGCGGGTGTAGAGGGTGCCGTTGATGACGGCGACTCCGTCCCCTGAGCCCCATGTGCCGCCGATCGCTGTGGCGCCACCTGCAGCGATCAGCGTGGCGTCCGGGCCGAGCGTGAGGTTGCCGCCGATCCCCCCGTTGGATCCGCCCACTGCTGCGGAGTCCACCATGGTGCTGCTGGTGGCCAGGACGTAGGCGTGATCGGTGATGGCGACCGTGCCGCCGTTCCCGCTCACCTGGACGCCGCCGATGTCTCTGTGGAAGCCGCCGCCGATCGCGGCACCGTCGCCGGCTCGGGCGCGGACCGTCGCATTGCCCGAGACCTCGATCTCGCCGGCATGGGTGTTCGCATGGCGGGTGCTGCCCCCGAGAGCTGCGTCGCGCCCCAACCCGCGGGCATACACACCGATGTCTCCGGTGATCGTCAGCTTCGCACCCAACGGCACGGCGATACCCTCAAACGCCTCGAGCCAGGTGCAGTCGGGGTCGGGATGGGCTTCGGGATCGGTGATGACGTCCATGTCGCAGCCCGGCCCCACGCTGTTGGTGATGGTGAAGTGGTTGCCGGGTTCGACGATCATGCGCAATGAGGGTATCCAGCCGAATCCGCGCAGATCGAGGGTGAGATCGCACTGCACCTGGGCACGTCCGATGGAGTTGTCGTACTCGCCGCCGTCGCCAGGCACAACGATGCTCCCATCGATGCAGTCCGGGCCGAGAAGTGCATTCGCCTCCTCCCAGGTGTCGAACACCCGGACCTCCGCGTCGAGTGGAGTGACCGCGGTCTCATCTGGTGAGGGCGGCGGATCCTGCGCACTCGCACCAGCGGCCTGCGGACCAATCATGCCGGTGATGACCGCCGCGGTCGCAGCGATGACAGCAAGCGTCCGGGTACGTCCTCGCGCTGCGATCCGCACGGCTGGCCTCTCCCTTTGTGGTCGGGCTCGGAACCCCGTCAGCCCTGATCTGGAGAATATCGTCCGCTTAACGATTGGACAACCGAGCCCGCGGCGAACTCCTGGCGGCCTTGTCACGTATCAGGGTCTCCTTGGGCCACTCTTAAGCGTCGGAAGGCTCCGCGGCCCGCGCGGAGCCGCCGGAGGCGAAATGGAGCGGATCGATGACTCGTCACGCAAAGACTGCCCGGTGGGCCACCCTGGTTGCCGTGGTCGCGATGGCCACGGTGACCGGATGTAGCGGCCTCATCGAGGGAGGTGTCGAGCGGGTCGTCGAGGAGGCCGCCGAGGCCGAGGGCGAGAACGTCGACGTGGACCTCGACTCCGAGGACGGTGGGTTCGTCGTCGAGAGCGACGAAGGGTCGTTCTCGGTTGGGGGCGATCTGCCGGACAGCTTCCCCGCAGACGTCCCCTTGATCGAGGGGGAGATTCTCAGCGCGTCGGCCATGGAGTCCCAGGAAGGGTCGGGCTGGGCCGTTCAAATCCAGGCAATGGGTGAGGATGCCTTCGAGCGCGCCGAGCAGTCGCTGCGGGACGCGGGCTTCGGCGAGTCCGAGGAGTCGTACTCGATGAGCTCGGGGGATATGGAGATGGTGGGGCTCGCCAATGATCAGTGGCAGGTCACGCTGAGCTCCATCACGAGCGAAGGCGTGGTCAGCTACACCGTGATCGAGCTGTAGCTCGGTCACACCTCCTGCCGGACCCGTCGGCGAAACCTATGATGAGGTCGACAGGAGGTGGCCTCATGCGCCGAATCGCGGCCATCATCGCAGCCTCGCTGCTGCTGGTCGGTTGTGGTGCCAGCGCTGAGGATCCCGATGCCAACACGCTCGGGCCGGACGACTCGACCAGTGCAGAGTCAACCACCGACGGCGCGACGGCCGACACCGACCCGCAGCAGTCCTGGGACGAACGCTACGGCGACCTATCCGACCAGGAGCGGGCCGCCGTCGAGGATCTCGCGGAGCGACTGAGCCTGCCCTACTACCGGATCTTCCCTCAGCCACTCGAGGAGGTCACCTGGCCCAACGGGGCGATCGGCTGCCCCGCTCCCGGTCAGTCCTATACGCAGGCGCTGGTCGAGGGCTACCGCCTCATCCTGACCCACGATGGTGAGGAGTACGCCTACCACGCCGCCGAGGATGGCGAGCTGTTCTACTGCGCTGATCCCGCCGGCGAGGCAGGGTCCGGCACCGAGACCGAATGAACCGACGGCGTCCCTGGCCTCAATCTGGGCGTTCCGGATGCCGAGTGGCGTACGGGACGTACCCCGCAGGCAGTGGCTGCCCGTGGTCGGTGTAGGCCCGCAACACTTCGTGGTCGCACGTCTCGCAGATCTCCACCTCCACCGTCGCGATGATCGAGGTCTGCGTGCCCCGACCCATCGACTCCACTCGCCGGGTGGTCAGCAGCAGCCGAGACCCGCCGCAGGTCGCGCACACCGGCGACTCCCTGTCCCACGTGATCTGGCACGTATCGCACGTGAGCATGATCCTGCTGGCCTCGCGCGATCCCCGGATCGCGTCTTCATCCCCGCACCGGGGGCAGCTGAGCTGGCGTGCCATCGGGCCCTCCCGTCGACTGTGACGTTACGTGAGTGTAGCGACGATGAGTGCCACCTCACACCAGCGCCAGTTCGGCCTCACCCTCCCGCGCCGTTAGAGTCGGCGGTGGAGGGAGTCGCCACTTATGCAGGCCGACGGATCGTCGTCACAGGACATCGCCGCGGAGGCCCAGCGCCGCCGCACCATCGCCGTCATATCCCACCCGGACGCAGGTAAGTCCACGCTGACCGAGGCGCTGGCCCTGCACGCCCAGGTGATCGGTGAGGCGGGCGCCGTGCACGGCAAGGGCAACCGGTCCGGCGTCGTCTCGGACTGGTTGGAGATGGAGCGCAAGCGCGGGATCTCCATCACCTCGGCGGCGCTGCAGTTCGCCTGGGGTGACCTGACGATCAACCTGCTGGACACCCCCGGGCACGCCGACTTCTCCGAGGACACCTACCGCGTGCTCACGGCGGTCGACTGCGCCGTGATGCTGATCGACTCCGCCAAGGGCCTGGAGCCGCAGACCTTCAAGCTGTTCGAGGTGTGCAAGCGCCGCAACGTGCCGGTGATCGCGTTCATCAACAAGTGGGACCGCCCTGGGCGGGAGGCGCTGGAACTGATCGACGAGATCACCGAACGTCTCGACCGGGAACCCCAGCTCGTCACCTGGCCCGTGGGGATCGGTGGCTCCGCGTTCGGCCTGCTCGATGCAGCCACCGGGGACGTGCACGCCTATCGCAAGGCGCCCGGCGGCGCTCAGCTCGCGGAGGACGAGACCCTCGATCCCGAGGCTGCGGCCCAGCACTTCGGTGAGGATGATTCCCGTGCCCGTGAGGAATCCGGGCTCCTGCCCGTGCTCGACTCCAGCGCCCCCAAGGCCACCGTGATGCCGATCCTGTTCGGCGCCGCGCTCAGCAACATCGGCGTACGCCAGCTGTTCGAGACGATCGACCGGTGGGCACCTGCTCCCGGGGACCGCCCGACGCAGAGCGGCGACGACCGGCCCGTCGCGGAGGCCTTCTCGGGCTTCGTGTTCAAGATGCAGGCCGGAATGGACCCCAAGCACCGCGACCACGTCGCCTACGTGCGGGTCTGCTCCGGGGTGTTCGAACGTGGCATGATCCTCACCCACCAGCCCACCAAGCGAGCGTTCGCCACCAAGTACGCCCTCTCGATCTTCGGCCGTGACCGGGAGGTGACCGATCGGGCGTACCCGGGGGACGTCGTCGGGCTGGTGAACGCGGCCAACCTCGCCGTGGGTGACACGCTCTACGACCCTGAGGGGCCGGCGGTGGAGTTCCCGCCGATGCCGGCCTTCGAACCGGAGCACTTCGCCTCGGCGCGCGTGGCCGACCCGAGCGCCTCGAAGAAGTTCCGCCGCGGGATGGACAAGCTCGTCCAGGAGGGTGTGGTGCAGCGCCTCATCTCCGACCTTCGCGGGGACGGCAACCCGATCCTGGCCGCGGTCGGGCCCCTGCAGTTCGAGGTTGCCGCCGACCGCATGGAGCACGAGTTCGGTGCTCGACTGATCCTGGACACCCTGCCGTACTCCCTCGCCCGGAAGACCGACGAGGCCGGCGCTGCCGAGATCTCCGGGATGCACGGGGTGGAGATCGCCCGCCGCCACGACGGCACCCGCCTGGCCCTGTTGCGCGACATCTACCTCGCCCGCTCCATCGGCCGTACCCACCCCGACGTCACTCTCACACCCCTGCTCGCCGACGCCACCTGATCGCTGCTCGCCACACGCTGGAGCCCACCGTGTCCACCCGATCCCGGGTCCGTTCCACCTCCCCGCACGGCTTCTACGGCTGGCGGATGGTGGCCATCGGAGCGATCGCCCTCGCTGCCACCGGTCCGGGCCAGACGGTGGGTATCTCGCTGTTCATCGACCCGCTTATCGCCGATCTCGGCTTCAGCCGGTCCGCGATCTCCACCGCCTATCTGATCGGCACGCTGATCGGCGCGTTCGCGCTGCCGTGGGTGGGCCGCGCGTTGGACAAGTTCGGCGCCCGCCGCACGATGATGGCGATCGGATTCGTCTTCGGCGCGATCCTCATCGCCCTCTCGTTCGTCACCTCGATCGTGGGGCTCACCTTCGGCTTCGTGGGGATCCGGATGATGGGGCAGGGCGCGCTCACGCTCACCGCCACGACCATGGTGGCGTTGTGGTTCGAACGGCGCCGCGGGTTCGCGATGGGCATCGTCACCGCGATCGGCTCGCTCGGCATTTCCTCCACGCCACTGCTGCTGGAGTCCCTGATCGCCTCCCACGGGTGGCAGCGTGCGTGGATGATCGAGGGCTTCGCGGTGTGGGCCGTGGTGATCCCGTTGGCGATCTTCGCCGTCCGCGACCGGCCGGAGGCCCTCGGTCAACAGGTGGACGGACGGCGTAAGGAGGGTGAGCCGCCCCGACCACCTGCCCGTGGGGCCACCCGGGCACAGGTGGTCCGGCATCCGTTCTTCTGGCTGGTCACGTGTGCCGTCGCCGTCTCGGGCATGCTGGCGACGGCGGTCGCGTTCCACCAGATCAGCCTCCTCACCGCCCGGGGACTCTCGGCGACCGAGGCGGCCGCGAACTTCCTCCCGCAGACCATCGCCGGCCTGGGAATCACCATGGGCGCCGGGATTCTCATGGACCGGTTCGCCTCCCGGTGGATGATCGTCGCCTCGATGTGCACCCTCGCGCTCGCACTGGCCTGGGGTGTGGTGGTCGGGCCCGGGTGGTCCGCGATCGGGTTCGGAATGGCGCTCGGCGCCTCGGGCAGCATGATCCGGGCGGTTGAGGCGGCCGCCTTGCCCCGGGCGTTCGGAACGGTACATCTGGGGTCCATCCGCGGCCTGATGACCTCGGTCAGCGTCGGGGGCTCGGCGCTGGGCCCGCTGCTCTTCGCTGCGGTCTTCGACACCGTCGGCAGCTACGGCCCGGTCCTACTGGCCACCGCGGCGATCCCGATCGCGGTGGCCGTGGCGGCGCTGATCGTGCGGGAACCGGAGCTCGGGATCAGTCGTACGGTCTGAGCGACGAGTGGACGTCTCACAAGGCACGCCGTCGGTGCCGCGTGCTGGGAGGTCAGAATCTCGACCTGTCGAACACCTCCCGCTACCCTGAGTTCGTGTCATTTGCATCCAATCTCGACCGCGCAGCGATCGAGAGCGCGTGCGAACGCTATGGCGTCGCGCGGCTTCGTCTCTTCGGTTCGGTGCTGACCGACCGGTTCGACCCTGCACGCAGTGACGTCGATTTCCTCGTTGACTTCCTTCCGGGTCGTGGCGACCGGTTCAGCGACTACTTCGGTTTGAGGGACGAGTTGTCGAGCATCGTCGGCCGCAACGTCGATCTCGTGGTCACTCGAGCCGTGCGTAACCCCTACTTCCGGGCCTCAGCGCTGCAGAGTGCGCAGGACGTCTATGCAGCCTGAGTCAGCAGCGCACATCTGGGACGCGTCCGACGAACCGGGTCCCGGGGCTCCACGATGCCCTGACACAGCTTCTCGAAGAGGCCGGACCTGCACCGGACGTCCTCGAACACTGAGCCGATGAGGTGGTCGGACAGCGCTCAGATGTCGACCGACGACCCCTTCGGCAGCACCGGCTTCAGCGTGTAGCGCGAGTTCCCCCAGGTCACGTACAGCAGCGGCGCGGCCGCTAGCCCGACGGCGAGGGCGGGGTGGATCACGAAGAGTCCCCCGAGCAGGGCGAACACGGCGAACGACGCCAACGTCAGGTACCAGCGCCGCACGCCCAGGTAGAGGGCGGCCCGCAGCACGTCGCGCAGCCGGGCATCCGGGCGCTCGACGGTCGCGACCAGGGCGAGCAGCGCCGTCGTGGTGGCGAGCAGGAACAGCACCACGAAGAGCGGGGTGAGCACCGCACCCCACGGTGAGCCCCACAGGGCGAGCACATCCACCACGAGCACCACCGCCGTCAGGGACAGGCCGAGGCCGAGCGCCAGACTGCGCCGCAGGTGCCGGGCCCACGCCCGCCAGAACGTGCGGATCACCTCGGTGCCGCGGGTGGTGGAGTAGTGCGTGAAGACGGCGAAGGCAGCGGTGAGTGCGGGCGTGGCGAGCACGCCCGCACCCAGCAGCGCCGGCCAGGAGGTGACCGGGTCGGTGCTGACCAGCAGCACCAGCAGCGGGATCGTGGCGACGAGCAGCATGGCGTTGGTGCCGAGTACCAGGTACCCGACGCCGATCACGGTCTCCCAGGTATCGGCCGAGGGCATGCGTAGCAGGCGACGCCGAGGCGAATTGCCAGTCCGGCCCTTCCTGCTGGCTGTGCCCGCTCTTCCCGCTGCGCCCGCTGCGCCTGCCATGCTCGCCATTGTCAGCCCTTCAGCCCCGCGGTGGCGATGCCTTGGACGAAGTAGCGCTGCCCGAGCATGAAGATCAGCGCGATAGGCAGCACCGAGATCACCGAGCCAGTCATGATCAGCGCGTACTCGGCGTTGTACTGCGAGACGAAGGACTTCAGACCGATCTGGATGGTCCAGATGTCCCGGTCACGCAGGTAGATCAGCGGGCCGAGGTAGTCGTTCCAAGTGTTGACGAACGTCAGCAGCGTCAGCGTGGCCACGGCCGGTCCGGAGAGTGGCAGCACGATCTTGCGCCAGATCGAGTACTCCGAGAGGCCGTCGATACGTGCCGCCTCGGAGAGTTCCTCCGGGATGGACTCGTAGTACTGCTTCATCAGGAACACGCCGAACGCGCTGAACGTCTGCAGCGCGAGGATGGACCACAGCGTGTTCGACAGTCCGACCTTGGACAGCATGATGAACTGCGGGATCATGTACGCCTGCCACGGCACGGCGATGGTGGCCACATAGGTCAGGAACAGCACGTCGCGGCCCGGGAAGCGCAACTTGGAGAAGCCGTAGGCCGCGAAGGACCCCGTGAGTACCTGCAGGAAGGTCACGCTCACCGAGAGGATCAAGGTGTTCTTGACCCAGGTGAGCATGTCGGCCTTGGCCCAGATGTCCAGGTAGTTGCGCCAGACCACCGGGTCCGGCAACCACTGGATCGGCACGGAGAAGACCTGGTTGTTCGTCTTCAGTGAGGAGGTGACCATCCAGAAGAACGGCAGCATGATCGCCGCCGCTGCGATGATCATCGCCACGTACAGGGCGATGCGCGCGGCCAGCTTGCGTCCGCGGCGAGGGTCCTGACGCAGCACCGGAGCAGGGGAGGTGCCCGGGCGGTCGAGTGTCACGGTCGCCATCAGACTTCCTTCCTCTTGTTCAGCAGGAACTGCACGACCGTCAGCCCGAGGCAGATGAAGAACAGCACCACGGCCACCGCGGAGGCGTAGCCGAAGTCGTTCTCCTCGAAGCCCTTGCGGTAGATGTACTGGGCGAGCACGAGCGTGGAGGTGCCCGGTCCGCCGTCGGTCATGACCAGGATCAGGTCCAGCACCTTGAAACTCTGGATCGTCAGAATCACGGTGACGAAGAAGGTCGTGGGCCGCAGGCTCGGCACGGTCACGTTCCAGAACCGCTGGATCGCGTGGGCGCCGTCCACCCGGGCCGCCTCGTAGAGCTCACGCGGGATGGCCTGCAGGCCGGCGAGGAAGAGCAGCATGTAGTAGCCCATCTCGCGCCACACGCTGGTCAGCACCACGGCCGGCATCGACCAGGTGGCCGAAGTGGTCCATCCGGGTGGGTTGTCGATTCCCAGCGCCATCAGGAACTGGTTGATCGGCCCCGAGTCGGGGGAGAAGAGCATGTTCCAGACCACCGCGATCGCCACGATCGAGGTGATGTAGGGGAAGAAGGCGACGGTGCGGAAGAACGCGATCCCGCGCATCTTGTGGTTCAGCAGCAGCGCCAGGCCCAGTGAGACCGCCAGGGTCAGCGGGATGTGCAGCACCGCGTAGTAGCCGGTGTTGATGAGCGCGGTGTGGAACGTGCCGTCGGTGAGCAGCCGCTGGAAGTTCTCCAGGCCGATCCAGTTCGCCTGCCCGAACGCGTTCCAGGACGTGAAGGCCAGGTAGAACAAGGTGATCACCGGCACGAGCGTCAGCACCGCGAAGCCGATGAAGTTCGGGAGGATGAAGGTCCACCCGATGAAGGTGTTGCGCAGCGTCAACCGACTGCGGTTCCGGCGCGGTGGGGGTGCCGGTGCAGCGGGGGCGTCCACGGCTGTCGTCGCCATGGTTCTCCTCCTCGATCAAGGGTACCGGCCGGCCCGTGATGGGCCGGCCGGTACCGGGAAACTAGCGTGGATCAGCCAAGAACCTCGGACTGAGCCCGGTCCATCGCCTCGGCGATGCCATCGGCCGGGGACACCGTGCCGGACAGGATGGCCGAGTGGGCGTCACTGAGGATGTTCTGCAGCGTCGCAGTGTCGGCCGAGACCGGGTTCTCCGGACGGACGTCGTGCGTGGAGAACGCGAACTGCGAGAGCTCGTCGGTCGGAACACCCTCGATCGAGAAGTAGGTCTCGGTCACGCCGTCGTTGGTGATGGCGGGGGTGATGCCGATCTCGGCGAGCGCCGACGCGGCGTCCTCGCTGGCGACGAACGCCAGGAAGTCCTTCGCGGCGGCAGCCACGTCAGCGTCCACGGCCGGGTTGATGCCGATACCGGTCGGGTCGGCGAAGGTCACCGGGTTCTCGGTGGTGCTGGCGTCCAGTTGCGGCGCCGGAGCGAAGCCCCAGTTGAACTCTTCGGCGTCGCCGCTGTCCTGCTGGGCGAGCAGCGTGGCCACGTACCAGGAGCCCATCGGCATCATCGCGGCCTGCTGGGTGCCGAACTGGGACTGGTAGGTCACCGAGTTAGTGGTCACAGCGCCGAAGTCCATCTGGGCGCCTGCATCCTGCAGCTCGACGATGCGCTCGTACCACGGCACGAGGTACTCCCACTCACCGGAGAGCACATCGGCGTCCGGGTCCTGTGCGTTGGCGAAGCCCTGCAGGGTGGACTGCCAGCTGTGCTGGTAGGTGCCCAGTGCGTCTCCGCCGAGTGCCTCCGTCAGCTCCTCGGCCGTGGCGGCGTAGTCATCCCACGTCCACGACCCGTCCGGGTAGTCGATCCCGGCCTGGTCGAAGAGGTCCTTGTTGTAGTACAGGTACCAGGCGTCCTGGCGGTAGGGGATGGCGTAGGTGGCGCCGTCCACCGTGTAGGCGTCCACACCGTTCACCTCGTCACTGACCTCGATGTCGGACAGGTCGAGCAACTGCCCACCGTCCTCGTAGGTGACGAAGTTCTTCAGGTTCTTCAGCACGTACATGTCCGGTGCCGAACCCGCCGCCAGGTCGGCGATCATCTGGGTGTCGTACTCGGTGGCGTCGTACTCCTGCAGCTCCACGGTGACGTCCGGGTTCTGCTCGTTGTAGGCGTCGGCCAGCACCTGGAACTCCGGGGTGGTGGCCAGGCTCCAGCCGGCGAGGGTGATGGTGTCTACGTTGGAGGCGTCGCCTGTGTCGCCGCCTCCTCCGGCGGTGTCGTCGCCGCCACTGCAGGCGGTCAGGGTCAGTGCTGCGGCAGCCAGGGCGGCTGCGCCGGTCAGCATGGTGCGCTTCATTGCGTGATCCTCTCCTTGAGGTCTCGTGCCCGGATGGGCGTGGGTGTGTCCTTCGTGGTGTCCGTGGGCACCGCGCCAATGTCGACGACGGTGCCGGAGCCGTCCGCCCACTCGATCCGGGCGGACAACCCGGCGTGGAGATGGACGAAGGGAGGCGGCGGCAGCAGCTCGCTACCGGCCAGACCGAGCGCGAGGGCGTACCAGCCCGGCGCCGGTGCAGTCCTGAGGATCCCGACGCATGTGTGCGCGCCGAGGGGAGTGGCGTCGTCGTGGTGCTCGGTGCGCGCCACCGTCCACCCGTGTAGGCCGAGCAGGGCGGCCTCGTGGGTCTGGCTGCGTAGCAGATTCCCGACGGCGGAGCCCGGCTGGGCCTGCCCGCTCGCCTTCGGCTCGGGCACGGTATCGATCACGACACCGGAGTCGTCGGACAGCGCCCAGCCGCCTGCTTCGAGCGCGACCGCCTCGGAGGACGGGGAGGCGAGGTGGACCAGGCGCACCTCCCAGGCTCCGTGCAGCACGGAGATGGTGGTGAGGGTGCCGGCATCGATGGCCTCCCCCTGGGCGCCGGATCCGTGCAGCTGCTGCTGTTCGGCGGGGCGCAGCCAGTGCGCGCGGGCCCGAGAGGCGGCGAGGGTGGTCGCAGTGGCGGTGTTCTCCACCGGGAGGGTGGTCATCCCGCTGCGGTGGCTGCGACGGCCGGAACCGTCGGTGACCACCACGGACTGGTCGGCCGGGTTCTGCCAGGCGTCGGCGTGCAGCAGCGGGAAGGTGGCGGTGGAGTAGGCCAGGCGCGCGTAGAGGGGAGAGTCTCCCCCGGCGGATCCGGTGAGGGCATGGTCGGTGCCGTGGTTGGCCAGCCGCACGACGCCGTCGGCGGTGGTGCCACTGACCACCCACGCGGGGGCGGCGATCGTGCGAACCGTGTCCTCCTGCTCGTGCGGGAGGAGGTGCTCCGGGGCGGCCCACACCGGGTGCCCGGCCGGGAGGGCGAGCCCGAGCAGGCCCTTGCTCGCCCAGTACGGGGAGCCGGTGCCGGAGTAGGACTGGGCGAGTGAGCGCCATGGGCGGTGCCAGCCCAGGTCCAGCAGCCCGCGCTCGTTCGGCACGTGCTGGGCGAAGTGATCCACCACACCGAGTGCGGCCCGCCGCAGCGTCCCGAGCGGGACTGAGGGCACATCGGCGATCGCGCCCGCCCAGAACGGGCCGGCGGCTGCAAAGCGGTAGATGAGGCTGCGGCCCTGGATGAGGGGTGAGCCGTCGGCGCCGATCAGGTGCACGGCGTCGGCGAGGAACCGATCCAGGCGCTCGCGGTCGACTTCCAGGCGCGGCTCGGCGATATCTCGGGCAGCGGCCATGCGTGCCCACAACGTGGGGTACAGGTGCATGGCCCAGCCGATGTAGTGGTCGTAGGAGCGTTCGTCGCCGTCGCGGTACCAGCCCTCGCGCTCGTAGAACTCCTCGTGCAGAGCAAGGTCGGCGTGGATGTCGTCGAGGCGGTGTGGTCCGCCGACCGATCGCAGGAACGTCTCCACGGTGATGCGGAACCACAGCCAGTTGCAGCGCGGGTAGGTCTCGTCGCCGACGACCTCAGCGAGGTAGGCCACCACCTGCTCCTGCACGCGAGGATCGAGGGTGTCCCACAGCCACGGCCGGGTCATGTCCAAGATGAGCGCGAGCGAGGCAGCCTCGACCTTGGCCTGCGGGTGTTCGGTGGGGCGGACCCAGCGTTCGGGGTGGCCGGGGTCTGTCCCGGCGGCCAGGCCGCGGGCGTACGGCTCGAGGCGGGCGCCGTCGTCGTGGCCATCGCCTGCGGCCCGGAAACCGGCGGCGAGGAACGTACGGGCGAAACCCTCGAGGCCGTCCACGGCCGTGCCGTATCCGCCTGGGGTCCCCGGGAGCGTGATCAGGGAGCCGGCCGGAGAACGGTAGGGCTCGACGGCGGCCAGCAGCTGGTCGGCGAAGGCCACCAGTTCCTCGCGGGTGCGGACGCGGGTGCCCATCAGGCGCTCACCGCCGCGGTCTCGTCGGTGACCGCGCCGGGCAGCGGCCGGCCGGCGATCAGGGCCTCGAGGCCGTCGAGCGCGAACTGCGCCAGGCGCCGGGTCTCGGTGCCCAGTGAGCCGGCCAGGTGCGGGGTGACGGTGACGTTCGGCAGGTCGAGCAGCGGGTGCTGCGCGGAGAGCGGTTCGGGGTCGGTGACGTCGAGGATCGCGTCGAGCCTGCCGGCGGTGCATTCGGCGAGCAGTGCGTCGTGGTCCATCAGGGCGCCCCGGGCGGTGTTGATGATCGTGGCGCCGTCGGGGAGCAGGGCCAGCTCGGCCGCGCCGATCATGTTCCGGGTGGCCGGCAGCAGCGGGGCGTGGAGCGAGAGGATATCCGCGCGGGCCAGGACCTCGGGCAGGGGGAGCAGCTCACCGCCGAGCCGGCGGACCTCGGCCGGGTCGGCGAACGGGTCGGCGACCAGGATCGGGCCGTGATCGAGGACGCGCAGCAGGTCGAGAACGCGGCGGCCGATCTTCGACAGCCCCACGATGCCGATCGTGCGTCCGTAGTTCGAGAGGGCGTCGTCGTCGAAGGAGGTCTCCCACGTGCCGGGGTGGATCCGGCCCTGCGCCGCGAGCGGGAGGGCGCGCTTGCCGGCAAGGATGATCGCCGCGAGCGTGTACTCGGCCACGGGCACGGCGTTCATCTCCGCTGCCGATGCCACGGCGATGCCCCGGGTGTGCACGCTCGCGGGCACGAGTCCGCGGACGCTGCCGGCCGCGTGGATGATCGAGCGGAGCCGAGGGGCGGAATCCAGCTGGGCGTCAGTGATCGGCGGGCATCCCCACGAGGTGAGGAGCACCTCGGTCTCGGCCAGTCGGGTAGCGGACATGGCGGCGATACTGTCCGTGCAGATCGGATCGCTGAGAATGGCCAGGTCAGTGAGGCGCTGGAGTTCGGCGGGCCCGAACTGTCGCTGGAACGTCGCCGGTGCCATCACCGCAGCGGTGAGGGGGCGGATGGTCGCCACGGCAACTCCTTTGGGTCCTGTGCGAGCGAAATGTCGAACCGATCGAAAAACGATCAAAACAACCTAGTACGATCGGATACAGTAAGTTCGATCAATGCGGGTGTCAACCGACGTCGGTAGCGGCTGCCAACCAGCCTGGCTCTGCTGATCGGGGCTCTAGGCTGACCAATCAGGACGGTGAAGGATCGTGGCGAGGGATGTGATGGCGCAGACGTCGAACGAGGGACGGCGACCTCCGGTGGGGTCACGTCAGGCGGAGGTGCTGGCCGCTGTCTCCGACCGGGGCACGGTGCGCGTGACTGAGCTGGCAGCCGAGCTCGGGGTCACCCCGGTGACCGTGCGGCGCGCCGTCTCCGAGCTGGCCGACGCCGGACTGGTGCGTCGCGTGCACGGGGGAGCGACCGCCGTCGGGCCCCGCCTCTCCGGACGGACCTCCGGGCCAGCCGGCGCTACGGTCGGGATGCTCGTCCCCTCGCTCGACTACTACTGGCCCGACGTCGCGCGCGGCGCCGAGGAGGAGGCCAAGCGCCTCGGACTGCGGGTGACGCTGCGGGGTTCGGTCTACCAGGCACCGGATGAGCGCGTCGATCTGCAACGGCTCATCGACGCCGGGGCCGACGGGCTGCTCATCGCGCCGACGCTCGACGGCGCCGGTGGTGACCTGATGCGGGAGTGGCTCGCCGACGCTCCGGTACCGGTCGTGCTCATGGAACGCACCGCGTCGGTGGGGTCGGTGCAGCGCACCGTGGAGTCGGTGATCACCGATCATGGCGACGGGACCGCCATGGCCGTGCACCATCTTGTGGGGCTGGGGCACCGGCTGGTCGGGGTGGCACTGAGCCAGGACTCCCCGCACGCGCCGCGACTGCACACCGATTGGCTCGCCGCCTGTGCTGAACATGGGCTCGACCCGGCGTCGGTGGTGGACTGGCGCATCCCGGATCGGCGCGAGCCCGGCTTCGATCCGGCGATCGATGCGATCATCGACGATGTGGTGGCGACCGGCACGACAGCCTTGCTCGTGCACTCCGACCCGGAGGCGATCCGGCTGATCCAGCGTGCGGAGGAGCGTGGGCTGAGAGTGCCCGGTGACCTCTCGATCGTCTCCTACGACGATCAGGTGGCCGCGATGTCGGCTCCTGCACTGACCGCGGTGCGTCCGCCCCGGCGCACGATCGGGCGCACGGCCGTGGGGCTGCTCGCGGCGCGGATGGCCGATGCCGGTCGGCCCGTGCACCGGGTCATGGTGAGCCCGACGCTGATGGTGCGGGATTCGAGCGGGCCGCCGCGGGTCTAGGGCGGGCGTGGGCCGGTCGGGCTGCACCTGTGGTGTGGCGCCGCTGGCCCTCAGGGTGGCCTCAGTGTCGCGGCAGGGCTGAGATTCGACATCCAGGCCACCCTCGTCAGCCCCAAGCCTCTCGTGCCAGGCTCCCCGGACACAGGTTCCGGGTGCGGACTCACTTTCCATGCGCGGACATAGGCCGGAACGTGGGCCGGTGCCTGGAAGTTCGGTCGGCGCCGTGGAGATCAGTCCGGGTGGGCGATGTCGACCACCACGCGGTAGGGGTCGGTCAGGGAGAAGACGCGGAAGTCGGCGCGCTCGTGGCCGACGCCGAGATGGAGCAGGTGCGTGCCGCCCGTCGGTTCTTGGTAGTCGATCTCGGTGATGGCGGTTCCGGGAGCGTCGATCTCGGGTGTCTCGGCCCAGACTCCGTCGTCAGAGATGCGCGGGGTGCCGCCGATGATGGAGACCGCGAGGATGTCTTCGCCGGTGATGGGGATCTCCTCGCCGCTACCCTCCGCGCCCGCGCACTCGACATAGGCCGCATATAGTCCCGGCTCGCCGGTGTAGCCATGGGGGTTGGTGTACTCGGCGACGAACCGGTCGAACCCGTCGTGCTCCGCGGTCCGGACCACCGTGAGCCCGTAGGCGCTTTCGCTGTGCTCCTGGATCTGACTGGCATAGTCGTAAGGCACGAACTCGCCCGGCTCGGGTCTCGGCAGCGACCAGTCCCAGTCGTCGGCGTAGGTGAGTCCGTCTCTGCACCCGGAGTCCGAGTCATCGGGAGTCAGACCTGGTGTGCGCGAATCAGCGGACTCCGGCTCCGCAGGTTCGGAGGATTCGCCCGGTGCGACCGACGCGTCCGGCTCACTCGCAGTCGTCGGTGCTGCACTCGATGTGCCGGTGCCTGCCGAGGGTGAGGAGTCGTCCGATCCCGTGCAGCCAGCAACCAGTGCTGCGGCTGCGGCGGCAGAGGCGACGAGCCCCACTCCGCGCGTGCCAATCCCCTTCGGCCGACCCCACATGGTCCCCAACGCTAGGCCGCTACGTCTGACCTGTCGACCGCTGCGCCGATCTTGCCGACCCGGCTCCAGGCATGGACCCACACGGAGCGCAACCTTGGGTCGCGAGCGATCACCGCTTCATGTTCGCCCGTTCCCCTGGCCCGGATGCCCCGGTCCCCACGTACCAGGGCCGGGCGTGAGGGTGGCCTAGGTGTCGTCGCAGAGCCGAGATTCGACATCCAGGCCACCCTCGTCGGGGTCCCTGGACACAGGTCCCCGCTGCCGACCGACCTTCCGGGCGCGGACAGAGGCGGCCCCCCAGGTCGGTGCCTGGAAGGTGTGTCGGTGGGGCGACGTGGACTGGAGTTGCCCGCTCTATTCCGGCTCGTCCGTCGGCGCCAGGTACTCGATCTGCGGCACCTCATGGGTGCCGGCGTGATGCACCGACACCCCCGCCAACCGTGCACCCTCGCCCAGGCAGGTCACGCGCAGCCGCTGCGCGGTCACCGGCGGGTGAGCGTGCAGCCGACGATGCCCGATCGTCCCGCCCTCGGCCAGCAGCACGTCACCGTCGAGCTCGTCGCCCTCCACACTCACCCGGTGCGCCACCACCCGCTGCCCGTCGCCCAGCTCCTCCGCCAGGTCGAGGTGATCGAAGGTCACGGGGGCGTCGAAGTGGACCTGCCAGACGCCGTCGGCAACCTGCTCGCACACACCAGGCACAGGTGAGCCGAAACGGCGATCCAGCGCGGCGCGGAGCTCGCGCAGGCGCGCCACATCGGCGTCGTCGATCAGGCCGCGCGTATCCGGTGGCACGTTCAGCAGCAGGTTCGCGCCCAGTCCCACCGACCGGTAGTAGATCGCCAGCAGGTGCTCCACGCTCTTCGGCGCGTCATCGGCCGCCCAGAACCAGCCGCGCCGGATCGAGACGTCCGCCTCCGGCGGCACGTACCGGGACTCGCCCAGGGCGACGACCGTGTCCGTGTAGTTGTCCAGACTGGCGCTGTCGACGGCGTACCGCACCGGGTCGGCAGCGAGCCCGTCCTCGTTTCCGATCCACCGGATCGTCGGGGTGCCCATGTTGAAGACCATTGCGCCCGGCTGCAGCTCGGCCACGAGCGCCATGATCGCGTCCCAGTCGTAACTGCGGCCCGCGGAACCGGCGCCGTCGAACCACAGCTCCACGAGTTCGCCGTAGTTCGTGCACAGTTCGCGCAGCTGGGCCAGGTAGAGCGCGTCGTAGGCCTCGGGGTCCGGGTACTCCGGTGCATGCCGGTCCCACGGGGAGAGGTACAGACCGAGACCGATCCCCTCGGCGCGGCACGCCTGCGCCACCTCCGCGACCAGATCGCCCTGGCCACCCCGCCACGGTGAGGACGCCACCGAGTAGTCGGTGGTGGCCGTGGGCCACAGGCAGAACCCGTCGTGGTGCTTGGCGGTCAGCACCACGTACCGGGCCCCTGCCTCCTTCGCCACACGCACCCACTGCCGGGCGTCGAGCTGGGTGGGAGCGAAGGAGGAGGCGGCCAGCGTGCCGTCGCTCCACTCCTTGCCGGCGAAGGTGTTGACACCCACATGGAAGAAGACGCCGAACTCGAGACGCTGCCACGCGAGCTGGGCGGCTGAGGGCCGCGGGACGGGGGAGGGATGGTCGGTTGTCACCGGCGTAGTCCAGCATGGTCGGTATGGATCGCGCACATCTGGAGAAGCAGCTCGCCACCCACGTCGGCGCCGACGCCATCCCAGGCCTGACCTGGTACGTCCGCGACGGAGACCAGGTCCTCACCGGAGCGCTCGGTCACCGTGACCTCGAAGCCACCGCACGGATCGATACCGATGAGGTGTTCCGCATCGCCTCGATGACCAAACCGGTGACGGCGGCCCTCGCCCTGATGCTGGTGGCCGACGGTGCCGTAGGGCTCACTGACCCTGTGGACGCCCACCTCCCGGAGCTCGCCGACCGGCGGGTACTGCGCCATCCCCACGCCGAGATCGACGACACGGTGCCCGCCGATCGGCCGATCACCCTGGCCGACCTGCTCACCAACACCAGTGGCTGGGGGATGGACTTCACCGACTTCAGCCCCACCCCGCTCGATGCCGCGTGGGCAGCGCGGGGGATCGTGGCCGGACCACCGGCACCTGCCGGGGTGCTCTCGACGGAAGCCTGGCTCACGGCCGCGGCCGACCTGCCGCTTCGGCACCAGCCGGGGGAACGCTGGCTGTACAACACGCCCTCCCTCGTCACGGGCCTCTTCATCGAGCGCGTCACGGGCTCCAGATTGGGTGAGGTGATGGCCGAACGGATCTTCGAACCCCTCGGGATGACTGACACCGGCTTCTGGATACCACCCCAGACCCAGCGCCGGTTCGGAGCCTGCTTCGGTGCGGGCACCGACGTCTACGATCCCGCCGACGGTCAGTGGGCCGCGATCCCACCGCGTGAGGGTGGTGACGCCGGACTGGTCTCCACGGTGAGCGACTACGGGAGGTTCGCCGATCTGATCCGCGCAGGGGGCGCCGTCGGGGATCGCCAGCTGATCCCGCGAGAACTCGTGCGCGCGATGACCACGAATCAGCTACGCGACCACGTCCTCGCCCGCGGGGGACCGGACCCGGACGGAACGGGCTGGGGGTACGGCTGCGAGGTGCGTACCACCCGGGCCCCGAGCGGCCTGGCTGCGGGAGCCTACGGTTGGAACGGTGGGCTGGGATCGCGCTGGTTCACCGACCCGGCCAGAGATCGCACCGGGATCCTACTGACGAACCGGATGTGGAGCTCACCCCAGATCCCACCGGTGTTCAGCGAGTTCGAAGCGATCGTGATGGCGGGCTAGGTTCCGGCCGCCAGCTGCGGCGCGCCCGGTCCCGTCAGTAGCCCGTCTCCGACCGGGCGGCCGGAGACAGCCATCAGCAGGTCGACCGGGCGGCCCGTGACCTCCGGGCCAGTTCCCCAGGTCTGGTCGGTCGCGGCGTCGACGAGGCGCACACCCTGGGCGCGCTCGCGGCCACCGCCGAAGGAGACCTTGGTGCGGAGCTGGTAGTCCAGGGCTTCGTGGATAGCGGCGCTGGGGTAGGTTGCCTCGATTCCCAGCGGACGGCGGATGTCCTCGCCGTGCACGATCGCCTCCACGAGCCGGGTGGCTCGGTGCGCGGGCGGAGTCCGCTGCAGGGGGCCGGCCTCGCGGAATGCGGCCAGTGTCTGGCTGGGGTCGGCGTGCCGGTAGCGCAGGACCCCGTTCTCATTGGCCCGGTCGAAGTCACCCTTCGCGCGCACCATCGACCAGGCGAAGGCGAGACGTCCGGTGAGCGCCGTCTCGAGCAGGTGGGCCAGCACGTCGTGCACGCTCCAGCCTTCGCACAGGGACGGTGTCGCCCACCGGGGAGCCGGTAGTGCGGAGAGGTCGTCCGCGAGCTGCGCCCGCTCCTCGTGCACCAGTCGCCAGATCTCGCTCGTGCTCAGTCCCATCAAGCCCACCTCGGCTACCCGTTCCATGGTTACTACGACAACAGTAGCGCATGCTACAAAACAAGTAGTTACGTCATGCGAAGGATGGTGAGCGAGGTGTATCTCTGCGCGGATTACGACGGCGTCCCCACGGCGCGCGTGAACCGGCTCGCCCAGGTGCGCATCACTTCACGTACCTGGGCCGGTTCCACCGAGAGGATCTCGCCACCGGTGTGGGCCAGGGCAAAGGCCATCCACTCCGGGTTGATTCCCTCGGCATGCACCCGGCACCGGCCCGGCCCGGACTCGGTGACGTCGAACCAGCGCCCGATCCGCTCGCGCACCTGATCGGCGTCCGCAGCAATCTCGGCGCTCACCTCGGGGCCGCGGCTTCCGCGGCGCAGCCCGGCACGGACATAGGCTGCGGCGTCGCCCCCGGGAACCTCGCGCGGGCGGAAGCGGACGCCCGTGGGAGACGGTTCGCGCACCCGGTCCAGGCGGAAGCTGCGCCAGTCGGCACGGTCGAGGTCGTAGCCGAGGAGGTAGTAACGCCGGCCCACCGTGACCAGGCGCACGGGTTCTACGTGCCGTTCGGTGGCCTCGCCGGAAGCGCTGGAGTAGCCGAAGCGTACCCGTTCGGCATCCCGGCACGCCTGGGCGAATGCCACGAGCGTTCCGGGGTCGGTCGCCTCACCCGCGGCAGCCTCCGGCCGGAGGGAGTCGGTCGATGCCCCGATCGCCTCCACCTGGCGCCGAAGGCGTTTCGGCAGCACCGGGACCACGGTGGCCAGTGCTCGCACCGATGCCTCCGCCACATTCGCCAGCCCCGAGTGTGCCGCGGACTGCAAACCCACTACGAGCGCGACGGCCTCGTCATCGTCGAGTACCAGCGGCGGCATCGCCGCGCCGGGAGCGAGCTGGTAGCCACCACCCACGCCGCGGTCGGCCTGGACCGGGTAGCCCAGATCCCGGAGCCGGTCGATATCGCGCCGCAGGGTGCGGATCGACACCTCGAGCCGGTCGGCCAGGTCGTCCCCGGACCAGTACCGGTGGGTCTGCAGCAGCGATAGCAGGCGGAGCGTGCGCGAACTCGTGCTCATGGACCCACCCTTCCTCCGATAGCGGTCAGAAACTGACACTAATGCCTTCTAGCGTGGAGATACCAGCCACAAGAGGCGGCCTGCGGCCGCCGGACGAAGGGAACACGTCATGACCGAGTCGACCATGGCCACCGTCACCACCGAACTGACCGGCGAGCGCGGCGATCTGCTGCACTCGCTGACCAACGCCAGGCACTTCCTGCGCTTCACCGCACGCGACCTCACCGACGACCAGGCCCGCACCCGGACCACGGTGAGCGAGCTGACGATCGGCGGGCTGATCAAGCACGTGAGCGCCGCCGAGTTGAATTGGCGTGAGTTCGTGCTCCGAGGCCGGGCCGCGATGCCGTGGGACGGGATCGATTTCGAGTCCCTCCCGGCCGAAGCGTTCGAGGACTGGGCCGGAGAGTTCCGCCTGCTCCCCGAGGAGACGCTTGCCGGCGTGCTGGACCGGTATGCCGAGATCGCCGCACGCACCGACGAGGTGCTTGCCGAGACCGACCTCGATCTGGTTCAGGAGCTTCCGCAGGCACCCTGGTTCACCGACACGGAGTGGTCGAACCGGCGCGTGTTGCTGCACATCATCGCCGAGACCGCCCAACACGCCGGCCACGCTGACATCATCCGGGAGTCGCTCGACGGGGCGAAGAGCATGGGATAGATCTGCCAGACTCGCCTGCGTGAGTCAGCCAGATCGCCGCGGGATGCTGTCGACGACGGCGCAGGTTGCCGGGCTCGTCGCTGTGGTGTCGGTGCCGGCGGCGGTCGTGGCGCTCACGCCGCTGGCACCGGCAGTGGCGCTGCTCTTCGTCGGTGTGGTGCCGGCGTTCCTGGCCCTGCCACACGGCCGGCGTGCGGCAGTTGTCGGCGTGATCGCCACGAGCGCGTTGGTCGGTGCGGTGGAGCTCGTGAAGCCCTGGCCGTTGGCCGCCGCGGCGCTGATGGTGCTGGTGGGAGTCGTCGTGGGCGCGACCGCCGCCCGTGGTTGGCAGAACACTGCGGCGATCAGCGCAGGGTGGCCCGCGACCCTCCTGATCGCGGCCCCGTTCCGCGTCGAGGGCCTGGCGTGGCTCGCCGACGGGCCGTGGCCGGTCCTGGCACCGATCGGCCTCTCGCTGCTCGGTGGGGCGTGGACGATCCTGATCGGCTCGCTGTTCCTGACCGGAGTACCTGCTTCTCCGCTCGAGGCGCTGGACGGGCGTACCGCTGCCCGCTACGGGGCGGGACTCGCGTTCCTGCTCGGGCTTGCGGCGTACCTGACGGCTACCTGGTTCCCGGGCACGATGGCCGGCTGGGTGTTGCTCACCATCCTCGTGACCGTCCGCCCGGGGGCGAGCGAGACGAAGCGACGGCTGCTGGCCCGCTCCGCCGGGACGATCGCCGGTGGAACCGCTGCGGCGCTGCTTGCCTTGGTACTGCCGATCCCGATGATTCTTGTTCTCGCCGGGTTGGTGGCGATGATCGTCTCCATCGCAATCCAGCTTCGGGGCGTGCACTACGCCTGGTACGTCACGGTCCTCACTGCGGGTGTGGTTCTGCTCAATGCGCGCGGGGAGAACGTGCTCCCGGTGGAGCTGCAGCGCGTCGGCTCCACCGCGCTCGGGGCAGTGCTGATCGTGGCGCTGATCCTCGTGGCGGAGACGGCGCTGCGAGCGCGGCCGTTTCGCTTGAACCACCGCAGACCCGACATACGCCGTCAGTAGGCCGGTCTGCCGAACCGGGCCCAGACGGGTGCTGACCCCCTAGCGCACCCCGGTCACGCCCAGCGAGGACGTGATCTGCTTCTGGAAGATCACGAACAACGTCACCAGCGGTGCGATCGCGATCGTGGTGGCCGCCATCACCAGCGTCCAGTTCCCGGCGTACTGCGTCTGCAGCGCCGCAGTGGCCACGGTGATCACATTCCACTCCTCGGCCGGGGCGATGATCAGCGGCCAGAGGAAGTTGTTCCACTGCGTGACCACGGTGATGAGCAGCAGCGTGGCCAGGATCGGCTTGTTCATCGGCACCATGATCTGCCAGAGGCGCCGCCAGACCCCGGCACCGTCGATGGTCGCAGCGTCCAGCACATCCGCGGGGGTGGAGCGGAAGTTCTCCCGGAGCAGGAAGATCGCGTAGGGGGAGCCGAACAGGAACGGCAGCACCAGGCCGAGGAAGGTGTTCTTCAGGCCCAGCGAGGTCATCATCGAGTACAGCGGGATGATCGTCACCACCGCCGGGATCATCAGCGTGGCCACATACACCCAGAACAGCGTGTCCCGGCCAGGGAAGTCGAGCTGGGCGAAGGCATAGGCGGCCAGGATTGAACACAGCATCTGCCCGAACACCAGCACCAGCACCACCTGCGCGGTCACCGCGATCGGCACCACGAAGTTGTACTGCTCGGAGAACAGGCTGGTGAAGTTCTCCGTGGTGACCGGGTCCGGCAGGCTCACCGGCCACGTGGTGTTGAACTGCCGCGGGGTCTTGAGCGAGGTGAGCAGCGAGAACAGGAACGGCCCGAGCATCAGGGCAGCACCTGCGAGGAGGAAGGCGTACGTCAACGCGTTCGCGAGCAGGCGGGAAGCCCGAGCCGACGGCGTCCGGCGGGTTCGGGTGGGTGAGGTGACAGTGGCCATGGGCTGCTCCGTCATGACATGTCGTAGGTGATCCGGCGCCGGAAGTAGCGCTGCTGGATGAGGGTGATCGCGACGAGCACCAAGAACAGCACGACCGCCATCGCCGCTGCGCGGCCCAGGCGGAGGTTGACGAACGCCTCGTCATAGATCCGGCTGGCGATCACATCGGTGCGGAAGGCCGGGCCTCCCCGGGTCATCGCGTAGATGGAGTCGAACACCTGGAACGAGGCGATCACGGAGGTGACCGTCACGAAGAACATCGTCGGGCGCAGCAGCGGTAGCGTGATCGAGCGCAGGATGCGCGCGGCGGCAGCACCGTCCAGCTTGGCCGCCTCGTATACCGCCACCGGGATCTGCTGCAGCCCGGCCAGGAAGAACAGCGAGATGTAGCCCACCGTGGTCCACACCTGCACGAACACCACGGCCGGGAGCGCGAGCTGCGGGTCGGTGAGCCATTCGACCCGCCGCCCGATCAGGGCGTTCAGCACCCCGTAGGAGGGGTCGAGGATCCACTTCCACACCACACCCAGGGCCAACGGTGCGCTCACCCATGGCAAGACGTAGAGCACGCGCAACCAGCTCGTGCCTGGCAGGCCACGGTTGATGGCGATCGCCAGCAGCAGGCCCAGTGCGATCGCCGTCGGGATGGACAGCAGTGTGAACACTGCAGTGACCCACAGTGAGTTGGCGAAGCGCTCGGAGGTGAGCAGGTACGCGTAGTTCTCCAGGCCTACCCACTCCGGAGCGGAGATCAGATCCCACTCCATGAAGGACATCCCCAGCACCACCAGCACCGGCAGCAGCAGGAAGCCGCCGACTCCGACGAAGCTGGGCAGCAGCAGCGCATACGCCGCTCGTGCCTCGTGCCGCCGTCGTGCGTTCACCCGCGCTCCGTTCCATGACCTCTGCGGGTGACCTTAGCCTCGATCCACCGATCGGTGAGGTTCGATGAGCCGAATCTCGTGTCGTTCGCGGGTCTGGTCCCGTTGATGGGCCTGGCCCGGAGGCGGGCTTGCGTGAGCTCGGTGATGAGCACTTGAGCGTGCCCACGGACAAGAGCGCCAAGGCCGGTTTGAAACTGACCAGCCTGGTGGCTGGCATGGCCGCTGGGGTGGACAGTATTGATGACATGGCGTGGTGCGCCACGGGGCGATGAGCAGGCTCTTCGAGCGTCCGCATGCTCCCTCGACACTGGGCCAGTTCCTGCGCTCGTTCACCTTCGGTCACGTCCGCCAGGGCGACGCGGTCGCTTCCCGGTTCCTACTCAACCTCGCTCAAGGCACCGGCCTGCTCGGCGACGCCACCGCGACCGGGACGGTGATGGTCGATCTCGATGACACCATCATCGAGGTCCACGGGCATGCCAAACAGGGCGCCTCCTTCGGCTACTCCGGTGTCCGTGGACTCAACGCCCTGCTCGGGACCATCTCAGCCGAAGGGCCCAGCGGCTTCGCACCAGTGATCGCCGCCGGTCGGCTGCGCAAGGGCAGCGTCGGCTCCCCACGCGGGGCCACCCGCCTAGCCAGCGATGCTCTCGCCTGGTGGGCCGCACTCACCTGGCCGGGCGGGAAGTGCTGGTGCGCGCGGACGCAGCGTTCTACTCGGCCACCCTGGTCACCAAGGTCCTGGCCGCCGGCGCGAACGTCTCAATCACCGCAAGGCCGTCACACACGCCATCAGCTCCATCAGTGACCAGGCGTGGACGCCGATCAGGTCCACCGCCGCCACACGATCATCAAGAACGTCAACGCTGACCTGAAGGCATCTGCCCTGGCGCACATGCCCTCCGGGAAGTTCACCGCGAACGCCGCCTGGCTCATCTGTGCCGTCATGGCCTTCAACCTCACCCGCGCCGCAACCACGTTGACCAAGACGCACTCCCTGGTCAGAGCCCGGGCCGCCACCATCCGACGTAAGCCCATCACCATCCCCGCCAGGATCGACCTCCGCGAGACGACTACGCCTGCACCTACCTCACCGGACGGTCGCGGCGCGTTGGGGTTGCAGGTTGTTCATGCACCCGACTGTGGACCCGCGGAGGCACCATTTCGCGCCCGTCCCTGGACGGGCGCCCCCGGTTTTCGGTGTTTCCGCTGGTCAGGAGGGCGTCCCTCCATTGGTCCAAGTCTGTGTCAATGGAGCAGGGGTACGCGGTCGACCTTGACGTCGTTCGTGGCTTGGACGACATCGACCTTGGAGAGCTTCAGGAGTCGCTGGCCGAGGCTGTCGGGTTGGGCGATTCCCACCAGCAGGTGGCGAGCATCGACGGGACAGCCCAGTGTGGCCGCTAGGGCTGCCGCGGCTTCGAGTGCGTCCTTGGCATGAGGCGCGAAGGCCCGTCGGGAGCCGGGCGCAGTGTTGCCGCGCCGGATCGCCTTGACGACCAAACGCCGTGCCCGGGTCAGGCTGGCGCGGCTTGTAGGGGTCGAGTTCGGGTGCGGTGGAGGCGATGATGCCGAGGTTGAGGTGCTCGGCGCCGATGAAGTTGTGTCCGAGGAGCTCGGCCTCGTGGTCGGCGGTGGCGATGACCGTTCGGGCTGCCTCGGTGAAGCGTTCGAAGTCTGGCCATGGCTGTTCGGTCGCCGGGCCGTCATCGGAAGCGCCCACCGGATAGTGGGTGTTGATCTGGCTGGTGGTCGCCGCGAGCAGGGGATCAGCTGTTCGACCACTGGATGCGGTTCGATCCCGCTGCTACGAGGTGCTGGATGACCTCCGTGTCCTCGAGGAGGGCGTGGAGCAGGTGTCCAGCCGAGATGCAGTTCGCGCCGCCGTCGATCGCGGCCCTGAGCGCGGCTTCGAACGCAGCCCGGGTGCTGGGGACGAACGGTAGCGAGCGTCCGTCGGGACCACCATCGCCGCCGCTCCGGGTGGCGGGGCTGTACCCGTTGGCTATCAGAGCGTCTGCTGAGTCGTGGGGCCCGCTGATAGCGAGCCCGTCCAGCAGATGCAGCGGTGAGATTGTTGTATCCCCCGATGAGGCCGCGGTTCGCTCGACGTGCGGGGACGGTGGCGCGGCGTCCGCAGACGGCCGCGCCACCGCCGGTGGTCAGCCCCACTTGATGCCGCAGTTCGGGCACTTCTTGAATGCACCCTGGTTGCCGACTGTGATGCCGCAGCCGCGGCACACGTAGCGCAGCGCGTGGCTGGCGCGGGTGATGATCGATCCCATGGTTGGTCCCTCCTCCCTGCGATTGGTGTCACGGACAGGTGTTGGCCTACGTACCAATAGGTACTGATCCCGACATGACCGGAACGGCCCTCCAGGAGCGCATCGAGGAACCCTGCGGGAGCGGTCCGGCGCTGAGGTCACGCCGCAACCCGCGTGCCTGGCGCGACCGGGCGGCCAGAAGTGCTGGGGTTGGTGCCGCCACGGTTCGGTCCGGGCGGTACGGGATCGGATCCGCGAAGGTGAGTTTGAGTTGGGTCACCGTGCTTGCTGCCCGCCGCAGTGCGCGCGACAGATTCGCGTACCCGTTGACGACCTGGACGTGCACGCCGCGCGCTCGGAGCTCGAGCGTGAGCCCCTCGAAGGCTCCGTCGCCGGATGCGATGACCACACGGTCGTACCGGTCGGCGACGTGATCGACGTCGACGTTATCGATGAGGATGGACTCCCCGCCGTCCCTGCCGTCGCGGACAAGCACTCGGGCGCCTTCGCCCGACAAGGCGGGGATGGCCCCACGCAAGAACCGCCTGCTGGAGCCGATCCAGAATTGGTCCGAACTGGTCGTCGCGACGTTCGTTCGATACACCGTCCACATGTAGCGGACGTCGTCCGCCCTCATGTTCGGGCCGCCGCCCACGTTCTCGGCGTCGATGAGATGGAGGGCGCGGCCTCCGAAGCCAGGGACGCGAGTGCGAATCTTGCGATTGCGGGCCATTTCGATCTCCCTTGGTCTGTAGTGCCGGATGCTCTACAAACCGATCCCGATAAACGGGGGGCGCATCACGTGGTCGCTTCCTCCACGGCCTTCGGTGGCTCGCTCGGCTCCCGAACCGGCTCGCGGTAGCCCTCTTTGCGCTTCGCCAGCCAGGCATCCACGGCGGACTGTTGGTCCCTAGGGGGCTTCGGCAGCTCAGCGGGCTCGGGCTGAGTCTCGTCGAGGCGCTGTTGCAGGTCGACGACCCCGATCGGGCTGAGTTTGGAGTACGCCGCGAGTTCGTGCCGGCTCCGCGACTCGATACCCGCTACAACGTGCTCGCCAACCCGACCGAGCTGCCGGGATCGTCTGCCTCGATCGTGGAAGTCGACCTTGAGGGAGAATGGCGCCGTCACGAGTCCATCGCGGGTCATCGACGCTGCTGCGGTCAGGTTGGGCAGGCGCACGAGGTCCTGCGCCGGCCACCCCATCAGGCGGGTCGATGCCCGCTGGGCGGATTGAAGGCCGGAACGCAGCGAGACGAACGTGCCCGTGTTGGACTCGACCGCATCGGCAAGTTGTGGTGAGAGCTGGCCGAGGTGCTGGGTCGCGACAACCACGGCGACCCCGAACTTCCTCGCTTCGGCGAGTAACCGCGGCAAAGGACCGTAGGAGAGCAGGTGAGCCTCATCGACGATGATCACGTGGGTGTGGTCTCTGTTCTTGCGCTCTCCGAGCGCGGCCCAATGCTTGAGCAGATAGGCGGCGCCGATCGCGCGTGCCGCTGTCTGTCCGAGCTCGTGCGATCCCAAGTCGATCAGGAGCGATTCTCCGCGGTCCATTGCGCTCGGGATGTCGATGGCGTCGGGACCGCACCCGAGGATCCAGCGGATCGCCTCGCTCGACAGGAGCTCCTGAAACTTCGACGCTCCCCAAGATGCCAGCTCGGTCGCCTCGTTGCGGGGGAGGTTGACGTACTCGCTCTCGAGTTGCAACGACAACTCGGGCGCGGTCTCTCGGGTCGCTCGCGCGAGCCGCTGCACGAGCTTCGGGCTGCCGGATATGTGCGCGACGCTGACGATGTTGGCGTCCTCTCCGATCGCCGCGACCAGGTTGAGCGCGATGAGTGTGAAGTATCGCCGCCACCGTGGGCCTACGAAGCCTTCCTGTTTCGGGTCGAGCGCCTGCTGCGTCATCTCAGCGAACAAGCCGACCTGAACCGCACTGGGTTCGGTGGAGACTCCTGAGCTTGGAAGCGAGGATGGAGTC
>NZ_VSMB01000020.1 GCF_009805705.1 Ruania rhizosphaerae
CGCAGCACCTCCGAGCCGCGCGACTTGCCAGCGTTGCCCGGGGTGTAGGCAGTCAATCCGGCCAGCACGGGGTTCCGCAGCAGATCCTCGACGGTCGTGTATCGCCAGCCTCCGCGCTTACGGTTCGTCTGCGACGCCCGGGGGAGTGGCGCGTTCTCTTCGTCGAGCCACTGCACCACGCTGTAAATCGAGCCGCCAGCCAGAACGCGGTCCACCATGCCGCGCACGTACCCGACCCGCTCCGGGTCCTGCGCTAGCACCTTGCCGTGCCCGTCCGGGTTCGGCACGTTGCGCCAGCCATACGGCACTGTTCCGCCCACCACGCGCCCAGCCCGCAGTAGGTGGTCTCGGGCAGCCCTCACGCGGGCGCTGATGCTGGCAGCCTCCATCCGGGCGAACGCCGCAAGGATCGTCGCGAACAACTCACCCTGGGCAGTGGTCATGTCGATGGGATCTTCCACGCCGACGATGCCCGCCTTGCGGTCGCGCAGGCTCTCGTGCGCCGTGAGGAAGTCCAGCGTGGACCTGGCCAGGCGGTCGATCTTCCAGATGATGACGGCGTCGTACTGGCTGGGGCTGGCCAGCAGAGCCCGCCAGCCCTCGCGGTCCTGCGGGCGGTTGCGGGTCGCGCTCACGCCGTCGTCTATGAAGACCTCCACCACCTGCCACCCCCGAGCGGCGGCGTACTGCTCGGCAGCCTGCACCTGCCGCTCGATACTGACGGACTCCTCACTGGTGATGCTGATCCGGGCGTACACCACGCAGCGGCGGGCGGTGCTCGGGCTCATGCCTCGCTCCTTGCGTCGAGGTCCGCCTCGATGGTGTCCACGAGGCGCCGTCGCTCGGCGGCGGTGAGGTCCGCGTCGCGTGCTATCGCCATGGTCACCCCGAGAGCGTAGTTCGTCAGCTCGCTGTAGGTGCGGGCAGCAGCGGCGAGCGAGCGCCAGTTGGCCTCCATCGCTGGAGTGCTGGTGGCGGTCATCGTGCCACCGTCCAGGCTGCACGCGGCGCGTAGGGGTGGCCCGGGTGATCACCATCGACCAGGTACACCACCGGCTCCGCGCACTCGTCACAGTTGTAGTCGTGGTGCTCGTCGCACTCGGTCTCGCCGGCGATGTCCTCGCCGGAGGCCACGCCGCCTACCTGGAACTGGAGCGGCCAGTTCGGCTGATGCGCCAGCAGTACCTCGGCGCCCGGGTCGCACTCCTGCAGCTTCTCGATGAGTTCTTCAACGGTCATGGTGCCCTCTCCTTAGGACGGTGGGGTTGGCGGCGCTCAATGTACTTGGAACCTTCAGGGCAACACCGGTGCGGGTAAGACCACGCTGGTGGCGAGCGCACTCTCCCTGGTAGCGCCCGGCGAGCGGATCATCTGCATCGAGGAGGCGGCTGAACTCGTCCCCACCCACCCGCATGTGGTCCATCTGCAGGTACGCCGCCCCAATGTGCAGGGGGCAGGTGAGGTGACACTGCCGGACCTGGTGCGTACGGCGATGCGGATGCGCCCTGATCGGATCGTGCTCGGTGAGTGCCGCGGTGCGGAGGTGCGGGACGTGCTCGGGGCGTTGAACACCGGCCACGACGGCGGGTGGGCCACGATCCATGCCAACACCGCTCGCGATGTGCCGGCGCGCCTCATCGCGTTGGGCGCATTGGCGGGTATGCCTCCCGGGGCCGTTGCCGTGCAGGCCAGGAGTGCCATCCACGCTGTCTTGCACCTGGTGCGACGCCAGGGGCGGCGCATGCTCGCCGAGGTGGCGGTGCTGCGCCCGGACGGCGCCGAGGACTTCGCCTGCGATCTTGCGCTCACGCTCGGCCCGGACGGCGATCTCATCGAGGCCGGTGCCTGGCCTGGGCTCGCCCGCACGCTGGACTCGGGCGAGCCGCGCTGATGCTCGCCCTCGCCGCCCTGTTGCTTGTTCTGGCGACGGCGTTGCTCACCGTTCCCGGACGTCGCCTGCCGTCGATGCCCGCCACTGCGAAGACGACTCGTCCGCGCCGTCCGCGCCGTCCGCGCCGTCTGGGCCGTCTGGGCCGTCTGGGCCGTCTGGGGCGGCTGCGCCGTCGGGATGCGCGTGCCCAGACCCCGGTGGGCACCGTGCTGGTGGAAGTGGCCGCCCGTCTGCGCACCGGGGCGTCGGTCCAGGCGGCGTGGCGGGAGACGTGCGAGCGGTACGAGGACGTGCCCGTGCCGCTACGTGAGCTTGCGGGTGTAACCGGCCCGGGTGCACCCGGGCCAGGTGTGACCGGGCCCGGTGCGCCAGCCGCTGGAGCACGACAGGCAGTGCTGGCGAGCGGTCCTTCACCACGGGCAGACGCCGTCGCAGGGGCGGTGGCCGCGGTACGCATGGCCGAACGCCTCGGCGCACCGTTGGCCGACATCCTGGAGTCCTGCGCCCACGGGGTGGCCGAGGCCGAGGAGGCGGCCGCGCACCGGCGCACCGCGCTCGCTGCTCCACGTGCGACGGCGCGGCTGCTGGGCTGGCTCCCGCTTGCCGGCGTCCTGCTCGGGGTGGTCCTGGGCGTCGACCCGGCAGGAGTGCTCCTCGACGGAAGCTGGGGCACGGCCAGTATGGTGCTCGGTCTCACGCTCATGGCGGCCGGCCACCGGTGGACCGGCGCCCTGGTCGCCGCAGCCGAACGCACCGGCCGGTGATCTCGTGGATGCGCTGGTCCTGGTCCTGGTCGCCACGTCGTTGCTGCCCTGGGCACTGACCCGTCCGGTCACCGGGCGCCCGGCCGGACGCCCGATCGCGGCCCGGTGGCGCCGACGCCGCGCACACCCGGGGCACGTCGATCCAGCCGTACAACTGGACCTGGTGCGCAGTGCCCTCGCCGCCGGCGCATCGGTCCCCGCCGCGCTCGATGCACTCGGCGACGCGCTGGGCCGGGATGCCGGCGCCCAGCTGCGCCGTGTCGTGGCCGCACTTCGGCTGGGAGCCGACTGGGACGAGGCCTGGGACCTCATGGGGCCACCGGAGACGACGGCGTCGACCCGATCAGCGCTCCAGACCTCCGATTCCAGCCGGATCCGCGACTGCCTGGCACCGGCATGGCGGGACGGCGTGGACCCGGACCCGCTGCTGCGACAAGCGGCCGCGACGATTCGCAGCGGCCGTAGCGCTCGAGCGCGGGAGGCGGCGGCACGGCTCGGAGTGCGGTTGGTGCTGCCGCTCGGCTGCTGCCTGCTCCCGGCGTTCGTGCTGCTCGGTCTCGTCCCGGTGCTGCTCTCCACCGGTGCCAACCTCTTCCAGCCCTGATCGCCGTGACCGTGCTGATGACACTGCTGATGACCGTGGTGGCGAGCGGATGCTGATGTGTCCACAGCCCGCCCACTCCGGTCAGCGGCGCTGGCCGGGTGCGGCGCAGCCTGGTGACTCCCGGGGTCGACCGACCCCCGAACGAAGGAGAACACCATGACATCGACCACCATTCGGCCGGCTCATGTGGGCCGACCCGTGGCACGCACTCTCGCCCGGCGATGGGCCCGGCTATGCCGCCGGTCCGAGGCAGGGATGGCCACCGCCGAGTACGCGATCGCAACCCTCGCCGCTGTCGCCTTCGCGGGGCTGCTGCTGACGATCATGGGCAGCGACCAGGTGCGCGGCATGCTGCTGCAGATCATCCAGCAGGCCCTCTCGATCGGTTCCTGATGACCGGCGTCCGCGCACCGCACGATCGCGGTTCGGTGACCGCCGAACTGGCGATCCTGTTGCCCGCCGTGGTGCTGATGCTGGTGGCCGTTCTGACTGCGGCGGCAGCCGGGGTCGCTCAGGTGCGGTGCGCGGACGCCGCCCGTGCGGGTGCACGCGCCGCCGCACTGGGGGAGAGCACCGGACAGGTGGTGGCCGTCGCCGAGCACGTCGCCGGGGCGGACGTCGAGGTGGGCGTCTCCCGCGACGGTGAGTGGGTCACGGTCGGGGTTCGCACGGGCCTCCCGCTGGGGCCGCTCGGCCGGCTGATCGAGGTCTCCGCCGACGCGTCCACCCCCGTGGAGCCGGGATGGGCGGAGGGCGCGCCATGATCCGCCGCACCCGCGATCGCCGTGATCGTGGCTCGGCCACCGTTCTGGTGCTCGCCGTCGTGGCAACCGGCCTCGTCGCCCTTGTTCTCCTCGGTGGCCTGGTCCACGCCAGCCTCGCTCGCGGTACCGCCCAGGCGGCAGCCGATCTGGCGGCCATCGCGGCCGCACGCGATGCTACGCGAGGTGCACCGGACCCGTGCCGGATCGCCGCCGAGGTGGCCGAACGCAACGGCTCTGATCTGACCTCGTGCGTGGTCGCCGATGGCGCACTGGTGGACGTCCGGGTCGATGTCCCGGCCGAGCCGCTACCGGGATGGTCACAGGCCGCCGCGGCCGAGGCCCGCGCCGGCCCGGTCGGGATGGGATGACGATGCGCACGGGATGGCGGTGGCCCCGCCCTCTTCTGCCCGCCTGTCTTGAGACACTGCCCGCCTTGAGACACTGATGGAGTGACCCACCCGGACCCCCTGACGGCGCTGCTCACCCCACGGCGGCAGCAGGCCGGTCTCGTGCACGTGGAGACCGTGCCGGCCCGTGCGGGTCGCCACGCACCGTGGCCGTCGTGGGCAGACGCCGACCTCGTCGCCGGCTACGCCGCGCGCGGGGTGCAGCGCCCGTGGGAGCACCAGGTTGCGGCAGCCGAGGCCGCCTGGGCAGGCCGCCACGTGGTGCTGGCCACCGCCACCGGGTCGGGCAAGTCGCTGGCCGCGTGGCTGCCCGCCATCACTGCCGTGCGCGAAGCGTCCCGGAACCTCGGGACCAGTATCGCCGCACTCAACCGGCGCCCCACCACCCTGTACCTGAGTCCTACGAAGGCGCTCGCGGCCGATCAGCTGCACGGGCTGGAGACGCTCCTGCGCAGCGCGCAGATGCGGGACGTGCGCGCCGCCACCTGCGACGGTGACACCGCCCTCAGCGAACGCGACTGGGTGCGAGACCACGCCGACCTGGTGCTCACCAACCCCGACTTCGTGCATTTCTCACTCCTGCCACGCCACCAGCGGTGGCAACGTCTGCTGCGCGGGCTGCGCTACGTCGTCGTGGATGAATGCCACGCCTACCGTGGCGTGCTCGGCGCGCACGTGGCCGTGGTGCTCCGCCGCCTCCTGCGGCTCGCCGCTCATTACGGTGCTCGTCCGACGGCGATCCTCGCCTCTGCCACCACCGGAGACCCGGCCGCGTCGGCTGCCCGGCTGCTGGGCGTCGATGCCGACGCATTGGTCGCCGTGACCGACGACGCCGCGCCGGCTGGTCGCCGGACCGTCGCCCTCTGGCAACCGCCGGTGCTCGACGACGGTGTTCCGGTCGAAGAGATCGGTGAGGGGGAGGACGGTGTGACCGCGTGGCGGCCCACGGGTGCCCCGGCGGACGGCCCCCGGCGCTCCACCCTCGCCGAGACCTCGGAGCTGCTCGCCGATCTGGTGCGTAGCGATAGGCGGGCACTGGCCTTCGTGCGTTCCCGGGTGGGGGCCGAGGCGATCGCCGATCAGACCCGGTCGATGCTGCGGGACCGGCCCGGCGCTCTGGACAGAACCGCGACGAAACCGGCCGACACAGTCGCCGCCTACCGCGGCGGCTACCTGCCCGAGGAACGCCGCGAACTCGAACGCGCACTCCGCACCGGCGACCTGCGGGCGCTGGCCACCACCAACGCCCTCGAACTCGGCGTGGACATCTCCGGACTGGACGCCGTGCTCATCGCGGGCTGGCCCGGCACCCGCGTCTCCTTCTGGCAGCAGGTCGGCCGCTCCGGCCGGGCCGGCGCCGAAGGGCTCGCTGTGCTCATCGCCAGCGACAACCCCCTCGATGCCTACCTGGTGCACCACCCCGAGACGATCTTCTCCACCCCGATCGAGGCGACCGCCTTCGATCCCGGCAACCCGTACGTCCTCGCCCCGCACCTGTGCGCAGCGGCCGCCGAAGTCCCCTTGACCGAACAGGACCTGGAGGTCTTCGGGCCCACGGCTGCCGACCTGGTAGGTGAGCTGGTCGCACGAGGCATGCTCCGCCGTCGCCGGAACGCCTGGTACTGGAACTACTCCCGGCCGGAGGATCCGGCCGCCCTGACCGACCTGCGCGGCGGGGGAGGGCCACCGGTGCAGGTGGTCGAAGAAGGCACCGGGAGGGTGCTGGGGACCGTGGACGCCGGCCGAGCCGACGCCACAGTGCACACCGGAGCGATCTATGTGCACCAGGGCAGGACCTTCCTGGTCCGGGACTACGCCGACGACGTCGCGATCGTCACCGAGGCGCAGGTCGGCTACCGCACGCGCAGTCGCAGCGAGAAGCAGATCAGTGTGCTCGAGACCCGGGCGGAGCAGCAGTGGGGGCCGGTGCGCTGGTGCTACGGCGCACTCGAAGTCACCGACCGGGTGGTGGGTTACGACAGGCGACGTCTGCCCTCGCTCGAGCTCATCGGCTCCTACCCGCTGGACCTGCCCGAGCACACACTGCGCACCACCGGCTGCTGGTGGACCGCAGCGCCGGAGGTGTTCGACGACCTCGGCCTCGCACCGGCGGACCTACCCGGGGCGTTGCACGCTGCCGAGCACGCCGCGATCGGGCTGCTCGGGCTGGTCGCCACTTGTGACCGCTGGGACATCGGAGGCCTGTCTACCGCAGTGCATGCCGACACCTACCAGCCCACCGTCTTCGTCTACGACGGCTACCCCGGCGGGGCAGGATTCGCCGAGCGAGGATTTGCCGTGGCGAAGCAGTGGATCACTGCCACCCGGGACGCCGTCGCCGGCTGCTCCTGCGAGACCGGCTGCCCAGCGTGCATCCAGTCACCCAAGTGCGGGAACAACAACTCCCCGCTGGACAAGGCGGGGGCGCTCGCGGTGCTGGGGTTGCTGGTGGAGCTGGCACCCGGGGACGAGCGACCGGCCGGCTCGCGACCTGTCTCAACGACCATTGGCGAGTGATTCAAGCGCCCGAACCCGGCACGTGGTGAGGCAGGTCACTTTTCCTGGTTAGACTCACCGGACACCCGCACCACCTGAGCGGGTCTTTGGTCTGTTCGTCGAGGAGGACGGATGCTGCAGCTCGGAACATCGAGCCTCGTGATCGTGTCGGTGATCGCTGTCGTGGCGGTCGTGGCCCTGGTGCTCGCCGTGGTCCTGCGACGGCAAGTACTGGCGGCCGGCGACGGAACCCCGGCGATGCAGTCGATCGCCACCGCGATCCAGGAGGGAGCCCAGGCCTACCTGAACCGGCAGTTCCGCACCTTGGCGATCTTCGCCGTCGTGGTGTTCGCCCTCCTGTTCCTGCTCCCGGGCGACGGTGGCGTGAAGCTCGGCCGCTCGATCGCCTTCCTCTTCGGCGCAGCGTTCTCCGCCGCGATCGGCTACCTCGGCATGTGGCTCGCCACCCGCGCGAACCTCCGCGTGGCGGCAGCGGCCACGGGCCCGAACGGACGCCAGGAGGGCGCACGAATCGCCTTCCGCACCGGCGGCGCCGTCGGGATGAGCGTCGTCGGTCTCGGCCTGGTGGGTGCCGCGGCGGTGGTGCTCGTCTACCGCGGTGACGCCCCCGCCGTCCTGGAGGGTTTCGGTTTCGGCGCCGCACTGCTGGCGATGTTCATGCGCGTCGGCGGCGGCATCTTCACCAAGGCTGCCGATGTCGGCGCCGATCTGGTCGGCAAGGTCGAGCAGGGGATCCCCGAGGATGACCCACGCAACGCCGCCACCATCGCCGACAACGTGGGCGACAACGTCGGTGACTGTGCCGGTATGGCCGCCGACCTGTTCGAGTCCTATGCGGTCACCCTGGTCGCCGCGCTGATCCTCGGCAAGGCCACCATGGGTGAGGCCGGCCTGGTGTTCCCGCTGATCGTCACCGCCATCGGGGCGCTGGTGGCGGTGCTCGGTGTGTTCATCACCAAGGTGCGCGGCAGCGAATCCGGACTACGCGCCATCTACCGCGGCTTCTACGTCTCCGCCCTCATCGGCGCTGCGCTGGCGGCCGTGGCGGCCTTCGTCTACCTGCCCTCCTCCTTCGCCGACCTCACCGGTGTCGGGGAAGCCCTCGCGGACCATGACGGCGACCCCCGCCTGGTCTCGGCCGTCGCCGTGCTCATCGGCGTGGTGCTGGCAGGCGTGATCCTTGGCATCACCGGCTACTTCACCGGCACGACGGCGAAGCCCACCCGGACCGTGGCCGCCGCCTCCCGTACGGGTGCGGCGACCGTTGTCCTCTCCGGTATCGGCGTCGGGTTCGAATCGGCCGTCTGGACCGCGGGCATCATCGCCGCCGCGTTGTGCGGGCTGTTCCTGATTGCCGGTGGCTCGATCTGGTTGGCGCTCTTCCTCATCGCCCTGGCCGGTTGTGGTCTGCTGACCACGGTCGGGGTGATCGTCGCGATGGACACCTTCGGCCCGGTCAGCGACAACGCGCAGGGCATCGCGGAGATGTCCGGCGAGGTTGACGAGGAGGGTGCGCAGATCCTCACGGATCTGGACGCCGTCGGGAACACCACGAAGGCGATCACCAAGGGCATCGCGATCGCGACCGCGGTGCTGGCGGCAACAGCCCTGTTTGGTTCCTACGGCGACGCCGTCAGCATGGCGCTGGCCGAGCTCGGCGCGCAGGTCACCACGGACGGCACGGTCGCGGCCATGCTCAGCTACGAGATCATCAACCCCATCACGCTGGTGGGGGTGATCCTCGGTGGGGCGACCGTGTTCCTGTTCTCCGGGTTGGCGATCGATGCGGTCACTCGGGCCGCCGGTGCGATCGTGTTCGAGGTTCGCCGGCAGTTCCGTGACCACCCCGGCATCATGACCGGTGAGACCCGGCCGGAGTACGGCAAGGTCGTCGACATCTGCACCAAGGATTCCCTGCGTGAGCTTGCGACCCCGGGCCTGCTGGCGGCGTTCGCGCCGATCGCGGTCGGTTTCGGGCTCGGCGTGGGCCCGCTGGCCGGTTTTCTCGGTGGTGCGATCGGGGCCGGGGTGCTGATGGCGGTGTTCCTTGCCAACTCCGGTGGTGCCTGGGACAACGCGAAGAAGATCGTCGAAGACGGTCACTTCGGCGGAAAGAACTCCGAGGCACATGCAGCGACAGTGATCGGTGACACGGTCGGCGACCCGTTCAAGGACACCGCCGGTCCTGCGATCAACCCGCTGCTGAAGGTCATGAACCTGGTCTCGGTGCTGATCGCGCCGGCCGTGGTGATGCTCAGCGTGCCCGAGGATGCCAACCACACGCTGCGGATCGGGATCGCGCTCGGCGCCGCCCTGATCGCGTTCGGAGCGATCGTGGCTGCGAAGGTGCGTGCGGGCAAGATCGACATCACTGACGGCATCGATGAGAAGGAGACGGTCAGCACCGGTTCCTGAGCCTCAGTCTGACGGCAACGACACGGACGCGCACATCTGCGGCTGCCTGAGCCTGCAGACCACGTATCCGTGTCGTTGCGGTCACGGACTCCACTCGTCGACCGATGCGGCGAGGCTTAGCATCAGGTCATGGCTACCGCCCGCACGTACCCCGGCCCTGCCCGCACCGCCCTCATCACCGGCGCCTCCCGCGGGATCGGACGCCACCTCGCCGTCGGTCTCGCCGATGCTGGCCTGGACGTCGCCCTCCTCGCCCGGGACTCGGGTCGGCTGCAGGAGGTCGCCCACGAGATCTCCTCCCACGGGCGCAAGGCGCTCGTCCTGACGGCGGACGTCACCGATACCGACGCCGTCACCCGGGCGGTGGCCACCGCCGAGCAGGAGCTGGGCTCGGTGGACCTGCTCATCAACAACGCCGGGGTGATCGATGCGGAGGTGCCGCTCTGGGAGGCCGACCCGCAGGAGGTGCGGCAGGTACTGGACGTCAATGTCTACGGTGCGTTCCTGGTAGCCCGGGCGACGGTGCCGGGGATGCTCCTGCGCGGCGGGGGCCGGGTGGTTGACCTCAGCTCCGGCGCGGGCGTGCGGGACATGGACGTCATGGCCGGCTACAACATCGCCAAGACTGCGCTCTTCCGCATCGGCGGCGGGTTGCACGAGGCCGGGTACGAGCGTGGCCTACGCGCCTTCGAGGTGGCACCCGGGGTGGTCGCCACCGAGATGACGGCCGGCATGATCGCTCACGCGGACCGCACCGACTGGACGCCGCCGGAGGCCGTGACCGCGATCATCCGCGCGATCGCGACCGGCGAGCTGGATCATCTCTCCGGCTGCTACCTGCGGGCCGGGACCGACACGGTCGAGGATCTACGGGCGCGTGCTGCAGCCGCGACTGACGGGCAGCCCACTGGACGCCGCCTGACTGTCACGGATTGGGAGAGTCCTCTGGGGCAATGACCGGTGCGCGCGGCTACTCGCCACCTCTCGTGCCTGGCACCGTCTCGACATGAGCGGTTCAGCGGGTGGCCTGGCTCGTGACAGGTGTCCACAGCCGGTCGAGGGGCATGACGTGGAGGCGGTCGGCATAGGTGTAGGAGCGAGTCCCGGTGGTGAAGACGACTCCGCCCGCGAACCGTGGACCAAGGAGATCGCGCAACTGGGCCAGACCGCGAAAGTCGGAGCCGGGTGCGCGTTCGTTGGCCTTGACCTCGAACGCGAGGACGGTTCCGTCATCGTACTCGACCACCACGTCGACCTCGGCGCCATCGCTGGTTCGCCAGTGACCGACGGTCACCGCCTCATCGAGCCAGGACAGTTGCTTGCGGATCTCTCCGACGATGAAGGTTTCCAGCAGGTGCCCGAAGTCGGTCAGTGATGCCGGGTCAAGTCCTGCGAGCTTGTCGGGTGTGAGCCGCAGGAGTCGGGCGGCCAGGCCGGAGTCGACGACGTGGACCTTGGGTTTGGCGCTCACTCGCGAGCGCAGTGTCTTGCCCCAAGCTGGCAGTCGTACGACGAGGAAGAGGTCCTCGAGCAGCCTGAGGTGACTGTCGGCGGTGGCCCGGCTGACGCCTAGCTTGTCCGCAGTGGCGGAGGTGTTCACGAGTTGCCCGGTCTGCGCAGCGAGCAGGCCCAGCAGGTCCGTCATTGCTTGTCGTTCACGGATCCGGCTCAGTTCGAGAGCGTCTCGTTCGACCGATGCCCGTACGAAGTCGTCGAACCAGCGCGCTCGAGCCGAGCCGGAACGCCGCACTGCCAGGGGTAGCCCCGGCGCAGACGCGTTCCACGTAGTCCTGGCGGACGGTCTCGGAGGTCGGGATCTGCCCGACCGCGCCGTCAGGGTCGGCCCTGAGCGCCTCGAGCAGGTTCTCCCGGACTCCGGCGACCGCCGCCAGGTTCCCGACGACCGCCTCACGCACCTCGACGTCGTCCAGGTCGAGAACCGACCCTCGGGGGTCGGCTGCGAATCTACGCAGCACCGTGGATTCACCCACCGAGCGGGCCGTGCAATGCGATCACCGGTTCCACGGCGACCAGATCAGCCAGGCGCTCGCTGAGTCTGCGTGGCACGAGCGATTCCAGAACCATGGCACGAACTCAGCAGACATGAAGCCCACTACCTAGCAAATGTGAGTCACCGTACTGAGCAAACGTGAGCCGTTGAACGAAGCAACTATGCGAGCAGCTCGCCTTGCGACGTGGAGCAGGGGTGCCGACGCGCCAATGGCACGGGGGCAACGCCGCGTAGGAATACGGAGCCCTGCTCGACATCGACGCGGGTTGAGCGCGACGGTCCGGCTCGTGCGGCATAGCGCTTCCACACGAACAGGCGAGAATCCGGCCAGGGAATTTGTGGAGGGGTCGGTCGCTCCGGGCCGCCGGATGAGGATCCCCGTTCGGACCGACACGCAGATCAACACATCGTTTGATCGACCTCTACTGTCGTGTCATGTTGAGCGACTTCCTCATCGGAGCGGGCGCCTCCGCGTTGACGGGCCTCGGCCTGTGGGCCTTCCTGCCGCGAGGAGTCGCGCTCACACGCCGATACGGAAACGAGCCTGAGACGTGGATTCTCCAAAACATCTCGCCTGTGCCTGTGCGGATAATCTCGGTCGAGTGGCAGGGAGTCGACACGATGACAGGCGACCGGATCTTGTGGCAAGCGGTCCCCGTCGGTGCGCAACACGACGCTGCCGTGAGGATCGTTCCGGCCGAGGACGACCGCTTCTACGCGCTGACCCTCGAGCACGAACGGTGGTCTGGCTTCGTAGTGCGGCCAGGCGACAGTCTCCACGCGAGGGTTCTATCGAACCGCACGGTACGGATTCGATACCGCCGGGAAGGATGGACTGGCCTCTTCGAGCGGCGTGAGATCCGGATCGACGGCGGCACGTGAGCATCGGCACCAACCGGGATACTCGACACGTGGCCAAGTCTGAGAAGAAGACCAAGAAGGCGAAGGCGGCCCCAAGGTGGGAAGCCGACCCCGCCGGCGTCTTCTTCAGCGACCGGTTCAACGTCAACCCGGCGGTCCTCGACAAGTACGGGGCGTTCGACATCTCTGTAGTCTCCGACCTCCCGGTCTTCATCGACCCCTTCTTGCTGTTCAACAGCAGCAACAGGAAGTACGCGGCGCTCCACCACCAGATCCTTGACTACCTGCGGTTCTTGCGCGACCAGGCCTCCGACGACCTCGACCCTGGCCTCATCAAGAGCTGGTACACGTTTCGAGAGGTCAGGCAGAACTGGCTCGGCTTCACCGTCGGTGGCAACGACGGGCGCGGCCTCGGTCCCAAGTTCGCCAAGGCTCTGCACGCGGCGCTCGGCGAGATTCTTAAGAACTTCGGCGACGAGACCATCACCAGCTCTAGCCACCTGGAGAAGCTCGCACTCATCCGGCCCGGTGTCGGCCGGGACAGCATCTCCGACTTCGCGACCAACCTCATCAAGCACTTCCTGCTCGACTACACCGAGCAGTTCGCGAGGAAGCACTTAGCCGAGAGCGATGTCAAGCAGGTGACGGTCGAGCGCGCCGCGTTCAACTACGGCACCGAGACGTGGATGTCCCGCACCTACGCCCTCCCGTGGACCGAGGGTGACTTCGTCATCCTCACCCCGACTGACCTGCTTACCAGGGACGAGACCTGGATCAACCGCGCCGACATGCTCAGGAGCTTCGACCGCCTGCCCGGCGTCGTCGACAACGACCAACTCCGGGCTGACGTCAACCGGTACTTCAAGTCCATACTCACTCGAAAGCCCACCCAACTTGAGCGCGACCGTGCCCGCACAGCCACGATCACCGCCTTCCCTGAGCTAATCGACTGCTACATCAAGCTCAAGGAAGACACTGGCGACCAAGCTGTCGCCACCAGCAAGGAGAAGGTCGGCAGTACCCTGCGCCTGGTGCGGCAGGTGCAAGTCGCTGCACGCGACATCACCGATAAGACCGACCTGTTCGAGAAGCCGTGGACGTCCTTCGACGAGGCCCTGGCCGCTGTGCACATCTTCAAGGACTACGTTGAGAACCAGGACGGGTACCGGATCATCAACCGCGGCGACGGGAAACCGTTTGCGAGCGAAGCTGAGGTGCAGGCATTCTTCGGCCTCCTGCTCCAGGCCAGCCGGTTCGACGTCAACCGCGAACCGAACAACGGCCGCGGTCCCGTGGACTTCAAGCTCTCGATGGGCTTGGACAAAAGTCTCATCGAGTTCAAGCTCGCGAAGAGCAGCAGCCTCGAACGGAACCTGTCCAACCAGGTCGACATCTACGAGACGGCGAACAAGACGAAGAAATCGGTGTTCGTCGTCATCTGCTACACCGCAGCCGACAAGACCAAGGTCAACCGCGTCATCAAGAGGCTGAAACTCGACCAGCCCGACGCCCGCCCGCTCGTGGTCGTCGACGCGCGCGCCGGCAACAAGCCGTCCGCCTCCAAGGCCTGACTCCGGACCAATTCTGGCCGCGAGGTTCGAATCACGTTACTGAGTTACCCCGGCCACCCGGCGTCCTGCCCCGATGTAGGGGTGCAGTGCGTCAATCTGGGCGGCATGCAGCGGTACTCGCGCCGCATGTGTCATTCCGACCCGCAAGCCGAACCTGCCGGGGCGGAGTCGGCTCAGGTCGGTCAGTGCGTCGGTCAGGGGATCCCTGAACACTGCCAGCCGTGTCCACCGGCGGCGAGAAGAACGTGGGCTGGTCGATCGACCTACCGGTGCGGGCGTCGCGTATCGAACGCCTCCTTCCGAGTGCGCTCTTGCTCGGCGCACCGCTTCCGCCGATCTAGCTAGTCGGACCCTCGGGACTGGACCGGCTGAAGTCCGAGCTTGCCAGTACCGTTGTCCACTGGCAGAGCAACGCACGACGTGTGCGTGTCGATCCTTTGCCACAGACGGCCCCTCGGTACGCTGAACCGAGCGGATTGATGAGTGGCCGCGCTCATACCCGCGATACCTGTGTGCGTCCAGCCGGGAGTGCTCGTGGCGATATGCGTTGAGGAAGACACGCTAGACGACGTCATGCGCCAAGCTATCGGACAGTTGCTGGAGGCCGGTGAGAGACCGGACGTGAGTCAAACTCGGGGCGGGAACATCGAATCCCTCGGTGCGCGTCTTCAATTGAACAACCCGAGGGCCCGCCTGAGCAGAACTGAGTCACGCCGCAAGGTTCCGACCGCGATCGCTGAGCTCGCCTGGTACCTGAGTGGATCTGATAGTGCAGCAGCGATCGCGCCGTGGATCGGCGTGTACACCCAAGAGGCTGAACCAGACGGACGAGTTCACGGCGCGTACGGGCCCCGACTGTTCGGAGCCGAAAGCGGCGCACAGTTCGAGCGGGTTGTCCAGATGCTCAGAGAGTCCCCCGGCACGCGACGCGCGGTGATCGCCATCTTCGACCGGAACGACAACTACGGAGACCGCAAGGAGAACGTGCCCTGCACGTGCACGCTGCAGTTCCTCTGCCGAAACAATCGTCTGCACATGGTGACGAGCATGCGTTCGAACGATGCGGTGCTCGGGCTCCCACATGACGTGTTCGCGTTCACGATGTTGCAGGAGGTAGCGGCCCGCGAGCTCGACCTGGACCTCGGCGTGTATATTCACCAAGCAGCGAGCTTTCACCTCTACGACAATCACGTTTCGATGGCGGAGGCATTCCTCGCCGAAGGTTGGCAAGCAACGACGGAGATGCCACCGATACCCCGGGGCTCACAGGCGGCGTCGCTAGGGGGCTTGGTGGCGGCCGAGCAGCAGATCCGCGAGGGGGTGCGGTTCGAGATGTTGACCATGCCGGCTGAGCCGTACTGGGCTGATCTTGTGCGTATCCTTGCCTGGGAGACGGCACGTAAGGAGCGCGACATTGCAGCAATGCAAGCGATAGCTGTCACCCTTGTAAACGACGAACTGAGGGAGTTCGCACTGCTAACCTAACGCATGCCGCCCATGCTCTTAGAGTGAGAACTGAAATTCATCCTGTCAACCTCGACCCGAATAGGCACCCGCCGATGTATTCGTCTATGGCCCGCTTGCTCGAGCTGCTCGTCACGCAGACTCGCGAATCCACGGTGATCAGCTGGGCTGGTCCCGTGCCGTTTTTTGGCGATTTAAGTTCGGCCAAGGTAGCCACAGTGGGCATCAACCCGAGCAATCTTGAGTTCGTGACGAATGATGGCGTAGAATTGGACCAAGAAGCACGGCGACTCCACACGTTAAGATCATTGGGAATCTCGAGTTGGGATGCAGCCGACGGCACTCATGTTCGTGCGCTAGTCCGGACGTGCGAGAGGTATTTCACTCGCAATCCTTATCGACGATGGTTCGATGTGCTTGAGCGATCGATGGCTCCGTCAGGTTACTCATACTACCCCCTTGGTGAGCGTCGCATGTGTCACCTGGACCTTGTGCCGTTCGCCACGTCAGAAAAGTGGGCCTACTTGCCTCCGGCAAACAGACGTGCACTCGTCGATCAGGGACGGGAGGCGATGGCGGAGTTGATTCGCGACTCGCCTCTGGAGTTCCTAATACTGAACGGCCGCTCGGTCGTCACCGAGTTCGAGACATTCGCTGGGGTTCGTCTGGATGCGCACCTGAGGGACGACTGGTCGCTGCCGCGACGCGACGGCAGCCAGGTCGAAGGTATGCTGTACACAGGTCAGATCGACAGGCTCGGCTCAATCGAGTTCGAACGGTCCGTACAGGTGATCGGATACAATCATAATTTGCAAAGCAGTTTCGGTGTGACGTCGACTGCGATGCGAGCTATCGGCGAATATGTGGGTGATCAAATTGCCAGTGCGACCAATAGTAAGGCCTGCAGACCGACCCCTGTATGAAAAAATACTGGCCGTCTTGGAGACGTTCGATCCTTCGATCGAGGCGCTCCCAGGTATCGCAGATCGGGATTCCCGAGAGTGCCTGACGGCGCAGTTGATCGAGAGCATGAGGCGCCGGCGATTCGTAGTCGAATACTTGCGCAGCGCCAAACTCAGCGACTCGTGCCTAGTCCCCGCGACCGGAAAGTTCGACCCGATCCGTGGTGCAATCCTAAAGTCCAGGGACGGCGAACTCGACGAGGCGTGCTGGCTGGTTTTCCTGTCGGTCCAGTTCGGCTACCATCGTAAACGCGGTTGGGATCTTGTGTCAGCATTCTATGGCCGCGATGGCGGGACCAAGCTGTGGACTTGGGAAGAGGCGAGTAGAGATCTGCCTGGCGTTCGCGCATGGCTGGATGCGAACCGAGCGCAACTCAGCGCATCGGGACTCGCGTTCGGCAACCACCGCAAGTACGAGAGCCTGTCTGGATCCTCGGGACCGGGCACCGGTTCGGTAGTCTCCAGCTACGTCGGCTGGGTCGCGTCGGCTGGCCATGCCGGGGGCAGGCCTGAGGCGGTGTCAGCAGCCAACGGCGAAGAACAGTTCCGGCTCGTGTTCAAGGCCATGAAGAAGGTCCATCGGTTCGGTCGGATTGCGCGGTTCGACTATTTGACGATGCTTGGCAAGACGGGCGTGTTCCCGGCTCTGGTGCCGGACTCAACGTACTTAGCGAACGTGAGCGGGCCAAGGGCGGGGGCTTCCCTATTGCTGGATGGCGGCTTGAAATCGCAACACAGTCCGCGTCAACTCGAGAGACGACTGGTCCCGATCCGTGAGGCGATTAATGTAACGAACGATGTGTTGGAGGATGCTCTCTGCAACTGGCAGAAGAGCCCTACTGCGTTCGTGCCTTTTCGAGGGTAGTGCCGTTCCAAGCGAACCATCGTTTCAGGCTGTTGTGCTCATTCCTGCCCAAGATTCCGCTGTTCTGAAGTTGCCCCACCACGATACCAGGTGAGATCCCGGCGATCTGAGCGATTTTAATGATTTGGCGGTAAGACTGGGGCCGCGAGTCAAGGTCCGCTCCGCCGAGTAGTAGATGGGCGACGAGCCGATTCGCTTCGTACTCTAAATGGTTATCCTGGGTAGCGTCCTCGGCGTCGTCGGAATCGATGAACGGCCCGGTGAGGTCGTGCATCAGCGCATGCGCCGCCTCGTGGTAAAAGGTGAACCAGAAATGGTCGTCCGATAGGTGGCGCGCACTCAGTGAGATGAGCGGGGCTCCCTTGTACAGCCGAGTAGCTCCACTTGCGGTGCATCCCTTTGGCGTGCGGACTACCACGAGTCGAACGCCAGCGGAGGCGCAGGCTTCGACAAGTGCTGGCACAAATCTGGTCGGGTTTGACTGTCGGGTCAAAGCCCGGACTTCAGTTAGTGCCCGCTCGAAGCCTTTTGGTGTGAATGCGCTTTGGATAGTTACTCGGTTGGCTTGGAGCTCACAGGCTCTAAACCACACGGCTGTCGCGTTGGTCTGGTGTTCGTGTGCACGCGAGGTTCGGAAGAGGGCGTTGTCAACTTGGGCAGCGTAGGTGGCGTCCCATTCTGCGACGGTGTGGACGTCGAAGTAGTCCAGGCAGGCTGCTATACGTTGCTTCCAGGTCGTGGGCTGGGCGATCCAGCCCCATTCAGACATCTGCTTGAGTGGGAGCGCCCTGGACCAGGCATCCGCATGTACGCGATCGAGGTCATCGCGGTATTGAGCTTCTCGGGTGAGCCAGAAAGCGGCGGTTGCGCCAAGGTGATCCGAAAGTGCACGTGCCGTCGAGAGATTGATGCCCAAGTCGCCAGAAAGTAAGCGTTCGAAGTCTAACGTCGTGAGGCCGGTTGCGTCGGCGACACGTTTGGGCGTTAAATGACGGTCACGCATTACAGCCTGGATTGTTTCGCCAGGTGGGGAAGCCCACCGTGTCGAAATTCCACCATTGCTCATGACGGCCTTCCAATCTGAGTCAGGCGAATTCGACGGACCTGTGGCCAGTCGACGCTGCCGGTGTCGGTGATTCGTGGCCGTTTATGGTTCGACTCGAACGTCATGACGACTTCATCGGCGAGTTCAACTTCGAGCAAGTCGCACTCCTGTCCCCTTCGCGTCGTTCGACCGACGGGCATGTCGTCGATGCAGTCGACGGCTCGGAGGTCCGCGAGCCGGAGTCGTAGGACGCCTGCGACGTCCTCGCCCAGCTGCGACGTGGCGACATCGGGGTCCTCACATATCGTCCGAAGCTCCTCGGTTTCAAAGGAAAGTATCATCGGGTCGCCGTCCTGAACTTGGTCCAGTCTCAAACCTACCCTCTCTGGTGGAGCAGACGAACGCGGCACGCGGTGTGCTTCTCCTTCCGCTAGCGCGGATCACCGACCCGGCTCGCCCGGGTGCGGCGATGCCCCGTCCAGACGTCCCCCGGCGTAGACGACGAGGTCTGAGACGGTCACGAGGCTCTTGATGTCTTCATCGGGAATAGGAATCGACAGACGGTCTTCAATCGCCACCACGATCTCTGCGATGGCAAGCGAGTCGAGATCGAGGTCGTCGGTCAAAGACTTGCTGAGCGCGAGATCTTCAAGGGGGATGCCTGTCACATCATTGATCACGTTGCGCAGGGCTGCGAGTACCTCTTCGTTGGTCGCCACCCTGTGGTCTCCTTCCAATGTGCCGCCCCTGGGACGGCGGTGCACCGAGTGCCACGTTTGCGCCCGGACTCACCGCCACCTTACGGGCCGCGCGACGAGTGAGCCTACGCTTGTGGTGCGAATGACCTCAACGCGGAACCGTCCGCGCGGAAATTGGGGGTCCTCGTCTGCTCACGTCATCCTGGTGGAATACAGCGATCGCACCCCACGCTGGCTGAACCGTCCCGTAAGCCGAACCACAACCGGCAAAATCCCGGGCCAGAAGGTCATGCAGACCCGACCACCCGGCTGACGTCCCGTAGCGGCCGTCCGGGCTTCATTACCGGGACCGGGAGGTCTTCTGACATCCGGACATGACAGCCCCGAACCCGCCACCAGACGTGGCCGAGCGACCCGGCTTCAGGAGTCGCTGGTCGGCCCGCTCGGCCGACCCGTCTCGTGCGGTTCGGCGTCCACTGCAGCCTCGCCCAACGCCGACTCCGCGTGATCGTGCGGCTTCACGGGCCACAGCAACCCCAGCCCGACCACCAGCACCAACACGATCCCGAGGATGCCCCAGTACTGGGCCTCGTCGGACGTCGCGGCGTCCGTGGTGGCGATTCCGACCGAGATCGCCACCGAGAACATCGCGGGGGCCAGGAAGCTCACGGCCCGCCCGGTGGTCGCGTACAGGCCGAACACCTCGCCCTCCCGCCCGGCAGGGATGAGCCGGGCGAGGAACGTACGCGAGGCCGACTGCGCGGGCCCGACGAAAGCAGCCAGGACCAGGCCGCACGTCCAGAACACGGTACGGCCGCCGTCGTGCAGGAAGAAGATCAACAGGCCCATGACCACCATCGAGATCAGGGCGGCCATGATCACCCGCTTCGGGCCGATCGCATCGTCTAGCCGGCCTGCGAGGATCGTGGCGATCCCGGCGACGACGTTCGCGACCACGCCGAAGATGATCACGTCGCCGGGGGAGAAGCCGAACACGCCGGCGGCGATCACCCCGCCGAAGGTGAACACCCCGGCGAGCCCGTCGCGGAAGACCGCGGAGGCGAGCAGGAAGTAGACCGTGTTGTGGTCGCGGTTCCACAGGTCGACCACCGTGCGCCACAGCAGTTTGTAGGAGCCGATGAGCCCGACCCGGGCCGTCGTCGGATCGCTGCGCCGCCGCCGGTCTCGCACCGTCAGCAGCACCGGGATGGAGAACGCCAGCGTCCACACCGCGCACAGCAGCATGCTGATCCGCACGTCGAGACCGTCCTCGGCGGTCACCCCGAACAGGCCGACGTCGGGCTCGATGAAGCCGAGGTAAACCACCAGTAGCAGTACGATCCCGCCCAGATACCCCATACCCCAGCCCAGGCCGGAGACGCGGCCCACGTTCCGGGGCGTGGAGACATCGGCGAGCATCGCGTTGTAGTTCACGCCGGCGAACTCGAACGCGATGTTCCCGCCCGCGAGGAGCGCCAACCCCAGCCACAGGTACTCGGGGGCGGGCAGCACGAAGAACAAGCCCGCCGACGCAAGGATCACCAGGACCGTGTTGACCGCCAGCCACAGCGTGCGACGCCCCGCCCGGTCCGCCCGCTGACCCGTGACGGGGGCGAACAGCGCAATCAGGAACCCCGCGCCTGCGAGCACCCAGCCGAGTGTGCGCTCGGCCTCCGGGCCGAACGGGTCGGAGGTGAGATACACGGTGAACACGAAGGTGGTGATCACCGCGTTGAAAGCTGCCGACCCCCAGTCCCACAACGACCAGGCGATCACCGGCCAGGTGAGGGTCCGATCCTTCGATGCCCACGGCAGAGGCGTGCTCGTCATGGACACACTGTGGCACTCGCGGGTGGCCAGCGGGTGTCCATCGCGCAAATCACACGTCGAATTGGCTACCCACGAACCCCACCCGCAGGAATCGCACGTCAATCTGGCGGTCGATCGCAGGTCCAGCAGCCAGATCGACGTCCGATTCCTGGCTATTCTGACGGGCGCCGTCACCCCTGGCTACGCTCGAACAACCAGATCGACGATTGATTTCATGGAGGGGGAGGCGGATGGTTGAGCCGGACGTCCAGGCAGTGCGGGCATTGCGCGCAGACTTCACCGACGCCGGCTACTCGGTGGATCGGCTGACCGAGCTTCTCGGCCCCGTCCCGATGGCGGCCCTGGGCCGCGAGCAGGTGCTGCCCGCGGTTCAGTCAGCTCGTGCCGCCGGCTCTGAGCCCACCGCACTGCTCGCCCGCCTGTTCCTCCTCGGCGACATCCTCACACCGGCCGAGGCGGAAGCTGCCCTCCCACGTCTCGGCGCCGAGCAGGCGCAACGGGCCGGGCTCCTCAGCGCCGACGTCCACGGGCTGCGCGGCGCCATCGACCTGCGCCCCATCGATACGCCCGACGGCGCGTTCTACCTGGCCGCCGATCTCGGGGAAGCCACCACCGGACGTGCCGTCGAACGCGACCACGTGCTCGGCGTCGGCGGAGCCTCGCGGACTCTCGCGGAGCTGACGGTCCGGCGCCCGGTCCACCGCGCACTCGACCTCGGCACAGGCTCCGGGGTGCAGGCACTCAACATCGCTCCGTTCGCCGACCAGGTCGTGGCCACCGATCTCGCGGCCCGGGCGCTCACGTTCGCCCGCTTCAACGCGGCCCTGAACGGTGTCGAACTCGATCTGCGCGAGGGCTCGATGCTGGAGCCGGTGGCTGGTGAGCGGTTCGACCTCGTCGTCTCCAACCCGCCGTTCGTGATCACGCCGCGCGAGTCGGGGCTGACCGAGTACACCTACCGGGACGGCGGCCGGCGCGGCGATGACCTGGTCCGTGACCTGATCACCGGGGTGGCGGACGTGCTCGCCCCGGCTGGCATCGCCCAGCTCCTCGGCAACTGGGAGGTGCACGAGGGGGAGGGGCCCTTCGATCGGATCCAGCAGTGGCTGGCCGACTCCGGCCTCGACGGCTGGGTGATCCAGCGTGAGAGCGCCGATCCGGCCGAGTACGCCGAGACCTGGTTGCGCGACGGCGGCATCACCCCCGACCGCGACCGCGCCGCCTGGGAGCGTGGGTACGCCGCGTGGCTGGCGGACTTTGAGGCCCGTGGCGTGACCGCCGTCGGGTTCGGGTACGTCACCCTGCACAAGCCCAATATCCCCGACGGCGCAGCGTCGCCTCCGCAGCCGTGGCACCGTGTGGAGGAGGTCACCGGCACGCTGCCCGGTGCCCACACCGGCGGTCTGTGGCCGGCAGTCGAGGCCACGCTGACGGCGAAGGACGCACTCGTGCGGCTCACCGACACCGAGCTCGCTGACCATGCGCTCACGGTGTCCCCAGACGTGACCGAGGAGCGCCACTACCGGCCCGGATCTGCGGACCCGGAGGTGATCGTGCTGCGGCAAGGGGGAGGCTTCGGGCGCACGGTCCGTGCCGACACGGCGCTCGCGGCCGTGGTGGGCACCTGCGACGGCGACCTGACCGTGGCGCAGATCGCCGCGGGTGTCGCAGCGCTCACCGGCCTGGAGCGGGACGCGGTGCTCGACTCCGTGCTCCCCGACGTCCGGGGACTGGTGACCGACGGGTTGCTGAGACTGCCTCGGCGCTGACTGTGCGGTGGATTTCAGTCACTGTATGACTGCGGTCCACCGCACAGCACCGGAACCCATCCGCCCGGCGTGGTCTCCCAGTGATCTCCCAGCATCGGTGCTTATCGTGCAGCATCATGGCCACGATGACTCCCGCGCGACCGCCTGGTGCGATGCCCTCGGCACCGCAGCCGGGGCGCGCTCGTCTGCGCGGGGCCGTGCCTCCGCTGCTGGGCGCGGTGGCCTGCGCGGTGGCGGTGATCGTGCTGTGGCGCATCTTCGTCACCACCGCCCGCGGGCAGCAGCTCGACGATGCCGCCGCTCTGGGCGCCTCCTTCGGGCGGGACACACTCGATCCGGTGCTGAACCCGGTGCTGACCGTCGTCTCCGAGCCGTTCGTCGCGGCCGCACTGCTCGCCGCGGTCATCGGTGCAGTGATCCAGCGCCGGCCCGCGATCGCGCTCGGTGCCGTGGCCATTCTCGGTGGTGCCAACCTCACCACGCAGGTACTCAAGGACCTGCTGGCACGGCCGGACCTGGGCGTCACCTACGTCCTGGAGAACTCGCTGCCTTCCGGGCACACGACCGTGGCGGCGTCGGTGGCGGCCACGGCCCTGCTGATCGCGCCACGCCGCTGGCGGGGAACGGTCGCGGTCGCCGGTGTGGCCTACAGCGCACTTACCGGTCTCGGCACCCTGGTCGGAGGCTGGCACCGCCCCTCGGACGTGGTCAGCGCCTTCCTCGTGGTCGCGGTCTGGTACTTCCTGGTGGAGGCGGCGCGCCAACTCCCCGCCCGGGCGGCTCTCCCGCGCGGATACCGGCCCGCCCCACCGGTGAACGCGGCCACCGTACTGGTCGCTCTCGGAGCCCTGACAGGGCTGCTGTCGCTGGGGATCGGGGCCTGGGTGCTCAGCGCTCTTCCGCCGGTGGGCACAGTGATGGCCGCCACGGGCGGCTTGACCACCGCCGCCTATGTCGGGGGTAGTCTCGCGGTGGCAGCCGTCGCCTGCCTGACGACGGCTGGCATGCTGGTGATGCGGCCCTACCGCCGGGACTGAGCTGGCTCGTCCGGGTGGTGAGGCCGGCACCAGGTACTGTGCGCGGTGCGACGAGACGGCCCGGCACGTTGTACCGTCGCACCTCGAGAGCACTGTGCGTAGCTGCGCACCCCGAACGAAGGAAGGTCCGCGTGACCGCAACGGCCCGCAAGCTTGTGATCGTGGAGTCCCCGGCGAAGGCACGCACGATTGCTGGCTATCTGGGGTCCGGTTTCGATGTCGAGGCCAGCGTCGGGCACATCCGTGACCTTGCCCAGCCCTCCGAGTTGCCGGCGGAGATGAAGAAGGGGCCGTACAAGAAGTTCGCGATCGACGTCGAGAACGGCTTCGACCCCTACTACGTGGTGGACGCGGACAAGAAGAAGAAGGTCACCGAGCTCAAGAAGCTCCTCAAGGATGCCGACGAGCTCTACCTCGCCACAGATGAGGACCGCGAGGGCGAGGCCATCGCCTGGCACCTGCTCGAAGTGCTCAAGCCGAAGGTGCCGGTCAAGCGGATGGTCTTCCACGAGATCACGCGAGAGGCGATCCAGCGGGCCCTGGCCGAGCCACGCGATCTGGACACCCGGCTCGTCGATGCCCAGGAGACCCGCCGCCTGCTGGACCGCCTCTACGGGTACGAGGTCTCCCCGGTGCTGTGGCGCAAGGTGCGTCAGGGCTTGAGCGCCGGACGTGTGCAGTCGGTGGCCACCCGGATGGTGGTCGACCGCGAACGTGAGCGGATGGCGTTCCGCGCAGCCGAGTACTGGGACGTCAAGGGCTCCTTCACCGGCGGCCGGGGTGCGACGGCCGGCACCACCTTTGGTGCACGCCTGGTGGCCGTCGACGGTGCGAAGGTCGCCACGGGTAAGGACTTCCGCGACGACGCCACGCTCAAGAACCAGAAGACGCTGCACCTGGACGAGGCGACCGCCACCGGGCTGGTCTCGGCGCTCGAGGGTGCCGACGTCACGGTGAGCTCGGTCGAGGAGAAGCCCTACACCCGCCGTCCGGCGGCGCCGTTCACCACCTCCACGCTGCAGCAGGAGGCCTCCCGTAAGCTGCGGATGAACTCCCGCGCGGCGATGCGCACCGCCCAGACGCTGTACGAGAACGGTTACATCACGTACATGCGTACCGACTCGGTGGCGCTGTCGGGTCAGGCGATCGACGCTGCCCGCCGGCAGGCCACGGAGCTGTACGGGGCGGATTTCATTCCTCAGAAGCCGCGCTTCTATGCCTCCAAGTCGAAGGGTGCGCAGGAGGCGCACGAGGCGATCCGCCCGGCGGGGGACTCCTTCCGCACCCCGGCGCAGGTCTCCGGCGCACTGAGCGGAGACGAGTTCCGCCTGTATGAGTTGATCTGGAAGCGCACCGTCGCCTCGCAGATGGCCGATGCGAAGGGCTCGACGGCGTCCGTGCGGTTGCAGGGCACGGCGTCCGATGGTCGTGTGGCCGAGTTCGCGGCCTCCGGCACCGTCATCACCTTCCGCGGCTTCCTCGCTGCGTATGAAGAAGGTCGCGACGTCGAGCGCTACTCCGACGGCGAGAATGCAAGCGGCAAGGACGCCCGCTTGCCGGACCTGCAGACCGGTGACGGCGTGGCGACCGATGCGCTGGTGGCTGAGGGGCACGAGACCTCCCCACCACCGCGCTACACCGAGGCCAGCCTGGTCAAGGCGTTGGAGGAGCGCGGCATCGGCCGTCCCTCGACGTATGCGGCCACGATCTCGGTCATTACCGACCGCGGCTACGTGCTGCGGCGCGGCCAGGCACTGGTGCCCAGCTGGGTGGCGTTCTCGGTGATCCGGCTGCTGGAGGAGCACTTCCCGAAGCTCATCGACTACGACTTCACCGCCGAGATGGAGTCCGACCTGGACCGGATCGCGGCTGGGGAGGCCGACCGGGTGGACTGGCTCGCCGGCTTCTACTTCGGCCGCGACGGCGCCGAAGGTCTGCAGAACCTGGTGGAGGACCTCGGCGAGATCGACGCCCGGGAGATCAACTCGATCACGATCGCGGACGGGATCACCCTGCGGGTGGGGCGGTATGGGCCGTACCTGGAGGGAACGCCGTCGGAGGAGGGCGGGCAGGCGCGACGCGCCTCGGTGCCGGACGACATCGCCCCCGACGAGCTGACAGCCCAGAAGGCGGAGGAGTTGTTCGCCGCCAGCGCCGACGACGGCCGCGAGCTGGGTGTGGACCCGGCGACCGGGCACACGATCATCGCCAAGAACGGCCGCTTCGGACCGTATGTGACCGAGGTGCTGCCCGAGCCGGAGGCACCGGCCAAGGGAAAGAAGAAGCCCGCCAAGCCGAAGCCGCGTACGGGCTCGCTGTTCAAGGACATGGATCTGGCGACCGTCGACCTCGAGGCCGCCCTCAAGCTGCTGTCCCTGCCGCGCGTGGTGGGCAAGGACCCGGAGTCCGGCGATGAGATCACCGCTCAGAACGGTCGGTACGGGCCGTACTTGAAAAAGGGCACGGACTCCCGTTCGCTGACCTCCGAGGACCAGATCTTCGACATCACGCTGGACGAGGCGCTGGAGATCTACTCCCAGCCCAAGCGCGGCCGGGGAGCCACGGCCGCCAAGCCGCTGAAGGAACTCGGCGAGGACCCCTCGAGCGGGAAGCCGGTGGTCGTCAAGGACGGCCGGTTCGGCCCCTATGTGACCGACGGCACCACGAATGCCACGCTGCGTGCCGCCGACTCGGTGGAGACGATCGCCGCGGACCGTGCATACGAGCTGCTCGCAGAGAAGCGTGCCAAGGGCCCGGCGAAGAAGAAGGCCCCGGCGCGTAAGCCTGCGGCTAAGAAGGCACCGGCGAAGAAGGCTGCTACGAAGAAGTCCTGATTGGGCTCGCTCTCCGTGCGCCTAGGGTGAACCCATGACGATCCACGATCCCACCTACGGTCCCGACCCTGCCGACGCCCCGCCGCTGCGCTGGGGGATCCTCGCTGCCGGCGGGATCGCGGCCAAGTTTGCCGCTGACGTGCCTGCACACTCCTCCGGCACGGTGGTCGCCGTGGGATCGCGCAGCCTGGAACGGGCCCAGGCTTTCGCCTCCACACACCAGATCCCGACGGCGCACGGCAGCTATGCGGACCTCGTCGCCGACGAGCAGGTCGAGGCGGTCTACGTGGCCTCGCCGCACTCGGAGCATCTCGAGCACGCGATGCTCGCGATCGAGGCGGGAAAGCCGGTGCTGATCGAGAAGTCCCTGACCCGTAACGCTGCCGAGGCGCGGGAACTCTTCGCGGCGGCGAAGGCACGCGGGGTGTTCGTGATGGAGGCCATGTGGAGCCGGTTCCTGCCGCACATGGTCGCGATGCGACAGGTCATCGCCTCCGGTGAGATCGGCGACGTGCACATGCTCACTGCCGAACACGGTCAGGGGCTGGACCACCTCGAGGACGAGCACCGGCTGAAGAACCCGGACCTGGCCGGTGGTGCGGTGCTCGACCTGGGTGTCTACCCGATCTCGTTCGCCCAGGCAGTGCTGGGGGCCCCGGATCAGATCACTGCCGTGGGCACGATGACCACCACCGGGGTGGACGAGAGTGAGGCGATCACCCTGCGGTACGGCAACCGGGCGCTAGCACTGCTCGGCGCCAGCCTCAAGGGTGCCACCCGCAACGCGGCGACGATCACGGGCACCAAGGGCCGGATCGAGATCGAGCCGACGTTCTATGCCCCGACCTCGATGACCGTGCGCCCCCGTGAGGGCGATCCGCGCACGATTGCCCCGTCCGTCGGTGGCGGATTCGAATACCAGGCGGCCGAGGTGGCCCGCTGCGTCGCAGGGGGCCACCTGGAGTCCGACGTGCACACCTGGGCCCACACCCTCGCCGTCATGGAGACCATGGACGAGGTGCGCCGGCAGCTCGGGGTCGTGCTGCCGGGGGAGTGAGGTGCACGCCGGCCCGAGCAGCACGGCACAGGCTCTCTCCGGGCTGAGCCTGACCGGAGGAGAGGGCTGGACGGCGGCCCTTGCCGTTCGTGATGCCCTCCGTCTGCCGTGGTCACCGGAGATTCCCGCGCTCGAGCCTGCTGTCCCGCCGCGCTCCGGCGGCGCTGCGGACGTCTCCGAGCGCGACTGGTTCGCGTGGCTACGGCAGGTGGCCGACGCGCCGCGATCGAGACCCGTCCCGCACCACAGCGCGCCGCTTCGGGAGGCTCAGCGTCAGGTGCGACCGAGCCTGCAGGAGCACGAGGAGATCTGGGACCGCCAGATAGCCGACCTGGCCGACGCACTCCGGGACGTGCTCCGTGGGGCCATCGCGGGTGGTGGTCGTATCACCTACCTCATTCAGATCGTCCCGGTGGCCGGGGCGTGGAGCCTCGATGTCAGCGCGGCCCACCTGCTCGCCAGTCCCGCGGCGCTCGCGACCCCCGATGCCCGGCGGGAACTGCTCGGGCCGCGGCTCCGCCGTGCTGTCACCGGCTGAGGTTCTGGAACTGCCGCACTGCCAGCGGTACGAAGACGACCAGCAGCAGGACGGGCCAGATCAAGGCTCCCGCGATCGCGTGCCCCTCGATCCAGTAGGTGCTGGTGGCCAGATCAACCCCCGGCGTCTGGAAGAGCTCGCGGATCGCTGACGCTGTCGAGGAGACCGGGTTCCAGGCTGCGACGGTTCCCAGCCAGCCGGGCATCATCTGCGGTGGTGCGAAGACCGAGGAGATGAAGCCGAGCGGGAAGGCGATGGCGAACAGGTTCCCGGCGCCCTCGGTGTTCTTGACCCGCAGGCCGATCCAGATCCCGACGAAGATCAGGGCGAACCGCAGCCACAGCAGCAGACCGAACGCCGCAAGCGTGTCCGTGACCGGACCGGCCGGGCGCCAGCCGATCGCCAGCGCGATGCCGACGATGACGGCGAGGTCTACCGCCGCCTGGATGATGTCGGCCACGCCCCGGCCCGTCACCACGGCGGAGGAGGACATCGGCATCGACCGGAAGCGGTCCATGAACCCCTTCTCCTTGTTGAACGCCACCGGGAACGCGGTGTTCATGAACCCGAAGGCGATCGTCATGGCGAACATCCCGGGCATGGCGTAGTCGATGTACCCGACGCCCGCACCCATCCCGGTCACGTCCATCGCGCTGCCGAAGACGTAGACGAACATCAGCACCATGACCACGGGCATCCCGAGCTGCCAGGCGAACGTGGACGGCTGGCGCAGCAGGTGCATGAATTCCTGCATCACGATCGTCCAGGTGTCCTTGAACACCCACAGCAGGCGGCTGCCGGGAGTCTCGTCGGGTGCGGCGAGCGGCTGGGTCGATGTGGTGCTCATGAGGTCTCCTCAGTCGGTCCGGTCAGCACGGCCTGGTCGCCCGTCAGCTGGAGGAAGGCTTCGTCGAGGGTCGGGCGGCGGAGCGCGATGTCGGCCAGGTCGAGGCCGGCCGCCCGGATCTCGGAGGCCACGTCGGTCAGGGCGCGGACGCCGTCGGGCACCGGCACGCTGAGGGTGCTGCTGCCGGGTGTCGTGTCCGCCACGAGCTCGGTGGCACGCTGCACGAGCTCCACCGCCTGGTCGAGATCGCCGAGGTCGGCAACGGTGAGTTCGAGCCGCTCATCGCCGATGCGGCGCTTGAGTCCGGCCGGTGTGTCCTCGACGAGATTGCGTCCGTGGTCGACCACGCTGATCCGGTCGCAGAGCTGGTCGGCCTCGTCGAGGTAATGCGTGGTCAGCAGCACCGTGGTGCCCTGGGCCGCAAGCTGACGGATCGCGTGCCACACCTCGCGGCGCCCCGCCGGGTCCAGCCCGGTGGTCGGTTCGTCGAGGAACAGCACCTGCGGGGCGAGGATCATCGAGGCCGCCAGATCGAGGCGGCGGCGCATCCCGCCGGAGAACTTCTTCGGCGCCCGGTTCGCGGCGTCGGTGAGGCTGAACTGTTCAAGCAGCTCATCCGCGCGTCGTGCGGCCGATCGCTTGTCGAGCCGGAACAGGCGCCCGAACATGGTGAGGTTCTGCCGGGCGGTCAGCAGATCGTCGACTGCTGTCTGCTGGCCTGTCAGGCCGATGGCACGCCGGACCAGACGTGCTGAGGTCTTGACGTCGTGACCAGCCACTGTGGCCCGGCCCTCGTCCAGGCGGGTCAGCGTGGTCAGGATGCGCACGGTCGTGGTCTTCCCCGCGCCGTTCGGGCCGAGCAGCCCGTGCACGGTGCCGCGCGGGACGGCGAGATCGACGCCGTCGAGAGCGACGGTAGGGCCGTAGCGCTTGGTCAGGCCTCGCGCTTCGACCGCCAGGTCGGTTGGTGGCATGTCCCCTCCTTCTGGGTGCGGTGTACGCACAAACTACTGCGTACGATGCACCCGGTCAAACTGCGTACGATGCACGCGGAAAGATTGTTACAGTAGGAGACCATGGCCACCACCACATCCGAGTCGCACCGGAGCCAAGCGCACGCGGAGCTCGTCCGTGCTCTCGAACTGCTCTGGCACGGCCACACGCCGACCGGACGCGGCCCCAAACCGGGGCTGACCGTCGCGGCGATCGTCGACGCGGCTATCGATGTCGCCGATGCCGACGGGGTCGAGGCGCTCTCGATGCGCCGTATCGCCCGGGAGCTGGGGGTGGGCACCATGACCCTGTACCGCTATGTGCCCGACAAGAACGTGCTGCTCGCCTTGCTCCTTGACCGGTTCTCGGCGCCGAGCGAGGAGCAGCCGCTCCTGCCGCGCACCTGGCGGGACACCCTCGAGTTCGATGCGCACTCAGGGCGGGCCCTGTACCTGCGCCACCCCTGGCTGCTTCAGGTGAACATGGCCAGGCCCGCGCTGGGGCCTGGGAGTGTGGCCGGGCTGGAGCGGACGATGTCCGGACTGACCGATCTTGCGATGAGTGACCAGGACAAGCTCAACGTCATCACTGCCCTCGACGGCTACGTCACCGGCGCCGTGCGCCAGCAGATCTTCTACGAGCAGATCTCCGAGGAGTCCGGGCTCGACGACGAGGCGTTCTGGGGGGGCCAGCTGCCGTTCATGGAGGCGGCGATGGCATCCGGTACCTACCCGACGATGGCCTCGCTGAGCAGCGACACGTTCGAGGGAACCTGGGAGGAGACCTTCGATCTGGGACTGAGCTGCTTCCTCGACGGGCTGGAACTGCGGGTCCGGCGAGGATAGTCGGCGGGCGCCGATACGCTGCACCCGTGACCCCCGGACTGTTCATCTCTTTCGAAGGCGGCGACGGCGCCGGCAAGACCACCCAGCTGAACCGGCTCGCCGACTGGATCGCGGAGACGACCGCGCGTGAGGTGGTGTGTACCCGCGAACCGGGAGGGACCGCCGTCGGGAAGACGTTGCGCGAGGTGCTGCTGCACGGGGTCGACCTCGACCCGCGCACGGAGGCGCTGCTGTTCGCTGCCGACCGTGCGTACCACGTGGCCTCCCTGGTCCGGCCCGCCCTGGAACGCGGTGCCGTGGTTCTCACCGACCGCTACCTCGATTCCTCGGTGGCCTACCAGTCGGGTGGCCGTGCCCTTCCGCCCGAGGAGGTCGAGCAACTCTCCCTCTGGGCCACCGAGACTCTGCTTCCCGATCTCACCGTGCTGCTGGACCTGGACCCGGTGCACCTGGCTGAACGAATCGGCGACCACCCCGACCGGCTCGAACGGGCGGGCAGCGAGTTCCACCGCCGCACCCGCCAGGCATTCCTCGACCGCGCCGCCGCCGATCCTGGCCGGTGGCTCGTGGTCGACTCCTCGCGGCCGAAGGGCGAGGTGGCCGAGCAGATCCGCAGCCGGGTCCAGACGCTGCTGGAGGACATGCCGTGAGCGTGTGGACCGAGCTCGTCGGGCAGGACCGCGCCGTCGAGGTGCTCTCTGCCGCAGCATCCGAACCCGCCGCGATGACGCACGCATGGCTCATCACCGGACCACCGGGCTCCGGAAGGTCCGTGGCTGCGCGCGCCTTCGCCGCCGCCCTGCAAGACCCTCACGACAGCGATGGCACCGGCCACGAGGTCCGCACGGCGCTCGCGGGCACGCACGCCGATGTCACCGTCTTCGCCACCGAGAAGGTCCAGATCAGCATCGCCGAGGCCCGCGAGCTCGTCGGGCTCGCCCAGCGTTCCCCCTCCCAGGGGCGCTGGCGGGTGATCATCGTCGAGGATGCCGACCGCATGACCGAGCGCACCGCGAACGTGCTGCTCAAGGCCATCGAGGAGCCGCCGCCGCGGACCGTGTGGATCCTGTGCGCCCCGAGCCCCATGGACGTGCTCGTCACGATCCGCTCCCGCTGCCGGCCCGTGAACCTGCGGGTTCCTCCGGCCGAGGCGGTCGCCGACCTGCTCGTGCGGCGTGATGGCATCGACCCCGAGTTGGCCCTCACCTGCGCCCGTGCGGCACAGAGCCACATCGGGATGGCGCGCCGCCTCGCCACCCATCCGGATGCCCGCGCCTACCGGGAGAAGGTCCTCGCGGTCCCCACGTCCATCAGGGGTGTCGGGGACGCGGTGCTCGCCGCGCAGACCCTCGTCGAGGACGCCACCGAGCAGTCCAAGCTTGCGACCACCGAACGTGACGCCGCCGAGAAGGCCGAGCTGCTGCGCACACTCGGGGCCGAGGAAGGAGCGCGGATCCCGCCCGCACTGCGTGCACAGATCCGCCAGCTGGAGGAGGAGCAGAAGCGCCGAGCCCGCCGCTCCCTGATCGACCTGCTCGACCGGGCGATGATCGATCTGCTCTCCTTCTACCGGGACGTGCTCCTCACCCAGCTGGGCAGCGACATCCCGCTCATCAATCAAGCTCAGACCCAGCAGGTGCAGGCGATGGCCGGCGCGACCGCCCCGGAGCAGTCCGTGCACCGGATGCAGGCGGTGGGACTCGCGCGCACCCGCATCGCCGCCGGAGCGGCGCCGTTGCTCGCCGTCGAGGCCCTCACGATCGCGTTGCGCCCGCAGGGATGACGGCGGAACTGCGCATCCCCCACACGTAGACTGCCGTCGTGGTCTTCTCCCGCGCACGCCTCGCTGCCTCCGCTGTCGGCCTCGCACTCCTCACGGGGTGCACGAGTGCAGCGCCGATGGTGCAGCCCACCGCCACCAGCGCACCGGTCCCGGACGAACTGGAGCAGTACTACACGCAAGAACTCGACTGGTCCGAGTGCGGGACCAACTTCGACTGTGCCGATGTGACAGTGCCCATGGACTACGACGAACCTGACGGGGAGACGATCACGATCGCCGTCAAGACCTTCCGCGCCGCCGACACGGCTCAGGGGGCGCTGTTCGTCAACCCCGGTGGTCCCGGCGGCTCCGGCATCGAGATGGTCGAGAACATCAGCTCCTACTTCGGCTCGGAGCTGCTGCGCAACTTCGACATCGTCGGTTTCGACCCGCGCGGAGTGGGGGAGTCCTCTGCGGTGCGCTGCTACGACAGCGCCGAGCTCGAGGAGTACTACTCCCTGGAGTTCGACCTCGAGACCGACCAGGGGTGGGACGACTACGTCCAGGCGCTCACCGACTATGGCGACGCATGCGAGGCCAACACCGGCGAGCTGATCGGCCACGTCGACACCATCAGCGCCGCCCGTGACCTCGACGTGTTGCGCGCCGTCATGGGCGAGTCGACCCTGACCTACCTGGGCTACTCCTACGGAACCCTTCTCGGCGCCACCTACGCCGACCTGTTCGGCGACAACGTCGGCCGGCTCGTCCTCGATGGAGCGATCGATCCCTCGTTGAACTTCACCGAGGTCAGCACGGGCCAGGTCCGCGGCTTCGAACGGGCCTACCGCTCCTATCTCGAAGACTGCCTCGCCGGTGCCGACTGCCCGTTCTCCGGGACGGTCGACGAGGCCATGCAGCAGACGATCGATCTCGTCGAGCAGACACGCGACACCCCAGTCGAGACCAGCGATCCGGACCGGCCCGTCGACGACGCGTCTCTGTTCAACGCGATCACCGTCACCATGTACAGCCCGGCGTCCTGGCCGTCACTGACCAGCGCTATCGACGCGCTGCTCGCCGATGACGGTTCCCAGGTGCAGTTCCTCTCCGACTACGCGCTCGAACGCGAGGACGACGGCACCTACCCCGAGGACCAGGGTGCCTTCCGGGCAATCGACTGCCTCGACTACCCGGTCGAGCTGGACCGGCAGACCAGTACGGCGAACGCTGAGGCGAACGAGGAGCTCTCCGAGTTGTTCGGTGAGGCGTTCAGCTACGGGGAGCCCGGGTGCGCCACCATGCCCGTCGCCTCCGACGCCGTCCGGGAGGAGATCGCCGCCCCCGGTACACCGCCGATCGTCGTCATCGGCACCACCCGCGATCCGGCCACACCGTACGAGTGGGCCGAGGCGCTCGCCGAGCAGCTCGAGTCAGGCGTCTTCATCGGCTACGACGGTGACGGTCACACCGCCTATGGCGCGGGCAGCGCGTGCGTGGACGAGGCCGTCGAGGCCTTCCTGCTGGAGGGCCTCGTGCCGGAAGACGGCCTCGCCTGCTGAAGCTGCGCCGTCGGGAATGAACGTGAAGCCCACCACAGGAGGGCTCTCGTTTTGGTGCAGCCCGACGGCGCCCGGTACAGTGGGTGCCGCCTCATCACTGATGAGCGCGCCGCCTTAGCTCAGTCGGCAGAGCGATTCACTCGTAATGAATAGGTCATCGGTTCGATTCCGATAGGCGGCTCAGGAGCACAGTCGGCCCGGTTCCAACGATTCGTCGGAACCGGGCCGATCTGCGTCTCGGGTCCAACCCGGCCTCACGATCGCCGTTCGTTAGCCACTTTCGATCCGCTCCACATCCTCGACCCCAACCCACACCCCGATGGTCCTGCTTCGGTCGTCGAGGATCCGCACGAGCACGCCGGGTCGGCTGGGCGGGATGCTATGTAGGGGTGGAGGGTGAGGCAACTCGCAAACTCAGTAGCACACCGGTAGCTTCACGCTGCGTTACGCTGCTCTACATCAAGCAACGCATGACATCGCAATCGGGGAGGATGGGATGGCGTCCGCAACGCTGGGCAGCAACTACGTAGTCTCCAACGAGGGAGCCTCAACGCTCGCCCGTCTTGCCGAGCACCCATCTCGAGTGCCGTCGGAGGGTTTCGTTTCGCGTCGCGCCGACTCTGCTCGTCTCGGAGCATTGAGTGATGCTGTGAAGCGGAGTTCGACGCCCAGCAAGGAACGTTGACTTCAGCTGAGCCGATCCCCTATGACGTCGCGTCGCTGGAGGATTTGAAGGCTTACCCTGACCTGCTCGCCCATGTGGAGAGAAGGCTCAGCACCTTCCCGTGCAGCCGATCTGAGCACTTGGAGCGGTTCGCCCAGGGCGGATATCGCGGTTACGAGAAGCACGGGCACTCGCGGACCTATGTCCTGCTGACGCCCTCTACCGCCCATGAGATCGACGTGCCAGCGATCTTCAGCGTCGGGCAGACGTCGGTTGACTTCAGCCAGGCGAGCAGCTCACTCCGCAAAAGGTTGATGGGCAACTACTCGCAAGACCGAACAGGCGCGTACCTCATCGCGGAGTTGGCCCGGTCTGACGACTATGGGTCGGCTGACCTTCCCGGCCGGCTTCTTCTCGAAGAGGCCATGGCGGCAATTGGGGCGGCCAGGCAGCATGTCGGCGGGAGGTATGTGCTTGTGGACTCTCAGACCGGCGTGTTCGAGCACCTGTACGAGCCCTACGGGTTCCGGCGACTCGGCCTCTGCGACCCGCCACGGGGCATGGAGGGCAAGGAGTTCATGACGAGCGTGATGGTCCTCAAGGGGCGGTAGCAGCACGAGAGCGCCAGACGACGGCATTGGTCTCTTTGGTCGTGAATTCCCCACAGGGCCGGGAGCACTTGGGGTGTGCTCCCGACGTATCTGGCGCGTCAATCCGGCACCATAAGCATCCGGTGCGTCAGCCCGGCCACACCCAGTCCGCCACCTCCGGGATGTCCTGCCCATGATCGCGGGTGTACTGGCGTGCCCGTAGCCGCGCGTCCGCCATCTGCTGACGCAGCCCCGCCGCTCGCGCACCGAGCGAGGGCACCCGGTCGATCACGTCCATCACCAGGTGGTACCGGTCGAGGTCGTTGAGCATCACCATGTCGAAAGGCGTGGTGGTGGTGCCCTCCTCCTTGTAGCCGCGCACGTGGATGTTCGGATGCCCGGTCCGGCGGTAGGTGAGCCGGTGGATGAGCCAGGGGTAGCCGTGGAAGGCGAAGATGACCGGCGCATCAGTGGTGAACACCTGGTCGAACTCGCGATCGGTCAAGCCGTGGGGATGCTCCGCGGCGTCCTGCAGCCGCATCAGGTCCACCACGTTCACCACCCGCACCCGGAGCTCGGGCAGGTGCTGGCGCAACAGGTCGGCCGCGGCGAGTGTCTCCAGCGTCGGCACGTCCCCGGCGCAGGCCAGCACCACGTCCGGACCTGCCCCGGCGACCTCGGTACCGGCCCATTCCCAGATGCCCAGCCCGCGCGCACAGTGCGCCTGTGCCTCCTCCAACGGCAGGAACTGCGGCCCGGGCTGCTTGCCGGCCACGACGACGTTCACGAGCTGCCGCGAACGCAAGCAATGGTCGTAGGTGCACAACAGGGTGTTCGCATCCGGTGGCAGGTACACCCGCACGAGCTCGGCCTTCTTGTTCATCACGACGTCGAGGAAGCCCGGATCCTGATGGGTGAAGCCGTTGTGGTCCTGACGCCACACGTGGCTGGAGAGCAGGTAGTTCAGGCTCGCGATCGGTCGCCGCCACGGGATCTGGTTCGTGGTCTCCAGCCACTTGGCGTGCTGGTTGAACATCGAGTCCACGATGTGCACGAATGCTTCGTAGCTGGTGAAGATGCCGTGCCGGCCGGTGAGCAGGTAGCCCTCGAGCCATCCCTGGCACTGGTGCTCGGAGAGCATCTCCATCACCCGCCCGGCGCGAGCGAGGTGATCGTCCACCTCCGGGCGCAGATACTCGGCGTTCCACTGCTTGCCGGTCACCTCGTAGACCGCCTGCAGCCGGTTCGAGGCCACCTCGTCCGGCCCGAAGAGGCGGAATGTCTCCGGGTTGAGGCGGATCACCTCCCGCAGATACTCCCCGAGGGTGGCGGTAGCCGCACCGTGTGTGGCGCCCGGATCGGGGACGTCCACGGCGTGGTCGGCGACATCCGGCAGCACCAGGTCACGTAGCAGCAGGCCACCGTTGGCGTAGGGGGTGTCGCTCATGCGCATCGACCCTTGTGGAGCGAGCGCGGTGATGTCCTCGGCTACCCGGCCGTCGTCGTCGAACAGGTCCTCGGGCCGGTAGGAGTGCAGCCACTCCTGCAGCAGCTCCAGGTGCTCGGGATTGTCCTGAGGCGCGGAGATCGGCACCTGGTGCGAACGCCACGAGTCCTCGGCGACCTTCCCGTCGATCGTGGCCGGGCAGGTCCAGCCCTTGGGCGTACGCAGCACGATCATCGGCCACGCGGGTCGCACGGTGGAGCCGGACTCCGCCTCGGACTTGATCCGGGCGATGTGGTCGAGCACCTCGTCGAGCAGAGCCGCGAACCGCTCGTGAGTGCGCTCCGGGTCCTCGTCGTCGAACCCGCCGGTGAACACATACGGGGTGTGCCCGTATCCGCGCAACAGCGCCGTCAGCTCCTCCTCCGGGATCCGGGCGAGCACCGTCGGGTTGGCGATCTTGTAGCCGTTGAGGTGAAGGATCGGCAGCACGACGCCGTCAGTGTGCGGGTTGAGGAACTTGTTGGAGTGCCAGCTGGTCGCGAGCGCACCGGTCTCGGCCTCCCCATCACCGATCACGGCCGCCACGAGCAGGTCCGGGTTGTCGAACGCGGCGCCGTAGGCGTGCGAGAGGGCGTACCCGAGTTCCCCGCCCTCGTGGATCGACCCCGGGGTCTCGGGCGCCGCATGGCTGGGGATACCGCCGGGGAAGGAGAACTGGCGCATCAACCGGCGCAGACCGTCCTCGTCACCGGTGATGTGGGAGTAGATCTGCGAGTAGGTGCCATCCAGATAGGCGTTCGCCACCATCCCCGGGCCGCCATGACCAGGGCCGGTGATGTACAGCGCCGGCTGCTGCCGCTCACCGATCACCCGGTTCAGGTGTGCGTAGAGGAAATTCAGACCCGGCGTGGTGCCCCAGTGGCCCAGGAGCCGCGGTTTGATGTGCTCCGGTGCCAGCGGCCGCCGCAGCAGTGGGTTGTCGAGCAGGTAGATCTGGCCCAGGGAGAGGTAGTTCGCTGCGCGCCACCACCGGTCGACCTGTCGCAGCCTGGCGTTGTCTGGGCCCATGTTCGTGCTCATCTGCCTGCGTCCTCCTTCGAGAACTGCCGGCCGCAGCCGACGTGGACACGTCCACTCCTATCCAAACCCACGCGGCCGGTGTCTGCCTCTCGGGGGGCCGGCCGGATGGCGAGTCGCCGGAGCATGCGGCACAGTGACGCACAGGATCCGACTCGTCACGAAGAGGAGCGTCGCGATGCCCGGACTGGTGTTCATCGGAGCAGGACTCGCCACCGCCACCGCCGTCACAGCATTGCGGGAGGCTGGTGACACCCGGCCGCTGACCATCGTCGGCGATGAAGGAGAGCTGCCCTACGAACGCCCCGGGCTGTCGAAGGGCGTCCTCCTCGGCGACGATCCGGTGGACTCGCTCTACGTGCACGACGCCGACTGGTACGCCGAGCACGAGGTGCGCACGATCCTCGACGACGCCGCCGTATCCCTCGACACGACGGCCCGCACGGTCCGGCTCACCTCCGGCGAGATGCTCGACTACGACGACGTCGTCCTCGCCACCGGTGCGGCGGCGCGCCGGCCCACGATCCCGGGTGTCGACCTTCCCGGTGTGCTCACCTTGCGGCGCATCCCCGAATCGGCGGCGCTGCGTGCGGCATTCACGCCGGATCGGTCGGTGGTGATCGTCGGGGCCGGATGGATCGGCCTCGAGGTCGCCGCAGCCGCCCGGACAGCTGGCGCCTCCGTGACCCTCCTGGAGTCCGCCGACGTCCCGCTGCGAGCCGCACTCGGCCCTGAGCTCGGCGCCCACTTCGCCCAGCTGCACCGCGATCACGGTGTCGATCTGCGCACAGGAGCCACCGTTCACGCCATCGAAGGAGAGGAGACCGTCGCCGGCGTCGACGTCGACGGGCAGACGATCCCGGCAGACCTGGTGGTGCTCGGTGTCGGCGCCACCCCGAACGTCGAGCTGGCTCAGGCGGCGGGACTGAAGGTCGAGAACGGTGTCGTCGTGGACGAGCAGCTGCGAGCGGCTGGGCACGTCTACGCGATCGGCGACGTGGCCGCCGCCAGGAATGCCGCCATGGGCACCACGCTCCGGGTGGAGCACTGGGACAACGCCAAGCGTCAGGGGGCCCTCCTCGCCGAGGTGCTCACCGGCTCCGGCGCCCGCTATGACTGGGCTCCCTACTTCTTCACCGACCAGTACGACCTCGGGATGGAGTACGTCGGCCACAGTGCTCCCGATGACGAGGTGGTGCTGCGTGGTGCCCCGGAATCGGGGGAGTTCCTCGCGTTCTGGACTCGCGACGGCGCACTCACCGCGGCCATGAACGTCAACATCTGGGACGTCTCGGACGATCTGCGGGCGCTGCTCGGTCGCTCGATCGCCCCGGCCCGCCTGGTCGACGAGTCGATCCCGCTCACCGAGCTGTGATCTCCCGGCGCGGCCGGACTTTCCGGCTGCGTGCAACGATGGGCTCGCTGGTGACACAGAACCTCTGACAGTGGCGTGCCGGCACCAGGAGAGGTCGATGACGAGCAATGACGAGACGTGGTTCGAGGACCAGTTCACCGCCCACGTCGACGCGGTCCACCGCTTCCTGCTGCGACGGGGCGCCGGCACCGACGCCGAGGACCTCTGCGCCGACGTCTTCGCCACCGCCTGGCGCCGTCGGGACGACGTGCCGGCCGGGCACGAACTCCCGTGGCTCTACCGCACCGCGGGTTTCATCCTCGCCAACCACCGGCGCAAGCACCGCCCTGTCCCCGTGGCTGAGGTCCCCGAGGATCACGACGGCGCCCCCTCCGACCCCGCCGACCTCGCCCTGGCGGATGTCGAGCTCACGGAGATCCTGACGGCGTTGAGCGCCAAGGACCGTCACGTTCTGCTGCTGCATGCATGGGAGGGCTTGGACGGCGTCGCGCTGGGTCACGCCCTCGGCATCAGCCGTGGTGGAGCGGCGGCCGCTCTCTCCCGTGCCCGGTCTCGCTTACGGGAGGTGTGGCAGGAACGCGTTGGGGCGTGATGTCCGCCCACGATGCGCAGCATCTGCAACGTCTGACCTGGTCACCACACAGGCACGGTAACGACCACCCCGAGACCGGGAGATCCGATGACTGATCACGACCGCGAGGAACCGCTCGACCGGCTTCGCGCCAGCGACCCCGCCGCCGAAGCGCCGGCTGTGGACCGCGCCCGCGTACGCGCGGCCGTCGATGCCCGGCTGGCGGGTGACCACTCTGTCGGCGAGGCACCGGCAGATCAGCTGGCCGCGCGCCGTCGCCGGAGGTGGCCCCAGTACGCGGCCGCAGCCGCTGTGGCGCTCCTCATCGGCGTCGGCGGATACTCGCTCGGTGCCACCGGCGCAGGAGGCGCTGACACAGCCGCGCAGGAGGCGGCCGCGGGAGACGACTCGGGATCGGAGATGGCGGAGCAGGACTCCGCGACCTCCGACATGGCGGCACCGGGCCCCGGATCGTCGGAGGAGGCCGACGGCGCCAGCGAACTGTCCATCGGCCCGTACTCCCCGCGCACGGTGTTCACCGCGTCGGGGCTGAGCACCGAAGCGGGCTCAGCGCCCGTGTACGGCCTGGATGCCTCCGGCGTGGCGACCGCCGAACGCGCCCGCCAGATCGCCGACGCGCTCGGACTCGAGCCCGAGCCGGTCGAGCAGGACGGCGCCTGGAGCATCGGTTCCTACAACACCGGCGAGCCTGTGCTGCGGCTCCACGCCGACGGCACGGTCGAGTACTCCGACCCGGCCCGCGATCCGTGGCAGTGCGGTGAGGCCACCGTGCGCGACGACGCTGATGATGTTGACGACGCCCCGGGCACCGAGGAGGGCGGCAGTGAGCCTGCCTCACCGGGATGCGCTGATCCGCAGGGTGAGGCACCCACCGCCGAGGAGGCCGAGGCGATATTCGCCGAACTGCTCACCTCCCTCGGTGTGGACCCGGCCGACTACGCCGTCACCGCCGACCGGGGTACGGAGGGCCCGGTCGCCTACGTGAACGCCGACCTGCTCGTCGAGGGCGAGACGACCGGCGTCACCCTCGGTGGTGGGGTGACCCCCGACGGCGTCACCCACGTGTGGGGATCGCTGGCCACTCCGTATGACCTGGGAAGCTACGACGTCATCTCCGCACAGGAGGCCGTGGAGCGGCTCATGGACCCCCGGTTCGGTGGGTCGAGCAGCGACGTGATGCCCTATGCGCTCGAGGACTCCGCGGCCGAGGGTCCGCCGCCCGCCTCCGAGCCCGAGTCCATCGAACCGGGAGCGTCCATCCCGTGGCCGGTCCGGCAGGTCACCATCACCGGTGCCGAGCTCGGGCTGCAGACCCTGTACACCGACGCCGGCCACGTGTTGCTCGTGCCCACCTACACCCTCACCGGTAGCGATGCGGGTGGTGACGCAGGCACCTGGACCGTGATGGCGGTGTCCGAGAGCGGTCTCGACCTCGGCTGAGCCCACCCGTGGCAGACTGGCGAGGTGTCGAACGCGAGCATCCAGACCACCACCGATCCGGGCGTCGCCGGCCTGGTGACCGCCCTGAGTGCGGAGATCTCCGGTGACGTGGACGCCAGCACGCGCCGCCGCGCCGAGTACAGCACGGATGCCTCCAACTACCGGGTCCTCCCGCAGGTGGTGGTGTTCCCGCGCAGCACCGAGGACGTGCTCGCCACCCTTCGCGTGGCCCGGGAGCGCGGGGTGCCGATCACCGCCCGTGGCGCCGGAACCTCGATCGCCGGCAACTCCGTGGGTACCGGTGTGGTCATCGACTTCTCGCGGTACCTGAACCAAGTGCTCGAGATCGACCCGGAGGCCCGCACCGCCCGCGTGCAACCCGGGGTCATCATGTCGGACCTGCAGAAGGCTGCCGCACCATACGGGCTCCGGTTCGGGCCCGACCCGTCCACGCAGTCGCGCGCCACCCTCGCCGGCATGATCGGCAACAACGCCTGCGGACCGCACGCCGTGGCCTGGGGGCGGACCGCCGACAACACCATATCCCTCGACGTGGTGGACGGAGCCGGGCGGCGGTTCACTGCGGGTGCCGGTGACCTCAGCGCCGTTCCCGGCCTGGAGGAACTCGTCCGCGAGAACCTCGCCACCATCCGCACCGAGTTCGGCCGCTTCGGCCGGCAGGTGTCGGGTTACTCGCTCGAGCACCTGCTTCCCGAGAACGGGGCCGACCTCGCGAAGTTCCTCGTCGGCAGCGAGGGAACCCTGGTCACCGTGCTGGAAGCGACCGTGCGACTCGTGCCCATCCCGGCCGCGCCGGTCCTGCTGGCCGCTGGCTACCCGGACATGCCCAGTGCCGCCGACGCCGTGCCGGCGATGCTCGCCCACGGTCCCCTCGCCGTCGAGGGCCTCGACGCCGAACTGGTGGAGATGGTGCGCCGCCACAAGGGTGACCACGCCATCCCCGACCTGCCTGAAGGCGCAGGCTGGCTCCTCATCGAGGTGGGCGGCGAGACCGAGGCCGAAGCCCTCGCCAAGGCTCGTGAGATCGCTGCCGACGCCGGCACCGAGGCCGTACAGATCGTGCCCGCCGGCCCGGAGGCGACGGCTCTCTGGCAGATCCGCGCCGACGGCGCCGGCCTGGCCAGCCGCACCCTCGACGGTGCGCAGGGCTGGCCCGGATGGGAGGACGCTGCCGTCCCGCCCGAGAAGCTCGGGGCCTACCTGCGCGACTTCCAGGCACTCATGGCCGACCATGGCGTCTCGGGGTTGCCGTACGGGCACTTCGGAGACGGCTGCATCCACATCCGCATCGACTTCCCCCTCGACCCCGAGGACGGCCCGGAGGGTGTGGCCGTGTTCCGCCGGTTCATGGTCGCGGCCGCCGAGCTGGTCGCCTCCCACGGGGGATCGCTCTCCGGCGAGCACGGTGACGGCCGGGCGCGCAGCGAGCTGCTGCCGTTGATGTACTCCCCGGAGGCGATCGCGGCCTTCGAGGCGGTCAAGGCCATCTTCGACTCCGGTGACGTGCTCAACCCCGGCGTCGTGGTCCGCCCGCGCGCCATGGACGACGATCTGCGCCGTCCGTACGTGCGCGCCTTGCCGATGCTCTCAGGTTCGGGTTTCTCCTTCTCCCATGACGGCGGCGACATGGCCATGGCGGTACACCGCTGCACCGGAGTGGGCAAGTGCCGCGCCGACCTGCCGAGTTCGTTCATGTGCCCCTCGTACTTGGCCACCAAGGATGAGAAGGACTCCACACGCGGCCGGGCGCGGGTGCTGCAGGAGATGGCCAACGGCTCCCTGGTGCAGGGCTGGGAGGCTCCCGAGGTTCACGAGTCCCTCGATCTGTGCCTGTCCTGCAAGGCGTGCTCCTCGGACTGCCCCACCGGGATCGACATGGCGCAGTACAAGTCCGAGGTGCTGCACCGCACCCACCGCGGAAAGATCCGCCCGGTCGCTCACTACGCGCTCGGCTGGCTGCCGCGCTGGGCCCGCGCCATCACCAGCGCGGGAGTGCTCGCGAAGGTGACCAACGCCGTCCTCGGGGTGCGCCCGATCGCTCGCCTCGTCCTGCGCCTCGGTGGCATGGATTCCCGGCGCAGCATGGTCACCTTCGCCGAGGAGCCGCTGCGCCGCTGGTGGCACAGGCGCCCGACGGCGCAGGTCCAGCAGGTGGAACAGTCACCGTTGCGGGAGGTGCTGGTGTGGGCGGACTCGTTCTCCACGTATCTCGACACGGCCGGTGGCCGGGCGATGGTCGAGCTGCTCGAGCAGGCCGGCTACACCGTGCGGATGCCGGAGGCGAGCGCCTGCTGCGGCCTGACCTGGATCTCCACCGGTCAGCTCGACGGTGCCCGCACGCGGCTGCGCCAGACGATGGACGTGCTCGCCCCCTACGCCAAGGCCGGGATCCCCATCGTCGGGATCGAGCCCTCCTGCACTGCAGTGCTGCGGTCGGACCTGCCGGACCTGTTCCCGGATGATCCCCGCGCCCGCCTGCTCGCGGAGAACACCCTCACTCTCGCCGAGCTCCTCACGGGTGATCATCGGCCCGCCGGCTGGACCCCACCGGACCTGACCGGCACCACGGTGATCGCTCAGCCGCACTGCCACCAGCACGCCGTGATGGGCTACACCCACGATCTGGACCTGCTGCGCCAGGCCGGCGCGGAGGTCACCACGCTCACCACCTGCTGTGGCCTCGCCGGTAATTTCGGGATGGAGGCCGGTCACTACGACGTCTCCGTGGCCGTGGCGGAGCAGTCGATGCTTCCCGCGCTGCGAGAGGCCCCCGACGGTGCGGTCTTCCTCGCCGACGGGTTCTCCTGCCGGACCCAGGCCGAGCATCTTGCCGGGGTTCGCGGCGTACACTTGGCCCAGTTGCTCACGACCCCTGGGGGCAGGGCGGATCGCGAGCAACCGTGAACCCCGCCTATCATCCATCGAGAACGGTCGCCTCAACGCCATGCCGTCCTTCGCCTTCGATTCCGGTCTTCTCGTCCCCACTGTGCTCGGCCGACGAACGAGCACGCCACTGACTCCTGAGCTGAGACGGGCGTTGCGGCAGTACCTGCTCGACGTCGTCGATGTGGACCTGCTGCCGATCTCCTGGTCGGACGAGGCCGAGCCGGTGCTGACGGCGATGGACCCTGCCGGTCAGGCCGTCACCGCCATCGTGGTCGACTCGATCGACGGCGTGGGGCTGGTGCGGGCTCTGGCTCGTGCCGGGGAGACTGCTGCCTCCTCGTGGCTGGCGATCGCCTCCCGGCACCCCGGCGGGGTGGACGAGTTCCGCCGGGCCTGGGCGGCGTTCCGGGAGACGCGCCCCGCAGGTGCCCAACCGGGACCGCAGTTGATCGTGCTCGCGGGGGCGGTCGATCCGGAGGTGCTGGCGGCGACCCGGGTGATGCACGGGGTGCTCGTGTACTCGGTCGATGCGCGGGAAGGATCGAACGGCGAAGAGCTCGTCGATGTCTCGGCCGTGCACCGGCCCACGGTGCGAGTGCTCGACCACGACGTGGTGCACGAACCTGAGCAACTCGCGCTCCTTGCCGACGGCGCAGCTCCGGGTGCACTCGTCGCCCTCGCGCCGCCCGCGGTGGCCGGGGACGAGGCTCCTCCGATCGAGGATACGGCGGTCATCCCACCGGTGGTGCCCGACGACGCTGGCGACGAGCCGAGCATCGACCCGCAGCTGGTGGCGGTGGCCTCGCTCGTGGGTGCGCCGATAGGTATCGAGGCACAGCTGGATGGTCAGGTGCGGACAGGGTCGTTGCAGGCGGACGGAGCCGTCCTGGTGGACGGTGCGGCTCACCCCACCTTGGAGAGCGCGGCGGCGCGCATCGGCGGCGACCCGGCCCGTGCCTGGTCGTTGTGGCAGATCGCCGGGTTCCCCATGGCAGACGCGCGCGACGAGGCCGCGCGGGCAGCGGAGGAAGAGCCGGCGGTCGAGACGCGCTCGCGGCGTCGACGCCACTGAGTGTTCAGAGGGACGGCGGGGGTGCCGTGCTCTCCCGGACGACGAGCTCGGTGGCCAGATCCACCCGCAGTGCCGACGGTTGCTCCCCACGGGCGAGTGTGAGCACCATCTGCGTCGCGGTCGCGGCCATCTGCCGGAGCGGCTGGTGCACTGTCGTGAGCGTGGGGGAGTACCAGGACGCGATCGGCAGGTCGTCGTAGCCGACCACGGAGAGATCTTCGGGGATGCGTAGGCCCAGCTCTCGGGCAGCATGGATCAGTCCCACCGCCTGCATGTCGGACCCGGCGAAGATGGCGGTCGGGCGGTCGGGCCGGCTGAGAAGCTCGCGGGCGTGGCGCTCACCGCCGGGAATGTAGAAGTCTCCCCACCGGATCATCGACGGGTCGTAGGCGATGCCCGCCTGGTCGTGCGCACTGCGGAACCCGTCCACCCGGGCGCGTGAGCACAGCACGTCCGGCGGTCCGGAGATCACGGCGATGCGTCGGTGCCCGAGTTCGATCAGGTGCCGTGTCGCTGCTAATCCGCCATCCCAGTTCGTGGATCCGACCGCCGGGATCCCGGGGCGGGGCTCGCCGTCGGTGTCCACGACGACCGAGGGGATCCCGCGGGAGGTGAGTTGGTCGTGCTGGGCGTCGGTCAGGCGGGCGAGCACGAGGATGACCCCGAGGGGACGGCGGGCGAGCACATAGTCGAGCCACTCTTCAGCGGGCCGATGTCGTCCGCCCAGTTCGGAGAGAACCATGCCCGCTCCAGCAGCCCCGGCGGTCTTCTCCACAGCTCGGATGATCTCCATCGACCATTCGTTGGTCATCTCGTGAAAGACCAGGTCGATGATGGGGGGACCGGTGCGGACGGGGCCGCGGTTGCGTCGGCGGTACCCGTGCTTGGCAACGATGTCCTCCACGCGAGCGCGCGTCGCAGGTGCCACGTCGGAGCGGCCGTTGAGCACCTTGGAGACGGTCGGCACCGAGACACCGGCTTCTGCCGCGATCGACGAGATCGTCGATGAGGTTCGCTCTGTGCCGACCATCACTACCTCTCCGTCCGCAACTATCGGAGAGACGCTACCACCCCTCTGTGTTCGTAGCGGGCTTGACGTCGGCGATCGGGTCTCTTAGCCTCTCCGTACTATCGACAAGAAAACCGATAGTTTCGAAATGCATTCGGCGTGCAACTGCTCGCGAAGACGAAGGAGTCTGATGATGTCTCACATCGACATTGGGAAGATCTGCGAGGGGACGGCGTCCCGGCGAAGTTTCCTGGGGATCTCTGCTGCCTCGGCCCTCACCCTCGGCCTGACTGCATGCGAAGGGGGCACGCAACCGGGTGAAGATCCCGACGGGGCCGGCTCGGCGAACGTGTGGATCCTCACCGGCGGGATGTGGCCGGTGATCAGCGACTCCGTGAGCCGGTGGAACGAGGAGAACCCGGATCAGGCGATCTCGGTCGAGGAGTTCGAGAACGATGCCTACAAGGAGCGGATCCGCACGGCCGTCGGCGCCGGTCAAGCTCCGACGCTCGTGCTCAGCTGGGGTGGGGGCACCCTCGCCGACTATGCCAACAACGACCAGATCATCGACCTCTCCGGTGCGACGGGGGATCTCGAGGAGCGGCTCCTGCCGTCGGTCGCGCTGAACGGGCAGGTGAACGGCACCACGTACGCCGTTCCGGTCAACGATGTGCAGCCGGTGGTCCTGTTCTACAACCGTGACCTGTTCGCCGAACACGGGCTCGAGGTACCCGAGACGTATGAGGACATGCTCGCGGTCAGCGACGAGTTCCAGCGGCATGACGTGCTCCCGTTCGCGCTGGCAGGCGCGAGCGTCTGGCCCGAGCTCAAGTGGATTCAGTACCTCACCGACCGCATCGGCGGGCCTGAGGCATTCCAAGCCGTCCTCGACGGCGAACCCGACGCCTGGTCCCACCCAGCCTTCATGGCAGCCACCACGCGCATCCAGGAACTGGTCGAGGCGGGCGCATTCGGTGACAACTATGCCTCCGTTGCCGCAGATCAGAACGCTGACCTCGCGCTCGTTCACACCGGACGTGCTGCCATGGTGCTCTGGCTCAGCTCCGCCTACGCCACGTTCCGCAACGATGCTCCCGAGTTCACCGAGACATCGCTGGGCTGGACCACGTTCCCGACGGTCGATGGCGGCGAAGGCGATGCGGGCAATATCGTCGGGAACCCGGCCAATGTCTTCTCCGTCTCGGCCGCGGCATCCGAGCGCGAGCAGAATGCCGCACTCGGGTGGATCGGTGAGCGCCTCTATGACGACACGCAGATCGAGGAGATGATCGCCGCCGGCGCGGTGCCACCGGTCCAGGGCATCGCTGATCGGCTCGCGGAGAGCGAGAACGGCGAGTTCCTCAGCTACTCCTACGACCTGGCCAGCGCCGCACCGCACTTCCAGCTCTCCTGGGACCAGGCGCTTGCACCGGGCCCTGCACAGGAGCTGCTGACCAACCTGAGCCAGGTGTTCCTCATGCAGATCACGCCGGAGCAGTTCGTCGACAACATGAACGCCACGCTCTGACATGGCGCGTGCGACTCAGCGATCGGAGGTCAGCGGGCGTACCGCCGGTCCACCATTCGTGATGGCAGTCCCGGCGCTCGTCTTCTTCGCCGTGTTCGCACTGGTCCCGCTCGGGGGTGTGGTGGTCCTGTCCTTCATGGAGTGGGACGGCCTGGCCTCGCCCCAGTGGGCAGGACTGGCGAAGTGGGAGCAGACGCTCGCGGACCCGGTGACGCGGCGCGCCATGTGGCTTACGTTCGTCTTCACCACTGTCTCGTATCTCTTTCAGGCGCCGGTCGCTCTGCTGCTGGGCGTGTTCATGGCGGGGAGTCAGCGCTACCGCGCGCTGCTGTCGGTCCTGTACTTCCTTCCCCTCATCTTCTCGGCGGCGGCCGTCGGCATCACCTTTCAGTCACTGCTGGACCCGAACTTCGGGCTGTCCCGGGCGTTCAATTCCGACCTGCTGGGGCAGAACTGGCTCGGCAATCCGGACCTGGCGCTGTTCGTCGTGGTCTTCGTGGTGGCGTGGTGCTTCGTGCCACTCCACTCGCTGCTCTACCAGGCCGGGGTGCGCCAGATTCCCGCCGCACTGTATGAGGCAGCCACCCTCGACGGCGCCGGGCGGCTCGCCCAATTCGCCCACATCACCCTGCCACAGCTGCGGTACACGATCATCACCTCCTCCACGTTGATGCTGGTCGGCTCCCTGACCTATTTCGACCTGATCTTCGTGCTCACCGGAGGAGGCCCCGGTGGTGCTACGCGCATCCTCCCGCTGGACATGTATCTCAACGGATTCCGCAGCTACGACATGGGCCAGGCGAGCGCCGTCGCCGTGATCCTCGTCGTCGTCGGGCTGGCGCTGGGCCTGATGCTCAACCGGCTTTCCGGTGCCAGCAAGATGGAAAGTCAGCAGGAGGGCCTGTGAAAGAGCAGAAGCGTCCGAACGTCCTGGGCGGCCTCGCCGGATGGCTCTGGCTACTCGTCGTGATCGTACCGATCTACTACATCGTTGTGACCAGCCTGCGCCCGCAGCAGGACTACTACGACGAGAATCCTCTCTCGCTGCCTGGCAACCCCACCCTCGACGCCTATCAGATCGTGCTCGAGAACGAGTTCGTCCGATACCTGACCAATAGTGTGCTGGTCACTGTGGGCGCCGTTGCCGTCATCCTCGCGGTCTCCTTGATGGCCTCCTACTACGTGGTCCGGTCGGCCACTCGCCTGGCGAAGCGGACCCTGGAGCTGATCCTGCTCGGCATCGCGATTCCGCTCCAGGCAACGATCATCCCCGTCTACTACCTGATCGTGCAGATCGGGCTCTATGACACGTTGTGGGCGCTGATCCTGCCCAGCATCGCCTTCGGCGTGCCGATCAGCGTACTGATCATCAGCAACTTCGTCCGTGACATTCCCGGTGAGCTGTTCGAGTCGATGCGTGTCGACGGCGCGGGGGAGTGGCGGATCCTGCCCACGTTGGTGCTGCCGCTCTCCCGTCCAGCGCTGATGACTGTGGGCATCTATCAGGCACTTCAGGTGTGGAACGGGTTCCTGTTCCCGCTGGTTCTCACGCAAAGTTCCGGGGTGCGGGTGCTGCCACTGTCCCTGTGGTCGTATCAGGGGGAGTTCTCGACGAACGTCCCCGCCGTGCTTGCGGCCGTCACACTCTCGGTCCTCCCGATCCTGGCCGCCTACGTGATCGGACGCCGGCAGCTGGTCAGTGGTTTGACCGCCGGCTTCGGCAAGTAGTGGGGAGATCACCTGCATGACTTCTTGACCCCACTGACCGACCATCAGCATCGTCCGACACACATCGAAGGAGTCCGATGGCGCAGCACGCCGCCCCCGACGCCCACTGGCAAGACACCGCCCTCCCGATCACTGAGCGTGTCCAGGCACTGCTCGAGGCGCTCACGCTCGAGGAGAAGGTGGCCCAACTCGTCGGCCTGTGGGTCGGGGCCAATCCGGAGACCGGTGACGTCGCTCCGCAGCAGTCAGAGATGGCCACCGAGCCGGTCTCCTGGGAGCGGGCGATCCAGCACGGCCTCGGCCAGCTCACGCGGCCCTTCGGCACCACCCCGGTCGATCCCGACGCCGGTGCACGCGGCCTGGCCGCCTCGCAGCGGGAGATCATGGCTGCCCAACGCCAGGGCATCCCGGCACTCGTGCACGAGGAGTGCCTGGCTGGGTTCGCCGCCTGGAAGGCCACCGCGTACCCGGTACCACCGAGCTGGGGGGCGACCTTCGATCCCGAGCTGGTCACGCAGATGGCGGCCCGGATCGGTGCCACCATGCGGGCGGCCGGGGTGCACCAGGGGCTCGCCCCGGTGGTCGACGTCACCCGCGACTACCGATGGGGTCGCGTCGAGGAGACCATCTCCGAGGACCCCTACCTCGTCAGCGCCGTCGGTGCTGCGTACGTCCGCGGACTGGAGTCGGCTGGCGTCATCGCCACTCTCAAACACTTCCCGGGCTACTCCGCCTCCCGCGCCGGCCGCAACCTCGCACCCGTGTCGATGGGTCCGCGGGAACTGGCCGACGTGATCCTGCCCCCGTTCGAGGCGGCGCTGCGCGCCGGCGCCCGCTCGGTGATGCACTCCTACACCGAGATCGACGGCGTCCCCACCGCCGCGGATCCGCGTCTCCTGACCGATCTGCTGCGCGGGGAGTGGGGATTCGACGGCACCGTGGTGGCCGACTACTTCGGCGTGCGGTTCCTGCAGACTCTGCACGGCGTGGCCGGTGATGCCGCCGCTGCCGCCGTGCTGGCGCTCGAGGCGGGTGTCGATGTCGAGCTACCCTCCGCCGATGCCTATCCGGAGTTGGTGGCGGCGGTCCGCTCCGGGGAGATCTCCGAGACCCTGGTCGATCGTGCCTTGCGCCGGGTGCTCGCACAGAAGGTCGAACTCGGCCTGCTCGACGTGGGTTACGAACCCGAACCCGCCGGCCCGGTGGTCCTCGACGACGCCGAGGGCCGGCAACTCGCGCTCCGCCTGGCCCGCGAGGCCCTGGTGCTCGTTGCCAACGACGGCGTCCTCCCCTTACCACCGAAGCGCCGGCTGGCCGTCGTGGGGCCCCTGGCCGACGACCCCTACGCCATGCTCGGCTGCTACTCCTTCCCGGCCCATGTCGGCGTCCGCCACCCTGAGCACGGGATGGGTATCGACATCCCCACCGTGCTGGCCGAGTTGCGGACCCGTGCCCAGGTCGAGCACGCCCGCGGCGTCGACGTCACCGATCCGGACGTCAGCGGGATCGAGGCAGCCGTCGCTTCCGCCCGGGACGCCGACGTGTGTGTCGCCGTCGTCGGCGACCGGTCCGGGCTCTTCGGTCGTGGAACTTCCGGTGAGGGGTGCGACGCGGCCGACCTGCGCCTTCCGGGAAAGCAGCAGGAGCTGCTGGAGGCGCTACTCGCCACCGGAACCCCCGTCGTCGTGGTGGTGCTCAGTGGCCGGCCCTATGCCCTGGGCGAGCTGGCCGAGCGGGCGAGTGCCGTCGTCTGGGGGTTCTTCCCCGGGCAGCGCGGCGGGCAAGCGCTCGCGGAGATCCTCACCGGCGAGACGTCCCCCTCGGGGCGCCTGCCGCTGAGCATCCCAGCCGAGCCCGGCAGTGGGCCCGGCACCTACCTGGCTCCGCCACTGGGACGCCCCAGCTCGGTCACCACCATCGACACCACACCCGCGTACTGGTTCGGGCACGGCCTGACCTACACCACCTTCGAGTGGACGCAGGTGCAGGTGGCGGACCCGGTGTGGGACGTCGCAGGCACCGCGACGGTCACGATGCAGGTGCGCAACACCGGCCACCGAGCCGGCACCGAGGTGGTGCAGCTCTACCTGCACGACCCGGTGGCCCAGGTCACTCGGCCCGTGGTGCGCCTGGTCGGGTTCGCCCGGCTCGACCTCGACCCGGGGCAGTGTGCGACCGTGACCTTCGAGGTGCCCGCCGACGTCACTGCGTTCACCGGTCGCAACCTGCAGCGGATCGTCGAGCCGGGGCGGATGGAACTGCGGCTGGCGCGTTCGGCAGGGGACGTCCGCGCCGTCCTCGCGCTCGACATGGTCGGCGAGGTCCGCACGGTCGGTCACGACCGGGAACTGTTCTCGACCGTCCGCTCAGAGTATCGGTAGGAGGTCGCGCAGGTCGGTCAGGCCGTCGCTGAGGAACTCGGGGCGCAGGGCCTGACTTGTGGTCACCTCGTCCCAGGTGCCCCGCCCGGCGGCCACCCGGATCCACACGGCGGCGTCGTCCACCAGCACCGTGACGCCGGTGCGATCGGCGACCACCTGCGCGAACGCCTGCGCCACCAGCTGGCGTGCCCCGGCATCCACCGGTGCCGGGGCGGCCAGTGCCGGTGCCAGGTCGTATCCGTGCACCACCAGTTCGATCAGCCGGGTGAGGACGAAGTCGGAGAGTCTGATGGCTCCGCGGCGCCCCCGGACCACCACATCGCCCTGCTGGGCGAGCGTGCCGAGATGGGCGAAGGCCCGCTCGGCCACCGCGTCGAGCCCGCCGAGCGGATCGTCGGCGATCTGCTGGGCCATCTCCCGGGTGACGCGGTCGATCCGATCGGCATCGGCGGCATAGGAGGAGAGGTAGTCGGCCACGCCCATCGGCTCCGCGGACGGGTCCGGTTCGCAGGCGGTGATGGCGTCCAGCGCACGGCCCAGGTGTGCGATCAGGTCCCCGACGGTCCAGCCGGGCAGGGAACTCGGGGTGGCGAGCACGTCACTGCCGAGGTCGTCCAGGCGCTCGCGCAGGAGATCCCACTGGTCGCGCAGCTCGTCGCAGTATCGCGTCAACGTCACCATGGGCGATAGCGTCTCAGACATGGATGCACAGACGCGATGGGGATTCCTCGGCCCGGGCCGGATCGCCGAGAAGGTGGCGGCCGACTTCGAGCACGTGCGGGCAGGTGCCCTGGTGGCGGTGGGCTCGCGCTCGGCCGAGCGGGCCGAGGCGTTCGCGGCCACGCATGCGCAGCGCTCGGGCCACGAGGTGCGTGCACACACCGGCTATGACGCGCTGCTTTCCGATCCCGAGGTGGATGCCGTCTACATCGCCACCCCGCACACTGACCATGCGAGCCAGGCCATCGCTGCCATCGAGGCCGGGAAGGCGGTGCTGGTGGAGAAGTCCTTCACCGCCACCCTCGACGGCGCCCGCCGGGTTGTCGAGTCAGCCCGCCATCACCAGGTGTTCGCGATGGAGGCGATGTGGACCCGCTTCCAACCCGCGGTCCGGGCCGCGAAGAGCCTGATCGCCGACGGCGTGATCGGCGAGGTCCGTGCCGTCCAGGCCGACCTCGGGGTGCGGCGGGAGTTCGACCCTGACGACCGGATGTTCGCACTCGAGCTCGGCGGTGGCACCCTGCTGGACCTGGGCGTGTACGTCGTCTCCTTCGCCCAGCACATCATGGGCACCCCGGACCGCGTGGTCGCGACCGGGTCGGTGCTGCAGACCGGGGTGGACGGCGAGGCAGGAATCCTGCTCGGCTACGACGACGGTCGCAGCGCCACGCTGCAGACGTCCTTCCACCTCCCGCTGCCGGGGCAGGCTCGCATCTACGGCACCCACGGCTGGATCGACATCCCGCCCCGGTTCCACCACCCCGTCTCGCTGGTGCTGCACCGCCAGGGTGAGGATCCGTTGCACGAGCAGCTGCCGCCGTCGGGAGCCGGCTACGCCGAGGAGTTCATCGAGGTGGGACGTTGTCTCGCCGAGGGGAGGACCGAGAGCGAGGTGATGCCGCTCGCGGACACGCTCGCCGTGCAGGCGGTGTTGCAGGAAGCGGCCGACCAGCTCGGGGTGCAGTTCACCGAGCGGTGAGCAGCTCGGACAGGATCGGTGTGAGCTGGTCGTCCTCGATGAGGAAGCCGTCGTGGCCGAAGGGGGAGTCCAGTTCGCGGTAGAACCCGCGGGGCGCTCCGCGGGCGATCCGTTCTGACTGCGAGGGCGGGAACAGCCGGTCCGAACGCACCGCCAGCGCGAGCGTGGGCATGTCGAGCGTGGCCAGGGCTGCTTCCACGCCGCCACGGTCACGTCCGATGTCGTGGGTGAGCATCGACTCGGTCAGCACCACGTAGCTGTTCGCATCGAATCGACGCGCCAGCTTGTCCGCGTGGTGGTCGAGGTAGGACTGGACCGCGAACCGTCCGCCACCACCCAGCGGGTTCTCCCCGCCCTGTGGCAGCCGGCCGAAGCGTTCGTCCAACTCCTCCGCACTGCGGTAGGTGGTGTGCGCGATCTGCCGCGCGATGCCCAGGCCCGTGTGCGGTCCGTCCCCGTCGGCGGCGTCGTAGTAGTCCCCGCCGCGGTAGCGCGGATCAGCCCGGATCGCACCGATCTGGGCGTGAGCCCAGGCGATCTGGTCGGCCGAGGTCTGCGCACAGGTGGCGATCGCCGCCAGCGCCGCCACCCGCTCGGGCGCGATCAGGCCCCATTCGAGCACCCGGTGGCCACCCATCGAGGCGCCGATCACCAGCTTCCATCGGCCGATTCCGAGCCGGTCGGCCAACTCGACCTCGGCCGCGACCTGGTCCCGCACCGTCACGTACGGGAACCTGCTGCCCCACGGGGTGCCGTTCGGGGCGTCGGAGGCCGGGCCGGTGCTGCCCTGGCACCCGCCGAGCACATTGGGTGCCACCACGAAGAAGCGATCGGTGTCGATCGTCTTCCCGGGGCCCACCGTGGACGACCACCAGCCCGGAGAGCGGTGCCCCGGACCCGTCTCACCGGTGACGTGCGCATCTCCGGTGAGTGCGTGCAGCACCAGGATCGCGTTGTCCCCGGCGGCGTTCAGCTCGCCCCAGGTCTGGTACGCGAGACGCACGTGCGGCAGGCGCCCACCGGCTTCCAGGTGCAGTGGACCCAGATCGGCGAACTGACGTTCCCCGGCCGGATCGCCATCACGCCATGCCCCGGACGCGGGGATGGGCGTCTGCGGGGCGCGACGACGCCCGGGGGAGCGCCGAGCGGGCGCGCCGGGCACAGCGCGCTCGGGTGCGTTCTGCTCCCGGGCGCTCTGCTCGCCCTTCTCGATGGTCACGGGGTCCACGGTAATTGCTCTGCGGTTCACACGCGCGCAGTGGCTCAGGCGCTCGCAGTCGCCGCGGCACCGGAACGCACCGCGGCAGCCGCCTCGAACCCGCGCTCGAGGTCGGCCAGGATGTCGTCGAGGTGCTCCAGTCCCACCGACAAGCGCACCAGACCGGGGGTGACGGCGCTCGCGGACTGTTCGTCCGCCGTCAACTGGCTGTGTGTGGTGGAGGCCGGGTGGATCACCAGCGAGCGCACGTCACCGATATTGGCCACCAGCGAGTGCAGTTCGAGTGCATCCACGAACGCCTTTCCCGCCTCGAGGCCACCCTCGATCTCGAAGGCGAGCACCGCACCGGGGCCCTTCGGTGCGTACTTCTGGGCGAGGGCGTAGTACGGGCTGGACGCGAGTCCGGCGTAGTTCACCGACAGCACGTCGGCGCGCGCCTCGAGGAACTCGGCCACCTTCTGGGCGCTGCCCACGTGCCGGTCCATCCGCAGCGAGAGCGTCTCGATGCCCTGGAGCAACAGGAAGGCGTTGAACGGTGAGATCGCCGGTCCGAGGTCGCGCAGCAACTGCACGCGCGCCTTCAGAATGAAGGACATGTTGACCCCGAATGCGCCACCCTCGCCCAGATCGCGGGCGTAGACGAGGCCGTGGTAGCTCGGGTCCGGGGTGTTGTAGTTGGGGAACTTCTCCGGGTTGTCGGCGTAGTTGAACGATCCGGCGTCCACGATGACGCCGCCGATCGAAGTGCCGTGACCGCCGAGGTACTTCGTGGCCGAGTGCACGACGACGTCCGCTCCGTGCTCGAACGGGCGCACCAGGTAGGGGGTCGCCACGGTGTTGTCGACGATGAGGGGCACACCGACCTCGTGCGCGACGGCGGCCACGGCGGCGATGTCGAGCACGTCACCCTTGGGGTTGGGGATGGTCTCGCCGAAGAACACCTTGGTGTTCTCCTGCGCAGCAGCGCGCCACGCGTCCGGGTTGTCCGGATCGTTGACGAAGCTCACTGTGATTCCCAGCTTCGGCAGCGTGTAGTGGAGCAGGTTGTAGGTGCCGCCGTACAGGGACGAACTGGCGACGACGTGGTCGCCGGCCTCGGCCACGTTGAGGATGGCGAGCGTCTCGGCTGCCTGGCCGGAGGCGACCAGCAGGGCGCCGACGCCACCTTCGAGGGAGGCGATCCGGTCCTCGACCACGGCCGTGGTCGGGTTGTTGAGCCGGGTGTAGATCGGGCCGAGCTCGGCCAGGGCGAACCGGTTAGCCGCCTGATCGGTGTTCTCGAACACGAACGAGGTGGACTGGTAGATCGGGACGGCGCGTGCCCCGTGATCGGAGTCGGCTGTCTGCCCAGCGTGGATCTGACGGGTCTCGAAGTGCCAGTTGGCGGTCATCGCGGGTCTCCTTCATCGGGGGCCGGGATGAGCGGGCTCGACATCTCCAAGCCCTCGAACCCAGCGTGATCGGGCTGAGCGTGCGCGTCAGCGCGGCGCTCGGCGGTCCATGTCGTCACAGTACGGTCCGGCGGCAGTGATCTCATCTGGCTGACGGCAACGTCTCACATCGCGGATTCTTCCGGTGTGAGCACAGGGCGTGATGATCGATGACTGTGGCAGATGTGACTACTGTGACTATTGCGCCTGGTGTTCACATTCGGTGCTACATCGACTACCTTGGGGAGCGGTCACGGCAGCAGCGTCAACACGACACGCCGAGTGGGTGTCGGTTCGTCGGCGTTTCGTGGCTGGTGACTATCCCTGATCGAGGAGACGTTGGTGCGAGTACAGAAGGCCTGGCGACCAGCCGCCGCCGCGCTGGGTGCTGTCGCGCTCTCCCTCGGCCTGTTGGCCTCCCCTGCCTCGGCCGATGTGCCGAGCGTCGAGGACATCGAGGATGTGCAGGATGCTGCCGACGACACGGCCGCCCAGATCGCGGCGCTGGAAGTGCGCCTGGCCGAGAACGCCGCGGCCCGCGACGAGTCGCAGATGGCGGCGGCGATCGCGGCTGAGAAGTACAACCAGGCCGCCGTCGAGCGCGACCAGGCTCGCGCGGACGCTGATGCCGCAGCCGATGCAGCGGCCCAGGCCGATGACGACGTAGCCGCGGCCAGCCGGGATGTCGCCCGGATCGCGAACGCCGCCTATCGCAACGGTGGAGAGCTGCAGCAGATCGGCATCTTCCTCTCTGCCGACGGACTCGACGATGCGATCGAGAGCGCCACGACCTTCCGGATGCTCGGTGGGGACGCGGACGACGCCTATCAGCGGCTCGATGCCGCCGAGCGGGTCGCCGATGTCATGCAGGCTCGAGCGGATCAGGCGCTCGCCGATGCCGAAGCGGCAGCAGCCGACCTCGAGGAGGCATCCCGGGAGGCCGACGCGGCAGCACTGACGGCTGAGAACGTCGTGGCCGACAACGAGGCGGAGCGAGACTCGCTCATCGCCGAGCTTGCGGCGCTGCGCAACACCACGTCCGAACTCGAGGCGGAGCGCCAAGATGCGCTCGACGCCGAGCGCCGTGAACGGGAGAACGCCGCAGCGGCCGCAGCGATCGGCGCACCCGCCACAGAGCGTGAGGACGATCAGGACGAGTCCGGTTCGGGCCAGTCTGACTCAGGTCGGTCTGAGTCCGATCAGAGCGCTTCGCCGGATCCTGCTCCCAGTCCGGACCCTCGACCCAGTCCCGAACCGCAGCCAGAGCCCGAGCCGGAACCCAGCCCGGAACCGGAACCCAGTCCCGAACCGCAGCCCGAGCCGGAGCCCGAGCCCGAGCCGGAGCCAGAACCGGAGCCTCAGCCCGATCCACCATCCACGCCCGCCAGCGCCGGCCAGGGTGCGGTGAACTGGGCGATGACGCAGGTCGGCGACCGGTACCTGCTTGGCGCGAACGGGCCTGATGCCTGGGACTGCTCCTCCCTGACGCAGGCGGCCTATCGGTCCGTTGGGATCACACTGCCGCGTACGTCTCAGGCTCAGTACCGGGCGACCGCGAATGTGCCGATCGACCAGATCCGCCCGGGCGACCTGATCTTCTATTCCAGCAACAACCAGGCCAGCGGCGTCTACCACGTGGCCATCTACGCTGGCAACGGGATGCGGGTGCACGCCGGCAACCCCTCCACCGGCGTGCAATACACCTCGATGTGGTGGGCGAATGTGCTCCCGATGGCCGGGCGGCCCTGAGTCGCGTCAGTGTCCGATGTGCGGCTGCGGGTGGGTGTACCCGGTCTCCTCGGCGCGGGTGAAGGAGTTACGGATCTCCTCTTCTGCGGCCTCACGGCCGACCCAGTGGGCCCCCTCGACGGACTTGCCGGGCTCGAGGTCCTTGTAGACCTCGAAGAAGTGCTGGATCTCCAGCCGGTGGAACTCGGAGACGTCGTCGATGTCGCTGCGCCAGCTCGCGCGCTGGTCCCCGACGGGCACGCACAGCACCTTGTCGTCACCGCCCGCTTCGTCGCGCATGCGGAACATGCCCAGTGCGCGGCACCGGATCAGGCAGCCCGGAAAGGTCGGCTCCTCCAGTAGCACCAAGGCGTCCAGCGGGTCGCCGTCTTCGCCGAGCGTGCCGTCGATGTAGCCATAGTCGTCCGGATAGCGGGTGGAGGTGAAGAGCATCCGGTCGAGCCGGATGCGCCCGGTCTCGTGGTCCACCTCGTACTTGTTCCGCTGCCCCTTGGGGATCTCGATGGTGACGTCGAATTCCACGGCCTGTCTCTTCCGCTCGCTGGGTGTGCTACCTCTAGTGTGGCCTACGCTGGCGCCCTTCGTGGACACGACGCGGGGTGAGAACCACGCTTGTCACGAGGGAAGATCGACGTCGCCGGAGGGAGGGACAGTGTCCCAGCAGGGCTCGCCGCGACCAGTTCGCACGACGGCGTCCGGTCGCCCGCCCGCGCCACGCCGCCGCCCCTCGTCCCGGGCGGCGTCCCCGGGTGCGCGCGAGGCCGCTCGGGCAGCGGCGCGCCGCCGCCTCTACCGGCGCCGCCGGATGACCGTGCTCGCTGCACTGCTCGTCCTCCTGCTGGGGGGCTACGCGACCCTGGACGCCAACGACGTGGTTCCCGGCGTGCTGACCCGGACGCCCCCATGGCCCGACGCTGAGCCCTTCCCCGAGGTTGCCGTGGCAGAACTGACAGCGGCGCCGGACCGTGTCCCCTCCATGTCGGGGGAGGCGCCCGTGCCCAGCACTGAGGAACTCGCTGCGCTCGCTTCATCGCTGGTCTCCAGCGGTGCGGTTGGACCGGCGCCGGGCGTGCTGGTCACCGACGTCCTCACGGGTGAGGATCTCTACGGCGCGCGTGCCGCTGAGTCGTACGTGCCGGCCTCGAGTCTGAAGCTCCTGACCGGACTGGCAGTGCTGGCCAGCTACGGCGACCAGCACCGGTTCGTCACCTCGGTGGTCGACGGCGGGAACGGCGACGGTGGCGACGTCGTCACCCTGGTCGCCGGGGGAGATCTCACCCTGGCGGCGGAGGAGGGAGACCCGAGCTCCGTCGTCGGGCATGCGGGCCTGGGGGACCTGGCGGCGGAGGTGGCCACCGAGCTCGCCGCCCAGGGGCGCACCGAGGTGCAGGTGACCTTGGACGACACGCTGTTCACCGGGCCGGAACTGGCGCCGCGGTGGGGTCCGGTGGATCTCTCGGGTGGCTGGGCGATGCCGATGGCGCCGATCGCCGTGGACATCGGACGGCGGGACGGCACATCGGTGCGGTCCTCGGATGCGGCGTTGGACGCGGCGGAGGCCTTCGCTGATGCTCTCGCGGGCGAGGGCATCAGTGTGCGCGGGGATGTGCAGCGGGCGGCCGCACCGGACGGGGCGAGTGAACTCGGTGCCGTGGAGTCCGCGCCGTTGCGCGACCTGGTGGCGTTCACGTTGCAGCAGTCCGAGAACGTGCTCTCCGAGGCGCTGGGGCGCATGACGGCGGTGGCGACCGGGCATGAGTCGAGTTTCGCCGGCGCGGGGGAGGCCGTGCTCGCAGTGCTGGCAGATCTCGGGCTGGACACATCGGGAAACTCGCTGTCGGACACCTCCGGGTTGAGTTCCGAGAGTGTCGTGACGCCGCGGCTGCTCACCGATGCCGTGCGATTGGCCGCCGATGGATCCCATCCGGAGTTGACATCGTTGCTCGCGGCCGTGCCCGTGGCCGGACTCGAGGGAACTCTGAACAGCAGGCTGACCGACACTGCGGCGACGGGCGTGGTGCGAGCCAAGACGGGAACCCTGCCGCAGGTCGTGGCGCTTACTGGGATGGTCACCACGGAGGACGGGCGTCTGCTCGCCTTCACCGTGCTGGCCAACGATTTCGATCGCGGCTCTGCTTACTTGGCGCGGATTGCCGTGGACGAGTGGATCTCCTCGGTGGCGGAGTGTGGGTGTAGCTGAGTGTCGGGCGTGGCTGCTGTCGACAGGCTTGTGTTGCGGATCGGCAGTTCCGCGTTGAATTGGCGAGATCGGCCTGCCCACGGCTGAAGAGTCAGGAGCCCGCACTCATCGGCTGCTCCACGCTCCTGAACAGTTGCTCCACGCTTCCGAACCAGGGCGCCGCTCGCTCGGATGCCGAGCGCGTGGGTGACCACCCGGTGCGTGAGGGATCACCAGGTGTTCCGGTCGGTGGTTCGGCCTGCCACGGACCCGCTCACAGGTTCAATGTCGGTGGTGGGTGGGAGGCTCGGTTCATGGCGTCGACAGGTGCGGGTGTTCGGTTCTCGGTTCCGGCCGGGACGGGGCTGTTGGGTGCTGTGCGGGCGAACCGGATACTGGCGTGGGTGTGGCCCCTGACCTGGGCGAACGGGGCGATGTCGGTGGTGGGTGGGAGGGTGTTTTCATGACCTCGACAGCTGCTCGCGACTCGTTCTCGGTTCCGGCCGGGCGGGGGTTGTTGGCTGCTGTGCGGGCCAATGGGGTGGCCGCTCGGGCGGTGGAGGTCGAACGGGCTGAGCTGGTGGTGGCGTGGGTGTGTCAGGCCGCGATCGACCCCGATGACCCGGCGGCCGGGAACGGCGTGTTCGACCC
>NZ_VSMB01000021.1 GCF_009805705.1 Ruania rhizosphaerae
GGGTCGAACACGCCGTTCCCGGCCGCCGGGTCATCGGGGTCGATCGCGGCCTGACGCACCCACGCCACCACCAGTTCGGCCCGTTCGACCTCCACCGCCCGAGCTGCCACCCCATTGGCCCGCACCGCAGCCAACAACCCCCGCCCGGCCGGAACCGAGAACGAGTCGCGAGCTGCTGTCGAGGTCATGAAAACACCCTCCCACCGACCACCGACATCGCCCCGTTAGCCCAGGTCAGGGGCCACACCCACGCCAGTATCCGGTTCACGCGCACCCCTGTCACCACCCCGTTCCCGGCCGGAACCGAGAACGAGTGGTGAACTGCTGTCGAGGCCATGACTTCACCCTCCCACCCACCACCGACATAGAACCTGTGAGTCCGTGGGCGGGCCGAACCGCCGAGCGGGACACGCAAGTGGTGGTCACCCACGGATTGATGTCCGCAGCGGTGCCCAGTTCGACAACTAGGAGCCAGCCGATGTGCGTGGACGCGATGGGTCAGTCGTCCTAACGCGCTCTGAGATTCGAGAGTCGCTACGGTTCAGGGATGCTGAACGAGCCGAGGCCTGGAGCGCGTCCGACGACGTCCAACCGAGGGCCGCACCGGCAACTGGATCAGCGTGCGCCAGCAGCCCTGTGGGGCGAGCTCGTCGCCAGAGTCTTCCAGCTCGACGGTGTGGTGGAAGGCATCAGTCAGGTCTCACCGCCATCGTCCCGCGCCGTCTTCATCCGCGACATGTCTGATGAGCGCTCTCCGGAAACCTCTCTTGCGCCGGGCAGGCGCCTGGAGCCGGCACATCTGCACCAGCATCCATCTCGTGCTGCCGGCCGACCGCGGCGCGGAACTCGCACGTCTGGGCTGGGCCGAGCCGCACCAGTACGCTGACTACGACACCGAGTTCATGGTCTACGGCCCGCGGAATACGGCCGAGTTGGAGGCGGTGATCTCCGTGATCGAGGAGAGTCTCAGTTTCGCTCGTGCGGGACGGGCGTAGCGGCGGGGTCAGATGGCCGCGACCGATGCCACCGCCACAACAGCATCGCCAGCACGGCATAAGCGAGGCTCGTGAGCGCCAGGTGCAACAACGAACCCGAGACCACCGGAATGATGACCCCGGCAAGTACGGCATTGCCGAACAACGTCCCGAACGCACCGAGCGAGGCAGCGGCCCCGCGATCATCGGGGGCCTGGTCGAGGATCTCCAGGTTCAGCACCGGGAACATCGTGCCCACGGCAGTCGCGGCAAGCGGGGGAGCGAGCATCACCCACGGCAGTGACGGTTGCCACGCCACGATGAGCACGTTCACAGCGATCGCTACCAGCGCGAATGCCATGGCCACGTCGATCAGCCGCCGGCGCGGCACCCGGTCCGCAGTCCGCCCGGAGATGAACGCACCCGCCATGATCCCGCCGATCAGCGGCACGAACAGCACCCAGAAGTCGCGCTCACCCAGGCCCAGCAGGTCCACCACGATGATCGGTGCGGCCGCGATGTAGGTGAACTGGGCACCGAACGTGCAGGCGGTCAGCAGCGCCAGCCGCACCACGGCACCCCGGGAGCCCACCCGGATGACCGCACGCACCACGGAGGCCGCATTGAGGGGGCGACGCTCCGCCGTCGGGAGGGTTTCGGGAAGCACCACGCCCACGGTGACGGCCATGACCACCCCGTAGCACGCGATGGCCCAGAAGATCGACTGCCACGGCCCGACGCTCAGCAGCCACCCGCCCACGACAGGCGCGATCGCCGGTGCGACGGAGAAGATCATCATCACGTTCGACATCAACCGCTGTGCCGCCGACCCGGAGAACAGGTCCCGGATCACCACCCGGCTGACGATCGTGGCGGCCCCGGCGAATCCTCCCTGCAGCAATCGCCCCACCAGCATCACCGGCAGTGTCGGCGCCAGGGCGCACAGGATCGTGGCGGCCGTGAACCCGAGCAGCCCTATGATCATCACCGGCTTGCGGCCCATCGCGTCCGAGATCGGACCGTGGAAGATGCTCATGACGGCGAACGACAGCAGGTACAAGCTCGTCACTTGCTGCATGGCGGCGGTATCGGCGCGGAACTGGCCGCCCATCTGCTCGAACGCCGGGAAGACCGTGTCGATCGTGAACGGGCCGATCATCGCCAGTCCGGCGAGCACCACCGTGAACAGCAGCCCCACGCGTTGAGGAGAGTCGGGCCGGGAATCGTCGGTGGGTCTTCGGCTCGTCACGCCTCCCATCACATCACACGGGGATGGCGTGGGCCCCGATCAGCCAGGCCGAACCACCGACCAGCATTCCAGCCCCCACGAGATACCAGACGATTCCGACCCAGGGTCGCAGCTTGCGCACCCGGGACCGCCCGATCGCCGCCGTGATCGCACCGCCAAGGAACATCGCGGCGCACACCAGCACGCTGATGGGCAGCGATGGCGCCTCGTCCGGCATGACCCAGCCGTAGTTGACACTGACAAACGCCGCAGCCACCAGGCCGCAGAGCAGCAACGGGACCAGCACCGCGGACCAGCCGAGCAGGTGCCCGATCGCCACGAGTCCGCCGGAGACGTAGCGTCGATCCATGCCGCCGATGCCCTGATCGTGGTACCGGCCTCCGAACGGATCACTCACGAGGCACTCTGCCAGGCGCTCAGACCCAGGATCGCGAAGCCGGCAATCGCGTACAGGAAGCCCCGGGTGCGGCCCTGCTTGCCTTCCACTCGCGCACCGGCGGCGAGCGACCAGGCTGCGACCACGGCGGCAAGTGGCAGGTAGAACCAGCGTCGCGCGTCGGTCCCGGTGAGGCAGACCAGCTCGGCCTGACCGGAGCGGGCGCAGGCGTCCATCGCTTCCACGAACGGCTCAGCCCACTGGATCACGTGCCAGACGAGGTACCCGATCGAGCTGAGCACGAGCAGGAGGACCACCCCGCCAACGTTGGGGTTGGCGCGATGCGGCGTGGTGCTTCCGGTCTTTGGGTCGGGAGACTGTCCGTACGGGTCTTGTGTTTGCCACCCGTAGGAGTTAGCCCCCGACGGCGGAGGTGCGCTCATGGAGATGACGTTCCGTTCCGTAGGCCGTGGGTGGGCGTACTGTGCTCATCTCACCACATGCGCGTGCATCGGACGATCCGGGAGCCGATGTCAGTGCCTCAGGCGACAATGGGCGTGTGAACGACGCATCGATCTCCACCGACGACGCCACCGTCGACCCTGACGTCCGGTCCCGCTGGGACGAGCTCGCCGCTCAGGTGCGCCGTGCCCGGGAGGCCTACTACGACAGTGATGCCCAGCTGATGTCGGACGCAGCCTTCGACGAGCTGTTCCGCGCACTGGAGGAACTCGAGCAGCAGCACCCTCAGCTGCGCACTCCGGACTCGCCCACGCAGGTGGTGGGAGCGGCCCGGTCGGCGTTGTTCGACCCAGTCGAGCACGCCGAGCCGATGCTGAGCCTGGACAACGTGTTCTCGGTAGAGGAACTGACCGAGTGGGCGGCGAAGACTGTGGCCGCAGCGGGCCGGGCACCGGCGTGGTTGTGCGAGTTGAAGATCGATGGGCTGGCCATCTCGTTGCGGTATGAGCGCGGGCGCCTGACCAGTGCCGCCACCCGTGGGGATGGGCGCACCGGGGAGGACGTGACCATCAACGCACTGCGGGTGGCGGGTATCCCTGAGCGACTCGAGGGCACCGATCATCCCGATCTGGTGGAGGTGCGCGGGGAGGTGTTCATCCCGACGCAGTCGTTCGCTGAGTTGAACGACCTGCAGGCACGACTCCAGGAGCGAGCCGTGGCCGCCGCTCGCGAGCGGTGGGAGTCGCGGGCAAAGAGTGCTTCGGAGGGGACTCGGGGCACGTTCGATGAGCAGCGTGAGGCGGCTGCGGCAGCGCGACGGTTCCCGGCGTTCGCGAACCCACGCAATGCAGCCAGCGGCGGGCTGCGCCAGCAGCTGGAGAAGAAGGCCGGCCTGGAACGGGAGGCCGGTGACGCGCGCGTGGCGGCGCTGCGGTTGTACGTGCACGGGATCGGTGCCTGGCCGCGCCCACCAGTGGCCGCGCAGAGTGAGATCTACGATCTCCTCGCCGGCTGGGGACTCCCGGTGAGCCCGTACTCGAAGGTGTGCACCACCATCGAGGAGGTCGCCGCGTTCGTCGAGTATCACGGCGAGCACCGGCACGATGTCGAGCACGAGATCGACGGCGTGGTGGTGAAGGTGGACGAGCTCGCCCTGCACGACGAGCTCGGTGCCACGAGTCGCGCCCCGCGGTGGGCGATCGCCTACAAGTACCCGCCGGAGGAGGTACACACCAAGCTCCTCGACATCGCCGTCGGGGTCGGGCGCACCGGTCGTGCCACACCGTACGGCGTGATGGAACCGGTGCTGGTGGCCGGCAGCGTGGTCCGGCAGGCAACGTTGCACAACCAGGACGTCGTGCGAGCCAAGGGCGTGCTCATCGGGGACACCGTGGTGCTGCGCAAGGCCGGGGACGTGATCCCGGAGATCCTCGGCCCGGTCGTCGAGCTGCGGGACGGCAGCGAGACGGAGTTCGTGATGCCGGCCGAGTGCCCCGAGTGCGGCACTGAGTTGCGACCGATGAAGGAAGGGGATATCGATCTGCGGTGCCCGAACGCGGAGTCCTGCCCGGCGCAGGTTCGCGGCCGGGTCGAGCACATCGGCTCCCGGGGCGGGCTGGACATCGAAGCTCTCGGGGAGGTGACGGCGGCGGCGCTGACCCAGCCTCGCGTGCCCCGGACTCCTCCGCTGGTGACCGAGGCGCGACTGTTCGACCTCACCATCGACGAACTCGTCCCGATCGAAGTAGTGGTCCGTGACGCTGAGACCGGCGAGCCGAAGGCCGACGATGACGGCGAACCTTCCGTCCGGCGACCGTTCCAGAAGACGGTGCGCGACTATCCGCCGGAGGCCGCCGGGTTGACCGCCGCCGAGCGCCGCAAGGCAGGTATCCGACAGGTCGAGCAGGTCGTGCCTTCCAGCCAGGCCGAGACGCTCGTCGCCGAACTGCAGAAGGCCAAGACCAAGGACCTGTGGCGCCAGCTCGTCAGTCTCAACATCCGCCACGTCGGCCCGGTCGCGGCGCGGGCACTCGCGGACTGGTTCGGATCCTTGGACGCGATCGAGGCGGCGAGTGAAGGCGAGCTCGCGCAGGTCGAGGGTGTCGGGCCCACCATCGCGGCGGCCGTCACCGAATGGCTCACCGTGAAATGGCACCGGGAGATCCTGACCCAGTGGCGAGCTGCCGGGGTCCGCTTCGCCATCCCCGACCATCCAGGCCCGGGTGCCGCCCGGCAAGAGGGGCCGCTGACCGGCCTGACCGTCGTGGTGACTGGCTCGATGGAGCACTTCACCCGGGACGGCGCGAAGGAGGCCATCATCGCTGCCGGCGGAAAGGCCGCCGGGTCGGTGTCGAAGAAGACCGACTACGTGGTCGTCGGCCCTGGCGCCGGATCGAAGGAGGCCAAGGCGCGGGATCTCGGGTTGCCGATCCTCGACGAGGCCGGGTTCGAGCGGCTACTCGAGGGCGGACCGGAGGCGGTGGCCGACCGGGCGGGCTGAGCACCCATACTGGAACGATGATCAGTGACACCCTCGCCCGCGACCTCCGAGACGCCGGCCTGCGCTGGGACCCCGCCCCGGGCGACCAGTTCCGGATCGAGGCCGAGGCGCTGTCCGAGGAGGTGTTCATCCTCTCCCACATGGTGATCGAGCCCCGCACCTACGACACCGGCACGGTGCTCAACTTCAACGGCACCACCGAATGGGCGCTCGACAACGTCGCCGCCGACGAGGCGCTCTGGCTTCCTCGTGAGGATCAGCTCCGAGACCTGCTCGGTGGCACGTTCGAGGCCCTGACGCGTGGCGCGCAGGGCTACGAGGTGACCACCCGCGACCCGGACGGCGAACGCCATACCTTCACCTCCGCCGTCGTGGAGGACGCCTACGCCCACGCGCTGCTGCAGCTGGTGCGCCAGGCCACCCACTGACCGCGACACCCAGGGCGGGGCCTTCACCCAACCGGCACGTGTTCACCGGATCGTTGCGCTGCGCGGCGGGCGATGCGGCCTGCTCGGCCTGAGACGAGCCGTCCACGTCGCGAGACGCTTGTCATTGTTTGCCGAGTGGTGGACATGTACCAGGTGAGGACGGCGGTTCCCGATGCTTCACTGCCTCACCATGGCGGGCCGTCGTCTCGGATGGAGATGCTCGATGGCAGTGCTGGAGATCGCCGGAGCGGGAATAGTTGGAATGGCAATCGGACGCCTGATCTACGTGTCGTGGAGAGGGCGGAACAAGGTGTGGACTCTGATTGCGGGCCTGGCGCTGGCTTCTCCCGTGGCCCTGAGTACTTGGGAAGATGCTGCGATGGCTACCTTTCTGGGGGCGAGCCTTGTGGTTGGCGTGGGGCTATACCTGCTCGGGCCGCCGCTTTCGCAGGACGTGGTGTCCGAGGGGGAGTGTCATGCGTCATCAATCGGAGATGGCGGTCGGTAGCGAGCCCCAGTGCTCGCGGGCCCTTATGCGGATCCCATGGCGTCCACGGTCCGAGGATCCAGCACCCGGTCGATCACCACGCGCGCCCCGCCCAGCAGCCCGGCCCGGCCCTCGGTGCGGCTCGCCACGACCTGCAGCTTGCTGGTGGCCAGCGGGAGCGAACGCCCGCGCACCATCTGCTCGATGCCCTCGAAGAGCGGGCTCGGCTCGTGCGCGAGCGGCCCGCCGATCACGATCACCGATGGGTTGAGGAGGTTGACGCAGCCGGCGAGCACTGCACCCAGGTTCTGCCCGGCCAGGCGGACGACCTCGGCGACCCCGGGATCGCCGAGCAGTGCCTGCACCTCCTCCAACCGCCGTGCGTCGTGGCCCAACGCCCGCACTGAGCGAAGGATCGCCGTCCCGCTGGTAAGTGCCTCCAGGCACCCGGTGTTGCCGCACGCGCACTGCACCGGCGCCCCGCCCGGTACTGCGACGTGCCCCAGGTCCCCGGCCGCGCCGTCGGCGCCACGCACCAGCCGGTGATCGGCCACGATCCCGGCTCCCACGCCGGTGGCGATCTTCACGAACATCAGGTGCGCCGTCGTGGGATAGCTGGTGATGTGCTCACCGAGCGCCATCAGGTCGACGTCATTGTCCACCAGTACCGGCGCCCTGAAGTTCTGCCCCAGCACCCCGACAATGTCCGCACCGTCCCAGCCGGGCATGATCGGCGGAGTTCGTGGCCGGCCGGTGGCCTGTTCCACCGGACCCGGGAGCCCGATGCCGACTCCGGCGAGCGGGCTCGTGCCGCCAACCTCTGCCAGCAGCTCCTGGCCGCGTCGGGTAGCGATGTCGAGTACAGGGCCCGGACCGCGGGTGATGTCCAGGTCCTCCCGATGCTCGGCCAGCACGGTCCCGTCGAGGTCGGTCACCGCGACGGCCAGGTGGGCCGCCCCGAGGTCGATCGCCAGCACGGTGCGGGCCCGGGGATCGAAGCGGACGAAGATCGGTGGCCGTCCACCGGTGGAGGTACCCGTCTCCGAGCGCAGCAGCCCGGTACGCAGCAGCGCGTCCAGGCGCAGCGTCACCGTGGAGCGCGCGAGCCCCGTCTCGGCCACCAGGTCGGCCCGGGTGCGGGGTACCCCGTCGCGCAGCACCTGCAGCAACTGCCCGGCCCCGACGGCGGAGCGTCCGTCGGGTGCAAGCGTGGCGGTCGTCGTGGGCACGGCACTCACCGTAGCGCCCACCTCGGACTTTTGCTCGACTATCGTCAAAAGTGCCGATACCGTGGAGGCGAACCGTCCGAGACCGCACGGCCCGAGGAGATCTCACCGATGAGCACCCAGTCCCCGCCGCTGAACGTGGCGATGATCGGCTACGCCTTCATGGGCGCCGCCCACTCCCAGGGGTGGCGCGTGGCCCCCCGGTTCTTCGACCTGCCCCTGAACCCCGTGCAGCAACTCATCTGCGGGCGCAATCCCGAGAACCTCGCCGCCGCAGCGGCCAACCTCGGCTGGGCCCACACCGAGACCGACTGGCGCACGGCCATCGCACGCGACGACGTCGACCTCGTCGACATCTGCACCCCGGGGAACACGCACGCCGAGATCGCGATCGCCGCGCTGGAGGCGGGCAAGCACGTGCTGTGCGAGAAGCCGTTGGCGAACTCCGTGGCCGAGGCCGAGCAGATGGCGGCGGCCGCCGAGAAGGCGCCGAACGGCGCCAAGGCGATGGTCGGCTTCACCTACCGGCGTGTGCCCGCCATTCAGCTCGCGAGGCAGCTCGTGGCTGAGGGGGAGCTGGGCGAGATCCGGCAGGTCCGTGCCCAATACCTGCAGGACTGGCTCGCCGATCCGCAGGCCCCGCTCTCATGGCGCCTCCAGAAGGATGTTGCCGGCTCCGGGGCCCTGGGCGACATTGGTGCCCATATCGCCGACGCCGTGCAGTTCATCACCGGGGAGCACATCACCGGCGTGGCCGGGCTGACTGAGACGTTCGTGAAGGAGCGCCCGGTCGAGACCGAGCGGGTCGGGATCGCCGGCGTCGGGGGAGATGAGCTCGGGCCCGTCACTGTGGACGACGCCGCGATCTGGCTGGCACGCCTCTCCGGTGGGGCGATCAGCACCTTCGAGGCGACCCGGTTCGCGTGGGGGCGCAAGAACGCGCTGCGGATCGAGATCAACGGCACGCAGGGGTCGGTCGCTTTCGACCTGGAGCGTCTCAACGAGCTGCAGTACTTCGATGCCCGCGAAGGCACCCGCACCAACGGGTTCCGCACCATCCTCGTCACCGAGGGCGAGCACCCCTACATCGCCGCCTGGTGGCCTCCGGGGCACGGGCTCGGCTACGAGCACGGGTTCACTCACCAGGTGGTGGACCTGGTGACCGCGCTCGCCGAGGGCACCCAGCCCGAGCCGTCCTTCGCCGACGGGCTGCGGGTGCAGCGCGTGCTCGACGCCGTCGAGCGGTCCTCCGCCGAGAACAGCACCTGGACAGAAGTCCCCGCCTGAGTAGAGGAGCACACCCATGGCACGACCGATCACCCTGTTCACCGGCCAGTGGGCCGATATGCCGTTCGAGGAACTGTGCCGCCGGGCGGGCGAGTGGGGCTATGACGGCCTCGAGATCGCCTGCTGGGGCGACCACCTCGACCCGAACCGCGCTGCCACCGACGACGACTACGTGGCCGAGAAGCTCGCCATCCTCGAGAAGAACAACCTCAAGGTCTGGACGATCTCCAACCACCTCAAGGGTCAGGCCGTCTGCGATGACCCGATCGACGAGCGCCACCGCGACATCCTCCCCGACTCGGTCTGGGGCGATGGCGACCCGGAGGGTGTCCGCCAGCGCGCCGCCGAGGAGATGAAGAACACCGCCCGCGCCGCGAAGCGCCTCGGGGTGAAGACCGTCACCGGGTTCACCGGTTCGTCGATCTGGAAGTACGTCGCGATGTTCCCGCCGGTGCGGGACGAGCTCGTCGAGGCCGGGTATCAGGACTTCGCCGACCGGTGGAACCCGATCCTGGACGTCTTCGACGAGCAGGGCGTGCGGTTCGCGCTCGAGGTGCACCCCAGCGAGATCGCCTACGACTACTGGACGACCGTGAAGACGCTCGAGGCGATCGGGCACCGGGAGTCCTTCGGCATCAACTGGGACCCCAGTCACATGGTGTGGCAGCAGCTCGACCCGGTCGGGTTCCTGCTCGACTTCCCGGAGAAGATCTTCCACGTGCACTGCAAGGACACCAAGGTGCGCATCTCGGGCGGCCGCAACGGCCGGTTGTCCTCGCACCTGCCGTGGGCGGACCCGCGCCGCGGGTGGGACTTCATCTCTACCGGACACGGGGACGTGCCGTGGGAGGACGCGTTCCGCGCGCTCAACCACATCGGCTACGACGGCCCGCTCTCGGTGGAATGGGAGGACGCCGGCATGGACCGCCTCGTCGGCGCCCCCGAGGCACTGGAGTTCGTGCGCAACTTGAGCAAGTACGAGCCGTCGGAGGCCGCCTTCGACGCGGCGTTCTCGACGCGCTGAGGTCTGACCGCACTGACGCCACCTGCACCGACGCCACCTGCACCGGGGGTGAACTTGACGTCGATTATTCGGCCATAACCGACGTCAACTTCACCCCCGGTGGGCTGGTGGTCGGTGGTCGGTGGGCGGGTGGTCGGTGGGCTTGTGGTCGGTCAGCGGGTGGTGGGTTCTTCGGTCTCCCCGGCGGCGTGCCGGGCGAGTACGAACAGCAGGTCCGAGAGCCGGTTCAGGTAGCGCCCGACGGCGTCACTCACCTGACCGCCCGCCTCCCGAGCCGCGAGGGCGTGCCGTTCCGCGCGCCGAGCCACGGCCCGGGCGTGATCGAGCGCGGCACCGGTCGATGTGGCCCCTGGGATCACGAACACAGGCTTCAGCGGCCGGGCCGCGACCAGCTCGTCGATCAACTCCTCCAGGCTGGTGACCATGTCGTCGGTCACCAGCGAGACTCCAGGGTCGAGCCGGTCCCGGTGGTCCGGGTTGGCGGCGAGATCGGCACCGAGGACGAACAACTCGCGCTGCAGGCGCAGCAGGGTCTCGGCGGTCTGTGTATCGTCCGAGGCTCGTTCTGAGGTCGCCGCCCGCGCCACCCCCAGCAGCGCGACCACCTCGTCCACGTCACCACCGGTATCCATCACCGGGTCCGTCTTGGCGATCCGTCCGCCGTAGAGCCGGCCCGTGCTGCCGTCGTCACCGGTGCGTGTGTAGATCCTCATCCGACCAGGATGACGTGCTCGTGGGCAGATGCTTAACCCCGGCGATGTGGCTGGCGCCAGGGATCGTTCCGGGGTCTAGGACAGACAGTCTACGGAGCGCCGACGTGCCACCGTGATGGGAGACTAGGCTCCATCGTTGATACCCCGTCCTGGACCCAGGGGAAGCCGGTGAGACTCCGGCACTGTCCCGCAACCGTGAGAGTCGGATTACCTGCCCAGGACGCAGACGCTCGACCCGTCGTGGACTGCGGGTGGTGCCCCCGGCCGCAGGCCGCGGTGCCCTCAAGGTCCCTTGCGAAAGGCACCCCATGCACCTGACCCTCCGTTCCCTCCCGGCCGCTGTCGCTGCCGCGGCCCTCACGACGGCGTCCCTCGCCGGCGCATTCGGCGCTCCCTCCGCCGGGGCTGAGGCCGTGACCTCCGCGCCGGTCGGCACCGCCTGCGCAGACGAGACTGGCGTGACCGTCGTGGTCGACTTCACTGACGTCGGCGGCGACATCGAGGTCGGCTGCGCCGAGGGGGACCCGACCACCGGTCGTGAGGCGCTCGAATCCGCGGGATTTGCACCGGAGGACTCCCAGCCCGGCCTCATCTGCACGATCGACGGCCAGCCCGACCCCTGCCCGGAAGAGTTCGACGGCAACTACTGGTCCTACTGGAACGCCGAGCCCGAGGGTGAGTGGACCAGCTACGAGGTCGGCGCCGACGAGGCCGAGCCCGCGCCCGGCGCCATCGAGGGGTGGCGCTACTCCGACGGCTCCGAAGGCCCGGGCATCGCACCCGTCGACGTGCTCGCCGTGGCCGAGCCGGAGGAGACCACCGACGAGTCCGCTGAGGACGCTGACGAGGGCGCCGAGGAGTCGTCCACCCCGGTGCTGCCGTTCCTCGCCGTGGCGCTCGGAGTCGCACTGGTACTCGCCATCGTGCTCGTCGCGCGCCGTCGCGCCCGCAGCTGACTGAGCACGACCCGGCATACCCATGACGACGGCGACCCTCACTCACCCCCTGGCCTGGTGGGCCTGGGCGGCTGGGGTGACGGTCGCCGTCGTGCGCCTGCCTGCCGGGGCGGCGACGGGGCTGATCCTGCTGGCCGTGCTGCTCGTGGGCGTGGCGTGCCGGGCGGACTCGCCATGGGCGAAGGCGTTCCCGGCCGCGATCGCGCTCGGCGTGATCATCGTGGCGGTGCGGGTCGGGTTCTATCTCGTGGTCGGGCTCCCGGACTCCAGTCCGGTGCTGTGGTCGTGGCCGCAGATCGACCTGCCCGGATGGTTCACCAACCTCTCGCTACTCGGACCCGTGCACACCGACGGACTCACCAGCGCAGCACTGACCGGGCTGTCCCTGGCCACACTGGTGATCACGTTCGGCGCGGTCAACGCCATCGCGAACCCGCGCCTGGCGCTGCGGTGCCTGCCGGGGTCGCTGCATCACCTCGGCACCGCCGCGGTGATCGCCGTGTCCGTCACCCCGCAGCTGATCACCGCGATCGCGCGGGTCCGCCGGGCCCAGTCGCTGCGCGGCGGGGCCAGGCGCGGGCTGCGGGCCTTCACGGCCCGGTTGGTCCCCGTGCTCGCCGGGGCGCTCGACCAGGCGCTCGACCTTGCTGCGTCCATGGATTCCCGCGGGTACGCCCGCGTGCACCCGGGTCACCGGGCGGGCCGCCGCGGCGTCACCGCACTGGTAGTGGCCGCACTGGTCGCCGCCGTCGCCGGAACGTACGCCCTGCTGGATGCCAGCGCCCCCCGGGGCCTGGGTCTCGCGCTGCTGGTCGGGGGTGCTGCGGTGGGAGCAGGAGCGTCGGTGCTCGCCTCTCGCGCGGTGGTGCGCACCCGCTACCGGCCGCTGCTGTGGGGCGTGCGGGCGTGGGTGGTGGCCGGAGTCGGCGGGCTCGCACTTGTGGTCGCCCTGGCCGGGCATGCTGCCGGCACCGAGCCGCTGCTGCTCGGCATCGTCGCCGCCGCGGCGCTCGCCGTTCCCGCCCTGACGGAGGCCACATGATCGAGATCGAGAACCTCACTGTCACCTACGGCGGCGAGCCCGTGCTGACCGAGGTGAGTGCCGCCGTCGGAGAGGGGGAGCTGTGCCTGGTGGTCGGGCCCACAGGATCAGGGAAGTCGACGCTGCTCGGCGCCGTCAGCGGCCGGGTGCCGCACCTCACCGGCGGGCAGGTCGGCGGCAACGTGCGGGTCGGCGGGCGTGACACCCGCACCCACCAGCCGCGGGACCTGGCGGACGTCGTCGGGGTGGTCGGGCAGGACCCGCAGGCCACCTTCGTCACCGAGACCGTCGCCGACGAGCTCGCCTTCACCATGGAGCAGCTCGGTGTCGCACCGGCCTTGATGCGGCGCCGCGTGGAGGAGGTGGCCGACCTGCTCGGACTGGCCGACCTGCGCGACCGGGCGCTGCACACCCTCTCCGGCGGAGAGCAGCAGCGGGTTGCGATCGGGGCGGTGCTGACCGCTCAGCCGCGTGTGCTGGTGCTCGATGAGCCGACGTCTGCGCTCGACCCGGGAGCGGCAGAAGATGTGCTCGCCGCCCTGGCCCGGTTGGTCCATGATGCGGGGGTCACAGTGCTGCTGGCCGAGCACCGGCTCGAGCGCGTCGTCGGTTTCGCGGACATGGTGATCTCCCTCGACGGCGGCCGCGCCCACGCCGGTCGCCCCGCCGAGGTGTTCGCCACCGCCCCCGTGGCACCGCCGGTGGTGCAGCTGGGTCGCCTGGCCGGCTGGCAGCCCGTGCCGCTCACCGTGCGGGAAGCACGACGGCGCAGCGCACCCCTGCGCGAGCGCCTCGGTTCGCCTGTGCTCCCCACGCGTGAACCCGGGGAGGTCGTGCTGACCGCCGAGCGGGTGCGGGTGACCTACGACGGTTTCGTCGCGGTGGACGGCATCGACCTCGACGTCCGCGCCGGGCAGGTCACCGCAGTGATGGGGCGCAACGGTGCCGGGAAGTCCTCGCTGTTGTGGGCGCTCGCCGGGGCGCAGCGACTGGCCGGTGGCCGCGTGCGGGGGGAAGATCAGGCCGCCCTGGTGCCGCAGTCGCCCGAGGATCTGCTCTACCTGCTCACCGTGGCGGCCGAGTGCCGCACGGCCGATGCCGACGCGGGTGTCGAGCCCGGGACCACCCGCGGGCTGCTGGACGCACTCGTGCCCGGCATCGACGATGATGCCAACCCGCGCGATCTCTCCGAGGGGCAGCGGCTGGCGCTCGCGGTGGCGATCCAGCTGGCGCGCAGCCCGCAGGTGCTGCTGCTCGACGAACCCACGCGCGGGCTCGACTATGCCGCCAAGGAGCACCTCGTCGTGGTGCTGGAGGGTCTCGCCGATGCCGGCCGCGCGGTGGTGGTGGCCAGTCACGATGTGGAGTTCGTGGCGCAGGCGGCCGATCGGGTGGTGCAGCTGGCCGATGGCGCGGTGGTGGCCGATGGCCCGGTGCGGGACGTGCTGGCCGATTCGGCGCTGCTCGCCCCGCAGGTGGCGAAGGTGCTCAGCCCGCAGCCGTGGCTGACGGTGGGCGAAGTGAGCGCTGTGCTGGCCGAGGAGCAGCCGTGAGCGAACCGCGAGCGGCGGCTCTGCCTCTCTCACCGAGGCTGGCGTTCGCGCTGGCCGCAGTGAGTGTGCTGGGTGTGCTCGCCTTCGCGTGGCCGCTGTTCCTGGACGCCGGTGCCGCCCTCGACGACGAGACGGCTGCCCCGATCGTGCTCGGCGTGGTGCTGGCCGCCTCGCTGCTGGTGGTGGCGGTTGCTGTCAGCGACGGTGGTATGGACACTCGCGCGGTCGCGATGCTCGGCCTGCTGGCGGCGGTGGGGGCGCTGATCCGGCCGATCGCGGCAGGAACCGGGGGAGTGGAGACCGTGTTCGTGCTGCTGGTGCTCGGCGGCCGGGTGTTCGGGCCGGGGTTCGGTTTCCTGCTGGGTGGCACCACCCTGTTCGCCTCTGCGCTACTCACCGGTGGGGTGGGGCCGTGGCTGCCCTACCAGATGCTGGGTGCGGCGTGGGTGGGGCTGGGCGCGGGGCTGTTGCCGGACTACATCGGACGGGTCCGGGTTCGCGGCATCACCGAACTCGCGATGCTGGCGCTTTACGGGGCCGTCGCCTCGGTGCTGTTCGGAGTGGCGATGAACCTCTCGTTCTGGCCGTTCCTGCTCGGCGGGGCCACCGAGATCTCCTTCGTATCCGGGGCAACAGTGCCGGAGAATCTGGGCCGGTTCCTCACCTACAGCGTGGTGACGTCGTTGCCGTGGGACCTGACCCGGGCGATCACCACGGTGCTGGGGATCGCCGTGGCGGGCCATGCGGTGCTGGTGACGCTGCGGCGGGCGGCACACCGGGCCGCGTTCGTCGACGACGTAGGCTGAGCGATGCCAGAACGACCGGAGGGGAGCAATGCGCACACGTGGGTTTTCAGCGCTGCTGGCGGTTGCTGCCATCGTGATGACGGGCTGCTCCACAGGTGAGGACCCGGCACCGGAACCGACCACGATGGTGCCGACCTCTGACGCGCCCTCACCCGAGCCCTCCGAACCTTCCGAAACCGAGTCTCCCAGCCCGAGCCCGGAGCCGTTCGATCCCCACAACGTCGACCTTGCCAACGCTGAATGGGAGGCTGGGGACCTCTGGTACGAGCCCGAGACCCTTGAACTCGTCGACGGTGCGGCCACCGGGGAGCGCGGAGCGCCGGGTCGCTACGTCACCACCGTCGAGGATGCCCTGTACGTCGACCTCGACGGTGACGACCTGGAGGACGTCGTGGCTCCGCTGACGTTCGAAGCCGACGTGAGCGAGGGCACCTACGAGTGGGTGAGCACCACATGGTTCGCCTGGCTCAACGACGGCGAGAAGCTCACCCAGTACCCGTTCCCGCTCGCCGCAGCCGGTGACTGTTCCACCCAGGTCCACCAGATCACCCCGGCACCCGGCGGTGTGGGGGTGGTGGTCAACGAAGCGCAGATGGCATGGCAGTCGGCCTGCGCCGACGGCGCCACGATCGAGGTCACCCGCACCGTGCGCATCGACCATGACGAGACCGGCGAGCCCTGGCTGGTGCAGACCGATCCGTTCGACTCCTGGGGCGGTGCCTGCCTGCCGATGCTCGGCCCCGGTGACGATCCGGGAGAGGTCAACGTCGCACCAGGGCTCGAAGCGGCCTCGCCCGACGTGCCGCCGGTGATCGTCGAGACCGGGATCGAGGAGGCGGGCGGCTCCTGGATGAGCGAGGCCGTCGACGGCTGGGACTTCGTGACCTATCTCCAGGACCAGGATCCGGACTTCGTCTCCTACTGCGGCTGGACGCCGGAGCGATGAGCACACACGCCCTTGATCTCAATGCCGACCTCGGTGAAGACGTCGGCGACGACACCGCCATGCTCGCGATCGTCACCAGCGCCAACGTCGCCTGCGGCGGTCATGCCGGCGACGTCGACACCATGATCGCCACTTGTGCCGCGGCCGTCGCCCGCGGCGTGCGGATCGGGGCGCACCCCGCGTATCCGGACCGGGAGAATTTCGGACGGCGATCGGTCGCCATCGACGAACAGACCCTCACCACCCACCTGCGCGCTCAGGTGCGGGACCTGGTCGAGGCGGCCTCCGCCGTCGGGGGTCAGGTGACCTACCTGAAGCCGCACGGAGCCCTGTACCACGCGGCCGCCCGCGACTCCGAGCACGCCCGTGCCGTGGTGACGGCCGCCGCGGACGCCGGTCTCGCCGTCGTCGGGGCACCGGGGAGCGTGCTGCTCGACCTCGCCCGCACCGCAGGGTTGATTTGCGTGGCGGAAGGATTCGCCGACCGTGGCTACACCCCCGGCGGCGGTCTCGTCCCCCGCGGGGAGCCCGGCGCTGTCCTGCACGACCCTGCGCTGATCGCCGACCGCGTGGCCGGACTCGTGCGCACGGGTGAGCTTCCCAGCGTGGACGGGAACCGGGTGGCGCTGAAGGTGCGCACCCTGTGCGTGCACGGCGACACCCCCGACGCCGTGACCATCGCCCGCCGGGTGCGGGCGGTTCTCGACGCGGCCGGGTTGAGCCCGGAGCCGTTCACATGAGGATCCTGCCCAGCGGTGAGCGCGCCCTGCTGATCGAGGTTGACGGCCCCACGGCCGTCCATGCCCTCGCCCGTGCGCTCGCACAGGTCGCCGGCGTGATCGACGTGGTGCCTGCCGCGCGCACGGTGCTCCTCACCTGCGCCCCGGAAGCCCTCGACGGCGTCCGTTCCCTGGCCGCTGACCTCACCCCAGAGGAGGTCTCAGCCGCCGACACCGGGGAGGAGGTAGTGATCGACGTGCACTATGACGGGGAGGACCTTGACGGCGTCGCCCGCATGACCGGTCTCAGCACCACCGAGGTGATTGCCCGGCACACCGGTGCCACCTACACCGCCGACTTCCTCGGGTTCGCACCCGGTTTCGCCTACCTCTCCGGGCTCGACCCGGCCCTGCACGTGCCTCGCCTGGACACCCCGCGCACGTCGGTTCCCGCCGGCGCGGTCGCGATCGCCGGCGACAGGGCGGCCGTCTACCCGCGCTCCTCACCCGGTGGCTGGCGGTTGCTGGGCCACACCGACGCCGTGCTCTTCGACCCCGAGGCCGACCCGCCCGCGCTGCTGCAGGCGGGTACCCGGGTCCGGTTCCGGGAGGTGGGTTGATGCTGCGGGTGCTTGATGCCGGGCTTGTGCTGATTGAGGACCTCGGCCGCGCCGGCCATGCCTCCTCCGGGGTGCCGGTCTCCGGGGCAGCCGACCAGGGCGCCCTCGTGGCCGCCAACCGAAGGCTCGGCAATCCCGACGGCGCACCCGCCCTGGAGGTGATGCTGGGCCAGCTGCATCTGCGCGCTGAGCAGGAGGTGCTCGTTACGCTCGCCGGGGCGCCCGCGCCGCTGAGGGCCGACGGCATGGTGCACCCGCCCGGGGCGGTGGTGATGCTCCCCGCCGGGGCTGAGCTGATGCTGCGCACCCCGCCGTGGGGGCTGCGCAGCTATCTCGCCGTGCGGGGAGGAATCGATGTGCCGCGTGTGCTCGGGTCGGCCAGTCACGACGTGCTCTCCGGGCTCGGGCCGCCGCCGGTGCAGGCCGGGGATGTGCTCGCTGTCGGTGCACCCACCGGCCCGGTGCCGACTGCGGACGCCGACCATCCGGGCCCGCACACGCCGTTCCTCCTCGACGTACTGCCCGGGCCGCGGCGGGACTGGTTCACGTCCGAGGCGGTAGAGACGTTCCTGTCCGAGCCGTACACGGTGACCGACACCGGCGACCGGGTGGGGGTGCGGTTGGACGGCCCGGTACTGGAACGGGCACGCTCCGGTGAGCTGGCGTCGGAAGGTGTGGTGCGGGGGAGCGTTCAGGTGCCGCCGGACGGGAAGCCGCTGATCTTCGGGCCCGACCATCCGGTGACAGGCGGCTACCCGGTGATCGGGGTGCTCACCGAGGCTGCCGCCGATGCCTCCGCGCAGGTGCGGCCCGGGCAGCAGGTCAGGTTCCGGCACCGCGGTTGGTGATGACCAGTAGATCGGCGTCACGCGCTGCTCGATGCGCCGCCCATAGGCCCTCGGCCGCCTGCCCCGCCGTCACCGCCCCGGCGTCCTGCAACGTGCCGTCCGGTCCGAGCGTCTCCAGGTGCTCACCACCGGAGACGCCAGTCAGGCGCACCGGGTCCCGGTGCCCACCACGCGTGAAGACCATCACCACCCGCTGCTCGGGCGTGCGGTACTCCACCGCGTACTGCTGATCCGCCGGGTCGCCGTGGCGGTGCACCTCACCCTCAAGGACCACCTCCCGGATCTTCCGGTAGGTCGCCACGAGCGAGGCTGCCAGCTTCCGGTCCTGCTCCGGCCAGGCGAGCAGATCCCCGCCCACGCCCAGCACCCCACACATGGCCACCAGGAACCGGAACGTCAGGCTCACGGGCCCGTCGTCGGTATCGAGCCGATCCGGTTCATCCGTCACCCACGAGCTCAGCCAACTCGCCGCGTAGGCGGAGAGGAACCCGTGCTGGATGGCCAGCCGGTCCCGCGGCCCCGTCTCGTCACTGGCCCACACCACATCGCTGCGGCGCAGCACCTCCAGATCCGTGCGCCCACCACCGGAGGCACACGCCTCGAACGTGACGTACGGAAACTCTGCTCGCACCAGCTCCAGCAGCCGGTAGTAAGCGCGGGTGTGCTGGATCGACCACTCGCTGCCGTGCGGGTCGGTCGGCCGGCCGCCGTCGCTGACGGGGCGATTCATGTCCCACTTCAGGTAGCTGATGTCGTTGCGGCCGAGCAGGTCGCGGAGCATGTCGGCCACGAACGCCTCCACCTCGGGCCTGCCCAGGTCGAGGACGTACTGGTTCCGGGAGGTCACCAGCGGCCGGTCCCCGGCCCGGTACACCCAGTCCGGGTGCGTGCGGAACAGGTCGCTGTCGGAGTTCACGCACTCCGGTTCCACCCAGATGCCGAACCGCATCCCGTGCCCCCGCACGCCGTCGATCAGCGGGGCCAGCCCGTCGGGGAACTTCGCGCGGTCCACGTGCCAGTCGCCCAGCCCCGAGGCGTCTGAAGTCCGACCGTGGAACCAGCCGTCGTCGAGCACGAACACCTCGGCCCCGATCGCCGCTGCCCGCTCGGCGAGCGCCAGCTGGTGATCGACCTGGACGTCGAACTCGGTGGCGTACCAGGAGTTGTAGACCACCGGGTGGTGGTGTGTGGAGGAGTCACGGCGCAGCTCGATGCGCTCAAACGCGTGCCAGGCCCGAGACAGGTCGTCCACGTTTTCGCTGCGGATCGCGTAGGTGCGAGGGGTCGTGAACGAGGCCCCCGGCTCCAGCAGGATGACGCCGGTCTCGTCATCGGTACCGGCGCCGACCCGCACCCGATCGGCGAATGGCGCAGCGTCGACGGTCATCGACCACGAGCCGCTCCACGCCAGCGCCACCGCGTACGCTCCCTCGCCCTCGCGCGGGGCCACCGTGACCACCGGTGCGTAGGTGTGGGACGTGACGCCCTGCCGGCTGCCGATCGCGAAGGTGCCCGCCGGAAGGTCAACGGTCACCGGCGTCAGCTCCCGGCTCCACTCGCCCGCCAGGGCTCCCACCCGCGCGCCCGGCCCCACCGGCAGGTCCCACGCACCGCCGAACGCCCGGGTGAGCCACATCGGCTCCTCGCCCGTGCTGCGGACCTGCGCCCACTGAGCCACCGCGTCGTTCCGGGTGTCACCCTGCACGTACACCGTGACCTCGAGGCCCTCACCCCGCCAGACGGCGGAGAGCCGGGTTCGCGTCCCGTCTTCGCTGATCGTGGTCTCACCCGGGACGAGGCGCACCCCGGTACGACCGTCCGCGCGCCGCACAAGCAGTTCCCCCCGGTGCACGTGCCGCGTGCCTGCTGCCGTGACCAGGACGGGTTGCGCGTCGGCACGGGTGGCAAACGGAACGTGCGCGGGAAGCGGCGGGGGAGGGCCGCCGTCCGGTCCCCAGCTGCGCAGGTACGGCCCTGCCTCGGTGACGTCGAAGACCAGGGTGCCGGACGCCGTCGGGATCCTCACTTGTTGGCTCCGACCAGCAGCCCGGAGACGAACTGCTTCTGGAAGATGAAGAACACGACCGCGGTGGGGATCGCCGCGATCACCGCGCCGGCGGCCACGACGTTCCACTGGCTGACGAACCCGCCCTGCAGGTTCAGCAGCGCCGCAGTGATCGGGAAGTTGTCCTCGGTGCGCAGCACGGTCATCGCCCAGATCAGGTCGTTGAAGATCCACGTGGTGGCCAGGGCTGTCAACGCGGCGAGTGAGGGCCGGGCTAACGGCAACACGATGAGCGCGTAGATGCGCACCGGACCCGCTCCATCAATGCGGGCCGCCTCGAACACCTCGTTCGGCAGCGCACGCATGAAACCGTGCAGCACGAAGGTGTAGAAGCCCAGGCCGAAGCCCACTTGCACGATGATCAGCGCGAACAGCGTGTCGTAGATACCCAGCGCCTCAGTGATCTTCGCGACCGGGATGAGCAGGATCTGCGGGGGTAGCAGGTTGCCGGCCAGCATCAGCAGCAGGATCACGGTGCGGCCCGGGATCCGGAACCGGCTCAACGCGTAGGCGGCGAGCGAGGCCAGGAACAGTGAGAGCACCACCGCCACCACGGTGACGATTGCCGAGTTGCGCAGCGCCCCACCGATGCCGCCGGTGGTCAGCGCCGTCTCGAATCCTTCCCAGCTCAGCGTGGTGGGCAGGGCACTCAGGCCACGGGCGACGATGTCGGAGAACGGGCGCAGTGCGACGATCAGCACGAACACCATGGGCGCCACCCACAGCAGCGTGAAGGGGATCATCAGCGCGTGGAACCAGGGCGAGCGCTGCCTCATGAGGCATCCTCCTGCCGGATGGAGCGGACCAGATAGCTGATGATGAACACGATCGCGAGGGCGAAGATCACGACGGCGATCGCCGACCCGTAACCGAGGTTCACCAGCGTGAAGCCCTGCTCGAACATGTAGGTGCTGAGCAGGTGGGTGGAGTTGTACGGGCCGCCGCGGGTCATCGCCCACACGATGTCGAAGGTGCGCAGCGAGTCGATCACCGTGACCGCGAAGACCACGGCGTTGACGCTGCGCAGCTGCGGCATCACGATGCGGGTGAACCGCTGCCACCGGTTCGCACCGTCCATCGCCGCAGCTTCCTCCAGCGCCGGGTCCACACCCTTCAGACCGGCCAGGTAGAGCACCATGATGTAGCCCACCTGCCGCCATACCGCCGCCACCAGCACGGCGTAGAGCGCTACGTCCGGGTCGGCCAGCCACTGCCGCTCCAGCGCGCCGAGCCCGAGGGAGTCCAGCGAGAAGTTCACCAGCCCGTCGGGGGAGTACAGCACCCGCCAGAACAGACCCGTCACAGCGAGCGAGAACACCATCGGCAGGTAGATCGCCGCCCGGTACAGCCCGATACCCCGCCCGGGCCGGTTCAGCAGCACGGCCAGCGCCAGCCCGATCACCACCGACAGACCGCCGAACCCGATCACCCAGATGACGTTGTTGCGCAACGCCGTCTGGAATGTCGGGTCCGACATCAGGTCCTGATAGTTGCCCAGCCCCACCGGCTCGGCCGCACCGACGCCGTTCCACCGGGTGAAGGACAGCGAGAACGAGTTCATCGCCGGCCAGAACACCCAGAACGCCTCGACGGCCAGCGGCACGAGCAGGAATACCCAGACCACCCATGGCACCCGGCGAAACGCCCGGGCCCAGCGCGATGTGGGACGTTCGGCTGTGGCTGGTGCCGTCACTGGTCCCAGACCCGCTCAGCGGCAGCCTGCCAGCCCTCCAGGATGCCCGGGATATCGGAAGGATCGGCAAGGAACCTGGTCAGGGCATCGTCCGCCGTCGCCTGCAGTGCATCGGAGGAATCCCGGTTGAAGAACTGGGTGATCTCCTCGGTGCTGTTCAACAGCTCGATGCCCTTCTGCACCAGCGGGGAGAAGCCGGAGGTGTCCACATCCGGATGCGTGGGCAGGTTCGAGGAGCCGGAGATCTCGATGAACGTCTGCTGCGACTCCGCCGAGGCGAGGTAGGCCAGCAGCTCCTTCGTGCCTTCCGGGTTGTCCGTGCCGGAGGCAGCGAAATACCCGTCCGTGGGCGCCTCCTCGGCACTGGGGACATCGGGGTTGATCGGCGGCACCGAGAAGAAGTCCAGATCGTCGCGCTGATCCTCGGGGAAGAACTGCGTGACGAACGCCCCGATCAGATACATGGCCGACTCGTTCTGCACCATCGGCGTCACCGCCTCCTGGTAGGAGTAGGACGCCATATCCGGGTCGAAGTACGGAATCAGTTTCGTGTACTCCTCCAGGACCGCTTCCACCTCGGGGTCGGTGAACGCGTGCTCCCCGGCGAGCAGCTCCCGGTGATACTGGGCGCCGTTGATGCGCAGGTTCAGGTAGTCGAACCAGCCCGAGGCCATCCACGGAGTGGAGCCGATCCCGTTCGCGAGCGGGTTCACGCCCCTGCCCTTGAGGTCTTCGCACAGGGCGAGGAAGTCCTCCCAGGTCTCCGGTGCGCTCACGCCCCACTCCTCGAAGGCGGACTTCTTGTAGAAGATCGACCACCAGTAGTAGTTCGTCGGGACGAAGATCTGGCTGCCGTCCTCGGCGGAGGACAGCTCGCGCAGGGCATCGGAGAAGTTCGCGCACGCCCCCTCGCCTTCCCACATGTCCGAGACGTCCAGCAACAGCCCCTCGGCCGCGTAGTCCCGGGCCACCGAGCCGGCGTACCAGGTGAGGACGTCCGGTGGGTTGGCGGAGGTGAGATAGGTGGACAGCTGAGCGCGGAACTGCTCGATGGCGACCGTGTTGATCTCGGCATCGCCGGGGTAGTCGCCGATCAGGGTCTCCAGCGCCTCCCGTGGCGCCGGATCGGACTGCGAGTTCTGCAATGTGACCGGGCCGGACGGCTCGCTCGACGTCTCATCGGTGCCGGTCTGCTCGGTGCCGGATTCCTCCGGTGCTTCTTCGGAACCGAGGCAACCGGCCAGCAGACCGCTGGTACCGAGCGCGCTCGCGCCGAGAAGGAAACCTCGCCGGGAGACCGGGCTGGTGCGGGTGGTGGTGTTCATCGTCGAACCTCCTGGAGTGTGCGCCGTGCCGGCGCGTGTGGGTGGTGGATGGGTGGATCAGGCTCGGGTGAAGATCGCGTTCGCCTCCTGTTGCAGGCCGACATCGGCCCACATCGCGTGCTGAGGCGCGGCATTGGAGCACACGATCGAGCCCCAGGCGCCGACGCGGGCGGACTCGGCCATCGCCCGGCGGCAGATCTGTGCGCCGACCGGTCCCTCCTCGAACCGGCCGTCCTTGGGCGTGTAGCCGACCCAGCCCTCGCCGAGCACGAGCGGGATCTCGCGGGCAGCCGCCTGATCGGCGGCGGTCTCCAGCCACAGCGTCAAGCGGGAGTCCATCGCGATCCGGTGCTCGCCGTAGTGGTCGTAGAGCCAGCGGTCGAAGGCTTGAGGGTCGCACCAGTCGTGGGTGTAGATCTCCGGCTTGCTCACGATCATGGCGTGCATCCGCCAGGCCTCGCCCGCCGTCCAGTCGGTCACGTCCGGGGCACCCGGGCGCAGCAGATCGCGGCGGGCTGCCTGCTGCGCATACTCCTCGAGGGGCCCGCGCAGGCCGTACGTCTCGATCAGGGTGTCGAGCACTCCGTACACGTACGGGTGCACCACCAGCACGTCGGCATTGTGCGGTACTCCACGCATCTCTCCGACCGGCACGCCCGCGTAGTTCACCGTGACTGGTACCTGCGGCTGCAGATCGTGGAACACGCGGAGTCCTCGTTCCAGCCGGTCATGCAAGGCCAGGACCGCCCCGTCTCCGACGACCCCGAGGCCCTCGGTCAGGTGCCCGATCTGAACCTCGTTGTGTAGTTCCACGAAGGCGATCCGGTCCGCCAGGTGGTGCTCGGTGAGGAAGTCCACCAAGGCGGACTGTGCCCGGGCCAGCTCCACGGCCCGCTCCTCGGGTTCCACTGCATGCAGGGCCTCGTACCACTGAGGCGTGGCAGCGAACGCCGGGCTCTGCTGGTACTCCCAGGAGGAGACGATCACGTAGCAGTCATGACGTTTCGCCGCCCGGAACAGCTCCAGCAGGTGCTCACGGGCGTCGATGGTGGTCTCGGCGGCCACGTCGTACCAGCGCACCCGCTGGGCGTACTCGCCCCCCATCGATCCGAGCCGCAGAGCGGTGGTGTCCAGTCCGGAACCGAACAGCAGATACGGCATCGCACAGATGCGGATGGTGTTGTAGCCGCGTTCGACGGCCTCGGCGAAGGCCCGGTCGAGATCGGCGAACGGTTCACCCGGTCCGGTGCGCACGAACCAGGAGAAGTCCCAGAGGGTCAGCGTCAACCGGTCCGGCAGGTGGTCCGGGATCGGTACGGGGGAGTAGGTCATTCTCGCTCCTCGATCGTGGTGAGCAGGTCGTGGGCCTCGGGGTGGTCGGGCACCGTGGTCAGGATCTCGCTCAACCGCGCTCGCGCCGCTCGCACATCGCCGTCGAGCAGGTCCAACTGCGCTCGCAGGTACTGCACGCGCACGTCGCGCTGTTCGCTCAGGTCCGGCGGGAACAGCAGCATCTCGGGCAACGAGGTGGCGAAGTAGTCGATCACGGGTGTGGAGGCGGCCAGCTCGTCGGTGAACTCGCGGAGGTCCGCCGCGAGCGCACGGGCCTCGTCGGTGCGGGCGAGGCGCCGCAGGGCGAGCACGCTGTGGTAGGTCGCCTCGCTGTGGCGGCTGGTGCTCATCGTGCGGAAGTCGCCCACCTGAGCGGCGGCGATCGTCCAGGCCCGCTGAGCATCCTCGGTTCTGCCCGCGGCAGCCGCCACGTCGCCCGTGAGCAGCTGCAGCCCCGCGGTCGTGGCGAGCGGGTGCCGATCCTCCCCGAGCGTGGCCGGCGGCGTGAGGGCCGCGGCCACCCACTGCGCCGCCTCGTCGAGCCTGCCCGCAGTCAGGGCGGTGCGGGCGAGAGCGGTACAGGTGCGTTCCCACACCCGCAGCACCTCACCCTCGCCGCCTTCCCACGGTTGGAACTGCCGCCCGCTGAGGACCCGGTGCGCTGCGACCGCATCCCCGGAGCAGACGAGCAGGTGCGCCAGTTCGGCGGCGAGATCGTCGCGCTCGGCCACCGCGTGCGGGGCGTCGCTGATGGCTCGCAACCGCGCGACCACCGGCACGGCGCGTCGCCGGTCCAGTTGGTCGCTCTCCCGCAGGATCCGAGGGTGACCTGGAGCGAGGGCGAGTGCTCGGTCGTAGGCGGCACGGGCACCGCCCAGATCGCCGGCCACCGTCACCAGTGCGAGCCCGATGTTGCGGTGCACGACGGCGTCCCCCGCCTCCCGGGCCCCGGTCTCCCACGCCGTCAGGGCCTCCTGCTGACGTCCGGAGGCGTACAGCCAGTGGCCGAGCAGCACCTGGGCCACCGCGTCCTGGTGACGCTGGACGGCCCGGGTGAGCATGACGGCGTCCTCGAGTCGTCCCGGGAAGCACCAGGTGCGATCGGCCCCGGCAGCGTCCTGACGGGTTCGCTGGGCGGCGACCTCGTCCCCGGTCCGCTCCAGCAGATCGGCACGGTGCAGGTGCGCCAGGGCGGTGACCGAGGGTTGTCCCAGAGCGCGTGCGCGATCACGGTCGACGGCCGTCTCCAGCACCCGGAGCGCCTCGGCGAGGCAGCCGACGCTCGCGTACTCGCTCGCGATGTCGAGGCAGGTGAGGGCGTCGGCGTGCAGCTCCTGGCCGGCGAGGTCCCGCGACCACCAGTGCAGCGGGTCCAGTCCAGCCAGCGCACCCAGCTCGGCCGCAGCCTCCCCGGCACGCCCGGTGCGGCGCAGCAGCAGTGCCCGAAGCGTGCGCGCCTGCAGGTGTTCCGGCTCCACGCGCAGCACATCGTCCAGCCGGTGAAGCGCGGTCGCATCCCGCCCGGCGGCGGCGTCGAGACGCGCCATCTCGTATCCGGCCGGTGCCCGCCACAGCCGATTCCAGGAGGCGCGAGCCAGCAGGCCGTAGGCTTCCTGCGGGCGCTCGTCCAGAGCGAGCACCAGGCCCAGGTGATACAGCGCCGTCGCATCGCTGGGGGTGGGGTGGTAGGCCGTGAGCCTGCCGACGGCGGTGCGCAGGTGTGTCTCCGCCTCACCGAGGCGCTCCTGCCGCATGCGCGCGATCCCGACGGCGGTGCTCACCCCCGCGTGACCCGGCTCCCGCCGTAGCGCCTCCGCCCAGTACGGCTCGGGGGAGCGGCTGGCGTGGCGGTACTGCTGGAGGTGACCGGCGATATCGAGCAGCTCTTCGACGGTGTTCACCTGTGCCGGGGGCGCAGGTTCGGTCGCTGCCAGTACCTCGGCATTCTCGCCCTGCTCATCCTGCACACCCTGGCGAGCCTGCGCCGTCGGTTGGCTCACCAGCACCTGCTCGCCATGGCGCACGCGCACGGTCAGCGGTGCTGCGCCGTCGGCGGCCACCTCCCACTGCAGTGGCGTGGCCGGATCGAGATCGGCGACCCGGTCGGTGATCACCGTGCCCGAGGCGTCCAGCACCTCCAGGACTGCCCCCGGCCGAGACGAGGTGGAGATCGCGCCGACGGTGAGGGTGCCATCGGCCGACCGGACCCGCAGCGCCGCCTCCTCCGTGGCCTCGGTGACGGGCCCGATATCCCGCAGCGGATACCAGACCTGGGAGAACACCTTTGTCTCACCGGGGGCCAGGAAGGCGAAATCGGGCTGGTTGTCGGTGAACACTCCGGCCATGAGCTCGACATAGGCCGAGTGGTCATCGGCGAGGTTGCGGTTCCAGGCGCGGCCGAAGCGCGACTCGCCCCACGTCCACTGCTTCTTCCCGACGGCGATGCGACGGTCGGCCACGTGCACGAAACCCAGACCGGTGGCGTGGTCGTAGCCGCCGAAGAAGTCGTGGTCGGAGTGGGTGACCATGTACGAGGTGGGCACCGGGATGTTGTCCGGCCAGTCGATCCGGTCCCCGGACACGAGGGTGCCGTCGGCTGCGGTGAAGGTGGTGTGCGCCCGGCTCGGATAGTCGATGTCGTAGTAGGGCCGGTCCGCGGCGGGGAAGGCGGTGATGGCGCGCTTGGCGTGATCGGCCACGATGTGCACGTCATCGGGGAAGAAGGACTGGAAGTCCCGGTGGGTGCGCGCGGCCACGTTGGCCCACCACAGGAAGGTCTGCGTCAGCGGCGTGCGGTTGTACAGGCGCACCCTCAGCTCGATGGTGGAACGGTCCGGGCGGAGGCGGATCCCGTGCATCCCCTTCATCCGGTCAAAGGGATCGTGGTCGGAGCACCAGACGGTGACCGAACCGTCGTCTTCGTGGGTGATGTGGGTGTCGGTGGGCAGGTAGGTGGCGGGGCGGTGGTGCTGGGGCCAGTTGAGTTCGATGCCGCCGGCGATCCACGGCCCGGCCAGGCCGACGAGGGCGGGTTTGATGACCGGGTTGTTGTAGAAGATCTCGGCGCCCGAGTGGCGGTCGATGGCCAGGTGGATCCGGCCGCCCAGCTCGGGCAGGATCACCAGCCGGATCCACGCGTTCTCCAGGTGGATCGCGTCCCACTGGTGCGTCGTGGGTTCGGATTCGATGCGGTCGTGGAACGGCAGCGGGTACACCCGCCCCGAGGAGCCCTGATAGACGCGGGCATCGAGATAGGCGGGCAGATCCGAGGGCGGCGCCGGGTGGTAGGTACGCAGTGGCAGCGGTTCGCGCCAGACAGCGACGGGGGCATCGGCCTGGCCGGCGGGCCGGGCCGGGAGGGTGAGTGTCGGCTCCTCTGTGAGCATGCCTCGACGCTAAGCGCCGGTGAGGCGCAGCAGGAATGTCCGATCGTGTGGACTTCCTGGACGATTCGATGATTCTCTAGGGCACACTGGACCGGTGGTGACGTACACGCGGGACGGCTTCCCCGGGCAGCGGATGCGTGTGCTGCCGCGCCCACTGGTGACCAGCGCGACGCAGTCCGGTCTGACCTCCCGGCTGCTGGTGACCGACGCCGGCTACTTCCCGCACGCCGCCAACCATGGCCGCTCCCGACCACAGGGAGCCCGGGAGGCGGTGGTGCTGGTGTGCACCGATGGCCGCGGCTGGTGCGATGTGGACGGCGGCACGGTGCCGGTGCGGGTGGGCCAGGCGCTGGTGCTGCCGCCGGGCACGGGGCACCTCTACCGCGCTGACGCCGGCGATCCCTGGACGTTGTGGTGGCTCCATGCCACGGGCTCAGATCTGCCGGACCTGCTCGCTCCGATGGCGGGCGGCTCACGACGCGTGGTCGACCTGCACGATCCCGCGCGCGTGGTCCATCTGATGGAGCAGGTGGTCCAGGCGCTCGAAAGGGACGAGACCACTCCTTCTCTGATGGCAGCGGCGGGTGCGGCGTGGTACGTGTTCGCCCAACTCGGAGCTGACCGGCTCGCGGGGCCGCGAGATGAGGCCGGGCCGGTGCAACGGGCCCGGGAGTACCTCCTGGAGCACCTCGAGGAGCCGGTCCGGGTGCCCGACGTCGCTGCGCACGTGGGACTGAGCACCTCCCACCTGGCGGCCCTGTTCCGGCAGGCGACCGGTGGCGGCGTCCTCGACTACCTCACTCGCACCCGGATGGCCCGCGCCCGGGTGATGCTGGTCACCACGTCCCGGACCGTCGCTGAGATCGCCCGGTCGGTGGGCTACGCCGACGAGTTCTACTTCTCCCGGCAGTTCCGGGCCGTGAGCGGGGTGAGCCCGTCGAGCTTCCGCAAGGCCTCGCGGGCCGAACAGGTGCACTGAAGGGTCACAGCAGCCGGGCAGCGAGGTAGACGATCCAGCACGCCAGGGCTGCGTAGGCGAGGGCATTCCTCAGCTTCTCTGCGACGTCGAAGGCCCAGCAGGCCCCGGCGGCGGCGATCAGCGCCCAGCAGCCTGGAACGCTCCAGCGCACGATTCCTGCCTGCAGCGGCCCGGCGTCCGACTGCGGTGGAGCGATGACCACGTAGGCGACCGCGAGTGCGAGCGCCACGACCGCGACGATGAGTCCCAGCACGCGGCGGTGCCGGTGGGCGAACGCCTGCAACGGGGGCTCGGCGACCTCGGCGGACTCGTGTTCCTCGGCGCTGGTTCCGAGCTCATCCGTGGACGGCCGCCCGTCGGTGACGTCCCACGCGTGGTGGACCAGATCGTGCAGCAGGTACTGCATGAGAGTGGTGATCGTGAACTCGGCGCCGTCGCCGCGCCGTCCCGAGCGCCCGGCCTGCTCAGGGTCGGTTCTCTCGACCCGGGCGGCCAGGGCCGTGCCGGCGGTCATCACCGCGGCTGCGACGTCAGCGGGATCGAGATCCTGGTAGCTGCTCTCCTGCGCCGCCTGGTCGGGATCGAAGTCCTCGAATGTGGGGGCGTCCTCGGTCTGCATCGCGGTCAGCCGGGCATCGAAGACCTCAATCACATCCCGCACGTGCGCCGCGTACTCGAGCGTGGACCAGGTCTGCGGGGCGGGGCGTTCGGCCACGTCGGTCCGTCGCAGGACCACCGGCCAGACTTCGAGCTGGGCGCGCAGTGCGGCAGGGATCTGCTCCAGATTCAGCGCTCCCACGTTGGCCCCGCAGTCGGGGCATTGGCGGTGCAGGACCCACGTCCAGTCCTTGGTCTCCGGCATGGAATCCACGGTACTGGCGCGTCGGTAGACTCGCCGCCATGTCCACCATCAACGCAGACGAGGTCGCGCGCCTGGCCGCCCTGGCCCGCATCGACCTCACGCCCGAGGAGACCGACCGACTGGCCGGCGATCTGGACGTGATCGTCCAGTCCGTGGCGACCGTCTCGGAGGTCGCCGGAGACGACGTGCCCGCCACCAGCCACCCGATCCCCCTGACGAACGTGCTCCGTGACGACGTGGTGGGCCAGACCCTGCCGCTGGAGGACATCCTCGCTCAGGCGCCGCAGGCCGAGGACGGCCAGTTCGCGGTGCCGCAGATCCTGGGGGAGGAGCAGTGACAGACCTCACCCGACTCACCGCCGCCGACCTCGCCGAGCGCCTGCGCTCGGGTGAGGTGACCAGCGTCGAGGCCACCCAGGCGCACCTGGACCGCATCGCCGCCGTCGACGGCCCGGTGCATGCGTTCCTGCACATCAACTCTGAGGAGGCACTCGCCACCGCAGCCGATGTGGATGCCCGCCGCGCGGCCGGCGAGGACCTGCACGAGCTCGCTGGTGTGCCGATCGCCGTCAAGGACGTCGTGGTCACCAAGGACCAGGTGACCACCGCCGGTTCGAAGATCCTCGACGGGTGGATTCCTCCGTACGACGCCACCCTGGTGGAGAAGCTGCGCGCGGCCGGGATGCCGATCCTGGGCAAGACGAACATGGACGAGTTCGCCATGGGTTCGAGCACGGAGCACTCGGCGTACGGTCCCACCCGCAACCCGTGGGATCTCGATCGCATCCCTGGTGGCTCGGGTGGTGGTTCTGCAGCCGCCGTGGCCGCCTACGAGGCGCCCCTGGCGATCGGGACCGACACCGGCGGCTCGATCCGCCAGCCCGCTGCCGTCACCGGCACCGTGGGCGTCAAGCCCACCTATGGCTCGGTCTCGCGCTACGGGCTGATCGCACTCGCCTCCAGTCTCGACCAGGCCGGTCCGTGCTCGCGGACCGTGCTCGACTCCGCGTTGCTGCACGACGTGATCGGCGGGCACGACCCGCGTGACTCCACCTCGCTGCCCGAGCCCGCACCCAGCTACGCCGACGCGGCCCGTGCCGGTGCCACCGGCGACCTGACCGGGGTGCGCGTGGGCGTGGTGCGTGAGCTCGGTGGTGAGGGCTACCAGCCCGGGGTGCGCGCGAGCTTCGAGGCGAGCCTGGACCACCTGCGCGCCGCCGGCGCCGAGGTGGTGGAGGTCTCCTGCCCGAGTTTCTCGGCCGCACTGGCTGCCTACTACCTGATCCTGCCGTCGGAGGCTTCGAGCAACCTGGCGAAGTTCGACGGGATGCGGTTCGGCCTGCGGGTGGAGCCGGCCGAAGGCCCGGTGACCGCCGAGCGCGTCATGGCCGCCACGCGTGGGGCTGGCTTCGGACCAGAGGTCAAGCGCCGCATCATCCTCGGTACCTACGCACTCTCGGCCGGCTACTACGACGCCTACTACGGCAGTGCGCAGAAGGTGCGGACCCTCATCCAGCGCGACTTCGCTGCCGCCTTCGAGGCCGCTGACGTGCTCGTCTCGCCCACGGCGCCCACCACGGCGTTCCGGTTCGGGGAGAAGGTGGACGATCCAATGGCGATGTACCTCAACGACGTCGCCACGATCCCGGCAAACCTGGCTGGGATTCCTGGCCTTTCGCTGCCCAGCGGACTGTCCGATGATGGTCTGCCGGTCGGCTTCCAGGTGCTCGCACCGGCCCGGGCCGACGAGCGGCTCTACCGGGTGGGTGCTGCGCTCGAGACGCGACTGCTCGCCGCGGCCGGCGGTGCCGGCGTGCTCGCCGATGCACCGGAGCTGGAGACCCTGACGGATACGACGGAGGCCGCCCGATGACCACGCTGGTCGACTATGACGACGCGATCGCCCGCTTCGACCCCGTCCTCGGTATCGAGGTGCACGTCGAGCTCGGGACCGCCACGAAGATGTTCGACGACGCACCAGCCCACTTCGGTGCCCAGCCGAACAGCGCCGTGACGCCCGTCTCGTTGGGCCTTCCCGGCGCACTGCCCGTGGTCAACGGCACCGCGGTGGAGTATGCGATCCGTATCGGCCTGGCGCTGAACTGCCAGATCGCCGAGACCTGCCGGTTCGCCCGGAAGAACTACTTCTACCCGGACGTGCCGAAGAACTTCCAGACGTCCCAGTACGACGAGCCGATCGCCTTCGAGGGCTATCTGGACGTCGAGCTCGAGGACGGTGAGGTCTTCCGGGTGGAGATCGAGCGCGCCCACATGGAGGAGGACGCCGGGAAGAACACCCATGTGGGTGGCTCCGGGCGCATTCACGGAGCCGAGTACTCCCTCGTGGACTACAACCGTGCCGGAATCCCGCTGGTGGAGATCGTCACCAAGCCGATCACCGGCGTGGGCGCTCGCGCCCCCGAGGTGGCCCGGGCCTATGTCTCGGCGCTGCGGGACATCTTCCGCACCCTCGGCGTGTCCGAGGCGAGGATGGAGCGCGGCAACGTCCGTGCCGACGTGAACCTCTCCCTGCGCGCCACCCCGGACGCTCCCCTGGGGACCCGCACCGAGACCAAGAACGTCAACTCCTTCCGCTCCATCGAGCGGGCGGTGCGGTACGAGGTGTCCCGGCAGGCCGCCGTCCTCGACGCCGGTCAGAGCGTGGTGCAGGAGACACGCCACTTCCACGAGGACACCGGCTCCACCTCCTCGGGCCGCGTGAAGTCGGACGCCGACGACTACCGGTACTTCCCCGAGCCGGACCTGGTGCCTCTGGCACCCCCGCGCGAATGGGTCGAGGAGATCCGGGCGAGCCTGCCGGAACTGCCGGCCCTGCGCCGTCGGCGGCTGGTCACCGAGTGGGGGTACTCGGAAGAAGAGATGCGTGACGTCGTCAACGCCGGAGCACTCGACCTCATCGAGGCCACGGTGGCTGCCGGGGCGGCCCCTGCTGCCGCGCGGAAGTGGTGGATGGGTGAGCTCTCCCGCACTGCCAAGACCAGTGGTGTCGAGCTGGCGGACCTTGATGTCACCCCGCAGCACGTGGCCGAGCTCCAGGCGCTGGTGGACTCCGGGCGCGTGAACGACAAGCTGGCTCGGCAGGTCCTCGAAGGTGTGCTCGCGGGTGAAGGTGCGCCTGAGGACGTCGTCACTGCACGCGGACTGGAGGTCGTCTCCGACGACGGGCCGTTGCTGGAGGTCATCGACGCCACCCTGGCCGAGCAGCCTGACATCGCGGAGAAGATTCGGTCCGGCAACCTGGGCCCGATGGGTGTGATCATCGGTGCGGTGATGAAGGCCACGCGCGGGCAGGCCGATGCCGGCCGGGTGCGGGAACTCGTGCAGGAACGGCTCTCCTGATTCCGGTGCAGGGCAGGAGCAGGCGATGGACGTGAACTGGGTGCCGCCGGTACTGGCCGGCGAGATGATCACGCTGCGTCCGATTCGCGCCGAGGACTCCGACGCCCTGTGGGACGGACTGGGCGATCCCGAGGGGCGGCGGATGGCCGGCCTCACGCAGGAGTTCACCCGGGAGCAGGTGGCGCAGTGGGCTGCCACGGCGGCCGAGCGGGAGGGTCGATTCGACTGGGCCACCACGGTCGACGGTGAGGCGATCCTGGGCCGGATCAGCCTGGAACGGGTCGATCCGGTGGCGCGTAGCGCGAACCTGCGCTCCCTGACGCTTCCCGGACACCGGGGCCGCGGTTATGGGCGCGAGGCGATCATGCTGGTGCTGGACTTCGCATTCGGCACCGATCCCGGCTTGGGTCTGCATCGCGTCGGTCTGGAGGTGCTGAGCATCAACCCCCGTGCCGCCGCGCTCTACCAGAGTCTGGGGTTCGTGCCCGAGGGCCGGCGGCGCGAGGTGCTCGGGGACGGGGAGCGGTTCGCCGATTCGTTGGTGATGGGCATGCTGGAGGACGAGTACCCGGCTGCCAAGGCGAGCTGGGCGTGAGGGTCGTCCTCGCACCGGACTCGTTCAAAGGGTCGCTGAGCGCGGCAGCTGTAGCCGAGCACCTCGCTCGCGGTGTCCGTCGCGCGGTTCCTGGTGCCGGTGTGGTGCAGATGCCGATCGCCGACGGCGGTGAGGGAACCGTCGCGGCGGCGATCGCTGCGGGGTACTCGCCCGTCGAGGTGACGGTCACCGGCGCCCTGGGAAGCCCGGTGACGGCGACCTATGCGCGCCAGGGAGGGTGCGCCGTCGTCGAGATGGCCGCGGCGGCGGGCCTGGACCAGGTGCCACCGGACGCCGACAGTGCCCGCCGGGCTGGAACCGAAGGCGTGGGCGAGATCATCCGGCACGCTCTGGATCACGGGGCCTCGGAGGTTCTCCTCGGTCTGGGTGGCAGTGCCACCACCGACGGCGGAGCGGGCCTGGCCAGAGCGCTGGGGGTGGGGCTGTGGGACAGCGACGGCCACCCTCTCCCGTCCGGGGGAGCGGCCCTGGCTGACCTGGCGCGGGTGGACCTGAGCGGGCTGGACCCGCGTGTGAGTGGGCTGCGTGTCGTGCTGGCCGCCGATGTGACCTCGCCGCTGCTCGGTGCGGAGGGGGCGGCAGCGGTGTTCGGGCCGCAGAAGGGCGCCGATGCGGCCGAGGTTGCCGAGCTGGAGGCCGGGCTGACGCGCTGGGTGGCGGCGCTTGCTGAGGCAGGCATCCCGCAGGCGCGTGAGATCGCCGGCACATCCGGAGCGGGAGCTGCGGGTGGCCTGGGGTACGGGGCGATGGCACTGCTCGGTGCCACGCGTCGCTCCGGCATCGAGGCGGTACTGGAGATGGTCGGCTTCGCCGAGCAGGTGCGAGGTGCCGATCTGGTGATCACGGGGGAGGGGAGCATGGACTCCCAGTCTCTGGCCGGGAAGGCCCCGGTCGGAGTGGCTGCCGCCGCGCGCGCGGCTGGCGTCCCCGTGGTGGCCGTCGTGGGCCGGTGCGCCGTGGATGAGGCGACGGCGCGCGAGCACGGGATCGACGCCGTCCACGCGTTGCTGGACCTCGAACCCGATGTGGACCGATGCATCGCACGGGCGGGGGAGTTGGTGGAGCTCGCAGCAGCCCGCGCCCTCGCCTGACCCCGACGGCCCCGCTGACGCCGTCCCTCCGTGTCGCACATCCTTGACGATGACGTCAAGATGATGTCACCATGGCGTCATGGATCTGAACGGCTACCTCTCCTCGCTGCAGCAGGCGCTCGCAAACGCTGCGCGGACATCTACTCCTGAAGTGCAGGAAGCGTCGGAGCGCCTGGCTCAGACGCTCGAACCGGCGCTGCGCCTGACGCTCATGGAGCTGGCATCCGACATCGCTGCTGACGTCACTCTGCGTCTCGATGGTGCCATCGTTGATGTCAGGCTCCGGGGCGGGAACCCCGAGCTCGTGGTGGAGCAGCAGCCCACCCAACTCGCCGACGCTACCGAAGCCTTCGCGCCCCCGACCCCGCCCGAACCGCCGGAAGCTCCTGTTCCCGAGGGCGACGGGTCCCAGACCCGGATCACGCTCCGGCTGCCCGAGTCCCTCAAGTCCCGTGTTGACGACGCTGCCTCCCGCGACGGTGTCAGCGTCAATTCCTGGTTGGTGCGTGCCGCGCAGCATGCTCTCACCGGCCCGGCCACCGAACCCCGCCCCACCACCTCCGGCCGGCGCATGACCGGCTGGGTCCGCTGAACGGAGCCCCCATGTTCCACGACGACGTCTACGACGCCATCGCCGCCCGCCGTATCGGCGGCCCGCTCGATCGCCCGCACCGGCACATCTCTGGCCGGCGTCGCGGTGCAGACGAGCCCACCGCCTATAACCCACCCCGCCGCCCGCGTCCGGAAGGACTCTGATGACCTCCCACGACCGCACTTTTCCCGTCGATGGCCCGATCCGCCTGCTCGTGCGGATGCGCTCCAGCGACATCACGGTCACGGCGCAGGAGACCGACACCGCCAGTGTGAGCTTCTCCGGGAACCCCGACCTCGCCGCCCGCGTGCGGGTGGAGTTCGTCGGTGACCGGCTGGAAGTCGAGGCACCCCTGGCCCGCACCGGATTCTTCACCTCGTTCGGCGGCCCGAAGATGGGCGTCTCCGTCGTGGTTCCGATCGGCTCAGATGCCGTCCTGGAGACCGGGTCGGGCAGTGTCCGCACCACAGGTGACCTGGGAGCCATCCAGACCAAGACCGGTTCTGGCGCGATCCGGCTCGCGCATGGCTCGTCGGTCGAGGCCACCTGTGGTTCCGGTGACGTCGCCGTCGGGTCTGTCGGCAGCGTGAGAGTGACGACAGGCTCCGGTGGGATCACGGTCAGCGAGGCAGACGAGGCGCGTCTGCGCACGGGTTCGGGCACGATGTCGGTCGACGTGGTGCGCGCCATCGAGGCGTCGTCCGGATCCGGCGACGTCATCATCGGAACACTCGGGGAGTGGGCCACGCTCAAGAGCGGCTCGGGCGATCACATCGTTCGTCAGGTGGGGCGCGGGGAAGTCTCCGCCAAGACGGCCTCCGGGGACATCTCGGTCGGGGTCGCACCCGGATCGGCTGCGATGCTGGACTGCTCCACCGTCTCGGGCACGATGCGCAGCGAGCTCGAACCGGGTGATGCGCCCGATTCCGATGCCGACGGCGTCGTGCTCAGGCTCCGCTCGGTGAGCGGCAACGTCACCGTACGCCGCGCCTGAGACTCGTCGCGATCTCGGCCAACCATTCCCCGACGGCGTCCCGTAGGCCTGGCATGTCACTTGTCAGCGAGTGGTTCCCGCGCAGGCGAACCAGACGCCGGCCCGGTGCCTGCGGTGGCATCCCGAACGGATCGCTCTCGCCCTGGACCACCAGCACCGGGACGCCGACGGCGTCAAGCTCCGGCAGCCGGGATTTCGACGGGTCATCGCCTTTGCCCGGGGGATGCAGCGGGAAGGCGAGGCAGACCACCCCGGCCGCTGCTACGTCGTCGGCGGTCCGGCAGGCAACCCGGGCACCGGAGGAACGGCCACCGGTGAGCACCGGCAGCTGCGGCCACCAGCGGTGGCGGACCTCGCCGATGATCTGCGTGAACGCCGTGTCCAGCTGCGATGCCGGGGCGGGAGCGCGACGACCAGCCACGCGGTAGGGCTGCTCGCTGAGTATCACGCTGACTCCGGCGGACAGCGCGGCTGTGGTTGCCGCCTGCAGGTCCGGTGCACTGACACAGCCACCTGCGCCGTGCCCGAGCACGAGACCGGCCCACGGGTCCGGCGCCGGGTGATGATGCACCCGGGCGGTCCCGTGGGCCGTCTCGATGTCGACTGTGTCGTTCGGCTCGCTCACCCGATCAGGGTAGCCATCGGCGATCGGCTATGCGGTTGAGCTGGTGTCCTGGTTGGTGAGGTGCACCAGGCGCCGGATCGCTACTCCGGTGAGGGCGAGCACGATGCCCAGGCCGGTCACCAGTGCGGCCACCCCGAAGGCCACCACCGAGGTGAAGAGCGAGGCTCGCAGGAACGAGGCGGTCATCACGGTCTCGCGCTGGGCGGCCAGCTCAGCGTGCTCCTCCGACTCGGGCTCGACCTGGCTCATTTCCGCACCCAGCTCGGCGTACGTGCGACCCTCGGTCGCGGCCATCGCGTGGGTGTTGATCACATCCGCCTCGGCATAGGCGGTCAGCGGGCCGCGGACGGGGTCGCCTGCGAACCACCGCGCATCGTCGGAGACGGTGATCTCCTCGTCCGCCAGCTGGCTGGAGACGGTGATCCACGTGGCGATGCCGCCGACGGCGAACACCAGCCCGAGGATGAATGTCGTGATCCCGACGACCTTGATGAAGCCGGCGCTGCGGGCTGTGGTGGTGGTCATGGCGTCCTCCCGACACTCGACCCTTTTCCCTGGTGACTCCTATCGTTCCGCATCACAAGTGATCGTGCATGGGCCCAAGGTCCCGACCAGCCTCCGGACAACGACACCATCGATGTCTCACGCCGTCGTATTGTGACCGCTGGCGTAGTTCTGCGCCGCCAGCTCGTGTAAGGAGTGACCTGCGATGAGTCGTCCGCTGCGTTCGCGCACTTCCACCCATGGCCGGAACATGGCCGGCGCCCGGGCGCTGTGGCGCGCCACCGGGATGGGTGCCGAGGACTTCGGTAAACCGATCATCGCCATCGCGAACTCCTATACCCAGTTCGTGCCCGGGCACGTCCACCTCAAGGACATGGGTGACCTGGTGGCCTCTGCCGTCGCCGAGGCCGGGGGAGTGGCCAAGGAGTTCAACACGATCGCTGTCGATGACGGCATCGCGATGGGCCACGGTGGCATGCTGTACTCCCTGCCGAGCCGCGACCTGATCGCCGACTCGGTCGAATACATGGTCAACGCGCACTGCGCCGACGCGCTCGTGTGCATCTCCAACTGCGACAAGATCACCCCCGGCATGCTCAACGCCGCATTGCGCCTGAACATCCCGGTGGTATTCGTCTCCGGTGGCCCGATGGAAGCCGGCAAGGCGATCGTGGCCGACGGTGTGGCCAAGACCAACCTGAACCTGATCAACGCGATCAACTACTCCGCCGACGACAATGTGTCCGACGAGGCGCTCGCCCAGGTGGAGGAGAACGCCTGCCCCACGTGCGGCTCCTGCTCAGGCATGTTCACCGCCAACTCGATGAACTGCCTCACCGAGGCCCTCGGGCTCTCGCTGCCGGGCAACGGATCGGTGCTCGCCACCCACGCCGCACGCAAGGAGCTGTTCCTCGAGGCCGGAAGGACCGTCGTCGAGCTGGCGAAGCGCTACTACGACGACGAGGACGACAGCGCCGCACCTCGGGCGATCGCCACGAAGGCCGCGTTCGGCAATGCCATGGCGCTCGACGTGGCGATGGGCGGGTCGACGAACACCGTGCTGCACATCCTCGCCGCCGCGCAGGAGGGCGAGGTGGACTTCGGCCTGAGCGACATCGAAGAGATCAGCAGGAACGTGCCGTGCCTGTCGAAGGTGGCGCCGAACCACCCGAACTATCACATGGAGGACGTCCACCGGGCCGGCGGCATCCCTGCGCTGCTGGGTGAACTGAACCGGGCCGGGCTGCTCGAGCGTGACGTGACCAGTGTGCACACACCAACGTTGACGCAGTGGCTCGCCGACTGGGACATCCGCGGCGGGTCCGCCACGGACGAGGCGATCGAGCTCTTTCATGCCGCACCGGGCGGGGTGCGCACCACGCAGGCGTTCTCCACCACCAACCGGTGGGAGTCGCTGGATACCGATGCGGCCGAGGGGTGCATCCGTGACCTCGCGCATGCCTACACGGTGGAGGGCGGTCTCGCGGTCCTACGCGGCAACCTCGCCGAGGACGGTGCCGTGTTCAAGACCGCCGGCGTGGACCCGGATGTCTTCCACTTCGTGGGGAAGGCTCTCGTCTGTGAGTCCCAGGACGATGCGGTCGAGAAGATCCTCACCAAGCAGGTCCAGCCCGGCCACGTCGTCGTCGTGCGTTACGAGGGACCGGCCGGCGGGCCGGGGATGCAGGAGATGCTCTACCCCACCTCCTTCATCAAGGGGCGAGGCCTGGGCAAGGTGTGTGCGTTGATCACCGACGGCCGGTTCAGTGGCGGATCCAGCGGGATCTCGGTGGGGCACATCTCCCCGGAGGCCGCAGCCGGTGGGCTGATCGGGCTGGTCGAAGACGGTGACGAGATCGAGATCGACGTCGACTCCCGCTCGATCCGGCTGAACGTGCCCGACCAGGTGCTTGCCGACCGTCGCGCCAAGATGGAGGCCTCCGAGCACCCGTGGCAGCCCGTGGACCGGGACCGCTACGTCTCCCCGGCGCTGCGCGCCTACGCCGCGATGGCCACCTCGGCCGACCGGGGCGCCGTGCGTGACTTGTCGCTGATCCGTCGCGTCTGACGTCGGCACAGCGTTCTAGAGTGAGGGGATGAGCGACCCCACCACAGCCCCCGGCCCGGACATCAAGCCCCGCTCCCGTGCAGTCACCGATGGATTGGCGGCCACCGCCTCCCGCGGGATGCTGCGCGCCGTCGGGATGGGGGATGAGGACTGGGTCAAGCCCCAGATCGGCATCGCGAGCTCCTGGAACGAGATCACCCCCTGCAACCTCTCCTTGGACCGGCTCGCCCAGGGTGCCAAGGAGGGGGTGCACGCCGGCGGCGGGTATCCGCTGGAGTTCGGCACCATCTCCGTCTCGGACGGGATCTCGATGGGGCACGAGGGCATGCACTTCTCCCTCGTCTCGCGCGAGGTGATCGCCGACAGCGTGGAGACGGTGATGATGGCCGAGCGCTTGGACGGCTCGGTGCTGCTCGCCGGGTGTGACAAGTCCCTGCCCGGCATGTTGATGGCCGCCGCCCGGCTCGATCTGGCGAGCGTCTTCCTCTACGCCGGTTCGATCATGCCCGGGTGGGTCAAACTCTCCGACGGCACCGAGAAGGATGTGACCCTGATCGATGCCTTCGAGGCGGTCGGGGCGTGCCAGCGGGGGCGGATGTCGGTCGAGGACGTCGACCAGATCGAACGTGCCATCTGCCCGGGCGAGGGTGCCTGCGGCGGGATGTACACCGCGAACACGATGGCCTCGGTGGCTGAGGCGATGGGAATGTCGCTGCCTGGCTCGGCCGCACCGCCGTCGGCAGATCGTCGCCGGGACAACTTCGCCCACCGCTCCGGTGAGGCGGTGGTGGAGATGTTGCGTCGGGGGATCACTGCGCGCGACATCATGACCAAGGAGGCGTTCGAGAACGCGATCGCCGTGGTGATGGCCTTCGGCGGCTCGACCAACGCCGTCCTGCACTTGCTTGCGATCGCGAACGAGGCGGAGGTGGAGCTGACCCTCGCCGACTTCGACCGCGTCGCCTCCACGGTGCCGCACCTGGGCGACCTGAAGCCGTTCGGCCGGTACGTGATGAACGACGTCGACCGCATCGGTGGCGTGCCGGTCATCATGAAGGCGCTGCTGGATGCCGGGCTGCTGCACGGGGACTGCCTCACTGTCACCGGTCGCACCGTGGCCGAGAACCTCGCCGACATCGCCCCGCCCGACCCGGACGGGAAGATCCTGCGGGCGCTGGACAACCCGATCCACCCCACTGGGGGTATCACGATCCTGCACGGGTCCCTCGCCCCGGAGGGGGCGGTGGTCAAGTCCGCCGGCTTCGACGAGTCCGTTTTCGAGGGGACCGCGCGGGTATTTGAACGAGAGCAGGCCGCGCTGGCCGCCCTCGAAGACGGCACCATCACCGACGGCGACGTCGTCGTGATCCGGTACGAGGGCCCCAAGGGCGGGCCCGGGATGCGGGAGATGCTCGCCATCACCGGCGCCATCAAGGGCGCCGGGCTCGGCAAGTCGGTGCTGCTGCTGACCGACGGCCGGTTCTCCGGGGGAACCACCGGTTTGTGCGTCGGGCACCTCGCACCAGAGGCCGTCGACGGCGGACCGATCGCCTTCGTCCGCGACGGTGACCCGATCCGCCTGGATGTCGCGGGCAAGACCCTGGATCTGCTGGTCGATGAGTCCGAGCTCGCCCGGCGCCGGGACGACGGAGTGACGCCGGTTCCGCACGGCTACACCCGAGGTGTGCTGGCCAAGTACTCCAAGCTCGTGCAGTCGGCGTCGGTGGGTGCGGTGCTGGGGTGACCGAGGCGGACGTGCTGGCACTGACCGCGACCGGGGTGCTGGTCGTCGCGGCGGGACTGCTCCTTGTGGTAGTCGCGCGGCGTGCCGCTCAGGGGCGGATCCGGCGCAACCCGATCGCCGGGATCCGTACCGCGGCCACGATGGCCTCGGACGAGGCGTGGCTGGCTGCGCATCGGGCGGGGGAGTCGCTCACCGCACTCGGTGGGTGGATCTTCGTGGCGACCGGAGCGGTCACGATGGCCGGGGCTCGGCTGGGTGCTGCTGAGGCCGCGTGGCCGGCGGCGGTGCTCATCGGTGGAATGCTCCTGGCACTCGGCGCGGTTGTCACAGGTGGCATCCGCGGGCATCGCGCCGCTCGTGCGATCAGCGAGGATGAACTCACCAGGCGGTCGTGAGCCCGGGTAGTGCGTGAAACTCCCTGTCCCCCTTGTCGATGTCGGTGCCCGGGAGCACGATGAGCACATGACGACCTTGAGTGCAGAGCAAGTGGCCGCTCACGACGGCCTGGAGGATTGGAGGGTGGTCAAGACCACCCTCCAGACGAGTTACGCGACGGGATCGTTCGCCGCCGGAGCGCGCCTGGTGGGACGGATCTCGCAGATCGCCGACGAGCTCAACCATCACCCGGACGTCACCGTGCGCTATCCGAGCGTGCTCGTCACCACCACCTCCCACGACGTCGGCGGGCTGACCGAGCGGGACATCACCCTCGCCCGGCGCATCAGCGAACTCGCCCGTAGCGAAGGCGTCAGTGCGGACCCGAGCGTCTGCAGTGCGCTGGAGATCGCGATCGACGTACTCGATCGAGACGCCGTGCTGCCGTTCTGGCGGGCGGTTCTCGGCTACCAGGACTCCGCGCTCGGCTACGGCAGCGACCCGGAGGGCCCGGATGCGTTGCGCGACCCGGGCGGGCGCCACCCCGACGTGTGGTTCCAGCAGATGGATGCGCCGCGCCCGCAACGCAACCGCATCCACATCGATGTCTGCGTACCTGAGGACGTCGCCGAAACACGGATCCAGGCCGCGCTCGAGGCGGGTGGTGTGCTGCTCTCGGACTCCCGCGCACCGGCGTTCTGGGTGCTTGCCGATCCCGAAGGGAACGAGGCGTGCGTGTGTACCTCCTTCGGCCGGGTGCGCGAGTGAGTCAGCTGGCCTCGGCCAGCCACCGGATCACATCAGCAGCCGGTCCCGTGTGTGCACTGCGATAGCCCGTCCCGGCCCAGAGGTGCACCAGATCGGTGTCGCCGGCCTCACCCGCGGTGCGCCGCAGGTCGCGGGTCAGGTGGTGGACAGCCGGATACGACGTCGGGGCATGTGCCTCGTGCCGGTCGATGAACCCGTTCCGCAGAGCCCGGGCGGGGCGGCCGGTGAAAGACCGGGTCATCACCGTCTCGGTGAGTGCGGGATCGGTGAGCGCGTCGCGGTGGGTAGCCGAGGTGCCCGCTTCGTCGGTGCGCAGCAGCAGGGTGCCGGCGGCAACCGACTGGGCGCCGGCGGCCAGGAGGCGCGCGACGGCGTCCGGACCGTCCACACCGCCGCAAGCGACCATCGGCAGCTCGACCGCGGCGCGGACTCGAGCCACCAGGTCCTCGGTCCGGATCGGCTCCGGGACCCGGGTCGGGTCGTGGGTGGCACTATGCCCGCCGGCATCCGGGCCTTGGACGACGAGCCCGTCGACGCCTGCTTGATGAGCGGCCCGTGCCTCCTCCGGCGAGGTCACACTGGCCAGCACATGAGTGCCGACATGCTGCAGTGCAGCGATGTCGCCCGGGTCCGGCAGGCCGAAGGTCAGCGACACCACGGGTACCGGGTGAGCGATGAGCAGTTCCAGCTTCTCCGACCAGTGATCGTCGTCCACGACGGGTCTCGGGTTCAGGCGCAGGCCGTACCGGTCTGCCTCGGGCTGGATCCGCACGCTGTAGGCACGGAGGGCGCGCTCATCCGCCGGCGCCGTGGTGGGCACGAAGACGTTGACCCCGAACCGGCCGAGATCGCGCACTCGCTCGATCGCCGCGGCGAGGGCCTCGGCACGCACGTATCCACCGGCGAGGAAGGGGAACCCGCCGGCGGAAGCCACCGCGACGGCGAGCGCTGGCGTACTCGGGCCACCCGCCATCGGTGCAGCGACGATCGGCAGGGGACTGTCCCATAGAGCCTCGGACATACGATCAGCGTAGCGAGCATCAAGCCGTGTCACGATGTGAACCCAGATACCAAGATGTGAGATGGTTGGTGATGTGATGTGACGAGACGCCATCGAGCGGGCTACGATCAAGACATGTTCACGGACTCCCTCGTCGTCGTACTTACCGGGCGCGCTCGCGCGGCCGTCTGAACGACGACGACACCCGCTGAGCGCGCACCCCTCGATCCCACCTCGGGCGAGGGGTTTTGTTTTGTCCACATCAGTCCCTGACGGACCCGCAGAACGCAGGAGGATCAGATGGCCAACGTGCCACATCCCGCGCCGCCGCGACCGCAGCCCCCGAAGCCGGCTCTCGCGCCGGCCGACGCCGGGGCGGTCGCGGGTGAGGCCATGACCGGTGCCAAGTCGGTCGTCCGGTCGCTCGAGTCCGTCGGCGTAGACACCGTCTTCGGCATCCCGGGCGGGGCGATCCTGCCCGTCTACGACCCGCTCTTCGACTCGAGTATGCGGCACATCCTCGTGCGCCACGAGCAGGGGGCGGGGCACGCTGCCGCGGGATACGCCGCCGCGACCGGCAAGGTCGGGGTGTGCATGGCCACCTCCGGCCCGGGCGCGACGAACCTCGTCACCGCCATCGCCGACGCGAACATGGACTCGGTGCCGATGGTTGCCATCACCGGCCAGGTGGCGGAGGCGCTCATCGGCACGGACGGCTTCCAGGAGGCGGACATCGTCGGCATCACGATGCCGATCACCAAGCACTCCTTCCTCATCACCGATCCGGCGGACATCCCGGCCCGGATTGCGGAGGCCTTCCACATCGCCAGCACGGGCCGTCCCGGCCCGGTGCTGGTGGACATCGCCAAGAGCGCGATGCAGGCCGAGACCACCTTCAGCTGGCCGCCGGCGCACCTCGACATCCCCGGCTACCGGCCCATCACCAAGCCCCACATCAAGCAGATCAAGGAAGCTGCACGGCTGCTGGCCACGGCCCGCCGTCCGGTGCTCTACGTGGGCGGCGGGTCGATCCGGGCCGGTGCCTCACCGGAACTGCAGGAGCTGACCAACCTCTCCGGTGCGCCGGTGGTCACCACGCTGATGGCACGAGGGGCCCTGCCGGACTCCCACCCGCAGCACCTGGGCATGCCCGGCATGCATGGGACCGTGGCTGCGGTGGCCGCGTTGCAGAAGGCCGACTTGGTGGTCGCCCTCGGGGCACGCTTCGACGATCGGGTGACCGGCCGGCTGGACAGTTTCGCCCCGGGTGCCACGGTGGTGCACGCCGATATCGACCCTGCCGAGATCTCCAAGAACCGGTTCGCCGACGTGCCGATCGTGGGTGACCTGAAGGAGGTGCTGGGTGACCTGGTGGCGGAGCTGGAGCGCGAGCAGACCCAGCACGGCCAGCCGGACCTGGTGGCGTGGTGGAACATGCTCGACAACCTGCGCGACACCTACCCGCTGGGATGGACCCCCACCGAGGACGGTCTGCTCGCCCCGCAGCACGTCATCTCCCGGCTCGGAGAGATCTCCGGACCGGAGACGATCTTCGCCGCAGGCGTCGGCCAGCACCAGATGTGGGCGGCGCAGTTCATCCGCTATCAGAACCCCCGGACCTGGCTGAACTCCGGCGGCCTGGGCACGATGGGCTACTCCGTGCCGGCGGCGATGGGCGCCAAGGTGGCCCGACCCGAGGCCACCGTGTGGGCGATCGACGGTGACGGATGCTTCCAGATGACGAACCAGGAGCTCGCCACCTGTGCGCTGGAAGGCATCCCGATCAAGGTTGCCATCATCAACAACTCCTCGCTCGGCATGGTCCGGCAGTGGCAGACGTTGTTCTACGAGGAGCGCTACTCCAACACCGACCTCAACACCGGTCACGAGACGGTGCGCATCCCCGACTTCGTCAAGCTGGCGGAGGCCTACGGATGCGTGGGACTGCGCTGCGACAAGGTGGCCGACGTCGACGCCACGATCAAGCAGGCCGAGGAGATCAACGACCGCCCCGTGGTGGTGGATTTCGTGGTCAGCCGTGACGCGATGGTGTGGCCGATGGTCGCCGCCGGCGTCAGCAACGACGACATCCAGTACGCGCGCGGTATCAGCCCGGACTTCGAGCGGGACGAGTGAGGAAGAGATGATGAGCCGACACACACTCTCGGTGCTGGTCGAGAACAAGCCCGGCGTGCTCACCCGCGTCTCGGCGCTCTTCGCCCGGCGCGCGTTCAACATCCACTCCCTGGCCGTGGGGCCCACCGAGCACCCGGAGATCTCCCGGATCACCGTGGTGGTCGACGTGGAGTCCAACCCGCTCGAGCAGGTCACCAAGCAGCTCAACAAGCTGGTCAACGTGCTCAAGATCGTCGAACTGGCGCCGCACGCCTCTGTGCAGCGCGAGCTGTTGCTGGTCAAGGTCAAGGCCGACGACGTCTCCCGCACCGCGGTGCTGCAGGTCGTCGAGCTCTTCCGGGCGCACGTGGTCGACGTGACCCCGGAGGCCGTCACCATCGAGGCCACCGGCGGCGAGGAGAAGCTGCAGGCGCTGCTGGCCTCGCTGGAGCCGTACGGTATCCGTGAGATCGTCCAGTCCGGCGCCGTCGCGATCGGACGGGGCGCCAAGTCCATGACCGACCGGGCGCTCGAGCGCATCAACCGCCCCGCGTGAGCGGGAACGAAACTTCGCCAAGAAACCAAGAAGGAGAAAACTGTGGCTGAGCTGTTCTACGACGACGACGCCGACCTGTCCCTGATCGCAGCCAAGAAGGTCGCCGTCATCGGCTACGGCAGCCAGGGTCACGCGCACGCCCTGAACCTGCGCGACTCCGGTGTCGACGTCCGCGTCGGTCTGCGTGAGGGATCGGCCTCGCAGAAGAAGGCCGAGGACGAGGGGCTGCGCGTGCTGCCCGTCGCCGACGCCGTCCGGGAGGCGGACGTCGTCGTGATTCTCGCGCCGGACCAGGTCCAGCGCCACATCTACACCGACGACATCGCCCCGAACCTCGCCGACGGCGCCACGCTGGTGTTCGGCCACGGCTTCAACATCCGCTTCGGCTACATCAAGCCCAAGGACACCGTGGACGTCATCATGGTTGCCCCGAAGGGCCCCGGGCACCTGGTGCGCCGCGAGTACGCCGATGGCCGTGGCGTCCCGGTGATCGTCGCCGTCGAGCAGGACCCCTCCGGCACCGCCTGGGACCTGGCGCTCTCCTACGCCAAGGGCATCGGCGGCCTGCGCGCCGGCGGGATCAAGACCACCTTCACCGAGGAGACCGAGACCGACCTGTTCGGTGAGCAGAGTGTGCTCTGCGGTGGCGCGTCGCAGCTGGTGCAGTACGGCTTCGAGACGCTGACCGAGGCCGGCTACCAGCCCGAGGTCGCGTACTTCGAGGTCCTGCACGAGCTCAAGCTGATCGTCGACCTCATGGTCGAGGGAGGCCTGGCCAAGCAGCGCTGGTCCATCTCCGACACCGCCGAGTACGGCGATTACGTCTCGGGTCCGCGGGTGATCGACCCGAACGTGAAGGAGAACATGAAGGCGGTGCTGGCCGACATCCAGTCCGGTGCGTTCGCGGAGCGGTTCATCGCCGACCAGGACGCCGGGGCGCCGGAGTTCAAGGAACTGCGAGCCAAGGGTGAGCAGCACCCGATCGAGGCCACCGGCCGCGAGCTGCGGAAGATGTTCTCCTGGATGAAGGAGACCGACGCTGACTATGTCGAGGGAAGCGCCGGACGCTGACCTACTCCAACTGACACAGCTGCGGCAGTCTGAACTACCTACGGAGGTAGGTCAGACTGCCGCAGATGTGTCAGACGCTCTGCGGCTACCATCGGCGCTATGACCGATGCCGAAGCTCAGTCCGGATCGCCTCCGCCGGAGGATCCGGAGCCGCAGACGGCCGAAGAATCAGTACGCGAGGCTCGCGAGACGGTCATTTCCCGCGGCACCCGCGCCTCGGTGGGCACACTCGCCCCGATCGTGCGGCGGGCGGTACGGATCCTTCGGTTCCCGGCCCACGCCGTCGGGTTGGTCCCCGTGGCGCCGGTGCTGGGAATCTTCGTGCTCGCCGTCACTGGTGACGGCTGGTGGGAACGGATCGTGCTCGTGCTGCTGGCTGCGGCGGGCGCTGCGGTGATGGTGCTGTGGTGGATCCGGATCCACCGTTACGTCACCGCTGTGGATGACCCGGACGCTCTGACGGGCGAGTTCGTGCAGCTGGTGGACCTGCTGGAGATGCGGGACGAGATGCTGAACCGGCTCAAGGCCCTCGCGGAGAAGGGCGGTGTCCGGTTCTTCCGGCGGCTGCGATCGTTGTGGCAGGTGGTGACGATCCCGGACTATCTGACGGGCCGCATCGAGGAGCTCGGCCGTGCGCGTTGGTTCGTCCCGCCGATGATCGGTACCACGGTGCTGCGCGCGACGGCCCTGTTCTGGACGGCGATCGTCTCCTGGGGTCTCTTCCTGGTCCTGCTGGGGTTACGGCTCACCGGCGGCTTCTGATCGCGGCCATGTGAGGATGTCGGTGTGGACTCCGACGAGATCGAGCAATTCTGGAAGCGTGCCCGGCTGCGTGGTCGGGTGGCGTGGCTGGAGCCGTTCGTGGGTCAGCATCGACTGGGCACGCTGCCGCCACCGGCGTTCGCGTTCGCACCGGAGCCCTACTTGGCCCAGCGGATGGCCGAGGAGGTGCTCGCGGGTGAACGCACCGCCGTCAGCACGCTCCGGTCGGATTTCCCCGACGACGTCCCCGTGCCTGAGGTGGGGGATCTCGCCATCGTGCTGGACGGGCACGAGCAGCCGGTCGCGCTGATCCGCTCGGTCGAGGTGCGTGTGGTGGCCTTCGGCGACGTGGACGATCGGCATGCGCGTGGTGAGTGCGAGCCGGACGCCGCATCCTGGCGTGAGCACCAGCGCCAGTTGATGGGCGCCACGGACGTCGACGACGTGGTGCTGGAACGGATCGTCCTGGTCTTTCCCGCTCAGGAGAGTGCCACGGTGGCGGCCACTATCTGAGACAGATTGTCCGGTCCTTGATACGTCGGACTAGCATGCGGAGCATGGCACGCACGATCAAGCTCGCAGTTGTCGGTGGCGACGGAATCGGTCCGGAGGTGACCGCCGAGGGCCTCAAGGTGCTCGACGCCGTCCTCGCCGGGACCGACGTGAGCATCGAACGCACCGACTTCGAGCTCGGTGCCGCCCGCTGGCACGCGACCGGTGAGACCCTCACCGAGGATGACCTCGCCGCGATCAGCACCCACGACGCAATCCTGCTCGGCGCTGTCGGCGACCCGACCGTGCCCTCCGGTGTGCTCGAGCGTGGCCTGCTGCTGAAGTTGCGCTTCGCCTTGGACCACTACGTCAACCTGCGCCCCTCCACGCTCTTCCCGGGTGTCTCCTCCCCGCTGGCGGACCCTGGCGAGGTGGACTTCGTCGTCGTGCGTGAAGGGACCGAGGGCCCCTACGTGGGCAACGGCGGCGCGCTGCGTGTGGGAACCCCGCACGAGATCGCCACCGAGGTCAGCGTCAACACCGCGCACGGTGTGGAGCGCGTGGTGCGTGATGCCTTTGCCCGCGCCCAGGCCCGCCCACGCAAGAAGCTCACGCTCGTGCATAAGCACAACGTGCTCGTTCACGCCGGTCACCTGTGGCGCCGGACCGTCGACGCGGTGGCACCGGAATTCCCGGACGTCTCGGTCGACTACTTGCACGTGGACGCGGCCACCATCTTCATGACCACCGACCCCTCGCGGTTCGACGTGATCGTCACCGACAACCTCTTCGGCGACATCATCACCGACCTCGCCGCCGCGATCACCGGCGGGATCGGCCTGGCCGCCTCCGGCAACGTCAACCCGGACAAGACCTTCCCCTCGATGTTCGAGCCGGTGCACGGCTCCGCTCCCGACATCGCCGGCCAGCAGAAGGCCGACCCGACCGCGGCAATCCTCTCGGTCGCGCTCCTGCTGGACCACCTCGGCCTCACCGAGCAGGCCCGGCGTATCGAGGAGGCCGTCAGCGCCGACATCGCCGAGCGCAGCGGCGCGCGCTCGACCAGCGAGATCGGCGACGCACTCGCCGCACGAGTAGCCGGCTGAGCGAGCGCCCGGCCAGCGACTTCCGCCAGCCCTAGCGCCCGCTCCCACCTGCCCCGACCGGGGCCGCCGACATCCAGACCAGGTGGAAGGGCCACATGAGTACGATTCCCGACGGCGCACCGCACTTCCCGGTGCAGCCGAACCTCTCCCCGTTCCCGGCCGAGGAACGCCGGCAGGCACTCCTTGCACCGCGTTTCGGCACCCGCTTCACCGACCACATGGCTCGCGCCCACTGGTCGACGCAGACCGGGTGGAGCGGCCATCGCGTGGAGCCCTACGCCCCGCTGACGATGGACCCCGCTGCCGCGGTGCTCCACTACGGCCAGGAGATCTTCGAGGGCCTCAAGGCCTACCGCCACGCCGACGGCTCGGTCTGGGCCTTCCGCCCCGAGCTCAACGCCGCCCGGTTCGCGGCCAGCGCCCGCAGACTGGCCCTGCCGGAGCTGCCGGAAGCCGACTTCCTCGCCTCACTCGAAGCGCTCGTGCGCACGGATCGGGCCTGGGTGCCCGCAGCCGCGGGTGCGAGTCTGTACCTGCGGCCGTTCATGTTCGCCTCTGAAGCCTTCCTCGGGGTGAGACCGGCCGCCGGTGTCGACTATCTGGTCATCGCTTCCCCAGCTGGTGGTTACTTCACCGCTGGGTTCGCGCCGGTCTCGATCTGGGTGGCCCGCGACCAGCACCGCGCCGGCCCGGGTGGCACCGGTGCCGCCAAGACCGGCGGCAACTATGCCGCGAGCCTGGAGCCGCAGCAGCGGGCCCGCGAGCACGGGTGCGACCAGGTGTGCTTCCTGGATGCCGCCACCAGCACCACCCTGGAGGAGATCGGCAGTATGAACGTGCTGCTGGTGATGGGCGATGGCAGCGTGCACACACCCGCGCTCACCGGCACGATCCTCGCCGGGGTCACACGGCGCTCGGTGCTCGACCTGCTCGCCGACGAGGGACGCGAGGTCGTCGAGCGCACGATCAGCCTCGCCGAGGTGCTCGACGGACTGCGCCGCGGGACGGTGACCGAAGTGCTCGCCTGCGGGACGGCGGCTGTGATCACACCCATCGGCCGGCTCGCCGGCGAGGGTTTCGATGTGACCGTCGCAGGCGGCGTGCCGGGTCCGGTCGCCACACACCTGCACGAGCGGCTCACCGGCATTCAGTACGGCAGGTGCGACGATACTGACCGGTGGCTGCACCGGCTGGCGTGAGGTTGCGCCAGCACGCGGCGCCGCCAGCCAGTGAGCGGTACCGTCTACACGACACAGACCCTGCCGAGCAGGGTGAGGCACGCGAAGGAACCCACACCATGAGCAGCGAAACCACCAGTGACTCGGCGATGTCGATGTTCGAGGTGCACCCGTCCTCGCATCCGCGCACCTTGGCTGAGCGCACCGCGGCGCTGGAGCACCTCGCGTTCGGCGCCGTGTTCTCCGACCACATGGCCCACGCCGTCTGGACCCCGGACGCCGGCTGGCACGACCAGCGGGTGGAGGCCTACGCGCCGATCAGCCTGGACCCGGCCGCCGCGGTGCTGCACTACGCGCAGGAGATCTTCGAGGGTCTCAAGGCCTACCGCCACGCCGACGGCTCGGTCTGGGCTTTTCGGCCTGAGGCGAATGCGGCCCGGTTCGCGGCCAGTGCCCACCGGCTGGCCCTCCCGGAGCTGCCGGCAGCGCAGTTCCTCGGGTCCATCGAGGCGCTCGTGTCCACCGATCTGGAGTGGGTGCCTGGCTCGGTGGGGTCGAGTCTGTATCTGCGGCCGTTCATGTTCGCGTCCGAGCCGTTCCTCGGGGTGCGTCCCTCTCAGCAGGTCGACTATCTCCTGATCGCCTCACCGTCCGGTCCGTACTTCACCTCCGGATTCCAGCCGGTCTCGATCTGGGTGGCCGAGGGCTACCACCGGGCGGGGCCCGGGGGGACGGGTGCGGCCAAGTGCGGCGGCAACTACGCCGCCAGCCTGCTTCCGCAGCAGCAGGCGATCGAGAACGGATGCGCTCAGGTCTGCTTCCTCGACGCCGCCACCAACACCTATCTCGAAGAGCTCGGGGGGATGAACGTCTTCATCGTCACCGACGACGGTGAGGTGCACACCCCGGCACTGACTGGGACGATCCTGGAAGGCGTGACGCGCCGGTCGATCCTGCAGCTGCTGGCCGATGACGGCCGCCAGGTGCACGAGCGCCAGATCAGCCTGGCCGAGATCACCGAGCAGATCGCCTCGGGCCGCATCACCGAGATCTTCGCCTGCGGCACTGCTGCCGTGGTGACTCCGATCGGGGAACTCAAGAGCACCGGCTTCGATCTGACGGTGGCCGGCGGTGAAGCGGGCCCGGTCACCCAGTGGCTGTACCAGCACCTCACCGATCTGCAGTACGGGCGCATCGAGGACCCGTACGGATGGATGCGGCGCCTGGCCTGAGCTACTCGGCGTCGCCGTAGTTCTCCACGATCGCCACATCGAGCGGGAACGCCACCGGGGCGCGGCCGAACAGCAATCGGCCGGCCTCGGTGGCGCTCGCCCTGATCTGATCAGCGACCGCCTCGGCCTCCTCGGCAGGTGCATGCACGATCACCTCGTCGTGCAGGAAGAACACCAGGTGCGCCCGGTCGGGGAGGGGCGCCAGGGCAGCCAGTCGACGGCGGATCTCGGCCATCCAGCACAACGCCCACTCCGCAGCCGTGCCCTGGACCACGAAGTTGCGGGTGAATCGTCCCCAGTCCCGCGCGCTCTGGCGCGCACGTCGCTCGACGGCGTCCGTTGCGTCCGGCTGGCTGGCGGCGGCTTGGCGTTCGTGCCAGGCCGCCGGGGGCGGGGGAGAGGTGCGGCCGAGCCAGGTGTGCACGATCCCGCCTGCCTCGCCGGTGCGTGCCGCCTGCTCGACGACTCCGGTGGCACGTGGGTAGGCGCGCATGAGCCGCGGCATCAGCAGCCCGGCCTCCCCGGTGGTGGCCCCGTAGAGGGCGCCGAGCATGGCGATCTTGGCGTCGGCGCGGGTGGGCATGGTGCCGCGGTCGACCAGGCCTTGGTAGAGGTCGCCGGCCCGGCCCGCGGCAGCGAGGGCATCGTCGCCGGACATCGCCGCCAGGACGCGGGGCTCGATCTGCGCGGCGTCGGCGACCACCAGGCGCCAGCCAGCATCAGCCCGGACAGCCCGCCGCAGCGACTTGGGGAGCTGCAGCGCGCCGCCGCCGCTGGTGGCCCAGCGTCCGGTGACCACACCGCCGGGGACGTAGTCCGGCCGGAAGCGGTGCTGCCGATGCTCGCTCGGTCCCGGGCGGATCCACTGGTCGAGCCACACCCAGCCGTTCGCGCTGAGCAGCCGGGCAAGCTTCTTGTACTCCAGCAGTGGTTCGACCACCGGGTGGTCGAGCCGGCCGACCTCCCACTTGGAAGTCGTGGACACATCGAGTCCGGCACGCCGCAGCGCCCGCAGCAGATCCGGTTGGGAGTCGGGGTTCAGCGCCGGGGCGGCGAGTTGTGTTCGTACCTGGCCGGCGAGCGCCTCCAACCGGGCCGGGCGGGCCCCGGTGGCGGGCCGGGGACCGAGCATCCGGGTGAGGATCTGCTCATGGGCAGTCCGGTCCCAGGGGAGACCGTCGGCGGCGATCTCGGCTGCGATGAGCGCTCCGGCGGATTCGGCGGCCAAGAGCAGCCGCATCCGCTCCGGCTGCGGGCAGTCCGTGATCGCGTCGTGTTGGCGAGCGCGTTCGGCGAGCAGTTCCTCCAGGCCCAGGGCCTCGGTGAGCGCGTCGTCCCAGAGGGTGGGTGGAGATGCCTCGCCTGGGGCAGCCGGGTGCGTCGATCGCCACCCCAGCTCCGGCCAGTCCCGGTCCGGGAGGGCGTGCTGCAGGACCACCCGGCACAGCCGAAGATCCAGGCAGCGGCTCACGCGGATACCAGCAGCGATCAGTCCCGGTGCAAGCGCCGCGGTGTCGGCCCAGACCCACCGAGGTGAGTCCTGCCGCTCTTGGTGACCCACCACCTGCGCCAGCTCTTCGCGTGCACAGGTGCGCTGCGCCGTCGGGCGTGCCTCGGTGCCCAGCTCGACCAGATGCACGGTGGCGCCATCGCCCACGGGGTGCACCAGGATCTCCACAGGTGCGAGCCTACGGCGAGGCGCTGACACCGGTGCGATGTGCGATGATGAGCACATGACGCCCACCAGCGCCCTGATTATCGACTAGCGCGTTCGCCACACCCGGTGAACGCGCAGACCTCCCGTACCCGGGGGGTCTTTTTGTTGCTGGACCCACCCGCAGGAAGTCATGACCATGAGTACCCCAACCACGCCCACCGGCGACCACGGCGACGCCGTGCACGTCTACGACACCACGCTGCGCGACGGCGCTCAGCAGGAGGGGATGAACCTCACCGTTGCTGACAAGCTCGCCATCGCACCGATGCTGGACGAGCTCGGGGTGACGTTCATCGAGGGCGGCTGGCCGGGAGCGATCCCGAAGGACACCGAGTTCTTCGCGCGCGCGACCAAGGACCTGGATCTGACGAACGCCGAGCTCGCCGCGTTCGGCTCGACTCGCAAGCCGGGCACGACGGCGCACCGCGATACCCAGGTGCGGGCACTGCTCGACTCCGAGGCCCCCACGATCACGCTCGTGGCCAAGAGCGATATCCGGCACGTCGAGCGCGCGCTGCGCACCACCGGCGAGGAGAACCTCGCCATGATCGCCGACACCGTCTCCTATCTGGTGGGGGAGGGCCGCCGGGTGGTGCTCGACGCCGAGCACTTCTTCGACGGCTACCGCTTCGACCCCGGTTACGCGATGCAGGCCGTCACCGTGGCGTTCGAGGCCGGGGCCGAGGTGGTGGCGCTGTGCGACACCAATGGCGGCATGCTGCCCGAATGGGTGCACGAGATCGTCACCGAGGTGCGCGCTGGGACCGACCCCTCGCGCCACATCCTGGGGATGCACGCCCACAATGACTCCGGCTGCGCCGTGGCCAACTCGATGGCCGCCGTCAGCGCCGGTGCCCGGCACGTGCAGGGAACGGTGAACGGCTACGGGGAGCGCACCGGCAACGCGGACTTGCTGGCCGTCGTCGCCAACCTCGACCTCAAGCTCGGCCTGCGCACCCTGGCCGACGGCGGGCTGGAGGAGGTGACCCGGATCGCGCACGCGATCAGCGAGGTCACCAACATCGCCCCGTTTGCGCGCCAGCCTTATATCGGCGCCAGCGCCTTCGCCCACAAGGCCGGGCTGCACGCGAGCGCCATCCGCATCGACCCGGACCTCTACCAGCACATCGACCCGCGCAAGGTCGGCAATGACATGCGGATGCTGGTCTCGGACATGGCCGGCCGTGCCAGCATCGAGCTCAAGGGCCGCGAGCTCGGGTTCGACCTCACGGGGCAGTCGGACCTGCTCGGGCGGGTCACCACCCGCGTCAAGGATGCCGAGGCGAACGGGTACACCTACGACGCTGCCGATGCCTCCTTCGAGCTGCTGCTGCGCGAGGAGATCACCGGTGAGCGCCCGGTGTACTTCCGCACCGAATCCTGGCGAGCCATCGTGGATCACTCCGCCGGGCCCGACGGTGTGATGCGGGACGTGGCCGAAGCGACGGTGAAGCTCCACGCCGGGAACCAGCGGGTGGTCTCCACCGGCGAGGGGAACGGTCCGGTGAACGCCCTCGACCACGCCCTGCGCCAGGCGCTCGCGAGGGCGTACCCGCAGATCGAGGACATCGAGCTGATCGACTACAAGGTGCGCCTGCTGGACTCCGCACACGGCACCGACGCGATTACCCGGGTGCTGATCGAACTCACCGACGGCCGGCACTCCTGGAGCACCGTCGGTGTCGGGGCGAACCTGCTCGAGGCCTCGTGGGAGGCGCTCGTGGACGGTCTGGTCTACGGCCTCCTTCATGCCGACGTGGCGCCACTAGGGTGAAGATGTGAGCAGAGGCGAATACAAGGTCCCCGGGGGAAAGCTGGTCGCGGCCGAGGTGGAGGTCGTGGACGAGCGCCTGGCGAGCGTGCACATCAGTGGCGACTTCTTCCTCGAGCCGGACGACGCACTGGAGAAGATCGACGCGGCGCTGACAGACCTGCCCAAGGACGTCACCGTCGAGCGGATGGCCACACTGGTCGAGCGGGCGACGGCGGATGCTCATCTGGTCGGTTTCACCCCGCAAGCGGTGGCGATCGCCGTCCGGCGTGCCCTCGGTCGGGCCACCGGCTGGCATGACCACACCTTCGAGATCGTGCATCCCGGTCCGTCGGAGCCGACGATGAACCTGGCGCTGGACCAGGTGCTGCTGGAGGAGGTCGGGGCCGGCCGGCGCGGCCCCACGCTGCGGATCTGGGAGTGGTCGGGGCGATGCGTGATCCTCGGCTCGTTCCAGTCCTTGCGCAACGAGATCGAGAGTGTTGCCGCTGAGGAACTGGGCGTGCAGGTGGTCCGCCGGATCTCCGGTGGCGGGGCGATGTTCGTCGAGCCGGGGAATGCGATCACGTACTCGCTGTACGTCCCTGGATCTCTGGTGGAGGGCCTGAGCTTCGAGCAGTCCTACGCCTTCCTCGATGACTGGGTGATCGGCGCGCTGCGCGAGCTGGGGATCGATGCCTCCTACGTGCCGCTCAACGACATCTCCTCCCCGGAGGGAAAGATTGGGGGAGCCGCCCAGAAGCGACTCGCGAACGGCACGGTGCTGCACCATGTGACGATGTCCTACGACATCGACGCAGCCAAGATGCTGCAGGTGCTGCGCATCGGGCGGGAGAAGCTCTCCGACAAAGGGACCGCCAGCGCGAACAAGCGGGTGGACCCGATGCGTCGTCAGACCGGGATGACCCGCGAAGCCATCATCGAGTCCATGAAGGACCACTTCCGGGCCCGGTACCGCACCACCGAGGGGGACTTGCGCTCGGAGGAGATCGCTCGCGCCGGCGAGCTCGCAGTGGGCAAGTTCTCCGACCCGGCCTGGATCGCTCGCGTTCCCTGATCTGGCGACTAGCCAGTCAGCTCCAGGTGGAGGATCGGGTACGGGCGACCGTCGCCGTCGAGTTCGCTGCGACCGACTCGGGCAAATCCTTGACTGAGGTAGAAACCGACGGCTCGAGAATTTTGTTCGTTGACATCTACTGTGGTGACGGCATTGTTCGCAATCGCCTCCCGGAGCAGGGCGGTGCCGATCCCGCCGCCTCGGACGCTGTTCGAAACGAAGAGCATCTCCAGGTTCTGCTCTGAAGTGCCGGCGAATCCAACAGGCGCCCCTTCTTTCTCGGCCACGATGAGAGATACCGCCGGAAAATATGCTGAGGCAAGGTTGCTCTCAATTCGCAGGAAATCAGTCCTGTCGAGGAAGTCGTGCGTAGCCTCCACTGCACTTCGCCATATCTCCACGAGCTCGGGGAACTCTACGGCTCCCCGGGTGGAACGGATTCTGATGTCAGCGATTTCTGGGGGCATCCCGTGAAGATAGTGCGGGAGCAACTTTCTCGTCCAGGAAATTTCTTCGTAAGTCAAGTGGGCTTTCAAGGCCGACGATGCGTCGCCGGTGCACGCGGGTGCCCGTCCGGCGCTTGACACCGCACCCTCCGATGCTTAATCGTATAACCGGCACACGATCACAGCACCGGAGGAGACGATGACGCAGGCACGACGACCGACGTCGCGCGATGTCGCGGCGGCGGCCGAGGTCTCAGTGGCGACCGTCTCCTACGTGATGAACGGCCGGACCGACCGCCGGATCCCGGAGGTCACGCGTGACCGCGTGCTGGCTGCTGCTGAGGAACTCGGCTATGCGCCGGACCGTGCCGCACGGATGCTGCGCCGTCGTTCCACCGAGCAGATCTGCCTCGTGATCGGCAGCTTCGGGGTTCCGGTCCTGGACCAGCTGGCGGCGAGTCTGCACGAGACGGGGGATCGGCACGGCTTCGGCCTCATCACCATGGTCGTCAACTCGCCCCCGTCGGCTCGGCGCGCGATCGAGCGGCTGCGGGAGCGGATCGCGGACGGTGTGGTGATCGCGGGCGGGCTCCACCACATCGGAGCGGACGGTCTGCAGGAGCTGGCGCGCGCCGGTATGCCCGCGGTGGTGCTGAGTAACGCGATGCCCGCAGACGGGTTCGACGTCTACTGCGAACCTGAGAGCGAGGCCATGGCCGAGGCCGTGGGTCACCTGTGGAGCAGCGACCGCCGTCGGATCGCCTACCTTGGCCACGAGCGTGAAGTCGCGCAGTACCACGCAGGGCTGCAGGTCGACAGTGACCGGTTTGCCGCGTTCGCGACGGCCCTGGAGGGCCACGGTGGACGCCTCGATGCCGACCTGGTGGTGGCTGGGGCGGACAGCCGGGCCGAAGGGTACCGGGCAGTGTCAGCGCTCCTGAGCGCACCCAGGCCGCCCGATGCGATCGTTGCGGCATCGTCCCGCTCGGCCGTGAGCACGATCTGGGCCGCCCGCGACCAGGGGCTCAACGCCCCGCACGATTTGGCCGTCGTGGGAGCCGGCGCGATCCCGGAGGCTCTGGTCATCCGGCCGACCCTGAGCACTATCGGACCTCCCGGCGACTCCGACTTCACAGACCTGGCCACGATGCTCTTCGACCGCATCACCGCTCGTGACGCTGGTCGATGGCGCGAGATCCGCCGGCCATGGATCTACCACCGGCGCGGATCCACCTGAGCGCGCCGCGCTCTGACACCACTGACCGCACTAAAGAATGGACCCTCGTGCCTGATCCCACCAGTCGCCCGAACGTCATCGTCGTCTTCACCGACCAGCAGCGCTGGGACACCACCGGAGCCGGCGGTAACCCGCTCGACCTGACCCCGGAGTTCGACGCCATCGCCACCAGCGGGACGTACCTGGCGCAGGCGTTCACGGCGAACCCGGTCTGTGCGCCCGCCCGGGCGGCGATCCAGACGGGGCTGTACGGGACGTCGTCGGGGTGCTTCCGCAACGGCACCACGCACGGGCAGACACGCACGCTTGCCCATTACTTCGCTGACGCCGGCTACGCCACCGGATACATCGGCAAGTGGCATCTGGCCGACACCGAGCCGGTGCCGCCCGAGCAGCGCGGGGGCTACGAGTCCTGGCTCGCGGCGAACCTGCTGGAGTTCACCTCCGATGCGTACCGGACCGTGATGTTCGATGACGACGGTGAGCCGGTGATGCTCCCGGGCTACCGGTCCGATGCGATCTTCGACGCCGCGATCCGGTTCGTGGCCGATCACAGCACACCCCCGGTGGGGCCCGCGCCCGCCGAGCAGGAGCGCCCGTTCTACCTGTTCTGCTCCCTGATCGAGCCGCACCACCAGAACGAGGTGGACACCTACCCG
>NZ_VSMB01000022.1 GCF_009805705.1 Ruania rhizosphaerae
GCACCCGCAACGCCGAGTACAAGCGTTCCTGTCACGACAGCTCGATCCGCGTGCCCTTCGCGATGAGGGGCCCAGGGTTCGAGGGCGGTGGCCGCGTGGACCGGCCCGTCAGCACCATCGATCTTCCGCCGACACTCCTGGACGCCGCCGGCATCGCGGTGCCGGAGCAGATGCAGGGGCACTCGATCCTGCCGCTCGTCCGTGACCCGGGCGCCGACTTCCCGCAGGAGGCGTTCGTGCAGGTCAGCGAGTCCGAGCTGGGCCGCACGCTGCGCACCGACCGGTGGAAGTATCACGTGGTGGCACCGGATGCGGACCCGTGGATCGAGCACAGCGCCGATCGCTATGTGGAGGCTGAACTCTACGATCTGGCCAACGATCCGCACGAACTACGCAACGTCGCCGGTGTTCCGGCGTTCGCTGAGGTGGCTGAGGAACTCCGGGACCGGCTCATCGCTCGCATGGAAGCGGCGGGGGAGCCGGCCCCGGTGATCGAGGCAGCACCGGCGCGGGAGTCGTACGTGCAGCCCGAAACGGCCGTCTACACGGGCGGGTGGGTGCCGACCCGGTACGCCCATCAGCGGGGTTACTCGGCCTGAGCGGCGGCCTGCTGCTCGGCGACCTTGGCCTTGACCTCGTCCATGTCGAGGTCCTTGACCTGGGTGATCAGCTGCTCGAGCTGCTTGGCCGGCAGGGCGCCGGCCTGGTTGAACAGCAGGATCCCGTCCCGGAAGGCCATCAGCGTCGGGATCGCCTGGATCCCGGCCTGGCTGGCGATCTCCTGCTCGGCCTCGGTGTCGACCTTCGCGAAGGTCACATCGGGGTGCTTGGCCGAGACCTGCTCGTAGATGGGAGCGAACTGCTTACAGGGTCCGCACCACTCGGCCCAGAAGTCCACGAGCACGATGTCGTTGTCGCTGACCGTCTGCTCGAAGGTCTCGGTGGTGATGTCGATGGTGGGCACTACTACTCCTTGATCGGGTACGTCCTACCAGTGCCAACATCGGTCGCGGTCAGGTATTCCGTGACCCACGTGACCCTGTGTGCAGGCGTTCGAAGGCATCGAGCAGCAGGTCGAGGGCGAACTCGAACTCCCACTGTTCGTCGCACCCCTCGCCGAGCCGGGAAAGATCGCCGTCGATCGCGGCGAGAGTGACTGCCGTGATGGCGGGGTAGGTGGCGGACATGTGCTCGACCATCGCCGCGACCTCCTGCGGATCGGCGGGCGGTGTGGCGTCGTCGGGCTCCTCGGGTGCATCGAAGGCCTCGGGGCTGAAACCCCAGATGCGGTGGCCGAGTGTGTGCATCACGTGATGGGTGAGGTCTGCGCTCAGGCCGCCGGCGATGAAGGCCCCTGCGAGGGAGTCCATGTGGGTCAGCACCGTCGGGGTGCGTCGGGTGCGGGACTCGATCACCCGGCGCAGCCACGGATGGGCCACGATCATCTCCCGCGCGGCGAGGATCGTGGCCCGCGCCGCCGGCTTCCACCCGGGGCCCGGTTCGGGGCGGGGCAGGTCGGCGACGAGCGTATCGACCATCCCGTCGAGCAGATCCTCCTTGTTGGCGACGTGCTTGTAGAGAGCCATCGGCACCACACCCAGCCGGCCGGCGAGGTTGCGCATGCTGACCGCGTCGATTCCCTCGGCGTCAGCCAGTTCGACGGCCGCGCGCAGCGCCCGGCTACGGCTGACCGGCGTGCGTTCCTGCGTGGCCAATGGCACCTCTCCTCCTGACGGTCCGATCAGCCTAGCCGCGGCTCGGACTCCACCGGCGCCGGCGCACGCTGCGCCCACAGGAACAGTCCCAGTCCAATGAGCGCGATCCCCACCGGAAGGGCGGCGAACCGGTTCACCGCATGTGGGAGGAAGGCGGTCAGCACCGGCACGATGGCTCCCAGGGCCAGCAGGATCGAGGCCCACCGCGGGAAGATCCCAGCTCGCAGGGACGCCAGCCCGAAGACCACGCCGCCGAGCAGGTACAGGCCGCCGGCGACCGGGCTGATCACCTCCAGGGCGCCGAGCGTGCCGTCGGTGCCCGCGCCGTTGAAGATCCCGAGGAAGTTCTCCACGAATCGCGGCGCCTCGCCGGCCACCGCCGGCAGGATCAGTGTCTCGGCGAAGGTGAAGGCGCTGGTCAGTAGGTAGAAGATGCCGAGCATGAGGGCACCCACAAGGCCGAGGATGCCTGACGCCTGCACCTGCCGCAGGTACAGGCCGGTCACAGCGACCATCCCGCAGACGGCCATGGTGAAGGTGAGATATCCGGTCACGGCCCACATCGTGGTGGGCACGCTCGCAGCCTCGTCGACCGGGTGGATGAACTGGATGCCGCCGAAGATGAGGCCGGCGATGATCGCGCAGATGCCGGCGGCCCGGCTCAGCGTGGTGGTGGTGATGTACATGGCATGGTCCCTCCCATCCGAGGTGTACGACGTACACCTTTTATCAGGCAGCCTAGGGTGTACGTCGTACACCCGGCAAGGGGTATCAGCGCGCCCCGAACACCCCGGTCCCCACGCGCACCATGGTCGCGCCGGCCGCGATCGCCAGTTCCAGGTCCCCGGACATCCCCATGGAGAGTTCGTGCGCTTCGCTCGTGCCTGGTTCACCCGAGCCCACGACGGCGTCTCTCACCTGCGCGAGGGCGGTGTAGCTGGCGCTCACCTCGCCAGGGTCGGGGGAGTTCGCCCCGATGGTCATCAGGCCGCGCAGGTGCAGGTGCTCCAGCGAGCCCACGACGGCGGCCAGCTCGCCTGCGTTTTCTGGTGGCACTCCCGCTTTGGTCTCCTCGCCGGAGGTGTTGACCTGGACGAACACGTCCAGGTCGCGGCCGCGGGTGGCGGCGGCGCGGTCGAGGCGCTGTGCGATCTTGGCTGAGTCGACACTCTGCACGCAGTCGGCCCAGCGCATCACCTGATTCACCTTGTTCGACTGCAGGTGCCCGATGAAGTGTGTCTCGTGCGGGACGTCGACGAGGTCGGGTTCGGTGGCCACGAGCTCCTGGGCACGGTTCTGCCCGATCAGCGTGGCACCGGCTGTGAGGGCCTCCCGTATACGCGCAGATTCCACCCGCTTCACCGCCAGCAGCAGCTGGACCTCGGCCGGGTCCCGGCCGGCTTCCTGGGCGGCGTTGGCGATACGGGAGCGCACCTGTTCGATCGAGGCAGCGACCGCCGTCATCGGGCTTCCTCCACAGTGATGCCCAGGTGGGCGGCGAAGGATCCGAGCGCACCGACGGCATCCTCGGTGGTCATCGTGACCCCGCGCAGGGCATCGACGCCCGTGATGCCCTCCAGCCGGCAGCCGGACATCGTCACCTGCTGGGCGCGCATTCCCGCGAAGCGTGCTTCGGTGAGGTCACAGTCGACGAAGCGCACGCGTTGCAGGGCCGCTCCGGAGAAATCGGCCTGGCGCAGGTTCGCGCCGGTGAGCGTGACCGCCGTCCACGTGGCGCTGTGAGCGGAGAGCAGGTCGGCCACCAGGTCGGTCGCCTCCACGTCGCGCCAGCGCGAACGCAACCACGACGAGCCGGTCAGCCGGGCGCCGTCGAGGGTGGTGCGGACGAGCCCGACGTCCCGGGTGGTGAGCCCGGCCAGGTCGGCACCGGTGAGGTCGCAGTCGGTGAAGGTGCAGCGCTCCCAGGTGCCCTCGGCGGCCCGCAGCCGCTGAAGCGAGGAGTCGTCGAGCTCCAGCTCGTCGATCTGCGCGCCGATCCACACCTCGCCGTCGAAGGTCCGTCTGGTCAATGTCGCGCCACAGAGTTGATCCGGTTCCACCGCTCCAGCGTAGACGCGGCCTGGAGTTGGCTTACAGTGAAGCGTGCGCACGATACTGAACATCATCTGGCTGGTCTTCGCCGGCTTCTGGCTGGCGGTCGGCTATGCCGTGGCCGGGGTGATCTGCTGCATCCTGATCATCACCATCCCGTTCGGCATCGCCTCGTTCCGGATGGCGAACTACGTGCTGTGGCCGTTCGGGCGTGAGGTGGTGCGCCGGCCCGACGCCGGCGCGGGCTCGACGATCGGCAACATCATCTGGTTCATCGTGGCCGGCTGGTGGCTCGTGATCGAGCACATCATTACCGCGATCCCGCTGTTCATCACCATCATCGGCATCCCGATGGGCTGGGCGAACCTGAAACTGATCCCGATCTCGCTCACCCCGTTCGGGCGGGAGATCGTCGAGACACATCGGCCGTTCGCGAGCTGAGCGACAAGCCGGTCACGGTATTGCCTACCTCGAGAGCGAATTGGCACCGGGGTCCACCAGTAGTTCGGCTATTGCGAGCCATCACGGAACATGAAGGCGAAGGCCATCAGGTAGTTCTCAGCAGAGAGTACGCCGTTGACATAAGCGGACAATTCATGGAGGCCACCAGTGAATCCCGTGCCGTCGTGATACAGGATGGATATCTGCTTCCAGTCGGGGGTGGCGCTCCACGAACTGATCACTCCATTTGAGTATAGGTCCCGCACTACCCGCGGCACGTAGCTGGCTATAGGCACACCATTTCTTGCTCCAACAGTGTCGGGAATCTGGGTGAGGAAAGCTTCTCGGTCCGCCCCGTGCGTCTTCTGCATCGTGGTCAGTACGGCCGAGATTCCCATGATAAAAAAGCCCGTGTGATGCATCGTGAATTGGAGTGCGTCGTTGGGGCCGAAATGAATCGTGTAGCCACCTCGGGTGCGAGTCCAAGTTGCGAAGACACCCATCTCGTCAAAAGTGCGCAGCGCGGTCTCGGTCTGCTGCCTTCTCCATCTACCCATAGCGATCAATGTAGCAGCAGTTGCGTAGGATAGCGATGGTCGCGCGCCATGCGGAATCCTGACAAGCAGAACTGATGCGATCCTCTAGTTAGGAAGCGTGCGTCCATTTCAGCCACCAACGCGGCGAGATCGCGGCGCGGTTGTGGACGCGGTGGTCGCGAGTCGGCAACGTATTGACAGCGATGGGCGTCAGAGGCGGCGGGCACCGCTCCATCTGGCCATAGGGATGCGTCTGACCACTCGCCACAGGTGCTCATACCTGGTCAGGCTCGACCTCCGCACCACTGGCAAGAACTAGGCGGAGAACTCCACCCTGGAACTGCCGAACGACGATCGGTCGATTTGATCCCACCGCCAGGCGGCTCACTGAGCGACTCGTTTGTGCGAGTAATAGCATGAACCGAATCTAGTCCGTTCGTCACCCAGCCATTGCGAGTCATCAGCCCAATTCGCACCATCAATCAGATGCAGTCCTCGCATGAGATTTGAAAGACCATGGCGCGGCGTACTGCGTGGTAGAGGCATGAACGGGTGGGGTAGACTACATCGTTAACTCGGTCTGGCAGTGGAGGCCCATACTTGACCAGCGCGGTATGCCTCGCATTGGTGCGTTCGACTATGTCAGCCATTGTCGCGTACCTGCTCAGTGGTTCATCTCCGACAAGGAGGTAGGCCTTGTTGCCGCGTGCAAATGTATCCACGAGAACGACTCCAGCGCGAGTCATCAGCACCATGCCGTCTGGTGGCTGGTCCTGATCAGCCACAGCCTCGACTGGGCAGGGATTCACGCGGGCAGCGAAGCGGACTGTCAAGGCCAGCGCAGCGGCCCCCACAGGTGACAGCCGAGGAGCTCCAACCTCGCGTGACCACGTGAAGGTTCCACCTGCATCTAGACCAAGTGCCGCCAGTGGCGATTCGAACTCGATGAGGCTCTCTCGGCTGGCCCGGCCAACTATTGGCGCAGCATTGTGGATGAGTTCCGCAAGGTGCTCCCCCACCGTTGGCGTCACATCCAGTGCGTTGATCGCAGACGGGCTGTCGGGCCCCGTTCCAGATCCAGGCGTATGAACGTCCCCGTCATCCGGAACCTGCCTCGGCATCGCTGTCGCAATGGCCGCCTGGGCTGCCGCAAGAGTTGGGGGAGGGGGGTCGACGATCTCTTTGGGCGCGTGTTCAGGCGGAATTGACAGCACGCTGGTGGGCGACCCCGGAGGAGACTCTTGGGCTCGTATAGGCAGTCGTACCACGGCATAGCCGGCCAAGGCGATTGCCGACATGGTGTCCACTGGCCCCCAGAACTCACGGGTTGACCAGATTGGCAGGAGCGGGTTGAACAGTACGGCGACAACGATCGGAGGGACACCCCAGCCTGGACTGCGTCTAGTCCACGCTCGGTAGGCGAGGAACACAGCAACGGGGCAAACTACCCACCGGAGCAAGACGTAGTACCCGCTGGGGTTCGACGGTGCAAGGGCTACAAGCAGCATCGCCGCCGCGATCAGGCAGGGAGCCAAGTGCGTCCGCGAGTTCCCGTTCCCCTTCTCGTGCTCAATTGTCACGTTGGTCCGTTCGCCGGTCGCAGGTAGTCGCCTTGTTATACCAGAGGGATCGGTGAGGGGGACAACCCAAGGCAACGGCACGAAGTGCGGAGGCGGCAGTCCCGGATCGCGTCGTTTGTCTGTGTCAGATCGAGTGTCGTCGTGGTCATCATCGGCCAGCCCTTCGGAGCGGGTAGTTATTTCACTGGACTACCAGTTGGCTTGTCTTCGCCGGCTTCTGGCTGGCGGTCGGCTATGCCGTGGCCGGGGTGATCTGCTGCATCCTGATCATCACCATCCCGTTCGGCATCGCCTCGTTCCGGATGGCGAACTACGTGCTGTGGCCGTTCGGGCGGGAAGTGGTGCGCCGACCGGACGCCGGCGCGGGCTCGACGATCGGGAACATCATCTGGTTCATCGTGGCCGGCTGGTGGCTCGTGATCGAGCACATCATCACGGCGATCCCGCTGTTCATCACCATCATCGGGATCCCGATGGGGTGGGCGAACCTGAAGCTGATCCCGATCTCGCTCACCCCGTTCGGGCGGGAGATCGTCGAGACACATCGACCGTTCGCGAGCTGAGCGACAAGCCGGTCACTCCCAGGGGCCATGCGTCAGCAGCCGCAAGAACTGTGTGTTGACGAAGAGGCGCTCGCGACCGACGCGGACGTCGTGAATCAGTCCTGCCTCCGCCAGCTCAGTCAACCAACGCGTTGCTGTGGGCCGAGAGACTCCGCATCGGTCCATGACGATAGCGATCCGACTGTAGGGCTGCTCGAACAGGACGGCCAGTAGTTCGGCGTCGGTACCGCCTCTCGATGCGTTGCGCGCCTGGGCCGCGAAACTCGCCTGGAGCTCCTGTATCGCGGCGATCTGACGTGTGGTGGCGAGTGACGTTCGCTCGATGCCGGTGAGAATGTAGGTGATCCACTCTTCCCATCGACCCTCCGTGGTCACGTTGAGCAGGAGTCGGTAGTAGTCCTGCTTGGTGCCGATGAGGTACCGGGAGAGGTAGAGCAGCGGTTGATGCAGCAACCCCGACTCCACGAGCATCAGGACATTGAGGATGCGCCCCGTGCGACCGTTGCCGTCGGTGAACGGGTGGATCGCCTCGAACTGGTAGTGCGCGGCCGCCATGCGCACCAGCGGATCCATGCCGTCATCGGCGTGGATGAATGTCTCCCACTCTGCCAGCTTGTTCCTGAGAGTTTCGCGTCCCTCCGGTGGTGAATAGATGATCTCGCGGGTGGCTGGGTTGGCGATGCGAGTCCCGGGCATCGACCGGATTCCTACGTCGTGGCCCTGAATCACGGTGCAGATCTGTTCGGCCGCGCCGACTGTCAGGCCCCGGTCCTGAACGTGCTCCGAGCCGACTCGTAGCGCGGTGCGGTAACGGAGCGTTTCGCGTGTGGCTGCGTCGCCCGTGACATCTGTCGCGTTGACCTGTCGAAAGAGCTCATCCGTCGTGGTGACGATGTTCTCGATCTCCGAACTGGCTTGCGCCTCCAGCAACGGAATCGTGTTGATCAGAACGGCGGGGTTCGGCATCGAGCGCCCGGCTTGGTCGAGCTGAGCGAGGGCAGTTCGTGCGCCGATCGTCGCCTTGAGTACGCGTCGGGTCTCGAGGGCTTCGGCGCCCGGCGGTGGCGGCAACGCGTTGTACGGGCGGTCTGCCTGCCAATTCGTCATGTCACAGAATGTTGCATAGCGCACGGGACATGTAAAGATTGTGGCGGAAACTTTACATGTCGACAGCGCCGGGCGGGAGTCTCAGTTCCGCGCGATCGACACGAGTTGGGCGCCGGTGACCCTCACCAGATCCGTCGGCGCGAGCGAGATGTCGAAGCCACGCCTGCCACCGGAGACGTAGATCCGCTCGAGTCGCTCGGCCGAGGAGTCGATCACCGTGGGCAGGGTTGTCCGCTGGCCGATCGGGGAGATCCCGCCGGTGACGTATCCGCTGGAGCGTTCCGCGGCTGCGGGCTCTGCCATCGCGGCCTTCTTGCAACCCAGCGCCTGTGCGAGTGCCTTCAGGTCCAGGGTCGCGGTGACCGGGAGCACGGCCACCGCCAAACCCTGTGCCGCGCGTAGCCCGTCGACCTTGGCGACCAGCGTCTTGAACACGACCTCCGGTGGTACGCCGAGCGCTGCGGCCGCTTCCAGGCCATAGCTCAGGTCGCTGGCCGGATCGTGGGTGTAGGGGTGCGCCTGGTACGTCAGACCCGCTCGGTCTAAGGCCACGGTTGCCGGAGTGGCCGGACCACCCTCAGGCGCGTTCTTCTTCTTGCCCATCAGGATGCGCTGACAGTCACGGTCACGTCGGTCGTGTCATCGGACCACTCGGTGACGATCAGCACGAGGGTTCCGGCCGGGAATTCTGACTCCAGCAGCGGGTTGCGGTCGTCGTTGCCCGGGTCGCGGTCATCGTTGCTGCGCACGCGCCCGTCTGCGTCGAGCGTCAGCAGCACCGGGTCACCGGAGGAGGTGTCCTCCACGTCGACCACGTACTCGCCAGCCTCGGGCAGTTCGATCGAGCCGGCCCAATATCCGCCACTCGGCACTGCAGCCTGGGTGGGCTCAAGCATCGCCACCCGATCGGCGACTTCGGTCGCACGCACGCTGAACTCGCTCGCGAACCCATCGAGCTCGCCGACCACCACCGTGTACTCACCGGCCTCAAAGGGGACGGCGATCAGAGGGTCAAGTGACGAACCCTCCAGCTCCTCGGCCAGCTCGCGGCCACGGTCATCTCCAGCCGTGACCTCGTTCCCGGCCGCGTCCTCGACCGTCATCTCGAGATCCTCATCGCCGGTATCCGAGCGCACGTCGAGGATCAGGACCACCGGCTCGTCCACGGAGAGTGCGCCCTCCCACACGCCCCCGGCCTCGACCTGCGCCGGCGTCTCCTCACCCAGAGCGACCGTGCCTGTGGTCACCGATCCCGAGCCGCCGGTTGGACCCGATGTGGGGCCCGGAGTGTCCGGCTCCCGGCTTCCCGAGAGCGCCCACCAGGTGATCCCCGTGACGAGCAACAGCGCGAGCACCACCAGCGACGCGACCGCCGCCACACCGCCCGGCGTGCTGCGCACCCCACTGCCGAAGACCTTCGTCCCCCCGGACTCGCGGCCCTCGTCCGGCGTGCCCCACGCTGACGAGGACTGCCAGCCGCCCGGCGTCCCTGGCGTCACCATCACATCCGGACGGCGGTGCGTCGCCGACTCCAGGTACGGATAGTCCTCGTAGGCGGACTGAGGTCCGCTCGGCTCCGTCGTCGAGGGCAGCAGCGGCCGGTAGTACTCCGTCCACGAATCCCCGTCCCAGTACCGCTGCTGGTTCTCGCCAGAGGGGTCCGGGTACCAGCCTGGTGCCTGCTCGTTCACCCGGCCATCGTACGGGCCGGGCCGACATCGATCCCGGAGAGGACTACCCGTCCCGTCTCGGCGCTCGCGGCCAGATCCACGGTCACCCGCAGCCGCCAGTCACGGTCGCCCTCCGGATCGTCGAGCACCTGCTCCACCTGCCAGTGGCCGGTCTCGGTCGTGATCGTGACCATGCCGCCGGACCGTGCCTCCGGTCCGATGCCGAGGTGGTCGTACTCCTCCCAGTAGCCGTCCATCGCCTCGGCCCAGGTGTCGGCGTCCCAGCCGATCCCGCCGTCGAGAGCAGCCAGGGAGTCATGTGCCTGCCGTGCGGCCAGCTCCACCCGGTGGAAGACGGCGTTGCGCACCAGCGCACGGAACGTGCGCGGGTTCGCGGTGATCGGGGCGTCCGGACCGGGACCGAAACGTGCCTCGTCCTCGGAAGCTCCGCCGTCGGGGGCCTCCTGGTTCTCCTCGAGCGCATGCCCCGCCTGCAACGCCTCCCACTCGGCCAGCAGAGAGGAGTCGATCTGCCGCACGGCCGTTCCCAGCCACTCGATCAGCTCGGTGAGCTCCTCGGTGCGCATCGCCGTGGGCACGACCTGCCGCAACGCCTTGTAGGCGTCGGTGAGGTACCGCAGCACCACGCCCTCGCTGCGGGCCAGCTGGTAGCGCGAGACCAGCTCCGAGAAGGTCATCGCGTGCTCGACCATCTCCCGCACGACCGACTTCGGCTTCAGCTCGTAGTCGTCCACCCACGGGTTGGTGGTGCGGAACTCGGCCAGCGCGGCGGTGAGCAGCTCGGCGAGCGGGCGCGGGTAGGTGATCTCCTCCAGCGCGTCCATCCGCTCGGTGTAGTCCATCCCTTCGGCCTTCATCGCGCCGATCGCCTCGCCACGGGCGGCCTTCTCCTGTGCGATGAGCAACGGCCGCGGATCCTCCAGCGTCGACTCGATCACCGAGACGGCGTCGAGGGCGAAGTCCGGATGCTCGGGATCGAGGAGCTCCAGCGCCGCCAACGCGAACGGGGAGAGTGGGGCGTTCAGCGCGAAATCGTCCGGCACCTCACCGACCAGCCGGACCGTCCGCCCCTCGGCGTCGCGCTCGGGCAGACGCTCCACCAGACCCGCCTGGCGCAGGGTGCGGTAGATCGAGATTGCGCGCCGCACGTGCGGGTTGCGGTCGGTGGGGGAGTCGTGGTTGTCGGTGAGCAGCCGGCGCATCGCCGGCAGCGGATCGCCCGGACGTGCGAGCACCCCGAGCACCATCGCGTGCGAGACAGAAAACTGGGATGTCAGCGGCTCCGGTTCGGAGTCGCGCAAGCGCTCGAAGGTCTTGTCGGTCCAGTTCACCACCCCGGTAGGGGCCTTCTTGCGCACGATCTTGCGCTTCTTCTTCTCGTCGTCGCCCGCCTTCTTGAGCGCCTTGGCGTTCTCGATCACGTGCTCGGGCGCCTGCACGATCACCTCGCCGACCGTGTCGTACCCGGCGCGTCCGGCCCGCCCGGCGATCTGGTGCAGCTCCCGGGCGCTCAAGTGGCGGGACTTCACGCCGTCGAACTTCGTCAGACCGGTCAGCACTACGGTGCGGATGGGCACATTGATGCCCACCCCGAGGGTGTCGGTGCCGCAGATCACGCGCAGGAGTCCCGCCTGAGCCAGGCGCTCGACCAGTCGGCGGTAGCGGGGCAGCATCCCCGCGTGGTGGACCCCGATACCGCTGCGCAGCAGCCGCGAGAGCGTAGACCCGAACCCCTTCGCGAAGCTCACGTCTCCGAGAGCCTCGGCGATGCGCGCCTTCTGTTCCTTGGTGGCCACCTGCACCGAGGTCAGGGCCTGCGCCTGTGCCACGGCGGCAGCCTGGGTGAAGTGGACGAGATAGGCGGGCGTGCGGTGCGTGCCGAGCAGCTCGGTGATGATCTCGGTGATCGGCTCAGTGGAATAGGTGTAGGTCAGCGGCACCGGGCGTTCGGTGTTCGTGATCACCGCGACCGGGAGGTTCGTGCGGCGGGTGAGATCTTCGGCGAAGTAGCTCACGTCTCCGAGGGTGGCGCTCATCAGCAGGAACTGGGTCCCGGTGAGCTCCAGCAGCGGCACCTGCCAGGCCCACCCGCGCTGAGGGTCGGCGTAGAAGTGGAACTCGTCCATCACCACCTGGCCGGCGTCGGTCTCGGTGCCCGCGCGCAGCGCCCGGTTGGCGAGGATCTCGGCGGTGCAGCACAGGATCGGAGCATCGGCGTTGATGGAGGAGTCGCCGGTGACCATACCGACCTGATCGGCGCCGAAGATCTCCACCAGGTCGAAGAACTTCTCACTCACCAGTGCCTTGAGGGGTGCGGTGTAGACCGTGCGTAGACCACGGGCCAGCGCGACGTAATGGGCCGCGACGGCGATGAGCGACTTGCCGGACCCGGTCGGGGTGGAGCAGATCACGTGCGAGCCGGTCACCAGCTCCAGGAGCGCCTCCTCCTGGTGCGGGTACAGGCTCAGACCTCTCTCCTGGGCCCAGTCGGTGAAGGTCTCGACGAGCGCGTCGTCGTCGGTGGGGTCCGGGGGCAGGGAGAGTGTCATCGACTTGATTGTCTCAGCACGGTGGTCGCTGGCCTGCGCCGCGTTGCGTTTCGGCCCGCTCATGGGCCACTCACGGGCCGCAAGATCGACCCCTTCTCGGGTTTCACCCTGAACTTCTGGCCCCTGAACGCGGCTGGCTCGCTGATCGGGCGGCTGCCGATCTCGTGTCCGGGTGCTGAACATCGCATCGAAGCGCCCGCTCGCGGCCTGGCCCTAGGCGATACTGGAGAGATGACCCGTCCGCTGTGCTTCCTGGCCTCCCGCGCCGAAGAGGTGGCAGCGGATGCCGAGTACGCGAGCGTGCTGCAGCACACCGGACTCAGCGAGCAGGAGCTTGTGCGGATCCGGCTCGACCGGGGTGAGGCGGTGGGGGACGTGCACCGCTTCTCCGGCGTGATCCTCGGTGGTAGCCCGTTCACGTCGAGCACTCCGGAGACGGACAAGTCACCGGTGCAGCGCGCTGTCGAGGCCACGCTGCTCGACGTTCTCGATGAGATCTCCCGCCATCGGATCCCGTTCCTGGGCCTGTGCTACGGCGTCGGAGTCGTCGGTCGCTGGGCCGGGGGTGAGGTCGACTCGACCTACGCGGAGAACACCGACGCCGTCGAGGTCACCCTCACTGAGGCGGGGCGCGAGGACCCGTTGCTGGCCGAACTTCCGGACACCTTCCACGCGTACGTGGGCCACAAGGAAGCGTGCACCACCTTGCCACCGGGCGCCGTCGTGCTGGCCAGTTCACCCGCCTGCCCGGTGCAGATGTACCGGTTCGGTCCCGGCCAGTACGTCACTCAGTTCCACCCGGAGATGGACGCTGCGGCAGTGAAGCTGCGCATCGAGATCTACGCGGGCGCCGGCTACTTCGCCCCCGATGCGGTGGCCGAGGTGATTGAACGGACCGGGAGGGCGGATGTCTCGGCCGCGCACCGGTTGCTGGCGGCCTTCGCCAGGTGGTGTGCGGATGAAAACGACGGTCATACTGCCAACCAGGCTCGCATGGACAACACGCGGCAGTATTCCCGTCAGTTTCATCCCGCGGGCTGACGTACTCACCCGTGCGCGGTGAGGATCTCCTCGTGCAGCCGCGGCCACAACGCCCCGTGCACGTCGGCGCTGAAGGGCTCGGCGCCCAGGAACGCCGCGGTCAGGCGCGCGTCTGGATCCACCCACAGGTAGCTGCCCGACTGACCGAAGTGCCCGAACGTCGCCGGGTTCGCCCCGGGTGCCGTCCAGTGTGGCGACTTCCCACCGCGGATCTCATAACCCAGGCCCCAGTCGTTGCGGGTCTGGTTGCCGAAACCCGGTAGCACCCCGGCGAGCCCGGGGAACTGCACGGTCCGGGCCTGTTCGGCCAGGTCCGCGTCGAGCAGTGTGGGCGTCAGCAACTCCAGGCCCAGCGCCAACACGTCCAGGGTGGAGCCGCCGGCCGCGTACGCGGCGCTGCCGTGGAACTCCACTGACGACATCTCCAGCGGTTTGAGGATCACCTCGCGCACCCACACCGGGAAGTCGGTGTCCACCGCATCGGAGACGTACCCGGCGAGCGTTTCGAAGCCGAGGTTCGAGTACACCCGGCGCTGCCCGGGGCGCTGGGTCGGGCCGCCGTCCTCGAACGGCAACCCGGAGGCGTGGGCGAGCAGGTGGCGCACTGTGGCGCCCTCGGGCCCCGCAGCGTCGTCGAGCCGGAGGTAGCCGCGGTCGATGGCGATCAGCGTGGCCAGGGCAGCCAGCGGTTTGGTGACCGATTTCCACGGGCGCACCGTCTCGACATCACCGTCGAGGCTGAGGATCTCGGTGTCGGAGGAGACGGCGAGGCTGACGGGGAAGTCGAACGCATCCAGCGTGGGGTAGGTGCTCACTCCGCTAGCGTCTCAGATGTCGGCCGTGCCCTGGGTGCCGAAGGTCTCGATCCCGTAGAGGGTGCGCATCGCCGCGACCACGTCGTCCAGGCGGCCCTCGGCCGCGTGCTCCCGTGCCCGGGTGGTGGGGGTGTGGATCAGTACGCTCGCGAAGTGCCGGAGCGCCCGCTCGGTCTCATCGTCGGCGTCGCCGCGTGCGCGGGCTCGTGCGAGCTCTGCCTCCAGCACCTGCTCCACGTGCGTGCGGTAGGCCACGATCGCAGGCGCGGCGGCATCCTCGGCAGAGCGCTGTTCGAACTGCTGCGCCGCCTGGTCCACCAGGTCGAACGCCTCGGCGCTCGCGTTGAGCTCCTGGACGGGTGCGTGCAGGCTGATGGTTTCGAGGTCCAGCAGGTCCACGCCATGCAGATGGGCGACATCCTTGCTGACGTTCGCCGGCAGCCCCAGGTCCACCACCAGCATCGGATGGCCCGGCAGCCGCTGGGCTTCGGTTAGATCGGGGGCGGTGAGCGTGAGGACGTTCGTGGAGGTGATCACCAGGTCGGCCCGCCTGAGCGCCTCGGTCCGCTCGGACGTCGGTACAGCCCGGACGCCTTCACGCAGCGCGAACCGCTGCTCCCGCCCTGAGGGGGAGGCCACATCCACCACACCGACACCGCGGTCACGGAGGGCGGCGAGAGTGGTCCTGGCGTAAGCACCGGTGCCGATGATCAGCACTTTCGCTTCCTGCCAGGCCGGGAGGCGCGTCTCGGCCAGGTCGAGTGCGAGGCGGACCATCGAACGACCGGCCGCATTGATCTTGGTCGTGTTCTTCACTCCACGCGATGTGGTCGAGGCCATCTGGAACAGCCGCTCCAGGCTCGGGGTGGTGGTGCCGCCCTGGCGTGCCTCCGCCAGTGACCGGCGCACCTGCCCGGCGATCTCGTCCTCCCCGAGCACCACCGAGTCCAGCCCGCTCGCCACGGCGAACAGGTGTGCCGCGACGCGGCTGGCCCTCATCGTGCGGGTGCGGGTGCGTAGTTCCGCCGCATCGATGCCGGCGCGCGTGGCGATCCGGTCGAGGGCGCGGGCGATGATGGACTCGGCCGCTGCGTCCGTGTCGGTGCCGGCGTCGACATCCAGGTAGGACTCGTACCGATTGCAGGTGGCCACGACCACCGCGCCGCGCACCTCGGGATCGTCCAGGTGCAGGGCTGAGCCGCCACCGGAGGCGGCGAGTCGTTCCAGGAGGGTGAAGTCAGCGGTTCGATGACTTGCACTCACGCATACCAGCACCCGTCCATGGTAGAAGCGGCGGAGGGCGCGGATCGGGACGGCCTGTCACATCCCAGCGTGCGGACCGGCTCGGCGGCATGTTGCTGCCGATCGACCCACCGGCGGGTGTGGGCGATCCCACGTCAGTCGGCGAGGTCGCGCGCCGCGATCACTTTCGTCGGGGTGACGCGGACCAGCAGCTCACCGGGTACCCCGTTGCGTGCCCCGAACTCCTCGGCGCGATCGGCGCCCATGTAGCGTGCGGCGATCCGGGTGGCCCAGGTGCGCACCTGGTCAAGGTCGTCGATCAGCTCCACGGTGCCCTCGATCGTCACGAAGTTGAACGGCGGGATGTCGTCGTGGAAGCTCAGGGCGACCTCCCCGGTGCGCCGCATCGATCGGCCCTTGACCGTGTCGGCGCCCGTGTTGAACACGATCTGCCCGCTCTCGTCGTCGAAGGCCACCCACACGGGCACCACGTGTGGGCGCCCGTCCTTGCGGGTGGTCGCTGCCGCCACGGTCCGGGCGGGAGTGGCGCGGATGAACGCCTGGACTTCGTTCTCGGTCATCGGTGCGTACCCCATGCCGTGCCCAACGATCGGATCGGGTACAGCATTCCCGTACCACCGAGCTCCGCCCCGAGGGGGAGATCGGCGAATCGATCGCGTGGGGGAGGCCCGGGCGATCCGTGCTTTCTACCATCGATGGTGAGCGAGGGACGGTCTCGAGAGAGGGAAAGGTCATGCCCGAGCACCACGAGGAGGGCCAGCGAGCCGCGAGCGGGATCCCCACGGCCCCGGTGGCGCCGACAGCATCCACGGAACCGGCGCCGTCGAGGGACTGGGTGAGAGAGCAAGCGGAACGGAACGCGCGCTACGCGCCGATCCTGCCGGAACGGGTGCGATGGCGAGCGGTGGTCATCTTCGTCGTCGTGGCGATGGGCCTGGCCTGGGTGGCGTGCTTGCCGCTGTGGCTTTCCGGCGAAGGCCTGGGGCATCCGCTGTTCCAGATCTTCGCCGTGCTGATGATGTACACCCCCACCATCGCTGCCGCAGTGGTGATCGTCGGCGTGGATCGTCCGGCGAGCATCCCGCGGCGCCTCGGCCTGGGGCCGTTGCGCCCCTTCGGTCGCACGATCGGGATGAGCGCGGCGACCCTGTTCGCCTTCGCCGTGCTGCCGTTCGCTGCCGTGTTCCTCGGGGCGGCGCTCGGCATGATCCAACTCGACCTGGAACACCTCTCCGCAGCACAGGCCCAGCTGCAGCAGATCGAGGCACAGGCCGGGCCCGGCGGCACCGCAGGCATGACGCCGCAGATGCTGCTCCTGGTGAGTATCGCAGCCGTGCCCATCAACGCGTTGGTGAGTTCGGCGGCAGCGTTCGGGGAGGAGTTGGGCTGGCGGGGGTGGCTGGTGCCGAACCTGCTGCCGCTCGGCCGGTGGCCGGCACTGCTGATCTCCGGTGTGATCTGGGCGCTGTGGCACGCACCGATCATCCTGCTCGGGTACAACTTCGGCTACACCGATGCCCGCGGTCTGGCGCTCATGATCGGGTTCTGTGTGCCCCTGGGGGTTCTCCTGGGATGGCTGCGCCTGCGGACTGCGTCGGTCTGGCCGGCCGTCGTGGGACACGGTGCTGTGAACACCGCTACCGGCACGACGTTGTTGCTACTGCACGTGGATGCCCAGGATGTGCAGCAGGCGTCGCTGGGCACGTTCCTCGGGATTCCGGGATGGATCCTCATGGCGGCCGTGGTGTTGCTGATCGTCGCCCTCGGGCAGTTCCGGAAGCAGGCCGAACCCGGCGTGCCGTGGAAGCCGGCCCACGAGGCGTGACCTACTCGCGGGTGATCGCATCGGCGAGCTCGTCCGGGTGGCTGACCATCCCCATGTGACCTCCAGGCACCTCGCCGAAGATGTGCGGGCCGATACGCTCCGTTGCCAGGCGCTCGGTGAACTCCGGTGGGAAGAGACGGTCGGAGGCAAAGGCGAGTACCGTCGTCGGGACCTCGGGCCAGCCGGCCCTGGGCCAGGGTTGGGAGAAGGCGCGGTCGGACTGATCCCGCTCCCACCGGTCGGCGTTCTCGCGCTGTTCGGCGCTGAAGCCGGTGTAGAAGAGCTCGTCCATGTCGAGCGGCAGCTGTAACCCGTTGCGTTCGGCGGCTCGCTGGTGAGCGCCGGCCTGGTCTGTTGCGGCCCACCACTGTGCGCCGGACTCGCCCGGTGCCGGGATCATCGGACTCAACAGAGTCATGCGCGCCACGGGGAGCAGGTCGGGCACGAGCCCGGCGGTGAAGGCGCCGAAGGAGTGTGCGACGACGTGGACGGGCTCACCTGCGGTCCCGTCCCGGTCGGCGGCGTCCAGCACGGTTCTCGCGTAGTCCTCCAGAGACGCGGATTCGTCCGCGCAGGGGAGATCGACCGCGGTGCTCGAGCGCCCCGAAGCAGTCAGCCGTGCACGGAGTGCGTCCCAGTAGCCGGGGTCGGAGCCGGCGCCAGGGATGAGGAGCACGTGAGGACGGCCCGTGTCTGCGGGTGTCGGCGAATTGACCATGAGGCAGGCTACTGCGAGGTCGTTTCGATCGACCAGCAGTCGCAGCGATCTGCCCTCTGACCTGGGCTAACGGGGCGATGTCGGTGGTGGGTGGGAGGGTGTTTTCATGACCTCGACAGCTACTGGTTCGGCGTTCTCGGCTTCGGCTGAGCGTGACGTGCTGGCGGCTGTGCGGGAGAATCGGGCCGCGGCCCGGGCGGTGGAGATCGAGTGTGCCGAGCTGGTGGTCTCCTGGGTCGCTGAGCGAGCGATCGACCCCGACCAGCACAGTGCGGGTGCTGTGGACGTGTACGACCCTGAGGTGGACATCGAGGTTCCGGGGTCGACGGTTCCGGGCACGGAAGAACCGATGCGTCTTGCGGGTGCGGGTGCTCCGTGGGTGTCTGATCTGGGG
>NZ_VSMB01000023.1 GCF_009805705.1 Ruania rhizosphaerae
AGCAGAAGAACTGGGCCGTCGTGCGCACCGTGGTCGGCTACCACCGCTACGACACTGCCGCGGAACTGGCTCTGCGTTTCCACACGCCGCGCTGCCACACTTACACATGCACGACCGCCAAACGTACACACTTGCGGGTGCTCACATCGCGACCTGCCTTCCCACACGTTCCCGCCGGGCTCACAAGATCACCCCGGCGGCAGCGCCACCAACTGCTCGATCCCCCGCCCGGCCAGGTACGCGGCGTCGTACCGTCGCTCGGCCCGGACCAACGCCATCGGCTCCGGCTGGGTGATGCGGGGCAGGCGGGGCACGGTGGGGCGCCTCAGATGGCGGTCTGACGGAACGATCAATGATCGTTCCTATGATCAGAAGTGGAGAGACCCGAATGGCAGCTCGCCACACGTCCCCTCCCGGCCCCGCTGACCGCGTCGACACGGCTGCGACACTCTGCGGCCGAATCGTGCGGCAGACCGACGCATCGGTGTCGCTCCGGTCAGGCGTGGACGCACCAGCAGCCATTCGCGCCGGTCTGATTGGATCGGGGTGTTGCTCACAGACGAGAGGGAGTCGATGAACGAGTACGCGCTGGACGACGACCGCCTGCACTGGACCGGCCTTGTATCGCTGGAACGCTCGGGCGAGGACCGCTGGCAGCCGTGGCGACTGCCCGCAGACTCCGGACTGGACGCACTCTCGCCGGAGCTGGCCTCGCGTGCGCGAATGGCTTCGGGTGTCTGCACACACCTGGCCACCGACGCCACTGCCCTGGAGCTGACCATCGTCTCGTCCGCGGACCAGGACGATCCCCGCCCGGTGGACATCGTCGCCGACGGCACCGTCGTCGCCAGCCTGCTACCTGATGCGTCGGGTCAGGTGCACGCGGACCTTCCCGCCGGTTCGAAGGAGGTCGAGATCTGGTGGCCCCACTGGGGCGAGCTGACTCTCGGACCGCTCCGTACCGATGCTCCGATCCGGCCGACGGGGTGGCGCCCCACGCTGCGCTGGGTGACCTACGGCAGTTCGATCACTCATTGCCGCAGTGCCGACTCCCCCACCGGCACCTGGCCGGCGCTGGTCGCGCGCGCACGTAACTGGGATCTGACCTCGCTGGGGTTCGGCGGCCAGTGCCACCTCGACCCTGTCGCCATCCGTACGATCCGCGACCGCCCGGCTGACCTCATCTCGCTGTGCCTGGGGATCAACATCCAGGGCGGCGGCACGTTCAACGCGCGCACCCTGGGCCCGCAGGTGGCCGGTGCGATCGAGCGGATCCGGGAGGGTCACCCGCACACCCCGATCGCCGTGATCACGCCGATCGCCTCACCGGACCGGGAGCAGCAGCCGGGCGAAGGCGGTCTGACGCTCGCTCAGGTCCGGCAGATCGTGGGCGATGCGGCCGCGAACGTCATCGAGCGCGGGGATAGCGATGTTCATATCGTCGACGGACTGAGCATCATCGGCCCCGACGACGCCCATCTCATGCCCGACGGGCTGCACCCCGGCCCGGAGGGGTACCGGCTGATGGCAGAGCGGATCGGGCCGGTCTTGGAGGGGATCGCCAGGCAGAGCGCCAGCACCTGAGCGGGCACGACGGTAGGGCGGCGGCAGCGGGCCGTACAGCCGTCTCCAACTTCGCTACGATCTCTTTTTCTTTGGCTATAGACAAAATAAACTAAGCCAAGTAGCGTCACACGCGCCCGATTCGCCGGCACGCAGCCGGCGATCAGCCATCGTCAAAGGAGACGTTTCGCCATGCCACGCACGCCAGCGATCGCGCTCGTCGCAGCACTGGCCGTCACCGGATCGCTCTCGCCAGCTGGAGCGACCACCTCGAGCCCTGGGGAGCTGATCTTCCACTCCGGCTTCGAGGACGGCTCTACCCTCAACGCTACTCAAACGGATATCACCGGTGTCGACTCCTCGGTCGCGGCCCCCAACGACTGGGTGAACGACCTGGAAGGACACCTCCAAGTCGGCAAGTTCGACATGCAGTACGAGGGCCTCGGCGGTCTCACCTCGAACTATGCCGCCATCGTGCCAGCACCGGACGATCCTTCCAACGAGACCCTGACGTTCCGGCTGACGGAGCCATTGGAGGACCCAGCCAAGGGCCGGATCCAGGCCAACGTCTACGACACCGATCTCGACGAAATGTACTACCGGATGAACTGGTACGTCCCCGGTAACCTCAGTCACCTAGAGACGCTCTCCCCCATGCGATGGCTGACCGTCGCCGAGTTCTGGAATGACGAGGGGTGGAAGAGCTCCGACACTCCGTACCGGATGACCGTGGGGCTAACCCAGGCCCCCGGCGGTGGGCTGAGCTTCACCCTGCAGGGTGATGTGAAGATCGACAACAGCTGGGTCGAGATCTGGCACACCCGCAACGACGCGGTGACAGTCCCCTATGACGAGTGGTTCGCGATCGACTACTACTTCCTCGAAGGTGACGCTGAGAACGGCCGGTTCGCCATGACGCTGACGACCGGCATCGGAACCGCTGCCGTGACCGAGACCGTGTTCGCCGTCCAGACCACCACGCACCACCCGGACGACTCCTCACCCGACGGTCTCAACGGCTTCAACCCGATGAAGATGTACGGGCACAGCGAGAACTTCACCGAGATGGCCGACCACGGCGGGATGCAGTGGTACTACGACGACATCGAGCTCTGGTCGGGCACCCCGTCCTCCTTCGACCCCGAGAGTCTCCAGTGGCAGCACATCGAACCCGAGGAGCCGGATCTGCAGGTGCAGAACGAGTACCTGATCGAGTTCGAGGACCTCAGTGTCGCCTCGGCACAGACCGGCGCCGACTCGGCCTACGAGGTGATCCAGGATCCTCAGCTGTCGGAGGGGGCAGGCGTGCGCTTCAACGCGACCGACCTCGGCGACCTGATCCAGTTCGCCACACCGATGGTGCGTGGCACGTACGAGCTCGAAGTAGGCGTGCTGGCAGGCCCGGACCAGGGCCGGTCCCAGCTGTTCACCCTCGGCGACGACGTCGGTGAGCCGATCGACTTCTACGCTGAGGAACCGGAGCACCGGGTCCTCACGCTGGGCACCGTCACCGCCGGGAGCACGGGCGGCAAGGCGGTCCGTCTGACCTCGACCGAGCGTGCATCCGCGTCGTCCGGATCGGCCGTCACGGTCGACTTCCTCCGCCTGACGGCTATTCCTGCCCGGATCATTGACGTCTCCGGTCCCGCGTGGAACCACGGCACCGGAGACACAGTCGACATCGACGTCACCTTTGACCGTCCGGTCACCGTGACATCGGATTCGCCGACACCGTCCCTGGATCTCGGCCTCAGCAACGACACGGCCGCACGAGCGAGCTACAGCGGCGGGTCCGGCACGACCGACCTGACGTTCACCTACACGGCACAGCACGACGACTCCGCACCGGACGGCCTCGGCCTTCCCGAATCGGTGAACGCTGCGGAGGGAGCCCTCCTCGACGAGGCGGGCCGGTCAGTCGACCTGACCCTCCCAGCCGCCCATCTCGGTGACACCCTGATCGCGGCTCCCATGGTTCAGACCGCGCCCGCCACCGGGCTGGCGGCCGACGTCACCACAACTGCCGATGTCATCGCCGACACATTCGTCCGCACCGGCGGCGGTGCGGACCTCAACACCAACTTCGGCGGCGCCGCGGTCCTGCAGGTGCGCAACGACGACGAGCCCGCGTCCTCGACGACCTCGGACTCGCGCCGCTCCTACGTGACGGTCGGCATCGGCGAGCTCCGTGCGCCGGTGACGGCCGCATCACTGGAACTCAGCGTGCTCTACGCCCAGGGAGCCACAACTGCGATCTCCCCCGTGGATGACGTCACGTGGGGCGAGCGGGACATCACCTGGAACTCCCAGCCGGTAGCGTCGTCCGAACTTCTCGACGGGCCGCACACCGGGATCCAGACCGGCGATCGCATCTCCTTCGACGTGACCACTCACGTCGCCGCGTTGGTGGAGCAGGGGCACGATCGTGCTTCCTTCGTACTGCACGACCCCACCGGCCAGGACCGGTACGTCGGATTCGCCAGCCGCGACCACGCCGACACCTCCACGCACCCCGCCGTCAATGTCACCCAGCAGGTGCAGACGCAGTCCCCGATGGTGCAGATTCTCGGGACCACCCAGTGGTGGTGCAGCGAACCTGGGACGCTGCGCCTCTTCGTCGCGACGGACCCGGCGTTCGCGGTCGCTGAGGTGAGGTGGGCAGCCGGTGACCTCGACGTGAGCGAGGCCGCGACGGCGGGCGAGGCGCTGGTTAGAGCGCCCAACGGCACGTACTCAGTCCATGTGCCAGGGAACGGCCCCTACACCGCCTACGTCCGGGACACAGCCGGCAACGAACGGGTCCTGGCTCACGTCGTCACCACCTTGCGCCCCGGAGCGCCGGAGCACCTGTGCCGCACGAGCTCGTCATATAGTGTGGTCACTTAACAAAAGGAAGGGGCCCCAGTGTCGACGAGGCTGAGCACGAACCTGACCTGGGCGCAGCCGGCCAACAAGGGTTTGATCCGCCAGATCAATGAGGCCCGGGTGCTGGATGTGCTCCGTGTCAACGGGCCGACCGCGCGCGCCCGGATCGCTCAGATCACCGGCCTCAGCCCAGCCACGGTCACGCAGATCACCGCACAGCTGATCGAGCACGCCCGCATCCGGGAAGCAGACTCGGTCCGCTCCACCCGCGGCCGCCCCGCCCAGTTGCTGGAGCTGGACCGCTCCCACGTGCGCGTGATCGGGATCGATATCAGCCGCGATCATCTCGTCGCGGTAGCGATCGACCTCACCGGTGAAGTCGTCCTGCGGCGACGGATGACACGCCGCGGGACTGACTCCCACGCCGCTGTGGACGACGTCACGACTCTGATTGGCAGGGTCCGCAAGGACGTCTCCTCCCAGGAACTCGTCGGGGTGGGCATCGCCGTGTCCGGCACCGTCGACCCGGAACAAGGGTCCGTCGTGCACTCCGGTCTGCTCGGCTGGGACGATGTCCCGCTCGCCCCGCTGGTGGCTGAACGGACCGGCCTCCCGGTGAAGGTCGAGCGGTACGTCGACTCGCTCGCCTCGGCCATCACCCTGTTCGGCGATGACTCGGCCCAACGGATCCTCATCGTCAACGTGGCTCCGAGCATCGGGGTCTCGATCGTGCTCGGTGGTCAGATCCACCGGCAGCGGCAGGGACGCTCCGGTCCGATCGCGCACACCCGGATCGACCTGGCGCACGATTCCGGTACTGCGTGCCACTGCGGCCGGCGCGGCTGCATCGAGACAGTCGCCAGCCAGTGGGGAGTCGAGCAGCAACTGCACGCACATGGCCGCGACCTCTCTCCGGCGGACTGGGCCGGTAGTGACGACGGTGCCGTGACGGACACCCTCGCCACGGGCGGAACCATCCTCGGCCGCGCCCTGGCCAACATCGCCAAGGCGCTCGACATCGAACGGGTGGTGATGGCAGCCCCGGCCTCGATGCAAGGCATCTTCGCCGACCATGCCGAGGCGGCCTTCGACGCCGAGTTCGACCAACCAGAGACCGTCGCCCCGTGGACAGTGTCGACCTCCGACGACACCGCCGCTGCACGCGGCGCGGCCTGCGGGGTGCTCGGGGCGATGTTCTACGTCGACGTCAACGCGACCCAGCCCCGAGGCTGAGGAGACCGCCGCGGTCTGAGCACCTCACCCGCTGATCGCCAGCATCTCCTCGGTTACCTCGTGCAGGAGCTTCTCCCGCCTCAGGAACCGGCCAATCTCGTCCACCAGGATCTGGCCACCACGGCGGCGGGACTCCCGGGTGTTGCCGGCCACGTGCGGGCTGAGGACCACACTCGGCAGCTCGCGCAGCGCGATGTCCACCGGCTCGGGTTCGTTGTCATAGACATCAAGGGCCACGTCGATCCGGCCGCTGCTGGCTTCGGCGAGGAGTGCGCCTGGCTCAATCACCCGGGACCTGGCGGTGTTGATCAGCACAGCACCGTCCTGCAGCAGAGCGAGCTGAGCGGCGCCCAGCATGTGCTCGGTCTCCGCCGTCGCGGGCGCGTGCACCGAAACGACGAGGCTTTCGCGCAGCACCTGGTCGAGACCGGCACGCCGCACCCCGAGCTCCTGCGCCGCCGACTCCGACAAGTAGGGGTCGTGCACACTCACCCGCGCCCCCAGAGCCAGTACCCGTCGGATGTAAGCGCGCCCAGTCCGGGAGGCGCCAACCACACCGATGCTCGCCCCGGCGATCTCTCTACGCTCCGGCACCTGACGTGCCTTGAGCAGCGTCGCGCCACGAACGAGCGCGGCGTGGGTGCGGTGCAGGCGTTGCAGCCCGACCATCGTGAGCGTCAACGCCGTCTCGGCGACGGACTCGGCCATGGCTGCACCGCCCTGGGTGACGCGCACACCCCGCTGCCACGCCTGCGGACTCACGAGGAACTTGACCGAAGCGCCGGTATGGGCCACTAGACCGAGACGCGGTGCGCCGTCGAGGACCTCGGTGGTCAGCGGCGCGCTGGTCCAGCCGGTCACGAGGACCTCCGCGTCTGCGAGCGCCGCACCGTACCTGCCGGGGTCGTCCAGCACGCGGACCTGCCCGTATGAGTCGAGCTCGGCGAGCAGGTCGTCGGGAAGGAAACGCACCCGGTCGGATTCTCGGACGGCCACCACGATCGTGGCATTCACACGCGCACCTCCGCGCCAGTCTGCAGACTCTCAGCGGCAGCCGTGAGCAGCCGCACCACCCCGAGCATCTCGGCTGTGGCGATCGGCGCCCGGCTCGTACGGCACATGGTGAGGATCTCGGCGAGCAGCGGAACGTAGAAGTCGGGCCCGCCCACGGTGATCTGGAACGCCGCAGCGGACTCCGTGCGGTGCAGCCTGCCACCCGTGTGCGGCGTCCAGGTGGGGCTGCCTCGCAGGGTGGCGATGCGACCGTCCTCCCACTGGCACACCAGCACGGTCGCGTTCGGGCCGCTGCGCGCAGTCACCGAGACGCATCCTGGCCCCAGGGCCGCGTGCGCCAGGTCTGCCAGGTGCACGCCGTACCAGGCCGGCAGCGGCAACGGTGGCTGTGCGGGCATCGGCCCCCACAGATCGACCCCCACGACGGCGCCAGGTCCCTGGGCATCGGTGAAGGCACTCGCGTAGCGCTTCGGTGAGGCGCACAGCACCGGCACTCCACGGGCGTTCGCCTCCGCGAGCACCGGCTCAACCTCCTCGGCCGAGAGGGTCAACCGCGTGTCAACGAAGGCCGGCCGGCCGGCGTCCACCGCGGCCGCCAGCAGCGAGACGTGCTGGCGGGGGTCGACAGCGGTGATCAGAACGGCGTCGACATGGTCGAGCAGGTCCGCCAGACTGCTCGTCTGAGGGATCGCGAGGTCATCGAGCACCTGGTGGGAGACGTCGTCGAATCGGTCGCGACTCATGGCGAAGTCCGCCGAAGGCGTACCCGGCCAGGCAGCGACGACGCGGGCACCTGCGAGCGCAGGATGGGGCGGCTGCGTGCTCTGGACGCCACCCGGCTCCCGGTGCGGAGAGTCCTCAGCGGTGGCATTCAGCAGGCGCGTGAACGCCGGGGCATGGGAGGAGTCGAGGCCGGCGAGGCCCAGGCGTAGCGGAGTAATCATCGGACGGCCTGCGGCTGTTCGGCGGCACCGATCCGGGCCCGGTGGCCAGGTCCGACCTCGATCATGCGGACGCCGTCATCGTCTTCCGGGCGCCAGGGGTCCTCAGGCAGCGGGACTGGCTCACCGCGGACAGGGAGTACCGCGGCGAGGAGCTGGCGGGTGTAGGGATGGCGCGGCTGCTCGAAGAGCGCCTCGGCCGGGCCCTGTTCGACGATACGCCCTCGGGACATGACCGCGACCGTATCGGCCAGCTTCTCCACGACTCCGAGGTGGTGGGAGATGAACAGCATCGTCAGGCCCAGCTCGTCTTTGAGTCGTTCGAGCAGGGAGAGGATCTGCGCCTGCACCGAGACGTCCAGTGCGGAGGTCGGCTCATCGCAGACCAGCAGTTCCGGCTCGAGAGCGAGCGCCCGGGCGATGGCGATGCGCTGCTGCTGCCCACCAGAGAACTGGTGGGGGTAGAGCTCGGCGGAGCGGGGTGGCAGACCAACAAGCTCGAGCAGCTCCCGCGCCCGCACCTGCCCGGCGGCAGCATCAACGACGCGGTGCAGCCGCAGCGGTTCGGCCACGTTGGCAGCAGCGGTGAAATGGGGCAGCAGCGATCCGAACGGGTTCTGGAAGATCATCTGGGCACGGCGGCGGAACGAGGCGGCCTGACGGCCCTTGATGGAGGTCATGGGGCACCCGTCGAACTCGACCGTGCCCGCCGAGACCGGCTGCAACCCCATGACGAGACGCGCGACGGTGGACTTACCGCTGCCGGACTCGCCGACCAGGCCGACGGTCTCGCCGCGACGGACCTCAAGGTCCACGTCATCGACAGCGGTGACCGCTCCTCCCCGGCCGCGGAACACCTTGCTCACGCCGTTGAGGCGGACGAGGGCATCAGACATGGTCGTGGCTCCTCCAGCAGGCGGCGACTCGGCCCGGGCTGACGCTCTCGAGACTTTGGGCATGGGTGCACCGATCAGCGTCGGCCAGCGCACACCGGGTACGGAACGGGCATCCGCTGGGCCGGTTGGCCACATCGACCGGGCTGCCGGGAATCACCGAGAGTTTCCGGTGCCTGTCCCCGACATCGATCGTGGATCCGAGCAGGCCCCGGGCGTACGGGTGGGCGGGGCACTCGATGAACTCGGCCATGGGGCCGCGCTCGACCACCTGGCCCGCGTACATCACCACGGCGGTGTCGCAGAAGAACCTGGCGACACCGAGGTCATGGGTGATCATGATGATGCCGGTTCCCCGCTCCTTCTGTGCCTTCAGCAGCTCCAGGATCTGGCGCTGGACGGTCACGTCCACGGCGGTGGTCGGCTCGTCCGCGATCAGCAGATCCGGCTCGATCGCCGTCGCCATCGCGATCATCGCTCGCTGCCGCATACCGCCGGAGAGCTGGAAGGGGTACATCCGGATCCGCCGCTCCGGTTCCGGGATGCCGACCTCTCCCAGTGCGCGGATCGCTCGTTCGCGTGCTTCGGCCTTGGAGCACACACCGTGCCAGATGAGATGCTCGGTCAGCTGACGTTCGAGGGTGATGGTGGGACTCATTGCCTCCATCGCATTCTGGAACACCATGCCGATCCGGCGGCCCCGGATCGCGCGCATCGCTCGTTCCGGCATCCCGACGAGATCATTGCCGTCGAAGATCGCCTGACCACCGGTGATCGAGGCGGTCTTCGGGAGCAGGCCGAGCAGACTCCGGGCACCGACGCTCTTGCCGGAGCCGGACTCGCCAACGACGGCGACCGCTTCTCCGCGCGCGACGCTGTAGCTGAGCCCGTCCACGGCCCGAACCATCCCGCGTTCGGTGCGGAACTGCACCTGCAGCTCCTGAACATCGAGCAGCACATCGGCGGTCATCGGCGCGTTCCCGTCGTGTCGAAGGCATCTCGGATCCCGTCCCCGAGCCAGGTGAAGGCGAGCAGCACGACGGCCAGCATCACGGCCGGCCACACCAACATGTTCGGGTAGGAGGTGACATAGGAGATGCCGTCCTGGATCATGCCGCCGAGCGAAGGCGTGGGCGGTTGTACTCCGAGGCCGAGGAGAGCCAGGCCGGCCTCGGCGGTAATGGCTGCCGGGATTCCGAAGGAGACGGCCACCAGCAGTGGTCCGACGGCATTGGGCAGGACGTAGCGGACCGCGATGGTCACGCCCGGCGCTCCCATGGCTCGCGCTGCCTCGACGAAGTCGCGCTGCATCAGTGTCAACGTTTGCGCCCGCGTCAACCGGGCCATGTTGACCCATGAGGCGATGGCGATCGCGAGGATGACCGCCCCGACGCTACGGCCCAGCACCGCCACCATCAGGACCGCGAACAGGTAGGTCGGGAAGGCGAACATCACGTCCGTGACGGCCATCAGCAGCTGTTCGGCCCGGCCTCCGCGGTACCCCGCCATCAAGCCGATCACGATCGCCACGAGCAACGCCGCCAACTCGGCTCCGAAGCCGACGAGGAAGGAGGTGCGCAGACTGTAGATCAGCCGGGAGAGCAGGTCCCGGCCGAGGAGATCGGTCCCGAGCAGGTGCCCTGCGGTCCCGGGGCCGGCGAGCGTGTTCTCGTAGTCGGGTTCCTCGAATCCGTAGGGTGCGATCAGTGGTGCGATCATGGCTACGACGATCAGGGCTGCGAGTATCACCAGGCTGGCGAGGGCGAGTTTGTTGCGGCGAAAGCGCGTCCAGGCACGACGGAACTGGCTCTGGGCCTGAGCTGCTCCCGCGGTCGCCGCCGGCTCGGAGCTATCGGGCGGGCCGGGGCGCTCTGCCGGGTCGATGCGGTCCGTCTCAGTCATCGTGCACCTGCCGTCGCGCGGATGCGGGGGTCGAGGAAGCCGTACAAGAGGTCCACCACCAGGTTGGTCACCATGAGGATCACGGCGAAGAACAGCGTGGTTCCCATGAGTAGGGGCATGTCTCGGGATGCTGCGGCGTCGGTGAAGTACTGCCCGAGCCCGGGGATACCGAAGATCCATTCGATGAACACGGTCCCGGTCATGAGGTTGGCGAGCACTGGGCCCGCCACTGTCACCAGCGGAATGAGCGAGTTGCGCAGGACATACCGGCGGATCACGAGGCGGCGGGCGCCGCCCTTGGCGAAGGCGGCTGTCACGTACTCCTCGCGCAGTGTCTCCAACACCGAGGAACGGACGTAACGGGTCATGACCGCCGCCGGACCGAGCGCCAGGGCGATCACAGGCATGATCATGTTCTCCGGCCCGCTCCACCCCCGTGAGGGGAGAACGTGCCAGGTGCCGGACAGTAGCAGCATGAGGAAGGTGCCGACGAGATAGGGCGGCAGGCTGTGCCAGATGGTGACGGCGAACATGGACCCGTAGTCCCAGGGGGTGTTCTGCCGCAGGGCCGAGAACACTCCCACGGGGATCGCGATGCACAGGGCAATGATGACCGCCACCACGGCCAGGGTGGCCGAGACCGGGAAGGACGTGGCGATGATGTCCTCGACGTTCTGGCCGGTGTACTTGTACGAAGGCCCCATATCCCAGGTGAGAGCGCCTTTCATGAAGCCGAGGTACTGCTGCCATACGGGCACCTCGTCCCCGTAGCGCTGCTGCATCTCGGCTGTGACGGTCGAGGACTCCTCTGCTGCCAGGTTCGAGATGTCGGCGAAGCTCCCCGGTGCCAGCTGCAGCAAACCGAAGGCGATGATCGAGACCGCGATCAGCGAGAGCACCAGCCGGGCTACCCTACGGACCGCGAAGACGGCGAGGTTCATCGTGTTAACTCCATCCCGGCGTCTCGCAGCTCGGCGATACGAGCATCAGCGGCTCGTGCCGGCGGGGCTCCTGCCCCACGGGCACGAGCGTTGAGATCGGACAGGTCACTCACCGGTGATGGACACACCCTTGAAGTAGTACACGTCCGGCGTGCCACGCAGGTTTAGGCCTTCGACCCCCGGCCGTACCAGGTAGTTCGCATCGATCAGCGTCACCGGGAGATAGAGATACAGATCGTCGCGAACTTCGGCTGCGTCGACGAAGTAGCCCGTCGCGGCTTCTAGATCCGGCTGACTGCTGCCTTCGGCCGCGAGCGCCGTGAACTCCTGCGCGCCCGCGCTGGCGTGCGCGTCCCGCAATGCCTGCAGTTGCGAGGCCCGCTCACCGGGATCCAGATCCTCGTCTGCCTGGACTTCCTGGTACTCCTCCCACACCTCGGCCGGGAGGCTGAACTCCTCCATGGTCCGCGGATTGAAGGTGGTGTTGATCGCGTCGTTCCAGTTGGTCCGGGTGATGAAGGATCCGGAGTAGAAGCCCGGGGTGTCCTGGATCGACCACCTTTCCTCGACGTAGACTCCACGCTCGACGTTGTTGACAGTGGCGGTCACACCGAGGTTCTCGGCCCACTGGTCAACGGCGACGTCCAATTCCGGGCGAGGCGCCTCTGTCAGCAACATCAGCTCCGGGAAACCCTCACCATCGTGATAGCCCGCGTCCGCAAGCAGTTCCTGGGCCCGTGCGATGTCCTCGTCCTGGCCGAGACCATGCTCTGCGCCCAGGTACTCCGGCACCAGTGACCTGGCGACAGCCACGCCCGGCTGCAGACCAGCGACGATCTCCCGGCCTAGAGCGAGGGACAGGGCCTCACGTACGCGCACATCCTCCAACACGGGATTGGTACTGCGCAGCAGTGCCAGGTACGTGATGTTCCGTTGCTCGACGGCTCTGATCTGATCCGTGAACTCGGGGTTGTCCACATAGGAGAAGACATCCTCGCCGACGAGCTGCATGAGGTCCACCTCGTCGTTGTCGTAGGCGACCGGGCTTACCGGCTCGCCAGAGGCATAGAGCTGGATCTCCACCTCATCGAGGTGCACGTTCTCGGTATCCCAGTAGTTCTCGTTCGGGACAAGGGTCATCTCGACGTTACGCTGCCACTCGTCGAGCACGAACGGGCCGTTGCTGACCCAATTCTCGGGCTCGGTCCACTCCTGCGGGAACTCCTCGAGCGTCGCAGGGTGCAGCGGGAGCATCGAGGGGTGCGTTAGGCCAAGCAGAAAGCCAGGATTGGGTGCGTCCAACGTGAAGACCAGCTGGTCGTCAGCAGACGCCTCGATCCCGACCTCGGCGAAGTCGGTGACCGTGCCCGCGAGGAACTCGGACGCGTTCGCGATGCCGAGTGCCACCTGGTAGGAGTTGGCACCAGTCGTGTTGCCGGCGCCTGAGCCACCGGGGGTGAGCAGACGCTCGTAGGTCCACAGGAAATCCTGTGCGGTGACAGCGTCGCCGTTGGACCAACTCGCGTCGTCACGCAGATGAAACGTCCAGACGGTCCCGTCTTCGGAGACCTCCCACTCGTCCGCCGTCCCGGCTTCTACGTCGGATCCGGTCGAGTTCTGGACCACGAGCCCCTCGAAGAGGCCCTGCTGGTCGATCCAAATACCGTTCGAGATGACGTGCGGGTCGAGGCTCTCGGGGTTCGACCAAGTGGTCCGCAGAACCTGCGCGTCATTCTCACCGCCTGCACCGACGGTGGGATCGGTGTCACCGTCTCCGAATATGCTGCAGGCGCTCAGAGCGAGCGCTGCGGTGGCAACAACCGCTGCTGCCTGCACGCTCCGCTTGGGCATGGTGTGGGGGACTGCCATCGTCACTCCATTGTCGTCAGGTCGGATCTCTCGGGGCATCGGTGCCCGCAGGACTTCCGTCGTCGTTAGCACGACGCTAGGCATCGCATTAACTTTTGTCAATAGCCAAATCCAGAGTGCCGACAGTTGCCTCCGACGAAGAGCCGATGGCCACCCCAGGCGCGACCCAAGACTCAGCAAGGACGAAGCGCTCTGCCTGGTGCGGGAATGGACGTTGCCACCCCTCGGCATAGAACTCGGGCTCGGCCGACGCACCAATCTTGTCATCGTGCCCGCTCGCCACGAGTGCGATTACCTCACGGGTCAGGGTCGCGTCCATCTGATCCAGGACGTCGCGGTGGCTCGCGTCCTTGCTCAGATCGTGGAGTTGATCTGGATCGGCTTCGCGATCGAACAGGAGAACCTCGCCCGTGCCGTACTTGTGCAGCACGAAGGCGCCCTCTCGCAACATCCAGCCATCGGAAACCGCTCCGATGATCCGTTCTCGTCGCTCCGCCTCCACGCCCTCCAGCTGGGGGATCAGGCGGGCATCCATGTGTTCGGGCACCCCAGCGCCAGCCAAGGCCAGCATCGTCGGCGCCAGATCGTAGAGGTCGATCATCGCATCGCTCAGACCGCCTTCACACCCAGGAACCTTGATCATTAGGGGTACGCGTACGCATTCGTCGTAGAAGAGCGCCTTTCCCAGCATCCCCCGATCACCAAGAAAATCCCCGTGGTCGGAGGCGAGCACGACGATCGTGTCGTCGGCTACACCGGCTTCCTCGAGCGCCTCCATGACGCGACCCACCTCGTGGTCGACCTGCATGACGAGCGCCGAGTAGTGCGCGCGGACTCTCTGCTGCGCCTCTTCGGGGAATTCGGTTAGGTCGAGATCCGCCCACGCCCGGCGATATGAGTCAGCCGCGACCCTTAGGCGCTCCGGAGCATCGCCGGGCACTCGGGGGATGGCGAGTGGAAGCCGGTCGGCATCTACCCGCTCGAGAAACTCCGGTGCAGGGTCATAAGGACAATGGGGTCCCGGAAACCCGACGACCAGCGCGAACGGTTCTTCACCGCGAGCGTGGGTCTCGATGAACTCGCACGCAGCCGAACCGACAAAATGATCGACGGACATCTCCCATGGCGTCGGAGCATCGGTAGCTCCGCGGCTCGCCTGATACCCCGGTAGCGTGTTCGCGTGCGTCTTGCGCATGCCATGGCGCCGCAGAAACCTGTCGTAGTCGTCGCGAACATCGATGTGGCGCTTGTCCTCGGCGACCACCCGATATCCGAACCCATAGCTGGCGTCCCACGGATAGAAGTGCATCTTCCCCACGGCGGCCGTGAGGTAGCCGGTAGAGGTCAATCGATCCGCCCAGGTCTCGATTCCCATCTGCCGGTAGTCGGGACGCACTCCTTGGTTGTTGGCCAGCACACCATTGCGAAGTGGATGCATCCCAGTCAGCAAAGCACTTCGGGCGGGGACACACAGCGGCGCACTCGAGACGGCGTCCGTGTACCGCACACTCGAGGCTGCCAACTCATCGATAGCCGGGGTCGTCAGCCAGTCGGCGCCATAACACCCCAGGAAGTCCGGTCGCAACTGGTCCGGCAGAATGAGAACGATATTCTTCTTGCTGTTCATGGTTCCTCCGTGCGCGGCCCAGGTGCCGACGCAGATTCTCTTCGTTCGGTAGGCATGACGCGGGTGACACGCAGCTTCACAGGCGCCCCTGCATCGCGGCGGCCGCCGTCAGGAGAACACTTGCCGTCGCCTCGTCGGAGACGTTGGCGGCGGCTGCGCCGAAGCGATCAAGCGCAGCTGCAGCTGCGCGAGTCTTCCCCCGGCCGGTCATCTCCTCGGCAATCGAGACGTGTGCGCGAAGCCGATGCCCTATCGACTTCGTCACCAACCCAGCTGCGAGGCCGGTGTCAATGACCGCGCGCGTGGTGGCGTAGAGACTGCAGACGGTGGTGTCGGTGATGCGGATGATGTCACTGCCCTGCATCGTGTACATCCGATGCTGATCATCGAACGCGAGTTTGCCCTGTTGACCGTCAAACTCTGCGCCAAGGTTCGAGACGAGCACGTCGATCTCCAGCGTGAGCGGATCGATCCGGAACACTTCATGCTGAGTTCCGCCGTAGACCATCCCCCGGTCGATCTGCAATTGGTGGTTTCCCGAGGTCAGACCAGTCGGATTCGCCTCGTGATGAATCAGGTGCGGTGCACCCGCATGGATGTCGAGCACGAAGAAGTCGGACGTCGTCAGCGCGAACACGCGGCTTCCGAGCACTGTCAACGAGAAGACAATGGTCGACTGGAAGCCCAATTGACTGTGGTCGAAGAACCACAGCTCGTCCTCCGTCACCGGATCCCATGCCGTGACGGCACCCTCACCGCCAACATACACGATTCCGTCCGCAGCCGCCGCTGAGGTGACAGGCGCTCCGGCCCCGAGTGGGTCGATGTATGACGAGAGCGTATTGCTGGCCCGGCTCCAAAGACAGAGCGCACCGCCGATGGTCGTCCCCGTACTCTGAACGGCCACCACCACAAGCTCGTTGACCTCGTCCCAGACGAGATCGCGCGATCGCCCCTGCTCCGCCGGAAACACGGTCATTCTCTCCGGCTGTCCGTCGATATCCGGACGAAATCGCCACAGGCCCGAGTGATGTGGATATCCAGCGAAGTAGACGCTATCCCCGACCGGGAGGATCGCTTTGGCCTCCCCGGTGATCCACAGCTTTTCCAAGTCACCGGTCGCGATGTCGTGCTTCGCGACACTCATGTTGCCACCGACGTAGACCTGTCCGTCGCGCACACTGATGGCGAACGCGTCCTGGTTCTCCGCAGGCGCTCCCGCGGTGATCAGGTCAACCGCCTCGAATTCACCTGTGGCGAGGTCATACCGGTTGATGAACCCCTCGAAGGTGGCCGAGACCACCACCCCACCGACCACTCCGAGTTCGCCTTCGGGCGTTCCGAATGCCTCATCCGGTCCCGGCCCGATCCCGAGATCGGTGACGGCACCTGTCGTCAGGTTCACCTCTGTCAGCGTCGTCGGCTCGAGTCCGGCGAGGTACAGACTGTCTCCGCTGCGCCCGACAGCGCCGAAGTAGCCGCTACGCCCAGGCACGTTGAATTCCCGCCAGGTCTGAGTGTCAAGGTCGAGCACATCCACGCCGGTGTTCGTCCGCACCGCCAGGATGTCGTCGAACACCGTGAGGGCGTGGCGGTAGACGCGATCGTAGGATCCCAGTCTCGTGAATGACCCGGTCGAACGGTCGAGCGCGAACAGGCCCCCCTCAAGATGGCCGCTGCCCGGGTAGACACCGTAGAAAACGGTCGTCCCCGCGGTCGCAACGGCAAGACTTTGGAAACCATCGGGTTCGGGCACGCCCCAGTTCGTCCAGGTCGCGCTGACAGGGTCGTAGCTGAGCATCTCCGGTCCGGCAGGTCCGCGTGGTGTGCTGATGAAGACCGTGCCGTCGTCGGCAACGGCAACGTCTCTGACCTGCTGTCCCACCGAGACAGGGGTCACCGCGCCCGTGAGAATATTGCAATGGAACAGCTCATTCCCGCTGGGTTGAGTCAGGCCGACCCATAGCCCGCCGGCTCCGTCGTCGGCGATGCCGTAGACGGCGCCTGCCTCCAGGGTGAAGGTCTGTGTCACCTGACCCGTCGACACATCGAAGCCAGCCACGGAGGCGGGGACCTGGCGCCGGGTCCCCACGTAGAAAGTCTCACCGACGAGCACACCCCGTGAGATCGAGGCGAAGCCGGGGTTGGCCGGTCCACCCAGGTTCTCCACGGAAACGTCGTCGGTCGCTACGGACGGGTCTGCCCAGGCGGAACCTGGGGCCGCGTGGGCCAATACGGAGGCACCCGCGAGCGCAGCCCCGCCCCAGAGCACGCCGCGCCGGCTCACCTCTGCCCGGCCTGTGAGGCCCTCGACTGAAGCACGCATGTTGAGCTCCCTTGCTCTATTTTTTGGTCATCGTCCGAAGTAATTCAGATCATGGGGTCTCCGTACGTCGATGTCAAGGAGCCGCGTTGACTCGAGTGCGCGCGTAGAGAGCGCCTGCCGGCCCGGTACCCCGTAGACCGGTGGGCCCCTGAGGATGGGACTGACGATGAGCCAGCGGCAGGCTGTGACCAAGGCGATCGCGACGCGGTATGCGCGGGCGACTCGATCGGGCAAGGGCATGATCCTGGACAAGTTGTGCCTGGTCACGGGCTGGCACCGCAATCACGCCCGTAAGGCGCTCACGGGCGCGTTGCGGCCGCGGGTGATGCGTGCGCGGGCGCCGCGGGCGCCGACGTATGACGAGGCCACGATCGCCGCGCTGGCGTTCTGCTGGGCGGTGCTCGGCACTCCCACGGGCTCGCGGCTCGCGGCTCGCGGCGATGATGGCCGAACTGGTGCCACGGCTGCGA
>NZ_VSMB01000024.1 GCF_009805705.1 Ruania rhizosphaerae
CCAGCAGCCCGTCACCCTGCGCCGGGGTGGCGGGCTGCTGTCATGCTCAGACCTCGCACGCTTCCGCTCGAGCGCCGCGCAACCCCTCACGGGCCCCACACACCGTCTTGACCCCCTCGAAGCCTCGAGGAGGCACACAGGGGGGGTGGGGGTGATCCGACGCGGCAAGGAAGGCTGCCGGAACAGCCGTCCGACGGACCGGACCGGCTGCGATCTCTACTCCCCTACCCCTTGCCGCCGCTTCGGCGCCACGGCCAACGCCATGGCCACCAGCCCACTCTGTCGCGTTCAGTCACCAGATCTATTCTTTCTTTTGCCACATCTTGCAGCAGTTGCCTAAACTGGGAACGCACCCCGGTTAGGTCATATTTGTCGGGCCGACGATCTTTCACAGCGGCGAAAACCTCTTTACCAAACTGGCGGGCAGGGTCGCCATGTTCCGTATAATCCGCCCTAATCAGGTCGTTGATGTTCTCAACCTCGGGGACGAGGGTTGGGGAGGCTCGCCAATGCGCCAGTAACAACTCTGCCGCTGAGATCGCTTTAGCTGCGCTCTCCCTGTCGTGCACGACCCGAAGGGCCTCCACATACTCGCGATAAGACGCGGTCAACTGCTCCGCTTCCCTATCCAGAGCAGCGATCCTGTGATTAAGGGCGGCCAGGTCGCGCGCGCCTGCTCGCGCCTCCCGCGCAGCCAGCCAAGCCAAGATCGCACCGAGCACACTGAGGCCCGCGCCTACCCACGTGGTTCCATCCATGACCGGAGCCTAGACGCCTCGAGAGGGCTCTAGCACCATCAAGCGCGGCAACCCCGTCACGAGTTCTCGACCTCGACGACTTCAGCCTGGTCGATCCACCTTGCGAGGAGACTGAGCGAGGCCAGCGCTTCAAGCGCTTCCGCCTCTCCGATTAGGTGATCGTCGGCGGTCACATGATTGAGCGGATTGCGCACTGCGGCAAAGAGCCCTTGTCCGAAGTTCGCCGGCCCACGGTGCATATCCTTGAACAGATCGGGATTTTCTGGGCCGCAACGCCGTAGACGTGGCCTCCCGGGCTTCGGATCATCGGTACTGAAGCACTCCTTGAGCAACGCGCTTTCGCCAACATCCTTTCGATCTACCTTGCTCTGCAAGCGTGAATTTACATTGATCGCCGCAGCCCAGATTGCTGCATCGTGGTTACCGCTGCGCCAATGTGGTTCGGCAGCGTCCCAGACCCATGGATGAAGAGAGTCCGCGACAATGGTGGGTGCTGGGTCCTGCAGCCCGAGGTGGGAGCGGACTTCGGATCCATTCTCAATCTCCCAAATCGTCCGCCGGACATACTCCGCGCTGACGTGACGAGGATGGCGCGGCACCTCCTCGTACACCATCCTTGCGATCTCCCAGACAACGTTGTCGGCGGCTTCCCGTTCCTCCGTTGTCCCGCGGAAACGCGTCTTGCGGTTGCTGCGCGCTTCACCCTCAGGCAATGGCACGCGCTCATGCAGCGTCAGCCACCACCTGAGCTGCTCCAGTGCCCAATCAGTGTCCACCCGGCGGAGTCTAGCCTCCGTGAGCGCCACACCAGGCTAGGTCTAATGTGCTTGTTTGATACCGGGTGTTGTCGCACCGCTGACCAGGACATTCGCCCGCACCTGGATCAACCGCTCCAGCACCTGGGCTCCACGCGATCCGAGCATCCCGGAGGCTTGCAGCTCGGTCGGGTCGAAGGCCCGGGTTCGCATCGTCCGCAGTGAGATCGCGGCCCCCTCAGCACACAGCGGCGGCAGCATCGCATGCAGCCGGGTACCGTCCGGAAGGCGCCCCTCAGCGATCGGAGCGGCATCGTCGAGACGCTGCCCGGCGGCAGCAGCGAGCCGCGTGGCGAGGGCGCGGGTCTCACGCAGCCGCCCCGGTTGGAGCGTCAGGCCGCCACCGCGGTCCACCCAGACCGAGCCGTCGCCGTTCACGACGACGTCGCTGACCGCCGGATCGTCGAGCAGTGGCTGCAGGGTCGGTCCGGCGCCGAGCATCTCAGCCCGTGCCTGGCGGTCCAGGTCGAGCAACGCCCCATCGGGGCGCAGCCCGGCCGATCGGCGCACCGCCCGGCTGACCTCGGCCGGGCCCACATCGGCCGGGCCGTCGAGCAGGGCTTGGCGCACCGCGGTGAGTCCGGTGCTCATTCGTCCACCAGGTCCAGATCCCGCAGTGCAGCGAGCGCACCTCGGCGCAGCGGCCCACGCCGGTTCTCCCCGGGCGCCACCCCGCGTTCGAGCGCAGCCGCCAGGCTCCGTTCCTCCCGCATGCTCACCGCCAGCGTCAATCCACATGCCTGCGCCACCTCGGCGGCTGTGAGGCCACCTGGCGCGGGGCCACGCACCACGAGCCGCAGATCCCCGCCCTGCCATCCGGCGGCCAGCATCCGTGCGGCCGCGCCGCTCATCACATCGCATGTGGTCACCACGTAGACGACGTCGCACATCCCGGCCCACACCGCCTGCGCCCGGGGGAGATCAAGAACGAGCAGATCGTGCCCGGCGGCCAAGGCGTCGAGCGCCTCGGAGCCCTGCGACGTCTCCGGCCCGCCGCGCCAGTCGGCCGAGAGCACCCGCACCCCGCCCCACGAGGGCAGGGCCGCAGCCAGCTGGTCGTGCGGAAGGGCCCCGTCTCCGGTGGAGAGGTCAGCCCACCGCAGCCCACCGCTGTGCTCGATCCCGAGCAGGAGATCGACCCCGGCTCCGCATGTGTCGAGGTCGGCCAGGGCCGTCCCCAGGCCACGATCGACGGCGGTGCGGGCCAGGGCTGCAGCCAGGCAGGAGGCGCCGGCACCACCACGGGCGCCGACCACGCCGATGACTCTCGCCCGGCGCTCCCGCGCCGCGGTGCGGACCATGGTGAGCAGTGCCTGCGCGTCGGCGGGCAGCCGGAGCGGGCGGCCCTCACCGGATGCGTGTGTCCGTGGAGGGGCCGGGGACGAGCCATCCACGTCCTGCATGGTGACGGCAACCGAGCGCGAGCCTGGTCGCACCCAGAGCGGATCCTCGGGTGTGCGCTCCTCGAGGCTGTCGACGAGCAACCGGGCCGGGGCCGGCCCGGCACCGGGCGGATGCACCACCACCGGCCGATCCGCGAGCGCCACCACCTCACGCACAGCATCGATCACATCGGTGCGGGCAGACCGCAAGGCCACGATCGGTTCGTCCTGACTCATCGCTGCTCCCTTCACGTCTCACACCCTGACCGGTGCGCAAGCTCGACTCGTCCGCTCAGGAGGCGGGGTGTGGATAGACCGACGGCGGCACTCACCTGTGGATATCGGCTCACCTGGCTGGCGGCGCCCCGGCGCGCCACGATCACTCCGGCGGCCCGGCATCGATACGGTGTGGCCACCAGCCAACTGGAGGACCACGTGAGCACCGTCCCACCGCACGACCGCGACGACCGCGACTCGACCGCCGCGCCCGACGAGGCGGCGGCCACCGAGGGCACCAGCGCGTCTGAGAACGCCACGAACACCGAGAGCACACGCTCCGACCACGCAGGGGCGGCACCTGAACCGTCCGAGCCGACTCCACCGCCCCCACCGGCTCCCTCCACCTCAGAACCGACGACGACGCTCGGCACCGAGCCAGCCACCCGGCAGCTGCCGACCGAGGACGAGGACACCGCGCTCCGGCAGGAGCGGGCACGTCGGTTCGGCCGGAACACCGGCGAACCCACATCAGAGCCCGCTCCACCGAGCGCGGCTCCGCCTGCGACCCCCGTCGCCCCAGCACCGGTACAGACCGAACCCGCACCTGCGGAGGACGACCCGTTCGGGGACTGGGATGACGGCCCACGATCCCGGGCTGCCGCGCACTGGTGGGGCATCCTCATCGCGATCGTCTTCGCCCCCGTTGCCTGGTACCTGCTGGCCGACGGCGGCGAGCGAATCGCCTTCTCCCTGGACCGCAACCTCGAGGCCGTGAACGTGGCCGGGCTCGTGGAGCTGGCCGGAGGCCTCCTGTGCGCGATCGTGCTGCTGCTGGCCGCGCGCTGGTCCTCGGTGGGGTCGATCATCGTCGGGTCGATCGGCACTGTCATCGGAGCCGCATTCCTCGCCGTCCCGGTGATCGTGAACGACTTCCTGAACGACCAGTCCGCCATCTTCGACCGGCTCGGCCAGTTCGGGACGAACGTCTACGACCACCTCATCTCCGAAGGGCACGCCGGACGGTTGCTGCTCTACGGGGTCGTGCTGATCTTCCTCGGGATCGTCTCCCACGGAGCGAGGCGGCAGGGACGGCGCGAGGAGCGCCGCAAGATCGCTGCCGAGGTCTGAGCGCCCTCAGTACCTCTGCCGGAGGCCGGTTCCCGACGGGAGCCGGCCTCCGCCGTCGTGGGACGAGCCGGAGGCTGCCACCGCCTGCAGCAACCGGCTGCGTTGGGCATAGGCTAGGCAGGTAGCCATGCACCATAGCCGTTGCTCGGAGGAACAGTGACCGACCACAACCCCGCCCTGGAGAACCTCCTGACTGAGACGCGCGCGTTCGCGCCGTCGGAGGAGTTCGCAGCCGCCGCCAATGCGACGGGCGACCTGTATGCCCAGGCAGAGGCGGATCGCCTCGAGTTCTGGGCCGAGCAGGCCCGCCGCCACCTCACGTGGGACACCCCGTTCACCGAGGTGCTGGACTTCTCCGGCGCCCCGACCGCGCGATGGTTCGCCGACGGGCGCCTCAACGCCGCCTACAACGCCGTCGACCGGCACGTCGAGGCAGGCAACGGCGACCGGACCGCGATCCTGTTCGAAGGGGAGCCCGGCGACACCCGCACCCTGACCTATGCCGATCTGCAGCGCGAGGTGTCCAAGGCCGCGAACGCCTTGGAATCCCTGGGAGTGAAGACCGGGGATCGCGTCGCCATCTACCTGCCGATGATTCCCGAAGCCGTCATCGCGATGCTGGCATGCGCCCGCATCGGCGCCGCCCACTCGGTGGTCTTCGGCGGCTTCTCCGCCGAAGCGCTGTACTCGCGGATCATCGACGCCGACGCCACCGCCGTGATCACCGCCGACGGCGGATACCGGCGCGGCAAGCCGAGTGCCCTCAAGCCCGCCGTGGACGACGCCCTGGCCAAGGGTGAGACGAACGTCAAGCACGTGCTCGTGGTGCGTCGCACCGAGCAGGATGTGGCCTGGACCGAGGGCCGGGACGTGTGGTGGCACGACGCCCTCAGCGAGGCATCCGAGGAGCACACCCCGGTGGCCGTCGAGGCCGAGCACCCGCTGTTCATCCTGTACACCTCGGGCACCACCGGCAAGCCCAAGGGCATCCTGCACACCACCGGCGGCTACCTCACCCAGACCGCCTACACGCACTGGAACGTCTTCGACCTCAAGCCCGAGACGGACGTCTACTGGTGCACGGCCGATGTCGGCTGGGTCACCGGCCACTCCTACATCACCTATGGGCCGCTCATCAACGGCGCCACCCAGGTGCTCTACGAGGGCACCCCGGACACCCCGCACCAGGGCCGCTGGTGGGAGATCGTCGAGAAGTACGGCGTCACGATCCTGTACACGGCCCCGACGGCGATCCGCACCTGCATGAAGTGGGGCGACGACGTTCCGGCGAAGTTCGACCTCTCCTCGCTGCGCCTGCTGGGCAGCGTGGGTGAGCCGATCAACCCCGAGGCGTGGATGTGGTACCGCCGCGTGATCGGTGGCGACAAGGCCCCCATCGTCGACACCTGGTGGCAGACCGAGACCGGCGCGATCATGATCTCCCCGCTGCCGGGCGTGACCGCCACCAAGCCGGGCTCGGCGCAGGTGCCGCTGCCGGGTGTCTCGGTGAGCATCTGGGACGACGCCGGTGAGGCAGTGGGCCCCGGTGGCGGTGGCTACCTGGTGCTCGACCAGCCGTGGCCGTCGATGCTGCGCGGCATCTGGGGCGACGAGGAGCGGTTCAAGGACACCTACTGGTCCCGTTTCCCTGGCACCTACTTCGCCGGCGACGGCGCCAAGTACGACGCCGACGGCGACATCTGGCTGCTCGGCCGGGTGGATGACGTGATGAACATCTCCGGGCACCGCCTCTCCACCACCGAGATCGAGTCGGCCCTGGTCTCCCACGAGTGGGTGGCCGAGGCAGCCGTCGTGGGCGCCAGCGACGACACCACCGGTCAGGCGGTCGTGGCCTTCGTGATCCTGCGCGGGGATGCGAAGGAGAAGACCGACGAGGTGGGCGAGGGTGCGGACGTGGTGGCAGCGCTGCGCAACCACGTGGCCTCCGAGATCGGCCCGATTGCCAAACCGCGTTCGATCCTCGTGGTGGCGGAGCTGCCGAAGACCCGGTCGGGCAAGATCATGCGGCGGTTGCTGCGTGACGTGGCCGAGAACCGGCAGGTGGGGGACGTGACCACCCTGGCCGACAGCTCGGTGATGGATCTGATCAGCAGCGGTATGAAGGGCTCCTCCGGGCAGGACTGACCCGAAATCGCACGTCGATTTGGCTGTGCCTCAACCGCCAATTCGACGTGCGATTCCGTGGTTGTGGAAATCCCTCGTCGATCTGGTGGTTGACAGTTCGAACTCAACCGCCAGATCGACGAGGGATTTCTTCTCTCCACCTCCCGGATGATTCGCTCCGCTGCGCCGCGCGGGTAGCCTCGCCTCTCGTGACACCCGACCCAGCGCTCGTTCAACAACCCGGCCCGTGGACCCACCGGATGGTCGCCGCCAACGGCGGTCGCTTCCATGTGGCGCTCGCCGGGTCCGACGACGGGCAGGCACCGCTGGTGGTGCTGCTGCACGCCTTCCCACAGTTCTGGTGGGCCTGGCGGGCACAGATCCCAGCACTGGCCGACGCCGGCTACCGGGTGGCGGCAATGGACCTGCGCGGCTACGCGGGCTCCGACAAGCCGCCTTCCGGTCACGACACGCCCTCGATGGTGGCGGACGTACGGGGGGTGATCGGCTCACTCGGGGCGAGCTCCGCCGTCGTGATCGGACACGGCCTGGGAGGCCAGGTGGCCTGGTCGATGCCGGCGATGGCCCCGGCGGTCACGCGTGCGGTGGGGGTACTCGCCGCCCCGCACCCGGTGCCGTTACACACCCCGTCGGTCCGGGTGGCGCCCGTGAGCACGCTGCGCACCCTGGCACGGTTCCAGGTGCCGTGGTTCCCGGAGCGGTCCTTCACCCACGCCGACGGCGTCGCTCGCCTTCTGCGGGCCTGGGGGGCTCCCGGGTGGGAACCGGAGGGCGTGGACCTGTACACCCAGGCGGTGCGGCTGCCGTTCGTCGCGCACAGCGCGATGGAGCAGCTGCGCTGGTCGTTGCGGTCCACCCCCCGCGTGGACGGCCAGCGGTACCGGGCCGCGGTGAACAAGGCGATCACAGTGCCGGTGCTCTCGATGCGCGGCACGGCGGACCCGGTGTTCACCGACTCCTCCTACCGGCGGGACGGCGACTACGTGCACGCCACCTACTCCCGGGTGAGCGTGGCCGGGGCTGGGCACTGGCTGCCGGAGGAGGCGCCGGAGCAGGTCAGTGAGCTGCTGATCGAGTGGCTCGGCGGGCTGGAGTGAGCCGTCACACCCGATAACGATCCGGCTCCAGAGAGCGTTGATGGCGCGCCACACCGCCCGCAGGTGGCAGACTGTGGCTGACCTCACAGCGAGATGAAGGGATTCTTCTGATGGACGAGGCCGTGGTCCGATCCGCCCCACTCTTCGCCGAATTGAGCGACGAGAGTTACCGCGCGGTCCGCGAGCGCACCGCCGAACTCACGTTCCGCCGCGGTGAGGAGATCTTCCACGAGGGGTCTGCTGGCGACCGGCTGTTCGTCCTCGGCTCTGGGAAGGTCAAGCTCGGGCACATGGCCCCGGACGGGCGGGAGCACCTGCTCGCCATCCTCGGGCCGGGCGAGATCCTGGGCGAGGTGTCCCTGTACGACCCGGGCAAGCGCACCGCCACCGCGACCGCCCTGGCGACCACGGAACTGGTCGAGCTGAGCCATCAGGGGCTGCTGCAGATCCTGGATCAGCGACCGGAGGTGTCTCAGCACCTGTTGCGCTCCCTCGCGCTGCGGCTGCGGCGTACCAACGACAAGGTCTCCGACCTGATCTTCTCCGATGTACCCGGCCGGGTCTCCAAGGCGCTACTGGACCTGGGTCGTCGTTTCGGCGAACGGACCGACGGCGGTCTGCGGGTCACGCACGATCTCACCCAGGAGGAGCTCGCCCAGTTGGTGGGAGCCACGCGCGAAACGGTGAACAAGGCCCTGGCCGAGTTCTCCAACCGCGGCTGGATTCAGCTGCAGGGCCGCACTGTGGTGCTGGTGGATATCGACCGGCTCACCCACCGCGCTCGCTGAACCACACGCAAACGAAACGCTCGACGGCGGCCGGTGAGTCGCCGTCGAGCGTTTTCCTTGTGCGGGCGCTCCTCTTATGAGGGGCGCACCTCGACGATCAGCTCCACCTCGACCGGGGCGTCCATCGGGAGAACAGCCACCCCGACGGCGGAGCGTGCGTGCACGCCCGCGTCACCGAAGATCTCCTGCAGCACGTCCGAGGCGCCGTTGATCACCCGGGGCTGGCCGGTGAAAGTGGCCTCCGAGGCCACGAAGCCGACGACCTTGACCACCCGGGCGATGCGGTCGACGCCGCCTGCCACGGAGGCTGCGGCGGCGACGGCGTTGAGTGCGGCGACCCGGGCGGCAGCATGGGCGTCGGCTTCGCTGACGAGTCCGTCCCCGTCACCGACCTTGCCGGTGTGCACGAGCGTGCCGGCTACCAGGGGCAGCTGGCCCGCGGTGTAGACGACATCACCCTGACGGACGGCCGGCGTGTAGGACGCCACGGGCGGGACGACGTCGGGCAACTCAATGCCCAACTCGGCCAGGCGCTGCGACGCCGTCACTGCTTCTCCCGCTTCAGGTAGGCCACGAGCCCGTTGTTGTCCGGGCCTGGCACCACCTGGACAAGCTCCCAGCCGTCCTCGCCCCATTGGTCGAGGATCTGCTTGGTGGCGTGGATGATCAGCGGAACTGTCGCGTACTCCCAGCGTGTCATACGGGTGATCCTACGCACTCAGCGCGGCGCACACAGGAGTCGCGAGCGGTCAGGCTCCCACTGCACGCATCGCCCGACGGCTCCGTCGGATACCAACGAACTCATCCAGCTCTGAGTCATTCACCTCGCCGAGCATCGCCCGCCAGGAGTCGACGTCCGGTTCGCTGCGCAACAACGCACGGCGTTCGCGCTCGGTCATCCCGCCCCACACACCGAACTGGATCCGATTGTCGAGCGCATCCACGAGGCAGTCGATCCGGACCGGGCACTGGAAGCAGATCTCGCGTACTTGACGTTGTGCCGCACCTTGCACGAACAACTCATCCGGCGAGCGCTTCGCGCATGCTGCCTGGAGTGTCCAGTCCTCGTCGATGGTCGTGCTCATGTTCCCCACCTCTCCACTGCGAGTGGCGTGACCCATCATCAGCTGATCGGCGTCGACCCGCTGTGATCTCCCCCGAGATCTACCTGATGTCATCATCTTGTGGCATAAGTGCCACCCCGGAGTTATACACCGGATATGGGGGCCGATGGAAGCCCCAGATCAACAGGAGGTATTCGCAGCGACTCGTACGGGCATCGCCGATGGGAGCGTGAAGCCTGCCACGAACCGTGTGCGACGGTGGGCACAGTCAGCCGGGCATCGTACCCTTGGCCCATGGCTCCTCCCTCGCGATCGACCTCCCGCACGGTCAACGTGGCGCAGCTGATCTCGATGTTCCTGGCCTTCTTGATGGTGGCCGGGGTCGGTGGCGTGCTCTCCGCAGGATTCATCATGCCGGCGGTGGCGACGGTCGGCGCGACCACCGACGCAGCCTCGCAGATGTTCGACGAGCTGCCGACCGAGCTCGGCAGCGAAGAGCTCTCCGAACAGACCGTGATCCTGGCCAACGACGGCTCGATCCTGGCGCGGTTCTATCTGGAGAACCGGATCGTGCGGCCTCTGGATGAGATCTCCGAGAACATGCAGGAGGCGGTGGTTGCGGTCGAGGACCGGCGCTTCTACGAGCACAGCGGCGTCGATCCCGAGGGCTTGATCCGTGCTGCCGTGCAGAACCTGGTCAGTCCCGATACTCAGGGTGGGTCCACCCTCACTCAGCAATACGTGAAGAACGTGCTGATCGAAGCCGGCCGCCACGCCGAGGACGCAGACGCCATCGCCGCAGCCACGGCACCCACATTGGGCCGCAAACTGCGGGAGGCGAAACTCGCGATCTCACTGGAGCAGCACCGCAGCAAGGACCAGATCCTTGAGGGATACCTCAATATCGCGCAGTTCGGCCCCTCGCACTACGGCGTCGAGTCCGCCTCTCGCTACTTCTTCGGCCACAGCGCTGCTGAACTGACGATCGCTGAGGCGGCGCTCCTGGCGGGGCAAACGCAGAATCCTGCGGGTTGGAACCCGGTGGTCAACCCGGAGAACGCGGAGAACCGGCGCGATACCGTGCTCGGCTTGATGCTCGACCAGGGGAACATCACCCAGGACGAGTACGACGAGGCGGTCGCGATCCCGGTCGAGGAGATGCTGGACGTCACGCCAACTCCAAACGGGTGTGACGCGGGTATCAGCACCTACTTCTGCGACTACGTGCGGGCCGAGATTCTCGACAATCCGGTATTCGGTGAGACCCAGGCCGAGCGCTACCAGTTGCTGGTGCGTGGCGGCCTGCAGATCCACACCACCCTCGACCCGGAGATGCAGCAGCAGGCCTACGACGCGCTGGTCAGCAACATCCCGGTGGACGACGAGTCCGGGGTGTCCACGGCCACGTCGACTATCGAACCCGGCACGGGCCGGATCTTGGCGATGGCGCAGAACACGCCCTACGGTGTGGCCTCCGAGGAAGAGCCCCGGGCCACGCAGGTGAACTTCAACGCCGACAACTCCCACGGTGGGTCGAACGGGTTCCAAACCGGGTCGACGTTCAAGGCTTTTGTGCTGACGCAGTGGTTGATCGATGGTCATTCTCTGAATGAGACAGTGGACGGACGCACCGGACAGGTCTTTCCTCGCACATCCTGGGACACCTGCCTACCTCAGTTCGCCGACAGGTATGCTCCGTTGAACCTCGAAGTCACTCCGAATCGCGACATGTCGGTCCTTGAGGCCACCCGGGAGTCAGCGAACGTCGCATACGTCAACATGTCCAACCAGCTCAATCAGTGCGACATCGCCGACACGGTGCAGCGGATGGGGTACCACCACGCCACCGTCGACCCTGGTGAACCCTACATTGATCCGGACAGCGGCGAACCGTTTGGTGACTACTCGATGGCAGTACGACCGGCTATGGCATTAGGCGTCAACGAAGTGGCACCTTTGACCATGGCTGCGGCTTTTGCCACCTACGCGTCCGGCGGTACGTACTGCACCCCGATCGCCATCGAACGGGTCGTCAACGCCGACGGGGAAGAACTCGCCGTCCCCGACGCCGACTGTAATCAAGTACTTGAGCCGCGCATTGCCAACGCGATGAACCACGCGCTGCAAGAGGTGGTGAGCCCGAACGGCACAGGTGTCAACGCCCAACTTTCGGGCCGTCCCGTAGCCGGAAAGACTGGGACCGCAAATGATGACACGGCCGCCTGGTTCGTCGGCTATGTCCCGCAGCTCGCCACAGCAGTGTGGGTCGGTCACTCCGAAGGCAGCGTGTCGATGTTCGACGAAACCATCAACGGCGTCTACCGGCCCCAATGGTATGGCGGAAACACGGCCGCACCCATCTGGCAGGACTACATGTCCGAGGCCGTCGACGGCATGCCGGTCCAGCAGTTCGAGGACGCCCGTGACCGGGAGATCTTCGGTGAGCGGCGCCCGGTACCCAGCGTGGTCGGGATGAGCGGCTCCGAAGCCGGTGACACACTCCGTGAGGCTGGGTTCCAGCCCTATTCGGCAAGCAGTCAGCCCAGCGATTCGGTGCCTGCGGACCGCGCGATCGGGACCACTCCTGGTGCAGGAAGCCAGCTTCGACCAGGTTCCGAGGTGGGCGTGATCTTCAGCTCTGGTCCGGAGCCGGAGGAGGATCCGGACGACGACAGCGGAGACGATGGGAACGACGGCGGACCTGGCAATGGGAATGGCGGACCAGGCAATGGCGGCGGGCCTGGCAATGGCGACGACGACTAGCAGATGACACCTGCCCACCGCGCATCGCTAGGGCGGCGGTACGGCGCCGGAGTGGTCGCTGCCGGTCTCGGGGTGCTCGCCTGGTCCCTGGCCGAGGCGAAGGCCTACACGGTCCGGCACGTGCGTGTGCCGGTCCTCGCCGCCGGGGCGCCCGCGATGCGGATCCTGCACCTCTCCGATCTGCACCTGCTCCCGCGGCAATGCCGCACCATCAGTTGGCTGCGGGGCCTGGCGGAGCTGGAACCAGACCTGGTCATCAACACCGGCGACAACATGGCTCACGCTGCGTCCATGCCAGCAGTGCTCCGAGCGCTGGAACCTCTGCTGGAGCGTCCGGGTGCCTTCGTGATGGGCTCCAACGACTACTACGCGCCGAAGCCGAAGAACCCGGCCCGCTACCTGCTTGCCGATCCGCGCCGTCATGAGGCTGCCCCTGAGCCCGAAGACCTTCCGGCCCGCGAACTCGGCCTGGCGTTCGCCGCGGCAGGGTGGCGCGACCTGACCAACCGCAGGGACGCCGTCGAGGTGAACGGGACTCACGTGGACCTGGTGGGCGTCGATGACCCGCACCTGGACCGCGACAGAATGCCTGCTCCACCGGCCGGCCAGGCTAGCGATGCGAACGCACCGGTGCTGCGCCTTGGCGTGGCGCACGCCCCCTACCGTCGGGTGCTGGACGCGATGCACACCGACGGTTGCGACCTGATCCTCGCCGGGCACACTCACGGCGGTCAGCTCTGCGTGCCCGGATACGGTGCGCTGGTGACCAACTGCGACCTCGACACCGCGCGCGCCAGCGGCCTCAGCGGCTGGCCCGGCGCCGCCGGCGAAGCGGGCTCCACCTACCTGCACGTCTCCAATGGGGTCGGAACGAGCCCGTTCACGCCGGTCCGCTTCGCGTGCCGCCCGAGCGTGACAGTGCTGACGCTGACGCCGCGCTGACCGCTGGAGCCAGTTGCCCCCACGGCGTCGACGGATGCAGCCAGCGGATGTGACTGTGCACACAGCGCCAGTTTCTCCCTCAGGCTTGTGCTCCGCTATGCTGGCCGGGCTGCACCGGGGTGTGGCGCAGCTTGGTAGCGCGCTTCGTTCGGGACGAAGAGGTCGTGGGTTCGAATCCCGCCACCCCGACAGATGAACGCTGGTGGTACCCCGACGTAGGAGGGGTGCCGCCAGCGTTCATGTATCTGCGCTGTGGGATTCGCGGAGGAGCGTAGCGACGGCTCCCGCCACCCCGACAGATGGAGGCCCTTGACCTGCGGAAACGCAGATCAGGGGCCTCCTGTCATTCCCACGGCGGGTGCGAACTCATCACTTAATCCGCGGAAATGTTGGGCGGCACGAGATTCTGCAGCACGACTTCCCCGCCACGTGCCCTACCGCTCGAACGGCTCGTAGCAGTCGAAGGTTTCCAGACGAACGATCCGCCCGTCCCGGACTGTCGCGAACTGGGCGATGTGAGCGGTGAGGACCTGCCCGCGACGGAACGGTCCGGCGTCGGCCGCCACCTCGCCCTCCCAGGTCAGGCGGACCGCCACCTCGTCCCCCGCTGTCATCTGCGAGCGCACCGCGTAGCGCTGCACAGCGAGCAGTGACGCACCAGCCGTGGATGCGGCGATCATGTCCCCGACGGTCGCCGTGGCTCCATCCGGTTTGAGCACATTCGGCCGTTCCACCAGCTCTGCCTCCGGCGCGAAGAGCTCACGCAGCTGCTCTCCATGCCCTCCGGATTCCAGCGCCCCGTGGAGCCTGCGGAGCACGGCGAACGGCTCACTCTCGGATGCAGTCGTCGACGGAGCGTCAGTTTCGTTCTGAGTTCTCATATCCACAACCATAGTTGTTGATCCACAATTGCTCAACCATGGTTGTGGGAAACTGAGGTATGCCTGCCGTCAACCCCGCATCCCTCGACACCGCCACCCTCGCCTGGCTGACCGGATCGGCCGCCAACGACTACCTGCTCGAGCGGCTGCACCGCATCGGCCATCAGGGCGTGCGGACGTCACACGGCTACGTCATCCAACACCTCATCGACGGCGGGCCGACCGTGACCGAGCTGGCGGCTCACCTCGGCGTCACCCAGCAGGCCGCGTCCAAGTACGTCCGAGAGCTCGAGAACCTCGGGTACGTGCAGCGCGCAGCCGACGCCGACGATGCGCGAGTCCGGAGGCTGTCGCTGACCGAGCGCGGGCACGAACTCGTCACCGACAGTCGCCAGGCTCGGACCGAACTGGAGTCCGCCCTCGTCGAGCAAGCCGGAGCCAGTGCCGTGACGCAGGCTGGAACTGTGCTCAGCCACCTGCTCGACCTGGTCCACGGCACCGACGGCGTCACCCGCCGTGCCACACGCCCACCGCAGCCGTAGCCACAGGACTGGCGCAGGCTACCGTCAGCCTTCCCTGGCCGCCGACGCCGGGCTCGCCGGCTCCGCCGACGTGCCCCGCCACCGGGCGACAGCGCGCATGACGTGATAGATCCCCAGCGCCGCGGCCGTGCCCAGAGCAATGCCCTCGAACGTCATATCCCCGGCAACCCAGGTGAAGTTCGCGACCCCCACCACCAGTGCGATGCCCGCGGTCGTGAGGTTCACCGGGTCGGAGAAGTCGACCTTGTTCTGCACCCAGATGCGCGCACCGAGGATGCCGATCATGCCGTACAGCACCGTGCCCGCACCGCCGAGCACACCGACCGGCACCGTGGCCACGAGCTCTCCGAACTTCGGGGACAGGCTCAGCAGCAGCGCGAATCCTGCCGCCACCCAGTACGCAGCCGTCGAGTACACCTTGGTGGCCGCCATGACGCCGATGTTCTCGGCATAGGTCGTCGTACCCGAACCGCCGCCGGCGCCGGCGAGCGTCGTCGCCACACCGTCGGCCAGCAGTGCGCGCCCCATCACGTCGTCCAGGTTCTCCCCCGTCATCGCGGCTACGGACTTCACGTGGCCGACGTTCTCCGCGATCAGCACCAGCACCACCGGCACGAACAGCCCGAGCACCGCGACATCGAAGTGCGGAGCAGTGAACTGCGGCAGACCCACCCAGGCAGCATCCTGCACGGCATCGAAGCCGACCTCACCACGAGCCACCGCGACCGCATAGCCCACCAGCACACCGAGCAGGATCGCCAACCGGCCCAGCAGGCCCCGGAACAGCACGGTGATCAGAACGATGGCAACAATGGTGACTACCGCCGTCACGGGGGCTGCCTGCACGTTGCCCCACGCAGCCGGTGCCAGGTTCAGGCCGATGAGCGCGACGATCGTGCCAGTGACGATCGGCGGCATCACCACATCGATCCAGCGCGCCCCGGCGAGGTGGACCACGAGGCCCAGCACGGCGAGCAACACCCCGACCACGAGCACTCCCCCGAGGGCGGAGGCCATCCCGTGCGACGCCGTCGCGGCACCGATGGGGGCGATGAACGCGAAGGACGAGCCCAGGTAGCTCGGCACCCGGCCGCGGGTGATCAGCAGGAACCCGGCCGTCCCGATCGCGGAGAAGAACAGCGTGGTCGCCGGCGGGAAACCAGTCAGGAGCGGCACCAGGAAGGTGGCACCGAACATCGCCACCACGTGCTGGGCACCGATGCCGATGGTGCGCGGCCAGCTCAGTCGCTGCCCGGGCGCCACCACCTCTCCTGGTGCGATGGTCTTTCCGTCCCGGTACAGGGTCCAGCTGCCCACGGTTCTCCCTCGTTCGATCGCGCCACGATCATGGCCTCGCCGAATCGTAGTGGGCGGCCGGCAATGCCACTGAACCCGCTCGCCACCGTGCGAGGATCGGTCCATGCCAGTCCCCGACTTCGTGCTCGAACTCCGCCGCCACGTGGGCACCGCTCACTTGTGGCTCTCCGGAGTGAGCGCCGTGGTGTTCGACGCCGACGATCGCATCCTGCTTGGCCGCCGCGCCGACACCGGTCGCTGGGCGGTCATCAGCGGCATCCTCGACCCGGGCGAGCAACCGGCTGTCGCTGCGATCCGGGAAGTCGCCGAGGAGACAGGGATCCGAGCCGAGGTGGACGCCCTGGTCTCGGTGCTCAGCGGGGACGAGATCGCCTACCCGAACGGTGACCGCGCCAGTTACCTCGACCTCACGTTCCGGTGCCGCTACCTCGACGGCGCAGCGCACGTGGCCGACGACGAATCCCTCGAGGTGGCCTGGTTCCCGTCGGATGCGTTGCCCGAGGACCTGCAGGAGACCTCCCGCCAGCGCATCGCTGACACCCTCGCCTACGACCCAGCCACGGGGCCACACTTCGTCCGCTAGCCCCACCAAGTCCCACGAGCCCACCCCGCGACCGCTGACTTCCTCGGCGTTGCCGCCGGCGGATTCATATGGTCAGTGCAACAGAAGTGACCGTGTGAGGGTGGGTGGTTG
>NZ_VSMB01000025.1 GCF_009805705.1 Ruania rhizosphaerae
CAACAACTGGTCGGAATCCAATAGGCCGAGTCTCCATCAGACCCAGTGCGGTTCAACCATCCGTTCGAGCTTGTCCGGGGGAGCGGCCAGCAGATTGACCGGAGCGTTGAGCGAAGGGTCGCCATGCCGTACGACCCGAACCTTGTCCGCATGTGCAGCCGGGATCCGGTCAAGGATCATGTCGAGGGCGCCCTCGCCGCCATCGAGGAAGGTGAAGCTGCAATCGGCGTCCAGGAGGCCCGTGGCCAAGGCGGCTTCCAAGGTGGTCTTGCCGCTCCCCGAGCCGCCCTGGACGTACATGTGTTGCCGCAGATCTGTCGGGCTCAGCAGCACGTCAGTAGACGAGCCGTCGGCGGTGACGGCCCGCCCGAGCCTGATGCCATCTCGTGGCTTGGCGGGAACGGGGTCAAGCGGAATGACGGGAAGTGGAGGCTCCGCGGCACGCATGCCGGGGAAAGGCCGACCGCCAGCGGCGGGGAGCCGGACACAGCCCATCGCGAAACCGCGCGGGACGGCGTGCCCGGCCAGATCCAACGGGCCGCCAGACCAGGCGCGGATGGCGTCGTCGTCGCCGAGTGTCACGAGGTCGAGGAAGGACGCCCACTGTCGTAGGACGGCCTCCACCCTGCCGGGCAGGGGGCCGAGGTGACTGCCAATGAGTGCACGTAGCCGAACGGGCGTCCCTACGTACTCATGAGGGTCGCCGCGGCTCGGATCCCAGGACGCGATCACTGCCTGTCCGGCCATGTCCTCCTCGATCGACGCCGCGGCACTGATTCGGTAGCGCAGCACGAGGTCGAGGCGATCCTTGGCGGGAGCCACGTTGAATCCGAGTAGGTCGGCGAGATCGGCGAACCGCGGTTCCGGCCACGGCGTGCGTTCGCGAACCTCGCGTTGGCGCACAAACTCGGCGACCGCCGCGTCCAGACCGGCGCCGTCGTCTGGGTCCTGGATTGCCGGGAGCGGCGAAAAGTCCCGGGACGGCCGCAGCTCGGCGACGTAGCGGGGCGCGGGCGCCTCGGGGGTCGATACTCGCTGCAACTCGGCAACGTCCTCGAGCGCCCACTTCAGGTCCTCGACCCACCCATTCGGAGCGACACCCTTGATCGTGAACGAGACATCGTTTCGTCGTGCCCGGATTACCCCAACGGTCAGCTCAAGCTCAGCCCCTTGGCCCCAGGCGCCAACCACACGCAGGAGGCGCGCCGTTGCTTGTGCAGATCGCTCCATCGCGTGCGAACCACGGATGAGGTGCTTGATGCGTACCGTGTCTGTGGAAGGAGTGCTCACGCGATCTCCACCGGTCTCGCCGCGCAGCCAAGCTGGCTCGTCACCTTGGAGAGTAGGAGATCGAACTGCTCTCGCACCACCTCCCGGCGGTCGGGACTGTTTCGGGCGAACCACTCGTGCAGCCCGGCTTCGTCTGTCGCCTCGTGCAAGCGGTCGAACTCGGCGAGTTGCTCAGCCGAGCACCGGCTCGCAATTGCCCTACCAACTGCCTGCTCCAAGTCCTCGTAGAGCTCGGGCGCCAGATCGAGAACCTCCTCCTCTGTCAGTACGCCCGCTGTTGCGGCACGGATCTCGCCTACGACGTCGAACACGCTGCGTCTCCTTCGGTTGATTCCACAGGTTGCCAACCGATCCCGATCGCGAACGCGATTCAGTTCCGGGATCGGTTGAAGTGGTGTCGAACCGATCGCGAGGGAGGTGATTCGCATGGGAACCCCGCCTGCTGGACCGAACCAGCCGTACCCGCCCGGCCCGTGTCCGGCCACCAACCCGCCGTACCCGCCGAACAAGTAGATCGGCGAGGTGAACGGCACCCAGAACTACCCCGCAGTCGGCCCCGTCGACTGCGGGGTACCTCTGTCTCAGGCCGCGGCTCCGTCGTCGTCAGACAGGGCTTCGTTGAGCTCGCCGCCGAATCGGATTATCGCTTCGGCCGCCTTGCGGCCGAGCGCCCTGGTCTTGTCGAGGGCGCTCGCGGCCTTGTTGTCGGACGCGGCCTCCAGCGCGATTCTGCGGGTGTTGGTGATGCTGCCACGCTCCCGAGCGTCGAGCTGCCGCTTCATCGCCTCAACGGCGATGTCCCCGATGATGTGGATCTCTCGGTGGGCGCGGACCTCCTCGGCGCTGGCGCCCTTGAGACAGCCGTTCTTGTTGCACCCTGCGGCGCCGCGCAGCCCGGACTCGAGTTGTTCGCTCAGGCCGAGATCTTCGTCCTGAACGGGAATGTCGACGGTGAGGTCATCCAAGTAGCTGATCGACGAGCGCCGGTTGTGGACGTCATTGATGCAGGAGCGGACTGCCGCGGAGAAGTAGGCAATCTGGAGGCGCTTAGCTTCCTCGCCCGGCCTCAAGCACTTCTCGAGCGCCCTTGCTGCAACGTCCTCGGCGTCGAAGGGGGACAGGCCCTTCGCCTGAGCGTGACGGACGCCCAACTTGAACAGGTGCCCGAGCGTCTGGCGCTTGGTCTCCTCGTCCCAGCCGTCGAACAGCACGCCGCCCGAGGCCCTCGTCGTCGCGAGTTGGCCGTGGCTCAGCGCCTCTCCAGAGTTGTCGCCGAGCAGGCGCCCCTCCTTGACGGGAAGCTCGGGGTATGTCTTCCTGGACGCGAGTCGCGCTAGGGCTCGCGCCAGGGCGACGGGCTTGACCCTGTCGCGGATGTCGCGGGCGTCTGCGCTCGGGTGCACGTTCTTGGTCGCAGTGTGAATTGCGGCCGCCTCCAAAGTGACCTCGGTCGCCAATGCGGAGAGCGACTGGCCAACCTTCGCCGCACGCGCGAGCAGCTCCGTCTGCGCAGCAGGGTCGATCCCGTTACCGGCGGCGGTCTGGGCCATCTCGGCAACTTCTGCCGAGGACAGGTCGACATGCGCGAGGAACTTGCTACGAGCAAGTTCCAGCGTCTCGTGCGGGCAGTCACCGAAGCCGTTGTTGGTCTTCCGGATCCGGCCGCGTACGAGCCCGTTGACCAATGTGGTCACCCGCTTCTCGATCTGGTCCACCTCCGCAACCGGCGAGTTGAGGGAGGCCACGGCCTCATCGGCGGCGACTCCGGGGGCGACGTCCTTGACCAGGGTCGCCAGCGTGTAGTTGTGGGTGATCTCGCGTTCCATCTGGGGCTCCTCAGGTTGTGGCGAGCTGGGTTGCTCGCGCTCTGAGGCCAGAGGACCGCGATCGAATGTGGTGCCACGAGAACCGCCAGCTGGCGCACATTGGCACCAGTTGGACCCGACGTCCGGCAGGGTGGAGTTGATGCGGCTAGGGTCTGGAGTGTGACGAATCCATCGGACCTTGCCGAGCTGCTCGGCTTCGGTGCGGTCTATCGCGTCCTGCGTCAAGCGGTGAGGGATGTCGGCGACCCGTCGCCTGACGTGATCCGCGCCCTGCCGGCGACGTTCCAACGGGAGACATTGGGGATCGAAGGGACCACGCCGGAGGAACTCAGCCGCGGTCTGACCCGCCTTCGCGAACTCGTCGATCGCGCACCGGCGGAGGAGGCGGCGCGGCTGCGTATGGCCTTCAACTTCAGCCTTGACCATGGCAATCTCGCGTGGACTCGGCGAGCCGAAGGCTTCGCGCGAGACAACCACGTCGATGCCGCTCAGACACGCAAGAAGGTGGACTCGGACCTGCTCCTACTGTTGCTCCGCACGCGCCCTGGCGCTGAGAGCAGTCCCACGCCACCACCGACGGGCGAGAGGTCCCCTGTAGACCGCGTCGAGGACGCGGAAGGCGTGACGTGGGCTCGCCTCGTTCAGCACTTGGCAATCGACCCGCTTCAACGGGCCACCGACCAGCCTTGGCTGTGGCTCGAGGACATGGACTACTCCGTTCGGGTCTACCCGAGTGATGTCGTTGTCGGGGACCGGGCCATGACTCGCGTGGCGGTGGAAAGCAAGTCGAAGCGCTACCTCGCAGGCTCGATCCGTGACGACGGCGCATTCTGGATGAGCATCGCCCGCACCGAATCTTCCTATCAACAGGAGTTCGGCCACGTCGGATGTTTGGCGCGTGAGATCGTCCCGCTTCCTGCAGGTTCCGACGACGCGTGGCGTGACCTGGTCCTCCAGCACTGCTCTGCTCGATTGACCGTAGACGGACTCCACTTAGACCTTCAGCCCGAGACTTCAGAGGCGATACCCAGAGTTGTCCGGTGGGTTAGCCCATCAGACTTCACTCCGCCGACGGAGCGGGTGCCAATCGGCATCGAGTTCTCCTACCTCATGGACAGCGCCCGCGATCTCTTCACGGTTACGTTCCTGAGCTACTACTGCGTCGGAAACACACAGATTAAGCTCACCCTGAACGCGCCTCCGACCCGCCTACAGCTCGACACAGACGTGTTCTACGGGCGCGCCCTCGACGCGCGTGAGCCAACCGTTCGACAGACATCGGACACCTTCAGCCAAACCGTAGCCTTCGCGACTGGTAATCGCTCGCTCCTGTGGCCAGGTAGCGGCGTCTACTTCCGCTGGCACGCCATCGAGGACGTTCCCAAGTGATTCCGCTGAGGGATGGACGGCCCGCCAGCATTCGGGCCCACGTTGACGCTTACGTGCACCTCTATGCGGATGTCCACTCTACGCCTCGATATGTAGACGATCCCTTCTTCAGCAGTGTGCGATATCGAGGCCGACTGCTTGAGGCGCTCGACATGGACGGGTTCCGCGCGGCGGTAGCCGGCGAACCCGACGATCTGCTCGGGTTCGGTTTCGCCGTCCGCCTCACGGAGACGGCGCGATGGCTCAGCCGGGCAACGCTTCAACCCAAGGCTTTCGCCCAACTCGCTGCCGCTCCAACCCTTTGGCTTCGTGAGCTCCAGGTTCACCCGAACCATCAGGGCAGGGGTTTGGGACGATCTCTGCACGATCGCCTCGTTGCTGGTGGGGCTGAGGAAGCCGTCGTACTCACGGTGATTCCAGGTAACGAGCCCGCTCGTAGCGCCTACGACAGGTGGGGCTACGAACTCCTTGGACAGACAAGCCACTCGTACGACAGCCCGATGTACGACGTCCTTTGGCTTCGAAGAGCTACATGGGGATAGCGCTGCTGGGGCGCCATCCGACCTGTCGGGAAGGGGACGTCAATGCGCTCCGGACAGGTCGACCCCCGGGCCGGTCTGCGACGGTCGGGCCGGCATTGCAATGCGTACGACACAAGAGTCAGGTACGCCGCGGCTTGCTGGCAGTCTCGGCTCCCTCGCGAGCTGTCGCGAGGTCGCCCTTGGCGAGCCCTTCAACCACGAGGTTGTGCGGGGTGTCGACGATGGAGCATCCGGTAGTCTCGTGGACCTGCCCGTCCTCGAGCAGTCAACTCCAGCCGCGAATCGCTCGCAGGCTGAACGCTGGCCCGCGACCCAACTACATCGCGGTCTTCAGGTCCTCGGTGCCCTCTGCGCCTCCGGGTTCGCCGCGAAAGCGCAGGCTGCGAGCAGGTCGAGGTCGGTTGATCAGCCGTCGAGCATACCGAGCAGGAGGGCGACCATGGCGCAGCCCATCGCGATGCCGATGGCGATCGCTATCGCGATGCTCACGATTGCTGCGACGACAGCGAGGACGGTTGCCAGCACCGTGCCGAGCGAGCCGATGCAGGTAGCGGCGAGACTGCCGAGCACGACCATGCTGCCGGTCTGGTCGGCCTCACAGAAGCCGTCGGTCATGACGGCACCGACGACGAGGCTGAGGGCTCCGATGGCGGAGAGGACGATCGGGAGGGCCGGGTTGCCCCACCAGGTGGAGAGCGCCGTGGTGAAGCCGGTGTAGTTGACGATGTCGGCGAACGGCATGCTGTCGGTGAACCCGAACGGCATGTTCGCGACCACCGCGATGTTGATGGCGGCGATGGCCAGCATGACCCAGGCTCCGATGCGAACGGTGCGACCGAGGGTCGTCGTAGCGGCCCCGGTCCGTGAGGGGGCGGCTACCGCGCGGGCCAAAGGAGCGCGAACGGACGCAGTGGCCGCGGTCCCGCGCGTGCCGGTTCTGCCGGCAACTACCGGCGGCGGCGCACTGGGGATGCTTTGGAGCCCGATCAGGCTGTCGAGGTCACGGATCGATGACATTGCTGTTCACCACTTCCACGCCGCGAGCGGGTACCAGAGCGCCGCGGACTTCTTGTCGCCTTCGATGTGCTTTACGCCGAAGACGATGGGATCCAGCCGTCGGCCAGGGCCATCGGCGCCAGAACAGTCAGCGCGAGAGGTGCGACGGCGGCACCGGCGAGCACCTTCGGCGCGTGTTTGAGCCCCTGCGCCCCCAGCTTGGCGGACTTGTCCAGCGCACTCGCCATCTGCTTGGTGGCTTGGGTGGCCGGGAGCGGGCCGACCAGTTCCTTGGCGGCATGGGCATCGACCGCGATACCCGTGGTTGGGATCTTGTCCAGAAGTGCATCAGCCGGGCCCGTGGGGTCGAGCTCGTGGGCGATGGCGAGGTCATCGAAGTCGACGCCACGCGCAACGAGACCGGCCAGGGTGGTCTTCACATCCTTGGGGAACGGGTAGCCGCCGTCCTTCTGGATCGGTGTCGTAGGGAGTGACGAGCCAAGGATCGCCGTTGTCCTTGTACAGCCGGGCGTGGTCGGTCCACGGCGCGACGAGCGCGGGCTTGAGTTCGGGGGCACGCTTGCGGATGTCGACGTCGACTTCGCGTGCTTGGTCGGCCCACTGCGCGGTGGGCCGTTCGGCGAGTGCTGGCAGCATGTCTGGCTCTCCTTCTCAATGTGGATCGATCTGGCCTTCCAGAAGGTCCAACCGATCCCGAACGTCCATCTCGATCAGTCGTGCGGTGGCGAGCCCGCACGGGATGATGAGGGCATCGAGGACCGGGCCGAGGTCGTCGGGCACCTCGATCGGCTTGAGCGGCTCCGCCGGTACTTCTGGAGTCTCACCGCAGATATTGCAGTCGGTGCGTGAGTCGGTTCGCACCCAGAGAGACGCGAACGGGCCGTCCATCGGTGGCTGGGCCACGTGCTCGAAGACTCCCCAGCTGTCGACAGTCGATCCGAGGTGCAGGGTTCGGTGCTGCTCCAGGAGAGGGTTGATCCAGTCGGCGAGTGGTCCGTCGGAGTCGCGGGACAGGGTGGCGAGGACGACCTTGGTTGCCTGTGCGCAGGTTGCGACGATATCGGGTCCGAGGGCAAGTTCACCGACAAGTCGGCCGCTGCCGTAGTCGACGGAGTGGCCTCGGGTCGAACCTCCGGTTCCACCGGTGGCGCAGCGCAGACACGCGGTTCCTCGGTCGGGTACGACGAGGGCGATTTCGCCTGCGTCTGCCTTGGCGAACATCTTGGCCGACACTTGAGGGACGCCGGCGGCGTACAGGATGTGGCTGAGCCAGGCTTCGGCGGCTGTGTCGTCGGTGGCCATCACGACGAGGTCGGCGTCTGGCCAGACGCCTCGGGGGACCGCATTGATCGCGTCGTCGTAGGTCGAGATCGTGACGTCGGGAGCGATTCCGCTCAGACGAGCCTTGAGCGCCGCTACCTTCGGCTGCCCGATCTGATTGGCGTCGTACACCGTGCGCGACAGATTCTCCGGCGCGACGTGGTCGGGGTCTACGAGTGTCAGGTCCTTGACGCCAGAGCGCACGAGCATCTCGGCGATGTTCGAGCCAACGGAGCCGTTGCCGACGATGGTGATCTTCCACGGCGCGCGCGCGGGCAGGTGGTGGGCAAGGCGCGCTTCGAGACCCACCCGGAGATCGGTGTCTCTGTGGGCGACCTGTCGAATCACCTTTTCGAGGCGGTCCTCAGGTGGCTGGGTCAGGTCCCAGGCGGGGATGGAGGGTCGGGCATCCATGAGGACCCACGGCGGCGACTCCGGGTACTCCTGTGGAAACACAAGGTGCACTTCCTTGTCGCCGACGGTGAAGGGCACCCAGATCCGCCCCCCGTTGGGCCCTTTGATGGTCTTGGATTCGCCAGCCCGGACGATGGTGTCAAGGTCCCGCAGGGCGGCCAGCGCGCTGGCGATGCTGGATCGCAGCGGCATCACCTGCAGGCGGCACGGTTCGACGTGCATGCCGCCGTTTGGCGTGGGGTGACCGGAGTAGGGGGCGATCGTGCCGTGGTCGAGGGATACGAGGTGTTCGCTGCCGTAGTGCTCGGGCATTCGCAGTGTCTCCGCCCGGTTCTGAACGACGATGGGGAACAGCGCCTCGCGCAGCGATGGGATCTGAGTCATCGCGTTGCGGAATGCGATGTGGTCGGGTTGGCTCGGCCAGGCCATGCCGCTGGGGTGGGAGTGGACGGTGCCGCCGTAGCGGACCGCCGGATCGGTGATCAACCGTCGGCTGAGGGCTTCGTTGAGCTGGTCGGAGTGCCAGTACGACACCGCCTGGCCGGGCACCGGGTCGGGGAGTACGCCGACAACGAGTCGTGTGTGGTGTGCGACAAGGAGTGCGGCGCCGCGCTCGGGCGTCGGAACGGCGAGGTGGCTGTCGAGCTTGGCCAGCGCCTCGTCGGTGATCTGCCAGACGGGTGAGTCTTGGATCGGCATGGTGGTCCTTTCGGTGGACGCGAGCGGATGGCGGCGGGGTGATCTCATTGGCGGTAAGGGAACGTCTTTCCTCGGACGACTAGGCCGATTCCGTCGGCCCACTTCGCGCACTGCAGCACCGACGTCTTGATGTCGGGCATCCCGCCGAGGGTGCGCTCGGAGAGGCAGAGGATGCCGCCGGTCTTGCCCGATGGGTAGATATGGGCGCGGTGCGCGGTGAGATTGGGGTGTTTGTTCAGGTGGGCAGGGAGGTCGACCTTGCCCATCGACCCGTCGGCTTGGCGCACATCGAACCGGTACAGGTGGGAGTGATAGAGGTTGGTCGAGGCGTCTCGGGCGATGATCACCGTCAGCCGGTCGCCGTGGCGGGTGGGCTTGCTGGTGAAGATCCACCCGGTCGGCATCGTCCCCGGCCAGCCGTCGACGGTCGAGGTGTGCTTCAGGACCTCGACCAACTTCTGGCCCAGCCCGGCCCCCGCGAGTGCCCGTACTTCGGCCATCTCCTGGGCCGGTGTCATCGGGATACCTGGCTGGCGAAGCGGTCCTTCGGCAACTCGACTCCCTGTCCGGTCGCTCGGTTGACGACCAGTTGGCCGCCTTCCATGGACACGATGTATCCGGAGTCCTGGGTGCGCTCGGCGGCGCCCCAGTCGAAGGTCGTGCCGTCGTCGCCGGCGAATCGGTCGCGCGGCAACTCGACGGGTTCTCCCGCAGCCTGGCTGGTGACGAGGCCCGCATCGGTCATCGACACGATCTCGCCGGTCGGCGCGTTCGGGTCGGCGTAGACCTCCAGCCCAGTGGCCGGGTCGGTCGTCGGCTCCAGGGTGATGACGTCGGTGCCGGGGTGGGTGGTGTCGCTACCCATGATGGTTCTCCTTTGGTGTTGATCTGTTGCCTGTAAAACCGATCCCGGTTGGTGGCCGCCCAGAATCAGGCGGCACAAGATGACCAGGACGCCGAGAACGAGGAGGACGTTGAGGAGCCCGGCGAGCGCAGGCAGGCCGTACGCGCCGAGCAGCGCCGCGACGATCGCCAGGCCAAGTAGGGTTTTCCGCCCGGGTGGTCCAGCTTTCTCACCAGAGATTCCGCAGCACTTCGTGTCCTTTCGTCTGACGTGCTATCTGATCCCACGGCCGGCGGAGCGACCACCTTTGTCCCGCCCGCCCTTGCCTCGACCGCCTGCGGCTTTGACGGCTTTGCGGGTGCGATCGGCGCTGGGCGTTGAGCGGCGTTTCGGAAGGTCGTTGACCATCTGGCGGGTGTTCTCTGAGGCCCGGTTGAGCTCATACTTGGCGAAGGACTTCACCCTGTTGTTCGCTTCATCGTCGAGTTCCTTGCTGATGGCGGTTTGGGGCGTCTGGGTGACGTCGGGCTGCGGCGGCAGCGGCGCGGCTCCGATGTGGCGGACAGCGCCAGCGACGATGGTCCCGGTTTCGATGCCGGCCTCGACGCCCGAGCGGAAGCGTGCGGTACGCCTCCACGCCCGCTTGGCCTTGTCGATCCAACGGTTGCTCATTGGTGTCCTCCGATGTCGTGGCTACGGATGACTCGCACGTGCCGCGCGGCGACCCCGTCGATGTGGATGGCTTGGCCTGGTGGTGGCGCCGCGAGCCGGTGTGGCGGCCACTTCGGGCGTACTGACGTCGACGAACTCCCGGGCACGGGCTCTGTGCCGAGGACGGCGGCGAGCGCTTCGAGGGTCTTGCTGTCGGCGATCCCGGGGAGCAGGACCTTGTGCTGGAAGAGGGTGGGGAAGCCGTCTGTGGCTGCCCCCCAGCGGGCCCGGGCCTGCGACAGATCCTGGATACACATGCAGACCTGCAGGCCTTGGGAGCCGCCCTCGCCGAGGACGCTCGGAAGCTTGGGCCAGGGCGCGATCTTGTCCGCTTCGTCCAGCACGAACAGGGTGGGCCGTTTACCCGGTCGGTGCTTCGCGTAGGTGGTGCGGCGGATGTCGTCGAGGAGCCCGACGACCAGGCTTGCGAACTGTTGTTGTACGTCGGAGGGCGCCACCACGTAGATGGTTCCGCCGTTGTCGACGAAGTCGCCGATGGGGAGGAGCGGCTGTTCAGCCTGTCTCCGAGCGAACTCGCCGTCGTACACGCGGATTGTGTCGGCCGCCGTCACGATGATCGAGTCACGAAGCCTCGGGTCGGCATTGTCGAACCCGCGCATGATCCCTGCGGCCCAAGCAGACTGCGGCCGGTCGAGAAGGATCCTGGCCGGCTCCTCAAGGTCTCCGACGAGCGCCCAGCGGGCGACGTCCTCCATACCGTACTTCGCGACCGCGGCTGCATGGAGCAGCGCGGCGAGGAGACGCTCAGCTTGGGAGCGGAAGAACTGGTCGTTGTCGTTGCCGGTGCGCGATTCGGCGGTGGTCATCGAGAGGGCCCGGGCTCGGGCGGTGTCCCAGTCCGCGCAGCCGGGAAGCGGGGACCAGCCGCCGGCTCGGATGCCTGAACGCGGGTCGATTCGCGTCGGGACGAGGGTGAACAGCCAGACGGGGCCGTCGCTGCGGCGGTGTGCCGCGGTCGCCTGGAAGATGTCCGGCTTGCTTGACGCCACGACGATCGGGCCGCGGTGGGTGAGAACGGTCGGGATGAGAAAGCCGCTGGTCTTGCCAGAGCGCGGCGCGCCCTGAAACAACGCGTGGTGCTGATCGCTGGTGACGATCGGCGTCGATGTGTTGAGGTCGTGACCGACGACGATCATCCCGCCACCCCCGACGCGAACGTCGCGAGCGTCAGCACCAAGATCACCGGCACCAAGATCGCCGTCGAGAGGACGCCTCGTGCTAGTACAGTACCCTCGCTCGCTGGCCGGATGACCCAGGCGTGACGCCGCCCCATGAGTCGGGGGCCGAGAACGCGGATGTGGCTGCCGGCAGGCAGGCGACGCGTGCTCGCCACGAGTACCTCCTCGGTATCGCCGGCACGGGTCTCCACCGTCAGTTGACGGCCCGGCGGAGTCCGGGGCGCCTGCGAGTGGCCCCGCATGGCTCGCAAGCCGCCGCCGAGCGCGAGGCCGGTGAAGAAGCGGCCGCCCGGGAGCATCCGGATCAGGGCCATCGCCACCAGTAGGACGAGCACCACCGGAACCAGAGCCATGGCCAGGGCGTTGAAGAGAGCCGTGATCTGGCCGGTCACCGCCATCGCGAGCACCAGCAGTCCAACGGCAAGCCACTTGAGCCCGGTCGTTCCGCCCGCCCGCTCGTACCACGGCGCCTCGAGTTCAGAGGTAACCACACCCTCAAACCTGAGGCCCTGTGCCCGTCGAGTCGGCGCGGCGGGCTGTGCAGGCGTGGGGTGGGTCGGCGCCAGCCGTGTGCGCCAGTCCGGCACATGGTTGGTCATCTCAGTCCTTTTCGCGGCGCGATCCGTGAAGATGGCTGGCGTCGACCTCGGGCATCGGTATCGTCGCGGGGCGGGGGGCGCCGTCGACGTCGTGGCGTCCAGCGAGGCTTGGTGGTGCGGCATCGCCGAGGAGCAGGTCGCGGTTGTAGTTGCGGGCCTCGACCGCCTCACGATGACCCGCCCGCAGCTCCCGGAGCGTCAGCGACGCCCGGATCTCGTTGCCCTGGGCTCGTTTCGTAACGTTCGCCTGGGTGGCGGTCCGGTGGTGGTAGGTCTGGTTGACGTGGGCTTCGAGCTCGCGGCGACGGTCTTCGATGAGGTGGTCCAGCACCCCTGCATGGGCCTCGTCGAGGGCACCGGCCCGTACCAACCGATCTACTTCTGTCTCGACGAGTGCGTACATCGTCGCCCGAGTTTCCGGCGGGGTGAGCAGCTGGTGCGGGATCGCGTACCACTCCTCGGGAGCGTTGTCCCTGCTCTGCCGGTCGCTCTCGGTCTCGAGAACCAGGTTCTGCTCGACTGTCGCCGGTCGGCGAGGCTTCTTGAACGGGTTCTTCATGGTGGGCCTCCTAGTTGTGCGGTTGGACGCGGACGGTGCGATTCTGGGCCGCCAGGTGCGGGATCAGCCGCCCTGAAGCGTCGATGTCCTGGACGTGGTCGGGGTGGTCGGTTCCGGCGCCGACGATCCGGATCCGGGCCGGGTCGACCTCGCATAGTCGGGCCGCAGCGCTGGCGCGCTGACGCGAGAGCTGGCGGCGACCTTCGGGCGTGCCTGCGGTGGCTGTGGTCCCGGTGAACGTCGCGGTACGTGTGGGGTCCTCGGCGAGCCATTCGCAGACCGGGCGGATGAACCTCGCAGCCTCGGCCGGGTCGGCCAACCTGGTGGAGCTGGGCGTGAACTCGATGCGCGACTGGTCGAACACGATCGGCTCCGATGTTTGCACGAGGTCGGGCGCCTCTCGTTCGGGGACCTCGGTCGTGCCCACCGAGAAGGGGGTGTTGACGGTCGTCACGGTCGACGGCATCGGGACCACGACGACGGTCGCCCCGGCGGTTTCGAGCAGTTCGGTCAGCAGCGCCACGACCTTGTCGCGGTCGACCGGCGCCAACGGCTCCTGCGGAGCGGAGGTGGAGCCGACGCCGCGAAGGATGACCTCGAATGGCGCCAGATCGAGGCGGCTCTGCTCGGCGGTGAACTGCGCGACCTCATGCGGGTCAGCGGTGAGCATCCCCGGTTGGGTCATGTTCAGCAGCCCGGTGTCGGGTAGGCCCGGGGTCGTCACCAGCAGTCGTCCACTCGTCACCCCGTGCGAGCGGAGGGCCTGTGCTGCCGCGTCGAGGCCGGCGACCAGGTCGGCTCCGTCCTCGTCCGGGGCCGCGTCTCGCAGCGCGTCGGCCATCGTGGTGTACACGGCTGTGTCGAGACTGTCAGCCCGCAGCGTGTCGTTGGTGTCGTCGACCGGCAGCACCTTGTTGATCAGCAGGTCGGGCACCCCGTCGATCTTGACGATCACCAGCGGCAAACCGGCTTCGACAGTCGCGCGCACGAGGCAGTGCATCTGGGCGTCCAAACTCAAGCCAGGGGCGTTCGAGTGCGGGCTTGTCACCACGGCAAGCGGCATGGGTTCGCCGCAGTCGGTCGCGGGGCGGTCGATCACGAGCCCGTCGGCGGCGGGCTCGGTCGCGCCGCAGGCGGTGAGCCCGAGGAGCGTGGTCATTGCCGCGAAGGCGGCGATTGCGATCCTTGTCATTGGAGTGTTCCTTCTTTGTTGTTGGTCGCCTCGGAGTGACCGGTCCCGGAAGGTGTCCAGCCCCTTCCGTCGTGGGGCAATGCCCACTCGGGGAGCGTGAACAGGGCATCTGGCCGGGCGAACGCCGCAACGACCTCGCGGTCGGCCTGGCGGCGAACGGCCGACCGGACGAACCCGCGGCGATACGTCGCGGCACGACGCTGGTGGAAGTGGAGGAGTCGCTTGGCTCGCGCGACGTACACGTCGTGCGTCACGTCAATCTGAGCCCGCAACGTGCCGCACTCGCGCTGGGCTCGCTCGAGCTCCTGCTTGACCCGGCCGACCTCTGCGTCGGCGGGACCGACTACCCGGCGGCGATGCTCCCGTAGTCGGCGAGACCGAATGGCGGCCTCAGAGTCGCGCTGCTCGGCAACGCCCCGGCGGGCGAGTTCGTCAGTTCCGGGATCGTCGGGAGTCGACTCCCGCTTCTCGGTGGCCCGCTGCAGCGCCTCGCGAGCACCCTCCACCTCGGCCAAGTGAGAGTCCAGCTGCCACACGAGCTGGGCAGTATCGGCCTGCAGGCTCTGCAGCTCGTGGCTGGTCACCTCGGCGAACTCCGAACGGAGCCGGTGCAACCATGCGCTCGTCCCTTCACGGGCCGCCTCGACGTCGGCGTCGACTCTTCCGTCGACGACGCCGTACCGCCAGTCGCGGATTCGTCGGAGCATGGGGTAGCGGATCGTGCCGTCGAGGGCCCTCTTCAGAGTCGCCGGGGCGAGTGGCGCGTTGCCCTTGGGGCGACGAGTGCCCTTGCGCTCGAACAGCTTCATCATGCGGCTCCCTCGGTAGAAGAGGGGTCGTCGTCAGGTTCATCACGGAGTCGTCGGATCCCCAGGTCGTTGCTGCCCGGGTCTTCGTCCGCCCCTTCGCTGCTGGAGTCGATGGCGCCGGTGCCGAACTCGTCCTCTCTGCCTGCTGCCTCGCGGTCCTCATCGAGGTCGAAGCGGTCGAAGACGAGACCGGTCTGGGCGGGATCGCCGAGCGCCGCGGCGATCAGGGCACGGGCGTAGTCGCGAACCTCGGCAGCGAGGTCCTTCGTCTCCCGGATCGCCTCCTCGTGCTCCTCGTGCACCAGTTCCCGCCTGAAGATCGACGTCTCCAACGCGACCCTTGCTTCCACTGCGGCGGCCTCGGCTTCCTGGAGTTGGGGCGCGAGGTCTGCCATCCGGTGCTCAGCCCGGAGCTTCCCGGTGAGCGCCGGGTTGCACAGGTAGTACGACTCCGCGGCCGCCACGAGCCCGACAGCCAGATACGTGATCGCGAGAATGGTTGCCACCCCGAGCCCGCTGTCGGCAGCGCCTTCGCTTGTGTAGCCGCTACCGCCGAACAGGCGCATGAGGAAGAAGCCCACGCCGATCAGTACGAACCCACCGAGACTGAGCCAGAAGGTCGGCGCGCTGCCGTAGGCTCGGAGCTTCCGGAGGTCCTTGCCGGCGGTCCACGCTGCGGCGCCTGCCAGCATGGCGAACGAGATCGACACGAAGAACGCCACCCCGTTGCCCACGCGCATCGCCCTGTCGATCGCCGGCATCATCAACTCTTGGTCGATGTGGACGCCGACCGCGACAACGCTGAGTGCGATAGCGAGCAGGATCTTGTGCGTGCGCGCCGACACGTCAGCAGCGCTGGGTTCACGGAAGGCCTCCGTGTGCCGACCACCATGGGTCGGAGAACTTGGCGTGCCGTCGGGCGCCGCCGGTGAAGCGGTGACTGTGGTCATCGTCGTCCCTTCTGATTCGAGCGGTCTCCTGCCCGACCGGTCCCGGATGCTTCCCGCGCGATCTCCGCTGGATGTCCCGAATCCGATTCGAACTCCACGCATCCAGAACCGATCCCGTCCGAGAGTTTGGGCACCCGGGATCGGTTGACGACGTGAATGCCGATTTGGCGGTTGCGTCTGGACGTGTTCCGCTGTGCCCGGGTCACATCCCAGGATTGACGGTCGCCTATACCATTCAGTTCGTGACGAACGACGACCTCACTGAGCTGATCCGTGACGCGGTTTTGTCCGGCAGGTCAGACGAGTACGTGCTGGCGCTCGCGGCGGACGTGGCCGGTGATGGTGAGACTCGCGAGCAGGTGGTGATCGAGGCTCTCGAGAGTCCGCCAGGTCGGCGTTCAGATCGAGAAGAGACGCTGGCTCTGAACCGGTCACTCATCCGGTGGTACCGCCGAGCTGCTGACCTCGACCAGCCGTGGGCGATGTGGCGAGGCGGGGGGAGGTGGGGTTTGTCGGGCAGCAACGGTTCGCTTCCGCAGGAGCACGCTTTGACCGAGAGCGAGGCTGTGAGTTCGGAGGAAGCGATCGGCTGGCTGCATCGCGCCGCCGACCACGGCATCAGGCCGGCCGCTATGAGTGCGGCGGAAGCATCTCCGGATGATCCCCGCGCGATTGATTGGCTCCGACTCGCGTATGGCGACGGGCTTCCAACCGAAGACATCGACCGGAACCGACTCCTCGACGCGGCTTTCATGCTCGCCTCGTGTTTGTCCGAGTCCGGCGACCCGGAGGCTGGACAGTGGTTCCGCAAGTCGGTTGAGTGCGCGCCGTGGGAGAACCAGATCGAGTTCCGTACGTCTTCCTGGGAGGAGGCTGTCGCGGGGTACGCGTTATGGGCCCATAGCAACCAGAATCCTTCATTGTGCGCCGCGTGGTGTTGGCGGCTTGTCGAGAACGCCGCCAACCTGGGACCGGTCGCCTGAACCGCACTGGGTCTGATGGAGACTCGGCCTATTGGATTCCGACCAGTTGTTG
>NZ_VSMB01000026.1 GCF_009805705.1 Ruania rhizosphaerae
AACGCAACAAGGGCCACCCCGGTGGGGTGGCCCTTGTTGGAATGGGTGTCCGGCGGTGTCCTACTCTCCCACGACCTCGCGGTCGCAGTACCATCGGCGCTGAGGGGCTTAGCTTCCGGGTTCGGAATGGGACCGGGCGTTTCCCGCCTCGCTATGGCCGCCGTAACTCTATGGAGATGACCTTCTCGCTCACACTCTGCCCTGACCCGCCCCGGGGCTGGTAGGCCCTGGGTGTGGGTGGGTGGTGGTGGCGGTCTCTCGGGAACCGCACAGTGGACGCATGCACGCAATGATTGTGTGTTGTGGTAAGTCATCGGCATATTAGTACCGGTCAGCTTCACACCTTTCGGTGCTTCCACATCCGGCCTATCAACCCAGTGGTCTAGCTGGGAGCCTCTCACACCTCGAAGGGTGTATGGAAATCTCATCTTGAAGCAGGCTTCCCACTTAGATGCTTTCAGCGGTTATCCCTTCCCAACGTAGCTAACCAGCCGTGCTCCTGGCGGAACAACTGGCACACCAGAGGTTAGTCCGTCCCGGTCCTCTCGTACTAGGGACAGCCCTTCTCAAATTTCCAACGCGCGCAGCGGATAGGGACCGAACTGTCTCACGACGTTCTGAACCCAGCTCGCGTACCGCTTTAATGGGCGAACAGCCCAACCCTTGGGACCTACTCCAGCCCCAGGATGCGACGAGCCGACATCGAGGTGCCAAACCATGCCGTCGATATGGACTCTTGGGCAGGATCAGCCTGTTATCCCCGGGGTACCTTTTATCCGTTGAGCGACGGCGCTTCCACGAGCCACCGTCGGGTCACTAGTTCCGACTTTCGTCCCTGCTCGACATGTACGTCTCACAGTCAAGCTCCCTTGTGTACTTACACTCGCCACCTGATTGCCAACCAGGCTGAGGGAACCTTTGAGCGCCTCCGTTACTTTTTAGGAGGCAACCGCCCCAGTTAAACTACCCACCAGGCACTGTCCCTGATCCGGATCACGGACCGAGGTTAGATGTCCAGAACGACCAGAGTGGTATTTCAACGTTGACTCCACACCCGCTGGCGCGGGCGCTTCACAGTCTCCCACCTATCCTACACAAGCCGTACCGAACACCAATACCAAGCTATAGTAAAGGTCCCGGGGTCTTTCCGTCCTGCTGCGCGTAACGAGCATCTTTACTCGTAGTGCAATTTCGCCGAGTTCGCGGTTGAGACAGCGGAGAAGTCGTTACGCCATTCGTGCAGGTCGGAACTTACCCGACAAGGAATTTCGCTACCTTAGGATGGTTATAGTTACCACCGCCGTTTACTGGGGCTTAAATTCTGAGCTTCGCCACCAAAGGTGACTAACCCGTCCTCTTAACCTTCCAGCACTGGGCAGGCGTCAGTCCGTATACATCGTCTTGCGACTTCGCACGGACCTGTGTTTTTGATAAACAGTCGCTTCTCCCTGGTCTCTGCGGCCTTCAACGCTCACCACCGCGATGGGCAGATCACGCGTCCGGCCCCCCTTCTCCCGAAGTTACGGGGGCATTTTGCCGAGTTCCTTAACCACGATTCACTCGATCGCCTTAGTATTCTCTACCTGACCACCTGAGTCGGTTTAGGGTACGGGCGGCTAGAACCTCGCGCCGAGGTTTTTCTAGGCAGCATAGGATCACCCAATCATCCAGCATACGCTGTCACCATCAGCTCTCAGGCACATGAGGCACGGATTTACCTATACCTCGCCCTACAGCCTTGGACGTGCCAAGCCATAAGACACGCTGGGCTACCTTCCTGCGTCACCCCTGTTACTACGCTTACCTACTACCGGTTCGGGTCACGCGCTCGGCCTACACGTCCCCCGAAGGGGATCTAGCAGACGTTGGGCGTTTAGCATCACCGGGCTCGGTATGGGCGGTTCTTCGCCGGTAGCAGAATATCAACTGCTTGTCCATCGACTACGCCTGTCGGCCTCGCCTTAGGTCCCGACTTACCCAGGGCGGATTAACCTGGCCCTGGAACCCTTGGTCATTCGGCGGACGGGTTTCTCACCCGTCTTTCGCTACTCATGCCTGCATTCTCACTCGTGTGGCGTCCACGGCTGGATCACTCCGCCGCTTCACCCCCCACACGACGCTCCCCTACCCATCCACACACCTGGACCCACCCCAAAAGGATGAGCCAAGTAAATGCATGAATGCCACAGCTTCGGCGGTATGCTTGAGCCCCGCTACATTGTCGGCGCAGAATCACTTGACCAGTGAGCTATTACGCACTCTTTCAAGGGTGGCTGCTTCTAAGCCAACCTCCTGGTTGTCTGTGCAACTCCACATCCTTTCCCACTTAGCATACGCTTAGGGGCCTTAGCTGGTGGTCTGGGCTGTTTCCCTCTCGACTACGAAGCTTATCCCCCGCAGTCTCACTGCCACGCTCTCACTTACCGGCATTCGGAGTTTGGTTGACGTCAGTAACCTGGTGAGGCCCATCAGCCATCCAGTAGCTCTACCTCCGGTAAGAAACACGTGACGCTGCACCTAAATGCATTTCGGGGAGAACCAGCTATCACGAAGTTTGATTGGCCTTTCACCCCTATCCACAGCTCATCCCCCCAGTTTTCAACCTAGGTGGGTTCGGTCCTCCACGCGGTCTTACCCGCGCTTCAACCTGGCCATGGATAGATCACTTCGCTTCGGGTCTAGAGCACGCGACTAAAACGCCCTATTCGGACTCGCTTTCGCTACGGCTTCCCCACACGGGTTAACCTCGCCACGTACCACTAACTCGCAGGCTCATTCTTCAAAAGGCACGCTGTCACCCCTGCTAAGGAGGCTCCAACGGATTGTAAGCATTCGGTTTCAGGTACTATTTCACTCCCCTCCCGGGGTACTTTTCACCTTTCCCTCACGGTACTTGTCCGCTATCGGTCACCAGGTAGTATTTAGGCTTACCAAGTGGTCTTGGCAGATTCACACGGGATTTCTCGGGCCCCGTGCTACTTGGGATACTCATCAAGAGGCCACGCAATTTCGTCTACGGGAGTAACACCCTCTATGCTGGACCTTTCAATGCCCTTCGACTATCACGCGACTTGATCACTCTTCGCCAACCCGGCAGGATCAGCCAACGAGTCCCACAACCCCACAAGTGCAACGCCTGCCGGCTATCACACACCCATGGTTTGGCCTCATCCGATTTCGCTCGCCACTACTCTCGGAATATCTTTTCCTGTGGGTACTGAGATGTTTCACTTCCCCACGTTCCCTCCACACACCCTATGTGTTCAGGTGCAGGTAACCGGGCATGACCCCGGCTGGGTTTCCCCATTCGGAAATCCTCGGATCAAAGTTCGTTTGCCAACTCCCCGAGGCTTATCGCAAGCTACTACGTCCTTCTTCGGCTCCTGGTGCCAAGGCATCCACCGAATGCTCTTAAAAACTTGCCACAAAAATCAAAGATGCTCGCGTCCACTGTGCAGTTCTCAAGCTACCGACACTCACCCAACCCAAGCACCAGCAACAGCCAGCACCAGACCAGACGGTGTACAACCAACCAACAAACCCCGAAAACGGGCTCATTGCCTGGGACACCCAACAGTGTGTCCGCCCCAACACCCACCCCACAACAAGGAAGCAAGCATCAGAAACCGTGATTAATGTTCCACCCAATAGAAGCACCACCCCCAGAACACTCGCCCAGGGCATGGCACACCACCACCCGCATGACACCCATCACAGGGCACCACACACAGCAGCAGCGAGCTTCACAACGTGAAACTCCTTAGAAAGGAGGTGATCCAGCCGCACCTTCCGGTACGGCTACCTTGTTACGACTTCGTCCCAATCGCCAATCCCACCTTCGACAGCTCCCCCCCACAAGGGTTGGGCCACCGGCTTCGGGTGTTACCGACTTTCATGACGTGACGGGCGGTGTGTACAAGGCCCGAGAACGTATTCACCGCAGCGTTGCTGATCTGCGATTACTAGCGACTCCGACTTCATGGGGTCGAGTTGCAGACCCCAATCCGAACTGAGACCGGCTTTCTGGGATTCGCTCCACCTCACGGTATCGCAGCCCTTTGTACCGGCCATTGTAGCATGCGTGAAGCCCAAGACATAAGGGGCATGATGATTTGACGTCATCCCCACCTTCCTCCGAGTTGACCCCGGCAGTCTCCTATGAGTCCCCACCATCACGTGCTGGCAACATAGGACGAGGGTTGCGCTCGTTGCGGGACTTAACCCAACATCTCACGACACGAGCTGACGACAACCATGCACCACCTGTACACCAGTGTCCAAAGAGACCCACATCTCTGCAGGCTTCCGGTGTATGTCAAGCCTTGGTAAGGTTCTTCGCGTTGCATCGAATTAATCCGCATGCTCCGCCGCTTGTGCGGGCCCCCGTCAATTCCTTTGAGTTTTAGCCTTGCGGCCGTACTCCCCAGGCGGGGCACTTAATGCGTTAGCTGCGGCACAGAATCCGTGGAATGGATCCCACACCTAGTGCCCAACGTTTACGGCATGGACTACCAGGGTATCTAATCCTGTTCGCTCCCCATGCTTTCGCTCCTCAGCGTCAGTAGTGGCCCAGAGACCTGCCTTCGCCATCGGTGTTCCTCCTGATATCTGCGCATTCCACCGCTACACCAGGAATTCCAGTCTCCCCTACCACACTCTAGTCTGCCCGTACCCACTGCAGGCGCGGAGTTGAGCCCCGCGTTTTCACAGCAGACGCGACAAACCGCCTACGAGCTCTTTACGCCCAATAATTCCGGACAACGCTTGCGCCCTACGTATTACCGCGGCTGCTGGCACGTAGTTAGCCGGCGCTTCTTCTGCAGGTACCGTCAGCCGAAGCCTTCTTCCCTACTGAAAGAGGTTTACAACCCGAAGGCCGTCATCCCTCACGCGGCGTCGCTGCATCAGGCTTTCGCCCATTGTGCAATATTCCCCACTGCTGCCTCCCGTAGGAGTCTGGGCCGTGTCTCAGTCCCAGTGTGGCCGGTCACCCTCTCAGGCCGGCTACCCGTCACCGCCTTGGTAGGCCATCACCCCACCAACAAGCTGATAGGCCGCGAGCCCATCCCTCACCAAAAAATCTTTCCAAACACACCCATGCGAGCATGCCTGAATATCCAGTATTAGACACCGTTTCCAGCGCTTATCCCAGAGAAAGGGGCAGGTTACTCACGTGTTACTCACCCGTTCGCCACTAATCCACGGTGCAAGCACCGCTTCATCGTTCGACTTGCATGTGTTAAGCACGCCGCCAGCGTTCGTCCTGAGCCAGGATCAAACTCTCCGTAAAAGAATCCATCAACACCCCACACCCCAAAAGAAGCACAAGGCGCCAACAAACCATACGAAACAAACAATCCCAGCAGATGCACACCCAAAAAGAGCGCACACCAACCATAAAAAACTGGCATCAATCACTACAAACACACTGTTGAGTTCTCAAACAACGAACGCGCACCTTCAG
>NZ_VSMB01000027.1 GCF_009805705.1 Ruania rhizosphaerae
GGTGAACCGCCGTACCCGCATTCGGCACAGTCGCCCACAACTCCGTGTTCCCCGGACCACCACCATCGACATCGGTCCGGTACAGACCACCACTACCGCCCGGGCCGTACTCGGTGTACGCCTTCGCGTAAGCGGCCGAATAGATCTGGTTCGTGGTGTGATCCCAAGCAGCCCCGAAGACAGTGCCTGTCTCGTCCTGCGTCGCAACTGTGGTGATCCCGTCCGTGTTGTCACCGGTGTCGTTCGTCGCCGGCCCACGGTTGTCCCAGTCGGTCACCATCAACGACCGGGTATCTCCATCACCGAACCGGTCGATCTGCTGCGCGACAGCCAACGGCGCATCCTCGGGCATGTACGTATCTGGGTTCCAGACGCCGACGTGGATCGTCTGCGTCGAACCGTCGACGAACGTGGTGAAGCTACGGAACGCATTCGCAGTGTCAGCAGTCGCCGCCGGCGCAGCCTGAAGATGGTCGAGCTCAGGATCGGTCACGGCGACATCGACACGGAACCCCTCCCCCGACAGCGTCGACAGATCGAAGGACACCTGACCCGAGAAGTCCGTCACCAACGGCCCAATCGAGTCCGTCCCATCCGTGACAGTCACCTCGACACCAGCCTGCGGCGGATCGAACGCCGCGTCATAGACACCATCGCCAGAGAAGTCACGACTGACCTGAACCGTCAACACGCCATCACCCGGAGCCGCCGAGGCGGTAGGAAGCGCAAGCACACCTACACCGGCGATACCAGACACGACTGCCAGCGCTAGGGCTGCAGCGCTCGCCACCAGCCGTCCGAACCCACTCATCCGATGCCCTCCCTCGCGGCTTGCGTAGTGCACGCACTGTGGCGGAACGTAGCACGCAATGTGACGAAGGCGACAGAGGTTTGCGCACATTCATGCGACCGGATTTGAACAGTTGAGCAGCGAACGGCGGCGCAGCATCATTCCCGATGCACACGTGACACCGCATCAACCACCCGCGTCGTTACCAAACCGTGACATGGTCGCTATACGGTCGACTGGTAGGTTCCGACCATCGGGAGCAGTGTTCCCACATGACGGGAAGCGGCCCATCCAACCATCTCGGGGGAGATATGAAACTGCGAAGGATGCTTGCTGCTGGTGCAGCGTGCGCGCTGACTGGCGGCCTGCTGGCCGCGGGCGTGGCCCCGGCTGTAGCCGCGCCGACAGACGGGTCCATCACGGTGATGGTCGTTGAGGACCGGAACGTGGACAGTGTGCGCGATGCTGAGGATCTGCCGTTGGAGAGCGTGCAGGTGCGGTTCGTTGATGCTGCCGGGGATGCGATCACCCGCAACACTGATGCCAGTGGTGTGGTGACACTGTTGCCGGCGGACAACTCACTGGCGGGTGGGCAGTACCGGGTGGAGGTCCAGAACCCGGACACCGGGTCCTACACCGAGGCCCAAATCCTGGATGGCCACGCCGAGCCCGAGTTCGCGCCAGCGGTGTCGTTCGTCGATGTTGCTGACGGGCAGGACGCGACGCTATCGGTCGGGTATGTCGATCCTTCACGGCTCGGACCCGACGGGGCCACCGTGTTCTCGGCAATCCAGCCCGATGATGTCTGGCCAGAGCCGAGCGAACTTCGAGAGATGTACTCGATCGACTACGCGCTCACGCAGTCCAAACTCGCCGAGTTGACCGCGCGACACACGCTCGGCTCGGTGTACGGAATCGGCATTGATCAGACCGAGATGGATCTCTATGTCGGCGCCTACGCTAAGCGCGGATCGCTCTACGGCTCGGAAGGCCCCGGTGCTCTGTACCGCGTCAATGCGCTGACCGGCGAGGATGAGCTCTACGCAACCGTCGACGACGCAGGAACGACAGAGCACGACATCGACGCCGTCAATCCCGAAGGACACGAACTCCAGGACTTCGCATTCCGCACGGCAGTGGGCCGCGAGTCCCTTGGCGACGTTGACGTCACTGAGGACGACTCCTACGTCACGGTGGTCAACATGAACACCGACTCCCTCGTAGTCTACCCGGTACAGGAGGCCACCAACCCTGCCCCGATCCAGACTCTGGCCGTACCCGCCCCACTAGACTGCACCGCGGACTGGGCACCCATGGCGCTCGAGGAGCACGACGGCGTTCTCTACGTCGGTGCAATCTGCGGTGCGACATTGCAGGCACACCTCCTTACCTACGAGCGAGCCGCAGATGGCACACTGACGGCCACCGGCACGACCTACGAGGGCGACGTCACGACGACACCCGGTCGCGAGGACCAGTCTGCTGAGTTGCAGTTTGCGGGCGGCGTTTGCTCCTCTGCGGAATGGTTCGCTTGGAGCGATGATCTACCGCAGGAGTGCCTGGACGTCGCGCCGTTCAACGCTCCCATTAACCCGTCAGCGGTCGAGATCTCCGCTCAGTACAGTGCCGCTCAGCCGATGCTGGCCGACATCGAGATCACTGACGCCGGCCAGTTCATTCTGAGCTTCCGCGACCGGATGAGCGACCAGCACGGGTCCATCCTGTACATGGGCGAGCGGACCAACGGCGACGCTGCCTACGCGAACAACGTGGTGGCAGGCGACATCGTTGCTGTGGAGTTGGACGAAGCCGCAGGGACGATCGATTTCACGGCTCGTGATGATTTCGAAGACCGCGCTCGGCAACACTACGAATCCGGATTCTCGGGCATCGTGCACGTCGACGGAACTGATCGCGTCGTCTCCAACCTTATGGACGCCAACGGAGCAGCATGGAATAACGGACTCCGAGCCTTCGACCCGCAGACTGGCGACATGATCTCGCCGTCGTCTGGCGGCAGCGGAATCCTCGTCTCAGAGGACTTCCAGAAGGGCCAGGGTTTGGCTGACCTTGAGGCATTGGTCCTCGAGCAGACACAGCAGATCGGCAACCGGGTGTGGATGGATACCGACGAGGATGGCATTCAAGATCCGGATGAGGCTCCCGTTGAAGGTGTGCAGGTGAGCCTGTACGACGACGCAGGTGTGCTGGTGGCCACGACCGAGACCGATGAGAACGGTGAGTACTGGTTCGACACCGCCGATGGGTTGCTGCCCGAGACCGACTATCAGGTGCGTCTGGACCGTGAAGCCGACTTCCAAAGTGGTGGCCCCTTGGCCGGGACCTCGCCGACCGATGACGATGCCGGATTCAACGAAGACATCGATAGCAACGGCGTAGCAGCTGACCCTGACTCCGGGCTAGGCGACCACGTCGTGCTGGCTGAGATCACGAGCCCTGATCCGGGCGAGAACGACCACTCGATCGACTTCGGCTTCGTGCCCCCAGAGTTCGTGTCGGTGGGTGACTATGTCTGGATTGATGAGGACCGTGATGGCATCCAGGACGAGGGTGAGACCCCGGTTGAGGGGGTGACGGTCACGTTGCTCGATGAGAACGAGGACGTGGTTGGCACGACGGTCACTGATGAGGACGGGTATTACGTCTTCACTGATCTGCCGATCAGCACTGATTACACGATCGAGTTCCCGACCACGGTGGTGGTTGATGGGCAGGATTACCCGTTGACTCAGACTGGTGCTGGCGAGGACGAGGGTGTGGATTCGAACCCGGATCAGGGCACGGGTCAGTTCTCGTTCACG
>NZ_VSMB01000028.1 GCF_009805705.1 Ruania rhizosphaerae
GATGCACCGCCTGGGCCGGGAGCGGTTCGACGCCGGGAGCGTGCAGCCCGAGCGGTTGATGTACAAGCCCACGGTGCCCGCCGACCGGGACGATTACGAGCACCACGTGCTGGATGGTGCCCCGCTGCCGGTGGAGGCCGTGCTGCTGGACGAGCAGGTGGACCCGACCGTGCCGCCCGAGCCGGAGCCGGTGGAGGCCACCGCTGGGGATGGTCCCGCGTATGAGGACCTGTCGGCTGTGGAGCAGAGGAATGCTGACGCGCAGGTGCAGCGCCGCGTGGATGGGTGGCGAAAGCAACTGGCCGAGGCGGAGGACTGGCCCGAGGGCCACCGGGACGACCGGGACCGTGGCTGGGAACGTCTGCTGGCCGACGCCGCCGACACCCTGGCCGCGCTGGCGCACTCCCCCTGGAACGCGCGCACGCTGGCCGAGGCCGAAGCGCTCTATGAGGGGATTGTGCCGGAGGCCATGGCCGAGGCTGTGCCGGGGAAGTGGGCAGCCAAGGCCACCAGTGACCACGCCCGCGCCGGGCTGCCGTGGGAGCCCGTAGCGGGCGAACTCGATGCCGTGCCGGAGGACACCACACCGGGCGGACGGCTGCCGGACCCGTCCGGCTACTCGGACACCTTCATGGCCGAGTGGATGGCCCAGCACGCGCTCGGCGGACGATGGTGCTGGGCGGTCGGGCTGGGCTGGATGAAGTGGACCGGGAAACGGTGGAAGCCCAGCGACGACACGGCCGTCCGGGAGGTCGTGCGGCGTGCAGTGAAGCGGCTGTTCCAGGAACTGAACGACCCAGCCAACGCGAAGACGGTGGCGGGTCTTCTGAGCAGTGGGCGCATCGGGGGAATCACGTCCCTGATGCGGGGTGTGGTGCAGCGGGAGGCTGACCAGTTCGACACTCGCCCGGACCTGCTGAACGTGGGGAATGGCGTGGTGGACCTGCGGACAGGCGAGTTGCTGCCGCACGACCCCGAGCTGCTGCTGACCAAGATCACCCGAGTGGCGTACGTGCCCGGAGCGACGCACCCCGACTGGGACCAGGCTCTGCGGGCACTCCCGCCTGAGGTGGCCGACTGGATGCAGGTCCGGTGTGGGCAGGCAGCCACCGGCCATCCGACGCCGGATGACCTGATGCCGGTCCTGCAGGGTGGGGGTAGCAACGGCAAGTCCACATTCCTGGGAGCACAACTGAGGGCCCTGGGCCAGCACGCGACGTTCGTGCCGGAGCGAGTGCTGCTGGCGAACCCGAGCGACCACCCCACCGAACTGATGACGTTGCGTGGTGCGCGGCTGGCGGTGATCGAAGAGACGCCCGAGGCGCGACACCTGAATGTGAAGCGTCTGAAGGCGACCGTGGGCACACCACAGATGACGGCACGGCACATTCGGCAGGACAGCGTCACCTGGGATGCCACGCACTCCCTGCTGCTGGCCACCAACTACCGACCGCGCGTCGACGAGGTCGACCACGGCACCTGGCGGCGGCTGGCACTGGTGCGGTTCCCGCACAAGTTCCCGGTCTCCGATCTGCGGACCCGGATCGAGCGTGGCCAGCCGCAACTGGAAGCTGTGCTGGCATGGATTGTGGCGGGAGCCGTGCGGTGGCACTCGGCCAGTCAGGTGATACCGCCTCCGCCCGCTGTGGTGCAGCACGACACCGAGGACTGGCGGGCCTCCGCCGACCAGGTGCTGGCGTACGTGCGCGAACGCCTCGTCTTCGACCCGGAGGCTGCGATTCTCACGAGCGATCTGTTGGAAGCCTTCAACGACTGGCTCGCAAGCAACGGGCAGAAGTCCTGGAGCGACCAGACCTTCGCCGACCGATTCCTGCAGCACCAGGAGGTCGAGGGTCACGTCGAGAAGGTCCGCACTGCACACCTACCCGCCGGATTCGTGCGACCGCACTACAGGGGCGACTACAAGCCGCGCGGCCGACAGCGGCTGTACCTGGGAGTGCGCTGGCGGATGTCCGAAGAAGAAACCGATGGCCACGCATAACTGCTGGTCGAGGGCTTCTGCCCGGGGTACCCGGGGGTGTTTGACAACGCGCGTATTCGCTCTCTCGAGGCGTACATCAAAGCGCCCCGGGTACCCCGGGCAGAACAGGCCCGCACCCCGACACAGTGGCCCTCCCCTACGGCCTCCGGCACCCGCCGTAGCAGGGGAGGGTCGAAACATCCGCACCTGATCACAACCAACCGCATTCACCACTGAAAGGACCGCACCATGAATCCCTCTCTTGACCCATCACCCCCGCTGGACCGGATAGCCGATGCACTGGAGCGCATCGCAGACCACCTCGACGGCGGCGTGGTCCAGCCCGCTCCGGCTCCGCCCGCCGCGCCCAAAGCGAAAGGCGCCACACGGGACAACGTGGCCCGTGCCCTCAAGGCGCTCACGGACGACGGGCGCGGCGCAGTGGTGGACATAGCGCTCCAGGCCCTGGGCGCCCGGACTGTGGCCGATGTTCCAGACGACCGGCTGCCCGACCTGACCTGTGCGCTCATGCCCGAGATCAACCGCTACCGCACGCGGCAGAACCGCCGCGCGAAGGCCAAGGCCAGGGAGGCAAAGTCATGAGCAACCTGATCGCCACCATTCAGGACATGAGCGCCGGGCGGCGCACGGCTCGGCAGCGGGCCCTGCGTGTGATGCTGGCCTGGGCCGCTGCCGACGGCCGAGCGCTCAATGCCGTCATGCGCGAAGCCGCCGCCGAACGCGCCGGGGTGCTGCTGCTCACCGTGGCGCTGGCCGAGGCCGCGAACGCGAACGCGAAGGAGCTGGCCCCCACCGACTGGAAGGAGCAGT
>NZ_VSMB01000029.1 GCF_009805705.1 Ruania rhizosphaerae
GATGCACCGCCTGGGCCGGGAGCGGTTCGACGCCGGGAGCGTGCAGCCCGAGCGGCTGATGTACATGCCTACCTTCCCCGCCGACCGGGGCGACTACGAGCACCACGTGCTGGACGGTGCCCCGCTGCCGGTGGAGGCCGTGCTGCTGGACGAGCAGATGGACCCGACCGTGCCGCCCGAGCCGGAGCCGGTGGAAGCCGCCGCTGGGGATGGTCCCGCGTATGAGGACCTGTCGGCTGTGGAGCAGAGGAATGCTGACGCGCAGGTGCAGCGCCGCGTGGATGGGTGGCGAAAGCAACTGGCCGAGGCGGAGGACTGGCCCGAGGGCCACCGGGACGACCGGGACCGTGGCTGGGAACGTCTGCTGGCCGACGCCGCCGACACCCTGGCCGCGCTGGCGCACTCCCCCTGGAACGCGCTCACGCTGGCCGAGGCCGAAGCGCTCTATGACGGGATTGTGCCGGAGGCCATGGCTGAGGCTGTGCCGGGGAAGTGGGCAGCCAAGGCCACCAGTGACCACGCCCGAGCCGGGCTGCCGTGGGAGCCGCCAGGGGCTGAGTTTGAGCCGCTGCCGCCAGAGGACGACCAGCAGGAAGCTGCGCCGGACCGTACCCGCTGGGCGGACGGTGGCGCGTTCCTGTTTGACCAGCCGGACGATGTGCCGCTGATCTGGGGCACCGAGACCGCCGCCCTGTGGGCCGAGGGCGAGTCCCTGATGCTGGTGGGTCCGCCGGGCGTCGGCAAGACGACCGTGACAGGGCAACTGGTGCACGCGCTGCTGTTCGGTGGCGAGGTGCTGGGGTGGCCGGTGGTTCCCGCCGCCGGGCGGGTGCTGTACCTGGCCATGGACCGCCCACGGCAGATCGCGCGGGCGCTGCGGCGGCACTTCACGCCGGAGCAGCGCGCGGTGATCTCTGAGCGGCTGATGGTGTGGCAGGGACCGCCGCCCGAGGACATGGCCAAGGACACGGAACTGCTGGCGCGGCTGGCTGCCAAGGCTGGGGCGTCGCACGTGGTGGTGGACTCCCTCAAGGACGCCGCGCTGGGGCTGACCGAGGAAGCGGGCGCCGGAGGCTACAACCGCGCCCGCCAGACAGCGCTCGCCGCTGGGGTGCAGGTGCTGGAACTGCACCACATGGTCAAGCGCGGCGCGAACGGCAAGGCGCCGACCACCCTGGCCGATCTCTACGGCGGGATGCCCATCACGGCGGGGGCCGGGTCGGTGCTGCTGCTGTGGGCCGACGTGGGCGGTGCGCGCCGTGTGACGGTGCGGCACCTGAAGCCGATCTTGGAGCCGGTGCCACAGGCCGAGGTGGAGCACGACCACGCGGCGGGAGTGTCGTGGCGGACCGGGCACGCCACCCCCGCGCAGACGGCCATCGCCTGGATGGACCAGGAGCGGATCAGCATCGAGGACGGCGAGCGGCGGGTGCTGGACCGCGTGAAGGCTGCCGGGCACACCTGGTCACGCGAGGCAGTGCGGCAGGCCATGCGGGAGCGCCGGGAACGCCACCAGCAGGTGGCCAGTGAGTTCGGCAGCGAGGAAGAAGAGGTGCCGCAATGATCCAGCACTCGGCGCCCGCAATTTTCCGGAGTTTCAGGAAGAAAAGGCCAGTCAATGAGCCGCGAACAGGTGCGCGGCACACCCCGCGCACCCCCTGCGCGAGCCGCACACCGCGCACTTCCGCGCAGGAGGTGGCCAGTGAGTCCGTTTTCCCTGGTGGCAGTACGTCCGAGGGGTGCGCGGGCCCACGCCGCGCACCTCCGCGCGGGGTGCGCCGCCGCGCCACCCCCCCTATAGGTGGCGCAGGCGGCGTGGGCGGCGCATCTGAAAGTGCTTTCCGGAACTCGACGAAGAAAAGTGCTTTCCGTAATTCGACGAAGAAAAGCCCGATCCATAAGCCCGACCAGGCTCACCGAGCCCAACCGAGCTCAGAGCCTGGCGCCGCACCGTGGCCACGTCGCCCGCCGTAGCAGGGGGGGGAGGGCCGAAACATCCGCACCTGATCACAGCCAACTGCATTCACCACTGAAAGGACCGCACCATGTATCCCTCTGTTGACCCATCACCCGCGCTGGACCGCATGGCCAATGCACTGGAGCGCATCGCAGACCACCTGGAAGGCACCCGTCCCGCGCCACCACCCCCGCCCGCACCCAAGCCGGAAGGCGTCACCCGGGAAGAACTCCAGCGCACCGTCCAGAAACTCCTCAACGACGGCCAGAAGCAAGCGGTGCGCGAGGCAATTCGCAATCTGGGCGGTGGCGTCACGACCCTCGCCGCTGTCCCCGACGCCCGGCTGGACGACCTGGCCACCGCGCTCATGCCCGAGATCGCCCGCTACGGAAGGCGCCGCCGCCTGGCGAACCGCACGCGCGCCAAGGAGGGAGAGTCATGAACAACCTGATCACCAACATTCAGGACATGAGCGCGGGGCGGCGCACGGCACGACAGCGGGCGCTGCGCGTGATGCTGGCCTGGGCCGCTGCCGACGGCCGAGCGCTCAATGCCGCGATGCGGGAAGCCGCCGCCGAGCCCGCCGGGGTGCTGCTGCTCACGGTGGCGCTGGCTGAGGCCGCGAACGCGAACGCGAAGGAGCTGGCCCCCACCGACTGGAAGGAGCAGT